>NZ_AOLN01000020.1 GCF_000337815.1 Haloferax mucosum ATCC BAA-1512 | reverse complement strand
ACTCATACAACGCCCACTGGACAGTCGTCCAGTGGGCTTTTTTCATTTATAGCGGGCGCACTCGCCCGCATACATCACACACATACACAGCTACTTCTCTGGGAACAAATGGTGAAAACCACCGACAGAGGTCATATACCGTCAGGCTTAAGCACCAGACCGCGATACGATTAACTGCGCCAAGGTGGCAGAGTCCGGCCGAACGCAGCGGCCTGCAGAGCCGCCCATCGCCGGTTCAAATCCGGCCCTTGGCTTCTACGACGTCTGTTTCGAGAGCGACAGCCTCGAATTGCACGTATCCGTTCCGAACTTGGCAGTGCCGTTCACTGCGACGTTTCCAGAGCTATCGCTGTCGCGGAAGAGTCTACAGACTCCTCTTGTACCGGGCAACCCAGAGGTTGTGTCCGAATGAAGCAGGTGCTCAAGCACACTGTCAGTTGGAAGACCCCTCATTTTGAGGGACCAATGTAGGTTTCGCGGGGGTCTGCTACCTGTCCGGTATCGAACGTGCGCTCAGGTTAGTAATCATTATACGCCGCGTGGCCCATCCCGAAACCATGCAACGACGCGCCGCGGCTATCTCCGTCGTGTTCTTCCTGGTCATCGGTGCCGGTGCATACTCACTTATCGCAACTGCATCGACGCCGTCGGTCAGTTTCGAGAACCCTGAGTACTCGCTGGCACAGGGAGACGAGTTCACCGTCCCCAACAGTGACCAGACGTTCACAGTGTCGTCGATCACCGAGGAAGAGGAATCTGGCGGCCACGGTGGTGGCACCACACTCGTCCGGTCCGGTGAAATCACCTACGTGAACGATTCTGCTCGGTTCACCGAGACGTGGGACAACGCGAGTACGGTCACGCTCGACGGCACGGACTACCGTGTCGAGGTTCCCAACGCTTCCAACCCGACCGAGGCGACCCTGGTCGAGCTTCGCAACGACACGGCAATCCTGCAGGATGACCCGTCCGCTGACAACCAGACCGTCACCCGAGACGGTGAACGATACGTCGTCGTCAACGGTTCGACGCTCGTTCCCGCCAGCGAATACTTCCCGGCTAACGAGACTCGCACCGTCGCAGAAGGTGACTCGTTCTCCTACGACAACGAGTCGGTCACTGTCGCCGCTGTCGAGACCAGTGGTGTGACACTTGAGTGGTTCGGTCCTGAAGAAAACACCATCTCGGTCGGTAACGAAGCGAACGTGACGCTCGGCGACCAGCGGTACCTCGCGTACTTCCCGGAGGGAGGCGAAACACTCGTCCTCACCACGAACTACGAGAGCTACGAGCGACAACTGGTCGAGATTGAACAGTTCCACGAGACCGAAAACGGTCTGTGGGGAATCGCAATCGTCTCGTTCACGACCATCGCGCTCCTCATCGGCATGGCGTTCCTCCCGTCGCGGTACTGAACGCCCACCGTTTCACCGTTTCATTGTTTTTGGCGGGCATCGTCCAGTCCGAGCCATGCGATTCCCGCCCCGATTCCGAGTGCTGAGGCCGCGCCAACGATCTGAAGTACGGCAATAGCGATACCGCCGCTCGAATAGCGCCACGGCATCCCAACGAGCGTCCCCACTCCCGTGAGCACGATGAAGACACCAACGGCGACCAACAGCAGAGCACGCAATCGGATTCTTGTTTTACGACGCATCCTGCCACCTATATCGCCGCCTGCCGACAAAAACTGGACGGCGACGCGATTTCGGGACCGGATATTCGAGTAGATAACTGCGCGCGAGTAGTGAACACACAAGTGCGGGCATCAGCGACGGTACACGGTAAAAACACTCGCCGCTGGAGTTGTTGTTCGAGAGGAAATGAGGGGGTTGCGGAGCTTATCGACGGAGAGAGTCGAGTAGTTTGTAATCGTGGTCGGGTGTGTACGTCCGGAACAGGAGGCTGTTCGTGAGGACCGACACTGACGAGAACGCCATCGCGCCGGCCGCAAAGACCGGTTGCAAGAGACCGAGTGACGCGAGCGGGATCATCGCCGTGTTGTAACCGAGCGCCCAAAACAGGTTCTGCTTGATCTTCGCAAGCGTTCCCGCGGAGATACGAATCGCCTTCACCACGTCCTGTGGGTCGTCTCGCATGAGCGTCACGTCTGCCGCTTCGATGGCGACGTCGGTCCCAGAGCCGAGCGCGGTGCCGACGAAGGCGGCGGCAAGAGCGGGTGCGTCGTTGACGCCGTCGCCGACCATCATGACGTTCGTCCCGTCTGTCTGCAACGACTCGACGGCATCGGCCTTGTCTTCGGGGAGGACGCCGGCACTGACGTTGGCCGGGTCGATACCGACCTGTCTGGCGACGGCGCGGGCGGTTCGTTCGTTGTCGCCGGTAATCATGTGGACGTTGATGCCTCGCTCGCGGAGTGCGCTAACAGCGTCGGCGGCCGAGGATTTGACTTCGTCGGCGTCGGCCACGACTCCGGCGAGTTCGCCACCGACGGCGACCAACATCGCGGTCTTCCCGTCGTCTTCGAGGTCGCGGAGCGCGTCCTCTGCTGGTTCCGGGTTGATGCCGTTGTCGGAGAGAAGCTTGCGGTTGCCGACGAGAACGGTCGTTCCATCGACAGTAGCGCAGACGCCGTGTCCGGGAACGTTTTCGAAGTCCGTCGGCTCGACGAGGTCGAGGCCGCGGGCGTCCGCGCCGTCAACGATGGCCCGCGCGAGCGGGTGTTCGCTGTTTCGCTCTGCGGACGCGGCGTATCTGAGAACCGCGTCTTCGTCGAGCGTCTCGTCGTCTGCGGTGACGACGCCCGACCCGTCGGCCGCGGGCCCGAAAGCGACCACGTCAGTCAGCGTCATCTCGCCTTTGGTGAGCGTGCCGGTCTTGTCGAAGACGACCGTTTCGACGTCTTTGACGCGTTCGAGGATGTCACCGCCTTTGAACAGAACGCCGTTTCGTGCGCCGATGGCCGTGCCGACCATTGTCGCGGCAGGCGTTGCAAGCCCGAGAGCGCACGGACAGGCGATGAGCACGGCGGAAGCGAAGACGACGACGGCGAATTCGAACGTGGAGACCGCACCGCCTGCGGCCGCGGGACCGCCCGCGACGAGACCCCAGACGGGGAGCGATTGGATGACCCCGGCAAGTGTCTCGGGAAAGAGGAACCAAACGGCACCCCAAAAGAGGGCGTTGACGATGACCACCGGAACGAAGTACGCGGAGATACGGTCCGCGAGGTTCTGGATATCCGGCTGTCGGCCCTGTGCTTCCTTGACCAGCGAGACGATTTGCTGGATGGCCGTCTCGGAGCCGACGTTGGTCGCTTCGACCACGAGCACGCCATTTTGATTCACCGTGGACCCGACGACCTCGTCACCGGGTTCTTTCGAGACGGGGACGGACTCGCCGGTGACCATCGACTCGTCGACCGCCGAGTCGCCGTCGATGACGACGCCGTCGGTCGGAATCTTCTCACCGGGACGGACTTTCATGCGGTCGCCGACGGCAACCTCGTCGAGTGGGACTTCGCGTTCGTTCCCGTCGTCGCCGACGAGCGTCGCCGTATCGGCTTCGAGTTCGAGGAGCGTCCGCAGTGCCTCGGAGGCCTGTCCCTTCGAGCGCGCTTCGAGGTAGTTTCCGAGCGTGATGAACACCAAGATGAGCGCGGCGGTGTCGAAGTAGAGGCTCCCGGCGAGCACGCCGACGAGAACGGCGACAGAGTAAAAGTACGCCGTTGACGACCCCATCGCGATGAGAACGTCCATGTTGGCGGTTCGGTTCTTCACGACCGCCTTGTAGGAGTTCACGTAGAATTCGCGGCCGAGAACTACCTGTACCGGCGTTGCGAGGGCGAATCCGAGCCATCCAATCGGGATGCCGACGCCGGGAATCACCTCCGGGAGTCCCGTCGATGTGAACAACTCGACGACGAGCATCGCCAGCAACGGAACCGAAAGCCCTGCCCCGAAGAGCGTCAAGCGCTTTTGCCGACGAATCTCCTCGTTTCGAGCGACGTCGCGGGCGTCTTCGCCGGACTCGTCGCCGTCGCCCCCGTCATCGCCCTCGCGGATCGGTGAGTATCCGGCGTCCGCGACCGCCTGATAGAGGTCGTCGAGCCGCACGTCGGCCGGGTTGTACGTCACGTTCGCCTCGTCGGTGGCGAAGTTCACGTCAGCGTCGATGACACCTGAGACGGATTCCAACGACTTTTGGTTCGCGTCCGCGCAGTTCGCACAACTCATCCCGGAGATGCCAATCGTTCGCGTCTCCGAGATGGCTTCGTATCCTGACTCCGATATCGCGTCGTAGATGTCTCTAAGCGATACTTTTTCTGGGTCGTACTCTACCGTGCCTTCGTCGGTAGCGAAGTTGACGGTGGCATCGGACACGCCGTCGAGTGCCTCGACTGCCTCTCCGACGGTGCGCGAGCAGTTCGCGCAACTCATCCCGCGGATATCTAGGTGTGCCGTTCGCGTTCCCATGATGGTTCTAGATACGTGTCCCTCTCTTACCTCGGTTGTGCCTTTAGAAGCGGGCCTCACAAACGGTGAAACCTTTGATTCGAAAGCCGAAACCGACACGCGTCTTCACTCGCGTGACTTGTGGTCGGACTCGGCGGTTGATTCGCGGGGACGTCGGTTTTCGGGGCGACGTCAATTCGCTTCCGCCTCGGCTTCGAGTCGGTCGTACCGGTCTTCGAAGCGGCGCAGACAGGACGAACAACAGAAGTGATAGAGCGTCCCACCGATACGAGCGCGTTCTCCCTCACTCGTCACGGTATTCTCGCATTCGGCACATTCGAGGGCGAAGCCGCTTCCGTTGACGGTCGGCGTCCAGTCTGCGGATTCGACGAGACTGACGTCGTACGTGCGAACGGTCGAGAGGTCAAGCAATTCGTGTAACTCGGCGCGCACCGAGTCACTGCCGAGTCTGGCGTGAAACGTCACCTCACCGTCCGCGGCGACGAACAGGTGTTGGACGGAGTCGGCCCCGCGAAGACTGTCGCGGACGTCGTCAACGAACTCCGGGCGGACGGACAGTCGGACGAGAACGGGCGTCCCGCCCGAAATCGTCGATTGGTCGAGGTCAACGGTGAACCGCCGAATCACCCCCTCTTCGCGGAGACGGTCGATGCGGTCGGAGACGGCCGGTGCGGACAGGTCCACCTCCGAAGAGATATCACTGAACGGCCGACGAGCGTCTTCTGCGAGGAGTTCGAGGATTCGGAGGTCCGTTCCGTCGAGATGGCGCATAGTCACCGGTTGGTGACACAAGGAGATAGGCATTACCCGACATTCACTTTTGATTCAAAGGCTATAGAGAAAAAATATCGAATAAACAAAATAACAACCGACTAAATTGAGGAGGACGTACATCGAACTGATGCGTACGACCATCTCCGTTACGGGAATGACCTGCGAGCACTGTGAAAAACGCGTTGCCGACGCGCTCGCCGAGGTTTCGGGTGTCGAATCCGCAACTGCCGACAGGGAGTCCGACAGCGCGACCGTCGAGGGCGACGCCGACTCTTCGGACCTCGTTGCCGCCGTCGAGGACGCTGGATACGACGCCAGCGCCTGAAGGCCGACCGCCGACCGAAGCACGACAGCGTTTCGACCGGGTGTGCACTGCCGTGCAAACGCGACTACGGAGTCGGCTATCGCGGTTCGACATCTCTACCTGAACGGCTTTGTTTCGTGAGTGGTTACACTCGGCTATGCAAGCGCGGTCGTGGACGATGGTGCTGTTCGCGTTCGTTATCGGACTGCTCGTCGCGCTCGGTGGGTACCGACTCGTCGTCGTCGGCGACGTCGGTGACTTCGCCCGCAATGTCGGCATCGCGGTTCTGTTGACCGTCTTCAGTGTCGTCTTGGTTCGGAACTGGGAGTCGCAGGGCGTCTAACTGGTCGCGGCCGCGTATGGCCGATACTATCAAAAATATCAACTTTTCATTGACGGTGCATTCGGTTACAAGAGGGTTCACACCAAACCCCGACTGTGTCTCCCCCGACCGACGACGACTTCCAAAGACCGATACCGACCGACCCGATAGACGACACGCCGACTGTTTCTTGTTCGCAGTGCGACGACGAGTGGGACCTCTCGCACGAACTGGACGTGCTACAGCTCGGAAATCAGTCGGTCGAACAGTTCGCGCTGGACCACCACCGCCACACCGGCCATTTCCCCGACGGCGCAACCCCGTGGGTCGCCACGTGTCAACAGTGTCCAGACGCCGAACAGTTCATCTCTGAGACCCCCGCTCGGCGATGGGCGCGAACGCACACCCGCCATACGCGCCACGATGTAGAACTCGTCCACGAGGACGAAGTGGAGTCCGTTATCGCGTCGGAGTAGCCCGCACACCCGTTAAGCGAGAGTCGTCTCGTGTTCGAACCGGACCAACCAAGTTTCGATGCGGTTCTGCTACGCACGAGTACCATCCGATACTCACCTCAATTCTTTTAGGAATACCTAAAATCCGAAAGTGGTTTATCCAATTAGGCAAGCCTAAAACCTATGAACGAAGACGGAGACGACTTTGGGAACTCGACACGTCGGTCGGTTCTAACGGGGAATAGGACCCTCGAAACCGCCGGTCTGTTCGCTGGCTGTCCGGGCCAGGGCGGAACGGGCACGACTGAGACGTCCCAAACGAAAACCGAGACGGCGACCGGGGCGACGCCGATTGAAACTCCGACCGAGACCGACGCGTCGGACGGTTCTTACACTGTCTCCATCGACCCTGTGCGCTGGGCTGAATCCGAGTCGGTTTCCGAGACAGGGAATGCGAACACCGGCAGTTGGGCCGACACGGGCATCACGCTCGGTCTCGGAGCGCCGAAGGGCGTCTGGCTGACAACCCGGTATCACACCAGTATGACGCCCCGATTCCGGGACGCTCCGTCGATGACGACGCCGATGAACTACTCGACGACGCAGAGCGCGTCGCAGACATCGTCTCTGGAGAGTGCTACATGACCACGGACCCGGGCGAATCGACGACTGCCGCCGACGCGGATGGCGCTTCCGACCTAACTGATACGGCCGACGTGGTCGTCGTCGGTGGCGGTCCATCGGGATGCGCCGCCGCCGTCTTCACTGCCAGGTACGGTCTCGACACCACCGTCTTCGACCGTGGCAACGCCGCGTTCCGCCGGTGTGCGTACTTAGAAAACTACCTCGGATTCCCCGCTGGTATCGGCGTCGATACGTTCATCGACCTGATGCACGAACACGTCGCGGAAGTCGGCGCTGACTACGTACAGGACATGGTCGAATCCGTAGCGTACGCCGACGGCGACAGCCGATTCGTGGTCGAGACGCAAGACGGCCGTCGCGTCGCCACCGACTACGTCGTCGCGTCCGCGTGGTACGACGGCGAGTACATGCGCGGACTCGACGACGACGACGCGATGTTCGAACTCCACGACCACCACGGCGAGGAGCACGAACACTTCGATTCGTCGTACGCCGACGACGATGGCCGAACGCCCGTCGATGGACTGTACGTCGCCGCCCCCGCGGGTGCCCGAAGCGCACAGGTCGGAATTGCCGCCGGAAACGGCGGACACGTCGCACGATGCCTGCTCGAAGACCACAGACGCGAACAGGGATTCCCCGGCGACCTCGCCCCGCACTACGATTGGCTTCGCCCGGAAAGCGAGTTCCAAGGCGAGTGGGACGACCGCGACCGCTGGCGCGAGTGGTTCGACGACAAGGCCGCAGACGCCGACACCGATGTCGCAGACGACCGTCTCTCAGACCTCCGTGAGTCCTACATCGACCGGGCCTTCGAGACGCGTCGGACTGACGAAGCTGTCGAACACGCAGAGTCTCGTGGACTTCGCCGCCTCGTCGAGACGATTGGCACGGGGCGAGTCCTCGATGCGGTGCCAGACGACGAACTCGAATCGTATGTCGAACAGGAGATTGGAGGTGCTGAACCGTGAGCGGAGCAGAGCGCACGGAACAGGCCGGGGGGTCCGTCCTGAGTCGAGCGTTTGGATGGATGGACGCCTCGCTCATCTCGCTTTGTGTCGGCAGTCTCATCATCGTCGTGCTCGGCGGTCTCGTGCAGGTCAGTTTCGGCGCGTTTACGATGACTATCGAAGAGGCGTGGCGTGCTGTCTTCGACCCGGCGGTCGTTCTTAATCCGGACGTGTGGCAGGTGTTCCTCCTCGGCGGCGAACTTCCGGACCTCGGAAAGCGGACGCTCATCGTCTGGAACATCCGCTTGCCGCGTGTCTTCGTGGCGATACTCGTCGGTGCGAACCTCTCTGTGTCCGGTGCTATCTTTCAGGCAATCACCCGGAACGAACTCGCCAGCCCGTTCGTTCTCGGCGTCTCGTCGGGTGCCGGTCTGCTCATTCTACTGACGCTCGTCGTCTTTTCGGGGCTGTCGCTTTTCCTCCCGATTTTGGCGGCGCTCGGTGGGATGCTCGCATTCCTGCTCGTCTACCTCATCGCGTGGAAGAACGGAACGAGTCCGGTTCGGCTGGTTCTCGCGGGCGTTATCGTCGGCACCGTCTTCCAGAGCCTCCAGACCGGTCTGTTCTTCTTCATCGACGACATCGGCGTCGTCCAGTCCGCTATCCAGTGGACGACCGGTTCGCTCACGGGCACTGACTGGGAGCAGGTTCGGATGGCGCTCCCGTGGTCGATTACCGCGGTGTCGCTCGCGCTCATCAGCTCTCGGCAGTTGAACGTACTGCTCCTCGGCGAGCAGACCGCCCGCTCGCTCGGCATGTCCATCGAGAAGGTTCGATTCCTGCTGTCGGGCGTCGCCGTCATTGCGGCCGCCGCAAGTATCGCTGTCGCCGGTATCGTCGGGTTCGTCGGTCTCGTCGTCCCGCACGTGGTTCGGAACGTGGTCGGGAGCGATTACAAACGCCTCGTCGTCGGGTGTGTGTTCACCGGCCCGGCGCTGATGGTCGCCGCCGACGTGGGTGCGCGTCTCGCGCTCAGCCCGGTCCAGTTACCTGTCGGGATAGTGACTGGACTCATCGGCGGCCCGTACTTCCTCTACCTGATGCGGAAACAACAGAACCTAGGTGAAGTGTAAATGTCTGAACTCAAACCAGAAGAACGCGATATGACGGACGAACACTTGGCTGAGTCCCTCTTAGCCGACGAAACGAACGAACGCACAACAGGAAGCGAGCGCCCCGACAGCGCCCTTACGGGGTCCGAACTGTCACTGTCGTATCCGACCAGCGAAGAGCCGGTCGTCGAATGCGACCGAATCGACGTTCCGAGTGGCGAGATTACGGCGCTCGTCGGACCGAACGGTTCGGGGAAAAGTACGCTCCTGAAGTCGCTCGCAAAGCAACTCGAACCCGACGCTGGACGCGTCTACCTCGACGGGAAGGCCATCGACAAGTACGACGACAAGGCGTTCGCGTGCGAACTCGGCTTGCTCTCCCAACAGCACGATTCGCCGACGTCGCTGTCCGTAGAGGACCTCGTCTACCACGGTCGGTACCCTCATCGTGGGTTCTTCGAACAGACGAGTGAGGAAGACCACGCCGCAGTCGAGCGCGCAATCGACCTCGCGGGCGTCGAGCACATCCGCGACAAACAGGTCGGGAACCTCTCGGGCGGCCAGCGCCAACTCGCGTGGATTGCGATGGTGCTCGCACAGGACACCGACGTCCTTCTCTTGGACGAACCGACGACGTACCTCGACTTACACCACCAACTTCGCGTGTTGGAGACGGTCCGCGAACTCAACGAAGAACGTGGCGTGACGGTCGCGGTCGTCCTCCACGACATCGCGCAGGCGGCGCGCTTCGCCGACTACCTCGTCGCCATGCAGGACGGCGAACTGTACGACTGGGGACCGCCGCGAGAGGTCGTCACCGAGGAACTCCTCGCCGACGTGTTCCGCGTCGAAGCCGCGGTCAACTACACGCCCGACCCGGAAATCATCCCAAAGCACTCGCTGTAAGCGACTCTGTTCTCATTTCGTTCGGCTCGGCGGCCCGCACGGAGCGTCGCCTATTCGACCGCGACGATTTCGATGTCGAATTCGAGTGTCTTTCCGGCGAGTTCGTGATTGAAATCCACTTCGACGGCGTCCTCGCGGACGGCGGTAACGTCTCCGTGAAGTCCGTTTTCGGCGTGGACGTGGAGACCGACCGCTGGTGTTTCTCCGACCATCTCCTCGAACGTTTCGGGGGCGTACGTCCGAATCCGGTCGGCGTCGAACTCGCCGTAGCCGTCTTCGGGCGAGACGGTCACGGTCGCGTCCTCTCCGACGTGCATCCCGACGACAGCCTCGTCGAGGCCGGGAATGATTTGACCGGCACCGACGACGAACGACCGCGGTGCGTAGTCGTCTCGGTCGCGCTCTTGGGCTTCGAACAGGCCGTGTTCGACCGCAACCTCGTAGCGAGACGTGTTGAAGACGCTCCCATCTTCGAAGCGCCCGACGTATTCGATAGCGACTCGGTCTCCCGACTCGATTGCCATAGCGGGGGTCGTTCGAGAACGTGTATAAATGTCGCCATCGCGGAATTGCCTGTCAGCGAACGATGCCGTAGATGTTCTCCAGTTGGCTTGCGACGCCGAGTACGTCGAAGACGACGAGGAGGTAGTAGACGCTGACGACCAGCATGACCGCACCGGTGACGCGATTGATAGCGGTGGTGTGGCGAGCGAACCAGCGCGTCACCCGTCTACTGTAGCGTTCTGAGACGAGCGAGAAGGCGAGAAGCGGCGCGCCGATACCGAGTCCGAACGCGAAGAATCCGAGGAGGCTTTCGGCGGCGGTGTCGAACAGGACGGGAACGCGCGCGAAAAACAGCGCGATGAACCCGGGGTTACACGGGAGGACGATTGCGCCGAAGAAGAACCCATAGGAGAACGCCGACAGTGCGGGGTGCCGGGTCTCCGGCGGTTCGAGAGTCGGCAGGCGCGCGAAGAGTTTCGCGTCGGCCAGGAGAGCGAGGCTGACGAGAAAGAGGACGCCGAAGGCGATCGGCGAGACGATTTCGACGACGACCGTGAGCGAGATTTCGAGGAGTAACGAGAACACGACGCCGACGACGAGCATGAACGAGACTGCACCGACCGTGACTAACCCGCCGAGGGCGGCGATTGGAAGTCCGCGGGTCGAATCTGACGCTGACGCGCCGCGCGAACTCTGCCGAGCGAGGTACGCGAGAAAGCCCGGATACAACGGGAGTGCGCACGCCGCAGTCAGCGGGGTACCGACGCCGAGGACGAACAGTTCGAAGAGTCTCGGCGCGAGGTCGCTCAACACTCTTGGACCCGCTCGCGGAGGAACTCGGTCGTCTTGTGCCCGTCTTTGAGCCGGGTGACGCTCCCATCGGGGCAGAGTCGAAGCATCGGAACGACCGGCGCGCTCGCCATCGACGACCCGAATGCCTCGGTCAGACTCTTCGTCACCGGTTCGGGCGAGACCGCGTATCGCCAGTCGAACCCGTGCCGTTCGGCGTGGTCCCGGACTTTCTCGGCGTCTTCGTTCGGGTCGATGTCGAGTGCGACCGTGAGCACGTCGTCGCCGACAGCTTCGTGGAACGTCACCATCTCGCGTTGTTGGCGGAGACAGTTCGAACACCACACCGCGAACGTCTCTAAGAGGATGGGTCGGTCGAGAAGCCCTTCGATGGTGAACGCCTCTCCGGTTCGGACGTCCGTGAGTTCCGTGGTGAACCACGCGCCCTTGTCGCCGGCCGGGCCATCCGGTGTTCCGTCATCGGTCGGTTGGCCGCCCTCTGCACCACCGTCTCCTGTTTCGCCGCCGCCGAGACAGCCGGCGAAACCGATACTGCTAACACCGGCGAGGCGGATGAAGTCTCTCCGAGTCGGGCCAATCGTCATTACAGTGTAACGTGGTGTTCGAAGCTTAACTCGGCGGCGGCAGGGCGTCGAACGCGCACAACCCTCGACACGCGGTTCGAACGAGTCGGTCGTCTCAGTCGTTCGGTCGGACGTTGCGGGCGTGTTGCGGCGGCAGTCGAAGTTCGTCCAAGCCCGGGAGGTGTTCGATGTTGTAGACGACTTTCAGGTCGTCGGTCGTCGGATGGCTGATACACGAGAGCCGAATCCCGTGGTCCATCATCTCCTCGGAGAGGACGTGGTTCGCGGGCATCTCCATGTCGCCTTCGACGACCGCGACCGCACAGTTCGCACACGCCCCACCGCGACAGGCGTACGGCCAACTGTGCCCGTCGGATTCGACCGCTTTGAGCAGACACGTTCGCGGTTGGACGAACACTTCACCGTACGCGTCCGTGTTCAGCCCTTCGGCGGCCGCCTTCTCGAAGAGGTTCTCGTCGCCGAGCGACCAGCCGTGTTCGTCGAGTACGTCGTAATCGAGGTATTCGACTCTCGTTCCCTTCCGGTTGGCGTCTGCTCCGTCGCCACCACTCGTCTCCCCGTCGGATTCAGTGGTCCCGCCGGTATCTTCGCTCGGTCCCTCGTCCGCGTCGCTGTTGATATTTACGACACGACTGCCGTCACCGCCGACGAGTTCTATCTCACCGTCTCCGGGCTTGTAGCCTGCCCGAATCGCCTCGTAGGCCGCCCGGACCGATTGGAATTCGTCCGCAGAACCGCCGTGGTCCGGGTGCGCTTCTTTCACCCGCTGGCGATACGCATCGACGAGTTCGTCCTCGTCCGCGTCCGGGTCGAGTTGCAGAATTTCGAACGGGGAGTCCACATCGCGGCTAGTAGGAATTCGAAGGGATAAATCCACGGCCACCGGCCGTCTCCGCGTGGTTTAGTACTCGAACGCACTCTCAACGAAGCGCCGAACCCGGCCGCTCCTAACGAGTAATCGAGACGAAGACAGCCAGTCACATCCCATTACACAGTAGTACTGGGGTCCGCTGGTGCCGACTCACTCGGATGCGCCGGAGTGTATCGGAACGCTGGCGAGACCGACACCGCTCGATTCGGCCGACACCGCTAGCGTGCCATGCCACCCGTCATCGACGGGGGTGACGTGTAATGAAATCGGCTTCCACGCTCCGCGACGGCGGTACAAATCGAGCACGACGGGAAGCACCGGCAGACGACCGTCCCGCGCCGAGAGCGCGTACTCCGTGAACGTGATATCGGCCGACTTCGTTTCCTCGTCGGGGTCAGTGGTCCACGACGAACACGAGTAGGACCCGACAAGCCCGAGTCGTTCCATCTCACCGAGCATCGCCTCCAGCGAATCCGCCGATTCGGGCGGGGTCGGAAGGCGTGACGCGGCGCGCGCGAGCACGTCCGCCTGCTCGGACGATTTGAGATGCAAGTGGAGTTCCGTCGCCATACTTTCGAGCAGGCGTAAACAGAGTTCGTCCGGACTTGACGTCGTCTCTGCAAGCTCGAAGTACGCGTCCATAACCGCCGTTTCGACGGTTCTGTGTCCGGTATCGCTGAGCGCTTCGAACACCGCGGCGGCGACGCTGTGACAGAATTCGATGCGTTCGGGACGGTCTCCCCGCTGTGTGGACCCGTTCGGGTCGCCGAACCCCGGCGTTCCGCCGGATTCGTCGCCGAGCGTTTCGTCCCAGCCCGTGGTGCTGCCGGGTGTCGTCGGTTCGTCACCGTCCTGCGTCACGATGAGGTCGTAGTACGGGACTTGTGGGTCGTACCGGCGAAGTGCCGACCGGTACTGCATCGCCGCTCGGACGGCGTTTACGGCGGTCGAACGGTCTTCGAAGGTTAGTCCTGCCGTCGGTACCGGTCGCTCTCCTGTTCGTCCGCAGACGATGGTGAATTCACCACCGTCGTCGGCGAGCGCTTCGATGTGAGTTCGGATCTGGGTGAGTGTCGTTCCGACCATTTCGCTGTGATATCGTGGTCTGCTGTTTGCTGTTCAGTCGTGCGTCGATTACTACAGGTCTCCGGCGATGATGTCGGCGACCCGTTTACGGTCGAATAGCTGTTCGTCTGCGGGAATCTCGGGGTACGATTCGCCGGGGACGTATCCCGGCCACTGGCCGAACTGCTCGGGGTAGAGTTGTTTCGCCGTCAGTTCGAGTTGGAACAGGTTCGCAATCGGTCCCTGGAACCGGATGCCGCCGGCGAAGAACCGGTCGTTTTGAATCGCCGAGAGCTGTCCGCCGACCGGGTGGTCTGCGACTTGGTTTCGGATGTCGTCGATGTAGTATCCCGGCGACATCCCCCAGAGGTGCAGGATGACGTCGGGGTCGGTCTCCAGCATCGTCTCGTAATCGAACAGCCCCCACGTTCCGTCCCAGTCGATGTCGGCGAACGCGTCGGTCACGCCGAGTGGGCGCGTGTCCGCGTGCCAAAACCCCGGTTCGTTCAGTTTGTACGCGTAGAAGGTGTCGTCGATGAGCGTGACTCGGGCCGCAGTCGGGCGTTCAGACTCGGGTGGGAGCGATGTCTCGATGTCGGCGATAGCGTCGTCGTAGACCGTTTTGAGCGCCTCGTATCGGTCCTGTTCTTGATACACGTCGGCGACCTTCTCGAACATCTCCCAGAGGGAGTAGTACCGATAGTCGTCGCTGTACTCCTCGGCGGGGCTATCGTGCAGTCCGCTGTGGTAGTTCCCGAACCACGGGGCGACGTTTTCGGCGATTTCGTCCACGTCGTCGGTGTCCCACCTGTCCTGTGTTCCGACGACGTAGGAAGGGTCCACGAAGTGAACGTCGCTGTCGAGTTCGTAGAGCATCTCCTTGTCAACGCCCTCGGCAAGCGGGTCCGGTAATCCCTCCCAGTCGAGTGACACGCCGTCGAGGCGGTCGTAGAACGCTCCGAGCGGTTTTCCTGCGAATTCGGGCGCGTACAGTGACTCGACCGTGTCTTCTTTCCCCAGCGCGACGGCCATGTCCGCGTAGTGAGAGAACACGACCATCGCGTGTTCCGGGGGCGCGTCAAACTCGACGTCGCCCACCGGAGCCATCGTCACGGTGTACGACTCGTCCGTCTCCGTGGTGGTCGGTTGTTCGGTCTCGGCTTCGGTCGTCGGTTCGACGGTCGCCGTGTCTGTGGATTCCGAACCTCCGTCCGCCGTACACCCGGCGAGTAAGGCCGTACTGGAAACTGACCCTGCATACTTCAAATACGCCCGACGCGTTGACTCCGATTCGTCCATCGCATCACCCTGCATACAATTTAGGCTAGCCTAAACGGTTTTGACCCTTTCGGTTTTTAGGATGGCCTAAATCAGTGCTGAACGGTTTTCTCAACAAAAAATAATAGATAATTGCACAGGTGGAGCCGAACAACTCAGTCTGGTCGTGTTAGAACCACCCGATAAACGGGAATCCCCCGTCAGTCCACGACATCGCGTGAACGAGTCCGACAACCAAGAGATTGTCAGTTCGCTCGTAAACGAGGCAAAACACCAACCCTTGACCGAAGAGATGTATGACAAACGTGGCAAAAAACGCGGGGCCACCGCCGAGACCGTACAGTCCGTGTGCGAGTGCGAATAACACAGCGCCCAGAACGACTTCCGAAACTGGATGGAAGTCGTCACGAAGCCGTCCTTGGACAAGTCCGCGGAAGAACTGCTCTTCTACGAGTGCGGGAACCAGGTAGAGTCCGCCGAAGATGAGGGGCCACGCGACCGGCCACGTGGCGAGTCCGACGTCCATTCCCCCGGCACCGGTACCACTCAGCAAGTCGATAGAGAGCCCAAAAATCGGCAATATCCTTCTCGTCACCGCTGCCATAATCGTGAGTCCGGCCTTCCCGATTCCGACCCAGACGAGACCGTGGAGTGTCGGACGACGCAGATGCACGTATTCTCTCCACTGACGCGTGGTGGCGAGATACGAAGCGACGAAGAGTCCGAAGCCGACCTGCGACCCTTTCGTCGTTACCAGCGCACTGAGTTCCGGAAACGACGGTTGTAGCAGGCTCGATACCACCGGACGGAACAACATGAAGGCGACAAATGATACCACTGTGCCGCCAACCGTCATGCCGAACGCGCCGAGGAACGACCGCAACCGTGTCGGTACGTCGATGCGTTCGCGTCCGCTCCGAAACCAACCACTGATTTGCGACATTGACACCTGTCGGTACTGCCGTCTCGGCTATAGTCCCTGCAGACGTTTTCTGCCAGTTTTTGGCCGTATACGGCCGTATATGCGGATATCTACCGGGTGTGTACGACCGTACACCCGCCCCTCATGAGGGTGTTACGCGACTCTTTTTCGCCCCGATATCCATCCAACAGTAAGTTGAAATAATCAGTTCTACAAACTCCCGTCCATGTCGGATACTGTCTCCGCGCTTCTTACTCGGACTCAACGCGCCCGTATCCAGTCCGATTTCGAGGACGTGGAACCAGCAAAGCGGCGACGGGACCAAAAGAAGATTCGGTCCCGAGTCGCCGCCGGCGTCGCCGATTTCGAACTCTTAGCCACCTACCCCGACCGACAGTACGAGTTAGCGTTCGACGAACAGTCGAACGAAGCGTTGACGGCCGACCTCGCGGACGCGTATCTGACGATAGAGCGGATTCGTATCCTCAACGATATCGACCGAGACGACGTGATTACCACTGCACGGGAGCACCGGCGGTCCGCCGTAGACGACGGGCCGGACTCCTTAGATGACGTTCGACTCCGAACGCGTGCCGAGCGACGCCGTCGCATCGAGACCGAACTCGAAGCCGAGTACCGCCCGAGTCGATGGAAACGACTCTCCGACACGCTCTTGAAGGTTGGGCTGGCGCTCGTAGCGTTTGTGAGTGTTCTCGCCGTCGTCGCTCCCGATTTCACCAACGGTTTTGGGAGTCTTCCCGGCATCGTCGGCGCGGGAATTCTGTTTGGTGGCCTTGCTATCGTCGGCGTGCGTGCGGTCAAATACGACGTGCTCCCGGCCTTCCGGCGGATTCTCTCTGACCCGGTCGAGACTCTCCGTACGGTCTGGAATCAGCTGTGAGGCCGTGGCCGAGTAGCCGAGTGAGTCTCGTGAATCGTCGTGGACGCCGACGTCGGTCGGCTATGTGTCTCACTGTCGTCTCCTTGCTTCGGTTCCGCTGGGCGAGCAAAAAAATACGTTCTGCGAATCAGTTCGACGGGTGTGAGTGCTTACGCGGCGTCGGTCACGCTTGGCTGCTGTGGCGCACCGATGCCGGTGACGTTTCCGAACGCCTTTCCGAACATGTAGAAGACGGCGATGTTCACGTAGAACTGAATCGTCGGAACCAAGATGAGCACGAGACCGAAGGTTACGACGGCGAGGACGCTCGTCACGGCCTGCACGACGAAGGTGATGAGGAACGGAATGATCCAGGCGACGAGGTAATCGACACTCAAGAGCACCTCTTTGAGTCGGTCAACGTCGAACGCGGCACCGAGGTTCCCTTCTACGGCCATGTTCGTGAGTGCCGCCGGAACGAGGTAGTACAGGATGAACAGCGCGATGAAACTCAGGAGCATTCCGAGCACGCCGATACCGCCCAGAACTCCCGCGGCGGCTTCGTTCCCGCTCCCGGCACCTCCCATTCCGATTCCGGCGCTCACCGCGATGAGTGCAAACGGAATGAGTCCGTAGACGACGGTAACGACGGTTCCTTTCACACCGTCGCTGAGCATCTTGCCCCAGTCGTCGAACGCGGGGGGTTCCGGGTCTCCGTTGGCGGTCGCCTCGAGGACTCGGACGAGATATCCAAACATGAGAAACAGCGGGATAATGAAAATGCTACCGGCTACGAGAAGCGAGCCGATGACGATTCGACCGAGTGCGCTTTCCCCAGCTAAGGGGTACGAAATACCATCTTCGAGCATGTGTCCTGCAGTCTCTCTCCCGGGTCTAGTTAAACATTTGTCAATTCATATTTTGTATTAGATATTCGATTTTGATAATTATCCGCTGGCAAAGCTACAGCGTCTGCTGAGTCGCTCGTCGTTGTGTCTCCCTCCACGCGGGTTCCTCCTTACGTTCAAAAACAGAACCGCGTCGAGAACCCGTTCGACACTCAGATTTTTCTCTGATAGACTGACCTATCTATCTACGGTCCAGTCCGCCCCGAACGTGTCGTCGGACAACCCATCTTGGTCGCGGTACCGGAGCACCACGTCCCCCTGTTGTGTCGAAGCCGGAACTTCGTAGAGAAGCCATTGCTGGCTTTCTTTTGGTGAACTGAAGCTATCGTATTCGACACCGCTACGGGGTGAGACAAATCTGGTCTCTCCCCACACGCTCGTTTCAACAACGTCGTACGTTAGACCAGAGATATCGACGGAGAAGTCATCTTGGTGTGGAAGTGAAGACGATCCATCTGTGTGCTCCACGTCGATACTCACGAACAAGAACTTCTTCCCCGAACTGGCCCGCACTGTTTCTGAACCATCGTATGTCTCATACGCGTACGTATCACTGAATCCATCAAAATTCAGTGCACCAATTCCCGGTGTGATTCTCACACCATCTGGGTTGACGTAGCTGTTGCCAACTGTTCGAGTCGGCGGCACAAACTCTACGACTGTGGTCTCATTCACCGGCAAAATTTCGTACTCGTACGACCCGATGTGTTCCTGAGTTACATCCAGTTCTACTGTTTCTGTTGTACCTGGTTCGACGGTGATTTCGTCCAGCACGCTCTGCGAGGAGTCATATTCGCCAGTGCGCCACATGCCGTATCGATAGGTTCCGCTGGCGTCCCCGGTGTTTTCTACTTCGAGTGTAATCGTTCCTGTAGTACCTATCTCAACTTCGTCCGGTACGGTTGCCTCCGCGTCGAATATAGGAACATCCCCAGCGTCCAGATTCCACTTTACTTCGGGGACACCTGTGGAGACTCGATCCCAAACGACACCGAGCGTTTCTAGCTCGCTATACGGCACTTCGAACATCATCCATCCGGATTTCTGAACACCTGGCTCTATCTCGCTCAAGTCGAGGTGCTCTTTTCTAACGCCGGCGATATCGTCGAAGGTGTACGTACTGAGGCTCGATTCACTTATGAAGGAACCAGCAGTAGTAACTATCTCGTCGCTGGTAAACGGTCTTTCGTCGTCGCCTTCGTATCCGATAGTGAAGTAGACGAGTACAATGACGTTGCCGGGGTTTGCAGATAGAAGCTGCTTCGATTCACCGTTCAGAAACACACTTTTTTCTAACCCAACCCCGTTCACGGCTATCGAGTGTCCGTCGTGCGTCTCGAATGTTTCGCCGAGTTCCAGCCCCTTCGTTTTCACTGAGACGCTATGTCTCGCATCGTAGTCGGTGATGCGGTAGGTGAGTTCAGTAGCATAATCTGAATATATGTCCTCTATCGTGGTTGTCTTGCTTTTCGTGACCTGTACGTCTTCGATGCGAACACTTTGGTCGAGCGTGAACGCCCCTTTTCCAGTAGAGAGTGTCGCAGTGAAGTCTCCTTTCTTCCCGCCGGTGTTCTTCGCTGTAATCTCGATATCGAATTCATCTCCGACGCTAACCTCACTTGGACCCGATATCTCGACATTTTCAAAATATGGTGGTCCGCTTCGGACTGCACTCTGAACGGTCGCACATCCCGACGTAGACGAAATTGTGAGTGCCCCGAGGGCCCCAAGATACTGTCTCCGTTTCACGACTCGCCGTTACTCCACGTACATTTGAATCATTCGAATTGTCATCAATTCTGAGAATCAGTCTGGTCTTCCCTGTAGCCGACTCAATTTCCTAGCAATGGTTCGATTCTATCGATACCCAGTCGATGATACACGGATGACAGAATCACATTCGATATTTGATTGCGAACACACTATCCTCATGTTTCCATTTAAACGAAGTTGAGTAATCCCGAGAATGAACAGTTTGTTCTCAATAGAGCGGCAGAAAACGTTGTTTTCTGAAGCACGTGGGCACGTGAATACCTCCCTCGATAGGTACCTCAGTCTCAACTACATCCCTTACGGGACGACACCCAACAAGTAATAAGTGTTCATGAGTTCAAAAGATTACTTTGTATACAGAGAAGACTTAATCCATGATTAGATAATTTTATCAGGCAAAAGCGACAATCGTCTGAGCATGAATAGGTCCAACCAAGACTGGTGGCCAAATCAGTTGCAACTGGATATTCTCGACCAGAACGCTCGCCAGGCGGGTCCGATGGGCGAGGACTTCGACTATGCCGAGGAGTTCCAGAAACTCGATTACGAGGCCGTAAAGGAAGACCTCGAAGCGTTGATGACGTCCTCTCAGGACTGGTGGCCGGCCGACTACGGTCACTATGGGCCGCTTTTCATCCGAATGGCGTGGCACAGCGCTGGGACGTACCGAACCACGGACGGTCGCGGCGGCGCGTCTGGTGGCACCCAGCGCTTCGCCCCGCTCAACAGCTGGCCCGACAACGCAAACCTCGACAAGGCGCGCCGACTGCTCTTGTCCATCAAGCAGAAGTACGGCCGCAAACTCTCGTGGGCCGACCTGCTGGTTCTCGCAGGAAACGTCGCTCTGGAGTCGATGGGATTCGAGACGTTCGGCTTCGCCGGTGGTCGTGAAGACGCCTTCGAGCCCGACAAGTCCGTCTACTGGGGCCCCGAAAACGAGATGGAAGCGTCCGACCGGTTCTCTGACGACGGACAACTCGAAGAACCGCTCGGTGCCACCGTGATGGGCCTTATCTACGTGAATCCCGAGGGACCGGACGGCCAGCCGGACCCAGAGGCGTCTGCCGAGAACATCCGTGAGTCGTTCGGTCGAATGGCGATGAACGACGAGGAGACGGCCGCGCTCATCGCCGGCGGTCACACGTTCGGGAAGGTTCACGGTGCCGACTCCAGCGAACACCTCGGGCCGGAGCCGGAAGCGGCACCCATCGAAAAGCAGGGTCTCGGCTGGGAGAACGAATTCGGCTCTGGCAAAGGGCCAGACACGATTACCAGCGGCATCGAGGGTCCGTGGAACACCACGCCAACCCAGTGGGACATGGGCTACATCGACAACCTACTTGAGTACAAGTGGTGGCCTGAGAAGGGCCCCGGCGGTGCGTGGCAGTGGACCACACAGAATGGCGAGTTAGACGACGCCGCACCGGGTGTCGAAGATCCGTCCGAAAAAGAAGACGTGATGATGCTGACGACGGACATCGCGCTGAAACGGGACCCGGATTACCGCGAGATTCTCGAACGCTTCCGAGAGAACCCCCACGAGTTCCAAGCGGCCTTTGCGAAGGCGTGGTACAAGCTGATCCACCGCGACATGGGTCCGCCGTCCCGGTTCCTCGGTCCGGAAGTCCCGGACGAGGAGATGCTGTGGCAAGACCCCATCCCGGACGCCGACTACGACCTCATCGGAGACGAGGAGATTGCCGAGCTCAAAGCGGAGCTTCTCGATTCGGACCTGTCCATCTCTCAATTGGTCAAGACGGCGTGGGCGTCGGCGTCCACGTACCGCGACAGCGACAAGCGCGGTGGCGCTAACGGGGCTCGCATCCGCCTCGAACCGCAGAATAACTGGGAGGTAAACGAACCGGACCAACTGGAGACGGTTCTGGCAACCCTCGAAGGGATTCAGGAAGAATTCAACGGGTCGCGCGCTGACGACACGAGAGTCTCTCTCGCCGACCTCATCGTTCTTGGCGGCTGTGCGGCCGTCGAACAGGCCGCACGCGACGCTGGCTACGATGTCGAGGTGCCGTTCGAACCCGGACGGACCGACGCCACGCAGGAACAGACCGACGTCGAGTCCTTCGAGGTACTCGAACCTGACGCGGACGCATTCCGAAACTACCTCCCGAAGGGAATCGAGCGCCCGGCCGAAGAGTACCTCGTGGACAAAGCGGACCTACTGGACCTGTCGCCCTCTGAGATGACGGCACTCGTCGGTGGCATGCGCGCGCTGAACGCGAACTACCAGGACTCCGACCTCGGTGTCTTCACGGACGAACCGGAGACTCTGACCAACGACTTCTTCGTGAACCTGCTCAGCATGGACACGGAGTGGGAACCGGTTTCGGAGTCCGAGAACGTGTTCGAGGGACGTGACAGCGAGACGGGCGAAGTCAAGTGGAAGGGTTCCCGCGTGGACCTCATCTTCGGCTCGCACTCTCGTCTCCGCGCCATCGCGGATGTCTACGGTAGCGAGGACGGCGCAGAGAAGTTCGTCCACGACTTCATCGACACGTGGCACAAGGTCATGAGCCTCGACCGCTTCGACTTGGAGTGAAGTAACACGCTCACGCTCGGTGGGGTTCCCCCACTCGACCTCTCGTCGCGGGGTGCTGGGTTCTTTTCTGCCCACCGCAACGAACGCTTTTTTGAGGACCCTCGTGCGAGTGGTGACCAAGCTCTAAACCGCAGAAGGCCGAATCACAGAGGTTCGGAGACGCTTAATGCCGGGTTGCGGTTCGGTTTACTAGCTTCTGTACATTTGCGGGTACTTCATGTGAACCGTATTATGAGTGGCGTTAACTCATTGTGGTCCGAATTATGTGTATGTCGAACTACGAGGCTTCGTTCGAAATCGAATCTAAGGCGGACTCGAACGCGACTCGACGCATCTTGGAACACGCCTACGACACGATTCGAGAAGAATCACGCACCGTCCGAGAAGAGACGGAAGACGCAAGTGAACTGCTCGGTTCGTTTAGAGCACTTCGAGATGCGGCACGGTCTCCGTCGCCCGGCAGGCTAACTATCACCTATCAACCGTTCGACGGCGAGTTCGACTCGTCGGAACCGCACGACTGAGAGCGGACGCAACTGAACCGGCGTTCTTCTACCTTCGCACTGAAGGTAGTGAGCACGTTGTCCTTAGCACTCACTAGTCGAGACCAACTCTCTAAGAGGGTGCCGTCAATAGCTCGCACCTCCCTCGACGATAGTAGCAGCTGCACGTCGTGCACTCGGTCGAACGACAGCGTTCGACCGGTTGTGTTCCAGTTGCAAACGCTACTATCGCATTGCTTCTCACTGATTCAACGAGACGCAAGTACGCAGTGAAACCGGTTGCTCTCGAAGTAGTGAGTACAAGAGAAACGAAGTCGCACAATGTCGCCTCTTAGGCGACGACGTGAAACGTGCTTACGTCCGAAGGACGTTTGCCGCGCGAGGGCCCTTGGGAGCCTGTTCGATGTCGAATTCGATTTCCGTCCCTTCCGTAAGATCGTCGCCGCCAACGTCTTCCATGTGGAAGAACACGTCGTCGTCCGAATCGTCCGTCGAGATGAAACCGTAGCCGCCAGTGTCGTTGAAGAAATCAACCTTACCGTTTGCCATTACAAATACACGTAGACCAAACACACGGTTAATACTTCTGCATTTGTTTTCTAAAACGGATATTATCAAAACAAAAACGAACAAAAAATTTTGTAATCTGTTTATTTGTCTCTTTC
>NZ_AOLN01000019.1 GCF_000337815.1 Haloferax mucosum ATCC BAA-1512 | reverse complement strand
TATCATCACCTCATGACTGGGTTGTCTCCTCGTCTGGTTACAGACGAACCCTAGTTGGGTTGAAGCGTAATCGTCTCTGTCGAGCGTTACCTGTTCGTCTGTCGGTTACAGACGAACCCTAGTTGGGTTGAAGCTACCAGCGAGGAATTGCAGTGCACCCGACGTTTGGAGTGTTACAGACGAACCCTAGTTGGGTTGAAGCCCCCAACACCTGTAGCGTGGGCCGTATCGCGTAATCGTTACAGACGAACCCTAGTTGGGTTGAAGCTCGTCAATCGATGATATCCCAAGCACGGACGCTTTGTTACAGACGAACCCTAGTTGGGTTGAAGCCTCACCTGCTCGATGTCGCGGCACGTATCGGTTTAGGTGTTACAGACAAACCCTAGTTGGGTTGAAGCTGGCACGGCATTGAGTGATGCAAGCGGGACTTCGGCGGGTTACAGACGAACCCTAGTTGGGTTGAAGCCACACACCGCCAAACTTACTCATCGGTCCACCTGCGGTTACAGACGAACCCTAGTTGGGTTGAAGCTCCGTACGTTCCGTGGAACTGTCGTTCCGCCTCGTAGTTACAGACGAACCCTAGTTGGGTTGAAGCTTTTTATGCCGCGCGACTCAACGTCCGAGCAACCCGGTTACAGACGAACCCTAGTTGGGTTGAAGCAACCGGTATCGTTACTTGGCCGTTACGAAGGAGTTGTTACAGACGAACCCTAGTTGGGTTGAAGCGGGTCTATCTTGTTGAGCAACAGCTTAACCAGCGTGTGTTACAGACGAACCCTAGTTGGGTTGAAGCCTGTGCTAGGGCACCTGCCATGTTCCAGAAATCACCCTGTTACAGACGAACCCTAGTTGGGTTGAAGCAACATGGACGCGGAGGTAATCCCGGTTCAGGACACCGTTACAGACGAACCCTAGTTGGGTTGAAGCTTCGCCGTGGAAGTCCATCCAGTCGCTTTTAATCTTGGTTACAGACGAACCCTAGTTGGGTTGAAGCACCCTGACGCCCCTGAGGTGTCGGTATGAGATATTGTTACAGACGAACCCTAGTTGGGTTGAAGCCTGCAGTAAAGTGGACTGTGCCGACTGACGTGGTGGCGTTACAGACGAACCCTAGTTGGGTTGAAGCCATTTCTCGGCGTAAATACTCGTTTTCGCACGATGAGTTACAGACGAACCCTAGTTGGGTTGAAGCTTTCTCCCCGTCGAGTCGGCCGAACCGGTCGAATACGTGTTACAGACGAACCCTAGTTGGGTTGAAACTGCCTAGCCGATCATATAAGGGCTGGTCGCGCTAGCTGGTCAGCGAGCGCTGGAAGGTGATTTTGAAGCGTTTGGCGGACTGAAAAGCAAACGTTCGGGCGCTATCTGAACTGGAGCGTCACATCATGGACTGGAGGTAGTCTTGGAGCGATTCAAGGCGATGTTCCCAGAAGACTTCGATGTCGTCCCCGAGCAGTGTCTCGATTTGACTGTCAGGAATCCATCCTGCAACAGCAGCACCAACACGTGCATTCGGGAACCCGGCCCGCCAGTCGGACCCCTTGTTACGGATTTCCTTGATTCGCTTGTACGAATCGATTTTCACACCAATTGCTTTTGCTTCAAGGAATAGAATCTCGTCTTTCGCTGGTCGAGCAACGAAATCTGCCTTCTGGTCGTCACCAGGACATGCAACCTTCGTTTCACTCACGAACGTACCAGCGGGAAGGTCGTCGATATCAGAAATCGTAGAGCTTCGAGACACGTGTCGCAGGCCAGCGCCCTTCATCGCTTCCGAAACCTTGTCTTCCTGAACGTCCTTCCGCCAATTTCGGTATCGGGTGTTGGCCTCGCTTTGGGCGATTATATCGCACGTCCAGTCCCGAGAAACATCGATGAATGCGTCAGCGTCGTCATTGTTGTAGAGCCACGGGACTTTGCGTTCGTCCATGTTCTGTTCCATGAATCGGGCCATCGCCTCTGCGGTGTCTTTTGCAGGCGTTGATGGGTCGTCGTCTTCATAGTTGGTCGTTGAACCGACGCCGTTGAACTGCCCGAATTTCATCTGGCTAATCGGGGGTTTCACCAAGTAGCGAAGGATTTTGACTACGTTCGGCTCTTGTCGAATTATCTCTGCGTCGAAATCACGGAAGTTGTTGGTGTGGTCGGCGACAAAATCGTACAGCTCTTTGTTCTTCTTCAGTTCATCGTCGTAGAACTCCCGGATTTGGTTCAGGAAGATTTCCTCCTCAAGCTGTTGGCTCTCTTTGACAACATCAGCTATCGTCTCACCATCGGCTAATTGCACACTGTCTGCGAGACACTATTCTCATGAATTCCTTTATTACACGATGTGTTCTGGGTGTTTGTAGAATATGAAGCACACAGAAGATAGGATGTGTGCAACGAACACTCGGAATGAGGAAGATACATTGTGTGCCCTTCCAGAACTATCCAGTAACGAACTGATGCCGGACTACAAAAACATCAAAATTCACGAGGGAACTCACGAACGCTTGAAAAGCCACGGAAATATGGGAGAGTCGTTCGACGACTTAATTAATCGTATTCTTGACGACTGGGAAGACCAAGACACCCGTAGTGACGAATGAGCGCTCCAATCGCTCTCGAAGAAGTAATCAATACAGCGGCGGAGTCAATACATCAACGACTCGATGAAAATCCTCCAGGCGATACTCAATCGCAAGTCGACGAGTGGTGTGATTTACACGGGCTTGAACGGCTTGCTGACCCGCAACAGATTGTGGCCCGGCAAGCTGCATTCAATCTCCTCCTGAAGAGCTCGTTGTACGAGCACTACCATCAACGCGGTGTTCTCCCCGAACTCTCTGGCGACGTACGTAACGCGCTCGAAGCCGCTGAAGAAACGACTGACGATTCGGCATTCGGCGAGTACGTCCTCGACGACGTCGCTTGGTGCGGCAGTTCTGACAACTTCGATGATCTTCTCGCGGCACGTCATCAACTGATTTCCGCAGACGAACCTGCCGAAGAGGTTGGCCGGTTGTTCGAGGCGTTGACTCCACAAGAGTCCCGACGGAAGCTGGGTCACTTCCGAACACCAACACGCATTGCGGAGTTAATGGCAGACTGGCTCATCACCGACGGCACCGAAACTGTCCTTGACCCTGGGATGGGCGCCTGCGCGCTCTCATCAGCAGTCTATCGAAAAAAGAAGAAGGTGACGAACAAACCTTCGCTATCCGACATCCACGGAATCGATTTGAACCAACTGGCTCTCGTGATGGGTGCAACTCCTCTTAGCCTCCTCGATCACGGAGGGCCACATAGCCTGCAGACCGGTGATTTCCTAGACCTCGAGCCGAGCGACGTAAACGGCCCTGTTGACGTGGTTATCTCGAACCCACCGTACTCACGCCATCACGAACTTTCCGAGGAGTACAAATCCCAAGTAAACGCTCAGGCAGAAACCGACTTGGGCGATAGTGTGTCGGCTCTCTCCCCGATGTATGCGTACTTCTACTACCACGCCGCGAAATTCCTCGCACCCGGTGGTCGGATGTCGTTTATCACTCCCAGCGAGTTCCTCGAAACAAGTTACGGAGAGTGCCTGAAGCAGTTCTTAACCGACGAATTCGACATCAAAGCGCTGGTGTTGTTTGATCGGGACGACACCTCGAAATTCGATGAAGCGATGACCACGAGTCTCGTGAGTTTCCTTGAGAAGCCGACTGGTGATTCGAGCGAACTCACGCGTTTCGTGCGCGTCGATGGAACTCCGAGTAACGACGATTTGCTGGCCGCGATCGAGGGCGATATCGACGGTGAGACAGACTGGGGGTTCGTAAATGCGGTGCGCCAAGGCGATTTAGAGGCTGAGGACAAATGGACAGGGCTGTTCGACCCAGTCGATATCGATACAAGCGACTTGACACCGTTGTCCGAATTGGCGACGGTGAATCGTGGGATTGCGACTGGTAAGAACGACTATTTCTGCCTCACACAGGAGGAAGTCGATAAGTGGGATATCGACGAACAGTATCTCTCCGGAATCGTCCGGAACTCCCGCAGTGTCCCAGGGTACGACTACACCACCGAAGACTGGAACGAAGAACGTCAGGACGGTCGTGAAGTGTGGTTGCTGTACCACCTAACTGAGCTTGATGCCGACGAAATCAGGCAACAAGCACTGCCTGACGAAAAAGACGGAAATACGACCCTATCTGCCTACACAGAGGACAGCAACGCAACGGACGGCGAGACGCCCGGTGTTATTGAGTACCTCCAACACGGGATGAGCGACGACGTCGAAGCACACGGCGGATACCTCGCACGGAATCGCAGTCCATGGTTTGTTGTAGACCGGCGCGACCCACCACCAATTCTCGTGACATATATGAGTAGAGGTGGAAGTAGGTTCATTAGGAATGAAACCGACGCTCGCAACCTAAGCAACTTACACGGAATGTACGTCAATGTCGACTTGTCCGAAAACCAGCTAAACGCATTACTGGCGTATCTCAATAGCGAATTCGCAAGTGAGGTTGTACGGCGTTCAGGCCGGACATACTCCTCCGGGATGGACAAAATCGAGCCAAATGAATTGGAAGGAGTTCCCGTTCTCGACCCACGCGGACTCGACGACGCAACCGTGCAGGAACTGGCGGCGCTGTTCGATTCACTGCGAGAGGTAGCAAGGAAAGATGGAGATGTTGGAGAAGCGATTGCAGCGATTGACGAACACCTAGAACTGGTGTTTCAGGATAACAACTGAAGCAGACACGACAACTGCGTTCGAGCGGGTGGAAAGTCGCCGGTGGTGTATACCGACGACCTTGTGATTCGTCTTCCTACAGCCGTGTTAGAAATCGCCGGCGACGATATCAGCGACGCGTTGCCGGTCGTACAGCGTCGTATCAGCGTCGTACAGGTCGGACGCCAAACGCTCGGTCAACACGAGGTTCGTAATCGGGCCCTGGTAGAGACTACCCGCACGGTAGACCTGCTCGTTTTCGACCGCGCTGAGACTGCTTGCAACGTCGTGGTTCTTCATGAATTCGACGACCGTATTCTGGAACTCCTCGGCAGACTTGGCTTCCTGACCGCGGACGAGGAGCACTTCCGGATCGACTTCCAGTAGCGTTTCGTAGTCGATCGCTCCGCGACTGCTGTGGAAGTCTTTGACGTCCGTCTTGGCGAGAGCGTCTTTAACCTTGAGGTCGTGGAGGTGCTTGAAACTCGTTCCCGAGCTGATTGTGTAGGGATAGAACTTCTCGGGTTCGTCACCGCTCGCCCAGGTGACAGCCACCGATGGCCGCTCACTTCGGCCGGGGACAACGGGCGCGAGGTTCGCTTGGAACTCGTCGTGTACCGCTTCGAACGCCTCGTAACGCTCCTGTTGCTGGAACACCTGCGCGAGTTTTTCGAAGGCCTCCATCATGGGGTAGTACCGGTAGTCATCGTGCCACGGGTAGTTCGTCGAGAATATCGTGTTGCCGAAGAACGGCCCGACGTTCTCGCGCACTTCGTCGATGTCCGCTTGCTTCCACCCGTCGAAGCGGTTCATCAGGAAGTTCGGGTCGATAATGTGGACGTCACCGTCGAGTTCGTAGAGGAGTTCCTTGCTGACGCTTCCACTTTTAGACAGAGAGACCATGTCGCTTTTATCGACGCTTAGCCCCGGAATGTCGTCGTAGTAGTGCGTGTGGTAGCGCGAGGTCAGCCAGACTCCTTTGGGCGGCTCTTGTCCGAGTGCGATGCCCATATCGGCCCAACTCCCGTTATTCGCAACCCACGTCTCTGGGACCTGGTCGAACGAAACCTCTCCGAGTGGTTCTATCGAGACCGTGTAGGATTCCGATTCTGCCGTCGTCTCACCTTCGGTTTGGGTTTCGGTTTGGGTTTCGGTTTGACCTGTACAACCCGCCAGTATCGTTCCGAGTGCTGTACCGCTTGCTGCGATGAAACGTCGCCGGTCCATAATTTTTAGGGCCGCCTAATGTCTGTTAAACGTTCCGGATTTTAGGCACACCAAAAAATGTGATTCAGGCGACTGATATTCGACTGGACCGCCTCGTTTCGCGGCCGAAAATCCGGTCCCACTAAGCCAGAGTAGCTACTTCGCTGTGCCCTCTCTGTTGACCTGTTGGGACGGCCAGGAACTGTCTGTGTCATCTGATTCCCTGCAGGCGTCCACTGAGGCACATGCCGACAGGCTCTGCGTGCTGTAACGCCGCCAGCAGGTGCTGTCGAGCATCCGTTTCCCCGTCGAACGAGCCGTTGGCTCGCCGGTCAAGTCCACTAAAAGTGAGAGTATCGTTCTGCCGCGAATGCGGCGTACTAAATTAATTTAAAGGCGCGTGAGGTTCGTCGCGCGCGGGCCCTTGGGGGCCTGCTCGATGTCGAATTCCACATCCGTGCCTTCTTCGAGGTCCGGGCCGCCGATGTCTTCCATGTGGAAGAACACGTCGTCGTCAGCATCGTCCGTCGAAATGAAACCGTAGCCGCCAGTGTCGTTGAAGAAATCAACGTTTCCTTTCGCCATTGCTTTTGAACACACACGCCCTTCACGGATAAGACTTGTGAGAGTCGCAGTGCCATGGCCATACTTTGTTTATATCTTTTCTGAAACAGCGGATTTTGTAGACAAATGTCTCTATTGTGTCGGTTCTGGCCGCACTCGCATAGTGATTCGAATAGGATTCGTCGTTCTTCTGTGGTATCGACAGTTCTCTACCTTCGGTTGTGGCCGCCGACTCCGACGAGACTTTACCCGTGGACGGGCCGTGTCGATACCTGTGGATGCTAACGACGTTCGTCGCAAGTGGGAAGACAGGTCGGGAGAGTTCTCTCCGGAATACTACGCGTACTACGGCCCGAACGAGGTAAGCGAGTCGGTACGTCGGCACTTCGAGCGGTTACTCGACCCAACCGATGCAATCGTCGAACTCGGTTGTGGTCCGGGACGGCACCTCTCGCACCTCCACGCACACGGGTTCGAAAACCTCGCGGGCGTCGATATCAACGCCGACTCGTTCGAGGTGATGGCCGACGCGTATCCCGACCTCGCCGCCGCCGGGACGTTCTACGCGGACGCCATCGAGGATGTCGTCACCGAGTTCGACGACGGCGAGTACGACGCCAGTTTCTCTATCGAGACGCTCCAACACATTCACCCCGACGACGAATGGGTGTTCGAGGAACTCGCCCGATGTACGAGTGACCTGCTCATCACCGTCGAAAACGAAGGCAGACCCGGCTCCAATGGTGGGACCGACTCCGATAGCGGACAGTCTCACGACGGTAGCCAGACAGACGCCGAAGTCGGCGGAAGCGTCACGGGTGTGAACGACGCCGAATACGACTTTCCGCTCTACTACCGCAACTGGGAGTCGGTGTTCACGCAGTTCGGCTTCGTGCAGGTCGAGTGCGAACGCGGCGAGCGTGATACGTTACGTGTGTTCCGTCGGAGCGAGGCTGTTTCTACCGGCTCCGAGTGAGTTTCACCTGTAACTGACGACTGCGACACACACGCAAGGACGAATTTATCCCTTCGACCGGCGTCCTCTGAGCAATGACAGACGCCCTCTCGTTCGACGTTACGAGCGTCGCCGACGTTGCCGAAAACCGCGACGAAGTGGTTTCGGCGGTCGAAGCCCACGCCGGACCCATCGCGCGCGAACTCGCAATTCTACAGGGTGGTGACTACGGGCAGGAGACGTTCAAAACGCGACGCGGAAAATGGACGCTGAAGTACGAGGCGGGCGCGTTGCAGTACCTCCGATTCAAAGGCAAGTCGGGCGGTGAAACGTACGTCGTCTCGACCAAACAACCGCCCGAACCGAAGCCGTTGGCGACGGCGATGCAGGATTACCCGTCGTTCGTCGAGGCGTACAACGAACACGTCGAGTCGCTCGACGGCGTGCTCGACGACGTTCCGACCGACTTCCCGGCCGTCACGACCACCGAGGAAATCGTCGCCGAGCGGGACCAATTGGTCGGCACCATCCGCGAGGTCGCAAACACCATCGCGGGTGAACTAAACCGCTTCGACGGCGAGTACGGAACTTTCACCCAACGCGTCGGTGGCACTCGCTGGGAACTGAAGTGGGACGGTCCACAGGTGTCGTACCTCCGCGTCGGCGGCGAGGGCGGCGTCTACCTGCTGTCGCAGTACGAACCGCCGTCGGCACCCGACGTTCGGGAACTCGCCGGCGACTTCGCAACGTTCGTCGAGGCCTACAACGAGTACGTAGACGAGTTGGAAGCCGACCTCGCGCAGGTTTCGTTCGAGGACGAACGCTGAGGCTGACGTTCAAACTAAGGTTGACGCTGAAACTGAAATTGAGGTTGTCGCTCAAACTGAGTGGTGTCGTTCCGGACGGGACCGAGTGCGCCGACCGCGACGTTTTTGCACGCACCGCCGTCACGTGACGTTATGACAGACGACCTCGCGTGGGAGACCACGGACACGCGAATCGACTACTCGTGTCCCGGCTTCGACATCCGCATGGATGACGTGCGACTCCCGGACGGGACCGAGACGGATTTCCACTACGTTGACGAACCGGCGGCGGTCGTCGTTCTCCCGTTTACGCCAGATGGCGACATCGTCGCCATCGACGAGTGGCGACAGGCTGTCGGGCGGACAAATCGCGGGCTTCCCGCCGGCGGCACCGAGGAAGACGACAGTGATTACGCGGCCGCCGCTCACCGCGAACTCACAGAAGAGACCGGATACGAGGCGGATACGATGGACCCGCTCGTGACCGTCGAACCCGCGAACGGCATCGCCAACTCGGTTCACCACTACTTCGTCGCCCGCGGGTGCGAACCCGGTGCCGACCAGCATCTCGATTTCAACGAGAGCATCCGCCCAACGACAGTCGCGTACGACGACCTCCGCCAGTCGGTTCTCGCGGGCGACGTTCGAGACGCGCGGACGGTTCTCGGGGTGCTCTACTACGAACTCGCCGGCGAGTGAGGACACGGGAGGGCACAATCATACGCGGGCGACAATCGGAGTGAACTCGGACGCCGAAGCGACCCTCGAATCGACGGCCGCGGGCGGGAAGGATTTTGACGACGGCACCCGTAGTGTGCGCTCGTGAGTATCACGACACGCGTCCCTGACCCGATTCGTTCTCTTGGTGTCGCTATCGGACTTGGCGGAGCCGGTCTCCTATTCGGAATACTCCTCGTCGATGCGACCGGCCGGGCCGTGACAAGTACCGGGCTCCAGTTATCGCCGCTGTTGTTATTGGTCGTCTCGCTCGTCCTTATGCAGGGTGTCGCGTTCGGCGGTGTGACGCTCGTGTACGCCAAATACCGCGGGTTCGGTCCCGATCACTTCGGCATCTCGATTCCATCTCTTCGGGACCTAGTCGCTATCATCTTCGGCTACGTGACAGCCTTCGGCGCGATTCTCGTCATCGGAAATATCATCCGCGTGCTCGGGATACAGGGCGCACCGAATCAGGTCGCCGAAATTTCGGCGCAGAACCCGGAAGTACTCCTGTTTCTCATCCCCGCGTCGTTCCTCATCATCGGTCCCGGCGAGGAACTACTGTTCCGCGGCGTCGTCCAGAACCGGCTTCGAGAGAGCTTCGGTCCCGTCTCTGGAATCCTCCTTGCGAGCGCGTTCTTCGCGGCGATTCACTTCGCCGCGCTCGCCGGCGGTACGGGCGCTCGACTGGTGACCATCTCGGTGTTGTTCGTGCCGAGTCTCATCTTCGGGATTGCCTACGAACTGACAGACAACCTCGTCGTGCCGAGTCTCATCCACGGCGCGTACAACGCGACGCTGTTTTCGCTTCTATACGTGTTACTGAAGTTCGCCGAACTGAACCCCGACGCGCTTCCGTCCGGGGTGTTGTTCTGAGGGTCGCGGCATCTCTGCGGCCTCGTCGCCGCCGTTGCTGTCACTGCCACTGTTTCCGTCGTCGTCCCCGCCACCGTTTCTGCCGTCGTCGTCACGGTCGCTGTTTCCCCTGTTCCCTGCCGCTATCGTTGCTGTTGCTCCGACGAGCACACTTCGACGACAATAGTACTCATCGTCGGAGGAGTCGTCTGATATCTTCTGTATTTCGTCGTATCGGTGTGCGTCTTCCTAACCGATACCGTTCTGTCAGCCAGAGAGCCGAACCGTCTGGATAGCACGGCTCCGAAACCGTGTCGTCTCTTACAATTCTTCCACTAGACATATCAATCACTGAGAAAGAAAGCGCAACCAATGTCTTCCATCCAGTACGGCGACACCCCACAGACTGCGCTCGGATTCCTCCCCGTTCTCGCTGCTAACGTCCTCCCGCTCGCGGGGGTGGTGTGGTTCGGTTGGGACCCCGAGACGCTCGTCGCCGTCTACGTGCTTGAACTACTGGTAGTGTTGCCGCTCGCGGGGGTAAAGGCTCTGTTCGCTGGCAAGCCCCCCGCATCCGACCGCGAGGCCGGTGTCTTCAACATCCCCGAGAGCGACCTCGCGGACAAACGCGGCAGTGTCACCGTTCACAGCCGTTTACCACCGGTCTATCCCCGAAACGTCCCGTTCACCGTCGCGGTTGTCTGCGGTGGCGCGTGGATCGGCTTCTTGATTCTCGCTCCAGTCTCGGAAGTTGTTTCGGTCCTTGACGTTCTCGGCCACCCGGAGGTTCTGCTCAGCGTCGTCGCGCTGGTCGTCGGGCAGGTCGTCGAGACTGTCCACACCTACTTCGGGAGCGAGCGGTACGCGGAGCGCTCTCCGTACGCCGTCGTCGAGATACCCGCCCGGCAGGGCTTTCTCCTCTCGTGTTTCCTGTTCATCGTCGCAGTTGGGGGACCGACGTCCGTGCTCGTCGCGTTCGTGGTCGTGAAAGTGCTCTTCGAGTGGTCTGGCTTCCGCGCGGAACACGGTGGTGGAGGCCGGCTCACCGGGTGGCTCTCCGGTCCCGACAGCGAAATCACGGCCGACTCGGTCAACGTCCCCGCGGGGCACCCGTCGGCCACCATTGACGTCGCTCAGCGTTCGGTTATAGCGGATGCAGTATGGGGTGTGGTCACCAAAGGGCCGTTCTACGTCATGTTAGCCACGTTCGTCTGGCTCGGTGTCCCCGCGTTTCTCGGCGAGGGTGCGCCCTCACTGAGCCTTTGGCTTGCGAGTGGTCTCGCCAGCCTCGTCCTGTTGAGCCTCCTGCTCGTCGGTGACATCGTGGAGACCGTTCTGACGAACAAGTGGACGACGTACTACCGAATCGGTGACCAGCTCGTCGCTCACGACCGTCTAACCGACGAACCACAGTGGACGGCGCCAGTCGGCGAACTCCGTGACGCCAGCGTAGTCGAAACGCGACTTTCCGACCGGTACTTCGGAACGCGAACAGTAACCGTGACGACTGGCCGGGGCGACGACGAGACCGAGCGCACGCTCGGCCCACTCGATGACCCGAAGACGTTCGTCGAGACGTTCGACCTCCAGCTCCAGTCTACCGACCTCTCACCGCTCAACTGGTGGTTCGCCGGTGCCGCGGTCAGTTCGGTTGTCCTCATCGCTATCGGCAGTATCGTCGTGGCCGCCACGCCGCTCGGCCCGTCCGTTCCGTGGGTGCTCCTCCCGGTGTACCTTCCCTTCCTCGGTGTGGTCCCGATGGGATTCTGGAAACTCGCACATCTGTGACCGCCTCGCGCTCCGAGTTCAGCACGACCTCGACAAGCTATCAGTAACTGCGGATTCCATCGGAGCTAATCGACCGAACCGTCTTCTACGCGCACCTCGGGCGACGCTTCACGAGAACAAAGGATGTTGGTGGGGCGATTCGCCTCAGTTCAGTTGCGTCCCGGCCGCACCGTTCGACATCGACGCTCCGTTCGTGGGGCTTGCCGTGCCCGACTGCTGGCCGATGTCCAGGTCGGTGTTCGGCTGTGAATCGCTGGACTCGAACTGCGAGACGAGCGACTGGAGTTGCTGTGCGCGGTCCGAGAGGGATTCGGATGCGGACGCGATTTCTTGGGTCGCCGCCGTCTGTTCTTCGGCGGCCGCAGAGACGTTTTGCGCCTCCGTGGCGGTCTTGTCGCTGAGATTCGTGATTTCGTCCATCATCGTGACGACCTCTTGGGTCGATTGCGCCTGCTCGTCGGTGGCGCTACTAATCGACTGAATGGAGTCGTTGCTGTCTTCTATCTTCTCGACGATTTCTTCGAGCACATCGACCGTCTCGCCGACCGTCTCACGGCTCGCTTCGACTTCTGCTTGCGTCTCGAAGGTGTCTTCGGCGACGTTCTCGGTCGTCTCTTCGATATCGCCGATGAGCGACTCGACTTCTTGGGTCGCTTCGGCGGTCTCTTCGGCGAGCGTCTTCACTTCGCTCGCAACGACGGCGAAGCCTTCGCCGGCGTCGCCGGCACCCGCGGCCTCGATGGAGGCGTTGAGCGCGAGGATACTGGTCTTCTCGGCGATGTCGTCGATGAGTTCGACGACTTCACCGATCTGCGTGACCGACTGTTGGAGGTCTTCGACTTCGGAGACAGTTTCGGTCGAGCGCGACTCCAACTGTTCCATCTTGTCGATGGTCGAACTGGCCGCTTCTTGGCTCTCTTTGGCGCGCTCGACGGTTCGACGCGACTGGTGTGCGATCTCCTCGGACGAGGACGCAATCTCTTCGATTGTCGCAGAGAGGTTGCTCAGCTCCGACTCCGCGGAGTTGAGGTTCCGGTGTTGCGTCTCGTTGCCCGCGGAAATCTCTTCGATGCTGTCGGCGACGTCGGTGCTCGTGGCCTTCACTGCATTCGCGCTCGACGTGACTTCCGAACTCTCGTCGTCAACCTGCCCCGCGAACGACTGAATCTGAATCATCACCGAGTCGATGGCGTCCATCATCTCGTTGAATCCCGTGCCGATGCGTCGCATCGCGTCGTTCTGGCTCGTTGCATCGACCCGGACGGTGAGGTCGCCAGCGGCGGCCTGTTCCATCGCCTGTCCGTACGACTCGGCCTGTCGTTCGAGGTCGGTGGTGAGCGCGTCGAGTTCTCGGCGCTGGGTGTCGAGTTCCTGCCGTTTTTCCTCTGCGTCTGCGAGTAGGCCTTTCATGTCCTCGACGATTGCGAGCGTCGCGGTTCCGCCGATTGCGAACACGGCGACCGTAGAGGTCATGAGCGGCCCGGTCACGAGATTGAACACCTCCTCGTAGATGCCCGCTTTTTCGAGTGCGAGGCTGAACGTCCACATCACGCCGAGGACCGACCCAAAGGCGAACGTGAGCCAAAACGGTGCTTCAGCGTCGCTGTCTCGGTAGTTGAACCATCCTAATCCTGCCGCTCCGATGAATCCGAGCGTGCCGACCGCGTCGAAGAGTGCCGCGAGTGAAACCATCTTTATTTACTCCGTGTTGATGACTTCCTGCCGGCGGATGTAGGCCGCCGCGAGGAACGTGATACCTGCGAGACCGATGCCGAGGCCGTGTTCGACGAAGTTGAAAAGCGGCTCTAAGAGGAATACTTCGGCGTTCGTCGCCACCATTCCGGCGACGAGCAACACGTAGCCTGCGGTGAACAGCTTCGTCTCGTCTCTGTACTGCGTCACGACCGGTATGAGTCCGACGAGGGACACGACCAGCCCGGTTACTTCGAGTGGAGATAATTCGGCCAGCATTTGACTTCCTAGTTGCGGTAAATCGGTTTTAAATTGGTCGCCCAAATAATCGAGTTTGATAACAACTATATGTGGTTGGTATACATATACAATGCTTATTTTTAAATACAGAATTCAGTCGTACACTCTTTTGTGGCACAACTTCACGTCCGGCACGTCGATTTCGTGGGCGTTTCTGCGGGTCGGTGTCGTCTCTCGGGTATCGGCTTCGTGACGCAACCCCTATCGAACTCGTAGGTTGGGGTTGTGTCGGATTCCTGAGTCTCTCCGCGTGTCGTGAGGGCGGGCGAACGCAACGCTTACCGCCGCGCTCACGGAACGCCACCCTATGCGCGACCACTTCGAAATCCGCGACGGGGACCTCGCCGGTCGAATCGGCCGCTTGACCGTCCCTCGCGCGGGGGTCACCGTCGAGACGCCGGCCCTCCTGCCGGTCGTCAATCCGAACATCGACACGATTCCGCCCGCAAAGCTCGAATCCGAGTTCGGCGCGGAGATTCTCATCACGAACTCCTACATCATCAAGAAGAACGACCACCTCCGCGAGGAGGCACTCGATGTCGGACTCCACGAGATGCTCGATTTCGACGGAGCCATCATGACCGACTCCGGGTCGTTCCAACTCGCGGAGTACGGCGAAATCGACACGACGACCGAGGAAATCCTCCAGTTCCAACGCGACATCGGCACCGACATCGCCACGCCGGTGGATATTCCGACACCGCCGGACGTTGACCGCGAACAGGCCGAAGACGAACTCGAAGTCACGAAGCAGGCCATCGCCGACGCTGAGACCGCCGATACGGGCGACATGCTCGTCAACGCACCTGTACAAGGTTCGACGTACCCCGACCTCCGCGAGGCGGCTGGTCGTCACGCGTCGGCGTCCGACCTCGACGTGTTCCCCGTCGGTGCCGTCGTTCCGATGATGAACGCCTACCGCTACGACGACATGGTTGACGCCGTCGCCGCCGCGAAACGCGGGCTTGGCGTTGACGCGCCGGTTCATCTCTTCGGTGCGGGCCACCCGATGATGCTCGCGCTCGCCGTCGCACTCGGCTGTGACCTGTTCGACTCGGCCGCCTACGCCCTCTATGCCCGTGACGGCCGCTATCTGACGGTTCGCGGGACCGAACATCTCGAAGACCTCGACTATCTCCCGTGTACCTGTCCCATCTGCACCGAGTATTCGCCCGACGACCTGCGGGCGGCGGGGTCGAAACGACAGGAGAAACTGCTCGCCGAGCACAATCTACACGTCACGTTCGCGGAACTCCGTCGCATCAAGCAGGCCATCCGCGACGGCAACCTGCTGGAACTCGTCGAAGAGCGCGCCCGCTCGCACCCCACGATGCTCGACGGCTACCGAGCGCTTCTCGACCACGCGGACCAACTCGAACGCGAAGACCCCGCCTCGAAAGGCGCGTTCTTCTACGCCTCGAACGAGAGCGCCCACCGGCCGGAAGTCCGAAGACACCACGCCCGAATGGACCGTCTGACCGCCGAGGGCCACGTGCTTCTCACCGAGGGCGGTACTCCCTCCGGCGACACGTTCGACGCGACGTGGCGAGTTGTCCCACCGTTCGGTCCCTTCCCGCGAGCGCTCTCGGAGACGTACCCGCTCACCGCCGAAGTGCCGGAACGGCTCGACCGCGACGCCTACGAACAGGCCGCAACCGGCGTTTCTCGGTTGGTCGAGGAGAACCCCGACGCGACGTTCACGCTGGCGCACGACGACTGGCCCAAAACGGCACTCGAACGTGTCCCCGAATCGGTCGAACTGGAGTCGCTGTCAGATGTTTCCGAGCGATTGGCGGATGCTAACCCGTCGGACGAAGACGCCACCACATCTGCTCTCGACGCCGCGACCGACGAATAGCAGTCCCCCCGGTCGAACCTCGCTGACCGCCGCGCAGTCTGTCGGTCGATGGTCTTAGGGTCTCTCGACGTGTCACCGCATACGATGGAGGCTGTCCTCTGGTACGTGCTCACGGGAACTCGTGGGGGTGAAAACCGTGTCCGTATCCTCAAGACGATAGAGGCACAGCCGCGAAACGCCAACCAACTGGCCGAAACCCTCGACCTCGACTACAAGACCGTACGTCACCACCTCGACGTGCTGATGGACAACGACGTGGTTCAACGGAGCGGCGACGATTACGGTGCGGTTTACCTTCCGTCGCAACGGTGCCGGGCGAACTGGGGAACCGTCGAGACGATTCTCGACAGGATGGACTGATTATGGAGAGATTTGGGAAAGCGTATATCAGGAAGTCGGAAAAACAGGTAGACAGATGAGTATCTGGGTGGACGTAGCGAAGGTCTCTTCGGGACTCAACGTCGTCGTGCTTCTCGCACTGTCGGCGGTTTGGGCGCGAAACTACCTGACCTTCCGGTCCAAACACGCCGTGGGTCTCCTCGTGTTCGGGGTGTTCCTCCTCGCGGAGAACGCGCTCGCATTCTACATGTACCTGCTGGACCCGACGTTGTCGGACTGGTTCAGCACCGACGTTCCCGTCATCGCGTGGCGGCTCATGATGCTCCTCCACGTCTTCGAATCGTTCGGGCTGGCCTTCCTCGCCTGGGTGACGTTCGACTGAGCGGCACCGCGGTCCCGTCCTCGAATCGCCCCCTTCTTGGCTCGTCCGTTCTTTCTCCCACTCTTTCTTCGCTTCACTTTCTCTTCCCCGCTCAGCTCCGCTTTTCTGCTTTCTCTTCTGGCTTCAGTCCCGCTGTTTTCGTTCGTGCGTCGGGTGCTCGGAGATGAAGACGCTCGTGTGGTCCGGTACGTCCTCTGTCACCCACGAGTTCGCGCCGATGCTTACGTGGTCGCCGACGGTGACTGCTCCGAGAACCTTGCTTCCCGCGCCGATGACGACGCTGTCGCCGATATCCGGGTGTCGCTTGTAGCCCTTCTTGAGCGTGTGTTCGTCGTCTTCTTGTTCTTCGAAGTGGAGCGCACCGAGAGTTACGTCCTGATAGATTCGCGCCCAGTCGCCGATGGTCGCCGTCTCGCCGATGACGACGCCCGTGCCGTGGTCGATAAAGAAGTAGTCGCCGATGGTCGCCCCGGGATGGATGTCGATGCCGGACTCCATCTTCGCGTACTCGGCCAGTTCGCGGGCGTACTCGGTCGCATCGGCCTCGTAGAATGCGTGGGCGATACGGTGGACGACGACCGCCTGCACGCCGGGGTACGACCGGATAATCTCCATGTAGCTTCGCGCCGCGGGGTCACCTTTGTAGGCCGCCTCGACGTCTTTTTTCAGCGTCTCACGGATATCTGGGAGTTTGTTGACGACGCTCTCGACGACGTCCGCGGGGTCTTCGTCCACGTACGGCGCGATGCCGGAGTGACAAAGCGACGCGAAGTTCGCAACCGCATCTCGAAGCGTCCCCTCGTCTGCGACCCAGTTGCCGGCGTTCCAACAGCGCGGGAACAACAGTCGCTTGAGGAGGTCCACGTCCTCTCGAAGGTGGTTCCGCCGCGAAAACGAAAGCGACGCGTCGGTCGGGAAGGGAGGTTCGTCATCGCGGTACGACGCCGTTAGCCCGATATGGGCGTCGCCCAAGTACGTGTAGGACATTCGATAGCGATACTTGGTGGGCGGACGGTATTTAACCTCGTCTCATCTCGGCTTCTCGCGGTCGCGTCGCATCTCGTTCGTCCGAGTTAACGGCGGGTCGGTCCGTTAGTCGCGTGCGCCGCAAGCTCTTGGCGACGCCGGTGGCGCTCGTCTAACGCCTGGTCACGGAGCGAGCGTTCGGACTCGGTTGGGCATCGAAGTTCCGGAACGCGGGTGGCGGACTCGTCTTCGTCGAGTGCGACGAACGTGAAAAACGAACTCGCCGTCTCTCGCGTCTCGTTCGACGACGGCCGCGCCGCCTCGACATCGACTTTCAGTTCCATGCTCGTCCGACCGGTGTCGAAGACGTAGCCGGTGACAGTGACGATGTCGCCGAGTTCGATTGGTGCGAGGAAATCGACGTGGTCCATCGACGCCGTGACGACCTGCCGCCGGGAGAATCGTCGGGCCGAGATAGCTCCGCAGATGTCCATCCAGTGGAGAACCGACCCGCCCAGTGCGCGGCCGAGATTGTTCGTATCGTTCGGCATCAGTATCTCACTCATCTCCGTGTGCGAGTCGCTGAGTGTCGCCGCCCGTTCCGTCGAATGCTGAGGTGACACGAGTCTCACTCGTCCTCACTGGCACATAATACTATTCAAATTGCACTATTGAAAGTTAGCTTGTTTTATCCATGAAGACGTTTGGTCCCAGGCGGATACTTACTCGTCCGGCGGACAGTCGCGGGGTCGTAGGCCGATATACTGTGCGGGTCGGTATCAGGGAGAGATTTGGGTGAGAGTTCGGAAAATCTTCTTTTAAATATCGCTCTTCTATCGAGATAGGCGACGCCCACCGGCTTGTCGGCGACCCTCGCCCACACCCGCCCCGGCCGGTCGGCGTCGCTGACCCACCGGTCCCGCTGACCGTACCCACCCCGGCCACCCTATTTTTGTACGCCGCGCGGGCGATACAGCCACCCTCGCGCGGCACTGCCCCGTTTGGGGTTATTTCGTCGGTTCCATCCGACTCGCGTAGTCCCACGTATGCAACTTCGTGGGCCGAATTCGAATCACCACTTCGTCGCGTTCGGGCGAGAGCAATCGTTTCGTCAGCGGTGTCTCGTCGTCGCCGAGATAACGACCGATGAGTCGCCGAAGCACCGCTTTTTCGTCGTCGGGTTCAACGGTCGCGGTCCCCCGTCCGCGGACGCCGCGGTACGGCGGGTCGTTCGTCGAAACCTCGAAAGCGATGTCGTCGTGCGCGCGAAGGAACCGAACGATGTCGGCGTCGGCCGAGGTGGCACACCGAAGTTCGGACTGTTCGGCGTCCCACTCGTACCACAACGAGAGCATCCAGAGGTCGTCGCTCGGTGTTCGACAGGAGAGACGAATCGGAATCGTGGTCCGCGTGAGAAAGTCGGTGACGCGCTGTGGCGACCACGGGCCGGACGGTTCGGGAACGTTCATAGTGGGTGTTCGCGGGCCAGCGGCTAAGGGACGGTGGCTGTCATCCTGTTAGGCAGTTCACACGAGTCTGGGCTAGCGGAGGCCAATGAACCCCTCTTTTGTCCGCGGGACAACTGTCCCGTTGGATAGTATCGGACCGGATTTGGGCACGGAAGGAAGGGGTATTCGTTTGTCTATCTCCCCGGATTCAGCGTCGATGATGGTGAGTCTGGGGTAATAGTCGTCCTCGTCCGAGTAGTCGCCGACGTAGAGTTTTCCATCACACAGTGTCGCCGACGTCTGTCCAGTTACAGCAGGCTGGAGGTCACGGAATCCGAGTGTCCAGTCGATAGTCCCGTCGTCAGCGTGAAGGGGGGTGAGTGCTCCTCCGAACTGCGTCAGGTACACGTGAGTTTCATCGACGGCGGCGGTTCGGACGTTCCTGCTATGCCCTGTTCGGTGACCCATCGTGGGTCGCGCTTTTCTTCGAGGTCGTAGATGGCCACCCGACCGTTGACCGATGTGTAAAGTAGTTCGTCGTAGATGACCGGGTCGGTAGACATCCTCCGAGTAGCGAGAGGGCACGTCGTCGGGAGAGTGAGGAGTGCGTACGCATCACCAAGATGTCGGATTGTCAATGTGAATAGGCGTGTGGTTCGCGCCCGCGGAAGGGAAGATAATTGGCTGTGGGGGGCCGACGACCCCGTATGACCGATTACTTCGAGGTTCACGCCCGCGACGGTGCCGCCCGAATCGGGGAGTTACGTCTCTCCGATTCGTTGACGACGCCGGCGGTCGCAGACGACGTCCTCGCCGACGCCGGCAGTCTCTGGGCGGCCGAGCGCGAGATGCCCGACGGAGACGACGACACGCTGACCGTCCTTCCGAATCGCTCGCTTCCCGCCGGGAGCGCCGACGAGATTCGTGAATCGTTCTCCGTCGAGTATCCCGACGTTGACTTCCCGTCTGCGGCAGTCGTCACCGCCGACACAGCCGGTGACTACGGCGCTGACGCGTACATCCTCTCGGACGCGCAGGGCTTTGTCGGTCACGCGCGCGCCTTCCGAGACAACATCGTCGAAGCGAAATCGAACCTCCCGGCGGACACGGCGCTCATGCTCTCGGGCGTCGCCACGCCGCGAAACGTCTCGCTTCTCGCCTACGCCGGCGTTGACCTCGTTGACGAGACGCGCGCCCGGGCACGCGGTCTCGAAGGATTCTACCTCAGCACCGACGGCGAGTACTTCCTCGAAGACCTCGACGAACTCCCCTGTGCCTGCGCCGCCTGTCGAAAGCCCGCCTCGGAGTTTACCCGTGCCGATGCCGCCGAACACAACGCGAATGCGCTTCGGGCAGAGCTCGCCCGCGTCCGGCGTCGCATCCGCGACGGTCGCCTCCGCGATTACATCGAAGGACAGGCCCGAAACGACCAGTGGTTGACCGCCGCGTTCCGCCGATTCGACCAACAGTTCTCCTTCATGGAAGAGCGGACTCCGGTCATCCGCAACGCGGAACTCACGGCCGCATCCGAGGAGTCCATCGACCGCGTGGAGATTCAGCGATTCGCCGACCGTGTGACGACGCGATACAAAAACCGCTTCGACAACCCGCTTGTTCTCCTCCCGTGTTCGGCAAAGAAACCCTACAGCGAGTCACAGAGCCACCGACAGTTCCAGGAGGCCGTCCAGTACCGCGCGCATATGGTGTCTATGACCTCGCCTATCGGTGTCGTTCCGCAGGAACTCGAACTTACCTACCCCGCACAGCACTACGATTCGGTCGTCACGGGCGACTGGTCCGAAGACGAAAAATCGTTCGTCACCGAGGTTCTTCGGCGCTATCTCGAACGCAACGACTACCCGCGAATCATCGCGCACGTCCCGCCGGGCGCGTACACCGAAATCGTCGAGCGCGTCGAAGCCGACCTCGGCCTCGATGTCGAGTACACCGTCTCCGAGCACCCGACGACGACCGAGTCGATCGGGAACCTCATGCGAACTCTCGACGGTGAACCCAAGTTCACGCGCGAAGCGCGCGAGCACAACGTCGTAAAGGCAATCGCCGACTACCAACTCGGACCGGAGGCCGGCGACGCGCTCTTTTCGGGCGTCGAACTGGACATGACGAGTCGGTTCCCCAAACTGCAGGTCTGGAACGGTGAGGGCGAGCAGTTAGCGACGATGGTGCCGCAGTACGGTGTCATCTCCTTTACGCTCGAAGGTGCGAAGGTCTGGCGCGATAGCGATGCGCCGACGAAGACAGTCGAAATCGACGGCTTCGTCCCGCACGGTTCGGTTCTCGCACCCGGCATCGTTGACGCCGACGCGGAGATTCGCCCGGGCGACGAGGTTATCGTCGAAGGTCCGAAGGCGTTCGCCATCGGACGCGCCGAAATGAGCGGCGCGGAGATGGTCGATTCGACGCGCGGTATCGGCGTCGAGATTCGACACGTCGAAGAGCGGTAGTGCCACCCGCGGCACCCCGTGACGGTGCAGTGGGTGACGCCAGTCGAACGCCACAACACGGCGATATCCCGACGACAATCTCTGAAATTTGATATATCTACAATGGTGGTTTAACCGCTAATACCGGCTTTAATCATCCATATAATCGTTTTATAGCCATTCACTGGTGTTGGAATTATCAAATCTCTATAGTTTTAAATACTATCCAGCCACAACGTGGTCTATGATGGACAACCGACACGAGGGGAAGGTAGCAGTCCTCGGGGAACTTCCCGACGACGACTCGATAGAGTGGACGATTACGCGAGCGCTCTTGTCTGCGAGCGACTCGACGTCCCGCGCGCTCGAATCGCACCTGATGCAGACGCAGTACCACGACTACGACTGCGACGAACGCTCGACAGAACAGACTCGCGCGCACATCGACGACGCCATCGACCGACACGAGCAGATACTCGAAGACCTCCGCTTCGCCCGCGACGCCCTCGAATACAGATAACGTCCCCATCACCGTTACCCGGTCTCCGTCCGCGCACGTACTGACCGGGACTCTATTTTTCTCCGTTCGTGGTGTGGACTGTGACTAACACATGCGAAAATAGAATCACACTTCGGCATAAACGCCACACGTTCGACCGCAACCTACCAGACGAGTGGGCAGTTTGGGTAGCCCACTCATAAGATGTTTATTTAACATGCGATGAAAACAACGGTATATGAAGTTGGCCGTCCCAACTGACTTCGATATACTGGAGGCTCTCTCCGATGGGAGGCGGAACACTGCTGTAAACCTCTCGTATATCCTCGACAAGAACCGCTCGTACATCAACACACGTCTGCCGATACTGGCAGATTATGGATTACTGGCGCGAGTCGGGCCCGCGCCGAACTCCGGTCTGTACGAAATAACCGAAAAGGGGCTGGTCGTCCTCGACAACCGCGACCAGTACCGCACCGAGGGCGTCGATTTCGACGCACTCGTCGAATCTACGCTCGAAGAACGGACCGACGACGCCGCGTCCGAGTAACGAAGTTCCACGCGCCACACCCGGAGGTCCGGGACGGCCTTCGGAGGCACCCCTGGCGCGGTTTTTTAGACGACGATTTGAATAGTCGTCACTCCGGACAGTTTCCACTATCAAACGTAGGTATGTGAATCTGGCTACTCGCCACCACAGTGTACAGCCCGAAATGCCCGAGAGAACCGCGTTTTAGTTTCCAGACGTAGTTATCAATTCATATTTTCTCTCGGTATATTCCAGATACTTTCTCTCGTACCCCACTCTTTTGTTCACCCATTCCTCTTGACCCGTCGTGTCAGTCGGTCGAATACGCTTCTGCAACCCTCGCTCACGGAGAATTGTAGTGTGTATGTGTGTCTGTGCATGTGTTTGAGCATGTCTATGTGTGCGGAAAATAAACAATTCTAACTGCTAACGGCGTGTTGTAGCCGTTGCACCGACTCTGAAGTATAAACTATAAATTCGAAATAGTTCGTTGACGTATCTTCGATTACTATCTCTGACAACAGATAATCCGAATCGATACTGGGCGTTAGCTGATAAAACTCGCTTGCAACCTCGATTCACCGGCACCGGGGGTGACGCTAACAGAACCACTCTAGAGACCGAAACCGGCCACTCGTCCCTGTCAGTATTGTTTATTTATGAATTATCGTGGTTCCGAGTCGGTCCCGACAGTCCACTCGAAGTGCGTCCTGCTGGACTAACGGGCCGCGAACGACTCTCCGGCAACGGTGCCGCCGGGTGGCTCTGTGTCGACGTATTCGTCGAGCGGAGGATGCTCAGCGAAACCCGTCTCCACTGTCGGCCGAGAATGATGTTGAAATTTAATATAGTGCCGTGTTGATATACCTCTCATGCCCGCCTTCGATTGGTATCTACCGAACGGTGGGACAAGGCGCTACTCAGCCGGTGATTAAGAGAACCCGGCACCGCGACCGCTCGCAGGTTCTCGATAGTGGCTAGTTTATTATTTTCACTAGTTTGTGAGTTTATAGGCGACAAGTTCTCTATCCACGAGATAAACTATTTGATTGTTCAAAAAGTTCCCTCAATTCCACTATATTTTTATCTACTCTGCATCTCACTAGCGACCATGGACGACCACGACGAGCGAGAGCCTCCAACAGCGACCCCTGACTCCGAGACGCGACCCTCCTCGTCTCGCTCGGGTCCGGAATTACCACAGACGCGCTGGGTTGGACCGACCGCAGGTCCTGCGGGTCGATTGCGCCAGCCCGACAGCTCGAAATCGGCGGTGAACGCGACGCCGGACGAAATCACGCTTCGAACGTCGGAAGCCGAGGCGCTCGACCAACTCACCGCACAGTCGAACGCCTTGTTCATCGGGCCGGACGCGTCGGCCCTGTCGTGCGGCCGGTCCATGCGACAGTCGATTACGCAGTCGTCGGCCCCGAGCCAACTGCTCGTCTGTATCGAGACGCTATTCGAGTCGCAACTGGACCTGCTCCAGGCACACCCGCCCGAAGCGACCGACCGGCGTGTCATCGTTACTGCACCGCCGCACGACCGACGTCACGACATCGAGATGGCCGCCAGAGACGTTGACGTTCACGGCGTTTCGAAACCCACCGACCTTCGGCGTCTCGGTTCGGTGATGGAGTCGCTTCTGACCAACCGGAACGACACCTCGTGGAACGTGTCCGTCCACTCTCTTTCTCGCCTCCTCGACGTTGTCGATGACGACCTGCGCGTCTTCCGCTTCGTCCACGGCCTAACCGGGCAGGTTCGCGCCGCGGACGCACACGCACAGTTCTATCTCGACCCGTCGTCCCACGACGAACGAACAGTCCGAACGCTCGCGTCGCTGTTCGATGCGGTGTTCACGTTCGACGCGGACGGCTCACTCTCGCTCACGTAGTCCGCGAATAAAGGGGGGATGACCGAACCTAATGGGAAGGGGGGAAGGGGGGATGAGTTCGGTCTACGGATGCGTCCGAGGGGTTACACTGTGCGGTACTGCATCCACTAGCATACACTCACAGACGTCATCTTAATATTTCTGGTTTTGAGATTGACACGTGGGGTGCTTCCGCGAGTAGTAAAACGGTGTTATTGGTGTTATACTATCTGCAAACTATATGCTATTCGGTAACGCATTTGATGTATACGTCGTCACCGAACGGAGCACGGCACAGACTCGGCTCTTCGCCAAGCGAAGGCGCATCTCAAGCAGGCCGAAGAAATCCTTTGGCAGTACGCGCACCGCCGCACTCCGACGCGTCACCCGAGGAGTTCGACCAGTTGTTCGATAGTCTATGGGTCGTGCCGTCCAAACTGGAGACCGCCGCTCCCGTAACTGACACTGAATCGTTGCCAGCAGACGACCCAACGGCTCAGGAGTAGGTATTCTACGAGGCGGTTCACTCGGCTTGCTCGTCGAGCCAGTCAATTGCGTCGCCGACGACGTACGAAAGCGCTTCGCCCGCCGGCACGTCGCTCGGGAGTCCGATACTCCACGTGACCTGCGATTGTATCGCTTGAATGTTGATTCGCGTGTTCTGAACCTGTGTCGCCAACACCACCGGTACCGACGCGTCGAACCGACGGACGGTTTTCACCGCATCGACGCCGTCGAACATCGGCGGCGCGTGCAGACAGAGCACCAAGTGAACCGGCTGTGCGGTCAGCTGTTCGGACAGTTCTCGGGGTGAACTCACGTACTGTACCTCCACAGCGCAGTCTGACGGTCGCTGAGCGGGTGGCGGGCCGTACGTGAGAATACGCGGTGTCACCGCTGTGGTAATCTCGGACACGCATCTATAGGTTCTCAAGCAGGCTATATGATACTTTCTCAGGTTTCACCGCTTTCCGAGATTCGAAGACGAACCGAACGGTCCCTCTCCTCACTCCCGCCCCGGTCGTCGCGGGACGCGAAGCTCGACGGTGGGGTGCGGTTGGTCCGAGTGCTGAACCGCGTTGTCGAGAATTCGCCAAGTACGAGTTCGAACGCCTCGTGGACCTCTCCCCACGTCTCGTCGGGACGGCCGAACCGAATCATCGCCCCGGAATTCGCCGTCTCCGCGAGCGAAAACACCGTGACGCGCTCAAAAGAGCGTGTCGAGTCGTTCGTCTACGACCTGTTCTGTGGCCTTGTGTGTCGATTCGCTGTTTCGCTGTGCGTCGACGGCGGTCGATTGAATCTCTTTGATACGGTCGCTTCTCGCCACGTCTCCGAGGAGGACCAACACGCCGATGTGGTTCGACTCCGGCACCGGGTAGTCGCCTCCGCGGACTTCCATACTCTGTGTCTGTTCTTCGACCCACGTCCGACTCCGCTCGATGGCCTTCCGATTTAGCCACTCGGAGGGACCGCTCACGATGACGAGTCCGCGTGCCGCCGAATCGACGTCGCACGGGAGCGTGAGCCGTCCGAGTACGGCCTTTCTGGTCTGTGTCGTAATGCGGTTGATGGAGTCGAGTTCGTCAACCGACGACGACTGCTTGCCGAGCAGGCCTTTGATGCTGAAACCGCCGCTGTCGTCGCCGTCGTCCGGTAGTTCGCTCGCCGCGTAGCCGATTGTCGAGATGCCGCCGCCGCGGAGCGTGTTGATGATTTCGGACGAATCGACGACGCTTTCGGCGACGGTTCCGGAGTCGCTCACCTCGCCGGACGCAAGGAGGATGCCGAGCCGTCGGACGAGCGTCTCGTTCATCGAGTCGTGCGCCTGTGCGACGTCCTCGCCGCTGTCGGCCCACGCGCCGTTGTCGAAGGCGAAGACGTGGTCTGTCACGTCGACGAACGTCTTGAGTGAGCGCGCGGCGTTCCGCGAGTAGAGACCGCCCTCGTCGGCGGCAGGGAGGATGCCGACGCCGTAGACGGGCTGGTCGTAGATGCGCTTGAGGTGCTTTGCGAGAACCGGTGCCGCGCCGCTTCCGGTACCGCCGCCGAGACCGGCGAATATCATGAACGCGTCGGCCTGCGAGGTCGGCGTGCCGTCGGTCCCGCGCAGTAGTTGCCTGCTGTCGCGCTCTGCGAGTTCCGCGGCGAGTTCGTTGTCCGCACCGACGCCGTGGCCGCTTACCTCGTCGGCACCGAAGAGAATGCGGTTCGACTCGGGGACGTGCTGTAGCCCGCGGAGGTCCGCAGACGCCGTGTTGTAAGCGACTGCGTCGATGAGGAAGTCGCCGTCTGTTCGTTGTTCGTACTGGATGAGGGCGTCGAGGACGTTCCCGCCCGCTTGTCCCACGCCAAAGCAGAGGACCTTCATCGTCTACATCTACGAACCCACGACGTGGTGAATCTTCTGTTAGAAATCAGTTATCTGCGAGCCGACAGTTCTCCCGACTACGGCGTGCTCCGACGCGACTGAGGTAGTACTATACGACACGAGTGAGTAGCCTGCCTCGAATCCCGTATGCTCTGTCCGCGTTGCTCACAGCAGTTGACTACTCTCGCGTTCGACGGCCGTGCGGCACTGTACTGCGAGCGTTGCGGTTTCGCCGACATCGAGGCATCGCACGAACGCGACGCTCCGGCGAGCGAGTCGTGGGACGACGCGATACTGCGCTTTCGAAAACGGGCCGCCGGTACGCGATGTGACGGCGGCGATGGCGACGATGGCGGCTAAACGATTCGCTTCCGCGTTCGGCGCTTCCGAACGGTCACCGCCGCGTCGCTATCGGTTCCGCGTACCGACGACCCGTTCGATATCGTCGCTTAGTTCGATTCAGCCGACGCTTCGGTTCCCTTCTTCGACTTCTTGGATTTCTTGGATTTCTTCGACTTGGACTTGGAGTTCGACTTCGAGTTAGACTTGGACTTGGAACTCGAACTCTTGTGTGACCCGCCGTCGGATTCCTCTTCGGAACGCGCCGCGACGAGCGACCCGCGAGCGACGCTGTAAAGCGGACGCTCGATGCTCCGGACTTCGTTCACGGAGAACGGAATCGTCGAGTCTTCGAGGTGGTGTTCGAACAGTTCCTCGAAGCCGTCGGGGCTGGAGGTGCCGCCGGTGACGACGACGGGCACGTCCAGTCCTTCCTCGATGTCTTCTTCATCGACTTCACGCTCGATGTTCTCGATGACGTAATCGAGGAGGTTCTCGTAGTAGATAGACAGCGCGCCCTCGACGCCGCCGACGTCGGTTCGGAAGTCGAGTTCGAAGCCGTCTTCTTTGATCGAGGTCACCTTATCGACGGCCGTGCCGGTCGCCTGTGCGGTCTGGTTGTCGATCCAGTCGCCGCCGCGGGCGATGGAGAACTGCATCACGGGGACCGCGTAGTACGACAGACAGATGTTCGTCATGCCCGCGCCGAACGAGATGCCGAGACCGGTGAAGTTGTTGTCTGCGAGTTCGCTGTAGATGACCGCCATTCCCTCGTTGATGGGTTCGGGGTCGTAGCCCATGTCGCCGAGCATCGATTCGAGCGTCTTGTCGTGATAGAGCGTCGAAAGCTCGGAGTCGATGGGGTCAGCGGGACTCGAATAAAACAGGCGTTCGTTCGGACGGGAGGGCGCACCAACGACCTGTTCGATGATGAGCTTGATCATCGGAATCGCGGAGGACTCCTCGCTGGAGAGGATGCCGTGTTGCATCGGCCGCCGCGTCTCCTTGCCGAAGATGTTCGCAAAGTTGAGCGCGTCGTCGCCGACGACGTACACCTTGTCGTCCTTGCGGATGTGCAGAACGTCGCTCCGTGAGAGCATCTGTTCTGCCATGTCGCTGTAGTCGATTTCGACGAACGAATTCCGTTGTTGCACAAAAACCGTCTCGTTTCCATCCTGACCCGCGGACAGGATATTCATCGTACCTACGTCTAGGCCTTTTGCCATACGTGGTGACTCGCATGGCTCTCGCATAAATCTGTATACAGAGATTACATTCACTTTCGTTATGTATTATTGAGTGATAGCTTGGGTCTGC
>NZ_AOLN01000018.1 GCF_000337815.1 Haloferax mucosum ATCC BAA-1512 | reverse complement strand
TTTTTCTCCACACTCGGCGGTGATTCGAACTCGAAGCGAAACGAAATCCACTTCAATACGTCCTCGGTACACAGGAGTGAGAGCCGCCGTAGCTCAGTTGGTAGAGCACCTCGCTGTTAACGAGGTGGTCCCAGGTTCGAGTCCTGGCGGCGGCGCTTCTGCCGTGGTTCCTCGTCGAGTGACTCGCCTCGGTCGCCCGCTGGCGGCGACTTCTAATAAGACATAAGAGGACCCAAAGAAAAGAACCGATTGCGGGCCCCTAGCTCAGTCTGGTCAGAGCGCTCGGCTCATAACCGGGTGGTCATGGGTTCGAACCCCATGGGGCCCATACGGTCCTGTTATCGACTCGGTTGATACTCCGTGTAGTTGCAACAGTAGCATCAAAAGAACATGGAAATAATATGTATTTGAGGGACGATGTCACGCCACTCGACCCTTCTCACCCTATCGAGCCACCGGTTTAGGCGCTCCTACGCGCACGTCCAACCCGCGTCAGCGTCCCGACGCACACGGCGGCGACGACGACGTGCATCGCCATCAACACGAGCACGCCCGGAATCGTCGCCTGCGGGTCGCCGAAGAGGAGGCCGATATCCGGGAGGAACGACAACACCAATGCCGCGACTGCGACTCGCAGGAACGTCTTGTCTGGGCTCTCGACGCGTTGCGAGAGCACTCCATACACGAGCGCCGCCCCGATAGCCCCCACCGCAGAGAGGAACAACACCGGCGGGTACGAAAGCGGCATGAACGGCTGTACGACACCACTTGCGAGGACCAGCGCCAAGAGAAGCCCATTCCCAGCGATGGAGACGACGACGGCCGTGAGACCGCGCCGGGCGAGCACTGACCGAGTTGGTCGGACGGTGGATGTGACTGTGGACATTACTACACGAACTACGCCGCCAGAAAGCATGAAGATGCGCTCGCGTCGGAGCGCGGAGGCAGACCGAGACGTTTCATGCTCGTCGAGTCTTCACCTCGCCGGAAGCATCCTCAGTCCTGCGTCAACAACCGCCGCAGGACGTAGTGGAGGATGCCGTCGTTTTCGACGTATTTCACTGCGGCTGGGGTGCCGACCTGTGCAGTCACGGTGAACTCGATGGCCGTTCCGTCGTCTTTCTCCGCGACGACGGTGAGTTCGTCGTTGACTTCGAGACCATCGTCGAGGCCGCGGATGTCGAAGTGCTCAGAGCCGTCGAGACCGAGCGACTCCCACGAGTCACCGTCTTCGAACTGGAGCGGCAGGACGCCCATGCCGACGAGGTTGTCGCGGTAGATACGCTCGTAGCTCTCGGCAATGGTCGCTTTCACACCGAGGAGGTCCGTGCCTTTGGCCGCCCAGTCGCGGCTGGAACCGGTTCCGAATTCGACGCCCGAGAGGACGACGAGTGGGGTGTCTTCCTCGCGGTAGCGTTCGCTCGCCTCGAAAACGGTCGTTTCCTCGCCTGTCGGGTGGTGGATGGTGTAGCCGCCTTCCACGTCGTCGAGCATCTGGTTCTCGATGCGGACGTTGGCGAACGTCCCGCGCATCATCACTTCGTGGTTGCCGCGGCGGGAACCGTAGGTGTTGAAGTCTACGGGGTCAACGCCGTGGTCCATGAGCCACTGGCCTGCCGGGAGGTCGGGACCGAACGGTCCGGCGGGGCTGATGTGGTCGGTCGTGACGGTGTCGCCGAGCGTCAGGAGACAGCGGGCGTCTTCGACGTCCGAGACCCCGGGTTCTTCGAGCGGGAAGTCCTTGAAGAACGGCGGTTCGCGGATGTAGGTGGATTCGTCGTCCCACTCGTACACGTCACCGGTCGGGGCTTCGAGCGCCTCCCAGCGCTCGTCGCCTTCGAACACTTCGGCGTACTTCTCGCGGAACATCGACGGGTCGATGCTGTCGTGAATCGTCTCTTGGACTTCCGTCGTGTCCGGCCAGATGTCGGCGAGGTAGACCGGCTCGCCGTCTTCGTCGGTGCCGAGCGGGTCGGTTTCGAGGTCGATATCCATCCGTCCGGCGAGACCGTAGGCGACGACGAGCGGCGGGCTAGCGAGGTAGTTCGCGCGAATCTTCGGGTGGATACGCGCCTCGAAGTTACGGTTGCCGCTGAGGACGCTCGTCGTCCACAGGTCGTGGTCGTCGATGGCCTTCTCGATGGGTTCGGGAAGTGGCCCGGCGTTGCCGATACAGGTCGTACAGCCGTAGCCGACGACGTCGTAGCCGAGGTCCTCCAGATACGGGAGTAGGTCGGCCTTCTTCAGGTACTCCGTGACGACGCGACTTCCGGGCGCGAGACTCGTCTTGACGTAGTTCGGCACGTCGAGACCGTTCTCAAGTGCGTTGCGGGCGAGGAGACCCGCGGCGACCATGACGGATGGGTTCGAGGTGTTCGTACAGCTCGTAATCGCGCTGACGACGACGCTTCCGTGGCCGATTTCGGCTGTTTCGCCGTCACCGAGGTCGATTTCGACGTGTTTCGTCAGCGGGTCGAGGTCGGCGTCGGCTTCGACAGCGGCGGCACCGCCGTCGGTTCGGCCGCCCTCGCCAATCCAGCGTTCGAGTTCGACATCGTCCACGTTGCCAAGGTCGTCTTCGAACTCGCGGTGGACGAGACCACGGAAGTGCGACTTCATGTCGCCCATCGGGACGCGGTCTTGTGGGCGCTTCGGCCCGGCGAGGCTCGGTTCGACCGCGGAGAGGTCCACCTCCACGGTCTCGGTGTACTCGGGGTGTTGCTCGCCGAAAAGACCCTGTGCGTCGAGGTACTCCCGGACGAGTTCGATATGTTCGGGGTCGCGGCCGGTGAGTTCGAGGTAGTCAAGCGTGGCTTCGTCTACCGGGAAGACGCTGATAGTCGAACCCTGCTCGGGTGCCATGTTCGAGATGGTCGCTCGGTCGGGAACAGAGAGGTTGCCGACACCGGGACCGAAGAACTCGACGAAACGGTCTACGACGCCAACCTCGCGGAGTTGTTCGGTGACGTGCAGGACGAGGTCCGTCGCGGTCGCACCCTCGGGCAGTTCGCCTTCGAGTTTGACGCCGACGACTTCGGGGAGCTTCATCGTAATCGGCTGGCCGAGCATCGCCGCTTCGGCCTCGATACCGCCGACGCCCCAGCCGACGACGCCGATGCCGCCAATCATGGGTGTGTGGCTGTCCGTGCCGACGAGCGTGTCGGGCAGGAGCCACTGGTCGTCGCGCCACTGGCGGTCGTGGACGACTCGCCCGAGGTGTTCGAGGTTCACCTGGTGGACGATGCCGGTTCCTGGCGGGACGACGCTGAAGTTGTCGAAGGCGTTCTGTGCCCACTTGAGCGCCTTGTAGCGCTCGGCGTTGCGCTCGTACTCCAGTTCGACGTTCTTCTCGTAGGCGTCCTGCGTGCCGAAGTAATCGACCTGTACGCTGTGGTCGATGACGAGGTCACAGGGGACTTCGGGTTCGACGAGTTTCGGGTCCTCACCGGCGCGGTCCGCCGCGGAGCGAAGCGCCGCGAGGTCAACGACCGCGGGAACGCCCGTCAAGTCCTGTAATACGACCCGCGAGGGTGTAAACGGTACTTCGACGTTGGGGACCTCGGGGTTCCACGACGCGGCATTTCGAACGTCCTCGTCGGTCACGATATCGCCGTCAACGTTCCTGAGAACCGATTCCAGTAGAATACGGATACTCACGGGAAGCTTGTCGAGGTCGCACAGGCCCTGTTCTTCGAGGACCGTCAAGTCAGCCATCTTGTACGTGGTGCCATCGTGTTCGAATTCGCGGATGGCTCCAAACGAATCTGCATCGCTCATGGTCGTCATCTACGGGTGCCGATGGCTTGAATCAGTGATACGTTCTCACGGCGTCAGAATCGCCCAAAATAACTTGGCAGACACTCGCGTTCGCCCGATTGGTTCTTTCTGTTTGGCCATCGGGACAGTTTCTGTCGTGCCATCGGGACACGGCGCTCTCTTCGTCCCCAACGACGGCTGTCGTCGTGAAACTCGCTTACTCTTCGATTGGGCCGCCATCGACGACGAACGCATCGACTTCGGTCTGTAGATATCGACGGACGCGCTCGCAGTAGTCCCACAGGAGGTCGTTGAACTGTTCGCGCTCGGGTTCGGTCAGACTGTCGCCGCCGCGTGACCACTCCGACGGAATCTTCGGGTGTCTGGTGCAGACGACAGAAAGGGGGTGGTTCTTCGGATGGCCGGGAACGATTGCGTACTCGTCTACCCCCCACAACCCGTCGCCGCCGTCAGCGACGAGTTCCGTGTCGATATCGTCGAGAAGCTGTCGCTCCTCGGCCGTGACCGCGGCGTCGTCACCGGCGAAGAGTTCTCGGTAGGCCCGGTCACGAGCCGTGTAAATCCACCCGTCGAGTTGGTTTCGGGCGTGTTGGAGGAGGTCTCTATCAGCTTCCATACGCGTCTAGTGGTGCGCCGAGATGATAGGAGTACGCCCGCGACGGCCGGTTTCGGCTCGGCGGCCGAGCGCGAAATTGTCAGTCTCGTTCACGGCAATTCACCCCTTGACGTTCGCAAGCGGAACCGTGCGGGCGACTTTGGTTCCGATGCCGAGCGCGTCGCTGACGCGGACGACTTCGTCGATGTCCTTGTACGCGCCGGGCGCTTCCTCGGTGAGCGCCTCAGCGGAGCGCGCCCGGACGAAGATACCGCGAGCGCGGAGCGCTTTCTTGAGTTCGCCGGCTGAGTATTCGCTCGCGGCTTCGGTCCGCGACTTGCGGCGGCCGGCCCCGTGAGCCGCCGACCCGAAACTCCGTTCGAGCGACTCCGGACCGCCGGCGAGCACGTACGAGTGCGACCCCATACTTCCGGGCATGAAGACCGGTTGGCCGACGGCGCGGTAGGCCTCTGGGACCTCGGGTCGGCCCGCTGGGAAGGCGCGTGTCGCGCCTTTTCGGTGGACGAGAAGCGTCTGCATCTCGCCGTTGACGGCGTGTCGTTCCTCCTTGGCGATGTTGTGGCAGACGTCGTAGACGACTTCGAGTCCGGTGGCGCCGAAGAGCACGTCGAACACCTCGCGGACCGCCTCGGTTATCGCCTGTCGGTTCGCCCACGCGAAGTTGGCGGCGGCGTTCATCGCCCCACGGAACTCGTCTGCGAGGTCGTCGCCGAGCGGCGCGTAGACGAGTTGTTCGTCAGGAAGCGACGCTGAGAGCGACTGGTACTCGCGTTCGAACGCGCGGATGTAGTGCGCGCACGTCTGGTGGCCGACGCCGCGCGATCCGGAATGAATCATCACGACTACGTCGTCGGTGCCGAGTCCGAACGCCGCGGCGGTCTCGTCGTCGTACACGTCGGTCACGCGCTGGACTTCGACGAAGTGGGTTCCGGCTCCGAGCGACCCGACTTGACTGACGCCGCGTTTGAGTGCCTCGGTCGGCACCGCGTTCGGATCGCTCGGCAGTCGCCCGTGTTCCTCGCAGTGGTCGAGGTCGGCCCGCGTGGCGTGCCCGTTCGAGTGCATCCACTCCAATCCGTCTTCGAGAATGCCGCGTACGTCGGAGATGTCCGCGTCGACATAGCCGCCCGCGACGGGTCCCGTGGGAATCGTCTGGTTGAGGCGGTCGGCGAGGATGGACTGCTCGCTCACGACGTCTTTGTACGAGAGACCGGTCCGCAGGAGTCGAACGCCGCAGTTGATGTCGTATCCGATGGCGGCCGGACAGACGACGCCGTCGTCAGCGTCAACCGCGGCGACGCCGCCGACGGGAAACCCGTAGCCCTGATGCCCGTCGGGAAGGACGAGTGTGAACTTCTCGACGCCCGGAAGCGCCGCGGCGTTTTGAATCTGCGTCAGCGCGCGGTCGTCCGGCTCTTGCATCCCTTCGACGAGCGATTCCGAACCGTAGGCGCGAGCCGGGACGCGCATCTTTCCGGTTCGCTCGATTTCGTACACGTTCGGTTCGAGTTCGTTGAGTTCCACCACGAGACCCACCGGAGTTACATATGGTAACGAGAGTCATAATCATTCGTGCGGTGATATCGCTCACGGGCACACCTCGACACCGAAACGGAGCCTACGCTTGCGCCGCGAGCAGTTTCTCCCGGAGTCGCTCGGGTTCGACCTCGAATTTGAACGCGGGACGGCCATCGACGTAGACGTACGGCACTCGCTCGCCGTACTTCGACTGTAGTTCCGGGTCGGTTTCGACGTTCACGAGTTCGATATCGACCGGAATCGCCGTCGTCTCGGCGACCTCTCTGATAGTCGCTTTCGCCTCGTCGCAGAGCGGACACTGCGTTCGCGTGTAGATGACGATTGGAACGGCGTCGCTCATCATCGGGGTGTCGTCACCGCGACGTGATGAGCCTTCTCGTCACACACGAATGAGAATTTACTCAGTTTGTAGTATAAATTGTAATCATTTTTAGAAAATTATATGTGGGTCTGAATTCTACTCGTTGTATCGAGTATAACTCGTCTATGTATGGCGATTTTTGATTCTGTTTTGACGAAAATTATAATATAAAAATATTGATTATATGTCGGAGGGCTTCTAAATGAGGAGCCAGAATGTCACGGTCGAGTACGATTTATGATAGACGATACTGACTCATCCGGTGGTGGTGGTCGAAACCGGTTCGTCTACGTGACAGCCGCGCTCGCCGCGCTCAATGGACTCTTATTCGGGTTCGACACGGGGATTATCTCCGGTGCATTCCTGTACATCAACGACACCTTCCAAATGAGTTCGTTGGTGGAGGGTATCGTCGTCAGTGGTGCGCTCGCTGGTGCCGCACTCGGTGCCGCGCTCGGAGGCTACCTCGCCGACCGGTGGGGTCGGAAACGACTCGTCCTCGTTAGCGCCGTCGTCTTCTTCGTCGGGTCGTTGGTCATGGCCATCGCACCGACAGTCGAAGTACTCGTCCTCGGACGACTCATCGACGGCGTCGCAATCGGGTTCGCGTCCATCGTCGGCCCGCTGTATCTCTCCGAAATCGCCCCGCCGAAGATTCGCGGGTCGCTCGTTTCGCTGAACCAACTCGCGGTCACCGTCGGTATCCTCTCGTCGTACTTCGTCAACTACGCCTTCGCCGACGGCGGCCAGTGGCGGTGGATGCTCGGCACCGGGATGGTCCCGGCGGTCATCCTCGCCGCAGGGATGATTTTCATGCCCGAAAGCCCGCGTTGGCTAGTCGAACACGACCGCGTGTCCGAGGCGCGCGACGTCCTCTCGAAGACGCGAACCGACGAGCAGATTCGGGCGGAACTCGACGAAATCGAAGCGACAATCGAAAAGGAAGACGGGAGCCTGCGCGACCTCATCAAACCGTGGATGCGCCCGGCGCTCCTCGTCGGTGTCGGTCTCGCGGTTCTCCAGCAGGTCACCGGCATCAACACGGTCATCTACTACGCCCCGACGATTCTCGAATCGACCGGCTTCGAGTCCTCGGCGTCCATCCTCGCAACGGTCGGTATCGGCGTCGTCAACGTCGTCATGACCATCGTCGCGGTCGTCCTCATCGACCGGACCGGCCGTCGGCCGCTCCTATCGGTTGGTCTCGCAGGCATGACGCTCACGCTCGCCGGACTCGGCGCGGCGTTCTATCTCCCCGGCCTGTCCGGTTTCGTCGGCTGGATTGCGACGGGGAGTCTGATGCTCTACGTGGCGTTTTTCGCCATCGGTCTGGGACCGGTGTTCTGGCTTCTCATCTCTGAAGTCTACCCGCTGAAGGTCCGCGGGACCGCTATGGGCGTCGTGACCGTCTTCAACTGGGTTGCGAACCTCGCGGTGTCGCTTACCTTCCCGGTCATGGTCGGCGCGATAACGAAAGCGGGGACGTTTTGGGTCTACGCGGCGCTCAGCGCGGTTGCGCTCGCGTTTACCTACGTGTTCGTTCCGGAGACAAAAGGGCGGTCGCTGGAGGCTATCGAAGCGGACCTCCGCGAGAACATGCTCGGCAAGTCCGACGTCGGCGCGCCCGAGGGCGTCGCCCCCGGCAACGACGACTGAAACACTCCGCGGTTACTCTTCGACGATGCCCGTGAACTCATCGACGGGCATCACCGAGTAATCGACGCTGAGGGTGTCTCGGGTCGCCCGAATCTTCCCGACGAACGTCGAGATGTCCGAGAGCTTGCCTTCGAGGACGAACAGTTCCATGCAGTAGTGGTTGCCGACGTGGTTGTGGAAGTTCGATTTCACGAGTCCTTCGTACTCGTGTCTGAGACCCATCATTCGCTCTTCGACCGCCGTCGTCTCGTAGTCGAAGATGACGGTGACGACGGCCATGAGGTCGCGGTCTTCGAGTTTTTTGTCCTCGAACTCGCCGAGGAGGTTTCGCGCCGCTTCTCTGACGACCTCGCTCCGTCCGGTATAGCCGTGCTCACCGGCGAACGAGTCGATGCGCTCCAGAAGCTCTTCCGGCATGGAAACGCTGACAACGGTCATATATTAAGACAGGTACAAATATATAATAAATATTGGCATCGCCGTCCAGTCGATTGTTTCCTCGCGGCGACGAGATTTGTATCAGATACTACTCATTAGTGCGGGCGACTGCGACGACTTACCGGACGATTCGACCCTCGTATCCAGAAGCTGTCAGGCGATTGTTGCCATCCGGAAACCCTCGCCGTTTTCAGTAGAGATAACAAAGACGAACTGTTGATATAGGAGAAGCGACCAGTCACAAATCAATCGAATCCTCGTATGGCGACAACATCCGAACCCGGACTCTCTGAGACCCGAATCCACGAGGTACTGAGCAACGACCGCCGTCGGATGGCAATCGAATTCTTGCAGGACGGGGACCTGACGCTTCGTGAACTCTCCGAGCGAATCGCGGAAGCCGAGACGGGCGAATCACCGCCGCCGCGAAACATCCGCCAGAGCGCATACGTCTCGCTCCAGCAAACACACATCCCGAAGCTCGTCGAACTCGACATCGTCGATTACGACGAAGAGTCGAAAGTCGTCTCACTGGCTGAGGCGGCCGATATCACGGTCTACATGGAAGTCGTCCCGGAAGGGGAACTGTCGTGGAGTGAGTACTACGCCGCGCTCGCCGCGCTCGGACTCGTTCTCATGATCGCCGTCGTCGTCGAGGTTCCCGTCATCTCTGCGGTCGGCGCGCCGGTCCTCTCGTCTGTGGTCTTTGCCGTCCTCGGCGGGTCGGCGCTCTACCAGCGGTGGTCACAAGAAAACTGATTCGACGCGCGAAACGAAAGCCAGTCGCGTACAGCACGGGACGAACGCCTCGTCGGTGAGTCGGCTCGGCGGAGACCGGGTCCGCCTGTCGTCGCACTTCGTTTTCCCGTCGTCCGTCTCCGGTTCGTAACGCACCGTTCTCAGTTCTGCGAACTCGACCGCGTTCGTGGCCGGCGTCCCAACTGCCGAGAACCCGAGACACAATCAAGTGTTCTCGATGAAATTATTCACTCGAATATGAGTTCCCACGTCGTGCTCAGCGACTTTCACATGATAGACCCCGAGCACCACCGTCAGGTTCTCGGCGACGATGTCGAGGTGAGCGTCGCAGAACTGGGGTCCGAGACGGCGCTGGTCGATGCGTGCCGCGAGACCGACGCCGACGCGGTGGTCACCGATATCAACACGCCCGTCACCGCCGCGGCGCTCGCCGAACTCGACCTGCGAGTCGTCGCGCGGGCGGCCGTCGGGTACGACAACATCGACGTCGAATCGGCCGCGGCACACGACGTGGTGGTCACCAACGTTCCGTCGTACTGCACCGACGAGGTGGCGACACACACCGTTTCGCTCCTGTTGTCGTGTCTCCGCGCGACTCCGACCTACGACCGTGCGGTTCGCGCCGGTGACTGGCCCGCGACTCCCGGCCGCGACCTCCATCGCATGCGAGGTCGAACGCTCGGATTCCTCTCGTTCGGAGCTATCGCACAGCGAACCGCGGAGCTGTGTTCCGGGTTTGGTCTCGATTTCGTCGCTCACGACCCGTACGTTGACGACGCGGTCCTCGACGACCACGGCGTCGAGCGCGTCTCACTCGCCGCGCTCTACGACCGCGCCGACTATCTCTCCGTTACCGCCCCGGAGACGCCGGAGACGCGTGGAATGGTCGATTCGGACGCCTTCGACGCGCTCGACGACGACACTATCGTCGTGAACACCGGCCGCGGGGCGGTCATCGACGAGGAGGCGCTGGCCGACGCTCTCCGCGACGGCGACATCGCGGCGGCCGGACTCGACGTGTTCGAGACCGAACCGCTTCCAGCAGGGTCGCCGCTCCGCGAACTGGAAAACGCCGTGCTCTCACCGCACGCGGCGTGGTGTTCGGTTGAAGCCAAAGCCGAGGTGAACGAACAGACCGCGTCGGATATCAAGCGCGTGCTCGCCGGCGACGAACCGACCGCCCGAGTCGAACCGAACTGGGACTAACTCAGCAGTACGTGTCGCGCATCGTCTCCGCGAACAGTCCGTCTCTGTCGAACGCGATAGCGACGAGGACGAACGACTCGTCCAGCGGGCGCAAGACGAACACCTCGCGGGAAGCGTCGGGAAGTTCGAATTCCGAATCGTCGCTGGTCTCGTGGTCGAGACGAGCGAGAAGCGGGTCGAGCGGGAGCAGTCCGTCGGCGAACTCCTCGAAGAGGTCGCGCGCGCCGGACTGTTTGGCGAAGGTGTAGAGGACGGCGTTCGGGTCGCCGTCGGTGCCGTAGGTGACGCGAGAGCTGATTGCCTCGCCCTCCGCGGTCGCATTCCACGTCTCTGTGGCGGCCTCGAACAGACCCGTCGCGGCCCCGACAAACCGGAACCGTGTCCGGTCGGTGCGCGACGCGTCGGCGAACCGCGGGTTGCCGTCGTCCCACGTCAGGGTCGCTTCGACTACGTTTCCGGGTTCGAGCGCCGAGACGGTCTCAGCGAGGGAATCGTCGTATCCGGTCTGCGGCACGTACGTCGGCGAAAAGGCGTCGTCCGTGTCGGCCGCGGCGTCGGGGTCGGTCCAATCGACGGTCTCGTCGGGGAGTTCGAGCAAGAGAAGTTCGTCTCGCGTGTGTGGGCTTCGATAGACTCTGAACCGCCCGGCCGTCGTGACCTCCATGCCCGCGGCTACTGGGCGAATCAAAATACGCTTGCCGGTCCGGTACCGGCTGGGAGCGTGTCTTGTCGCGTGGTTAGTCGTCGTCGCCGAGCGACGCGACCGCGCCGCGAAGCCCCGCTTGCGTGTCGGACCCCTGTTTCGTGATGCGCCAGCCGGTCAGCCCCATCAAAACAAGGATGATGGGCGAGAGGTAGCCGAGGAAGTAGTACGGAGCGTACTGGAGCGTCGGAACGTTGAGCACGTCAGCCATGTACGCGCCGCCGGTTCCCCACGGGATGAGCGCGCTCGTCGTCGTCCCGGCGGATTCGATGGCGCGCGAGAGGTTTCTGCTCTCCAAGTCGAACTCGTCGTACAGGCCGCGGAGACTCATACCGGGGACGACGAGACTCATGTACTGGTCGGCCGCGATGGCGTTCATCGCCAGCGCCGAGGTGGCGGTGCCGATGGTCAGCGACGTGACCGACGTGAGAATCCGACGGAGGTTGTGGGCGATGACGGCGATACAGCCGGTCCGTTCGAGGATGCCTCCGAGCGACAGCGACGCGATGATGACCGTCATCGTCCACGACGAGCCGAGTAACCCGCCGGAGGAAAGAAGCGAATCGACCGTTTCGACGCCGGTCTGTGGTGACGTTCCCGCGAAGGCGACGGACCACGTGTTGACGAAGGTGTCGATGGTGACCGGTCCCTGTACGAACAGTTGCGTCAGCGTTCCGACGACGACGCCTGCGATAATCGACGGCAACGCGGGGTAGCCGCGAAGCGCGAGAACGAACGTGACGACGAGGGGTGCGAACACCAGCGGCGTCACGGTGTACGCGCCGTCGATTGCCGTCTGAATCTGCGCGATTCGACCGACTGGGATGTTCCCGCTCGCGGTGAGTCCGAGCGCGGTGTACGCGACGAGCGAGATGACGAGCGCGATGCTCGTTCCGACGCGCATCGTCCGCACGTGGGTCATCAACTCGGTGTTCGTCACGGCCGCCGCGAGGTTCGTCGTGTCCGAGAACGGCGACACCTTGTCGCCGGTGTACGCGCCGGTGAGGACGGCACCGGCGGTCATCGCGTTGGGCATGCCGAGACCCGACCCGATGCCGATGAACGCCACACCGAGGGTCGCCGCGGTCGTCCACGACGAGCCGATGGCGAAGGTGACGATTGCCGAGAGCAACGTTGCGACGGGCAGGAACACGACCGGCGAGAGGAGGTCCAACCCGTAGTAGATGAGCGCGGGAATGGTCCCCGCGGCAGTCCACGTCGAGATGAGCATGTAGACGACGAGGAGAATCAACAGCGCCGACATCCCCATGTTGATGCCGTCACGGATGCCCTCTGAGAGACGTGACCACGGAAGACCCAGCCAATACCGACCCACCAACCCGGTAAAGATGATGCCCCACAGAAGCGGAATCTGCGGGTCGAGGCCGAGCCAAATGACCCCGACGCTTAGAAAGACGAGCATCCCGATGACGGGGACCGCCGCTTGCAAAAGCGAGGGCCGTTCGTCCTCGTGAATGTCATCAAACGTCAGCGGTTCGAACGATAATGACGCCATTACTGACGCAAACTATCATCGTTCCTAATTTCAATCTACCTGTTTAATAGAAATGGAAAATCATTATTGTCTTTATATATCCAATCTTCCCAACGTAAGTCGTGGCTCACCGCGAGATGCCGTCGCCCTCGTCGGCGATGACTCGCTCGATGTCTTCGGGTGTGACGACTGCGATGTCGCCGTCGATGGTTCGTTTGAACGAGGCCGTCGCCGCGGCCCACCGGAGCGACTCGGCGACGTCGCCGCCGTCGAGGTGTTTTGCGAGATAGCCACCGACGAAGGCGTCTCCGGTTCCGATAGCGTCGTGCGTTTCTGCTTCGTAGACGCCCTGTTCGTACACGTCGCCGTCCGAGAAGGCGAGTGACCCGTCCGCACCGCAGGTGACGACGACCGTCTCGAAATCGTAGTCGGCGGCCAGTCCGCGAGCGACTGACTCTGCGTCGCCGTCGCGCCCGAGAACGAGTTCGGCGTCCCGTTGGGCGGCAAAGAGCACGTCTATCGAGTCGAACAGGTCGCGGTAAGCCGCCGCGGCCGCCTCGGGCGACCAGAGTTTCGACCGATAGTTGAGGTCGAACGCGGTCGTCGTTCCGGCGTCTTGTGCCGCCGCGAGCACGTCGGTCGTGGTCTCTCGAAGCGTCTCGGAGAGCGCCGGGGTGATGCCGCTCGTGTAACAGACCGCGGCCTCTCGGACGGGGTCGAGGTCGAGTTCGGCAACCGAAAGCGTCGTTACGGCGGCGTCGGTGCGGTCGTAAACGACGTTGGTCGGGCGGGGCGCGACGCCGTGTTCGAGGTAGTAGACGCCCTGTCGCTCGTCGTCGCTCCACACGACGGCGTCGGTTCCGACGCCGTGGCTTCGGAGTTCGCCGACGACGCGCCGACCGAGCGGCGAGTCGGGGAGCTTCGAGAACCACGCGGCATCGCGGCCGAGTCGGGCCGCGGCGACGGCGACGTTGCTTTCGGCTCCACCGGCCTGTACTTCGAACTCGCGGGCCGTTTCGAGTCGCTCACCGCGCGGCGGCGACAGGCGAAGCATCGTCTCGCCGAAGGTCACGAGTGCTGTCATGGTCGGTCGTTCGCGGGCGCAATATAAACCTCCGGCGTTGCCGTCGAATGAAGCGACTGCCGGCGCTTTGCGGCGACCGCGTGGCCGACGAAGAGCGTCAGACTCAGTCAGTTGCGAGCAGGGGCTCGTTTCCGAGCGCCCGACTGGCGGCTATCACTATTGCGGGACCGGTCATGCCGACGACGACCATCGTCAGGCCGCGGACCCAGCCGGTCATGATTTCGAGCACGAACGCGTTGTACGCGGAGATGACGATGAATCCGACGTACGAGACCGCCAGTATCGCGTTGGTCAGTCGGTAGCCGCCGTCGTGGCCGGAGCCGACCACGTTCCCGACGATGATGGTAGCCGAGCCGACCGCGACGCCGGCCGTAATTAGGAGGGCGTCCACCATCCAGCGCTCCCGGAACTCGATGACGAGTGCGGCGACCAACGCGGCCGCAAACGCAACGAGAGGACCCGCCACCAGTGGCGAGCGCACGGTGTCAGTTCGCATCGCTCAAAATATCCATTCAGCTACATTAATACGTGCGGGTCACTGCGTGGGGTGGGCCGGTCACTCACCAGCATCGGGTGCAGTCGCCGTCTGCCGCACACGTGTTCGTATTCGCCCGAATCCGTCACCCGTCTTGTTTCCCCGTCTCACGCCGACGTGAGCCGTCGAACGAGGTAGATGAACGAAATCGGGATGCTCAGAAACGGGACGGCGATAAGGTAGTACAGCGGTGACGGAATCCAGTTCGACCGTCTCGCAAGCGCGATTCGGTCGAGGTGGAGCGCGGCGGGACCGACGATGACCGCGACCGCGGTGCCGTACAGTCGAACCGCGGCGCCCACCGCGTCGGCCCACGGCGGGACACTCGGCCCCGTCGCGGCGGTAAAGAGGTACGACACGACGAAGACGAGCGGCCCGAAGAGGATTCCGAGAAAGACGAGCGCGTTCATCGCTTCGACCCACACGGTACCGTGACTTCAATCTGCTGTGGCCGCGACGGCGACGGTTAGTCTTCGGTACGTCGCCCGCCGTGACCGGGGTAGTCGCGCTCGAACCGCGCTTCGATTTCGTCGCGGGCGAATTCGATGATAACCGGCCGACCGTGCGGGCACGCGTAGGGGTTTTCGCAGTCGTCGAGCGCCGACAAGAGGTCGAGGACGGACCCCTCGCGGAGCGACGTGTTCCCCGTAATCGACGGGTAACACGCGAGGTCGGCGAGCAGTTCGTCTGCGACGGCATCGACCGTCTGCTGGCCGCCGTCGGCCTCTTCGCGGACGAACGCCGTCAGCGCGTCGCGGAGCAGTTCGGGGTCGAGTGCCGCGTCGAACACGGCCGGAACGGTTCGAACCGAGACGGTTCTGTCGCCGGTTCGTCCGGCGTGAAAGCCGACCTGTGCCAGTGCCTCGCGGTACTCCTCGAACAGCGCCGCCTCGCGGGCGGTGAGTTCCAGTTCGACTGGGTCCGCGAGCGCCTGCGTCGGCGTGTCGCCTTCGACGTCGTTTCGCAGTCGCTCGTAGTTCACCCGCTCGTCGGCGGCGTGTTGGTCTACGAGGACTAACCCCGCTGTGGTCTCGGCGACGATGTACGTGTCGAGCAGTTGGCCGAGGATGCGCATCGATGGGAGCGACTCGAATTCGGGTGTGAGATTCGCCTCGTCGCCCGAGAGGTCGCGCTGGGTCGTCGGCGCACTGATTCGACGCGATGGAGTTGCATCCGGCGGCGACGATTCCGGGCTGGCCGATTGGGGCGACCCGCCGGTCGATGGCGTTCCTTCGGCGGTGGCTGGAGACGATTTGTCGGTCTGCGAAGGTGGCTCAGTGCTCGGTGCCGACGCCTCGGATTCGGGCGTCGAGTCGGCGCTCGAATCCGGTGATTCCGCGGCGTCGGTGTCCAGCGACGACTGCGTCGTCGTCTCCGGGCCGGGCGCGAGGTCGTACTCTCGGGGCGGCGTCGGCGGCGGCGACGCGCCCGCGCTCGGGTCAGGTGCATCGGTGGTATCCGATTGTGCCTGTACGTCCCTCACCATCGGCCGGTCGTCGGTGTCGCTTTCGGCGTCGCCATCGCCCGGCCTGTGACCCTCGTGTGGGTCCGCGCCCGCGGCGGCAACTGATTCACTCGTCCCGTTCTGGTCACTCGCTCCGTCCGACTCGGGCGTCTCGTTTCGCTCGCCGGGTTCGATAGCCGCCTCGTCGGCCTTCGAGCGGCCGCGTGGGGCCGACGACCGGACGAGTCCGTGCGTCAGTAACGCGTCTTCGACCGCCTCGGTCACCTCGCGTTTGACCTGCGATTCTTCGTCCCACCGGACCTCCATCTTGCGCGGGTGGACGTTCACGTCCACGGCGTCCGGCGCGACTTCGACGAAGAGCACTGCAAAGGGGTATCGGTCTGCGTCGAGTTGTCCGCCGTAGGCGTCGAGAACGGCCTCTCGAAGCACGCGGTCCGTGACGTAGCGGTCGTTGACGAACGTCGAGAGGTAGTCGCGGGTGCTCCGAGTCGTCTCCGGATGGCTCACGAGACCCGTCACGGAGATGCCGGGTGCGTCGTGTTCGACCGGGACCATCGATTCGGCGACTTCGCGGCCGTACACCGAGAGCACCGTCGATTGCAAGTCCCCCCGGCCTTCGGTTGCGAACACCTCACGGTCGTCGTGTTCCAGCGAGACCGCAACGCCCGGGTTCGCCAGCGCGTAGTGCGTGACCACGGTGTTCACGTGGTCGAACTCGGTGGCGGTCGTCTTGAGGAACTTCCGTCGCGCGGGGGTGTTGAAAAAGAGGTCTTCGACCTCGACGACCGTTCCTTCGGGGCACCCGGCGGGCCGAATCTCCTCGACCTCGCCGCCCTCGTATCGGAGTTCGGTACCGACGTCGCCGCCGCGAGGCTTCGACCGGATGGTCAGCCGCGAGACGGCTCCGATGGTGTGGAGCGCTTCGCCGCGGAAGCCGAGCGTACCGATGCCGGCTTCGAGGTCCTCGATATCGGCGATTTTACTCGTCGTGTGCTCACGGACGGCGAGTTCGAGGTCGTCTTCGCCCATGCCGACGCCGTCGTCGCGGATGCGGACGCCCTCGACTCCGCCGGCATCGACGGCGACGGAAACCCGCGTCGCATCCGCGTCGAGGCTGTTTTCGAACAGTTCCTTTACGACCGAGGCGGGACGTTCTACGACCTCCCCGGCCGCGATTCGCTGGATGGTCTGCTCGTCGAGTTGTCGAATCTCGCTCATTCTTCGCCCTCCAACTTCGACTGCCACGCCTGTACTTTCGCCATCAGGTCGATGGGTGACGTCGCGTTCACGTCGGTCGATTGTAGTTCGTCAAGGACGGCTTCGGTCTCGGCGTCGATGGCGCGGTCGGCGCTTTCGCCCACGACTTCGGACGCGGACTCGACCGACCCGTTCTGGGGCGCACCAGCTTCGGGACTGCCGCCTGCGCGCGTGTCGCTGTTTCTGCTGTCGCTTCCACTCTCGACTTTCATCTGCCCGCTTCCCACGTCGAAGACGGCTTGGACGGGTTCCGACGACCCCGAGCCTTTCGCCTCGATTGCCTTTTCGTCGCGGAGTCGGTCGAGCACGTCGCCAGCGCGGTCTACGACGGGGCGCGGAACGCCCGCCAAATCGGCGACGTGAATCCCGTAACTCCGGTCTGTCGGACCGTCAACGACGGTTCGGAGGAACGTCACGTCGCCGTCTCGTTCGTCCGCGGCAACGTGGACGTTCGCCACGCGGTCGAGGTGGTCGGCGAGCGTCGTCAGTTCGTGATAGTGCGTCGCAAATAGCGTCTTCGCCCGCACTTCGTTGTGCAGGTACTCGGTCGCGGCCCACGCGATAGAGATGCCGTCGTAGGTGGCGGTTCCGCGGCCGACTTCGTCGAGGATGACGAGCGACTCTTCGGTCGCCGAGTGGAGGATGTTCGATAGTTCCTGCATCTCGACCATGAACGTCGAGCGACCCTGCGCGAGTTCGTCCAGCGCGCCGACGCGCGTGTAGATACCATCGACGACGCCGATGGTCGCCGACCGCGCGGGAACGAAACTGCCGACTTGCGCGAGCAGTGTGATGAGCGCCGCCTGTCGCATGTAGGTCGATTTCCCGGACATATTCGGCCCGGTGACGATGAGAAAGCCGCGCTCGCGGTCCATGTGCAGGTCGTTCGGGACGAACTCGGTCGTCGTCTCCACGACCGGGTGGCGTCCGGCCTCGATGCGGAGCGACCCGGCGTCGGTGAGTTCCGGTCGGGTCCAGCCGTTCCCGGCCGCGTGGGTTGCGAGCGACGCCAACGCGTCCACTTCGGCGAGCGTGCGCCCGACGTTCTGGAGGAGTTCGGCGCGGTCGGCGACGCGTTCGCGGAGGTCCTGAAACAGGTCGTACTCCAAGTCGCCGCGGGTCTCTTCGAGGCGAAGCACCTCGCGTTCTTTTTCCTCTAATTCCTCTGTGACAAAGCGCTTCGAGTTCTTGAGCGTCTTTATTTGCCGGTAGTAGTCCGGCACTTGGTCTGCGACCGACTTGCCGACTTGGATGTAGTAGCCGTCGGTCTTGTTTCGGTCAACGGTGACGTGCGAGAGGCCGTGCTGGCGCTTTTCTCGGTCGGCGAGCGTGTCGAGCCACGACTTCGCGGATTCGTGGCGCTCGATGAGGCCGTCGAGTTCGTCGTCGTAGCCTCGCTGGAACAACCCGCCTTGCGTGACCGTCTTCGGCGGGTCCTCGGCGAGCGCGTCGGCGAGTTCGGTTTGGAGGGACGCCGCGGCGTCTCTGTCCGGCCGCGAAACGACTTCGGCGAGCGGTGAATCGGCGAGTTCGGTTCCGTCGATGGCGTCGGCGAGCGCCGGGAGCACATCGAGGGTGTCGCGGACCGAAAGCAGGTCGTTCGCACCCGCGCTTCCGGAGGCGGCGCGCGAGGCCAGTCGTTCGAGGTCGTAGGCTCCGTCGAGAACTTCGCGGACGCGCTCGCGGGCGAGGGCGGCGGACGCGAGCGACTGCACGGCATCGAGTCGGCGCGAGAGTTCGTCTCGGTCGCGTCGCGGCCGGGTGAGCCACTCGCGGAGCAGGCGGCCGCCGGGCGAGGTGACGGTGTGGTCTATCGTGTCGAAAAGCGACCCCGAGCGGTCGCCGTGCATCGTCTCCGTGAGTTCGAGGTTTCGCTGGGTGGTCGCGTCGAGTTCGAGCAGGTCGCTTGCGTGGTAGACCTGTAGCCGCGTCATCGACCGCAGGACGCCGGCACCCGTCTCCTCGACGTAGGCGAGAATGCCGCCCGCCGCGCGGGTCGCCAGTTCCGAGTCGAGACCGACGCTCTCGACGGTTGCGTCGCCGAACTGGTCGCGGACGGCGTGGCGGGCACGTCCCGGCGCGAACGATTCAGTCGAGAAAAGCGAGAACGACGCGTCCGTGGTCTCGCGCAGACGTGAGAGCGCCTCGTCGTCGGTGCGGAGGTCGGGTCCGGGGAGGACCTCGACCGGCGCGAACCGGTAGAGTTCGGCCGCGGCGTCGGCGACGCTTTCGGCTTCGGTGACGAGAAACTGACCGGTGGTGATGTCGGCGAACGCGAGACCGAGTCCGTCGTCGCCGGTGACGACGGCCGCGAGAAACTGCGCGTCGTCGCGCGAGGTTTCGAGGAGCGTCCCGGGCGTCACGACGCGCGTAATCTGTCGGCGGAGGTCTCCGGACTCTGTCTCGTACTGGTCGGCGACGGCGACCCGATAGCCGCGTTCGACGAGCGCCTTGAGATACGGCGTCAGATCGTTTAGCGGCACGCCCGCCATCGGGTACGACGACCCGTGCGAGGACTTCTGCGACACCTTGAGGTCGAGTTCGCGCCCGACGGTCTCGGCGTCGTCGGCGAAAAACTCGTAGAAGTCACCGCACTGCATGGCGAGCAGGTCGGCGTCGGTCTCCTCTTTCAGCGAGAGGAACTGTCCGACGATTCCCTGAGTAGTCATGTCCGCACGTGGGTGGGCCGGCGGATAAAATACTACGATGCCCGGTCCGCGACGAACTCGGTGGCGAGGACGCTCGGTCCCGCCCCGCGGCGACCGCCGTCGCTGGATGGGACGTCACACACTCACATTGTTTGTCACCGTTTATTCATAATCAACACTACATTGCTGGCTTAGGTTTAGAATATTGGTCGTGATAATCGGCGGCCCAAGATTATATACAGGTGGATTCACCCACGAGATGTGACTCCCAGGTACGATAGACGAACGTTCCTCAGCGCTGGTGGGGCGGCGATGCTCGGTTCGCTCTCCGGGTGCGTCGGGACGTTCGGAGGCGGTTCCGGCGAACCCGTGCAGTTCGGAGCGATGTTGCCACTCAGTGGGTCGCTGGAGGAGGTTGGATCGGACGGAAAACGCGCCGTCGAGCAGGCCGTCGCGGACATCAATCAGGCGGGTGGCATTCTCGGCCGACCCGTCGAGCTGACGGCCGTGGATACGGAAGGCTCCGTCGAAGCCGCCACCGAAGGCTACCAGACGCTGGTTGACGCCGGTGTGGTCGGGTTCGTTGGCGGCCTCGTCAGTGACGTGTCGCTGGCGCTCGGACCCAAAGCGGCGGATGACTCCATCATGGAGATGAGTCCCGCGAGTACGAACCCGAAACTCTCCGATGTGGGACGCACCGGCGGGCGAAAATATTTCGGCCGGACCGTCCCGAGCGACCGGCTCCAGGCCAGGGCGATGGCGAAGATTCTGGACGCACCGCAGTACGCGGACGCCGATTCGGTCTCGATTCTCACCGTGAAAGGTGCGTTCGGATCGGACCTCGGCACCGTGTTGCAACAGAGTCTCGACGCCGAGGTCGTCACGCAGGTCAGCTACGACCCCGCGGCGGGCGATTTCAGCAGTACGCTCGATTCGGTCTTCGCCGAGGACCCGGACGCGGTCGGCTTCGTCAGCGTTCCCGGGCAAGAAAAAGGCATCCTCGACGCTTACGGGACCAGCGGCTACGAGGCTCCGTGGGTGTTTTCGGCGGGGATGTTCAGCGGCGACCTCCCGGCGTACTACGAGGGCTTCTACAGCGCCTCGCTCTCGTCGGTTCGGACGGACGGCTTCTTCCACCTCAACCAGCGGCTCTCGGAAATCGCGCCGCTCGCACCCTACGTCGCAAACTCCTACGACGCCATGTTCCTCATGGCGGCGGCCGCCGAGTACGCCGGCGAAGTGAGCGCGCCGGCCATCTCAGACGCCTTACAGACAATCTCCGGCGGAACCGGACACACAGTCTCTGTCGGCGAGTTCGACCGCGTCCGGTCGCTCGTCGATGCGGGCCGCGAACTGAACTACCAAGGTGCATCGAGCGGCGTTGACCTGACCGAATCGCTCGAACCCCTGAGTTCGTACCTCGTCGAATACGTCAACAACGGCGAGGTTACCCAGGTCGAACTGCTCCAACGGCAGTTCTTCGAATCCGGAGGGAGCCAATGAAAAATCCGTTCTCACAGCTGACGTCCGCCATGGAGCGACTCTTGCCGAACGTGATTCGCCGCCGGTACGCGGCGAAGTTCGGTCTCGTTCTCCTGCTCATCGTGGTTATCATGAGCGGCGCGGGTGCATACATCCACTTCGACACCAAGGACGTCGTCGATTCGCAGACCAAATCGCAGATTCGCGGTGCCGCAGAGACAGAAGCGCGCTCCGTCGCCGATTGGGTCGTCTCGAGAGAATCGACCTCCTCGTTCCTCGCGGAGTCGATTAGCGAGAAGCCGGACGAAACGAACGCCAGTGAGCATCAACGATGGCTCGAACAGAAGCTCATCGGGCTACCCGGCGACGTTCGGTCGCTTCACTACGTCGATGTCGACAGCGGCACCGTCGTCGCCAGTACGACCGACAACATGAACGGGCAGTCGCTCAGTTCGGTCGAGACGCCGTGGTCGGAGACGGCGTCGTCGTTCGCGTCGGCGAAGTCGGTGACGACGTCCGAACCGTACGACCCGAGCGGCGAACCGGTCGTCGCGTTCGTCGCACCCGTTCCCGGTAGTGACGAACTCATCGTCCTCACCGCGTCGCTTCAGGCGCGCTCGCACCAGTTCGAGTCGTCTTTCGCAACCGGCGATACGAAGGTCATCTCCGAGTCGGGAACGATTCTCTTCGATAACCGAAAGTCGTCCCTGCTCAAGCAGTACACGGCCGCTGACGGATCGTCTATCGAAGCGATCGACAAGGCGCTGACCGGACAGACTGGCTACCAAGTCGTCTCCGCCCGCACCGGCATGGAAGACGGCCAGTACGCGATGGCGTACGCGCCCATCACCGGCACCGATTGGGTGCTCACGTACCACGTCCCCGCAGAGCGCGCCTTCGCGCTCCAGTCGCAGGTGACGCAAAACGTGATCCTGCTCATCGCGTTCGCCGTCGGGGCCTTGTTCCTCGTCGGCGTGACGATTGGACGCGGCACCGCACAGTCGCTCGCCGTCGTCGCACGCAACGCGGACGACATCGCCAACGGCGAGGTCGATGGAGACCTTCCGAACACCTCCCGTATCGACGAGATGGGCCGTCTGTACGACTCCTTCGAGTCGATGCAGGACTACCTGACGACCGTCGCCGGGCAGGCCGAAGCGCTCGCCGAAAAGGAGTTCGACGACCCCGTCCTCGAAGAGGATATCCCCGGGTCGTTCGGTGAGTCGATGGGGCAGACCCACACGGAACTCGAAGCACTCATCACCGAACTCGAAGCGAAGGCCACCGAGTTCAGCGAAACCATGTCCGACGCCGCCGCTGGCGACCTCACGAGACGGATGTCCGAGGACGCCGACAACGAGTCCATGAACGACATGGCGCGGTCGTTCAACGACATGGCGGACGAACTCGAGGGGACCATCGCCGAAGTCGTCGAGTTCGCAGAAACCGTCGCGGCCGCAAGCGAGGAGGTCACCGCGAGTGCACAGGAAATCGAACGCGCCAGCCGGCAGGTCAGCGAATCCACGCAGGTCATGGCCGAAGGTGCACACGAACAGCGCGAAAACCTCCAGCAGACGACGAGCGAGACGAGCAACCTCTCTGCGACCATCGAAGAAGTCGCCTCGTCCGCAACCGAACTCGAACAGACCGCACAACACACCCTCAACGCAAGTGAAGACGGCCACGACGCGGCGAAAAACGCTATCGACACCATCAGACAGGTCGAGACGCAGACCCGCCGCACGGCCGACAGAATCGAGGACCTCGAAGGCGACATGGCTGAAATCGGCGACATCGTCGAACTCATCACCGACATCGCCGAGCAGACCAACATCCTCGCGCTCAACGCGAACATCGAAGCGGCCCGCGCTGGCGAGGCCGGCGAAGGCTTCTCCGTCGTCGCAAACGAGGTGAAAGACCTCGCGGGCGAGACGAAGTCCTCCGCCGAAGAGATCGAAAAGACGATCGAGGAAGTACAGGCGAAGTCCGCCGAGTCGGTCACCGAGATGCGCGAGACTCGGACCGCCGTCGAATCCGGCGTCAATGCGGTCGAGACCGCCCGCGACTCGCTCGACACCATCGTCGAGAACGTCCGCGAGACGACGAACGGTGTGGACGAAATCAGTCGGACGACCGACGAGCAGGCCGCTTCGACCGAGGAAGTCGCGTCCATGATGGACCGAGTCTCCGACATCAGCGACGAGACCGCAGAGCGAGCCGAGTCGGTGGCCGCGGCCGCCGAAGAGCAGACCGCCTCTCTCGGCGAGGTCTCCAGCGGTGCGGACAGCCTCGCCTCGCAGTCCGAACGCCTGATGTCGCTCGTCTCCGAGTTCACGGTCAACCACGACGCCGCCGACGAACTGACGGACGACGTCGACTTCGACGACCAACACGACGACGAAGACACGCTCTCGCCGCAGTCGCCCGTCACCGACGGCGGCGACGACGCGCCGACAGATAGCCAGTAACCACACGACTCCGCCAGTCGTACCGAACGCAGTCTCCCCCACTTCGGCCCTCTCCGCCGTTTTTGTTCTCGTTTTTCGTTTTCGTGGTGTCGTCTCACAGCTATCGAGACGCTTCAACGAGACAATCCACATATTCGAATATCAATCCTGAAAACTAGAACAGTAGCGTTATGCGTCCGATAGTTGAGTTTCGGACGTATGGACCTGCTTTCGCGGCTTGCGGCGTTGGTCCCGGGGGTCGAGGCTCGGGTGCGGACGGACGGCGGGGGACAGACATCGGACCGACAACAGACGAACGCGTCGGCGGCGGACCAACTTCACGTCGCCGACGTGCTCGACGGCGTTGGGATGCCCGTGTTCGTCCTCGACACGGACCATCGCGTCATCTCGTGGAACGAACCGCTTTCGAAGTTGACGGGCGTCGCGGCCGCGGACGCCCTCGGGTCGGACCACGTAAGCGAGTTGTTCTACTCGAACGGCCGCAGAGAGCGGACGCTCGCCGACAAGGTGCTCGAAAATCCGACCGGGGCGGCAGACGCCTCCAGTCTCGAAGTCGTCGATGCCGCTCGGTCGCTCTACCGCGACACCGGCACGATAACCGACCAACACGGCGCTGAACGACACATCGCGTTTACGGCCCAACCGCTGTTCGAAGGCGACGAACTCGTCGGCGTCGTCGAGGCAATCCACGACCGGACCGACGTGGTGAAAAAGCAACGCGCGTCCGAGGAACTCGTCGATGAGGTCTCGGCGACCATCGGGAGTCTCACGGCCGGAGACCTCTCCGCACGCGCGAACTTCTCCGACCAACGGGACGTCCTCGGCGACGACACGCTTGCTGTCATCTCCGACATCAACCAGATGGCGACGCGCTTCGAACGCCTCGCTAACGGTGTCGATGACACCACTGCCGACCTTGGAACGGCCATTCAGCGCGCGGCAACCGCCGCGTCGGACATCGAAGCAGAGGTCACAGAACAAGCAGAACTGCTCGCAAAAGGTTCCCAAGAGATGCAGGACCTCTCTGCGAGCATGGAAGAGATTGCGGCCACTTCAGACCAAGTCGCGTCGGCGGCGAACCAAGCCCGGACGGCCGCCGAAAACGGGCAGGAAGCCGGACAAAGCATCCGGACCGCCACCGACCAAGTCATCGAGATTTCCGACGAACTGCTCGACAGCGTGACCGAACTTCAACAGCGCATGGGCGCAATCGAGGAGGTCGTCGAAGTCATCGCGGAGGTCGCAGACCGGACGAACCTACTCGCGCTCAACGCGAACATCGAAGCGGCCCGCGCCGGCGAGGCCGGCGAAGGCTTCTCCGTCGTCGCAAACGAGGTCAAACAACTCGCCAACCAGACCCACGAGCACACCGAGGAGATCGCCAGTAGCATCAGCGAAATCCAAGAACAGGCCGACGAGACGGTGATGGCGTCAGAGCAATCGCACGAGCAGATTCAGGTCGCGTCCGGAGAAATCGAAGACGTGCTGGCGGCGCTTTCCGAAATCGCCGACGCGGCGGACTCGGCCGCAAACGGCGTCACCGAAGTCGCTCGCGCGACCGACTCGCAGGCGACGAACATCGAGGAGGTCACGACGACGATTCAACTCGCACAGGACCACGCGGACGCCGCCGATGCGGCGACGAACGATATCACGGACGCCACGGCCGACCAGACGGTCGCACTTGACGCGCTCGCCAACCGCGTCGACGAACTCGTCGGTGGCGACGCCGCGGCGCTGGAAGAAGTCGAAGACCTCGATGTCGTGCAAGCGGCGACCGACGGCGGCGTGTCCGACCGCGACCACGGCGCGTCTCACTCGGCGACCGACGCTGATTCCGGTTCGACCGACGAGACGGGCGGGTTCCAGTTCGGCCGGTAGCCAACGACCGGGGTCTGTCCCCACTCACTGACTGCTCTGCGAACGCGGGCTCTGAGGACTCGTCTGTGTGTGTTTTCTGATTGTCGGGACCGACGCGTCAACTGACACCGTCCCGTTCGAATCGAGGTGTGCTGAAAGGTCGAACGAGACGCCGAACTGCCGTGTTTCTCGTGACTGTCCACCCCGTGCCACCAGTTGCTCATCAGTGAAAGAGTACGTTCCAGAAGGGAGACACGAGTCAGCCGTCCAGTTCAAGAGCGTATACTCGTGACCGATAGATTCCCCCGGTGAAACCTGCGTACGGAGTGAAGTCTGCTTACGGAGTGTTCCTTCGTATGCAACTGTCCAACAGCCATCCGTTCGAGAGTTCGGAATCAGCGGGACATCGAGAACGGTGCCGTCTCCGTCCATCGGCGTTATCCAGTCCCGTTCATCGGGAATGAGAATTAGTCGTGCACCCCCATCCTGCTGTTCGCCACGAATCGTCGAAAATGGGAGAACCGGGCCGCCGGATAGCGATAGCTTCGTCTCGCTCGTGTTTTTGAATCTGACCCGGAGACGAGCAGGATGGTCCGCAGTGAACGTCTGAATGACGGTCGCGCCGACTTCGAAATCGGTTGGCGTCACCGACTTCGAATCAGCGTCGGCCGTCGGTGAAGCGCCCGTTGGTGATCCAAAGCGGTCTTGTGAAGCATCTAATTGCGTACAACCGGCTACGGTTCCAGCGACCGCCGCACCGATTGCCTGGAGCGCGTTTCGTCGTCGCACGGTAGTCGATGAGTTGTCAATCGTAGTTGAATACGTTGGGTTGTATCTGGTGGAGACACGTCAGGTGTGCGCGGTCGTCCGCCGATAGGGCGTCAATCGAGCGAAATCGCGCAACTCTCGACGTACTCGACGGTCTCGATCGTCTCGACGCCGTCCTCGCCGCAGACCGGGCAGTCGGGATTTTGCCGATACGGAACCGTCTCGAACGACATGTCCATCGCGTCGTAAAACAGCAGTCGGCCGTCTAACGTCTCGCCGGCATCGAGAAGCACTTTCACGGCTTCGGTCGCTTGGATACACCCAACCGTTCCGGGGAGGACGCCGAGAACGCCGGTCGTCGCGCAGTCGGGAACGGTTCCGGGTTCGGGTGCTTCGGGGAACAGACACCGGTAACACGGTCCGTCGGGGAGAAGCGTCGTCGCCTGCCCCTCGAATTTGTATATCGCGCCGTGGACCAGCGGGATTCCTTCGAACCGACAGACGTCGTTGAGCAGGTAGCGCGTCGGGAAGTTATCCGAGGCATCGACGACCACGTCCGCGCCGGAAACGAGGTCGTGGACGTTCGACTTGTCAACTCGTGTCTCGACGGCTTCGACCGACACGTCCGGGTTGAGTTCGTGCACGAACTCGGCGGCGCTTTCTGCTTTCGGGACGCCAACGTCGGCGTCGCGGTGGACGACCTGCCGCTGGAGGTTGCTCCGCTCGACCACGTCGTCGTCGATGACGACGAGTTCGCCGACACCGACCGCCGCGAGGTACTGGATGGCGGGCGCGCCCAACCCGCCCGCACCGACGACGACGGCCCGCGCGGTGAGCAGTCGTTCTTGGCCCTCCGGACCGACCTCGTCCATGATGATGTGGCGAGCGTAGCGGTCGAGTTGCGTGGCGTCGAGTGAGAGGGTCATATCCCGGGGTTGGCGATGCCCCCGAATAAACCCGCGGCACCGCGGCACCGCGCGACCGCCGGGTCGGAGGGTGGACGCATCGCCGGAAGCGACGCGCCTTTCCCGCCGCGCTCGTCACGTCGGATATGGTCGCCGAGACGACGCCCGACGAACTACGCGAGAAACTGGACGACGACGACACAGACGATATCGCTGTCGTGGACATCAGAGACCCCTCGTCGTACGCGTCCGGGCACATCCCCGGGTCGGAGAACATCCCGGCGGCGACGCTCACCCCCGATGTCTTCGACCGCGAGTGGCCCGACGAAGTCGTCATCTCGTGTTACGTCGGCAAGAGTTCGAAGCGGGTCGCCTCCATCTTCGGTGAGAACGTCGCCGCCGACGTGAGCAGTCTTCGCGGCGGATTCGATGGCTGGAACGGCCCGGTCGAACAGGACGCGGGAGACGAAGCGGACCTCGGGCCGACGTCGCCGTTCTAACCGCTTCGGCCACAAACTATTCTGTGATAATACTCGTCTCGTTTCCCGAGCGTACCACGTAGATTCACCGATGGGACTCGTATGCTTCGCGGATTGCCCCCGTTAGAGTTCCCGACGATATTCTTCAGTTACGACCCGAGCAGTCGCTCGGCAGTCGATAAAAAGAGAAGATTGCGCGGTGTACGGGGCGTTACTTGCCGCGGCCGCGACTGGCGCGGATGGAGGGACGGATGTGTTCCGTACCCTTGCCACGGTTCTGGAGACCGCGGTTCTTCTTGCCCGCGTTGGTGAGACCGCGGAAGGTGCGGCCGTTGTGAGTGTCGTCGCAAATCCAGTTGAGGTCGTCGTCGCTCTGGATGGCCGGGTGGTTGGGGTCAACGAGAATGACTTCCTGCCACTTCTGCGAACCGTCCTGACCGACGCCGTAGGAGTTCAGCACACGCATGTTCGGGTACTTGCGCGAGGCGCGTTCCTCCGCGATGCGCGGGATGGACTTGCGGCGGCCGATGCGGTTGACACCCTGGCGCTTCGTGCGGCGGCCAGCCTTGTGTCGCTGTTTGCGCGCGCCACCCTTGCGGACGGACACGCGCACCATGACGATACCCTGCTTGGCCTTGTAGCCGAGTTCACGAGCCTTGTCGAGGCGCGTCGGGCGCTCGATGCGCTCGATAGCGCCTTGGTTGCGCCACTCCTGTTTTCGCTGCCACTGGAGTTCGGCCAGTTTGCCTTCCTTCGGGGTCTTCCACGCTTCCTTGATGTGGGAATAGAAGCTTCGTGCCATTGTATATCACCGCGGGCGCTTGCGATTCAGTCGGTGGAGGGACACTCCCTCGATGACCACATTTCGTCCCGTTCGTGACGGGTGCCCTCTGGCGTGCCCGCATGCCAGCGAGTTGGCTGACCTACCAACAGGGGAGGGTTAAGAACTTCGGATTCAGAGCACCCGTGCCGTGTATTCTCACCCGCTATCGTTCCCGTAACACGACCACGTCTGTGACCTCGACGCAGGCGTCTTCCGCCGTCTCAGCACCAGCCCCGGTCGCCGCATCGACGCCGCTGAGGAGGTCTTCGGTCTCACAATCCACGCCGAGAGACACTCTCGCGGGCGACGAGTCGAAATTCAACACGACAAGAAGCGACTCGGTGTCGTCCACACGACGATAGGCGATGACGGACTCGGCGTCAGCGGTCGCATCGGCGTCACCAGATTCGACTTCGACGCTCACCTTCGACACGTCGTTCGAGCGAAGCGCGGGGTGGTCGTCTCGCAGGGCGACCAGCCGCCGGTGGAAGTCGGTTAGGTCGTCGTCGCCGTCGTGCCAGCGCATCGTTCCGCGTTGGTCTTCGACCCCGCGTTCCTGCCCGTAGTAAATCATGGGGACGCCGGGAAGTGTGAACGTGGCCGCGGCGGCGGGGCGGAGCGTTCCGTCGTCGCACTCGGTCGCGTAGCGCGTCTCGTCGTGGTTTTCGACGTAGCGCATGTGGACGGCTTCGTCGGGGAAGCCGTGGCGGTCGGCCTCGACGAGCGCGTCGAAGAGCGCGGCCGCCGGCGCGTCGCCAGTGCCGATATCGCGGAGGGTGTCGTACAGGTCGGTATCGTAGTGGTAGTCGAACTCGTTTTCCCGGAAGCGAACGTCGCGGGGGACCGTCTCGTCCAAAAGCAGGAAGTCGTCGGTTTCCGACTTCACGCGCTCGCGCACCTCTTTCCAGAAGCCGTGCGGAACGCCCCACGCCACGTCGCACCGAAAGCCATCGACGACGCCGGCCCACTCGTCGATTACGTCGAGCATCCACGACCGCACCGCGAGCGAGTCGTAGTTGAGATTCGGAATCTTCGCCCAGTTGAAGTAGATTCCCGGCGCGTCGTCACCGGCCCAGTCGATAGCCGTCGCGTCCTGAGTGGCCGGGACGCGCTCGTAGTAGTCTTCGTACTCGGCGACGCCCGAACGGTGGAGTTGGAACGCGGGGTGGTCCCGTGAGGTGTGGTTGATAACGAGGTCGAAGATGACGCTGATTCCGGCTTCGCGTAGGCTCTCGACGAGCGATTCGAACTCTTCGCGCGTGCCGAGGTCGGTCGCGGTGTCGAAGAAGTCGGTGATATGGTAGCCGTGAGGGGTCGGACTCTCGCAGATTGGCGTGAACCACACGACGTCGATGCCGAGCGATTCGATGTAGGGCACGCGGCGTTCGATTTCGCGGAACGTCGTGTCCACGGTTTCGCCGGCGAACTCGCGGACGAATATCTGGTACATCGTCGCGTCTTCGAGCCAGTCGGGAGCGTCGCCCGGATGCGAAAACGCGACCTCCTCGTCGGCGTGGATTTCGATGATGTCGGCGATACTCGCGCGCTCGACGGTCTCGCCTTCGCGTTCCGGGTGTGGGTCGTCGCTCACCGCGACGGCGTGAATCCGCGACAGTTCCGGGAGGGCCGCTCTGTCGAGATACATCGTGTGTCCGTCGATTTCAGCGTCCTCGGCGGCGAGGGCGTCGCGGTCGTCGAAGTAGAATTCGACTGTCGGGTCGGTCCCGTCCGGTGTCGGGCGGGCGGTCGCTTCGATACGCACCTGCTCGCCGTCATCGCGGCCGTGGAGTCGAATCCGTGGACGACCCGGCCCCTCGACCGTCACGTCGGCGGTGGCGTACGGGTCGAACTCGTCGTCGAAGGCGAATATTGCCTCGTGGTCGCCCGGCGGGAGGAGCGCGTCCGCACTCCACTCGTCGCCGTCGCGTTCCACTCGGTTCGTCCCCATCGTGAAGTCGTTGAACGCCCCGATGACGGACGCAGATTCGACGTCGTCGAGGTCGGCATCGACTTCGTCCGCCGCGACGGTGAACCGCGCGGGTTGACGGGGGTCGGGAAAGACCCGGACGGTCACGCGATGGGTGCCGTCGGGCGCGTCGAGTTCGGCGACGTAGACGCCCGGAACGTCCGCGTCGAGGTGCACGACGGGGTCGTTAGGGAGCGCCGCGGTCGATTCGTCCGGTGAGTCGATGAGTCGCCACCGGAACGCCGCGTCTGGGTCGGGAGTTCGTGGTGCGAGTTCGACGGGTTCGCCGACGGTGGCAAACCGCGGCGGGCCGGGATGGTGCATTACCTATTTGGGGGCGACACTGCTCAATAAAGCTGTTCTGAAGGTTTCTTCTGTCTGGGAACTGCCGGGCCGATGACTCGGAATCCGGCGACCGTGAGTCCCCCTGAATCGACAGTCAACGCGGCGATGAATGCGACTCGCCCGCGACGACTCTTCTCTCGACGGCGTTCATGTGAAGATTTCTTCAGTCTGGGGCGCGACGACCGCCGAGCGGAAGATGTTTTCACGAGCGCGCACGCGTGAAGGATAATGACCGGCGAGGAGACGCTCAACGTCGATACCGAGCAGGCGGCCGACGCAATCGGTGCACTCGCAGACGCCGACCGAATTGCCATCCTCGTCGCGCTTCGGAACGGCGGCCGACAGTCGTTCGCCGAACTCCAGTCGGCGGCGGGCTTCGGGGACAGCGGTCGGTTTAACTACCACCTCGACCGGTTGGTCGGGCGGTTCGTCAGCAAGCGCGAGGACGGCTACGAACTCCGTGCGGCGGGGTCGAAAGCCGTCGATATCGTCACTGACGAGCGATTCGGTGCGTCGCCGCGGCCGGAAGAGAAAGCGGTCGATGCGTCCTGTCCGGACTGTGAGGCGCAACTCCACGCGCGGTACGCGGACGAAAACGTCGAAATCGCGTGTCCGGACTGCGACGCGCTCGTCCACTACGGTTACTTCCCGCCGCGCGGGCGGACGACCCGAGACGCGGACGAACTGTTCGAGGCCTACGGCACCTGTCTCTGGCGGGAGTTCACGCTCGCGTATCGAGGCGTCTGTCCGTACTGCCGCGGCCGGATGACGACGCGAGTCGAAACCGAGTCGCACCACCACCTCGACTATCCCGCCGTGAGCGACTGCCGCGACTGCGACGCGTCGATTGCGACGACGATTGGACTTCGGCTCTTGGCCGACCCCGCAGTCGTGTCGTTTCTCTCCGACCACGGGACCGGACCCGACGACCGACCGTTCTGGGAGTTCGACTTCTGTATCGACGACAGCGACGGAGCGGTCGTCTCGGAGGACCCACTCGCCGTCTCGGTGCCGATTCGGCAGGGTGACGAGACGCTTCGGGTCGTCGTGGACGAAGCTGGGTCGGTCGTCGAGACGACACGGTCGGTGCCGCGGTCGTAAGGCGGCGGATTCGGAGAAAAAATGGTGTGGCGAGCCTCGTGTCAGCCTTCGACGCCGCCGAACGACAGTCCGCCTTCGATGTACCGCTGTGCGAAGAGGTACACGAGCATGATCGGAGAGGCGAACGTGAGTGCGAACGCCGAAAAGCGCGCCCACGGAATCGAGTACTCGCTGATGAGCGAGTACAACCCGACCGGGAGCGTGTAGTTGTCCGTCCCGAGAAGCGTCTGTGCGACGACGAACTCCGTCCATCCGGTGAGGAACGTGAAGATGAACACCGTGGCAAGCCCCGCCGTCGAAAGCGGCAGAATGACTTCGACGACGACCCGCCACGGGGGCGCGCCGTCAACGACCGCGGCCTCCTCGTAGGAGACCGGGATGCCGTCCATGTAGGTCTTCAAGAGCCACGTGTTGAACGGCACCGCAGTCGCCGCGTAGTACACCGCGAGCGCGAGTTTGTTGTCGTTGATACCGAGTTGGACGTACACCGTGTACAGCCCGATGAGGAGCGCGATTCCGAGTCCCCCACCGACCTGCGTCAACAGGACGTAGACGAACAGAATCTTCCGGCGGAAGATGAACTCCCGGCGCGACAGCGCGTAGGCGGCCGGCACGACGAGCGACATAGCGATGATGACCGTCGGAATCGCTACCGTCAGACTGTTCCAGAAGAACGATTTGAAGGCTGACGGGTTCTCGACCGGTTCGACCGCGAATCCGGGGAACAACTCGAACGAGCCGAACGCGACTCGACCAATCGTTCCCGGTTGAATCGCGCTCACGTCGAGCAGTGTCAGTTGTGGCGTGCTGAACACGACCGCGACGTTCGTTATCGGAATATCGACGACGATGTCGTATCCCTGCACGATGAGGTCGCCGACGACCCAGAGAAACGGCACGAGCGACGGCGCTTCCGGGAAGAGCTTCAGCCCGCTCGAAGAGTATATCGAGCCGCCGGTTCCCGACAGCGCCGCGATGAGAATCCAGTAAATCGGGAACAACAGGAGGCTGACGAGCACTAACGCACCGAGCGTCGAACCGACGGTCTTCAGCGGTTCGACCGGCGAGAGTTCGCCGCGCTGAATCGCCGCAACTGTGTACCGAACGTCACGTGCCGCTTCGACCGGCGCTTTCGCTACCGTCTCTGCATCGCCTTTCAGTTTCCGCCCAATCGTATCGAGGAGGCTCACGCGTCGTTCACCCCGTCTGCGAGTCGGCCGCGCTTGACGTTCAGCCACATGAACGCGCCGATGAACAACAGCGCGATGATGCTAATCGCCGCCCCGCGTCCGTACTCGGAAAACGAGAGGGCTTCGCGGTAGCCGTAGACGACGATGAGTTCGTTTTGTCGCGCCGGGCCGCCTTCGTTGAACACGAAGGGGATGAGGAACTGCTGGAACGACGCCGCCGCCGTCAGAATCGACGCGAAGAACACGGGCCGCTTGATAGACGGCAACGTGACGTGGAAGAACCGCGAGACGTAGCTCGCGCCGTCAACCATGGCCGCCTCGTGTAGCTCGTCCGGGACGTCCTGCAGTGCGCTCACCGTGATGATGACCATGAACGGGTACGCGAGCCACATCTCGGTGACGTTGTAGGCGGCGAACGCCAGCCATCGCTCGCTGAGCCACGACACGGTTTCGAGTCCGAACATCGTCAAGAGTTGATTCGCCAGTCCGAACTCCGCGGAGCTGAAGATGCCGCGCCAGACAGTGATGGTAAAAATCGACGGCAACCCCATCGGGAGGATGATAAGCGAGCGCATGATGCGCTTCCCGCGGACGCGCTCTGCGGTCACGACGAGCGCGAGACCGAGGCTAAACGCGATTTTCAGTGCGACGCTCGTCGCCACGAACAGCCACGTGACGCCGAAGGAGTTCCAAAACTGGCCGTTGATGGGGAGCGTTGCGATGGACTGGCCGAACAGGACGATTCGGAACGTCCCGCCGAACAACACGTCTACGTAGTTTTTGATTCCGATGAACGTCGCCTCGCCGAACGTCAAAACGGAGAGCGCGCCCTCTCCGGCGAAGAGGTTCGCCGGTGCCGCATCGGTAAACGAGATGCCGATGAGGTAGACGACCGGAAACAGCATGAACGCTGAAAAGACGAACAGCCCCGGCAGGACGAAGAGGAGCGAAGCGTCTCGCTTGTCGAGAAATGGGATGTCCTCGACGCGGCGGGCGACACGTGATGCGGTGCTCATTGTTGGCTCCGTTAGTCGAGGTTACTACGGATTTCTTCGTCGGCGCTCTGCATCGCCTGTTCGACGTCCTTACCGTTGAACGCCTTCGTGAGCGCGGCTTTGACCGGGTCCCACACCTTTCGCATGTCCGGGTGGGTCGGCATCGGCGACCCTTGTTTGACCGCCTCGGAGAACCCTTCGACGGTGTCCGGTAGGTCGCCGCTATCGACGAGGCTCTTGAGAACCGGGATACTTCCCTGTTCTTCGGCCGCCTTCAGCGCGATGTCCTCGTTCGTGGTGTACCACTCGATGAACGACCGACCGGCGTCGGCGTCGGCACCGCCATTCGCCATCGCCTTCGAGAAGTACCACATCGTGATTCCCGTGTACGGTCGTGGTTTGCCGCCCTCGGGGGCGGGCAGTTTGGCCACGCCGTAGTCGATTCCCTTCTCGTTGAGCGTCGAGAGATACCACGGGCCGTTGATTGCGAACGCGGCGTTACCCTCGGCGAAGGCGGCCGCCTGCGGTTCGTACGCCGGGTCGTTCGGCATGTACGGCACGAAATTATCGACGGCGAACTGGACGCCTTTGACCGTCTCGGGAAGAGCGACGCCGATTCGCGGGTCCGCGTCCTTGTCGAAGAGGTAGCCGTCGAAGGCGCGGGCCCACGCGCTGAGGAAGTAGCCGTCAGCGAAGGGCATCCCGAGTCCGTACTTGTTGTTTCCGGGGTCGTGGAACTCCTCCATCACGGCGACCATGTCGGCGACGGTCTCCGGCGGTTCATCGACGATGTCCTTGTTGTAGACGAGTGCGACCGTCTCCGCGTCGTGCGGCAGTCCGACGAGGTTGCCCTCGAACTGAATCGCCTCGCGGGCGTCGCTCGTGAACACGTCGAGGTCGATGTCGATTTCGTCGCGTTGGTCCACGACGAACTCGCGTTGGGTGTAATCGCCGACCCAGTCGTGGGCCCACTCGAAGGACTGTGGTCCCTGTCCGGCGGGAATCGCGCTCGTTGTTTTCTTGCGCATGTCGGAGATGTCAGACCCCGAAACCGTGTGCTTTGACGCCTCGTTGAACTGCTCGATGGCCGACTTCCGCCCGGGAATCTCCGGTTCGGCCAGTTGGTACCAAACCGACGCCGACCCGGCTGGTTCGGAAGCATCCGTTTCGTCGGTCCCGCTGTCGGTAGCTGTCTCGCCGGACCCGTCGGAATCGCTCTCCGACCCGTCGCTGGAACTCTCTTGAACGCCAACACAACCCGCGAGCGCGGCAACCGTGCCAGCCGCACCGAGGTTCTTCAGCAAGGTTCTGCGATTCATTGCCATGGTGTGAATAGGTGAGGAATAAGTTGTTCACATATTAAATCATTCGAATAACACAGAATCATTCACGGTTGATTGATGCTTTCTCTCTCGGGTCCGCGCCGGGAGAACAACGCGACTGCTCACGGAATTCGCATCCCGCACCGCCTCGAAACCGTGGTGCGACGCTATCGCCCCGTTTTTGCCCTCAAACGCGCCGTTAGAGTCGTTCGACGCAGTATAAAACTACTACGAAATTGTGCTTCACACATTCGAGCAATAGGGGAAGAACTATACTGTGCCACACCGAGCCATGGATACAATGGCGACTATTACGCTCGATTCACTCAGAAAGGAGTTCGACAACGGCCGAATTGTCGCCGTTGACGACCTCTCAGTCGGGGTCGAAGACGGCGAGTTCATCACCGTTGTCGGCCCGTCGGGGTGCGGGAAATCGACGACGCTCCGCATGGTCGCGGGACTGGAATCTCCCACGAGCGGGCACATCCGCATCGGCGACGAGGACGTGACGGACCAGCACGCCCGCAAGCGCGACGTGGCGATGGTGTTCCAGAACTACGCACTGTATCCGCACAAAACCGTCATGGAGAACATGGCGTTCGGCCTGCGGATGAGCACCGACCTCTCGAAAGAAGAACGCCGCGAGCGCGTCCGCGAGACGGCGCAGATGATGGGTATCGAAGACCTCCTCGACGACAAGCCCGACGAACTCTCCGGCGGCCAAAAACAGCGCGTCGCGCTCGGCCGTGCCATCGTCCGCGAACCCGACGTGTTCCTGTTCGACGAGCCGCTTTCGAACCTCGACGCGAAGCTTCGGACGACGATGCGAACCGAGATTCAGCGCCTCCAAAACGAGTTCGGCATCACCTCACTGTACGTCACCCACGACCAAGAAGAGGCGATGACGATGGGCGACCGTATCGTCATCCTCAAAGACGGTAAACTCCAGCAGGTCGGCCGACCCAAAGACGTGTACGAGAACCCCGCAAACGAGTTCGTCGGCGGATTCGTCGGCTCGCCGAGCATGAACTTCCTCGACGTAGTGGTCGAACGCGACGGCGACCGCGTGGTGCTCGTTGCCGACGATGGCTCGTTTTCGTACCGGCTGTCGAAATCGTTCTCTGCGGCTCTCCGCGACGCCACACACGAGGACGAACTTCGAATCGGCATCCGCCCCGAAGACGTGTTCACGGCGACCGAAGGGTCGAACCTCATCGACTCGACCGTCGGCGTTGTCGAACCCATCGGCTCCGACAACTACCTGCATCTCGACATCGGTCCCGACTTCATCGCTCGCGTCGCGTCGGATATCGAGCCTGAAATCGACGAGACCATCAGCATCACCTTCGACGAATCCGACCTCCATGTCTTCCACCCGCGAACCGGCGAGACACTCCTGCGCGACGAGCCAGCGCGGCGCGCCGCCCCGGCGAGCAACTAACTGCGGCACGAAGCCGCCGTCCATCGCCTCGGGACATCCCTCTGAGTTTTCGCGTGCAAACGACGTTCGAACGATTTGTTCGTAGTGTTAGTCTTCGAGCGTCGCAAGCGTCGCCAGGCGAATCGCGTGCGGCCATCCGAGCGGCGTCGCGCTGTCCGGCGTCCCGTCGTCGAAGAACTGCTCTGCGAGGTAGCCCGCGTCGGTACAAAGCGGGCCGTCAGGCAAGACGAGTTCGAGAAGCGACTGCCCCGTCTCCGCGAACGACGTGCCTCGGTGGTCATCGTGGGCCGCGAGCAGTCCCGCGAGTTCGACTCCGGCGTTCGCGCCCCACGCGGTCGAGACGGTCCAAATCTTCTCCGTGGACTGTTCGCGCATCCGCCAGTCGTCGCCCTCGAAGCGGACCAGCCCTTTCACGTCGCTTTCGTCGGGGTCGTGCCAGAGTCCGTCGAAGACGGCCTCGGTGTGCGCGACGAGTCTGTCGAGGCGGTCGTCGCCGACGGATTCGAGTCGGTCGTAGGTTCGGTGCGCCGAGACGAGCGCGAGCGCGGCGGAGTCGTAGCGGTCGTCCAGTTCGCCGTCGGTGAGGCGGAGCGCGTAGCACTCGCGGTCGTCGCTCCAGAGGGCGTCGATACCCTCGTAGACGTCGCGGGCGCGATCGGCGGCGCGGTCGGTCAGGTCGCCGTCGAGGTCCGAGAGCGCGAGCGCGGCGTAGGCTTCGAGGAACGTCGCGGCGGTGTGGCTGAACCGCCCGGTCATGTTCTCCCACGCGTTCTGGCAGGTGACCGGGAGACCGTCGTCGCCGAGGGTCTCGTCGAGGCTGTCGAGCGCGCGTTCCAGCGTCGTCTCGATGTCGGCGCGGAGGTCGGCGTCGTCGCAGTGGCCGTAGTACATTGCGAGGAAGGCGATGACGCTCCCCGTCTGGTCGGCCTGATAGTCGGCGTCGTCGCCGGATTCGAGGCGCGCGTTGGCCCACCCGGGTGCGAGCGACCCGTCGAACGGCCAGACGCGGTGGGGCCACGACCCGTCGTCGCGCTGGGTGCGGCAGTAGGCTCGGGCGCTCCGTTCGTGCCACGCGTCGAGACCGAGGTCGAGTCGCTCGTCGGACTCGAAGAGGAATTTCGAGATTTCGGCATCGTCGCGGAACCACGTGTAGCCGTAGCCGCCCGAATAGGCGTAGTACGGATCGAAATCGGGGCCTGCGATTCGGAGACCGAGCGGCCCAGAAAGAAGTGAGAGGACGCGAATATCGTCGTGCATCGCGCCCGCTTCGTCGTGGTCGGGGACGCGTCCGACGACCTGTTCGGCGGCGCGGGTGCGCATGTCGTCGCGGTCGAGCGCCGCGAGGTCTCGAACGGCGTCGAGCGCGTCGCGCCGACTCGTTTCGGTGTCGTCGGTGACGAGATGCCCGACGGCGGCCGACCCCTCGGCGAACGGGACAGTTCCGACGATTGCACCGCTCAACTGGCCTTCTTCGTAGCAGTCGTCCGTGCGAGGGCGTGGGAGTTCGACCTCACCGTCGGAGAGCAGTTCGTCGAACTGTTCGGGAATGCGACCCTCCACGTGGTCAAACGCGGGTGCCGACGCGAGGAAGTCGTGTTCCTCGGCGTGGTACGCTTCGACGGTGTCGCCGTGGCGTAACTGGCCGACGAGCGTGTCGCGGCCGTCGGGTTGGAAGTGGACGAACGCGACGAGTTCCAGTTCTGCGTCCGCGTCGGTATCGGTCTCGAATCGCGTGACGTGGCCGTCGCCGACCGTGAGGTCGGACTGGGTGACGTCGCCGTAGGCGGTCTCGTGTTCGGTGACGACGACCCCGCCGTCGTCGGTGTACGACTGTGTCGCGCCGCTGTCGAACCAGTAGATGCCGCCGTCGTCGTTTTCGTGCGCCGGACGAACACCGAATCGAGAGCGTTCGACGCCCCAAAGCCCCGAGAGCGGGTAACCAAAGTCTCGGAGTGACCCGTCGGTCTCGACGTGAACGAGTCGGCCGTCGAGTCCCGAAAACAGGCCGCTCGTCGTCCGTCTCTCGCCCGGAAACCGAGTCGGGTGTTCTGCGTGCCGTTTGTAGTCAGCCAGTGCGTCACGTAATTGCATTGCTGAGTCGTGGGTTCCCCGCCGATAATAATCTTGGTGTAATGTTCCTTCATACTTTTAGATGGCTGTGTAGTCACGTCAGCCGCTGACCGGCCGACTGTGGAAACATCGCCGGGACGCGTTCCCGCGAATCCCCGTTTCGGCGCGTCTCCGAGTCGAGTGATTAAGTAGCGTGGTCAAGACAATCAGAGCATGGACGACCGGGAACTCGCCGACCTCCTGGAGCAATTTGGGCTCTCAGAGAAGGTCGTCGATACGTATCTGACGCTCCTCGAACTCGGGGAGGCGAAGGCGAGCCAAATCGCCGACGCGGCGGGGGTCTCGAAGCGCTACGTCTACAGCGTGAGCAAGGAACTCGAAGAACGCGGGTTCGTAGAGGTCAACGACCACGTCGTGCCGACGACGATTCGGCCGCTCCCACCGCTCGAAGTCATCGAATCGCTGTCCGAGAGCGTCGAGTCCATGCGTCCCGCGCTCGAAGAACGGTACACGGCGACCGCCCGCGACGAAGAGCGATTCGAGGTCATCAAATCTCGGGTGACGGTGCTCAAGCGCATCACCGAACTCATCGGACGAGCGGACGCCGAAATCACGCTGTCGCTTCCCTACGACGTGCTCGACGAGGTTGCCGACGAACTGCGCGCCGCGCGCGAACGAGGCGTTCTCGTCTCGCTCGTCGTCAGCGGCGTCGAACCGCACGACGACCTCTCGCTCGAAGGCGTGGCGTCTTTGGTGCGCGTCTGGCACCAACCGATGCCGACCATGCTCACCGTCGATTCGCGGGCCGGTCTCATCGCCCCCGGCGAGATGGTCGCCCGGTCGAACTCCGAATCGCAGGCAATCGTGTTCGCACAACCGCACCTCGGGCCGGTCATCGTCGGGTCCTTTTTCGGCAACTACTGGCCGATGGCCGCCGAGGCCTACACGGTTGACCCCGACCCGCTCCCGACGACGTACCACAACTTCCGCCACGCCGTCTTGCAGGCCGCGCTCTGTCGCCGTGCTGGTATCGACCTGCACGTAACCGTCTCCGGCCGGATGGTTCACACGAGCGGCCCGACGGAACTTCGCGGGCGCGTCGTTGACACTCGCCAAGGGTTGCTCGAACCCGCGAACAATTCGTTCCCGGTCGAAAACACGCTCGTCGTCGAGACCGACGACGGCACCTACAGCGTCGGTGGTCCCGGCGCGTTCGTCGAAGACTTCGAAGCCGACACGGTCACGTTCGAGACCGCGCAGTGACCGAATCCAGTCGGCCGAGAGCCTTCGGCGGTCTCAGGGCATCGTCTGTCGATACCGTTCGGGGTCGTCGTGGAAGCAGTCTCCGACGACGACGGCGTCGGCACCGGCGTCGAGAATCTCTCTCGTCTGTTCGTTGCTCCGGATGCCGCCGCCGTAGAGCAGTACCGTCTCGTCGAGATATTTCGACGCCGCTTCGACGTCTTCGGGACCGCCGTAGACGCCGGAGTACTCGATGTAGAAGATAGGGAACCCGTAGAAAGACTCCGTCGCCAACGCCGCGCCCGCGACCTCGTCGGGGCTGTAGAGTCTGTCAACCCCGGAGACGGCCGCCGCTTTCGAATCGAGGTTCTGAATCACGTAGCCTTCGCCAAGTATCTTCTCTGCGGCCGCCGCGATTGCGTCGCGGCCGCGAGACGCGATGACGTCGCCGACGACGGGCAGTCCCGTTCCCGTGACTTCCTCGGGCTTGCTCCCGACTTCCGTAAAGAAGTCCACGTGCTTTGCGACGAAGTTGTCGCGGTCGCCGTTGTAGACGGCGGGAACCGAGAGATAATCGACGGCGTCCATCGTCTCCGACGAGACGTGGTCCGAACCATAGGGTTCCTGAAACACCGGCAGGTCGGAAAACTGCGCTCGAATCCGTTCGATTGCGTCGAGTGAGTTGGCCTGCGTGACGCCGTCGGAACCGCCGACGATGACCAAATCGGTCCCATCGAGAATATCGAGGTCTGACGGCAACGGTTCCGCCGGGTCAACTTTCGTCACGTGCGAGATATTATCCCAGCGTAAAGACATATCCTCGGATTGATTCACGCTGGTATTGATTCCTCCGGAGTTCCGAAGCGGACGTCTCGGTCGCGTCTGCCGGCTGAGGCTCTTCTTGCGTTCGTCTGCTGGCTAATCGTCAGTTTGTGTCCCCACAATCGTCTGTTCGCGCCGCGACTCACACATCTCGGGGTAGTGAGGCATGCCCGCGTATCGTGCAAGTTCGCTCCCCAAGCGGGCGACTCGCTTTGTCACCTGTTCGTCTCGAATCCCGTCTTCGGTGACGGTCGTGTTCGAGTCGGGAATTGCGACCTCCGTCGGAAGCGCCCACGCATTGAGCGTTCGACAGACCGTCCGGAGGTGGACGAGTGCCGTCCCCGGAAACTGTCCACCAGCGACTTCCAGCAGGCCGACGACCGTCTCGGAGAATTCGTCCCGGCCGCAGTAATCGAGCGCGTTCTTCAGCGCGCCGGAGTACGACCCGTGGTAGTTGGGCGTGCCGACGAGAACGCTGTCCGCGTCGCTGACGGTCTCTTGCAGTCGGCGTGCGTCCGGCACGGAATCGGCGGCGTTCAACATCGGTAGTTCGTAGTCGCGCAAATCGACGAGTTCTGTCGAGGCACCCGCGTCGCGTGCGGCCGCGAGCGCTTCTGTCAGCGCGATTCGCGTCTTACTCTCGTCACGGAGACTCCCGCAGAGGGCGACGACAGTGGGTTCGCGTTGGTGCATCACATCGCCCTACGAACGTTTCCTACTAAAGAAGTAGCTGAACTGATATTTTGTAAGCGAGATTGCTGATTCGGATTTTGAACCGCTCTTGTCCGCCATCACAGTCAGGGGGTGCGTGGATACCGCGCAGTTCGAGAGTCACACCCGGATTCTATATCGCAATATTAGATTTATATCTGGGACGCCGACGCAACGTCGTCACTCTCGAACACAGGCTACAGACCGGACAAACGCTGTAAAACCGCCGTTAGGCGCTCCCGTCGCCCACTCGTTCGAACTCGTTGCGGGCGATTTCGTCGGTTAGCGAATCGAGGTCGATATCGTCTGGCATCTCTGTGGGGTACTTACGCTGGAAGTAGCCGACGATATTCTTCACGTCGCGCGCGAGGAGTTCGCGGGCGTTGTCGTGGTCGGTCGGGACTGCCTGCGGCCAATCGAAGATGGTGATTCCACCTTCGCCGACCGCGACGTTGTACTCAGACATGTCCGCGTGGACGAACCCGGCGTCGTACGCCGAGGCCATCTCGTCGAGAATCAATCCGAGTACGCCCGTCACCTGCTCGGATTCGAGTCGGGACTTCCCGAGTTCGACGCCGTCGAGTTTCGACATGATGATCGCGTGGCGGTTGTGGTCTACGGGGCGGGGAACCGACACCTTCGGAAAGAGTGTTTCCAGTGCATCGTACTCGCGTTCGGCCGCCTTGCGGGCGGTGTAGAGCCACGAAACGTGGTGATTGTCGGAGGTGTAGTCGCGCTCGCGGCGGACCTCCCGGAAATTCGTGTAGCCCTCGCGGTGGAATTTCAGCGCCAGCGGCTTGAACGACTGGACTTCGAACACGTCACTTTCCTTGCCGACGCCGAGTGGTGCGCCGAATCCTTGAATGGTGTCTCGCTGTGCGAACGTTCGGAGGGCGAGCGCATCGTACCCTTCGACCGTGAGTTTGTACCCCTCGTACTGGATGGTCTTGCGCTCGATGAGGTCGCGGGTCATACAGCGGTCGATGCGGTAGTCGACCTCTTCTGCGGTCAGCCCCGCGTTCTTCGGAATCTTCTCGCGGTTGACCCACTCGCTGAAGCGCATGCCCTGCTCGACGCCCGAGAGGAGATAGAAGTCCTCGGGTTCGAGTTCGGCCATCACGCCTGCGACGTTCCGTACCATAGGGTCTCTCCGTGAGCGAGGCGTAAAAGAGCCGCGAGTCACCGAATTGTGCCGTGATAAATCGAATACAGCGATATAGAATGTCGATAGTCCGTCTTTCACCGACAGCCATCGCGTTCTGTAGCCCAGCCTAGTCTACACAGTAGGCTTACCGGCGATGGTGCCTCTCCGAAAATGAGTCTGCTCACCGACCGCTCAGGCTTCGACGTTCACCCGATACGGCAACTCTTCCGGGTCGAACACGCCATCCACGTCGCACTGAACGGAAACCGGACCAACCGTCGCGTCTGTCTCTGTCGGGTACCACGGCCGACCGGAGGGTGAGACGACGAACCGGGCGTCTCTATCGCCGACGAAGACGAGTTCGCCTTCTTCGAACGATTCCAGTGTCTCGATGGCGAGTGCGTCCGTCAGGGCTTCGACGAACGGGACGACTGCTGGAACGGCCATGCCGACTTCGGTCGCGCCTCGAAGGTCCGTCTCGGGGTCGAACTCGTCGGCGGCCTGGCCGTCGTAGCAGATGTACTCGATGACGTTGCCGTCCGGGTCCTCGAAGTACACAGAGTCACATTCGAGGAAGTCGAATCGGATGCTCTCACCGTGGTCCGTTTCGAGAATCTCGATATCGTGGTCGACCAGCCACGAGACCACGGATTCAATCGTCGCATCGACGGTAAAGGCGAGGTGTCCGGGGTTCGTATCACCGAGTTCGAACCAGAGCGTGGTCTCACCGGCGGTCGCAGAGCGTTGCGACCCCGAGACGGGCGCGAATCCGAGCGTCTCGACATAGAACTCACACAGCGAGATGGGGTCTGCCGCGGCGATGGCAACGCGGTGAAACTTCATAGCCGAACGTCACCGCGGCGCGGTATAATCGAATCGCTCGGCGACCAGCCACTTGGGTGATTGGTCGTCGGGGTGATTGGTCGTCGGGGTGATTGGTCGTCGGGGCGATTGGTCGCTCGGGGCGCGAGCGTCGAACCGACCGCGTATCGGCGAGCGTCGAAATCACTTTCATCTCGCTTGCGCGTATCCAGCGTATGAACGACTCAGAGGGCGCACTCGCTGACCGCGAGTGGCGGTTGATTCGAGAAGACATTCGGCCGGGACCGATGCAGATGGCGCTGGACGAAATTGCGGGCGAGACGGCCGCGGCGGGCGGCCCTCGGACGGTTCGCGTCTACTCGTGGGAACCAAGTTGTCTCTCACTGGGCTACGGACAGGACCCGGAAACGGTCGATTGGGAGTTCTGCGAGCGCGAGGGTATCGAGGTGACTCGCCGACCGACCGGCGGCGGCGGCATCTACCACGACCACCACGGCGACGTCGCTTACTCGATTGTCGCGCCGAAGGACGAACTCCCCGGCGACCTCATGGATTGCTATCACGTTCTCTGTGAGCCGATTCTCGACGCGATTCGGTCGGTCGGCGTTGACGTGGATTTCGTCGATGACGACATGCCGGTTATCTGGCATCCCGCGTGTTACCTCCGGGCGCTTCATCCGGCCCACGACATGGTCGCCGAGGGTCGGAAAATCGCGGGGAACGCACAGTACCGCCGCCGCGACGCCGTCGTACAACACGGCTCGCTCACGTACTCGGTCGATGCCGAAACGCACCTCGGCGTGTTCGACGGCCACGACGTGACCCCCGAGGAGTTCCGCGAACGCGTCGTCGGTATCGACGAACTCGCGGACGTGTCCCGCGAGGCGTTCGTCGAAGCGCTGACCGATTCGCTCGCCGCGTTCGTCGATGCCGAAGCTGGGTCGTGGACCGACGACGAACTTGAACGTGCGCGGACGCGCGCGGACGAGAAATACCGCGACAGCGAGTGGGTTCGCCGGACCCCGCAATCGAGTTCGAAGTAAAGCCGACTTGGTCGCCGCCGACACTCAGAACCCGAACGTTTCGGGTGAGTCTAATTCGAGCGCATCGACGACGCCCTCGTACACTTCTGTCAGCGGCGGGACGTCCCGAGTCGGGTCGAGCCAGTGCTCGCCAATCCAACGGTAGCGGACGGTCAGATTTTCATCGATGAGAAAACACGACCGGCGGGCGCGCTTCGAGACGCCGAAGGTTCGGTAGACGACGTCGAACGCCGAGGCGAGTTCGAGGTCGGTGTCCGCGTACAGCGGGAAGTTCAAGTTGTGTTGGGAGATAAACCGGCGGTGCATACCGACGCCCGATTTGCTCGCGCCGACGACGTGAACGTCGTTCCCGGTCGAAAACCAGTCGAAGTCGCGGATGGCGCACCACTCTTCGGTGCAATCGGGGCTGAAATCCGCGGTGTAGAAACACAACAGCACTGGTTTTTCGGTGACGAGGGTCGAGAGAGCGCGGTCTATCGTCTCCCCGTCTGGTGCGACGAGCGTCTGTGTGACGTCGGGGGCAGTCGCTCCGACGGCGAGTCCAGTCATCGTTCGATTTTGGTTATTGTAATTGATATTCGTTCCGGCTAGTCCAGCAACTCCGAAGTTCCTTTGTTCGGGTATCCCGTGGGGTTCGGCATGCGAGTTGGAGCACACGTTTCTATCGCCGGTGGCGTCGATAATGCGGTCGGAAACCAAATCGACGTCGGCGGGAACTGCGGTCAGATATTCACCCACTCCCCGCAGGTGTGGCAAGACCCCAATATCGGCGACGAGGAGTCCGACGCCTTCCGCGAGGGGACAGCCGAGTCGCTCGACGGCCCGTGGGTCATCCACACGTCGTATCTCGTCAACCTCTGTACGCCGAAAGACGGTCTGCGCGAGAAGTCGCTCGATTCCATGCAGAAGGAAGTCGATGCCGCGGCCAAACTCGACATTCCGTACGTGAACGTTCACCTCGGCGCACACACCGGCGCGGGCGAACAGCAGGGACTCGAAAACGCCGTCTCCGTCCTCGACGAAATCGACGTGCCGGACGGCGTCACCATCCTCATCGAATCCGACGCCGGCTCGGGCACGAAGATGGGCGACGACTTCGCGCACCTCGGCTACGTCCTCGAAGAGTCCACACAGGACCTCGATATCTGTCTCGACACGGCCCACGTGTTCGCCGCGGGCTACGACCTCTCGACGCCCGAGGGCGTCGCCGAGACGTTCGACGAACTCGACGCCGAAGTCGGGATTGAACATCTCAAGTGCGTCCACCTGAACGACTCGAAACACGAGTGCGGCACGAACAAGGACGAACACGCCCACATCGGTGAAGGTCTCATCGGCGAAGCGGGCATGCGCGCGTTCATCAATCACGACGCCATCGTCGCCAACGACGTCCCGCTCGTGTTGGAGACGCCGACCGAGAACGGCAAGAGCTACGAGTGGAACATCGAACGCGTCCGCGAGTTCCGCGCCGACGCGAAATAAACGACAACCGACACGTCCGGCAACGATTATCGGTCACGCTTTCGAATCACCGTGTGTGCGTTCGACGTCCAGCATGACCCTCCAGTTGTCCCGTCGCGCCGTCCTTCGGTGTGCGACGACAGTCCCCGTGAGCGCCGTTTTCGCGGGAGCGGCGCATTCCCAGTCCGCGACAGCAACGACACTCGACGGAACCATGGGAACTGCCGAAACCGCCCAAACGGTCCAAACCGCCCAAACGGCCCAAACCGCCCAAACCGCGGGAACAGCTCGAATCGCCACGCTAAACCTCGGTCTCGGCGTGAGCCTCACGCCGATTCTCTTTGCCGAAGACGCATCCGAGCGGCGTCGTATCGTCGGTGACCTGTACGATTCAGTCCGCGAGAGCGACGTCACACAGCGGATGGCGGCTCTCGCGGGCGAACTCGTCGCAATCGACGCGGATGTTATTGCGCTTCAGGAGGCCGCGGCGGTCGCTGTGGCCGACGCCGAATCGGTTGATTTCCTCGCAGAACTGACGACGGCGCTCGACGACGCGGCGGCGGACTACCGCGTCGCCGCAGTATCCGAGACGACACCGGTCTCGCTTCCGGGTCGCATCGACGGACGTCGGACGACCGTCACGCTCCGCGACAAAGACGCGATTCTCGTGCGAGAGACAGCCGAAGCGAGTGACCTCCGCGGCGAAGCGTTCGACGCCGCGCTCGAAGTCCCACTCGGGAACGATACCGATGACACACTCCGTATTCCGCGCGGGTTCGCCGCGGCGACGGTCTCGCTTACCGACTCCAACAGCCGGTCGTTTACCGTCGTATCGACGCATCTCGAACGGGCGAGTCGGGGGGTCCGAACCGAACAGGCCGCCGAACTCGCCGAGTGGGTCGCCTCGCGCGACGGGCCGGTAGCCGTCGCGGGAGACCTAAACACTACGCCCGGAGACGAAGCGTACACGCGGCTTGCAGATGGTCTCGACCCGGTGACGGCCGACCTCGCCCCGACGTGCTGTCGGAGGAGTACCCTGACCGGCGGCGACCTGAGCCGGACGGTTGACCACGTGTTCGTCCGCGACCTCGACGCGGGCGAACCCTCTCGGTTCGCGCACACCGAGGATGCCCGTATCGAAACACTGGACGGCGACCGCTGGCCGTCCGACCACGCGGGCGTCGCCGTCGATGTCGAAGTGCCGAGTCTCGGTGCGGTATCCGAGACGACGACGCCCTCCGAGACGAGTTCCACAGAGACGACAACCGAATCTTCGACGGCACCGCGGACGACGCCCTCCGAGACAACTCGGACTGCGACGCCACCCAGCACATCGTCTCCCACCTCAGCCGACCAATCGGACCCCGAGAATGCAACGGCACAACCGGCATCGACGACGACTGGCGCACCCGGGTTCGGACTTTTTGCCTCGACAGTCGCGCTGGCTATCGCGGCGGTTCGCCTCCGGCAGAGAGACTGATACTGCACCCGTCGGACATCGGGTTCGACACACCGACTGATTTTTGCCGCGCCGCACCCGAATCTGGGACGTGCGACGCTTTTCCGAATCGTATCTCCGGCGGACGCGACAAGGGATGTGGGACGATTCGCGCGCCGCCCTCGCCGATTTAGACCTCGATGGGCGCGACCGAATCCTCGATGTCGGGTGCGGCACGGGCGAATTCTCGCGCGTCCTCGCCGAGTCCTCCAGCGCCGACGTCGTCGGCGTCGATGCCGACACAGACCTGCTTTCGGTTGCCGCCGACCGCGAACGAGTGGCGGTCGTCGCGGGCGATGCGACCCGACTTCCCTTCCCGGACGACAGTTTCGACCTCGTCGTCTGTCAGGCACTCCTCGTGAATCTCCCTGACCCGGCGGCCGCACTGTCGGAGTTCGCACGCGTGTCTACAGACCTCGTCGCGGCGGTCGAACCCGATAACGCCGCTGTCGGCGTCGATTCGACGGTCGAAGCGGAAGTCTCGCTCGAACGCCGCGTCAGAGACGCCTTCCTCGACGGCGTCCAGACCAACGTGGCGCTCGGCGAACGCGTGAGCGGCCTGTGTTCCGATGCCGGACTGTCGGTCGTCGGCACCAGACGCTACCACCACAGAAAACTGGTCGAACCGCCGTACGACGAACACGACGTTCGAAGTGCGGCCAAGAAAGCGACTGGTGAGGGACTCGACCGTCACGAAGCCGACCTCAAGCGCGGTCTCGCTGACGACGTGTCGTACGAGTCTGTCCGGCGGGAATGGCGGCAGATGGGCCGCGAAGTCGTCCAGCAGATTCGAGACGGGGCGTACCGCCGGGCCGAAGTCGTCCCGTTCGACGTGACGACCGGCAGGGTGTGACTGCGGGCGACGGTTTGCAGACTGACGGACGATTGTGGACTGACGACGGTTCGCGGGGTGACGAACGCAACCGCGCCGACCGAGTTCGTCGCTGGTGACGCCGTCCTGTAGCTCCGGCAATAAAATCTGATTCGCGGACGGACCGCGCTGGTTAACCGAAAAAGAGGTCAACGAGGTTACCGCCCGACTGTCCGCGGTAGAGTTCCGAGTAGCCGCAACTGGTGCACGAAACGACGGTGAATTTGCGGTTCTGGACGTCGAAAATCTTCGAGAGACCGGTTCCGGACGTTGCGATGGAGTCCATCTCCGTCTCTTCGTGTCCGCACTTCGGGCAACCGCCGCGGTCGCTGTCTATTGGAGGGCTCATAGGAGGAGATGGACACGCCGAGGATAAAAATCCAACTGTCAAACACCTTTAGGCAGATTCGACCCGGCCACCACCAAGATAGCTGAGCCTTCGATTGTCTCCGCTCTGCTGATACCTAACCTGCCGATTCACGGCCCCCGAAATGATTACCACTCCGGCCGCCACAGATGACAATATGTCTTCAGGAATCGGACTGTTCTTGATTCTTCTCTTGAGTGTCGGCGTTCCGGTCGTCATCTATCTCGCTATTCGGGGAGAGACGCGCGACCTCCCGAAGATGGACCGGCACGACGCGGAGCAACAAGCCCGCGAAGAGGGAAAACGGTACAATCAAAAGTGACGTGCGGGTCGGCGCGACCAGCGTACGGAACGGATTCAGGTCGCCTCAGACTACGTCGCCGCGGACCGACGTCCCGGTCTGTTCGGCACGGTAGGTGCGCATCGCCTCGACGGCCGCGTCGGCCTCGTCGCCTTCTAACCCGAGCATCTCCAGTGCGCCGGTGAGCGTCGGGAAGGCGAACTCGCTTTGTCTGAGTTTCTCCATCGCGTTCGGAGAGCGCTGGCCGTCGGCGTAGAGACAGACGCCCCGCGGGTCGAGAATCTGTTCGTACGCCTCGCGGGAGACCGCGCCCTTCAGTCGTTGGGTGACGTTGTCTTCGAACGAGGCGTTGCACACTTCGAGGTGGACGGGTTCGTCGTCGTCCGGAAGGAGGTGTGCGGCGAGGCACTTTTCGGGCGCGGCGTAGCCATTCGCGTTCGCGCGAAGTAGGTCGGGATAGTCGCGTGCCCACTCGGCGCGGACGCTCTTGCCGACGCCTTTCACCCCGTGAGATTGCTCGAATTCCTCGGCCGCGTCGGGGTCGCCGCGGAGGAGAATATCTTTCGTCACGTACACGTCGAGTCGGTCGAGCGGGTCGAGTCCGAGGGCAACGTCGCCGTAGACCCATACCTCACGGACCGGAACCGGAAGCGTCTCGGATTCGACGGCATCGACGATGTTCTCGACTCGGTCGAGGGCGGCGTCTCGCTCCATCGCGTGTTTGTGAGAGGCGGACGGGCAAACCGGTTGCGACCGAGTGTGACGACCGCCCCGAGGCGAAACCCGTATCCCTCCTGCCAAGCAAGCGACCGGCAATGGAGTGCGACAAGTGCGGCCGCGACGCGGTCATGCACGCGGCTTACTCTGGGGCACATCTCTGCGAAGACCATCTCTGTGCCTCGGTGGAAAAACGCGTGCGACGCCGTATCCGCGAGGACAACATGCTACCCCGAGACGCGACGCCAGACAACCCTCAGACGTGGGTTATCGGTCTTTCAGGCGGGAAAGACAGCGTTGTCCTCACGCAAATTCTCGACGACACCTTCGGCCGCGACCCGCGAATCGAACTCGTCGCGTTGACCATCCACGAGGGTATCGAAGGCTACCGTGACAAGTCGGTCGACGCCTGCGTCGAACTCGCTTCCGACCTCGACATCCACCACGAACTGGTCACGTACGAAGACGAGTTCGGCGTCCAGATGGACGACGTGGTCGAGAAAGACCCCGAAAACATGGCCGCGTGTGCCTACTGCGGCGTCTTTCGGCGCGACCTCTTAGAGCGCTTTGCCGACGAACTCGGCGCGGACAAACTGCTCACCGGCCACAACCTCGACGACGAGGCCCAAACGGCGCTCATGAACTTCTTCGAAGGCGACCTCAAGCAAGTGGCGAAACACTACGACGCCAGCATCGGCGACTTCGAAAAGCGCCGCGACGCGGGTGAGTTCATTCCGAGAGCAAAACCGCTCCGTGACGTCCCCGAAAAAGAGGTCGCACTCTACGCCCACTTGAAAGACCTCCCCGCACACATCACCGAGTGCCCGCACTCGTCGGAGGCCTACCGCGCCGAAGTCCAGCAACTCCTGTTGAAACTCGAAGAGAATCACCCCGGAACGCGGCACTCGATCATGGCGGGCTACGAGGAATTAGCCGAGATAACCGCCCGCGAGTACCGCGGTGACGGCAAAGCTGACCTCAACGACTGCGAGCGATGCGGGTCGAAAACCGCCGGTGACGTGTGCCGAAAGTGTCGGCTCATCGAGTCGATAGAAGCGGTCTGACGACGGGTCGTTCACCGAAAACCGCGGTCGCTCGCGGGTGAAGTAGTCAACAAAAAGTATCCATGAGTTCTGTGTCGGACGGACGCGGCGGCGTCCGAGGTCGTGTCCGACAGGGCGTTACCGGATGACGTCGAGACCGTTGTTCTTCTCGACTTCGTCGCGGCCGCCGTCGGACCACGTGCCACTCTGCGACGTCTCGACACGCTGTGAGCTGTCGAATTCCGAACTCTGGAGCTGTTCTTGGGTGTCTCCAGACTGGATGCTCTGGCGGGACTTATCGGCCTGCTTTTGGGTCGTCGGGCCGAGGACCTGTGCGGACTGAACACCAGTCATGATAGCCATGACGCGGACTTTCCCTTTGTACTCGTCCTGGATACGAGCGCCCCAGATGACGTTCGCGGCGGCCTCCAGTCGTTCGGTAATATTGCTTGCAATCCCCTCTGCCTCCTTCAGTGTGAGGTCAGGACCGCCCGTAATGTGGACGAGACCACCGGACGCACCGCGGTAGTCTACGTCGAGAAGCGGGTGGTTCATCGCGTCGTTGACCACTTCCTGCGTTTTGTTCTTGTCTTGGGTCTCGCCGACGAGCATCACCGCGACGCCGCCTTGGTTCATGATGGTAGACATGTCGGCGTAGTCGAGGTTGATGAGCGACGGTTGGGTAATCGTCTCCGAGATACCCTTGACGGTTTCGGCGATAATCTGGTCCATGACCGAGAACGCCTTGCCGATGGGCAGGTTCGGGACGTAGTCGAGGAGGCGGTTGTTGTCGAGGACGATGATGGAGTCGGCCTCGTTGCGGAGGTTCTCGAGTCCTTCTTCGGCCTTGACCGTCCGGGCGCGCTCGACGTTGAACGGAGTCGAGACCATCCCAACGACGATTGCTCCCTGTTCTTTTGCGATTTTTGCGACGACAGGCGCCGCACCAGTACCGGTGCCACCACCCATCCCCGCCGTGACGAACACGAGGTCTGCGTCGCCGAGGACGTCCTTGACGGTTCCCTGTGCCATCTCGGTGGCACGTTCACCCATCGAGGGGTCGCCACCGGCACCGAGACCCTGCGTCAGGGATTTCCCGACGAGAATCTTGGTGTCCGCTTCGATCATCTTCAGGTGTTGCTTGTCGGTGTTGATGGCGACCGTGTCGGCACCTTCGACACCAATGTTGTAGAGGCGGTTGATGGTATTGTTCCCGGCACCACCACAGCCAACGATGACGATACGCGGGTCACCGAACTGGTCGTCGCTGTCTTCGAGCGACGACTGCGTCTTCCGTTCGGCCTCGTCACGTTCCATCGCCTCACGAACGATATCCTGCATTGTTACACCTTTGCCCAGCCGCGCTTGCTGGTAGATTCACGCTGTCGCTTGTCGCTCGTCTGTTCGTTGAGCATATCGCGGACGGCAGACCGAATGGCTTCGGACCGGTTCGGGAATTCTCCCGTTTCGACCATTCGCTCGACCTCCTCGATTTGCTGCTTCGGAATTCGTAGTGTCACACGCTCCATGTTTACATTCCCCCGGTAAGACGGTGCGCCGCACGCGAGTGCGAGTGTCTTACACCCTAAGACCAACGGACGGAACCGGGAACCGGCCCGCCGTTGGGTGGCTGTAAGACAACCGTCTTACGCGATAATCACCACAGAGGGATGGAATATAAATGTAACGGCAATTGTAAGACAGAAGCTGAATATCACGTATAGACGGCTTTAATCGGTCGTTATCCGCGGTCGAGTACGTCGGCCGCTGGCGTCCGACGACCGCAGTCGGGACAGAACGCCCAATCGGTCCGTAATTCTTCGCCGCACTCACAAAACGCTCGGTGCGACATTTTCTCACCGCAATTCGGACAGTATACGTGGTCGCTTCCGACAGATTCGCCACATTGACTACAATCTGTGGGCTGTGTTTCCGGCTCCGCGCGTTCGATTTCACTCGGTGTCTTACGTTCCGTATTCGATGCCGTACTGTCGTCGAGAGACGTGTTTACGCCGCTTTCGTCGGCTGAACCATCGACGTTGATGTTGACGTTCAGATCGGCTGGTGTCTGACGGCGCTGCGAGCGGGTGCCGAGCGTCTCCTCGACGAGTGTGGGGAGTTGCTCGTTCAGGCGAGCGTCAACGAGTTCCTCGACGCGAGTGGAGAGCGCACCGTCGAGTCCGCCGTCGGTCCCGTCGTTGGGGTCGTGTTCTGACGTATCAGACACCGCGTCGTCACGTTCCAACTCGTCGAGGTAGTGTCGAAGCGCCTCACGCATCACCTCGCTTTTTGACGTATCGAGGCGGTCCAATCGCTCGACGAGGGCGTCGTCGGCGCGGAACGTGATTTTACTCATCTATCCGGGAATCATCTTCGGGCTATTTTAATCTTCGCACGTGTGTGACACACGTCGCGTGTGGCGCGGAGAATGATAATGGTTAAAACCGTCGGCGGGATAGAAATTGGTGACCGCTCTTAGCTCAGCCTGGCAGAGCAGCCGACTGTAGATCGGCTTGTCCCCCGTTCAAATCGGGGAGAGCGGACTGAAATTCAACACACGTGAGCGAAGCGAACGGTGTTGAATGTGAAGGATTTCTCGACCTGATTTGAACAGCGAGCACCGCGAAGCGTTGCGAGTGAGTTCAAATCGGGGAGCGCGGACTCGTTTCTGACGCCGCCTACAAACAGGGTTGACCAGATGACCACGGACCCTACCGAGACTCGCCGAGAAGGTGTAACAGCCCGCTCGATTCGACCACAATGTTTCCACGCTGGACGGATTGACGAACCGGAACGGACCTCGTCACGCGCCTACGTAAACATATCTTCGTAGTCGTTTCGGATGAAGTACCGAACCCAGTTGCCGTAGGTTCTGTCGGCCGGGTGGTCGGCGACCTGTTCGTACTGGACGATGCCGTCGCCGTCGATGACGTAGGTTCCGGCGATGCCCGTCAGCCCGTGGCTGGTCTGTTCGGTTCCGCTGTACCGCTCTGCGACGCCTCCGCCGGGGTCGGCGGCGAGCTGGAACTCGAAGCCGAAGCGGTCACGCATCTCCATCAGGTCACCGAGGTCGCTCGTCACAACCGGGAGGATGTCCACGCCGTCGTTGAACCAGAGGTCGTAGGCGACCCGGTTGAACGTCTGGAGCTGTTCGGCGCAAAACGAACACCAGTGGCCGCGGTTGATGAGAACGACGGTCGGGCCGCTCTCCAGCGTCTCCGAGAGCGTCACGTCGTCGCCGGTGGTCCGTTCGAGCGTGAAGTCAGGAGCGTCAGTTCCGAGCAGGCTCACGCCCGAACTGTCGCACCGACAACACCTATACGCACTGCGGTTGGGTACGCCGCGCGCAGGAGCACTCCCGGCAAGCCGCGCTCTGTTCGAGCCGACTCCACCTTCGGCTTCGCTATCTTCAAGTAGAATTTCATCGATGAAACTCTAGTGGCAGTCACGTTCGACCTCTTCGGTACGCTCGTCGATGTCGAGTATCCAACAGACCCGGGCACTTCCGTCGCCGACGCGCTCTGTGAGTACGGCGTGGACGTCCCGAGCGATTGGGACGACGCCTACCGCGAGGTCCATATCGACGCCCCCGAAGGGGCCGAGGTTCCGCTTCCCGCACACGTCGCCGCCGCGCTTCGCTCGCGCGGTGCCGAGTCGCCAGACAACGCGGCGCGTCGCGCGGTCATCACGGCGTTCGACCCCGATGTGACGACTCGACCCGGAGCGGTCGAAGCGGTCGAGGCTGCCCGCGAAGCCGGTCCCGTCGGTCTCCTTTCGAACTGCTCGGTGCCGGAACTCGTCGCGCGGACGCTCATCCGTTCCGACCTCGACCGACGCGGCTTCGACAGTATCACCACGAGCGTCGCCTGTGGCTGGCGAAAACCGCATCGACAGGCGTTCGAAGCCGCCGCTCGCGGCCTCGATGTCAACGTATCCGACCTCGTTCACGTCGGCGACGACCCCGACACCGACGGCGGTATCGAAGCCGTCGGCGGTCAGTTCGTGAGTCTCGAAACGACGGCGCTCGACGCGCTCGCAACACGGTTGCGTGCCGGGGAGGTCCCGTGCCCGTGACGGCGGTGGTCGCCGTCGCGGTCGCGGCGGGGTTGGACCGTCTCGTCGCTGAACCGCCCGCGCGTATCCACCCCGTCGCGCTGTTCGGACGCCTCGTCGCACCCATCGACCGCGAGTGGGAACACCCGACTGCGGTCGGCGCACTCGCCGCGCTCGCGCTTCCGGCGCTCGCCGCGGGTATCGTCGCGGGTGCGACGTGGGGCGCGACGCTCGCCTCTCCGTGGGCCGGTTCGGTCGTCGCCGCGTTGGCCCTCTTCTCGACGACGAGCCGTCGGATGCTTCTCGATGCGACAGAAACCGTCGTGTCGGCGACGGCGACCGACCTCGACCGCGCGCGGACCGACCTTCGCGCGCTCGCCGGGCGCGACCCGGCGTCGCTCTCGCCGGGGGCGATTCGAAGCGCCGCCGTCGAAAGCGCGGCCGAGAACCTCGCCGACGGACTGGTCGCCCCGTTACTCGCGTTCTCTCTCGTTGCGCCGGGGTCGCTCCCGCTCGCAGTGGGAGCGGCGGCGTGGGTAAAGGGCGTCAACACGCTCGATTCGATGCTCGGCTACCGATACAAGCCGGTCGGCCGCGTCCCCGCCCGCCTCGACGACGCGGTGATGTGGCTTCCGGCGCGCCTGTCGGCCGTCTTACTCGCCCTCGTCGCTGGGGCACCCGGCGTTCTCACGCGCGTCGGGTCGCTCGCTCGGCGTCCGGCGTCGCCCAATTCGGGTTGGCCGATGGCGACGCTCGCCGTCCTGCTCGAAACGCGACTGGAGAAACCGGACCACTATCTGTTGGATGGCGGCCCGGAGTTTCCCGACGCGGAGACTGCGGCACGCGGGGTGCGACTCGTCTCGCGCGCCGGCCTCGCCGCGTTCGCCGTCGCGGGGGTGATTGCGTGGTTCTAACCGCAGTCCGCGGCGCACTCGGCTTTCTCACGCGGCTTCCGGTTCGGAGCGGCGAGACCGAATGGGAGTCGTTCAGGCGGACGCCGGTCGCTTTCCCGCTCGCCGGGTACGTCATCGGTGGACTCGTCGCACTGCCCTTTGTCCTTCCGCTCCCGATTCTGACCGCGGCGGCGACGTATCTCGTCGCGCTGTATCTCGTGACCGGCGTCACCCACGCCGATGGGCTTGCGGACATCGGTGACGCCGCCGTCGTTCACGGCGACGCCGAGCGTCGGCTATCTGTCCTGAAAGACTCACAGACCGGCGTCGGAGGCGTGCTCGCGCTCGGTGTGACGCTCGTCGTCCTCGGACTCGGCGTGCTCGGTCTCGCCGGGACGGGCGGCGGACGCGCTGGACTCACGGCCGCCGTCACAATCGCTGTCGCGGCCGAAGTCGGCGCGAAGGCGGGGATGGCAACGCTGGTTTGTCTCGGCGAGCCGGCCCACGAGGGACTCGGGTCGGCGCTCGTCGGGGAAACCGACGCATCCGCCCTCTTCGGGGTCGCTGTCGCGTGTCTGCCAGCCCTCGCACTTGGGCTGTTCACCGGCGGTATCGGTGTCGTCGCCGCGGTCGCCTGCGGCCCTGTCGTCGCGCTCGCCCTGCGCTCGTGGGGGCAGACGCGACTCGGCGGCGTGTCAGGTGACCTCATCGGAGCGACGAACGAACTGGCTCGCGCCGCGGCACTACACGTGGGGGTGGTCGTGTGGACGCTCTTTTGATGTGTGGCGGCCGCGGCACGCGCCTCGACGCGCCGGTCGAAAAGCCGCTCGTCGATATCTGCGGGCGACCCATGTTCGACCGCATCGTGGAGACCCTCCGTCGCTCCAGCGTCGAGACCGTTCACGCGGTTACGTCACCGTACACACCGCGTACCCGCGCGCGAGCGGCGGAACTCGATATCGACTGTATCGACGCGCCCGGCGAGGGCTACGTCGCCGACCTCGATTTTGCGCTCGAACGCGACTCGGTTTCGAAACCGGTCGTGACCGTCGTTTCCGACCTCCCGCTCTTGTGTCCCGACCACGTCGATGCGGCGATTGCGGCCGCCGATGGCGGATCGCTGACGGCGTGTGTCCCCGTCGAACTGAAAGCGTCTTTCGGAGCCAGTATCGACGACTCGCTCGTGTTCGACTACCGCGGAACCGACGTCTGTCCGACCGGCTTGGGCGTCGTCGGCGCGGACCCCGACCCGGCTGACGCACCCTCCGCAAACACTGATTCAACCATGTATCTCACGACAGATTCGAGACTCGCACTCAACGTAAATCGCCCGACAGACATCGCGCTCGCGGAGGACCGATGCGAGTAGTCCTCGTCGCCGGCACGACCGGGACGGCCAAGATTCCCGGCATCAGCGCCGCCGGTGCGGACCCATCGCTCGTTGACCACACGCCGAGCGCCGACGCCGAAATCATCGAATACGGAGACACCGTCCGCTCGCCGGTGACGCCGGTGAGTCCGACAGGCTGTCCGACGCCCGCGGCAATCACCCGCGCCGTCCGCGAACTCACAGGATTCGACGTGCTTACGGTCGATGCGGGACTCGCCGAACCGACCGCGACGCCGACCATCGACGTGGGTGCCCGACCGGGTGACGACATCCGCGAGAGCGAGCCAGTCCGGACCGCACCCGGCGCGTTCGAGGCGGCCCGACGCATGGGTCTCGCGCTCCCCGAAGACGAACTCGTCATCGGCGAGACGGTCCCCGGCGGAACGACGACCGCGCTCGCCGTCTTGCGCGCGCTCGGCGAGTCCTTCCCGGTCTCGTCGTCACTCCCGGACAACCCGACGGGTCTCAAAGAAGAAGTCGTCGCCGAGGCGTTCGACGCGAGCGACATGGAACCCGGCGTGGCGGCCCACGAGCCGAGACGCGCCGCGCGATATCTCGGTGACCCCGTACTTCCGGTCGTCGCCGGACTCACTGTCGGGGCGTTGGAATCCGACATCGACGTGACGCTCGGCGGGGGCACGCAACTCCTCGCGGCGGCCGCGCTCGCCCGACACGCCGGTGCCGACGGCGATCTGACGCTTGCGACCACCTCGTATCTCGCAGCGGACGTGCCGGAACTCGAAGCCACGGCCGCCGAACTCGACCTCGACGTGACCGTCACCGACCCCGGATTCGAGACGCACCCGTTGGACCGCTATGCGGCTGGCGAGGCCAAGGAAGGCGCGGGAATGGGCGGCGCACTCATGCTCGCCGACCGGATGGGCGTCATCGACGACGTGGAGGCGGCGACGCTGGACGTGCTCTCGCGGTTGGACCCAGAAGCCGTCGATGTTGATGTCGATGTCGTCGGCGAGGCCGAGGATGGAGCCTGACGCCGTTCGGGCCGCCGCTCGCGTCCCTCACGGGGGAACGACCGATAGCTCGGTTCTCGACTTCAGTGCGAACACGAACCCGGAGCGACCCGCTGGCGTCGATGCCGTGTACGTCGACGCGCTCGACGCTTCGACTCGCTATCCCGACGACAGCTATCCCGATTTCCGGGCGGCCGCGGCCGACTACGTCGATTGCGACCCGGCGTCGGTCGTGCCGACCGCGGGCGGTCTCGAAGCGCTCAGACTCGCCTTCGAAATCACGCTCGAACCGGGCGATTCGGCGCTCGTTCCCGAACCGAGTTTCGGCGAGTACGCCCGCGAGGTCGGGCTACAGGGTTCGACCCCCGTCCGCGTCGCACACGACGAACTCCTCGACGCCGACCCCGCAGACCACGAGATTGCGGTCGTCTGCACGCCGAACAATCCGACCGGCGAACTCGCGGACCCGACTCGTCTCCGCGAGTTCGCGGCCCGCTGTCGTGACGCCGGGACCGTTCTGGTCGCCGACGAGGCCTTTCTCGATTTCACCGACGCGTCGAGTCTGGCCGGCGAGTCCGGCGTTATCGTCGCCCGGTCGCTGACGAAGATGTTCGGTCTCCCGGGCATCCGCGCCGGGTTCGCAGTCGCTCCCGGCGACCTCGGCGACCGACTCGCAGTTGCCCGTCGGTCGTGGTCGCTTTCGACCCCCGCGGCGGCCGTCGGTGCGCACTGCATGCGCGACACCGAGTTCGTTTCGCGCACCCGCGAGCGCGTCGAGTCGGAGCGCGAACGCCTCCGACAGTCGCTTTCGGCGTCGTTTTCGGTGTCGCCGTCGGACGCGCCGTTTCTCTTGGTAGACGTCGGCGACCGCGACGTTCAGTCTGTCGTCGAGACCGCGTTGGAACGCGGCGTCGCTATCCGCGACGCGACCACGTTTCGGACGCTCGATTCGCACGTCCGCGTGGCGGTAAAGCGCCCGGCAGAAAACGACCAACTGTGCCGCGCACTCGCCGATGTTTGAGACGACGTGCCGGGAGGGCGTCTGTCGCCTCGGTCGTCCGGGAACGCGTTGGCTCTCGACCGGCTACGCCGGCGGCGAATCGCACGGCTCGGCCGCGTACAACGTCACCGTGCCCGACGGCTGGTCGAAGACCGACCTCGACGCCTACATCGACCGCCGAGTCACTGCCGCGGGGTTCGACGACGCCGGTCCCGTACTTCTCACGGGCGTCGCCCAACAGCACGCGCGTCGCGCTCGGTTCGGCCCGGTCGAAGTCGTCGCCACCGCGGGCGTGTCGAATCCGGCGGCGTTGCCGATGGACGGGTCGGTGGACGAGTGCGACCGAGACCGTGACGGCTCTGAGCAGGTGTCGGATGCCGACCACGAACTCGGCGATACCGTCGGCACCGTGAACATCGTCGTCGGAACGACGCGCTCGCTGGAACCGGGGGCGCTCTCGAATCTCGTCGCCGTCGCGGCCGAGGCGAAGGCGGCGACACTGCTCTCACGGTGTCGTGCACCGGGAACGACTTCCGACGCGATTATCGCCGCGTGCGACCCCGATGGCGAGTCGGTGACCTTCTCGGGGAGTGCGACCACAGTCGGCCACGCGGCCCGAATCTGCGTCCGCGACGCGGTAGCGGCGAGCCTCGATTCGCGGTACGAGTACGAAACGATGCCACAACGTGTCGCTGAAGCACCATACGGAGTCGTCGCCGACGACAGCGCGACCGTCAGCAAAATCTGAGAACAGACGGGAATCGGACGTATTCACCGATAAACTGTCGGTGGTATCTAAATGAACTATGAAGAAGCTTTGAATATGGTTCGTATCTAGCAGGTAGACATGGACCCGGCTTCGGTACCCGATGTGGACCCCGTAAGCCGCGGTGGAGCCGCAGACCACTCGGTCGTCGATTTCAGCCTCGGTTCGAACCCGGAGCATCCGTCCGGTCTGGCTGGTGTCTACGAATCCGTGCTCTCCACCTCGCGGCGGTACTCGTTGGACGACCACTCGGAGTTTCGTGTCGCCGCGGCCGAGTACGTCGGTTGCAAACCCGACGAGGTTGTTCCCGCGGCGGGCGCTATTGAAGCGCTTCGACTCGCACTCGGTGTGACCGTTTCGCCCGGCGACACCGTTGCCACGCCGGAGCCCTGCTGTGGCGAATACGGCCGCGAAATCGAACTGCAGGGTGGCACACAGGTTCGCGCCCCACGCGACGAGTTTTTACGGACTGTTGACCCCGAAGACCACGCGACGGTTATCCTCGGCCATCCGAGTCATCCGACTGGCGAGGCGTACCCGACCGACGAACTCCGGGCGTTTCTCACCGAATGCCAGTGGGCGGACACGCCGGTCATCGTAGACGAGTCGTTTCTCGGATTCACGCGTCTGCCGAGTACCGCCGGTCTCGACGGCGTCATCACGCTCCGCTCGGTGACGAACGTCTTCGGGGTGCCGTCGCTCCGCGCCGGATTCGCGGCCGCGACGGGCGAACTCTACGACAAGCTTTCCCGCGCGCGGTGTACGTGGGTGCTCTCGTCGCCGGCGGTCGAGGTGGCGACCTACTGTCTCAAACAGGACGAATTTCTCGAAGCGACACGCGACCGAACCGAACGAGAGCGGTCCCGAGTCACCGCCGAACTGGAGGTCCTCGGCTACGAAACACACTCTTCTGACGGCCCGTTTGTCCTCTTTCGCGCGGACGACGTTGACAGCGTGCTCCGTGAGACGCGACGCCGCGGCTTCGCGCTTCGGGACGCTCGGTGCTACCGGACGTTCGACTCACACGTTCGCATGACCCTTCGCCGTCCGCACGAAAACGACGACCTGCTCGACGTTCTCGCCGAAGTCGGCTGAGACGAGGCGGGCTTCACACGCGTTCCGAACACTTATGCGAAGTCACCGGGCACGTGGGGGCATGGTTGAGGCGTTCGCCGTCGCCAGTGGAAAAGGCGGCACGGGGAAGACGACGAGTACGCTCGCGCTCGGGATGGCGCTCGCCGAGGACTACGACGTGACCGTCATCGACGCCGACACCGGGATGGCGAACCTGCTTTTTCACGCCGGACTGGACGACGCGGACGTGACGCTCCACGACCTCCTCATCGACGAGCGAGACGCCGCCGTCGAGGACGCGGTTTACGACCGCTTCGGCATGTCGGTCGTCCCCTGCGGGACGAGTCTCGCGGCGTTCGAGGAGGCCGACCCCGAACGACTACGGGACGTGGTCGTCGAACTCGCAACCGGAACCGACGTGCTTCTTTTGGACTCTCCCGCCGCCCTCGGGTCGAAAAGCGCGGTCCTCCCAATCGTTCTCGCCGACCGAATCGTCGTCGTCCTCCAGCCGACCGTCCCCTCGCTTTCTGACGGGCTGAAGGTACAGGAGTACGCCCACTCCTACGGCACCGACACCGCGGGCGTGGTGTTCAATCGCGTCCGCGCCGACGAAAACGTAGACCGCATCGCCGACCAAGCGAGTCGGTACTTCGGCGGCCAAACGCTCGCGTCGGTCCCCGAAAGCGACGCGGTTCGCGCCGCCCGCCGCGAGGGCAAGCCGCTTTTGGCACACGCCCCCGACGACCCGGCGGCCGACGCCTTCCGCGAGGCGGCCGCCCGATTGGACGTCCGCGACGGCGACGGACGCGACGTCGCAGAGCGGTTCAAAAGCGCTGTCATCCCCGAGCGGATATGAATATCCCGCGAGGCGCACTGCTTCGGTCGCGGGTCGTTGACGACGCCGCTGACGTGCTCCGGTCGGTCCTCGCGGAGAGCTTGACCGGCTACGTCGTCTTCGAACCACAGGACGCGCTCCTCCTCGGTGAGACCACGCGCGGCGTCGTCACGTTCGAAGACGGGATTCCAGTGCTCGCGTACGACACGGAACGCGACCGCGGCGGACGGGACGGCTTAGAAGGATTCGCCGTTACCGGGCCGAACCGCGTCGCAATTCACGCCGTCGATGCCGACGACCTCGCCGAGGCCCACGCCGTAGACGAGTTTCGCGTCGCGCCGGGCGCTCCCGCGCGCGTCCTCGCCGGCGACGAGCGACTTGCGGACCGGACGTTCGAGGCCGCACCGGCCGCCCGCCGCGAGGAGGCACGCGACCAGAGTTCGGTCGAGGCGTTTCTCGCCGACGCAGAGGCAATCGAGGCGATTCGCTCCGAGGCACGAGAGGAAGCACGCGCCCGCGCCGCGGAGTGGGGACTCGACGATGCGTTGGCTGACGGCGACGCCGAACCGGCGGCTCGCACCGACAGCCACTAAAGACTCTCTTCCCGTAGTTCGGTCGTGACCGTCCTGCGCCTCCTTCGACTCCATCGTCCCGCAGATTTCGCGGATTGGTATCGCATCGGTGCCGAGTACGTCCACGACGTCGCCGCGGGAATGGGCCTTCGCGTCGGAGATTTCGAATCTCGGGTCGTCCGCGCGACCGACGCGATGCGGGCCGGTCGGACCGACCTGCCGCCGGACCTCGCCCGGTCGGTCGCCGCCGATTTACTGGCCGATGCGGTATTCTGCGACCCGTTTTGTCAGTGGATGCCGCTGTGGTACGAACTCGGACTCGCCGCGCCGTGTGCGTACGCGGACTTCCAACTCAAGCGAGTCGCAAAGCGGTACGCGGCCGACCTCCCGCATCTCTCCGCACCGCGATTTTCCCGCCCCGAAGACGTGTACGTCGATGGCAGACCCGCGACCGCGTACGTCGATAGCTTCGCCGACAAGTTCGTCCTCGCTGACGCCGTGCTCCACCTCGAATGGTTCACCTACGTCGCCCGCGAGTCGGGAATCTTCGTCCCGCCACTGCTCGTCGAACGAACCCGCGAGCAGACGGTCGCGTACTACACCGGCCGACGGGACGACCTCGACGAGGACGTTCGAACCTTCCAACGCCTCTTGTTTTCCGACGACGAGTGGGTCCGCCGAATCGCAGACGTGTACGACCTCGACAGTACGCTGTTCGACCTCTGGGCTCGAATCCTCGAACGCGAGCGACGCGCGCTCGCCTGAGTGTCCACAACGCCGTCTCCGACCTGACGTTCCGTTCGTCCACGCCACACTCTTTGCCGTGCCGTGCGCTCCAACGTGACATATGACAATTGAAAAATGTTTTAACGGTAGGGGATAAACGCGGATACTGCAGGTACATACCTGCACTTGGGTTGCGTATACAGGGGAGTTTTCCCCAGTGTCCGTGGAGTGCAGGCGGGTGCCCGGCCGCCTACACTCTCCCTTCTCACGGAACTTCGAACGTCCGTCGAGCGGAGCTACTCGGGTTCAGTGAGTCGCACATTCGCTTCGATGTCTCGAACAGCCAACCGCGTCCCGAACGACCCAATCACAATCCCGACAGTACTGCCTCGACGAACGAACTGTGTGCTCGCGGGCGATGCAATCTTGGACGCATTTGTCGCCTACTCGCCAGATTCGACGCACGAATGGGACGCTCCGCAATCGTTCTATCCGTTCTGACAAATCGGGACTTTTCCCTCATACTTGAATGTATGGACAGCTGATTTGTCACTGGCGACGGGTGTGGGACCGAAACGCTCAGAAATCCGTCGTGGTGATAAAAATGTCAAACAAACCAAACAATGTCTCGGGTGGGACACGAAATCAAGCGGCCGTACGCAACCTGACGGGGTGGGTCGTCGAATCGGTCGGTCATTCGGTGGCCGCGTTCCGATACAGTTCGGCGTACCTCGCCGTCATCGCGGTTGTACAGGTTCTGCTCGTCACGAGAGCGCTCTCGTTGGACGTGACGTTCGCACCCGTGGTAGTCGGATTAGTGACGTTCGCAGTCTACCTCGGAGACCGCATTGCTGACGCCGACACCGACGCAGAGACGACGCCCGAACGAGCGGCGTTCATCCAACAGCACGAACACGCGCTGAATCACGCCGTCTCGTTATCGTACGGTGTCGCCGTCGCGCTCGCCGTGCTCGGCGGTCCGTACGCGCTGGCGCTGACGCTCCTTCCGGGCGTGTTCTGGGTGCTCTACGCCTCGAACTGGCTCCCGACGATTACCGCGCAGTTCCGGCGACTAAAGGACGTGTTACTCGTGAACTCGCTCGTCGTCGCGTTCGCGTGGGCGGTGACGCTGACCGCCCTGCCGCTCGCGTTCGCCGGTGCGTCGGTCACGCCGGCCGCCATCGTCGTGTTCGCGTACTTCTTCCTCAGTATCTTCGTCAACGTCGAGATACCGAACGTCCGCGACGCCGAAGGCGACAGCGCCATCGGTGTCGAGACGCTTCCGGTCGTCTTCGGCGTGACGCGAACGCGCCGCATCTTGTACGCCATCGACATCGTGACGGCACTCATCGTCGTCGTCGCCGGCGCACAGGGGCTTCTCGCTCCGGTTTTCGTCGCGGCGCTCTTAGTCGGACTTGCGTTCTCCCTCTGTGTCACGTCTCTCGTCGGCCGGACCGCGCACGACGACGTACTCACGCTCGCGGCCGAGTCCGAGTATCTGGTCGTCGCAATCGCTTTGATTCCGGCCGCACTCTGAACTGTAAAAATATAATTCCCTTACACTTTTTAGTGAGTCTGCTGGCGTTTATTATACTTCGAGCAGGTCGTACTGTCCAAGATGGTCCCCATCACTCCACTTTCCCTAGTGTTACTCGCTACAATCGTTATCGGAGTTGCGGCGACCCTCACTGCGTGGCGAGCCAGACCGGAACCGGGGTCGTTCCCGCTTGTCGCCATGCTCGCGGGACAGAGTTGGTGGTCCATCTGCCTCGTGTTCCAGATTCAAGCGACGACGCTCTCAGAGAAAGTGTTCTGGGTAGACATCTCTTGGATTGGCGTCGTCGTCATCCCCGTCGCGTGGCTCGCGTTCTCGCTCGATTACACCGGCCGTGACCAGTATCTTCGTCCCGCTTATTTCGCGGTCGTCGTCGTCATTCCCGCGATTACAGTCGGGCTGACACTGACCAGTGACTATCACACTCTTCTCTACCGCGATTCGTGGCTGGTCATCCAAAACGGCGTCTTGCGTCTCGGTCAAGCAGTCGGCCCGTGGTTCTGGGTCATCACGGTTTACACCTATCTACTCGGTCTCCTCGGTAGTATCCCGATTTTCGGCCTGCTGACGAGCGAGATGCGACCGTTCCGCGGCCAGAGCGTCGCACTCCTCCTCGGAACCCTCGCGCCGTGGGCGAGTAACGTGTTCTACCTCCTCGGCGTCTTCGACACCTCCGGTCTCGACCCAACGCCAGTCGCGTTTTCGATCTCCGGCGTCGCTTATCTCGCCGCAGTCACGCGATTTCAACTCTTTGGCGCGAGTCCGTCACCGACACACAGAGCGCGCAGACTCGTGTTCACGCAGATGCACGACGGGGCCGTCGTCGTGGACCGCCAGGATACGATTGTCGATATGAACGAACCGGCGGCGGCGATTCTCGGCGGCGAGCAGACGCAGGTTCTCGGAATGCCCTCGGCGAGCGTGATTCCGTCGTACGATATGCTCCCGATGGACGGCGAAGCTCCCGAACCACTCTCAATAGAGACGCCAAACGGAACGAACCGATACGACGTGTCCGTCACCCGAATCGACGACGTTCACGGTCGGTTTCTCGGTCGCGTCATCTCGTTTCACGACGTCAGCGAGATTCTGCGCGAGCGACAGCGACTCAAAGTGCTCAACCGGGTGCTCCGGCACAATCTCCGCACCGAAGCGAACCTCATCGCCGGCTATGCCGACCTGCTGGCCGATACCGAAGAGACGCCCGAAAGCAGGCTGATAAAGAAACACACCCAACGAATCATCGACGTCGGCGACAAAGGCAGGACGATTGTCGAACTGTTCGATACGAACTGGGCAACGAAACAACCCCGCCAGGTGCGAGAACTCCTCGAAACGTGCATCTCGGATGTCTCCAAAATGCACCCGAACGCGCGTCTCGCTATCGGCGATATCCCACCCGAGAGCGCCGTCTCGCCGGTTCTCAAACCCGTGCTCGTGAATCTCATCGAAAACGGCGTCGAGCACAACACCAATCCGAAACCGTGGGTCCACGTCTCAGCCCGCGCCGACGACGAAACGGTCGCGTTCCACGTCATCGACGACGGCGACGGCATCGGTGAGTACGAACGGGCGGTCCTCGCACGCGGCGACGAGACGCCGCTCGAACACGGAAGCGGACTGGGGCTGTGGCTCGTCCAGTGGGGCGTCGATATCGCCGATGGCCAGTTGGAGTTCGAAGACCGCAGTTCGGGCGGAACGGTCGTGACGGTTCGTGTACCGCGGTTTTTCGTGGCCGACGCCGAGTGAGTGGCCGGGTTCTCGAAAAAGACTCGGTCGCGCTGACTCACATCTCGGGGAGGTCAACGACGCCGAGTTGGGTGAACTGCCCGAGTAGGTCGGGTTGGACCCACCGCTCTGCGATCATTCCGTTTTCGATGCGAGTGAAGACCATATTCGGGACTTCGAACGACTTCCCGGTCGGTTCGATGCCCATGAATTCGCCTTCGTGCATGCCACGAAGTGTGACGCGCATGGCGACCGTATCTCCTTCGGCGACGATGTCTTCCACCGTCGCTGAGAAATCACCGAACGACGCTCGGATATCTCTCAGTTGTTGCTTGAGTTCTTCGCGTCCGCGCCGCTCCCCCAGCGGACTGTGATCGACGACATCGGCGAGACAAATCTCGTCGATGAGGTCGATGTTCCCTTCGGTTGCTACTTCTTCCGGGAACCGTCGCGCGAGCTGTGCGTTCGTCTCCGGTGTCGGCGTTGGTGTGCCTGCTGATGCCATCGTTACCCCTCGTCGTACCCGTCACCAGCAACCTCGTCGGTGTCCGCCGCTGGCGACGGGTACTAGCTACCGATATGCTGTGTTGGATGTTAACAATTGTCAATTGCGTCCGGTAGCGGTGAGTCGTGTTACTGTCCGTCGCCGAGAAATGAAGACAGGCAACTTTCGTCTCTGAACGCTGGAATCGAGAGGTAGAACTTGTTCTCAGACCAGAGTTCGTCGAACGCGATTCTGTTGGCATTCTGTTTTTTTGCGGCCCGCTCGAATGCCACTTGCATATCGTCGGCGGCGATTCGTTCTCGCGGGGTGCTTCCATGATTACGATTGAAGACTTTCCCCGCTGTCATTCGGCCCGTTCGGCTTCCACCGTTCTCGTGGATACACTTTGTGTCCACGAGCGCTTTCGTCACGTGGATATCGAGCGGGACGCAAAGGTCGGGTACCCACGAGGGTCGAAACTTGAACGCGTGAACGACTTTTCGGAGGTATTCATTCGCAATCTTCGGGCCGACGTCGTCGATCTCCACCAGCAGTTCATACGCGTCTCTGTGCCTCTCCGCGGCACGGAGTGCCTCCGCATCAAACGCTTCCTGTGCGGCTCTCACTCGTTCCATTCCAATCGTCCCTCCTCGCTGTCGAACAGTAATTGCAAACACTCTGTTGAGGTCGTCTGCAATCGTCTCCGGACGAATTCCGTATATTGTCTCGTACTTCTGTCGAGTGTATGTGACGTGACGACCAGCACCGTTGTAGTCGGTCGGGAGCGCAGCAAGCACCTCGCTGAGTCTGTCTTCGTTTATCTCAAGAGACATACACACGATTCAACCCGGAGGCATGTTATGTTGCTCCTGTCAATGGCGGTGCTATTGTGACGGGTCGCCCTGCTCGACGCATTATTTCTTCTGCCCGCACATCACGTGTGCTACGGGCGCTACAAATGATACAACGACTTCGACTGACGGGTGTTTGGACCGATACGTGAATCCTGGTTCACCTTACGGCGAGCTGGCGAGGTTGGAGCTGGATATGAGACATTTCAGCGAATCACAAGACGTGATGGTTGCATGGAGACGGGGATTATATATGGACCACTCAGACTGATTTCAATGCTAAAAGTATACTTATCTTGCCTCTTAATAGGCGAAATGAAGGGATGGGTACGTTCCGACTGACTCCAGACGTGTTGAAATTTTCTCACTATGCCGTATGAATAGCAACCCGAACGGAAACGACCGAACCCTCACACTAGTCCACGCAGAACTCGTCGTTGGTCTCTTAGTCGTTGTTGCCGGTCTCGCATTTGTTTTTACACAACACGCAATGATTGAAAATTCGATGGTCACCAACGGCACGATGACGACTGCATCGTTTACAGAAACAGTTCACGTGGGCCGTGGGGCTGTCGATGTCACTAGTGACTCACCAAATATAGCGTATCGGTACACAGTCGGTCAAGTCACGTACAACAGCTCTAACATCGTCTCGGCTGGTTCTGAGTTCTACGCAATACGGCCACAGGCGGCGTCTGCACTCGTGAACTCCTATCACGAGGGTTCGACAGTTACCGTATACTATGCCCGAGGCAATCCAGAGAAATCGTTTCTACTGCCTCAACATTCGTTCATTCCACACTATCTGTGTGTCATCTTCGGGCTTCTCATCGTTGCGGACTCGCTGGCGTCTGGCACCATTCTGTACTTTTTATGGCACCTATGCGTCTTGTCGATGGGCGGGCCGAACAACTTCCTGACATTCTCGACGCCCGAGCGGAAGCTTCTCCCGCGGGTTCCAGACGTGTTCGTCTGGGGCGGCGCAATTGCACTCTGTGAGGTCGTTATTCTCCAGTATATTGGTTCCGTGAGCGGCCCAGTGAATATATTGGCCCCAATCACCGGGTTTGTACTGTTCGTTTGCTTCGCGGTCTATTACCGAGGAGCGAAAAAGGAGTCACCACAGACGCTGTGAATGCTTCTACTGGTCTGTCTCTGACTCGCCTGATTTTCAACGTTCAGATACCGATTCCAATCGCATCACCGGGTGTACGTGGGGCGTCCGCTATCGAGGGACAGCCACCGCGTCACTCCGGTTGCGCGACAATCGTCACGTCCGTCTCCGAGTGCGGCGTTCCGATTCGAACGTCGATGGCGACGGCGACGATGGTCGTTTCGCCGGCGCGTTCTTGGACGACGACGCCATCGTCGGCGACGCACTGGCCGAAATCACGGTACGCGCTTTCGGGACAGTTTCTGAGCGCCCAGCCCGCGGCGACGGAGTCGTTCGTCGAGAGTGCGACGCCGCCCGAGCCGATGTGTGCGCGTTCGATTCGCGTGAGCGACGGGTCGAGTTCAGTCCTGAAATCCGCGACGCCAGTCGACCGCGCGGCCCAACTGTACCGGCCTGCGACATCCGCGGTCGCGGCTTCGACGGCGTCGTCTGTCGCGGCGGCGACATCGGCAACGACCGGGTCCGCGTCCGCGACGGCGTAGCCGAGTTGCGCCTGTACGAGCACGAGTGCGAACAACGCGACTACGACGAGTGCGCCGGAGACGAGAACGAGTTGTCCGCGCTCGACGGTCGTCTCGTCGTGCCGACCACAGAAACGTCGGCTCACGGGTACCACACCTCCAGTGTCGCGGTACAGTCCGGTGCCACAGCCGACGCAGACCCGACGCGTGCCGTCTCCGGCGGCGGCGTTCCGACGGTCCCGACGCCGGTCCGGAGAACGACGAACGCGCTGTCGGGGACCCCGGACGTTGCAATCCGGTGTAAGCGTGCCGCGCGGGCGTCGAAGTCACCCGGGGACGTGCAGGCCGCACCGAGAAGCGACCCCGGTCCGTCGGCGGGCACATCAGCGACGAGCACCGCGGCGTCTGCGGCCTGTTGGTCGAGGGCTTCGTCGGCTCGGTCGGGCGCGGTCGGCATCAGCGAGAAACTCGCCGCGACGGCGAGGATAAACAGCGTCGCCACCGCCGCTTCGACGACTGTCAACGAGAGTTGCCCGCGGGTGCCGGTCGACGGGTCGAATTGGAGACGGTCACGCATCGACTGTCACCTCGATTCGGACTGCCGTCGTCTCGAATGCGGTGGCAGAGGCGGTGATGCTTCCCGTCGGCGCGGGGCCGACTCGCTCGACGCGAATCACCGGGTCGGCGTAGTCGGTGACGTTCACCGTGTGCGTGCCTTCGATTCCGGTCGGGCGGTGCAACACGACTCTCTCGCCGACTCGAACCGTTCTGACGGTCGTGTCCGGGTCGGGGTCAACGTCGAACCGAATCTGGTTCGTTCGGCCGTCGAGGCTCATCGCGTCGCTGTCGTTGAGGTCGATCGTCTCGCTGACCGTGCGCGTGTCGGTAGCGACCGCGCCGCGGGAGACGGTCGTCCCGGCTTGCGGGTCGCCGCGAACGGCAATGGTCTCGCCGTCAACGCGGACACGAAAGTCGGCGTTCCGAAGTGCGGGCACGGCCGTCGCCAACTCGGACGCGTTCGTCTGGTTGACGAGCGACCGGGTGAGACGACCGCTCGTGGTCGTGAGTGGTGAATCGGTGACGAGCGTGTCTGCCGCGCGTTCGGCGCGGTGCTGTTCGAGTGTGTCGCTCGTCGCATCCGCGAGCGCCCGGTCGGCGACGACGATGCTCCCGGCGGTGACGGCCGTCACGAGAACGAGCGCCACTGCAAGCCCGGCCAGCGACGTCTGCGCGCGGTTCGTCGCGGTCACTGTCGTCTCCCGTTCGAGAGTTCGAGCGTCGTCTCGTCGCCGCCGACGACGACGCGGGCGACGCAGTCGGTGCCGCTGTCCCACGTGCCGGTGACGTTCACCGACGCGGGGAGCGTCACCGGTAGCGTGCGGTCGAACGCGTCGGTCGGGTGGTCGAGGACGAGTGCCGGCGCGGTCACGTTCGGGTCGGTTGCGAGCGTGGCGTTCGGCACGTAATCGATACGGTAGGCGCTCCCGTGAATCGAGCGCGGCAGATCGACGGCCGCTCGGCGAGTCCCGCGAACTGCCGCGTCGGGCACGGTTGCGGTCGTTTCGACGCCCTCGACCGCAGTCGAAAGCGTCCTATCGGCGAGTTCGTGGCCGACGGCGTCGCGGTGGTCGGGGACGACACCCCCGAAGAGGACGGTCGTCAGGAGACTGATGAATAACACGACGACGGCGGCTTCGAGCGTCTTGCCGACGACCGGAACGAGAGCGCGCTGGGACGCGCGGAACGGGCGGTTCGTGTCCTGCAACCGACAGCGGCGGTGTGACTGGTCAGCCACCGGCGACCACCACCGTCACGTTGTACCGAGCCAGCGTGAGTGTCTGGTCCCCGCCGGGAACCGCGACGGCGACGCTCTCGACATCGTCGCCGTCGTAATCGACACGCGAGGGGTCGAATCCGCGGCGTTCGAACGCGCGTTCCCACGCGCCTGGCGTCTCCGTTTCGATGGCGACGGTGTAGCCGTCGGACGGGAGGTCGAGAACGCTTCTGTTGGTTCGCGTGCGAAGCGCCGCACCGGTTCCGAGACCGACACCATCGGCCGAATCCGCCGTCACCGTCGGCAGCGTGAGAAACGCCACGTCACCGGCGAGTGATAGCGGGACGGGCGTGGCGAGAGTGGCGCTTTCGCCCTGTCCACGAACCACAGCCCCGCCGACGAACGCAACTCTCTGACCGCCGAGGTCGGCCACGTAGCCATCCGCGCCGAAGGTTCTGTTGACGCCGGCATCCGAGATGACTCGCACGGTCCGGTCCACTCGTGAGAGGTCGCCGTCGGTCACACGAAGCGAGTAGGTCTCGTTTGAACCGGCGAAGACGCCGTCTCGGAGTTCGGTGAGTCCTTCGACGGCGGCGTCGGCGTCGGCAGTCGCAACCTGCGCATCGACGAGGGTGCCGACACTCGCGGTCAAGAGACCGATTGCGACGACACCGATGCCGAGGAGGAGCGCGACGCCGACGATGTTCGACTGGGCGCGGGTTCGGTCCGCGGCGTTCGAAGCGGCGGTGGGGCGTCTCATATCAGACCGACCCCCGCGTAGACGAGATAGCACGCGACGACGAGGGCGGCCGAGTGGAGAAACGCCTCGTAGCGACCGCGACTCGCCGTCCCGGCGAACCACCCGGATGCGAGCATCGTCGCCTGCGTGACGACGTACATTCGGTAGCGGTCGCGTTCGAGGTCAACCGCCCCCGCGTTGATGGCGAACTCGCCGCCGGTCGAAAGCGACGAGAGTTGCGCGAAGCCGTCGAAGACGTGGACGTTGACGGCGACGGTGATACCGATGACCAACAGCGCAGTCGTCCAGCCGACGGCGACGTAGACGAGCAATCCAGACCGGAGCGCGCGCTTTTCGTGGTAGAGGCGGCCGATTTCGGTCTGGAGCGTGTCGAAGACAGTACCCGTGTCGCTCCCCCCGTCGAGCGCGCCGACGACGAGTCCAATCGTCTGTTCGGCCATCGGCGTCCCGACGCGCTCGACGAATCGTTCGAGCGCGGCAGTTCGGAGGTTCACGTCGGTCCCGGAACTCGGTGCGGTAAATCGGAGATTGAGCGCGAGGTCGGCCACGTCGCCATCGAGCGGGCCGAGGTCAACGTCCTGACCGACGTTTTCGACCGCCTCGGCGAAGGGCCGTCCGAGGCTGACGTGCCCCGAGACGGCGTGGACGAAGTCTTTCAGTTCGCGGTCTTTCGCGTCGTCGATACGGGCGCGGCGGATGCCGACGAGACCGACCGGGGCCGCGTAAGCGACGTAGCCGGCGAGCGAGATACCGACCGCATCGGCACCGACGAGCGTGGCCAGTCCAGCGACGAACAGTGCCGGAGTCACGAAGACGACCCCGGCGCTGGCCGGATTCGTCAGCGTCGTGGTGAGCGTGTCGAACGCCCGCGGCGGCCTGTCGTATTCGACGGATTGGTCCGGCGGGCGGAGACCGGAAATGAGCAGGCTCGCCCCGAGACCGACGCCGACGATGAACGCGGCACTCGCGTAGACGACGATGCCTCGCGTGGTTGTCTGTCCGAGCGGCGTGGCGACAGGTGCGGAGAGACCGGGCGCGATGACGCTCATCACCGTGAGGACGATGACGAGGAGCGACGGCAACACGAGGAGCACGATGAACAACTCCGCGAGGAGTTCGAGGAACCCTTCTGCGCGCTCGCGGGCGCGGTCCTGTCTGTGACCGAGCATTCGGCTCTCCATTCGGAGGTAGTTTCTGAGGGCGTCGTCGCCCTGCCCAGCGTGTTCGCGGAACTTCAACAGGAACGGCGAAAGCATGCCCTCAGAAGGCGTGTCGCGGGCGACACGTCGGAGTCCTTCGTTTACGTTCCCGGTCAGCGACGCCGTGTTGAGAACGCCGCGAAAGGCGGTGGCCGTCTCGCCGTAGGCGTCCGTCTCGGCGACGCGACGGAGCATCTCGCGCGGCCCGTCGCTCCCGGACGAGAGGACGTGCAGATACCGAACCGCTCCGGGAAGCGTCCGTTCGATGTTCTCCCGCCGGGCGGTCGCCCGCCATCCGAGGTAGCGCCCGGTGACTGCGAGGACGACGCGCCGAGTGACCACGGCCGCTCCGAGCGCGAACGCCGCCGCAATCGGGAATCGCGGAAGGACCGGAATCGGGACGTGTTCGAAGAGCGGAATCGCCGCTCGGAGCACGTCGAGGACGGCATCGACGGTCCCGTCGGGAACCGCGAACACGACGAGAGCTGTCGGGAGCGCGGCGAACAGTCCGCTCGCCCACGCGAGTCCGTAGGCTCGCGCGAGGTAGAGGTCGAAGCTGATTCGCATGTCGGTCCCGCGGTAACGCCGTCTGTCGCGGTCGTGACGGGCGGCATCGACGTGTCTGGCGAAGAGCGCGTAGAGCGCCCTGTCGAGAACCGAAAGCGACCGCACTCGTCCGACACCTCGGTCGTCGCGTGCGGTGTCGAGTTCGGTCACGGCTCTCGGTCCTCCGCGGTGGCGCGGTCATCGCTTCCGGTTTCGTCGTCAGCGCTTTCGGTCTCGTCGTCGGCGCGTTCTGCCATCCGGCGGCGGACGCGCTCGACGGTCGCGGCTTCGTCAGTTCGAAGGTCCGAGAGGAAGCCGAACAGCTCGTTCACGTCTGTCACCTGCTCGCGGGCGAGATACTCGACGTAGCGGTGTTTGCGGTGGAACTCGCGTTCGACCGTCTCCACGTCTCTGTCCGTAGCCTCGGCGATGCGGTGGAACAGTCTGACGCCGACGCGGCGGTGGTCGTCGCCCAACTGCGGATGTTCGTACGAGAGGTCGAACGACCCGTCCGGCGTCCGGCGAGCAATCGTGTTCCAGTGGAGGGTCCGACCGTTTTTCTCGATGACGCCGCGGCGACCCCACGTCTCGTCGTACTCGGATTCCGGGACGAGTTCGACGACTTCGGCGACGTAGCGCTCACCATCGACCTTGTGCGGAAACACGACGAGGTCGAGTTCGCGGAGCAGGTACGGCGGCAAGCCCTGTTCGATGACGCGGTTGACGAGCGTCTCGATGTCGGCGGCGTGGGTGGTGCCGATGACACCGTGGCCGGTGTTCAGCGTCTCCGCGAACGTGGCGAACGATTCCGGCGTGTTGATTTCGGCAATGACCTCGACGTCGGGGTTGAGGTAATTGGCCTCGGTCATGAGGTCGGCCATCGAGACGCGCTTGAACTCGGATTCGTGGTCACGCGTCGTCAGCGAGACGCCCGTCTCGTGCGGCAGGTGGACCTCCCGCGACCCCTCGTCGATGCTAATCGGTCGGTGGTCGTAGGGGATAAACGGCATGTGGGCGTTCATCAAGGTCGTCTTCCCGACACCCGTCGCACCCGAGAACAACACGACGCGATGGTGTTCGTAACAGAGCCACAGCAACGTCACAAGTTCGGTCGAAAGCGACCCGCTTTCGACGAGGTCGATGGGCGTGAGGACGTCGCCGGACTGTTTGCGAATCGAGACGTGTGGGCCGCCTTCGGAGATGACGGGGAGCGCCACGGCACAGCGAATCGTCTCGTCGGTCTTGCTCGTCTCGGCGTCGCCAGCGACCGTCCCGGGTCGGAGGTTCACCTTCGCACTCGGGTTCGACGCGTTCAACTCCACGCCGTCGGCGGCCGCGAGTTGGGTCACGACGTTCGTGAACTCCGTCTCGTCTTCGAAGACGAGATTCGTCGGGACGCGGAGTCCGCCGCGTCCGGTGATGCCCGCTCGCGGGATGACCTTCACGCGCTCGCCGACGCGGTTCGCCTCGATGTCTTCGAGGTGCGGGTCGCGGATGGGAACCGTCAGGATTCCCTCGCCCACGTAGTCGCGGAGAACGTAGTAGACGAGGTCGTCGAGGCGGTCCTCGGCGAACCGACGGTCAACCGGTGGTAACGCAAGTCCGTACTCCGAAAGCGCCGAGCGAACGCGGAACTTCGTGGCATCGACCCACGCTCTCGTGTTCCGTGCGGTCAGTCGCCGCGAGAGGAACTCGCGCGCCCTGTCGCGGACGAATCCGATTCGGTCGGAGACCACGTCGGCAACGTTCGCTTCCCAGATGCGCTCTTTGCACTCTTCGATGAGTTCCGTGTCACCCGGCACGAGGTCGGGTTCGAGGACCGCGTATTTGGTCGCAAACCGGTCGTCGCCGAGCAGTCTGTCTCGGTAGACGACCACGTCCACGTCGTAGCCCGCGAACGGAACAGTGTAGTGTCTCACGCGCTTGGCGGCGATGCGGTCGGCGAACGCGACGTCGGAGTCGAACGCCGTCGTCGCCGGTGCGAAATCTTCGGTGTGGACGACAAGACACTCAGAGCCGTCGCCGCGACCCGCGTCTACGACCTCGATTCGGTCGTCGAGGGCGAGCGGCGTGACCGATCCGAGGAGCCGGAGTTCGGCGAGCGCGTGATGTTCGACGCGCCTGCGGGCGGGCGGCGTGAGGTCGAGCAGTCTGTCGAAGATGCGCCGATACTTCGGTGAGAGACCGGAGTCAGCGCGGGCGGCCGCCCCTTCACGCGTGAGCGGTCGTCGCCGGGTAACAGTCGAGAAATGGTCGCGGACGGTCTCCAACGCGTCGGATTCGCGCGTGCCGAGAATCGGCTCTCGAACGTCGTAGTCGAATCCGTGGTCGGCGTCGCTGATGGTGACGACGGTGTCCGGTTCGACTTCGTACTGCGACCGGACAGTCGGCGCGTACCACGCGGCCGGGTCGTCCGGTGGGACCGGTGCTGGAACGTTGCCGTCCTCGTTGGGTGTCGAGGAGGCACCGAATTCGAGGGTCGGAGTGGGTTGCTCCGACCGATTATCGCCTTGGGTAGGCATACACCGGAGTTGTCCGAGTTCAGTATTTAAGATTTGACCGAGCGAATCGAGTACGCGAGTGAGAACCAAACTGCTCGAAATGGCTGTTTTGTAGCCGTCTACCGCGTTCTATGAGCGACTCCCGGCCGAGCACAGAGATAACTATCAATACGAAACACTACTACAGATATCAGAGATGATAATTAAATGGACGTTCGCCGACATCTGATTCCAGACACACCGCCGTCGTGTCTGCTCGAACCCCCCGGAGTCAACCCAACGTCACCTCGGATTTCTCGCTCGACACCGGGATTCGGAGCACGACTTTCGAACCCGTCGGCGTCCGCCGGTTGAAATCGACGGTACCGCTGAGTTGGTCAACACCCCATTTTACCAGCCAGAGACCGAGACCGCTCCCGTGTCTGAGCGGCGTTTCGCCGTGGGCCTCGATGGCGGCGAGTTCGCTCACGCTGATACCCGGTCCCTCGTCTTCGATTCGAATCACCAGTTCATCGCCATCGACGGTCGCCGTCACGGTCACGACTGGCGTGGTCGCGTCGTTATGCTCGACGCCGTTTTCGAGGAGTTCGGCGACGACCGGTTCGAGTATCGGCGCACAGAGCGCGTCGCCGTCGGGGAGCGACGACAGTCGGACGTTCGACTCGGGGAAGTCGGCTCGGACGGTATCGGCGGCGGCCCGTATCTGGACGGCCGCCGGAAGCAACTGTACGTCGCCGGTGTCGTCGTCTCTCCGTGTGGCACCGAGTTTTCGGGCTTTCTTGCTGATGTTTACGAGGGTCGTCGCGTGGTTCCGAACGGTTTCTGCGTGCGTTCGCGCGGAGTCGAGTGCGCCGCTGTCGATATCCTCTACGACGAGACTGGCGTAGCCTTCGAGGAGGTTCGCCTCGGTTCGGAGGTTGTGTCGGAGGACGCGATTCATCACTTCGAGTTGCTGGAGGTTCAACCGCCGGTCGGTCACGTCGCGGAAGACGTGCGCGTTGCCGATGGCGCGACCGTGGTGGTCGGTGAACTCACTGGTTCGAAGTTCGAAATCTCGTTGGCCGTCGCCGAGCCTGATGGTGACTTGGTCACCGATTGGCTCGCCGGGTGTGATGCCGGAAATAACGTTCGAGACGGGTTTGCCCTTGAGTTCGTCGGCCGAGTGGCCGAGAATTGTGACCGCAGACTCGTTCATCGCGATGACGCGCCACTTCGTGTCCGTCACGACGACCGCATCGACCATGGACTCGAACACGCGTTCACAGGCAACCCCCCGCGGAACCGGTCGTGCATCGAGGAGGTCGTACCGGTTGATTGCGATGGCGTACGCAAGCCCCGCGAATGCGAACGCGGTCGGCGTGAGGTCCACCGCAGTTCCATACAGTTCAAGCAGGGTCTTGATGACGTTCCCGAGAACCGGTAGCAACGTCCCGAGAATGAGCGTCATCGCCTGAAGTCGGTAGACCTCCGGCATGTCGAACGCCGTCTGAAACAGGACAATCGTTCCAGCAACCCACAGCAAGTAGCTGTAGCCGAGAACCACCCAGTAGAGCGGTCCCCAATCGTATTGCAAGACGGTGATAACGCCGCCCACGAGAGGCTCGGCTTCGACTGCCGACCACATGAGCGAGTGCGCCGGACTCGTCCAGACCGCGACGAGCGCGAGCATCGGCAAAAAGGAGATCACAACCAGTGGTATCGGCGTCGTGTACCGGTCGCGGCCGGTGTAGGAAAACGCGAAGACGAACCACGCAATCGGTGCCGCGAGGACGCCGATCCATTGTAAGTTTGCGATGAGGAGCTTGGCTTCGATGTTGGAGACGACGAGTTCGACTAAGTAGCCGGTAGACCAGAGTCCGCTCGCGGCGGCGAGGACGCTGAGGCCAAGCGCGCCCGGCTTCCGCCGAACCTGCCACGTGTATACCGTGACGCCGACGCTGACGAGTCCCGAAATAAATAGCAGGCCGACGACGACGGCGACCACAGAGGTGGGGTGCGCAATGAAGGCCGCGTTCACGGTACCGCACCCCCGGCGTTCGTTCTCACTACACTTACTTTCTCTCCGAGCGACAAAAGGGTATGTACGTAGTTATACAGGAACAAGCGACGCGCCGTGGACCGCGGCGACGACGCCGAGGAACATCAACACGCCTTCACCGTCTCTGAGCGTGCAGAGTCGCTCCACGGACCGGTCCGTGTTCGTGAGCGCGTAGGTAATCCACGCCGAGTACCCGATAGCAGGCAGGAGCGCAATCGGGGCCCAGCGCGGAACGTACCCGAGCCACGCACTTCCGGCGAGAAGGCCGAGTGAGAGCAGTTCCATGGCGTACAGTAGCAACTGGGTTCGCCGAACGCCGACGACCGTCGGCAGGGTTGCGACTCCGTTTTCCTTGTCGCCCGCGACGTCCCTGACGTTGTGGACTTCGACCGAAATCGCAGAGCGGAGGAAGAACCACCCCGCCGCGACGGTCGCCCCGGCGATATAGCGTGGTTCGGTAGCCGCGACCGCAAGCGGAACGAAAGCGACGAGAACCGCCCACGCGAGCGCGACGGTGGCCGTGTTGACGAGGAAGATGTCTTTGAGTCGGTCGGCCGACGGAATCGGCAGGAGTGGTAAACTGTAGAAGACGGCGACGACGCCGGGAAAGAGCGTCAACCCGAGTCCGTAGAGACCGCCGCGGTAGATTGCGACGCCGAGCGCGCCGACGATGGCGAGCGCGGAGAGAGCGGTGTACACCTTGGGGTGCGCCGCGATGAAGGCGGTCCGGCCGGCGTAGTTCGTCTCGTCGGCGTCGAGGTCCGCGAGCTTATCGAAGTTGTAGATGCCGACGGTGATGAGAAATCCGACGACGAGGGCCGCATTCGGTCCGATGCCCGCGAGCGACGAGGCGACGTAAATCTCGCCGATGGTTGCGATTCCGAGGAATACGGAGCTGTGCACTACTGCGGCGTATAGCCGTGGGGGGATAATTCGCATTGCATACGTAATCGATTCCGCTGAGAATTAGTTATGAAGTGTCATTGAGAACGATATAACTGGCGCGTTAGCACGAAGACGTATTGCCCGTTCGGACGCAGTCTGCCGTTATTGACTGCAAAATCAGCTCGGTTACACTGGGATTTTTTGCGGGTACACAGGCCGAGCGTGTCGAGAACCGACGAGGATGGTCGAGTTCCTATTGGTCGGCGTTAGCAAGAGCAAACCAGCACGGACAGTCTTTGTTAATGATATACTACACGTGACGGTGACGCGTCGGTGAGACTCAGTGAGACTTGAGGGGACTCGGTGTATCGGCCACTCGCCAGTGAGGAATGTACGGTGCGATTGGGACACATTTAGGGGGCACACGAACCGAGACCGTGTATGTCAACGCCCGCTGACGAACAGCCTTCACAGGAGCGTGGCCCGAACGAGGTGTTCTGTCGTGACTGCGGTGCCGTCATCGACGAACGAGCGGAGATTTGCCCGCAGTGCGGAGTTCGCCAGCGCAACCCGCCCACGACGTCTCTCGACGCCGCCGCAGACGACTTGCTCGAAGGTGGAAATCCGTTCGTCGCGGCGCTTCTCTCGGCAATTTTCCCCGGGATGGGTCAGCTATACAACCGCGAGCTCGGACGCGGACTCGTCTTTGCGGTGGCGATGGTCGTCGCGTCGTTTTCGGTCGTCATAGCCGTCGGGCTTGTCCTTGCCCCCGCGGTGTGGATTTACGCGATTTACGACGCGTACACGCGGGCGGAACTACGGGCAACGGAGTTACAGCGCGAAGTGACCGAACACGAGACCGAGTCGGACGACGGCGACCTCGAATCAGATGCAGACGATATCGAGTCGAGTGAAGACGGCGTTGCCTCCGACGAGGCCGACACCGTGTCGAATGAAGACGACACCGACGCCACCGCAGACGACGAACAGTAAGCACCGAAGTGGTGACTTACCGCTCGCTGGTCGTCGTGACAAACGCACCGCGAATTCCTAACAGAACGGCTCGAAGACGGCCTTAGAGGTCTGCGTCCCAGTCCGGCGGGAGCAGTGGCTCAGGGTCCTCGTGGACGAATTCGACGCCCTTGTCGGGGTCGAGCGGGTGGACTTTCGTTCGCATGGTTTCGCCGTTGTTGAGCATCGAGAACATCCGGTCCGATTCGGCGAGACGGTAGTACAGCGGCAGACAGACCGCAACCTCGTCGTCCGTCGCGCGAACGACGAGCGCGAGGTAGACGAGACCGTTCGTGACCGCGCGGAACGCCTCGTACTCGTCGAACGTCGCTCCCTCGACGGCCGCTTCGACGTCGCCGTACACGTCGTCGCCGACGACGATGTCGAGACCGACGTGTTCGACGGCGCTGTCGCCCGTTCCGGGAACGGGCACGACATCGCCCGGGAGGGCGACGACGACGTGCCAGCCTTGCTCTCGATAGTCGTCAGCGAGCGCCTCGCACTCTTCGACCACCGTCTCCCACGTGTTCGACTCGTCCGAGAGCGGATGTTTTTCCATGCGACATGGTGTCGGGGAGCGATACCTAAACCTTGGCTTCTCCTGCGAGCGAGCGACGGCCCGACGACGGGACCGGTTTTGACCGAATTCGACCGCGTGAGTCCGTAGACGAGCCGCTTGGTTCGTATCGCATCGTCTGGCAAAAATTGAAAAGGTATATCATGCCATGCAGGTCATTCTCATTCAATGAATGACTTGCTCTCTCTTTCGAACCTTCGAACACAGTTTTCGACCGACCGTGGTCGCGTCAAAGCGGTTGACGGATTCGACCTGACGGTCGCCGAAGGTGAGACCGTAGGTCTGGTCGGCGAGTCAGGGTCGGGAAAGAGTGTGACCGCCCTCTCGACGATGGGGCTTATCGACGACCCGGGCGAAATCGTCTCGGGGTCCGTCGAACTGGAGAGTCAACGCCTCGCAGCGGAGTTCCGCGAAGAGTACAACGACCCCGCGTTCGTTGACGGCAACGTCATCGACCTCGTGGACGCTCCCGAGGAGGCGCTTCGGTCCGTTCGCGGAAGCGAAATCGGGATGATCTTCCAGGACCCGATGACCTCCTTGAACCCCTCGTTGACGGTCGGCGAGCAAGTCGCAGAGAGTCTTCGTCTCCACCAGTACGGCGGCCGTCGGAAGGACTCGTGGTTCAACGCGGTCCGCGAACTCCTGCCCAAACTCAGCCGCGACATCGACGACGAAATCGTCGAACGGACTATCGACGTGCTCGAATCCGTCGGCATCCCAGAGCCGGGTGCCCGCGTTGACGAGTACCCGCACGAGTTCTCCGGTGGGATGCGCCAGCGCGTCCTCATCGCCATCGCGCTCGCGTGTCAGCCTCGATTGCTCGTCGCCGACGAACCGACGACCGCCCTCGACGTGACGATTCAGGCGCAGATTCTCGACCTCATCGACGACCTACAGGAAGACCTCGGGATGTCGGTGCTCATGATTACCCACGACCTCGGCGTCGTCGCCGAGACGTGCGACCGGGTCGCGGTCATGTACGCTGGCGAAATCGTCGAGGAAGGACCGGTCGAAGAGATATTCCACAACCCGTCGCACCCGTACACGTACACCCTCCTCGAATCGCTTCCGAGCGAGGAAAAAGAGCGCCTGACACCAATCGAGGGGAACGTCCCCGACCTCATCGACATGCCCGAAGGATGCCACTTCGCGCCGCGGTGCCCGTGGGCCAAGCCGGAGTGTACAGCGGGCGAAATCCCGTACAAGCAACACGGCGGCGAGGCGGTCGAACACCGCTCAAAATGCGTCCTCGACGACTTCGACACTAACGAGTATGGCGGCGACGACGAAATCGGGGCAGGGTCGCAGACGAAACCGTCCGACACCCCACTTCTCGAAGTCGATGGGTTACAGAAGTACTACCAACAGGCCGATGGCATCCTCGACAAGTTCCTCGGGGCCGACGACCGGAGCGTGAAAGCGGTAGACGGTATCGATTTCACCGTCTACGAGGGCGAAACGCTCGGTCTCGTCGGCGAATCGGGGTGTGGAAAGTCAACCGCCGGACGGAGTCTGTTGCACTTGACGCCACCGACGGGCGGACGTGTCGTCTTCTCGGGAACCGACCTTTCGGGACTCGACAGCGGCGACCTCCGCGGGATGCGCCGCGACATGCAGATGATCTTCCAAGACCCGCTGTCGTCGCTCGACCCGCGGATGACCGTCGGGCAGACCATCCGAGAACCCCTCGACGTACACGACCTGCCGGTGTCTGACCCCGACGTTCGCGGCGAGGTCGTCGCCGACGTGTCCGGCATCTCGCCCGACCGCGTGACGGTCTTTGCGAGCGACGAAATCGACGCCATCGTCCCCTCGTCGAACGGTGTCGCCACGGCCCACGTCTCGGTCGCCGTCGCCGACGGCGAGGTCAGTGTCTCCGTCGAAGAACGCCTCCGGACCGACGTCGAGGTTGAACGCGACGGCGACTCGATCACGATGGTCGATGTGACGGTGTCGCCCGGCGATTCGACCCGCGAGCGTCGTCGCCGCCGCGTCCACCAACTGCTCGACGCCGTCGGTCTCGAAGTCGGTCAGTACGACCGCTACCCCCACGAACTCTCGGGCGGCCAGCGCCAGCGCGTCGGTATCGCTCGCGCGCTCGCCGTGGACCCCGACTTCATCGTCGCTGACGAACCCGTCTCGGCGCTCGACGTGAGCGTGCAAGCGCAGATTCTCAACCTCCTCGAAGACCTCCAGGAGCGCTTCGGCCTGACGTACCTCTTTATCGCACACGACCTCTCCGTGGTCCGCCACATCTCGGACCGCGTGGCCGTGATGTACCTCGGCGAAATCGTCGAGGTCGCGGAGACCGCCGAGTTGTTCGAGGACCCGAGACACCCCTACACGCGAGCGCTCCTGTCTGCGATTCCGGAACCCGACCCGGCCGCCGATACGGACGACCGCATCATCCTCGAAGGCGACGTACCGAGTCCCATCAACCCGCCTTCCGGGTGTCACTTCCGGACGCGGTGTCCGCAGGTCATTCCTCCGGAAGACCTCGACATCGAACAGGAAGCCTACCGCGAAGTGATGGACCTGCGCCAGCGCGTCGAACGCGAATCACTGGACGTCGAAACGGCGCGTGAGGGCGCGCTAAGCGAATCGCAACGCGAAGAAGCCGCGGTGAGCGCGGACGGCGGAACCGCCGACCGAAACGCGGTCGTCGTGGAACTCCGCGAGTCGCATCTGTCGCACTCGCTTTCGGCCGACCTGACCGACGTCATCGACCGCGCGCTCGAACGCGTCGTTGACGGCGACTGGGACGACGCCGCGGCGATACTTCGGGAGCGATTCGAGAGCGTGTGCGAGCGCGACGCACCCGAACTCGGAACGGACGAGCATCCCGCCGCCTGTCACCTCCTCGATGAATAACTCACTCGCTGTCGAGTGAGTCGATTTCGTTTTAACCGTATTCTTGCCGGAGAGGCCGGGCGTCGTCTTTCAATCGGTGGTTCGTGCGCTTCGTTATTTTTATAGGGTGGCATTGATAGATACTGGTATGTCACAGGATGGCAATTCACTATCTCGGCGTCGCTTCCTGAGCGCCGCGGGGACGGCTACGGCAACCGCGGCCCTCGCGGGTTGCACCGGTGGTAACGGCGACGAAACCACGACCGAAGAGACCACTGACGGTGGGGAGACCACGACCGAGGATGACTCCGGTGGAAACGGTGACTCGCCATCTGTCCTGCGATACGGTCGCGGGAGTCACTCGCCGACGCTCGACTTCCAAAACAGCACGAGCGGGGAAGTCGCAAAGGTCACAGAGCAGTTGTACGACACGCTCATCAACTTCGAGCCGGGCAAGTCCACGCTGACGCAGGGACTCGCCACGGAGTACACGCTCGAAGGGACCACAGCCTCCATCACGCTCCGCGAGGGCGTGATGTTCCACAACGGCGAGGAGTTCACCGCACAGGACTTCGTTGCGACGTACCGCCGCTTCGTCGATAGCGACTACGAGAACTACGCTGGCGACGACTACGTCTCCGCGTACGGTCCGTTCACGCTCGGGTCGTGGATCGACGAGATTCAGGTCGATGGCGACTACTCGATGACGATCGAACTGACGCAGACGTACGCGCCGTTCCTGCGCAATCTGGCGATGTTCGCGGCCGCGGTTCACTCGCAGGCCGCAATCGAAGAGTACGGGACGGAACTCAGTTCGAACCCGGTCGGCACCGGCCCGTTCCAACTGAGCAACCTCGACGACGCGAACGAACTCATCCGTCTCGAAGCGAACTCGGACTACTGGGGCGACGGTCCCAACGTGGACGAAGTCGTCTTCGTCACTATCGGTCAGAACTCCACGCGTGCGCAGTCACTCGCGTCCGGCGAACTCGACATCACCGACGGACTCGGCGCGCAGTCGTCCGTGCAGGTCGAAAACGCGAGCAACGCGGAACTCGTCCGCACCGAGGGTATCAACATCGGCTACATGGCGTTCAACATGGCGAGCGTGGAGGAGTTCCGCGACCGCCGCGTCCGTCAGGCGATCAGTCACGCCATCAACACCGAAGCAATCGTCAACGAGATTTACTCCGGCTTTGCGACGCAGGCGAGTCAACCGCTCCCGCCGAACGTCCTCGGCCACAACGACGACCTCGACCCGTACCCGTACGACCCCGACGAGGCACAGCGCCTCCTCGAAGAGGCCGGCTACGGCGACGGCTTCTCGTTCGAACTGGCGACGTTCCAGAACCCCCGTGGGTACAACCCGTCGCCGATTCAGACCGCAGAGACCGTCCGGTCTAACCTCGGCGACATCGGCATCGAGGTCGAAATCAACCAGCAGTCGTTCGGTCCGTTCCTCGAATACACCGCGCAGGGACGTCACGACGCCTGTTTCCTCGGTTGGTACACCGACAACGCCGACCCGGACAACTTCATGTACGTGCTTCTTCACCCGCAGGTGGAAGAAGGCGAACTCACCGACGGCCAAGACTGGGTGAGCTTCGACGCCGAAGGCTACAACACCAGCAACCGCTCCGGGTGGGCCAACAGCGAGTACATGGACCTCGTCGAGCAGGGACAGAGCGCCTACGACGAAGCAGAGCGCGAGTCGCTGTACAACGAGGCGAACCAGATTGCACACGACGAAGCGCCATGGGTCTACCTCGACTACGCGGACGAACTCCGTGGTGTTTCAAATCGTGTCAGCGGGTTCCAGATTGCGGCCATCAGTGGCCCGTACCTCAACCTGGTTAGCCTGAACTAAGGGACTAACCGCTTTTCGATTCATGATTTCGACACGATTCGTACTCAAGCGGCTGCTGTTGCTCGTCCCCGTGCTGGTCGGAGTGGCATCGCTCGTCTTCTCCATCCTGCATCTGTCGCCGGGCGACCCGGCTCTCACCATCGCGGGCGAGCGCGCGAGCGAGGAGTTCGTTCGGCAGGTCGAAGAGAGCCTCGGACTGAACGACCCGATTTGGGTGCAGTACGGTCGGTTCTTGGCCGATGCCGCACAGTTCCAGTTCGGCGAGTCGTTCATCATCCAGCGCAACACGACGGTCCGTGAGGTGCTGGCGAACAAACTTCCCGTCACGCTCGAACTGGCTCTCTACGGCCAGCTTATCGGCATCTCGCTGGGTATCCCACTGGGCATCCTGAGCGCCGTCAAGCAGGACAGCATCACGGACCACCTGACCCGCATCGGCGCGCTGGCCGGTATCAGCGTGCCGATCTTCTGGAGCGGTCCGCTTCTCATCTTGCTCTTCGCGCAGGTGCTCGGTCTCCTCCCGACGAGTGGCCGCATCTCGGTCCTCTACAACGTAGAGGCGATTCGAGTGACGGGTCTCGTCACCATCGACACGCTCATCGCCGGCGAGTTGGACATGTTCGTCTCCGCCGTCCGGCACATGATTCTCCCGGCGTCGGTCATCGGTGTCTACTCGATGGCGCTCATCTCGCGGATGATGCGGTCGTCGATGCTGGAGGTCATTCGGCAAGACTACATGCGGACTGCTCGCGCGAAGGGCCAAGGGTCGAAGATTACGGTCCTGAAACACGGCTTCCGCAACGCGATGATTCCCGTCATCACGGTCATCGGCATCCAGTTCGGTGGCCTGCTCGGCGGTGCAGTGCTGACGGAGACGGTGTTCGCCATCGGCGGCATCGGAACGCTCCTGGTTGAGGCCATCAAGGTCGGTGACTACCCCATCGTCCAAGGGACGGTCCTCACCTTCGCGTTCCTGTTCACGCTGGTCAACCTCGGCGTTGACATCACCTACTCCATCCTCGACCCGCGGATCGAACAATGAGCACGGAAACCAAAACGACGACCGAAACGCCAGCCGAGATGGGCGAGCGCGGACTCATCGACCGCTTTAGAGCCTCGCCGTTCGTCTCTCGACTGCTGTCGAACCGCCTCGCGCTGGCCGGTATCGCCATCATCGTTGCGATGGTGGTCATCGCCATTTACGCGCGACTGTTCATCGACCTCGAAGTCATCAGCCAGTCGCAACTAGGAACGAATCCGAACCGCGCCGCACCGAGTGTGGAGTACCTCTTCGGGACTGATGGACAGGCACGAAGCCTCCTTCCGCGGGTCGCCTACGGCGCGTGGTACGCGATGCTCTTCGGGACCGTCACGGTCGCCGCATCGACCGCGCTCGGCGTCGGTCTCGGCATCATCGCCGCGTACTACGGCGACGTGACTGATAACGTCATCATGCGAACGATGGACGTGTTGCTCGCGTTCCCGTCGCTACTCTTGGCGCTGGCGCTCGTCGCAATCTTCCCCGACGAACTCGGACTCTGGCGGGCGGTCGCCGCGTTGACCTTGGTCTACACGCCGCGGTTCGCCCGCGTCGTCCGCGGTGCCGCACTCACCGTGCTCGAAAACGAGTACATCGACGCGACTGTCGCCCTCGGCGCGGCCGACCCGAGAGTGCTGGTTCGGCACGTCCTGCCGAACTGTCTCGCACCGATTACGGTGCAGAGTACGCTCAACTTCGGTCTCGCCATCATCGACCTCGCCGCCCTTTCGTTCCTCGGATTCGGTGCCGAGGCTGGGACGCCATCGTGGGGACTCATGCTCTCGAACGGCGTGAGCCAGGGACTCCTCACGGGTATCTGGTGGTGGTCGTTCTTCCCCGGACTCTTCCTCGCACTCACCGTGCTCGGGTTCAATCTACTCGGTGACGGGATGCGCGACGCACTCGACCCACGGATGCGCGAAGCGGTCGATTAACGCGTCGAACCACCGCTTCGTTCTATATTATCGACACTATGACAGGCACACCGAAACACTCGGCCGATGACAAGCCGCCACTGAGCGACGATAGCCCGCCGCTCGCCGTGCAGGCGACCGTCCGTCTTCGAATCGTCGGCTCTGCCGTCCTCGTCGGCGTTCTCGTTGCGACGGTCGCGCTGGCCGGAACCAGCCTCGCTGGCGCGTACGCCGCGAGCGTCGATACGGTGTTCGCGCTCGGTTCGCTCGTGTTCGGGTTCGGTCTCCTCGGGTGGTCCGGGGCAGTCGCTCTCGGCCGTGGTATCGAGTCGATGCAGAACCACCTCGACACGGGGACCGGGTGGACAGAACCCGACGCGCGCCGCGCGATGGTTCGCATCCTCGGGTTCGGACTCGGCGTGATGCTCGGAACGATGGGCTTCGGAACGTTCGTCGGGTCGCTCGCCTGAGAGACGCGTCTTCGCTCTCGCTCTCTCCCTCACCCGGCGCGTTTCGCTTCAGGCCACGCTTGTCTCTTGCGGACTGTTATCTCATCAGCGTTCGTAGGTGAGGGTATGGACAGAAACGAGGTTCGGCGAGCGTGGAACGACGTTTCCGAGGCGTACGCTCGCAACCGCGACCCGTCGGGGTCCGACGCCGAACTGGTCGCCGAATTCGTCGCCGACCTCCCCGAGAACCCGGTCGTGCTCGACGTGGGGTGCGGCGACGGCGCGCGAACGCTGGCGAATCTCCCCGACGAGAGCGTCGGTCTCGACTTCTCTCGCCGCGGTCTCGAACTGGCGCGGACGACGGTCCCGACCGCACGACTCGTGTTAGCCGACATGCTCCACATTCCAGTTCGTGACGGTTCAGTTGACGGCATCACTGCGTATCACGCGGTGTTTCACGTGCCCCGGGAGTCGCATCCGGCAGTCTACCGCGAGTTCGCTCGGGTGTTGAAACCCGGCGGCGGTCTGCTGATGACGCTCCCGAGCGGCCGGTTTCAGACGGTTCGGCGCGGTTGGATGGGCGGCGAGATGTTCTTTTCCGCGCCGGGACGCGAAGAGACGCTGACGCAACTCCGTGAGGCGGGCTTCACTCGGGTGGAGACGACGGTTGCGGACGACCCGCTCGGGTCGAGTAGCGAGTTCGTGTTCGCGTGGCTCGGCGAGACCTGAAAAATGAGGCTGAGACCTGAATCCTGAGAACGGAAACAAGGCGACAACGGGAACGGAAACGAGGCGAGAACAGGAACGGAAACCCAACGGCGGCGCTCTGGTCTGCTAGACTGCCTCTGCTTGCTTTGCGGTCTTGCGAATTTCGTCGAGAACGGAATCGAGCGAGAGGACGTCGGAGAGCGCTTCCATCGCGCTCGAAAAGGGAACGTCGAGGGCGTAACTGTAGTAGTTCCCCCGCGAACCAGTTCTGTTCTCTTCGGCTGAGAGGATACCGAGCATCCGAAGGTCGGAGAGGTGGTTGTGGACCGACCGCTGTGCCAGCGGGTCGATGCCGGCGGAGTTACACAGTCGAAGATACTCCTGATACAGGTCGCGCATCCGACACGGTGTCTCGTCGTGGGCGGCCTTCGAGACGACGGCGAGAAGCGCGAAATGACCGTTTTCGGTGAGTTCGCGCATGCCCTCGACGACGCGCTCTTGTTCGAGTTTTTGGCGCGCGATATCCACGTGGTCGAGCGTGATTCGCTCGTCCTCTTTGTTCTCTGCGTGTTCACCGGCCAGTCGGAGGAGATCGAGCGCCTGCCGTGCACTCCCGCTGTCTCGGGCGGCGAGTGCGGCACAGAGGTTGAGGACGCCCTCCTCGCAGGCGTCGGCCGCGATAGCGACTTCGGCGCGCGATTCGAGGATGTTCTGAAGTTCCGGAGCCTGATACGGCGGAAAGTGGAGTTCGCGCTCGCAAAGCGTGTCCTGTACGCGCGGGTCGAGTTGGTCGTGGAACTTGAAGTCGTTCGAGATGCCGATGAGACCGACTTTAGCGTGTTCGAGTTTGCCGTTCGAGCGCGCCCGCGGGAGTTCGTAGAGGAGTTCGTCGCGGTCGCCGATAGAGTCCACTTCGTCGAGGACGATGAGGATGGTCCCGCCGACGTCGTCTAACTCCTGAAAGAGCTTCTTGAAGACCGTCTGCTGGGGGTACCCGGTCGAACTGATTTCCGCGCCCGGTGGTCGGAGTTCGTTGACGAGTTCGACCGCGACTTGGTACGAGGAGTTGAGCGTCTTGCAGTTGATGGAGATGACGCTCAAGTCCACGTCGTCGTACTGTGAGACGTCTTCGAGGAGCATCTCCAGTAAGAACTCGGTGACTGCGGTTTTTCCGACGCCGGTGTTGCCATATAGGAAGACGTTGTTCGGTTCCCACCCATCGACGACCGGTTGGAGTGCGTCCATGTACTCCGAAATCTCGTCGTCGCGCTCTTCGATGCGCTCGGGCTTGTAGGACTCCCCGAGGGCGTCCTTGTTGGTGAAGACGTTTTGTTTTCGCTCGAACCGGCGCATTAGCGTCGGTCCGTTGTAGCGTCCCCTTATTTAAAACCCCGATTTCATCTGATTCATGTGAATGTGGCGGTCCGGTGTCGTGCCCACGGATTGTGTGGTGTGGTTTAGTACGGCAAACTGTGTCATTGAGTGGGTTAGCTCGGTGTGTGATATATGGTATAGTATGACGTGTGTTCCGAATTCATGACTGTTCATGTATAGCAATCACGGTTATTGTGAACACGTTTTAACAGACACACACCACTGATACAAGTGAACGAGGATACGCGAGACTCTCTAGAAGAACTACAGTCCTCAAATTCAACTAAAGCGTTGACATTTTTCGGTGGGTGGACCGTTGTCGCACGTGATTCTAATGTCCCCAATTCGCAGGTAATAGGCTCTAATTCGACTAATTCACCTGCAACTGTGGTGGGTGGTGGTCGCCGACGGTGTCACTGCGTTCACTTGTATCCATGCTCTCTTGGAACCAACACCCCTCACACGCTCACGACGTTTCACATGCAAGAGTGGTGTCTGTGTGTATACGACCCCGATCTCTCTCAGCGATCATTCACTTGCAATCGTGGTGTGTGGGTGTTGAAACCCGCTATCTCCGTCTCAGCTTCCGACGCTCATTCACTTGTAATAGTGGTCTGTTGAGAGAGGGTCGAACCGTCTCGTCGTGGGTCTGTCACTGGCTAGATTATTCCGAGTCTCTCTCGTTTTGTCACGCTCTGTCTCCGCGTCGTCCCTCGAAATGCCTTTACCTCGGATACTGTTACCCACTGTCGTGGATCGTTCCGCTTTCCGTACCCTCGCACTCGCTCTCCTCGCGGTTGTCGCGCTCTCCGTTGTCGCGGCGACAATCGATTCGACCGTCGTCTCGGACGGCGGTCCCGCCGGCTTCGGCTCCGGTAGTTCGGGGGGAAGCGTGGCTGGCGAGTCTGAATCGACCGGGTTCCAACCGTCGTCGGGTTCGTCCGGCGAGTTCGATATCCCGGCTCCGTGTTTCCCGTGGCTACTCTCACCGTGGATTCTCGGCCTTCTTGCCGCCATCTTCTTCCTCCTCGCCGGATACGCGTATCGTGAATCCGGTTCGTTACTCCCACCGGTCGCCGTCTTTTTAGCACTCGGACCGCCCGTCATTCTCCTTTTGGGTCTCCTTACGGCGTGTCGTGCCGACCTGTCGTTCGGCTCTCGCGTCTCGGGTTCCGCGAGGAACGTCTCGTTTCTTCCGTCAGGCGGTGGCGGCCAACTCGGTGGTGGCGGCGCCGTACAGTCGGTTTCGCCGCCGACGTTGGTGTTCGGCCTCCTGCTCGGAGTCGCACTCGTGGCCGCGCTCGTTATGCTCGTTACCGGGACCGGTGATTCGCCCGAAGACGATGATACCGAACCGGCGGCTGTCGAATCCGACCCGGACATCGCCGCGGTCGGTCGGGCCGCCGGGGCCGCCGCCGAGCGAATCGAAGCCGGCGGAACCGACGTCGAAAACGAGGTCTTTCGAGCGTGGGGTGAGATGACGGCACTACTCGACGTTCCGAATCGAAAGTCCGCAACACCGGCCGAGTTCGCCGAAGCGGCGGTCGATTCCGGGATGGCCCGCGACGACGTAACCGCTCTGACGACGCTCTTCGAAGCGGTTCGTTACGGCGGCTTCGAAGCGACCGAAGCGCGCGAGCGACACGCGGTGACAGCGCTCAGAAACATCGAATCGACCTACGCCGAGTCGGAATCGCCCGACTCCGAGCGCGGTCCGTATTCCGGAGACGACGGTGGTGAGAACCGATGACGAAACCCCGAACACTCGCGCTTCTCGTCGGCGTGCTCGCCACGATTGCGGGACTCGGAATCATCGCGGGTCTCTCGTTCGGTCTCGAACTAACCGACCTGTTTCTCGGTCTCGTGGCCGCGCTCGCGGCGCTTCAAGGGCTTCGGTACGTTCAGCGCAGGCGTGACACGCCGTACAAGACGACCCTCACGGACGACCCGGAGGTCCGCGTCTCGGTTCCGGTCCCCGGTACCGAGTTCGATGACGAAATTCTGGCGGCCATGACGCGCCGAAAGCGGTGGGCCGCTCGCACCCGCGTCGTTGACCGCCTCGAATCGCGCGCTCGACAAGCGCTCGTCCTCCACGATGGCCGAACCCCAGAAGAGGCCGAAGCACTCCTCGATTCGGGCGCGTGGACCGACGACGTGGTCGCGGCGCGATTCCTCGGCGCGGACGTTTCGATGCCGCTTCGCCGTCGACTGCGACTGCTCCTGTCGGGCCAATCGATGTTAGTCGAGCGCGTTGACCGCACCGTCGCCGCCATTGCGAATATCGGCCGCGAGCAGGCCGGGAATGGTACTTCCGGTTCTACGACTGACGGCGTCGAACCCACGACTAACGCTGTCAGTTCTACGATTGATGGCGTCGAATCCACGACTGATGGCGTCGAATCCACACCCGGCGCGGTGGGCGACACAGGCGGTGACCCGCAGTGACCCGCCGATTCGACACTCAACGCTGGGTTGGCATCGAGGGACTCGTTCTCATCGCCGCCGCGGCGGGCGTCTTCACCCGCGAACCGAGTCTGTTCTTGCTCGCCGGGCTCGGCGTCGTCCTCCTCGGATACGTCCGTATCGCCGCGGTCCCGGAGGTGTCGCTCGACGTGGCGCGGACGCTCTCCGATTCGACGCCCGCGCCGGACGACGACATCGAAGTCACGCTCCGCGTCACCAACGACGGGTCGCGGACGCTCTTCGACCTCCGCATCATCGACTGCGTGCCGCCGGGACTCGCCGTCTCTGATGGTCCCGCACGCCTCGGCACGGCGCTTCGCCCCGGCGCGACGGCGACCGTGACGTACACTGTGACGGCCATCCGCGGCGAGCACACGTGGGACGAGACGACTATCATCGTCCGCGACCCCAGTGGGGCAGTCGAGTGTCGTGAGATGGAACACACCGAGACGACCATGCGATGTGAACCCGAGTTGGCCGCGACGGCGGACCTCCCGCTTCGTGGACTCACCTCGAAATACGCCGGGCGCGTCGAGACGAACGTTCCGGGGTCCGGACTCGAATTCGCGTCTATCCGCGAGTACCGCCACGGCGACCCGATACGCCGCATCGACTGGAACCGGCGCGCGCGAACGGGGACGCTCGCAACGGTCCAGTTCCGGGAAGAACGCGCCGCGTCCGTCGTCCTCGTTGTTGACACCCGAACCGAAGCACACGTCGCGCCCGACGCCGACGACGAGACGGCGGTCGAACGATGTGTCGATGCCGCGAGCATCGCCGTTCCCGCGCTTCTCGACAGCGGCGATAGCGTCGGTGTCGCGGCGTTCGGCCCGGAGGAGTGTTGGCTCGCGCCCTCGTCAGGCTCGGCCCACCGCGCTCGCGCCCGGCGACTCTTTGCAACGCACCCCGCGTTCGCGCCGACGCCACCGGAGAAGGCGTTTTTCCCGTCTGTCGCCATGCGGCGACTTCGACGCCGGCTGTCGAGCGATGCCCAGGTCATCTTCTGTACGCCGCTCGCGGACGATTACGCCGTTTCAGTGGCGCGCCGACTGGAGGCGTACGACCACGCTGTGACCATCGTCTCACCGGACCCGACGACGACCCGAACTGCCGGGTCGCGTCTCGCGCGACTGGAACGTGAGTTGCGATTGCGCGAGTTGCGTCGAAGCGGGCTTCGTGTTGTCGATTGGGGGGACGAACCGTTCGCAGTCGCGCTCTCGCGGGCTGAGTCGGGGTGGATGCGATGAACGAGATTACTCGCCGCCCGACCCGAACCGGCACCGCGATGTCGCTTTCGGCGGCCGGGTTCGCAACACTCTCGCTCGCCTTCGCGGCTGAGATGGCCGCGGCGGGCGCGCTCGTCGCCACGGTCGTTCTCGCCGCCGGACTCGTTCGCGGGTCTCGACGGGTGCTCGACGCGGCCGGCGGCCTGTTTTTCCTCTCACTCGCCATTGGCGGCGTGAGCGGCCCCGGACCGGAATCGCTCTTGCTCGCGGCCATCGCGTCGATTCTCGCGTGGGACCTCGGCGAAAATGCCCTGTCTGTCGGCGACCATCTCGGTCGAGAGGCGGACACGACGCGTCTCGAAGTCGTTCACGCGGCGACGACGCTGGTCGTGCTCACGGTCGGCGCGGGCGTCGTCTACGGAATCGCCGCCGTCGCCTCCGGCGGCCAACCAATCGCCGCCGTCGTGTTGTTGGTGCTCGGGGCGGTGGCGCTCGTGTCGGGGGTGCGGCGATAACGCGGCGCACGGTTTGCACGGGTTTCGCTGTTTTCGGTCGGCCGCCGGGACCGCGGTCGCGCTTTGCGCTACTACCGTCTCACGCTGTTACTCTAATGTCGGCACTGCGACCCTGCCGAGTACGTCGGCGACGACGTCCGATTTCTGTACGTCTTCGACGCGTGCGTCGGGAGTGAGAACGAGCCTGTGTGCGAGCACCGATTGCGCGACGCGTTTTATGTCGTCCGGCGTGACGAATTCGCGGCCTTCGAGAACGGCGCGGGCGCGGGTCGCCTCGAAGAGGCGCTGTGTCCCGCGCGGTGAGACGCCGATTCGGACCCGGCGGTCGGTTCGCGTCTCGCGTGCGAGGTCGGCCATGTATCGAAGCAGGTCGTCTTCGACGCGGACCGATTCCGGCGCGCGACGAATCGCAACCACCGAATCGCGGTCGAGGACGCGCTCGACGCTCGGACTCTGTTCGGTTCGGCCGGCACGTCGCCGCAGGAGTTCGACTTCGCCGTCAACGTCGGGGTAGCCGATGGCGGATTTGACGACGAAGCGGTCAACCTGCGCTTCGGGGAGTGTGAACGTCCCTTCCTGTTCGACCGGGTTCTGCGTGGCAATGACGAAAAACGGCGTCGGCAGTTGGTGCGTCTCGCCATCGACGGTCACTTGCCCTTCTTCCATCGCCTCCAAGAGCGCCGCCTGCGTCTTCGGCGGCGCGCGGTTGATTTCGTCGGCGAGGACGACGTTAGCGAAGATGGGACCGGGCGAGAATTCGAAGGTTCGGTCGCGCTCGTCGTAGATATTCGTCCCCGTCACGTCGGTCGGCAGGAGGTCCGGCGTGAACTGCACGCGGGAAAACGACAGTCCGAGCGCGGTGGCGACGCTCCGCGCGGTGAGCGTCTTTCCGGTTCCGGGAACGTCTTCGAGGAGGACGTGGCCGCGAGCAAGGACGCCCGTGAGGACGGTTTCGAGGAAGGATCGGTCGGCGATGACGGCTTCCGAGATAGCGTCGAGAACCTGCGTGCAGGTCTCGTTCGCCGTGTCGATGTCCATACCCCGTTGCCGTCTGCGTGCGACTTATTCTCATTGGTCGGAGTCTGTCGATTTGGTCTCGGATTCGACCGTGCGACCCTCCGTCGCGGTCCTCGGAAATCGAAACGGATTAAACTATCCGCGAGAGAGAAGGTGATGGAAGCCGAGGTAGCCTAGCCCGGCCAAGGCGGTAGATTCGAAATCTACTGTCCATTCGGACACGTGAGTTCAAATCTCACCCTCGGCGCTTCTCGCGGACACAACGTTTCGAGCGGCGCGTCTCGTCCCGTCTGTCGGGTGCGACGGTGTGGTCGTCGGTGCGACGTTCTGGATTCACATCTAGGACCGAGAGACGTCTGTCTCCCGAAACTTTGTCAATCTACTATCTATAGCAGTCACCATGGAAGACGAACTTCAGCAACGACTCGATGGTCTCACCCTTCTGATTATGGTACTGTTCGCCATCGAAGGATACCAAATCGGGGGCCTGGTCGGTCTCGTCCTCGCGCTCCTGTTCGGCGGCGGCATCGTTCACGTGTTCATTCCATCGTCTTCTCTTTGAGCCGCGGTGCGGGGAGCGTGAGCACTCAGATTCTAGACGGCGATTGTCACTAACGCGCCTTCGTCTGGCGATTTTCACTTTCACTCTCCTAGGATTCGATACATATCCCCGTCCGCCATTATAACTGGTATGAGTGCGAACGCGGCGGATGCGAAAACGGACGAACGAGGCGGAACGAGACGAATCGACGTCACGACAGTTCGAACCGGTCGGGTCGCCGACTACGCGGAGACCCAACTCGGCGACGCCGCTATCGGCTTCGAACGCCGGGGTGGCTGGACGTACCTCGTCGCCAAAGAGACGCGCTGAGGCGCGTCGAAAAAACGGTCAGTCGCCGGCAGGCGCTGGTTCGGCGGCGGCACGACTCGGTGCGAGCAGTCGGTCGAGCGCATCGACCATCGCCTGCACGCTCGCGCGGGTAATGTCTGCGTGCGAGGAGGCGACCGAGACGCTTCGGTCGCCGTGCGACATGGTCACCTCGACGGTGACGACCGCGTCGGTCCCGCCGGTGATGGCATCGACGTGGTACTCGTCCAGTTGCGCGTCGGCGTCCGGTCCGAGCGCCGACCGAACTGCTTTCACCGCGGCGTCAACCGGGCCGGACCCGGTCCCAGAGGCGACTCGTTCGTCTCCATCGACGCGGAGGCGGACGCTCGCGGTCGGGGTGCCGCCACCGGAGGCGGCTGTGAGGTCGAGCAGTTCGACCTGTCGGTTGCGTTCGTAGCCCTGAACGTCCTCGGCGAACGCGAGCAGGTCGGCGTCGGTGACGCGTTTCCCGCGGTCGCCGAGTTCTTTGACTCGTTCGACGACGGCGGCGACTTCCTCGTCGGTCGCATCGACGCCGTGTTCGTCGAGCGCGGCTTTGACACCGGCACGCCCGGCGTGTTTGCCGAGAACCAGTCGTCGCTCGCGGCCGACGGTCGCCGGCGGGTAGGGTTCGTACATCGACTCGTCTTTGAGTGTGCCGTCGGTGTGGATGCCGCTTTCGTGGGTAAAGGCGTTCTCGCCGACGACCGCCTTGTTCGGCGGGAGCGCGACGCCCGTCGCGTGGGCGACTTTCTGTGCCAGCGCGTAGAGTTCGTCGAGTTTCACCGTCTCCGCGTCGTAGCAGTGGGCCAGCGCGATAGCGACCTCTTCGAGCGCGACGTTGCCGGCGCGTTCGCCGATACCGTTGACTGTGGTGTGAACGAGGTCCGCGCCCGCCGTCAGACTGGCGTGGACGTTCGCCATGGCGAGACCGAGGTCGTCGTGGGTGTGGGTCGATGTCGGCCCGAGGGCCGCGAGTCGAGAGACGACGTCGTAGGTGTGTTCTGGGCTAGTGTGGCCGACGGTATCGGCGAAACAGAACCGGTCCGCGCCGGCGTCGTGGCTGGTTCGTGCGAGCGCTTCGAGGAACTCGGCCGGCGCGCGAGAGCCGTCTTCGCCGATAACTTCGACCCAGAGACCGTGGTCTTTGGCGTACGCGACGAGTTCGTCTGTCGTCTGTAGAACGCCGTCGCGGGTCGTCCCGACCTTCGACTCGACGTGGCGGTCGCTCGACGGCACGACGAGCGTCACGCCGTCTACGTCGCAGTCGAGCGCGAGGTCGATGTCGCCTTGGACGCCGCGGGCGAAACTCGTCACCGTCGCATCGAGGTCGAGCGCGGTAACGCGCTGTATCGTCTCGCGCTCGCCGGGACCGGTGCAGGCACTTCCCGCCTCGATGTAATCGACGCGGGCGCGGTCGAGTGCCCGCGCGATGTCCGCTTTCTCGTCGGGTGACAACGAAACGCCGGGTGCTTGCTCGCCGTCACGAAGCGTCGTATCTAACAGCTGTACTGAATCAGAAGTGCGTTTCTCGGGCGTCGCCCCGAATCGGTCAGTCAGGGAAGAACCGTCTTGATAGTGGCTAGAACCGTCGAATTTCACAGCCAGCCGTCTTGTGACGACTTACTCTATCCTCCGCCGGTGTGGTAGGCTCCGACATTGTAATTGAACACATCTGTCGATGAATGTATAAACGAGAGGGTTCCGACAGAAATTGGTGTCCAATCGGGGTTGAATCACCGTTTCGAGGGGTCACTCGGCGAGTTCGACGAGGTCGCCCGGCTCTACATCGTCGGCCGCGCCGGCGGGGAGTTCGATAATCGTATCGGCCATGCCGAAGCCGATACCGGTCCACGCGGACAGTCGTTTTTTCTTCGTTACTTCGTCGCCGACGAGCCAGAGCGCGTCGATGTCGAACGGGACGAACACCATGTGGAGACTATGGCGGTCCGCATCGCCGAACTGGAAGACGAGCGCGTAGTCGTCCGGAACGGAGGTTCTGAACATCAGCCCGCGCGCCTGCGAGAGAAACGAGTCGGCCGTCTCGACGTTCGACGCGAGCGTGGACTGGTCTCCGTTCTGTCGGTGTACGAGTCTCACGCACCCGGTTTCGATTGGGGGCGTGATGAAACCACCGCCGGGGCGCGAGAGCAAGGTTTAGGCCGTCGCCATCCCGAATCCGCCGCATGGAGCGGACGCCGACAGGAACACCCGTGGGCGTTGACGACCCCTACGACCACGCGGGCCGCTGTGACCACCTCACGAGCGACGGGCACTGTCGTCTCGCCCGCGAGTACGCCGACCGCGACCCGGCGTTCGCCCGCGAACGAGCGCGCGAGGACTACGACTGCGTCGCCGCCGCCGACGGCTGTGCATTCCGCGACTGCCCGCACTACGCCGCGACGACGAGCGGCCGCGAGTGCACTCGGTGTGGACTCGAAGAGGTCCGCATGGCCCACGATTCGACGGCTCGCCCGCTTCTCGAAGAACATCACCTCTCTTACGGCACCCGCGACGGGACCGACCCCTCACACGAAATCACGGTCGCGCTGTGTCGCTGGTGTCACACGAAAGTCCACAAATCGTTCGCCCGCATCGACGACGACGCCGCGCCCGACCCGGAGGCTATCGCGGCGCGTGAAGGACGGCGGACGAAAGAGCAAGCAGAGTTGGGATTCCGGTCGGCACGGGACCGCGTTGACGACACCTAACGATTGACGAATGTGCCACTTCGATGCACGGATACGCGTATATCGGCCACTCTTCGATTCACTTTTAGGCACGCTAGTCCAATCCGGCACATGACCCGCATCGTCGTCATCGACAACCAAGGGCAGTTCACCCACCTCGAACGACGCGCACTCCGTGACCTCGGCGTCGATACCGAACTCATCGACAACGACACGGACCCCGAAGCCATCGACGCGGACGGAATCGTCCTCTCCGGCGGTCCCGACATGGACCGTATCGGCCGGAGCGCCGACTACCTCGACCTCGACGTTCCCGTTCTCGGCATCTGTCTCGGCATGCAGATTCTCGCCGAAGAACTCGGTGGTCGCGTCGGCTCCGGTGACTACGGTGGCTACGCCGACGTCGATGTCGATATTCTCGACGGAGACGACCCACTCGTTGGCTCGCTCGCGCCCGAAACGCGCGTTTGGGCCAGTCACGCCGACGAGGTCAAAGAAGTTCCCGATGGCTTCACGCACACCGCAACGAGCGATGTCTGTACCATCGAGGCCATGAGCGACGCCGACCGCAACCTCTACGGCGTCCAGTGGCACCCCGAAGTCGCCCACACCGACGAGGGCGAGGAAGTCTTCGAGAACTTCATCGCGGTCTGCGAACAGTAGAACTGTGGCTTTTTGACCGTATTAGCGCCTGTACCTCTCGATTCTTCTCATTCTTCATCGTCGTCTCTGCGAAACAAGCCGAGACATTTACCGGCCTCCGTTTTGTCTGTTCGGAAAATGACCTCCACGCAGAGCGACCTTGCTGGGTTGTCGCGGTTCATTTTCCGCGCACCCAACTGGTACACGAGTCTCGGGTTCGCCTTGCTCGTCGCCGCGATGGCTGGCATCGCGGCGTTCGACTCGGGCGACTTCGCCGGGTCGTGGCGGGGGCTTTTCTTCTTCGGTCGGGACGCTTGGGAAGGCATCTTCTTTATCGGTATTCCGACGGTCGTCGCGGCCTTCGGAACTACCGGCGTTGACCGCCTCGTCGGCGGAAAACTGACGCGTAACCGCTCGTCGCTTCTCGCGCTGGCGGGCGAAATCATGATCGTGGCCATCGTCACGCTGGCGGCGATTATCTCGTATGCGACTGGTCTCGGACAGACGTTCGTCTTCGACGCGTTCGTCGTCGCCCTCGCGTCGGTGTTCGCGTTCCGTCTGCTCATCGTCATGGCCGTCTCGCGCTCGTCGCTTCTCATCGCGTCGGTCCCGGCGAGCATCCAGACGGTCACGGCCGCGGCCCTGCTTTTCATCTACAGCGGGACGCTTCAGTTCATCAAGGTCGGCGGTCCCATCACGGAGGCCTACCTGATGCCGTATCTCGCTCGCTCGGGCAGAGCGCCGCCCGAACTGTCGGCAATCGCTCTCAGCCACTTCCAACTGCTTGCGATTACCTGTATCATCTACGCGGTCGGCGTCTACGCCTTCCTTCGCGTCGTTGACCGCCCGTGGCGACGGAGTCTCGGCGTGTCGATTCTCGACTTCATCCGCGGGTTCATCGGCCACATCGCCGAGGGGACAAGAGAGTTAGAAGACTTCTTCGAGCAACTCGGACAGGAAGCGATCGTCCCCATCACCGTGCTCTCGTTCCAGCGCGATGACGGGAGCGAAAAGGCTAGATTCGTCCTGCCGATGATTCACCCCGGTCCGATGGGCGAAATCGGCGGCGGCAACTTCCCCGAGCGAATGGCCCGACGCGCCGAGGGACTGGCGTTTCCGCCGCACGCGACCGCCGGTCACGACTTCAACCTCGTCACCGAACGCGAAGTTGATGTCGTGCTCGACGCCGCCGACAGCGCCTACGACAAAATCGAGTACGGGTCCGACGTGACAGAGAGCATCCGCGTCGAATCCGGCGACGTGAAGATGCTCGGTCAGCGCTTCGGCGACGACGCGGTTCTCATCTCGACGTACGCACCGCAGTTCGCAGACGACGTGGAGTACGCGGTCGGTCTCTCCGCGTCCGCTGAGGCCCGCACGGCGGGGCTCCGAAACGTCCTCCTCGTGGACGCACACAACTGTAACAACGGCCTACAGGGTCCGGACCTCGGCCACGTCACGCCCGGAAGTAAGCGGTCGTTCGACATGATTTCCGCCGCGGGTCTCGCAGGCGAAAAACTCGTCACCCTCCCGCAGGGAACGCTCTTTCTCGGCGTTGCCGCGGACGAAACCGACTGGACGCCCCGCGAGGGAATCGGCCCGCTCGGGATTCGCGTGGCCTTGATGCGCGTAAACGACCAGACGACCGCCTACGTCCTTATCGACGGCAACAACATGGAACCGGGACTCCGCGACCGAATCGTCGAGACGATAACCACTGGCCCGGACGCGATGGCAGACATCGCTGAGGTGATGACGACGGACACGCACATCGTCAACACCGTCGAGGCCGAAAATCAGGTCGGCGCGGCTATCGACCAGGACGAACTCGTCGAAACAATCGAGCGACTCGCCACCGAGGCGTTCGAAGACAGCGAACCCGTCCGCGCGGGAATGGCGACAGAGCGCGCCGAAGTGACCATCTTCGGCAACGACCGGACCGAAACCCTCGCCAGTCACGCGAACGTCGTCGTCTCGATGGGCGGCGCGCTCGCGCTCGCCGTCCTGCTGGCATCGATGGCCGTCAGTCTACTCGTGTTCTTCCTCACGTAAGCGTCACGAGCGCTTTCGAGATTCGACGCAGGATGGCTCGCGTGCGAACGTACTACCACTCACCGCCCGGACCGCTCGAACCGAACGTAGAATCGGCCGCTCGGAACGTGGCGTCTCATGACTTCAGCGAGAGCGTCCGCGTTTCGATGGCACCGCAACTCGGACAGACGTGTCTGTAGAGCACGCTCGACCCGGTCGTCTTCGCCGACCAACCGCTGTCGGTATCGACGAAACCGCACTCCGAACACGTGTGGTCGGCGTCGCTGTATCGTTCTCGCAGTCGGTCCAATGCGGTCGTTCCTCTCGGCGTTCTTCGTATTGACATGCGTCACCATAGACCATAGTAGTGTATAGTTGTACCGGGCAGTACCCCCTTACGGGGTCGTCAGGCACGAATCCGAGTGTGAGGACGAAGTGAATACGAGCACTGACGGTCTGCGCCGTGTCCGGCCCGGACTGGCAGCGCCGAAACGCAATCGCTCACCGGCGTAGAAACGAGTGCGGGGGGTTCCCGCGAGAGTCCCTTGTTACTCTTCGTCGGCGGCCGCGAACAGTTCGTCCACGGCCTCCTGTGCCGTCTTAGCCGCCTCCTCGGCGACCGCGTCGGCGTCTTCGGCATCGTCGGGAGCGTTGATATACACGTCAACGTCGAGGACGCCGTCTTCGAACGTCACGGTGACGTCGAAGTCTGTGACGCGAGACTGCTTGAAGCGGGCGAAGATGAGGCCCTCAGCCGCCTCTGCGGCGGCTTGGACCACTTCTTCGTCCGTCGGCTGTGGCATTTATGCGCCGCCGGGGCCCATCGGACCGGCACCGCCGCCCTGAAGCATCTGCTGGAGTTCTTCCTGCAGACCCTCGAACTTCTCTTGGACGCGCGTCTCCTGTTTGGTCAGCTGTTCGACGCGGACTTCGAGGCTCTCGACCTTCTCTTCGAGGTCTTCCTGAGCGGACTCGTAGTCGGTTTCGACGAGGAGTTCGCCGACTTCGCGGTACATCTTCGACTCGGCGTCGATGTCTTCAAGCGTTTCGAGCGCCGTCTTTGCTTCGTTGAGTGCCGACTCAGAGGACTGCTTCTGTTCGGAGACGTTCTGTGCGGTCTCCTGAAGGTTCTGCAGTTCTTCGAGCTTCTCCTGCGCTTCTGGCGGCAGACTTCCCTGCATACCCGAACCGACGGGACGCCGGCCCTAAAACACCCGCGGTCTCCCACGCGGAATCGGGTCGTCGAGCTTCGACCTTCGACACCCAACCGGCACGTGCGAGTTATGCCGACTGTGAACGGGTGTCGCTTGCGGCGGCGACCGTTTCGGCGGTTTCGACCAGCCGAATCCACGAGTTGACCCCCGCGCGGAGAGCGACGAGGTCGCCGGCTTCGACCGTCACGACGACGGTTCGACCCTCCCGGCGGACGCGCGCCCCTGAACGGGCGTCGTCAATTTCTCCGACTTCGACGGCGACGCTTCGCTCGACGGTGCGTGCGCGCCGCTCGTCGGGGTAGTCGAATTCGAGAGAAGCGCTGTGCGCTGGGCGCACGCTACTCGACGGCGACTTCTTTCACGTTGGGGGACCGCTCCTTCAGCAGGACGCGGTGCCCACAGTACGGGCAACGAACGCCACCGAACTCGTCCAGTTCGACGTCGCGCTTGCACCGGGAACACTTGTAGCTCATTGTGAGATGTGAGGAATCGAGAGTACTTTGAGATTATTCTTCGCTGGTGAGCGCGGCGCGGATAGAACGGCGGACCTGCTTTCCGGCCGGGGTCTGGGGACGGTAGGTCCCTCCGGTGAAGATTTCGCCGGTCTCTTCGTTCTTCCAGATTCCGGTTTCGACGCGGGTGACGTTGTCGCCGTCAACCTTCGCGTTGCGCATTTCAGCTTCGATTTCCTTGACGCGGCGGCGAGCGACGCGGCCGTACCGTGCGCCGAAGCGCCCGGCACTTCCGACGGATCGAGCCTTCTTTTCGGCCATAGTACCGCGAACTACCTCGTCGGCATGGATAAAGCCTGCGAGTCGTCTCGGACCGTGGCTCCCCGCGGCACGCCTTTGGTATCTCATCTCGTATGTGGGATTATGACACAACACGTCGTCGTCGGTGCAGGTCCCGTCGGACTCGCGGTCGTGGACGTACTTCAGGCGCGCGGAGCCGACAGTGTCGTCGTGACGCGCGACTCGACTCCCGACCTCCCCGACGGAGTCGAACACCGACACGCGGATGTCGTCTACCCCGACGACGCAGTCGATGCGTTCGCGGGCGCCGACGTCGTCTATCAGTGCTCGCAACCGTCCTACGAGCAGTGGGTCGAGGAGTTCCCGGACCTGATTCACGGCGTCATCGCCGGTGTCGAAGCCGCCGACGCGCGCCTCGTCGTCGCCGACAACCTCTACATGTACGGTCCCGCCGAGACCCGTCTCACGGAAGACCTGCCGTATCTGGCGACCGGACCGAAAGGACAGACCAGAGCCGACTGCGCGAACCTCGTTTTCGACGCCCACGAAGCGGGCCGAATCGAGGCGACTATCGGCCGCGCGAGCGACTTCTTCGGCCCGCGTGTCCGCGACTCAGTCGTCGGCGAGCAGGTCTTTGGGGCCGCCGTCGCGGGGCGGCGCGCGACGGTCTTCGGCGACCCGCAACTCGCCCACACCTACACCTACGTTCCCGACTTCGCGCGGGCGCTCGTCTTCCTCGGCGAGCGCGACGAGGCATTGGGCGAGGCGTGGCACGTTCCGAACCCGGAAACGGTCTCGACGCGCCGGTTCGTCGAACTCGTCTACGACGCCGCGGACACGGACCCCGGCTTCCCGCACATCGTCGCCGTCTCCGACTGGCTGTTGACGCTCGGTGCCCTCGTTAGCTCGCCGCTCGGCGAACTCGCGGAGATGCGATACGCCTTCGAAGAACCCTACGTCGTCCTCGACACGAAGTTCCGTGACACCTTCGGCGATGCGGTCGAACCGACGCCGCTGGAGGACGCAATCGCCGAAACCGTCGCGTGGTACCGTGACCAGCAAGCACGGGGCGAACCGGAGACGGAACCGGTCCACATCGAGACGACTCCGTCGGAGGCGGGCGAGTCGGCGTAACCACGGCCTGACTGCCCACTATACCTACTGGAATCAGCTGTTTTTCCGTTCCCCTCGGGTCACGCGTTTTTCCGGTCACTCGCTGAGCAGTCGGCTCTCGGCGTTCGACTCTCTACTCCAGACTCCCGATGCTCGACTTTCTACTCGGGACCACCAGTGTTCGGCTCTCCCGTCTCCCGGCGCTGACGCTATTCGTCTTGGAGTTCTTCTTCGCGGAGCGCTTCGTTCAGGTCGTCGCGGACGCGCTCGCCTGTCTCGCGGTTCATCGCCGTCGTAACGATGCGATTTTCTTGGACGCTCGACCCGTCGCGGAGCAGGAGTCTGACGTTGCCGTTGTCGTCGGCGCGGGTCACTTTCGCGCGGAGACCCGTTCTGGACCCCTTCCCGCCGGCGTCGATGGGACCGGGAATGACCTTCTTGACGTGTGGGTGCCCGGCGACGACGCCGATTGCGCGGCGACCCGCTCGCCGACCGATGAGTGTCGTGTGGCTCCCACCGAGCTTCTCTGCGGGCGGAATATCGACGACTTCGAGCGCTCGCTCGCCGCGGCTGTCGAGAACGCTCTGTACCGGCGCGTCGTCCGAGACCCGGTAAAATTCGTAGTGCAGTTGCGCGCGCGTCTCTCGGAGCGGAGCGCGCTCGCCGGCGGCGTAGACGGTTTCGGGGCGCTTCCGGCGAATCTCGTCGGCGACGAGTCCGGCGAAGTTCCGAAGTTGGACGACTTTCGTCTCGCCGTCGGACTCGGGTATCGTCGTGACCGTCGTCTCGCCGACGACGTCGTCCTCGTCGAGAAACGTCAGGGTCGCGCGGTCGGTGTCGAAGACGGCGACGACGGCGTCGCAGTTGGCGGTGTTGCAGGTGAGACAGTAGTCTCCGGGTTTCTCTAACGGATTGCCACACCGCCCACAGTGCATACCGACGTGTCGGGTGTGCGCGTACAAAAGGTCGTTTATGCATCGATTCCGGGCCGCTGTTTTCTCTGTCGGCGGTCGCGCACACCAACCGCGGCGAAAACTATTGGTTCCCGTGTCCGAGAGACCAGCGTATATGCGTCGTCGCGCACTTCTCGCATCTCTCTCCCCGCTCGCGCTCGCGGGTCTCGTCGGCTTAGTTGCACTCGCGCTCGCCCCCGAGACGACGATTCGGCTTGCGAACCAGTTGTTGCAGTCGGCTCTCGACACGGGGTTGGCAATCGCGTCGTACCTTCGTCGGTCGGCTCCGATTTCGACGGCGCTTTTCGCCGTGTTCGCGTGGCTCGCCGCTGGTAGTTTCCGGGCGTTTTTCGTCCACCGCGACCCCACGGACACCCGAACGACGGCCGAACTCGCCTTCGCCCTCGTCGCCTCCGCGGGCATCCCGCTCGTCGTGGTTTTCGCCCGCGACAGGCCGGTCGTCGTCGCCGGAACCGGCGTGTTCTTTCTCGCCGCCGCCGGGGCCGTCTTCGCCGGACGCTCGGAGACCGACGGCGTCGTCACCGGGTCGCTGTACGCGATGGCACCTATCGCGCTCGGTGCTGGCGTCGCGTATCTCTTCGCCGGGGCGACGGTCGCCCGTACCGCGACGCTGGCGCTCCCGCTCGCGGTTGGCTACGCGCTCGGCGTGGCGAGCGCTCTCGGTCGGTTACGACTCGGGGCGGCGGTTTCGACGGTCGCGTTCGCGGTCCCTGCGTGGTCGTACTTCCCGCCGGCCGCGGAAGCGGCGGCATTCGAACCCGGGACCGTCGCGCTCGCGGTCGGCTTTGCCGCGGTCGCGGCGCTCCTTTCGCTTCCGTTCGCCGCCATCGGCTACGCCACCACTCGGACGAGCGAGTTGCGACGCCAGATGGAGACGAAAGCGGAACACGGAGTCAAATCCGGGGCGAACGCGGACGAATAAACGCGGCCGACTTAGAGGTCGAGCGGGCCGGCTTTCAGATACTCCCGCATCACGGCCGTTGCGTACGACCCGTGCGGAAGCGCGAAATCGAACGCGATGCTCTCGTCGGCCGTCTCGGTCTCGTCGCGTCCGTCGATTTCGAGGTCGGTTCTGACGAGAATCGCGCGTCTGGTTCCCGTCGAACGGAAGTTTCCGGGCAGGTCGAAGTCGCCGGGTTCGAGGTTCAACTCGTCGAGCACCGCCCGTTCGATGTCTCCTTGCTCTCCACCTGCGAGTTCCGTCTCGGTCCCGACGAGCGGTGCGGTGACGAACGCGCGGCCGCGCTCGATGTGGCGAGCCATCACATCGACTCGCTGGCCCGTCGCGGTCTGGAGTCGGCTCACGTCGGGGAGTTCGAGTCCGTCCGGCGCGTCGCGGTCGGCGAAACAGACCACGTCGCCTTCGACGGGTTCGTCGAACGGCAGGTCGCGGTCGAGACGCTCGGAGAGCATTTTGTTGAACGCGTAGGACTGCGCCGCGTTGACGAAGAGTCGCTGGAGGTTCGACGGGACGGATTCGAGCGCGTTGCGCCAGTCGTCGTCGGTCTCCGAGCCGTCTTCGGCGAGACGGTGGAGCATCCCGCGTTCGTAGCCGAGATAGCCCGGGATTCGGTCGAGCGCGCGGTGCCAGTCGGGGTCGGCGGACTCGGCTTCTTCGTCTACGACAGCGCGGCCCACTTGGGTCGCTTCGGGTTCGTCTTCGGTCGGACCGCCGCAGTACGCGAGGACCGCCTCGCGCCACTCGCCGCGGACGACGTGAAGCCCGACTTTGTGCGTGATGGGACGGATACTCCCGAACCGCTGATGGCCGAAGAAGTTGGGGACGCCGACGATGTCCTCACGGCCGCCGAACTCGCGGAGCGAGTCAGTGATTTCGGCGACGGCTTCGGGCTGGTCCGGGTCGCGGACGCGGATACGGAAGCCGTTGCCCGCGAGGTCACCGAAGTCGAGCGTTCGGCCGAGTCGGCCGACGACTTCGATGTCGGCGTTCGGAATCTCGGGCACGTCGTCGGCGTCGCCGCCGTGGACCGTGAACAACTGCGTCGTCACGGCGTGTTTGTCCTTGGTGCCGGCCCACGAGACGCGTTCTCTGCTCACGCCGAGGTCGTCCGAGAGGCGACCGGCGAAATCGTTAGTGTCCCACCCGCGGAGCGTGACGCGGAGGACGAGGTTCGGAAAGTCACCGGTCGGGGCGTCCGGCGGACGGATGTTCAGCGAATCGAGTTCGACTTCTCGGACGCGGAAATCCTCCGGTTCGACTCGGAGGACACCGCCGATACCGTCGGCGTCGCTGACGTAGTGGTGGATGCCGACGGCGCGTTCGAGCGAGTGTGATTCGCGCATCAGTACAGTGAGAGGTCGCCGGTCACGCGGTCAACGAGGTCGTCTTCGGCGGGACCGACGGCGAGCGCCGTCACCGTCCCGGGGTCGAGTTGGGTGTGTCCCGCGTCGCGGATGATGGCGTTCGGAAGCCCGGCGCGGTCGGCCTTTTCGGCGAGTTCGAACAGCGTCGATTCGCCGTTGGCCTTGAGGACGACTTTCTTTTGTCCCTCGCCCTTCCAGCGCTTTCGCGTCTGCGTGTCGGTGTCCTCGTAGGCCGAAAGCGAGGCGTGGGCGACCTGCGCGGCCAGTTTCCCTTGCCCCATGCCGATGTCGGCGCGTGCGACGATGGCCTGTTTCATGCCGCCTACTCCCCGCCGACGCGGTAAATGTCCTCCCATCGTCGGCGTCGGCTGTCTCGACTGCCGGTTCGACAGCCGACAGTGCCCTGCTAATTATTCCTGCACCGAAATATTTGTTTGACACGTCCGTGTAATTCGGCTGATGTCTGGTCCCCGAACGCCCCTCCTCAAGCCACGCGAATACTTCGAATCGAAGTCGCTCAGTTTCGGTCGCGCGGTCGTCGTCGTCGCGCTCGTCACGGTCGTCACGACTGCCGGTGTCGGCGGCTTGCTCTGGACTTTCACGCAACAACTCGACCAGCAGGTCTCGGTCGATAACCCTGAACACCACCCCGAGCACATGTGCGAGCAGTACGAACCTGGCGGCGCGTTCGACGACATTGACGCGCCACCGGGTTGTGACGCGGCCGTCAGCGAGACAGTGGATAAACGCCTCGGTGACATGGTATGGCAAGAAGTGTCGTGGTTGATTCCGTCGGTGCTCATCGGTGCCCCGCTCGTGTGGCTATTCGAGGGGTTCTTTCTCTACCTCGGCGGCTTGGTGGTCGGCGGTGAAGGGCGGTTTACCGACACGCTCGTCGTCGCCGGGTGGGGAATGGTATCGAAGTTGTTCCGTCTTCTCGTGGTCGTCGCGCTCATGAGTTACCAACTCAGTCAGCTCTCGTTGCCCGACAGCCCCGCCGGAGCGCGCGACGCGATACTGGGGGTCATCTCGGGGGTCAGTCCCGTCGCTGCCGTCGCCGTGTTCGTCGCCATCGCGTGGGGGACGTACATCCGTACATACGGACTCGCCCGCGCTCACGACGTTGATGTCAGCTCCGCGGCCGTGGCAACAGTCGGATTGGCGCTCGCCGGCCTGTTCTTCGAACCTATCTTGTAGTCGCGGGTCGGTCTCTCGAAGCTGTCAGCAAAGAGTCTGGAACTCTCAGTAGACGCCTGCGTCCGTCGCCCGAGAAGATATGGATTTACCTTCCCGGTCGCGCTCTGTTGGGACATGATACTCTCGGACGCCGATATCCTCTCTCGTCTCAAAGAGGGCGACCTCGTAGTGGACCCAATTGACGACATCGACATGCAGGTCCAACCCGCGAGCGTTGACCTCCGATTGGGCACGGAGTTTCTGGAGTTCCAGCGCACGAACATCTCTTGTATCCACCCGAACCGCGAACACGAAGTAAGCGAGTACGTCCGCGAGACCCACGTCGCCGAGGGTGACGACTTCATCCTCCACCCGGGCGACTTCGTGCTTGGAACGACCAAAGAGCGCGTCGAGATTCCCCCGGACCTGCTTGCGACCGTCGAAGGTCGCTCGTCGCTCGGCCGACTCGCGGTCGTCATCCACGCCACGGCCGGTATCGTAGACCCCGGATACGAGGGCCAGATTACGCTCGAACTCTCGAATCTCGGCTCTGCACCCGTCGCGCTCACGCCCGGCATGCGCATCTCGCAACTCGTGTTCACTGAGATGAAGTCGCCGGCGGCGCGCCCCTACGGTGCTGACCGCGGGTCGAAATATCAAGGCCAGAGCGGTCCGCAGGCCTCTCGAATCGGCTCGGACCCGGAGTTCGGTGACGACGAATGAAGTTCATCGAGGAAATCGTCGTCGATGCGTTCCTCCCAACGTTTCGCGCGCTCCTCGCAGAAGACCTCCGCGACCGCGGATTCACCCAGTCAGAGGTCGCCGAGGCGCTCGGAATCAGCCAGAGTGCCGTCTCGAAGTACGCCCACGGCGAGGTGAGTACAAACGAGCGCATCGCCACCGATGCCCGCGTCGTCGACCTTGTCTCCCGCATCGGAGACGGGCTTTCGACGGGCGATATGACGCCCGTACAGGCACTCGTCGAGACCGAAGTCCTCATCCGCCAACTCGAAGAGGGTGACCTCCTGTCCGACCTTCACGAAGAACAGATGCCGGAGTTGGCGTCTTACGACGGCTTCCGCAGTATCCACGACTCCGACAGCCGTCTGCGAACCATCGAGCAGGTTCGCTCTTCGATTCGTCGCGGCCTTCGGATGTTGACGAACACGTCCGGGTTCGCGGGTCTCATCCCCAACGTCGGGTCGAATCTCGTCGAGTCGCTCCCCGACGCCGACAGCATCGACGACATCGCCGCGATTCCCGGTCGTATCTTCGACGTGAAGGGACAAGCGACCGTCCCCGGCGAACCCGAATTCGGCGTCAGCGAGCACGTCGCGGGCGTTCTACTCTCCGCGCGCGCCGCCGGTGCCGACGTGAACGCCGCACTCAATATCGTCTACGACGCGGGCGTCATCGACGACCTCGAAGCCGAGGGCTACGAGTGCATCGAGTTCGACCCCGACGCGCCGACCGACCCGGTTCGGGACACCCTCGACGGCCGCGACCTTCCCGAGACGTTCGTCGTCTACCAAAGCGGCGGCTACGGTATCGAACCCATCACGTACATCCTCGGTCCCGATGCGCCGACTGTCGCCGACGTGGTTCGCGTCCTGCTCTAACCGATGGCAGTTCCCTCGTCGGTCGAACAGTGGGTGTCCAAACTTCGCCGTCAGCAGTCCCAGCCCCAACCGCAGTCTCAGGCCCAGTCACCGTCTCCGGCAACTATCTCACAATCCTTCTACACGCGTTGGGCGCGTCTCTACGACACCATTGCTCTTCGAGCGCCGAGCGTCGGACTCGTCAGATCCGAGGCCGCGGACGCCCTCAGGCTCGAACCCGGCGACACCGTCGTCGAGATGGGCTGTGGAACGGGTGCGAACCTCCCGTACCTTGCAGAGCGAGTCGGCAACGAGGGCACCGTCGTCGGCGTCGATTTCTCACTCGGCGTGCTCGATGTTGCCCGCGAGCGCGTCCGCGACTACTCGAACGTCACCCTCGCTCGCGCCGACGCGACCCGGCCCCCGATTCAGAAACACGCCCCGGACGCCGTTCTCGCTACCTTCGTCTCCGGGATGTTCGACGACCCTGCCGCCGTGGTTTCGTTGTGGGCCGACCTCGTCGGACCGGGCGGCCGACTCTGTCTCGTTGACCTCGCGGAGACGACAGACTCGACGTGGCGAACGCTCAATCCAGTGTTTCGGGCGCTCGTCCGCGTTACTGCACCGCCCGGCACGCGGACGATGCGCGAGTCACCGACAGCGGTGCTCGACGAGCGACTCGTTTCGGCTCACCGAGCGCTGGAATCGTGGTGTCGCGTGACCCATCGAGCGACCCATGTTCTCGGGTTCGCACGCGTCAGAGCGGGCGTCGTCGAACAGTAGTTTTCCGCCGATTTGGATTAAGAAAAAGTGCTCATCGTCTCCGCTGTAACTACGGACCAGTTGGGCCTGTCGGGGTGCCCCGGCGGGAGACAGGTCCGGGGCATGCACCTGCTCAGTCGTCTGCGGCCGCGGGACCGCTGATAGTCACTTCGGACGCGTCGCGGCCGAGTTCGTCGAGACAGGACTGCGCCGCCTGCTTGCCGGACAGGAGCATGGCACCGAAGGTCGGCCCCATGCGCGGGAGGTGGTGTGCGGTGGCGACGGCCATACCGGAGGCGACGACGCCGGGGTGGACGACGCCCGTCTGCTCGACGATGTTGTCTTCGCTCTCGGAGACCCACATCGAGTCGTGGCCGGGCGAGTCGTGGCCAGGTGCGCCGTATTCGCCGTCGCTCGTCTTGTCCATCCCCGTGTTGTGCGTCTTCGCGTGTTCGATACCGCTCACGTCGAGGACGCCGCGCTCGGAGAGCTTCGAGAGGACGACGGCGTCGTGCCCCGTCGCGTCGAGTACGAGGTCGGATTCGACGGCAATCGGGTCGACACAGGTGAGTTCGCGCGGGAGGGCGTGAACCGGCGTCCAGTTCATGACGATGCCGCCGACGCGGTCGTCTTCGCGGAGGACGACGTCGGTGAACTCCGTCATGTTCTGGATTTCAGCACCGGCGTCACAGGCGGCCTTGATGAGCGCGGAACAGGCGTGCGGGCCGTCGGCGACGTAGAGTCCGTCGGCTTCGTCGCTTTCTTCGTACGGCACGTCGAGTTCGTCGAGGACTTCGTTGGCCGGGCCGCGGACGGTGATTTTGTTCATTAGGAAGCCGCCGAGCCAAAAGCCGCCGCCGAGGTAGTTGTTCTTCTCGACGATGGTTACATCCACGCCGCGTTCGGCGAGTTCCTTCGCCGCGACGAGACCGGATGGACCGCCGCCGACGATGATGACGTCTGTGTCCGTCCGCTCGCGGAACTCCTCCATCCACGAGTCGGAGATTGCGCGCGTGACCTGTGCTTCTGTCGCGTCGGTGAATCCGTCGAACGACATACTACTTGGTGATATCACTAGGTAGTAAAAGCTACTGGTGCTCGACTTCTGACGCTATAGTGGCGACAAAATCCGTTGTGTGTGGTTACATCCGTGTCGCCTCCCAACTTTTGTTGCTCTCGCCCTAACCAGCAGTCGATGTCAGCACCTCAGGTCGTGGTAGCATGAACATGCTCTACGAAGGCGAGTGGCGAACCGACAAGTTCGTCGCCAACAACGAAGGCGGCGAGTTCGAGCGCCAGACGACGACGTTCCGCAACTGGGTCGGCGAGGACGAACGGTTCCCCGTCGAGACCGGGCGATACCACCTGTACATCTGTCGCGCCTGTCCGTGGGCACACCGGACTGCGATGACGCGCGCGCTGAAGGGACTCGAAGACGCGGTTTCGCTCTCGCTCGTCGAACCGGTCCGCATCGACGACGGCTGGGAGTTCTCCGACAGCCTGCCGGACCCACTGTACGGCGAGGAGTTCCTGCGCGACATCTACCTCCGTACTGACGACGAGTTCACCGGCCGCGTTACGGTCCCAGTTCTGTGGGACAAAGAACGCGAGACCATCGTCAACAACGAATCGCGTGAGATTATGCGCATGCTCGACGAGGCGTTCGACCCGCTCGCCGAGAACGACGTCGACCTCGTCCCCGAGGGGTACGAAGCGGACGTCGAACGGCTCATCGACGAGATTTACGAGCCAATCAACAACGGCGTCTACCGCGCCGGATTCGCAACGACACAGGACGCCTACGAGAATGCCGTCACCGAACTGTTCGACGCGCTCGACCACTGGGAGTCGGTCCTCGAAGACCAGCGGTTCCTCGCGGGCGACGTGCTCACCGAAGCCGACATCGCGATGTTCGTGACACTGATTCGCTTCGACCACGTCTACCACACGCACTTCAAGTGCAACAAGAAGGCCATCCACGAGTACGACAACCTCTGGAACTACACGAAGGAACTCTACCAGCTACCGGGCGTCGAACAGACGGTCAACATGGACCACATCGTCCGCCACTACTTCGTCAGCCACGGCGATATCAACCCGAAGCGCATCTACGGTGTCGGCCCGGACCTCGATTTCACCGCGCCGCACGATAGAGACCGCCTCCCGGCCGACCTTCCACCGGCGCTCTCGACGGACGACTGAAGCGACTGTTCGCCGCAATTTGCCGTCGCGCCCTTCACATCCCTCACCGTCTTTCGTCGTACTCCACCGCCCTTCGTCGTACTCCACCGCCCTTTGTCGGTCTTCGACTCACTTTCTTCGACCCGTCGGCGACCCGCGACGAGTTCTTCCCGCTCGCCACGCTATTAATTCGCATGGCTGGTCGTATCGCTCGAACACTCCGACGAGTCGAACCCCCGCCGCGGGCGGTTGACTGGTCGATTCTCGTACTCGTCTTGTTCGAGGCGCTTTCCGGCGTCTTGAGCCTCGGTGCAGGCCATCCAGCGAACGGACTCTTGTTCGTCACTCACGGCGTCGCCGGACTCTCGCTCGTCGTTCTCGTCGGCTTCAAACTGTACCGCGTCCGCCGCCGTGTGCTCGACTCTCGGCTCCGGGACCGCCACACCGCTGTCTCGATTCTCCTCGCTGTCGTCGCGCTCGCGGCGCTTGGAACCGGAATCGCGTGGGTGCTCGGCGTCGAGGTCGGACTCGGCTTTTGGACGCTTCTCAACGTTCACATCGGCTTCGGCCTGCTCGTCCTCCCGATTCTCCTCGTTCACCTCCGCTCGCGCTTTCACACGCCTCGCCGGGTCGATTTCGAGGGCCGTCGCCGCGCCCTCCAGTTCGGCGCGATACTCGTCTTCGGCGCGGTCACCTACCGCGCCACCGAAACAGTCGGTGCGATTCACGGCATGACACGCCGCTTCACCGGCTCGCGGCCGGTTCCGTCGGGGGACGGCAACGCGTCGTTTCCGGTCACGAGTTGGGTCGCCGACGACCCCGACCCAATCGACCCCGACGCGTGGTCGCTTTCGGTGGACGGGCTGGTCGCACACCCGCTCACGCTCCGCCGCGCGGACTTCGGCCCCGACGAAACCCAGTCGGTCCTCCTCGACTGCACGAGCGGGTGGTACACAGTACAGAATTGGACCGGCGTCAGACTCGGCGACGTGCTTTCGAACGCCGATGTTCACTCGTCAGCGCGGTGGGTCACGGTCCGGTCGGTCACGGGCTATCGGTGGTCGTTCCCAATCGAGGAAGCGCGCGAGATGCTTCTCGCAACCCGCGTCGGCGACGAACCGCTTTCGCACGGCCACGGCGCACCGCTTCGACTCGTCGCTCCGAACCGACGCGGATTCCAGTGGGTCAAGTGGATCGATGCAATCGACGTTCGTCGGCGACGCGACCCCGCGCAGTGGTTGGCGGTGCTGGTGAGTGGGTTCACGTGAGTTCGCGTTGCGCGACGCTCACTCGCCGCCAGTCCGAATCGCCCGCTCGGCCGCTTCGAGCGCCTCGTCGGCGTCGAAGTCGGCGACGATTGTTTCGAGTTCGTCGCGCGCGGCACCCTGCAGGTCTCGGGCGTGGCCCGTCACGTTCGGCACCGCACGGACGATGTTGTCCACGATTGGAACGGTAGCGACCCGTGCAGAGCGCGACATCGGGTTGAGGTCCACGACGATTTCGATCTTCTCCATCTCGCCGAGCGCCGCCGCGCGGTCGCCGTCTTCGAGGGGGACGACGACGACATCCGCACTCCCGATACCGTCGGCATCGACTTTGGCGCGTTCGTGGTCGATTCCCGGGATTCGCCCGTCGGCAGTGAGACCCTTCACTTCGTCGGCTCCGTGTTCGCGCAGGTGGTCTACGATGGTCTGCATGCGCTCGTCGGTACGATTGAACAGGTTCACCTCGATGTCGGCGTCGGTCGCCTCAGCGAGTTCGACGATTTCCTCGGGGCAGAGCGCCGCGACGTTTCCGTTGACGGAGACGACCGGGTGGTCGGCCAGCAGGAGATGCGCCGCCGCGGCCCGCGCCGCCTCGTCCGCGCTCGGAATCGTCTGTTCGCCGAGGAGGTAATCGAACGCCTCGCCGCGACCCTGTGCGATGAGTCCCTGCCTGCTCGTGATACCCTTCTCGACACCCACCTCGATGCGGTGTCTGGTGAGAAGCGACTCGTATCGCGGGTGGCTCTCGGGAATCTCGATGTCGCTCATGCCTGTGGTTTCGTCACCGCTGAACTAACACGTTTTCTCATCGCCGACGCGAAACTCCCGTGAGAATTAGTCGTCTCGAAGCGTCGCTCCGGCGGCGTGGACGCGACAGCTCTCGGCGTCGTACCCGGCGTCCGAAAGTCCGGTTCCGACGGCGAACACCGTCTCGCCGAGCATCGCCATCGATCCGTCGCCGCCGGTCTCTCGCACGTCTTCGATTGCGGCCGCGACGCGGTCGGTGAGGAGGTCGGCATCGCGGGCGAACCGTCTCGATTCGGCGAGGAACCGGTCGAGTGTGGGTCTGGCGCGGAGTGCTTCGAGGGCCGACTCTCCGGCGTCGGTGAGTGCTGTCGTATCTCCGGAGAGGATTTCGGCAGTCGAAAGACCGCCGAACGCGACGTATTCGACTCGCGGACGAGCCGATATGCCGTCCATCCGGCCGTGGTTCGGCGCGCCGGGTTCGACGCGGATTGGTAGTCCGCCGCGTGCCTGTGCGACCACGTCGCCGAGACCGGTTCCCGCGCGGACCTCTGCTTCGTGGGCAACCGTGACGAGTTCGTTTTCGGACCGGCCGCAGTCGAAGACGGCGTTCGCCGCGAGCGCCGTCCCGAGCGCCATCGCGCCGGAGACGCCGAACCCAGCACCGAGCGGCAGTTCGCTTTCGGCGCGGACCGTGGCGCTCACGCCGAGCGTCTGAAGCACGTCCGCGACCGGCGGCATCTCGACCGGTTCGTCGTCGAGGAACGTCGCGGGTTCTGGTGCCGGTTTGACGGTTACGGTGACGCCGTGAGAGAGCGTTAGCCCCGCACCGCGCGACCCCGCGACCGCCGGGTCGTCGTCGGGGTGGGCGCTGAAAAAGCCCGTGATGTGGCCGGGGACGAAAGCCGTCGCGTCGTCGCTCATCGGTTTTCCTACGACGCGGGTCGGTTAACGATGTTGCGTTTCGTCGCGCTCGCGTTCCTTCGTTCCCGCCTTTTCAGTTCACTTGCGTTCAAATTCGACGCTTTCTTTTTCCGTATCCGTCGTTCGCGTTCGGTCGGCCACCTGCTTTCTGGCGTCGGCGACGGTCTCTGTCTCCAACAGTCGCTCGACCTTTCGCTCGAACTCAGCCTCGGTTAGTTCTCCCGTCGCGTAGCGTCGGCGAAGCGCCTCCAGTGCGTCTTCGGTCTCGGGCTTCGAGGCGTCTGCGTCGTCGTCGCGGCGAGATTCGTAGAGCTTTACGAGCGCTATCGCGGCGGGGAGGACTCCCGCAAAGCCGACCACGAACGCCACCCAGCCCCACGAATAACCAAGTGCGAACAGGCCGAATCCGACGAGAAATGTAAGAGTGATGATAACTCCGGCGGCCAACTCTTGGAGTGGTGAATCGCCGTTGTCTTCGCTGTCGGTGAACGCTTTGGGGTTCATCTTTCTCTCTCCCGGTGGCGACTTTCGTCCATAGTGTGTCCACTCGACGGAGCGGTTACGATTGTTTCGCAAAAAATATCGATTGAGTGTCTTTTGTGCGGGTCGACGATGTCCCCTCGTCTAGGGACTCAGGCGTTGTCTGTCTCACGGGAACTCACTCACAACGCGTCGCGTTGCTCGCTGTTCCCCCTCCCAGAAACGCCTTCGTCTAAGGACTCAGGCGTTGTCTGTCTCGCGGGAACAGCACAGCTTCTCGGATGTTCCCAAGCCCGAGCATCGTCATGATGAGACGCTCGCCGCCGAGACCGAATCCTGCGTGCGGGGGCATGCCGTACTTGAACATCTTCGTGTAGTATTCGAACGCGTCGGGGTCGAGACCCTGCTGTTCGAATCCGGCGACGAGGTGCTCGAAGCGGTGTTCACGCTGGCCACCCGAGACCAGTTCCATGTTCGGGTGCATCATGTCGAAGCCAGTCGAAAGCGTCTCGTCGTCGTCGTGGTCCTTGATATAGAACGGCTTGATTTCGCTGGGCCAGTCGGTGATGAAGTAGTGTTCGCCGACGTCATCGCCGAGCGCCTTCTCGCCTTCGGTCGGAAGGTCGTCGCCCCAGACGAGTTGCTCGTCGAGTTCGCCCGTCGCGTTGATGCGCTGGATGGCTTCCTCGTAGGTGAGACGCGGGAACTCGCCGGACGGCGCTTCGAACTCCTCGGCGAGACCGAGCGCTTCGAGTTCGTCCTGACAGTTCTCTTCGACTGCCTCGTAGGCGGCCTTGACGACGGCCTCACAGACGTCCATCGCCTCGGTGTGGTCGATGAAAGCGGATTCGAAGTCGATGGAAGTCGCTTCGTTGAGGTGGCGCGGCGTGTTGTGCTCTTCGGCGCGGAAGATCGGACCGACTTCGAAGACGCGTTCGAGTCCGGAGCCGACCATCAGCTGTTTGAACAGCTGTGGCGACTGGTTCATGAACGCTTCCTGCCCGAAGTAGGTGATGGGGAAGAGTTCGGTGCCGCCTTCGGTACCCGTGGCGACGATTTTCGGCGTGTTGATCTCGGTCGCGCGGAGGGTGCGGAATTCATCACGGACGGCGCGCTGGACTTCGGCGCGAATCTCGAAGATGGCCTTTACTTCGTCTTTCCGGAGGTCGAGCGTCCGGTTGTCGAGGCGCGTCGAAAGCTCGGCATCGACCTTGCCTGAGGGGTCGAGCGGAAGTTGTGCCTCGGCCTCGGCGATGACGTCGAGGCTCTCGGGCGTGATTTCGACGCCCGTCGGCGCGCGCGGCTCCTCTGCGACGTCGCCGGTGACGCTGATGACGCTCTCGCGGTGGACACCCAGTCCCGTCTCGACGAGGTCGTCGTCCATCTCGTCCTTCTCGAATTTGACCTGAATCTTGCCGGTCGTATCCCGGAGGATCAGGAACGCGATGCCGCCGAGGTCACGAACTTCGTGAACCCAGCCGGCGACGGTGACGGTGTCACCAGGCTCGGCGTCGGCCGTGTACGTTCGGTTTCGCATACGACGTGGTTCCCGACCGTGCGTCTTAAACACGGCCGTTTCGCTCCTGCAAGTCATATGGTATCACGACACTCTTCTCCGGCGGAGGTTTATGAACCAATACGCGCCCATCTCGTCTCGAACATGGACGCTTCAGACTTCGAATCCGCCTTCACACTCCCACTTGCAGAAGATACGTCCTTCGACACCTTCGTCGTTGGACTGCTCGTGACACTCGCCTCGTTCGCCACGCCGCTGGCAGGTGTTTTGCTCGTCGGCTACGTCGTCAGACTCGTTCGCGGCGGCGACCGGCGCGCGACCGCGCTCCCGTCGTTCGACGACTTCCCCGGCATCGTCGCCGAAGGTGTTCGCCTGTCGGTCGCTCTCGTCACGCTCCAACTTCCGGCGGTCGGTATCCTCGCTGTCGTTTTCAACTCGTCACGCCTGTCGTTGACGGCGCTCGCACTCTCAACCCCGCGTGCGCTCCGGTACTTCGATTTCTCGGTGCTCGATGTCGTCGGATTGGTCGTCGCCGCCGTTGTTGCCCTCGTCGGCACCTATCTTTCGGCGGCCGCGACGGTTGCTATCGCTCGTGAACGGTCGCTTCTCGCCGCAACCCCCGTGTTCCGCGACCTCGCGTTCGACGTTTCGTTCGTTCCCGTCGTCTCTGCTGTCGCCCTCGTGGGATTCGCCGGACGGATTGCCGTGCTTCTTTTCGGGGCGTTCCCGCTCGGCGGTGTCATTCTCGCCGGTACGGTTTCGTTTCTGGTGCTCGTTGCGTCGGCGACGCTCCTCGGCCGGGGCGCACCAGCGACTCCAGCAGGTGATGCGTGTTCGGGTACGAGCACAAAAACGGACACCACAGACCCGGTGTAATCAGGAAGAGAGACCGCCTCGACTGTTACCGAGTTACTGTGCGTCGATGCGCTCCGCCGAAGCGTCTTTTGCACCTTCGACCGTCTCGCGGACGGCATCGACACCCTTGTCGTGGAGGAGGTCTCCGACGACGACGACGTCGGCGCACGTGCCCATCTCGTGGGCCGATTCGTAGTCATGGATGCCACCGCCGTAGAACAGCGTTGCGTCGTCCAGCGCGTCGTGGGCCGCACAGACTTTCTCGGGGTCGCCGTAGGTGCCGGAGTACTCGATGTAGACGATATCTTGGCCGAACATCTTCTCGGCGACGCGGGCGAACGATGCCACGTCATCGGCCGATTGGTCGGTGTCCGCCTCGGTGTACTCGGCGACGGAGGAATCGGGGTTGAGGACGATGTACGCCTCGGTGTGGGTTCGGTCCCAGTCGAGTCCGTCTTCGATTCGAACCCACTCTTTGTGCGCGCCGGTAATCCAAAAGGAGTCACTGGAGTTGAACACGGTCGGGATGAGGTAACCGTCGAGCGCGTCGTCGTCGATGACGACCGCTGGATTTGACGGTTCCTGATAGATTGGCACGTCGTACTTCGCCGTGGCTTCGACGACGCGTTCCATCTTCTCTTCGGTGATGTCGAGCGTGCCGCCGATTTCGAGCGCGTCGGTGCCGGTCTCGCAGACGTCTTCGAACGTTTCGCCGTCGACGAGGTCTTTGTCGGGGTCGATTTTGGTGATATGGTCCCAGTCTTCCCACGGATAGCTCATTGGTCGGTCTATGCTTGAGGGGGCCTAAAAAGCGTGCGGATGCACTGGGTGACTACCGATTGTGGTGAATTTTACATCGGCTGTCACCAAATTTGTCGGACGATGGATGCTGTCGCCGCGACTGAGTACGTCGAAACACAATCGAGGGAACTCGCCGCCGAAGACTTCGAGTTACTCTGTGAATCGGTGCTCACAGAGTCACTTCCACCTGCACGATTCTCGGTGACAGCGTTCCGCCAAGACGGCGGGATCGACATAGACGGCCACGTCCGAAATTCGCTTTTGGATGTTTCGTTAGGCGTCCAAGTGAAACAATATTCTCCGGCAAACTCGGTTGGTTCGCCCTCCATTCAGCGATTTCAGGGCGCGTTAGCTGACACTGGTTGTGACACTGGGACGGTCATCACGTCGAGTTCGTACACCACCCCTGCCATCGAAAGTGCAGAGCGTGCCGGAATCCATCTGGTGGATGGCTCGACACTGTTCGAATCGATGGTTGACCTTCAGGTTGGTGTCCGTCGAGACACTGAACAGTTCGTGCCAGACGAGCGATTCTGGAACCTGTTTGGGGAGTCTGACGAAGTGGGTCCGATTCCCTCTAAGCGAATCCCGCTTGCGAACTCGTTCGAAACGCTCGATACCGTGCTTTCGGCCATCGGCGACAGTCGAGGGACGAAAGACGATATCGCCTCTCAGACGGGCGTGTCTCGGCGTCATGCAGATTTGTATGCGATTGCTGGCTGGATTCTCGACTTCGTTCATCAAGAGTGGCCCGATGACGAACCACACAAGCAACGTCGATGGTCACTCACTCGAACTGGTGCCCGATACGTGGCATATCGCAATGTGGGACGCGACGAGAAAGCAGACAAGCTCCTCGTTGACGGTATCCGGGAGACGGAGATAATCGACCGACTCAGGCGTACACTCTCGGAGGATGGCTCATTTTCGCACAGCAAGCTAATCGAACGTATCGCGTCCGAATCACAGTTGTCGCAAAGTAGCGCGAAACGCAGGGGAAGTTCAGTCGGCGTCTGGCTCGCTCGATTACCGGCTGTTTCCGTAGAGAGCGGGCGAGAGAAATGCTATGTTTGGTCCGAAAATTAGTCCGCCGCAGTCTGCCACTTCCGAACCGTCTCCGCACCGACGCCCTCAACTCTGTCGGCGATGTCGTCCGGCTCGGACGCCTTCAGCGTCTTCACGTCCTCGATACCGGCTTCTTTCAGTTTCTCGGCGGTCTTCGCCCCGATACCCTTGATGCTCTCTAACTCCGAGTCGCCCGCTCCGTTCTGTTGGGCCTGGTACTCGCGGTAGTTGCAGATGGGACAGCCGAGGTCCCACGGTTCGCGGTCGCCGTCGTACGTAATCCGCAGTTCTGGTAGGTCGTGTTCGTCGCAGGACCCGTCTGTGACTTCGATGTCGCCACGTCGCGGAAGCGGAAGCGAGTAGTCGCAGTCGGGATAGCGGGTACAGCCGACGAGTCGGGAGCCAGAGCGGAGGCGTTTGATAGCCAACTCCCCGCCTGCTTCCTCTCCGCACTCGGGACACGACCCGATAATCAGGTCGTCTTCTTCGTCGGCTTCCTCGGCCTTACAGAGCGGACAGCCGTGGACGAACGTCTTGCGCCCGGCAAGCATCTTGATGTGGTGGAGATCGTGTTCCTCACAGGCGTCCTCCATGATGAGCGGCTTGCCGGTCGAGGGAAGCGGGAGCGTGTGCGTACAGTCGGGGTAGGAGTCACAGCCGATGAAGTACGAACCGCGTCGGCTCTTGCGGACGACGAGGTCGCCGCCACAGTCGGGACAGGTCCCAACGGTCTTGTCGGCCTTGAGCGAGTCCTGTAGTTGCGTGCCGAGTTCCTCGCGGGATTCCATGAGACCCTCGAACACGTCTTCGAGCATCGCTTTGGACTCCTCGGTCACGTTCTCCAACGTGGCCTCACCGCGGGCGATAGCCAGCATGTCGGATTCGAGTTGCGAGGTCATCTCCTCACTGACGATGAGCTTTGCGAAGTCCTCAGAGGCCTCCACGACGGCCCGCGCGAGGCGGGTCGGACGCGGCGGGTCGCTCTCGATGTAGCCGCGGTCGTAGAGCTTTTGAATCACGTCGTGGCGGGTCGCTTTCGTCCCGATACCCATCTGTTCCATCGTCTCGATGAGCCGCGACTGACCGTAGCGTCGCGGTGGTTGCGTCTGCTTCGCGTCGAGGTGGGTGTCGGAGAGGACGAGCGATTCGCCTTCCTCCACGTCGGGGACGAACGACTCAGTGGAGTTGAAGTAGGGGTAGACCTCGTGGTAACCCGGCTCGAGAAGTCGCTTGCCATTGGCCTTGAGTGAGAGTCCAGCGGCTTCGGCGACGACGCGGAGGTGCTCCCAGACCGCGTTCTCGGCGACGGTAGCGAAGAACCGGCGGACGACGAGTTCGTACACGTCCCACTCGTCTTCGGAGAGGTCGGACGCGGATGGAAGTTCGCCGGTCGGGTGAATCGGCGGGTGGTCGGTCGTCTCGTTATCGCCCTCGGTCGGTTCGATTTCCTCCTGTTCGAGGAGCGACTTCGCGTCGTCTTTGAACCGGCGGTCACCTTCGAACGCGCCGAGGAGTTCGCGCGGGTCGAGGTCGTCGGGATAGACCGTGTTGTCGGTCCGCGGGTAGGTGATGTAGCCGGCGGTGTAGAGGTCCTCGGCGATGCTCATCGCTCGCTGTGCGGAGTAGCCGATAGAGCCGGCGGCGCGGATGAACTGTGTAGTGTTGAACGGCGCGGGCGGCTTGTCCGTTCGAGTGCGGCGCTTGACCGCAGTGACTTCCGCAGTCTCGACGTCGAGAACCGTCTCGTAGGCGGATTCGGCGGCTTCTTCGTCCCAAATACGCTCGGCTTCGGTGCCGTCATCGTCGAGGTAGAAATACTGGGCTTCGAAGGATTCGGCGGCCCCGTCTGCGTCCTTCGTGAGTTTAGAGAACAGTTCCCAGTAGTCCTCGGGGTCGAACGCTTCGATTTCGCGCTCGCGGTCAACGATGAGTTTCAGGGTGGGTCCCTGCACGCGACCGACCGAGATGAAGTCGTTGCCGAGTTGCCGGGCTGAAAGCGAGAGGAAGCGCGTGAGCGCGGCCCCCCAGACGAGGTCGATAATCTGTCGCGCTTCGCCGGCGGCGGCGAGGTCGAAATCGAGGTCGTCCGGATTCTCGAACGCCTCTGTCACCTCGCGGTTCGTAATCGACGAGAACCGAACGCGGTCTACGGGAACGTCCTCGTTCACGTCGCGGACGAGTTCGTAGGCCTCCTTGCCGATGAGTTCGCCCTCACGGTCGTAGTCTGTGGCGATAGTGACGTTTCCGGCCTTGCGGGCGAGTCGCCGGAGCGCGGCGACGATATTCTCCTGTGTGGGGTGTTTCTCGACGGGCGCACTGATGAGTTCGACTGGTTCGACGTCGCGCCAGTCGTTGTACTCCGGCGGGAAATCCACGCCGACGACGTGCCCCGACAGGCCGATACAGCGCTTTCCGCCCCACTTGTAGACGTTGACGCCGTTCATCCGCTCTGCGGTGGCGGTCTCGCCGCTCAAGATGTCGGCGATGCGCCTCGCGGCGTTGTCCTTCTCTGTGATGATGAGTTCCGGGCCGCGGCTCATTGAGCGGCGATATGACGGGATTTGTCCTAAACCTTTCGTGCCCGGATTCTTAGTGTAGAAGGCCTAACGCGCGCGGATACGAGTGTACGGGTGTGGACGCGTCGCGCGCGAAGGTGTTGTCCCCTGGGAAAGACGGCATCATCATCAAAAGTCCCCTGGGAAAGACGGTCAAAACATCACCACACCAGAAGTGCTAACAGCCGTGCGCCGAACCACAAAACGTGTCGGGTGAATCACGAATCGACATGACGGAAGGGGCGATTGCCCCCAAACTGTTTGCCCTCTCGTGGCCACTCGTCGCGGGAAACCTCCTGCAGACGCTCTACAACCTCGCGGACGTGTTTTGGGTCGGGCGTGTCGGTGCCGACGCCGTCGCCGCCGTCTCGCTCATGTTTCCGACGAGTTGGATGTTCGTCTCGACCGCGATGGGTATCACCGCCTCGACGATTGCGCTCGTCTCACAGCACATCGGCGCTGGCGAAAAGCGACAAGCAGACCACGTCGTCGGCCAGACGATTCTCCTCACGCTGGCCGTTTCGGCCGTCCTCGCGGTCGTCGGCTTCGCGTTCAGATACCCGCTTTTGGAACTCATCGGTGCGCAGGGTGCCGTCTTCACCAAGGCGCTCGCCTACATCGAGGTCGTCTTCCTCTCGCTCCCGTTGACGTTCCTCTTTTTTGCCTTTCGCGCCGCGTTGCAGGGCGCGGGCGACACCAAGACAGCCATGTGGCTCATGGTCGCCTCTGCGGGTCTCAACGTCGTTCTCGACCCGGTTTTCATCCTTGGTTGGGGTCCCGTCCCCGGGATGGGAACGCGCGGTGCGGCGATAGCGACGCTCATCGCGCGTCTGTTCGCAACCGTTGCTGGTGTCTACATCCTCCTCCGCGGCGACTGGGGGATCAAACTCCACCTCGCCGACCTCCGGCCCGACCCCGTACGCCTCAAGAAACTCGTCGATATCGGCTACCCGGCCACACTCGACGGGTGGGCACGGAGCTTCTCCGCGGTCGTGATGGCCGGATTCGTCGCCCGTTTCGGCCCGATTGCGACCGCGGCCTACGGTATCGGTGTTCGGTTGATGTCCGTCTCGTGGACCGTCTCCGGGGCCGTCGGACAAGCTACGGCAACCGGCGTCGGGCAGAACCTCGGCGCGCGAACGCCTGACCGGGCGGCATCGGTCACGTGGACGGCGATGATAGCGACGATGGGGATTCTCTTCGCCGCCGGCGGACTCGTGATGGCGTTTCCCGGCGAGGCGATGCGGCTGTTCATCGGCGAGGAGGCGGTCGTAGACGAGGGCGTCACCTTCCTTCGGATGGTCGCTCCGTCGTGGGCGTTCTTCGGCGGCGTGATGGTCATTCAAGGCGCGTTCCGCGGCGCTGGAATCACGAAAGCGGCGATGGCCCTGTCGTTCCTCTCGCGGTGGATTTTCCGCGTGCCCGTCGCGCTTGCGCTCGCCTTCGCGTGGACGGTTTCGGTCCCCGGAATCGGTCCCGTCTCCGGGTTCGACTTGGGTGTCGAAGGGCTTTGGTGGGCCTACGTCTTCGGCGCAATCGCGTCGTTCGTCGTCGCTATCGCGTGGTTCCGGGCCGGCACGTGGCGCGAAGGCGTGTTGGACCGCGCCCCGACCGCGTCCGCCGGCGACGACTAAAGCTGACAGACAAAATAGATTTCAGACCTCGCTATCATGGTCGCGTATGCGACTGCTCTCTACCAACCGACTCCGTCTGGTCCTCGCGGTGCTGTTGATTTTCACCCCGCTTTGGGGACCGTTTCTCGGTCTCACCACCCCGCGGTACACCTACGAGGCGGGCGAACTCACGAGCGAAGACAATCGCCTCGTGGTCCCCGACAGGGATGACCGAAACGCGCTGTCGAGTCGTGGCGGTCTCTCTGGGTTTGCGTGCTTATACACGGTGCGCCCGTCACGACATTGCACGCTCGAAGCGGCGACGCTTGACGGAACTATTACCATTGACCACCCAACAGTGACAAGTTCTAGCACGGGATACCTCGTAAGCAGAGCGCCGTACCTCTCTTACGACGGTGTCGTGTACGCGTACAACTCGACGTGGGACGCAGGCAAGTACGTCCTCTCGACTGAGCGGGTGTCCGCGGCGACGGCGCTGGACGACGTCTCCCGTCCCGCCGAACGGTATCCGACCGTTCTCACGGCGATTCAGACCGGGTCTGCCCACTCGAAAACTGAACTCTGGTCGGAACGAGATGGCGTCCCCGTGTTCGAACTCGACGGCGAGTATTACGTCGTGTACCAATCTGGCTCCCGGCAACCACTCCCGTCGAATCCGGCCGCTGAGTCGTTTCTGACATGGGTCGCGGTCGTCCTCGGGTCGGCGATACTGTTCGGCCGCGACGCTGACAATGAGTGATTTTCGTGCGCCGTCTCCCGGGATGCGGTCGAAACAGCGAGACGCGATAGCGTGAGTTCGTGGGTTCTGTCACCAACCCGTGACCGAGCACGAATTCGGTCTTGCGCGGTGCCGAGCGCCGTTATTCGTCGAGTTGTTCGCGGAGCAACTGGTTGACGGTGCCGGGGTCGGCGCTTCCTTTGGACTTCTGCATGACTTGGCCGACGAGGAAGTTCAACGCGCCGCCTTCGCCGTCGTGGTAGTCGGAGACCGCGTCTGGATTCTCTTCGATGGCTTCGGTGACGAAGCCGCCGATTTCGTCGTCGTCGGCCTTGCCGAGTCCTTCTTCTTCGACGATGGTGTCCGGGTCTTTCTCCTCGTCGAGCATCTCGCGGAGGACGATTTCCTCGGCGTTCTTCGTCGTCACCTCGTCGGTATCGACGAGTTCGATAAGACGCGTGAACTCGTCGAGTCGGTCCGACACGTCGGTGATACGCATGTCGCGGTAGTTGAGTTCGCCCAGCAAGTTGTCGGCGACCCACGTCGCGGCGAGGTCGGCGTCGAACTCGGCCGCAACGTCTTCGAAGAAGTCGGCGACTTCCTTGGTCGAAGTGAGCTTCGAGGCGGATTCCTCGTCGATGCCGTACTCGGTCTGGAAGCGCTCGCGGCGCGCGTCGGGGAGTTCCGGAATCGGAATCTCCTCTTTCCAGTGAGCGACTTGGAGCGGTGGGAGGTCGGCCTCCTGGAAGTAGCGGTAGTCCTTTTCTTCTTCCTTCGAGCGCATCGAGACGGTGATGCCGCGGGATTCGTCCCAGTGGCGGGTCTCCTGTTCGACAGCGCGGCCGCGTTTGATAGCGTTCTTCTGGCGGGTGACCTCGTAGGCCAGCGCCTTCTCTGCGCCCTTGTGGCTGGAGATGTTCTTGACTTCCGTGCGGTTCGCCGCTTCGAGCGCCTCATCCGAAATCGTGCCGTCGTCGTCAACCTCGTCGGCGGGGACGAGCGAGATGTTGGCGTCGATGCGGAGCGACCCGTCGCGGGTCGCATCGAAGACGCCGAGGTATTCGAGCACCTCTTCGAGTTTGGCGAGGAACGCGCGCGTCTCCTGCGGACTGCGGAAGTCCGGTTCGGTGACGATTTCGACGAGCGGCGTGCCGGCGCGGTTGTAGTTGACGAGCGTGTAGTCCGCGGTGTCGATACTGCCGCCTTTGTGTTGGAGGCTTCCGGGGTCCTCTTCGAGGTGCGCGCGTGTGACGCCGATGTCGCGGCGGGTTCCTTCGACGGCGACTTCCAGCGTCCCGTCGGCGCAGATTGGCGCGTCGTACTGAGTGATCTGGAAGTTCTTCGGGAGGTCGGGGTAGTAGTAGTTCTTCCGGTGGAACCGGGTGTCCTCGGCAATATCGGCGTTCAGCGCCTTGCCGATTTTGACGGCGGATTCGACGGCCGCTTCGTTGAGTACCGGAAGCGCACCGGGAAGCCCGAGGCAGACCGGGCAGACGCGGGTGTTCGGCGCTTCGTCCTCGGCGGGCTCGGTCGAACAGCCGCAGAAAATCTTCGTGGCCGTTTCGAGTTGGACGTGGACCTCCAACCCGATGACGACCGAGAGTTCGCGCTGTTCGAGCGCTTGCGCAGTCATTGGCCGCGCTTCGACGGCGGTGGGCTAAAGACTAACGGGACAGTTGCGAGCGGCGGGGCTATCGGCGTCAACTTCCGCCGTCTCAGTTCCGTTCACGGTCGGACACCGCCGTGGTTCAAAGCGGCGACAAATACGTCCGTAGCGTGTGAAGTGCGGTCGGTAACGGCCGATACGTCCATGCGTGATGCGAACGATAGCGTCCGATACAGAAACCACGGAGACGCGTTCGCGCACGTATCACATTCTCGGTGATTGTCTGACGCACATTTATGTCTCACGCGCGGCGCTATCTTACCCATGAGTAATCGGGTGGAGGAACTCGAATCGAAGGTTGCGGAACTGCAGGCCGCGGTGAACGGACTCACCGAGGAACTCGTCGAGACTAAAGAACGACTGCGACAGCTCGAAGACGAAAACAACGTCGAGGTGCCGTCTCGTGCTCCACGTCGTCGCGGCGACTGGGAGCCGGAAGAAGAGGAAGCCGAAGAGACCGTCGAAGCCGAGCCTGTCGCACAGGCCGACGACGATGAGATTAAAACGGACGAGTCCAAGGAGACTGACGAAGACGGCGGCGACTCCCCCGACGACGACATCATCGTCGCGTAATCGGACGCGCCGTCAACCGCGAGCGCGTCCCGTGTCCATGCGGCGCGCTCTCTTTGCGGGCGTCGCCCGCGTGAACACCAACCCATGCACATCAAAGAGCTCGTTCTTGACGGTTTCAAGAGCTTCGGGCGGCCGACTCGCATCCCGTTCTACGAGGATTTCACGGTCGTTACCGGCCCGAACGGTTCAGGAAAATCGAACATTATCGACGGCGTTCTCTTCGCGCTCGGTTTGGCCCGTACCCGCGGGATTCGCGCCGAGAAACTGACGGACCTCATCTATAATCCCGGCCACGCCGACGGAAGCGACGGCGACGCGCCGACACAACCCAAAGAAGCGAGTGTCACGGTCGTTCTCGACAACTCGGCGGGCACGCTCGACCGGTCACAGGTCGTCAATGCCGCCGGCACCGACAACGTCGGCGACGTGGACGAAATCACCATCAAACGCCGCGTCAAGGAGACGCCAGACAACTACTACTCGTATTACTATCTCAACGAGCGGTCGGTAAACCTCTCGGACATCCAAGACCTCCTCGCGCAAGCGGGTATCACGCCCGAGGGCTACAACGTCGTCATGCAGGGCGACGTGACCGAAATCATCAACATGACGCCCTATCAGCGCCGGGGCATCATCGACGAAATCGCGGGCGTCGCCGAGTTCGACGAGAAGAAAGACGCCGCCTTCGAAGAACTCGAAGCGGTCGAAGAACGCGTTGACGAAGCGGACCTCCGCATCGAAGAAAAAGAGACGCGTCTCGACCAACTCGCCGACGAGCGAGAGACCGCACTCGAATACAAGGGACTCCGCGACGAGAAAGAAGAGTACGAGGGCTACTTGAAGGCGGCCGAACTCGAAGACAAACGCGACGACCTCGACCGCACCGAATCGCGCATCGAATCGACCGCATCAGACCTCGAAGCCCTCCAAGCCGAACTCGACGAACGACAGGGCAAGGTCACCCGTCTGGAAGAAGACCTCGAAGACCTCACCCACGAAATCGAGCGGAAGGGCGAAGACGAGCAACTCCGCATCAAATCCGAGATGGAGGAGATAAAAGGCGACATCGCACGCCTTGAAAACACCATCGAGGCGGCCGAGGAGAAACGCGACGACGCCGAGGCCGAACGCCGGACCGCCTTCGTCGATATCGACCGGAAACAGGAGAAAATCGACGACCTCGAAGCCGATATCCGCGAGGTTAAAGTCGAGAAGGCGTCGGTCAAAAGCGACATCCAGTCGAAGCGGGTCGAACTCTCCGAGGTACAGGCGGAAATCGACTCCGTTGACACCGAGTTCGACGAACTGAAGTCCGAACTCGCGGAGAAAAAGGAGGCGCTCGACGAATTCAAAGACGAGAAGAACGACCGCCAGCGCGCCAAAGACCGCCTCCTCGACGATGCTCGTCGCCGGTCGAACGAGATTTCCGAGACGCAAGACGAAATCGACCGCACCCACGAGCGCATCCCGGAACTGAAAGCGACCCTTTCGGACCTGCACAGCGAACTCGACACCGCCGAAAAGAACAAGGCGAAGATAGACGGCATCATCGAGGACTTGCAGGCCGAAAAGGCCGAGTTGAACGACGAACTCTCCGAGGTCACGGACGAACTCCAGACCAAGCAATCCGAGTACGCGCGCCTCGAAGCGCGGGCCGGAAAAGACGGCGACAACTCGTGGCCACGAGCGGTCACGACCATCCTCAACGCCGGTCTCTCCGGCGTTCATGGTGCCGTCGGACAACTCGGCTCGGTCGATGGCGAGTACGCCAAAGCCTGTGAGACGGCCGCTGGTGGCCGTCTCGCAAACGTCGTCGTGGACGACGACGGCGTCGGTTCGTCCTGTATTAACCACCTGAAGTCTCGGAACGCGGGTCGCGCGACCTTCCTCCCCATCACGAAGATGGACAACCGCGGGCTTCCGCACAAGCCGACCCACCCGGGCGTCGTTGACTTCGCGCGCAACCTCGTCGAGTACGACAGCCAGTACGAATCCATCTTTTCGTACGTCCTCGGTTCGACGCTCGTCGTCGAGGACATGGAGACCGCCCGCGACCTGATGGGCGACTACCGCATGGTCACCCTCGACGGCGACTTAGTCGAGCGCTCCGGCGCGATGACCGGCGGGTCCGGCGGTAGTTCTCGGTACTCTTTTTCGAAGTCCGGCGAGGGCAAACTCGAACGCATCGCCAAAGAAATCACGACGCTCGAAGACCGCCGCCGCTCGCTCAACAGCGAGATTCGAGCTATCGACGACGACCTCGACGACGCCCGCGGTCGGGCCTCCGACGCCGCCGACCGCGTCCGAACCATCGAGCGCGAAGTCGAAGACGCGCAGGCGGATATCGACGACGCGGAAGCCGAAATCGACCGCTTGAACGACAGACTGGACGAACTCGAATCCGAGCGCAAGTCGGTTGACGAGGAGATGTCCGACCTCGACGACGAAATCGCCGCGTACGACGACGAAATCGCCGCCGTCGAAGCCGATATCGAGGACATCGAAACCGAACTCGCCGACTCGGAGATTCCGGAACTCACCGCCCAAACCGACGAGATTCGCGCGAACATCGACGACCTCGAAGACCGGATGTCCACGCTCGACGGCCGCCTCAACGAGATTCAACTCGAAAAGCAGTACGCCGAGGATGCGGTTGACGACCTCCACGAGACGGTCGAAAGCGCACAGAACCGCAAGGCAGAGGCAAGCGAGACAATCGCCGAGGCCGAATCCAACATCGAATCCCGCGAGGCAGACCTCGAAGCGAAGCGCGAGGCGGTCGCGGAACTCGAAGACGAACTGGTTGACCTCAAAGAAGACCGCCGCGAACTTCAGGACGACCTCCGCGAAGCGCGCAGTGCCCGCGACGAGAAGAAAGACCGGGTGAACGCGGTCGAGTCCAAACTCGAAAGCATGCGGTCTGCCGCAGAGCGCCTCGAATGGGAAATCGACGAACTCGAAGCACAGGTCGGCGACTACGACCCAGACGAGATTCCGGACCACAGCACCGTCGAGTCCGAAATCGAACGGCTCACCGAGGAGATGGAAGCGCTCGAACCGGTCAACATGCTCGCAATCGACGAGTACGACGACGTGAAAGCCGACCTCGATGACCTCCAAGAACGACGCGACGTGTTGGTCGAAGAGCGCGACGCCATCGCCGAGCGCATCGACCAGTACGAATCACAGAAGAAAGCGACGTTCATGGAGTCGTTCGACGCCATCGCCGAGAACTTCACCGATATCTTCGAGCGTCTGTCGAACGGGACGGGCCACCTGCACCTCGAAAACCCAGACGACCCCTTCGAGGAGGGCTTGACGATGAAAGCCCAACCGGGCGACAAGCCGATTCAGCGCCTCGACGCGATGTCCGGCGGCGAGAAGTCACTGACGGCGCTCGCGTTCATCTTCGCCATTCAGCGTCACAACCCCGCGCCGTTCTACGCGCTGGACGAAGTTGACGCGTTCCTCGACGCCGCCAACGCCGAGCGCGTCGGACAGATGGTCGATGACCTCGCCGGAGACGCCCAGTTCGTCGTCGTCTCCCACCGCTCTGCGCTCCTCGAACGCGCCGAGCGCGCCATCGGCGTGACGATGCAGGGTGACAACGTCAGCGCCGTCACCGGCATCCAGTTCGGCGGCGACGGCGCCGGTGACGATACCGCCGACAGGACCGACGGTGACGATGGAACCGGCGGCGACAGCGACGACGGTAGCGACGGACACAACGACGGTGGTGACGAACACGACGACACCGGCGTCGAGGTCGAAGCGGAGGTCCCGACGAATGACTGACGATATCCCCGAACTGAACCTCACGCGTGACCGCGGTGCGGACGAATCGGCCGCCGCTGACGGCTTGGCCTTCGCCGATGCCGCCGGCCGCGACACGGATACCGAATCCGAGGCGACCGGAGAGGACGCGATGGACGACGTGTTGCCGGAAGACGTCTCAGAATCGGACGAAGACGAAGTCGAACCTGTCGAACTCCTCGTGCAACTCGCCAAAGAGGGGACAATCGACCCGTGGGATATCGACATCGTTGACGTGACCGACGCCTTCTTAGCGCGTCTCGATGCGATGGACCTCCGGACCACGGGTCGCGCGCTCTTCTACGCGAGCGTTCTCCTGCGGATGAAATCCGACGAACTCCTCGCACCCGACGAACCCGACGAAGAAGAACTCGAACCGTGGGAACTCGCCCTCCAAGATAGCGCCGCCGACGGCCATCCCGGCGACGATGGTGGCCCGCCCGGATTCGACCCCATTGACGCGCTCGAAGACGAGATGGACCGCCGTCTCGAACGCAAACACGCCCGCGGGTCGCCGGAGACGCTGGACGAACTCGTCCGCGAACTCCGCGAAGCGGAACGCGGGTCGTGGTGGAAACGCCGCCGCGAGTACGACACCTCCGAGTCGCCCCGCGGGTTTTCACGCGGGACGCAGACGCTTGACTACCACACGCCCGGCGAGATGCGCGGGGCGGGCGAACCGACCGAAGACGACGTCACCGGGACCGCCCACAACGAAGATATCGAGTCTGTCGTTGACACCGTCCGCGACGTCCTCTCGACGCAGTACGAGAAGGGCCGTGACGAGGTGCTCTTCGCCGAGATTCGGGACGTTGCAGACACTGTGATGACGACGTATCTCGCGCTGTTGTTCCTCGCACACCGGAGCAACGTCTACCTCAAACAGGACGAACTGTTTGGTGACCTCTGGATTCGGAACCCCGAGGCGTTCGACGCATCGTCCGATACGGAGTCGTTGGGTGAGGACGACGAGGACGTGGCACCTGCATCGAGCGAGGCTGAAGACGACCCCGAACTCGAAGCCGACGCCGTCGCGGACGACTAAGCATTTATTTCAGACACTCGCCACTTTCCGGTGTGTCCCGACCGACCCTGCTCTCCAGTACGCTTCGTCGCCTGACTGTCGCCGTCTCGCTTCTTACCTCGACGCTATTCGCATTCCTCACCGCGGTTATTCTCGTTCCTTCACTTCCCGAGTTAGGAGTCGTGTTTTTCTTTCCTATCTTCTGGCTACACTGCTACTTCCCTGGCTACGTCTCGTACAGTCCGACGACGAGGGGTCGCGTCCGAGACGTGGTTACGACGCCGAAGTCAGTCCGCAACTGCACCGTCTGTGGTGACGCCGACGCCCGCGGCGTCGTTCGGGAGTTCAGCACGCAACTCGTCGCGGCGGCGGTTCCGCTGACGACGACGGAACACGGGAAAAACGAGTACTGTGAGCGGTGTTTCGCAGTCGAATTCTCGCCGACCGACAGCGCCGCGCGAAGTGCTTCTGACGCGACCGAACGCGAGGAACTGAACCGCTGAGCGTCTCTCTGCTTACTCGACGTACCGGTCGATAAGCGGCGCGAGCGTTTCTTTCGTCGCTTCGGGGATTGCCTCGTCGGGCGTGTTGATGGTCCCTTCGAGTGCGGAGTGGCTACCGGTTTCGTGGCCGTCAGGAATCTTCCGAATCGCCGCCTCGACGGTCTCCTTGATGGCGTCTTCGTTGGCGGCGGCGTTCTTCAGTACTTCGTCGAGGGTGACTTCGCTGTCTTCTTTCCACACGTCGTAGTCGGTGACGCCGGTGATGGTCGCGTAGGCGATTTCGGCCTCACGGGCAAGTTTTGCTTCCGGAATGGTGGTCATGCCGACGATGTCCCAGCCCTGCGCGCGGTAGTGTTCGCTTTCGGCTTTCGTGGAGTACGAGGGGCCTTCGATGCAGACGTAGGTGCCGCCTTCTTGGACCTTCGCGTCGGTCGCTTCCGCGGCCGCTTCGGCGAGAATAGAGACGAGTTCCTCGTCGTACGGGTTGGCGAACGGCTGGTGGACGACGATGCCCTCGTTGAAGAACGTGAGAGGCCGGTGTTTCGTGCGGTCGTAAATCTGGTCGGGGACGACGAGCGTCTGCGGCGGGAGGTCCTCTTTGAGACTCCCGACGGCGTTGCTGGCGAGAATGTGAGTGACGCCGAGTTTCTTCAGTGCGAAGATGTTCGCACGGTACGGAAGCGTCGTCGGCGAGTGCTGGTGGTCCGGTCCGTGACGCGGCAGGAAAACGACTTCGCGGCCGGTGTCGCCGAACTCGCCGACGATAGGCGTCGTCGAAGGTTCGCCGAACGGCGTCTCGACGGGTTCTTCACGGGTGTTTTCGAGGGGAAGCGCCTCGTAGATACCACTGCCACCGATGAATCCGATTTTCATACCTGACAGTCGGTGGGTGCGCACAAAGTCGTGGCGAATCGGCGTGTCGTCGCCGCAATTAGACGGGGAATCCGCCGTCGAGGAGGAAGATAAGCACCGAGAGAACGGGGATACTGAGAAGCGTCGTCGCAAAGACGGCCGCGGAGACGAATTCGGCGACCGAGACGGTGGCGTCGCCGGCATCACCGAACTCGGCGACGAGGATGAGCGGGGTGACCGCGGCGGGCATGGCGGATTCGAGAACGAAGGTCCGCGCGACGGTGAGGTCGCCGAATCCGGCGACGAGTGCGATGCCGACCGCGACGGCGGGCGCGACGACCATCTTCAGCCCCGCGACGAGACCGACCTCGGGGAGCGTCGTCCCGAGGTCGGCACCGGCGAGTTGAATGCCGAGAATGAGAAGCATCATCGGAATTGAGGAGTCGCCGACGAGTTTGAGCGTCTGCATCGCGGCGAGGTCGGTCGGCGGCACGAGACCGAGCCAGCGGACGACGAGCGCGGCGACGACGGCGTAGATGAGCGGGATTCGGAGGACTCGTCTCACGCCGACGCGCCAGCCGGGAGACGCGTCGGCCGAGTCTGACGACGACCCGGCCCCGGCGATGTAGACGCCGAGCGTGTAGATGAGCACGCCCTGCACCGCGAGGTAGACGACGGCGGTCGAACGCCCGGTCGCACCGAACGCGAAGGAACTCACGGGAACGCCGTAGTTTCCCGAGTTGGGAAAGGCGGCGACGAGAACGAGTGCGCCCAAAAGCGGTTCGGGGATGCCGACGAGGCGGGCGATACCCGCGGCGACGAGTATCATCACGACGTGGTAGACGGTCACCCCGGCTGTGAGAGTCGCAAGCGTCGCTCCGGCGAGTTCGGTCGTTGCAAGGCTGTAGAAGACCAGCGCCGGTGCGAGGACGTACACCGTCACGGTGTTGAGCGGACCGGGGTCAACGTCGCGGACGCGGCCCAAGAGAAACCCCACTGCGCCGATGGCGAGGATAGGCAACAGCGCCGTGACGAAAATCGAAAGAAGCGACATGGGCGAGGCCACGGCTGTCACGCTGACTAACGTTTCGCTTCCGGCGTCTCACTCGTCGGGTTGGCGGCCGGAAAAGGTCGAGTTGCGTGGGTCGTGTGCGCCTGTCAGGCTCCGACGCCGTCGTTTTCGAGGAGTCGCCACGCGCCGTCACCGGTAGATTCGACGTAGTCACGTCGTTCCATCTCCGCCATCACTTCCGGCATGCGGTCGGGTTGGGCGATCTCCATCTCGATGCGGTCTACGTCGTGGAACTCGGCGAGATAGTGGCGGATGTCCTCCAATTCGAAGGTGTCGTCGCCGGCTTTCGCCATCACCCCCGAGGTAAGGTCTATCATGTCCTCGATGAAGTTCCACGGGTAGACGACCCACGCCCACGCTTCGAGGCGCTCGCCGACGTAGTCGGGTTCGAACTCGCTCGTCTGGAGGAGTTGCAGAGTCGCCGTGCGGACTTCGCCCGCGTTGCGGTCGGTCACGTACTCGTGTGCGCGTTTGATCGACCCGCCGGTGTCGGCGATGTCGTCGATGATGAGCACGTCTTTGCCTTCGACGCTCCCCTCCGGCATCGGGTAGCGGACTTCGGGTTCGTTCGATTTCTGGGCCGTACCGACGTAGTGTTCCATTTTCAGGCTCGTCAAGTCGTCTAACCCGAGGAAATCGCAGATACAACGCCCTGCGAACCAACCGCCGCGCGCCAGCGCGACGATAACGTCGGGTTCGAATTCGGACTGTTTGACGTCGTCGGAGACGTCACGACAAAGCCCGTAGATGTACTCCCAGTTCGTGATGGTACACTTAAATTCGTCGGGGAGGTCGCCCATAACTTCCGTTCACCGTCCGTACTGCCGCGCCTGATGCCCTTTAATCTGTACGACTCGCCTCGCGGGTCTAGACGGTGCTTAGAACGCTAAAATCGTCGTTAGGAGCCAATTAACCGCCTCTATTCGGGATTCAGGAGTTTCATAACCTATGTTAACATTGCTCATAGTTATATCGGGAGAACGAGTATGCACGTTCGTAGGTGACCAAACATGCACACGTGTGGTAACTGTGGTGAGTTCGTGTCCCGCGACTTCGTGCGCGTCTTCGGCAACGAGATGGACGAAGTCGTCGGTTGTCCAGCCTGTATGAACATGCGCGAGGTGATGCAAGGCGACGGTGCGGGCGAACCGTCCGGCCGCGTCAGGTGGACCCGCGCGTGAGCGGCCTGCCGCCGAAAAACTACCATCGGAATCACCGACTTCTTACTTCGCTTTCGCCTGCCGACCCGCGGGTTTGATACATCGCCGTGCAGTGCGCACTCCCATGGATAGCCGACGCGCCCTCCTCGTCGATGCTTTCACGACAGAACCGTTGTCCGGGAACGCGGCCGGTGTCGTCCCCGACGCTGACGGACTCGACGCGGACCAGATGCGCGCCATCGCGGCCGAACTCGGCGCGAGCGAGACGGCATTTATCCTCTCGTCGTCCGTCGCTGACCGCCGAATCCGATACTTCACGCCGACACAGGAAATCGACCTCTGTGGGCACGCGACGATTGCCGCGTACGCCCACCTCGCCGCCGAACGCGCCATCGAACCTGGAACCCACTCGCTCGAAACGAACGTCGGCACGCTCGACATCGAAGTCGATGACCTCGGCGAAGTGTGGATGACCCAAGACGCGCCCACCGTCGAACGTCTCGACGTCGATTACGGCCGGTTCGCGTCGGCACTCGGTATCGACGACGCCGCCCTCCGCGACGTCGGCGCGGACCTCCCGGTCGCCCTCGCCTCCACCGGACTGCCGTTTCTCATGGTGCCCGTCAACTTTCTCGAACACCTCTCGTCGGCCGCGCCCGACCACGGCGCGCTTTGCGACCTCGCCGCCGAACACGACGCCGCGGGCATCTACGCCTTCAGTTTCGACGCTATCGACGGCGACTCGACGCTTCACGCCCGCTGTTTCGCGCCGGGTGTCGGCATCCCCGAAGACCCCGCGACGGGAACCGCGAGCGGTGCTTGCGGGGCGTATCTCCGGCAAGTCGGCGCATTCGATTCGGTCCCCGACGAACTCAGATTCGAGCAGGGGCACTTCGTTGACCGCCCGAGTGTGGTCCGCGTCACGGTCGGCACGGATATCCGCGTCGGCGGGCGGGCGGTGCAGTCGCTCGACGGTGAACTCATCGTTCCGGAGTTCGCAGACGACGACATCATCGAAGCCTGACGCGCAGGCCCCGACGGAAAAGCGAGTTACCCGATATACCGCAGGTCGTCGTCGCTGGCGATGCCCTGTTGTTGCTGTTGCATCTCTTGAATCTTCGCGGCGACTTCCTTCATCTCCTCTGCGCGCTCTTCGAGGCTCTCGAAGCCCACGCTGAAATCGAGACGGTCCTGTAGGACTTCGATGACGACCTGTGCACTCTGTGGGTCAACGAGATAGCCGCTCGTCTCGCCCATCAGGCACGTCGCGTCCAAACCGCGGCGACCGCCGAGACCGAGCAGGAGACCGGAGACACCAACGATGCCGCCCGCCGGTTCACCCTCGCGGAATTCGACGCCCGCGTCTTCGAGTTCGTCGCGTTGCGACGCGTTTGCGACTGCGCCGAGTACCGACGGTTCGTCGACGAGTTCGCCCGTTGGGACGCCGCCGAGTGCGAACACCTGTTCGACATCGAACGATTCGGCGACGTCGAGGAAGGCGTCCGTGAGGTGGTAGTGTCCCTCGTTAGACTGTGCCTGGTGGTCGCCGGTGAGCAACAGCAGGTCCGGTCCCTCTCCGGGCGTTTCGACGGCATAGACCGCGGCGTGAGTCAACTCGGTGACGCCGTCGTCGATACTCACCTGCGGCGGGAACACGTCGGCGTAGATGCGCCGAACCAGCGTCGATTCTTCGAACTCTTCGAGGAGGTGTTCGACGGCGAGTTTACCGACGTTGCCGACGCCCGGCAGTCCCTCGATGAACACGGGGTCAGAGAGGGAGACCTCTTCGACAGTCTCGATTTCGATGTCGTCCATGCACGTAGTGCCGGCCGCACTGGTTAAGAGAGCGTCGGTAGCCGAACCGGACTGGCCGTCGGCTACTCGTCTGCGACCCGGCGTTTGCGTGCTCGGCGATACTCGCCGTAGGGGTCGTCCGGATTGAACGGTGCGGGCGCGCTGTTTTCGGTCGGTGCGCCGCACTCCGGACAGGAATCAGAAAGCGAATACACCGGGCGGTCGTGGCGGTCGCGCCACACACTGCACACCCGGATATGCGATTTCATGTTGTTACTCGTCGTCGCCGCTTCGCTCGCGGTGGTACTCCGCGGTTCCGCCGGCCGCTTCGATGACCTCTCGGGCACGAGCGACGCTCGTTTCGAGTTCCGTCTCGGCGGTCTTGTAGTCGGGCGCTTTCACCTTGATGCGGTACTCGGGCGCACCGACGTAGGTGACAGAAAGCTCGATTTCGTCGGCGACTTCGCCGTCGCCTTCAGCGGCCTTCAGCGCCTCTTTCACGTCGTCAACACCGTCGCCAGCGGGCGAACGGAGGTCAACGTAGCCGGTGACGTTGACGAAGGGGACCGACACGTTCTGCCGTGCGGTATCGACGATGGCTTCGATTTCCTCGTCGTCGAGTTCGACGCCTTCGAGCGCCTCGGTTCCGTGAATCGCGGCCTGTTCGAAGCCGTCGTAAAGCGACTCGAACTCGGCGAGCAGGGCGTTTGCGATGGCACCGTACGCTTCGTCGGCGATGTCCTCGCCGAACGCGAGCGCCATCCACTTATCGGCCTTCTGCTCGTTTTTCCACTCCTGAATCTTCTCTTTGCGTTGGTGCTCGTTGACGTCCTTGATCGAGAGATCTATCTGCTGTGAACTCTCGTTGACTTCGAGCACCTTAGCGACGACCGTCTGTCCTTCGCGGACGTGGTCGCGGACGTTCTTGATCCATCCGCTTGCGACCTCGCTGATGTGGCAAAGCCCGCGCTTGTCTTCGTACTCTTCGAGGTCAACGAAGACGCCGAAGTCCGTGATATCGTCTACCTTCCCGACGACGAGTTCGCCGGGGTCAGGCCATCCGCTGTACTTCATACGAGGTCCTCCGTACAGTTACGCCTCAAGCTCGTCGCTGTCACGACGCTCGACCGTCTCGACGACCTCGCCGTGGAATTCGGCGTTGCCGCCGGTCGGCGTGGCGAGGGTCGTCCCGCAGACGGCGCAGTTGACGACCGAGGATGCTTTTCCGAAGACGACCTGTTCGTTCTCGCAGTCGCTACACGCGACCTTGTAGAAGTTTCCTGCCATGATTTACTCCTGGAACTCCAGGCGACCTGCGCGCCAGCCCTCACGCATGTGGGCCTTGCCACAGTCCGAGCAGATGTACTTCAGGTGCGTCTTTTTCGTGGGCTTGTCGCCACCGGGCACCTTGGAGAACTTACCGGCGTTACCGATGGTGGCCTTGCCGCGTCGCGTTTGACGGGCGTTCCACTTCATACCGGTCGGGCGTCCCGTCCGGACCTTCTCCACTTCGTGCTCGTGGTGACCCTTGCAGTTCGGGCAATACGTGTTGAAACGGCGTGGCATCTGCATAGATATCGACCTTGTGGTGGGTTTTGGTGGGGCCCGTTAAAACCCGTTTGGTTCGACGCGGCGCGTGCATCGGCTATTCACCGCACTCTCCGTGTCACGTGTGGCCAGCTGACGAGACTCGCGGCGCACGCTTTTTTGTGCCGTTCCCGTACGGCCGAAGCCGAAGCGATTAAGCGGTGACTGTGCCAATCCCGGCACATGAAGAAGCTCATCATCCACGGCGACCCCGGTATTCGGCGCGACGCCGTCATCGAGTACGACGGCGAGGAGTACATCTGCTTCTCCATCGACCGGCAGGGCGACTGGCACGGCCCGGACCGCGTCCAGATGTGGTGTACCGTCGGCAGCGAAGACGAGCGCGAGGCGTTCGAAAAGCGAGAATTCGTCCCGCACTGGCTCGAAACCGAGGGCGTCGATGCCGAAGCCATCGAGGTCATTCGGGAGAGCGGCGCAGTAGCCTAACGAAGCATCGCTTCTTCTACTTCGTAGACCACGACCGACCCTGACCGGTGGACGGGCGTCAGCCACGGGACGTCCGTTTCGATGTCTCCGTAGCGGGCGCGCTCGCCCGGCCCGACCCAGACGTACGCCACGTCGTACTCGTCGATGAGTTCCATTCGCGTCGATTCGTTCCCGACGTACATCGCGTCCACGTCGCGCACGCGGTCGTAGTACGCTTCGGGACCGCGGTAGCCGACTTCGTGCGCCCAGCCGGCGACGGTCGGGACGCCGGTGAGACTCGATTCGGGGTTCCCGCGCCAGCTATACATGACCCCGTTTCGCTTGTCGGCTACTGTTTCCGACCACGTCGTTCCCGGTGCCGAGAGCATCGTCGGGGTTCCTTCGACGTTCCGGTCGAGCCACGTAATCGCCGTTGACTCGTTCGGATGCCACCACTCCGCGAACGCCGTCGCATCGAGCGTCGTCTCCTGTCGCGGGGTGTTTGTGTGTTCCGAGACGGCGAGGCCGGCGTAGGCCGACGTGGACGCGACGAGCAAGACGACGACTGCGACACCGACGACCCGGACCGCGCCGGCGCGGACACTGAACCCGACTTTCGGTAGCGACACGTCGCCGGTCGTCGCGGCGTCGCGGACGACGCTCGCAAGGACGGCTCCCGCGGCGCTTCCCCAGAGCACCCACACCTGCATGTACGTCTTGAACACCGTGTTCATCCGACCGGGACCGGCCTGTTCGTTCACGAAGACGAGTTCGACGAGTGTCACGAGACCCGCCCCCGCGACGACGAGAACCGTCTCGAACCGCGGGTCGTCGGTAGACCTGAGTAGAATCCACCCGACGGCCACGAACGGAACGACGAGCACGAGCGCGGCGAACGAGTGGACTGCGGCGACGACCGACAACACCGCGAGACCGCCGAGAAGCCCGAGCGTCTGTCGTCCGTCGAGACCGTGAGCAGACCCCTGTCCCGAGCGCAGTTGTCCTGCGTAGTGAAGTGCGAACGCCCCGATGAACGCGCCGTGGACGAGTAGGAGCGCTCCGAAGCCACTGCGATTTTCGGGTGCCAGAATCTCGATTGTTCTGGTACTTCCGCCGCCAGTAACGCTTCCGAGCAGGAACGGGCTTGCGAGGGCGACGGCGACACCCCCGGCGAGACCGACCGCGAGAGTGGTTCCGAGGACGCGAGCCGTTTCGCCTGCGACTGGGTCGTCGCCGACGAAGCGGTCCAGTCGGTCACGGCTGATAAATATGGTTGACGGGCGCGCGGGCGCAAAGACGAGACCAAGAAAGAGGACGCCGAACACCGACGGGAAACTCCACGTATCGACGACGACCTGGAGCGCGCCGACGAGGGCCGTGACGCCGACGAGACCCCGACGCTCGCTGACTGCCTCCTCAGGCGTCCGGAAGTACGCGAACGCCAGCCCGGCGGCGAGGAGTAAAAACGGCGTTCCCATCATGTGCGCGTGCAGGTCGCCGTTGAGCCACGAAAACAGCGGGAACTCGTTTATCGTTCCGGGGATGACGCGACTCGCGTCCCAGTAGGAGAACTCCGAGACGGTGGCGAGAACCTGTGAGACGCTGTAGCGAGAGCGCTCGGCGATTGCCTGTGCGACCGGGCGCTGTATCCCCTCGGGCAGTGCGAGCAACGCGAGTCGCCCCGCCGTGACGAGGTTGCTTGCGAAGCCGACGAAAAACGCCGCGAGGAGACCGCCGAGACGACTGTTCGCCCCCGAAACTATCGACAGGCTACGGCCGAGTTCGAACGCCGCGGTGACGAGGAAGCCGAAGAATCCGGCGAGCGCGAGGTTGTACGCGAACTCCGGTTCCGTACCGGTGAGCCACGCGAGGAGTATCGACACGAGGTGACCGCCGTAGTAGTACCGGACCGGTTCGCCGGCAAACCACATGTCTTCTGGCGGCAACACCGACGCGCGGGAGAGCGATTGGAGGAGCCCGAAATCGAGGAACTTCTCGCCGCCGCTGGCGTAGACCGATGGGTCGAGCGCGCGGAGCGCAACGGCAAACAGGAAGGCGAACACGAACACGGCCCCCGCTTCGGCGATTGCTCGCCTGTCGATGTCGAGGTCGGCGGCGAGTCGTATCTCGCCGCGGCGGAGCGCCGCCACGTCGAGACCAGCCAGCGCCGAGAGTAACAGAAGAGTGCCGACGCCGACCGCGAGCGCGGGGGGACCGAACGAGATATGGCCGACGTAGTAGACAGGGAGCGTCAAGACGACGAGCGATACGGGGAGGGCGAATCCGGAACCGCGACCGGGGAGACGGCGAAACAGGCGAGCCGAGAGCGGAACCCCGACCGCCCAGAGGGCCGCAAACACCACCAACCAACGGACCACGAGGGCGTACTCCATCTGTCAGTTGAAGGCGCGGCGGATGCAATACGTTTTGTGATGGCGGGTGCGCACGAGAGCGGTTTGCTTTTTACCTCGTTGGATGAATGGTCGTGCATGTCGCAGTCTGTCGGGGTGGTGGTGCCTGCTTACCGGCCTGACCCCGACCGTTTGGTTCCCTACGTTCACGCGCTCGTCGCGGAACTCGATCCCGCCGTCGTCCGGGTCGAACTCGACGCTCCGCGGACAGGAATACTCGACGCCCTCGATTCCCTCCCCGCCATCGCCGAGGTACACCCGGTCGATTCGCGCCGCGGCAAAGGTGCCGCCATTACCGCGGGGTTCGAAGCGCTCGACACCGATATCGTCGCGTTCGCGGACGCCGACGGCAGTACGCCAGCCACGTCGATTGCGAACGTCATCGACGCCGTTCGGGACGGTGCCGACCTCGCGGTTGGCTCGCGCCGCCATCCCGACGCCACCGTCGCCTCACATCAGACGATTGCCAGACGCTACCTCGGCGACGGCTTTGCGTGGTTGGCCCGCCACCTCACCGACGTTCCCCTCTACGACTACCAGTGCGGCGCGAAAGCCATGACCGCCGACGCGTGGGCCGACGTTCGAACGCACCTCTACGAACCCGGGTTCGCGTGGGACATCGAACTCGTCGCCGTCTCGGGTGCGTTCGGTCACCGCGTCGCCGAAGTGCCGGTCGTTTGGGAAGACCAACCGAATTCGACGGTTTCGCCGGTCGATACGACACTCAAGATGGCTCGCGGACTGCTCCGGTCTCGCCACCGCGCCCGGACGATTCGGGAGGACCGCCTTCACGAACTCATCGACGCTCGAAACGACGAACGGGCGCTCGTCGAACAGTTTTCGGTGGAGGTCACGGATGACTGACCGACTCTCCGCGCTCGCATCAGGTACGCGATTCGGGAAGTTCGCGTCCGTCGGCGCGGTCGGAGCGGTGTTCGACCTGTCGCTGAGTAGCCTTCTCATCGTCTTTTTCGGTGTCGCCGGTGAGATTTCGAAACTCGCCGGTGCGGAACTCGCCATCGTCGTGATGTTTCTCATCAACGACCGGTGGACCTTCGCGGGGGCGGGCGCAGACCACCTTCTGGCGAAGGGACGCCGCTTCGTCAAATCGAATCTCGTCAGAAGCGGCGGTCTCGCGGTGCAAGTGCTCGTCGTCCGCGCGCTCGGCGAGGTTCAGTTGGTGATTCCGGTCGCCGGTATCGACCTCTGGAAACTGATTCCCCTGCCCATCGCTATCGTCGCGTCGATGCTCCTGAACTACGTCGCAGAGAGCCTGTTCACGTGGCGAATCGCGGGCCGTTCGAGTCAGCGTGACTCACGGTGAAAATTGACACACGGCTCCCGAAACAGAAGTCTTAACAGTAGCAGGCACATTTGTTGATTCAGCGGGATGGGATAGCCAGGAGATTCCGCCGGGCTCATAACCCGGAGATCGGTAGTTCAAATCTACCTCCCGCTATGATTTTGCTGACCTCAACTGCTGAGAACCGGGCTTGTTCCGGTGTACCTCACGAGGTCGGCATCATAGCTCAGTCACACTGAACTAGCGAGCACCAGCGACCGACGTTCGAATCTGTCATCTGCTTCCGCGACCCCCGAAAGCGACACTCTGAGCGGTTTTCTTCGGCGTTTTCTGACGAGTTAACTCGTCGCGTCTCGCCGGGTGCTTGCAATCGTCGGTCGCCACGCTTCGCTTTCGAAGCTAATTTTCCGTCCCACGGTAACGAGAGAGCAATGAGCGACCTCGAACGCATCTGTTCGGTCGGCGACGTCCCCGACGACACGACCTTCTTATTCCGCGTCAGCGAGACCGACGAGGACGAAGACGAACGCGAGGCGATTCTCGTCCGCACCGACGACGGCATTCAAGCGTGGTTGAACTACTGCATGCACCTGACGCACATCAAACTCGACAAAGGGTCGGGTGCGCCGATGCGAAACGGCGAGGTCATCTGTCAGAACCACGGCGCGTACTTCGAGGCCGACACGGGCTACTGCAACTACGGTCCCTGCGAGGGTGCGGTTCTCGACGACCTCGAACTCACTATCGACGGCGACCACGTCTTCCTCTCGGACGACGACTTCTCGTTCGTCGGCACCGGCGCAATCGAGACCGACCCCGCGGACCGAACGTCGCGGTCGAACGTCGAGTTCTGAGCACCCGTCGAGCGGTCAGTGCTCGCCGTAGTGCCGTCGCTCCACGTAGTCGTCGTAGAGTCGCGCGAGCAGTTTTGTGACCGGTCCGTCGCCGATGGCGATGCCATCGACCGTCTCGACCGGGCGGAGTTCCCACGTCGAATTCGTGAGGAACGCTTCGTTGGCGTCGCGCACGTCGTCAGGCGTGTATCGCCGCTCTCGAATCGGAATCCCTTCGTTTTGCGCGAGGTCGAGGACGACCCGGCGGGTGATGCCGGGCAGCACCGGCCCGTCGAGACTCGGGGTACAGAGCGCGTCATCATCGACGAAAAAGAGGTTGCTCGTCGCGCCTTCCGTGACGTAGCCGTCTGAATCGAGCATGAGCGCCTCGTCCGCGCCGGTGACGCGGAGTTCGGTTCGCGCGAGGATGCCGTTGAGGTAGTTGTGCGTCTTCGCCCGCGCCGGAATCGCCCGGTCGGAGATACGGCGCGTTTTCACCGTCTGTACCGCCGCGGGGCCGTCCCAAACAGAGACTGACCCACGGCCGCCTCTCGGAAGCGGTTCGACGATGACGACGACACGCGGAGACACGTCCGCGGCCGGGGTCAGACGGCCGGGTTGGCTCCCACGCGTGATGGAGAGTCGGACGTAGGCGTCCACGAAGTCGTTCGCGGCCAGCGTCTCGTCGATTCGCCCGACGAGGTCGTCGTCAGAGAGTCCGTGGTCCATCCCGAGGATGTCGCACGTCTCGGCGAGTCTGTCGGCGTGAGCGTCCCAGTGGAACACGTCGCCGCCGTAGGCGCGAAGCGTCTCGAACGCGGCGTCGCCGTAGAGAAACCCGCGGTCAGTGACCGGAATCGACGCCTCGTCGGCGGGCACGAGGTCGCCATCGACGTGGTAGACACGTGCCGAATCGTCACCGTTCGAACCCGAATCTGAACGAGAAGTTGAACCGTCGTCGCTCGGTTGTCCGCGCATCGTCAGTCCCGCGCCTCCATCGCTGGTGATTCGCCCGCGGCGAGGGAGACGAAATTTCGAACGATGTCTTTCCCCGATGCGGTGAGGATGCTTTCGGGATGGAACTGGACGCCGATATGGGGTTTCTCGCGGTGGCGAACGCCCATGACGACCGATGCGTCGTCTGTGTCCGTGGCGTCGTCGGTCGTGTCATCTGTGTCGGTGCCGCCGACACTGGCCGCGTCTTCGTCGGCGTCTTTGTCGGCACCCTCGTTTGCCATCTCAGAAACCGTGGTCGCAGTCACGACCAGCGCGTCCGGGATATCGTCGCGTTCGACCGCGAGCGAGTGGTAGCGCCCGACCTCGATTCGGTCGTGGAGCCCGGCGAAGACGCCCTTCCCGTCGTGTTCGACCACCGACGGCTTTCCGTGGACGACTTCGGGGGCGTGGCCGACGGGCGACCCGAGCGCGGCGCACAGCGATTGGTGGCCGAGACAGACGCCGAGCGTTGGATAAGCGAGGTCGCGGAAGACTGACACCGAGACACCGGCGTCAGCAGGCGTTCCCGGGCCGGGCGAGACGACGATACCGTCCGGGTTGATGTCGCGGATGTCGTCCGTCGAAATTTCGTCGTTGCGGTGGACGACGACCTCGTCGGCGAACTCGCCGACGTACTGCACGAGGTTGTAGGCGAACGAGTCGTAATTATCGACCACGAGGATGCGAGTCATCGCTCGGTCCCCGCAGTCGAATCGGTGTTCGACCCCGTCTGTGGGTGTGTGGTGTCGGCCGCATCGACGGTCATCTTCGCACGTTCGCCGAGCGCCTCGTCGAGTGCCGTGACGAGCGCGCGGGCTTTCGCCAGCGTCTCGTCGTACTCACGTTCGGGGTCGGAGTCGTGGACGATACCCGCGCCGACCCGAAGGTGGTACTCGTCTCGGAAGCGGACCAACGTCCGGATGATGATGTTCAGCACCGCTTTGTCGTCGAACCCGATGGCGAACATGCTCCCGGTGTAGGGACCGCGCCGGGTCGCTTCGAGTTCGTCGATAATTTCCATCGTCCGTGGTTTCGGCGCGCCGGTGATGGTGCCACCGGGGAAGACCGCCGCGATGGCGTCGGCGAGCGTGGTCCCCTCGCGTCGCATCCCTTCGACCAGCGACACGAGGTGCATCACTTCGGAGTAGCGGTCAACGCGGCGGTACTCGGTCACTTCGACCGACCCGTACTCGGAGACCTTCCCGAGGTCGTTTCGTTCGAGGTCGACGAGCATCGCGTGTTCGGCCCGCTCTTTTTCGTCGGTCGTCAGGTCCGCTTCGAGCGCGTCGTCCACCTCGGCTGTCTCGCCACGGGGTCGCGTCCCGGCGATGGGTTCGGTGACGAGGCGGTCGCCCTCGACACGGAGAAGGAGTTCGGGGCTCGCGCTCACGAGGTCCACGCCGGGGAGTTCGAGCAGGCCGGAGTAGGGCGCGGGGTTGACCTGCCGAAGCGCGGCGTAGGCATCGACCGGGTGGACTGCGGCGGGTGCGACGAGTCGCTGCGAGAGGTTCGCCTGAAACGTGTCGCCGTCGCGGATGTACTGCTTCGCCGCCCGGACGCGCTCTGCGAAGTTCGCTCGGCCGCAGGCGCTTTCGAACTGCGCTTCGTCGGACTCGACGGGCGCTTCGACCGGTTCGGGTTCGCCTTCGAGCGCTTCGACGGCGAGTGCGGCCGCCCGCTCGCGCGCCGCGTCGTAGACGGCGTCGATGTCGCTCCCGTCATCGACAACTGGACAGCAGGTGATTCGCAGTGTCGTCTCGTCGGCGGTTCGCGGTTCTTCCCACGAAGCCACGAGGTCGTACAGGCCGAGTTGAAGATGCGGAAGACCCCTATCGTCGGTCGTGTGTTCGGGGAGCGATTCGAGTTCGCGGGCAACGTCGTACGAGAGCCAGCCGAACAGGCCGCAGGGATACGGCACGTCGCAGTTACCGCGGGCGAGCGTCTGTGAATCCACGAGTCCTTCGAGCGCGGCGAGCGTCGGCCCCGAAGCAGTCGTGCTGACGGCCGACTCGCCGACTGTGAGGCGTTCGTCGGGCGCGACGCCGAACGCCCCCCAGCCGGGTTGGCCACCGGTCGTCTCGTAGAAGAAGCCGCCGGAAGTCTGCCGCGTGCGCCGATAGGCGTCGAAGGGGTCGGAAACGACGACCCGGACTTCGACGGGAACGCGCGCGCCGTCGGGTGCGTCCTCGGCGGTCGCGCGAAAGTCGTCGCGGTCGGTGACGACGGTCGGTGCGGTCATTACTCGCACCAGTCGGTGCGTCGGGTAAACGGTTTCGTGACGTGTCTCACGTGTGTCGTCACCGCTGGACGCGCCGGAAACACTGAGATATCCGCGTAACGCCGTCGAAAACGAAAGGGATGAGCGCAGAGAGATACCGACCGAAACGCGGCGGGGTGCCGTCGAGTATCGTTATTCGTCGGCGGCGCGGTCAATCCAGCGCTGGACGCGCTTGGGTGACACGTCGATTGCGTCGCCAACGTGCTCGGCGTCGGACGAAACGAGGTCGGAAACGGTCTCGATGCCGATGTCGGAGAGCCGGTCTGCGTACGCGGGACCGATACCGCGAATCGTGTCTACCGTGGGCGATTCCGCGTCGGTTTCGTCGGTTTCATCGCTTTCGCCGGCAGTGTCGCCAGTTTCGCTCTCGTCCTCGTCGGTGTCGCTCTCGTCACTTTCATCGGCGGTGTCAGCATCGACTTCAGGAGCTTCCACGTCGGACTCGGGTTCTGGTTCGTTCTCCTCGTCTTCTTCGGATTCTCCTTTCCCTTCGGACTCCTCGCTCTCTTCGTCGTCTTCGGGTTCTTCTGCCTCTTCGACAACGCCGGATTCAGCACCTTCGCCGTCGTCCTCTTCAGGCTCTTCGACTACTGCTGACTCTGCTTCTGGTTCGGCTTCCTCGATGGCTTCGGCGGCAGACTCGGGTTCAGGTTCAGGTTCAGGTTCGGACCCAGCGTCGTCAGCAGATTCTTCGGTCGCTTCCTCAGCAGATTCTTCGGCCGCTTCGTCGGTCTCTTCGACTGGTTCCTTGACAGCCGATTCGGTCTCGACGTCCGGTTCTTCGCGCTCGGTTCGGGTGTCACGTTCGACCGTAACGGTCGCTGAGTCGTCACGTTCTGCCGACTCGGCGGACGACGACCCGCCACCAAAGAGCGATTTCAGGAACGACGAAAGAGTGTCAAACAAGCCCATGTTGTTTTCTCCTATGTGATTCGGTTATTTAAAAACCAGCGGCCTCAATGCCTCTCAAGCCGCGTCCGGAGAGCGGTGTTCATCTTCTCCACGGGCGCGTCGAGTCCGGTCCACAGTTCAAAAGCTTCGACGCCCTGCAAGAGAAGCATCCACGCTCCATCGATAGTCACTGCGCCCGCGTCGGCGGCGTCTCGGAGGAGTCGCGTTTCGAGCGGGGTGTACACCGCATCGAGAACGGCGAGGTCGCTGTGGAGATGCGCGGCCGGGACGGGCGATTCGTCCGGCGATTCCATCCCGACGCTCGTCGCATTGACGAGTACCGTCGCGTCTCGAATGCGGTCGAGCGTGTCCAGTCCACCGGCCGTCGCTCCGGGAACTGCGTCGGCCAGTTCGACGGCCGTTTCGGCGGTTCTGTTGGCGATATGGACCGATGCCCCGGCGTCGGCGAGGGCGAACGCGACGGCGCGGCCCGCCCCACCAGCACCGACGACGACGGCGGTTGCGCCGTCGAGTGCGACGTCGTGGCGCTCGAAGGCTCGCGTCACGCCCGCCGCGTCTGTGTTGTGGCCTGTTGGCTCGTCGCATCCGAAATCGATGGTGTTGACGGCGCCGATTCGGGTGGCGAGCGGGTCGGAGTCAACGAGGTCGAGTACGTCTTGTTTGAACGGTATCGTCACGTTCAGTCCCGAAATACCGAGGGCGTCCGCACCGTCGAGTGCGGCCGCGAGAGCCGACGGCTCCGGCTCGAAGGAGACGTATCGGGCGTCGAGTCCAACGTGCTCGTAGGCCGCCTCGTGCATCGGCGGCGACAACGAGTGACCGACGGGGTTCCCGACGAGACCGTAGACTTGCATGGTCTGGTGGTTTCCCGCCGACGATATAATTCGCCCGCCTGTGTCGGTTTCCGCCGCGATGTTCCGCGGGCGAGTTCCCATGGCAATTTGTGACATTCTATCGGCGGACCGGCGCGTTTTTGGTGCGCCGTTGGACTACTCCCGCGTATGTCGGCTCTCGCAACCCTGATTTCCTTCGATACCGCCCTCTTGGTGGTTGGTATCGTTGCACTTTACCTCGGCGCAGAGGCGCTCGTCGAGGGTGCTTCCCGACTCGCTATCGGTCTCGGTCTCCGTGCGGCTATCGTCGGTGTAACTATCGTCGCGTTTGCGACCACGACCCCCGAACTGTTCGTCGCCGTACTGAGCGGTCTCGGCTACTCCGCCGACCTCGGACTCGGTGCGATTATCGGTTCGAACATCGCCAACATCGGTCTCGTCTTGGGCGTCTCCGCACTCATCCAACCGATGTCAGTGTCGGTGTCCACCCTTCGTCGCCACGTTCCATTCATGATTACCGCGGCGGTTGTGCTCGTCGCGCTCGGAATGGACGGAGACTTGAGCGCAGTTGACGGCGGAATCTTGCTTCTCATCCTCGCGGCGTTCACCGGCTTTTTGCTCTACCGCGCGCGTTCGACCAAAGCCGACGCGATCGGAACCGACGAAATCGACATCGAAGACGAGGATGAAGTCTCGGCACAGTTGAAAGACGTGCTCTACCTCGGTGCCGGTCTCCTGCTTTTGTTTATCGGCTCGAACTGGCTCATTCAGGGCGGAAGCGGACTCCTCGAATCCTTCGGGTTCGGCCCGCGGTTCATCGGCCTGACCGTCCTCGCGTTCGGTACGTCGCTTCCCGAACTCGCGGCGTCCGTCATCAGCGCGGTCCGCGGCGAGTCGGAGTTCAGCATCGGCAACGTCGTCGGCTCGAACATCTACAACATCGTCGCGGTCCTCGGCATTCTCGCCATCATGGTCCCGGTGAACGTTCCCGCGAGCACCATCGCGCTCGATTTCCCCGCACTCCTCGTGTTCACCTTCGGCGTCATCGCACTGATGCTCCGAAATTACGACGTCTCCAGAATCGACGGCGCCATCCTCGTCAGCGGTTACCTCGTGTTCTTCTGGCTCATTCTCCCGTAGTCGCGCGCCATCCCTTTTGGTGCGTAGCGAACAGCCGCATTTCTTCGTGACGCGGCGCACGATTGAAACACAAAAGCTACCGGCTTCGCCCGCGGTCTTGTATGTACGATGGTACGACGACGATTGAGTCACCCGCTGGTCGCGGTCTTCGGGGCGGCACTGCTCACGGTTCCGTGGCTCGGTCTCCGCACGGTCTTCGGTGTGGGTCTCCAAACCGGCGTCACGGTTGCACTGAGCGGTATCGCCATCCTGGGTGCCTCGTTCCTCCTCGCGTGGGGTGCCGAGACGGCCGAAGCCGACGTGCCTCGGGCGTTCGCACTCGCCGTCCTCGCGGTGCTCGCTGTGGCCCCCGAATACGCCGTGGACGCGTTGTACGCGTGGGAAGCAGGCATCAACCCCGGTTCTCCCGAATCGATGGAAGCGGCGAGTCTCGCCGTCGCCAACATGACCGGCGCGAACCGCATCCTCATCGGTATCGGCTGGTCGGCAATCGCCCTGTTCACGGTCGTTCGAGCGCGCAAGACCGGCGACGGGGCGGTCGAACGCCGAGACGGATTCCTCGCCGATGTCGTTCGTCTCGACCGCGGTATCTCGACCGAAATCCTGTTTCTCTTCGCCGCGACGTTGTTCGCCTTCTTCGTCCCGCTCGGCGCGGGTATCGGCGCGTTCGACATGTTCGTTCTCGTCGGTCTCTACGTCGTCTACATCCTCGCGGCACTGAACGCACCCCACGAACACGAAGAGCAGATCGGCGTCCCGGCCTATCTCCAGTCGTATCCGCGGCCCAAGCGCATTGCGACGACGCTCACGCTGTTCGTCTTCTCCGGGGTCGTGATTCTCGTCGCCGTCGAACCCTTCGCACACGGACTCGAAGACCTCGGTACGTCGGTCGGTATCCCGTCGTTCTTGATGATTCAGTGGGTCGCACCGCTGGCGAGCGAGAGCCCCGAACTCATCGTCGTCGCCTATCTCGTCAACAAGGCGCGTTCGACCGCCGGATTCAACGCGCTCATCTCCTCGAAACTCAACCAGTGGACGCTCCTCATCGGGACGCTCGTCCTCGTGTACAGTCTCTCGCTTGGGTACTACGGTCCGCTTCCGCTCGACGCTCACCAGTCGGGCGAACTCTGGTTGACGGCGGCACAGAGCTACTTCGCAATCGCCATCCTCATCACGTTCTCCATCAGCATCCGCGAGGCGCTCGCGCTTCTCGGTCTGTTTTTCGCACAGTTCGTCTACTCCGTCACGGGAACGGTGTTCACGATTCAGGTTCCGCTCTCCGAGGTCGCTATCACGTTCGACGGCGCAACGTCGCTTATCGGCTTTTCGGTCGTCTACCTCGTCCTCGGGACGGTTCTTTTCGTCTCGCGGCGGCGCGACGCCGTGGCCGTGGCGAGACTCTCGGTTCGTCGGCTTCGGGGCGACTACAGCACCGGCGAGACGACGATTGCACCCGAAGACTGAACAACTGAGAGCGGGTCGCTCCGGGAAGACGTTCGTTCTCTCGCCGGTTCCGACGCTCTTTTCGCCGCCTTCGACCACCCACGAATCGTGATTGGAATCGTCGTCAGCCGCGCCGACAGCGCATCGGTTCACATCGGCGAGCACCTGCGTTCTCTCGCCGATTGGGACGAACAGACGGACGATAGCCGCCCGGACGCTGACGGTGGCGGCACCGTCTACCGCCGCGACGGCTTCGAACTCCGCGAGTTCGACGACCTGCACATCTACCTCGACGACCCCGCCGAAGCCTTCGGCGACGATATCGACCTGCTCGCAGTCGTCTCGCGGCACGCGGGCGAGACGGGACCGCTCTTGACCGCGCACTTCACCGGCAACTTCGGCTCGGCCGACTACGGCGGCGAACCGGGACACTTCGCCCGCGCGTGCCCGAACGCCCAGCGCGTCGTCCTCGATGCACTCTCCGAGCACGCGCCCGACGGCTACGAGGTCGGCATCGAAGCGACCCACCACGGTCCGACAGAGCCGACAGTCCCCTCGATGTTCGTCGAACTCGGAAGCGACGAAGCGGAGTGGGACGACCCCGACGGCGCGCGCGCTGTCGCGGCCGCGGTGCTCGACATCGAAGGCGTCGAACCCGACGCAGACCGCCAACTCGTCGGCTTCGGTGGCGGCCACTACGCCCCGCGATTCGAGCGCGTCCTGCGCGAGACAGACTGGTGTATTGGCCACATCGCGGCCGACTGGCAACTCAAGGCGATGGGGTCGCCCGCGGAGAACCGCGACGTGCTCCGCCGCGCGTTCGACGCTTCGGCGGCCGACTTCGCACTGGTGGACGGCGACCGAGACGACCTCGCGGCTGTCCTCGAAGCTGAAGGCTTCCGCGTCGTCTCCGAGACGTGGGTCAGAGAAACCGACGGCGTCCCGCTCGCCCGTATCACCGACCTCGAAGCCGACATCACGGCCGTCGAGGACGGACTTCGGTTCGGCGCGCACATCGGCGCCGACGAGTACGAGGTCGTCTCCCTGCCGGACGGTCTCCTCTCCGAGGCCCAAGGCATCGACCTCGACGCCTCGCTCGATGCCGTCACCGAGACGACCGTGGCCTTCCACACGACCGAAGGCGGGACCCGAGCGCTCGGGCGCGCGGCCGTCTCCGGCGACGGCTACGACGAACTCGTCGCGCGACTCTGCGAGATTCTTGGCCGAAAATACGACTCGGTCGTCCGCGAGAACGACCACGTCACGGCGACGATGCGCGCGTTCGACCCGGCGGTTGCGCGCGAACTCGGCGTCCCGGAAGGGCCGGCGTTCGGCAAACTCTCGTCGGGACAGGCGGTCGAAGTCGAAGGCGAGACTATCGAACCGGCGGACGTGTCGAAAGAGCGGGTCGTCCAGTTTGCTCTCTGAGCGGGAACCGACGACGATTGGTCGTAGATTCGTCACTGTGGTGCCAATAGTGTGGGAGTAATATGCACGAATTTGGGGCCTCGTCGGACAGACGTCTGACGTAAGGGGGAAAGATAATTAGTCATCCTCCGTAAACCGTCTTCACAAATATGGACTCTATCGTCGACGACGCAATCGATGAGGCCGAGGACATGGGGGATGGGGCGGCTGAAGTCGGCGGCCCGACCAACATCAACCGGTCCGGGACGATGACTGACGACGAACTACAAGCGGTTCTCAAAGACCTTCAGACCAACATTACGGTGGTCGGCTGTGGCGGTGCTGGTGGTAACACCGTCAACCGAATGCACGACGAAGGCATCAAGGGTGCCAAGCTGGTCGCCGCCAACACTGACGTTCAGCACCTCGTGGAAATCGGTGCCGACACGAAGATTCTCATGGGCGAACAGAAGACCCAGGGCCGCGGCGCGGGGTCGCTCCCACAGGTCGGCGAGGAGGCCGCACTCGAATCTCAAGAGGAGATTTACGACGCTATCGAAGGCTCCGACATGGTGTTCGTCACGGCCGGACTCGGCGGTGGCACCGGCACCGGGTCCGCCCCCGTCGTCGCAAAGGCGGCACGCGAATCCGGCGCGCTCACAATCGCTATCGTCACGACGCCGTTTACGGCCGAAGGCGAAGTTCGCCGAACGAACGCCGAAGCCGGTCTCGAACGCCTCCGCGACGTTTCTGACACCGTCATCGTCGTCCCGAACGACCGCCTGCTCGACGCCGTCGGCAAGCTTCCGGTCCGACAGGCGTTCAAGGTCTCCGACGAAGTGCTGATGCGCTCTGTCAAGGGTATCACCGAACTCATCACCAAACCCGGCCTCGTCAACCTCGACTTCGCCGACGTGAAGACCGTCATGGAACGTGGTGGCGTCGCCATGATCGGTCTCGGCGAATCCGACTCCGAGTCCAAGGCCCAAGAGTCCGTCAAGTCCGCACTCCGCTCGCCGCTTCTCGACGTAGACATCTCCGGTGCGAACTCCGCGCTCGTCAACGTCACGGGTGGGTCCGACATGAGCATCGAAGAGGCAGAAGGTGTCGTCGAGGAGATTTACGACCGCATCGACCCCGACGCGCGCATCATCTGGGGGACCTCCGTTGACGACGAACTCGAAGGCATGATGCGGACGATGATCGTCGTCACGGGCGTCGAATCGCCCCAAATCTACGGCCGCAACGGTGAGGTCCAATCGCAGGCACAGGGCCGTCTCGAAGACATCGACTACGTCGAGTAGTCGCCCTCACTGCGAGGTGCCGCCGCCGCGGTCCCCGCGACGACTTTTTAGCACTCACGACTGAGTAGACAGAAACGTCGCTCTCGTGCCGAGGCGCACGAACGGGCGACTGCATCAATAGATAGAAAAAGCCCGATACCCTACGCCCCACTAACATGGACGTCAAGTACGACCTGAACAGCTACGTTCGCGTGCTGAAACTCGCAAGCACGCCATCCTGGCAGGAGTTCTCTCAGATCTCCAAGATTGCCGGTGCGGGTATCTTCCTCGTTGGGTTGCTCGGCTTCACCATCTTCGCGGTCATGAGCTTCCTCCCTGGGGGCGTCTGAGATGCCCATCTTCGCCGTAAAGACCACCGCTCGCCAAGAGCGAACGGTTGCAGACATGATTGCGTCGAAGGATTTCTCCGAAATCCACGCCGTCTTAGCGCCCGACTCGCTCACGAGTTACGTGATGGTCGAAGCCTCCGACGACGGCATCGTCTCTCGCGTCCTCGAAGAGATTCCGCACGCACGCGGTCTCGTCGAGAGCGGCGGCATGGTCGGCACCTCCAGCATGGCCGAAGTCGAACACTTCCTCTCGCCGACGCCGGACGTCGAAGGCATCGCCGAGGGAGACATCGTCGAACTCATCGCCGGACCGTTCAAAGGCGAGAAGGCGCGCGTCCAGCGCATCGACGAGACGAAAGACCAGGTCACGGTCGAACTCTACGAGGCGACGGTCCCGATTCCGGTCACCGTCCGCGGCGACCAGATTCGCGTCCTTGATTCCGAAGAGCGGTAAGCGTCCGCACCCGCACCACACGCGAGGTTTTTTCTCTCTTTGCCGGCCCGTACAGTGATACTGTCGGCTCGTAAGCGATGTAACTCGATTCTCAAAACGCCGCGGACCCCCGTTCGGAACAATTCACTGCAACACCGCCGGGGTTAACCGGCTGACGAGGCGGCCCCACCAACACACGGTCTTCTTCGGACGAGTACGGACCTCGCGTGACTGTTTCGTCCGTTACAATGCGCCCTCGTCGCGGAGTGTCTTGACGACTCGATTCAGGTCGGCAACGTCTTCGATTGCCTGTTTGATATCTTCTCGTATGCGGACCGCCGAGGAGTCGGCGTCGTACGCGCGGACGAACTCCGCGCGGGTGTGCTCGTCGAAGGCGTGCCGAATCGCAAAGTAGCCTTCTGGGACGATTGTCCCGCACACCTTACACTCGTGTCGCTCGTGTTCCGTCGTCTGGTGAATAATCGCATTTTCGACATTCTCGAACCGAGCGTCACACCCCTCGATTCCGCACTTCCACCGGGACATGTTCGACCCGACGGACGTGACTGACAAAACCGTTTCTTCGACGGTCCGGCGTTGAAGAAATAGCAATCCCTAACTGTCGGCTAATCTGACGTGCCTTTGTGAGCGGGAGTACGACGACACGGGTTGATATGCACGTGAAGATTCTCGACGAGCAGGTCGTCTCGCGTGCGAAATCCCGCGGAATCGACGTACTCGTCTACGCCCCCCACTTCGTCCGCCTCCCCGACATCCGCGCTCGCGCAGAGCGCTTTTCGGACGACGAACTCCTCGTCGTGCCCGCGCGCGAGGTGTTCACTGGCTCTTGGCACAACCGCAAACACCTCCTCGCAATCGGGCTTTCGGACCCTGTTCCGGATTTCATCTCTCTCGACGGCGCGCTCGACGAGTTCGACAGACAGGCGGCGGCGACGGTCGTGCCCCATCCCGAACTGCTGACGGTGAGCCTGTCCGCCGACGACATTGCCGGCCACCGCGAGCGCATTCACGGCATCGAGACGTACAACGCCAAAGCCTTCTCCTGTCACAACCGACGCGGCCGCGAAATCGCCCGCGAGATGGCCCTGCCCGGATTCGGGTCGTCCTACGCCCATCTCCGCGGCAGTATCGGCGAGGCGTGGACCGAGTTCGACCGCGACATCGACTCCGAAGCGGCCCTCGTTACGGCGCTCCGCGAGCGAGCGGACCGACGCGTCGTCCGTCGCTCCGGCCTGTCACACACGCTCCGCGGCGCTGTCGAGTTCGCCCACCTCGGCTACGAAAACTCGTGGGGAAAAATCGACCGCCTTCTCCTCTCGGGTATGGAACCGACACACCCGAGACACATCGCCTACGACGGCCGGTTCGACGACGTGAGCGTTTACTAACTCGGTTATCCTCATCCCATCTAGCTTCGTCCTGTCCTGTCCTGTCCTGTCCTGTCCTGTCCCACTCGACGCGTTCTACCGTTCTTCTCTTCGTTCCGAGGCTGTCCTGTTCGCTTCGAGTCGGTCCTCGCTTTCAGATCATCGACCCAATCGACGCCGCGGCATCAGCCATCGACACGTCGAGCGAGAAGAGGTAGTAGTGGACACCAGCGAGGACGGCGAGTTCCGCGGTCGTGATGACGACCGTCACCACGTCGGCGTGTTTCGAACTCGTTGCGACGCCGGTCGGCAGGTCGTACTCCTGCGACGACAGGGGATAGAAAAGCGCGATGCCGCGTTTCGACCCGACCATGTCGAGGACGTAGTGCGTGGCAACGCCGATCCAGACGAAGTAGAGGTTCTCGAAGAACACCGGAAAGAGGAGGAAGACGACCAACACCGGCAGATTGTGGAGGGTCTTGCGATGCTTGCCGAAGGCGGTGTCCACGTCGGGAAAGAGCGCGCCGAGGACGACCGGAATCGACAACTGCCCGATTTTCTGGGCAAGGTGGAGTACCGAGTCAACGGTCGGTTCGAACGTCCGCGGGTCCACGGTGAAAATGACGCCGAGCCCGAGCGCCAGCAAGACGGCGTTGAGCACGTGTCCCTTTTTGTTCATGCGCTCAGACTGGACCGCCGGGATACAAAGCTTTCCCACGGAACCGGCCGACAGCGCCGGTCCCGGTTCGTTTTGTCAACGAGACAAGGGGAAAGCCCATCACTCGCTATCGTCGACTGCCTCGATTTCGTCGGCGAGGAGGGTGAGCGCCCCCCGCGCGATTTGTTCTTTCACCTGCGTCCGAGAGCCGTCGTACTCGAACCGTTCGACGTGGGTGTACGAGTCGCCAGACCCCCACGGTGCGGCGAACGCCACGCCGACAAAGACGGTTCCGACTGGCTTTCCGGGCAGGCCGCCGTCCGGCCCGGCGATGCCGGTCGTTGCGATACCCCACGTCGCATCGGCGACGTCGCGGACCCCAGCGGCCATCTCGTGGGCGACGGGTTCCGAGACGGCCCCGTGGTCGTCCAGCACCTCGCGTGAGACGGCCAGTTCGTGCCGCTTGGCGTCGTACGAATAGGTGACGAGCGAGCGGTCGAAGTAGTCGCTCGACCCCGGGACGTCGGTGAGAAGCGACCCGATGAGGCCGCCCGTACAGGACTCGGCGGCGGCGACGGTGTGTCCCGCATCGCGGAGCGCGTCGCCGACGCGGACTTCTTCGGGCGGGTCTGATGCGAACTCGCGCATAGGTCCGCTCACGGCCGGACGAAACAAAAACCGACCGGCGGCAGTCGCATCTCTCGGTGGCGACTGGCTTTTCGAGACGACGGCGGGTCACACTGCACCGGTTCCGAGACCGAGAAGTACACAAAGCCACGCCGTCACGGGTTCGACATGGATATCGACGTCGAGCCAACAGACCGCCCGACCGACGACGGAGATGACGCTGGCACCGACGACAGCGGCCCGGCGGAAATCGAGGTGGAAGTCACCGACCGAAAGGAGGTGACGACGACTGACAGCGCCGACCTCCCCGAGGGTATCGACGCGCCCGAGTACGTTCTCTACGGCGGCAAAGGCGGTGTCGGCAAGACGACGATGGCGGCCGCGACGGCGCTCGCCAGCGCGGCCGACGGCACATCGACGCTCGTCGTCTCGACCGACCCCGCACACTCGCTTTCGGACACGCTCGGCGTCCCCGTCCCCGACAAGCCGACGCGCATCCGGGAGGACGTGCCGCTCTACGCGGCCGAAATCGACCCCGACGCCGTGATGGAAGGACCGTTCGCGGGTGCTGACGGCCCGCAAGGAGACGAGATGGGTGCCGACGCGGACGCGTACGACGACAACCCGTTCGCTGGCGACGACTCGAACGCCCCGTTCGGCGGTATGGGTGACGCGATGGGCGGGTTCGAAGACCTACTCGGCGGTGACGGTCCGATGGGGATGGGTGGTCCGATGCCGGGTGCGGACGAGGCCGCGGCGATGCAACAGCTCCTCGAATATCTCGACGACCCGCGATTCGACCGCGTCGTCGTTGACACCGCGCCGACCGGCCACACGCTCCGCCTGCTCGAACTCCCCGAACTGATGGACTCCATGCTCGGTCGCATCGCCCGCATGCGCGAGCGCTTCTCCGGGATGATGGACAACATCAAGGGGATGTTCGGCGGCGGCCCCGACGAACCGCAGGCCGGAATGGCCGACCTCGACGACCTCAGAGAACGCATCGAGCGACTCCGCGCGGTCCTTCGGGACCCGACCCGAACCGACTTCCGCGTCGTCATGATTCCCGAAGAGATGAGCGTCGTCGAATCCAAGCGGCTCGTCTCCCGCCTCGACGAGTTCGGCATTCCGGTTCAGACACTCGTCGTCAACCGTGTCATGGAGTCCGTCGATGACGTCGCCGACGTGGACTCGAAGTGGATCGAATCGCCCGACCTCGACAACTGTGGCTTCTGTCAGCGTCGCTGGCAGGTCCAACAGGATGCACTTCGTTCCGCGACGAACCTCTTCCGCGGCCGCGACGTGAAACGCGTGCCGCTTCTTGCCGACCAAGTGCAGGGAGAAGACGCGTTGCGAGTCGTCGCTACCTGTCTTCGATAGCGACACTGTCGATACAATTCGGCTCTGCTACGGGAGTTTTCGTGCGAACCCAAAGAGCGCGTCGCGCCACGAATCGGGGATGAATCGCCCGAGAACTCCGACGCGGGCGACGGTTCCAGGTTGGTAGCGCGGTTTCGGCTTGGTCGAACTCGCGGCGTTGAGGATGTCTTCTGCGACTCGCTCTGGCGGAATCGCACCGGGACCGCCACCGCCGAGCGCCTGTGAGTCTTCGAACAGTTTGTAGACGGCTTCGTACGCACCGGAGCGTTCGATACCGTCTTTGTCCTCGCCGTTACCGTTTACTTCCGCTTCGACGCGTTGGTTGAACTTCGTCTCGACCGGGCCGGGTTCGACGAGAACGGCGTCGATGTCGTATGCTTCGACCTCAGCGCGGAGCGCGTCAGTCATCGCTTCGAGCGCGAATTTCGACCCCGAGTAGACGCCGCCGCCGGGGAACGAGATGCGGCCGGCGACGCTGGAGACGTTGACGATGGTGCCGTCGCCCTGCGAGCGCATGTGGGGCAACACGGCGCGCGTGAGTCGGTGCGGCCCGTAGACGTTCACGTCGAACTGGTCGTGAACCATCTCGGTCGGCACGTCTTCGATGGGACCGAACTGCCCGTATCCGGCGTTGTTGACGAGACAGTCGATGCGGCCTTCCTCGTCGATGATGCGGTCAACGACGCGTGTTACGTCCCCGTGGTCGGTCACGTCGAGCGTCGCAATGTTCGCGCCGCGCTCGCCCAGCGTCTCGATGTCTGCCGGGTTGCGGGCGGTGGCGTAGACCTCCCACTCCTCGTCGAGGAAATCGAGCGCCGTGGCGCGCCCGACACCCGAGGAGCAACCGGTGATGAGGACCGTCTTTTGATGCACGTCGGTAGGTCGGTCCCCGCGCTGTTAAGTGTACGCGGTTCGCCACGAAAAGGAATGTCGAACAGCGCAGAACGCGGGTCTACTGGCGGTGCAGTGGCTCAGTCTTCGTACTGAGCTTTCGCCTCGTCCGCGTAGGCGTCGGCAAGCCGCGTCGGCTCAGGGAGTTTGTACCCACCCGAGAGGTTCGACACGAGATGCACCGCGGTTTCGGCCGCGACGCGGTGGCCGGGGCTGACGTACAGTGGGTTCACGATTGGCCGCGAGTCGTACTGCCGCGACTGGAAGGCGTAGCCGAGTGTCGTCTCGGCGGTCGCGGAGTGCCCACCGACAGAATCGACGTCTCCGTCGGCTCGAATCGGCGTGTGCCACCCTTCCGGTCTGCCATCGACAGCTTCGTCGGGGGTGCCACAGAGCAACGACTTGGCGACGCCGATGCTCGGCACGTCGCAGATGACACCGAGATGCGTGGCAAGGCCCGCCTGTCGGAAGTGGATGCGGCCCGACCCGTCGAAGACGAGGAGGTCAGGGTCGTGTTCGAGCTTGGCCAGCGCGTCGAGGATGGGACCGCCCTCGCGGAACGAGAGCAATCCGGGGATGTACGGCAAGTCGAGTTCCGTGACGGCGTGAACGCGCTCGACCACTTCGTCGCCGCGGAGGACGACGACGGCGCTCAGCGCGCGGTCGTCGAGAAACGACTGGTCGATACCGGCGACGAGAGGAACGTCGGTCCCTCCCGAGAGCGTCGCGTTTTTGGGAGTGCCGAGGGACACGCTCGCCGGGTCGAATCCGAGGTCGTCTTCGAAGACGGCGCGCTCGGCGACGCGGCGCTGGAGCGACTCCATCTCCGCGCGTGAGAGACCGGCGCGCGGAGCGAACTCGGGATTGACCTGTCGCATCTCAGAATCGCCCGCGACCGGGACCGCCGCGACGGCCGCCGAACGACATCTGATTGGGAACGCTCCGTTTCCCCTTCACTCGCTGGCCGTACAGGAGACCGATGACGAGACCGACGAGGTGCGCGAAGTGGGCGACGTTCCCCTGTCCGACCGACGCGGCGGAGTCGGGCGAGAGGAAGAACACGAGCGAGAGGGCCGCGAAGCCGAAGGTAAACAGCCACAGTGGGATTGGAATCACGAAGTATAGATAGATTCGAAGGCTGGGATTGAGAACCGTGAGAACGCCGAGAATGGCGAAGACGGCACCGGACGCACCGAGCACCGCTGTGAGGCTCCCTGGCGACAGGATGAGAGCGCTCCCGATGTGTGACAGCCCCGCGAGCACCCCGGAGACGACGAACAGAGCGGCGAAATTCCGCGACCCGATGTAGCGTTCGACGGGGGGACCGAAGAAGTATAGGACGATACTGTTCCCCACGATGTGGAAGAAAAACCCTGGGTCGTGTGAGAACACTGACGTGACCCACGTCCAGACGAAGAGCGGATTCGACGAACTCAGCGTGAACAGCATCCCGAACGTTCCTCGGGGGAGTATTCCGGCTCTCGTGCCGAGGATGACTGCCCACTCCAGCGCGAACGTGAGCCACATCAGTCCCAAGAACAGGTATGCCATGTTCCCGCGGAAGTAGCCGAGGAGTCCACCGGTTCCCACGACAGAGTCGAGGATGCCACCACCGCTTGTGCGTTCTGTCGTTACGGAGTCGTCGAAGTCACTCGAAAAGACCCCGACTGGGTCGTCCCAGTCTGCTAGTCCGGAACAGTTGTGGTTCTCCGGGAGACGGTGCTCAGAACAGAACGTCCCGCCGCACCGCGAACATCGGTACGGCAGACTCTCGTCTTTACCGCACACGTCGCAGATAGCCATTACCAACGCCTTACGGCGGCGAGATAAAAAGGGGTTCCCTCACGAGCGCGACGTGTACACACCTTCGGTCGATGCCAACCCGTAGCCGAGTGCGCTCCGCCGAGACGCTACGCGAGTCGAATCCTCGACAAATCCCGTGAAACAGCCGTTACTGCGGGGAACACCCTCACGCTGTCGTTGCATGCGGTCTACGCGCTCGGTTTGGAACGTATTCTCTGACACCGTCGTCTGAAAACGTCCGCCTACCAACTGTCCTCTAACCGCTTTCCTCTGGACGGCGCGGCCGCTGTTGCTCGGTGTGCGTGCGATAAAATCCTCGTTACGCGTCTTTGACGCGCTCTTCGTCGGCGTCTGCGTCCGCGTTCTCGGCGGGCGTGAAGTTCGTCGGAACGACGGTCGGGTGTTGTATCCCGAGGCGGGGTTGCTTGGCTGCCATACTCAACTCTACGTAGCCCACAGACTGACTAATAATTACCCATGCGCATAATTCATCGGATGATACGGTGAGGATAACCAGTGTGTATCCAGTTGGTCTCTGTCTTGCGATTCGCCTTTGACGGGCGGATGACGGTGGGTAGACGAAGAGTCGATGGTGAGGTGTAGGTGGACGAGGGGCAGTGAACGGCAGTGGTGAAACTGCGGTAGATGTCGAGCAGTGGACAAACGAACGAGCGCGGACCGATTTTTTGATTCTACGACCGAGCGCTGTCTTCGAGTGCCGCCGCTCCGCGGTGTTCGACCACGTCGCAAAGAAGTGTCGTGAGTGTCGCTTACGCGAAGTACTCTTCGTAGAGGTCCATCGCGTGTTCGATGGCGTCCTTCGCGGCCTGCTTGTCCTCCCAGCCGAGGGTCTCGACTTCCTTGCCCGCTTCGAGATTCTTGTACGTCGAGAAGAACTCGTCAATCTCGTCGAGCCTCTGCTGTGGGATGTCTTCGAGGTCCTCGATGTGGTCGTAACGCGGGTCCTCGGTGGGGACGGCGATGACCTTGTCGTCCTGCTCGCCGTCGTCGTCCATCTTCATGAGGGCGACGGGGCGGGCTTCGATGACGCAACCGGGGAACGTCTGGTCTTCGACGAGGACGAGCACGTCGAAGGGGTCTTCGTCGTCGTAGTACGTCCGCGGCATGAACCCGTAGTCGGACGGGTAGTGGACGTTGGAGTGAAGCACGCGGTCGAGCACGACGCCGGGGATGTCCTTGTCGTACTCGTACTTGTTGCGCTCGCCTTTGAGGCACTCGACAACTGCGTAGATTTCGTCCGGTGCGTCGGGACCGGTCTCCATATCTTCCCAGAGATTCGCCATACCGAACCCATCCTCGATGCAGGCAAAAGTCCTTTCGGCATTGCTCTCTGAGTGACGGTAGTATCCCACCAACCGACCTACGGAACCCCTCCGTGATTGGAGGTATTCTTTGGAGGTTCTCTAACAAATACCCAAATATGCCCGTGGTGTTCTCCGAGTATGCTCGTGGTGGACGAGACCGAATTTGCAGGTATACATCACTTAGTAATACCACTTGCTATTCGGCTTACTTATCGGCTCAGAGCTTGATTTCGGGACTCAAATCCACGTCAGAATGCGCCAAACAGACTGGAAGTTGACAAAGTTTAAATAGACGGATGACATTTCCACATGTATGTCAGAGGCACAAACAATTGGCAGTGAATCCGGTGCGACTCGGGACCTCACCGCGTTCCAGCAGAATATCCTAGTCATCCTGGCAGAAGAACCGATGTACGGTCTGGCTATCAAACGCCACCTCGAAGAGTACTACGACACCGAAGTCAACCACGGGCGTCTGTACCCCAACCTCGACGACCTCGTCGAGATGGACCTCGTCGAAAAGAGCGAACTCGACAAGCGGACGAACCAGTACGAACTGACCGAGACCGGTCTCGAAGCCGTCCTCGACCGCTTCGACTGGATGCTCTCGAAGTTCGTCACCGACGACGAGCGCGCCGAGATGGTTTCGGACCTCATCGACGCAAAGCTGTAATCGCGCGATAGAATCCGCACGAACCGCGGAATTCGTTCAGTTGTATTCGGGCACTTCGGCGTCTGCGGCGTCGAAGAGCAACGTGAGCGATTCCGAAAGTATCGACCGCTGTTCGGCGGTCGGCCACGCATTGCGTGGATAATATTCTTCGACGAACTCACGCACTTCGGGAGCGCCAGCCGTCTCGATACGGCGCACGTAGTGATTCCCGAGGAAATCGGCGAACGAACGCGCGTTCGCGGCGTGGTCCGCGCCGTGTTCTTCGGCGACGACCGCAACGAGGCGTGCGTTGTGTTCTTCGACTGCGTCCCACTCGTGTTCCTCTCCGGTCCCCGACAGTGGCTGTTCGACACCTCTGTCGATATTATCGATCTCCGCCGGCGTGACGGTTCCGTCGGCATCGACCCACTCTGCGGGGTGCAACACGAGTACGGCGTCTTCGTCGCGGACGCGCGCGACGAAGTCGTACTCGCCGACGAGGTCGTCGCGGGCCGACCGGTACGTCTCGCGCTCGTCGGGGTCTACCGCATCGCGCGCGAGGCGGGTCAACCGCGTCGCTTCCTCGCACACGTCTTCAGGGAGTTCTGACTCAGGCATCGTCGAGAGCCTCGTTAGCTAAGGTGTCCGCGCGGTCGTTTATCTCTCGTGGGACGTGTTCCAGCGACCAGCGGTCGAACCTGTCGAGGAGTTCGCGCGCTTTGACGCGGCGTTCCCGCAGTCCGGGGTCGTTTGTCTTCCACTCGCCGCGGACCTGCTTGACGATGAGTTGCGAATCACCGCGAACGTCAACCTCGTCGTATCCGTACTCTGCGGCCGCCGAGAGCGCCGCTATCAGGGCTTCGTACTCGGCACGGTTGTTCGTCGTCTCCCCGATTCGTTTCGACCCTTCGGCGACGATTCCGTTGTTCGTCACGATAGCCCACCCAATCGCCGCCGGACCGGGGTTCCCACGGCTTGCACCGTCGAAGTACACGTGTGCGCGCCCGCCTTTGGGTTGGAGCACGGCAAGCAGGTCGGTCGGTCTCGACCCCTGCACGACGACTTTTCCATCGTAGGCGACTGCGCTCGCGTCGTCTCGCTCCGCGCGCCAGCGCTCGTGTTCTGTGTTGCCGGGCGATACCGCGATGCCCGCCTCTTCGAGTCGTCGTCGCGCTTCGTCTGGGTCGCACTCGACGGTCGGCATACTATCACCTCACTGTGGATTCGGTATAGGCGCTCCGTTCGCCGTCCTTTCGGAAGATGAACAACTCACGAACCCCCGAGAAAAGTTTCAAGTGTGTGGAAATAGACAATATATAAATGCGATGAAACGGCCTACCCGCCAGCGGGAGCGTGAGAACGACCGGACTCGATGGGGAGACGAGTCGCAAGACGACGAGAAATCGGAAGACGAGGTGGATCTCGACAACCTCGACCCGGAGGAAGTTGTCAGAACTGCCGACGGCGAGTTGATTCACGAGGAGACCGGTATTATCATCGAAGAAGAACGTATCGACCCCGGACCGGAGTGGCGCGCGTTCAACCACTCCGAACGCCAGTCGAAGTCTCGCGTGGGTGCGCCGACCACGCAGACGATGCACGACAAGGGGCTAACGACGACCATCGACTGGAAGGACAAAGACGCCTACGGTCGGTCCATCTCGTCGAAAAAGCGGTCGCAGATGCACCGGCTTCGAAAGTGGCAGGAACGAATTCGAACGAAAGACGCGGGCGAGCGAAACCTCCAGTTCGCACTCAGTGAAATCGACCGGATGGCGTCCGCACTCGGCGTACCGCGGTCGGTACGCGAGGTCGCATCCGTCATCTACCGACGCGCCCTCAACGAAGACCTGATTCGCGGGCGGTCTATCGAGGGCGTCGCCACATCGGCGCTCTACGCCGCCTGTCGAAAAGAGGGGATTCCGCGCTCGCTCGAAGAGATCTCTGAGGTATCGCGTGTCGAACGAAAGGAGATCGGACGAACGTACCGCTACATCTCACAGGAGCTTGGGTTGGAGATGCGGCCGGTCGACCCGAAGAAGTACGTCCCGCGATTTTCGTCCGAACTCGACCTCTCGAAGGAGGTCCAGTCGAAAGCGAACGAGATTATCGAGACGACGGCCGAACAGGGACTTCTCTCCGGGAAGTCTCCGACCGGGTTCGCCGCCGCCGCAATCTACGCGGCCTCGCTTCTCTGCAACGAAAAAAAGACTCAGCGCGAAGTCGCGGACGTCGCGCAGGTCACCGAGGTCACCATCCGGAACCGCTACCAAGAACAGATCGAAGCGATGGGCATTCACACCTGAGGTGTCCCCGAACGCGGACACCGCACCCATCCACCATCTGAGACCCGGTACGACTCGTTTCGCGTGACGGCCGACCGGTTCGTAGCCAGCACGCGCTCGGCCGCGACCAGTCGTCCGAGATGACTTTTGTGCGCCGTCGCTTCCGAGCGTCCCGACTGTATCGCCGAAGGTTCATACCCGCGGCCGCCCCACCGTTCGGTAATGCGGCTCGACGAGTACATGGACATCGAGCGAGACGACCGCGCCGAGCGCCGGCGTCTCGCCGAGGAGAAGTCCTACGGCATCCTCGACCACCTCGAAACGTTTCAGGACCGCTTCGAGGAGACGGTGCAGGGCGACTCCCTCTACGGCGGCGTCTCACCGTCGATTTTCGTCGGGCGCTCGAACTATCCGCGCGTCTCGACGGGCATCCTCTCTCCCGTCGGCCACGACGACGACGCCGCGGCATTCGAGACGAGCGCCGCGTGGTACGACGAAGGCGTGAGCATCAACGACGTGTTCCAGCGGCGCACCTCCCTTCTGAACTCGAATCAGGGGACGAAAGTGACGAACGTCGCTGACTCGTGGGACGGGTTTCTGGGGACGCAACGCGAGGTCGCCATCGCCGACCGCCCCGTAACGGTCGAAATCGGTCTCGACGACACGCCAGACCTCGACTTCGATGCCAGCGCCGCGGACGTGGCGACGCCGGTCGGTCCCCGTGCCCGCGCCCGCTCTGCCGACCTCGCGGAGAACCCACACGTCCCGAAGTTGGTGAAAAAGACGCTCGAAGACGACGACTGGAACGCACAGGGTGCGATGACGTACCTCTATCGCCGTGGCTTCGACGTGTACGACATCAACACGATTCTCTCTGCGGGCGCGCTCGGACAGACAGAACAACGCCGTCTCGTTCCGACGCGGTGGTCTATTACCGCCGTTGACGACACCCTCGGACAGTATCTCCGAGGACAGGTTCGCCACGCCGAGTCCGTCGATGGCGTCGAAATCTATCGCAACGAGTTCCTCGGAAACGCCTTTTGGGTGATTCTCGCACCGGGTCGCTGGGAGTTCGAACTAGTCGAGATGAAGGCTCCCGGAAGCGTCTGGAACCCCGACCCCGAAGCCGGGATGTATCTCGCGGCCGACCGCGAGGGCTACGACGGCAGAAGCGGATACGTCAACGAGACTGCCGGCGCGTACCACGCTTCGCGGCTCGGCGCTCTCGAACACCTCAACGACCGCGGCCGACAGGCGAAAGTGCTCGTCTTGCGGCACGTCTCGGACGACTACTGGGGACCGGTCGGTGTCTGGCAGGTCAGAGAGGCGGTCCGCCACGCGTTCGAAGGCGAGAAAGCGACCGCCGAAACGTTCGGTGACGCCGTCCGCGACGTGGCCGACTACCTCCCCATCTCGCTCGGCGACCTCCGGCGAAAATCGACGATGGCCGCCGGGTTGCAGGCGAACATCTTCGACTTCTCGTGAACCAATCTTTTTGACGGCTGAGACGCCTGCTTAATCTATGATTCCACTACAGGTACCCGGCGGCCCAGAGCTGCTTATCATCTTTCTTATCTACGGTGTCCTCGGTCTCCTTCCGGTCGTCGCGGCGCTCGTTGCTATCTATCTCCTGTACAAGATTCGCGGCGATATCAACCGAATCGCCGACGCGCTGGAAGAACTCGACTCGGTGTAGGGTGGTTACGCCTCGATTGCGTCGAGGTTGGCGAGCGCCTCATCGACGAGTTCGCCCGTATCGGCGATGATCGCCGCCATCTCGTCGTCGTCGGGCGCGATGCCGATGAGCCGGGCGACGCGCATGATACTCAGGTGATAGACGACCTGTTTCCCCGGTTCTTCCTCCCAGATAACCACGTTACACGGGAAGAGACCGCCAATCTTCTTGTCGGTCGCATCGAGGGCGCGGTTCGCCATCGTCGGGTTGCACGCGCCGAGCACGTAGTAGGGGTCGCGGTCGGCATCGACTTTCTCGTTGAGCATCTCGGAGGGCGAAAATTCAGTTGCGACACCGAACCCGGCGTCAGTGAAGGCTTCGCGGACGTGCTCGATTGCGGTCTCGTGGTCCATGTCGAGAACGACGCGTTCCTCACCGATGGCTTCGGGTTTGATGGTGCTAGGGTCGATTGGAAGTGCCATAGCGGACCCTTCGGTCCCCGGTCGGGAAAAGCTATGGTAGTGTGCTTGACCTACACGAGCGGGTCGTCGTCTTCCGACGACGCGGCGTCGTCGAGCACGGATTCGACGAACGACGCCTTCGCGTTCGTGTATCGACCCCGCTTGTCCGGGTGCGCCTCGGCGAGCCTGCGTTTGTGTCGCTCGTACTCGGCCGCGAGGTCGTCGTCCGCCCGGAGCGCGTCGCGGAAAGCGACCTGCTCGCGGTGGCAGTCGCTCCCGACTTCGGTCACGGAGAGATAGTGCGTCCGCCGCTCGGGCGGGCCGTGGACGAAAAACCGTCGGTCGGGCACGTCGCCGTCGGGACGCTCCTCGTAGCCCGCGGCTTCGAGCGCCCGCGCGACGCCCTCGGCGTCGTCGAGGCTGGAGACGAGGACGAGCAGGTCGACGATGGGTTTCGCGGCCAGCCCCGGAACCGCGGTGCTCCCGACGTGTTCGAATCGAATGCCGTCACCGCTGTCGGCGTCACCACCGTTCTCGGCGGCGGCACAGAGTCGCGGCCGCAGGCGCTCGACCTCGCGCTCGTACGCCTCGCGCCAGCTCGGGTCGTGAGCGACGAGTTCGACGGTGCCGCGGGCGAGACCGAGCGACGGATACGACTCGCCGTCACTCATAGCGGAATCGGGAGCCACTGGAGCGCCGCCGCGACCCGGTCGGGGGGTAACAACGGCGGATGGAGAACGAGCCAGTCCAGTAGGATGAGCCCGCCGCCGTGGGCGACGATAGAGGGGAGAATCGAATCGCTCTCGTAGTCTACGAGCCCGAAGAGCACGTCCGTCGGAGCCGACAGGAGCAACTCTATCGGCGGCTTTCCGACGTGGTGGAACGCGTAGAGAATCGGGCTGATAAGGGCGCTTTTCCGGCCAATTTCGCGGACGCCGACACAGAGCAACCCGCGGTAGTACGTTTCGGCGGCGACGACGACGAGGAGTTGCTGAGCCGCGTGCGGCACGAAATCTGCGAGCGCGGTTGAGGTGTGCCACATCGGGTAGTAGGCTCGAATCGTCGGGAGACTCGACCCGACGAGGTAGAACGGGAGGACGAACAGCGCGAGAAGCGCGGTGTTTCGGAGGACGCGACGGTTGACTCTCCATCCGAGGTTGCGGCCGTGGGCGACCGCCAGTGCTCCGGGAACGAGGATAAACAGCAGGGCGTCGTGGACCGCGCGGTACGTGAGATCGCCGGCAGGAAGAGTCCAGAGACTCCACGCGGCACCGGCGAGACCTCCGACGAGGAGCGCGCGGTAGAGCCACGGGAGTCGGGCGAGCCGGCGACGAAGCACCGTTATTCGGTTGCGACCGGGGCGCGACCGACGATGTCGTACACGTCGTCAACAAACGTCTGTCGCGTCTCGAAATACGTCTCGTCCGCGTCGGCGAGGATGTCTTCGAGCGTCTGCGGGCCGTCCGGAGTCCGGATGACCGCGTCACCTTCTTTCTGTAGGATACGACTCTTCTCTTGGGGCCACGTCAGTCGAGAGGCGACGCGCGCGAGAGGGGCACCTTCGACGGACGCACCCTCTCCGAGTTCGACGGCGGGTGCCTCGTCTGCTTCCTCGTCAGCCATGACCGAGCGTTAGCCACCGCGGATGATAATCCCTTCGAGATTCACATCGCCCGATTGGAACCCACTATCGAGAGCCAATGACGTGTCGAAGAGCAGACAAACGTCTGACGCATCGTTTTAGGGGCCGCTTTCGTATGACGGTTTATGACCAGTCTTTCGGAGGCGTACCACGGTGGCCGCGGTGGGCCGAGTCTCCGACGGCTGTCCCTGGGCTTCGGGGCGTTTCTCTCCGGTGTGTTGCTCGTCGTCGCGGGCATCGCGGTCGTGACGACCGATGTGTACACGTCGGGCGGAGCGTCGCTCGGCGAAGCGCGCGAACTCGGGGGCATCCTCGGAGGTATCGGTGTTCCCGTCATCTTCCTCGGCGTGCTAGCGGTACTCCCGGTGAGTGCCCGAACCCGCGCCGCCGCAGTTATCGGCGCGAGTATCGCCATGTTCGGTGTCGCGTTGTTCTCCCACGCGTACCCGTGTCACTGGATTGGCTCGTCTTGCGGTGCCGGTCTGCGCGACCTCACCTTGGAGACCGTCGCCGTCTACTTCTTCGGCACAGTCACGACGTTCTGGTGTCTGTTCGTCGGCGTCGCCAACTTCAAGACGCGAAACGACCCCGGCGGCACCGCAACCGTGCAGGTGACCAAAAAGGGCGAAACGCGCTTCGTCGAGGTTGACAAGTCTAGCGGTGGTGGCCTCGGCGGAATCGGCTTCCTCGGCGGCACGCCCGACGGTGACATCGAGACGCAGACGAATCAGACGCAGTCCACGTCCTCCACGTCCAGTTCGACGAGCGCGGCAGGCACCGCAGGCGCGGCCAGCGCGACAGACGGTGGCGCATCGGCCCAAGAGATCACGCCGTTGGATGTCGAACCAACCCAATCGTCCCAGTCCGCTGGCGCGTCGCAGTCCACGCGACCCGACACTATTGAGCCGACTTCGACTCGCTCACCGGCGAACGCCGCAGACCACCCCGACGCGGACCGCCCCGACGCCACGACGGTCGGTGACCGCTACTGTGGCAACTGCACGTACTTCGAGTACGTTCGCACGTCCGACGGTCTCAAACCGTACTGCGCGGCCCACGACGAGATGATGCAGGATATGGAAGCCTGCGACGAGTGGTTCCCCCGTCGCCGCGAGTGAGGAGTGAGCGGCGAGCGAGGCAGAACCGATTGTCCGGGTTGTCCGTTTTCCGTGTTTTCTGTTTCCCCGTCTCTCGATTCGAGTGCTGACGCGGCCGTCAGGCCTTCAGAAGTCGTTTACTCTCGATTCGACGTCCCGCCAGTGACTCCCTCGCCAGAACACCTGTCCGCAATCCTGACACCGCCAGAGCGCCGTCTCGTCCGGGCGCGGGGCGTAGTCGGGGACCGACGCGTCGGCATCGACTGTTTCGACCGGGCCGTTACAGACGCCGCACCGCGTGGGCGTTTCGTCGAGCGAGACGTCGAACCCCACGGATTCGAGTTCGCGGAGTTGGTCGATTGGCGTCCGTGCTGCGAGCAGGACGCTTCGCGGGGCCTGCGACGCGAGCGCCACATCGCGTGTGAGGAGCACGCGCCCGTCGCGGGCCGCCCGTTCGAGCAGTTCCTCATCACCGGGGTCTGACCCGTCGTCGTCGAGGGCGTAGACCGTGTCGTACCCGCACATCCGGAGGTTCGTGGCGAGCGTCCCGAGCATCACGTCTAATAGGAGGGTCGTCTCGCCCGGTTCGGGCTGGTCGATGCCCGAGGCGACCGTTCCGGGGTGGTCTGCGCCGATGTCGTCGGTCAATGGAGGAAGTCGGTGAACGCCGCGACACCCCGCGTGTTCAACACGTCAGCAGTCTCGACCCAGCCTCGTCGCGCAGTGTGGACGCCGTATCGGACGTAGTCGAGTTCCGCCGGTCGGTGCGCGTCGGTGTCGATGGCGATGGTCGCGCCCGCCTCGACGGCGGTTCGGAGCGCCTCGCCGTTCAAATCGAGACGGTATGGGCTGGCGTTGAGTTCGAGTGCGACGCTGTGTTCGACGGCGGCCTCGGCCAGTCGCTCGTAATCGACCGGCAAACCGGGTCGCTGGTTGATGAGCCGACCGGTGGGGTGGCCGAGCACGTCGGTCGCGGGGTGTTCTATCGCGCGGATGAGTCGGTCGGTCGCCGTCTCGCGGTCTTGGCCGAGACCGCTGTGGGGCGAGGCGACGACTACGTCGAGTTGGTCGAGCACGTCGTCGGCGACAGAGAGGTCTCCGTCGGCGTCGATATTCGCCTCGACACCGGTGAAGACCGCGATGTCGCTTTCGTCGGCAACGGCACGCACCTCGTCGATTTGTTCGAGCAGGCGGTCGTCTTCGACGCCGACGCCGCCGACCATGCCGGGACCGGTCGCGTGGTCTGTGACGACGTGATAGTCGTAGCCGCGTGCTTCGGCCGCGGCGACCATCTCCGCGATGGTGTTGTCGCCGTCGGACCAGTTCGTGTGGGTGTGTAGGTCGCCTCGAATCTCGCCGTCTTCGACGAGGGCCGGGAGCGATCCGTCGGCGGCGCGTTCTATCTCGCCGGTATCTTCGCGCATCTCGGGCGGGACGTGCGGGAGACCCAATGCCTCGTACATCGATTCCTCGGTCTCGCCGGCGATGCGCTCACCGACGTGGGGACCGCCGTCGGGGTCGTCCACGTCGGAGATGTCGAACATCCCGTACTCGTTCATCTTGAGACCGCGGTCGATGGCGATGTTGCGGAGATGGACGTTGTGGTCCTTACTTCCGGTGAAATACTGGAGCGCCGCGCCGTACTCCGACGGGTCGATGACGCGGAGGTCAACCCGCATCGCGTTCACTCGGGCGCTCGCCTTCTGTTCGCCCGCTTCGATGGTGTCGCCGAGGTGGTCCCACGCGAGGAAGTGGTCGATGACCGATTCGGCGTCGTCGCTCTCGGCGAGCACGTCGATGTCGCCGACCGTCTCGCGCCACCGCCGCATCGACCCAGCGGGTTCGACTCTGCCGACGCCGTCGAGGTCGGCGAGATACGAGCGCAGGTCGTCGGCGACGGGCCGGGCGTTTCCGAGCAGTTGCCGACCGGTCGCTTGGCGCGCGAACTCGATGCCATCGAGGATGTTCGCCTCCGTCTTCGCGCCGAAGCCCTTGACCTCCTGAATCCGTCCCTCGCGTGCGGCGGTCTCCAGTTCGTCGAGGTCGGTGATTCCGAGTTCCTCGTAGAGCGTGCCGACCGTCTTCGGGCCGACGCCTTCGACGCTCGTCAGGCCGGCCATATCGACGGGCAATTCCTCGCGGAGGGCGTCTAACTCCTCGATGTGCCCGGTTTCGATGTACTCGACGATTTTCGAGGCGATTGCGTCGCCGACGCGGTTGACCGTCTTGACGGTGTCTTCGCCCTCCGCGGCGAGCGACTCGATCGGGTTCGGATGCTCGCGGACGTTCTCCGCGGCGCGGCGATAGCTCGACGGTTTGTACGCCACGCCGTTCGCATCGAGGAGGTCTGCGAACTCTTCGAGGAGCGCCGCAACCTCGTCGTTTCGGCTCACCGGCCACCTCGCTTGCTCGCGCCGCCCTCGCGGCCGAGCGCCTTCTTCAGGAATTTCATCCACCGCTTTTGATCGGCCGCGTTCTGGAGTTTCGACTCCTGTTCGAGGTCTTCCGGCCGCAGTTGTTCGAGGGCGTTGAGCGCCCGGTCGATGCCGATGATAGCCGTGACGAGTTCCGTTCCTTTCTCGTAGCTCACCTCGTTGTCCTCGATACGCTGGAGTCGGTCGAGGCGCTCCCGCCGAAGATTACGCTTCGCTTGGTCAACGCGCTCGCGCTCGCCCGGCGGAATCGTCTCTCGGCGCTTGATTTCGAAGACGAACTGCTGGAGGTCTATCTCCTCTCCTTGGACGTCAATGCGCTCGGGAATCTGTGCGCCGACCGTCGCACCCTCCCTGTTGACGCGCTCCAAGAGTTGTTTTCGCTCGAACTCCTTCACGGGTGTTCGTTACCTCGCGCGGCACTTCGCTCCTTCGCCCCGTGTTCTTCGCCCGCTACGGTGACCCGGACACCCAGCTATCTGGTCCCGAGAGAATCGTCGATGTGTCTCTTTGATGAAGTTCTATCGACACGTTGAAACGGTCCAGAAACAGCGAATAACAGTTAATCTCGGGTCCGTTGTATTCTAGAATCGAACCATGTCAAATGACACCACACAACGTAGTGAAGAATCGTCTGAAGACGTGCCGACGACGTTCAAGCGCGCACGGTCGTACACGTTCTACCTGCTCGCGCTCGTGACGCTCGGCTTGGCCGCGATGGCAATCGCCGAACTCCTCACGTACCCTGTCATTGGTTGGGGGTCCGGTGGGAACGCGCTCGGAGAGCATCGCCTCCACTTGATGGTTATCGCGGCGAACGTCTGGATAATCCTCCTCGGCGTCGCCAGCCAGTTATACCGACCAACGAAGCGCGTCGCGCTCATGCAGGTGTCGTTTGCCGTGACGACGCTCGTCCTTCTCGGCACCGTCGTCGGCGGCGGTCCCGTCGAAGAGGTGATTCCGTTCTTCGTGCTCACGGGCTTGCTGTTGGTGTTCCACCCGGCGGGACGGAAAATCGTCTCCCTCGGTGAGGAGTACAGTCCGGCGCTGTTCGGGCTCGTCGCCGTCGCGGCGATTCCCGTTCTCGCGTTCGCGGCGAATCAGATTGGACTCCAGAGTACCGGCGATTCCCACGCGCTCGCCGGACACTACATGGAGATGACGGCGATGTCTATCGGACTCTTGCTCATGGGTCTCGTCGCGTCTGCGGGCGCACCCGGCCACCGCTTTGTCGCGTGGCTGACCGCCGGACTCGCCGTCTACTTCGGTTCGGTTTCGCTCGCGTTTCCGGCGCAGGCGTCGGCCGTGGGCGTGTTGTGGGCGGTTGCACTCGTCGCGTGGGGACTCGTGTTCATCGCCGCGAGCGAACTCCGGGTCAGCGGTCGGTCGCTGGTGGCGAACGACCGCCCACTCACGCTACCGAGACAACCACGGGCTTGAGACGGTTCCGACTGTCCGGTGAAACTCGCCGCTTACTCGGTCGCACGCGCGTCACCGTCGTATGTCGGCGCAAACACCGGCACAGAGACGAACCTTCTTATGGTTCTCCTGGATACCGTGAGGTATGGGTTTGTTCGACCGACTCCGCGGCAAGGACCACCCCCGCGTCGCCTTCATCGGCATCGACGGGGTGCCATTTAGTCTCCTCTCTGAGCATCCCGAGGAGTTCCCGAACTTCGCAGCACTCGCCGACGAAGGGTCGGCCGGTGCTATCGACAGCATCGTTCCACCGGAATCGAGCGCCTGCTGGCCGGCACTGACGACCGGCGTCAACCCCGGCGAGACCGGTGTCTACGGCTTCCAAGACCGCGAAGTCGGGTCGTACGACACGTACGTTCCGATGGGTCGTGACGTCCAAGCGACTCGCGTTTGGGACCGCGTGACCGACGCCGGCCGCAAGGCGACCGTGATGAACGTTCCCGTGACGTTCCCGCCGCAACGGAACGTCCAGCGCATGGTCTCCGGGTTCCTCTCGCCCGGCGTCGAGAAGGCCGCCTACCCCGACGACTTCCGCGACACGCTCTCCGAGATGGGCTACAAAATCGACGTGAACGCCAAACTCGGTCACGACGACGACAAGACGGCGTTCATCGAAAACGCCCAAGAGACCCTCGACAAGCGCTACAACGCGTTCGAACGCTACCTCCAAGAGGACGATTGGGACCTGTTTTTCGGCGTCTTCATGACGACCGACCGCGTCAACCACTTCCTGTTCAAAGATTACGAGCGCGACGGAGAGAACAAAGAGGCCTTCTTCGAGTTCTATCGCACCGTCGATGACTACCTCGGACGGATTCACGACGCGCTCCCGGACGACGTGACGATGGTCGTCGCGTCCGACCACGGCTTCACCTCGCTCGATTACGAGGTTCACTGTAACGCGTGGCTCGAAGAGAACGGCTGGCTCTCGTATGAGTCCGACGACCACGACTCGCTTTCTGACATCAAGTCCGAATCGAAGGCGTACTCGCTCATCCCCGGTCGGTTCTTCATCAACCTCGAAGGCCGCGAACCGCGCGGGTCGGTCTCGCAAGACGACTACGAGGCGGTCCGCGACGAACTGAAAACCGAACTCGAAGCGCTCGAAGGTCCCGATGGCAAGAAAGTCGCAGAGCGCGTCGTCGTCAAGGAAGACGCCTTCCGCGGCGACCACGACGACATCGCGCCAGACCTCGTCGTCATCCCGAACCACGGCTTCGACCTCAAATCCGGCTTCAAGGGCCACGACGACGTGTTCGGCACCGGCCCGCGAAACGGTATGCACAGCTTCGACAACGCGACGCTCTACATCGACGACTCCAACGCCGTCATCGAGGACGCAGACCTCTACGATATCACGCCGACGATTCTCGACCTCATGGACGTCGATTACGCCCGCACCGAACTCGACGGTGCGAGCCTCATCCAGCAATAATCTTCACTGAACCCGACCGCGAGGGCGACGACTGGCGGTCTCTTTTTATCGACGGGAAAAACCGAGCGCGACCGAATCGGAGACGACGGAGCGAAGTTACAGAAGGTCGTCCAGTTCGTCGTTGTGCCACATCTCGTTCGGGTCCGAGCGCTGTTCTGTCTCGGCTTGTTCGATTGCCTCGCGGGCGCGCTCCATGAACGCCTCGACGCGTTCGGACCGCTCGACGCCGCCGAGGAGGACGAGCGACGCGAGTCGGCCACTGTCGAGCGGGAAGTCACCGCCGCGGACCTGTAGACTGCCGGTCTCCTCTTCGACCCAGCGGCGCGCGCGCTCGACGCCTTTGCGCGGAATCGTATCCGGTTCACCGGCGATGACGACGAGCGCCGAGTCGGCGGTGTTGGCGTCCGGAAGGCTCGTTCCAGTCAGCACTGCGCGGCGCGTCGTGCTCATGACGGCATTGATGTTGTCTTCCGCGTCGGGCGACGCTTCGGCGCTGGCGTAGCCGAGCGCGGCGATTCCCCCAGAGCGGAGGGTGTTGATAACCTCGGACGTGTCAACGACACTTTCGCCGACGCCTTCGACCGCCTCACCGGCCGCGAGGAGGAGACCGACGCGTCGGGCGATTGCTTGGTTGATGGCGTCGAAGCCTTCGCTCATCGACTCGCCGGAGGCGCGGAACGAGTCGTTATCGACGAGGAGGACGGCGTCGGACTCGCGGGCGATGGTCTTGAGCGAGCGACCGGCGTTCACCTGATACATCGCGCCTTCGTTTTGACCGGGAAGAATACCGAGTACGTAAACCGGGACGTTGTACACGCGTTTCAACGCCTTTGCGAGTACCGGCGCGCCGCCGGAGCCGGAGCCGCCGCCGAGACCGGCGACGACGAAGATAGACTCCGCTTCGGCCGTGACACGCCCGTCCAGCGCCGACATGACCTCGGTTTGGTCCGACTGCATCACTTCGGCTCCGAGTTCGTTGTCACCGCCGACGCCGTGTCCGTTCACGCGGTCCTGTCCGATGAGCACCGTCTCGAACGGAAGCGACTGTAGGTCGGCCTTCGCGGTGTTCACCCCGACAGCGTCGAGGACGGCACCGAACCCCATCTGTTGGTCGAACGACTGGAGGGCGGCGGTGAGCTTTCCACCCGCTTGGCCCACACCAATCAGGACGGTCTTCATATTCTAATCCACTCTCGGCCCTCTCTTGAACGTTCCCCACCAAGCCCCGAGCAAGTCGTTTATTTATATACTCGCTTACATTTCTGGTCGGCGATCCCCCCGAGATTTATATCGAATGATGGGACCACCCCGGGCCATGACGAACGACCCAGTCGGACTCGACACGGACGGGAACGCCCCCGCCGCGACGGACCGAACCGCCGAACTCGTCTCGCGGCTCGACGCCGTCGAACGCACGCTCACGGGCACCGACACCGACCTCTCGAACCTCGAAGACCTCGCGGCCGTCGAAGCGCGCGTCGCCGACCTCGAATCGACCGTCGAGACGCTGACCGACCGCATCGACGAGGTTGACGCCGCGACGCAGGCGATTCGCGGCTACCTCGGCGGCGTCCGCACGGTCAACGAAGACGTAGAGCGACGCGCGAACGCCGCACTCGCCAAAGCCGAATCGCTGGAAGCGGCGCTCATCGACGAGACCGACGACGCGTTCGCGGAGGCGGTTGCCACCCACTCCCGAGACGACGCGCCGAACGAGGCGACGCGCGACGACCGGACTCGCCTCGACACCGACGCCAACGCCGACGCCGACACCGATGGCTTGGCCGCCCGCCTCCGCGACGTGCTGTGATTCGAATCGTCCTCTCTTGTCTCCTCGCCGTCGCCATCGCCGGCGTTGCCTTTCCCGCGGCGGACGCGGCGAGAGCGGATGCGACGACCGTCAAAGTTGGTTCGATGGCCGACGAACTCGCACACGCGGCGACCGCGCTCTCGAACGCCGAGGACCCGACACCGGCCGGTGTCGCGGGCGCACAACGTCACGTCACGCTCGTCGTCCCCTCGGGGTCGTGGCGTGCGGCGGGGGTCTCTCGGCTTGCGATTCGCGGCGGTGACGGCGTCGAACTCGCGGCCACTGTCACGTCGGGGGGAACCGTCGTCCGCCGGGTGGGTGGCCCGCGAGTCCGAGTCGTCGGTGACCGTCTCGTCCTTGGACCGGGACGACACCGTCTCAAGCTGACGCTCGCATCCGATACCGGCGGTGCCGTGATTGTTATCGAACCAGCTCGAACCGACTCGACGGTGGCGTAGGTTCAAATACTCGAACGCGGCCATCCCGTCGCATGCCCCTCGATTCCCTCTCTGAGACGCTCGCTTCGGCGCTTCCGGATGCGCTCGGTGACCGCCTCGCCGACGCGACTCGCGGCCGACCGACAGCGACCAATTCGGCCGACGGTTGTGAGTGCACAACCGAATTCACGACGCCGACCGACAGACCGCACGACGAGACGGTGACGCTCGCTGTCGATGCGTCGGCCTGTCCGAATCACGGTTCGTTGGCACGCTCGCCGGGCTGTCGCGCGACGGTTATCGAGGCGCTGGAAACGCGCGATGCCGACGGCGTCGTGGTCCGAACCGACGGTCTCGAACGCCGCTACGACGACGCTGCAACCGGCTTGCTCGTCGCCGCCGGTCGCTTCGCAGAACGCGTCCGATTCCACGACGACCGACTCGCCGAGCGCGCCCGTCGGGACCCGCTCGCCGCCGCCCACGAGGCCGACGGTCGCGCCGGTCCGGTCCGTCGCGCCGCGGTTGAGGCGGGTCTCTCGGAGGGTGTTTCTCGAACGACCGACTACGACGACGCATTCCGAGCGGTCGTCGGACCAACCCTCGCTCGCTCGCGCATCGACCCGCGCTCGCCGGCAGAGGGGCGACTCGTCGGCACGACCGACCTCGACACCGGTGCTGTCGCTCGCCGCTACGAGACGCCACGCGGCCCCGTCTACCACCTCGAACCGCCGGAATCGAGACTCGACCAACGGGCGGCGAAAACGCTCGCCGACGCGCACGACGCGCTCGCTCGCGGGACGGTCGAAGCCGGTGCGCGCGCACCGGGTCGTGCCGTTCGCCACGTCGCCGACTCCGACGCACCGGTCGAGACGCTCACGACGATTCTGAAAAAGCACACGTCGGGCCACGGCGTCCTTGACGACCTGTTTTCGGACCCCAGTGTCTCCGACGTGTACGTCTCGACGCCCGCCGACGAGAACCCGATTCGCGTCGTCGTCGATGGAACCTCGATGCTGACGAACGTCCGTCTCGCACCCGGCGGTGCCGAATCGCTCGCCTCTCGGTTGCGACGGGTGAGCGGCGCGTCGTTCTCCCGCGCCGACCCGACGCTCGACACGGTTGTCGATGCTGGCGGCGTGAGCGTTCGTGTCGCGGGGGTGACCGCGCCGGCGAGCGACGGACTCGGTTTCGCCTTCCGCCGGCACGACGAGACGCCGCTGACGCTCCCCGCGCTCGTCGCAAACGGAACGCTCTCCGCTGACGCGGCGGCGCTCTGTTCGCTCGCGGCCGAACGCGGCGCGTCGATGCTTGTCGCTGGGTCGCGCGGCGCGGGCAAGACGACGTTCCTCGGGTCGCTTCTGTGGGAACTCCCGAGCGACGTTCGAACGGTCCTCATCGAAGACACGCCGGAACTCCCGGCGTCGAGCCTTCGTTCCGCCGACCGCGACGTGCAAACGCTTCGGACCGACACGACTGGGGGTCCGGAGCCGACACCACAGGAGGCGCTTCACGCGGCGCTTCGACTGGGTGACGGCGCGCTGGCACTCGGTGAAGTCCGCGGCGAGGAGGCCGCAGTTCTCTACGAGGCGATGCGCGTCGGCGCGAACGCGAACGCCGTTCTCGGCACGATTCACGGCGACGGTGCCGCGGACGTCCGGGAACGCGTCGTCTCCGACCTCGACGTTCCGGCGGCGTCGTTCGCGGCAACCGACCTCGTCATCACGTGCGAGCACGCGAACGAACACCGCGTTGCCCGCGTCGAGGAAGTCCGCTCGACCGGTGACGCCGGCGACGACACCGGGTTCGAGACGCTGTTCAGTCACGACGGCGACGCGCTCGTTTCGACGGGGGCGGTCGCACGAGGCGATAGCCTCGCAGTCGAATCTCTCGCGCGTCCGGGCGAATCGTACGCGGACGTACTCGCCGCGCTCGAATCTCGAACCGCTCGTCTCGACTCGCTCGCCGAAACCGACCGGACAAGGCCCGCCGACCTCGCCGCGGCTCGCACGGAGCGTGACTCCGAATGGTGAGGTCGTTCGCCCACTCGGCCGCGACGGCCCTTGCGCGGTTCGCCCCCGCGGATGTCGAACCGAGCGACGAGTTGCGGCGCTCTCTCGCGTTCCTCAGATGCGACCTCGACGCCGAAACCGTCGTCAGCGCGGGCTACGGTGCGACGGTTCCGGCAGGGCTCTTCGCCGGACTACTCGCGCTCGTCGCCCGATTGCCGACGCTCTCTGTCGTTTTCGTCTCGCTCGCGGGCGCGCTCGGTGCCGCCCACGCAGTACACACGCTCCCGGTTTGGCTGGCGACGCTTCGCCGAACGCGGGCGCTCGGGAACGCTCCGGAACTGGTCGGCCGCATCGCCCTCCGGATGCGTATCGAGCCGTCGGTCGAGCGGGCGGCCGGATTCGCCGCTCGCACCGACGACGACGCGCTTTCGAACTCACTCGCCGCACACACGACACGCGCTCGCGGAACACCGACGACCGGTCTCGGCGAGTTCGCCGACGCGTGGCGCGAGTGGTTCCCGGCGCTCGACCGGGCGACGGCGCTCCTCCAGACGGCCGCAGACGTTCCGGACGGCGAACGAGACCGAACGCTTGACCGCGCACACGAGGTCGTCCGCGAGGGAACACAGGACCGCCTCGCGGATTTCGTCGGCTCGGTTCGCGGCCCGATTACCGCCGTCTACGCCTTCGGCGTCCTGCTCCCGCTCGCGCTCGTCGGCGCACTTCCCGCCGCGCGCGTCGCCGGCGTCGGCATCGACGCGACACACGTCGTCTTTCTCTACGATATCGTGCTTCCGGCCTGTCTTCTCGGCGCGGTCGGATGGGTGCTCGTCCGCCGCCCGGTCGCCTTTGCGCCGCTTTCCGTGGACGCCTCCCACCCGGCCGTTGACGACAACCGACTGGTTGCGGTCTCCGTCGGCGTGGGTGCCGGACTCGCGGGCTTCGTCGCCGTCAACGCGCTCGTCGCGTCGTGGGCGGCACCGCTCGCCGCAGTCGGTCTCGGCGTCGGCCTCTCGCTTTTCGTCGCCGCGCGCCCGGTCATGGAACTCCGGGACCGCGTCCGGGCGGTCGAAGACGGTCTCTCGGACGTGCTCTATCTCGTCGGCCGCGCCGTCGGTGAGGGCGAAGCCGTCGAATCCGCGCTTGCCCGTGCCGCAACGTCGGTTCCGGGTGCGACCGGCGAACTGTTCGAAGATGCCGTCGGCGTCCAGCGTCGGCTCCGCGTCGGCGTCGTCGAATCGTTCCGCGGCGAGTACGGCGTCCTCGACTCGGTCCCGAGTCCACGAGTGGCCGGTGTCGCAACGCTTCTCGGTCTCGCCGCCAGCGAGGGTCGCCCCGCGGGTCGCGCTATCGTTTCGATGGCCGACCAACTCGCCGCGCTCTCGCGTCTCGACGCCGAAGCGCGCCGCGAACTCGCGTCGGTTACGGAGACGCTCTCGAACACCGCGGCCATCTTCGGTCCGCTCGTCGCGGGTGCGACTGTCGCGCTCGCCGACGGCATGGGTCCCGCGCGGACGCTCGACGATGCGGCCGTCACCGCGCCGATGGCGACCGGCGACCTCGGCTTCGCCGTCGGCGCGTACGTGCTCCTGTCCGCGATTATTCTCACGACGCTCTCGGTCGGTGTCGAGTACGGACTCGACCGCCACCTCGTCGCATCGCGGGTCGGCAAGGCGCTCGTCTCGGCGACGACGACGTTTCTCGTCGCGTTCGTCGCCGCTGGCACGCTCGTCTGAGCGGGCGGAGGTTTATATACTCGAACGGGTCCATCCCGGTCTATGCTCGACGCACCGCTCGATTCACTGTACACGTGGACCGCGCTCTCGGTGGCCGCGACCGTGCTTCTCGGCACGGTTGTCGGGCTTCCGACTACGCCCGCGCCCGACGCGTCCGGCGTCGCCGACACCGTCGATGGTGTCGCCGTCGCAGAGTACGACACGACGGCCGAACAGCCGCTCACCGCCGATTCCGTGCGTCTCGGCCCGAAGCGTATCGGCCTCAGAAACGACGGCGGAACCGCTCACGCGACGTTCGCGTTCGGTCCGATTACGCCCGCGACGCCCGACTCGCCGCTCGGGTCGGTCGCAATGGGTGCGAACCCGACCGCAGTCTTCGACTCGCCCGCCGACTTCGCCGCCGCCGCGGACGCCGCGCGCCACCGAAAGGCGACGTGGCGGTCGGCCGCCGAATCGCTCGTCGTTCGCCACGTCACCTGGGAGGAAACGGATGTCACCGTCGTCGTCGTGTAGGGCACAGACCTCGCCAGTCGCCGCGCTCACTGCGCTGTTCGTCGTTTGTGCGGCCCTCTCGTGTTACGCGACGGTCCTCGACCGGTCGCTTCCGACCACGGACCGCGACCTCGCGCCCGCGACGCTCGACAACGTCGAATCGGCGCTCGCAGACGATACCGGCACGGTCAACCTGTCGCGGCTCTCGGCCGCACCCGCGGCGTGTCCCGATGGCTACTCCTGTCGCGTCGTCGTCGCGGTCGATGACGAACGGCGGGTCGTCGGTCCCGACGCGCCGACGGACGCCGATAGCGACTCGACCCGCGTCAGCGTCCGAATCGAACCCGGTCGCGTCGGGTTCGGCACGCTCCGCGTGGAGGTCTGGCGATGACCGACGTCGCTCTCGACGTGACGCTCTGTCTGCTCCTCGTGAGCGCGAGTGTCGGCATCGTCGCCACGGCTGATTCCGGCGTATCCGGCGTGACTGGCGGCAACGCGGTCGATGCCGACGGCATCGCGTCGTCACTTGCGACGAGCACGGCGACGGTTCACTACGACCTCGAACCCGGCGTCGAAAACGTGGCTCCGTCGCTTCTCGAATCGCCGGACGCTATCGACGCCCGCGAACTCGACCGAACCGCTCACGGCAGTCTCTCCGGGTTGCTTGCTCGCTCGGCGCTCGGCGCGGTTACGGTCGATGGCGTTCGACTCACCCACGCCCGCGACGACTTCCGAACTGCCGTCGGGAGTCGCGTCGAATCGGAACTTCCGGCCCGTGGCGTCGCCGTTGCGGTTCTGTGGAGACCGTTCCCCGGAGCGTCGGTTCGGGCCACGGACAGCCTCGGCTCCGACGCCCCGACCACCGCGACGGTTCACTCCGCGACGCTCGACGTGCCGAGTGGGTTCCCGGCGGCGCGCGAGGACGCGGTCGCCGCCAGCGACGACGGCTTCGATGCGGTCGCCCGCGTCGTCGCATGTCGCACCGTCGCCGGGCTGTTCCCGCCCGACCGGACGCGCCTCGCGCTTCGCGGCGACGAACCCGTTTCGACGTTGATGACCCATCGCTACGAGCGCGCCGGCGCTCTCCTGAACGCCTCCGTCGAACCCGAAGTCGCCCGCGAAGAAACCCGCGCCGCGAACGCCGACCTCGCGGCCGCGTTGACCCCGAAACTCGCCGCTCAGATGCGGTCGAACTACGACTCGCCTCGGGACGCCGCCGAAGCCGTCTCGGTCGGTCGCATCACCGTCGTCGTCAGGACGTGGTCACTGTGAGACTCGCGGACGACGACCGGGGTCGAGTCCCCTTCGCCCTGCTCGGCGTGCTCCTGCTCGTCGGCAGCGCGACGTTCTCCGGCGCGCTCTCGACGCACGACCCCGTCGCGGACCGCCGGGTCGGCGAAGCCGTTGACCGTGCGTCTGTCCAAGCGGACGCCGCGGTCCGCACGGCCGTCGGCGACGCGGCACGCAACGCCGCCGCAAACCCGGTCACGACCCCGGCAAACACGACCGTCGGCCGGGTACTCTCCGAGAACCAGACGTTCCGCGACTATCTTCGCCTCCGAATCGCACTCGCCGCGACCGAACGACTTCGCGCCGTCTCGGTCCAGCGCGGCGACGTCAACGCTTCTGCTTCGCTTCCGCGGCCGACGAACGAAACGAGTCTCCGCGCGGCGCTCGAACGGGTTTCGATACGCTCCCGCGAGAACGGAACCGTCCTCGTCGCAACCGTCGAAAACGTCTCTATCGACGTCGAACGCGGCGGCAACCGGGTCGCAAACGAATCGGTGACGACCACCGTCGGTGTTCGGACGCCGGTGCTCGCGCTCCACGACCGAACCGAAGCGTTCCAGCACCGACTGGACGCGAGCGCGACGAACGGCGGGACGCTCGACGCGACGGTGACGACCGCGCTCTGGGCCGCCGCGTGGACGCGCGGGTGGAGCCAGTACGCCGGCGCACCCATCGAAAACGTCGTCTCGAACGACCACGCCGAACTGGCGACGAACGCTGGCGTCCTCATCGCCGAACAACAGACGTTCGGCGCGACAGACGCCGATGCCCGCGGAGCGATCGGCCGTTCCGCCGTCCAGATGGGGGCCAAGAGCGTGCTCTCGCAAACTGGTGTTCCGGCCGCGCCCGAACTTGCGAACGCGCTTCCCGCCCCCAACGAGGGAACGAACAAGCCCCCGAAGACGGTTCCATCGAACCGCACTCTCAACGGCTCTGTCGGCGCGGCGGCGGACAGTTCTCTCGTCTCGATGCTCGACGGCCGCGGCGACGGTCCCTCGTTCGACGGCGTCGTCTCGGATGCACACAGCGCGACGATTTCGGTCGAATCCGACGTCCGCGTCATCGAGGATATCGACACGTCGCCAACACCGCCCGGCGACGACTGGAAGTTAGTAGACGAGACGACAGACTCCGACGCGTCCGTCACGTCGGCGCCGACGCGCACGCCCGCACTCGATTCCGACACTATCGTCGTCGATACCGGTTCGCGGGTCGTGACGCGCAGTGAAACGACCGTTCAGACGTGGCGACGCGGAAACGAGACGATTGAGACACAAGGACGCACGAAGACGAAGACGCGCGTTGACCTCGCGGTCGTCGTGGACCCCTACACGGTTCCCGGCCCGTCGCGTCCCATCGCCCCCGCGACGTCGGCCGGTGGCGCGCTCGATGGCGAGAACTTCGCCGCGGCCGCGTCGGACGCGGAAGACGTGATTTCGACCCACGGCGGGTTCGACGGTCTCGCACGCGATGTCGCCGCGGGGGACACCCCGTCGGCGGAGACGACTACCGCGCCGCGAGCGCCGGGCTTCGGCTCGTGGGTTCGCACCGACCTCGTCGAACTCCACCAGCGCGTTCGCAACCGCAGTAAAACGGTTCCCGCGCGCGACGTCGCCGCGGGGAAGGTGAATCTCGCGTCCGAACTCGCCGCCGACCTCCGAGCCGACCGTCGCGCGCTCGTCGATGCTCCGGCCGCTTACGACGGCGTTTCGGACCGAGCGCGCAGTGCCGTCCGTGCCGCGTATCTCGACCGCGTGCTGGCCGAACTCGACCGCCGAGCGAATCGAACCGCAACCGCGACGGGGGCGGCCAGTGACGCGGCACAGGACGCAAACGTCGGGTCGCTCTCGGACGCGGTCTCGGCGGAACAAATCGCTCGGTCGGCGCTCGGCACGGCGCGTCCGAACCGAACTGACGACCAAACCGGCGTCCGGTTCGTTCCCGACGCGGACCCGATGTACCTCTCGCTCGGCGGTCTCTCCGGGTCGGCTGTGCCGACCGTCGCGCGAGACGGAACGTACCACCCGCTCGTCGCCCGCAACACCAACCTGTTTACGCTCCCCTACGGCGACGCAACCGACACGATTCTGTCGCCGATTTTCGGCGCGCGGCATCGAGTCTCGCTTCGAACCGCGGCCCAGACGCTTCTCGCCGCAGACGACGTGCTCGCGGGCACGAACGAGACGAACGAATCGCTCACGAACCGTCGAGACAGACTCGAAACCGCCGTCACTCGGGCGACCGCGCCGTCGAAGCGGGCGGCCCGAAACGTTCTCGCCGACGAAACGAACGCCTCGCTGTCGGAGCGTGAGGACGCGCTTCAGACCGTCTTCGGCAGGTGGGACAATCCCGCGAACGACGCGCTCGCCATCACAAACGGTACCGCCGCGCGACGCCTCGCAACCGAAGTCGCAGGCACGGGCACGGCCGAGGCGGACATCCTCGAACTCCGACTCGAAGCGGCGTTCAAGGCCGCTCGCAAAAACGGTGGCTCGACAGTGGCACAACGACTCACGAACCGAACCGTCGAAACGACCCGGACTGCCCGACAGAAAGCCGTCGCGGGAATGGCGACCGATGCGGCGATGGCGGCCACCGAAAACGCCGTCACCAACCGCGTGAACGAGACGCTGAAATCCCGGTTCAACAGCTCGTTCAAGCGCGTACCGGCTGGGATGCCGGTCGCACCGGTTCCCGGGTACTGGTACGCGACAGTCAACGTTTGGGACGTCGCCGTCGCGGGCGAATTTGGTCAATTCAGGGTGCACGCTCGCGGCGACACCGAATCACTGACCTACGCCCGCGATGGCTCTTCTGTCGCGCTCGATTGGAACGGCGACGGCCTCGCCGAGACGGTCGGCCGCGGCGACCGAATCTCGTTCGACGTTGAGACGGCCATCGTCGTGGCTGTCCCGCCGTCCGGCGTCGGCGTCGGCGATATCGACGGCGATGCCGACGAGCGTTCGGAAGGGTGGAAGGGCGGTTCCGGCTGTACCGTGCCTGCCGACTGCCGCGAGCCGTGAGCGCCACGTCGCGTCGGGGGTATCGGGTCGGCGCGACTCGCGGTGGACGGCGGGTTTCGCGCCGAGTGACAATCGTTTTGCCGCCTCGACGCCCAACCCCGGGTGTATGTTGTACGACGCCGTAGCGCGACCCGGTACCGTGTCGCCCGACGAGCTTCGGGCCGCCTACGAGGACGAAATCTACAGCGCGGTCGATACCGCGGGGTCGGACGCCGCGGCCGCGGCCGCTGGCGTCTCCGAAGAAGTTCTTTCGAACGGCGTGTTGGAACTGACGCTCGAACAGGCCGCCTCGGTTCTCGCCCTCGAAGACGGGAATCCGGATGCCGACGCTATCGCGTGGGAGTTCCGCGACCACTTGCTGATGGGAATGACGAGCGGCATCCTCGACGTGGACACGCTCGCCGCGGAGGTTGACCTCGACCTCTCCGGACAGGAGATTCAACAAGCAATCGAGGGCCGAAGCGCGGCAACGCTCGACGAATTGGCCGCGATTCATCACGTCATCGCTGTCCGAAACGAGCAATGAGAGTCGCCATCCTCGGGTGCGGCTACGTCGGTCTCGAACTCGCCCGGCAACTCGTCGCCGACGACCACGAGGTTTGGGGCGTCCGACGGTCCGACAGCGGTCTCGTCGCCGTTTCAGAGACGGGCGCCGAAGCGGTCAGCGCCGACGTAACCGACCCGGACAGCCTCGCTTCGGTCCCGGACGTTGACCATCTCGTCTTCGCGGCGAGTTCTGGCGGCCGCGGCGCCGACGCCGCCCGGAAAATCTACGTCGATGGACTCCAAACCGCTCTCGACCACTTCGCCGCACGAGACTCGCCGCCGGAACGACTCGTCTACACGTCGAGTACGGGCGTCTACGGCGACCACGACGGAGCCTTCGTCGATGAATCGACACCGCTCGATCCGACGACCGACAAGACGCGCGTTCTCGCCGAAGCCGAGCGAATCGCCCGGGAATACGCGAGTTCCCACGGCATCGAGGGAACCGTCGCTCGATTCGCTGGTCTCTACGGTCCCGACCGCTATCGGCTCGGCCGCTATCTTGAGGGTCCGGTCACCGAGGGCTACCTCAACATGGTCCACCGCGACGACGCCGCGGGAGCCGTCAGATATCTCCTCGAAACCGACCGTGCCCGCAACGGCACGGTTCTCGTCGTCGATGACGAACCGGTCTCGAAACACGAGTTCGCTGATTGGCTCGCCGACGAGTGCGGCGTTCCGCGCCCCGAAAAGCACACGAAAGAAGATCGGCTGGCCGCGGACGACCTCTCGGAGGCGGCCCGGCGTCGAATCCTGACGAGCAAGCGGTGTTCGAACGAGTACCTTCGGACCCTCGGCTACGCGCTTTACTACCCGACGTACCGCGACGGTTACCGCGCCGCCATCGACGCGTATCGGGCCGCTAACGCCTAATTGGAACCCGGAGTAGAACGAGCCTCAGAGTCGGTATTGGTGCTGGAATTGGAAGCCAGCACTGGCGCGGGGGCGTTCTACTCGGGCCTCACGACCCGCATGCTGTCAACTGAAAACGGTCGATTAGGGGGAATATTCATACGATAGGGACCGGTCCTTTGGTGTATGTCTGACGCGGTGGGACAGTTCGATTCGGGTGCGACGGTCGAGTCGATCAGCTCGTTCGTCAGCTCGCACCCGCAGATTGCGGCGGCCGTCGTCGTCGGTCTCGTCGTCGTCGTGCTCGCGCTCTACGCCGCCGTCCGGTTCAAACGGACGCTTGGCGAGCGATTCGCCGAGGCACTCGAAGATGTCGAGGAAGTCGCAGTCCTCATGCATCCGAACCCGGACCCCGATGCGATGGCCGCGGCAATCGGGGTCGCCTGTCTCGCCGAACAGGTGGGCACAACACCGACGATTCAATTTGCAGGCCAAATACGACATCAAGAAAACCGCGCGTTCCGAACTGTTCTCGACCTCGACTTAGACCCAATCGACCACGTGAGCGACCTCGCCGCCGAGGCGGTCGTCCTCGTAGACCACAACACGCCGCGGGGGTTCGCTGGCGCGGAGGGCGTCCTCCCCTACGCGGTCGTAGACCACCACCCCGGCGACGGCACTGGCGAAGCGTTCACCGACGTTCGAACCGACTACGGCGCGTGTTCGAGCATTATTGCCGAGTACTTCCGCGACGTGGGCGCGAAGCCGGTGCCACCGGACATGCACGCGAGCGAAGTCAACTCGACGTACACCGTTCCGTCGCAGGTCGCAACGGGACTCGTCTACGGCATTCTCACCGACACCAAACACCTGACCGCCGGATGTTCGTCGGCCGACTTCGACGCCGCAGGCTACCTGTTCCCCGGCGTCAACGAAGACCATCTCGACCGCATCGCCAACCCGGAAGTCTCCCGTGAAGTGCTCGAAGCGAAGGCTCGCGCGATTGCCGGCCGCGACGTTCGCGGCCCGTTCGCCGTCGCCGACATCGGCACGCTCTCGAACGTCGATGCGATTCCACAGGCCGCCGACGAACTCATCCAACTCGAAGGTGTCACCGCGGCGGTCGTCTGCGGCGAACGCGAGGGCAACGTCTATCTCTCGGGTCGCTCCCGCGACGACCGGGTCCACATGGGTCGGACGCTCGAAGCCGCCTTGGAGAACTACCGCGGGTCGAGCGCCGGCGGCCACGCCCGCATGGGCGGCGGCCAAATCATCCGCCCCGACGCCGTCACCGACGGCGGCAACGGGGACACCGTCGCCCGCGACGAACTCACCGAACGCGTGTTCGAAGCGCTGTCCGGGGATATTTGAGGGCTATCCGGCAATACCTGCGGTACTGTTCAACGATACCTGCGGCGCTTTGGTGGACTGTCTCGTTTGCCGACACCGTTTTTCTTCGGCATCGACCGGTGAGCCTTAACAGCCGGCAGTCGTAGGGCCGCCCATGGCTACAGGACGGGGCACGTGGGCCTACCGCGACCGGTTCGGCGACAGTTTCGGCCGCACGTTCTTTCGACGCTTCGGACCCGGCGTCGTTTCGAGTATCGGCATCGGAACGTATCTCGGCGAGCCGACAGACGACGTTGACGACCGCTACCGCGAGTCGCTCGTACTCGCGCTCGAAAACGGAATCAACCTCATCGACACCGCCTCGAACTACCGCCACGGCCGGTCCGAGCGCGTCGTCGGCGAGGCGGTCCGCGAGGCCGACACCGACCGTGACGCTGTCGCCGTCGCCTCGAAAGCCGGATTCGTTCCCTTCGACCGAACCCGCCCGGACAACCCCGGACAGTACATTCGAGAGACCGTTCTCGACGCGGGACTCGCCGAACCGGACGAACTCGCCCACGGCAGTCACACTATCGCCCCGAACTTCATCGACGAGATGGTGGACCGCTCGCTCGATTTGACCGGGTTGGACCACATCGACTGTTACTACCTCCACAACCCCGAAACCCAGTTGGCCGTCGCCGACCGCGAGACGGTCTACGACCGTATCGAAGCCGCATTCGAAGTGCTCGAACGACGGGTCGCGGCCGACGATATCGGACGATACGGCGTCGCCACGTGGGAGGCGTTTCGCGTCGCTCCCGACCACGACGCGTATCTCTCGCTTCCCGAAGTCGTCCGCCGGGCGGCGCGCGCGGCCGACACCGTCGGCAACGACGAATCCGGACTCGAAGCCGTCCAACTCCCGTTCAACGTCGTGATGGCGGACGCGTTCACCGTCGATGCGCACGAAACCGAGGGGGGCGACGCGACGAGCGCGCTCTGGTTCGCCCACGAACACGACCTACACGTGTTTACGAGCGCGAGCATCGCACAGGGCGACCTCGCGGAGGGGATTCCGGAAGCGGTCGATTCGGCGCTCACCGGCGACACGCCGGCACAGCGCGCACTCAACTTCTCGCGGAGCGCTCCCGGCGTAACCGCGGCGCTCGTCGGTGCGTCGTCGCCAGAACACGTCGCGGAGAACATCGCTGCCGGGACGTTCGACCCGCTTGGGGCGCGGGTATTCGACTCCGTTTTCGAGTGAGCGCCGTCGATTCGACTATCGAAGCTCTTTCCACTCGCGTCCGCACTTCGGACAGGTTCGGACGGAGAACACCTCGTCTGGGTCGTTTTTCTTTTTCAGTGATTTCCCGCATTCCGAACACGTCAGGCGTTCGTACGTATCTTTCTCCAACTCCCCGTCACGAAGTCCCTTCCGCGTTGTCTTCATAAACCACCGTTTGTGTAACGAACATAAAAACCCGCCGCCGATGCGGCAACCGCCTCCCGGTTCGAAAGGGTTGTCACCCCACGGTACGCGCTTCTGTGCGTGTCACGCGGTCGCCTCTTTGGGTCCCTCTGCGGGATGGTGTTACTCGTCAATCTGGCGCGGGTCGTGTTCGCGCCCCTTCTCGGAGAGTTCATTCTGTTTTTCGACGTGAACCGAGCCACCGTCGGCATCGTTGCGACGCTCGTGTGGCTCGGAAGCGCCAGTCTCCGCGTCCCGACGGGGTGGCTTCTCACTCGCGTGCCGCGCCATCGAGTCGTTCTCGGAACCGGTCTGGTGCTCGTCGTCGCCTCCGCGGTGACCGCCAGCGCGACGACAATCGAGATGCTGATGGTCGGTGCCGCCTCGATGGGTCTCGCTTCGGGCGCGTACTTCGTCGCCGCGAACCCGCTCGTGAGCGAACTCTACCCCGAGCGCGTCGGCCGCGCCATGGGCATCCACGGTACCGCGAGCCAACTCGCGGCGGTCGGCGTCGCCCCCTTCGTCACGGTCGTCCTCGCGGTCGGTCCCGACGTGACGGCCCGTGTCGGGTTCGTTTCGGCGTCGTGGCAACTCGTCTTCGTTTGTGTCGGCGTCGCGGCCGCAGTTGCGACGCTCGCGCTCTACATCACGGCTCGCACTGCTGACCTCCCGGACGCCGGTGCCGCCGACCGCGACCTCCTCGGCGCGGTCCGCAAGGAGTGGCGCGTCATCCTTACCGGCGTCGTCATCCTCGGGTTTACCGGGTTCGTCTGGCAAGGGCTGTTCAACTTCTACGAACTCTATATGGAGACGAAGGGACTCCCGGCGGCGACGGCTCGAAACATGCTCACCGTCGTCTTCGGTGCCGGTGTCCCAGCCTTCTTCCTCTCTGGCCGTCTCGCCGATAGACTCCCGCGAGTGCCGTACATCCTCGGCGTCCTCGTCGCCTTCGTCGTCTCCGTGGTCGCCCTCACGCAGACGACGGGTCTCCTTCCGCTCGTCACTGTCACGGCCGTCGTCGGCTACGTCATCCACAGCCTCTTTCCGGCGCTTGACGCCTACCTGCTCGACACGCTTCCAGACGAGAGTCGCGGGAGCGCCTACTCGGTCTACTCGTTCGGGATGATGGTCTTTCAGGCGAGCGGGTCGGGCGCGGTCGGCTTCCTAACCGACGTCGGCTACTCGTTCGACGACGTGTTCGTCGGCTTCGCGCTCGGTCTCGCGGTCGTCGTTACCGGGCTCGTGTTCCTCCAGCGGGCCGGGCGGATTCCGAACTGACCGCCGCCGCGGGCGTCTCTCTTTCCCGCCGACGGGACTCCGGCAGGTCCCTCGACTCTCGCCGCACTTTTGCTCACCCGGTCCTACCACCGACACGATGGAGTACGTACAAGAGCGGGTCACGACGCTCCACGACCTCTCGGGCGCGGTCCCGAACGCACCGACCGACCGCGCCGCCGTGGTCGTCCCGATGACCGAGCGAGAGTACGCCGGTCTCGCCGCCGACCGCGTTCTCTCGACGCTTGAGTCGATTTCGCCAGCACGGGTCGTCGTCCCACTCAGAGCGCCCGCCGACCGGGTCGGTCCCTTCGCGGACTGGTTAGACGAGTTCGACCTGCCGCTCGACGTGCTGTGGTGCAACGGTCCGCGGGTTGCCGAACTGCTCGACGAACACGGTATCAACGGCGAGCGCGGGAAGGGCCGCGACGTGTGGCTCGCACTCGGCTGTGCCGCCCGCGAGGACTACGTCGTCGTCCACGACGCCGACACCAAGACGTACGACGAACGGTACGTTCCGAGACTGCTCTTTCCGCTCGCCCGCGGTCACGACTTCTCGAAGGGGTACTACGCCCGCGTCGAGGACAGAAAACTCTACGGCCGACTGTTTCGTCTCTTCTACACTCCGCTCGTTCGCGCGCTCGGAGACGAGACCGGCGCCCCCATCGTCAGCTACCTCGACTCGTTCCGGTACGCCCTCGCCGGCGAGTTCGCAATGACCGCCGACCTCGCGCTGAAGATTCGAGCGCCGCGAACGTGGGGGCTCGAAGTGGGGACGCTCGGCAACGCGTTCGAACACGCCGGATTCGAACGGAGCGCGCAGGTTGACCTCGGCGAGTACGAACACGACCACCGGTCCGTAAGCGGTCCGACCGGACTCTCGGATATGAGCGAATCAGTCGGGCGGACGCTCCTCAGGACCGTCGTCGAGAACGGCGGAAACGTCGAGTTCGAGACGCTCGCCGACCGCTACCGCGATGCGGGCGCTCGTCTCGTCGAACAGTACGCCGCCGATGCGGCGTTCAACGACTTCGACTACGACCGCGACGACGAGCGCGAACAGGTCGAGACGTACGCGAAGGCCATCTTGAAGCCCGACGAAGACACGCGACTCCCGGCGTGGGAAGACGCGCCGCTGTCGCCCACGGACGTACTGGCGGCCGCCCGTGCCGACCTCGAAGCGGTACGGGAGGGGACCACGAGATGACCGAAGCGACCTACGACGACCTCGCGGGCGTGGTTGACCTCTTCGGAGCGCTCACCCGCGAGGAACTCGAAACCGCGCTGGACGAACTGGCGTTCAAACAGGGCCGCGAGACGGATACGGGTGCGCTCTCGGGCGCGATTTCGGATGCGATAGACGCGTACTATCTTGTTTCCTACGAGGTGGCCGAGGCGGAAGCGGATGCGGCCGACGGACCTGCGGCGGCCGCAGAGTCCGACGTGCCGGCCGAACTCTTGACGGTCGGCCCGGTTGCGTTCCCGACGCTCCCGCCGAAAGCGGAAGACCTGCCGCATATTCTCGACTACCCGACGCGCGACGTTCCACGGGACGAACTCGCCTCGCAGGTCGAATCGCGCCTCCGAGCGGCGGCCGCGAGAGCGGTACAGTCGGGCGACGTAGACGAAATCGCTCGACTGCTCGATGTCACCTACGACCTCGAAGCGTGGGCCGACACCGACGTCGAGTCGGTTCGACAGCGGCTCGACGCGGCGTTGGACGAAGAGGGGCAGGCCTAAGTCGAATCATCTCTTTAGGAACCGTGAAGATGGACCTCGCGGGCGTCTCCCGATACGAACCGGTGACCGTCGATGCGGGACGCCGGGCGGCCGTCATCGCCCCTGTCGTCTACCGCGACGAGCGACCGCACATTCTCTTCACGAAGCGGGCCGACCACCTCGGCGAGCACCCCGGGCAGATGAGTTTTCCCGGCGGCGGACGCGAACCGAGTGACGCGAACCTGCGAGCGACTGCCTTGCGAGAGTCCAACGAAGAAATCGGCCTTCGACCCGACGAGGCCGGGTTCCACGGGCGTCTCGACGATATACTCACCGTGACGGAGTACGCCGTCACGCCGTTCGTCGCAACGGTCCCCGACCGAGTGTACGAACCCGACCACCGAGAGGTCGCCGAGATTGCGGTCCTGCCGGTCGATGACCTGACCGACCGCTCGAACTACGAGTCGGAGCGCCGCGACCACCCGCAGTACGGCGATATTCGCCTTCACTTCTTCCACGTCGATGGCTACACCGTGTGGGGCGCGACCGGGCGCATGCTGGTTCAACTCCTCGAACTCACCACCGACTGGGTCGCTCCGGCGGAGGTTGACCGCGTGGTTGACCCCGACGCCGACTATCCGGTGTAGTTCGGTAGGTCCCACTAACCAGTGTAGTTCGGTAGTCACGTAGTCAGGTAGTGCCGTATTCTGCCCTCAGATAGCGTCGTGTTAAGCCATCTAAGCGCCGTCAGAAACAGTGTCTTCCTCAGACGGGTCGAGAAAAAGAATCGCGTCGTGCCCGACGACATCCCCCCTGACCGCTCCCGGCCGGATTAGCCGAGGAGGTACTTCAGCGCGGGGCGCTGGCGGACGAACTCCATCTTTTCGATGATGGCATCGAGACCGTAGATGCGACCCGCGGCCAAGGTACCGACGATGGCGAACATCAGGAGTCCAAACAGGTCGCCGTTGACGATGCCGTGGCTCCAGTCGGCGTTCCCGAGGTAGAAGAACACCATCAGGACGCCGCCGAAGAAGGCGGCGAGCCGGGTGAGTGCGCCGACGATGAGACCGAGACCGATGAGGAACTCACCGGCTGGAATCATGAAGTTCGCAAACTCCACCATCCACGGCGTCTGGCCCGCCCACAGGAGGAAGCCGTGAATCGGCGAGCCACCGGTCGCGTTGACGAGCCAGCCACTCGCGTCGAACGCTTCGGGTCCGACGAGTTTGGTCCATCCCGCGTGGAGGAACCAGTAACCCGTGATGAGCCGAGTGAGCACGAGCACGTAGCCCGTCATGCCCTGCGAGTAGTCGAAATTCATGCGGTTCCCCAGCATCTTAATTTGTCCGGTTGCGGTCATCGTAATCTCACCTTACAACTGAACCAACGCCCGCTGACTCCATATATCGGGGTCGTCGTTTTCGAATCCAGAGAATTGGGAACGACCGAAAACAACCCACAGAGCGCGTTACGGTCGGCTTTCGATAACTAATTTGATTCCGTAATTTCGTACACAGACAGTCCGGTGTTCTGCGGCTCTATCCCGTCGAAATCGAGCACGACTGGTCGTGCCACGCCGATTTATGTCGAAGAGATGTAACCCTCGGAGTAGCATATAAAGGGTCGCACGGTGTGTCAGCATCGCCGTCACCGACAGGGTTTTGGTCTCGTCCGCGCTATCCGCTGTCACATGGTCGCACAGACGATGGATCGCGTTCCGCGACGGTACTGAAATTTTTGTGGTGATAGCATGCTGACCGCCGAGCGTGCGGTCTCGAACGCCGGATTGGACGCCGTAGCACTCAAACCCGCCGAGTGCGACGTGCATCGGGCGCTGGACGTTCCCTTAGACATCGTGGCCATCGACTACGAAGGCCGCGAGGAGATGCCCGACAGCGACGTTCTCGACGCGCTCGCGGCCGAAAAAGAGGTCAGGCTAACGACGCCGGTCAGAGCCGACGGGTTCGACCCGCTCGGCGACGACTCACTGTACGACTGGCTCCCGGCCGGTGTTCGGCAAGTGCTCGTCGCCGGTCACCCCGCCTACCTCACCGACGACGAAACGCGTCGGGCGGTCGCGCCTCGACTCCGGGCCGCACGAGAGCGCGCGCCCGACTCGTGGGTCGGCACCGAAGGAATCGAGCGAATCGCGCTCGCGGCGGGCGGCACGCAGTACGAACTACTCTCCCGGACGACCCGGCGGGACGTTCGCGCGCTTAGGGCCGCCGGATTCGACGGCGAACTCGCGCTGTACGCGCCGACCGTTCTGACCGACGACGAAGACGAGATTCTCGACGCCGTCGGCGCGTACGTTTCTCGGCGACGACCCGTCTCTCGGGCGCTTCCCGACGATTCGCCAACCGATTCGTCCGCCGAGGGCCGCGCACGCGACGTGCTTCTGAAAGCCGCCCGCGACTACGCACTCATCGGGTCGGTCGCCGACGTTCGCAACCGCGTGGACGACCTCCGTGAGGTCGGTGTCAATCTCGTCGCCGGCTACCCCGCCCGCGGTGTCGCCGAGTTCACCGAGTAACTGCGAGCGCTTCGCTCCCAGTCGATTTTTCACGCTCAGTTCCTGCTTCCGTATCGCGCCCCGAGCACTGCGGCCGACCAGTCCGAGTACCGGAGGTGTTTTATGACGGCGGTGGGGAAGACAAGTGACGGCACGGTTGGGTGGCTCCTTTCGACCCACGTGGTTTCCACGCGGGTTACTGCCGGCCGACCTACTCCGTCTCTCTAATACGCTGAGCAACTGCGATGTGCGCTGACTCGGTCCGTCTTTCACCCGATTGGAGAGCAACTGCCATTCAAGTTCGTCGCCGACGCAGTGCGAGCATGGACACACCGGAGCGGGTCGCCGTCGTCGGCGCGGGCGCGGTCGGCGTGACGACCGCCTTCGACCTCGCCTCGCGCGGGACGCACGTCACCCTATTCGAGCGCGACGAACCCGGGTCGGGGATGACGGGCCGCGCCGCGGGCATCTGCTACGACGCCTACGCTGAAGACATCGACGTGGCGGTCGCAGACCGGGCGATGACGCGATTCAGGTCGCTTTCGGGCGACGGCGACTTCGTGTTTCACGAGACGCCCTACGTGTTTCTCGCACGCGAAGGCGACGACGCGGCGGCGACCGCGCTCACGGAGTCGGTCGAACGGATGCGAATCCACGACCGGGCTGTTTCTCTTGTCTCCGACGACGAACTGACCGAGTTTCCCATCCGAACCGACGACGTTGCGCTCGCGGGCGTTGCCGAGAACGCTGGGTGGGCCGACCCGTCAGCCTACGTGGGCCTGTTCGTCGAACAGTGTGCGTCCGCGGGCGTCGAGTTCCGCACCGGAACCGAAGTTGCGGTCCGGCACGACCCGCCGACCGTCGTCACAACCGGCGGTGAGACGACCGAATTCGACGCGGTGGTCGTCGCCGCCGGCGTCTCCTCGCGGCGTCTCCTCGCCGACGACGGGGTTCCAATCGCGCTCAAGCCGTACCGCGTACAGGCGCTCGTCGGCGACTGCGACTACCGCGGTCCAATCGTCTACGACGCGACCGACGAATCGTATCTCCGACCGCACCCCACGGGCGTCCTCGCGGGCGACGGCGTCGAAGTGGTCGAAGCCGACGCGAGCAGTTGGGACGCGACCGCAGACGACTGGTTCGTCGGCGACTCGCTCGAAACCGTCCACCACCGAACCGAAACCGCTCCTGAACTTCGGCGGGCGTGGGCCGGACTCTGCGGCGCGACACCCGACAGAAACCCGCTCGTCGGCGACGTTGCGGACGGCGTTTACGTCGCTACCGGCTGGCACGGCCACGGATTCATGTGGGCACCGGCTATCGGTGACCTGCTCGCACAGGACGTCCTCGGCGAGGGAGACGGGTCGATTCCGACGGCGTTCGACCCGTGCCGATTCGACGGCGACGAATCGTTTTCCGTGGTCGATGGGCTGACGCTCGACGAGGACGAAAATAGCTAACCGCGCGACTGCTCAGGCGTCTTGGTCGTCCACGTCGCCGAAGTCGTCTTCGGACGCCGGGTCGGACGGGGCGGGACCGCCTTCGTGTTCGTCGTCTTTCTGTTCTGTGACGGCGATGTCGCTCGCGCGTCCGTCTTTAGGGATTCGAACTTCGAGCGTCCCGTTTTTGTTGACCGTCGCGGTTCCATCCGCGGCTTCGACCGCCGCGTCTGACGGGAGCGTGGCGCGTCCGGAGAGCGTGAGTCCACGGCCGGGGAAGCGCATCTCGAAGCCTTCGTGGAAGTCGCGGAAGCGGTCGATTCGGATCTCGACCTCACCGTCGAGGAATCGGACCTGTACGTCTTCGGCGCGGGCACCGGGTGCGTCGAAGACGACGAGATAGGCGTCCTCGGATTCGAGGAGGTCGTACGCGAGCGGCTTTCGTTCTTGTATCTGGCTGACGCCGCGGCCGACCCGTTCGAGGACGGCGTTGGCGGCTGACTCGCCGAATCTTCGGAGGTCGCTCATAGTTGAATCTCCTCTAGGAACCGCGCGTGTTCACAGTACGGACAGGAGAAGTCCGCCACCGTCACGTCGTCGGGCATGTCGTAGGTGTAGTGCAGCTCGAACATATCGAGCTCGCAGTCCTCGTTGGTGCACTTGACTTCGAGGGTCGCGGGCATGTCAATTCGTTGCGCTCCCACGCTCATAAACGCGCGGGAGTCGGTAGCCGGTGATTCGCTCGCACGCGTCGCCGTCGGTGCTGTCTGCTTCGGAGCGACCAGCGAGCGACTTCGACCGGTTGGGTTTTCAGCGTCGAACGCGAACCGCCTCCGATGACAGACCCCGCCGACCTCACCGTGACTATCGTCGATGGATACGTCGACGAACCGGCGCACTTCGGCGTGCCGCCGTACATCTCGACGTATCCCAGATTCACCGCGGGTGCGGTGGTTGACGCGGGCGTCCCCGAGTCCAACGTCGTCTACCACACCATCGACGAACTCCGCGAGGACCGACAGAAGTGGCGTGATGTGGCCGACGCGGACCTCATGATTTACATCGGCGGCATGACCGTCCCCGGAAAGTACGTGGGTGGCACACCCGCCGAACCCGACGAGGTCCGCGAACTCGCGTGGGTCGCCGAGGGAACGGCGCTCATGGGCGGGCCGATTCGCTTCGGCGTCGGCGACGAAAACGCCGGCGGGCAGGACATGGAGCGCAAGGACCTCGACTACGACTTCGTCGCCAAAGGCGACATCGAGGCGGCCGCCTTCGACCTCGTCGAGTCCGGTCTCGAAGGCTTCGGCAACCGGATGCGCGACAACGAGGAACTCGACCGCTGGGCCGCAAAGGGTGCGTTCGTCGTCGAACAGCACCCCAACCATCCGGAGTACCTCATCTGCGAGATGGAGACCTCTCGGGGCTGTGCGTACCGGTGTTCGTTCTGTACCGAACCACTGTACGGGAATCCCGCGTTCCGCACCGCCGACTCAGTCGTAAAAGAGGTCGAGAACCTCTACAACCGTGGTGCGCGGCACTTCAGGCTCGGACGGCAAGCGGACATCCTCGCGTTCGGCGGCGACGGCGAAGCCCCGAATCCAGACGCGCTCCGCCGACTCTACGGCGGTATCCGCGAGGTCGCGCCCGACCTCGGCACGCTCCACCTCGACAACGTGAACCCGATTACCATCGTCGGGTGGCCCGAGAAGTCCCGCGAGGCGCTTCGCATCATCGCCGAACACAACACGGCGGGTGACACCGCGGCGTTCGGTCTCGAATCGGCCGACCCCCTCGTACAGGAGGAAAACAACCTCAACGTCTCCGCAGACGAGTGTTTCGAGGCGGTCAAAATCGTCAACGAGGTGGCCGGCTGGCGACCCGGTGACGACCCGACAGACGCGCCGACCCACGGTCCCGACGCCGCGAACCGCCTACCAAAGCTACTGCCCGGAATCAACCTCCTCCACGGCCTGAAGGGTGAACGCGAGGAGACGTTCGAGCACAACAAACGGTTTCTCCAGCGCGTCTACGACGAGGGCCTGATGGTCCGCCGTATCAACATCCGGCAGGTCATGGCCTTCGACGGAACGGACATGTCGGACACCGGCGCGGACATCGCCCGCGACCACAAGCAACTGTTCAAACAGTACAAACAGGAGGTCCGCGAGGAGATCGACCGCCCGATGCTCCGCCGGGTCGCACCGCCGGGAACCGTCCTCCCCAACGTCCACTTGGAGTACCACCAAGACGGCCGGACCTTCGGTCGCCAACTCGGAACCTACCCGCTTTTGGTCGGGATTCCGGGCGAGCGTGAACTCGGGAAAAACATCGATATCGCCGTCGTTGACCACGGTTATCGCTCCGTCACCGGCGTTCCGTACCCGCTCGATTTCAACGACGCGTCGATGGACGAACTGACGGCTATCCCCGGTATCGGCCGGTCCACCGCGGGCGATATCGTCGTCAATCGCCCCTATGCGGACGCGGGCGAAGTCGGCAACGTCGGCGTCGATGCCGACATCTCGAAGTACGTTCAGTGAGCTTCTGAACGCTTCTCAATCCATTCTTTACTTGCAATCGTGCTCTCTCGTTCACTCGTAACTGTGGTGCGTCGTTCACTTGCACGAACGGTCTGTTCCGCGTCGAACAGGTCGTCAGTCCGTGCTGGTGGTTCGTGTCGTGGTGGCCGTCACTGACCCGTCTCGTTCCCGAACTGGTGACGTTGCAATCCAGAGAACCGCCGCGGCACCGGCGACGGCCAGTCCTGCCCACGGGAGGAACGCGACCGGCCCGAGCGAATCCGCGATTGCCCCGCCGACGAGATTTGCGGTCCCACTCGCCGTCGAGAGTACCATCGATGCGCCCGAGAGGACGGTCGCCCGCCCGACGTCGCCGAGTCGGTCGTTGAGATACTGGTTGCGGAGCGGCGCGATGACGACGCGGGTGCTCCGGTAACACACGAGCATCGGAACGAGAAACACCGGGCTGAGCGCGATGCTCGCGTAGACGATACCGAAGACGGGGGCGAGTAGCGCGAACGTCCCGCGGATACCGAGTCGCGCTTCGAGTACGCCGACGGTCGAGGCGGCACCGGCCGAGACCAGTTTGAACCCGGCGTACAGCACGCCCAACCCGACGACCGAGACCCCGAGGCTGTCGAGTGCGGGTTGTTCGAACGTTCGGGTCATCCCGAAGAGACCGTTGAACAGTGCGGCGTAGGCGACGAGCCATCGAACCGCCGGTCGTTTCGCTTGGACGCGAAGCATGTGAACCGCCTCGCGGACGGTGAAAACGGAGTCGTCCGAGTCAGTTGCACCGTCGCCGACCGCTGGAAGCGTGTACAGCATCGGAATCCCGAACGCGGCGAGTGCGGCGTTGACCACGAAGGGAAGCGCGGCGTCGATGCTGTAGAGATACCCGCCCGCGATTGCGGTCGCCGCGGACGTTATCAACAACCCTGTCTTGCCGCGCCCCTCGATGCGGGCGTACTCCGACTCGTCGAAATACTGCTTGAGTAGTTCGTAGAGCCACGCGTTTTGCGTTCCCGACCTGAACGCCCAGCCGAACGCCCAGACGACTTTCACGACGAGGTAGGCGACCGGCGACGTAGCGAGAACGAGACCGACCATGGCCGACGCCCGGAGACCGTTGCCGACCGCGAGACTCGCCCGCCGACCGATTCTATCACCGAGATACCCCGACGGAATCTCCGCGATAACCATCCCGAAGAGAAACGCCGCCTGCGCCGCGCCGATGAACGCCAACCCGAAGCCCTCGTGACGAAGATACAGGATGCTGACAGGAAGGTAGAATCCGGTTGCACCCGTCACCCGGTAGGCGTAGTAGCGCCAGATAACCGACCGTGCGGTTGTCATCATGTGAATATTCGACAGGGGTTAAAAAGATTGTTCCCAGTAATCCAATTTTGTAAATTATTTGATGAGAGAGTGCGCAGAAGAACGGTCGAAACGGAGAAATCGACGAAAGAGACGCGTCGATTTCGAAAGAAGCGTCGCGTTAGAAGTCGTCTTCGACGACTTCGCCGACGGCGAAGTTGGACTTGACTTCGGTGATTTCGACTTTGACGCGCTCACCGACGTCGGTTCCGGGGACGATAATGACGTAGCCACGCTCGACGCGGGCGATACCGTCTCCTTGCTTGCCGATGTCCTCGATTTCGACGTAGCGAAGCTCTCCGGCTTCGACCGGGGGTTGTGGTTCGGCGGATGGAGTCGCTCCGCCGTTCGATTCAGACGCTACCGTCTCGTCCGTCTCGCGGGAGATGAGCGCGACGCGATACGTTTCACCGGCGTCAATGGCACCGGTCTCGACTTCGCGGCGAGGGATTTCGACGACGTATCGGTCGTCCTCAGTGCGAACGTCAGCATTGAACAGACACAGGAGTTTATCTGAAATTTCCACCGTAAGACCTCCAATATGTGGTCAGGCCGGAGTGTTAAAGATGTACCGCCGTCAGTGACATTTTACTCCGAAATCGGCGTCCCGTCGGGGCGTTTCGCACCCTCTGAATCGTGGACGACTACAGTTCCCGAATCCGCTTCGACCGGCTCGTAGGCGTCGGTGACAGCGCGCGCTTCTTCTAACTCACGAACCGCTCGTTCCTTGAGTGCCCGTGCGAGTTCTGTTGCGTCCTCCCGCGAGATATCTCGGCCGAGGCCCTCGCACTCGTGTGCGCGGACGATTCCCTCCGAATCGACGGCCTCGCCCATCGGCTGTGTCGTCCCGCCGAGTTCGACGCTGAACGGGTACGTCTCACAGATGAGTGGTCGGTCCTCGTGGACCTGACAGGCACCCTGTCCGCCGTCGTCTTCCTCGTAGAACCGACAGTCGCCGCAGGAACCTGCCTGAAGCGCCCACTCGAACGTCTCGCCTTCGAGACCGTCGTCGCCTTCGGCGAGACCGTAGGGCATCGGTCTGGCGACGTCCCGCCACTCGTACTCGGTCGCTTCCTGCAGGTTTCGCACCTCGTCGGGAAAGACCGTCGCGGTGTGCGGTTCGGGTCCGTCGTCTGTCTCGTAGCCCTTACAACAGGCCCCACACCGCGTGCATTCGAAGCCGATGGACTCGATGGCGTCGGCCAGTTCCGACACGTCGAGGTCGCGGGCGCGGTCGAGTTCGGCTTCGATGTTCATACTCGTGGTGCGGGCGCGAGCGGCAAGAGCGACGCGGTTCTACACCGCGACGACGCGTTCGGTTTCGGGGTCCCAACAGACCCGCCGCTCGGCGGCGAGTTTCTCGATATGTGCGACGACTGTGGCGCGGGCGAGGTCGTAGACGCCCGTGATATCCTTGTCGTACGCGGCGTCGGCCACGGCGTCAGGCGTCTCGTTGCCCGCGCGTATGGCGTCGAGGACGCTCGCCTCGCGGTCGTTTCGGTGTGCGACGAGCCTGGCGAGCGTCGCCCGCGAGTCCGTTATCTCGGGACCGTGACCGGGAAGCAGGCGATTCGGATTTCGAGCGTGAAGCCGCCTGAGCGCGACGAGATACGCCCGCATGTCTCCGTCGGGTGCGCCGACGACTACGCTTCCCTCAGCGACTGCGAGGTCCCCGCAGATGCAGTCGTCGCCGACGACGAAACTCGCGTGGTCGCGGGCGTGCCCCGGCGTATCGAGGACTTCGACGCCCGACCCGACTGGGATGGTCGTCCCCTCGACGAAGGTCCTGTCAGGCGAGACGCCGGTCGCGTCGGCGAAGACACGTTCGCGGCCGCGACGACACCAGACGGTCGCACCCGTCTCGCGGGCGTAGTCGGCGACTGCGCCGACGTGGTCGCGGTGCGTGTGCGTGACGGCGATGTGTGCAACGCCGGATTCGACCAGTGCGTCGAGTTCGGCGGTTCGAGCGGCGGGGTCGATGAGGAGACCGCCGTCTCGTCGAGCAGCAACTGAGACGAGATACGCGTTCGTCGCGCCGGTCGGCGCGCGGGTCGAGACGGGAACCGAGACGCGCGTGACGTGCATACCGACGGCTACGCTCGCTACTGGTTTATCGGGTTCGGCAGAAGTGGTGGCTTGGTCTGCGGGGTACGCCCCCGCGGGCGATTGGTCGTCGGCGCGTTCATCTCGGCGCTTCCGCGCGGTTAGGTGTTGAGGAAGTACACCTGCTTGCGCGCGTCCTTGAAGGAGTACCGCGAGCCGACGAGGTCGGACTCTTCGAGACGGTTGAGCGCGTAGCGGACGGTGCGGTCCGGCAACAGCGACTCCTCGGCGAGTTGCCCCTGCGAAAGCGGTGCATCGCTTTCGAGAACTTTTGCGACGAGCTTCGCACTCGGGGGGAGTTCGCGGAGGCGCTCACGGAACTCGGCTTCCGAGAGCAAGTTTTCAGTATCTGGCTCTGCAGTAGTGGTGCTCATACCCATGACAGTCGGTTACTATGTGTTAAGAGTTAGCCTGAAGTGTGACAAAACAATCCAGACACCTTATATACATATAAATACACTCGCGTGGCACGAAGACCGCCCGACTGCACGCCGTTCATTCCGACTCTTGCATCGTATCGACGGCGGGTTGGCTGGAGCGATATCGCCCCATCGGCGCGTGACAGTCGGGGCAGTGGACGATGAGCCACTCCTCGACAACGTGGCGCGTCAGCTCGCTCGCCTCGTACTCTGACCCACAATTTTGACACGTTGGCATATGACACGCTTGGCGCTCGGGCGAGGAAAACGTATCCCCCTCCCGCACGGCGTATCCAGTACCGTTTTACCGTCCCCCCTGCGAGTATGCGTAGCGTGAAAGGAAAGGAGTGGTACCAGGCCGACGAGGTCGCCCAGGAGTACGACTCGAAGCGGTTCTCCAAGGGCGGTCGGCTCATCGACCGGCGAGAGAAAGAGGCTGTCCTCGCGGCGCTCGGTCCCGTTGAGGACAAGAATATCCTCGAAATCGCCTGCGGAACCGGTCGATTCACCGTGATGCTCGCTCAGGAGGGAGCGAACGTCGTTGGACTGGACATCTCACGGGCGATGATGGTACAAGGGCGGGAGAAGGCTCGTAGCGCAGGCGTTGCCGACCGTATCGAGTTCCTTCGCGGCGACGCGGCACGACTTCCCTTCCCCGACAACCACTTCGACGCGGTGTTCGCAATGCGGTTTTTCCACCTTGCGGACACCCCGGCGAAGTTCTTAGCTGAGATGGCACGCGTTTCGAAAGAGCAGGTCTTTTTCGATACGTTCAACGACAAGAGCTTCCGGGTCACCTACAACTGGCTCCTCCCGATGGGGTCCCGACTCTACTCGAACGACGGCGTCAATCGTCTGCTCGCCGACGCAGGTCTCGCACTCGCGGACGCGAAACACGACTTCGTCATCCCGTTCGGTTTCTACCGGAAGATTCCGAACGGAATCGCACAGCCCTTCCGCTCGCTCGACCTTGCGGTCGGCGGAACGCCGCTCGGCGACGATTTCGCTTCGGTGTCGTATTGGAACGCACGCGTTACCACCGACACCGACGAGTCATCTCGTGCGGCGACTCGGGCGAGCGACGCCGAGTGAAGCCGTCTCACGGGTGATTTTCTCAGGGTCCTCGATTCATATTTAAGTGCATCCATCGCAAGTGTCCCGTATGGACCTCTCGGTAGTGCTCCCGACCCTCAACGGTCGGGACCAGCTCGCAACCAGCCTCGACGCGCTGGCCGAGCACGTCCCCGACGCCGAAATCATCGTCGTCAACGGTCCGTCAGCCGATGGGACGACCGGGATGGTACGCGAACGAGCCGACGTTGACGCCCTCATCGAACTCTCCGACCGAAACCTCAACGTCGCTCGCAACGCCGGTATCGAGGTTGCGAGCGGCGACGTAGTCGCCCTTCTCAGATACGACCTCTCTGTCGAACCGTCGTGGCTGTCGGCGCTCGAAGACGAAATCGAGTCGGCGGATGTCGTCACCGGTCCGCTCCATCAGACGCTCCGAAACGGGATGACGACCGAATCGCTCGAACAGAACTCGGTTTCGGGGCGCGACGTGACCTACTTCAACGGGAGCAACGTTGCCTTCCGACGCGACGTGCTCGATTCGCTCGACGGGTTCGACGAGTACCTCGAAACCGGCGGTGCCCGCGACGCCGCACACCGACTCGCGGGCTTCGGCCGAACTGTCGCGTGGGCACCGGAGATGTGTGTCCGACGCGAGTTCGAAGCCGACGGCGGTATCTCGGAGCGCGACTGGGGCTGGAAGTATCGAGCCTTGACGTACCGGCTCGTAAAGAACTACGGCGTCAGACCGGGGACGGTCAAACGAACGGCGAAACACGCTATCGCCGACGGGTTCGACGCCGCACTCGGCGTCGTCAAAGGCGACGTGACGCCCTCCGGCTGGGTCGGAACCGGCCGCGACGTTATTCTCGGTATTGCGACCGGCACATCGGACGGGATGGTCGCCCGCGCCCGAGACCGGTCTCGGGCGCGCAACCCACACGGTTGTTCCAAGCGTGCAGACCGCGCAGTCGCTCGATACGACTGGCGTTGAGTATTCGCCGAACGGTCCGGTAACCGGCCTTCTGCGCGCTACAACGCGTCTTTGAGTAGCTACAACGCGTCTTTTGCGCTACTGTTCTCCGGGCGCGAGCGCCGAGATGACGCGCGTCGCATTCTTCGAGAACGCTTTCGCCAGCGCGTCCTCGGACACGTCGAGCGTCAGTATCTCCATGACGCCCACGTTCGGGTGGGTCTCCGGAGCACCACTGCCGAACAGGACGCGGTCTGGATGTTCGAGAAGTGCCCGTTCCAGGACGCTCCGGTAGCGGACGAAACTCGTGTCGAGATAGAGGTTGTCGTGGTCGTCGAGCAGGTCGATAGACTCGTGCATCAGCTCTCGGTCGAGCGGGAAGCCGCCGAAACTCGACAGCACAACCGGGAACCGGCCCATGAGCGTCTCGGCGACGGCGCTCGGCTCGAACGACTGACCGCTGTGGACGAACACCGGCAGTCCCACGTTCTCCAGCATGTCGAGTGTCTCCTCGTCGGGGAGTCCATCGACCGCCGGCGCGAGACAAAAGCCGTGAAACCGGTCGTCGTAGGCGTACTGTTCGATGTCGTCCGGGTCGGCGTGGTGGTCACCCCGCGACGTGGTGAGATTTCGAAGGCGAGCGGACGCGCTCGCGCTCGGGTCACGTGGGCCGTTGATGCGGGCGAACGCGAGAAACGGCCGGTCAACGCTCATCCGCGCAACCGCGTTGTTCGGCCGCAGATAACTCTGCTCGACGGGCTGTGCCCCCGGCGAGACGACCGCGCGCACGACGCCCGCTTGGTGTAGTTCGCGTTCTAACCGTTCCGGGCTAATGTCTCGACCGCGGGCCGCAACCGACTGTTCGTCGGGGTCGAGACGAGCGTTCACATCGACAACCCTGAACCCGTGTTCCAACTCCAGCATTGTGGTGTCTCTCAGTAGTGTCCATCAAATAGGTTGTAGACTCGTTCGCCGTTTTGAAACAAATTTTATACAAATATTGTATATAAAATAATATGTTTGGAAACATTTCAAATCCAAACGTTCATTTCTTCAAGAGCGTCCGGCCGGACCCTGAGACGCATTCTTTTGTCCCTTCCGTCCCAACATATTTCCGTGTGCCTCATCGTCGAGGTCGTCACGCCGCTGTCTGGGTTCCCACTCGGTCGCGTCGTCGAACAGTACGACATCGAAATCGAGCTAGAGCGATCGATTTCTACGTCTGCGTCCGTCGCGTCTTTTCTTTGGGTCCGCGGGCCAGACGCCCGAACGTTCGAAACAGCGGCTGATTCCGTACCGTCCATCGACGACCTCCGGCTTATCGAGGCAGTCCCCGACGGCGTTCTCTACGCGGTCGAGTGGGTGTTCGACCGGAGTCCCCTCTTTGCGGGGTTGGTGGACCCCCGCATCGTCCTACTGGAATGTCTCGCAACCGCTGATTCGTGGTGGCTTCGGCTTCGCGTGCCGTCTCACGGCGCGCTGACTGACCTCAGAAGCGACTGGACGGACCGTGGTCTCGAAACCGAGTTCGCCCGAATCTCATCGCTCGGAAGCGCCGAGACACCGGCGAGCGAGCAGTTGACGAGCCACCAACGCGAGGCGTTGCTTCTCGCGCTCGAACGAGGGTATTTTGACGAGCACCGGCGGACGTCGTTAGACGAACTCGGCGACGAACTCGACATCTCGCGGCAGGCTGTCGCGGCCCGGTTGCGCCGGGCGTATCGAACCCTCGCAGAGCGCGTCCGCGACGAGTCGTCCTATAATGAACGGATTACATAGTCAACCCACACCCATAGATAGTACACTGCCGTTGCGAACTGTATGGACGACCAGCTCGACACGGGTGCCGGGTCCGTAGTCACCACCTCTGTCGATCGATACGAAGAGGTTGCTGTCGCGGTCACGTCGGCCGTTGCGACGGCTACTGAACACAGCCCACTCGACCTGCCGCCACTGGCAGACGTGGGCGTGAACCCCGAGGCACTCGATTCACTTTTCAGCCCCTCCGGTGACAAGTCTCACAGTCTCAGATTTCACTATGCAGGGTATCTCGTCTCGCTTTTCGGCGACGGCACACTCGCAGTTGACCACATAGACGAGTAGCACCGTCTCGGAGCAGTTCCCTCGCGCACGAACAGTCGCAACACCACCTAGACGGATGCTACTACTCACAGACGAATGCCGTCGGCCCGCAGTCCGACCCCACAACCGACGGACTCTGCGATACCGAACCGTGTCGACGAGCGCCGCGACGAGAACCACGCTAATTGCCTCATTATTGTTGGGGATACAATAACTTCTAATTTTCCATTTATTGCTACTCTCTGTCGCTCTGTCGTGCGATTTGGTGTCTCACCATCGCCGAAAACTATTTATAGAACTGCAATCGTTGATATCGCTTGAGGTTTCAACATGGCTTCACGAATGCAACAACCACTATACATCCTCGCAGAGGGAACGAACCGAACCCGCGGCCGGTCCGCACAGGACTCGAACATCCGTGCCGGGAAGGCCGTCGCTGAAGCCGTACGGACCACACTCGGCCCGCGCGGGATGGACAAGATGCTCGTCGATTCCTCGGGCGAGGTCGTCATCACGAACGACGGGGCGACCATCCTCGAAAAGATGGACATCGAACACCCCGCCGCCCAGATGATCGTCGAAGTCGCCGAGACCCAAGAGGAGGAAGTCGGCGACGGGACGACCACCGCCGCCGTCCTGACCGGCGAGCTCCTCGCTCACGCCGAAGACCTCCTCGATGACGACCTCCACCCGACCGTCATCGTGGAGGGGTACACCGAGGCCGCCCGCATCGCACAGGCCGCCATCGACGACATGGTTCTCGACGAGGCACTCGACAGCGACCTGCTCCGTAAGGTCGCCGAGTCTTCTATGACTGGCAAGGGGACGGGCGACGTGACCGCCGATGTGCTCGCAAAACACGTCGTCAAGGCGGTTCGGATGGTTCACGAGGACGGCGACGGCGTGTTCGACCGCGACAACGTCCGCGTCCTCACCCGCACGGGGGCATCCTCCTCGGCGACCGAACTCGTCGAAGGCGTCGTTCTCGACAAGGAACTCGTCAACGAGAACATGCCGCGTTCCGTCGATGACGCGACCGTCGCGGTCCTCGACGTGAAACTCGACGTGCGCAAGGGCGAGACCGACACCGAGTACAACATCACGTCGGTTGACCAACTCACCGCGGCTATCGACGCCGAGGACAAGGAACTCCGCGGCTACGCGACGGCCCTCAAAGACGCCGGCGTCGATGTCGTGTTCTGTACGAAATCTATCGACGACCGCGTGGCCGGCTTCCTCGCCGACGCGGGCATCACCGCGTTCGAGAGCGTCAAGAACACCGACGCCCGCGCGCTGGCCCGTGCGACCGGCGCGAAGCGTCTCGGCTCTCTTGCCGATATCGAAGCCGACGACCTCGGACACGTCGAATCCGTCAGCATCCGAACCTTCGGCGACGACGACCTCGCGTTCGTCGAAGGCGGTGCCGCGGCCAAGGCCGTGACGCTGTTCCTCCGCGGCGGCACCGAACACGTCGTCAACGAACTCGAACGCGCTATCGAAGACGCCGTGGACGTGGTCGCCGCCGCTATCGACAAAGGCGGCGTCGTCCCCGGCGCGGGCGCGACCGAAATCGCCATCGCCGACCGCATCCGCTCCGAAGCCGCCGGTATCGAGGGTCGCAAGCAACTCGCCGTCGAGGCCTACGCCGACGCGGTCGAGGCCCTTCCGCGAACCCTCGCCGAAAACACTGGCCTGGACCCCATCGACGCGCTCGTTGACCTGCGCTCTCGCTACGAGAACGAAGGTATCGCCGGTATCATCTCTACCGGCCGCGCGGGCGAAGTCGGCGACCCAGTCGAACACGGCGTTCTCGACCCCGCGGCCGTCAAACGCGAAGCCATCGAGTCTGCGACCGAGGCCGCGACGATGATCGTCCGCATCGACGACGTCATCGCCGCAGAATAAGCCTGCACCTCGTTTTTCAGGTTTTCAGACCTGCGGGAGTCGCCACTCGTATCTGAGCGCCAGCATCCGAACCGCGAACACGAGCGTCGCACAGAGGCCCGACGGAACACCGGTCGGCGCACCCACTCCGCGGGCGACGAGAAACGCGATGCCGCCGACGACGGCCGGCGTCGCATAGAAGTCGTCACGGAGGACGACCGGCACGCGGCCGATGAGTATGTCGGCGATAGAGCCACCGCCGACGGCGGTTATGGTTGCGAGGATAACGATGCCGAACGGCGTGACACCAGCGTCAACGCCGACGAGCGCGCCGGTCGCCGCGAACGCCGACAGCCCGATTGCGTCCGAGGTCAGAAACGCCGGGTGGTCGCGGACGCGGCCGGCCATCGACCGGATGAGAACGATGGCGAGACCGACGCCGACGAGCGCGACGCTCATGTCCCACGTGCCGGCGAGCGACGCGGGCAGTTTATCGACGAGCAGGTCGCGCGTCGTCCCGCCGCCGAGCGCCGTCACGATGCCGAGAACGGAGACGCCGAACACGTCCAGACCGGCGTCGGCCGCCTTGAGCGACCCGGCGACCGCGAACGCGAGCAACCCCACGACGTTCATGACCGCAAAGGGGTCGATTCCAGCGGCGACCATCAGTCGATATGCAGAGTGACGGTCTCGCCGGGCGAGAGACCGAACGCCTCGTCGCCGCGGCCGTGGTTCACGTCGCACTCGACGTTGCCGTGACTCCCGACGGTGACGAGTCTCTCGCCGCGCGAGACGGTCTCGAACGTGTGTCCGACGGGAACGGATTCGCCGTTGACTGCGACCGACTCCCGGCCCTCGACGAACTCGCCGGGGACGTTCGTGATGCAGTTGCCGAAGTCGTCAACGACGAGTACCTCGCCGGTCGTCTGGCTTCCGTCTTCGGTAACGTCCGGCGTCGGGAACACGAGGTCAGCGAGGGAGTCGGTCCCGACGGGTTCGAACCGGTCGAGAGCGGCGAGGGCGTCTACATCCGCTTCGTGAGCGTCGGCCGCCGCGGGAGCAAACACGTCTCTGCCGTGGAACGTCGTAGACGCGGGGTCAGAGACGCGTATCTCGTAGGCTTCGACGCGGACGTCTCCGTCCGTTCTCTCCGCAATCCGTCGCGCCGGGGGTCGTACTACGCCGTTGTCGGGACCGACGAAGACATGGTCGCCGACGCGGAGCGCAATTGCTCGACGGTCGGTTCCGACACCGGGGTCAACGACGACGAGGTGGACCGCCGGCGGGAAGTACGGAAGCGTCTCGCGGAGCCAAAACGCCGCGGCACGAACGTCCTGCCGCGGGAGGTCGTGGGCAACATCGACGAGACGGGCGTCGCTCCGCGAGAGAACGACACCTTTCATCGCCGCGGGGTACGCTATCCCGAAGTCGGACGCGAGCGTAATCATCTCAACAGGGGTTGACGTCGTCGTCGCCCGCGACGCACTCGGAGCGGTCGGACGAGGTGACCTGTTGGAGTCGTTCGATGCCGCCGATTTCTCGGACCACGTCGGCCACTTCGTCGGGAACGAGCGACTCCCAGTCGCGGTCTTCGATCATGCGCTGGCGGACTTCGGTTCCCTCCAGCACCTCGCGGTTGAACATCGGCGATTGGCGAACCTCGACGCCCGCCTCCGTAAACAGTTGGATGACAAGCGGGTTGTTCGAGTACGCCACCTCGAACGCCGGCGACATCGACTGGACGTGGCTGACCCACACCGAGTTCCGGTCGAGGTCCTCGATGGGGACCGCGTACGTCGTGATGTCGAAATTCGAGACGGCTTTGTTGACCATCATGATTCGTTCGCCCGCGGTGAAGGGGTTTCGCGGCGAGTGCGAGTCGCCGGCGGACCCGATACCGAGAACGAGTTCGTCAACCTCGGCGGCAATCTCTTCGACCATCTGGTGGTGACCGTTGTGGTAGGGCTGGAAACGGCCGATGTAGAACCCCCGCATTTGTCGGCCGTTAGTCCGGATTACTTATAAATACGCCGAGTTACACGAATTCCGGTATTCGAGCGGTAGGGCGTTCGAAACGCGATTATTCGGCACGGTACGCCGCGTGCAGACGGGGAGAAAGTATATTAGTTGCAGGGCCTACGTTAGAGGTAGCGACGACAGTTCTATGAGTAACGATACGAACACCGACGACAGCCTCCACGAGCGGGAGGAACCCCTCGACGAGATGCCCCCCTCAGAGGGCACCAACGGCGAGCAGGACTTCCAGCGCGAGGAGGCCGAAGAGGTCGATAAGAAGACTATCGACGACCTCGGGAGCGACGTCGAGATCGACGCCGACGTGGCCGAGAACGTGGACGAAGACGATCTCCTCGGCGGTCTCCGGATCGACACGACCGACGAGATTTCCGTCCCGGACCGGCTCGTTGACCAAGTCATCGGACAGGAGCACGCACGCGACGTCATCATGAAGGCGGCCAAACAGCGCCGCCACGTCATGATGATCGGCTCCCCCGGGACGGGGAAGTCGATGCTCGCAAAAGCGATGTCCGAACTCCTCCCCCGCGAGGAGCTACAGGACGTTCTCGTCTATCACAATCCCGACGACGGAAACCAACCGAAGGTCCGCACGGTCCCCTCGGGCAAGGGCGACCAGATTGTCGAGGCCCACAAAGAAGAGGCGCGCAAGCGCAACCAGATGCGCTCGTTCCTCATGTGGATCATCATCGCGGTCGTGTTGGGCTACGCCCTGCTTATTGAAGGGGCAGTCCTCCTCGGCATTCTCGCGGCCGGTATCATCTATCTCGCGTTCCGCTACGGCTCTCGCGGAAGCGACGCGATGATTCCAAACCTCATCGTGAACAACGCCGACCAGAAGGCCGCACCGTTCCAGGACGCTACGGGTGCCCACGCTGGTGCACTCCTCGGCGACGTCCGCCACGACCCGTTCCAGTCCGGCGGCATGGAGACGCCGAGTCACGACCGCGTCGAACCGGGTGCCATCCACAAGGCCAACAAGGGCGTGCTGTTCGTTGACGAAATCAACACGCTCGACGTTCGCAGTCAACAGCACCTAATGACGGCCATTCAGGAGGGCGAATTCGGTATTACAGGCCAGTCCGAGCGCTCTTCTGGCGCGATGGTTCAGACCGAACCCGTCCCGACGGACTTCATCATGATCGCGGCGGGTAACCTCGACGCGATGGAGAACATGCACCCCGCACTCCGCTCCCGTATCAAGGGGTACGGGTACGAGGTGTACATGGACGACACCATCGAGGACACTCCCGAGATGCGCCGCAAGTACGCGCGTTTCGTCGCGCAGGAAGTGGCAAACGACGGTCGTCTGCCGGCGTTCACCGAAGAGGCAGTCGAGGAAGTCATCCTCGAAGCCCGCCGTCGCGCCGGCCGGAAGGGTCACCTCACCCTCGAATTCCGTGACCTCGGTGGTCTCGTTCGCGTCGCAGGCGACATCGCCCGCGGCGAGAACGCGGAACTCACGACCCGCGACCACGTTCTCCAAGCAAAGCGCCGCGCGCGCTCCATCGAACAGCAGATCGCGGACCAGTACATCCAGCGCCGCAAGGACTACGAACTCTCCGTCAACGACGGCTTCGTCACCGGCCGCGTCAACGGCCTCGCCGTCATGGGCGAAGACTCCGGTATCATGCTCCCCGTGATGGCCGAAGTCACGCCATCGCAGGGTCCCGGACGGGTTATCGCCACGGGCCAGCTCAAGGAGATGGCAGAGGAGTCCGTCCAGAACGTCTCGGCCATCATCAAGAAGTTCTCCAATCAGGACCTCTCGGAGATGGACGTGCACGTGCAGTTCGTCCAGACCGGACAGCAGGGCGTTGACGGTGACTCCGCGTCTATCACGGTCGCAACTGCCGTCATCTCCGCGCTGGAGGACATCCCCATCGACCAGTCGGTCGCCATGACCGGTTCGCTGTCGGTGCGCGGTGACGTGCTTCCCGTCGGCGGTGTCACCCACAAGATCGAAGCCGCCGCGAAGGCCGGCTGTGAGACGGTCATCATCCCTGCCGCCAACGAGCAGGACGTGATGATCGAAGACGAGTACAAGGAGATGGTCGATATCATCCCCGTCTCGCACATCAGCGAGGTGCTCGACGTCGCACTCGAAGGCGAACCCGAGAAGGATTCGCTCGTGGACCGTCTCAAGAGCATCACCGGCTCCGCGCTCAACAAGAGCAAGGGCGTCGGGCCGTCCAGCCCCAGCCCGCAGTAACGCCGGATGACTGACTGGGCGGCGTTTACCGGCTTTACCGGCCTCGTACTCGCCGTCCTGCTTTCTCTCGCACACCTCTCGCGTGGAATCCCCCACAGAGACGGTGTGGACTCTCTTTCTCTCGACGACAACGCCGACGAGCGAGCGCCCCCGACCCGGCGCTCAGATTCCCTCGCTTCTGATGCGCTCTCGAACGACGCAGAGAGCACCCCGGAGCCGCGTCCGCGGGAACGAAACGACGACCGCGTTGAAAATGGCTCTCGGCCCGACTCGCCCCGGACGGACGCGGTGCAGACCGAACCGAACCACGGGGAAGCGACGCGGGGGGATTCGAGACGGACGAATCAAACTCGGACCGACGCAGGTCGCTCCGATAGCATCCCGGGGGACAGCACGTCCAATAGCACTCCACAGAACAGCACCAACTCACAGGAGAGCGTGGAGCGCCACGAGTCGGCGGCACTGGCAGAATCACAATCACTCGAACCGCTGGAACCGACAGACAACACCGAGTCAGCCGACTCGTCGGCCACCGAGCCGACGATGCCGGACCTCGGGGCGTCGTCTGCGGACCTCCCACCGCATCTCCTCCTCGCAAACGTCGCCATCTCGCAGGCGCTCTTGGGCGGCCTGCTCGGTCTCGGTGCGTGGTACGCCCAGATTCCGCCTGCCGCGCTCGGGCTATCTTTCGCCGACGTTCCGACGAAGCTCGCACTCGGCGTCGCACTCGGTGTCTCCCTCTACGCGGTGAACCGTCTCGGTTCGTCCGTCAGCAAGCAGTTCGGCTTCGCTCCCGACGAGGAGCTACGCGCGTCGCTGACGCCGCAATCGACGATGGGGTGGGTGCTGTTGTTCGTCGTCGCTCTCCCGCTCATCGCGGGCTTCGAGGAACTCCTCTTTCGCGGCGCACTCGTCGGCGCTGTCGCCGCTGGCTTCGACGTTTCGCCGTGGCTCATGGCGTCCCTGTCGTCGGTGGCGTTCGGTCTCGGCCACGGTGCGCAGGGCCGCCTCGGCATCGTCGTGACCGGACTCCTCGGCTTCGTACTCGCGGCGGCGTTCGTCCTCACCGAAAGCCTGCTCGTCGTCGTCGTCGCCCACTACCTCGTGAATGCGCTGGAGTTCGTCGGCCACGAACTGCTCGGCTGGTGACGACCGCCCGGATTGGTCGCAACCGGCTACACAGGACTTGTTGACGACCGACGAAACGAAATCCGTCGTTTGAGTCGCTGACGGTCTCAGTCTCGGACGACGCGTGAACCTTGGTGGAGGGATGCGTTCAAGTGTCGGCGTCCCGCGTAACCAGTATGGACATCGACACAAAGCGACTGACGCAGGCGGGGTTGGTCGGGTACATCGCGCTCGTCGTCGCGTCGTTCGCCACCGGAGACCCGACGCTCCGCCTCGCCGCCGACGCCGCGTTTGGCATCACGGCGATGCTTCTCGGCATCGTGACGCTCCGCATCCCGGTCAAGAGCCAGTTGCGATACATCGCAGGCGGCGGCTTTCTCTTGGCCGGGATTGCCCAGTTCGTCGAACTCGTGACGGGGACGCAGGCGGTGCAACTGGCGAGCACCCTGTTTCTCTTGGCCGGACTCGTCGGCTACCTCGCGCTTCGACAGAAGACAGACTCGATGCCGTTTTGAACTGTTCGTCCTCGTACCGAGCGCTCGTCCCGACCTCGTGTTCTTAGAGTCCCTCTGCCTGCCGGAGCGCCGCGGCAACCTCGTCGGGTGCGGCGCTCGGACCGTCTCGGACGCGGTGGTCGGGCACGACGATGGGGACGGGATTCGACGCGAGCGCCTCCCGAACGACGCGCTCTGAATCGTCTGCATCCGGGTCTAATCCCGCCATCCGAACCAGAAGCGACGTATCGATGCTGTCGCCTCGCGGAACGTTTCGGAGCGCCTCCAACACGCTCCGCTGGTCGGTCGGGATGGTCAACCCGATTGGTATCTCGGTGAGATTTACGTCCGCGCCGTCGATGGCGTCGAGAATCGTATCGAGGTGTTCGTGTTCCGACTCGGCGTCCGCCGGAAGCGCGTCCGGAAACGAGACGCTGATGACTTTCCCGCTGACCACGCCGATTTGCACCGGGCGGCCGAGCGTCGCAGATTCGCGGGCGTAGATTCCGGAGATGTCCATACGTCCGCGTCACCGCGCCGGACGCTTGACCTTTCCGGCGGCCGGTTTTCGCCGCGGCCCCACCGACTTCCGTCTCTCCGGCTTCCATTCTATCGGCTTCTGACTCTCGAATCGCCGACTCACACGCGCGGACGCGAGAGACGGTGAGTGTCCCCGCCGACGCAAGCCTTATGTACAAATGCGTGCGTCAGTGTACATTAATGAACGCTAGTGGAGGCAAATTAGCGCCCGAAGTGCGCGCGATTCTTGACGCCGCACGGGACCGACCGGGAGGCGAGACACATCTCTCGGTCGATTCGCGGTCGTTTCCAGCGGCTGTGGCCGCGACAGCCGACGCCGGTCGGGTTCCGATTATCGCCGAAGTAAAGCCCACGAGTCCGACGACCGGCGGCGTCCGCGACGACGACCCGGTCGAATTAGCCCGTGAGATGGTCGCCGGCGGTGCGACAGCGCTGTCCGTCCTCACTGAACCCAAGCATTTCGGTGGCTCCGTGGAATCGCTCCGTCGCATCCGCGAGGCCGTCGATGTCCCCGTGCTCCGGAAAGATTTCATCCTGCGCGAGGCACAACTCGACGCGGTCGAATCGGACCTCGTACTCCTCATCGCCCGGTTCGTCGGCGACGACCTTCCGGACCTCGTTGCGGCCGCCCGCGACCGCGGCTTTCGACCGCTCGTCGAAGTACACACGCGCGACGAACTCACCGCGGCGCTCGCCGCAGGTGCGGACATCATCGGCGTCAACAACCGCGACCTCGGACGGCTCGATGTTGACCTCGGGACGTTCGAAGCGCTCGCGCCCGAGGTCCCCGATGACGTGCTTCTCGTCGCAGAGAGTGGCGTGAAGACGACCGACGACGTTCGGCGGATGCGCGAGGCTGGGGCAGATGCGCTCCTCGTCGGGACCGCCATCATGGACGGCGACGTGCGACAGAACACTGCGACACTGACGACACCACAATGAGTGTAGACGGTACATTCGGAGATTACGGCGGACAGTACGTTCCCGAAGCCCTCATGCCGGCTATCGAGGAACTGAACGACGCGTACGAGCGGTACGTCCTTAACAACGAAGGCGGCTTTATGGACGACTTCCGCGAGCGCCTGCGGGACTTCGGTGGGCGGCCGACGCCGCTCCAGCGCGCGGGCCGGCTCTCCGAGCGCTACGACTGCGAGGTCTACCTCAAGCGCGAAGACCTCGTTCACGGCGGTGCACACAAACTCAACAACGCTCTCGGACAGGTTCTCCTGGCGAAGTACATGGGCAAAGAGCGCATCGTCGCCGAGACCGGCGCGGGCCAACACGGCACCGCGACTGCGATGGCCTGTGCGCACCTCGATATGCCCTGCGAGATTTACATGGGCGAACGCGACATCAACCGACAGCGCCCCAACGTCTTCCGAATGAAACTCAACGGGTCGGAAGTGAACCCCGTCACCGTCGGCCGCGGGACGCTCAAAGAGGCCATCTCCGAGACGATGCGCGACTGGGCGACGAACGTCGAAGACACTCACTACGTCATCGGTTCCGTGGTCGGCCCGCACCCGTTCCCGAGCATGGTCCGAGACTTCCAGTCGGTCATCTCCGAAGAAGCACGGACGCAGGTCCGCGAACAGGTCGGGCGGCTTCCGGACGCCGTTATCGCCTGCGCCGGCGGCGGGTCGAACACGATGGGCGCGTTCGCCGCGTTCGTCCCCGACGACGAAACCAGACTCTACGCCGTCGAAGCCGGTGGCTCGACGCTCGAAGTCGATTCTGAGGCCGGCGTCGCCCCCAACTCTGCGTCGCTCACGACCGGGAGCGAGGGAATCCTCCACGGCGCTCGAACGCGTCTCCTACAGGACGACGACGGCCAGATTATGGAGTCGCACTCGGTCTCGTCCGGTCTCGACTACGCCGGTGTCGGCCCGGAACTCGCACACCTCGTCGATACCGGCCGCGCGACGGCTGTCAACGTCGGCGACGACGAAGCACTGACCGCGTTCCATCGGCTCTCACAGTTGGAGGGAATCATTCCCGCGTTGGAGACGGCTCACGCGTTCGGCTATCTCGAACAGGTTGCTGGCCCGGACGCGACCGAATCAGCCGACGCCGACCTCGGCGAGCTCGTCGTCGTCAACGTCTCCGGCCGCGGCGACAAGGACCTCGAATCGGCCATCGAAGAGACCTACGAGCGCGACATCGACATCGCGCCGAACATGGACGAGTTCACGGGGGGACTATAATGTCGCTCGAAGACGCCTTCGCCGACGGCCCGGCGTTCATCCCATATCTCGCCGCCGGCGACCCGGGGTACGAGTCTTCGCTGGCGTACGTCGAAGCGCTCGAACGCGGCGGCGCGGACATCATCGAACTCGGCCTGCCGTTTTCCGAACCCGTCGCCGAAGGGCCGACCATCCAGAACGCCGTCGTTCGCTCGCTCGAAAACGGCATGACGCCGCCTCGGTTCTTCGAGTTCGTCGAGGACCTCGACGTGTCGGTGCCGCTGGTCTGTATGACCTACTACAACCTCATCTACCGCTACGGCGATGACCCCGGTCCCCGGCCGTTCGTCGAGAAAGCGGCCGCCGTCGGCATCGAAGGATTCGTCGTCCCCGACCTGCCCGCCGAGGAGGCCGACCCGCTCCGCGAGGCCTGCGACGAGTTCGGTCTCGACCTCGTGTTCATCGTCGCGCCGACGACCCGCGGTGAGCGCCTCGACCGCATCATGGAACAAGTCTCGGGCTACGTCTACGTCCAAGCGCGACTCGGCACGACGGGCGCGCAGACGAGTGTCTCCGACCAGACTAGTTCGTCGCTCGACCGCCTCGGCGAATACGACGTACCCAAGGCAGTCGGATTCGGAATCAGTAGCGGTGACCATGCCGAACGAATCGTCCGAAGCGGTGCTGACGGTATCATCGTCGGGAGCGCGCTCGTCGATATCGTGGCTACGGGCTACGAGCACGGCGACGACGCGGAGACGGTCGCCGACCGTATCGAAACGCTCGCCCGCGAACTCGACGAAGGCGCACGTGCGGGTGCGTCGCAACGCCCACCGCATCCGGAACGCACATAACTGCTCTGTCACCCTTTCTCATACATGAACACTGACGTTGGCATCTCTGCACGACTCGAACGCATCTCTACAGACGGACGATACCTCGTCGTCCCAATGGACCACGGAATCACCCTCGGCCCGGTCACAGGTCTCGTGGACATCGAATCGACAATCGACGGCATCACACGCGGCGGCGCGGACGCCGTCCTCACACACAAGGGGACGGCACCCCGCGTCCACCCGAATAAAAACGGCAAAGGCTACATCGTCCACGTAAACGGTTCGACCGTCATCGGTCCCGACGAAAGCGATAAACGACTCACCGGAACCGTCGAAGATGCACTGCGCGTCGGTGCCGATGCCGTTTCGTTCCACATCAACGTCGGGTCGGAATACGAACCCGACCAGATGACGCAACTCGCAACCCTCTGTTCTCGCGCCGCCGATTTCGGCGTTCCCGTTCTCGCAATGTCCTACGCCCGCGGTCCCGACATCGACGAACAGGACCCCGAAGCACTCGCTCACGCCGTCCGACTCGCCGAGGAGGTCGGTGCCGACGTGGTGAAGACGGCCTACACTGGCGACGCCGACACGTTCAGTCGCGTCGTCGAGGCCACACGCCTGCCAGTCGTCATCGCCGGCGGCAGTCGCGGCACGGACCGTGAGACGGTCGAGATGGTTCGCGGGACGATGGACGCCGGTGCCGCCGGTGTCTCGATGGGTCGGTCTATCTTCCAGCACGACGACCCCGAATCCATCACCCGCGCCGTCAGCGCCGTCATCCACGACGACGCCGACGTGGATTCTGCGCTCGAACGCGCTGGTCTCGGTCTCGAAGCGTAACGCGCTGTTTTCTTTTCGTTCCACTTCGCGGACGCCACAGCACGCCCGCCTTGACGCCATACATAGATAGTCCCCGAGTGCGAACGGTGGCTAATGCACGTGACGATGCGAGGGTTCGACGTCGAACTGGACGCGCGACTGGTCGAGAACCCGGGGGCCGACCTCCGTGCGCAACTCGCCGAGTACGAACGCGGCGACAGACGGGCGTTCGACGTTGCCCTTCGGTTCCCGGACTCGTTCACTGGAGACGTGATGCGCGTGCTACTCGACATTCCATACGGTGCGACGCGAACCTACGGCGACGTTGCAACTGAACTCGACAGCCACGCGGTTGCTGTCGGGCAAGCGTGCGGCCGAAATCCACTTCCGATCGTCGTTCCGTGCCATCGGGTCGTCGGTTCCGAGTCTCTCGGTGGCTTTTCGGCCGCTGGCGGGATTGACCTGAAGCGCGCGCTCCTCGAACACGAATGTGACCGCGAGACGACACAGTCGAACCTTTCCGCGTATCGGTCCTAACGAAACGAGAGATGGTACGCGCCCGCCCGCCGCACCGGCTGACACTCCACATCTCGCCTCTCGTTCGGTCGTCGGCCCATTCGTCCCTGTGAGCAAGCTTTCAGCCACTCGCAGGACGTTCCCGCTCGCACTGTTTTCTTACCGGGTTCGCTCACAAACGCTGTTCAGTAGCCCACAACTTCGGAGGATGGACGTGTTGCGTGGCTTATTTCCAAGGAAGTTGGGAGAGAATTAGCTAACCAAAAGGTGATCTTGGCCTATCGTAGGAATCATAGTGGATTAGACTGATGCTCGAATATAATGTCTATCGATTGGAACGAAATCACTCATATCACGAAGGTTGATCCAGCGGAGGATTTACCCGAAAAATTGGACATCCTTGCACACACGGATTTAGTCATCATCGGTGGATCCGATGGTGTAACACAAGAGAATTCTCTTGATGTGATCACACAAATCCGAGCTCAATTTCCGGACTTGTGTCTGTTTCAAGAGCCATATAGCTCAAGTGACACTGTCTAGTTAGTAACTTTCACCGACCGCATCAAGCGCTTGAACAAACGCCGGTTGAGGAGGTCACTAACTAGACAGTGCCCCAGATGCCGCCACGTATCCACAGTAACTGAGAGTGCCAAATATTGAGAATATTAGTAAAAAATCCAACCCGAATAATATATTTAGTAACGGTTTCCCAGGTTGGAGGATTTTCATCCAAACCAACATACCTACCCCAATCATGAACACAACAGGGATACCACCTAATAACGGCCGTTCTTTCAGGTATTCATTGAGTGTCATTTGATGACAGTAATTAAATGCGAAATCATTAATAAGTTCCGATTTGGTACAGAGATTAAATGGATCCAAAACAGTTATCAAATAGACATTAGTTATGTGATGTGTGGATAAAGTTCGCACCGATGACACGTCTGGTTAGATCTAGAATCGCAGAGTACCAACTCATCGAAGTTCAATCGGAGAGACATATTAAAACATACTACCACAGCCGCACTTTCGAGTGCGATTGGTCTTAGTGGTACTGCGGCTGCAAAGGGCCAACCTGAGACGCAGTCACAACTACAAACTAAAAGGGTAGAGCTCACGACTCAGGAACTGGAGGTTGTTTTGACTAGTGAACTCCCATCCAACATTCTTGGATATCTGAAAAACACAACCGTCAAAAAAGATAACGCGAAGAAATTCATTCAGCTTATTGATGGGACTAAATTTGGAGAATATATTACCGTCCCAAGTGGCGTAGGCGAACTCAAGATCATTCGTTATAAAAATGAGATAATCAGGGCCGTTATTAGACTTAATCGAGACGCTCTCCATCGATCTACCATTGCTAAAATCGAAACTGCTGGTCAATGGCCGACTGGCACAAATGGGCACCTCACGACTTCCCAGAAAACATCTGGCGTTAAATTCTCTCGGAAGCCTACAGACTCCGAAAAGCAAGACATCCGAGAATTGATGAAAGCCAAGAGTAGTAAACTGAGTATTGACGTCGACCACTCACTTCCAGACGAGTCAACGGGAAGTCCAGAACGAAGATATATAGTCGTTCATGATCGCCGCTATTCCCGCATTAACGGTTCTCGAACAGCGATCACGGAAGAAGGTACAATTGGCAATAATGGTGGCTTCTCGATTTTAGCCACCAAATGTGAGAAAAGGGCTGGGTTTTGTGTTGCCGATATAATGGGGGGTTTCTTGGGATGTACACCAGGGCTCCTTACATGTTCTATCACGGGACCAGTTGCACCTGGGTGTGCAGTTGCATTGCTAGCGATTTGTGCTCCGGAAGCCGCGTTAGTAGCTGTCTCTGGAAATTGTTCTTACATCGTCAAGAACTGTGAAGTCGATATCTAAGTATGTTCGGCTCTGGTGAATCACTAGACAGTTTCGGTTTCGACCGCTAGAACTTGGGAGATGGAGCGGGAAGCCGTTGATGCCTATGCCGAAAGCTTCATCCCAAACTAACTCAACGACCTGCTCGTTCCTCAAACTGGCTTAACTAGACAGTGCCACTCAAGTCATGTTTCTACTGAGACGATAGATGCTGTAGACGTTCTTTCCGTACCAGCAGTCTACAACGGAGACCGCGACAACTTCGTTGCAAAACACGTGGATTTCTTCACAGAGGTCGGGAGTAAGCCTCAAGAAGTATTCGGTGCTGGGCTTCCACTTGTAGGCGACTTGATTGCGTCTAGAGGTCGCGATGCTATTGCCAAAATCTCAGATAAGATATTGGGTGAGGGGTACGTCGTTCAAAATCTCGACTCAAAAGCAGCCGATGAGTCTGGTGTTGAGACACTATACACACCTGATCAGGTCGCAGGTGCCGCACTAGCAACTGAATCCTTCTATGGATTTCCGATATTCTACATCGAGTACTCCGGAACGTATGGTGGCCCCGAAGACGTGAAAGCAGCGGCAAAATATCTTGATGACACAATTCTTCTCTACGGTGGAGGTATCAAGAGCCAGCAACAGACCGAGGAAATTCTTGACGCTGGTGCCGATGCCGTAGTCGTTGGAGATTGCTTCCACGAAAATCCTGACCAATATCTACAGACGGTCCCTGACGCTCCAGTGTCTCGATAGCTGAGTTGTTTGACTCCAATTTTGAATGTGGCGAGTCACTACCAAGGAGAAAAAGTCATCAACGTTGTTGAGTATCCGCTGACAAGACTATCTGATGGAACAGCGTGGCCGCCGACTAACCGACGCATTTGTCGCTGCTCTCGAACTCCGCAAACACCTCCGTGAGGGGACAGCGTTCTGCGATGCGCTTACCAATCTTAAGCTCCAGATCGAAACGCTCGAAGACGACTACCCAGAGTGGCATCCCGCCCCGTACTCATTCCACGGAATGCTCAAGCTCTTCATCTATTTGGAAGTCACTGGAGACAGCTACCGATCTCTCACGCACCATCCAGAACTTGCCGACGTATTCGGTCTCGACCGAGTCCCCAATGAGTCAGTCATCTCTCGAACGTGGCGCAATCGCTTCGACGACGATGTTCGTGGGTATGTCACTGCCAGTGCACACTGCTTAGTCAAGGAGATCCACAACGAGAACCTCTCAGTTCCCGAAGTCCGGCCACTAGAGGAAGTCAAGCAATCATCAGAAGAGGCTACTGACCCGGCTGAGAACACTACCGAATTTTCTAACGAAGAAATCTGCCGTACAACCCGTCTCGCTCGTGAGCACGGCTTCGGTCCGTTCGACTCTGAGAGAGCTCACAACGCGACGTACGAAGATACGCGATTCTTCGAGCTTCAGACGTTCATTGGAATGGTCGGTTGCGGCACTCCGCAAGGCGCGGCTCGGTTCAAATTCCGTCGAGGAAAAGAATACGGTCCCCACGGAGACACGCACCTCCGCGCAGTCAAACAATTTGACCCGGAGAGATTACTTGAAGGATTTCAGCAGGCGACAGAACGACTCCTCTCGGTGATTCAATCGGAGTCCTCGTTTCGCCGTCCAGTTACCGTAGCGATTGACATCACGACTGTTCGCTACTTTGGTGACGTGGAAGGAATGCCGATGGTCAGCGGGACGAAGGACGGCGATGGAAGAGCGTTTAAATTCGCCACACTCTCAATTGTCGGCTGGAATATTCCGTTGATTCTCGCCATCGAACCCGTTCGTGAGAGTTCCTCGTGGGACCAGAATCCGCCGAATCGGATTCATCGCGTAGTCCGACGACTCGTTCGACGCGCACAGGAGCACGTCCCGATTGAGATGGTGCTGTGTGACCGAGAGTTTGACTCGAAAGCGGTGTATCAAACGCTCTCGAACCTCGGTGTGAACTATCTAATCCCCAAACGCATCCACGGTGATGAGCGAGAGGCTATCGAGACGATGGATGAAAATGGGCAGGAGGTAGCTGTTGAATCGGCATCTGTCCACGTCGAGCAGGGCTCGCACGCGATGCAGTTTCTGTCGTTCCCTCAACAAAAGGAGAGGGAACAGCGGTCTTTGCGACGAACCTCTCAGTCGACCCCAAGGAAGCTGAAACGTTCTGCCGCCACTACAGCCGCCGCTGGCAGATCGAGAACGAATACAAGAGCATCAAGAACGACTTTTTGGCGAAGACCTCGTCCAAGGATTACCGCGTACGGCTGTTCTATTTCGTGTTCGCAGTGTTGCTGCACAACATCTGGCGGCTCACTGATTTCCTGTTGAAGGCGGGTGTCGGTGGGAAGATGGACTACGCCCCGATTCTGACGGCTGGCGAGTGTGTCGAGTTGGTCTGTTCAGCACTGATTCCGCCAGATTAACGCTTAACGCCGACTCAGGTCGCTTATCGTGAGTGGCCACACTCTACGAGAGGTCGAATTTTAGGCTGTTTTCGCGCATTTGATGGCATATCTCCAAGAGAGATAGTTGACACCCCACTAATGTGGGTCATTCAATCCACGATAAGTCCCGAAAACATGCGAAAATAGTCTATCCTCCGAAACTGTGAGTAGCCTGATCTTGGTATTCTATATCGCGGTATGTGATTTACTTCACGGACTGGTTGGGAACCTGTACTTCTCAAGAAACCCCTTTTGAGGTCCTGACGCCGGTTGTATGCCGTTGAACTCGATCAGAGCGTCCGTTGGCGCTCGTCCCAAAATGGGGTCGAATCTGGGTCGTGGGACAAAGAGCACCTTCTGGTTCGAGACAAGTCGTTGTCGGATACCGTAGCGAGATATCCACGACGCCCACTCGAAATGAGGATTAAAGAACATGTGTCGAATACGAGAGCCTGATGTCACTCAGTGTCGAGCGTCTAGTCTCTGAGGCTCCCCTCGGGAGAGGGATGTAACTCGTCGGCGTGATGGTCATCTTGGTCGCGGGTGCGGACTATCTTGGGTTCGTCGATGGGGTCTCGACGAGTGTGTACGCCATCGTGTTGTGCTCCATCGGCACTGTTCGGTGGATCGCCGACCGTCACGCAGAGAAGTAACACGCTCTGAAACCGAGGAACCCGTACGATGGAGAGGGTTGTTACCGAATTACGGAGTCACTTCGTACGAATCACTGCCAACGCGGAACGGCCTCGTCCGGGTGTGAACCCCCGAGTTGCGTACTGAATCGCGGTGCTCACGAACCATCGGCCGGGCGTCGTTTATCGTTCTGCGTGGGCGCTACCGAGGCCGCGGAACCCCCCACCTGACGAACGGGGTGGGCGGAACTCGACAACCGTGGGTCACTCTTGCGATAGAGAAGGTACCGAACGGACTGGACCGGACCGGTTCTGCATCGCACCTCGATACGCTCTACCGTGGTCTTGATGGCTGTCCCGCGTGCCAGCGTCGCTTTCCAGATGTACCGCGCTCAGCCGCCCGCCCGAACCTCTATTTGTGCCATACTGATTCGATAAATCGCATACTACGATACAAAATCGACATTCTCGATTCGAACGCAGGTTCGGCTCTTTCGCCCGCAGTCCGTTGATTCATTCGCCACGTTCAAGCCTGACCACCGAGTGCAGTCGATAATGACACGAAGCGTCTGGCTCAAAGCCGACGACACGGTCGGCGACTGGGAGACGCGGAAGCGACGTATCACGTCGGGTCTCGAAGCCGGTATCGACTGGGTTCTCGTTGACGAGGACGACGTCGAACGGGTGCGCGAACTCGGTGACGTCAAGATTGCCGCGTTTCGAAGCGGTGCCGATGTCCACGTGATGGAAGCAGAGGATGACGACGGCGCGGCGGCGCTCGCAGACGCCTACATCGTCGGGAAAGACGGCGAAGGCGACGCCACCGTTGACCTTCCATCGGATCTCTCTGGGTCCGCCGACTTGACTACGCTCCGTCGCGGCGACGACCACACGAACGGGTCGTACGTCCGCATCTTGAGCAAGGACTACGAGGCGTTCGCCGAAGAGGCCGCCCGCGACGGCGACCACACCATCGTCGTCGGCGAGGATTGGACTATCATCCCGCTGGAGAACCTCATCGCCCGCATCGGCGAGGAGACCGACCTCATCGCCGGCGTGACGAGCGCCGAAGAAGCCAAAGCCGCGTTCGAAACGCTCGAAATCGGCTCTGACGGCGTTCTCCTCGACAGCGACGACCCAGACGAGATTCGCAGGACCGTCGAAATCCGAGACGAAGCCGAGCGCGAATCGCTCGACCTCGTGTGGGCAGAAGTCCAAGAAGTCGAACGGACGGGGATGGCCGACCGCGTCTGCGTCGATACCGGGTCGATTATGGACCACGACGAGGGGATGCTCGTCGGGTCGATGTCTCGCGGTCTCTTTTTCGTCCACGCCGAAACCGCCGAGTCTCCCTACGTCGCGTCGCGTCCTTTCAGGGTCAACGCGGGCGCGGTCCACGCCTACGCGCGGACTCCCGACGGTGGGACGACCTACCTCTCGGAACTCGAAAGCGGCGACCAAGTGCAACTCGTCGATACGAACGGCCGAACCCGCGACGCCATCGTCGGCCGCGTCAAAATCGAAAAGCGACCGATGTTCCGCGTCTCCGCCGACTACGACGGCGACAAGGTAACGACGCTCCTACAGAACGCCGAGACCATCAAGGTCCACACCCGTGATGGCCGAACCGCCGTCACCGACCTCGAACCCGGCGACGAGATGCTCATCTACTACGAAGATACCGCGCGGCACTTCGGCGAAGCGGTCGAAGAGAGCATCATCGAAAAGTAGCGTCGCCCGCGCTCCCGGTTGGATTGTCGAACACTTCGGAGTTGTCGAATACTTCGGGGGTAACGCGTTCGAGCGCTGGCTTTCGACTCGTTCTGCCGCGTGAAACGGCTGGAATGTAGTTTACTCCTCGACGGTGAACCATTCGAGTTCGGTCGCACACCAAGGACAGAATTCGAGTTGCTGGTCGAGTTCGCCCCCGCAGACCGGGCAGGTAGGGTTGCCGTTGGCGTTGTAGCGGCGGCTCCGCATGCCGACGCGGTACGCGTCGAGCGCGCTGAGAAACAGGAGACCGACGATAGGGATGGTCACTTCGTTCGGGAGCGAACTGAGCGACTCGACCGTGGTGAGTGCTTCTACCGATATCTGCGCGGCAGACCGGGAAATGAGGACGAGAACGGCGCCGAGTACGAACGTGAACCACGCGATTGCGCGTCGCCACTCCCGGAGATAGACGTGCCCTGCACCGGCGATTCCGAGAGACGCACCAACGACTCCGACGAGGGCCGCGACAACCGCGCGACGACGAGCATCCGGCATCGTGCGTTGGCGTCGTCGCCCGCACTCTTAAACGTCTGGATTGTGCGACAGGTTTGAGACGAGCGACCGGAGCGTCTTCGCGTCGTACTGCCCCGGAGCCGTTGCGTCAGCGGGTTCGACGGGTGCGTAGCCGACTTTCGAACCGTACACCGGCGCGACGGCCCGCGTGTGTCGTCCGGCCTCGCCCATCGCCATCGTCGCTACCGCGTCGTCCCACGCCGTCGCGGCGCGCGTCACGTCGAGCACCCGGAGCGCGTCGGCGTGCGTTTCGGCGGTGACGGCGAGTTTCCCGACATCGCCGAGTGTCGCCGCGTCGTGTAGGAGACGAACCAGTTCCGACCGCGCGGGCGTTTGCTCGAAGTCGTGCGCGGACGCGACGACGGTTGCGCCCGCGGCACGAGCGCGCTCGGCGGCGTCACCGCCGCGTTCGGTACGGAGGCTTTCGAGTTCGATATCGACCGCGGCGACGGCGTCGTTTTCGGCGGCCGAAACGAGCGCGTCGAGGCGGTCGTCCTCGTCGCCGTCGGCGTCGCCGCCTTCCCATTCGGCACGGTTCGTTGCGAGAACCGGAAGCGCACCGTCGTACGCGTCGAGTGCGCCGAGCGGGTCGGCCGCGAGGTCCATTCGGAACTCGACCGCGTCCGCGACGCCTCGGGCGGCGGGTTCGTCGTCGAGGTCCGCGGTGCTCGCCGCGAGGACGAACGAGTCGAACGAGAGGTTCATACCCGTCTCTGTGTCTCCGGCAGTAAATCGGTGTCCGTGCCTGCAATTGAGGCGTCGTCGCCGTCAGTCGGTCGTTTGAGGGTCTGACGCCGCGGTACTGTCGGAAGCATCGCCGGTCCCTGCGGCCGGAGGAACGTCTACTCCTTCAGCGGAGGTGTCCACCGGCTCGTGTTCGACGGTGAACGCTCGGTCTTCACCGTCGTCACCAGCCCTGTTGGCTCCGAGTTCGCTGTCGGCGTCGTCCGGAGACCGCGTGACAGACGAGACGGCGTAGAGACGGATATTTCGCTCTTGTTTCGTGACGACGGGGAAGTCGTAGTATTCGGCGTCGTGTCCCGGTGTTTCGTCGCGGTCGGCGACGAACGACCGATGCGCATCGAGGCGGCGACTGACTTCCGCGATCGACCGCGATTCGATGCCGTCGAGCCTGTCTTCGAACGCCGCGACGAGGTCGGCGTCGAGGTCGTATCCGACCGAGCCTCGCCCTGCAAGCATCGCCGCCAGCGTCGTCGTCCCTGTCCCGGTAAACGGGTCGAAGACGGTGTCCCCGTAGACGGAGTACATTCGAATCAGGCGAAGCGGGAGTTCGACCGGGAACGCCGCCGAGCGCTCTCTGGCTCCCGCTCCCGCGTCGAGTTGTTGGTCGGTGCCGGCGAACTCCCAGAGGTCCGAAAACCAGCGATTTCGTTCCTCCCAAAAGAAGGCGCTCTCGTAGCGTCTCTCGTCACCCGGCGGGAACGACCGCGAGTCGCCTTTGCGCACGACGAGGACGTACTCGTGTTCGAGCGTGACGTAGGCGTTCGGCGGCAACGTCCCTGACCCCATGAACTTCGTGAGTCGGTTCGTCGGCTTTCGCCAGATGGCGTCCGGAAGCGGCGTCAACCCGCACTCGGAGAGTGCCGTCAGGACGCGCGCGTGATTGGAGTACTGCTGGAACGACCCGTCGAGGCTCCGCGTCGCGTCGCCGACGTTCACACACGCAATCCCGCCGGGCGCGAGAACGCGCTCGACTTCTGCCCACACCGCGTCGAGTTGCTCGTGCATCGCCTCGAACGCGGCGTCGCCGTCACCCGAATCGAGTGCGTCTGCGACTCCCTCGTCGCGGGTCGCAAAGAGACTATCCCACATCTCTATCATGGGATACGGCGGTGAGGTGACGACGAGGTTCACGCTCTCGTCGGGGAGTCCGGTGTCGGCGGCATCGCCCACCCTGAGGGTGTGCTTCGTGCGCATCGTACGGAGGTGTTCGCCCCGCGACAAAATGGTTCGCCTCGGTGGCGATGTCTCCGACCAACCGCGTTCGCGTCGCTCCGGTCGTCGAAAGACGCCGCTATCGACCGAGAGCGTCGCTCTCGGTGGTGATGCGGTCTTTGTTTCGCAAAATCAAATCACGTTTGAACGGCCGTAACTGATTCGCGCCGCCGTCGAGTGGTCGTTGCTCAGACGAGTCCGAGGTTCTCTTCGGCTTCGAGGAGTTCGTGGTAGCGGTTGCGGATGGTCACTTCGGAGATGTCTGCGACGTCGCTGACGGCGGCCTGCGTCGTCTTCTCGTTGGTGAGAAGGGCGGCCGCGTAGACCGCGGCGGCCGCGAGACCGACCGGCGACTTACCCGAGTGGACGCCCTTTTCTTTGGCGTTCTTCAGGAGTTTGCGGGCGCGCATCTTCGACTCGTCGGAGAGACCGAGTTCGCTGGCGAACCGCGGCACGTACTGTTCGGGGTCGGCGGGCTTGACTTCCAGCGAGAGTTCGCGCGCGATGTAGCGGTACGTGCGGGCGACTTCGCTCTTTTCGACGCGCGAGACTTCCGCAATCTCGTCAAGCGAGCGTGGAACGCCGGCCATGCGGGCGGCGGCGTAGGTACACGACGTGGCGACGCCCTCGATGGAACGGCCGGGGAGCAGGTCGTCGTCGAGCGCGCGGCGGTAGATGACCGAAGCCGTTTCGCGGACGTTCTCGGGGAGACCGAGCGCGGACGCCATGCGGTCGATTTCGCCGAGCGCCTGCTTCAGGTTCCGTTCCTTGGAGTCGCGGGTGCGGAACCGCTCGTTCCACTTGCGGAGTCGTTGCATCTTCTGTCGCTGGCGTGCGCCGAGCGAGTTCCCGTACGCGTCGCGGTCGCGCCAGTCGATGTTGGTCGAAAGCCCCTTGTCGTGCATCGTGTTCGTCGTCGGTGCACCGACGCGGGATTTTTCGTCCTTCTCGCGGGCGTCGAACGCGCGCCATTCCGGGCCGCGGTCAACGGAGTCTGCGGTGACGACGAGACCGCAGTCGTTACAGACGGTTTCGCCGTGTTCGTCGTCGGTGACGACGTGACCGCCACATTCGGGGCATTCGAGGCTGTCGCCCTTCGTGGACTCCTGTTCGCTTTCGCTCTGCTGTCGGCCGTTCTGCTGTTCTTGGTTGCGTTCCTGTGCGCCGGGGTTTCGGGTCCAGATTCGTTCACTCATGGATACGACGGCGGGTGCTCCGGGAGATGGATTAGAGGTGACTAGAATCCCGGATGCGGTCCGTAACACGAACGACCGCAGACGAACGCATAAATGGTTTGGTATCGGTCTCGTCGGTCGGCGATATTTGCACGTGTGAGCCGGTCGCACGGGATAATTGAGGTTCGTACGAAACGTAGTTACAAAGCCCAACGCGCGGACGCGACACCTATTTTTCACGGCCGTTCGTTCTGCGGTGTACGTATGACCGGGACTCCGCGTATCGTCTCTCTTGCTCCGAGCGCGACGGCCATCCTCGACGCCGCCGGGCTCGCATCGCGCGTCGTCGGGGCGACCGTTCACTCACCGTTGGACCGCCCCGCCGTCGGCGGCTGGTTGAACCCCGATTTCGAACGAATTGCGGCGCTCGAACCGGACGCGCTCTGTACCTGCGACGACCTCCAGTCGGACGTCGCGGCGGACGCCCGCGACCGCGGCTTCGACGTCGTCCACGTCACTCCCGAGACACTCGACGACGTTCTCGACACGTTCGCCGTCGTCTGCGACGCCGCTGGCGACGCAACCGCTGGTGCGGCGCTCGCAGTCGATTGTCGCGCACATCTCGACCGCGTCGCCGCGGCCGTCGAGAGCGCCTCTCGACCGTCGGTCTACTGCGAAGAGTGGGCCGACCCGCCGATGGCCGCGGGTAACTGGGTTCCGGACGTTGTTCGCGCCGCTGGTGGCTCCTACCCGTTCCTCGACGCTGGCGTGCGTTCCCGCGAGGTCACCGCCGACGACGTTGCGGCCGCCGACCCCGACCACGTGGTGCTCCACCCGTGCGGAAAAGGCGAGCGTGGCGACCCGGCGGCGTTTGCCGCCCGCGAATGGGATGTCGATGCCGCGGTTCACGCGGTCGATGACTCGCTTCTCAATCAGCCGAGTCCCGCACTCATGTCCGGCGTGGACACGCTCGCGCGTCTCTTCCACCCCGACGCCGACCTCCCGGCGCAGTGGTCACCGCCGACCGAAACGGAATCCGATGGAGAGATATGACCGCCGCGACGCCGTGACGATATGGACATCGCGGTCGGAAGCGGCAACCCGGTAAAGCGACGCGCGGTCGAACGAACCTGTCCCGATGCGAGTGTCGTGGCAGTCGCAGTCGATTCGGGCGTCTCGGAGCAACCGACGGGCCACGACGAAACGATCACGGGTGCGGTGAACCGAGCGCGTCGCGCCCGGTCTGAGACGGACTCCGACCTCGGCGTCGGCATCGAAGGCGGCGTTTCGACGTTTTCCGATAGCACGGACACGTCCGAGAGTGACCGCTACCTCGTCATGTGGGCGGCCGTCACCGACGGTGAGCGAGTCGGCCGCGCGGCCGGCCCGAGCTTCCTCCTTCCGGACCGTATCGCCGACAGAATCCGCGCGGGCGAAGAACTCGGTCCGGTGATGGACGACGTGCTCGGGACTGACGAAATCGCCAAAAAAGAGGGCGCGGCGGGCGTGTTCACCGGCGGGCGAGTTACCCGGACGGACGCGCTCGAAGCCGCGGTCACGGGCGCGCTCGCGCCGTTCCGTTGTGACTTGTACCTACTCTGATTCTGCGAGTTCGTGTTCGCGGTCTCGAACGTCAGCGCTCTCTTCGACTGCTGTCGTCAGCGAGACGTTGAGCGAGAGCATCGAGGCGACGCCGCCGACGATGGTGACGCCGTTTTTCACCGCGTGGTCGAGTACCGCCGCGGCGAGCGCCGCGGGCGGTGCGACCGGGGCCAACGCCGCCATGAAGACGGTGAAGGCGATTTCGTAGAGTCCGACGCCACCCGGTGAGAGTGGGAGCACCTTTGCGAGATTCCCGACGCTCACGGCGAAAAAGGAGACGCCGACGAGGAGCACCGGGTCGATAGAAACGCCGAGCGCGAGGAGAACCACGACGGCCGTCACGACGTCGATCGTCCAGATGGCGAGGCTCGTCAGGCCGACGCGTCCGAAGGCGCTTCGGTTGCCCGCGACCGCCTGTAGGTCGGAGACGAACTGCTCGATGACGCCCGCGACGTACTCGACGTAGGAGTCGGAGGAGAACCGGCCGACGAACGCCCGGACGACGTTGCGGTCCGCCCGCGCCGACAGCGCGATGCCGAGGACGCCGAGGATGGCGACGACGCCGACGCCGGAGGCGACGTAGGCGACCGTCCGCACGTCCTCAGCGGACACGTCAACACTGCCGCCGCTCACGCCGGTTGCGAGGACGGTTGCGATGTCTTCGAGACCGCCGGTCGCGGCGAGACCGATGAGGACGACGCCAGCGAGGCCAGCGATAGTGAGCAGGTCGAAGACGCGCTCGACGGCGAGCGAGGCGAAACCGGACGGATACGGGATGCCGCGTCTGGCTTTCACCACGTACGCGCGGACGGCGTCGCCCGCGCGGGCTGGAAACACGAGATTTCCGGTCTGGCTGATAAAGATTGCGCCAGTGAGGAACCCCGATTTTTCGCGGTAGCCGAGTTCTCTGAGGATGTCGCGGTAGCGGACGCCGCGGAGCGGCCACGACGCGAGATAGACGACTGCGGCGACCGCGACGAGCGTCGGGTCAGCACCGCTCAGAACCGCCAGAACCTCGCTCGGGTCGATGTAGAGCGTCATCAACGCGAGTGCGGCGACAGTGAGGAGCAAGCTGGCGACGATGGTCACCCGGCGGGTGATTCGCGGCCGAACCGACAGTTGCCACCACGTGCGCATGATTTGGCTTCCCATCCCGAGGATGTCGCGGACGAGATCGACCTTCGTGTCGCCTTTCGGTTCCCAATCGACCGGGAACTCGGCGACGCGGAACCCGCCGCGCTGTGCGCGGACGAGCATCTCGGTGTCCCAAAACCAGTGGTTGTCTTCGACGTCGTCGCGGAGCGTTTCGAACACCTCTCTACTGAACGCCTTGAATCCGCACTGGTGGTCGCGGAGGTCCGACCGGAGGAAAAACCGAACCAGCCCGTTGTAGGCGCGGCTCGGGACCCCGCGTTTCGACGGCCGGTCCGCGACGTTCTCGGGCATCCAGCGGGAGCCGGTCGCCACGTCGTACTCGCCGGAGCGAACGCATTCGACCAGTTCTTCGAGGTGTCGCATGTCCGTTGCGAGGTCGGTATCAAAGTAGACGAGCGTGTCGCCGTCGGCGGCTTCGAACGCGCGTTCGAGCGCGCCGCCGCGACCGAGCCGTTCGTCGCTGTGATAGTGGCGAATTCGGTCGTCTTCGGCGGCCAGCCGGTCGGCAATCGCCGGCGTCTCGTCGTCACAGCCGTCCTCGGCGACGATAACCTCGAACGCGTCGGACGGGAGGAACCATTCGAGCGTCTCGACCGTGACGCGGACCGTGTTCTCGACGGTCTGCGCCTCGTTGTACGCGGGGAGGACGACGCTCACTTCGACGCCGGCCGACGCGATGTCGGGCGAGCGTCGGTCTGTCGGGCGACCCATTGTCGTCGTATGGCCGCTATCTGCGTATGTATTTTCTGTCTCGCGTCGTCGAACGCGACTGGTTCTCTGGCAGTTTCTCACCGTTCGTCCACCAGAGACAATTGCCGGGAGTCGTCACAGTACACACCCTGTTAGGCGACTGTACCTGCGGTGGTGTACGCACCCCCTGCGAAGCGCCTTTCATCGACGGAAATCGCAAGACAGCGCCGTGTTAACCTCCCGTACCAAACCCCTGATAGTCGTCTCGCTCCTGTGTGTAGATATGAGCACGACCGCCACCACATCCGCGGTCGAGGGCGACGTCCTCGATGCCGCAGGAAACCTCTCCGAGAAACAGCGCCGCATCCTCGAATACCTCCGAACCAACGCCGGCACGCAGACGTACTTCAAATCGCGCCTCATCGCCGAAGACCTCGACCTCTCGGCGAAGGAAGTCGGTGCGAACATGCGCCCCATCCTCGACGGCGACTTCGACGTGACCGTCGAAAAGTGGGGCTACTCGTCTGGAACGACGTGGAAAGTCACCGTCTGAATCCTCCTGACGCTGTAACAGCGCCATCACACCGGAACGCCGTCGTCTCCCACTTCGCGTTCCCCCCGCTTTTCGGGTTTTCATCGACGACCAGCGGCGTCGCTCGTGACTGCCGAAGTACACAGCGTTGCCAGTCGTCGCTCAAGTGAAACGACGAAGACGGGACAAAACGGGCGGGACAGAACGGAGCGGGTCGGAGCAGGCGGAACAGAGTGGAACGGAACAGCACAGCCTCGAAAAGCGGAACTGGTCTCCGCGACGAATTAGGGTTCGAATCGAATGAACCCGGCGGCGTCGTTGGCAAACGACGCGGCGTCGGAGCCAAAAGAGTCGGCGTACCGAATCAACAGCGTGATGACTGTCTCTGGATTGCGGACTTCGTAGCCGTTTTCGCGTGAGAGCAGTCCAACGGCGTCTAATTTCTTCGCGTACGTGCTCACCGTCGCCCGCGAGACACCGAGTTTGTCGGCGAGTGCGCTCCCCGTCGCGTCGGGGTCGCGGAGGAGGTGAATGAGCATCCCACGCGGCGTCTCACGTCGGAGATAGCCGAGTGCGACCTGTTCGAAGTCGGAGAATCGACTCGCGGGGAAAAACCGTTTGTAGTCTCCGTCACGGCGAACGTCGAGCGTTCCCTCGTCGACGAGGTTCCGGAGGTGATACTGCGTCTCTCCCGTTCCTAACTGCAAATCGTCGCGTACTTTGGAGAAGTGCGCGCCCGGTGTGGCGGCGAGGTAGCCGATAATCGCATCCCGGGTATCACTGGAGGAGGAGCCGGAGCCGTCGTCTTCGTCGTCACTCGCTCCGAGACCGACCAACGGCGTGGCGGCTCCGAGTGCGGCGAAGCGGCGGAGTGTGGCCCGCTTGTCTTCGTCTATCCGGCGGTTCGACATCTACTCTCACATAGGAGACGGGTTAAAGAAAAACGCTTCGGCATATCAATCGTCTGAAAACAAAGACGGTCTGTCGATGCGACAGGTTCGAACTGCGGGCCGTAAAACGAGGACCGGGTGGCCTATTCGAGGTCTTTTTCGAACGACATCTCGGCTTCGCCGTCGCCGTCGTCGTCCGTGTCGTCGCTTTGTTGTCCGTTGTTCGCGGACATCTCGTCGGCCGCTCCGTCTTGCGATTCGCCTTCGGAGACGACTTCGTCAGGCGACTTGATGGGTTCTTCTTCCTCGTCGGCTTCGGCGATGACCTCGTCGGGTGACTTGATGTCGTTAACTTCGGCACCGGCCTTGATGGCCTCTGCTTCCTGTTCGAGTTGCTCGACGTTCATCTCGGCCGCCTCGTCGATTTGGCCGAGGATGTCGTCGATGTCGTCGAGACCGAGGAGTTCGCGCGTCTCTTTGTCGAACTCCATGCTGGAGAGACCTTCCATGTCCTGTACGTCAGAGCCGGTCAGTTGCTTCCCGTAGCGTCCCACGAGCGAGGTGAGTTCCTGCGGGAGGACGAACGTTGTGGACTCGCCCTGACCGATGCGTTCGAGCGTCTCCATCCCCTTGTCGATGATGGCGCGCTCGCCCATCGATTCGGCGGATTTCGCGCGAAGGACGGTCGAGATTGCGTCACCCTGTGCTTCGAGAATCTGCGACTGCTTTTCACCCTGCGCACGGATGATGTTGGACTGCTTTTCACCTTCGGCCGTCTCGACGGCGGAGCGGCGTTCACCCTGCGCTTCGAGAATCATGGCACGGCGACGGCGCTCGGCGGACGTCTGTTGCTCCATCGCCTGTTGCACGTCGGCGCTCGGGTTGACTTCGCGGACTTCGACGGACTCGACGCGAACACCCCACTCGTCGGTCGGCTCGTCGAGTTCTTTGCGGATGCGCGCGTTGATTTCTTGACGCTTGTTGAGCGTGTCGTCGAGTTCCATGTCGCCGAGGACGGCGCGGAGCGTCGTCTGTGCGAGGTTCGAAACAGCGCGTTTGTAGTCATCGACTTCGAGGAACGCCTTCTTCGCGTCCATGACCTTGATGTAGACGACGGCGTCGGCGGTCACGGGCGAGTTGTCGCGGGTGATGGCCTCTTGACGGGGAACGTCGAGAGTCTGTGTCCGCATATCGAACGGGTACGTCCGAGAGACGAACGGCGGAATGAAGTTGATACCGGGTTCGAGGAGGCGTCGGTACTCCCCGAAGACGGTGAGTGTCTTCTTCTCGTATGCGTCTACGATTTCCACCATCTGGTACACGATTACGATGGCGAGGATGAGAACGAGGAAGCCGGCGACGACTCCTCCGAATCCCAGTGCTTGGAGAGCTAGTAGTTCCATAACTCGGTCTAGGGTTGGCCGTATGATAAGTATTAGTGTGATGAGCTCGTCACGTCCGACGGTTTTCACCACTCACGGCGGTCGAACCCCCACGCTGTATCGCTCTACGCCTGCTCTGGGTCTTCTTGTTCTCGCCCTCGTTCGCGTTCTCGGTTTTCTTCGAGTTGCTCGCGTCGGCGACGCGCCCGTTCTCTCGCAAGTTCGCGGTCGATTTCGTCTTCGCCCGGCCCGATTCCCTCGACGGTTACGACGTTTCCACCGCCGGGGTCAACGACGACCACCTCGCTTCCTTCTTCTAATTCCCCGTGAACCGACCGAGCGGCGTAGTACGGGTTGAAGCCGCCTTCGTCGAGTTTTACTTCGCCGTTCGTCGGGGTGACGCGCTCCGTGACACGTCCGATTTTTCCGGTCAGCGCGTCCGAATCGCTCGTCTGTTCTTGTCCTTTGCCGCCGTAGAGATCGAACTCGCGGTAGCCGTACAGGGCGAGTCCGCCGAAGACGAAGACGAGCAAGCCGAGAATGAGCGGACTCGCAAACGGTCCAAGGAGCAGTCCGACGAGTCCTGCGGCGAGGAGGGAAACGCCGAGAACGACGAAGTGTGCGCCCGGCGCGAACGCCTCTGCGAGAGAGAGACCAAGACCGGCGAGTACCAAGAGCAACGGCAACGTCTCGGGAGTGATGAGACCGGTCTGCAACGCGAACAGCGGGAGTTCCATACCGGCCCTAGGGCCGTCGCCTGATTAAGGGTTGAGGGTCTGGCGGCTCTCAGCCCCGGCTTAAACGCTCGGTTCGGCCGCGACCGACTCGTCGTGGACGAACGCCACGGTGTCGTTGTTCGCTTCGCGGACGAGCACCGTTCCGGTGCTCGCGTTCTTCGGGACGGTAAAGACGGTCCAGACGGTCTCGGTTTCGTTCGGTGCGAACAGCCCGCCGTTTGCGAACCCGGTCGTGTTCGAAAGCGGTTGATGGGCGTATCGGACCCCGTCGGATTCGAAGACGAGCGAGGACTGTGAAAGCGACCCCGGCGCGGCCTGTTGTGTCGTCACGTTGAGCGCAACGACGACGAACTGCTCGCCATCGGGTGCGGTGTACGAGTTGTTGCCGACCTGTACGGAGTCGGTCGGTTTCGCGTTCCACCGCGCGACCATCGTCGCCGAGTCGCTGGGTGCGCTTGAGAGGGCTGAGATACCGACGCCGCCGGCACTACTGGACCCGCCGAGTCCATCAACCATCGGCCCGAGCGCGGCGACCGACCCGAGTGCGAGGACGAGAAGCAGGACGGCGACCACGACGACGCGGACGCTCGGCGGCGACCCGGATTTGAGGTCGTCGATGGAAGACGGCAATCGCTCCCGGAGTGGGGTGTCTCCCCCCCCGTCGCCGTCGCCCGTGAGTCCCGAGAGTCGGTCGCGGATCGCCTCGATTGGAAGCGAAGCCAGCGCATTCGCTACCGGTTCGGGGAGGTCGAACGGCAATTCGAATTCGACCTCGGCGGTCTCGAAGACGTCGCCGTCGGTGTGCTGTCGGACCGTCTCTTCGAGACCCTCTTCGGCGACCGTCTCCCCGAGCGATTCCCGGTCGAACAGGGTTATGTCGTGGTTCGTTGCGAAGCCCCGAACTTCGTCTGCAAACTCGCCTTGGGTTGCAACGACGATAACGTCTATCTGTCGCTTCTTCGCGTGCGCGACGAACCCCTTGACGTGCTCTTTTTCGACCGTCATCTCGACGGCGGGAAGCACCAGCATCATCCCCTTCGAGCCATCGCTACGTTGTCCCTGCACGAGGTAGCGACCGTCTCCGCGGGGTTGTATGTTGGTCTGCCAGTTTCGTTGCGTCCAGAGGTCCGAGAGGAAGCGAACGAATTTCGTCCCTTCGAGTTCGGTAAGCACCGTCACTGTTCTCCCCCCATCGCGTTCGGTCCGAGTCCGTCCTGTGTGGTCATATCGCGTTCGTGTTCGTCGAATCGGCGTGCAGGGTCGAAATTAAACCTACCGCCGCGAATATCAATCGATGTCACAGTCGTCGTGCCAAAAGCCCCGTCAGTAGTAGCGCGACGACCGCGAGTCCGGGTGACAGCGGAATGCCGGCGTTGGTCCCGGAGTCGTCGGGGTCCAGCGCTGTCCGCTCGACGACCGGATAGGGCGTCGCGGTCGGCGTCGTTGTCGAAGTCGGTTCGGCCGTCGGCGTCGGTGTTGGCGTCTTCGCGCCGGGTTCGAGACGAACCAGCGCGTCGTCTGCGACGATGGTTCCGGCGCTTTCGTTCGTCACGTTGGTCGAATCCGTCGTGTTCGTCGTGTTGGTCACGTTGAACCCGCCCGTTCGGTACGGCGCGTCGAACGCCCGCGAGAAGTTCTCGTCGCGGTTGCGGTCGGCGTAGGCGATTGCGAGCAGACCGCTGTCGGTTAATTGGCGACGGTCGAAATCGACGACGACGTTCTTGTGCGACCCCGGTGGGAGGTACGAACTCGTTCCCAACTGCTCTTCGTCTGCGGTTTCGACGGTGACGAAGCCGCCGACAGAGAGGTTCACCTGGCTAATCGTCACGAACGTCCCGTCCGTCTCCTGATCAACAAACCGGAGGTTCGCGTCGGCTTCGAGGAGTCGCATCGTTCGTTCGGTCTCGTCGCGGTAGTCACGAATCCACATCGGGAACGACTGTCCGCGGTCCTTGGGTGCGAACGTGAGATTTTGTTTGAACGTCCCGTCTTTCTCGACCGTGATGGGGACGAGTTTCAAGAACGGTTCCCCGGGTTCGCGCGCCCGGAGTTCGATTGTCGTGCCGGGTGCGAGTGTCGTCTTCCCGTTTACGTCAACTCGGAGCGATTCCCACGGGTAGACTGTCTCGTTATCGACGTTCAGCGAGACAGTCGATTCCACGAGACGAACCCGAGACCGAGCCGTGATGGTGTCTTCCTCGACGAAATCACTGTGATTTCCGTTGAGCGTCAACCGCGCCTCGTAGGTCTCCTCGTCGCCCTCAATCGGGAGGTCTGTGGTGTCCCAGAGGACGTAGACGACGTCGTTGTCGAAGTCGGGAACGACCGTCGTCCCGTTTTCGGGAGTGGCGATGAACGTCTTTTGTTCGTGATTCGGTCGGACTTCGAGCTGGTTCAACGAGAGTTCGATACCGCTCGCGTTCGCCCCGCCGGACACGTCGTTGGGATTCAGCGCCGATTCGAGACCGCTCTCGTTGAGTTGGATAACCGCGAGGTCACCCTTTGCGACCTTCTCTCGGGGCGTGAGGAGTTCGCGGATGTCTTCGGGCTTCGGCTTCGAGTCGGACTCGTTCACACTCGCGGGTGCGGCGTTGGTCGTCGCCGACGAGTTGCCGCGGGTCTCGACTTCGAGTTGCCCGATAGCGCGCTCGACGCCGCCGATTGTCACGTTCATCATGTACGTTGCCGGTTCGAGAGGCCGCCGAAGCTCGGCGGTGTGGAGGGTCTTGTTCCCGCCGCCGGAGACGTACGTCTCGGGCGCTCCGGTCGAGTTGTAGGTGTCGATAGTGATGGTCGTCGTTCCCGACCCGGAGAGGTTGACGGCCAGATGGTAGCCGTAATCGTCGCCGCCAATGTGGAGCGTGCCCGGCTCTGAGTGCGAGACACGTATCTCGACGACGTCACCACGCGTGACGGTAGTGACGTCTTGGTCGAACGAAGCAGTCGGCTCGTCGGCCGCGACTGCGGGCGTCGGAACCCAGAGCGCCGCGAAGAGAATCAACGCGGCGGCCAACACGGGGGGTGCGCGGGCTGCGTAACTCATTTCGTATATCCCAGTTGGGGAGTTGGCGGTGGTTCCCGTCGCGGTTACATAAACCAATAGGCCCGATTATCAAAATGTAAAGTTGGCGTCGGAATTCCTCCGACTCGGCGGCGTCTCCGGCTTCCGAATCAGACTCGGTCGGTCGCTATCCTGTCGGGAAGATCGTAATTGCGATGAGGCTCGTTGCGAGGAGCACGCCGAGGAGCACGAAAACGATGTTCTCGGTCTGTGGCGACCCCGGTTCAATCGGCAGTTGTTCGACCGCCGGCGACTGTTCGGTGTCGGCAGGACCGGATTCGTCGTCTCGCCACTCCTCTCCGCTTCGTATCTCGTCGTCTGTTTCGGAGGCGGGACCGCGGGACATTAGTTACGGATACGAGATGCGGTGGGAAAGGGCTACCGCACTCCGTTCGTCACGTTCGCTTCGATTACCGACTGCCGCGGTTGTAGCTGATGACGTCGCCTTCGTAGACGATGCCGCGTTCCGCGTGGAGCGTGACGAGCGCGCCTTCCTCGACGACCTTCGGAAGCGGCGCGCCGGAGATCATCGGGATGTCGAGTTCGCGTGCGACGAGCGCCGGGTAGCCGGTCATACCGGCGCGAGCGTCGATGATGCCCGCGAGTTTGTCAGCGTCGCCGTCAAACTCGCCGTCGAATTCGGCCGAGAGCGCGAGTACAGCGCCCTCGGGAACGTCCGAGAGGTCGCCGTCTTCGGTTCGGTAGAGCGGACCTGCAACGCGGCCGCTAACGATTTTGCGACCGGTGGCGATCGGCTCGGCGGCGACGTGGACCTTGAGCATGTTCGTCGTGTTCGTCCCTTCGAGTTCCGTCATCATGCCGGAGAGGACGACGATTGTGTCGCCGGATTCGGCGACGCCAGCGTCGAGCGCGGCGGTGACGGCGTCGTCCATCACGGCTTCGACGCTCGAACTGTAGTCGCAGTACTCGGCGGAAACACCCCACGAGACGGCGAGTTGGCGTCGCGTCCGGTCGTTCGGCGTGACCGCGACGACCGGAACGCCGGGGCGGAACTTCGCGGTCTTTCGGGCGGTGTAACCGGATTCGGAGACGGCGACGACGGCCGCGGCGTTCACGTCGCGTGCGAGGTAGCGCGCGGAGCGAGCGAGCGCCTCGGTTCGGGAGCCTTCGTCTGCGGTCGGGACGCGCTGTTCTTGGCTCTCGTCGTACTCGGGGCTGTTTTCGATTTCCTTGACGATCCGGGACATCGTCCCGACGACGCGGGCCGGGTGGTCGCCGACGGCCGTCTCGCCCGAGAGCATCACGGCGTCGGTGCCGTCGAGGACGGCGTTGGCGACGTCGGAGGCTTCGGCGCGGGTTGGCCGACGGGACCGAACCATCGAGTCGAGCATCTCGGTCGCGGTGATGACCGGCACGCCAGCGGCCTGCGCTTTGCGGATGGTGCGCTTCTGGATAATCGGCACTTCTTCGAGCGGGCACTCGACGCCGAGGTCGCCGCGAGCGACCATCACGCCGTGAGCCGCCTGAATAATCTCGTCGAGGTTTTCGACGGCACCGGCGCGCTCGATTTTGGCGATGATGGGAATCTCAGCGCCGAGACTTTCGAGCGTGTCGCTGATGGTGTACACGTCGTCGGCGTCGCGGATGAACGAGGCGGCGACGAAATCGACTTCCTTCTCGGCGGCGAGTTTCAGGTTCTCGTAGTCCGAATCGGTGATGAGGTCGATATCGAGGTCGACGCCGGGGACGTTCACGCCCTTGCGCGCGCCGAGTTGCCCGCCGGAGTTGATGCGCGTGAAGACGGTCCCGTCTTCGACGCGTTTGACGGTCGCTTCGATGCGGCCGTCGTCGAGGAGAATAGTGTCACCGGATTCTGCGGCCGCGATAGAGTACGAGAGACCGACCGCTTCGGGCGTGGCGTCGTCACCCTCGTAGAACCGAACCTCGCTTCCCGTTTCGAGGTAGATATCCTCCTCGATGGGGGCGGTTCGTACTTCGGGACCTTGCAGGTCGAGCATGGCCGCGAGCGGGTCTTTGGTCGCGTCATCAACGGCGCGGATACTGTCGATGACCTCGGACCGGTGTTCGACGTTTCCGTGACTCGCGTTCATTCGGGCAACGCTCATCCCGGCGTCCGCGAGATCACGAATCGTCTCCCGGTCGAACGATGCCGGACCGAGTGTACAGACGATTTTTGCGTTTCGCATAGCCCGACCTACGAGTGATGAATAAAAAAGCCCGATGATGAACTCGGTGTCGAGTAAGAGGTTCACATACGTAGTCTATGTAGCCGACTGCGACGCCAAAACATCATAATAAATATTGGGTTTGGTCCATGTGGGCACACAGCACGATTTTTGCTCCCTCAGCCCAATGTACAGGTATGTGTCCGACTGACGACCATCCACGACGGACGGATGGTGGGGAAGAAACTGAGAGCGGTGCCGCTGGTGGAACGGTGGGTCCCGCCGTCGATGGTGGTGCGCCGGTGGGTCCAGTTCCGCCGGACGACGAGACACCGACGTTCTACGAGCGGAAGGCCCGCCGGACTGGACTCGCCCGCCTGACCTACGAGTACTTCGAGCGCTCTCGGTACGAAGACCAGACGCTCCGACAATCATCCGACTACATCGAACGCGACGTGCTCGCGTTCCCGACGTGGCCGCACGAGACCGTTCGAAACCTCTCTATCGCGGCGTTCTTCGTCGGGATGATTCTGTTCCTCTCGGCGACGATGCCACCCCACATCGGCGAACCCGCGAATCCGTCCGATACGCCGGCTATCATCCTGCCGGACTGGTACCTCTACTGGTCGTTCGGTCTGCTCAAACTCGAACCGCTGAACCCCGAGCTGGCGATTCTCGGCGGGCAGAAGCTGATGGCCGACCGGACGTTCGGCGTGCTTGCAAACGGTGTCGTTGTCGGCGTCATCGCCATCGTTCCCTTCCTCAACAAGGGGTCCGCACGACGGCCGGTCGAACAGCCGTTCTGGGCGGCCGTGGGCGTCTTCGGCGTGGTGTTCGCGCTGACGCTCTCGCTCATCGCCATCCAGAACCTCATGCCGATGAACGTCGGCTTGCTGTTCGACCTGACGTTCCTCTTACCGGTGGTGTTCGGCATCGTCACCTACGCGGTGCTCAAGACGATGCGCGAGGGCTACATGTACAACCTCAACCGCCGCTACTACCGGCTTCGGCCGCCGAGGTAGTCCGCATCTCAGGGCACTTCGACGGTTGTCCGGTAGATACCGCCGTCGTAACGGACGTAGCCGGGGTCGATGAACTCGTTTCGGTCGGTCCGCTTTTCCAGTGTCACGCGTCCACCCTCGTCGAGCGCCCGGTGAAACACTGCTTGTTGGTCCGGCGAGAGGTTAGCGTACGAGACTGCCCCTTCGCCTTGCGGGAGTTCCTCGACGTGTTCGACCGTTAGATATCCCGTGCCGTTGCTTCCGCCGAGACAGCCCGTCGAGAGGACGACGAGTGCCACGGCGAGTACGATGCTGTATCGCATAGACGGTGCTCAGAGTAGCTACTCAAAGTGACTCCGGTTGCGCCGTGACGTTCGAGACGTAGAGCGCCCCCGACTCAAGACGAGACGGTCGTCCGGTAGATACCGCCGTCATAACGGACGTAGCCGGGTTCGACGAATTCGTTTCTCGCGGCTTCGTTCGGGACTTGGACGCGCTCGCCTGTCGAGACGGCTTTCTCGAACGTCGCTCGCTGGCCGGGGTCGAGGTTCCCGAAGGCGACTGCCCCTTGTCCCTGTGGGAGCGTCTCGACTCGCTCGACGGTCAGCGTTCCTGCGCCGCCGCCGGTGACGGCGGCAACGACACCCACGATGGCCGCGAGCGCGACGACGATTCCGATTGCTTCCCGTCCTCCGATTCGCATGGGCGACGCTCGGGAGTCGGCGCAGTTATTCGCTGTGGTCCGCGTCTGGTATCCGAAAAATAGTGGTCGCGCGTCGATACCGACTCTCGGCGCTTACTGGACCTTCGTGCCCGGAACCGCGTCGCCGTGAGTCGTCAGGATGTCCGCCTCGTCGCCGGCGGCGAGGAGCATGCCGTTGGACTCGACGCCGAACAGTTCGGCCTGTTCGAGGTTGGCGACGATGATAGCTTTCGTGCCCGGGAGCGATTCGAGGTCGTGGAGTTGCTTGATGCCGGCGACGATTTGACGCTCTTCGACGCCGATATCGACGGTCAACTTGGCGAGTTTGTCCGCGCCGTCGATACCCTCGGCGGCGACGATTTCGCCGACGCGAAGGTCGAGGTTCTGGAACTCCTCGAAGGAGATGCGGTCGTCGGCGATGGCTTCGAATTCGAGGTCTGCGTCGTCCATACTCTCTTCGGAGTCGGCAGTGGACTCGTCGCTTTCGCTTTCACTTTCGTCTTCGGACGCCGTGGCCGCGACGCGCTCGGCGAGTTTCTCGTTGAGTTCTTCGACGCGCTCGTCTTCGATTTTCTCGAACAGCGCCTCGGGTTCACTGAAGGTGTCGGCGGGTGCTTCGAAGGCGTCATCGACGCCCGTGTCGGCCACAGCGCCGTCTTCGCTGAGTTGCTCCCAGAGCGCCTGCATCTTGCCGGGAGTGACCGGATAAAACAGGACCGCGATGGCCTTCGCAATCTGGACGCAGTCGCGGATAACCTGTGCGGCCGCTTCGGGGTCCTCGTCGGTGAGTCTCCACGGTTCGTTCCGCTGGATGTACTCGTTGCCGAACTGGGCGAGTCGGACGACCGCGTTACCGGATTTGCGGACCGAGTAGTCGTTGACACCGGCTTGGAACTCAGCGACCGCCTCCTCGATACGGGATTCGACTTCCTCGGAGGTGTCCGTGTCCGGGGTGCCCTCGAAGTTGCGGTACGCAAAGAGCATCGACCGGTAGAGGAAGTTGCCGACCGTCCCGACGAGTTCGCTGTTCACGCGCTCTCTGAACTTCGACCACGAGAAGTCAACGTCCTGCTGGAACCCGCCGTTCGTGGCGAGATAGTACCGAAGCAGGTCGGGATGGAAGCCCTCGTCGAGGTACTCGTCGGCCCAGACGGCGCGGTTGCGCGACGTGGAAAAGCCCTTCCCGTTGAGCGTGATGAACCCGGAGGCCATGACCGCACGCGGTTCGACGTAGCCCGCGGCTCGGAGCATCGCCGGCCAGAAGACGGTGTGGTGCTGGATGATGTCGCGGCCGATGATGTGGACGATGTCGCCTTCCGTGCGCCACGCCTGCTCCCAGTCGAAGGTATCGGAACCGACGCGTTCTGTGTACTGCTTCGTCGAGGCGATGTACTCGATAGGCGCATCGACCCAGACGTAGAGAACGAAGTCCTCTTCGCCGCCGTCGGGGTAGTCGATGCCCCAGTCCATATCGCGGGTGATACACCAGTCTTGCAGTTCGCCTTCGATCCACTCGCGGGGCTGGTTCTGCGCGTTCGAGGTCCCTTCGAGGCGGTCGATGAACTCCTGAAGGTACTCTTGGAGGTCGGAGACGGCGAAGAACTTGTGTTCGCGCTCGCGGTATTCGGCGCGGTTTCCGGTCCGAACCGAGGTCGGGTTCTCGATTTCGCCGGGTTCGAGGTGGCGACCACAGCCTTCGTCACACTCGTCGCCGCGGGCGTGCGCGCCGCAGTACGGACAGGTACCCTCGACGAACCGGTCTGGAAGCCACTGGTCGGCGTCGGGGTCGTAGGCGACCTGAATTACCTTCTCGTAGACGTATCCCTCCGATTCGAGTATTCTGACGATTTCTTGGGTGAGTTCGGTGTTCGTCTCGTCGTGGGTGTGGCCGTAGTTGTCGAACTCGATGTTGAACCTGGGGAACGTCGCTTCGTACTTCTCGTGGTGCCGGAGCGCGAACTCCTCGGGCGTGACGCCCTCTTTTTCGGCGTTGACGGCGACGGGCGTCCCGTGCATGTCCGAACCGCTGACGAAGGTCGTCTCTTGGCCGAGTGTTCGAAGCGAGCGACTGTAGATGTCGCCGCCGACGTACGTTCTGAGGTGACCGATGTGGAGGTCGCCGTTCGCGTACGGCAACCCACACGTCACCACTGCCGGGTGTTCCGTGGGAAAGTCCTCGTGACTCATATGTGTCGTCTATCTCAGATGCGGGCCTAAAGCCCGCCGTTTCGGATGTGTCTGTCGGTCGATACACAATCGCCCCGAGGTTCGCCGGGTTCGGCCTCGCCTCGCGTTACCGAGACGACGGTCGAAAGCGGGGTCCACCCGTGGCTAAAAGGAAACACGCATACGCATGTTGTCGGGGAGACCCATCGCGGTCACACCGATAGTGAGTGCGAGGACGAATATAAAAGACGCGGCTTTCGGCATCAGTCCTTGACCGTGACGCCGCCGAACGCACAGAAGCCGGAGACGACGAGGTCAACAGTGACGTGTTCCGCCTCGCGCCGCGGGCGTTCGTCTTCGGCCGTGCCCAACACCGGCAACACGTCCAGTTGCACGTTCCAATCGCGCGGGACGGTGATGTCTACCCCGCCGAAAATCGACGTGGTGTTGATTCGAGCGGGCTGGTCGAGTTCGACGACGTCGCGGAGGTCCAACTCGACACCGCCGAAGAGGACCGTCACGTCGCCGCCGGTGACGCGACCGGTCGTCGCGCGAGCGTCGCGGCCGCCGAAGACGGCCATGAGGTCCACGCGGTCCCCGGTAATCAGCTCGATGGACGACCTGATGCGTCCGACGGTGATTGATTGCCCGAGGATGATGAGGAGCGTCGGCCAGAGCGAAATCATCTGCGACCCGGTGACGGGGTCGAGCGCGACGGCTTGCCACGCGCCTGCGACGGCGACGAGAAGTAGCGGGCCACCGACGTTCCGAAAGCTGCTGGCGACGAGTGCGTACAGCCCCGCGAGAACGAAAAGCGACGGAACGTACCGGAGGAGAAATCGACTAGTGAGTAACGTACCGGGCTTTGTCGCCACGTGACCTCCTCACTAAGTGGACCCCGTCACCACGTGGGCCACATCACCGAATCACCGAATCACCGAACTAATCGCGTCGCCGGAGAACGCGCACTCCGAGCGTTCACTCAGAGGAACGTGAGGACGGCTTCGATACCGACGAGCGTCACGATGAGGCGGCCGCAGGAACCGACGAACGTCGCGGCCGCGAACTTGAAGTAGTCGTCTTCGAGAACCGAAAAGGCGTAAATCGAGAGCGTGTCGGGGAAGCCGGGGACACAGAGTGCGGCCGCGAGTCCCGCGAAGCCCCAATCTTGTGCGATTGTAACGGCCTTGCGTTCGGTCCAGCCCATCACGTCAACCGGGAGGCGAGCGAGCGCCTTCTCGAAGTAGCCGGACTCCTTGGTCTGGTGACCGATGTGGAACGCGAAGACGCTTCCTGCGGACTTACCGGCCCCGCTGATGAGGATGATGAGCGCGAGGCGCGCGCCGCGCGAGAGACCGAGGTCGAGGGGTGCCGCGAGGACGATTTCGCTCACTCCGGGGAGGGCGAAGGCGATGAGGAACGAATACACGAAGATGACGACCAACCCGAGCCACCCCGTCGCGGTCTCGACGAGCGACGAGAGCCACGAGAAGTCAGGAAACAGGCTGAGAGGCAGGTCGGCGAGCGGTGCGAGCGCAGTCAGGGACACAAGGGAGGGTCGAAGCCAGTCAGTTGTAAGTTTTCAGGTTCGGGACGACCGCACTGATCAGTTTCGCGCCGGGTCCGTTCGCACGTCGTCGAGGTCCGAAAGAAACGCCCGAAGCGACTCGCGGGTGACGTGGGGCATACAGACGATTCGGAGTTCGCCAGTCGCCGTCCGCGAGATTCGCCATCCGAGGTCGCGGAGCGACGCGAACTCCGAATCGGGGAGGTCAGCGGCGACGAGCGGGAGTTCCGGTTCGACGGCGTCGTAGCCGCGGGCGCGGAGTTCGCGGTAGAGCCAGTCGGCGTTTGCTTGCTGGCGTTCGTACACGTCGCGGTAGCCGTCGGGCCAGAGTTCGCGCATCGCGGCGGCCGCGGAGGCGACGCCGGCACCGCTTCGTGTGCCGGTGAGACTCGCCTGCGACGCGGATTCGAGATACGGCGTATCGACGGCGAGCGAATCGACGACCTCCTTGTCGCGGAACAAGAGTCCGCCCGCGGGGACGACCGCCTGTCCGTACTTGTGCGGGTCGATAGTCAGCGAGTCGACGGGAGCGTGGGCGAACGACCACTCGTGGTCGGTAAAGGGGAGAATGAAGCCGCCCCACGCGGCATCGACGTGCATCAGCGCGCCGACGTCGTGGGCGATAGCCGTCAGTTCCGGAATCGGGTCAACGCGACCGAACTCGGTCGTTCCGGCGACGCCGGCGACGAGAATCGTGTTGTCGTCTGTGGCTTCTCGGACCGCACCGATACTCGCGCGATAGTCCGAATCGACGGGGACGATTCGCAACTCTACGTCGAGTACGTCGGCGGCTTTCTGGAAACTGAAGTGAATGCTCTCGGGTGCGACGACGTTCGGGTCGTCGTCGCGGGCGTGGTTCCGCGCGGCGCGGATGGCCTGAATATTGGCTTCAGTCCCACCGCTGGCGATGTAGCCGTGGGGGGCCGAAAGCCCGGTGATTTCGCCGAGGTACGAGAGGGCGTCTTCTTCGAGGGCGGCGACGGCCTGATAGGTTGCGGGGTCGCCGGGGTTGGTGGCCAAAAACCGCTCTGCGGCCTCGCGGGCGGCCGGGTGCGGCTGGGTACACATCGAAGAGAGGACGCGGTCGAACTCCTGCGGTGCCGCGCGCTGCATGACTCTGTGTAAAACCACACCCAGTATATCGGTTCCGCTCCAGTGCGACGCGCGCTCTCACGCGCAAATTGGTACTCGAATTCGAATGAATGTGTCCTCGGCGGACGAACTCATCCGACCACGAACGACGAGAGGAACAACGTCGCGTTGTAGAGCGCGTGTACCGCGATGGGGACGACGAGGTTCCCGGTTCGCTCGTAGACGTAGCCGAGGACTGAGCCGACGACAAACAGCACCGTCACTGGCACGAGGACGACGATTCCGCCGCCGATGAAGTTGAACACGTGAAGCGAGGCGAAGATGGCGCTCGCAATGCCCACGGCACCGACCGGGCCGAACGTCTGTCGCAAGCGGCCTTGGACGGCCCCGCGAAACAGGAACTCCTCTGCGGGCGCGATGACGAGGACGGACAGGACCGCGAGCGCGACGAGAACCATCGGGTCAACCGTTGCCGCCTCGCCGACAACCGACTGAACCGGGGTGAGGTCTACGACCGTCGAGGCGACGAGGAGCAACACGACGGCGCTAAAGCTTCCGCCGAGACCGAGTGCGACCCACGTGGCGTCGGTTCGAGTCGGAAGGCGGACCGAGACGTCGCCGAGGAGGACGACCATGACGAGGAGACCGACGGCCGCGAAAGCGAGTTGGGACGGAATTAACGCCGCAATCACGACTATCGACGTGGCCGTCTCCGGCACGGCCCCGACCGCGATGAGCGGGACGAACACGGCGATGGTGAAGACAGCACCGAGGAGGACCGCGGCGACGACGACCCCGACCGCGACGAGGACGGCGCGGAGTTGCGCGACCACACTCGCCCGCGGAGTCTGTGACCTATCGGGTGCGACGGACATACTGAATCAGAACCCTCGCGTAGTGAGACGGGCGGAACGGAGAAAAAGACGCGCGTCTGACCGGTTTCCGGAGTGTCAGCGAACGGAATCGAGGAGGAGTCGCTGTTCGACGCGTTTGACCTCGTGTTGCACGTCGCGGACGGCGTCGATGTTGGCCGAGATGGAACTGACGCCGTTATCGACGAGGAACTGGACCATCTTGGGCTTCGACCCGGCCTGTCCGCAGATACTCGTCTTCACGCCGACCTCGCGGCACGTCTCGATGGTGTCGCCGATGAGCTTGAGCACGGCCGGGTGGAGTTCGTCGTAAATGTTGGCGACGTGCTCGTTGTTTCGGTCGACCGCCAGCGTGTACTGCGTCAGGTCGTTCGTGCCGAAGGAAGCGAAGTCGATGCCCGAGTCGGCCAGTTCGCGGATGCTCAGCGCGGCCGCAGGCGTCTCTATCATGACGCCCCACTCGCGTTTTTCGGGGTCGATGCCAGCTTCGATCATGTGCTCTTTGGCCTGCAACACGTCTTCCGCGTCGTTGACGAGCGGGAACATGACCTCGACGTTGTCGTAGCCCATGTCGAACAGGCGGCGGAACGCCTGCAGTTCGAGGCGGAAAGTGTTCGGGTTGTCGAGACCACGACGGATGCCGCGGTACCCGAGCATCGGGTTGTGTTCGCGGGGTTCGTTCTCGCCGCCTTCGAGCTGTCGGAACTCGTCTGTCGGCGCGTCGAGCGTGCGGACGCGGACCGGCCGCGGGTAGAACTCCTCTGCGACCTCGCGGACGCCCGAGACGATTTCGTCAACGTAGGCGCGCTCGCCGTTCTGCTCGATGAAGCGCTCCGGCGTCTTGCCGAGCGTGAGCACCATGTGTTCGATGCGGAGGAGACCGACGCCGTCTGCGCCCGTCGCCGCGGCGCGTTCGGCCGCTTCGGGGATGGAGACGTTGACCTTGACCTCCGTCGCGGTCATGGGCTTGACCGGCGTCTTGGGACGAGCTTCTTCGACCGGTTGACGCTGGTTCTCTTCGGGTTCTTCGCCCTCGCGGATGGTCCCTTTGTCGCCGTCGATGGTGATGACCTCGCCGTCTTCGAACGTCGTGGTCGCGTCACCGGTACCGACGACCGCGGGAACGCCGAGTTCGCGCGAGACGATGGCCGCGTGGGAGGTCATGCCGCCCTCGTCGGTGACGATGCCGGCGGCGCGTTTCATCGCGGGTACCATGTCGGGCATCGTCATCTCGGTGACGATGATGTCGCCTTCGGCGACTTGGTCGAGGTGGTCGAGTTTCGTCACGATGCGGGCGCGTCCGGAGGCGATGCCCGGACTCGCGCCGAGGCCGCGCATGATGACGTCGTCGCCCACATTGGTCGCGCTCGCGGTCTTGGTCTCCGTCGAGTCGGCGCCACCGTCTTCGGAGATGGTCGTGATGGGACGCGACTGGAGCATGTACACCTCGCCGTCGTAGACGGCCCACTCGACGTCCTGCGGCGATTCGTAGTGGTCTTCGACCAGTTCACCCAGTTCGAGGAGTCGATCGACTTCACCGTCTGTGAGAACGCGGTCGTGGCGGCGGTCGTTCGGCACGTCGCGCATGACGGTCTCGCCCGTCTCCTCGTCGCGGACGCACATCGTCTTCTTGTCTGCGATGGTCGCGGTTTCGACCTCGCCGGTGTCGCGGCTGACGACGTAGTTGTCGGGGGAGACGGTTCCGGAGACGACTGCCTCGCCGAGTCCCCACGCGGCCTCGATGATGATCTTCTTGTCGCCGGTCGAGGGGTGACGGGTGAACATCACGCCCGACTTCTCCGAATCGACCATCTGCTGGACGACCACGGCGATATCGACTTTGTCGTGTGGGAAGCCCTTGCGGTTGCGGTAGTAGATGGCGCGCTCGGAGAACAGCGAGGCCCAACACTCCTTGACGCGCTCTAAGAGTTCTTCTTCGGTGACGTTGAGGAACGTCTCCTGTTGGCCCGCAAAGGAGGCGTCCGGCAGGTCCTCTGCGGTCGCAGACGACCGAACGGCGACGAAGGCGTCGCCCTCACCGGTGCTCCGGTAGGCGTCGAGAATCTCCTCGCGGACTTCCGCCGGCATCGGCGTGCCCATGATGAGGTCGTGGGCCGTCTCGTGGGCTTCTTTCAGTGCCGCGGAGTCCTCGTGGTCAACTTCGACCGCAGAAAAGAGTTCGTCGTCGATTCCCGCGTTTTCGATGAAGGCGCGGTACGTGTTCGCCGTCACGACGAATCCCGGCGGGACGGGGAGTCCCGCACCGGTGAGTTCGCCCAGCGACGCGCCCTTGCCGCCGACCAAGTCGAGGTCGTCGGCCCGTACGTCGTCCAGCCAGACTACAGCCATGTGGTATCTGTATGGTCCCCCACACCAATAAAGAAGTTTGCGAACGGGGAGCGAGTGAATGAAAACTCACTCGGAGGTGAGTATGAAATTGTTGCATCATCCAAAAGACGGCCGCTCGAATCGCTATACGGCGGTTTCCGACATACCGACCGCGGGAAGTTTTCAACGTCGTTCGAGTGCGACCGAAAAAGTGACGTTTCAAGAACATATTCCGGGTCAGCCATCCCCAAAGAGCGGTGCAGTCCCGGCGGCAATCGAGGTTGGCCAGCGAGGGGTTCATGGTCACTCGTCACGTGGTTTCTACCGTGCTTCCGGAGTGGGTCTCGCTCCTCCCTTCGTGGCTCGTCCTCGGCCTCGTGGTGGGTGCAATTGCCTCTGTGGTCGTCGCTGGCGTCTTCGTCGTTGGAGGCCGTCTGTTCCCGGACCGTGAGGTCTCGCGCGGCCCGCGCATCGACGGGGTGAATCGCCGTCGCGCCGAAATCCGCGAGTATCTCTCCGCAATCGACGAGCGATTCGCCGAAGACCGGCCGATTCACGGCGAGACGGTCGCGTTCTACCTGCCCGACCGCGGTGTCGCAATCACGTTCGACGCGCAGGCGTTTTTCCGCCTCGAACGCGCGGGCGTCTTCGCCGTCCTGTGTGAACACGAGATGCCGGGCGGACACCTCGGTCGGCGACTACCATTCGACGTGCCCGAACTCGAACCGGAACTGGCCGACCTCGACGACCCTATCTCGGCGGCGTTCGACCGACTCGGCCTTTCGGCGGACGCCTCGTCCGACGCGGTCCGCGACGCCTACCGCAAGCGAGTGAAACACGTCCACCCTGACCACGGCGGTAACAGAGAACGTTTCCGAGAGCTTCGAGAGGCGTACACGATGGCACGAGAACACGCCGAAGACTAGAACTGACGAACGTGCCCGTGAAAATAGAACTCTGTTCTCACGTCTGGCGCGCTTGAAGGCACCCTGTGGTCGTCACCGGAAATCCTCGACCGGCGACTGGCAGGGAACGTCGGCGACTGGTGTGGGGGGTCGGCGACTGGGGTCTCAGACTGGTGACCGACGGCGAAGACGCCGACGTTACGGCTCTGTGACTTCGAACATCACGCCCGCGTCTCGGAGTGCGTCGATGACGCGTCCGGCGGCGTCGGTGCTGGCGACGACGACGGCCTCTAATCCGCGAGCGGCGGCGTCGGCCGCGACTTCACCCGGTGCGAACCACGTCAGCAGGTCCACGTCGGCGCGGCGGCAAGCGACGACGGCTTCCACGCCGCTGGCGGTGATGATGTCCGCATCCGCGCACGCCTCGGCCAGCGCCTCGGCGTCAACGTCGCTTCCGCCGCCGAGTCGAGACGGTGGGACCTGTAAGACGTGGACGGAACCCGGGTCCATCTCGATGACGCCCTCGAAACCGGTGACGCTGGTGTCGTCGCCCGCCTCGGCTTCGACGGTCGAGACGCCGATTGCCGGGCCGTCGTCGCCGGGCGTGACGTGAAGCAGTCCGTCGCGGAGCGAGAGCGTCACCGTTTCGCCGGACGACACGGCTTCGGTGGCGATGGCCGCGTCCTCGTTGACGCTCTCTAACACGTCGCCGGTGACGTGCTCGGCGAATCGCTGGAGGGACCGCGCCTCCTGAAAGAGCCAATCGACGCCTTCCTTGGTCACGCGGTAGCGCGAGCGGGCTTCCTTCTCGACGAGTCCGTCTTCGACGAGGTCGCGGATGTACTCGGAGACGGCCTGACTCGTCACGCCGACCGAAACGGCTATCTCTCCTTGGCTCACTGCCGGTTGCCGGTCGGCAATCTCGGCGAGGATGCGAAAACGGGTCGCGGTGCGCTTGTCCTCCAGGGCGCCGGTCATGTCATAGAAGTAGGGCGCACCGAGTAAAAAGGCCCCCGCTCTCTCGCCTCTGTTCGTGACAGTCGAGGGTCGCATTCGGGCGGTCGGTGGGGCTTTGTCTGTTCCGACCGTCGTCTCTTCTGTGCCACGCGTCACCGTCCGCGACCGCGCCGTCTTCCTCCCCGACGGCGACGCGCTCGTCCTCGCCGACCTCCACGTCGGCCGCGCCGACGCCTCCACGTCGGCCGCGCCGACGCCTCCACCGTCGAGTTCCCGCTCGGCGAACGCGCCGACCTCACCGAGCGACTGGCCGCACTTTGCGACGAGTTCGACCCGGAGACGGTCGTCTTCGCGGGCGACGTGCTCCACCGATTCGACCGCGTGACCGAGCGCTCTGAGACGGCCCTTTCGGCTCTCGAAGCGGCGTGTTCCGACGTCGGCGCGACCCCGGTGTTCGTCGCCGGCAACCACGACACGATGCTCGTCGAAGCGTGGGCTGGCACGGTCTACGACGAGTTCGCGCTGGACGACGGGACGCTCGTCTCGCACGGTCATCGCCATCCAGACGGCGAGTCGCAGTTGCACGTCGTCGGACACGACCACCCGACGATTACCATCGAGGGGCGGACGCGACCGTGCGCCCTCTACGGTCCCGACGCGTACCGCGGTGCCGACGTGTTGATGCTCCCGGCGTTCACCCGTCTCGCCGGTGGCGTCGAGGTAAACCGCATGCGAGCGGCCGATTTTCAGTCGCCGCTCGTCCGCGACGCGAGTCGTTTCCGCCCGCTCGTTCGGGACGAAAACGCCGGTGAGACGCTCACGTTCCCCCCGCTCGGAGCGCTTCGGCGACACCTCTGAGTTTGTCAACGCACTCTGTGTCGGTCAACTGTCAACACTCTGTGTCGGCCAACAATGGTCGCGGGTGTGTCGCGTTCTTCCGAACTACGTCGGGAGGTCGTCGCGGACGACGTCAGCCGCCTCTTTGCCACTCCGTATCGCGCCCTGAATCGACGACCACGCGGTGTAATCCCCCGCGAGGTACGCCCGGCCCGACGGGTCGCGGCAGTCGGGGAGCGCGTCGTGGATGCCCGGCGGTTGGGCGAACTGCGCGAACGCGATGGTGTCAGTGTGAAGCAGTTCGAGGTGGTCGAAGTGGCGCTCGGGATACCACGCTTCAAGCGTCCGCCGCGTCTTCTCGAAGTGTTCGTCGTCGGATTCGTCGAGCGCGCTCGCCCCGAGGAACGTCGCGCTGATGAGTTCTTTCCCCGGCGGCGCGTACTCCGGTGCAACCGTCGATAGCGGGGCGATGGTGTTGGGGTCTGGGTTCGAGGCATTGAGCATGATACGTTTGCCCGCGTCGAGTCCGCTCTCGGTCGGGAGCGTGTAGTACTGGGTGACACAGCCCTTGGCGGTCGTCGGAATCGACTCGACGCCCGTCAGGCGGCGGGACTCTTTGGGGTCGGCGGCGACGACGACCGCGTCGGCTTCGACCGACTCGTCGCCCGTCGTGACGACCGCGCCGTCCGAATCGTGTTGAATCGACTCGACGCGCTCGCCCAGCCGAATCGTCACGCCTTCGTCGCGGGCGGTCGCCGCGAGTTGCTCGGGAACCGCCTGCATTCCGGTGGCGGGAACCGCCGTGTGGCCGGTCGAGAGCATCTTGAAGGTGTATTCGAACACGCGCTTCGAGGAGGAAAGCGACCGGTCGAGCGTGATGCCGCCGTAGAACGGCGCGACGAAGTGCTCGATGTAGTCCTCGGAAAAACCCCAGTCCCGGAGGTACGCGCGGATGGTCTGGTCCGGCGAGTCGAATATCTCGTCTTCGTCGCGCGTGCTCAGGTCCTGTCTGAGCGCCAGCGTCCGGAGTTTGTCGCTCGTCGTCACCTCCGGGTTTCGGAGGGAGTCGAACAGGCCATCGATGTCGCGCAACGGGTCGGAGAGGACAGACCGCCGACTCGGCCGACAGATGGTTGCGCCGGGCGTAAATCGCCGGAGGTCGAGGGCGTCGAGGTCGAGTTCTCGGCGGACCGCGGGGTAGCCGGTGAAAAGAACCTGGAATCCACGGTCGAGTATAAAACCGTCGTTCGTCCGGGTTCTGACTCGGCCGCCGACGTCGTCCCGCCGTTCGATGACGGTCACGTCGGCCCCATCGACGGCGAGGTGTCGTGCGGCGACGAGGCCCGCGAGTCCCGCGCCGACGACAACGATGTGGCTATCGTCCATACCGCCTCTCTCGGACGGGTGACACAAAGCCCCTGCGGGTGGCGGCCATCGCCCGACGGGAAGGGCTTAGTTACTCCCCCCGTAAGGACCGCCAATGCGAACTTCCGACACGTTCTCAGGGCTGGTGTGTACGGAAACCGGCGACGAATACGACGCCGCCGCAACCGGATCGAGTGACGCGGACGCGCCGCTCGACCCTTCCTACGACCTCGACGCGGTCGAGTGGGACGCCGAAACGCTCGCGGAACGACCCTTCGATACGATGTGGCGCTACCGCGAACTCCTTGCCTTTTCGGACCCGGTGACGGCGAACGAGGGCGCGACGCCGCTCGTCGAGGCCGCGGCGCTCGGCGAGGAGGCCGGTGTCGAGAGCCTGCTCATCAAAGACGAAGGTCGGAACCCAACCGGCACGTTCCTCGACCGGGGCTTCTCGCTCGCGGTCACCGCCGCACGCGAGGCCGATGCCGAGGTCGTCGCGCACGCATCGCCAGGCAACGGCGCGCAGTCCGCGGCGTCGTACGCCGGTCTCGTGGACGTACGCTCTTACGGCTTCGTCCCCTCGCGGACGCCCTTCCCCAACAAGGCGATGGTGAACGTCCACGGCGGCCAGATGAAGGTCGTCGGCGGGCGCTACCCCGACGCGCTCTCGGCGCTCCACGAGCAACTGAAAAGCGACTGGTTCACGCTCCAAGAGTTCGACAATCCCTACCGCCACGACGGCGCGAAGACCATCGCCTACGAAATCGCCGAACGCCTCGACTGGTCGGTGCCGGACTGGGTGGTCGTTCCCGTTGCCACCGGCGAACTCATCTACGGCGTCTACAAGGGCTTTTGCGACCTCACCGAGATGGGACTCGTTGACGACGTGCCCCGCCTCGTCGCCGCACAGTCCGCCGGTTGCTCGCCCGTCGTAACCGCGTGGCAGGCCGGAAGCGACGCCCACGAACCGTGGAACCAACCGGATACTATCGTCGGCGAATTAGAGGTCACAGACCCCACTGGGGGGTCGCTCGCGCTCCGCGCACTCGACGAGTCCGACGGACTCGCGGTGGCCGTCAGCGACGACGACGCCCTCGAATCGGCGGTCACCGCCGCACAGACCGCCGGTGTCGAAGTCGGCCCGGCCGGCGGCGTCGCTCTGGCGGCCGTTTGGGACCTCGCGGACGAGTTCGACGACGAGACGGTCGTCGCCGTCAACACCGAATCCGGAACGAAAAACGCCGACATCCTCCGCAGTCATCTGATGGGACAGGGAATCTAACACGGGTTCGAACTGCGGGTCGTTCGGACCCGCACAGGCGGTGACTTTCCGCATTCGGCGGTGACGGTGCTTCCGACCGTCGAACGTCTCCATCAGCTATTTGGTTTAGACACGTCTAATCCGGGGTATGTTGAGCGACGTGATGGAGGACTATCTGAAGGCTATCTACACACTCCAACTGGAACACGGCCCACCAGTCTCGACCTCCGACATCGCGGAGTACCTCGGTAAGACGCCGCCGACGGTAACGAGCATGGTCGGCAAACTCGAAGACCGCGGGCTTCTCGACCGCGAGAAGTACAAGGGGGTCGAACTGACCGACGAGGGCGAAACTGTCGCGCTCGAAGTGCTTCGACACCACCGGCTCTTGGAGGCGTACCTCACCGAGCATCTCGATTACTCGTGGAGCGAGGTCCACGACGAGGCCGACGCCCTCGAACACCACATCAGCGAGGAGTTCGAACGCCGCGTCGCCGCCGCGCTCGGCGAACCCGAGGTTGACCCCCACGGCGACCCGATTCCGAGCGCCGACCTTACGCCACCCGACTCGTCAGATACCTCGGCGCTGACGGACCATGGCGTCGGCGACCGCCTCGTCGTCTCTCGCGTGAGCGACCGCGACCCGGCGGAGTTAGAGTACCTCTCCGAAGCGGGCGTCACGCCCGGAACGACCATCGAAATAACCGATATCGCACCGTTCGGCATGGTCACGGTTCGAGTCGTTGACAACGACCGCGAACAGAGTCTTCCCGAGTCAGTCGCCCGAACGATTCGCGTACGACCGCCCGACGAACCCTGCGATAACGAAGAGGTGTCGCCTGCTTGACTGGCTGGACGGAAGTCGTCATTATCGCGTTCGTCTCGCAACTCGCGGTGCTTCCCGGCGAGAAAGTTCAATTTATCATCGCCGGGCTTTCGACACGATACGACCCGAAGGTCGTCGTCGCCGCGGCCGGGTCGGCGTTCGCCGGCTGGACGGCCCTCGAAATCGTCCTCGGCATGACGCTCAAGAACGCGTTTCCGGCGGCCGTTCTCGACGCGATTACTGCCGCGCTGTTCGCGCTGTTTGCGGTGCTCCTGTACCGTGCCGCGCCGTCGAGCGGTGCCGCCGCCGAACTCGCCGATGGTGGCGTTGCAGAGTCAGCCCCCTCCCTGACCGTATTCGGTCACGAACTCTCCGAACAACGGTTTGGTGGTTTCTTTCCGATCTTTGCGATGATGGCGGCCGGCGAGTTCGGAGACAAGACGCAGTTCGTCACGATTGGTCTCGCAGTTCAGTACGGCGCACACCCCGGTATTTGGGTCGGCGAAATGCTCGCAATCATCCCCGTGAGTATTGCCAACGCGTATTTCTTCCACCGGTTTTACGACAATTTCAACACGAGGAAAGCGTACCTCGGTGCGGCGGCCCTCTTCGGCTTTTTCGCCTTCGATACGACTCTCAGCATCTTCACCGGCATCTCGATTTGGGAGGCGATAGTCGGGACCGTAAGCGATGTCGTCCTCAGCTTATTCTAAGCCGCTTTAGACGTTCCTTGTCGATTTCGCGGCGTTTTTCACGGATTCTCGCCTAAGACTGATTCATGTCTTCCGTCTTACCCTCCCTCGGTGCCGGGGTGGTCTTCGGCCTCGCGCTCGCCGCGCCTCCGGGACCGATGAACGCCGTCATCGCAGAGGAAAGTGTCGTCCGCGGGTGGGCGGCCGGTGCTCGCGCCGGACTCGGTGCCATGAGCGCCGACGCTATCTTCTTCGTGCTCGCGGCGCTCGGTCTCGTGGCGTTTGTCAACCAGTTCCCGACGGTGCAGGCGTTGATGATCGGCGTCGGCGGCGTTCTCATGCTGTATTTCGCCTACGGCGCGGCCCGAGAGATGGACACGACCTTCCGCGAGGCCGCCGACCCCGACGCCGACAGTTCCGGCTTCTCGAAGGCCTTTATTCTCGCGTTGACGAACCCGTACCAGATTCTCTTCTGGCTTACCATCGGCGTCGGTCTGCTCGAAACCGGGACCGTTGACGTGCTTTCGCACATGCCGTACCTCGGCGAGTCGCTGTCGAACTTCCTCGTCGTCCAGACTGGAAGCCCGGCTCTCATCCTCGGATTCTTCGCCGGTCTCATCCTCTGGGCCACCGGCTTTCCCGCGGCGCTCGTCGCGGCCGAACAGCGGGTTGACTCGTTCGCACCGGCGGTCGCCGCGCTCAGTGCGCTCGTCCTCGGCGGGTTCGGAGTCGCCTTTATCTGGGACGCCGCGCAGTCGCTCGCCTTCTGAATCACGAGCCACCGCTCTCACACCGTCCGCATCTATCTAAAAAACGAGCGGGTTTGTGGAAATCGTCTCCCGACGACCTACATGTCGCCGACGACATCGTCGGCAACGGTGTTGAGGTAGTTGCTATGGTCGTCGCCGACCTGATTTTCGACGTCGTGGTCGGTGTAGTTGGCTGGCGGCGTATCGCCGCTTTCGACGCCGGTCTCGCCGAGTGCTTGGTCGAACTCGATGGTGTTGTAGACCCACTGGAGGACGTCGTCGGCGGCGTTGTGGTAGTTGTGGACGACTCCGGCCTGATTCCGAATCGCGTCGTAGGTCGCGCGGCCCTCTTCTTTTCCGGGCACTTCGTTGTCGGTGGCGGCACCGAGCGGGTGCATCGTCTCGATGGTGTAGCCCGACGAGGTCCACGCACTGCGGCCGTCGAGTGTCCGAAGCGTACTGAAGATGACTTGCGCTCCGAGCGAGTGGCTGACGAACCGAAGCGTCGTTCCGGGAGACGACTGTTTGACGTCGAGGGCGAACTGCGCGAGTTTCCGGCCGTTCTGCTGAGCGATGCCCTGTGACACGTCCCATCCGAAGTCCCAACCGCCGCCCTTGTCGTTGTCCCACGTGTAGCCGACGACCGCCCCACCGTATCCACTCCCGGTGAGTTCGGCATCGGCCTTCGAAATCTTGTCGAGTGCGCGCTGTTCGGGGTCGGACCCATTTTTGTCCCATCCGTGGACGAACACGGTTAAGTCGGAGACACGACCGGTATCAACGACGGGTACGTCGCCGGAGGTGTCGTAGCCTCGGGCGGTGTGTCCGGACGTGAGGTTGCCGTTTCCATCGAAGTGGTCGCGCGTCGAGACGTACGGAACCGACGCGGCGGTCGCCGGAGCGGCACCGAAAACCGAGGCTCCGGAGAGTGCTGCTGCTGTCGCCGTGAGGAATCGTCGTCTGCTTGCCATGGGTTGTCAACCCGCGTGGTCGCGGGTGAGATTTTGTGCGCACCGAGGGGACATAAATCAAACTACGGTCTGATATGTAGCCGAATAGTTCCCACAGCCCCCGATTGCCGCCCCATCGAGACGAGAAACACTATGAACCATCGTAGCCGATTCCCGCGTATGTTCGACAAATCGACGTGGATTAAGCTCCCGCGGAACGTTCTCCAGGGCCACGGCGTGCTCGACGACCTCGCGGACGCGGTCGCCGAGTTGTACCTCTCGGGGAACCCACTTCTCGTCACAAGTCCAACCCCCGAACGAATCGCCGGCGACCGGATTCGCGCGCAGTTCGACGGCATCTCTTCGGTCTCGCTCGACCGCGCGAGCTTCGAATCGGTCGAGCGCGTCGTCGAAATCGCGCGCGAGAAGGACGTCGGCTACCTCATCGCGCTCGGCGGCGGCAAGCCAATCGACGTGGCGAAGATGGCCTCGGACCACCTCGACTGCGGGTTCGTCTCCGTCCCGACGGCGGCCAGTCACGACGGTATCGTCTCCGGTCGGTCGTCGATTCCCGAAGGCGACACGCGGCACTCGGTCGCCGCCGACCCGCCGCTGGCAGTCGTCGCCGACACTGAACTGCTCGCCGAGGCCCCGTGGGAACTCACGACCGCCGGCTGTGCGGACATCATCTCGAACTACACCGCGGTCAAAGACTGGGAACTCGCACACCGCCTGAAGAACGTCGAGTACTCCGAGTACGCGGGTGCGCTCTCGCAGATGACCGCCGAGATGCTCGTCGGAAGCGCCGACTCCATCAAACCGGGTCTCGAAGAGTCCGCGTGGATTGTGACGAAGGCGCTCGTCTCCTCCGGTGTCGCCATGTCGATTGCCGGGTCGTCACGGCCGGCCTCCGGAGCCGAACACCTCTTTTCGCACCAGTTGGACCGTATCGCCCCCGGAAGCGCGCTCCACGGCCATCAGGTCGGCGTCGGGTCTATCCTGACCGAGTACTTCCACAGCGGCGCACGCGGCGAGTGGATGGACATCCGCGACGCGCTTTCGACCATGGGCGCGCCGACGACCGCCGACGAACTCGGTATCGACGACGAGACCGTCATCGAGGCGTTGACGACGGCACACGAGATTCGAGACCGCTACACCATCCTCGGCGACGGCGTGAGCGAAGACGCGGCTATCGAAGCGGCAACCATCACGGGCGTCATCTGACTGGACTCTCGTCTCCGTCTCCCCGAAGGGTCCGACGGTCGAACGTCGTCCGGAACCCGAAGATGGAATACAGCGTCTTCCTAACTCCCGGCTATGGCAACTGCGAGCGCCGACAATCCGCTGAAGGAACACCCGTTGGCCGTGACGGCCGTCCTCTCGGTGGTCGGCTACACTGTCGTCGTCGGAACCTTCCTCGGACTCGTCCCCGGTCAGATTTTCCCCGACCTCTCGCTCGAACAGGTGAACCTCCTTTCGGACGCGATTGCCGTCGTTAACACCATCAACGTCCTCGTCATCGCGGCGGGGTGGCGCTGGATTCGACGCGACGAAGTCCGAAAGCACGCCGCCGCGATGGTCACGTCGTTCGCGCTCATCCTCGTGTTCCTCGTGATGTACCTCACGAAAATCGGCGGCGGCGGCACCAAGGAGTTCGTCGGCCCGGCGTTCGCGTACTATCCGTACTTGGCGATGCTGGCGATTCACATCATCCTCTCTATCGTGTCGGTGCCGGTCGTCCTCTACGCGCTCGTCCTCGGACTTACGCACTCGGAGCGTGAACTCCGGACCGAGACCCCACACCGGAAGGTCGGCCGTATCGCGGCCGGCTCGTGGCTTCTCTCGCTCGCGCTCGGCGTCGTGACCTATCTGCTTCTCAACCACCTCTACGGGTGGGAGTACGTCGCTTCCGCGGCGAGCGCGCTCGTCACGCCTGTCGTCGGCATCTGAACTCGGCCGCGAATCCAGGCTCCGGTCTCGAACTGCGGGCACGAAAACTGTGGATTTTTATTCCGGCACGTAGTGGCGGCGACTATGCGAGTCGCGCTCGTCTCGATGTACACGACACACCACGAAGAGACGGGAGCGACGAGGCGGTTGCGACGGACGGCGGAACTCCTCGCCGAGCGCGATCACGACGTGTTCGTCTGCTGTGCCCAGTGGTGGGGCGGCGAGGTTGCCGAGTTCAAACAGAACGACGTGACTTACTACCGCGTGACCGAAACGCCGTCGTCCGGCCGGTTCGCTTCGAAAATCCCCTTCATCCTCCGCGAAATTTCACCCGACGTGATACAGGTGGCGAGCTATCCGCCGTCGCACGTCACCGCGGTCAAAACCGCGGCGCGATTCCTCCGAACGCCCGTCATCGCCGACTGGTGGAACCGCGACAAGCGAGGCGGGTCGCGGGCGTACAAGCGCGCGGCCAAAGCGCCCAACGCCGTCTTGGTCCCCTCCGAGATGGTTCGGACGCAGGTCCGCGAGTTGGGCACGTCCGTGTCCGCGACGCAGGTCGTCCCCGAACCGATCAACATGGGTCTCGTCCGGGATTCCTCGGTCGAAGAGCGCGCCGACGTGGTGTACTCGCGCGAACTCGACGAGCACGCGAACGTCGAGAGCTTCCTGCTCGCGCTCGCGGAACTCCGCGACAAGGGCTGGTCTGCGGCCGTCATCGGTGACGGGCCGGAACGCTCGACCGCAGAGCAGACCGCCCGAGACCTCCGCATCGACGACCGCGTGGAGTTCCTCGGCGAACTCCCGGCCGACGAGGCGGTGCCGATTATGAAAGGCGCACACGTCTTCGCGCAGACGGCCACGGTGGAGCCGTTTGCGACGAACCTGCTTTGGGGGCTCGCGTGCGGTTGTGTGAGCATCGTCGAGTACCAAGCTCGGTCGTCCGCCCACGAACTCGTCGAGGGGAGAGAACGCGGGTCGCTCGTGACGAGCCCGCAGGAACTCGCGGACGAAATCGTCGCCGCACGCGGGTTCGACCACTGCACGATTGACGATGACTTCGCCCGCTACGACTTCCGACATATCGTCGATGAGTACGAAACAGTGTACGACGCCGAAATCGACGACTACGGCTTTTTCTGAACGGTGACGGCCGCGGTCGCCGACCACCCGCGGTCACCGACTATCCGTGGCCACTGCCTATCCCTGGCCACCGGCTATTTACAGGGCCGACGATACGAGCCGAACCAGTGTGTCCGGTCGGAAATCGCAACCTCCACTCGGACGACGACGTGACAGCAGACACCGGCGAATCCACTCGAACGACAGCGCAACCGCTCGGCGTCGATAAAAATCGGAGAACGAAACGGCGAGCTTACTCTTGGATGTCGTAGTCGCCGCCGTACTTCATGAAGAAGTACGCGAGACCGAGCGTTGCGACCATCGCAAAGCTCGTTGCCACGCCGAGCGCCTTCGCGCTGTCGGGAACCTGCGGGAGGTTCGAGCCGCCCTCTGGTTCGTTGGTAATCGTCGCAACGTCGCCGCCGACGGCGACTGCGCCGAGCATGCCGAGCGACTGGTGCGGCGAACAGTAGTATTTCGAGATGCCGGCGTCGGCCTCCTCGAACGTGTACTCGTAGGTGGTGCCGGCTTCGGCGACTGCCGGGCCGGAGTCGAGGCTCGCGGGCCCTTCTTCCATCTTGATGTTGTGGCCACCACCGTTGCCGGTCCACTCCCACGTCACGGTCGTACCGGGGTCGATCCAGATGCCTGCCGGTGCGAACGCCAGGTCCCCACCGTTGCCGGCGGCACCAACTTCGATGGTGACCTCGCTTTCGCCGCGGAGGTCTTCGTACCCGCCGTCGATGCCATCGAGATAGCCGCCGAAGTCAGGCTCTTCTGTCTGCGCCGCGGCCGTGCCGGAAGTGGCGGCGACCGCCGCGCCGCCAGCGGCCGCCCCGAGGAACGCCCGCCGAGACATATCCACGTTGCCGTCGGTCATGTCCGCCGCTTAGTGTGGGCCTGTAGTGAATACTTTGGTTCGCGTCCGCCACTCGGAGCGACCCATGCCTCAATTTGGCGGGGTAACCCGTCGCTCGATTCAGAGCGTGTAGTCGAAATCGCCCGTTTCGCTCTCCAAGAACGCCGTCAGCAGGTCGATGTAGGCGACCACGTCGTCTTTGTGGACGCTCTCGGTGACGGTGTGGAGATAGCGCGTCGGCATCGAAACCGCGCCGACCGGCTTTGCGCCGTAGGTGTTCTGGAAGCCGCCGGTGTCCGTGCCGCCCGCGGGGAGCAGTTCCATCTGGTAGTCGATTTCGTGCTCCTCGGCTACGTCGCGCAGGCGACGGTGGACTTTGGGGTTGGCGATGGCACTGGAGTCTTTCAGTTTGATACCCGCACCCTCGCCGAGTTCGGTCACGAAGTCGGCCGGGTCGAAGCCGGGCACGTCGTTTGCAACGGTCGTGTCGAGACCGAGCGCGAGGTCGGGGTTGAGGTCAACACCGAGCGCTTGTGCGCCGCGGAGACCGACTTCTTCCTGTACCGTCGCCGCGAAGTGGATGGTGACTTCGGGGTTTTCGATGCGCCGGGCGGCTTCGAGCATGGCGAACAGACAGACGCGGTCGTCGATGGCCTTGCCAGTGACGTGGTCGCCCATCTCGACGGTGGTCTGTTCCATCGTCACGAGGTCGCCGACGGAGACAGTCTCTTCGACGGTCTCAGCGGGCAGGCCGACATCGACGTACACGTCTTCGACCTTCGGGTCCTTCTTCTTCTGTTCTTCCGTGAGCGTGTGCGGTGGGACAGAGCCGATAACGCCCGTGAGGTCCTCGTCTTCGGTGTGGATAGTGACGCGCTGTGCTTTGAGCACGCGAGGGTCCCAGCCACCGAGCGCGTCGAGTTGTACGAAGCCGTCGTCGTTGATGTGGCGGACCATGAAGCCGATTTCGTCCATGTGGGCGGCGACGGCGACTTCGAAGTCGCTCGTTCCTTCGATGGTGCCGACGACGTTGCCCATCGCGTCCACGCGAACTTCGTCGGTCGTCGCTTCGAGGTCCTCGCGGACGAGCGCGCGGATACGGTCTTCGTAGCCGGGGACGCCGCTGGTCTCGGTGAGTTGCTTCAGTCGGTCGAAATCAAAGTCCATGAATTTGCATGAATTGCCGTTGTAGATAAGTCCATCAGTCCCGGGCGACCGTGCCGCCTCTCGCGGAACGGCGGTGGCCGCGATTCTGACGAACGGTCGGTACGGTGACTCCGAGTGCTGTCTCACAACCGCCGTCGTCGGGTGTCTATCGGGTTACTCCGCGGTCACGGCGGGACCGCGCCGAGACGCTTTGGTAGCGACCCAGCTACCGACGAGCGCTCCGAGCTTTCCGAACACTCCAGCGAGAACGACCATGGCGACAATGACGAAGAGTATCAGCATCGTTTGCACGACGCCGAACCACGACGGCTGGTCTAATCCGGCGATGTACGGGAACGCTCGATACGAATACCAGACGAGTGGGAGCGCCCCGACAATCCCGGTTCGGAACCCGACGCCCGAGACGTTGCCCGACCCGCGTTCGAACAGGAGTCCACCGACGAAACTGGCGAGGAGCACGGGACCGAGCGGGAGACTCCCCGGAGACGACTGCCAGGACGTGACGAACACGTACCACGCACAGACGCCGCCGATAGGGAGCGCATACGCCCACGGATGAGACGTGAGCGTGCTGTGGAGTGACCGGAAGAGGGACACATCCAAAGAATGACACTTCAACGCCATAAATGTGTTTCTCGTAGCCGGCCGGTTGCAATCGCTTCCGCTCGAGTCACCGCTCGTGTTCCGGCGCTGTTCGAAGTCCGCCCGTAACGCCGTTGGCCGAAAAACTACCAATCTGTTTTTGGTTGTTCCGGAATATTTTTCCACATCAATGCGTAGATAGATAGTATGTCAGACGCCGAATCTCAACTCCGCGAACAGTTCATGGACGCCTTCTCGAACGCGAGCTTTCCCGTCAAAAACCAGATGTCCCTCGTCCCCGCGCTCCCGAACGGTCCGGGCACGAAGTTCGAAGCTGGTGACACCACCATCACGGCGATGGAACTCGCCGCAAAGCTCGGTAAACACCAGGACTTCCCGTACGAAGACGCCGAAACCCTCGTTGACGACATCATCGAGGGACTGAAGGCGGAAGGCATGCTCTAATCACGGCACCACGCCGTGACGGATACGAAACGCACACTCTGGGAACGCTGGATCGACCGCTTCGTCGATACCGCCGACCCGACACCACTTTTCGAGACGACCAGCGACGGAACAGTCGAACGTATCGAGTACGGCCGTTCCGGGCGTCCGGTCCTCCGCCGAGGCCGACGGATGGAGCGTACGCTCCGCGAAGCCGGCGGGACAGTCGTCACCGACCACGAGCGTCGAGACGGTCGCTACGAGGGACTCGTCTACATGATGTACACCCTCGACGCCGACGAGGTCGTACCGCGATACATCGGCAAGTGTGGCAAGTTCGGCGCGTCGGGGACCGACCTCAACAGCAACCTCCGGAACGTCGAGACCAACAACGGAAAGCTCGCGCGGTGGGGGTACGGACGCTACTACCACTTCGGCGACCTCTCGGCGGCCGTCTTCGGCGACGACGGGCCTGAAAAATACGCGAACTGGGTCGCGGAACTCTTCGATGCCACCGACCCGCCGCGACTCCGCGAGCCGGTCTACTTCTGGGTCGAGCCGTGGACGGTCGGCACCGAGGGACCATACCCCGACACACACCCGTATCTCGAAGAACTGGAGTACCAACTCATCGGTATCGCCTTCGAACTGTTCCCCGATCGCCTGCTGAACACCGAAGGCGTCCCCACCAACCCCGACGCGTACGCGAAGATGCGCGGGTGGGACGACAGAGCAGACACACGGCTCTCGGACTTCTGACACCCAAACCGATTTCTCGTCACCGCGTCAATCATTGTGGTATGAGAACGTACGATATCGAGCGCTACCTGAATATCAGGAGCGCCTACGGTGCCTCATTCGCCCCGGACGGCGACCGACTCTCATTTCTCATGGACACGACGGGCGTCCCGCAAGTGTGGACGGTCGATGGTCCCGGTGTCTGGCCCGAACAGCGGACCTTCTACGAAGAGCGCGTCACGTTCGCGTCGTGGTCGCCCGAGCGCGCGGAGGTGCTTTTCGGGATGGACAAAGGCGGCAACGAACGCGAACAGTTGTTTCGTCTCGAACCCGGTACCGGCGTCATCGAGAACCTGACGGAACACCCCGACGCCAAACACCGGTGGGGCGGATGGAGCCACGACGGCGAGCGGTTCGCGTTCACCTCGAACCGCCGCGACAACGCCGTCTTCGACGTGTACGTACAGGCCCGCGACGAAACCGGAACGGACGCCGACCTCGTCCACGAGGGCGACGGGTGGCTCACTCTCGGTGGCTGGTCGCCCGACGATTCGAGACTCATCGTCCAGGAAGCATACTCGAACTTCGACCAAGACGTCTCGGTCCTCGACCTCGAAACCGGCGAGGTGACACACATCACGCCTCATCAGGGAACCGTTCGGTTCCAGAGTCCCGAGTGGGGACCGGACGGCGAGCACGTCTACATGGTGACTGACCGCGGAAGCGACACGCTCGAACTCGTCCGGTACGACCTCGAAGACGGTGGTTTCACCGTCGTCGAATCCGGCGGCGACTACGAACTCGACGGCGTCAGCATCGACCACGAGTCGCGCCGCCTCGCCTACGCGCGGAACGTCGAGGGCTACACCGAACTCACCTTCGGCGAACTCACCGCGTCGGGCGAAATCGACGCGTTCCCCGAACCGGACCTTCCAGACGGCGTCGCCGGCGGCGTCTCGTTTTCGCCGGACGGGAACAAAGCGGCCGTCACTGTCACCGCCAGCGCCGACACGGCCAACGTTTACGTCGTCGAGTTGCGGACCGGTGAGACGACGCACTGGACGCGCGCGGCGACGGCGGGCATCCCACAAGACACCTTCGTCCCGCCCGAACTCGTCCATTACCCGACGTTCGACGGCCGCAACATTCCAGCGTTTTTCACGCTCCCCGAGGAGTCACCTGAGGGCGAGACGCCGGTTATCGTTGACATTCACGGTGGTCCCGAGTCACAGCGACGCCCGTCGTTTTCGGCGGTCAAACAGTACTTCCTCTCGCGCGGTTACGCCTACTTCGAACCGAACGTCCGCGGCTCTGCGGGCTACGGGAAAGCGTACGGCCACCTCGACGACGTGGAAAATCGGATGGATTCGGTCGCCGACATCGAGGCGGCAGTCGAGTGGCTCTACGACCATCCCGCGGTCAACCCAGACAAAATCGTGGCGATGGGCGGCTCGTACGGCGGGTTCATGGTTCTCGCGTCGATGACAGAATATCCGGACCTCTGGGCCGCTGGTATCGACGTCGTCGGTATCGCCAACTTCGTCACGTTCCTCGAAAACACCGGCGACTGGCGGCGCGAACTCCGCGAGGCCGAATACGGCTCGCTCGAAGACGACCGCGAATTCCTCGAATCCATCTCGCCGCTCAACAACATCGAGAAGATTCGCGCGCCGTTGTTCGTCCTCCACGGCGAAAACGACCCGCGCGTGCCCGTCAGTGAGGCACACCAACTCGTGGCGGAAGCGCGCGAACACGCACACGTCCGCGAACTTATTTTCGACGACGAGGGGCACGGCTTTTCCAAATTAGAGAATCGCATCGAGGCGTACTCGCAAATCGCCGACTTCCTCGACGAGTTCGTCTAAGTGGGATTTTCTTCCCTTTGATTTTGCCCAGCTTGAGTCAGTTTAGTCAGTGAGTATCAGAGACGAAATTCGATGAAAATGTTTATCTAGTGTGAATTTCTCTTTCCCTTGCAAATGGAGGGCTATGATCGTAGACCTGATCGTGACGACACCGATGTCCTCGGTTCAAGAATTGGCGCACAAATCGTTGATACCATCGTCGGTATCATCCTCTCGTATCTCGTATTGATACCCTTCGGTGCAGTTGACAGTGCGGTTGGTGGTTCGGGTGGAATTGCTTTCCTCGGATTTCTTGTCGCGTTTGTGACGTTTGTTGGTTACTTCTTCCTGCTCGAAGGGCTGTGGGACGGTCAAACCGTTGGTAAGCGCCTCTTCGGAATCAAAGTCGTGAAAGAAGACGGTTCCGCCTGCGATATCGGGTCGTCGCTGATGCGGAATCTCCTTCGAATCATTGATGGGTTCTTCTACTACCTCATCGGATTCATTTCGATGGCTATTAGCGACAAACGACAGCGCGTCGGCGACCGACTCGCTGGAACTGTCGTCGTCCGCGAACAGAACTAACCGCATCGAAGCGGTCGAAACTTCCTTATCTTCCGTTAGAGTCAAACCACGGCACACCGAAGCTCTGTCCATGAGCGCGGACTCCGAACAGCGAACGATCCGGTGTCTCATCGCCAAGGTGGGACTCGACGGCCACGACCGCGGTGCGCACGTCATCTCGCGTGCCTTCCGCGACGCAGGATTCGAAGTCATCTACTCCGGACTTCACCGTGCCCCCGACGAAATCATTCAAGCGACGGTCCAAGAGGACGTGAACGTGCTCGGGATTTCGATCCTCTCGGGCGCACACAACACGCTCGTCCCGAAGGTTATGGCGGGACTCGAAGAGTACGGCGCACTCGACGACACGCTCGTCATCGTCGGCGGTATCATCCCCGAAGAAGACCGCCCCGGACTGCTCGAAGAGGGCGTCGATGCGATCTTCGGTCCCGGGACGCCGATGCAGGAGACCATCGACTTCGTGAAGGAAAACGCCCCCGAGCGAACGTGACGATGAATCGGGCGGTCGAATCCGACCTCGTCGAGCGACTCCTCGACGGCGAGCACCGAGCGCTCGCACGTGTCATCACGAAAATCGAATCGCAGACGCCCGGCTACAGAGACCTCGTCTCGGAGATTCACGCGCACACCGGCAACGCCTCAGTCGTCGGCATCACGGGCAGTCCCGGTGCCGGGAAATCGACGCTCGTGGACAAACTCGCCAAACACTACCGCGACCAAGGCGAGACCGTCGGCATCATCGGCGTTGACCCGTCGTCGCCCTACACCGGCGGTGCGGTCCTCGGCGACCGTATTCGCATGGCTTCGAACGTCGGCGACATGGACGTGTTCTTCCGGTCGATGAGCGCCCGCGGGCAACTCGGCGGGCTTTCGACCGCGACCGCGGATGCCGTGAAAGCCCTCGACGCGTTCGGAAAAGACCGCATCATCATCGAGACGGTCGGCGCGGGACAAAACGAAGTTGACGTGGTGAAGACGGCCGATACGGTCGTCGTCCTCGTCCAACCCGGAAGCGGCGACGACGTGCAGATGCTCAAAGCCGGCATCCTCGAAATCGGCGACGTGTTCGTCGTGAACAAAGCCGACATGGAAGGTGCCTCGCGGACCGTCTCCGAGTTACAGGAGATGATTCACCTCCGCGACGACCCGCGAGCGAATCTCGATACGGGCCACCACGGCGCTGGCGCGTTCGGCGGGTCGGGCGGCCACGGAAGCGGTGGCAACGGCCACGGACACCACGACGGCGGTCACGAGAGCGGCGACGCGGGTCACGGACACCACGACGGCGACACCGACGGGGAGGCGGGGGAAGACGGGAAGGACGACACGCCCGCCGTGTGGACGCCCGAAGTCATCCAAACCGTCGCTACGACCGGCGAGGGAATCGACACGCTCGTCGAGGCACTCGACGAGCACTACGCGTACCTCGCCGAGTCGGGCAAGTTGACGGTGAAAGCCCGTCAGCGCGCGAGCGAGGAGATTCGGCAACTGCTCCGAAGCGACGTCAACCAACTTCTCGAAGCCGAACTCGAACGGCGAGGCGGTATCGAGGCGTTCGTGGACGCCGTCGTCGAAAAGCAGACCGACCCGTATGCGGTCGCCGAGGACGTACTCGAACCGATTCGAGAGTGTTTCGAAGACTGAGACGAGCGCGCACGTTCGACTCGGAATCGACTCGCACACCCCGCCACGGGCGGGCGAATTAAGGTCTCCGCGCGCTATCTACGTGACATGAAGTTCCGACGAGCCATTGGTCTGGCCGCCGCCGGTGTCGGTCTCGCCGCCGCCACCAACGCCGCCCTCTCGAAACGCGTGGGACCCCTCGAACCGCCGCTCGACGGGGACCACCGAACCTACCGCTGGCGCGGGATGGACGTCTCGTACGTCGAAGCGGGCGACGAAGACGCCCAGACGCTCGTGTTCCTCCACGGCGTCAACGCGGCGGGGTCGTCCGGTGAGTTCCGCGAAATCTTCGACGAACTCGCCGAGGACTATCACGTCGTCGCCCCCGACCTCCCCGGATTCGGTCTTTCGGACCGCCCGTCGCTGTACTACTCACCGGCGCTCTACGAGGATTTCGTGGGCGACTTCCTTGCCGAGTACGACGACCCGGCCGTTATCGCCTCGTCGCTCACCGCGGCGTACACGGTTGCCGCCGCGTCCCGCGACGACGTGTCGGTCTCGCGGTTCGTTCTCATCTGTCCTACCGTGCGCGGCGGTCCCGACCCGAAAGAGTGGCTCCGCGAACTCGTCCGCGCCCCCGTCGTCGGCGAGGGCCTGTTCAATCTCATCGCCTCCCGCCCGTCGATTCGCTACTTCAACGCCGACCACGGCTACTACGACCCCTCGAAAGCGGGCGCAGAGTGGCAGGAGTACGAGTGGCGGACGGCCCATCAGGACGGTGCACGGTTCGCACCGGCGTCATTCATCTCAGGGTACCTCAACACCGACATCGACCTCGGTGCGGCGCTTTCGGACCTCGACGTGCCCACGACGCTCGTGTGGGGCCGTGAAAGCGACGTGACGCCGTTGAAGCGCGGCCGTGAACTCGCCGACGACGCCGACTGCACGCTCGTCGTCTTCGACGACGCGATGCTCCTCCCGCACGTCGAGTTCCCGAACGCATTCGTCGATACCGTCAACGACGCACTCGCGTAACGACTCTCGAACGCAGACACTCGTCTCGCCCCATGCTCGACTCGATATCGCTCCTTTTGTACGCCGCTATCGCGCTTCTCGCGCTCGGGTTTTGGGTATGGATGCTCGGCGTGTACACCCTCGGCTGGCCGCGGCCGAGCGAGTTCATCGACTAAACGGTGTCGCACCGAAGAAAACGAAACCGCGGGTTCGGACTCTCTTCGGCCCCGCCTCCGGAGCCGGGAGTTACGCGTCCGCCGGGCGGAACACGAGGAGTTTCTCGTCGGTCGTCGCGTTCACGTCAACGTCTGCGGTGACTGTCGCGCCGAGTTCGACGTCGTCGTTCGGCACGTCGCGGACGACGCCGGTGAGTTTGACGGGACCGAACGAGACGACCGCCGTCACGTACGGGGCTTCGTCCGCGAAGGTCGGCGCGGGGACGTTGACCTCGGTGAACGTGACGATTTCTCCCGTCTCCGGAAGCGCCGTCTCGGTCAGTTCTGCTGTACCGCAGTGCGGGCAGGTGTGACGCGGCGGGAGCGACCCGTGACCGTCCGGACAGGCGAGGTAATAGCCCTCACCGTCGCCGATGGCGGCCATCCATTCGTCGTAGCCGGTGTCCGTCATCAGTTCATCACCTCCAGTACGTGGACGACGGCGCTTGAGACGGTTCCACCGGCGTTGTGGGTGATACCGATTTCCGCGTCAGAGACGGCGTCACTGTTGGTGTGGTCGCCGCGCAGAAGTTTTGTCATCTCGACGAGTTGTGCCGTTCCGGTCGCGCCGACCGGGTGTCCTTTCGCCTTGAGACCGCCCGAGAGGTTCACCGGCAGGTCCCCGTCGCGGGTCGTTTCACCGCGGGCGGCCGCACCGATTCCCTCGCCGTGGTCGTAGAGACCGAGCGATTCCAGCGCCAGCACCTCGGCGATGGTAAAGCAGTCGTGGACCTCGGCCACGTCGATGTCGTCCGGCGAGATACCGGCGTCGGCGTAGGCTTCCTCGGCGGCTTTCGTCGCCGCGGGCGTTCGTGCGAGGTATTCGCGGTCCTGTAGCGCCGCCTTGTCGCCACCTTGGCCCGTTCCGGCGACCGAGACGGGCGCGTCGAGACCGTGTTTCTCGGCGTAGTCGTCGCTGACGAGGACGATAGCGCTCGCACCGTCGGTGATGGGGCAGGCGTCGTAGAGTCGAAGCGGGTCGGCGACGACCGCGCTTTCCATCACGTCTTCGACGGCGATTTCGCGGTGGAACTGCGCGTACTCGTTCGACATCGCGTTGGCGTGGTTCTTCACCGCGATGTGGGCGAGGTCCTCGGTGTCGCCGCCGAACTCGTCGAAGTAGGCGCGCGCCATGAGTGCGTAGGCCCCGGGGAACGTGACGCCCGCGCGGACTTCGAACAGTTCGTCGGCCGCGATGGCGAGCGACTGGGTGACCTTGGCTGTGCCGAGATTGTTCATCCGTTCCATCCCGCCGGCGAGTACCACGTCGGCGGCACCACTTCGAATCGTCCGGACGGCTTGTCGGAAGGCGACACCCGCGGACGCGCAGGCCTGTTCGTACCGAGTCGCGGGACACGACAGACCCGCGGCTTCGGCCATGACTGGTCCTTGGTGGCCCTGACTCTCGGCCAACTCGCCCATGAAGTTGCCGTAGTAGATTTCCTCGTAATCGTCCCGGGAGACACCGGCGTCCTCACGGGCGGCGAGAGCCGCTTCGGCGAACAGGTCCCGGCCGGTCCGCTCGGGGTAGCTTCCGAACTTGGTCAGTCCGACCCCGGCGATTCGCACGTCTTTCATGGATGAACGTACGTGATAGATGTGCCTTGAACCTGCCGAACGAGGGCGGCCGCCGCGCAACGCCGACGTCGCATCGCCGGTCGGCCCTGCGGTCATCCGGTCGGCCCTTCCGTCACCGCAATCGTTACCACCGCATCGGGAGACCCCACGAGTATGAGCGACTGGATTAGTGACACATTCACGAGCGAGGTCGGTTGGACGCACCTCGAAACGCTGGTCGATATCGGCAACCGGATGGCCGGGTCACCCGGCGAGCGCGAAGCGATGGAAGCAACGCGCGACGCGCTCGAACGCGTCGGCGCACGCAACGCCCGCATCGACCCCTTCGAGATTCAAGGGTGGGTTCGCGGCGACAGCGCCATCTACGCCCGCGACACGACCCAATCGTGTATCGCGCTCCCGCGAAGTCCCGCTGGAACGACCTCCGGCGAACTCGTTGACCTCGGATACGGCCTTCCCGAGGATTTCGACCGCGACCTCTCGGGGAAAGTCGTCGTCGTCTCGTCGACCGTTCCGGACCACTACGACCGGTTCATCCACCGCCGCGAGAAGTACTACTACGCCGTCGAAGCGGGCGCGGCGGGATTCATCTTCGCCAATCACGTCCCCGGGCAACTTCCGCCGACGGGGAGCGTCGGCACCGCGGACGCACCCATCGGTGACATCCCCGCCGTCGGCGTGAGCAAGGAAGTCGGCGCGCGACTCGGCCGCCGGTTCGAAGGCGACGAGGTGACCCTCGACGTGACCTGTGAGGCTCCCGAGACGGACAGCGGAAACGTTCACGCCGAACTCGGTCCCAAGACCGACGACGAAGTCCTCGTCACGAGCCACCTCGACGCCCACGATATCGCCGAGGGAGCGATGGACAACGGTGCGGGCACCGCGATGGTCGTCGAACTCGCCCGCGCGCTCGCCGCCCGCGAAGACGAACTCGAAACGCGCGTCCGATTCGTCTGTTTCGGCGCGGAAGAAGTCGGTCTCGTCGGGTCCGAATACGAAGCTGACCGGCTGGACGCAGAGCGTTCGAACGTGAAAGCCATCGTCAATAACGATGGCGTCGTCGCGGGGCGAACGCTCAAACTCCACACACACGGGTTCGACGAACTCGAAGCCGTCGCAGAAACCGTCTCGGACCGCTTCGACCACGACATCTCGACGATACCTGAGCAACTCCCCCACAGCGACCACTGGTCGTTTGTCGCCCACGGCGTCCCCGCCTACATGGTGGGTAGCGTCAAGGAAGGTCGCGGCCGCGGATGGGGCCACACCCACGCTGACACCATCGAGAAACTCGAATCGCGGACGCTCCGCGAGCAGGCGATTCTGCTGACGGAACTCACTGTCGAACTCACCCGCGACGACCGCGAGATTCCGCACGCCGACCCCGACGACATCGCGGCGGCGCTCGAAGCCGAAGACCAAGCCGAAGGGATGAAAGTCACCGGCGACTGGCCCTTCTGAACTGCGCGCATCGCTGGCGCGAACCACGAGTGCTTTTATTCGGGGCGGCGTAGCACGGCACGATGTTACCGGTGCTCGCCGGAGGTGGACGACGATGAGATTCGCAGTCGTCGGTGACGAGTCGGTCGGCACCGCGGTTCGAGACGCCGGCGCGACGGTCGTCTCACCCGACGGCGACGATGCCGATGCCGTCGTCGCGGTCGGTGAGGCCTCGGTCTCCGAAGTCGCACGCGATTCGACGTGGGACTGTCCGATTGTCCCCGTCGATTGCGGCACGCCGTGGTCGGTCTCGCACCGAGACCTCGACGCACATCTCGCTCCTATTCTCGCGGGCAACGGTCGCGTCGTCGAGTATCCGACGCTCTCGATTCACGTCGAAGGCGACCGCGTCGGCCGTGCGCTCTTCGATACGATGCTCGTCACGAGCGAACCCGCACACATCTCCGAATACGGCGTCGCCCGTTCGAGTACAGCCGTTCCGTTCTCGGACGGTACTGACTCTGACTCCGCCGACATCGGCCCCGGCGGTGACGCGTGGACGCCGGTCGATGAGTTCCGCGCCGACGGCGTCGTCGTCGCAACGCCGCTCGGGAGTTCAGGCTACGCGCGGGCCGCAGGCGGTGCAGTCGTCGGTCCCGACGCTGGCGTCACCGTCGTTCCCGTCTCCCCGTACGCGACACAGACGAACTCGTGGGCCTTCCAGCCGCCACTTCGGCTCACGGTCGAACGCGACGACGCCCCGGTCTCGCTCGTTGTCGATACCGAAATCGCCCGCGAAGTGGCACCGTTCGAATCCGTCGTCGTCGAACGAGGCGACGCAGTCTCTCTTCTCGTCGGATAGGCTTCGGCTCGCGTCGTCTCGTCACGAGCGCTACCGCTCTGTGCTCGACGAATGCCTCGTCGCACGCTCGATACCGACGCTATAGTAGCGTTTGTAAGTCATTGCACTCTCGACCGACCGCTGTCGTTTGATCGGATGTGTCACCAGTTGCAAACGCTACTATAGTTCCACGTCTGTTCGGGGGAAGTGCGGTCGAGAAGAAACAACGTTGCGGCCGTCTCAGATGACGGCGTTCCACACGTCCGCGATGAGGAAGAAGAGACTCTGGTACGCGGCGTACAGGAACACGAGCACCGATGCGGCGAGCGAACCGTTCGGCCGGTCGAGCGACCGGTCGTTTCGGGCTTCGACCTTCCGCGCTTCGAACTCGAAGAAGTCGGTCACGAACAGGCCGACGACCAGCACGGTGAGCACCATGCCACCGTGCGGCTCGACGAGCAAGAACAGGAACGAAGACACGATGAGCGCACCGGTCGTGAGCGTGTGCGGGAGGTACCGCGAGACCGCTTCGTCGCCACCTTCCTTCGCCTGCCGGACGTGCGCGCGGTGGGCGAGGAAGCGCGTCGCAAAGTTCGCAAGCACGAACGCGAACGCCACGTGAGCAATAACCGGTTCGACCGCCGTCAACTGGTCGAGCGGGACGAGGAACTGTAGTGGTTGCATACAGGACCGTCGGTGCGAGACTCATTAGAGTTTTTCCAATCCGATGCGGGCCGACCCACCGTCGGAACCGCTATGCTGTGGGTGCTTACGTACTACCACCGAAATGAGAAGAAAAACGCGTGGGGGCGTTATTGTGCGTTGCGCCGCTTTTCGAGTTCGGACATCACCTGACGGCCCGCCGGAATGAGTATCCAGAAGGTGAGCGCGCCGAGGATTGCGAACCAGAGGAACACGTCCATCAGGGAGACGGCGATTAGGTTGAAGATACCCTCACTCGCCCCGGAGGACAGCGGCTCGATGAGCTGTTTCGTGCTCTCGAAACTGCTCGTCCGGTACCACGACGCGAGCACCATCCACGCGAGACCGGAACCGGACAGGATACCCAGCCCCTTGATGAATTCATCAGCCATTGTTCGAATCTTCGCCGGAGTCCTCTTGAGACTTTCCCATTCCTTGGGCGCGGAAGCGAGTCCCGAGTGTGTACACGACCGCCCCGAACGCGATGACGGTCAGTCCGACGACCGCGAGTCCCGTACTCAAAAGTCCGTTCGAAACGCCGAGACCCAGGGCGCTGAACACGTTGGCGATGACCGCTCTGAGCGCGCTCACCTGAAGCGTCGCGGCGTCGAGGAAGACGAATCCAAGAACGACGCTGACGACGGCGATAAGCGTCGAGAAGACGGTAATCGTCTTGTAGAGTCGCATCGGAACGACGATGTCTCGTCGGCCGCGACGGCTTCCTCGCGCCTGGTCGGAATCACCCGTTCGACCGGTCGCGTCGCTGTCTGTCATTAGCTATCCTAAGAAGGGACGGTTGGTAGTGGTTCCGCTCTACTTCGGCGGTCGAAGCCGGTAGTAGCGGCGGTTGAGGTCGTACATGTAGCCCTCGCGCATCGTCTTGAGCACCGCGTAGGTGACGGTCCCGAAGACGACCGGCAGGAAGAACGTCAAGTCGAACAGCAGATCGACGTTCATCGGCATGAGGTTCTTGATAGCGAGCAGTGAGAGCGTCAGCGCGAGTACCACGCCGAAGACGCCCACGGCCGCCCAGAACGGCTGTTCGACCGGCCGTCGTGCGGACCCCTTGTTGAGGAAGGGGACGATAGCGATTGCACCGACGACGACACCGTTTGCCAGCACACCGTACGTCCGGTCGGCCATCAGCTTCTGCCCGCCGAGAATCGCCAGCTCGGGGTTCAGCGCGTTGAGCTTGAGCAGGCCGAACGACCAGTAGAGATACCAGTCGGGCAGGATGATAGACGGCGTGTTGGACGGGTTTGCGGGCGCGCCGATGTGGGGCGGCATCGTCGCCGAGAGGAACAGAATCATCCCGACGAAGAACGACGCGATAGAGAGGTTCCGGACGGTCTCGTGCGGCCACGTCGGGAACGCGAGCACGTCGCGTTCCACGTAGTCGGACTCCGTCCGCAGGTCTTGGTCTTCACGACGTGCGCGCTCGAAGTACTCGTACGTGAGCCGGGAGAGCCCAGTCTTGCGAGCCTTGCGTTCGCTCCACGTGGGCGTCTCGTTGTCCGGGGCTACGATGCCCGTGCCGTCGGTTCGAATCTCCTCGTTTTCGGGTTCGTTGTCGCTCATGTGTGTCACCTCAGTGCGGCTCCGCAATGCCCTGCACCCACACGATGCCGATGTGGATCGCAATGAGCGTCGTCACGACGAACGGGAGCAGGAACACGTGGATGATGTACATGCGCTGGAGCGTCGCCTGACTCAGCGTAAAGCCGCCGAACAGGAGCTGTGCGACCCACTCGCCGGCGAGCGGGACAGCACGAGCCATCTCGACGCCAATCTGACCGGCCCAGAAGGCGAGCTGGTCCCACGGGAGAAGGTATCCCGTGTACCCGAACACCATCGTCAGGCTGATCAGCACGATGCCGAGAAGCCAGTTCAGCTCGCGGGGTTCCTTGTACGACCCCGTGAAGTAGACACGGAGCATGTGCAGGAACACGGCCGCAACCATGACCTGTGCCGCCCAGCGGTGGACGGACCGGAGCATGAAGCCGAACTGCAGGTCGCGCATGATGAACTCAATTTGGCTGTACGCGGTCGTCGGATCGCCGGTCGTCGCGGGGGAGTAGTAGAACCCGAGCAGAGCTCCACTTATCGCCGCTACGACGTACGCAAGCGTCGAGAACAACCCGAGCGTGTACAGTGGGTACCAGTACCAGAACTTGTTGTCGAGGTTGTACTGCTCGGTGTGACTCTTCGGCATCTGGAGGTTGACTCGGTAGTAGAGCGTCTCCAGAAGCTCGAGGTAGTCAACGATCCGGAATCGTTTATCCAGCCAGATGAGCGTGGTGAGGAAGGTCGCCTCGATGGGTGTGAGGTCCTTCTTTTTCATCCAGGCCTTGTGGTCGTATTCGTCTTTACGTTCGAGACTCATGGTTTATCGCTTGTAGTAGGGGTACACCGCACGCTTGACCTGTTCCCACGCACTCTCGCTGCTGAAAGTGACGCCATCGACGTCTTCCTCGCGGACGTAGAGGTCTTCCCACTTGCGACGTCGTTTCTTGACGATCATGACGTCGGGGAGGAACTCCTTGCGGTACAGTGCGAGAATGAACGCGAGGTCCACGAAGATGACGGCGAGGACAGCGCCGAGGAACATGTTACCCGTGTCCGTCAGCGCCCACCCGGAAACGAATCCGAGGGTGAAGAGGAACACGAACACGACCTCGATAATCGTCAGAAGGACGATTGCGATGGCCGCCGCGGTACTCTCTCGTGCCGGTTCGTATCGGTGAATGTCGCCGTATGTGCTTCCGGTTGAAGACATTATTCGCCACCTCCAGTGTTACCCGTGTTGGGTGATTCGCCGTACTTCAGGATGAAGAACGTGTAGATGATGGTGACGAGAATCCCGAGAATAGTCGCCGAACCGACCCAGTGAGCCTGAATCGGAACACCGAGTTCGTGGAGTTCCTTCTCTCCACCACCACCGCCGACTTCGACGGTCGCAACGTCGCCGCCGACAGCGACTGCGCCGAGCATGCCGAGCGACTGGTGCGGCGAACAGTAGTATTTCGAGATGCCAGCGTCGGCCTCCTCGAACGTGTACTCGTAGGTGGTGCCGGCTTCGGCGACTGCCGGGCCGGAGTCGAGGCTCGCGGGCCCTTCTTCCATCTTGATGTTGTGGCCACCACCGTTGCCGGTCCACTCCCACGTCACGGTCGTACCGGGGTCGATCCAGATGCCTGCCGGTGCGAACGCCAGGTCCCCGCCGTTGCCGGCGGCACCAACTTCGATGGTGACCTCGCTTTCGCCGCGGAGGTCTTGGAAACCTCCATCGACGCCATCGAGATAGCCACCGAAGTCGGGTTGTACCTGCGCTCCACCGCCGCCTTCCTGCGCAGCAGCGGTCCCGGCGGCAGCGGTCGCGGCGGCTGTCGCACCGCCAGCCGTTCGGAGAAACTCCCGCCTTTTCATACGGTCGTTCGTCAGGATGGGACGCGCTTAAACCCACCGACTATGCCGCCGTGGAGGGTGTTTTCCGCGGAGTAAAAACGACCGTTACTGCCCCTCAGAACTAAGGGGTTCGCTGTTCGGTCCCTCGACGAGGGGCTGGACAGTTTCGTCGCCGTCGAACGTCGGGACGAATTCGGGCCGGCTCCCGTCTTCGACGCCCATCGCGCGGAGTCGGTTGCGGTACTCTTCGGCCCGGAACCGGTCGGAGAGTCGCGCATTCGCTACGACAACGAAGAGGAAGATACCGACCAGAATGAAGCCGATTCCGACGACGGGGGCAATAATTTCCTTGTAATCACCGAGGTAAATCCACGCCCCGATGAGTGCGACACCACCGAGTAGTTGCCCAAACGCGACGATTTGGAGCATTCGGTTCCCGAAGTCGCCGGTCCCCTGAGCGACCTCTTCAGGTTCGGGAAGACGGACCGTTTCAGGGGCGTCGTTCACGTCGAAGTCGTCCATCGAACAGAGCGCGACGGTCGGTTTCACGTCCCGCAGAACGGTTCCCTCACCCTCGACGCTTCCGTCCGGGTAGACGACCGCGTACCCCTCGTCAGAGTACGCGAGAATGCGCGGGTCTCCGTTTTCGGTTACGCGTTCGAGGACGGCGAACACTTCCCGAATCGCAATCCGGTAGCGAAGTTCCTGTTCGACGCGGTCGAGCAGTGCTTCGCCGACAATCCACGAATCCGGGTCGAACGCCGCTTCCCACTCTTCGGCGGTCATCTTCGCCATGTCCGCCGGCCCGAAGTTGTCGAAGTCGTACTTCGACTCGACCGCTTGGCGGAGGGCCGCAAGCTCGTCCTCGGACACCGAGGCGTCGGTATCCGCGTCCGGAGACGGCGAGTCGTCGGCCGGGGCGGAAGACGAATCTGGCATCGCCACGAAATAGGGACCACGCCGGTAAACGTGTTCCGACCCCGAACCGTGCGGCGGCGTTGGTCTAGCGCTCGAACGGAACTCGGACTTCCACCCGGTGTTCGACCCATCCGAGTGGTCCGGCGCTCGAACGGACCCGTGAGTAGTCTAGCGCTCGAATCGTTCGGGATGCATCGGTCCCTTTAGGCCGCCCGCGTGCTAACGCCGTGCGATGGCAGACGAGACAACCCTGGCCACGCTCGCCGCGATTACCGTCACGGCGAGTTTCCCGTTTTACATCTACGGCGCGTGGATAATGATCGACGCCGAGACGGTGTCGTGGGGCGTGCTCGTCTACCACCTCAAAATCATCTTCCCCGGACTCGTGTTGAACACGGTCCCGGTCGTCACGTGGATGATGCCGCGTCTGCTACAGCAACTAAACGGCGTCAGCGCACTCCACGCGATTCTCGGCTTGCAGGCGTACGCGATGCTCGTGTTCGCGCTCACGGGAATCGTCCGTATCTTCCAAGCCAAATGGGAGGCGAATCTCTATCAGGACCCCGACCAAGAGGTGTCGCTCGACGACCTCCACGAGAATATGGGTGCGTGGCGCGGGCGACTTCGGGTCGGCGTGTTCGGCTACGTTATCTTCTGGATTCTCGCGTGGTTCCTCGGCATCTACCGCTACGTCACCGGCTACCTGATTTGATTCGAACGACCGCACGCGAGACGTGAGTATCCGTGGTTCTGGACCGGAGACGCGGGAGTGCTACCAAGCCTCGCCGCTGGCGAGGTCTACGTCGTGTTGTAGTTTCGAAGAAGGACAGATGTCTTCGAGCACGCACGCGTCGCAGTCGGGGTTGCGCGCGTCGCAGACGGCGCGGCCGTGACTGATAAATAAGTGTGTGAACTGTTGCCAGTCCCGTTCGGGAACGACGGGCATGAGGTCTTCTTCGATGCGTTCTGGGTACGATTCGTCTGTGAGACCGAGCCGACGGGAGAGGCGCTGAACGTGCGTATCGACGACGATTCCCTCGACGATATCGTGACCGTGCTGGAGAACGACGTTCGCGGTCTTTCGGCCGACACCGGCGAGGTCGGTGAGGTCGGACATCGTGTCAGGGACCTCGCCGCCGTGTTTCTCGATGATATCGGAACACGCGCTTCGGATGTACTTCGCCTTGTTGTTGTAGTAGGTGATGGAGTTGATATCCTCGGCCAACTCGTCTTGGTCGGCGGTCGCGTAGTCTTCGGCGTCGTCGTACTTCTCGAACAACGTCGCCGTGACCTTGTTGACGCGCTCGTCGGTACACTGCGCGGAGAGCATGACGGCGATGAGGAGTTCGAGTCGGTTCGAGTAGGAAAGCGAGATGGTGGTGTCCGGGTACTCCTCGTACAATCTGTCGAGGACTTCTTCGGCTTGCGCCTCGCGGGAGTCGAGTGGCGTGCCCATACCAGTGGGTACGACCGATTCGATTTCAGTCGTTCGGGTTCCGATGGGCGGCCGACGGTCCCACTTCGGCTCTCATCGACTGAGAGCCATCGTGTCCGAAGCTCTCCCTGCCGCGCGTCTGTCTGAGTGAGGGGATTTCCATGACAAACCCGACTCGGTCTCACACACAGGCGACACAGCACGCATCGGAGCCAACGAGTCGTCTACGGTGTTGCTCGCCAGCGGTTCGTCGCTGGCGCGCTGTTGTTTCTCTTTGGACTCGTCGCACTCATGGGAATCATCACCGCCGAGGCGTTCTACCCCGGATACAACGCCGGTGTACAGGAGATTAGTGACCTCGGAGCGACGTACTTCATACACCAGACGTTTCGTGACCGCGTGATTACCCTCGCCCTCGGATTGCTCGGTCTCGGTGTTCTCGGCGTCGGCATCTTCGACGGTAGCGAAGCCCCGATGGACGAGATATTCGCACTGCTGACGTTCTTTTCGGTGCGGTGTCGGCGGTCGTCGCGTCCCGCGTCATCGAGACGCCGTTCAAGTACCTCTCTGCCGCAGTCGGTGGATTCGTCCTCTTGTTCCTCGGGAGTCTCATCGGGTTGGGTGTGCTCGGCATTCCACACCCACTGGCGTTCCTCGGGATGGGGGCGTCGAGCGGTACGTTGCGTATCCGATTCTCCTCTGGACGCTCGGATTCGGTGGCTATCTGATGGCTCCTGCTCCTCTGCCTGCTCTCGAGTGGGACGCGGCGTAACGCCGCTTGCAGTCTCTCGGACGACGAAGACCAACGATTTATCATGGACGACCGCGACACCCAAACCATGTCTGCGATTGAACTCCCCGGTCGTCGTGAAGCGTGGCTGACCGCGGCGGCGACGCTCGTCGGCTACGGAATCATCCTCACCGGAATGTTCGTCGTGCTGTTCGTTCTCCCGTACCTCGTGATTTCGTAGACAGAACGCTGTCCACGCTATCGTATCTCTCTGAGTTGTCGTCGTTGTCCCGGTAGCGTTCGCCCTGTTTTACTGCCATTCGCCGTCACCGCCCGTCGTCATTCATCACCGTCTGTCACCGTCGTCTTCGTACGGTCGTCACTCACGGAGTCAGCGGCCGAAAAACGAATTCGAGCCTCGAATCGACGACGGAACCGAACCTCGAACCGACGGCGAAATCGAAACGGTCCCGCGGGCCGCTTCGCGTTACGCGAACGCGCGTGAGATGTCTGGTTCGTCCGCCGCTTCCTGCTGAATCTTCTCCCACGCGTCGAGGAAGTCCTGCATGTAAATCTCCGTGCGGTCGTCGCGGATGGCGAACATCCCGGCTTCCGTACAGATCGCCTTGATGTCTGCACCCGAGGCGTTCTCGGCCATCTCGGCGAGTTCCACGAAGTCCACGTCGTCGGAGACGTTCATCTTCCGCGTGTGAATCTTGAAGATGATTTCGCGGCCGTCCTCGTTCGGCTTGGGAACCTCGATGAGGCGGTCGAACCGGCCGGGGCGAAGGATGGCGGGGTCGAGCATGTCGAAGCGGTTCGTGGCCGCGATGATGCGGATGTTTCCGCGCTCGTCGAAGCCGTCCATCTCGGCGAGGAGTTGCATCATGGTCCGCTGGACCTCGGCGTCGCCGGAGGTCTTCGAATCCGTCCGCTTCGACGCGATGGCGTCGATCTCGTCGATGAAGATGACGGCGGGTTCGTTCTCGCGGGCGACCTCGAACAGGTCGCGGACGAGTTTGGCACCCTCGCCGATGAACTTGTGTACGAGTTCCGAGCCGGCCATCTTGATGAACGAAGCGTTCGTCTGATTGGCGACGGCCTTGGCGAGCATGGTCTTGCCGGTCCCCGGCGGGCCGTAGAGAAGCACGCCGGACGGCGGGTCGATACCAACCTTCTCGAACATCTCGGGGCGGTCGAGCGGCATCTCGACGGTTTCCCGGACTTCCTGCATCTGTTCTTCGAGTCCGCCGATGTCCTCGTAGGTGACCCCGGGGCTGTGTTCGACCTGCATGACACGCGCCCGGACGTCGGTCTCCTTGTCGAGTCGCTTGACGATAGAAAGCGAGTTGTTCACGGCGACACGCGCGTCGGGTTCTAACTCCTCGCGCATCTCGTCTGTCACCTCGGTGAGGGCCTCTTGGTTGTTACCGTGTTGCTTGATGATGACCCCCTCGTCGGTGATTTCCTGTACCGTCGCAACGAAGAGCGGTGACTGCTTGAGCTTCTTGTTCTCGTGGGTAAGACGCTCCAGTTTCTGCTGATACTTGTTGTTCTCGGCGTTCGTGTCGAGGAGTTTGTCGCGCATCTCCTCGTTTTGCGTTTCGAGAACTTCGAGCCGCTCTTGAAGGGCGGTGATCTTCTCCTGCTGCGACGCCGAATCCTTGTCGTAGGGTAGATCGACGTCGTCCACAGTGTCGGTCATCATCCGGGATAGGGTGCAGGTTCATAAGAGGCTTCGGGTGTGTGAGGGATTCACCGCCTATGGCGCGTCTTCAGGGGATATGACGAGTCTGACGCGCGTCACATATATTCACCATGGTAATAAAACAGGATAGCAAATATTATCTAATAGCATTCCTTGGGTTCTGATACGATGAGCACCACGGAAGCAGTCGAACACGAGTCCGAACCACAGTCTGACGACCGGTGGGAAACGGTTCGAGACATGCCACCGAGCGCGAAGCTAGTCGCAAAAATACTCGATTACGAGGACACGCTCACGCAGAGCCAGATCGCCGAGGAGTCGCTTCTTCCGCCGCGGACCGTCCGGTACGCCCTCTCGCGTCTCGAAGACGAAGGCGCAGTTGACTCGCGGTTTTCCTTTTCGGACGCGCGGAAGCGACTCTACACGCTGAAACTTTAAGTGCGAACACGGCACCACGGCGGCGTATGACTGACCCCGTCGCCGTCGGCCACGCGCTCAAAGCACTCGCCGACCCGGACTCTTCCCACGAGCCACGACCGCCGACCGAGAGTATCGCCGTCGCACGCGACGCTTTTTCCGACGTCTCCGAAGCGGCCCGCTTTCTCGACGACGGCGGCGAAGTAACATTGCGGCGCGCCGTCGGTGCCGCGGCCCGAGAAGGCCACGACGACTGTGCCCGCGAGGGAAGCGAACTCCTTTCGGACCTCTCTCGTCTCCGTGAGGCGCTCGATACCGTCGAATCGACGCCCGGCGACAGAGACAGTTCCGAACAGCGCCGTCGCACAACCGTTTTGAGCGGTGGCGGCGAACCCGAACGTAGATGACACGGGTGATACACACCGGCGACACCCACATCGGGTACCAGCAGTACCACTCGCCGGAGCGCCGCCAGGACTTTCTCGACGCCTTCGAACAGGTCGTCGCAGACGCTCGCTCGGAGGACGTAGACGCGGTCGTCCACGCGGGGGACCTCTACCACGACCGCCGTCCCGAACTCCCCGACCTGCTCGGGACGCTCGCCGCCCTCCGCCGTCTCGACGACGCCGGAATCCCCTTCTTGGCCATCGTCGGGAACCACGAATCGACGCGCGGCGGTCAGTGGCTCGACCTCTTTGAACGACTCGGACTGGCGACGCGACTCGGAAGCGAGCCGCACGTCGTCGGCGACGTGGCGTTCTACGGACTCGACCACGTGCCGCGGTCCCGACGGGACGAACTCGACTACCAGTTCGAACCACACGACCAATCGCAAGCGGCACTCGTCGGCCACGGTCTCTTCACGCCGTTCGCCCACGCCGATTGGGAGACGGAGACGGTCCTCGCCGACTCGAACGTCGAGTTCGACGCGGTCCTCCTCGGTGACAATCACGTCCCCGATACGGCGACCCTCGACGGGACGTGGGTGACCTATTGTGGTTCGACCGAGCGTGCGAGCGCGAGCGAACGCGACCCGCGCGGATACAATCTCGTCGAGTTCGCCGACTCGACGGTCGATATCCGCCGTCGAACGCTCGAAACGCGCCCCTTCGAGTTCATCGAAGTCGAACTCTCCGGCGACGAAGGAATCGAACGCGTGCGCCAGCGCGTCCGCGAGTTCGACCTCGAAGACGCCGTGAGTATCGTTGACCTGATCGGCGAGGGCGATTCGGTCACTCCCGCGGCGGTCGAGTCGTTCGCCGCCGAACAGGGCGCGCTCATCGCCCGCGTCAACGACCGGCGCGAACTCGACGACGAGGAAGCGCTCTCGGCGGAGGTGTCGTTCGCCGACCCCGACGACGCGGTCCGAAAACGGGTCCGCGAGATGGGTCTGTCGAGCGCCGCACTCGACGTTGACGAGACGGTTCGCGCGAGCAAGGTCGCCGACTCGAACGTCCGCGACGAGGTTCGAGAGCGCGTCACGTCGATTCTGTCCGAAGACGAACGTGGAAGCGCGTTCGAAACCGCTGACTCGGACGCCATGGATGCGACGGACGCGTCCGAAACCGGTGGGCGCGACGACGCGAGCGACCCCGGCGAACCGATGGCTTCAGTCGGCGCTGACGGCGAAGCCGCGACCAACGGCGAGTCGGTTCCGGCCGACGATACCGACGGTACCGACAAGGCCGACACGACCACTGAGACGACCGAATCGACCGCCGATTCAGAACCGGACGTCGACCGCGACAGTTCACTGGGTGATTTCGCATGAGATTCACGCACATCAGTATTCAGAACTTCAAGCCGTACGAGGATGCCGAACTCGACCTCCGAGACGGCGTTACGGTGATTCACGGCGTCAACGGCAGCGGAAAATCGTCGCTCCTCGAAGCGTGTTTCTTCGCTCTCTACGGGTCGAAAGCGCTGGCAGGAACGCTCGACGACGTGGTGACGGCGGGCGCTGACGACGCCGAAATCTCGCTCGAATTCGTTCACGACGGCGGTCAGTACCGCATCGACCGTCGAATCCGAATTTCGGGCGACCGCGCGACCACTGCAAAGTGCGTTCTCGAAGGGCCGGACGGCTCCGTCGAAGGCGCACGGGACGTTCGGCGGCACGTCGGGTCGCTGCTGCGGATGGACGCCGAGGCGTTCGTCAACTGCGCGTACGTCCAGCAAGGTGAGGTGAACAAACTCATCAACGCGACGCCGACCCAGCGGCAGGACATGATAGACGACCTCCTGCAACTCGGGAAACTCGAACAGTACCGAGAGCGGGCCGGAAACGCTCGCCTCGGCGTCGAAGACGTGTTGACGAGCAAGCGGAGCGTCCTCGAAGATATCGAGTCACAAATCACGGCGAAAGAAGACGAGGACCTCCACGCTCGCCTCAACGCGCTCGAATCCGAACTCGCCGACGTAGACGAGAAAATCGAGAACTATGAGGCCCAACGAGACAAAGCCAAGCAGGCCCGCGACGCCGCGCAATCGACGCTGGATGAACACGCCGAAAAACGCGAGCGACTCGCCGAAGTCGAGTCCGCCATCGACGACCTCAAATCGAAAGTCGCGGCGGACGAATCCGAGCGCGACAAACTCACGACGCGCATCCGCGAACTCGGCGACGACATCGACGACCTCGACCGAACAATCGAGGATGCGGTCGAAGAGATGGACCTCGCCGACGCCAACGTGGATGCAATCGCCTCCCGTCGTGAGGCACTCGACGACCGAGAGGCGGCGATTCGAGACGAACTCTCCGAGGCTCGAACGCGAGCACAAGGGCTTTCGGCGCAGGCTGAACGGCTCGAAGAGCGCGCTGACGAACTCGAAGCGCGCGCCGCGGAGAAACGCGAGGCGGCCGACGCGGACGAACAGACCGCGGAGAAAGCGGCGAGTGAACTCGAATCCGTCCGCGAAACCCGAGCGGATATCGAATCCTCGCTCGAAACTATCGAGGTGTCGTTCGCCGACGCGCCCGTCGAACTCGGCGATGCGGCCGCCCTGCTCGACGAACGTCGGGGTGACCGTTCGGCGGTCCGCGAGCGACTCGCCGAGACAGAGACCGAACTGAAAAACGCCCGCGAGCGACTCGCCGAAGCCGAGGAACTCCGCGACGCGGGGAAATGTCCCGAGTGCGGCCAGCCGGTCGATGGCTCCCCGCACGTGGACGCGATCAGCGAACACGAAGACGCGATCGCATCTCTCGAAGCCGAGCGGGACACGCTCGAATCGGACCTCGAAGCACTGGAATCGGCCGTCGAGAAAGCGGAAGCACTGGTGGACGCCGAGAGCCGCGCCGACTCCCACGCAGACAGACTCGAACTCGCCGACGAGCGAATCGCCGACCACGAGGAAACGGTCGAAACGCGGCGCGAGGCGGCCGAAACGAAACGCAACGAGGCCGAAGCCCTCGAAACCGAGGCGGCAGAGAAACGCGAAGCCGCGACCACGCAGGCCGAGCGCGCGGCGGAGGTGCGTGAGACGGTCGAAACGCTCGAAGCGGACCTCGACGCGCTCGATGCGCGACGGGAGCAACTGCGTCGTGTCGAATCGCTCCTCGACGAGCGGTCCGACGCCGTCGATGCCCGCGAGCGACTGCGCGAGAAACGCGAGACGCTGGCGGACGTGAACCGCGAACGACGCGAACATCTCAAAGAGCGTCAAAACCGGCGCGATGAACTCCGCGAGACGGTCGATGAAGCGGCGGTCGAACAAGCCAAATCGAGCAAGGAAAAGGCCGAAACGTATCTCCAGCGAGTCGAGTCCGAGGTCCTCCCGGACTTGCGGGAGCAACGCGACGACCTGCAGAGTCAAATTGGCGGCGTCAACGCCGACCTCGAACGCCTCGACGAACTCCGCGAACGCCGCGCGGGACTCGCCGAGCGCGTGGACGCACTCGAATCGCTCCACGACGAGGTTTCGACGCTCGAATCGACCTACGGCGACCTCCGGGCGGAACTCCGCCAGCGCAACGTCGAAGTCCTCGAACGGATGCTCAACGAGACGTTCGACCTCGTCTACGGCAACGACGCCTACTCACGTATCCGACTCGACGGCGAGTACGGCCTGACGGTGTTCCAAAAAGACGGGACGGCGCTCGAACCGGAGCAACTGTCCGGCGGCGAACGCGCTCTCTTCAACCTCAGTCTGCGGTGCGCCATCTACCGACTGCTCGCGGAGGGTATCGACGGCGCGGCCCCGCTTCCGCCGCTCATTCTCGACGAACCGACCGTGTTCCTCGACACCGGACACGTATCACGGCTGGTTGACCTCGTCGAAGACATGCAGAACCGCGGCGTCAAGCAGATTCTCATCGTCAGCCACGACGACGAACTGGTCGGCGCGGCCGACGACCTCGTTCGCGTCGAAAAGAACCCGACGACGAACCGTTCGACCGTCGAGCGGACCGACGCGCCGACGCTCGAAAACGCGCTCGCAGACGACTGAACAGAGCGCGGCGAACCAACCGGCAACGGCGACCCCAGCCGAGAACGACGGACCGGGGCTATCTTTCGGCGCGTAATCGCTCGACGCCATCTTTAGCGGTGTCGGTCACCTCGTAGCCTCGCTCGCCGTAGACCGTCGTTTCCTCGATGAGGCCTGCGATTTTGAATTCGGTCAAGAGACCGTGGAGGTCGCTCTCGCAGAGGTCGTACGCGTCGAGGAGTTCGACGACGGGGAGCGGTCCACGGTCGGCGAGGTCAACGAGCAGTCCGAGACCGCGCTCTGTCGGAACCGCAACGAGAATTCGACGAACCGACTCGGGGACGGCGCGTGCGGCGGTTTCGAGCGGCGACTCGCCGTGTAGGTATTCGAGTTCGTCGTTCGGAATGTGTCGCTCCGCACCAGTCCCCGGGTCGCGGACGCGACTCGTGTCGCTGGAGCGCTTGACGAGCAGGTAGCGTCGGCCGTCGGGAGCGCGAACGGTTCGCATGGCGGGTCGAACGCGTCGGCGACTGTTATCGGTTGCGTTCGTTGGGTTTGTCGGAGTCGTCGGGGTCGCCGGATTCGCTGGGGTCGCTGGAACCGTCAGAACCGTCGGAACCGCCAGGCTCACCGGATTCGATTCGGTCGGGGTCACCGGCGTTGGCGGTATCGTCTATGGTCGTCGTGTCGTCGTCAGCGTCCGCGACTTCGTCGTCCGACCACTCGCCGCGTTCGAACTCCCTATAGGTGAAGTAGACGCGGACGAGCGACCCGATACCTAAGAGGACGAGACCGCCGCCGACGAGCAGGTCGTCGCGGAAATAAAGAAGCATCGCGCCGACGGCGACGCCGCCCACACCAATGTTTGCGAGGACGACGCTCGCCCAGAAGAGTCGCGCCGCTTCGGGGTCGATGTCGGCGGAGAACGATTGGTCCTCGTCGTCTTCGTCTGGTTCGGTCGCCGGGTCGTCTTCGCCCGGAATACGAACGCGCGGGATGTTCGGAAGTTCTGTTTCGGGGTCTCCCCACCGAGCCTCCGGATCGCCCCACCGCTTTTTGGGGTCGATTCGGGAGGCAATGTCGTCACCAGAACGCGCTGGGTCCTGATGGCTGGGAGAAGACGGCTCCGTCGTCTTCCGACCGTCCTCGCGTCGCTCGTCGTCCGTCACGCTCGCGTCGAGACGCTGTACCGAGAAAAAAAGCCCGTTTTACGAGTTAGGCGCAATCGTCGAGGCGCATCGACCGCGTCGCCTCGACCCATGCAAGTGGGTTCTCCGCATCGTAGAACACCACACCACCGTCGATATCGTAGGATTCGATCGTCTCGGCTCCTGTCGGACCCGTCGGTCCGGTGCCGTCGATCGTGCCGTCCCACCGTCCTGGTGATGCGTGGTCGGTCATATCGTGTGGCAACGAATGTCATGCACAAATATATGTCTTTTCGTGGTTCGCCGACGAGTTCGCTAACACCGAAGGGGGTTGCTTTTACCGGGTGGTGCCGAAATCCCGCCTATGCCTACCCGGGAGGACCAATCTACGTTCGCCCAGTTCGACGAGAACGGGTCTGGAGCAGGCGACACGCGGCCCGACGAGGAAGCCGCCATCGTCGCCGGCGACGCCGGACAACACGTCTCCGACGTCATCGACACGGACGAGGTACGCTTTCCCGACCCCGACGGGACGGTAGACCTCGCCGTCACCCAGGTCGATTACACCATCGAAGGTGCGGGACGAAACGAGTACCCGGTCGTCCACCTCTTCGGCCGGACGGCGGACAATGAGGCCGAACACGTCCGCGTCCTCGGGTTCAGACCGTACTTCTACGCTCCCACTGACAGCCTCGACGACGACCTACTCGACAAGGACGTTATCACCGGCACCGACGCCGGGTACGAAAGTATCCGCGGCGAGGAACTGACCAAGATATTCGCTCGAACACCCCGCGACGTCGGGCAGATTCGTGACGAGTTCGACCACTACGAAGCGGACATCCTCTTCCCGAACCGTCTGCTCATCGACAAGGACATCAACGGCGGCGTTCGCGTCCCCGCACGTCGCCTCGACGACGGCACGATTCAAATCCCGCATCAGGAAATCGAACCGACCGCGGTCGATGCGGACCTCCGGGTGAACACCTTCGACATCGAGGTGAACGACCGCAACGGCTTCCCCGAAGACGGCGAGGAGCCGATTATCTGTCTCACCAGCCACGATTCGTACGAAGACGAATATATCGTCTGGCACGCGGTCGCTGAAGACGGTCTCGGGAAGCGACCCGAGGCGCTTCCGAACTACGACTTCCTCCGAGAGGGTGCCGACGTCGAAGTCCGAACGTTCGACGACGAGGATGCGATGCTCGACGCGTTCGTCACGTACATCGAAAAGACGGACCCCGACGTGCTCACGGGCTGGAACTTCGAGGACTTCGACGCGCCGTACTTCCTCGACAGACTCGACGTACTGAATCCGACGAGCGACTACGACCTCGATTACAATCGCATGTCCCGGCTCGGTGAAGTCTGGCGCGGCGGTTGGGGCGGCCCGGACATCAAAGGTCGGGTCGTCTTCGACTTGCTCTATGCGTACAAGCGCACCCAGTTCACGGAACTCGAATCCTACCGACTGGACGCGGTGGGCGAACTCGAACTCGATGTCGGCAAAGAACGCTACTCGGGAGACATCGGCGACCTGTGGGAACAGGACCCCGAACGACTCCTCGAATACAATCTCCGCGACGTGGAGTTGTGTGTCGAAATCGACCGCAAGCAGGATATCGTCGCCTTCTGGGACGAGGTGCGGACGTTCGTCGGCTGTAAGCTCGAAGACGCGCCGACGCCGGGCGACACCGTTGACATCTACGTTCTGCACAAGGTCCACGGCGAGTTCGCACTCCCCTCGAAAGGGAAACAGGAGTCGGAAGACTACGAGGGCGGTGCCGTGTTCGACCCCATCACGGGCGTCAAAGAGAACGTCACGGTGCTCGACCTGAAGTCGCTGTACCCGATGTGTATGGTGACGATAAACGCGTCGCCGGAGACGAAAGTTGACCCCGAGACCTACGACGGCGATATCTTCCGCGCACCCAACGGGACCCACTTCCGACAGGAGCCGGATGGCATGATTCGGGAGATGGTCGATGAACTCCTCACCGAGCGCGAGGAGAAAAAGGGGCTCCGAAACGAACACGAACCGGGGTCGTCAGAATACGACCAGTTTGACCGCCAACAGCAAGCCGTCAAAGTCATCATGAACTCGCTGTACGGCGTCCTAGGTTGGGACCGCTTCCGCCTCTACGACAAAGAGATGGGCGCGGCAGTGACGGCGACCGGCCGCAAAGTCATCGAGTTCACCGAGCAAGCGGCGAACGAAATCGGATACGACGTGGCCTATGGCGACACCGACTCGGTCATGCTCGAACTCGGTCCCGACGTGTCCACGGAGGAAGCAATCGAGCAGTCTTTCGACATCGAGGAGCACATCAACGCCGCCTACGACGAGTTCGCACAGGAGGCGCTCGGTGCCGACGAACACCGCTTCCAAATCGAGTTCGAGAAACTCTACCGACGGTTCTTCCAAGCGGGAAAAAAGAAGCGCTACGCCGGCCACATCGTTTGGAAAGAAGGGAAAGACGTTGACGACATCGACATCACGGGCTTCGAGTACAAACGCTCCGACATCGCCCAGATTACGAAGGAAGTCCAAAAGAACGTCATCGACATGATCGTCCACGGGCAGGACACCGAGGATATCAAAGAGTATCTCCACGACATCATCACCGACTTCCAAGCGGGGAACCTACCGCTTGAGGAAGTCGGTATCCCCGGCGGCATCGGGAAACGCCTGACTGCCTACGAGACGCCGACCGCACACGTTCGCGGGGCGCAGTACGCCAACGCCTTTCTCGGAACGAACTTCGGTCGCGGGTCGAAGCCGAAGCGCGTCTACCTCGAAAAAGTCCATCCGTCGTGGTTCAGGGAGATGGAAACGGGGGACTTCGACCCGCAGGTTGACGACCTCTACCGCGAATTCAAGCGCGACCCGGACGTCATCAGCTTCGAGTACGCAGACCAGATTCCCGAAGCGTTCGAAGTCGATTGGGATACGATGCTCGACAAGACGCTGAAAGGCCCGATTGCCCGTGTTATCGAAGCGCTCGGCATGTCCTGGGACGAGGTGAAAAGCGGTCAAGAACAGACCGGTCTCGGGAGCTTCATGTAACTCGACAGTCCGTCCACCGCTATTGAAACTATATTCGGTTACGTAGCCCTCTCGTGTGTAACTGCGTTTGGCTGACTGAAACTCAGTCATATGTCACGAACAGACTGCAGTTCTTTGTGCTTTTGAAAACAAATTTTCTTTCTACAAAAGGTGCCAGGGGTGAATGCGCAAGCATTATGGGTGATACTCCCCACCCTTCGAGTACGAGGCAACGAACCAACGATGGCAACTCTCGAGATCAAGAACCTCCACGCACGTGTCGCGGAGGACGATGGTGAGCAGATTCTGCGAGGTGTCGACCTGGAAGTCAAATCCGGCGAGATCCACGCACTGATGGGTCCGAACGGGTCCGGCAAATCTACGACTTCTAAAGTTATCGCCGGCCACCCCGCCTACGAAGTAACCGAAGGAGAAATTCTCCTTCACCTTGAGGACGGTGACTTCGGCGGTCTCGACATTCCGTCCGACGCCCGTTCATGGGACCTCCTCGACCTGGAACCGAACGAGCGCGCCGCGCTCGGTATCTTCCTCGGCTTCCAGTACCCCGCGGAAATCGAGGGCGTCACGATGACGAACTTCCTCCGCACCGCGCTCAACGCGAAAATCGACGAGCGCGAGGAACTCCTCTTCGGCGAGGACGAGGAAGACGACGACGAAGACGTCGGCTACGACACCTCCCCGATGGAGGGCAACGTTGACGACGGCGAAATCGGTGTCGCCGAGTTCCAGAAGCTCCTCAAAGGGAAGATGGAACTCCTCGACATGGACGAGAAGTTCATGCAGCGCTACCTCAACGCCGGCTTCTCCGGCGGCGAGAAGAAACAAAACGAGGTTCTGCAGGCCGCAATCCTCGAACCGTCGATTGCGGTGCTCGACGAGATCGACTCCGGTCTCGACATCGACCGCCTGCAGGACGTCTCGAAGGGTATCAACGCACTGCGCGACGAGCAGGGCACCGGTATCCTCCAGATTACTCACTACCAGCGTATCCTCGAATACGTCGAGCCAGACCACGTTCACATCATGCTCGACGGGAAAGTCGTCAAGAGCGGCGACGCGTCCCTCGCGTCCGAGCTTGAGGACAAGGGCTACGACTGGGTCCGTGAGGAAGTCTACGAAGCCGCGTAACCCCACAACATCATGAGTTCCGACCAAGACCACCTAAAAGAGACAGACACGGAAGCTCGCTTCGAGTTCAAGAAGGAGCAGAAGGCCGCGTTCGCGGCCGAAAAGGGTCTCAACGAAGAGACCATCCGCGTCATCTCGGAGGACAAAGACGAGCCGGAATGGATGCTGGAGCGTCGCCTGCGCGCGCTCAAGCAGTTCCAGAAGATGCCGATGCCGACCGATTGGCCCGGCCAGCCCGACCTCTCCGAAGTTGACGTGGACGAAATCGTCCCATACATCCGCCCCGACGTAGAAGTCCGCGGCGGCGTCGACGACTGGCGTGACCTGCCGGACGACATCAAGGACACCTTCGACAAACTGGGAATCCCGGAAGCCGAGAAGAACGCCCTCTCGGGCGTCGGTGCCCAGTACGAGTCCGAAGTCGTCTACCAGAACATGCAAGAGCGCTGGGAGGAGAAGGGCGTCGTCTTCATGAACATGGACCAAGCGGTCCAAGAGCACGAAGACATCGTCAAGGAGTACTTCATGACGAAGTGCGTTCCCCCGAGCGACAACAAATTCGCCGCGCTTCACGGCGCAATCTGGTCCGGCGGATCGTTCGTCTACGTCCCCGAGGACACGACAGTCGACATGCCGGTTCAGGCGTACTTCCGCATGAACTCCGAGGGGATGGGCCAGTTCGAACACACGCTCATCGTCGCGGAGAAGGGCTCCGAAGTCCACTACATTGAGGGCTGTTCCGCACCCAAGTACTCCGCGTTCAACCTCCACTCCGGCGGCGTCGAAGTGTTCGTCGGCGAGGACGCACACGTGCAGTACTCGACCGTCCAGAACTGGTCGAAAAACACCTACAACCTCAACACCAAGCGCGCAATCGTCGAGAAAGGCGGTCGCATGGAGTGGATTTCGGGGTCGATGGGCTCGAAGGCCACCATGCTGTACCCCGCGTCCATCCTGAAGGGCCGCGGCGCCTCCGACAACCACATCACCATCGCCTTCGCGGGCGAAGGCCAGAACATCGACACCGGTGCGAAGGTCTACCACAACGCCCCCGAGACGAAATCGACTATCGAGTCGAAGTCCATCTCGAAAGACGGCGGCCGCACGAACTACCGCGGTCTCGTCCACATCGCCAACGGCGCGAAGAACTCCTCGACGTCGGTCGAGTGTGACGCGCTGATGTTCGACAACGAGTCCACCTCGGACACCATGCCCTACATGGAAATCAACGAGTCCACGGTGGACGTCGCCCACGAGGCGACCGTCGGGAAGATCGGCGACGAGGACGTCTTCTACCTCCAGTCGCGCGGTCTCGACGACGACGACGCGAAGCAGATGATCGTTTCGGGGTTCATCGAACCCATCACGGAGGAACTGCCCATCGAGTACGCAGTCGAACTCAACCGACTCGTCGAACTCGAAATGGAGGGTAGCCTCGGATAACCAATGAGTGCGCAACTTCCCGCAAACCTGTCCGCAGAGACAGTACGTGAGATTTCGGACGCACGGGACGAGCCGGAGTGGCTCCTTGAGGCCCGCTTAGCGGCCCTCGAAGCACTCGACGAGCTCGAACTGCCGGACGTCATTCAGACGCCCGGTCGCCGGTGGACGAACCTCGAAGCGCTCGACTTCGAGACGCTCGTCGATCCGCTGAATCAGTCCGACGAGACCTCCCGCGAGGCTCCCGAGGACGTCGTCGTGCTCCCCTTCACGGAGGCGCTCGACGAGTACAGCGACCTCATCGAAGAGCACTTCGGCTCCGTCGTTGACCTCGAAACGAACTACCTCACCGCGCTTTCTGCGGCGCTGTTCACGACGGGGACGTTCGTCTACGTCCCCGAGGAGGTCAACGCCGAGGACGTGAAGATTCGTGCCGAGATGAACTCTCGGTCCCTCTTCAGTCACACGCTCGTCGTCACCGAGAAGTCTTCGTCTGTCACCATCCTCGAAGCCATCGAGTCCGGCGACAAAAGCGACGAAGAACGGTACTTCTCGAACCTCGTCGAAATCGCCGCAGGCGAGAACTCGTACGTCCAGTACGGGTCGCTCCAGAACCTCGACGAAGAGACGTACACGTACTCGCTCAAGCGCGGTGACGCCGACACCTACGCCACCATCAACTGGATCGAAGGCAACCTCGGCTCACGGCTCACGCGCAGTGACGTCGAGACCGAACTCAACGGCGAGGCGTCCGAGACGAAGATCGTCGGCGCGTTCTTCGGCCACGACGACCAGCATATCGACGTCAACGCCCGCGTCTGGCACCAAGCGGAGAACACAACCGCGGACCTCGTGACCCGCGGCGTCCTCGACGACGCGGCCCGCTCGGTCTACGAGGGTGTCCAAGACGTCGGCCGCGACGCGTGGAGTACGAACTCCTACCAGCGCGAGAACACGCTGATGCTCTCGGACGAGTCCGAGGCCGACGCGTCGCCGAAGCTCATCATCAACAACCACGACACCGAAGCGTCACACGCCGCGACGGTCGGTCAGGTGGACAAAGAAGACCTCTTCTACATGGTCTCACGGTCCATCCCGGAACAGCAGGCACGGAACATGCTCGTCGAGGGCTTCTTCGTTCCCGTCCTCGAAGAGATCGAAGTTGACGAGTTCCGCGACGACCTCGAAGAACTCATCGCCGCCCGCCTGCACTAACGTCATCTTCGATACCTCGTTTTTACCGATTTGACGACCCGCGAGGGAACCGCTTAAGTCAGTCTCTCCCGGACAGTTGTGTATGTACGTCGTGGTATCGTGTCTTCGAGTAGTGTGGAGGACGAATCCATGAGCGTCGGGTATCAGGTCACGTCTGACCATCAGTTGGCCCGCCTCCTACAGATCGGTATCGTCCTCGAAGAAGTCGTGGAGGCACGCGCCTACCACCACCACGAAGAACTCGACGAAGACACACTCGACGAGGAGATTCGAGACCTCCTCTCGCACGCCGCCGAGGAGTCCGCCGACCACCGGGAACGTCTCGAAGCCATCATCGACCGGCTGGATGTCGATAGCGTCCCGTTCGAGGAAATCGAGGCGCTCGTCGAAGCCCAGTACGGACAGACGAAGCCGGAGGACTTCGATGGCGTTCTCTACGACCAACTCTGTAACGAAGAGACCGCCTACAAGTTCTACGACGACGTTATTACGGCTATCGAGGCGAGTGATGCACAGTTCACCATCGACCGCGAGGAACTCGTCGAAACCCTCGCCGAGATCCGCGAAGAGGAAGCCGATGGCGTCGAAGAAGTGACCCGGATCATGGAAGAACGCGAGTGACACGATGAACACGGCAGACCAATACGTCAAAGCGATTTACCTGCTGCAGCAGATGGAAAACGGCCCGGCTTCCACCGGCGCACTCGCGGACATGATGGAAGTAAGCCCGGCGAGCGCCAACGAGATGATCGGCAAACTGGAGTCTCGCGGCCTCGCAGAGCACGAAAAGTACAAAGGCGTCACGCTCACCGACGACGGTATCGTCCGCGCCCGCGACGCACTCCAGACCTACTGCATCATCGAGCGATTCCTCTCGAACGTCCTCGACGTTGAGGAGTTCCGCGCGGAGGCCCGCGAACTCGAACCCGTCATCGATGGGATGATTGCGGACCGACTGGACACCATCATCGACCGGAACGCCGACTGTCCCGACTGTTTCGACCCCGAGACGGACGCATGTAAGTACCTCGACGTGTGCGGGTCGGAAGCGGAGACTGAGACGGAAGCCGCGGACTGACCGTCCCCGGCCGAGCCGAATCGAAGCGTTTTCATTTACTTGCGGATAAGCGGTGAGTGCGAAGTCGAGCACAGTCCCACGGTAGCGAGTAATCTCGGAGAGATTGCGGGAACCCGGGATACGTGACCGACGTGAACGAAGTCCCATGGTGTAGTGGCCAATCATAGCGGCCTTTGGAGCCGCTGACGGCGGTTCGAATCCGCCTGGGACTATTTTGCGAAGACAGTGAGTAAGTAGTCACGACGCGGGTTCGAAGCAGGGAACGACCCGAAGCGGAGTGACCGAGGTTCGAATCCGCCTGGGACTCTATTCTACAATATTTCCCGAGGAAGTAACTATCAGTAGCTGGTTCTGAACTCATTTTTCACACTACTGTACCCACTGTCAGTAACCGTCTCAAACTTCGGACCTCTATTTCTCGCAGGTAGATTCTCATACACGTCAGATACACATCTGTGGTCTCGGGAGATAGGGTCTAACGAAGAACGTAACCTGCCGAGTGATTTTTACTCTCTCAGGTTGACAATTACGTAACGTGTCCCTGCTACATCCAGTATCGGCCGTTCGGCACGCCGCGTACTCCCTTCACTACGCGCTCGTCCGAGCGAACTACAACCGACACCTCATCGCGCGGAAGAAACACGTCGGACGAGCGGCGTTCAAAAGCTACGAACTATACAACCGCCACGGCAACGACGCGCTCCTCGAAGCGTTACTCATCGGACTCGGCGACGAAGACGTCGTTGTCGATGTCGGTGCCAACACGGGGACGTACACGCTCGCCGCCGCGGCGACCGAACCGACCGCCACCATCGTCGCTGTCGAACCGAACCCCGATGTCGTCTCGCAGTTGCGGGCGAACGTCGAAGTCAACGACTTCGGCTCTCGCGTCGAACTCCTCGACTGCGGACTCGGCCAGTCCGACGAGACCCGGGAGTTTCACCTGTCGAGTTACGACGAACTCGGGTCGTTTTCCTTGGCGCATGCGAGCGCGTGGGAAGCGCGCGTCGTCGATACCACCACCGTCTCCGTGCGAAGTCTCGACTCGCTGGTCGATGAGGGAACGGTGCCGCCGCCGGACCACGTCAAAATCGACGTCGAAGGCTTCGGCTTGAACGTGCTCCGCGGAGCCGAGACTGTCCTCCGAGAGCACCGCCCGAGAGTGTATTTCGAACTGCACGACGCCCGCGGAAGCCACGACGAGGCGGCGGCGAAGTCGCTCCTCCGCGACGCGGGGTACAACCTCGTTCCGGTTCGAGAGGGCTGGGTTTGTGAACCGCCCGCGAAAAAAGAGCCGCCGCAATCGGCCTAACCGACTCACCGACCGCGGTTATTGAGGGTGTACCACTCGGGGGTATTCTCCACGAACTGCCGCGAGGCCGAGTAATGGCCCTGCGTGCGTGACTCAGGGTGTCGTAACGCCTAAGAGTGGAACGACCCTCATTCCGTGTAATGAGAATACGTACTTGCCAACACCCATGGAGGCGGCACCGTGGGCGTTGAAATCAAAGAGTCGGCGGTCTCTGACGCCGAATTCGAGGACATGAAGCGGTTCGTCTCGGATTACCTCGCCGCGAGCGTCGAGAACGAAGACGACGGCGGCCGGATGCGCTGGTATCCGTGGCACTCCGCGGAGTACCGGTTCAACCATATCCTCAACGTCGTCGATATTGCGACTCGCATCGCCCGGAAAGAGGGTGCCGACGTGAACGTCGTTCGGGTCGCCGCGCTCTTCCACGACATCTCCAAACTCGAAGCCGAACAGGAGGTTCACGCCGAAGAGGGCGCACGCGTCGCCCGCGAATTCCTCGGCACCCACGGCGACTACCCCGAATCGTTCATCGAACAGGTGTGTCAGGTCGTCGCCGACCACTCCTATCAGGGACCGCTCACTGACGTGTCGTTGGAGACGCGGTGTCTCATCGAGGCCGATATCCTCGACAAAATCGGTGCCAACGGCACCGCGTTGATGCTCCTACGGATGGGCTACGAGGCGCGGACGCACATGGACGCCGCGGAGATGGTCGAACGCGTCTTCGAACGCGGCCGCGACGCGTCGAGCAGACTCGTGTCAGACACGGCACAGAGCCTCGCACACCAGCGTCTCAAGCGCGTCAAGTGGTTCCGCGAGTGGCTCGAAGACGAGGTTCCGGAGATGGACCACGGCGGCAGTCTGAGTCGCTGACACCGGCTTCGACGCCTGCACTCGATTTTTTCACCACCTGTCGTCGAGCACCTGCGAGTCCCGTCAGAGCGTATCCAGAATCGAGAGGACTCGCGTTTCCGCGTCGCGTCCGGGGTCGTGTTCCGAACCGTCGCGGTCGCTGTCGCGGTGCGCGGCGACAGAGCGCCGCATGGCTTCTTCGACCGGCGTCGAGTCCCATCCGAGACGGGCGAGTTTGTCGGTCGAGAGGACGTGTGGGTACTCGCGGTAGAGGACGAAGTCGGTCGTATCGAGGCCGGCGGCCGCGAGTTCGCGCTCGCCCGCGTGGACGACCTCGACATCGGTTCCGGCGGCGTCGGCGATGACCTCGACCATCTCTTCGAGCGTCACGAGGCGGCGGTCGCCGACGTTGTACGCCTCACCGGGTTCGCCTTCCTCGGCGACGAGACGCATCGCGCTGGCAACGTCTTCGACGTAGGCGCGGTGCCAAACGTTCGTCCCGTCACCGGGGACGACGAGACGGTCGTAGTTCAGCACGCGGTCGATCCAGTAGTCGAGACGCTCGGTGTAGTCGTGGGGGCCGTAGACGATACACGGCCGGACCGACATCGCATTGATTCCGCGCGACGCCGCCTCGAAGACGACGCGGTCGCCTTCGGCCTTTCTGGGCCCGTAGCTCTCGGGAGAGTCGTCGGTCGCTTGCTCGTCGGTGCAGTCACAGAGGTCGGTGACGCCCTCACGTTTCGGAATCGTTTCGGTTCCGTAGGCGGCCCCACTGGAGATATAGACGTAGGCGTCAACGTCGGCGAAGATATCGACCGCGGAAGCGACGTCGCCCGGCTTGTACGCCACACAGTCGAAGACGGCGTCGGGTTCGACCGTCAGTTTGGCCGTCCGCAGGGCGTTGTCGTCGGTTCGGTCGCCCTGTACGTGCTGGACGCGCGGGTCGTCCTCGAAGGGATTGTCGTGAGTGCCGCGATTGAAGAGCGTCACCGCGTAGCCGTTGTCGAGGAGGTCGGAAACGAGGTGGCGGCCGATAAACCGGGTGCCGCCGATGACGAGTGCGTTGTCCATATCTCGCTCGAAGGCGCGCGCGGTGAAAAACGTGGGAGAACCGGCGGCGGGTTCCGGAGCGGTCCGGAGCGGACACCCGACTACTCGACTCGTTCGAGAACGATTCCGTCTTCGAACCCACCGCGCTCGGCGGCCTTTTCGTCGGCGAGTTCGCGGAGCGTCTCCCAGTCGTCTCCGCGACGGTCGAGAACGGCATCGACGACGGCAAACACGTCTGCGAGTTCGTCGAGTGTACCGTCTTCGGCGAACTCGGTCGCCTCTTCGACCAACTTCTCGCGGAGTCTGCGGTCGAACTCGTCGCCGTCGGCGACGTGAGTGACGGGCGTCTCGCCGGTGTCATGGATTATCTCGGGGATGCCGTCGCGGACCAACTTGTCGTATCTGTGGGGCATACCGGATGCTCTCGGCGAGGTATGTTAAAAGGAGTCGAGGTTGTCGGTGTCGGTCGGTCGCCACCCGACGGACCTGCTATGGTCTCAGCGCAGCACCGAAACGAGACGCCCGACAGCGGCACTCACGCCATTGCCAAGTGCTGTGAGCGCGCCACCGGCCCGGAACTCCGCTGGGGTGATACCAAGTTCGCGCGAGACGAACCCTGGCCGGGCACCGGTACCGACGACCGCGACAGTTCGTCCTCGAACCCTGAGTTCAGTCGTCAAGTCAGTCGTTGTCAACATGCGGGCGAGTCCACCCACGTCGAAGTTGACAGCACGAGCGACCTGTATCGCACTCCACAAGGTCGGCACTTCTACGAACAACCGGTCTCCGGTCGAGGAGACCGGCATGGACACGCCTGCGACGGTCAGGGTGAAGTCGTCCGTGTCAACTGACAGCGGAGCGACCAGATTACTCTCGCTCACGGGTGGTGACTCGGACCGTTCCGTCGAGTCGCCAGTGGGCGTGTTCGGCGTCATCGCCAGTGCCACTCGGAACGTCAACAGCCATGTCTTCGAATGCGTAGGTAATCTCGGCGTTACGTCCAGTGAGTCGGTCGTAGAGGCTAATTGCGAGGTCTGGCCAAGTGGTCGTTTCGTCGATACGCGTTTCGGGCGCTTCGGCGTCACTCATACACTGCTGTATGGCTCCTACATACTTATAGACTAGCTGACTAGTTTTATCTGCCGTGCCTCTTCGTAGACACGTAGCTGTCTACCGGTCGGTTCGCCATAGCGCGCATCGACAACGAAAGGCTTCGCGTCGGTGAAAACTGGTCGCAGTCTGCAGTGTCGCTCAGTCGTCGCTCGTCGTCGCCGCGCCGATGCGGTCCGCTCCGACATCGACGACACTGCCCGCTTTCGCGGGGAGTTCAGTGCGAACGTCCTCGCGGCCGTCGTCGGCGATGACGTCGGCGTAGGCGTCGGGCATGACCTTCACGAAGTCGTTGACGACGGACTCCCAGTCCGCGAGGAGTTCCGCGGCGCGGTCGGAGTCGGTGTACGCGAGGTGGTTTTCGACGAGTCGAGTGAGCATCGCCTCGTCGGTATCGGCGAGCGCGGATTCGAGCGTCACCATCTCGGTGTTCGCTTTCGCCGCGAGTTCGTCGTCTGGGTCGTAGACGTACGCGACACCGCCGGACATGCCCGCGGCGAAGTTGCGGCCGGTCTCGCCGAGGACGGCGACCACGCCGCCGGTCATGTACTCACAGCCATGGTCGCCGACGCCTTCGACGACGGCTTTGACGCCCGAGTTGCGGACGGCAAAGCGCTCGCCCGCGAGACCGTTGACGTAACACTCGCCTTGGGTCGCACCGTAGAGCGCGACGTTGCCGATGAGGATGTTCTCTGCGGCCTCGTAGTTCGCCTCTGCGGGCGTCTGGACGACGACGCGGCCACCCGAGAGGCCCTTGCCGACGTAGTCGTTTGCGGCACCCGACAGGCGCATGGTGACGCCGCGAGCGAGGAAGCCACCGAAGGTCTGGCCCGCGATTCCCGTGAACTCACAGCGGATGGTGTCGTCGGAGAGTCCGTCGCCGCCGTGGACGGTGGAGATGCGGTTCGAGAGCATCGCGCCGACCGCGCGGTCAACGTTCGAGAGGTCGCGGTGGATGACGACCGGCTCGTGGTTCTCGATTGCGTCGCCCGCCTCCTCGATGAGTTTGTGGTCGATATGCGTGGCTACGTCGGTGTGAACTTGGGATTCGGTCTTGCGGCGCGCGCCCGACTCAGGTTCGGCGAGCACGGCCGAGAGGTCGAGGTGTTTGGCCTTCTCGTGGTCCGTCTCGCGCTGGCGGAGAAGCGAGGGACGGCCGATCATCTCGTCGAGCGAGGTGAAGCCGAGTTCGGCCATAATCTCGCGGAGTTCCTGCGCGATAAACGTCATGTAGTTGATGACGTGGTCGGGTTCGCCGGGGAAGCGGCGGCGCAGGTTCTCGTCTTGGGTGGCGACGCCGACCGGGCAGGTGTTTTCGTGGCACTGGCGGGCCATCACACAGCCGGACGTGACGAGCGACGCCGTCCCGAAGACGTACTCTTCTCCGCCGAGGAGCGCGGCGATAGCCACGTCCCGTCCGGTCTTCATGCCGCCGTCAACGGAGACGCGGATGCGGGAACGAAGGCCGGTCGCGCGGAGCATCTGGTTCGCTTCGGCGAGGCCGAGTTCCCACGGGAGACCGGCGTTCTTGATTGACGTTTTGGGAGACGCGCCGGTGCCGCCGTCGTGACCGGAGATGTGGACGACGTCCGCTTTCGCCTTCGAGACACCGGCGGCGATGGTTCCGATACCCGCCTCGGAGACGAGCTTTACGTTGATGTCGGCGTCGGGGTTCGCGGACTTCAGGTCGAAGATGAGCTGTTTCAGGTCCTCGATGGAGTAGATGTCGTGTAGCGGTGGCGGCGAGATGAGACCGACGCCCGGCGTCGCATAGCGGACGTGGGCAATCATCTCGTTTACCTTCTTGCCGGGGAGGTGGCCGCCCTCGCCGGGCTTCGAACCCTGCGCCATCTTGATCTGAATCTCGTCTGCCGACGAGAGGTAGTGCGAGGTGACGCCGAACCGCCCCGAGGCGACCTGCTTGACGTTGCATTCTTTTTCGGTGCCGAAGCGCTCCGGCGGCTCGCCGCCCTCGCCGGAGTTCGACTTACCGCCGATGCGGTTCATGGCAATCGAGTTGTTCTCGTGTGCTTCTGGCGAGAGACTGCCGAGCGACATCGCGGCCGTCGAGAACCGCTCGACGATTGATTCGACGGACTCGACCGCGTCGATGTCCACGGACTCGCGGTCGGAGTCGAATTCGAGGAGGCCGCGGAGCGCCTGCAACTGCTCGGACTGGTCGTTGACGAGTTCGGCGAACTCCTTGTACTTCTCGTAGTCGCCGGCACGAACCGACTGCTGGAGCGTGCCGACGGTCTGGGGATTCCAGCCGTGGTGCAGGCCCGCAGAGCGGTTTTCGAACTCGCCGTGGCGGTCGAGCTTCGGGTCCGCGCCGAACGCGGCGGTGTGGCGCGTGAGCAGGTCGGACTCGATGACGTCGAGTCCGATACCCTCGGTGCGAATCTCCGTGCCCTCGAAGTACTCGGCGACGAAGTCGGAGCCGAGGCCGACCGCCTCGAAGATTTGTGCGCCGCGGTAGCTCTCGACCGTCGAGATGCCCATCTTGGCCATCGTTTTGAGAAGCCCGTCTTCGAGCGCGGTGACGTAGGCGTCGATTGCGGCCGTCTCGTCGGCTCCGTCGGGACCGGCGACAACGTCCTCGATGGTCTGGTAGGCGAGGTAGGGGTTCACCGCCCCCGCGCCGTAGCCGACGAGCGTCGCAAGGTGGTGGACCTCGCGGGGGTCGCCGGACTCGACGACGAGTCCGGCGTGGTTGCGCAGGCCGTTGCGGACGAGGCTGTGGTGGACCGCGCCCGTCGCAAGGAGACTCGGAATTGCAACGCGGTCGGGTCCGACGTTGCGGTCGGAGAGGACGACGATGTCCGCACCGTCTTCGATGACCGCCTTGGCCTCGTCGCGGACGGCTTCGATGGCGTCACGGAGGTCGGTTTCTTTTTCGTACGTGGTATCGACGACGGCGCTCCGCATGTCGTCGTCGAGGTCCTTGATTGCGGCCGTCTCGACGTCGGTGAGGACCGGTGAGTCGAGGACGAGTTGCCGCGCGTGGTCGGGGGACTCGTCGAGCAGGTTACGCTGGTAGCCAAGGCGCGCTTCGAGGCTCGTCACCAGCTTTTCGCGGATGTAGTCGATAGGCGGGTTCGACACCTGTGCGAACAGCTGTTTGAAGTACGTGAAAAGCGGGCGGTTGAGGTCTGATAGCACCGACAGCGGCGTGTCGTCACCCATCGAGCCGACGGGGTCTTTGCCGTCTCTGGCCATCGGCTCTATCATGTGATTGAGTTGGTCGTGGGTGTAGCCGAAGGCCGCTTGCGTCGCGCGGAGCGATTCGACCTCGCCGCGGGACGTCGAATCCGCGTCGCCGACGAGGTCGTCGAGGTCGCGCTGTTGGTCGTGGACCCACTCGCCGTACTTGTCGTCGGTGAGCGATTCGAACACTTCGGCGTCGGGGATGACGCGACCTTCCTCGGGGTCGGCCATGAAGATTTCACCCGGTCGGAGACGCCCGCGCGACTCGATTTCGGCGGGGTCGTTGTCGAGCGCGCCGACTTCGCTGGCGACGACGAGGCGGCCGTCGGTCGTCACCTCGTAGCGACACGGGCGAAGCCCGTTGCGGTCGAGGACGGCGGCGATGCGGTCGCCGTCAGTGGCCGCGACGAGTGCGGGACCGTCCCACGGCTCGACGAGCGAGGCGTGGAAGTCGTACCAGTTGCGGCGCGATTGGTCCATCGCGTCGTCGTTGCGGTACGCCTCGGGGATGAGCATCCGAAGGACGTGCGGGAGTTCGCGGTCCGTCTTCAGGAGGAGTTCGACCACGTTATCGACGCTCGCGGTGTCGGACTGGTCGGCCTTCGTGATGGGCGTGAGCGTCTCGATGTCGTCGCCGAACGCCTCGTGTTGGAGGTCCGTCTCGCGGGCGCGCATCCAGTTCACGTTGCCGCGGATGGTGTTTATCTCGCCGTTGTGGATGACCTTCCGGTATGGGTGAGCGAGGTGCCACGCGCCGAGCGTGTTGGTCGAAAAGCGCGCGTGGACGAGCGCCAGTTCGGTCTCGATGCGCTCGTCGCCGAGGTCGGGGTAGTAGGCCGGGAGTTGTTCGGCCGTAAGAAGTCCCTTGTAGACGATGGTCTTGCGGTCGAGCGAACAGACGTAAAATCGCCGCGCGCCCGGAACGGCGAGCGCCTCGACCGCTTTCTCGGCGGCGCGGCGCGCGACGTAGAGCGCGCGGTCGAACGCGTCGGCGTCCATCTCGGCGTTCGCCGCCGGTTCGACAAACATCTGCCAAACGTCGGGTTCCGATTCGAGCGCGGTCGCACCAAGTTCTGAGTTATCTGTCGGGACGTCGCGCCAGTGGAACACAGAGAGGTCGTGAGCGGCGAGCGCATCCTCGACAACCGCCGAAACGCGTTCGCGGACCTCGTCGTCGGTCGGCATGAAGACCGACCCAACCGCGTAGCAGTCGGGAAGGTCGCCTTCGACGACCGCGTCGAAGAACGCGTCTGGTCGCTGAAACAGGATGCCAGCGCCGTCACCGGTGTTTTCTTCGGCTCCGGTGGTGCCGCGGTGTTCGAGGTTTTCGAGGAGTTCGAGGCTGTCGGCGACGACTTGGTGCGAAGCGCCGTTTTCGAGGTCAACGACGGCCCCAACGCCGCAGTTCGACCGCTCGTCGGTCGGGTCGGCTAACCCGGCCTGAGCGGAGGGTGCGTCTATGTGTGGCTTGGTCATACCCCGGTAGATTCACTACCACCATAAGCAACTTTTCCTGAAACCATAAGGGTGTTACAATATCATATAAGGACATATCCAGTGTTGGTATAGAGACTAGATATGATTCGACAGACGACGAACACGTCGAACGACCGTGTGAAAAAACTGCTCTCGGTGCGTTAGTACGATTTAGCGAAGTACGCGGTCTCGGTTGCGCTCTCACCACAGATAGCGCAGTCTTCGCCGTCGTGAATCTCTGCGTCCTCGTCGTTCAAGGGAACCATCACGATTTCCGCGGCGATTTGGTCTTTTATTTCTTCCTCGCAGGACTCGTCGCCGCACCACGGTGCTTTCACGTAGCCGCCGTGTTGGCCGATGGTGCCGAGAATCTCGTTTCGAGCGGACGCTTCGCGGACGTTCGATTCGAGGTTCGCTTCGGCGGCGGCGTAGAGTTTCGCGTACACCTCGTCGAACTGCTCTTGGACGGCTTCGGCGATGTTCTCGCGGTCGAGTTCGACCGATTCGCCGTCGGGTCGGTGGACAGCCGTGACGACTTCGTCATCGACCTCGTTCGGTCCGATTTCGAAGCGAACCGGGACGCCCTTGAGTTCCCACTCGTTGAACTTGAAGCCGGGATTGCGCTCGTCGCGGTCGTCGAGTTCGACTCGGACGCCGGCGTCTTCGAGTTCGTCGGCGATTCCTTCGGCGTAGTCGAGGACCTTCTCTTGTGTGTCTGCCTGCCAGATGGGGACGATGACGACCTGTTCGGGTGCGACCGTCGGCGGCAAGATGAGCCCCTGGTCGTCAGAGTGCGTCATGATGAGCGCGCCGAGCGAGCGCCAGGAGAGACCCCACGAGGTCGTGTGTGCGGGTTCTTCCTCTTCAGCTTCGGTCGTGTAGGTAAGGTCGAACGCGTCGGCGAACGAGGTGCCGAGATAGTGAGACGTTCCGGCCTGGACGGACTTGCCGTCGGGCATGAGCGCCTCGACCGTCGTGGTTGTATCAGCGCCGGGGAACTTGTCGTGTTCGGGTTTCGCGCCGCGGAGCACGGGGATAGCAAGCACGTCCTCGTAGAGCGACTGGTACTGCGAGAGACGGGTCATCGTCTCGTCCCACGCGCCATCGCGGGTCTGGTGGGCCGTGTGGCCTTCCTGCCAGAGGAACTCCTTCGTGCGGAAGAACGGCTTCGTTTCGGTGGCCTCCCATCGAACGACGGACGCCCACTGGTTCACGCGAAGCGGCAGGTCGCGGTGGCTTCGGACCCACTGGGCCATGTACGGCGCGATGATAGACTCGGAGGTCGGACGGACGGCCAATCGTTCTTCGAGTTCCTCGTGGCCGCCGTGGGTGACCCACGCGACTTCGGGGTCGAAGCCTTCGACGATGTCCTTTTCACGTTCGAGATAGCTCTCGGGGATGAAAAGCGGGAAATACGCGTTCTGGACGCCCGTCTTCTTGAACTCGCCGTCGAGATAGTTCTGGACGGCTTCCCAGAGAGCGTATCCGCGCGGCCGCGTCACGATAAAGCCGCTCATCCCCTCCGGACCGTAGTTCGCAAGGCCCGCCTTCTGGACGACCTCGGCGTACCACTCGCCGGTGTTGTACTCCTTCGACTCGGTAATACCGAGTTCCTGCTCGTCGCTCATTGTCCATCGATAGCCGTAGCGAACCCTTAAACGCCCCGAAGGGGGCGGGCGACCCGACCTGTCGTCCGCATCTCCAATCGCCCCCGACGTTCGGGGGTTCCGGCGGACGCATAGTTACATATCCTCGGCTGGCGTAGTTCCGAAATGGTGGTTGGTATGTTAGCAATGGACACTACTGTGAGCGGTGAGCGAGCAACGCCGCAGCGGGACCCGGTCAGGGTAGAGCTTTGGATTCCCAACGGGAAGCACGACGAGTTCGAACCCGTTATCCAGCGGTTGGACGAGGTCGCCGAACGCGGCACCGTCGAGACGTACGATGTCGAGACGTGGAACCGATTCATCGACCTCTCGGGGGAGTTGACGCCCAGAGAGTCACGTATTCGTGAGCGACTCTCGTCGTACGCGCGGTGGGCGGCGACCCACGGCGAGGAGCTTTCGGGGTTGGGCGACCCCGTGGTGAGAGGCGTTGGTCGGATGGGTCCCGAGCGTGTGACACGGCGCACTCCGCGAGCGGTTATGGCGGAGTACGAAGACGGCATTCTCACGCACGTAACCGCGTGCGAGGAGTGCGTTGGCGCGCTTCGCTCTCGACTCCACGCGCTCGATTCGGCCGTCGAACCAGCGTCGTCGTCTGAGCCGCTTCGTCTCAAGTGGTAGCCTCTCGGCGTCCGATTTTTACTGTTTTTCGACGCCACGAGCGACGTTTCGCGCCGTCGTAGCCGAGGGTGGCCTACTCAGGGACGGTGTCGAACGGGGAATCGCGCTCGCGCCACGACCATCCCGGAAGCCGCGTCTGAAAGCCGGCCGCGAGCGCGGCGTCGAGGTCGTCGAGTCCGGCGGGTCCGTCGGTGTGCACCGCGACATCTGCGAAGTGAAACGTCGCCTGCGCGAGGAGTCGGAGAGGTTCGCCGCCCGCGATCGTCGCCGCCAGTTCGCGGCCGAGCACCTCGTCAACGATGAAGCCCGGGTAGTCGCCTTCGACGTCCAACTCCCGGAGGATTCGGATGTACGCCGCGATGTTGACGGCGACGTCGCCGCGCGCGAACACCTCGTCTACGGCGTCGCAGTAGGCTGGCTCGTCTACCTCGGCGACCTCCGTTTCGAACAGTTCGCCGAGTCGCGCTCGGGTCTCGTTGATGAGCGGGACCACGACATCGGCCCGGTCGCGGACCCATCGTCGCTCTTCGGAAACAGCCGTCGGCGTGAGTTCCATGTCCGTTGGTTGGACGGCAGACGCTTCGACTTTGCGAAGGGTTTTATACTGACGACATGGTACTGTCGGGTAAGCGGGTTTTCCCTGCCTCTTCCCGCAGTTGAGATACCACCGTATTCAGTTCACTATGCTCTCTCTGCAGTTGGCCGAGACTGGCACTCCGCAATGTGAACCGTCTCGCGTTACCACTCCTGAGGTAGGGGTTCCCGAGACCTGCCGGCGCAGGACCGGACGGGTCGCTCGTAACTATGAGCTCCGTAGATAAACAACTCGAGAATTTGAAGGCAGAGATTACGAACGAACTCCCGCGCGACATCTCGGTTTCCGACGTCAAATACGAGGGGCCCGAACTCGTCGTTTACACGCGTGACCCCAAGAAGTTCGCCAAGAACGGCGACCTCATTCGGAAACTTGCGAGCAAGCTCCGAAAACGAATCACGGTCCGGCCGGACCCCGACGTATTGTCCGACCCGCGCGAAGCGGAACCCGCTATTCTGGACGTTATCCCCGAAGAAGCCGGTGTCACCGACCTCGATTTCCACATCGACACGGGTGAGGTTGTCATCGAAGCCGAAAAGCCCGGGATGGTCATCGGCCGACACGGCTCGACGCTCCGCGAAATCACACAACAGGTCGGATGGACTCCCGAGGTCGTCCGCACTCCTCCGATTCAGTCGTCCACGGTCTCGAACGTCCGCAACTTCCTGAAACAGGAACGTGACGACCGCCGCCGCATCCTCGAACGAACCGGGCGGCAGATTCACCGCGAACAGCTCTCCGACGACGAGTGGGTCCGCATCACGACGCTCGGATGCTGTCGAGAGGTCGGGCGTGCTTCCTTTATCGTCTCGACGCCCGAAACGCGCATCCTCGTCGATTGCGGCGACAAACCGGGGTCCGACGACGTGCCGTATCTCCAAGTCCCCGAAGCGCTCGGGTCGGGCGCGAACTCGCTCGATGCGGTCGTTTTGACGCACGCTCACCTCGACCACTCGGCGCTTATCCCGCTGTTGTTCAAATACGGTTACGACGGCCCGATTTATACGACCGAGCCGACCCGCGACCTCATGGGTCTGCTGACGCTCGACTACCTCGACGTGGCGTCGAAGGAAGGTCGTGCGCCGCCGTACGAGTCCGAGATGGTCCGCGAAGCCATCAAGCACACCATCCCGCTCGAATACGGCGACGTGACCGACATCGCCCCCGACGTGAAGCTCACGTTCCACAACGCGGGCCACATTCTCGGCTCCGCAGTCACACATTTCCACATCGGTGACGGTCTCTACAACGTCGCGTTCTCCGGCGACATTCACTACGAGGACACCCGCCTGTTCAACGGCGCGGTCAACGACTTCCCGCGCGTGGAGACGCTCGTCCTCGAATCGACCTACGGCGGTCGCAACGACTACCAGACCGACCAGCAACACTCCGAAGAGCGACTCATCGAGGTCATCAACGAGACCTACGAGCGCGGCGGCAAGGTCGTCATCCCAGCGTTCGCAGTCGGTCGCTCCCAAGAGATTATGCTCGTCCTCGAAGAGGCGATGCGCTCCGGCAAGATTCCGAAGATGCCGGTCCACCTCGACGGGATGATTTGGGAGGCGACGGCCATTCACACGACCTACCCCGAATATCTCCGCGACGACCTCCGCGACCGCATCTTCCACGAGGACGAAAACCCGTTCCTCGCAGAGGAGTTCAACCACATCGACGGCGGCGAAGAAGAGCGACAGGAGGTCGCCGACGACGACCAGGCAATCATCCTCTCCACGTCAGGGATGGTCACTGGCGGCCCCATCATGTCGTGGCTCCGCCACATCGGTCCCGACCCGGACTCCCGTCTCGTCTTCGTCGGCTACCAGGCACAGGGGACGCTCGGTCGTCGCATCCAGAGCGGGTGGGACGAGATACCCGTCAACGATGATAACGGCCGCGGTCGGTCTAACACGCTCAAGCTCGAGATGGACGTCGAGACGGTGGATGGCTTCTCCGGCCACGCCGACCGCGAAGGACTCGAAAACTTCGTCAAGACGATGAACCCGCGCCCAGAGAAAGTACTCTGCGTTCACGGTGACGAACGCTCCGTACAGGACCTCTCGTCCGCGCTCTATCACAACTACAACATGCGAACGTTCGCCCCGAAGAACCTCGAAACGTTCCGCTTCAAGTAGCGTTCCCGGCGGTCGTCTGTAGACCAGCTCTCAACTGCAACGTTTTCGTACGCTTCCGGCGGACTGGTCCCTCCGGGATTGGCTGTTTGCTATCTGGTTGCGGTTTCGGCCCGCTTTCGAAGGCCGAAGATTCATGACGACGCTCGAACGAGTCTCCGGTATGCGTCTCGCACTTATTGCTCACGACGAGAAGAAGCCGGACCTCATCTCGTTCGCCGAAGAGCGGAAGGCCGACCTCGAACGTTTCGAACTCATCGCGACGGGCACGACCGGGCAGCGACTCATCGACGCCACCGGTCTCGACATCGAGCGCAAGCAGTCGGGACCACTCGGCGGCGACATGCAAATCGGCGCGGAAATCGCCGGTGAAACCTGCGACGGCGTCATCTTCCTCCGCGACCCGCTGACCGCACAGCCCCACGAACCAGACATCTCCGCACTACTGCGTATCTGCGACGTTCACCAGACGCCGCTTGCGACCAACCTCGCTAGCGCCGACGCCGTGCTCGACGAACTCGTCGAGCAGTTAGACGGTGACGCGTAGGCGACGTTCGTATCATCCGTGAGAATTTCTACCTAGGCTTAATTAGCAGAACGCAGTAGCAAACGTATGGACGCCGCGAAACGTGTCTGCTCGACATTGTTTTTGATTCTCGTCGTCGCAACCGCGCCCGTCGCGGCCGCGACCGGCCCGACATCGCCGTGTTTCCCCGGCGAGGGCCACCAGTTCGATATCGGCGACCAAGGGGCGGGTATCGACCTCGTGGTCTTCCTCTCGATGTTCGAGAATCTCGGTGGTGCGGGTGGGTTCGGAATCGAAGCAAACGGCGCTATCGGGAACCAGTCGATTATCCAGCTCCGCGCGGGCGTCGCCTTCGACGGCGTCGGTCCCGCGACCGAATTCGTCTCGAACCCGTTTTCGCGTTTTAGCGTCGTCTACGACTACTCGATGTCGCTTCCGATGTTCGCAGACACTGGCGTCGATTCGTCGTACGAGGCGGACGGCTCACCGGTGAGCGGCCTTCGGACGAAGCACTGTTAGTCGTCCGCGGCGGCGGGGTCTACGACTGATTGACGCTCGGTGTCGATACCGACCTGCTCGCACACGTCCGCCATCGGGCACTCGTCGTCATCGTCGAGACAGACCGGGCTTCTCGCCGTGCAGAACTCACGGCCGAACTGAATCATCGCCGTATGGCCGAAGCCGCACTTCTCGGCGGGGACCTCGCGTTCGAGCGTCGCGCGGACGGCTTCGTGGTCGGCGTCGACGGAGGCGATACCGAGTCTGCGGGCGATTCGGTGGACGTGCGTGTCAACCGGAAAGACACCGCCGCGCCCGCCCGCGAAGAGAAGCACGCAGTCTGCGGTCTTCGGCCCGACTCCGTTCATCTCCAAGAGGCGGTCGCGGACCGTCGAGGGGTCTTCCTCGCGGACGTAGCGGTCGAAATCGGCTTCGCTCCCGAAGTTGGTGAGCACGTCTTCGGCGACGCCTTGGATGAGCTTCGACTTTCGATTGTAGAGACCGCCCGACCGGATGGCGTCGATAATGCCTTCTCGGTCGGCCGCGGCGAGTGACTCCGCGAGGTCGCCGCGGCCGTACCGCTCTAACAACGTGTCGTGGGCTGGCTGGCTGGCCTTGTCGCTCGTGTTCTGGCTGAGGATGGTTCGAACGAGACACTCGAAGCCGCCTTGCCCGCCGTAGGCCTTCCGCCAGTAGCGTTCCCCGAGTCGGTCAACGACCACTTCGGCGCGCGTCGCGGTCTCCGGGTCGGCAGGCTCGAATATCGCGTCTTGACCGCCGCCACCGGGTCCGCCGCTGATGTTTTCGGACGGCTCTTCGGGCATACGCTGACGTTACGACCGCGCCGCAAAAAGCGCATCCCGTCGCGGTCGCGTCGAATCGCCACCGACCGCTCTCGTGTTTCGTTTTCGGTTCTCGTCTTTTGGCTCTCGTTTTCTGTCTCTCGCCTCTCGGCGTTATTCGACTTCGATGGTCGCGGTGAGGTCCGCGCCAGCGGCGAGTGCCGACACGAGGTCGCGGTCGAACCCGGCGGCGGCGTGCTGGGTGCCGACAGCACCCGTTCTGTCGTCTACGTAGTCGCTCGTCCGAAAGACGATGCTCCGGTCGCCCTCGAAGCTGAGGTCGGGATGGCCGCGTCCACTGACAGTCTGTTCGTGGGTGGTCTCGTCCGTCTCCACGCGCACGGAGATAATAATCGTCGCATCGTGAGATTGGCAGGCTTCGACGAACGCCGGGTCGAAATCCGCCGGTGTTCGGTCCGCCTCGATTGCGAGGATACAGTCGCCGGCGGGAGTGAGCCAGTCGTCACTCGTCACTTCGAACGTGCTCGCGTGCTCGGCGCTCACGTGTTCGTGGCCACGGGCGCGAATGACTTCTCGCATAGAACGCCCTCGGTCTCGGTCCGGTTTAGCCCCCTCGATTTCGATGGCATTTATATATCTATGCAGTTGACTAACATGGTAGAAATCGGCGATACGAGCGGTGTGGTAACTGTTTTCACCCGTTTCACCACCGAAGTATTTATTAGTTGGACGCCTGTATGAACATGTACCTGAGCGCCTCCGGCGTTCCGGCGGCATAGCACGCAGAATGATCGGGAATTCTTATCCACGGTCGGTCGCACTCCAAAGAGCAGCCGCCACGCACGGAGTGGTGATGGTATCGAGGATTGATTACGCATGGTAACGAAGCAGGAAGTACTTAGCGAGTTCGACGTGCAGGAACTCGACGAGGCACGAAACATCGATCTCCCAGACGAAAAGCTCGAAAACGGCTCGAAAGGCGAACTCATCAAGCTCGCCGGTCAACTCCGAGACCGCCGTAACGAACTGAACCAAATGGCTTCTGAGCGCGCCTCCAAGCGTGACGACCTCAACGCGATGACACGCGAGAAGGTTGACGAGGCGCAGAACCACCGCGAGCAGCGCGACGAGATGAACTCGCAGGTCCAGGAGCACAAGAACAAGCGCAACGAGCTCAACGCGAAAGCTAACGAGCTGTTCGACGAGGTCGATGAAATGAAAAGCGACCTCGAGCTCGACGACGGCAAAGATATCGACGAGCTCAAAGAGGAGATCGAGCAACTCGAGTTCCGCCAGCAGACCGAAGTTCTCTCGACGGAAGACGAGCGCGAGCTTATCGAGAAGATCGAGAACAAGCGCGAAGAACTCCGTCAAAAAAAGGACAAGGTCGAAGAGAGCGGTGACCTCGAAGAACTCATCGAAGAGGCAGAAGAGGTCCGCTCCGAGGCGTCCCAGCACCACCAGAAGGTGACCGAGCTGGCAGACGACGCCCAAGAACACCACAACCAGATGATCGAGGCCTACCGTGAGGCCGACGACATCCGTGACAAGGCCGACGAGATGCACGAACTCTTCGTCGAAGCTCAGGAAGCGGCCGACCGTCACCACGAAGACTTCGTTCGCGTCCAGAAGCGCCTCCGCGAACTGGACAAGAAAGAAGAGCGCCAGCGCAAGGACTCCCGCGCCGAAGAGCGCGAAGCCGCCAAGGCCGAGGCCGAGGAAATCTACCAGAAGTTCAAGGAAGGCGAGACCCTCGAGACCGAGGACCTCATGAAGCTCCAGAAGTCCGGCCTGCTCTAAGCCCGGCACCTTTCTTTCTCTCTTTCAGTCGCGTCACGCGACGTCCCATTTTTATACTGGTTGCGCCCTGAGCGACTGCCATGGGTGATTCACTGTGAACGACCGACTGACGCGTCTCTTACAACTCGCTATCGTTCTCGTGGCCGCCGTCGTGGCCGCGCTCGTCGGCTGGGCGCTTTTTTATGCCACGCCGCGGTCGCTCGTCGAACTCCTCGGTATCCTTCTCGTCATCGGGACCGTCCTCGTCGGACTCCGTATCGGGGGGCAAATCGCCTCGTCTGCGTTCCCGAGCTACGACGTGGCCGAAGTCGCCGTCGAAGGGCCGATTTCGCGCGACGGGGGCAGAGGACCGCTTCCGGGTCGCGGAAGCGGCATGCCAGCGGACGATATCGTCGAGCAGATAGATAGCGCGGCGGACGACGAACACGCCGAGGCGCTCTTGCTCAAACTCAACACGCCGGGTGGCGAGGTGCTTCCGAGCGACGACATTCGGAGAGCGGCCGCGGCGTTCGACGGGCCGACCGTCGCCTACGCGACTGACGTGTGCGCCTCCGGCGGATACTGGATTGCCAGCGGATGCGACGAACTGTGGTCTCACGACGCAAGCGTCGTCGGCTCTATCGGCGTCATCGGGTCGTCCGTCAACGCATCCGAACTCGCGGACAAACTCGGCGTGTCGTACGAGCGGTTCGCCGCGGGGAAGTACAAGGACGCCGGAAACGCCCTCAAAGAGCCGACAGAAGACGAACGCGAGTACCTTCAGGGACTCATCGACGACTACTACGACGACTTCGTCGAACGCGTTGCCGAGGGCCGAGACATGGACCCGGGGGCGATACGCGACACAGAAGCCCGCATCTATCTCGGCGACGAGGCCCACGAACTCGGCTTGGTCGATTCGCTCGGCACCCGCGACGACGTCGAATCCAGGCTCGCCGACCTCCTCGACCGCGACGAAGTGTCCGTCGAGGAGTTCACGCCCGAGGTCGGACTCGCTGACCGGCTCCGCGGCGGCGTCGAAACCGCCGCGTACTCGTTCGGTGCGGGACTCGCGTCGGCGGTCGATGTGGACGACGGCTTCACGTTTCGGTTCTGATGACTGGGAGGCTTTTTAGCCCGCGGCCGCATTCGTCTTCCACGTGACCACGCTCGTCCTCTGTGTCGATCGAGCGAACGACATCGGCCGCAAGTCGGGACTCTCGACGCCCGTGGTCGGCTGGGAGGCGGTTCGGTCGCTCGTCACCGACGTTGGACTCGCTGACCCGGAGGATTCGAGCGTCAACTGCCTGCTCGAAGCCTTGCGCGTCACCCGCGAACTCCGAGACGAGCGCGAGGACGCCGAAGTCGCCGTTATCTCGGGAGCGAGCGAAACCACCGTCGGCGCGGACAGAGCCGTCGCGCGGCAACTGGACGAGCTGGTCGAGTTATACGATGTCGAGTCCGCGGTCGTCGTCACCGACAGTGCGGAAGACGAGCGACTCGTGCCCGTCATCGAGAGCCGACTGCGCGTGGACGCGGTTGACCGCGTGGTCGTCCGGCAGGCCCACGACATCGAATCGACGTACTACCTCCTCAAGCAGTTTCTCGCCGACGAGGAACTCCGCTCGACGGTGCTCGTTCCCGTCGGCGTTGGCTTGCTTCTCGTCCCGCTGTTGCTTGTTCAGTTCGAACCCGCGGTGGCGATGGCGGGAGTTGCGGCCCTTCTCGGAGCGGTCCTCCTCTACAAAGGACTGGCCATCGACGAGTTCCTCTCAGACGTTCCCGAACAGGTCCGCGACTCGCTTTACTCCGGGCAGGTCTCCGTCGTCACGTACGCGGTGGCGGCGGGTCTCGCCATCGTCGGCCTGTTTATCGGTGCGCTCGAAGTGCAGACACCGAGCATCGGCGGCGACGAGTTGTTCGTCCCGTCGCTTCTGTTCGTCTATCACAGCGTTCCGTGGCTGGCGCTTTCGGCGCTCACCGCTAGCGCGGGTCGCCTCCTCGACGAACTCATCGGTAGCGAACGCATCTCGACGTCGTACATGAATCTCCCGTTCGGCGTCATCGCTATCGGGCTTGTCGTCCGCGGGGTCGCCGGGTTCCTGCTCGAACGGCAGGGCGAACTGTCGCAACTCGAACTCCTCGGCTGGGTTCGGCTCTCCCCGACACAACGGCTGGCGATGTTCATCTTCGCGGGCATCGTTATCAGCCTCGTCGGGGCGCGCATCTCGGCGACCGTTTCGGACGAGACGCTCGAAGATGTCGTCGAGAGCCGGCGGCAAAACGAGAGTTAGGTCGCTGGACGTTTCCGAGACGCCGTGAGAGCGCGAGACGCTTAGTTTGCGGCTCGGTATTCACCGTGTTTGACGCCGAGTGCGAGACAGATGGCTCCGAAGACGAGCATCGACGGCGTCACCATCATCAAGACGATATTCGTTCTCATCATCCTGCCGCCGATGAGTCCCGCGGTTCCGAGGGCGACGAGCGCGACGAGCAACGCGACTGTCTTGGTCAGGTCGAACTCCATGTTCTTCTGTCGGGACCGAATCGACAAATCGGTTGCGACTTCAAACCAGGATACGGCGGACGGAACGACGGATGCCGCACAAGAACGCGCAAAAAGCGAATAAAAGAGGCGCGTTGAATCGTCTCTTCGAGGTGCTCGGTTGCTACTGCGTCGTTACCATGGCGCGAAGCCGGGGTCAACACGCCGGTCGGTCGTTTCGATAGCGTCGATGGCCGCGATGTCTTCGTCGTCGAGTGTCAGTTCGAGCGACTCCCAGTTGTCCCGGATGTGGCCCTCGCTCGTCGCCTTCGGAATCGCCGTCACACCGTTTTCACGAAGCCACGCGAGGGAGACTTGCGCCTCGCTCACGTCGTGTTTCTCGGCGATGTCGGAGAGCACGTCCACATCGAACACCGTTCCCCGGGCGAGCGGCGAGTACGCGACGATTTCGACGCCTTCGTCGGCACAGACGTCGCGCAGTTCGTCCTGCTGGAGGAGCGGGTGAAGCTCGACTTGGTTGGCAAAAATCCCCGATTCGGACAGTTCGACCGCTTCGCGGAGTTGTTCGGGCTCGAAGTTCGAGACGCCGACGCGCTTCGTCAGGCCGTCTTCGACGAGTTCGTCGAAGGCGCTGAGCGTCGCTTCGGCGTCGTACTCGCCGGCCGGCCAGTGGACGTACAGCAGGTCTACGTACTCGACGCCGAGTTTGTCGAGACTCTCCCGTGTGCTCTCGATAACGTCGTCGTGAGAGAGTTCGTCGATCCAGACCTTGGTGGCGAGGAAGATATCGTCGCGGTCAACGTCGGCGGCGGCGATTCCCTCACCGACCTCGGCTTCGTTCCCGTAGATTTGGGCGGTGTCGATGTGTCGGTATCCCATCTCCAGCGCCGTCTTCACGGCGTTCGTACACTCGTCGGGGTCCGTGTTCTCCCACGTTCCGAGGCCGAGCATCGGCATCCCGTTCGTCACTGGCACGTCGTCTGCCGAGGGTAGGTGCTCTGTCATAGGGAATGCGACGGCCGCGAGTTGAAAAGCCGTTCCGGAAGGGTAGGGATTTTCCGGCTTTGACGCGCCGGTCAGGGGTACATATTTATATGACATGTGGTAGCATATCTATATTGGTGGTCATGAATGTCGTCTGCCTCGGAGCCGTTGACAGAAGAGAACACGAACGCATTCGCACACCGCATCGCGGGTGACTCGCTCGTCTACGAGTGTCCACACTGCGAGTTCGGAGAGGTACTTGTCACCGAACTCATCGAGTCCGACGATGCCCGGTGTCTCGACTGCGGGACTCGGTACCGACTCCACATCGAGACGGTCGAGTAACGTCTGTTATCGTTTCGGACTCCGATTCCAAGGTCCACAACTCTTCCAAGCCGGACTGTCCACGACTACCGCGACTAGCGAGACTACATGTTCGTAGCGCGCCTCTAGAGACGTCATGCGCTCTGTTCGTTCGACGCTCTCACCGACTCTCGCGGTCGTACTCGTCGTCGTCTTCGCTGGCTGTCTCGGCGGGGGAACGACGTTCTCCGCCGACCCGGCTACTATCCCGCCGACAGCCTACGAGTCACACGGCTACGTCTACGGCAACAGCACCGTCATCCCGCTTTCCTACGAGGTCGGCGTCGGCCCTGCCACCCGGACGGTCGGCGTCGAAACGTGGGTGTCGGGGTACTCGAAGACGACCGCAGACGGCGACATCTCGGCGCTCGCCGTTGTTTCGTCGCCTGACGCAACCGTCGCGGGACAGTCGGTGAACCCGCTTTCGAACGTGGGGAACCGCGAACTCGTCAGAACCGGGCTCGACCTTCTCGCGGACGCACAAGCTCTCGGTAACGTCTCGGAGGTCAACGGTGTCCGCGAGGTCGGCGCTCGAAACGTGACGATGCTCGGCGCGGAGACGGAACTCGTCACCTACGCCGGAACGGTCGAAGTCGAACCAGGTGAGATGACTGTCGATGGTGAGCCTCTCGCCTCCGACGGCGGCACCGCTGACGTTCGAATCCACGTCGCAACCGTCGAACACGAGAGCGATATCGTCGTCGTCATCGCGGTTCACGGGGCCGGGATGGACGAAACAGACGCGGTCGCGGCGCTCGCGGCGGCTGTCGAACATCCGGGAACGGTCGAAAAAACGGTCGGTGCGAACGAGTCGAACGCGGTTCAGTAGAACTCGCGGACGAGGTCCATCGCGTCGTCGGGCGCGCCCGACGGGATGTCGGACATGTTCTCCGTGACGCCGAACTTCTGCTCGTAGGAGACCGAATCCTCGTCTTTGTAGATGACGCCCTCGTACTCCTTCGAGGAGTCGAGAATCTTGTCTTTGGCGTCGTCGTAGTCGGTCGGGTCGTGGTCCGTGTCTGCGAGGTCAACGAGGTTGTCGCGGAAGTAGTCGTAGGTGTCCACGTCGTTGAACGTCACACACGGGCTGAACACGTTCACGAAGCCGAAGCCGTCGTGCTCGATAGCTTCTTGAACGATTTCGGCGTGGCGCTTGTGGTCGGTCGCAAAGGACTGCGCGATGAACGTCCCACCGGCGGCCAGCGAGAGCGCGAGCGGGTTGACCGGGGGCTGTTTCGGCCCTTCTGGCGTCGTCGAGGTCTCGAAGTCCTCGCGCGAGGTCGGGGACGCCTGTCCCTTCGTCAGCCCGTAGATGCGGTTGTCCATGACGACGTAGGCCATATCGACGTTGCGGCGAACGGCGTGGATGAAGTGACCCGCACCGATGGAGTACCCGTCACCGTCGCCACCAGCGGCGACGACGGTCAGGTTGGGGTTCGCCAGTTTGGCACCGGCGGCGACGGGGAGCGAGCGCCCGTGGACGCCGTGGATGGCGTACGAGTGCATGTACGTCCCGATTTTGCCGGAACAGCCGATACCGGCGACGAGGAACGTGTTGTCCGGGTCGTTGCCGGAGTTGGCGAGTGCTTTCATAATACCGTTCATCGTCCCGAAGTCCCCACAGCCGGGACACCAGGTCGGTTGCTTGTCTGATTTGAAGTCGGTGAAGCGGACGTCTGAGCTCATGCTGAAACCTCCTCTGTGTCGAGGGTGGCTTTGATTTCGTCTGCGAGTTCGTCCGCCTTGAAGCGGACGCCGTCGTATTTGTTGATGCGCTTGACACGGGTCAATGTGTCGTGCTCGACGACGTTTGCGAACTGTCCGGTGGCGTTACACTCGACCACGATAACTTCGTCCGCCGCCTCGATATCCTCGGTGAGGTCCGGGCGCGGGAACATATACGGGACCGAGAGGAAGCGGATGTCGATGCCGTCCGCTTCGAGGAAGTCCATCGCTTCGACGAGGGCACCCTCGTTGGACCCCCACGAGACGACAAGTACATCGGAGTCGGAGTTGCCGAACTCGCGCGGCTCGAAGTCTTCGGTTTCCTCCGCCGTCTCGACCTTCCGGTCACGCTTTTCGACCTGTTCGACACGCATCGAGGTGTCTTCGGTCCGGCGACCGAGTTCGTCGTGTTCGAGACCGGTAGACATGTGTGCGCCCCGTTCCGTGCCGGGGAACGCCCGCGGACTGATTCCGTCGTCGGTGAGCGCGTGGGGCTGGAAGCGATCCTTCTCGTCGAGCCATTCGTCGATGGTGTCGTCGTCAACGACCTTGCCGCGGTCGATTTCGACGGCGTCCATGTCGAACGCGTCGGGCGAGAAGGTCTGTTCTGTGACCGCCATTGCGAGGTCGGCGGCGACGTAGACCGGAAGCTGGTATTTCTCGGCGAGGTTGAACGCCTCCACCGTCTTCCAGAAGCACTCGGAGATGGTCGTCGGCGCGACGACGAAGCGCGGAATCTCGCCGTGGCCGCCCTGAAGCATCATGTTCAGGTCACCCTGTTCTTGTTTTGTCGGCATCCCTGTCGAGGGACCCGAGCGCATCACGTCAACGATGACGAGCGGCGTCTCGGAGGTGGCGACGAGACCGAACGTCTCCGCCATGAGGTCGATACCCGGACCGGAGGTCGCCGTCATCGAGCGCGCGCCGGCGCGTGCGGCACCGAGTGCGAGGTTGATGGCGGCGAGTTCGTCTTCTGCCTGCACGACGTGTCCACCGTAGCGTTCGATTCGCCCGGTAAGGTACTCCATGACGTTCGTGGCCGGCGTGATTGGATAGCCGGCGTAGAACCGACAACCGGCGGCGATTGCGCCCATGCCGATGGCCTCGTCGCCGTTGAGAAGCACGTAATCTTCGTCGGTCGTTTCGAGTTCGTACTCGAACTCGTGGTCGTACTCTTCGTGAACGTAGTCGCGTCCCGCGCGGGCGGCTTCCTTGTTGTTCTCGACGATTGCCTCGCCCTTCCCGCCGAAGCGCTTCTGGAGCGCGCTGTCGAGGCTCTCGATGGGGAAGTCGGTGACGGCACACGCCGCGCCGAGTGCGACGACGTTGCGCATGATTGCGCCACCGGCTTCCTCGGCGAGCGCCTGAAGCGGAACGTCAAGCCCGACCATCCCGTCGGGAATCTCCACGTCTGCCATCGTCGAGCGGTCGCCGTCGTAGATGATGACGGAACCGTCGTGGAGTTCGTCGAGATTCTCCTCGATGGTTCGTGGTGTGAGTGCGATGAGGACGTCGAGTCTATCGACGACGCTCTGTACGGGGTCGATTGCCGTCCGAACTTTGTAAGCAGTGTAGCCACCGCGGATCCGCGAAGCGAAATCCTTGGAAGTGAACACGTGCCGTCCAGCCCGGGAGAGCGCCTGAGCGAAAATCTTCCCCGTGGAGTCGATGCCATCGCCAGCCTCGCCGCCGATGGCCCAGTTGAAGTCCGCAGGCATGCTGAGTGAAATCTACCCATAGGCGGGTCAAAAGCCTTCTGAAAATTTGTGTAAAACTCCGCTGTCGGTCATAAACGAAACCTCGGCATACAAGCCGCGAGAGTGTATTTTTCACCGACTCATTCGATTCGATTAGTCACTGTTTTCGAATGTGGTGGACAAATGTCCAATTGTTTCCGAATTCGGCCGCTCGCGGCAATCACATCCGGTTTCGAGTCGCGGTCGCACCGGCCACGGCATCCGGGAAGGCAAGGCCCTTGTGAGCCTACGACGAACCGCCACACATGGACGCAACCGTCACCGTCTCTGCGGCCCGCAGTGTCGGCCCCGGAACGGTCGCTATCGAGTTCGAGACGCCGACTGGCTTCGAAGCCGAGCCGGGACAGTTCGTAAAACTCGCCGCCGAAGTGGACGGCGAATCGTACGCTCGCTTCTACACGCTGTCGTCGCCCGGCGTCGGCGACACCTTCGAGGTAACCGTCGGCATCGACCCCGACGAGGCCGGCCCGTTCAGCCAGCATCTCGAATCGTTGGCCGACGGTGACACCATCGACCTCTCCGGCCCGTTCGGAGACAGCTACTACGATGGCGACGCCCGCGTGGTCGTCCTCGCTGGCGGTCCCGGAATCGGCCCGGCGGTCGGCATCGCAGAAGCGGCCGTCGCCGACGACAACGACGCCGCGGTCGTCTATCTCGACGACGCGCCCGCGCACGAAGACCGACTCGACGCGCTCCGCGACGGTGGCGCGAGTGTGGTCGTCACCGACGACGACGCGGCCCTCGCAGATGCAGTCGCCGATGCACTGACTGGTGTCGAGGGAGAGCAGGTGTTCGTCTACGGCTTCGCGGGATTCGTCGAAGCCGCCACCGACGCCATCGAGACCGCCGACGGCGACGCTGACGCGGCGAAAGTCGAGAACTTCGGCTGACCCGACCCTGCGTTTCGTCGCAGTCTATTCGACCGGTTTCCACGCAGTCAGTACCGCGACGACGAGCGCCGCGGCGACCCACCCGACGAGTCCGACGAGCGCCGCAAGCGGCGGCCTTTGGCTCCCAGTCTCGACGGCGACGCCGAAGACGAGCGAGCGAAACGCCCCGTTCGGGCTGAGCGCGAGCACCAGCGGCACCGCGTCGATGCCGAACGTACCCGAAGCGAGACCGGCAACTGCCGTGGCATCGACCCCGACGACGAAGGCGACGAGTAAGCCGACGGCGAGCGCGATAGCCTGCCGGGCGGTCCGCGCCGCGGCAGAGACGGCGAGCGCGACGGCGGCAACCGCGAGCGCGAACACCACCGCGAGCACGGCAAAGCGGACGAACGCGACGGGCGAATCGGCGGCCGCGTTCAGCGCGAGAAACGTCGGTTTCGCCGGTGACAACACCGGCACGGTCGCGGCCGCGACGAGAAGCGAACCGAAGACGACCACGACGAGCGCGATGCTCCGCCCGAGGTAGACGCCGCCGACGTACGAGAGACGAGACACGTCGAACGTCCGGAGCACGTCCAACTCGCCGGTTTGTCGGTCCGAAAGGACGGCCCGATAACAGAGCGCGAACGCGAGAAGCGGCACGAGCGCCTCGACAAACGGCACGAGGTCGAGAACGAGCGGGACATACCCGCCGCGAGCGCCGGTTCCCGCGGCCGCGACGGCGACGACGGTGAGACCAAAGACGACCGCGAGCGCGACGACGGCGGGCGTTCGGACGACCGTCCGGAGTTCGCGCGCCGCGATGGCGAACAGGTCTTCGACGTCGCTCATCTCCCTTCGACCTCCTCGGTCGAGACGAACTCGCCGAATGCCGTCTGGAGGTCGGCCGCACTGACTGCTTCGACCAACTCACCTGGTGGACCGTCGGCGACGAACCGGCCGCCGTCGAGGACGGCGACGCGGTCTGCGGTACGCTCGACGGGACCGAGGTTATGCGACGAGAGGACGACCGCGACGCCCGAATCGGCGAGTTCCGAGACGATATCGAACAGTCGTTCGACCATTCCGGGGTCGAGTCCGCTCGCGGGTTCGTCGAGGACGAGGACCGCCGGGTCGCCGATGAGCGCACGGCCGAGTCCAAGCAGGCGCGTCATCCCCCCGGAGAGCGCATCGACGCGGCGGTCCGACGCCTCGACGAGACCGACGTGGGTCAGTATCTCCGAGACGTCCACGTCGCCGTCGGCGAACTGTGCGTAGAATCGGAGCGTGTCGGCCGCCGAAAAGCCGTCTCTGAAGCCGGGTTGCTGGGGGAGATAGCCGACGCGGTTGTGGCCGCCTTGGCCCTCGCGTCTGTCGTCTTCTCCTTGTCCGCTCGCGCCGACAGACACGGTTCCTTCGTCGGGGGTTCGCACCCGCGCCAAAAATCGGAGGAGCGTCGATTTACCCGAGCCGTTCGGCCCGACGAGCGCGACGATTTCACCGGGTTCGACCGAGAGCGAGACGCCTTCGAGCACGTGAATGTCGCCAAACGCGTGCGAGAGGTCGGTCGCTTCGATAGCCGGCCGCGCGGCCCCGGTGCTCTCGGTCGTCGATTCGTCCTCTGTCGCGTCTCGAACTGCGGTATCTCCTTCAGACATCTTCGGTCTCCGTCGCGTTGCGGTCTGCGAGTACGTCCGGTTGCACCGGTTTCGTTCGGGCCGCGGCATCGACGACACCGGACCCACGAAGGCCGGACACGTCGTCGCGGGCGCGCCGGAGCGCGCCCATCACAGGCGACCGAGAGAGAGCGAGCGCCGCGGGGTCCCGACCGAGCGCGGAATCGACCGGGCCGGTCGGCTGGTATGCTCTGTCGTACACGCCGTCGTCGTTGGCGTCTTCGAGCGGTAAGTCGCCCCAGTAGTTGCCGTCGCCCTCGCGGGTCCACGTCCGCATGGGACCGAGCGAGGATTCTACCTGGACGTCGTTTCCGACGATATCGTTGCGGACGACGACGTTCGTCGGGAACGTCGAACTTCCGCGGACGCCGATGTCGTTTCCGACGACGACGTTCCGAACGTACACTTGCCTGTCGCCGCTGACGTCCATGCCGTACTCGCCGTCTGCGAAGACGTTGTCGGCGACGTAGGTGTCGCTTCCGGCGGGAATGAAGCCGAAATTCGAGTTCCGAACGTCGTTTCCGACCACGAGATTGCCGACGGGGCGAGTCATGATGATAACCCCGATACGGTTGTCGCGGACGACGTTGTCGGCGATGAGGACGTTCGAGGTGTACATCTCGTGGACGCCGTAGCGGCCGCTTTCCATGTGGTTGTCTCTGATGACGCTCCCGTCGGCGCGGTGGGTGTAGACGCCGTCACGGCCGTCGAGAAACGTGGAGTCTTCGACGACCGAGCGCTCACCGATGAGCACGACGCCCATGAATCCGTCGGAGGGTTCCGAAGCGCCCTGAACGGTCAGGTTCTTCAGGACGCTGTTCGCGCTCTCGCGGACGATGACGCCGCTTGCGGGCGTGTCGATGCGGACGTTTCGGACCGCCGATTCGTTCGCGCCGTCGAGGACGATACCGGCGTCACCGCGGCCGTATGCGAGTTCGACGCGGGTGTCCCAATCGACTGACTCGTTCGTCGCCCGAATCCTGCGGGTTCCGACATCGCCGACGCCGGCAATCGAGAGGTCTGCCACGGCGGCGTGGTCGGCGCGGACGTGGACGACGGTATCGTTGCCGTCGCCGACGAGTGTCGTCTCGTTGCCGTCGCCGACGAGCGTAATCGAGCGGTTCACATCGACGGACTCGACCGCATAGGTGCCCGCAGGGACGTAGACGGCGGTGTCGTTCGGTGCCGCCTCGACGGCCGCCTCGACGGTGGGTACATCTTCGCCGACGACGGTCGAAACCGGGCGGTCGAACAGTGCATCACTCGCAGTGACGGTCTGGTTGGCCCAGTCGTGGTGGGACGCGACGGACGATTCGAACGCGTCGATTCGAGACGAGAGCGGACTGTCGGTTCGGTCCTTGAGACGACGCCAATCGACGACGTCGCCGCCGTGTTCGTCGGCGAACGACCGTGCGGCGTCGGCATCTGAAAACGGAACGGCGATGGGTCCGGACGGGACGCGAGCGCCCGAATCGACGACGAACGCGGCGTCTGTCGCTTTGACCCACCCGGGGTGGCGATTGTGTTTCGTGCGGAGATAGCCGTCTTCGTCGATTGTGGGTGCGACCGTCGCGTAGTCGGTGACGAACACCGCGAGCGGGTCGCCGAACTGCCGGGCGCTCTCTTTGGTCGAAACGTCGGCGGCGGCGGTCGCCACGTCGTAGTAGCCGATAACGTAGCGATACCGCGAAAAGTGCGCCTGCGCGACGGGGACTTCGAAGCCCTCGACTTCGGAGAGTCGAACGTCAACCGACGTGCCGCCGGTTTTCACCGTGTCGTCGAACGGGACCGGCGAGACGGTGCCTGCGGCGGGAACGACGAACGAGACGCTTGCGAGAACGAACACGAGCGCGACGGCGACGGCGGCCCACCGGGTCGTCGCGGGTGTGACGAGTGCCATCGAGTTTAGAATCCGAACGGGGCGAACTCAGCCGCTTCGACCGGTTGAGTCGCGTCCCTCGGGTGGCCCGTGTCGTTCTCGAAGTCGTACATGCCCGGTGGTAGGTCTTCGAGGGGTGATATGCACGGTGGTCTGTCCGTCGAAGCGCCACGGTGTGCAGACCACCCGAATAATTAATCATTGTCCATACTGATTCACGAGCATGTACGACGACGAGGACTTGGCGTCGATTCGAGAGGCCCGCGAGGAGTGGGAGTCCGAGACACGCGACCCGTTCCTCGAAAAGGGTGGCGAGCGAAAGAATCGGTTTGCGACCGTCTCGAACCACGAAGTCGAAGACATCTACACGCCAGACGATATCGCGGACCTCGATTACGAGGAGGACCTCGGGTTCCCCGGTGAGTCGCCGTACACGCGCGGGGTCTATCCGACCATGTACCGCGGCCGGACGTGGACGATGCGCCAGTTCGCCGGTTTCGGAACCGCAACGGAGACCAACGAGCGGTTCCACTACCTCATCGAGAATGGCCAGACCGGTCTCTCGACGGCGTTCGACATGCCTTCGCTGATGGGCAAAGATTCCGACGACCCGCTTTCTGACGGGGAGGTCGGAAAAGAAGGCGTCGCCGTGGACACGCTCCGCGACATGGAGGTGCTTTTCGACGGCATCGACATCGGCGAGGTAACCACGTCGTTTACTATCAACCCGTCCGCGCCGGTCGTCTTCGCCATGTACGTCGCGCTCGCGGACAACCGCGGCGTCCCCCGCGACCAAATCGGTGGCACCTTCCAAAACGACATGCTCAAGGAGTTCATCGCGCAGAAAGAGTGGGTCATCCCGCCCGAACCGTCGCTCAAACTCGTCACCGACACGGTCGAGTTCGCGGCCGACGAGACTCCGCGAATCCGCCCGATTTCGGTTTCGGGCTACCACATCCGTGAAGCCGGTTCGACGGCGATTCAGGAACTCGCGTTCACGCTCGCCGACGGCTTCGCATACGTCGAAGACGCGATGGACCGCGGTCTCGACATCGACGAGTTCGCCCCGCAACTGTCATTCTTTTTCAACTCGCACAACTCTATCTTCGAAGAGGTTGCCAAGTTCCGCGCCGCTCGCCGCATCTACCACCACGTCATGTCCGAGTGGTACGATGCCGAAGACGAGCGCTCGAAGCAACTGAAGTTCCACACGCAGACTGCGGGACAGTCGCTGACTGCTCAGCAACCGCTCAACAACATCGTCCGCGTGACGATTCAGGCGCTCGCCGGCGTCCTCGGCGGCACCCAGTCGCTCCACACCAACAGTTTCGACGAGGCGCTTGCGCTTCCGTCCGAAGAGGCCGTGACGGTTGCCCTGCGGACCCAGCAGATTATCGCCGAGGAGTCCGGCGCGGCCGACGTTATCGACCCGCTCGGTGGCAGTTTCTTCATCGAAAAACTCACCGACGAAGTCGAGACCGAGGCGATGGCCTACATCGAAGAGATTCGAGAGATGGGCGATGGCTCGGTCCGCGACGGCGTGCTCGCCGGTATCGACGAGGGCTACTACCACAAGGAGATTAGCGAGGCATCCTACGAGTACCAATCGCGGGTCGAAGAGGGAGAAGAAATAGTCGTCGGCGTCAACAAGTACGCGAGCGACGACGACAGCCGCCCCGACCTCCTGCACGTCGAAGACGAAGTCCAAGACCGCCAGCTCGAACGACTCGAATCGGTCAAGAACGAACGCGACGACGAGGCGGTCGAAGCGGCACTCGACGAACTCAGAGAGACCGTCCAACGCGGTGAGAACGTGATGCCCATCCTCGTTGACGCTGTGAAAGAGTACGCGACGATGGGCGAGATTATGGACGTGTTCGCAGAAGAGTACGGTACCTACCGTGAAACTATCGGGGTGATGTGAAACTCAGCCAGCCGACTATTCTTTCGATTCATCAGTTCGTGATGAGGCAAAAATCGCCCGTCCATACTGCGTCACTACATAGATTTATCATGGAGGATTAATGTAGTTAGAATGTACTATGGCAGACGGTGACAGTGAACTAGAGGCACGGTTAGTGGAACAAGAGGAGTTCGAACCCTCTGCGGAGTTCGTCGAACAGGCGAACGTTTCTGACCCGGCGATTTACGACGAATTCGACGAAAACTGGCCCGAGTGTTGGGAGCGGGCCGCGGAGATGCTCGATTGGGACGTTGATTACGATACGGTCCTCGACGATTCGAACCCGCCGTTCTACAAGTGGTTTACCGGCGGCAAACTGAACGTTTCGTACAACTGCGTCGATAGACACGTCGAAAACGGCGATAAGAACCGCGTCGCCATCAAATGGGAAGGCGAACACGGTGACACACGAACGTACACGTACCAAGACCTCTACCGCGAGGTAAACGAGTTCGCGGCCGCGCTCTCGGACCTCGGCGTCGAAGAAGACGACGTCGTTACGCTCTACATGCCGATGGTTCCCGAGTTGCCGATTGCGATGCTGGCTTGCGCCCGAATCGGCGCGCCGCACTCGGTCGTTTTCGCCGGGTTCTCCGCCGAGGCACTTGCGACACGGATGAACGCCGCCGACTCTCAGTATCTCGTTACCTGTGATGGGTACTACCGCCGCGGCGACGCACTCGACCACCTCGACAAAGCGAACGAAGGTCTCGACAGCGTTGCCCACGGCGTCGATTCGACCGTCGTCGTCGACCGACTCGGAGACGACGGCTTCGGCCACGACCTGCGCGGCAACCAACACGACTGGGACGACTTGTTGGCCGAGCACGCTGGCGAGCGCATCGACCCCGTCCAGCGCGACGCCGAGGACATGCTCTTTTTGATGTATACCTCGGGAACGACGGGCCAACCCAAAGGTGTCAAACACACGACCGGTGGGTATCTCGCCTACGCGGCGTGGACCTCACACGCCGTCTTGGACATCGAAAAGCAAGACACCTACTGGTGTTCTGCGGATATCGGCTGGATTACGGGTCATTCGTACATCGTCTACGGCCCACTGGCGCTCGGCACGTCAACCGTGATGTACGAAGGGACGCCCGACTTCCCCAACCGCGACCGTCTGTGGGAACTCGTCGAAAAGTACTCGGTCGATATCTTCTACACCGCGCCGACGGCGATTCGAGCCTTCATGAAATGGGGAAGCAGGTACCCCGAGCAACACGACCTGTCGAGTCTTCGCCTGCTTGGAACGGTGGGTGAGCCGATTAACCCGCGCGCGTGGAAGTGGTACTACAAACACATCGGCAACGAGGAGTGCCCGGTCGTGGACACGTGGTGGCAGACGGAGACGGGCGGAATGATGATTACGACGCTCCCGGGAATCAAGGGGATGAAACCGGGGTCCGCGGGGCCGGCGCTTCCGGGTATCGACGCGAAAATCGTCGATACGAGCGGAACGGAGGTCGATGCTGGCAGAGCGGGCTACCTCACGGTCGGCAAGCCGTGGCCGGGGATGCTCCGGACGCTCTACGAGAACGACGAGCGGTTCGTCCAAGAGTACTGGCAGGAGTACTCCGACACCGACAGCGACGACCCCGACGACTGGGTCTACTTCCCCGAAGACGGCGCGAAAATCGACCAAGACGAGTACATCACCATCCTCGGCCGCGTTGACGACGTGATCAACGTCTCCGGCCACCGTCTCGGGACGATGGAAATCGAATCCGCAATCGTCGGCGTCGAAGGCGTCGCCGAGGCGGCCGTCGTCGGTGGCAATCACGAAGTGAAAGGCGAAGCCGTCTACGCGTACGTCATCACCGAAGAGGGCCAAACCGAAGACGAGGAGATGCGCGAGCGTATCATCGCGGGCGTCGAAGACGCAATCGGTCCGATTGCACGTCCCGAACAGGTCGTCTTCACCCCGGAACTCCCGAAGACCCGCTCGGGGAAGATTATGCGACGGCTTCTCGAAGAGATTGCGAACGGCGAAGAACTCGGTGACACGACGACGCTCCGCAACCCGGAAATCGTCAGCGCGATTCAGCGAGAAGCAGAACGCGAGTAGCGACCCGCACCGTCACCGTTCGAGTTCTTCTAACCACGCAGACAGCGACCGTTCGTTACGGAAATATAACCGCTCGCGGACGCCGTCGCGTTCGAGGACGACGAGCAGGTGTTTCTCCGAGAGACGAATCTCTTCGCCGCTGTACGTGCAGGGTTCGATTCGCTCGTCACCGGGCCGCCACAGTCTGTGCGGTACGACACGGACGATGGTGTCGTCCCCACCCGTCGGTGACCGGCCGGTGTAATCCGAAAGGGCCATACCGACGGTACGAACTCCGCAGATAAGTTATTTTCTTGTATAGTTTGGGTAGTAATATAGTCGCTAGCGGGAGATTGTGAGCGGTATTGTCAGAATAGAGTGCTACGTAGTTGCGGTTGCGACTGCCCTGTTTGGTCGTTACTCGCTGGCCCGTTTCGTCGTCCCCGAAACCATCACCGGCAAGTCGGTGTTCAGAATCACCGATTGTGTGACGCTTCCGAAAAGTGCCTTCCCGGCGGGCGACCGTTTGCGCCCGGCGGTAACGATGAGGTCCGCGTTCTCGTCTTCGGCGAACTCGACGATAACCTCAGCCGGGTCGCCAGATGACTCGGTCACGTTGTAGTCGATTCCGTGGTCGTCGAGGGACTCTCCCGCTTTTCGGACCGAGTGAATCTGCGTCGCTGATGCGCCGCTTGGGTTGTCTGTGAAACTGTGAACCAGCGTGACCGTCTTGTCGGAAGCATCTCCAGGGAGTTCCGCAACCGCCTCGACGCAGGCGAGCGCGTGTTCCGCGTCGTCGTCAACGCCAATCACTACCTGGTACATACTACCACGTCCCATCGACCACGCTTAGTATTTGTGACGGGTCGGACGATTACACCGCGTCGTCGTCAAGCTCGGACGAGACGTAGACGACGAGCACGAGTGGCAGTCCCAAGACGAGTGCGATCGTCAATGCACCGTAGGCGGCGAAGCCGACTGGCGTCGCCGGAAACGGAATGACGAAGAGAAATCTCGGCGCGGTGAGGTCTCGGACGAATGTCCCTGCGAGGAAGCCGGCGGTCCCGGCGGCGGCGACGAGGATGACGTATAATCCGAGGACGAATCGGTGGCCGCGAACGTTCGAACTCACGGGCGCAGGTCCGACTTCCACGCTGTTAGGGGTTTCCGTTCCCATCCGCGCACCGATGCACCTTTTGCCGCACGGTTGCAAGCGGTCGGTATGTCGGATACCGATATCCTCGGCATCATCCTCGGGGGCATCGCAATACTGATGTTTGTGACGGGTATCCTCCTCGTCGTCTGAACGCGTCTGTTTCTCCAGTGCAGTCGTTAGCCACGACGAGCGGGTGCGCTGTCTGATATTCGAGCGTCGTCGGTCGATACCGGGCTATCGGTCGCTTCGCTGTCTCTCGTCGTACTCACACTCGTCCCGTGTCCAGCCAACAATAGACGACACGTCGAACGCGTTGGCTCTCGAACCGAGTGTCGAAAGAAGTGCGCGAAACCGACGTTGACGAGTGACAGTCGCTTACTCGTCGTCGGCCGCAGATTCAGCGTCCGCGTCGGCAACCGGGTTTCCACCGTCGGTTGCGAGTTCCTCTTCTTCGCCGCCGTCGGTGACAGCGGTCTGGAGTTTCCGTTCGAACCAGGTCCACTCGGCGGTAACGAGGTTTTCCTCAGCGAGACCCCACGGGTCGCCGTCTTCGACCTTGCGGCCTTCGAGCCACGACTGGACGAAGTTCCAGACGAAGATGATCTGACCGGCGAGCAGGATGAGTGCGCCGACCGTCGCAATCTGGTGGAGCGTTGCGAACTGGGGCAGGTACGTCGCGTAGCGACGCGGCATGCCGCCGTAGCCCAGCAGAATCATTGCGAAGAACGTCACGTTGGTCCCAATCATCGAGAGCCAGAAGTGCCACTTACCGAGCGTGACCTGGTACATCCGGCCGGTGTAGATGGGGAACCAGTAGTAGATGCCAGCGAAGCCAGCGAAGGCGATGGCACCCATGACGATGTAGTGGAAGTGACCGACGACGTAGTACGTGTCGTGGAGGATGAGGTCCACCGGAATCGACGCGAGGAAGACGCCCGTCACGCCACCGAGAATGAAGTTCGACACGAAGCCGATACAGAAGAGCATCGGCGTCGTGAGGCGAATCTTCCCGTTCCACATCGTCGTAATCCAGTTGAACGTCTTCACCGCACTCGGAATCGCAATGGCGAGTGAGACCGCCATGAACGACGCCCGAAGGCGCGGGTCGATGCCCGTTGCGAACATGTGGTGCGCCCAGACACCGAACGAGAGGACGCCGATGGCGAGCGTGGAGTACACGACGAACTTGAACCCGAAGAGGCGACGCCCCGCAAAGCGGGGGAGCACGAGGCTCACGATACCCATCGGGGGTAACACGAGAATGTACACTTCGGGGTGACCGAAGAACCAAAACAGGTGTTGCCAGAGAATCGCACCGCCATCGACCGAGAAGAACATCGTCCCGAAGTTCCGGTCGAGGAGCAACATGAGAATCGCGCTCCCGAGGAGCGGGAACGCGAACAGGATGAGGCCAGACTGAGTGAGAACCGTCCACGAGAAGATGTCGAGGTTGGCCCACGAGACCTTCTCGTCACGCTCCGTGAAGATGGTCGCGATGAAGTTGATCGAACCCATCGTCGCCGAGACACCGGAGAGGTGCAGGCCGAGGAGCATCAGGTCCACACCGGCGTTCATCTGGTTTCCAGAGCCGGCACCAGCGGAAAGTGGCGTGTACATCGTCCATGCCGTCTGCGCCGGGATGACATCCGGAATCGGGAAGAACCCGGCCCAGATGAGAAGCGCCGCCGGCGGCAGGAGCCAAAAGGCGATGGCGTTGATACGCGGGAACGCCATGTCGTCGGCACCGATGAGAAGCGGGATGAAGTAGTTCGAGAACGCGGCGATTATCGGCGTCCCGAACAAGAAAAGCATCGTAATCCCGTGGCTGGTGAGCAACGAGTTGTAGAACGTGTTCGAGATGACCGTTGACGCCGGGTCAGCGAGTTCGATACGCATCACGACGACCATGAGTCCACCCACGGCGAATGCGACGAGCGCGTACGCGCCGTAGAGTATCCCGATGTCCTTGTGGTCAACCGTTGTCAACCAACGGATGACCCCGGATGGTTTCTCTTCCGAGACGTACTGCTCTGCAGTACCACCGACGGTTCCACCGCCCGCGAGCGGGGTGTACGACCGCCAGTCTTCGACCCGCGCGAGCCACGCGGCGACGGCAATGAGGAAGACCCCCATGAGTACCGTCAGTGCTAACTGTCCGTTAACCTCCATGGATGTGCCTGAGTAGTGCAGGGTAATGAAAGATTCGGGACCGCCCTGCGATTCGAGGTGTTTTAAGCCGTCTCTTCGGCCGCTTCGACTGCGCCGGGGCTGTCCGATTCTTCGAGTTCGGACGCTTCAGTCGCTTCCTCTTCGTGGAGCGGACCGACGCCGGGAACCGTCGCCTGACCCGGCGGGTAGACGGTACCGGACTGTTCGGCACCAGCGATTGCCTTCCCCGAGAGGTACGTAAGTACTGCCAAGAGAACGAACGGCGCGATTAACAGGCCGTACTGAATCCCCGAGGTGAGCGATTCGAACCCGAACGGGTTGGCAATGGCGAATGCCACCACGAAGAACAGGATGATGACTAACGGTACCATGTTGACCGTCAAGTCGAGGAGCGTCTCCTTGTCGAACGTCTTGGTTGCCATATCGAGACACTCGGGGACGCCGTTCAAATAGATTGTTGGTTTCTCGTTCGTCTCGAAGCCACCGGCGTGACCGAGCGGCCTTCCGGGCTTAGAACGCGTCTCGTTGCTCGCGGACGAACAGTTCGAAGACGACGCCACCAACGACGAGCAACGCGGCCGCAGCGATAGTCGCGTATCCGCGGACGACGAGGTTGACTTCGGTGAACGCCAGTGCGCTCCCGAATGCGAACAGAAGCACCGAAAACACGACCGATGCCCACATCGTCGAGTTCACGTATCCGGATTCGCTGAGCATACCGACGACGCTACCGCCGAAGAGGAGCAGTCCGCCAACGGCGAGCGGAAACAGGCCGAAAAGCAGACCCAATTCCGAGATGGGGATTCCAAGCGCGATGAACACCGGCCACGGACTGGCCGTGCGGTACTGGTCGGAGAGTCCCGGCGCTTCGTCCATACAGGTCCGTTGGCCTGTGGCGTAACAAGCCCTTCGGAACGACGGCTACCGGAGCGAGATACCCTGACGGGTGAGAAAATCACTCACCGCCCGAATCTCCACTGGACTCCCGATAATTCGACACATCTCTTCGGTCTGGGCGTGGATAGAGACGACGAACTCGGCTTCGATCTCGTCGCGTATACTATCCAGAACCGCACACGGAAGCACGATTTGCGTGCTGTCGCGGAGCGTTCTGGGGTCCGACATCAGTCTCCATTGGCCGGTCGGATGCCCCCTGTATAATCGTGCCGGAAGTTCTCTGCGCACGCGTGCGAAACCCAATCATGTCAAAGGCACTACTAGTGGTGTTCGCTCGATAGTGCCGGGCGCTGTCGCTTTCTGTCCGTGTTTTCTTCCGATGTGAATCTGCGCGGCGGAAGGAAAGGGTTTTTCGACTGACGCGGCGGAACTGTTGACGATGGGACTGGAGGAGGAGATCGAAGATATCCGCGAGGAGATATCTAATACGCCGTACAACAAATCGACCGAGGCGCACATCGGTCGGTTGAAGGCGAAACTCGCGGAGTTGAAAGAGAAACTCGAAAACCAGAGTTCGGCCGGTGGCGGCCAAGGCTACGCCGTCGAGAAGACCGGCGATGCGACAGTCGCCCTGGTCGGATTCCCCAGCGTCGGGAAATCGACGCTCATCAACGCGCTCACCAACGCGGACAGTGAGACTGGCGAGTACGAATTCACCACGCTCGACGTGAATCCGGGAATGCTCAAATACAAAGGCGCAAACATCCAGATACTGGACGTTCCCGGCCTCATCGAAGGTGCCGCTGGCGGTCGCGGCGGCGGTAAAGAAGTTTTATCTGTCGTTCGCACCGCCGACCTCGTCGTCTTCATGTTGTCCGTGTTCGAAATCGAGCGCTACGAGCGACTGCAACAGGAACTCTACGCCAACAAGATTCGTCTGGACACGTCGCCGCCGAACCTCTCTATCACGAAGCGTGGGAAAGGCGGCATCCGCGTGACCAAAAGCGACAGCGTTGACCTCGAAGAGGACACGATAAAGGGAATTCTCCGCGAGCACGGCTTCGTCAACGCCGAAGTGACGCTTCGCGGTGAGACGACTATCGACGAACTCGTTGACGGCATCATGAAAAACCGCGTCTACCTGCCGTCTATCGTCGCCGTCAACAAGGCCGACCTCATCGACAAGGACTACCTTCCGACGGTCGAAGAGAACCTTCGAGAAGTCGGTCTCAACCCCGACGAAGTGACGTTCATCAGCGCCGAAGCCGAAAAGGGCCTTGACGCGCTGAAAGACGAGATTTGGGAGGCACTCGGCCTTATCCGAATCTACATGGATAAACCCGGTCGCGGCGTCGATTACGAAGAACCGCTTATCCTCCGCGAAGGCGACACTATCGACGACGCCGTACACAAACTGGGCGCGAAACTCGACAACCGGTTCCGGTTCGCCCGCGTGTCGGGACCGAGCGCCAAACACGACGAACAACAGGTCGGCCGCGACCACGAACTCGCCGACGAAGACGTGCTTCGCATTATCTCCCAACGGTGACGTCGGATACGCCGGAGCGCGCTGACGGTCTTCACACAGGCGCGATTCGGCGTCGGCGTCGAATCACGTTACTCCTCGTTTCAGTTCTCGGACTCGTTCCGTGGTCTGTCCAGACGTTCTCGACGGGTACCACGGCGCTTTTGTTTCCGTGGGGACTCGTCTCGCCGTCCACGCTGAGCGTCACGACGATTACCGACTTCCTCTTTCATCTCACGATGGGGCTTCCAGACTTTATTCTCGCGTGGCCGCTTGGAGTCGTGTGTTTTCTCGTCTCTCTCGGGAGCGCGCTCTCGGGGTATCTGTTCGGGCGCTCGGACGTTCGGATTACGGTCGCAGGGCTCGTTCTCGCGGGTGTAACACAATTAGAAGTCGCTCGTGGGTTCTCGGTTCAACCGAACCGAACCGCGTGGCCGGTCGGGACGGTCTTTTTGTGGGCTGTTGCGTCCTACCTCTACTGGTCGTACACTGACGCGTCTGAGGTGTAATCACCTGTTCGACGCCGCCCCGAGTACTCGACGTGTCGCCCTAATCGGTCGGAGCCGTCGATTTTCACGTGTTAAATCACTGCGTGTTGTTGGGCTGTGGGTACTGGCGCGTTACTGTGTTGCTCCCGTTGTGAGGTCTCCCGTGTTGTATTTGTCTACGCGCGTCCGTGAGCACGCCATTCACCTTCCACGAACGCTCGAACTCAGTCGTCTGCGACAGTCTCTGGTCGGTAGCCTCGGCTGACGACCTTCCACGTCCCAGTACGGAACCGATAGAAGTTCAGCACCGCTGGAATCGTGGTTTCGGCGAGGAACGCCAGATAGAGTCCGGTGATTCCCAGTTCGGTCACGGACCCAACGTAGGTGAGTGGAATCGAACAGAAGAACATGCCGACGAACTGGCTTCCGAACGTCCACGCGGTGTCGCCACTCGCGTCGAGCGGCCCCGCCGCACCGCCCGAAACACCCTGTAACACGACGGCGATACAGGCGACGTAGACTAAATTGACGGCAGTCGAGACAACCATGCCGCTCGTACTTGGGTCTTTGACGAATCCGAGGACGATTGGTCGGGCGAATAGCGCGACGAGAATCGCGGAGATGATGTACGTTGCCACGGCGAAGCGAATCACTTCGTTTCCGTAGGCTTCCGCCGTCTCCTCGTCGCCTTTTCCGAGTGCCTGTCCAACGAGACTCGAAGACGCCAGACCGAAGCCCCAACCGGGAGTGTTCATCAGCCCCCAGATGCGCCGGACGATGACGAACGCCGCGACCACGTCCGCCCCGAACATATCGAGAATCGCAAGCATCGGAAACTCGGCGACGGTCCAGACGAGCCCGCGCCCCATCACCGGAAGGCCGATTGTGACCAGGTCGGAAAGCGTCTCGAAATCGACGAACGAACCGAAGGGGTCGATGGTGACGGGGAACGCACCGACTCCCGGCAGTGAGCCGTACGACAGGCCGATAGCGAACGCACTGGTGACGACGACGTTGGAGAGAACGGTCCCGAGCGCTGCACCTTCGACGCCCATATCGAAGCCGAAGATGAGAACCGCGTTGACACCAATGTTCACGACCGCGCCGCTCGCGCGGAGAACCATCGCCGTGTAGGCGTCGTCGGTCCCGACGAGGACGCGACTGCCGATGAGGTTTAACCCGGCGAACGGGACACCGAGTCCGACGATTCGGAGGTACTCAGCTCCGAGTTCGATCGCCTCGGGATTGTTGCTGAGGAGCGAAATTAACTCGGTCGGAAACAGCCAGAAGACGACCATCACGGGGAGTGTTGCAACGACGGTGAGCAGTGCGCTCGACCGAACTGCAAGCCCTAACTCGTCCATTGCGTCCGCGCCGAATCGTTGTGAGACGAGCGCGATTGTTCCGCCTGCGACACCGCCGCCGAGTGCGAACGCGAGCCCCCAGTACGGTCCGGCAATCCCGACACCCGTGATTGCGCCGGTTCCGGAGGCAATCCCGACCATCGCCACGTCAACGGCGTTTTTCGACATCCGGGCGAGACCGGTCACGACACGGGGCCACGCGAGGTCGGAAATGCGGATGGCACGCTCACGGTCGAGATACCCAATTCGTGAGAGCGCGAGTCCGATACCGAGAATGAGGAGTCGGACTGGGTTGGGGACCGAAGGCACGACCAACTCGTAATCGTTCAGGGTACTTATGAGACACGTAACGACCCGTCTCTTCCGGTTTACACCCCCGTAACAACTCTCGACGGTGAGTTCCGCGTTCGGTACGTTTTTTCGCCCGTACGCCTCACCTGTTGGATATGTCCGGAACGCTCGACCACGTAATGCTTCGTGTTGAGGACCTCGAAGAATCGCTCGACTGGTACACGACCCACCTCAATTATGAAGAGAAAGGCCGCTGGGAAGCCGATACGTTCACTAACGTCTATCTCGGTCCCGAAGAACTTCACGAGGACGGCGCGGTGCTCGAACTCACGTACAACCACGGCAACCACACTTACGAGATGGGCGATGCCTGGGGGCACATCGCCGTTCGTGTCCCCGAGGACGAACTGGAATCGTCGTATCAACAGTTGTTGGACGAAGGCGTTGACGACTACCGCGACCCCGAATCATGTGGTGGCCGCTACGCGTTCGTGAAAGACCCAGACGGGCACGAAGTCGAAATTGTCAAGCGCGACTACGGTGCCAAGTGGAGTCTCGACCACACGATGATTCGTGTCGAAGACGCCGACGAAGCGCTCGGCTTCTGGACTCGAAAGTTCGAATACGAACACACCGGCCGCTGGGAATCCGATACCTTCGCAAACTACTTTGTGAAGCCGGAAGACGCCGCAGAAGAGGCGATGGCGGTCGAACTCACGTACAACTACGACGGCCGGTCCTACGAGATGGGCGATGCCTGGGGGCATCTCGCTGTCCGTGCCGACGACCTCAACGAATACTGGGAGACGCTCATGGAACGCGAGGCCGAAGCGTACCGCACTCCCGAGTCGTGTGACGACATGTTCGCGTTTACTAAAGACCAAGACGGACACGAAGTCGAAATTCTCCCGGCCGATTTCGAGTCACCAGAATAGAGTAATATATACTACAACTATTGAGTAGTATTCTAATTTTGATATTTTGGCACCCGTGACGTTCTAGTGACCAAGACATTCCACAAAGTATTTATCGTGACTCCAGTGACTCGCTTTCGTACCCCTACCCAAGGTGATCTCAGCAAGTAATCCCTAGCCCGGTCCTACCCCCGGGCACGAGGGCAGAAAGCTGTTTCGCCGCTTATAGATCAATCTATAACAATGACACAAAACAAACAAATCCGCGCGGTCCTACTCGCTGCGCTGATGGTCTTCTCGGTCTTTGCCGGGTCCATCGCGTTCACGGGTACGGCTGCCGCGACTGTCGATGACGTTACGCTCGACACCACTTCTGTTGAAGCAGGTTCGAGTGCGTCTGTCGGCGTTACGTCTGTTAACGATAATGACGGCTCTGCTGGAACGTTCCAAGTGTGGGTAGACATCAACGGTGATGGCTACTATAACACATCTGAACCGAATGTCACTTCTGGTGACGCGAGCAACTTCCCTACTGCTCTTGACCTTGCCGATGTCTCTACAGGAACCTACAACGTTTCTGCTCTTGAGACTGGTAGCTTCACTGATGGAGCTGCTGCTGGTGTTAAAAAGGGTGCCGAGCTCACCGTCACTGCCTCCGAGAAGCCGGAATTCTCTTCGGCAGTTCACTACGACGACGGAACGCCGAAGGTTGAAGTCGCCTTCGACGAGACGGTCAGCGTCAGCAAGCTGAACGTCACGGACGGCGAATCCAACCTGACGCAGAGCTTCACCAAGAACGGTGGCCAGCTTGTGGTCACGCTCTCGAAGGTCTACACGGACGACCTCGAAGTCACGTACAAGGTGACGGACGGCTCCGGTAACACGGCCTCCGCCACGGAAGACGTCACGTTCGCACCCGTCTACGTCGCTAGCAAGTCCAACAACACGGCGTACAAGGGTTCGAAAGTCGCAGTCGATGCTGGTTCGACCGGCGTTTCGGTCGAAGTTGAAGGCACTGACGACGACAGCAACTACCAGTTCGCTGGTTCCACTGGCGACAACAGCCAGGTCTTCGTCTTCGACACCGACGGCCAGCAGCTCGACACCTACGACTTCACCATCGGTGGCACGCAGGACGCTGAAGTTGACGTCCGCGACCTCGGTCTCGAGGTCAGCGTTGACGACCTGAACATCTCCACCGACGACGCCCTCGAAGGCTCGGTCGCCGCACAGGCTAACGGCCGAACCATCGACGTTGTCGCGCTCGACAGCGACGGTGACGAGGTTGACGGCGCAACGGAAACCATCACGCTCAACGGCCAGGGTGAAGGCGACTTCAACCTCAGCACGCTTGATGCAGATGACTACACGGTCGAAGTAACTGACGCCTACTCGGGTGTCAGCGTCGAGTCCGACACGGTCTCCGTCACGAAGGCCAAGGACTCCACGTCCGACTTCACGTCCTCCGTGATTAACGAAGAGGTCGGCGACATCGCCGAAATCAACGTGACCCTCGAAGGGACGGACACCGCCACGGTTACGGTCGGTGAAGCGAAGCTCGGTTACAGCGCTAACATCACCGTCGAAGACGGTAACGACGACGGCGTCGTCACGCTCCTCTTCAACACGTACGAACCGAAGAAGACGGCCTCGTTCGACGTTGATGACGGCGACGACGACTACACGGTTGACGACATCACGACGGAGATCGCAAAGGGCGCTCTTCTCGACGCCGGTGACTACGGTGTCGAAGTCGCAACCGACGGCGAAGCAGACAACGTTGCAACGCTCGTCCTCGAAGAGCGTAGCACGAACAGTCAGACGATCTGGACGGCCCCGACGGGCGCAGACCTCGCTGACTCCGAAGACGTCTACGAGGCAATCGAAAACGAGAACCTGACGGAAGCTGACGAGGTCGCAAACGGCGACTTCGTCGTCCACCAGGTCAGCGCGACGGGTCTCGAAGGTGCCTTCGACGTGAAGGACTTCGACACGCTCACGGGCAACGAGTTCAACCTCACCGTTGAACAGTCGAACCCCGGTCCAAACCGCGAATCCAAGGTCCTGGGCGTCAACAGCACCAGCGCCACGGTCATCGCTGACGGCGAGAACGACACGTACTTCATCGCGTACGATCTGAATGACGTCTCTGCCTCCCGTACGGACTACTACGACGGTGCATCCGAACAGTCTCTCGTCGAGGACGACGACGCGTTCAACGCGACGTTCCACGTCATAGAGGACGGTAACCTGACCGACACCGAAGACGGCGAATCCACGTCCGCCGAATTCGAAGTCGTCAAGCCCGAACTCAACCTCGACAAGGACGAATTCGGCGTCCAGAACGCCGCCGAACAGACCATCTCGGGAACGGTCTCCGTGTCCCCCGGTACGGCGCTCACGGTCCGCGTGAAGTCTACCGACGACACCCAGCCGCGCTTCCTCAAGACCGGGACGGTCTACGTCCAGGCTGATGGTACGTTCTCCTCTGCATTTGACTTCTCGGAGCAGAAGCTGAACGATACGTTCGAAGTGACCGTCTCTGCCGACAAGGGCACCGCATCGGACGCCACCGCTGACGGTACCGTCGGTGCTGTCGCAGAAACGACGACTGAAGAAACGGCAACCGAGGAATCCACGGAGACGGCAACCGCAACCGAAGAGCCGACGACCGAGGAATCCACGGAGACGGCAACCGCAACCGAAGAGCCGACTGATGAGTCCGAAGAGACCACCGAGTCCAGCACGCCTGGCTTCGGTATCTCGGTCGCTCTCGTCGCGCTCGTCGCCGCGGCACTCCTCGCCGTCCGCCGCGACTAAAATACGTCTTAACTACCGGGTTCGTTCCCGGTCCCCTCAACTTCTTTATTGACGCTGTCGCCCGAGCGATAGCGCCGCCACCTCTGGTTCTCTCGTCGAATCCAATATTCGAACCCGACGGGATAGTCACTAACACCAGATAATTCGGATACTCAGACGGTCTCGCAGCCTCGACGCACGGAACGGCAAGGGATTTATTGGGTCCACGTGTTCCCACATGTATGCCCGGACTACTCTCCGATGTCCTTGCGTGGGTAGTCATCGCCACCTTCGTTGCGGGTGCGGTCGCCAGCGGGCGTGACCGCAAACTCGGACGTCGGGTGATGGCCGCGGCGTGGGTGCTTTTTGCTATCTTCTGGTTACAACTCATCCCACACTTCACGCTCGTCCACAAGAGCTACGTCGAGGGATTGCTGACGATTGCGGCCGTCCCGGCGTGTCTCTACGCCGGTTGGCTCCTGTTTACGGGGCGGGACACCCTCTTTGTGCTCTCCCGAGCGGTCGCGGCGATGGGTGTCGTCTACCTCCCCTTCGAGACGATTCCTGCGTTCACACTTCTCGGAACGACGATACCTGCACCGCGCGGTATCCTGATGGAGACCGTCGCGGCACAGACGCACTTCCTCATCAATCTACTCGGGTACTCGCCGGAGATGATTATCGGGTCGCAAGGCTACGATAACACCTTCCTGTGGATGCAAGGCTCGCACCGAATCGAGATTTCGGTCGTCCTTGCGTGTACCGGTCTCGGAAGTATCGCTATCTTTGCGGGCCTCATCGCGGCCGTCGATGCACCGATTCGGCGGAAGATTCGCGGACTGGCTATTGCCGTCCCGATTATCTACGCGCTGAACCTACTCCGAACGACGTTCATCACGATTTCTGTCGGAAAGCAGTACTTCCACCTGTTCGTTGACGAAATTCTGTTCTTGTTCGGGTCGTCCGACCCGTACATGGTGTCGTTCTTTATTTCCGACCGCATCATCAGCCAGGTGCTCGCCGTCGTCGCACTCATCGGTATCACGTACTTAGTCGTCCAGGAAGTACCGGAGCTCCTCACGATTATCGAGGACGTGTTGTACATGGTCACTGGTGAGGAGTACGACCTCCGAAACGAACTTGGCCTCGACGCACCGCGTAACCGCCGCGCGTAAGCGTCTGGCTCGGCACCTCACGCTGATTTTCGTTCTTGCGGGCGTTTCGGCTCTCGTTCTCTATTCGTAGTCGAAAAGCGACTCGGATGCGCCGCCGAGAGCACTCAGCGCATCGGCTTCGACGTGGTGGACCTCGCCGGGAATAACGAGCATGTGGAGCGGCTCGCCAAAGTCTCGCTCGGCGAGTTCGGACAGTCGGTCAGCGACGACGACGGGGTTCGGACTTCCCGCGCGACAGACTGCGACACCGAGAGCATCGGCGTCCCAGTGCGTTGCGAACAGGTCGGCCGCGTACTCGGCGGACATGTATTTGTCGCCCTCGACTTCGACGCCGCGGCGGCCCTCCCAATCGACTTTGATGTCTAAGTAGACGAGCGTGTGGAGTCCTCGCTCGCGGTTCGCTTCGAGCGAGTCGATAACGCTCTTTGGAACTGGGTCGCCGCCGTGGACGTACGGAAACGGAAGCGTGACCGCCTTTCCGAAACGGTAGTTTTGCAGGCCGGTCAACCCGCTTGCGGCGGACTGGGCGGTTACACCGTGGATGAGGCGGGTTTCGATGCCGCGTTCTTCGGCGCGCAGTCGGAGGTCCACGTGCGTCGTCGAAATCATCGTATCGCCGGCGGTGAGGAACGCGATATGTTCGTCTTCCGCGGCGTCGAGAATCGCTTCAGGGTCCTGTTCGACGCCCGCGCGGTCGCGGACCTCGATATCGATATCGTGGTACGTTTCGAGGTCCTCTACGGTCGCCCCCACGAGGTGGCTCGTGTAGAACTCCGCGAACGCACGGTCGGCATCGGCCAGCGCTTCCTTGCCCTCGACCGTAACCGACTGTTCGTCGTACAGACCGAGACCGATGAAGGTGAGCATGCCTGTGTTCTGTCGTGGGCGGTCATAAGCGGCGTGACCTCGGATGAGGGGTGAGGTGACGCTTGCCTGTTCGACTTCTCTCGACCGACCTGACCGACGAGGTTTTCTCGCAGGCCCTGTTCTGTTCGGACGATGACGGCCCACCGAGCGACAGTCTCGTGCCCGGAGTGCGAACTCGAAGAGGCGTTCTCGAAACTCGCCGCGGCTCGGATGCGCATCGAGAACCACCGTGAAGAGACCGGACACGAAGCGGTCTGGGAGTTGGGTCAGTTCGCATCCGGTGTCGAGAAGATGGGCAACGAAGCCGGCGTGTGCGGAATCCCCGATAACTGAACGACTTGTCGTTGTTCTCGCGGGCAGACTTCTTAGACACCCGGTCGGTGAAAAAAGCGTTCGAATTGAGACTGGTTCGACAGCAGTCAAGTAACTGCGTGTGGTTCGCGCCGTTCGGAAACGAACAGTCCGATTGAAACTGCTGGCGCGGTTATGATGTAGACGGGTCGCCTGGAATCGGAATCCATCCCGGAACGTCACCCATCAACCAGCCGTATTTGTCTTCCTGTGGGTCGTGTCCGGACCCGGCCATATCGATCGTCTGACCGGGATTGAGGTCCCCGGGCGCGTGTTCGCCGAGAGCGTGGGCTCTGACCTCACCGGCGAGTTCGGTCTCCTCTCGACCGTCGAGTCCACACTTTTCGAGACTCGCCTTTGCGAACGCTCTGGCGTCGTTCCATAGTTCGGTGTTCGACGCATCCGAGAAGTCGATGACTGCGGTCGTATAACCAGGGTTGTACTCGCACGTAATATCGTCTTTCTTACTGTCTGCCGAGGCAGCGGCCGCTGGAGCGGCCGAGGCAACGAGTAACCCTCCGATAACCATGATGGTGAGTAGTATTACATTTGGTCTTCTCATTGTTGACAGACTCCATTCCTGGCATGATTCTGTCAATTAATAAATCTTATCCCGTGACAGAAATCGCATCGAGCGAGACGTAGTGGGTTTCAATATTATTGGCAGTCTCCGAGACGGCAACCTCATCTTACTGTAGCATTGCAAACTGATTCAGAGGATGGGCCCGCTTCTAGCGAGCATCTGTTTCTCGGCTGTTGGGTTATAGCATGGTGAAGAAATTGACTGAAATTGATGGTTCGGTGTGAGCTACGATCGTTTTGTTCGTTTCACTCGTGGTTACTAAGTTCTAGAAAAACCGGTAGAGAGGATTGTGAACTACGGTCGCTCCTTGCAGTCGCCCCCTCGTTCAAATTCCTCCAGTCACGGACTCACCCACTCACGAGTGCCGAGCACACAGGGTGCTCGGGACGTGAGTTCGCGGGAAAAGTAAGCCGGTGGAGGGATTTGAACCCTCGGCCTATTCCTTACGAAGGAATCGCTCTGCCAGCTGAGCTACACCGGCGCGGTGGGCTTTCGAACGCATTCTCTCGTACCCCGGTTACGTAATTAAGACTTGCGAATCAACCCGGTGTCTGCCGGTCGTCAGCACGCGGCGCTACGCTTTCGTCAGGCGAACGTCCAAACAGACGTTGTACTCGTGTGGGGCGTACGAGCGGACGATTCGCTCTTCGACGACGGCAACTTCGTAGGCGGGTTCGGCGGCGGCGCGGACGGCTTCGAGTCCGGGTCCGAACGGGTCGTCTTCGTGCTGGATGTCGTAGAGGTGGATGAGACACTCGTCGCCGGCGAGCAGAACGGCCGTGTCGAGGAACTCGTTGGCGCTGTGCGGGAGGTTCATGACGAGACGGTCGGCCCAGCCTTCGTAGTCGTCTGCGACCGTGCGGACGTCGCCGTGAATCGCAGTGAGTCGGTCACTCACGTCGTTTCGGACCGCATTCTCGCGCAGGAACTCGACGGCGGCGGCGTTCAGGTCGCAGGCGACGACCTCGGCACCGGCGGCCGCGGCCGGGATTGCGAAGGGACCGACGCCGGCGAACATATCGAAGACGCGCTCGTCGGGGTGAATCTGTTCGACGATGCGGTGACGTTCGGTTGCGAGCCGTGGTGAAAAGTAGACCGTATCGATGTCGAGGTGGAACTCGTGGCCGTACTCGCGGTGGACCGTCTCTGTCGAGTCGCCGACGAGCACGTCCCAGTCGCGGATACGAAGCTCGCCTTTGATTTTCGACGCGCGGTTGACGACGGTGTCAGCCGTGAGGTCGGAGGCGACGATTGCGTTGGCGATTTCGCGTGCGCGCTCGGGGTCGTCCTCGTCGAGGATGACTATCTCGCCGAGGCGCTCGTAGGACGGCTCGAATCCGAGAATGTCGGTGGGTGTGGTCTGTGTCTCTCGGGTTGGCGGCTCGTAATCGACGACTTCGAAGTCGGCCGGTACGGCGTCGGCATCGACGATAGGGATATAGAGGTGGCCTTCAGAGACGGTTATCTCGTGGTCGTGGTCCAGTAGGTCGGCGTCGGCGAGGCGTCTGCGCGTCGCTTCCCCGGATTCGCGGGCGACGCGGACGCAGGGGACGTTCATAGTTTCACCACTCCGCGACTCCGAGTAAGCGTGACGCTTCACGCGTGGGGGGACATATAATGCCCTGATTAGTCAGGGCGTACGCATAGGTTCCCCGAGCGAGTAGCCTCATTTGCCCACAAACCAAACGACAATTGTCGTGCCAGTGGGCGTGCCTCTGACAACGTTTTGGGCCTTGCCCGGGCCCATTCATTCGGTCCTCCATTCTCCGACTCTAATGTATGGGTTTTTACACCATCGGGGAGAGACCATCATACTGATGAGTTGTATCGCGGATTTTATCATTCGAAGTCCGGACCTGCCGCTGGCGGCCGCTATGGAGCGCGCTCCAGCGGTGCGACTCGAAGTCGAGCAGACCATCGCGACCGACCCGGAGCGTCCGCTCCTTTTCGTGTGGGCGTGCGGCGGCGACTTCGATAACTTCGAATCCGCGATGGAAGACGACGAAACCGTCGGCACTCCCGAACTGCTGGAGTCGTTCCCCGACCGCCGTCTGTATCGCGTACAGGTCTCGGAGCACGCCGAAGCGGTCATCTATCCGAACGATGTCGAGGTCGGTGCCTCGCGTCTCGACGTGACGGTCACATCCGACGGCGTCCACACACGAATGCGGTTTCCCGACCGCAACGCGTTGATTCGATACCGCGAACTCTGTGGAGAGATGGGGCTGGAGATGTCCGTTCGGCGAATCTATCGCGGCGATAGCGGCGATTCGACGCGCTACGGACTGAGCGACAAACAGCGACGCGTACTCACTCTCGCGGCCGAACAGGGCTACTTCGACGTTCCGCGTGACGTGGCGCTTTCAGACCTCGCCGAGGAACTGGGAATCTCGCCGCAATCGACGTCAGAACGCCTCCGACGTGGCATCGACCAATTGGTCTCGTCAACGCTCGCGTCCGATTGTCTGTCCGACGGCTAACGGCCACCACGCCGAGGCGGTGGTTTCGGCACCGACTGTCGGTCACCGAACGACCGTAACGCTGACCGGCGACCGCTCGGTGACGAGTTCGGCGACGCTGCCGAAGAGGATATCTGTCTCGCCGGAGCGGCCGTGGCCGCCGACGTATATCGCGTCGATGTCGTTCTCGCGGGCGTGTCTAACGATTGCGCGGGTTGGGTCGCCCCGCACGGTTTCGGTCTCGATTTCGACGCCGGTTCCGTCGGCGAGTGCCGTGAGTGCCTCGAATATCGCGTCGGCGACGGCTTCTGCCTTCTGGTACCACGCCGCTGACCCGTGAAGCGGTTCCATGCTCACATCCACGTCGATTGGCGCGCTGTACCCCGGACCGGTCGGGTCGATGACATGCAGTGCGACGACCGTCGAGCCGGCGTCAGCGACCGCGTTTTCGAACGCTCGCTTGGACAGCGGGGACCCATCGACGGCGACGAGGATGGTCTCTGCCATGGGAGACGGTACGTGTGCTCGGCACAAAACGTTCCCGCGGTTGGATTTTTGCCCGTGGCGGTCGTTATGTCATCCGTGTTTCGCGTACCCGTCCTCTTCGAGTCGGCGGCCGACCGCTGGCGGACGATCCTGTTTGCGACGATTCTCGTCGCCGTCGCGGTCCTCGGCGGGTCGGTGCTCGTCGAGCAGTTCCCGTTTCTCGCCGACCCGCGTGCGCTCCGAACGTGGCTTCTCGGGTACGGCGCGGTCGCTCCGCTCGCGTTCATCGCGGTGCAAATCGCGCAGGTGCTCGTCGCCCCCGTCCCCGGACAGGCGCTCGGATTCGCAAGTGGGTATCTCTTCGGCGCACTATGGGGGACGCTGTACAGTATGGTCGGTATCGTCGTCGGCACGGCCCTCGCTATCAGTCTCGCCCGGTTGTTCGGCCGCCCGTACGTCGAGCGCGTCATCACCGCCGACGCGCTCGCGTCCTTCGACGGCATGATGGCCAACCACGGTCTTGCCGTCATCTTCCTCGTCTTTCTCGTCCCGGGACTCCCCGACGACGCCCTCTGTTTCGCCGCCGGACTCACCGACATCCCGGTTCGACGAATCGTTCTCGTGGCCGCAATCGGTCGCTTTCCGGGCTTTTTCCTCGTCAACTCGGCGGGTGCCGCGGCCGCCGACGGCGACCCGTTTTTGACCGCCGTCCTCCTCACGCTTCTCGTCGCCGCCTCGGTCCTCGGGTATCTCTATCGAGACCAGTTACTCTCGGCCGTCTCGACGGTCACGACTCGAACACTCGGTCGTTGAGGCGGACGAGAAGCAGGTTTGCGACGAGGAAGGGGACGAACGCCCCGGCGATCCACCCCCACGCTTCGAGTCCGAGCGGGACGACGCCGAAAATCGACGCCGCCGGCGTGTAAAGCAACACGAGCTGGAGCGCGAGCGAAAGCCCGACTGCACCGAGAAGCCACGGGTTCGAGGTCGGAGAGAGCCGATACCGAAGCCGAACCGACTGAGTGCGGACTAACTCGCCGGTCACGAGGAACGTAAACAGAACCGTCTGAGCGACGACGAGGTCGCCTGTCTCGGCGAGCGCGTAGAAGAACACGGCCAGTCCAGTCGCGGTGAGCGCCACGCCGATGCCAAGAATCGAGACGATGGTTCGAGCGTCGAGAACGCCCTCGTGTCGCGGTCGCGGCGGGCGATTCATCACGTCGTCCGACTTCGGGTCCGCGCCGAGTGCGAGCGCGGGAAAGCCGTCGGTGACGAGATTAAGCCACAAGAGCGCGACGGGTGTGATGACGAGCGCGGATTCGGTGCTGAACGCGTCGGGAAAAAAGAACGCGCCGAGGAGCGTCCCGAGGAACACGACGAGCACCTCACCGGCGTTCGCAGAGAGGAGGTAGTTGACGAACTTGCGGATGTTGTCGAAGATGCCGCGCCCCTCGGCGATGGCGTCGCGGATGGTGACGAAGTTGTCGTCTCGGAGCACCACGTCGGACGCGCCCTGTGCGACCTGCGTGCCCCGTTTGCCCATGGCGATGCCGACGTCCGCGTTGCCGAGTGCTGGCGCGTCGTTGACGCCGTCGCCGGTCATCGCAACCGTGTCGCCCGCGTCTTGGAGCGCTCTGAGGATTCGGACCTTGTGTTCGGGCGAGACGCGGGCGAACACGCGCGTTTCTGCGACGGCACGGTGGAGTTCGTCGTCGCTCATCCCGGCGACTTCGACGCCGGTGCGGACCGACGAGTCGTCGATGCCGACCTCGCGTGCGATTGCGCGGGCCGTCTGCGGCGTATCGCCGGTCGCCATCGTCACGCGAATCCCGGCGTTTCGGCAGTCTTCGACCGCTTCGGCGACGCCGTCTCGCGGCGGGTCGGTCATCCCTTGCAGGCCGAGGAAGACGAGTTCGGATTCGAGAGTCGATTCGTCGGCGTCCGGGTCGGCGTCCGGGGCGTAGGCGAATCCCAGCACCCGGAGCGCGTCGGCGGCGAAGTCGGCTACCGCCGCCTCGACGTGGCGTCTGTGTGCTTCTGTGAGTGGTTCGATAGCGCCGTCGATGAGCACGCGGTCACACCGGTCGAGCACCACCTCCGGCGCGCCTTTCGTGAGCGCGAACGGGCCGTCGCCGGGGGCGTCGAACGCGTCAACGACGACGGTCATCCGCTTTCGTTCGGAGGTAAACGAGAGTTCTCTGAGTCTGTCGTCGTCGGTGTCGCGTCCGCTTCCACGCTCGACGCGTCCGTCGCCGGCCTCGCGCCCGACTCCGAGTTCGGCCGCGACGCGCACGAGCGCCACCTCGGTCGGGTCGCCGCGATAGCCGCCGTCGGCGAGTTCGCCGGCATCGTTACAGCGAGACCCGCAGGCAATCAGCGCCGACAGTCCGGAATCGGGATTCACGGTGTCGGCATCGAGTTCGACCGCCCGGTCGCCGGGGAGCCACGCCCGCGTGACAGTCATGCGATTTTCGGTCAGCGTGCCCGTCTTATCGGTGACGATAGCGTCCACCGAGCCGAGGCTCTCGACGACAGAGAGGTTGCGGACGAGCGCGTTTCGTTCGAGAAGCGTCCGCGACCCCAACGCGAGGGTGAGCGTGACGACCGCGGGGAGACCCTCGGGGACGGCGGCGACGGCGAGCGTGACGGCGACGAGAAGGACGATAACGGGGTCCGTCGCGGTGGCGAACAGCTGAATCGCGGCGATGGCGAGGATGAGCGCGACGATACCGATGCCGATGCGGCGTCCGAGTCGGTCAACCTCGATTTCGAACGGAGTCTCGCGCTGTCGAACCTGCCCGAGTTGGTCTGCGATGGCTCCGAGTTCTGTGTCCATCCCGGTCGAGACCACGACCGCTTCCGCCCGCCCGCGAACCACCGTCGTCCCCGCGTGGAGGACGCTTTCGTGGTCTCCCAACGCCGCGTCGGAATCGACGGCGACCGAGGATTTCCCGACCGGGACGCTCTCTCCGGTCAGGGTTGACTCGTCGGCGCGGCAGTCCGCGGCGCTGAGAATCCGGGCGTCTGCGGGCACTGCGTCACCCGCTTCGACGATGACGATGTCGCCCGGAACGACCTCGTCGGCGGGAATCTCACGTATCGCTCCGCCGCGTCGAACGGTTGCATCCGGCGTTGACATCTCCCGTAGTGCGGCGAGCGCCCGTTCCGCGCGGAAGTCCTGCACGAAGCCGAACAGCCCGTTTCCGAAGAGAATGAGAAGGATGAGTGCCGCGTCGGTGTAGCCCGGTTCGCGGCCGGGGAGGAACCCGACGGCCAGCGACAGCCCGGCGGCGACGAACAACAGGAGGATGAGCGGGCCGGTGAACTGCGAGACGAGAAGCGAAAGCGGCGAGACGCCGTCTTCCTCGGTCAGTTTGTTCGGGCCGTGGGCGTCGAGTCGGCGTGCGGCCTCGTCGTCTTCGAGACCGTCGGCACTGGCGTCGAGTGTCGAAAGCGCCGCCTCGGGGCCGAGAGCGTGCCACTGAACGTCCTCTCGGTCGTCGTCTTCCGCCACCGGGACCGGCGTCTGCTCGTGCACAGTTCGGATGAACGACACGCTGGGACGTATGTCCACCGGCGATTTTCAGGTCGTTGCAGTCGGCGATACACGGACGTCCCACCCCGAGTTACCGCGCCGTTTCGCGGCCGGTCAGTTCGTCGAGTTCGAGTTCGACGATGTGGATGTCGAGGTCGTCGATTTCCTCGTCGAAGACGCGCACGCCGCCGTACCGCTCGTTGATGGTCGCGTCGTCGGGTCGCTCGTCGTCCGGTATCAGACGAACCGGCCCGCGGGCGAGGATGCTCCACGAGTCCGCTCCGGCGTCGTCGTAACAGACGAACGTCGCTTCGTCGGTCGCCTCGATGAACGCGAACTTCTCGCTCGTTCCGTCGTCGGTGAGTCGAAACAGGAGTCGGCCGCCGTCGGCGTCGTGGTGGACGTGCGCCGGAATCGCGTACGAACGGTTCCCGTCGGCGAGTGAGAGCACACCGGACGACGCGTCGGCCAACCGCTCGGCGACAGTCTCGTCGTCCATCCCGACGGTGTAGACGTAGTTGATATCTCGCATACGGGCAGTTTGCGCTCTCGTCACATGAAACGGTGGTGCGTCTCTGTGTGACTCAGCCGTGTTCGGTCTCCCGGTTAGGGAAGATAGAATTCAGACTTCGGATACCGCTCGCGGATGTGCGGCGGCGCGTGCCGGACGATGTGGACGTTGTAGTCGTCGTCGCTCGCAACGTTGCCACCGATACTGACGAGCGGCACGACGACCCGCCCGGCGTTTTCACTGCCGACGAACACGATAGTGGCATCTTTTTCGTGAGCGACGTCTTTGAGCTTCGCAACGATGTTTCCCGGTGCGGGGTTCCGTCTGGTCGGAACCGCTCGGAACGACGCCGACGGCGCGACTTTCACGACGGTTCGGTGGAGTTCGCCCACGACGGCGCTTCGGTCGAACGATGCCTTCGTCGGAACCCACCCCGCCTCGACGGCATACCTTGGGTCGTCGGGGACGACTGCGGCGGCGAGGACCTCCGTGCCTGCCTGTTTTGCGAAGTTCGACGCCCGAGAGAGCGCCGCGTTCGCCAACTGAGAGCCGTCGTATGCGACGAGATACATACTAGAACGTCACTCGGTGGGGATGATAAGTCAGTTGTCAGCGAACGACTGGAGGTGCCCGTCGGTCGTCGGTGCGAGCTGGTCAACCGCGTCCTGTGCGGCCGCAGTGACTTTCTCGGGGTCGCGGTAGGAGTCGCCGAATCCGACCTCGCGTCGGTGCCACTCGCCGTCCGCGTGGGCGAAGATGTCAACCCACCAGTAGAGCGTGAGGCCGCGCGCGAACTCGGTGACTACGACCCGGTAGTCGGCGTCCGGTGACTCGTATATCGTCTGTGCGCTCGCGTCGTCGGTGTCTCCGTCTGTTTCGACGGTCCACCCCTCCGGAATGGTGAGCGAGAAGGGGTCGTCGGTCATCGTCTCCCCCGACGTGACGAAGTGACTTGACTGATACGTTCCCGGCGATGGTCACGACGGGCAAACCAGTCGCGGGTCAGTCCAGCGACCGCGCGGAGTTGGCGACGACGAGCAAACTCGACGTGCCCATCGCAACGGCGGCGAAAAGCGGGTTGAGAACGCCGAGTGCGGCCAACGGGATGGCGACCGCGTTGTAGCCGAACGCCCACGTCAGGTTCCCGCGGATGCGACGGTTCACTCCGGCCGAAAGCGAAAACACCTCGGGAATCGCGTCGATATCGCGGCCGACGAGCACCGCGTCGGCGGCGTCGCCGGCGATATCCGTCCCGGTGCCGAGTGCGATACCGATGTCGGCCGCGGCGAGCGCGGGCGCGTCGTTGCTCCCGTCGCCGACCATCGCCACGGTGCCGCGGCTTCGGAGTCGTTCGACCGTCTCGGCTTTCGCTTCCGGCGGCACGCCGGCGAACACGTCGGTCACGTCCGCGTGGTCGCGGAAGCGCCGCGCGGCACGCTCCGAGTCACCCGTGAGGACGACCACGTCTCGGTTGCCGTCGTCGGCGACGGCCGAAACCACGTCGTCCCACGCCTCGCGGGGTTCGTCGCCGACGACGAGGACCGTGCTGGCGCAGTCGCCGCGGCCGACGACGACCGGGACAGCGCCGTCGGTTCGTGCGCCGTCGATTTCGTGTTCGAGGTCGGCGTCGATTGTCAGCCCTCGCTCGCGGAGCATGTCAGGGTGGCCGACGACGAACTCGTCGCCCGAGACCGTTCCCGAGACGCCTCTGTCGTGGACGGCGACGTCGTCGGCGGCGATGTCCGGCACATCGACGCCCGCTTTTTCGGCCGCCTCGACGACGGCGGTTGCGAGCGGGTGCGCCGAGAAGCGTTCGAGCGCCGCGGCCGCCGCGAGCGCGTCGTCGGGTGCGGCGTCGGCGCGCTCACCGACGGCCCTGAGGACGGTCATGTCGCCGTCGGTGAGGGTTCCCGTCTTGTCGAAGACGACCACGTCAACGTCCGGAACCGCCTCGAAGACGGCTTCGGAGGCGACGACGATACCGCGACCCGCGGCCGCTTTGATGCCCGACGCGACCGCCAGCGGCGTGGCGAGACCGAGCGCGCACGGACACGAGACGATGAGCACGGTGAGACCGACGAGGAGTGCCTCCGTCGCCGACGCGCCGCCGAAGAGCGTCCAGCCAAAGGCGAGGACCGCGAGGACGAGTACGGTCGGGACGAACACGGTCGCCAGTTTGTCCGCGAGACGTTGGACGCCCGAGCGGGCGCTCTGGATGTCCCAGAGCAGTTCGACGAGTCGGTCAAGAGTGCTCGTGGCGTCCGCGCCGACTTCGACGACGAGCGGTCGGTCCGTGACGACGGTACCGCCGAGCATGTCGTCGCCGGGGCGTTTCGTCCGTGGCATCGACTCGCCGGTGACGAGCGCTTCGTCAACCGCGGCGGTCCCCTCGGCGACGGTTCCGTCCACCGGAACGCGCTCTCCGGGCCGGACTTCGACGTAGTCGCCCGCTTCGAGTGCGTCGAGTGGAACCGTCTCGACGCGGCCGTCGATGTCGTCTGTTCTCTCGTCCGTGTCGTCGATGTCGTCTGTCCGTTCGTCGGCGTCGGCGATTCGGCGGCGGGCCTCCGAGACCCGCGAGGCCGCGAGGTCCGAGAGCATTCCTGCGGCCTTCCGCTTGATTCGGTCTTCGTAGTAGTTGCCGACCGTCACGACGAGGATGATAGCGACGGTCACGTCGAAGTAGACGTGCGTCTCCCCGAGGACGACGGCGGCAGTCGAGTAGACGTACGCGCTCGTCGCCGCGAGCGAGACGAGGAGGTCCATGTTCGGTTGCCCGGCGCGGAGGCTGACGAGCGCGCCGCGAAGGATGGGAAAGCCGGTGTAAAACAGGACAATCGAGGTCATCACCCAGATGTTCCCGAGGATGTAGACGCCGTCGAAGACGCCGAGTTCGACAACTGGTGAGAAGCCGACGTAGGTCGGGTACAAAAACAGGACGTACCACATCATGACCATCATCCCGAAGACGCCGCCGCCGATGACGAACCGAGCGACCTGGTTGTCACCGCGCTCTGCGGCGTTTCGCTCCTCGGGGTCGCGGGTGCCGTACCCGTAGCGAGAGAGCGTCCCCAAGAGGTCGTCGAGGTCGGCGGATTCGGGGTCGTAGGTGACGCGAACCATGTCGTTTGCATAGCTCGCTTCGGCGGCGTAGACGCCGTCGCAGGTCCGTGCCGTCCCCGAGACGAACGCCTCACAGGTGGCACAGTGCATCCCATCGACCGCCATGTAGGTCCGCTCGGCGTCGTCCGGCACGGTCGCTTCCTCGCCGGCGAGTTCTCGCTCGACCGTCTCGGGGTCGGCGCTGACGGCGTCGCCGAGGACGCGACTGATTTCGAGACAGCCACGACAGCAGAACTCGCCTTCGACGTCGTCGTCGGCCGTGACGGGCGGATTCGGGGTCGGCAACCCACAGAGCGTACAGCCGTCAGTGCCGTCTCCGTCTTCGTCGCCGCCCGCCCCCCGTGTCCGCGTTTTCGTCGCCATGATTACCCCAACGGCTGGTAGAACGGGATGTGCAGGTGCGGGACGTGGATGCCGAGAAGCATCAGTCCGTGCGACAGCGAGATGTACCCGAGAACGAGGAACGCCGCACCGAGCGCGCGGTGAAGCGTCGCCCGCCGCCGCGCCGACACCTGCCCGAGGAGCGTCCCGTAGAGGAACAGCGTCGGAATCGTCCCAAGACCGAGGAGACCGAGAAGCGCCGCCGCCCGAAGCGGTGCACCCGTGGCGAACGCGTAGAGATACGCCGGGTAGATAATCGGACACGGAAGCAGACCGTGTATTGCGCCGAGACCGAGGATTCGCGGCCCGCCGACGAGCGTGTCTACGCGCGCGGTCGCCCACCCGCTGATGCGGCCGAACAAACGCGTGACCACATCGGGTGTCAGTCGGTCTATCGCGGCCGACCGCCCGACGAGATACCCGATTCCCGTGAGGATAATCGCAGTGCCGACGAGCAGTCCCGTCGTCGCCCGAACGCCGCTTCCGACGGCGGTCACCGAGTCGAACGCGCCGAAAAACAACGTCCCGGCGAGCGCGAAGAGACCGCCGATAAACGCGTAGCTCACGGCCCGCCCGAGGTTAAATAGCCCGTGCTGTCGAACCTGGCGAAGCGTGAGTGCGTTCGTTCCGTCCTGTTTGCTCAGTCTGTCCGCGTAGACGCTGACGAGCGGCCCGCACATCCCGAGGCAGTGTGCACCGGCGAGCAGGCCGACGAGGAGGAACGCCGCGGCCTCGGGCGTGGCGGCGTCAACGGCGGGTGGTGTCGCTCCGCCGTCCATCTCAGGCGGTGTCGGCGTGGTCGTGGTCGGCGTCGCGGTCGGTCTCCGAGTCGGCGTCGTGGTCGTGTCCGCCCTCGGTCGGACTCATCAAGAGGTAGATGATTGTCGAGATGAGAAGGACGTTGGTGGCGGTGACGACCCCTGCGAGTGGGTTTTTCGTCACACCGAAGACGATTGCCGGTAGGAGCGCGAGTAGTGCGATGGTTCCGGCGAGCCGTGGCGTGAGTTCCATATCGGATGATTCGTGACCACCCTGTTTCGGATTTCGTCGATTCCAACGGAATGGGAATGGCCTGCTGTCTTCAAGTCTTATACTTCCTCATGACCGGGTATGGCCGTTGATTCGACAGCTGAGGGAGCCGCCGCGGCCCCGGCGTCACACGCCTCCGATACCGAAGGCGTGCCGGCAGACGCGGCATCCCAAAGCAGTTCTGGGCAGGCGGACCCTCGCGCCGATTCCATCGTCGGAGCGGCCGACGACGATATCGTACGCGAGATTGAACACGACGATTTCGACCCGGTCGGGACGCTCGTACTCGTGCTCATCTACATGTCGATTCTCATCGGGATGTGGGTGTTCATGTACTTCATCGAGTTCCTCGGACGGGGACTAACGGTGGTGGGCTAACGTGGAGATACACACCTACGAGAAGGTTTGGCTGGCGCTCTCGCTCGTTCTTATCGTCGGCTTCATTGCGACGATTGCGTACGGCGCGTCAGCCGGTCCTGGCATCGACATGATAGACGACAAGGGCGGAACCGTTGACCCGGCGACGCTCGACGAACACCCGAAGTTCGGTGACCCCGGCATCGAAAAGACCGGCGAGAACCAGTACGATGTGTACGTCGTCGCCAGACAGTTCGTCTTCGAACCCGGCACGTCGGAGCCGCTTCGCGTGCCCGAAGGAAGCACCGTCACGTTCCACGTGACGGCCGCCGACGTCATCCACGGCTTCGAAGTCGTCGGCACGAACGCGAACACGATGGCGATTCCCGGTCAAGTGGCCGAGTTTACGGTCGAATTCGACGAAGCCGGTGAGTACGGTATTCTGTGCAACGAGTACTGCGGTTCGGGCCACCACGTCATGGAAGGAACGATTCTGGTCATGGAACAGAGCGAATTCGACAGTTGGTACGAACAACAGGAGCAACAGACGGGGGGTGAGAACTGATGGCGACCACACGGAGCGACCGCGCGTTCGTCGATAAGTTCCCCCACGAGGCGGCCATCGTCAAGGCGACGTTCCTCGTCGCGTTCGTCGCCCTCGGCATCGGCGCGTTCTTCGGACTGATTCAGGCGCTTCACCGGACCAACGTCCTTCGGGTCATCGAGTCCGCGGACTACTACACGATGCTGACGGGCCACGGGGTCCTCTTGGCCATCGTCTTTACCATCTTCTTCCTCTGCGGCGTCTTCCACTGGGCCGTCGCACGAAGTCTCAACCGCCCCGCAGAGAGCAGATTGTTCTCGTGGGCGTGGGTCGGGTTGATGACGACCGGAACGGTCCTTACGACCGTCGCCATCCTCGGTGGTCTCGTCCCGAACCTCGGCATGAGCGCGGACGTGCTGTTTACCTTCTACGCGCCGCTTCAGGCACACCCGCTGTTCTACATCGGGCTGGCAATGTTCATCGTCGGAACGTGGCTCGCGGGTGCCGATTGGTTCCTCTCGTACCGCGCGTGGCGGGCGAACAACTCCGGTGAACGCATCCCGTTGCAGACGTTCATGGTTCTGACGACCATGATTATGTGGTACGTCTCGACTATCGGTGTCGCCGTCTCGGTCGTGTTCTTCCTCATCCCGTGGTCGCTCGGACTCATCGAGAGCGTCAACCCGCTTCTCACCCGGACGCTCTTTTGGTACTTCGGCCACCCAATCGTCTACTTCTGGTTGATGCCGGCGTACCTCATGTGGTACACCGTCCTGCCGAAACTCGCCGGCGGACGACTGTTCAGTGACCCGCTCGCACGTGTCGTGTTCCTCCTTTTCCTCTTGCTTTCGACGCCGGTCGGGATTCACCACCAGTATCTCGACCCCGGCATCGCGGAGGGCTTCAAGTTCATCGCCATGACGAATACGATGTTCCTGCTGTTGCCGTCGCTTCTCACGGCGTTTACTGTCGTCGCCAGCATGGAACACGGCGCACGCCAGCGCGGCGGAAAGGGGTACGTCCGATGGCTCGGTGCGCTCCCGTGGCGTGACCCGGCGTTTACGGGCATGGCCCTCGCCGGTGCGATGTTCGCCGCAGGCGGCTTCTCCGGCATGATAAACGCCGGCATGAACATCAACTACCTCATCCACAACACGCTGTGGGTGCCCGGCCACTTCCATCTGACAGTCGGGACCGCCGTCGCACTGACGATGATGGCGGGGTCGTACTGGCTCGTTCCGCAGGTCACTGGAACAAAACTCTACAGCCGACCGATCGGTCTCCTGCAGGTCATCATGTGGTTCGTCGGCATGGTGTTCATGTCGAACGCGATGCACCGCGCCGGGCTGGCGGGTATCCCGCGCCGGACCGCAGAACCGCAGTACCAGAACTTCGAGTTCCTGACGCCCATCGGGAGCATCTTCGAACTCCGCGTGCAGATCGCCCTCGGCGGCACGCTGTTGTTCCTGTCGGTGGTGTTGTTCCTCTTTAACATCCTCCTGACCTCCCTCGGCGACGAATCGGACCGCCCGGTCGATGCGGCACTTCCCGAACCTCTCTCGGGTCCCGAGGGAAGCCCCCGAATCCTCGACAACCTCGCCATGTGGACCGGTATCGCCGCGCTTCTAGTCATACTCGCCTACACGCTTCCGTTGGCTGGTATCATCCAGAACGGCGGCGGACTGTTCGGCGGCGGACTGCCCGTTCCCGCCACGCTCTCGGCGGGTCTCGACTTCGTGGTCGTGACGGTTTCGAGCGCGTTCAACACCCTGCTGGGGGTGATCGCATGAAGTTCACGAAGGCACGAGCACTCGTCCTCATCGCGTTCAGCGTTCCGCTCGCCATCGAACTGCGGACGGTTGCCGGCTTCTTCAACGTCGAGTTGCCGCTCATCGCAGTCGCGGTGATCGAGTTCTTGTTCCTCGCCCTGCTGTTCGTCCTGTACGGACTCTACGGCGAAGGCTCGGAATCCCCGGCATAGGCGACGACGCGACAGTCTCGACGGCTTCGGCCTCAACTGATTTTTCACCTGCTTCGACGGGACACACCGGTGTTTCGGTCTCCGTCGTCGTCGCTCGACTGACGTATAATATCCCCCGCATATCGGGGGCCACAGCTGGCAATTTCCCGAATTTTGGGAAGGAGTCTCCGGCTATATTGAACTCCCCACCGTAGTTGCACGTGATCATGCGCAACTTCGACCTGATGAAAGCCGGTATCGGTCTTGCGGTCGTCATCGGACTCGCTCTCACGGCGGTCGCCGGATACGCCCTGCTAACGACGTTCGGCGGTATCGACGGGCTGACTGTCGCGCCCGAACTCTTCGTCTCCGTCCTCTTCGGCGGGATTCTGGTCGTCTCCGCGGCCGCAATCCGCAAAGTCGCCCCCAAGCCGCGGACCCGTATTTGAGCGCGTTCGGCGGCGGTTCCAACACCTCCATTCTCTCGAACTCAGTAACGTGAGCGGCCGCACCAACGCCCCAACCGAAGCGTCGTACGGTTCCGCTGACGCGAAACATCATACGCCCGGAACACCAACAGAGTGACATGTACGACACGATTCTCGTTCCGACTGACGGGAGCGACCGCGCTCGGACGGCGGCTCGCCACGCCCTCGCGCTTGCCGACGCGTACGGTGCGACGATTCATGCGCTGTCGGTTATCGACGCCGGCGACCTCGGGCTATGGACCTCCTCCGACGTGCCGGTCGAACAGGTTCAGGACGGACTTCGAGACACCGCCCGGACGGCGGTCGAAGAAATCGCGGCGCTCTCGGAGGCTGACAGCGTCGTCTGTGAGACCGACGTTCGAATCGGCGTTCCAGCTCGGGAGATTCTCGCCGTCGCCGACGACATCGATGCCGACCTCGTGGTGATGGCAACCCACGGACGGACGGGACTCGAACACGCGATTCTCGGAAGCACGACTGAGCGCGTCGTCCGACTCTCTGATGTGCCCGTGTTGACGGTTCGAGCGTGAGTTTGCCGGGGACTTCGAGAGCGATACGCGAGACGACTCAGGCCGTCGTCCGAAGTCCGTCGTGGAGTACACGCCGCCCGTAGACGAGCAGTCCAATCGTGCCGAGTACGCAGATGAAACACGGGAGTATGCCGCGGCCGCCGACCCACAGTCGGAGCCCTCCCCAGACGAGGAATCCCGCCGACAGCCCGGCACGGTGCGCCAACGTCCTGTTAAACGGGGTGAATCCATTGCTGAGGGTGGCGAGACAGAGGGCCGCGGAACCGACGACAGCCGGAAGCCTCGGCGAAACCCAACCGGCGGCGTACAGACCGACCGACGGCGGATGCGCAGAAGACACACCTGCGGCGAGCCGTAGCGGAGCGGTTGCGTCGAACAGTGGTTGTTCCGGTGGGATTGTATCCAGCGGGTCATCGGTCGAAGTGACGGAGTGAGGAGACACGGAACTAAATTAAAAATGTTTGACAAATAACTGACCCCCGGAACGACTACTCCACTGGAATCTGGCTTCCACCATCTCGGCCGTCACGCCTTCCCCCCGTAGCGGGTCGCTCGTCCAGTTGGACGACGAGCGTCATGGGGTCGCCGTCGCGGAGGATATCGACCGCAATCGGTTCGCCGGGGCGCGTCTCGGTGATGAGATAGCGCATCAACTCCTCGTGGGTTCGAACCGAGTTACCTTCGATAGCGACGATAACGTCGCCGCCGACGGGAATGTTTGACCCGCGGTGGCGGGCCGTTCCGTGACAGCCGCTGAGGGACTCGTCGCTCGTGTCGGCACCAGCGGCATCGACGACGAGTACGCCGCGCGGTGCATCGAGCCTGTTCGCTTCGGCGACAGTCGGTGTCACGTCCAGGGTCCGCGCCCGGAGGTACGAGTGGCGGTAGCGGCCGTCCGAGACGAGGGCTGGCAGGATTCGGTTGGCGATGACGGGTGAGACAGCGAACCCGATGTTGTCCCCCTGTTTCGCTCGGTTGACGCCGACGACTTCGTACGAGGAGCCAGTGCTGTCTTCGCCGCGCTCGGCGTCGGCATCCGAGACGAGTCCGACGAGCGGCCCGCCCGAGTTGCCGGGGTTGATGGGGGCGTCCGTCTGGACGACGTCTGGGATGGCAAAGCCGTTAGAGGTCGGAAGCGACCGATTCGCCCCGGAGACGATGCCCGCCGAGATGGACCCGTCGAGTCCGAGCGGATTGCCGAGCGCGGCGACGGCGCGGCCGGGTGCGGGGTTTTCGGTCGCCAACGGAAGCGCGGCCGCGTCCGCCGGAAGCGTCTCGACGGCGACGACCGCGAGGTCGGTGTAAGCGTCGCCTCCGACGACCTCACCCACGCGCCACGACCCGTCGGCGAACCGGAGTTCGACGCGGCCGCCGTCGCTCCCGCTGGCGAGTCTGGAGACGTGTTCGTTGGTCACGAGATGCTTGTCGTCGTAGACGAAAGCGCTCCCGGCACCGCCGCGTCGATGGCGGCCGCCCACGTAGACGGAGACGACTGACGGAATAACGTCGCGGTACAGCGCTTCGAAGTCGGGTTCGAGAGACATGGTGGTGCGTCGGTGCGGGCGACACGCTCCGCAACCGTCGCTTACCTCGGGTTAGTACTCAGCGAATTTGAACATGTCGTCTGTTATCATTATACAAGACGTTCCGCGGTTCCGGACGTACCGGGCCGCACTCGCCGTGGACGCCGTTCGCATCGCCCGCTCCGAGGCCCAAATTTATTAACGCATGTAGTAAACACCGAACCGACAATGGTCGCACTCGACGTACACGAGGACATGCAACGACTCGCCGACAGCGGCGTCGTCGCGGTGATGCGCGGCGCGGACGCCGACACCATCATCGACGTGGCTGACGCGCTCTACGAGGGCGGCATCACGGCCTACGAAATCACCGCCGACAACCCGGACGCGATGGACCTCATCAGCGAGGTGTCGGCGTCGTTTTCGGACCGCGAGGCCATCGTCGGCGCGGGGACGGTCCTCGACGCACCGACTGCCAATGCGGCCATCCAGGCCGGTGCCGAGTTCGTCGTCGGCCCGAACTTCGACGAGGGCGTCATCGAGACCTGCAACCGCTACGGGACGCTCGTCGCACCCGGCATCATGACGCCGACCGAGGCGACCGACGCCTACGCCGCGGGCGCGGACTTCGTGAAGGTCTTTCCCGCATCCTCGCTCGGACCGGGGCATCTCAAGAGCATGAAAGGCCCGCTCCCGCAGATTCCGATGATGCCGACCGGCGGCGTCGGACTCGACAACGCCACGGACTACATCGAAGCCGGTGCGGTCGTCGTCGGCGCGGGCGGCGCGCTCATGGACGACGAAGCAATCGAAAACGGCGAGTTCGAATCCATCACCGAGACGGCCCGCGAGTTCTCGCGGCTTATCGACGACGCGCGAGCCGAGTAACCGATTCGACGGTCTACCGAAGCGATTTCACGCGGTCAGCGAACTCGTCGGGGACCCGCTCGACGATAGTTTCTGGGTCCGAATCGCCGTTCGCGGCGACGAGGTACGCCGCGCCGTCGTCGTCGCCGTAGGCATGCTGGAAGTCGTAGACGAACCCCCAGCAGTCGGTGGATTCGGGGACCTCGTCGCTCTCGACGAGGAACTCGACTTGGCGGACGACCGAGTACTCGACCAGTCGGTTGACGGCGTCGTCAGTCGAGGTCTCTTCGTCGAAGAGGCCCAATTCTCGTGCCTCTTTGACCAGCGGAACGAGACGCGAGACGGCGGCTTCGAGGGCCACCGGGAGGTCTTTCGCGTCGTCACCGACGACGAACTCGTAGGCCGCTTTGATGCCGCCGCACCCGGTGTGTCCGAGGACGACGATATCCGAGACGCCGAGTGAGGCCACCGCATAGCCGACGACGTCGTTGACGACGAGTGTGTCGTTGACTGCTGTCCAGACCTGGTTGGCGACGTTGACCGACTTGAACAGTTCCCCCGCCTTGTTGGTGTTCCAGAGTGCTTCGACGGGTACCCGAGAGTCAGAGCACCCGATAGAGACGATCTGTGGTCTTTGCGTGTCCCGAACGCCTTCGAAGTAGTCTACGTCTAAGTGCTCGACGTGGTATTTGTTTCCAGCCACGAGCGACTCTAGTACCGGATTCGCCATTGTGTCGGACTACGCTCTCCTGCGGTAAATATCTCGGAGGGAAACAGTTCACCGCAGGGCATCACTGCTGAAGGGCGGCGATGACCCAGCCAATCAGTCGTCTGCCGCAGGCGGCGCGACACGTTCGGCGGTCGGTTCCGGTGTCTCGGCCCCGTCGCGTCTGTCGTCGGCCTCGGTGGCCACCCACGTTAGGTCCTCGTCGTACTCGAACGCAGTGGCGTTCTGTGTCGGGTCAACGACGGTTAGCGAGAGCCAGCCGTTGTCCAGGAGTTCGGTGACTGCGGCGTTCTCCGCGAGGACGGACGTCACGCGTTCGACCGGGGCGTGAATCACCACCGAGAGACGGAGCGGTTGGTGATACGGGTCGTCGTCGGCCGCCATGACCGACTGGAGCGGCAGTCCGGTCATCAGGTCGCCTCCGTTCCCCTGATAGACGCCGACGTTCCCGACCGGGTTGTGGGTGATTTTCGACCCGCTCCCGTAGACCGCGTTATCTACGGTCGAGAAGTAGTACTGCATGTTTATCCACTGGGTGACGACCATAGGCCCGGACACGATGGCCGCGAGGGCCTCGCCCGACTCGTCGTCCCGCCAGTCGTACGAGTGAAGGAACGAACGACCGTCGAGGTCGAAACCCTGCGTCAGCGACCGGGGACCAACGACGAAGCCGGCGTTACCGGCGAGTCCCCACTCCGGGCGCGTCTCGGCCCAGTCTGCGGCGCGGCGTTCGACTTCCCGAGTTCCCGGTGACGACGTGTCCATCGATTCAGTCCGCTCTGCGGCCGAACCGTCCCGGGCCGTTTCGAGGTCGGAACGAAGCTGTTCGATGTCGGCCTCGTGACTCTCCGGAACAGATTCGGTAAAGAGCGTCACCTCGTCCGTCGTCGTGTTGTGTTCGCCGGCGACGAAGATGGTGTCCGAGGGAATGTCGAATCCGCGGTCGCGGAGTGCGGCCTTGACCTCGTCGTCGTTGCAGATGGCCGCGAGGACACGAGCGTTCGGGCCGCCGGCGTTTCCGGCGCAGGCACCACAGTCAAGGCTGGATTCGAACGGGTTGTTCGCGGTCTGACTGGCGTGGCCGACGAACGCGACGATGCGCGCGAATTCGTCCCATCCCATCAGTTCGAACGCGGTCGCGGCGTACTCGACTTTCTCCGCCGTGGACAGGCCGCGTGGCAGGTCGCCGTCGGCGGTCGGGTCGTGGTCGAGTGCCGGTTCGCAGAAGTCTGTGTGGGATGGGACCCGCTCTGAAGCACCGGTGAGGAAGTCGTACACGCGCGACGGAAAGAGCGTCCGCGCCGTGAGTGCGGCCCCGTAGCCGACGCCGGTGCTCTCGACGAAGCTGAATACGGTCGCCGCGTTCGAGGTGAGTGACTTGAGGACGTTCCCGGCGGCACTGGTCGTGTTCGACCACGTGTCGTACCGCTCGTGTTCGTGGTCGCATCCCTCGGACGGACGGTCGGCGACGTAGTGTTGTGCGTCGAGAATCGGTGGGCAAGCATCTGTCGTGACCTCGGCGTCGTAGGCCTCGTAGCGCATCGGAATGCCGAAGAAGCCCGCGTAGCCGTAGGTCTCGTAGGCACCGGCGTTCTCGACGTGCCGACGGATGACCTCCGAACGCGTGTCGATACAGAAGACGAGCTGTGCATCTGGGCGACCACCGTCTTCGAGCGCGATGGCTGGCTCGCCGCCTTCCGACGCGGCTGTCGATTGATTCTGGTCGGCAATCGCCTCGACCAGTTCGGTGCGATACGTGGTCTCCCACGCGGTCAACCAGAGTTCGGGAAGCGGGACTTCGGCGTCGCGGTGGAGACCACGTTCGGTCCCTATCGATTCTTCCGTGGAATCCGTCGGGCCGAGCGGCGCGTCGAAGAGGTCCGTGAGAACCAGCCGGACGGCCAGATACTCAGTGAGCGTGATGGGGTACGTCGCCTGCCAGTCGCCTCCGCTTTTGGCCCGCTGTTTGACGAATCCGGTCCACCCCGGCAGTCTGCCGAAGTGGAACTCGAAGAGGTCCACCAACTGGTCGCGTGGATACGCCGAGACGACCTGTTCGATTGCTTCGGTCGGGTCGTCCGGATAGGTGGCGACGGCGCTCGGGTCAGGAAGCGCCCCGTCGTGGCGCGCCACGGAACGGAACGCGGCGTAGAACCCGTGGTCGCGGTTCGGCATCGACCACGAAGCGTGTCCCTCGTCGAGGAAGGCGGCGAGCCACTTCGTCAAGACCGCGTCAACGACGTCGTGTTCGCTCGACTCGTCGTCCTCGGTGGCCGACTCCGATTGGGTCTCCATGCGCGCCAAGAGGGTCGATGGGTCTTCCTCGTAGCCGTGTGCGCGCAGTTCGCTTCGAAGCGTTTCCCGGTCGATTTGACCCGTGTCGAGCGCGGCACGGAACACGTCTGCACTCGGATAGCCGCGGCCGCCGAACAGGCGTTCGGCCTGTTGGACGGCCTCGTGGAACGGGCGGTCTTCGAACCCGCTGAGCGGGTTGGCCGTCACGAAGGAGTGAAGCGGCCAGACTGACCCGACGCTGGTTGCTGCCTGTTCGATGGTGTCGCGGACTGTTTCGTTAGTGCTCATTGTACTCCTCTCTGGTTGTTACGATGGTTCCGGACGCGGGGCGCGTCGCATTCACGAGCGCCATATATAGGCGGGTGCTACGGCGGTAGACCCCGCTTTCGATGGTGACGTACGCCAAGACGAACGCCGCGGCGACGACGGCGTGAACGGGTGTCAGTTCGGTGGGTGCCGTGACGAACGGAACCCCGACTAACGCGTGCTCGATGGCCTTGTACACCAGCGCGTACACCCCGATTGCTGGCAGGAACACGAGCGGAATGGCTCCGTACCGAAGGAACGCGGGAAGCGCCGCGTGGCGTACCATCTCGCGGGTGGCGTGCATCGTGGTCAGCACGACGAGTCCCGCGAGTAGTACGCCGCTATCGAAGGCGGTTCCCTCCCCAGTTGTGACGGCGAACAGGACGCCGCCTGCGAGTGCCGTCAGGACGGTCACCGCGAACCCGACGACTCCCACCGGTTGTTTCGCGGCGTACGTCCCATCGGGACTGGCGTGTTCGACAGTGCCGCCGGCGGAGAGGAACTGATACGCTTTGTAGAATCCGTGTACGATGAGGTGGGTGATGGCGGCGCCGAAGAACCCGAGTCCCGCCTGCATGAACATGAACCCCATCTGCCCGACGGTCGAACAGCCGAGTTTCCCCTTGACGTCCGTCTGGACGGATTTGAGGAGCTTTCCGACGAGGGCACTCGTCGCGCCCACGGCCACGATTGCCAGCATGAAACTACCGTCGGCGGTAACGACCGGCGCGAACCGGAGTAACAGGATGCCGCCCGCGTTGACGAACCCGGCGTGCATCAACGCCGACGCGGGCGTCGGCGCCGTCATCGACGACAGCAACCACGTGTGGAACGGGAGCAGTGCGGACTGAATCATCGCCGCCAGCAACAGCATCGCAACCGCAAACAGAACGGCTCCGGAGGGTTCAATTTCTGCCGAGGCGACAGCAGAGACCGTTGACGCGCCGGTTTGCCACCACAAGGCCGCGAAGGAGACCGCCAGCAGTGCACTGCTCCCCGTAAAGTACCGAAGTGCGTGTGTAGCCGCCGTCCGCGCGTGGTCCCACGCGTCCACGTGGCCGATGAGGGCGGACATTACCAGTCCCATCGTTAGCCACAGCGCTACGAACACGACGAGCGAGTCCGTCGCAACCAGCGCCATCACGACGAGCGTGAACGCGAACACGTTGCCGAAGAATTTGTCGAGCGCGCTATCGCCGGCCATATAGCGCCGCGAGTAACTGTGGACGATTCCGCTGAAGAACGTCACGACGACCCACATCACGACTGTCAGGCCGTCGATAGAGAACAGTCCCAAAAGCGACCAGCTCTCGGAACTAGACAGTCGGAGGGTGGCAACCACGAGACTCAGCGCCCACAGGACCCACACGATTCGCGTGAGAACGAGCGGGAGCCGCGACGTCGCCGTCGTCGTCTTCGGTAGCGATCCGACCCGAGTGAATTTCGTCTCGTCTGTCATCGTTTGTGGGCTGTCGCAGTCCGTGAGCCACCCTCGACGCGGGTAGGCCAATCACTGACTGTTTTTTCTCGCCTGTAGAACGAACATATTCGCTATTAAAACCTTCTATCCGAACAATTTGTTCTCTATATTGCGCATGGAAGAACATTATGGTCTATGTTACCGAATAACGTTATATCGGCGTTTCCAGACTGAACACACGGTTCACCCGGGGTGTGTCGTCTCGCTCTCGCTCGTCGTTCAAAGCAACCCGACCCGTGGTTCACAAACTGTTCGTGCCTCTGGAATTCTGCAATCAAACCGTTCGGCTGGATTCAGAGTGGAGGAGAAAGTAGTCGTTTGCCGTGGCGACGAGAACCCGGTCACTCGGTCGTCGAGGACTGGTCGCTGTTGAACCCGCCGAAGGGCGTCGTCTTGTGGCTTCGAACGAGTACCTCGTCGGCGACGGTCAGTCCGAGTTCGAGCAACTCCTGTGCAACCGGCGTGACGTCGTCGTCGTTTTCGCCGATGACGGTTACGAGGAGGTTCTTCTCACCCGTGACGAGTTCCTGCACGGAGACGACGCCGTCGATAGCGAGGACGTCGTCGATTATGGCTCCGCGTTCGGGTATCGGTGCGGTACAGAACAACAGCATCCGAAGCGGATACCCGGAGGCCTGATAGTCGATTTCGGCGCGGTACCCCTTGATGACCGAGTGGTCTTCGAGGCGCTGGATTCGCTTTCGGACCGTACTCCCCGAGGTACCCGCCCGCTCGGCGATATCGCCGGACGACATGTTCCGAGCGTCGTCCTGCAAGGCGTGGAGAATCGAGCGGTCTACGTCGTCGATGTCGTCGTTAGCCATGTCAGTACGTACGCAGGACCGGAAAAAGGTATTTTGCTCCGCCGGTCAGCGGTCGGCATCCGACTCGGAGTGACTATCGGGGTCGGCGTCGCGGAGGCCCTCTTCATCGGATTCGGAGTTCTCTTCGACGGAACTCTCGTCTTTCTCATCGGGTCCGACCACAGCGTCGCCCCAGATAAAGGAGTCATCCGTGTCTGCCGACTCGGTGGGGGAGTCTGTCGGTCTGTCGTCGTCCAATGTGGGGTCGTCCGTCGCGCCGACACCGAGGGCCGCCTGTCGTGCGCGGCGGCGCTCTTCTCGCCGTGCGACCAACGACGCCCGAAGCCGGTCGTTCAGCGTCTCGCGGAGGTCGCTCGCCGCCGTCGCTTCGATATCGACGGCTTTCGCATCGCCACCGACGAGCGAGAGGCTTCCGGCGGTGTCGGCCGTGACCGTCGAGACCCGCCACCGACGCTGGAAGATAGTCCGCGTCTCGATGACGGTCTGTACCCGATAGTATGGGACGAACCGAATCTCGCGCTTCCAGAAGCCGTTTCGGGTGACGAAGGTGTCGTCCGCGAGGGCGTGACCGCGATGTCGCCACTGATAGACGCCGGCGACGGCCGCGACGGGAACGAGCACCAATGGGAGGTACCACGGAATCTGCTGTGGAAGGAGCGTGTTCGCGCCGTAGAGTGCCAGCGTCACCGCGCCGAGCGCGAGCGAGTACCGGACGGCGTAGCGTCGGCGGATGCGCGACGGCGGTCGTTCGAACGTCGGTTTCGAGACGCCTTCGAGTTCTTCGACGAGGGAGTACACGCGGTCGCGTCGGGCGAGCGGAATCGCCGCTTCCGACCCTCGACCGGCGGCACCAGAACCGTTCGAACTCTCGGCTCCCGGTGCGTATCCCGCCGTCTCGACGAGGAGCGTGGCGTAGCCGAACCGTCGCTTCAGCGGGTTGTCTTCGACCGTGAGCGTCTGGAGTTTGTCGATGGGAATCGAGCCGTTGTATCGCTGGAGCAGGCCGCGTTCGTACTGGAGTTCGTCGCCGACGCGGGTGAGTCGGAAGCCGTAGTAGTTCACCACCGCCGAGACGAAGCCCGTGGCCCACGAGACGGCCGTGACGAGAAGGACGAAGCCGACGAGTCCGAGCGTCGCCGCGACGACGCCGCTCGTCGGGATTGGAACGTCAACGAACGAGGTGACGACGGGGAAGATGCTCGACCCGAAGACGAAAACGAGACCGGGTAGTCGCATGTCGAACGAGAGCGCACCGACGATAGCGAGTTCGCGCGGGTTCAACTCGAAGAGGAGTTCTTGGTCCGGTTCCGACGCATCTGCCTCCGTGTCGCCGCGTTTCAGGCGAGCAACCTCCTTCTGGATGCGACGGGCCTCCTCGTAGGTGACGAACCGAAGGCTCCCCTCGGTTTCGCCGCCGCCCGCGGTTTCGAGGTTGACGGCGGCGAGCCCGAAGAGCCGCTGGGCGACGTTGCGGGAGATATCGACGTTTTGGATGCGCCGATAGGGAATCTCGCGGTTGCGTCGGGAGAAGACGCCGGACCGGATGTCGAGCGTATCGGGCGTGAGTTCGTACTCGAAGCGGCGATAGTACGCGAGTTCGTACCCGCCGATGGTGAGCACGACGACACCGAGAAGCGCGGCTCCTCCGAGCGCGCCGACGAATCCACCGAGTGCGGTCCCGCCAGAGAAGGCGATGAACGCGAGCGCGAACACGATGCTGACGCTCCGTTGTGCCGCTCGGTAGGGCACCGAGAGTGGCGACAGGTTCGTCATACCGCGTCGTCGCCCTCGGCGCGGATTGCGAGGCGTTTCAGCCGGTCTTGAAGGTCTTCGGCCCCGTCAGGCGTCAGGCCGGGAATCGCAACGTCGGCCCCGCGTGAGCCGGCCGTGTAGACGATAGTCGATGCCAGACCGACGAGTCGTTCGAGCGGCCCCCGCGTCGAATCGACGTGCTGGACGCGAACGAACGGGACGACGGTGTTGACCTTGGTCAAGACGCCGCGTTGGAGGTACAACGAGTCGTCGCGGACCTCGTAGCCCCACGCGCGATAGCGGAGCAGTGCGTAGGGGACACCAACGACGAGGAGCGTCACAGCGACCGCGACGGGTGCGAGTGGCGGAATAGATATCGGCGCGAACACGACGCCGGCACCGGTGACGCCGCCAGCGACGAGCGCGAAGACGACCGCGCGGGCGACCCAAAGAAGACGGATGCGGGGGTGGAGGCGATTCATCGGTATCCCTCCGAGAACGTGAACATACTATACTCCGGCGTCACCGTGAACGGATAAATAACTGTGGCCGAATCGGGCTACGGTGTCGAAGCGAGCCACGTTTCGACCCGGCCCGTGGCGGTGTCGAGGGCCGCCGCGACAGCCGCGGCCGTCGCCAAGACAGGATAGCGAACCGAGAGATTCTCGTACAGGAACTCCGTCACGTCGTGGTCAAGCGAGGAAAGCGCCCGTCGATGATTCGCTATCGTCGCCTGTCGCTCCACGACGAGTGCATCCAACCGGCCACGGAGGTCCGCCAACCCGTCGTGCAACGCCAGTAGTTCGTCGAAGCCGCGGTCGGAAAGTGGCGTGTCGTCGAATTCGGAGAGCCGTGCGGTGAGCGACGCGATGTCGTCGTGCATCGACTCGATGGAGTCGATCTCTTCATCGACGACGCGAATGAACTCGGCGCGTTCGGAGACCGCGGTGGCGGCCGCCGAGGCCACCGTCTGCCGGAGCGCGGGCGAGAAGACGCTCGCGGACCGGAACGCGGTAGCAACGTCGGGACCGAACTCGGCCGAGACGCTGTCTTCGAAGGAGTCGTCGTACTCCTCGTCGTAATGTGGGACCGACATGACGGTCCGCTCGTAGGCGCGGCGGACACGAGCGAGTGCGCCGTCGGAGTGCTGTCTGCGTCCGATAGCGGTTACGGCCATCGGCGTCGCCGCGGGCGCGGTCGCTTTCACCGCCGCGACGTCTTTCTGGAACGCGAGAAACGCCGCTCGTTCGTCCACGCACCGCCGGCGTTCTTCGCGGAGGTTCTGACGAGCGGCGTCGAGCCGGTCGAGACTCACCGCCATCGAACCGCCTCCGAGACGTTTCCGCCGACCGACTGGCTGGGCGGCGTCCGCTCGTCGACGAGCGGGAGCGTCGAGAGGAGGCCGCGGTCGGCGTGCGCCGCGATTCCCTGTCCGTGGGCGCTCCCGCTCGACGCGAGTGTGTAGGCTTCAGCCATCCCTTTCGGACCGGCGAGTGGGACGAGTCGAATCGTCGTCCCGCTTCGGTCGATTTCGACGAGCAGGAAGGACTGCGGAAACGAACACGTCGCGGGCGCGGTTATCTCGCGGACGCCGTCTCGAACCGCGGTCGCCGGCCAGTGAATGTGGCCCGAAAAGACGAGGGGAACGCCGTGGCTGGCGAGTATCTCGCGGAGTTCGTCGGCGTTTCGAAGTTGGTAGAAGTCGCCGTCGGGGAACTGCCCGGTGTGTTGGCGCGGGTGGTAGAGGTTGTGATGGAGGACGACGAGCGGCGTCGTCGCGTCAGCGAGGTGTTCGTCCAACCAGCGGAGGTGCGGTTCGGGAATGACCCCCTCGTGGGACTCGTAGAGTCCGAGGTTGCATCCGCCACTGGCCGAGTCGAGACCGATGACGTCGATGCCGCCGACGCGACGCGTACACGGCAGTTCGCCGGTCGCGTATCGGTCGGCGAACCGTCCCGGTGTTGGGACCTCGTAGTCGTCCCACCGCTTTGGTACGTCGTGGTTGCCCGGAACGGAGAGCCACGGGTCCGGCAGGTCGGCGAGGATTTCGTCAACGACATCGTATTCACCCGGGCGACCGTCCCGCGTCAGGTCGCCGAGGAGAACCGTCGCGTCCGCGTCGAGGTCCGAGATGGTCGAGACGGCGGTTCGAAGTCTGTTTTCGGTCCGGTGGTAGACTTTCCACGTTCCGGTCCCGGTCGGCGTCACGTGCGGGTCGGAGACGATTGCAATCCGAGTTGGCGTCCGCGACACCGGTCGCGCGAGACGAGCGAGCACCGGTCCCGGCGACTGCTGACGAGCGGCTCTCATCGGTCGATCGTCCGCGTGAACGTCCCCAATACAGTAGCTCTGTGGACGCGGATTTCCCCGGTCTCGGGACACAACTCGATTTGAAGTGACGTCTCGGTGACGCGTGACTCGTCCCCTTGCATACAGGTCTACCCACCGGTAGCGGGGAAATAAACATATCGTACAAAATATATATTTTATGAGGTAGCTATGTATAGTCTATTGAGGCGTCAATAGTCAGTTGAGAAGCCCCGGGTTGAGGAGGAGTCCGGCGACCACGAGCAACAGGACGGCGGCGCCGGTGGCTCCGAGGTAGAACGGAGCGGCGTTTTCGGCCGGCGTACGAACTTTCTTCTCGGCAATCCCGTCTTTCGCTCGCGCACGGCCGACTTCGACGAGACCGGTGAGCGCGAGCCAGAGCGCGAGCATCGAGAGGACGAGGTGGCCGCGACCCGACCCGAACAGGCTCCCGACGGTGTAGCGACTCCCGGCGAGGTGGCCACCGGTTGCGAACATCAAGACCGACGCGAGACGCGACCACGTCGTGAGACGGGACGTTATCGACTCGAAGACACTGGCGCGAATGTCGCCTGCGCGGGCGGTCGGAAGCACGGCAAGCGCGAAAAAGAGCACGCTCCCGGTCCACAGTCCCCCGACCAGCAGGTGAACTGTCGCCATGATAGTATCGATGAGTACCATGTTCGTCGGGTTAGTTCAGCGATGCTTGAAGGTTTCACCTTCGGGTCGGCCGTTCGAACTCCGTCTCAGTCTCGAAAACCGACAGCGGGGTCGCCGACGCAAACATATTTCTTTGTGGGATGAGAGCCTACCACTCATGTCAGATGAAATTCCAGTAGAGGCGTTTTACGACCTCTCGATGCCGTCGGAAGTCGCAATCTCACCCGACGGCGACTGGATTGCGTTCGTCGTCTCGGAGTCAGACCCCGCCGAAGACGAACGGCTGTCGTCGCTCTACGTGGTCCCTGCGGACGGCTCTCGTGAACCCCACCGCTTGACACGTCTGCCGGGGGCGTCGTCGCCGAAGTGGTCATCGGACGGAAATCGACTCGCGTTCATTGGCACCCGCGACGAGGACGTTTCGCGTCGCGTCGGGCGACAAGCCGACCCAGAAGCCGAAACGAGCGCGGACGACGATGCGAACGCAGACGACGACGCGAACACGGGCGGCGACGTATCGGACGACGACAGCGACGACGCGAACGCGGCGTCTGCGTCCGACGACCCGAAGTCGCAGGTGTGGTGTTTCGACCTCGAACTCGGCGGCGACCCGACACAGTACACCGACTTCGACGAGGGCATCTCGGAGTTCGATTGGTCTCCAGACGGCGACCGTCTCGTCGTCTCCGCCCGCGACCCGACCGACGAAGAACGAGCGTATCTCGACCAACGCGAGGACGGCGGCCCAATCGAGACAGAGCGCCTCCAACACAAGATAGACGGCGTCGGCTGGACCGACACGGTGACGACCTACCTGTTCGTGGTTGACATCGACACCGGCGAGACCGAGCGATTGGACGACGCGGCGGCGGCCGGCGCGTTCGCCGACCTTGGCGGTCTGCAACCGGCGTGGGGACCCGACGACCGAATCGCGTACGTCACGTGCGACGCCGACGAACCCGACGACACGCTCGTTCAGGACGTGTTCGTCACTGACCCCGACGGCGCGAACGTGGAGAAGTTGACCGACGGCGAGTACGTATGTCGGTCGCCGAAATGGTCACCCGACGGGACGCAACTCGCGTTTCAGGTCGGCCACCCGACGAACTATTATATCCCGCAAACGGTTCGCGTGGCCGACCTCGAAACCGACGAGACCCGGACGCTCTCGGCGTCGTTGGACCGGACACTCGCGTGGTTCGCACAACCGCAGTGGGCTTCCGACGACGAACTGTACGCGCTCGTCGCCGACGAGGGCCGGTCCAGACTCGTCCGCCTCGACCCCCGCGCCGACGCCCCCGAACGCGTGTTCGACGCGCAGGGGGATTTGCGCGCCATTCAACGGCTCTCCATCGCGGGCGACCGCGCGGCGGTCCTCGTCTCGGACCCGACCGACGGCTGGGACATCTACGGCCTCTCGCTCGACGACATCGACGCGGCCGACGAGACGGAAGCCGAGTCGTTCGTTCGGCTCTCTGCGCTCAACACCGAACTCACCGACGAGTACGAGATACCGAAGACGACGCGAGTTACGTTCGAAAGCGACGGGTGGGAGGTCGAAGGCATCGTCTACGCGCCCGCCGATTTCGACTTCGACGACCCCGACCCACGTCCGACGGTCGTCGGTATTCACGGCGGGCCGATGTCCTACGACGAACCCGAGTTCAAATTCGAACACTCGCTTTTCACGTCGCGCGGCTATCTCGTCTTCCGGCCGAACTACCGCGGCGGAACCTCCTACGGACGTACATTCACCGAAGAACTCCACGGGCAGTGGGGAACGGTCGAAGTCGATGACATCGCCGCGGGCGTCGAATCTCTCGCCGAGCGCGGGTGGACCGACGCCGAGCGCGTCTTCGGGTACGGCTTTTCGTACGGCGGTATCGCACAGGGCTTCCTCGTGACCCAAACCGACCTCCTGACCGCCGCCGTCCCGGAACACGGTATCTACGACCTCGCTTCGGACTACGGGACCGGTGACAGTCGCCTCTGGAACGAACACGAGTTCGGCCGCCCGTGGGAAGACCCGGACACGTTCGACGCCGCCTCCTCGCTCACTGACGCCGAACACATCGACACGCCGCTTCTCGTCATGGCCGGTGGGCAGGACTGGCGGTGCCCGCCGACGCAGTCGGAACAGCTCTATGTCGCCGCCAAGGCGCAGGGCGTCGATGCCAAACTCGTCGTCTACCCCGACGAACACCACGGAATCACGGACCCCAAGCGCGCGACACACCGGTTCGAAGCGATTCTCGACTGGTACGACCGCCACGACCCGGCCACGGAGAGCGACGACTGAAGCCGACTCCGACGCGGGGTCTGCGACGCGACCGCTGTCTGGCCGCCCGGCTCGTCAGTGAAGAATCGCCGGCGGCTTCGCGGTGACTTCGAGGTCTCGCGCGTAGTGGACGAGCGGGTCACCTCCGGGGTGTTCGAAGCCGCAGGCCTCGAACAGCGTATTCGCCTCGATTTCGACGGCGGCGTCCTGTACCGGCCACGGGTCGTGGTCGATGACGCCGATGACGACCGGCCAGTCGTCGGTGTAAAAGCGGTAGTTCTCGATGAGAAACGCGGCGAGCGACCCCGGTTCGACGCGTTCTGGCTCGTCCGTCGGCCGGTAGGTTGCTTCGAACCGCGCACCCGGCGAGTCGTCGGCCGGCGCGCGATAGCTCCGAAATTCGACCGTCTCACCCCGTTCGGTCGCGGACATGGACGCGTAGTGATACGGGAGCCGATACCCCAATCGAGCCATCGACACGCCGAGGCGGTCCGCGGCTTCGAGCGTGAAGAAGTAGACGCCCCTCTCGCCGCCGTCGGTGGGTTCGACGTAGGTTCGGAGATTCACCTCGGGAAACGCCAAGCCGATGGGTGACCGGCGCGGACGAATATCGACCATGTCGAACGAGACGACGCCGAGCCACGCCGACCCGTCGGCGGTCGCTACCGAGAGTTGGTCCGGGAGATGCGCGTCCACGACCGCGGGGGCAACGGGCCAGTGTGCGAACAGCGTGTGCCGCCAGCGCATCGAAAGCAGGTCCATACCGGCCCTACGAACCCACACAGGGAGTGGGTTTCGGCGGTTCGAGACGAACGGTGCCGCCGTCTCGACGGCACACCGCCCGCCGAAACGACCATCTTGTTGGGAATCAATCAAAATTGTATGAGCCTCGACAACGCAAGCGGCACGTTCGACATCGGTGGGGAACTGACGGTCCGTCGGCTCGGCTTCGGCGCGATGCGAATCACGGGCGAGCAGATTATCGGAACGCCGGACGACGAGGAGAACGCGAGAAAGGTCCTCCACGAGGCCCTCGCGCGCGGTATCAACTTCATTGACACGGCGGATTCCTACGGTCCCGGCGTCTCGGAGCGACTCATCGGCGAGGCGCTTGCACCCTACCCCGACAACCTCGTGGTTGCGACGAAAGGTGGCTTCCTCCGAAACACCGACGGCGACTGGATTCCACGGGCCGACCCGGACTACCTTCGCAACGCGGTTCTCGGGAGTCTCGACCGACTCCGGACGGATACACTCGACCTCTATCAACTGCACTGTCCCGACCCGGACCCTGACGTCTCTCTCGAAGACTCCGTTCACGCCCTCGCGGAGTTGAAAGACGCCGGCCAGATTCGACACGTCGGTCTCTCGAACGTCTCGGTTGAACACCTCGACGAAGCACGCGATATCGTCGAGATTGCAACCGTACAGAACCACTACAACGTCGCAACCCGCGAGGACGAGGCGGTCATCGACGCGTGCGAGAAACACGGTATCGGCTTTATCCCCTACTTCCCGCTCGGCGGCGGCGACCTCGGTGACAAGGCGGACGACGTGGCCGCCGTCGCAACGAAACACGACGCGACGGCACAACAGGTCGCTCTCGCGTGGTTGCTCCACCGCTCCGACGTGATGCTTCCCATTCCGGGCACGTCGAGCGTCGCGCATCTCAGAGACAATATCGCGGCCTCACACATCGACCTCGACGACGAGGATATGGCCGCGCTCGACTCGTAACGATGGAGTTCACCGTCGTCCGCGGCGACATCGCCGCGCAATCGGCCGACGCGCTCGTCAACGCCGCGGGAACGAGTCTCCGGATGGGGTCCGGCGTCGCCGGCGCGCTCCGTCGGGGTGGCGGCCCGGAGTTGAACGAGGCGGCGATGGCGAAGGGACCGGTCGAACTCGGCGACGTCGCCGTCACCGACGCGTTCGACCTCGACGCCGACGTCGTGATTCACGCGGCGGCGATGCCCCACTACGGCGACGGGCAGGCGACAGCCGAGAGCATCCGCGATGCGACCCGCAACGCGCTGGAAGCCGCCGACGACCGCGGTTGCGAATCGCTCGTTGTTCCCGCGCTCGGCTGTGGTGTTGCCGGATTCGACCTCGAAGACGGCGCGCGAATCATCTGCGAGACGATTCGCACGTTCGACCCGGCGTCGCTCCGCGAGGTTCGGTTCGTCGCCTACGACGACGACGAATTCGACACGGTCTCGCGGGTTGCCACGGAAACTGCCTAGCCCGCGCGTCGATTTACGTCGCCCCAACCCCTTGGTCACGTATGGCCTCCCCACGGCTCGATGACCCGGTCGAAATCGGCGGGGTGACGCTTCGAAACCGGCTGTACCGCGCGCCGCTCCTCGAATGTGCGGGGTCCGGACCGGACGCGCCGGGCCGCCTCGCCGCGGAACTCGAACCTGCCGCGCGGGCCGGCGCGGGTCTCGTCTGTCAGGGTGCGACAATCGTCCGCGAGACGGGCGGGTGTGCCGCGCCGGGAATGACCCGCGTCGCCGACCCGGAGTTCGTCGCCTCGTTGGAGGCAGTGACGGAGACCGTTCACGACCACGGCGCCGCCATCGCCATTCAGTTGGAACACGGCGGTCTCCGGAGCATGGAGACGTGGCATGCCGAGTACCGGCGCGAGCATCCGGCGCTCCGGCAACTCGCCGTGTCGCGCCCGCCGCGACTCCTCCGACTGCTCGACCGTCTCGGCTTTCTCGACTACGACGCGCGCGTCATGACGACCGCGGAGGTGTACGACCTCGCGGCCGACTTCGGGCGCGCCGCGGCGATGGCGACCGACGCCGGCTACGACATCGTCCACCTCGCCGGCGCGAACATGGGTATCATCCACCAGTTCCTCTCGCCGTTCTACAACCACCGCGACGACGAGTTCGGCGACGGCGTTCGGTTCCTCGAAGTCGTCGCCAACGAAATCCGAGCGCGGGCGGGCGACGTGCCCCTGATGACGAAAGTGCCCGCAGAGACGGCCGCACCTCCCGGCATCCGTCGTCACCTGACCGAAGATGCGACGGTTGAGATATGTCGTCGATTGGACGACGCCGGGTACGACGCGCTCGTTCCGGTCTCGGGGTCGGTGTTTTGGGACGCGAGCATCGTTCGGGGGTCGTTTCCGGCCCGCGCGTGGGACGACGAGCGATTCCGCGACGGCTACGCCGCGGCGTTCGGCGGCCCGCTCCGGGCGCGACTCGTCGAACTCGGGAACCGACTCGAAGCGGCGTGGTACGATTTCGACCCGGCGTGGAACGCGGCGCTGTGTCGTCGCGTCCGCGAGGTCGTTTCGGTCCCGGTACTCTGCGAGGGTGGCATTCGAGAGCGTGGCGAGATGGACCGACTGCTCGGCGACGCCTGCGACGCCGTCGGGATGGCGCGGCCCTTCTACGCGGAGCCGGAACTCCCGGCGCGGCTCCTCGGACGCGAGACCGAACGAGACGTGCGCGTCGTCTGTGAGAGTTGCAACAACTGCGCCGTCCCGCAGGTGACCGGTGCGGGCGGCGTCTGTCGCACGCCCACGGTGTTGTCTCGCGCAGGACGGCTCAAAAAGCAGGGCGAGTACGTTAGAACCTCTGAAAACGCTGGCGAAACCAAGGGTGACCCAGAGGGTTAAATAAGTCCCTCACAGAGTCTCGGGGTAATGGCGCGCGACCGGTCCGCGATGGAGTCGGCCGAACTGACGGCGGTGCTCAACGCGCTCGACGACGCGGACGCACGAGCCATCATTAGAGGACTCGAAGAACCCATGACGGCCAGTGAAATTTCAGAAACGTGTGATATTCCCCTTTCGACGACGTACCGGAAGTTGGATTTACTAACCGACGCGGGCCTTCTCTCGGAGGGGACACAGATTCGGTCGGACGGCCACCACGCGACGACCTACGAGGTCTCTTTCGACGAGGTTCGAATCGGTCTCAACGAGGACCGAGACTTCGACGTCGCCGTCGGTCGCCCCGAAAAGTCGCCAGACGAACGAATCGCGGACATCTGGTCGCAAGTCCGAAAGGAGACGTAATATGGTACACACCGCATCACCCACAGTCGCCACGTTCATCATCATCGTCAAGACGGGGATTCTCGTCCTCGGCGGTCTCATCACTTACTTCAGTTTCAAGGCGTATCGTAACACCGGCTCGCCGGCGCTTCGAGCCTTAGCAATCGGATTCGGCATCATCACCACCGGTGCACTGCTCGCCGGCGCGTCCGACGTGCTTCTCTCCGTCGATCTTGCAACCGGCGTCCTCATCGACTCGATACTGACGTTCCTCGGGTTCGCCGTCATCACCTACTCGCTCTACGTCGAGTAGCCACCGCGCCACCCGATGTGAACCGCCCGAGTCCCGTTTTCAGCCACATCGACTCTCGAACCCACGTTCGCTAGCAACGGGTGGGTCTGCCGCGACCAACCCAGCTGAGACTTCGAGTTGCTATTGTTCAAAATACACAAAACTGTTATTACCGTGCGGCCGGTACCAGTAGGTATGTCCGACGACGAACTATCCGAAATCCGGAAACAGAAACGCGAACAGCTCGAATCGAAGGCTCGCGTCGATGGCGGCACTTCTGCGGAAGAGACACAGTCTGCACCCAACTCGCCCGTCGGCGTAAACGGGTCGAACGAACTCGGTGATATCGTTTCGTCCCACGACGTCGTGCTCGCCGATTTCTACGCGGACTGGTGTGGTCCGTGCAAGATGCTCGAACCGACGGTCGAAAAGCTCGCGGCGAACACGGAGGCAGCGGTTGCGAAAGTCGATGTTGACCGGAATCAGGAACTCGCCGCACAGTATCAGGTCCGCGGCGTACCGACGATGGTTCTTTTCGCCGACGGCGAAGCGGTCGAACAGATCGTCGGCGTCCGCGGCTACGACGACCTGAAAGGTCTCATCGACTCGCACCTCGCGTAAGCGAGACGACTGATTCGGTTCTCGGTTTTTCGGGATCGAACCACGCCACCCCTCGATTCGTGTCTGTTTATGCCTCTCATATCTTACTATCTAGTATGGAACTGGTCGCCGAATCAATCGACATCGGGACGCGCGCGCCGACAGTCCTCCTCAACGAGGCCGACGCCGCGGAACTCGGGGTGCACGCGCTCGAACGCATCCAACTGCGACGCGACGGGAAGACGACTATCGGCATCGTGGAGTTGACAGACGAACTCATCCCGGAGGGAACACTCGGCGTGACGCGTCGTCTCGGGCACATCGACGGCACGGTTACGGTGTCGGTCGCGCCGCAACCCAACTCGGTCTACTACATCCGCAAGAAACTCGACGACATAGAACTCGAACGCCGGGAACTCGAATGTATCGTCCGCGACATCTACGAGGAGCGACTCGCGGACATCGAACTCGGCGCGTACGTCTCTGCGATGTACACGAACGGCTTGTCGATGGAAGAGACGATGCACCTCACGTCGTGTATGGCGAACATCGGCGAGACGATTTCGTGGGACGACGAGATTATCGCCGACAAGCACTCGATCGGCGGCGTCGCTGGGAACCGAATCACGCCGATACTCGTCCCCATCGTCGCGGCCGCGGGAGTGAAGATTCCGAAAACGTCGTCGCGGGCGGTCACCTCGGCGTCCGGAACCGCCGACACGATGGAGGTCCTCTGCGACGTCGAGTTCTCCATCGGCGAGATTCGGGAAATCGTCGAGACGACCGGCGGCTGTCTCGTCTGGGGCGGCGCGGTGAACCTCTCGCCGGTCGATGACCAAATTATCCGGGCCGAGACGCCGCTTTCGCTCGACCCCGTGGGCCAACTCATCGCCTCCGTCCTCTCGAAGAAAAAGAGCGCCGGTTCGACCCACATCGTCATCGACATCCCGTACGGCGAGGGCGCGAAGGTCGAAAGCCTCGCGGAAGCGCGCGAACTCGCGGAGGACTTCAACCGCGTGAGCGACCACCTCGAAATGACGACCGAATGCGCCATCACGAACGGGTCCGCGCCCGTCGGCACGGCTATCGGCCCGGTTTTCGAAGCGCGCGAAGTGCTCGCCACACTCGACGGCGACGGTCCGAACGACCTGCGCCTGAAGGCGATTCGACTCGCCGACCTCCTGTTCGAATCGGTCGGCGTCGATGCCGACGCCGAGGAACTCCTCGATTCGGGCGCGGCCGACGCGACGTTCCGAGAGATACTCGCCGCGCAGAACGGCGACCCGGGCGTCGAAATCGCCGACCTCTCGCCCGGCCGCCACACCCAACCCGTCCACGCCGACCGCGACGGCGTAGTGACGCACATCAACAACCGGTTGGTCAACGAAGTCGCCAGACGGGCCGGCGCGCCGAAAGACCACGGGGCAGGACTCAAACTCCACCGCGGCGTCGGCGAGACGACCACGACCGACGAACTGCTCGCCACCGTCCACGCGGAATCGACGGACAAACTCGCCGACGCCGTCGCCCTGTTGGAACGCGTCGAAATGATTCGGGTTCGACACCCCGACGAGGCGCTCGTCGAGCGAATCTAAACCGCCGGAACCGCCGGAACCGCCTTCACCCGCGTACCCGCGTTCCGCCGCGGCGACCCTTTTTGCATCCCACGGGCGTAGCTACCGGCATGGAAGAGCGCGTACACGCCGCGGTTCGAGACACCGCGGACGAAATCGACACGATGGAGATTCGCGGCGCGGCGACCATCGCAGAGGCGGCCGCGCATGCGCTTCGGAGACAGGCCACGGCGAGCGACGCCGACACGCCCGAGGCGTTCAAATCAGAACTCCGCGCCGCCGCGCGGACGCTCTACGAGACGCGTCCGACGGCGGTGAGCCTCCCCAACGCGCTCCGGTACGTCCTCCGCGGTATGTCGAACACGACGGTCGAAGGACTACGACAGAACGTCGTCGAATCGGCCGACGAGTTCTGCGACCGACTCGAACGAGCGCAAGCGGACCTCGGACAGGTCGGCGCGAACCGCCTCCGCGACGGTGACACCATCATGACCCACTGTCACTCGACGGACGCCCTCGCGTGCGTCGAAGCCGCGGTCAAACAGGGAAAGCACATCGAGGCCATCGTCAAGGAGACGCGGCCCCGGAATCAGGGTCACATCACCGCGCAGGAACTCCACGAGATGGGGGTCCCCGTCACGCTCGTCGTCGATTCGGCGGCCCGGCGCTACCTCAACGACGTAGACCACGTACTCGTCGGCGCGGACGCCGTCGCGGCCGACGGGAGCGTCATCAACAAAATCGGGACGAGCGGACTCGCCGTCAACGCCCGGGACCGCGGGACGCCTATCATGGTCGCCGCACAGACGCTCAAACTCCACCCCGACACGCTGACGGGCCACACCGTCGATATCGAGATGCGAGACACCGAAGAGATACTTGACGCCGACACGCTCGCCGAACTCGGCAACCCGACGGTCAGAAATCCCGCGTTCGACGTGACGCCGCCGCGCTACGTCGATGCAATCGTCACCGAGCGCGGGCAGTTCCCACCGGAGAGCATCGTCATCCTGATGCGCGAACTGTTCGGCGAGGGAACGACCGAACCGTGGGCCGAACCCTGAGGGCGGTGGGGTCCGCTCAGTCGCGGTGCATCGCCGCCCTACTGGGTTTCGACGACCGCTGACATGACCTTCATCTCGGCTTTCCGGAGGTGTTCTGCGGCCGTTCCGGTCGAACAGTCCAGTTGCGTCGCCACGTCCGCGACGGACCCGTCTCTCGACTCGTGGTAGTACCCGCACGCGACCGCGGCCTCGACCGCCTCGCGTTGGCGCGGCGACAACGACGCCGGCGTGAAGTCTCCCGGCCCGGTGTACTCGCGCACCTTTCTGACTTCGATGTCGATGTCGCCCGGCGTTTGGTCAACCGCCGACTGTAAGGCGGCGTCAGTGCCGACGATGGTGACCGAAATCGTTCCGTCACCCTCGAAGACGACCGGCGGGACGACGACCAGACCGTCCTGCGTGAACGCCGTCGTTTGGCGCGCGCCCGCGGCGTCCAGTCGCTCTTTGACGACGATGAAAAAGGAGTCGCCCGGCATCTGCGCCACTTCGGACGACAGAACCGTCGGCGTGGCTTCGAGCGCCGCTTGATAGGCATCGATGTCGGAGCCGACGATTTCGAAGACGATGGTGTTCGTCTCGCCCATCGTCGGGTTCCAGTGATGCAACTTGGTCCGTTCGAAGCCCTCGTGTTCGACGACGAACTCGTGCATCGGATGGATGTGGTCCTCGTCGGGCGTGAGTCGCAGTCCGACCGATTTCATGAGTCGATGTAGTCCGATGTGGGTATAAAAATCGACCACACCTGTGAGGCAGAACGCCGAACCCGGTTTCGGGCGAACAGTTGCGTACTACTCGCTATGTCACTCGAACGCCCGCCTGCGAGACGAGAGCGCGACGACGACGGCGACCGACAAGCGTCGATAGACGCACTGCGACGAGCACTCGGCGACGCCGTCCTCACCGTCGATGACCACGTCCACGCGCCGGCAATCGAGATTCGACCGGACGAGGTACAGTCGTCGCTGACGACGCTCCGCGACGAACTCGGCTACGACCACCTCTCGTGTGTGACCGCACAGGAGTACGAAGACCGCTACGAGTCTATCTACCACCTCAAATCCTACGACGACCCGACCCGAGAGGTGAGCGTCGTCGTCCCGACGGCCCGGTCGGACCCGGTGAGCCAGTCCGCCGCGCCAGTGTTTCGGACCGCGGACTGGCACGAACGCGAGGCGTACGACCTCGTGGGAATCCAGTACGAAGACCACCCGAACCTCCGCCGTATCCTCCTCCCCGAGACGTGGCAGGGCCATCCGCTGGGTCTCGATTACGAACAGAACCGCCCGCAGATAGTCCGGTACGACGAGAACGCGAACCCGCTCCACGAAGACGGACGTGACGGGCGGGACACGATGCTACTCAACATCGGCCCGCACCATCCCGCGACCCACGGCGTCTTGCACTTGCAGGTCGCACTCGACGGCGAACAGGTCGTAGACGTCGAACCCGACATCGGCTACATCCACCGCTGTGAAGAGCAGATGTGCCAGCAGGGGACCTATCGACACCAAATCATGCCGTATCCCGACCGCTGGGACTGGGGCGGCGGCGGACTGTTGAACGAGTGGGCGTACGCCCGTACCGCGGAGGCGCTAGCCGATATCGACGTTCCAGCGTACGCACAGGTTCTCCGGACGATGGCCGCCGAACTGAGTCGCATCCTCTCGCACATGCTCGCGCTCGCCGCGTACGCTCTCGACATCACCGGCGATTTCACCGCGACGTTCATGTACGCGATGCGGGACCGCGAACTCGTCCAGAACATCCTCGAAGACCTCACCGGCCAGCGGTTGATGTTCAACTACTTCCGACTCGGCGGCGTCGTGTGGGACCTCCCCGAACCGCGCGCGGCGTTCTTCGAGAAGGCGCGCGAATTTCTCGACGGTCTCCCCGAACGGCTCGAAGAGTACCACGACCTGCTGACGGCGAACGAGATACTCCAGATTCGGACGGTCGATACGGGGGTGTTGCCACCCGAGGTCGCAAAGCAGTACGGAGTCACCGGCCCGGTCGCTCGTGGGTCCGGCATCGATTACGACCTCCGCCGAGACGACCCCTACGGCTACTACGACGAACTCGACTGGGACGTCGTCGTCGAAGACGGCTGTGACAACTTCTCGCGTCTGCTCGTGCGGATGCGCGAGGTCGAGGAGTCGGCGAAGATAATCGACCAGTGTCTCGACTTACTCGAAGACTGGCCGGAAAGCGAGCGCACGCTCCAATCGAACGTGCCGCGCACGCTCAAGCCGGACGAAGACACAGAGGTCTATCGCGCCGTCGAGGCGGCGAAAGGCGAACTCGGAATCTACATCCGCGCCGACGGCACCGACAAGCCGGCGCGCTTCAAGATTCGCGGCCCGTCGTTTTCGAACTTGCAGGCGCTCCCGGAGATGGCCGAAGGCGAACACATCCCCGACCTCATCGCGGCAATCGGGAGTCTGGACGCGATTATGGGCGAAGTTGACCGTTGAAAAAACGGCTCGGAGCGGTCAGTCCGGGACTATCGTGGCGTCTCGGTGCCCCACTTGTCGAGGGCGACCGCGAGTTCGGGCGTTTCGTCGGCGGCCTCGGTAATCGACGTCCCTTCGACGTAGGCGTCGATGGCCGACCGAAGCGCCACTGCGCCCGCTTTGGTGCCGTCGGGATGGCCGTGGATTCCCCCGCCGAGTTGGATACAGACGTTCGTCCCCGTCGCGTCGAGCAAGTCGGGCAGGAGTCCCGGGTGCAGACCGCCGGAGGCCACCGGAAGCACGTCGTTCGCGCCGTAGAGGTCGCGTCGTAGCCAGTCGTTGATACCGACGGTATCCTCGTTTGCGAGTTTTCCGAGTCCGGCGGTCCCGGTGTGGAGTTGGTCCACACCGCAGAGCCGCGAAATCTGTGCGAGCACCCGCATCGAGACGCCGTGAGTCGGCAGTCGGTCGAAGGCGGCGTGCATGGCGCGGTGGGCGTGGATTGCGAGACCGTGTTTTTCGGTGCGCTCGCGGACGGTCTGGAGACCGGCCCACCCGGCAGTGATGATGTCAACCATCACGTACTCACCGCCCTGTGCGGCCACTTCGTCAACCCGGTCAAGCATCGTTTGGGTGTCGGCGGTGACGTTGATGAGATACGATTTCTTTTCGCCGGTCTCGTCTTCGGCATCGTCGCGGAGCGACAGCGACTCAGTGAGGCGGTCGGCGAAGGGGTTGAACGCTTGGTCGGTCAGGTTCTCGTCGTCTTTCAACAGGTCCACGCCGCCGACCCACGCGTCGTAGCCGACTTGCGCGTGTGCGGCCGTCGAGAGACCAACTTTCGGCTTTGGCACCGTCGCCGTGATTGGGCGGTCGCTGACGCCGAACACCTCCTCGCGGACCGACGACCCGTAAAGCGGCCCGGGGTACGACGAGACGACGGACTCGGGCCACTCGCAGTCCATGAGGCGGATGCTATCGACCGCCTTCATCCCCATGATGTTCCCGGCGATACAGGAGAGCACCTGCGGCATGTTGCCGGGTTCGAACAGCCCGGTTGGGTAGGCGACCTGAATACTGTCGCCGTCGATAGCGAAGGTCGTCGCGCCCATGTCGGTGAAGTCTGCACCGGTCTGGAGCGCCGCCCACGTTCCGTTTGAGGACTCCGACGCGACGCGACTCGCGGCCGCCTCCGTTGACATGCCCGTCGCGGGGTCGATACGGAAGGTGCAAACGAGGTCCTCGGAAGTCGGTTCGTAGTCGAGGTCGAGGAAGTCTTCGTACGTGATACCCATAGCCTCGCCTACGCCCCCACAGTGCTTAAAACGGCATCCCGAAGCGGTTTTCAGGGGAGAGTGCGAACGAACACGGTTCGAGTTGTTCGCCGGCAATCACAGCACGACGAACGTCGGAAGGTACAACGCGAGACAGAGTATCGCCGCGCGACGGTCGATGCCTTCCCGCCAGTAGAACAGCGCCAAGACGGCGAGCGAGACGACGAGCATGTATAGCCCCGAAAACGTCACCGACGTGAGGTCCGTCACCACCACGTCCGCGACCAGCGCACCGATGCCGAGCGAGAACACCGGGTCCGTGATGTTGCTTCCGAGAATCGACCCGACGGAGATGCCGCTTCGACCCTCCTTGGCGGCGATACTGGCGACGACGATTTCGGGAGCCGTCGTTCCGAGACCGGTGAGAAACCCGACGAGGTACTCCGAGATGCCGACCAGTCGGCCCAGCGCCACGCCGTTTGTCACCATCACCTGCCCGCCGACCACGACGAGAAGCAAGCCGAACAGAACACGCGGCAGTCCGCGTTCGGGTGTTGCTTCCTCTTCGACGATCTCCTCGGCGATTTCCTCGCCGCCCTCGTTAGTGTAGAGCGTGTAGATGAAGTTGACGTACGCGAGCATCATCAGAAAGCCCTCGGAGCGCTGGACCACGCCGTCTTCGAGCGTGAGGAGCATGATAATCATCGCAAGGGTCATCGCGCCGCCGTAGACCATCACGTCCCGCCGATTCGCCACGATGGGCGCGACGAGCGCGACGATGCCGATGGCGAGGGTAATTTGCGAGGTCTCGGAGCCGATGATGTTGCCGACGACGAGGTCGCCAGCACCGTAGGTGGCCGCGTAGATCGAGGTCGTCATCTCCGGAATCGACGTCCCGACGGAGATGAGCGTCACGCCGATGAAGAACTGTGAGACGCCGTAGAAACGGGCGACTTCGGCCGCGGCGGTCACCGCTCTGTCGGCACCGAAGACGAGCGCGGCGAGTCCGACGACGAAGAGCGCGACCTCGACGAACATGTCGTTGTATGAACCTCTCCGCGAGACGACCTAAAAGCTCCCTCAGGGTGACAACAGCGCCCGAACTTCGCGGAACTCGGGAACGCCCGTATCGAGCGCGGCACAGAGCGCGTCCGCCGCACCCAAGAGCCACTCGGCGCGTTCGACGCGGGATTCGACGTCGCCCGGGCCGATTCGGTAGCGCTCGACGAGGGTTTCGATGTCCGAGCCATCGGTCCACTCGTGGAGGATGCGGGCGGTCTTGACCGCCGTCAGCCACTCCTCGAACGGGTCCGCCTCGTGCATCGCCGTGGTGAACTCCGCGCTGTGGGTCCGGGCGTACTGATACATGTCTGCCCGCTCGCGGTTACCGAGGTAGGTGTCGAGCATGTCAGGCGTGTCGCAGACGACTTCCAGTGCGGTCCGAGCCGTCACGTTTTCGTCCGACATCGACTCGATGGTTCGCACGCCAGCGATGATTCGCGCGCCGGTCGTCGGCGAGACGTACTGTCTGGAGGTTTGCGCGCCGAGCGTCGTCGCCGAAAGCGAGTCGCCATCGACGGCGAGCAGTTCCATGGATTCGAGGTCGGCCACCACGTCGCCGACGAGTTCCGCGAGGTCAACGTCGGGGTTCTGGTGGGCGTAGTAGGTCGCAGAAAACACGTCGGCGACGCCGTCGAGACAGTCGGCAAAGCCCGACGCGACGACAGAGAGCACGTGCGTTCGAAGCGCCTCCTCGTCGGCGAACTGGGAATCGACCGCCTCCGCGTCGGCGGTGACGTATCGCTCGACGAGTTCGGCTTTCGTGTCGCCGTCGCCGACGAGGACCGCCTCGCCGAACGGGTCGAGGTGCGGGCGTCCGGCGCGGCCGCACATCTGGTGGACGTCGAGGACCGGAATCCACGCCATCGACTCTCCAGTATAGCGTTTCTGGTCGCGGATGACGACGCGGCGCGCCGGGACGTTGACGCCCGCCGCGAGCGTCGGCGTCGCACAGATAACCGAGAGTTTGCGGTCTCGAAAGGCGTTCTCGACCGCGACGCGGTGCGTACTTCGCAATCCCGCGTGGTGGAAGCCGACGCCGGTCCGGGCGCACTCGGCGAGCTGACGCCCCGTGGTCGTCCCGCCCAGTTCAGCCAGTTCGTCCCCGAGGTCGGGCGCGGGCGAGAGGTCTTCGTCCGCGAGTCGGTCAGCGAGTGCTTCCGCTTCGCGCCGAGAGCGGACGAATGCGAGACACTGGCCGCCGTTTTCAACCGCGTCGGCGACGAGCGCGACGGCCGCTTCGGTCGCCTCGTCGTCGTTTGGGCCGGTCGGCGGCACCGCAACGCCGAGCGTCGAGTCGTCGTCGAACTCGACCGATTCGTCGGCGTAGACGCCGGTCCTGAGAGAGACCGGCCGCCACGTACTTTCGACGAGTTCGGCGTCGAGCCACGCGGCGATTTCCTCGGGGTTATCGACTGTCGCCGAGAGCGCGACGAGTTGGAGGTCGGGAACGCGGCGCTGGAGCGTCGCCAGCGTGACTTCGAGCGTCGGCCCGCGGCCGAGTGCGCCGAGTAAGTGCACCTCGTCAACGACGACACAGGCGAGTCGTTCGACCCACGACGCGCCGTTTCGAATCGCCGAATCGACTTTCTCGCTCGTGGCGACGACGATGTCGTGGTCGCCGAGGTCGTCTTCTGCGGCGTCGAAGTCGCCGGTCGAGATGCCGACGCTCACGCCAGGCAGTTCGTCGAACGTCTCGTATTTCTCGCGGGCGAGCGCGCGAAGCGGAACGATGTAGAGCGCCGGCCCGTCGGCAGTGAGCATGGCGAGTTCAGCGATGAACGTCTTGCCGCTGGCGGTCGGAATCGCGGCGACGACCCGGCCGCCTTCGGCGACGCCTGCCTCGACGGCGGCCGCCTGCGGCGGGTAGAGTTCCTCGATACCGTTCGACTCGTAGTGTTTGACGAGGCCCGCCGGAAGCGGAAGGTCGTTCACGCGCATCTGCCACACACTGGGTTCGTGTTCACATAAATCTCTTCGCCGACCGGCGTCGTCGACGACTTTCCGACGGAGAGAAACGCGTGTGCCGTCTATACGCGCTCCCGACAGAGACGCAGTCGTATGTCGAACCCGCACGTACCCGGAGCGCTCGAAACACCCGTAGAACCGAACTCCCACCCCACCCTCGTGCCACGTCGCGGCGAGAAGCGTCCCCGAACTGATACTGGAAAACGGGGCAACCGGGGCGTGAGAAACGCGTGCGCGGCAGATATTTGAGTACTCTTACCAATACTAGTATCCAATATGACTACCCGTGCTCTCCCAGTCGCGCTTTTGTTCGTCGTCGTTCTCGCCGGGATTCCGGTCCCCGCCCTCGGAGCAGAGGCGACCGCCTACATCGACGACGTCACGATTTCGCCCGCACAACCCACGCCCGGCGAGCGATTCTCGCTCGTCACGGTCGTCCAGAACGCCGAAAACAGCCCGTCGAATCTCAAGATAACCGACATGTACGTGCGGTCTGCGGGCAACTCGAAAGACCTCGCTCGCGTCGAAGACCTCGGGACGATTCCGCCCGGAAGCGACCTTCGCGTTCCGCTCTCGATGCGACTCGAAGACGCGGGAACCTACAATCTCCGGGTGACGGTCGTCGGCCGAAGTGACGGTAAGGTCCAGCGACTCGAATACCCCGTCATCGTCCGCGTCCGCGAAGGCGGCCCACAGGTCTCCGTCGAGGTCGGTGACGCCGTTATCGGCACCGACACGCCGGTTCGCGTCACCGTCTCGAACGGTGAGGACACCGTCGCTCGAAACCTTCGACTCTCTGTCAGCGCCGACAGTGCGCCGGTGAAAAACGACACGCGGGTCGTTCCGAAACTCGACTCCGGACAGTCCCAAACGTTCCAGTTCAGCGTCGCGCCCGAGACCGCCGAGTCGGAACTCGTTGCGAGTCTCCAGTACACCACCGCCGACGGCAACGCGCGAACAGTGACGGCGACCGCTCCTATCGTCGCAGAAGCGTTGCGCGAGGAGGTCCGTCTTGACGCGACGCTCGGTGAGGGCGCACACCCACCCGTCCGCGTCGATGTGACGAACCTCGGGAACGCACCGCTCGAAGACCTCGTTCTCACGCTCCGCGACGACGATACGACGGTCCTCGGAAAACCGGCCGGAACCGTCGCCCCCGAGTCCGACCGAACGATTCTGTTGAACGTCTCTTCGGTTGACCGCGCGACGCTCGACGTCGTCGCCTCCTACGAGACCGGCAGTCGAGACGGGACGGCGGAAACGACGATCGACTACACCGCCTCACCCGGCCAAATCGAGTTGACTGGCATCGACGTCGAACGGGAAGAAGGCGACATCCACATCTCGGGAAGCGCGAGTAACGTCGGTCTCAGCGACGCACAGAGCGTCATCGTCCGCGTCGTCCCGGCCGAGGGCGTCGTTCCCGCGCGACCGTACAAGGAGTACTTCGTCGGGACCGTCCCCGCGAGCGACTTCGCCTCGTTCGACCTCTACGCCGCCGTCGAAGGCGGCGTGACGAGCGTTCCCGTCGAAGTGTCGTATCTCGCCGACGGACGCAGGCGGACCGTCGAAACCTCGGTTGACGTTTCCGACGTGTCCGGGGTGCCAGAACAGAACGCCAGCGGCAACGGCGGCGGTGGCATCGTGTCGGCGCTTCTCGTCGGTGGTGGGCTACTCGCCTTCCTCGTCGTGGTCGGCGTCAGTATCTACGCGTACCGACGGCGCTGATTCGAGATGTCCAACATTATCGAACTTCGAGACGTTTGGAAGCGGTACGACACCGGTGGCGAAGTGGTCGAGGCGCTCAAAGACGTGCACTTCCACGCCGAACCGGGAGAGTTCGTCTCCGTCATGGGACCCTCCGGGAGCGGTAAGTCCACGATGCTCAACGTGCTCGGCCTGCTCGACACGCCTTCGGAGGGAACCGTCCTCCTCGACGGACAGGACGTCACCGACCTCTCAGACCGCGAGATGACGACCCAACGGAAGCGATTTATCGGCTTTATCTTCCAGAGCTTTCATCTGATTCCGACGCTTTCCGCGCTGGAAAACGTGGAAGTGCCGACGCTGTTCGGTGACGACCCGACGGCCCGCGACCGAGCGACCGAGTTGCTCGAACGGGTCGGTCTCGGCGACCGTCTCGACCACCGACCGGACCAACTCTCCGGCGGGCAAAAACAGCGCGTCGCCATCGCACGAGCGCTCATCAACGAACCGCAGATTCTGCTCGCCGACGAACCGACGGGGAACCTCGACCAAGAGACCGGCCGCAGTGTCCTCGACCTGTTCGACGAGATTCGCCGCGAGGACGACGTCGCGGTCATCGCGGTCACTCACGACCCGCAACTCAGCAACTACACCGACAGAACTGTCGAACTCATCGACGGGAGGATTCAGTGAGTCCACTCGACGACCTCTTTCGGCGCGTGCCGGCGCTGTTGATGGCCCGACGGAACCTCTCGCGGAACCGTATCCGCACGAGTCTCGCGGTTCTCGGCATCATCATCGGCGTCCTCGCAATCGCGTCGCTCGGCATGTTCGGGACGACGCTTCGAGCTGGTGCGACCCAACAACTCGGCGATATCGGGAACGAAATCAGCATCTCGCCGAACCTGCAGGAAGGCGTCGAGGAGTTGACCGACCGCGACGTCGATCAGATACGTCGCGCCGTCACCGACGGGTCGGTCGTCCCCGTCCGCTCCGAGACGCTTCGTGTCGGCCGCGGAGACCGACAGACGGTGGCGACAGTGTACGGAATGGAAAACCCCGGCGCGATATACGAAGCGGAGGATGGCCGCGTCCCCGACCGACTCCGAAAGGATGCGCTCGTCGGGTCCGGAACCGCGACGCTACTCGACGTCGAACCCGGAAACACCATCTCGGTCGATGGCCGGACCTACCGCGTCAGCGCCGTTCTCGCCCAACAACAGGGCCTCTCGCTCGTCAACCCGAACAACGCGGTCGTCGTCCCTCTCGACGATGTCAACGGAACCGGCTACTCGCAGGTCGTCGTCAACGCCGAGTCCGGACAGGCCGCCAACGAATCGGCGGTCGCCATCCGCGAGTCGTTAAACGACCGCGAAGAGCGGGTTTCGGTCTTCGAGCTTCAGACCATCACGTCGGGAATCAACCAGTTTTTCGGCATCCTGAACACGTTCCTCATCGGTATCGGCTCTATCTCGCTCGTCGTCGCGGGCGTCAGCATCCTCAACGTCATGCTCATGAGCACCATCGAACGACGTCAAGAAATCGGCGTGCTCCGCGCCGTCGGTGTCCAGCGCGGCGACGTGGTTCGGATGATTCTCGCCGAAGCGGGACTGTTGGGTGTCACCGGAGGTCTCATCGGGGCGGTTCTCGCGGTCGGCGCGGGCGTCGTGCTCAACGCGGTCGTCCTGAACGACCCGCTTTCGACGTTCCAAGCGGCGAACTTCGTCTACATCTTCCTCGCCGTCGTGTTCGGCGTCGGAACGAGCGTCCTCTCGGGACTCTATCCGGCGTGGAAAGCGGCCAACGAGCGTCCGGTAGAAGCGCTTCGGAAGTGACGGTTCGATAGCGTCGACCGATAAAAAGAGTCCAAACCCGACTCCGTTCGGGTTCCGTCGAGTCGCTTCAGTTAGCCTTCGTAGGTCCAGCTTTGGATCGTCGCGGACGTGCTTCCGCTTTGGGAAGTCCAGACGACGCGAACGGTGTCTCCTGAGCTAACGTCGAGGTCACCGTCACTGTCGAACGTGGTCGAATCGCCCGCGGAAATCTGGCCGGCTGAACCGGTTCCGTCGGACCAGTTGGCGTCGAGACCGCCACCGACGATTGTCACTCGTGCGGCGTCAATCGCATCGCCGCTTTCGTGCGTGATAGTCAGGTTGTTCGGGCTTCCTGTCTCGTATTCGAAGCTGAAGCTCGCCTGCGGGGCCGTCTCGTTTACTTGGTCGCCCAGTCCGAGGACGAACGACCCGATGACCGCCGCGAGGATGACCGTGATGGCAACCATCAGAATAACGCCGATGACCGGCGATACCGCGTCTTCGTCGGAAAGGAATTGTCTAAGTTTCATAATTAGCTTTGTTGCGACCATACTCGGCCCACACCCACTAACCCAGTAACGTGAACCGGTATGTGCTACCGGTATTTGGTTTTGGAAGTGTATAAATCTAACCACAGAAAGTACAACAATTATTACAGTGTTGTCACGAATATTGTTCAATCGTGTTTCATTTACTGGTCGCTCGGGGTTGTCGAGTCGCTGAAAAAGTCGGCCGGACCGGCCGCTTCAGATGTAGTCGTGCTCTGCGAGGCGCTCGACGGCTTCGCGGAGCCGCTCTTCGCTGGCGGCGTAGGAGATGCGGGCGTAGCCCGGCGCGTTGAACGCGCTTCCGGGGACGGTCGCAACCTTCGCGTCCTGAATCGCGCCCTCACACCACGCCTGGTCGTCGTCATCGACCGGGAGCATCATGTAGAACGCGCCTTTCGGGACGGCAACGTCAACGTCGTGTTCGGCGAGGAGGTCAACGAGCATGTCTCTGCGGGCCTCGAACGCCTCGCGCATCTCTTCGACCGAGTCGTCGGTGCGCTCCGAGAGCGCCTCGACGCCGGCGTGCTGGACAAAGTTCACGGCACAGGAAACAGAATGCGAGTGCAGTTTACCGGCCTGCGAGATGAGGTCCGACGGAGCGTGGAGGTACCCGAGCCGCCAGCCCGTCATCGAGAACGCCTTGGAAAATCCGTTGATGGTGATTGTTCTGTCTTCCATCCCGTCGAGCGAGCCGAGCGAGGTGTGCTCGAACCCGTCGTAGGTGATACGCTCGTAAATCTCGTCGGAGATGACGGCGATGTCGTGTTCGACCGCGAGGTCGCGGACGCCTTCGAGCGCCGCGTCGGAGAAGACGCCGCCGGTCGGGTTCGACGGCGAGTTGACGACGAGCAGTTTGGTCTCGTCGGAGACCGTCTCGGCGAGTTCGTCGAGCGCAGGTTCGAGACGGAAGTCGTGCTGTGCGAGGTCAACGCGCTGTAGGGACCCGCCCGCAAGCTTGACCATCGCTTCGTAGGAGACCCACGCGGGGTCCAGCAAGACGACCTCGTCTCCGTCGCCGACGAGCGTCTGGAACGTCTCGTAGAGCGCCTGCTTGCCGCCGGGCGTGACGATAACTTCGTCGGCCTCGGCATCGACGCCGTTGCCGCAGAGTTTCTCCGCGATTGCCTCCTTGAGTTCCGGAATTCCGTTCGACGAGGTGTAGCCCGTGTGTCCGGCGTCCATCGCGTCTTTCGCCGCTTGGGTGATGTTGTCCGGCGTCGGGAAGTCCGGTGCCCCGACCGAGAGGTCAACGACGTCTTCGCCCTGCGCCTCCAGTTCGCTTGCGAGGTTCGAGATGGCGAGCGTCGCGCTCGGTTCGACCCGCCCAACTCGGTCACTGAAATCGAAGTTCATGCCAACGCCTCCACCATATCAGTCGCGGCGTAAACCGCTTCCGCACCTTTGCTGACGCGCTCGCGTGCTTCAGCGCCGCTCATTCCCGGTCCGGAGACACCGAACGTGACGGGCGTATCGCGGTTCAACGAGACCTCCGTCAGCGACTTGGCCGTCGCGTCGGCGATGACGTTGTCGTGGTCGGTGTCGCCAGTGACGATTGCGCCGACGACGGCGACGGCGTCGATATCGTCGCGTCGGGCGAGTCGGTCGGCCGCGAGGGGGGAGTCGTACGCGCCGGGAACGCGCACCGTCTCGACGACCTCGGCGTCGCGTTCGTCGGCGGCGTCGAGCGCCGCCTCTTTCATTGGGTCGGTGACCGACGAGTTGAATCGGGCCACTACGAGTCCGAGAGAGACCATAGCCGACCCTTCCCGTGCCGGATAAAAGAACTACCGACACCCACCGAAATTACCCGCGTCGGCGATGGACGAACGACGCGCCGCCGACAGACAACCAGACAGACAGCATCGTGCCGCCGGTGAGCAGTACCGTGCCGCCGACCCACAAACATAACAGTTGTATTGCCGGCGCGGGGATGGGTGGACATGAGTACTGACAGTGGGACCGAGACGGTGACCCGGTCCCGTGCCCTCCTGGCACTCCTCGTCACTGTCGTCGGCGCTCTCCTCGTCCGTCTGGTCTCTCTCGGCGGCCGGATTTTCCATTGGGACGAAGGGCGCGTCGGCTACTGGATTCTCCGCTATCACGAGACCAACGAGTTCGCGTACCGCCCGATAATCCACGGTCCGTTTCTGCCGGTGGTAAACGACTACATCTTCGCGGTGCTTCCGGCGACCGACTTCAGCGCCCGCCTCCCGGTCGCCGTCGTCGGCGGACTCCTCCCGCTTTCGGTGTGGCTCTTCCGCAAGCACCTCCGCCGCGACGAGATGGTCGCGCTCGCGGTCTTCTTCGCGGCGAACCCGCTTCTCGTCTACTACTCGCGGTTCATGCGCAACGACATCCTCGTGGCGGTATTCTCGGTCTTCGCGCTCGGGTTCGTCGTCCGCGCCTACGACACAGGGCGCCTCGCGTATCTCATCCCGGCCGGGGCCTCCTTTGCCACCGGCGCGGCGGCAAAAGAGAACTACGTCGTCTACCTCCTGTGTTTCCTCGGCGCGGCGTTTCTCGTCTTCGACCACCGACTGCTCGCGCGCACCTCGGCCGGCGGGTCGCCACGCGACATCCTCTTCACCGAGATTCCGTCGAACTGGAAGGCAAGTCTCCGTAAACGCGGCGCGGGGAGTTTCGGAAACGGCGCCGCGCGCTTCGTTCTCGGCGTCCTCGGCGGGCTCCTCGCGTTCGTCACCGTCTTCGTGTTCTTCTACGCGCCGCGCCCGGACATCTGGGGCGCGTTCGACAGTGCGACCGCACTGCTCGGCGTTGTCGAAGCCGGAACCATCGGCGCGGTCTCGGAGACGGTGAGCAGTTGGGTTGGTGGCGGACACCAGTCTCACGACTACCTCCCGTATCTGAAGGACTTCCTCGAAACGTTCGTCTACGGCGCGCCGGTGCTCATCGTCTTCGCCCTCGTCGGCATCGTCGTTGACCGCTACGGCGTCGTCGCCGACAGAATCCGCTGGCTCGTCGCGTTCGCAACCTACTGGGGCGTCGTGAGCATCTTCGGCTACCCGCTTGCGACCGACATTCAGGCCCCGTGGGTCGTCGTGCACGCGGTCGTCCCGTTGGCGATTCCGGCCGCGGTCGGGGCCGCGTTCGTCTTCCGCTCCGGGATGACCGCGTTAGCGTCGAAAGACACGGTCGGCGTCGGTCTCGCGGCGGTCGTCTTGCTCGCGTCCGTCGGCGGCGTCGCGGCCGCAAACGTCGATTACTGGAACGCCTCGACCGGCGAGGACGATGTCGTCCTCCAGTGGGCACAACCCGAAAACGACCTCAAAGGGACGCTCGACGACGTGAGCCGCGTGGCCGCCACGAACAGCGGCACGGACGTGCTGTTGTACGGGACGAACCCGCCGAACAGCGACGAGACGCACTTCTACGTCGCAAACGAGTCGCATCCGCTTCGCGGGCCATCGTGGCACAGCCGCCTCCCGCTTCCGTGGTACTTCGAAGGGGACAACGTGAACCGAACCAGTAGCCCACCGGATGCGAACGTCACAAAGACGTTAGAGAACCCGCCGCCGGTCGTCGTCGCCTACGACTGGGACCGCGACGAAATCGAACCCGAACTCGACGGCTACGTCGTCCGACAGCACGCGTTCAAGCTGTGGAACGAAGACGCCGTCGTCTTCATCGACCGGGACGCCCTCGACAGGGCGAACGCGACGCAGGGCTGAGTCGAATCTCGCCGTACAGTTTCACGGCCTGCCGTCGGGGACGACCCCACTCTATACACGATAGTGTCTATTTAATCGGGTGGGGTGGCAACGTTTATGCATCGACATCCTAAATCGGCGGGTGTGACCGTCACTGTACCCGGACCCACACTCGGCGTCGTCGGTGGGGGCCAACTCGGGCGTATGCTCGGCGAGGCCGCCGCTCCGCTCGGCGTCGAACTCGTCGTACTCGACCCGACACCAGACTGCCCGGCCGCGGCTGTCGCCGACCAAATCGTCGGCGACTTCGACGACCCCGAGGCGATGGCAGCACTCGCCGCACGGGCCGATGCACTGACGTTCGAAATCGAACTCGCAGAGCCAGACCTACTCGACGAACTCGCCGCCGAGGAGGGAATCGACGTTCACCCGTCACCCGACGCGCTCCGGACCATCGAGGACAAACTCGTCCAGAAGCGGACGTTCGGCGACGCGGGGATTCCGATTCCGCCGTTCCACCGCGTCGATAATGCGGCCGACCTTCGCGCCGCCCTCGACGAGTTCGGGTCGGTCATGCTGAAGGCCCGAACTGGCGGCTACGACGGTCGCGGCAACGTCCCCGTCACCGACCCCGACGACGCGGCCGATGCAATCGAGGCCGTCGGCGGCCCGGCGATGGCCGAGGCCTTCGTCGACTTCGAGCGCGAACTGTCCGTTATCGGCGTCCGCGGCGACGACGAGATTCGGACCTTCCCCGTCGGCGAGAACGTCCACGAAGCGGAGATTCTCCGCGAGACGGTCGTCCCGGCGCGGACGACAGACGACGTTCGGGCCGAAGCCGACCGGGTCGCACGCGAGGTGCTTTCGCATCTCCCCGGTCGCGGCGTGTTCGGCATCGAACTGTTCGAGACCACAGACGGTGACGTGCTCGTAAACGAGGTCGCGCCGCGCCCGCACAACTCGGGCCACTGGACCATCGAGGGCGCACTCTGCTCCCAGTTCGAACAACACGTGCGCGCCGTCCTCGGGTGGCCACTCGGTGCGACGACACGACGCTCGCCGACTGTGATGACGAACGTGCTCAGCACTGTTTCCGAACCACGTCCGGCGCGTCTCGGCGGATTGGACGAACCACTCTCCGAACCGGGCGTCTCGCTCCACTGGTACGGCAAAGACGAGGCTCGACCGCTTCGCAAAATGGGTCATCTCACCGTCGTCGGCGACGACGAGACGGACGACGTTGAGACACTGCTTGCCCGTGCGAGCGAACTCCGGGACGGTCTCCGATTCGACTGAGCGAACACACGCAACTCCCAACGGAACCGACACACCGACGCCACCTTCGAACCTGACACCAACACCAATGACGACCGAACAGGACCTCATCGACGAACTGCACGCACAGGCCGATTCCGACCGCGACCCAGAGACGACGCCCGACGTGGGCATCATCATGGGGTCCGACTCCGACCTCGACGTGATGTCCGGCGCGCACGAGGCGCTGGACACCCTCGGGTTCGGCGAGCAGACGAAGTACGAGAACCCACCCGAGGCGCGCTTTACCTACGAGACGTACGTCGTCTCGGCCCACCGAACGCCCGACTTGCTGTACGCGTACGGCGAGACGGCCGCCGACCGCGGCATCGAAGTTATCATCGCCGGCGCGGGCGGGAAATCCGCCGACTTGCCGAACATGACGGCGTCTATCGCGTATCCGACACCCGTCGTCGGCGTGCCGGTCCAAGAGAAATCGGTCGATTCCGTCATCGGTATGCCCACCGGCGCGCCAATCGTCGCCGTCGATGCCGGAAAGTCGTTTAACGCGGCGCTCTCGGCGGTCCAGATGCTCGCGCGCGGCTTCCCCGAACTCGAAACCCGACTGGTTGCGTATCACGAATCCCTCGTCGCCGACGTGGCCGAGACCTCCGCGGCGCTCCACGACCTCGGCGTGGCGGGATTTAGAGAATCGTCCCGATAGGCGAGCACATCACGTCTGCGGTTGCTTTTTCCGTTCCGAGCGGCCGTTTTTTCTGGGCGAAACCCTCCCGGCGCACGGTTCCGGGCGTCTCTCGCGTATTTTCCAAATAGAAGCCTTCTCGCGCCCGAAACACACAAATCAATGTTTATAGGGGAGCGCTTCTAACCGCCGCACGTCAGGGAGACTACGGCATGAGTGATTGGATTGCAATCGGTGCGATGGGGCTTGTCGGTGTCGGCATACCGTTAGCGATGATGACGGTGTCGGCGCTATTGCGCCCAAGCGTACCGGAACAAGGAAAGAGTGCCACCTACGAGAGTGGTGAGGTGCCGACCGGCACAGCGCGCGTCCAGTTTAACATTCAGTACTACATGGTCGCGTTGCTGTTCGTCGTGTTCGACATCGAGACTGTCCTCATTTTCCCGTGGACAGTCATTTACCGCTCCGCCCTCGAACAGGGCGCGTCGCTGGCGACGGTTCTGGTGCCGATGTTGCTGTTCATCGGTGTCCTCGTCGTCGGCCTCGTCTGGGCGTGGCGCAACGGCGCCGTCAAGTGGGTCAAAAGCCCGCAGGCGAACCGTCGTAAGACAGAGAGGCAAGATGCATGAGTAGCGAACAGAAACCATTCGTCACCGACGATACACAGGTACAGACCGAGACCCGCGACGCCCGCATGGCGGGTGCGGACGACCGGTTCAACTCGAAGCTTCGGGAGGCGTTCGGCTCGTCACCGTTCATTCTCACGAAGTTCGACAAGTTCATGAACTGGGTCCGCGGGTCCTCGATGTTCATGCTGCAGTTCGGTATCGCGTGCTGCAGTATCGAGATGATGCACACGTACGCCATCAAGCACGACCTGGACCGCTTCGCGGCCGGTGTCCCGCGTGCGTCGCCGAGGCAGGCGGACGTGATTATCGTTCCGGGGACCATCGTTTCGAAGTTCGCCCCGCGTATGAAGCGCGTCTACGACCAGATGCCCGAACCGAAATTCGTCGTCGGCATGGGGTCGTGCACCATCTCCGGCGGACCGTTCCAGGAGGGCTACAACGTTATCAAGGGCGCAGAAGAGGTCATCCCGGTGGACATCCACATCCCCGGTTGCCCGCCGCGCCCGGAAGCGCTCATCTACGGCATTGCGAAGCTCCAAGAGCGAATCGCAAACGGCGAGTCCAGCCCCGTGACGGTTAAACCGTACGAACTGGAGCAGTTCGGCGACCTCGAACGCGACGAAATCGTCGATAAGCTCGCCGCACAGATCGACGAAGACGACCTCGTCATGCGGTACAACTGGGCTGATTCGCCATGAGCCTCGAAGAACAACAACCCGACGACGACCCCGCGGAACTCGAAGCCGCAGTTAGTCGCGGCGACGAACTCGCCGAACTGCTCGGCGACCTCGTCATCGGCCGCGAAGAACACATGAACGCGCCGGGTCTCGTCGTTCGCCCAGACGAGGTCCAAGAAGCGCTGTTCAAGCTTCGTGACGAAGCCGGGTTTGACCACCTCTCGTGTCTGACCGCACAGGAGTACGAGGACCGATACGAGTCCATCTACCACCTCACGAGCTTCGACGACCGAACCGACGAGGTAAGCGTCGTCGTTCCCACGTCGAAGGACAACCCGGTCAGCCAGTCGGCCGAACCCGTCTATCGGACCGCGGACTGGCACGAACGCGAGGCGTACGACCTCGTGGGAATCCAGTACGAGGGCCATCCGGACCTCCGCCGCATTCTCCTCCCCGAGACGTGGCAGGGCCACCCGCTGGGTCTCGATTACGACCAAGAGCGGCCGCAGATTGCGACGCTCCGCGAGCACGCGAATCCGCTCGAAAAGGACCAGCGTGCAGAACAAGGGAACACGATGTACGTCAACATCGGCCCGCACCACCCTGCGACCCACGGCGTGCTTCACGTCGAGACGGTCGTCGACGGTGAGCAGGTCGTTGACCTCAACCCCGACATCGGCTACCTGCACCGCTGCGAAGAACAGATGTGCCAGCAGGGGACCTACCGGCATCAGATTATGCCGTATCCCGACCGTTGGGACTACATCTCGGCCGGTCTCCTGAACGAGTGGGCCTACGCCCGCGCTGCGGAGGACCTCGCGGACATCGACGTCCCCGAATACGCACAAATCATCCGGACGCTCGGTGCCGAACTGTGCCGTATCGCATCGCACATGATTGCGCTCGGCACGTTTGCGCTGGACGTCTACGGCGACTTCACCGCCATCTTCATGTACGCCATGCGGGACCGCGAAATCGTTCAGAACATTCTGGAGGACCTCACCGGTCAGCGCATGATGTTCAACTACTTCCGGCTCGGCGGCGTCGTGTGGGACCTTCCCGAACCCCGCGAAGAGTTCTTCGAGAAGATTCGTGACTTCCTCGACGGGCTTCCGGAAGCGCTCGAGGAGTACCACGACATGATCACCTCGAACGAAATTCTGCAGGCACGTACGGTCGGGACGGGCGTCCTGCCGCCGGAAGTCGCAAAGAGCTACGGTGCGACCGGACCGGTCGCCCGCGGCTCCGGCATCGACTACGACCTTCGCCGTGACGACTCCTACGGCTACTACGACGAACTCGACTGGGACGTCGTCGTCGAAGACGGCTGTGACAACTTCTCGCGTCTGCTCGTGCGGATGCGCGAGGTCGAGGAGTCGGCGAAGATTATCCAGCAGTGTGTCGATCTGCTCGAAGACTGGCCCGAAGACGAGCGCAACATCCAGTCGAACGTGCCGCGCACGCTCAAGCCGGACGAAGACACCGAAATCTACCGCGCCGTCGAAGGCGCGAAGGGTGAACTCGGCATCTACATCCGCGCCGACGGCACCGACAAGCCGGCGCGCTTCAAGATTCGGAGCCCATGTTTCTCGAATCTCCAGACGCTCCCCGAGATGTCCGAAGGCGAGTACATCCCCGACATGATCGCCTCGCTCGGTAGTCTCGACATCGTCCTCGGTGAGGTGGACCGTTGATGTATCTGCAAACCACGACACTCTCGGAGACTATCAGCGGTCTCCTCGGTCTCGACGGCGTCATCGGAGATGTCGTTGGTGGACTCGTTGGCGCATTCCTCGTCGCCAACATCATGCTCATCATGACGGCGTTCGCCGGTCCATGGGCAAAGCGGAAAATCACGGCCGCGTTCGGTGACCGTATCGCCGTCAACCGTATCGGGCCGTTCGGTCTCTTGACCATCGTCACGGACGCTGTGCGACTGCTGTCGAAGGAACTCATCGTTCCGGAAGGCGTTGACCGTCCCGCATGGGACATCGCTCCGATGGTCATTCCGTTCTCGGCGTTGCTCGGCTTCGCTGTTATCCCGATGGGTAACGGCATCCAACTGGCCGACCCCGAGACCGGTCTCGCGTTCGCCTTCGCCGTGGCGTCTATCGCGTCGCTCGGTATCGTCATGACGGGCTACGCGTCGAACAACAAGTTCTCGCTCATCGGTGCGCTCCGTGCGGTCGCGGCGAACATCGCCTACGAGATTCCGCTCGTTATCACCGCCGCATCGGTCGTTATCTTCACCGGCTCGCTTCGGATGAGCGAAATCGTCGCCGTGCAGGCAGAACCACTCGTCTCCGTCGCCGGTATCACGATTCCGACGTGGTTCGCGTTCGTGAATCCGTTCGCGTTCGCGCTGTTCATGGTGGCGAACCTCGCAGAAATCGGACGGAACCCGTTCGACATTCCCGAGGCGCCGACCGAGATTGTTGCTGGGTACCAGACAGAGTACTCGTCTGCGTACTTCGTGCTCATCTACCTCGGTGAGTTCATCCACATCTTCCTCGGCGGTGCGCTCGCGGCGACGCTGTTCCTCGGCGGTCCAGCAGGGCCATTCCTGCCCGGATTCGTCTGGTTCGTCATCAAAATCTGGGCGTTCTTCCTGTTCACACAGTGGGCGCGTTCCGCAGTGCCGCGCCTTCGTGTTGACCAGTTCCTCGACATCGGTTGGAAGGGCATGCTCGTGTTGTCCTTCGCCAACCTGGTTCTCACGGCCATCATCGTGGGGGTGATTGCATGATCGGAATTCTGAAAGGCATGGCAGTGACGCTGAAGCACGCACTCGACGGGCAGACGTTTACGGTCGAGTACCCCGAGACCGCGCCCGAAGTGAGTCCGCGTTTCCGTGGCGTCCACAAGTTCAGCCAAGAGCGGTGTATCTGGTGCCGTCAGTGTGAGAACGTCTGTCCGAACGACACGATTCAGATCGTTCAGGACGACAAGCGCAACGGCGAGCAGTACAACCTACACATCGGCCAGTGTATCTACTGCCGACTGTGCGAGGAGGTCTGTCCCGTTGACGCCATTCTGCTCACACAGAACTTCGAGTTCACGGCGGACACGAAGAACGACTTCGTCTACAACAAAGAACAGCTCAAGAACGTCCCGTGGTACAAGGATATCGACCCGCTCAACTCACGAAACCCCGACCGCAACGCGTGGATCGGCGAGGGCGAAGGAGAGGTCGATTATCAGTAACATGACCGCGAGTGAATCGTTCGAGTACCGTCAGCCTGCGTCCGCTATCGGACGCTGAGGACGTTCTCGAAATGTTCAAAGGGATATCTCAAGGAGACATACACAATGGTTTATGAAACCATCGCGTTCGCGCTGTTCGCCCTCGTCACCGTAGGGTGCAGCCTGGGCGTCGTCCTCGTGCGGGACATCTGGCATTCCGCACTCCTGCTCGGGGGCGCGCTCTTGAGCGTCGCGGTGCATTACGTGATGTTGCAGGCGGAGTTCGTCGCCGCCATGCAGGTCCTCGTCTACGTCGGCGGGGTACTGATTCTCATCACGTTCGCCGTGATGCTGACGCGTATCGAGCCGGAGGTGAGTAGTACATGACAACGAAACCGCAACTGAAACTCGGTTCGCATCTCGTACCCGGACTCGCTGCCGCCGCGTTGTTCGTCGTAATGGCAGTCGTGTTCCTCGGTGCATCGTTCCCGGACCCACAAGGGTTCGCAGAGGGTGCCAACATAACCGCGAGCATCGGCTATTCGATGTTCAATCTCGACTTCGGAGACGTCGCGGGCGAGAGCATGCTGGTCGCGTTCGAAATCATCGACCTCGTGCTCGTCGCGGCGCTCGTCGGTGCCGTGCTCCTCGCACGCCGCGAGGACGAAGCCGGCCAAATGCGAACCATTCTGACCGACGGCGGCCGCGAACTCAAGCAGACGCTCTTCGACGACACGGAGGGTGAGAACTGATGGTCCCACCGCAGTACTACCTCGTGCTGTCTGCGGCCATCTTCTGTATCGGCATCTTCGGGCTCTTGACCCGCCGGAACGCGCTGTTGTTCCTGATGTCGGTCGAGCTGATGCTGAACGCCGCGAACATCAACCTCGTCGCGTTCTCCTACTACTGGGGCAACGTGACGGGCCAGACGTTCGGTCTCTTCGTGCTGGCGCTCGCCGCCGCCGAAGTCGCAGTCGGTATCGGTATCATACTCACACTCTACCGCAACTTCGACGACGTGGACGTGATGAACGCGACCACGATGAGGTGGTAACATTATGGCAGGTATTCTCGAATTCGCTCCGGCCATCGTCCTCCTCCCATTCCTCTCGTTCCTGATCGCACTTGGAGCGGGACGGTACATGCCGAAGGGCGGTGCGCTGGCGGGTATCGGCGCGACGGCGGGGTCATTCGCACTCTCCGTGGCGACGTTCTTCGCCGTCAGTGGTGGACAGAACTACAACCAAACGATTTACACGTGGGCGGAGGGTCTCGACGCGGTCAACCTGACGTTCGGTCTGCTCATCGACCCGCTTTCGGCGATGATGCTCGTCATCGTGACGCTCGTCGCCTTCCTCGTCCACGTCTTCAGTCTCGGCTACATGAACGACGAAGGCGAGACGGGTCTGCCGCGCTACTACGCCGGTCTCGGCCTGTTCACCGCCTCCATGCTCGGGTTCGTCGTCGCCGACAACCTACTCATGGCGTTCATGTTCTTCGAGCTGGTGGGCCTGTGTTCCTACCTGCTCATCGGATTCCACTTCCGGCAGGATGGTCCGCCGAGTGCCGCGAAGAAGGCGTTCCTCGTCACCCGATTCGGTGACTACTTCTTCCTCATCGGTGTCGTCGCAGTCTTTGCGACGTTCGGCTCCGCCGCCTTCGCCGGACCGGACGCCTTCCCGGTGCTCGCCGAGGAAGCGCTCCACGGCGAACACTCGGTCAACACGTTCCTCGGAATGGGTGAACAGGCGTGGTTCACTGTCGTCGGTCTCCTCGTTCTCGGAGGCGTCGTCGGCAAGTCCGCGCAGTTCCCCCTGCACACGTGGCTTCCGGACGCGATGGAAGGTCCGACCCCGGTTTCCGCACTCATCCACGCAGCGACGATGGTCGCGGCCGGTGTCTACCTCGTCGCCCGGATGTACGGTTTCTACGTGCTGACGCCGACGACGCTCGCCATCATCGCCCTCATTGGCGGATTCACCGCCCTCTTCGCGGCGACGATGGGTGTCGTCAAAAAGGAGATCAAGCAGGTACTCGCGTACTCGACTATCAGCCAGTACGGCTACATGATGCTCGGTCTCGGTGCCGGTGGCTACGTCGCGGCGACGTTCCACCTCATGACGCACGCCTTCTTCAAGGCGCTGTTGTTCCTCGGTGCCGGTTCGGTCATCATCGCGATGCATCACAACGAGGACATGTGGGACATGGGCGGTCTCAAAGACAAGATGCCCGTGACCTACTACGCGTTCCTCTCGGGGTCGCTCGCCCTCGCTGGCATCGTCCCCTTCGCCGGCTTCTGGTCGAAAGACGAGGTTCTGTACGAGACGCTCATTCACGGACTCGGCGGCAGTCCGATTCTGCTCGCCGCGTACGCGATGGGTCTGCTCGCCGTGTTCTTCACGGGATTCTACACCTTCCGGATGGTGTTCCTCACCTTCCACGGTGAGCCGCGGTCTGGAACGGCGCGTGACCCCCACGGCGTTCGATGGAACGTCAAGGGTCCACTCGCCGTCCTCGGCGTGCTCGCCGCGACGGCCGGACTCGTCAACATGGTCCCGGTCGAGAAGCTCTTCGGCATCAAGGGAATCGACTTCCTACACCAGTTCCTCGACGGGAGCTTCAGCTCGCTGAACGCACACCACTACGCCGAGCTTATGCCGTACAGCTCGGGATACATCGGCGGCGAGACGGGAACCGTCGCGATTGGCGCGGCCGTCTCCCTCGGTCTCGCACTCGCCGGTGCCGGACTCGCTCACCGCCTGTACAACGTCCCCGAGCCTGTCGAACACACCGACAAGCTCGGCGGCATCAAGACCACACTGTACAACAACTACTATCAGGACGAGTATCAGGTCTGGATCGCCACTGGCATCGTCCAGCCTATCTCTCGCGCCCTCGATAAGTTCGACCAAGGTATCGTTGACGGCGTCGTCAACGGTCTCTCCAGCGTGAGCCTGTTCGCTGGCGGCCGCATCAAGCGCCTCCAGACTGGTGTGGTGAGCAACTACGCCGCACTGCTCACGCTCGGACTGACGGCGTTGATCATCGGTCTCGGTCTGATTGGAGGTTGGTTCGCATGATAATCGAAGCGCTCATCGCAGTCACGTTCCTCGCCGCGCTGGTCACGTTCGTCCTACCGGACCGGTACGCCGGTAAGGCGGCCTTCGCGCTGAGTCTGATTCCCGTCGTCGGGAGTCTCTTTATGTGGCAACAGTACGACGCGAGCGGGAACGCCCTCTTGGGCGGGACGGTCGCGTTCGAAACAGACGTCGTCTGGCTCCAACTCGGCCAGTACGACCTCCACTGGATGGTCGGCGTTGACGGCATCAGCATGCCGCTTATCGTCCTGACGACCATCCTCACCACGCTCGCAATCGTCAGCGCGTGGACGCCCATCGCAGAGCGTCAGTCCCAGTTCTTCGGCCTGATGCTCTTCATGGAGGCGAACCTTCTCGGCGTCTTCACGGCGCTCGACTTCTTCGTCTGGTTCATCTTCTGGGAGGCCGTGCTCGTCCCGATGTACTTCCTCATCGGTGTCTGGGGCGGTCCCCGCCGCAAGTACGCGGCGATCAAGTTCTTCGTCTACACGAACATCGCGTCGCTCGTGATGTTCATCGGCTTCATCTCGCTGGTGTTCGGTCTCGGCGATTCCATCTCGTCGCTCCGACTCCCCGAGATTGCACAAGCGTTGCAGGCGGGCCAACTCGGCGGCTTCGCCGGACTCTCGGCTGGCGCGCTCGCGTCGGTCGCGTTCATTGCGATGTTCTTCGGATTCGCGGTGAAAGTCCCGGTCGCCCCGCTCCACACGTGGCTCCCGGACGCACACGTTGAGGCGCCGACGCCAGTCTCCGTGATGCTGGCCGGCGTCCTCCTGAAGATGGGTACCTACGCCCTGCTCCGGTTCAACTTCACGATGCTCCCGGAGACGGCACGAAGCTTCGCGCTCCCCATCGCCCTGCTCGCCGTTGCGAGCGTCATCTACGGCGCACTGCTCGCGTTGGCACAGCAGGACCTCAAGCGCATCGTCGCGTACTCCTCCGTCTCGTCGATGGGGTACGTCATCCTCGGTCTCATCGCCTACACCACCTACGGTGTCGGCGGTGCGACCTTCCAGATGGTCGCCCACGGTCTCATCTCCGGTCTGATGTTCATGGCCGTCGGCGTCATCTACAACACGACGCACACGCGTATGGTGACGGACATGTCAGGCGTTGCTGACCGAATGCCCGTCACGGCGGGTATCTTCGTCGCCGGCGCGTTCGGATACATGGGTCTCCCGCTCATGGCCGGCTTCGCGGCCGAGTTCTTCATCTTCAAGGGCGCGTTTGAGTCCACGGTGATGGAGGCGATGCCGCTCTTTACCGGTGCGGCGATGTTCGGTATCGTCATCGTCGCGGGCTACCTGCTGTTCGCGATGCAGCGGACTCTGTTCGGACCGTTCGAGTTCGATGGCGACTACGACGTCACCAGCGCGCCGTTCCACGATGTCGCGCCGCTCGCGGTGCTTCTCCTCTTGACCATCGTGCTCGGTGTCTCTCCGGACATCTTCTTCACCATGATTCAGGACGCGGTTAATCCGATTCTCGAACTGGGAGGTGCGTTCTAAATGACGCCACTCCAAACCGCCCCCGAGTGGACGGCGGCGGCACCCGCAATCATCCTCGCGGTGACGGGTCTCGCCTTACTGCTCATCGACACCATCGACCCCGACACGTCGAGCAACGGCCTTCTCGCCGGACTCTCGACGCTCGGGTCGCTCGCCGCTGGCGGTGTCGCCGGCTGGTTCCTCACTCAGGGAACCGGGATGGAATCGTCTGGCGGCGCAATCACGCTGTACGGTGACGCGCTCGTCATCGACGGGATGAGCCTGTTCTTCACGCTCATCTTCACGAGCGTCGCCGCGATGGTCTCTGTCGCGTCCTACGACTACCTCGCAGGACGCCGCTACCAAGGCGAGTTCTACTCGCTCGTCATGTTCGCCGCCACGGGGATGACCCTCATGGCGATGTCGAACTCGCTTGCGACCGTCTTCGTCAGCCTCGAACTCGCGTCGCTACCGTCGTACGCGCTCGTCGCGTTCCTCAAAAAGAACCGCGGCAGTATCGAGGCCGGTCTGAAGTACTTCCTCATCGGCGCGCTGTCGTCGGCGGTGTTCGCGTTCGGTATCAGCCTCGTGTACGCCGTCACCGGCACGCTACTCCTGCCGGAAATCGCGGCCAACCTGTCCGTCTCGTCCGACCTCGTCGGCGTTCTCGGACTCGGTGTGCTGATGATTGCGGGTGGCTTCGCCTTCAAGACCGCCTCCGTTCCGTTCCACTTCTGGGCGCCGGAGGCGTACGAGGGTGCACCCGCACCGGTCAGCGCGTTCCTCTCGTCTGCCTCGAAGGCCGCCGGTTTCGCGGTCGCGTTCCGCGTCTTCACCGTTGCGTTCCCGCTCGGCCCCGTCACCTCGCTCAACGGCGGGGGCGTTGACTGGTCGCTTCTGTTCGCGGTGCTCGCCGTCGTCACGATGACGCTCGGTAACTTCGCCGCGGCGACCCAAGAAAACGTCAAGCGGATGCTCGCGTACTCCTCTATCGGTCACGCAGGGTACGCGCTCATCGGTCTCGCGGCAATCACCACCGACGGTGGTGCCGCAAACGGTCACGTCCTCGGCGCGAGTATGGCCCACCTGCTCGTCTACGGCTTCATGAACACGGGTGCGTTCCTGTTCATCGCCATGGTCGAAAAGTGGGGTCTCGGCCGAACCTTCGCGGATTACAACGGCATTGCATCGAAGGCACCCATCGCCGCCACGGCGATGACTGTCTTCATGTTCTCGCTGGCAGGGCTCCCGCCGTTCGGTGGCTTCCTCTCGAAGTACTTCCTGTTCCTCTCGGCCATCGAATCCGGCTTTTGGTGGCTCGCCGCCGTCGGCGCGGTCAACAGCGCACTGTCGCTGTTCTACTACAGCCGCGTCGTGAAGGCGATGTGGATCGAAGAGCCGTCGGAACCACTCGAAATCGGCAGTCAGCCGGTCGGCCTGTACGTGGCGGTCATCTTCGCCGCGGTCGGGACGGTCCTGCTTCTGCCCGGATTCCGCCCGGTCATCGAAACCGCACAGACCGTCGCCGCGGCGCTCTTCTGAGCGCACTGCTGGTCGGTCTGTAACCGACACAACCGCTTTCGTTCTTTCTTATTTCGAACGCAGTAGTTCTCCGAGCGCCGACGCGAGTTCTTCCGACCGTCGGAGCGTTAGCCCGTCGGTGGTGACAAACACTCCTGCCTCGGCGTTCGTGACGCGCGTCAAGTAGCCGTGTTCGAACGCTCGGACCGTGTACTGGTAGTCGCCGAGTTCCGACCCTCGGTAGGCGGTCCGCGCCTGGAAGCCGTCAGTTTCGTGTTCGACGAACCCGGCGAGGTCGGCGTCCGCTTCGAGGTCGGTCCGGAGGTACAACTGCTCGAAGCGGTCGTGCGTGAAGTACGTCACACTTCGGACGTCGTCGCCGGCGACGGTTCGGCACGCACGGACGAACGACTCGGTGCGTGACTCGGGAAGCAAGTGAGATTTGAGTTCCATCTTGTTATGTGTCATGTATTGACACGACATAATATCATCGCTGGATGGGATGACGGTAGGGTTTTGCGGCCGGAGACCCACCGTGAGCGTATGGTACATCGACTGGTCCTCGGGTGTGACTCCGTTGGGGGGGACCTTGTCGGAACGCTCGCCGCGAGTCCCGGGTCGGTCACTGTTATCTGTGAACGGGAACGGCGGGTCGAAGACCTCCGGGCGGACGGAATTACTGCATCGGTTGGCGACCCGTCTGACCCGACAAACTACCCCGACGACATCGACACCGTCATCGTTGCCGGCGAGTCGGCGGCGGCGAACCTCGACGCGGCAGTTGCCGCACACGACCGGTTTGCAAAAGCGTCGCTTCTCGTGTATCTCGCCGACGACGCCGAGAGGTCGGTCCGAACGGCAATCGAACGCATCGCAGACGAAGTCATCGACTCGCGTCGCATCGTTTCGGACCGGATTCTCGATGCCGTTGGCACGTCGCACACAGAGCGCCTCAAGCGTCTCATGCAAGTCCTGCGAGACCTCGACGGCCCGCTCGCGGTTATCATGCACGACAACCCCGACCCGGACGCGATTGCCGCCGCCCTCGCGTTGCAGTCGATCGCCGAGCGAGCGAACGTCGAAGCCGACGTGTGCTACTTTGGCGACATCTCTCACCAAGAAAACCGCGCGCTGGTGAACCTCCTCGATTTGGACCTGAACGTCCTCGACGACGTGCCGGACGAGGACGAATACGCCGGCTACGCGCTCGTCGATCACTCGCGTCCCGGCGTCAACGACCGCTTACACGAAGACACGGACATCGATATCGTCATCGACCACCACCCGCCCCGCGGGCCGGTCCAAGCGGCCTACGTTGACCTCCGTCAGGACGTCGGTTCGACGAGCACGCTCCTCTCCGAATATCTCGAACGCTTCGGGATGGTCCCCAACACGACAGTTGCGACTGCTCTCTTGTTCGGGATTCGCGTGGATACGAACGACTTCACGCGGGAAGTATCGACCGCCGACTTCGAGGCCGCGGCGTATCTCGTCCCCCACGTCGATTCCGACCTCTTAGAACGCGTCGAGACGCCGAGTATGACCTCGGAGACGATGGAAACGCTCGCACGCGCGATTTCGAACCGCGACGTTCGCGGGGATATTCTCACGACGAACGTGGGCGACATCCGCGAACGGGACGCGCTGGCGCAGGCGGCCGACTACCTCCTCGGTATGGAGGGTATCGAGGTCACCGTCGTCTATGGCTTGATGGACGGGACGGTGTACGTCTCTGGACGCGCTCGCGGTGCTCGGGTTGACCTCGGAGAGACGTTCCGAGACGCACTCGGGACCATCGGAAGCGCCGGCGGTCACGCCGACATGGCGGGGGCGCAGATACCGCTCGGTATCCTCGACGACGTGGGTGACGACTCTCGGGAGTCGCTCGCAACGATTGTCACCGATATCGTCGCCGGCCGGGTCTTCGAGACGATAGAACACACGACGCCGACGCCGAAACTCGACACCGATGTCGCCTTCGAGTACTCACTCGGTGAGTGAGTGCCCACATGTTTTTGCCGACGCTCGCCTTATCTCGGGGAAGATGAGTACCAAAGCGACCGTCAAGGAGTACATGACGCGCGAGGTTCAGACCGTCTCTCCGGGCGACACGGTCGCGGACGTGGCCCGCCGAATCGTCGAAAGCGACGGGCACAACGGATTTCCCGTCTGTGATGGGCGCAAAGCAGAGGGCTTCGTCACCGCCCGCGACATCCTCCTTGCGAACGACGGCGAGCGTATCGACGCGGTAATGGCGACCGACTTGGTCGTCGCACACCCCGAAATGGACGTAAACGACGCCGCCCGCGTCATCCTCCGCTCCGGCATCCAAAAACTCCCCGTCGTGGACGACACGGGCAACCTCGTTGGCATCATCTCGAACACGGACGTCATCCGGAGCCAAATCGAGCGCGCGACGCCCGAGAAGGTGGGGAAACTCATGCGGACGCTCGAACAGATTCACGGCATCACGGTCCACCAAGAGCGCCGCACCGTCTCGCTGTCCGACCTCATTCCGACGCAGGCCCGCGTCTACGCCGACGAACTCGACGGCCGTCGTTACGAACTCGAACGCGGACTCGCAGAGCCACTCGTCGTCATCGACAACAACGGAACGCTACTGCTCGCCGACGGCCACCACCGCGTCCTCGCGGCCGACCGCATCGGTATCGAGGAGATGGAAGCGTACGTCATCGTCGTGGACGACCCCATCGAACTCGGCATGCAACGGACCGCGGAAAAGGAAGGACTCTCTTCGATTTCCGACATCGACATCGTCGATTACGCTCGGCATCCGCTCGTGGAGACCACGCGACGGCTTCAGTAACGACGGTCTGTCACTTCTGTGGCTCCCGGTCTCCGTTCTCCGTGTCTCCATATCGCTACATCTCCGTGTCTCAGCTCTCCACGTTTCCGTGTCTCGTAGTGCGTCGTAGACGTGCCGCAGGTTCGACTACTCGGAGGCGACGCCGTACTCGCGTTTCCACGCGGCAACGGTCTCGCGGGCGGCGTCTTCGTCGTCGAACCGCACGGAGTCGTAGCCGCCGCCCTCCGGTGACTGGTGGAGCCTGTCGAAGCGGACGTGCCACGCGGTCGGCCCGTGGCGGAGTCGAATCGTTGCGTGCCCGTCGCTTCGTTCCCACTCGACGATACGGTCGTCGCTACGGACTTCCGTCCAGCTCATACGGGACGAAGGCGTTCCGAGCCGAAGTGTCTACCCATCCGCGAGCGTCGAAGCGTCCGTCGCCGCCGTCGCCGACACGGGTCTCGTCTCGACGCCGCAACCGGGACAGACCGCGTAGCCGAGTCGGTCGTACGGAATCTTCGGAGACGGCCGTTCGAGCCCACAGTTCCCACACGTGAAGTATGACACCCATTCGAAGGCCATACACTGACTCACGAGTGTCAGCATATTAATTAGTATCTGATTATTTCACCAAATGGTATCCTACCGGTGCGATTATTCTTGCCCACGCTAACGGACAGTCAATGACAGTCGAGAATCCGCGCCGGGCGCTTGGGGTGGTCTTTTTCATCGTCTTCATCGACCTCCTCGGGTTCGGTATCCTTATTCCCGTCATTCCGTTGTACGCGCTTTCGTTCGGCGCGACGGAGTTCGTCGGGAGCCTGCTCATCGCGTCGTACTCGGCGATGCAGTTCCTCGCCGCGCCGTTTTTAGGTCGAATCTCCGACGCCCGCGGGCGGCGACCCGTGCTCTTGTTGTCGCTTTCGGGGAGCGTTATTGCGTGGCTACTGTTCGGTGTCGCCGGGTCGCTCACCGTGCTTTTCGTCGCCCGCATGCTCGCCGGTGCGATGGGCGGTAACATCGCCACCGCGCAGGCGTACATCGCCGATATCACGGCCGCAGAGGACCGCGCGAAGGGACTCGGACTTCTCGGAGCCGCGTTCGGTCTCGGGTTCGTCTTCGGCCCCGCACTCGGCGGTTTTTTCGCCAGCGAGCCAGTTATCGCCGCGGCTCGGTCCGTTCTGCCGGCGTTCGTCCCCGTCTCGGAGTTTTCACTGCCGAGTTTCGCGGCCGCGCTCATCACCGGGTGTAACCTCGTCGTGGCGTTTTTCGTTCTTCCGGAGTCTCGACCACCCGAAGTGCGAGATCGCTCTCCGGACCCCCGCTACTCACGCGAGTCTCGCGTCGAACTCCTCTTGTCGGCGCTTCGCACGCGCGGTCTCGGAACGCTCGTCGTCTCGTTTTTCCTCGTCTCGTTCGCCTTTTCAGCGCTCGAAAGTCAGTTCATCTTTCTCACGAACGACCAGTACAGCTACGGTGCGACCGAAAACGCTCTCATTCTCACGTACGTTGGTATCGTCCTCGCAGTCGTACAAGGCGGTCTCGTCGGCCCGCTGACGAACCGCTTCGGGGAGTACCGACTTGTCGTCGGCGGAGCGGCGATTCAGGTCGTCACGCTCGCTGTCGTTCCGTTCTCGCCGGTCCTCGGGAGGCTCGTCCCCGAGGTCGGACGGCTGTTACCGGTCGGTCCGACGCTCGTCCCGGGTGTGCTCGCGCTTCTCGCCGTCATGACGCCGCTGTCGTTCGGAAACGCTCTCACAAACGTCTCGTTAAACACTCTCGTCTCGCGGTCCGCGGGGGACGAAGAACAAGGCGGCGCGTTCGGTCTCACACAGAGCGCTGGAAGCCTCGCGCGGACCTTCGGTCCCGCGCTGGCCGGCGGACTCTACACCGCAATCGGGTTTTGGGCACCGTTCGTCGTCGGCGGCGCGCTGATGATTCCGATTCTCGTCTTACTCGGACGACTCGACCGCAAGACTGTCACCGCGACGACGGCGTGAAACTACTCGGTCGGAATAACGACACTCAGCACTGACGCGGACGGGTCAGGCTGGCGTCGGTCCCTCCGGGGCTGGCGAGTCGTCGTCGGTGCGGAAACTCGACACGAGGTCGAGCGACTCGTCTACGCTTCCGAGGAGGAAAAGCGAGTAGTACCGGAAGAAGGTCACGACGGGCATCTGTACGAGCGCGCTGACCGCGAACGTCGTCAGGAGGAACAGAACCCCGATGATGCCGAAGACGACGCCGCCAGCGAGTGAGAACAGCGGGACTCCTGCGGCCGAGAACGCGATAGCGAGTCCGCCACCGACGATGACGAACGGGATAGCGGCCACAAACAAGAGGAGGAGCGCGGCGATTCCCACGGCGATACTGGCGGCGAAGCCGAGAAACAGTCGGACGACGACGTAGAGACCGAACTCGGCGAGTTCGGACCGGAACACCGAGAGGACGCGACGAACCGACGAGAGGACGTACCGGTCTTCGGCGATCATCGTCGGAACGACGAAATCGGTGGTCAACTGGAGGACGGCACTGAGGAGTAATAACACGGGGATAGCGAGGAAAATAAGCGGGATTACGACGAGAACTAACCCTCCGACTGGGGTGCCGCCGAAGAGTAGTGCGAGAACCGGGAGGGTAAGCACGAGTACCACGGCGAGTACGAGACCGGCCTTGAAGACGAACACCCGAAGTCCAAGTCCCAAGCGCTCGCGGAACGGCTTTCTGATGCGGATGTCCTTCGAGACTACGCCGTCAACGAGGACGAACTGCATCACGGAGCCGACGAAAAAGAACCCGAGTACGAGGAGTACGATGACGGCCAGAAGTCCGACCGTTGCGATGAATACGTTCTCCGGTGTCACGAACTCGGGAAGCGAGTCAACGGGAACGTCTCCTGTGCCGCTGGGTACCGACGTGCCCGTGTTACCGGCACCGCCGCCGCCACCGCTTCCGAACCCGCCGACGAAAAACGCGATAAACGCGAGGCGCGCCCATCGTTCTGCGTCGAACGGGAGGAGAAGCGACGCTGTCGCGTCACGAGCGTCGTCGAGGGCGTCGATTGCCTTCCAACTCATGCGTGAAGTTGCAACGGCTCAACAGATAAAGGTGTTCGACGAACGAGGTGCCATCCCAGAAGTGGTGCTGTCTCGTGGCTCTCTGTTCGGTTGTCCGCTCGAATCCGCGAACTCGACCCGGACCGCGTACCCTTTTCTATCATCCTGCGTATCACCCCACATGACGCCCTTCGAACGACGCACCCGCGCCTGTCAGGAGCGACTATCGGCCGCCGACACCGACGCAGTCGTCTTGTTCCCCAGTCCGAACCTGCTGTACCTCTCCGGATTCGAGGACGAACCTGCGGAGCGTCACCTGCTTTTGTTCGTCCCGCAGGAGGGCGACCCGGCGTTTCTCGTCCCCGACCTCTACGAGACACAGGTTCGCGCGGAGTCGTGGGTCTCCGACGTGCGGACGTGGAGTGACGACGAGGACCCAGTCGTCGCGCTCGAAGCCGTCGTTTCCGACCTCGGACTCGACGACGGTCGCATCCTCGTTGACGACACGATGTGGGCACGCTTTACCCAAGACCTCAGAGCGGTGCTTCCGAACGCCGACTTCGGGCTTGCGAGCAACGCTCTCGCACCGCTCCGCGTACGCAAGGACGACGCGGAACTCGACGCGTTACGTCGCGCTGGCGCGGTCGCCGACCGCGTCGTCACCCGCCTCCGCGAGATGGGACCGGACGCAATCGGGATGACGGAGACCGAACTCGCCGCCGAAATCGAGCACCTCCTCGCAGACGAAGGCGGCGAGGGTATCCCCTTCGGGCCGCTCGTCGGATCGGGACCGAACGGTGCGATGCCGCACCACACCCACGGCGACCGCGTCATCGAGTCCGGCGACCCCGTCGTCCTCGACTTCGGGACGCGCGTTGACCACTATCCGAGCGACCAGACGCGAACCGTCGTCTTCGGTGGCGACCCGCCAGAGGGGTTCGCGGACGTTCACGAGGTCGTTCAGGCCGCCCGGACCGCCGCCGTCGAGGTCGTCGAACCCGGCGTCACCGCTGGTGAGGTTGACCGCGCGGCCCGCGAGGTAATCGAGGAGGCTGGACACGGCGACCGGTTCATCCACCGAACCGGCCACGGTGTCGGTCTCGACGTCCACGAAGAACCGTACATCGTCGCCGGGAACGACCGCGAACTCGACGTTGGCAACGTGTTCAGCATCGAACCCGGAATCTACCTCCCTGACGAGTTCGGCGTCAGAATCGAAGACCTCGTCGTCGTCACCGAAGACGGTGCGGAATTGCTAAACGACACCGACCGCGGCTGGCAACTCTAACGGATTCTGACTCGGACTCGGAGTCAGACTCGAACCCGAACCCGAACCCGAACTCAGAGTCGGAGTCGGAGTCGAAACCAGGCCCGGACTCGACGCAAAATCAGTCTGCATGACGTGTTCGCGGGCGATGTCGCGGGCGAGCGGGTGCGCTCTGAACATCCCATACTGCACGTCGGCGGGGATAAACAGGAGCATCGAGATGGTAGACACGAACGGCGTGGGGTCGAACTCGAATGGGGCGAGTCCGGTATTGAACGCCACGTTCAGAACCAAGGCGGTAAACAGCGCGAAGGCGAGGATTCGGTTTTGGTCTCAGAGCGGCTCGTGCTTCGTGATAGCGTGTCGTCCGATTCTCACCGCGCCCCAAAGCAACAGCACGTAAGCGTAGCCCATGAAGACGTAGAACACGGCCTTTTGTCGAGCGAGAGCGCACGCAAGTCCCAGCGTGGTGGTGCTCACGCCGGTCCAGACGAACGACGTTTCGGGCCACAGCAACGTGCCGAGAAAGAATCCAATCGAGATGACGCCCGCGACGAGCCATCCCGCGAGCGAGAGCGTTCGATTTCCGGTGTACGCGGACGCGAACAGGAACCAAAGCGGCGGAACCGCGACGATACAAATCCCGAGTTCGGTCGCTCCCGGCCGGTCTCGCCACCGCTCGACGAAGGACTTTGCGACGACCAGTGCGACCCCGCTGACGGCCAGAGTACGATTGGTGCTGGTGGCACACCAGCTATTGCGGGGATGTTTGGCTATGGTGACATTACTGCTTCGGTGGGTCTCACCTCGATTACTACTTCAGTAAAAACCGCTTCGGGACGGTACCGAGCCGACGTACCGCGTTAGTAGGCGGTATTGGGTGTTATTCGTCTGCTTCCGCGTCACCGGACGGCACGGCGTCGCCGATGAGCGTGTCGATATCCGCGTGTTCGTAGAGCAGGTCGCGCATGCGCTGGACGGTGCGCTCATCTCGCGTGCGGCCCGTGCTGACGATGTCTTCGGCGCGGTCGGTCACGGAGAGCGTATCGCCGTTGACGAGGAGGACGGGGACGCCCTTCTCCTCGGCCTTGCCGATGACGGCACCGACGGGTCGGTGACCACCGGTGAGGATGATACACTTGACTCCGGGGGCTTCGAGCGCGGCGCGCTGGATGTTCGCGCGGTCGCCGCCGGTGATGACCGCGGCGTCCTTCGTGCGGCGGAAGTAACGGAGCGCCGCGTCGCCGCCCATCGCACCGACGAGGAACCGCTCGACGAAGGCGTCGGTGGGGGCGTCAGTTGCGAGTTCCGCGCCGAGTTCGTTAGCGAGGTCGGAGACGGTGACGCCCGCGAGGTCCTTTTCGTTCGGGACGACACCGAGGACGGGAACGCCGCGCGCTTCGAGGAACGGCGCGACCTCGGATTCGACTTCGTCGTAGGTGGCGTCGCTCACGCGGTTGAACACGACGCCGGCGAGGCGGTCGGAACCGATGTCTTCGACGGCCGCGACCACGTCGTCGAGGTCGCTCGAATCTTGGTAGTCGGCGACGAGGATGACTTCGGCACCGAGGAGGTCCGCGACGTCACCGTCGGTGAGGTCGATGATGCCGCCGGTTCGGTAGTTGCCACCGCCCTCGACGAGCATCAGGTCCTTTCCGGCCGAGATATCTTCGAAGTGGTGCGAGATGACCTCGGAGAGTTCGTCCGTGTTCTCTCTACCGCGGATGGCTCCCTGAATGAACGTCGGGGAGTAGACCACGGGTTCGAGTTGATGCATCTCCGCGTCGATGTCGAGGAGTTCGCGGGCGAGCATCGGGTCCTCGTCGAGGGTCTTGCCGGTGCTGGACTGCAGGCGCGTTCCTTTGGGCTTCATGTAGCCCACGTCCAGTCCGCGCTCCCTTGCGAGGAGGCCGAGTGCGAGCGTGATTGCGGTTTTCCCGGTGCTTTCTCCGGTCGAGGTGACGAGTACCGTATTCATTATTGAGTGGTTGGTCGCAGGGGTGTTTAAAGTTCGTCCGGGTCCACGGTGAGTCGAACGTCAACCGCTTTGACGCCGTCGGGAAGCGCAACGAGCGGGTTGATGTCGAGTTCGAGAATCGCCGGGAAGTCGGTGACGAGTTGCGAGAGGCGCTGAATCGTCTCCGTGATACCGTCGATATCGACCGGTTCGTTGCCGCGAGCGCCGCGAAGCATCGGTGCCGCGTCGATCTCTTTCGTCATGTCTTCGGCTTCCGATTCGGCGACGGGCGCGACGCGGAAGGTCGTGTCTTCGAGAATCTCGACGAAGATGCCGCCGAGACCGAACATCATGAGCGGACCGAACTGTGGGTCGCGGTTCATGCCGACGATGGTCTCGACGCCGTTGTCGAGGTCGACCATCTCTTGGACCTGTACGCCGAGGATGTTGGCGTCGGGCTGGTAGTTCTTGGCGCGGGTGATGAGGTCCTCGTAGGCGTCGTAGACGTCCTCGTTCGAGACGCCGACCTTGACACCGCCGATGTCGGACTTGTGGAGAATGTCGGGGCTGACGATTTTCATGACGACGTTGCCGTCGATCTCTTCGGCGACTTCCAGCGCGTCGGCCGGGTCGTCGATGATAGCGCCTTCGGGCGTCTCGATGCCGTAGGCGTCGAGCAGTTCCATGGCCTCGACGCCGAGACGCGTCTCGTCGCGCTCTTTGACGCTTTCGAGGATTTCGCGGGCGCGCTCGCGGTCCACGTCGAACTCGGTGGGTTCGTCGTAGTCGCGCTCGCGGATGTCAGCGTACTGCGCGAGGGCTTCGAGACCGTCGACAGCGCGCGAGGGGTCGAAGTAGTTCGGAATACCCGCGTCTTTCATCACGTCGGAGGCGGCGTTGACGCGCTCGCCGCCCATGAAACAGGCCGCGATTGGCTTGTCGTGTTTCTCCTGGAGTTCGACGGTGTCCTCGGCGAGTTGGGTGTAGTCGAGGACGGCCGTCGGTGCCGTGAGGACGATGGCACTGCCGACGTTCTCGTCGGCGAGTGCGACGTCGAGTGCTTTCTTGAAGCGCGCGTTGTCGGCATCGCCGACGATGTCTACGGGGTTGTAGATGTTCCCTTCGGCGGGGAGCGCTTCGGAGAACGCTTCGAGCGTCTCGTCCGTGAAGTCGGCCATTTCGAGGTTCGATTCCCCGATGGCGTCGGTGGACATGACGCCGGGGCCGCCGGCGTTCGTGATGACCGCCACGTCCTTGTTCTCGGGAAGCGGCTGGTCACCGAGCACACGTGCGGTGTCGAAAAGGTGCTGGACGGAGTCGGCGCGGATGACGCCAGCCTGTTCGAGACCGGCCTGATACGCCGCGTCCGAACCGGCGATGGTGCCGGTGTGCGAGGAGGCGGCCTGCGCGCCGGCGTCAGTCTTCCCGGATTTCACGAGGACAATCGGCGTGTCCTTCGTGACCTCGCGGGCGGAGTCGATGAATTCGCGGCCCGCAGAGATGCCTTCGAGGTAGCCGATGATGACTTCGGTGTCGGGGTCGTCGTTCCACGCTTCGATGAAGTCGGCTTCGTCGAGGACGGCCTTGTTACCGAGCGAGACGATGTCCTTGAAGCCAATATCCTCGTCGTTGGCCCAGTCGATGACGGCCGTGATGAACGCGCCCGACTGGCTCATAAAGGACATGTTGCCGTTGAGGGCCATCTCGGGACCGAACGTCGCGTTCATTCCGACGTCCGTGTTCATGACGCCCAGACTGTTCGGGCCGACGACGTTCAGGTCGTACTCCGCCGCGATGTCGCGGAGTTCCTGTTCGCGGGCCGCGCCCTCGCTACCGGTTTCGCCGAAGCCAGCCGTGACGACGACGACGTTCTTGATGCCGGCCTCGCCCGCGGACTTCAGCGCCGGGAGGACGACCTTCGGGGGAACGACGATAATCGCAAGGTCGGCGTTGGTCTCGCCGACGTCGCCGTAACACTGCAGGCCGAACAGTTCGTCGTACTTGGGGTTGACCGGAACGACCTCACCGTCGAAGTCTTCGATGAGGTTGTCCATGATTGCCCGGCCGATCGCTCCTTCACGCTCGGTCGCACCGACCACCGCAATCTGGTTCGGCGCGAACAATTCGGATAGCTCTCCCATTAGCAATTGATTTCCGGCATTGCCTGATAAACTCGGTGGTGTGGGCCGTCTCACGGCCTGTGGTGGCACGCTACAGTGCCGCAATTAATTGCTATGGTTCGTTATTTATTCACCTAGATTCGGGCCGAACATATTGGAATTAGTACACGAGTCGTGGCCGAGACTCAGTTTGGGTCGCAACCAATCAGATTGCAACACGGTTGGGTCTGCTCGCCGACACACGGTCGGACGCGCCACGCGACGACGACTGAAAATGAGATTAAATTGCCACAAATCGCTCGGAACGAGTGACTCTCTCGTCCGGCGTCTCGTTAGAACGAACGCCGGTGAGACCGCTCTCGGTCGGTCGGTACGTCCGTTTTGGCCGATTGTCGAAGAAATCGGAGGATATCGTTTACGAGAGTGTTTTGTACGTGGTTTGTTGGCGATTAACTATCGTTCGTGTGCGCGAATGTATGCACGGCAATGTACCCGTTACAAGTCACACTAACCGAGTCGATTGCAGAGTTGACGAACGCCGTACTGGCCTTCTTACCGCGACTTGCAGGCGCGATTCTCATCCTGCTCGTCGGCTGGTTCGTCGGCAGTATCGCGGCGCGTCTCATCGCGCGCGTCGCCGACCGAATCGAAGTCGATAGGGCGGTGCTCGAAACGCCGGTCGGGAAAATTCTCGGCGGCACCGAAAAGACGGTCTCGCGGGCGTTCGGGACGCTCGGTCGATGGTTCGTCTACGCGATTGCGGTCCTCGCCGCGGCGGACGTACTGGCCGTTGACCTGTTTTCCGAATGGGTCTCGACGGCGGCCTCGTACGCCCCGTCGTTCGTCGCTGGACTGCTCGTCATCGTTCTCGGCTTCGTCGTCGCCGACTTCATCGGTGACGCGATTATGCGGACTCGCGCGGCGACCGAAACGTCCTACACGAGCATCTTCGCAATCGGTGCGCGACTGTTCTTGTACTTCACGGCGGTCGTCATCGGTCTGAGCACGATGGGCATCGACGTCGAGATTCTCTTTACCATCGCCCAAGCGTTCGCGTGGGGTCTCGCGGCCGCGTTGGCTATCGGTGTTGGCGGCGCGGTCGCTTTCGGTGCCCGCGACTACGTCGCCGCCAACGTCGAACGGTGGATGGGTTCGGCCCGCGCCGTCGCGGCGACACCGGTCTCTCCGATGGGAAGCGACACCGATTCGCCGGACAGCGCGTCTGCCGCGGACGACTGAGTAGTCCGCCGTAGTCGCTGTTTTTCACGAAAAGTCAGGAACCAACGAATCGGGTCCCAAACGGTGAGTCCGACGACAGTGTCTCGGTCACGCTGACGGACGATTCGTGCCACCATACGCAGAATATATCAATTTAAATACACTGGCTCATCGCTCTCATTTTTTGGCGCGACGAAACCACAGACGCGGCTTCGGCCCGGTACTTGGATTTAGGGTAGCCGAAAACTATCTGAAATATGATAATATTTATCGGAGCCGAAACGCTACTGTTCGTATGGAGCAACTCGCCGCCCTCGCGTTCGTCTTTGTCGCGGGGCTTATCACGGCCATCGCAACCGGTCTCGGCGCGATTCCGTTCTTTTTCGTGTCGGACGTGAGCGACCGCTGGAACGTGGCGCTCTGGGGTATCGCCTCGGGGATTATGGTCTCTGCGTCGCTGTTCGGTCTCATCTTCGAAGGTCTCGCTAACGGGACGCCGGTGGAACTCGGTATCGGTCTCGGGGCGGGCGTCGTTCTCGTCCTCGTCGCACATTACTTCATCGAGGGCGCAGAGGTGCACCCACAGAAATACGAGGAGGCGGATTTCAGAAAACTCGTGTTGATTCTCGGCATTCTCACCGTCCACAGTTTCCCCGAAGGTGTGGCCGTCGGCGTCTCTTTTGCCGACCTCGGTCTCGAAGGCGGCTTCGAGCTTTTCGGCTTCGTCGTCCCACTCTTGGCGGTGTTCATGACGCTCGCAATCTCGATTCACAACATTCCCGAAGGTCTCGCCGTCTCCATCCCGCTTCGGTCGATGGACGTTCCCAACTGGAAACTGGTCTGGTGGGCTATCTTCTCCAGTCTGCCACAGCCTATCGGCGCGGTCGTCGCGTTCTACTTCGTGCGCGTCGCCCGCGAGTTCCTGCCGTTCGGCTTCGGCTTTGCGGCGGGAGCCATGGTGTTTCTCGTCCTCACGGAGTTCATTCCGGAAGCGTTGGAACTCGGCGAGCGTCTCCCCCGCGGTGGGAAAGTCGAACTGGCCGCCGGACTCGCCGCCGGGTTCGCAGTCATGGTCCCGCTCGCATTCATCTGAGAACGGGCGACGCCACGAGTCGAGAGACGGCGGCGTCGCTTCCAGCCCGCTACGATACACAGAAAATCGGTCGGGCGCGGATGCAACGTGCGTTGCACCGACGGTCGCGGCCGCGACTTAGTGCGAGTGTCCGAGTGCGTCGGCGAGTGCGACGCCGAAGCGCTCTTCGAACAGTTCTTCCATCTTCTCGTTGATTTCGGCGATGTCAGCCGGCGCGCCGCCCTCGTTGTGGTGTGCGACGACGTGAGCCTGCTGTGCGAACGCTTGGACGACGACGTCGGCGACGACGTCGGTCGGTTCCTCGCCCTGCTCCGAGAAGATATCGACGAGACCGGCGGGGAGTTCGACGTCTTCGGTGTCACCGTTCGGTCCTTCGATGGTGTATGTCTCAGTTTCGACCATGCCCCCACGTGGGGTCGGCCGCGGGTTAAGGCTTGAGTTTGCGGGCGTCGTCAGTGCCCTGCCGGAAAGCACCAAAACCGCGCGGCGACGGTCGGGAAACGGCTCGAAAAGGTGACCGTGTTTCGTCAGTCAGTCTGTGGAATCGCCAGCGTCCCCGCCGCAAAGAACACGACCGAAAGCGCCGCGAGGATACCGAGGTTCGTCGTCCAGTCGCCGCCGGTGTAGGTGAGCGCCCGGACGCCGCGAGCGAAGAACGTGAGCGGCGAGAGATTCAGCGCCGGCACGAACCACGACGGGAGCAAGTCGGGCGTCACGAACGTCTCGGAGAGGAACAACAGCGGAAGCGCGATGGCGTTGCTCGCGGCGATAACGCCGTCTTGAGAGTCGGCGACGCTTCCGATAATCGCGCCGAGACCGCAGAACAACGTCACACCGAGCGCGACGAAAGGAACGATAGCCAGCGTCGGTGCCGAAAGCGGAATCGACGCACCGGTCACGAGGACCGAAAGTCCGAGGAGCAACAGCGCCGCGAGACCGATGACGACGACGTTGACGAGCGAGTGCGCGAGAAGCCACTCCGAGCGAGAAAGCGGCGTCGTCGCCAACTTCTCGAAGCGGTTGCCGTCGCGGTGGCGGGCGATGGTGCTTCCGACCCGCGACAGCGGCGTAAAGAGGACGACGACGGCGAGATAGCCAGCGATATAGTACTCTTTCGGCTCGGCGAAGAGACCGCCGCCGGTCGGTTGCGTCTGGACGAGCGCACCGAAGATGACGACGATAATCGCCGGGAAGAAGAACGTGAAGAACACGGCCGTCCGTCGGCGGAGAAACGAGTGCCACGAGGCGACGAACTCCGAGCGAACGCGAGCGAGCGAACTCATTGGTGCCCTCCGATGGCCGCGGCCGCCGCGGGACGCGCCGCTTCGAACTGCTCGCCCGTCAACGAGAGGTAGACCTCTTCGAGACCGGGTTGCTTCCAGACGAGCGATTCGTAGACGACGCCGGCCTCGTCGAAGGCCGCAACCGCGTCGCCGATTTCACGCGGGCCGACACCGTAGACGGTGACGCCGTCTTCGGTCGTCTCGGTTCGGAGCGCGGGCGCGAGCGTCACGGATTCGAGGTCGAGGTCGGCGTCGCCCGCGGTCCGGACGACGAGTCGGCTCTCGCCGCCGTATTCCGCGACGAGTTCGTCCGGGCGACCGACCGTGACGAGTTGTCCTTCGTTGAGCAAGCCCACGCGGTCGGCGAGTCGTTCGACTTCCGCCATCGAGTGGCTGGTGAGAAACACCGTGGTCCCGCTGTCGGCGAGGGATTCGACGAGCGACCAGAGCGACCGGCGACCGGCGGGGTCGATGCCGGTCGTCGGTTCGTCCAAAAAGAGCACGTCGGGGTCGTTGACGAGCGTCAGGGCGATGCAGGCCCGGCGCTGTTGGCCGCCGGAGAGGTTTTCGTACCACGTGTCGGCGGCGTCGGCGAGTCCGACTTCGTCGAGCACGGCGTCGGGACTGCGCGCGTCGTCGTAGAGACCGGCGTAGTAGGCGACGAGTTCGCGGGCGGTCAGTCGCCCTGCGGGCGTGAAGTCCTGCGGGAGCAACCCGAGTCGCTGGCGGTTGACCGCCGTCGGGTCGCCGCCGAGGATGGTTGCCATCCCGGATTCGACCGTTGTCGTCCCTGTGAGGGCGCGAACCAGCGTCGTCTTCCCCGCGCCGTTCGGACCGATGAGACCGAAAACCTCCCCTTCGGCGACCGACAGCGAGACGCCCGAAAGCGCCTCCGTGTCACCGTAGGATTTCCTGAGGTCGTCGGCGACGAGTACCTCGTCCATGTCCTATTCGACGGACCCATCGGGTGGTAAGGGATTCGGAATCGACACCCGATTCGAAGGCTACCAAGACGACCACATCACACACTCTCTGGCCGCCGAAACCGCAGTAAGCCTTACTCCTAATGCAGTGCTAACAGGGTGCATGGATGGTTCCCGACGCGACTTTCTCGCCGCGACTGGCGCGGCCGTTCTCAGCGGACTCGCCGGTTGTGCGGGCGAACCCGGTACAGATGGGGACAACACCGGAACCGATGGCGGAGACGCCGCGACACTATCGCCCGACTCCGACGCCGACGGGGGTAACGACTCCAACGGATCCGGTTCTCTGTCCGGTGTCGAAGTCGGCTACGAAACCCTCGCGGGCGGCTTCACGTCGCCGGTCGATATCGCCATTCCGGCGGCGTTCGACGGGACGAAACGATTCGTCGCGGACCAACCCGGTCGAATCTGGTTACACGACGACGCCGGGCTACGGAGCGACCCGTACCTCGATATCGCGGACCGCGTCGTCGATGTCGGCGGCTACGACGAACGCGGGCTTCTCGGGATTGCCTTCCATCCCGAGTTCGGCGACAACGGTCGTCTCTTCCTCCGGTACAGCGCGCCGCATCGGTCCGGGACGCCCTCGAACGACAGCCACACGTTCGTCCTGAGCGAGTTGACGGTCGAACCGGAGGCAACGACCGTCACCGCCGATTCGGAGCGGGTCCTGCTCGAACTGCCGCAACCGCAGGGGAACCACAACGCCGGCACCGTCGCGTTCGCCCCGGACGGTTACCTCTACGTCGGCGTCGGCGACGGCGGCGGCGCAAACGACGAGGGGCGCGGTCACATCGAAGACTGGTACGAAGCCGTCTCGGGTGGAAACGGACAAGACGTGACCTCGAATCTCCTCGGGAGCGTCCTCCGAATCGACGTCGATTCCGAAGGGGACGGCGACCGGCCCTACGGCATCCCAGCGGACAATCCGCTCGTCGGCCGCGACGGTCTCGACGAGCAATACGCGTGGGGCTTCCGAAATCCGTGGCGGTTGTCGTTCGACGGCGAGGACTGCTACGTCGCCGATGTGGGACAAAACCGGTGGGAAGAAGTCAACCTTCTCCGCCGGGGCGGCAACTACGGCTGGAACGTCCACGAGGGCACACACTGCTTCCGGCGGGACGACTGCCCGACGGCGACGCCTGAGGGAGAGCCACTCCTCTACCCGGTTCTCGAATACCCCCACGGCGGCGACGGTCCCTCGGGTATCGCCGTCATCGGCGGCCACGTCTACCGTGGTGCCGAAATCGACGCGCTCTCGGGTGCGTATGTCTTCGCCGACTGGCAATCCGGCGGTCGACTGTTCGCCGCTCGTCCGCAGGAGTCGCGGCCGTGGGACATCACCGAGATTCCGATTGCCGTCCGTGACGACGGCGGTCGGTTCGTCCTCGCGTTCGGCCGCGACCCAGCCGGAGAACTCTACGTTTGCACCAGCGACAACTCCCGCGTCGGCGGCACGTCCGGAACGCTCAACCGTCTACGGAAGGTTTGACGCCATCCACGCAGTGCAGGCTGTCGCCGTAGTTCTCACCTGCCACCGCCGCAGTTCTCACCTGCCGCTCTCGCAGGTCGGGTCAGGCGTCGCCATCGACGTTGACGCGGCGGCCCGTCGTCGCGGACTGGTACGCCGCTTCGGTCAGCGCCGTGACGTGGAGTGCATCTCTCGCCGGAATATACAGGTCGGCCTCGTCGCGGGCGGCATCGACGAAGTTCCGAAGTTTCTTCCGCGTCAATTCCTCGAAGTCGGGGACCGGCGGCGTCGCTCGATAGGTCGTTCCTGCCTCCGTCACCGCGATGGTCTCGCCGTCGAACACGACCATCCCCTCGGTGCCGATAATTCGGAGCGACTCGCCGGGGTCCGGAACGCTCGCTCCGTCGCCGGAGACCGCAACGCTGGCTGTGAGTCGGTCGCCGTCTCTATCGAGTACGACCGAAAGCGCCGTGTTTACGTCCACGTCGTAGCCGCGGTGGTCAACCGCGGCGGCGACCGTCACGGGCTTCGAGCGCGTCACCCAGAGCATCGCATCGAGGAGGTGCGACCCGGAATCGTACAGCTGGCCGCCGCCCGATTTGGCGGGGTCGCCGCGCCACTCGTCTTTCGTCCACCGAATCCACTCCTGTTCGAGGTGGCAGACGACCATGTGTGGGTCACCGATGCGGCCGGAATCGACGATGCGGCGTAGTTCGCGGTATCGCGGGTCGAAGTGTCGTTGGTAGCCGACCGCGAGCGTGAGACCGTCCTCGTCGGCGCGGTCGATGAGCGCCCGCGCGCCGCCGAGGTCCGTCACCATCGGTTTTTCCACGTGAACGTGAACACCGGCTTCCAGCGCCGCGAGCACGTGGTCGAAGTGCGCCGTGTGCGGCGACGCAACCGTTACCGCGTCGAGAAACTCTCCGTCGAGCAACTGCTCGACCGACTCGTACGTCGGAACGTCGAACTCGGCTTCGAAGCGCTCTCGGCTCCCTTCGTCGGGGTCGGCCCCGGCGACGACGCGCACGCCGTCTAACTCGTCGAGGAGACCGCACTCCATGAATCCGAGCGTGCCGAGTCCGATACCTGCGGCTCTAAACATGATTTATATATCGTACGGAGCGCGGAAAAGCGTGCGGGAAGGTCACAATTTGCATATAATAGACACGGCTCGGTGAGGTGTAGACCACGTCTCCCGCACCGACGCGACACCGACGACCAGCACTGAACGCCTCGCCGCAACTCGGAGTATTTTGTCGTTGGCCGCCGTCATGTCACGTATGACCCTCGACTATCGGCGACTCGGGTCCACCGGCACCCGCGTCTCGGAGTTGTGTTTCGGCACGTGGCGGTTCGGGCGGCGGACCAACGACGTCCTCGAAACCGACGAATCGGACGCCCACGAACTCCTCGACGCGTTCGAGGAGCGCGGCGGCAACTTCATCGACACCGCGAACGTCTACGGCAACCCCAACGGCACCTCGGAGACGTACATCGGTAACTGGCTGGCCGACCGCGACCGCGAAGAGTACGTCCTCGCCTCGAAGGTGTATTTTCCCTTCGACGAGGACAACCCGAACGGCCGCGGGCTCTCGCGGACGCACATCCGCAATCAAATCGAGGGGACACTCGACCGCCTCGACACCGACTACCTCGACCTCTACTACATCCACCGCTGGGACGACGAGACACCCATCGAGGAGACGCTCCAGACGCTGAACGCGCTCGTCGAGGAGGGCAAAGTGAACTATCTCGGCGCATCGACGATGGCGGCGTGGCAACTCACCAAGGCGCTCTGGAAGTCCGACGCGAACGAGTACGCCCGTTTCGACGTGACCCAACCGCTGTTCCACGCGGGCTACTACGAAGACGTGAAGGAGTACCTCGACGTGTGCGGTGACCAAGACCTCGCGGTCTGTCCGTACTCGCCGCTCGCCGGCGGCTTCCTCACCGGAAAGTACGAACGCGCCGACCCGGACGACCCCGCACAGTACGTCGCGCCCGACGGCGCGCGCGGGTCGTTCGACGACCGCTTCGAGCAGTTCTACGTCTCCGAGCGCGGCTGGCACGTCCTCGACGAGATTCGCGCCGTCGCCGACGAAGTGGACGCCAGTCCCGCACAGGTCGCACTCCGCTGGCTGATGGACTATCCGGATGCGACCGTTGTCCCCATCGTCGGTGCGCGGACGACCGACCAACTCGACGAGAACATCGGCGCGGCCGACGTAGACCTCTCGACCGCCCAGTGGGAGCGCATCATGAACGCCCGATACGACGAAGAGGGGCGTCGTTGGGGTCACTGAGGCTTCGATAGCGGCCACGACACCCACGTATCCTTCATTTCATTCGGGGCAGTCCAGTCTACTCTATCCACTTCACTTCGCACCGTACCCACTACTCCGCATCACCTCCCACTCTGCCTATGCGAATCCGAGGTCTCTGAGGTAATCGCAGACGACGTGCACGTAGAGGACGATTGCGACGAACGCGGCGAGCGACTCCGCGCCCGAGAGTGCGAGACCGCCGACTGCGACGCCCCCGAGAAGGTGGTGGCTCAGGAGTCGCTTTCGATTGAACGCGCCACCGAACTCTTCGAAGACCTGTTCTTGGTCGAGGAGGCCCACCCGCGGGTTCGTCACGGCGAGTTTGAGGTTGTCCCAGTCGCCACGTTCGATGCGGGCGATGACGAAGTGGTCGAGGTCGATGACGACGCTGAGAAACGCCGCGGCGACGACGAGAAACGCCACGCTCCCCGGCGGGTCAGGCGTGACCGCCACAACCCCGCCGACAGCGCCACCGACGGCGGCGTGTTCGAGTGACTTCACGACTCGCGTGACTCCACGATTCGAAGTTACCGTCCGACGTGCGGCCGGACTCGACGAAGGACGATGTCCGGGTCGAACTCGTCTTCCGATTTATCCCAGACGCGCTCGCCGTCGACGGTAACGGTGAGGACGCCGTGGTCGCCAGTCACGAGCGACACGCGGTCCAGTCGGTCACCGAACTGTTCGAGGAGCGCGTGCTGGAGCGTCTCGGCGCGGTCGAGATAGCCGCACGGAACGCAGTACTCGATTTCGACGTCGGTCATACGCGTCCCTACACGGCGGACGAGTAAAAACGAGGCGGCGAATAGGGTCGGCGTAGCGACGCCCGCGGACTACTTTCCGAACCCGGGCCGCCACCGAAGCAAGACCACGGTCACGAGAAACACGAGCGTCGAGAGGTCGTACGAGAGCGTCGTCACCGTCGCCGCGAGGGCCGTCCCCGACCCGAAGACGCTCGTCGTGAGCGATGCGAGGATAGGCCACGAACACGAGACACACGAAAACAGACCGACGACGCCCGAGACAGCCGCACCCGCGGCTTCGATGACCGTCTCGTAGACGAGGAACGCGAGGGCGGCGTAGCCGACAACGCGCGCCGGCATGAGGATGAGGTTGAACAGGTCGCCGCCGTAGATGAGCGCCGGTCCCCACCCCGGCGGGAGAAACGCGACGCGAAGGCCGTCACCCCCACCCGGAACGGGCGCGGTGATAAGCCCGCCGGCGACAGCCAAAATCGCAAAGTAGCCGACTGCCACCGCGGCCGCTTTCCGCTTTGTCGCCGTCGATGCCGGCGTCACGTCGCTGTCGAACAGTATCCAGAGTCCGACGACGACCCACACGACGCCGTAGAGCGCGTATCGCGGTGCGCCGAGGCTCGCCTCGGTGAAAAGCAAGTAGAGGAACGTCAAAATTAGTGTCGTGTTCACGGCGAGCGCGGCTCTAAGCAGGTCTCCTCGCGTCGGACGTGACAGTGCGGATGTCGTTGCCATAATTGGAGAGTCGTTGGTTCGGGTTGGAAGTCGATTGCGGTCGGTACGGCGGGTCTCAGAGCGCGAGCGTGTCCACGACGATAGCGAGGAGCAACATTCCGAGATACGCGTTGGAGGCGTGGAACGCTCGGAACGCCGCCGTGTCGTCTTGCTCGTAGTGCAGGCGTACGACGAAATAGAGGAACGCGCCGCCGAAGACGATGCTCGTCACGAGGTAGACGACGCCGAGCGCGTCCATCACCGCGAGTCCGGCGGCGGCGACGAGCGTCGCCCCAAGCCACCAGAGGATGTGCTTTCGTGTCTCGGTCTCGCCGCGGACGACGGGCATCATCGGGAAGCCGCCTCGGGCGTAATCGTCCTTATACGCAAGCGCGAGGTTGTAGAAGTGCGCGGGCGTCCACAGGAAGATGACGACGGCGAGGACGATGCCGCCGAGTCCGACCTCGCCGGTGACTGCGACCCACCCGATGAGAGCGGGAAGCGCGCCTGCCGCGCCGCCGATGACCGTATTCTGCACCGTGTTTGGCTTGAGAATGAGGGTGTAGACGACGCTGTAGAAGGCGATTGCGACGACGCCGAGGACGGCCGCCAGCCAGTTCACGGACGCGAAGAGCGCGACCGACCCGGCGGCGAGAACGAGTCCGAACGCGACGGCGTTGCGGACGGGCACGAGGTCAACCGCCAGTGGGCGGTCGCTGGTTCGTTGCATCCGGCGGTCAACGTCGCGTTCGAGGACGTGATTGAACGTGCCGGACGCACCGATAGAGAGGACGCCGCCGCCGAGCGTGGCGAGGATAATCGATGGCGTCAGCGCCGTCGAACCAGAGACCGTCCCCGCGAGCGCCATCGCCGCCGAAGCGACGAGACAGAGAAGCCACATCAGGCGGGGCTTCATCAGTCGGAAGTACGCGCCGACAGTCGCCTTCGCCCGCTCGACTGGGTCGGTCGGGATGGGCGGGCGTTCGCTGTCGGAAGTCGGTCGGTCGTTCATCTCGGGCATCCCGGCCGGTTGGTCGTCGGGGTCGCCGGTTGCCGCTTCGAGCGTCCACGCGAGGGCGGCGACGAGACCGCCGAAAATCGCCATCCCGATGACGAGGTGGACCGTTGAGAGCGATGCTCCGGTGTCGGTCGTTGCGACGACCGCACCCATGCCGGCCTGAACCGGGTAGAGCACGGCCGATGCGGTCACAGTTGCTTTGACTCGACGGGATGTGTCTGCTCGCCACGCCATCACGAGCGTTGCGAGCGTGAGCAGTCCGACGGCTACTGCCGCGAGACGGTGACCGAGTGCGACCCAACCGTCCGTCGTGGTTGGTAGCGAGAACCCGTCACCGCACGCGGGCCACGCGGCGCACGCGGCGGTCGCATCAGTAAGCGCCGTCGTCGCGCCGACGATGAGCAGAAGGTAGACACCCATCGCCGTCGCGGCGAGCAGGCCGTGAAATGTGTTCGAATCGCGCGTCGTGGCCACGGAATTCACCTACGGCTGGTTTAGTCCGTCCCATATTTAGGACCCGCGCTTTTGCCCCCTCTGAACCAGCGATACGACCCGAAGTATGGCGGGGGTGCCTACAAGAGTGCTGGGCTAAGAGTCGGTATGCATTTATGCGGCTGTTCCTAACCGTCGATTAGCATGAGAAAGACGCGTTTCGCGCTCGCGTCCCTGCTCGCGGCGGTCGTAATGGCGCTCGTTGCCACCCCCGCCGCCGCGCAGGCGTCTGCCTCGTCGGAACTTATCAACCAGCTGAACGGGAAGCTGATGTACGTCGCAATCCCGATTACCGTGCTGGTGCAGGTCATCCTCCTGTATACGGTTATCAAGTTCCGCAACAGCGAGCGCGCACTGCCGACCAGAGAGAACCGCCGACTCGAAATTACGTGGACCATCGCAACCGCGATTATCCTTCTGTTCGTCGGCGTCGCCTCCTACGGCGTGCTGGCTAACGAGAACATCACGCACCAGGGCAACGACATCGCCGCGGACAACGACCCGGTCGTCGTCACCGCCGAAGCGTATCAGTGGGGCTGGAACATGTACTACCCCGAAGAAGGGAACTTCACGACGGGTAACAAAATCGTCATCCCCGCCGACAGACCGGTCTACTTCCAGGTGACATCAACGGACGTGATACATGGATTCCACGTCCCGAAGCTCGGTCTCAAACAGGACGCGATGCCGCAGTCTACGAACACTATCAAGACGGTCGCGTACGAGGAAGGCACCTACCAAGGCTACTGTACTGAGTACTGCGGCGTCGCTCACTCGCAGATGTACTTCACCGTCGAAGTCGTCTCGGGCGACGAGTACGAGTCGTGGCTCCAAGAGCAGAAAGCGGCAAACAGCGACTCCTCGGAGTCGTCTTCGAACAGCGCCACGGCAACCAACGCGACTGCGAGCAACACCACCGCGGCCAACGCTTCGCAGTAACGCGTCTACATCCGCTTCGGTTCGTCAATCTCTGAGTGGCGACGCTGGTGTGTCCGCGGTGAATATCGAAAACAGTGACCGTCAGTTTCAGTTTGCCGTGATTCGCTCCTGCGTCAACAGCGCCGCTCGACGATTCGTTCGATGATGCGCCCCGACGAGAGCAGTTCGTCGTCGTAATCGGGTTCTCGCGGCGTCGCACGGGCGACTTCGCAGTCGATATCTCTGGCTTCGAGCGCGGCTTTGATGCCGTCTTCGTCGTGGTGTTGGTCGTATCCGAGAACGATTACGTCGGGAGAAATTTCCTCGATCGGAACGAAGATGTCGTCGGCATGGCCGAGATGGGCCTCGTCAACCACGTCAAGGGCGGCGACCATGTCACGCCGCTGGCGGTCGTCGAGTATCGGACTCGGCTTGTGAGTCACGTTCTCGCCCCGCGCGATGATGACGTGTAGTTCGTCGCCCATCGCCGCCGCGTCCGACAGATAGTGGACGTGGCCCGGATGGAGAATATCGAAGGTCCCCTGTGCGATAACTCGTCTCATATGTCACCCTTCATTTGTCTAACTCCGCGTCGATGTCTTCCTGAGTAAAATCGAAGAACGATTCGGGGTCCGGGAGGTCCACGTCGAGGACTGGCAAGTCTCTGCCCTCGCCGGACTGGTCGAACGCTTCCCAGTCGTCGATGCCGTACGGCGCGCCGATAATGATGTGGACGGTGCCGCTTCCGAACGTATCGAGGTCCGCGTCACTCGGGCGGATGACGCCGTTTGGATGCGAGTGAACCGACCCGACGGCGCGGAAGTCGTTCGGAACGAGGTCGTTTCTGACGGTCGCGCTGTAGGGGTCCGAGACGGTACCCGGAATGATGAGCACGTCCGTCACCACGAGTCCATCTCGGTCGAGACCGAGTCGTCCGGCGTCCTCGCCGCGGAGCAGACCCATGTACTCGTTCGGATGCGTCTCCGCAGATGCTTCGAGCGCGAAATCGAGGGCGTCGGCGGCGATGCCGATGACCTCCCGCGACCGGAAGAGTCGCATACCGAGTCGTCGGCGGGCGCTCCATCTAAGCGTTCCGAAACCGCGAGTCCCGACCGAGACATTGAATCGGTATACTGAGGGGGCCTGTCGCGTCAATATCACGTATGCTTTCCCCCGAACTCGCCGACCGCGTGACGAGCGCGCTCGATGCCGACGCACCCACGGCGACGACGGAACTCGACGGCGGCCACGTCGGACACGTCTACCGACTCGACTTCGCCCGTCGGCGTCCCGTCGTCGTCAAAGTCGGTGACACGCCGCTCGATGTCGAAGGCGCGATGCTCGACGCACTCGACGCCGCGGGACTACCGGTTCCGTCCGTCTATCACGCCGATTTCGACCTCCTCGTCCTCGATTACGTCGAGGGAAAATCCGAACTCACCGACCGCGCCGAACGCGACCTCGCCCGACACCTCGCGGCGCTTCACGAGACTACCGCTCCGGCGTTCGGCTTCCAGTTCGACACGCTCTCCGGTCCCTACCGACAGCCGAATCCGTGGACCGACTCGTGGGTCGAGTTCTTCCGCGACCAACGACTCCGTCCGTGGTGCGACGCGGCGCGGTCGAACGGGCTTCCGGCGGCGGTCGCGGACCGAATCGACGACGTCGCCGCCGACCTCGACAGTCTCGTCTCCGAGCCGTCTGCCCCGCGACTCGTCCACGGCGACGTGTGGGAGAAGAACCTTCGAGTGCGTGACGACCGGGTCGTCGCCTTCCTCGACCCGGCGTGTTACTACGGTCACCCGGAAGTCGAACTCGCGTACATCGACTGGTTCGACGGGGCCGGTGACGCGTTCTTCGATGCCTACGACGAACACCGGGGCATCGACTCGGGATTCTTCGACGAGCGGTCGCCCGTCTACGCGTTGTTCCCACTTCTCGAACACGTTCGCGTGTTCGGGTCGGAGTACGTGCCTGCTGTCAACGACGCGTTGGACGAAGTCGGGTATTAACCACGAATCTATCGTAACCGACATTTCTTTGAGGGCGTTCGCTGACGGGACGCATTTTTCACGTCTCGGCTCTCTCGGTGGCGTCTTCGCCCGTCGCGCTCACGAGATACTTTTGTAAAGCTTAACACCACCCCCTAACCTAGCCAGACTATGAGCGACGAGCACGCCGGGGATTCCGGCGACGACTCGGGTCCGAATTCGGACGCGCGACCTACCGTCTACGATCTGGCACCGAACTGTACCGTTGATGACGTCGAGACTGGCGCGTACTACCACGCCGTGGTCAACGGCGTCGTCGAGTACGGCATCTTCGTGGATATCTCTGATTCCGTCTCTGGTCTCATCCACGAGTCCAACCTCTCGGCCGACTACGAGGTCGGCGACCGACTGGTCGTCCGCCTCGACTCCATCCGCGAGAACGGCGACATCGCATTCGCGGAGGACACACCGGACGATTACCGGACACTGACAATCGACCACGAACCGACCATCACACCTATCTCTCGTCTCACGGTCGGTGAGTCTGTCACCATCGAAGGCGTCGTCTCCCAAATCAAACAGACCGGCGGCCCGACCGTCTTCCGCATCGCCGACGATTCGGGTATCGTCGCCGCCGCCGCCTTCGAAGAGGCCGGTGTCCGCGCGTTCCCCCACGTCGAACTCGACGACGTCGTCCGCATGACCGGCACCGTCGAAGACCACGAAGGCACCCGCCAACTCGAAGTTGACGGTCTCACGGTTCTCGAAGACGACGCGGCCGCCGAAGCCCACGATCGAATCGACGCCGCGCTGGACGAGCGCGCCGAACCCGAATCCGTCGAACCGCTCGTCGAGTGGCCCGCCTTCGAAAAGCTTCGTGACGACCTCGAAGACGTCGCGCGCCTGCTTCGCCGGACGGTCCTCGAAGGCCGCCCGATTCGCGTCCGCCACCACGCCGACGGTGACGGCATGTGCGCGTCCGTTCCGGTCCAACTGGCTCTCGAACGGCTCATCACCGAGGTCCACGACGACCCTGACGCGCCGAGACACCTGTTCAAGCGCCTGCCGAGCAAGGCCCCGTTCTACGAGATGGAGGACGTGACCCGCGACCTGAATTTCGCCTTGGAGGGGCGCGCGCGCCACGGCCAGCGGCTCCCATTCCTCCTCATGCTCGACAACGGCTCGACCGAAGAGGACGTCCCCGCCTACGAGAATCTCGCCCACTACGACGTCCCTATCGCGGTCGTTGACCACCACCACCCCGACCCCGAAGCGGTTGACCCGCTTTTGGACGCGCACGTCAATCCGTACCTCCACGGCGAGGACTACCGCATCACGACGGGCATGATGTGTGTCGAACTCGCGCGGATGATTCACCCCGACGTGAGCGACGACCTGCGTCACGTCCCTGCCGTCGCCGGTCTCTCGGACCGCTCGAAGGCAGAGGTCATGGACGAGTACATCGAACTCGCCAAAGCCGAGGGCTACGACCGCGAGGAACTGCTCGACGTCGGCGAGGCACTCGACTATGCGGCTCACTGGCTTCGCTACAACGATGGCGCGTCCATCGTCAACGACGTGCTCAACGTCGGCTGTGACGACGAATCTCGCCACCGCGAACTCGTCGAATTCCTCTCGACGCGCGCCGAGCGCGACGTCGAACGACAGCTCGAATCTGCCGAACCACACCTCGAACACGAGCGTCTCGAAAGCGGGGCGAACCTCTACCGCATCGACCTCGACAAGTGGGCACACCGCTTTACCTACCCCGCACCGGGGAAGACGACGGGCAAGCTTCACGACCGGAAGGTCACGGAGACGGGCGAGCCGGTCATCACCATCGGCTACGGACCCGACTTCGCCGTCCTGCGCTCCGACGGCGTCCGCCTCGACATTCCACGGATGGTCGCCGAACTGAACGAGGAGGTCGTCGGCGGCGGCGTCTCCGGCGGCGGCCACCTCGTCGTCGGGTCCATCAAGTTCGTCAGCGGCATGCGCGCCGAGGTTATCGACAGCCTCGTCGAGAAGATGGCCGAAGCCGACATCGACGAAGAGCTCTCGACGACGGCGTAATCCGACGTTCAGCGTCGCGCCCGCCGCAGTCGAACCGAACGTTTAGTTTTCGAACTCCAGTCGCTTGAGCGCCACCACCCCGGCCAGCACGGCGCCGACCGCCGCGGCGACGAGTCCCGGACGAGCCCCTCGGTTGCTCGCGCGCCAGTCCGCTTCGAACGCGCTTCGGTAGTACGCGGCCGCGTCGGGACTATCGAGTGTGAGGACGACTTCGCGGTTCTCACGGGCCGAGTGCCGATTCCAGTTGAGGCTCCCGACGATGGCGGTATCGTCGGCAACGACGCCTTTCGCGTGAATCGCACCGTATCGCCCCGCGGGGCGGGCACGTCGGACCGACAATGGGTTCCCGGTTCTGTCGGCCCAGTCGTTCAGCCGCGTCGCCAACGCTCTGTTTTCGTCATCGACGTACCACGTACTGCCGAGGAGCAAGCGGACGCGAACGCCCCGCGTCGCCGCGCGCTTGAGTGCGCGGACGAATGGGCCGTCTGCTTCGACCGTCGGCTGTACCACGTCGATACGACGCTCCGCGGCGTCGAGTCGGTCGATAGTGGCTCCCTCCGCGTTGTCGGGCGCGAGCAGTATCGAGGTGTTTCGAACGCGGACTCGCTCGGGCGCGACGCGCGACGGATACGACCCGTTTGCGGCGTCCGCGGTGACGAACGAGCGACCAACGCGAAACGAGTTCCACGAACGCGTGTTGGGGAGCGACGAGTCGTCGTCGAACGTCGCGGCGAGGTCGGCCGCCGCGCTCGGCGAGTCAACGACGACCCCCCAGCCGCGGCTTTTTGCGCCGCCGGTTCCGGCCGGTTTCCAGTTTTCGGTCATGACGAGCGCACGCTCGTCGGCGACGGCGTACTTCGCGTGGTGAAACGAGTGGGGTTCGCCGACGACCCGGACTGATACGCCCGCGGTTGCGAGGCGGTCGAGAACGCGCGCCGAGCGGCGCGGCATGCCACCGACTGGCGCGTCATCGACGAGTACTTCGACGCGAACGCCACGGTCGTGGGCGGCGACAAGTTCGTCCGCGACTCGGGACGACGAGACGACGTAGCCGGCGAGTAGCAGTCGCGTTTCGGCACTGCGGAGGGTTTCGAGCGGGACCGCTGGTGAATCTGGGAGGACGAAGAGCGTCGCATTCGCGGCACCGTGCGTCGTGACGTTTCGGCGCGGGAGCGTCCGCGGCCACCACGACCACTCGCCGTCGCGCCGTTCGAGCAGTTCACCCTCGTGGCTTCGGGCGTACGCGAGTCGGTCGGTGACGCGCCCGGCGACGCGGAGCGTGACGGTCTCACCGCCGTTTGCGAGGTCGAGACCGGGCGAGACGACGGTATCGTTCGTCAGATTCGACGCGGCGGCCGGGTCCGAAGCGATGGCGACGCGACCACCGGGCGCGACGAACGAGACGCGTTCTTCACCGTCGTCGAGCGAGACGTGCGCGCCGGCCGGTGCGCGAATGGTAACGTACTCGCCTTCGTCGCCGGGCGTCGTCGGGTCCGGAAAGGCGGCGACGAGGCTCGCGTCGGTCGCGTCCGCGGTCGCTATCGGCGTGGCTCCGACGGCGACGAACACGAGAACGACGAGGGCGAAGCGACGAGACACATCACTCGGTGGTCCCGTACTGTTACAAAAACGTTCGTCCGGGTCGGTCACGCGGGACGAACTGCGAAACGGTCGAGCGTCTTAGACGGTCGCGTCGGGTTCTGCGGTTCCCTCGCCGAGGAAGTCGGCGGCGAGTTCGGCCTCGCGCTGGACGAGGTACGAACGGTCGTCGGCGTATTCGGCGGCCGCTTCGAGTGCGGTTTCGGTTCCGATCTGCCGGAGCGCCCACGCGGCGCTGGCGCGCACGGAGTCCACGTCGTCGTCTGCGAGCACGTCCGTGAGCGGTTCGACGGTTCGCGTGTCACCGAGCAGTCCGAGCGCGCGCGCGGCGGCCGAGCGGACGTTTTCGTTCTCGGTGACGAGTTTGTTGGCAATCGGCTGGGTCGCTTCCTCGGAGCCGATTTCGCCGAGCGCTTTGAACACGACCTTCTGGAGCGCCGGGTCGTTGTCGCTATCGACGTAATCGACGAGCATCTCGACGCCCGCTTCGGCGGCCATCTTGCCGATGGCCTTGATGACGCCTTTGTCGCGGCGCTTGGCTTGGCCTTCGATGGTTTCGTAGGCGCGGTCGTCGTTCATGCGCGTGAAGGCCTCGATGCAGTACTCCTGCATGAAGTCCGACTGGAAACTGTCGAACGCGAGGGCAATCATCTCGACGTTGCCGCGCTGTTCGTGTTCCTTGAGCGCGGACAGTTCCGGCGGGTAGTCCTTGTAGTGGCCGAGAACGTCGTAGAAGCCCTGAACCTGCAGTTTCTCTCGGGTTTCGAGGTCGTCCCACTCTTGGGCGTCGTCGAGTCCGTCGGCCAGACCGTCGGCGACGGCGATGAGGTCCGCAATCGTCTCCGCGTCATCGTCGGCGTCGAGACCGGCCGATTCGACCGCCGAGATAGCGTCGTCGATGGCGGCTGTGAGGTCGGATTCGGCGTCGCCGTCAACTGCGACCGACGAGTCGAGCACGTCGTTGAACTCGGTTGCGAACGTCTCGACGGCGGCGACGATTTCGCCTTCGCCCTGCTCGGTCCAGCGGGTGTCGGTGATAGTCGATTTCGCCCCGTCGAGCGTCTCGACGGCGTCTTGGGCGTACGGACCGCGCTGGGATTCGAGGTCGTCTCGGAGGTCCGAGAGGCGCGATTCGAGTTCCTCGGCGGGGTCGTCTTCGTCTTCGTCGTCCGGTTCGGGTAGTTCTGCGGACTCGATGTCAGCGTCGATCTCGTCGAGCGTCGCCTCGACGTCGTCGAGGTCGGCTTCGGTTTCGGCCGCTTCGAGGGCTTCTTCGGCCTCGTTCAGGCGCTCGTCGAAGCTCTCGGGCGAGAGTTCTGTCGTATCGTCGTCCCCGTCACTCATATGCCGGAAGTCCGTCCGTCTGTAAAAAGAGCGTTTCCCTTCGCTTCGCGCCGTCGCGCGGGACCGCCCGCACGCGGTTGCCTCTATGTGGGGGTATTTTTCGCCGCGACCCCGTCTGTCGGGGTGTGACTGGTCCCACCGTCGCCGTTCCGCAACTTTCGGTCTCCGATCTCGATGTGGCACAGAACGAAGAGACGATACGAGCGCGCGCGGCCGAACTCCCCGACGACGTCGATATCGCGCTCTTTCCCGAGTACGCGCTCACGGGTTTCGTCGCCGACAGTCGCGCCTACAGCGGCGCGGTTTCACGTGCCCACGCGACAGCGTTTCTCACCGATGTTGCCGCCGACAACGACTTCGACGTCCTCTCGGGGTTCCTCGAACGCGACGGCGGGTCGCTGTACAACGCCGCGGCGTACGTTCGCCCCGACGGGTCGGCCTCCGTCTATCGAAAACGCAACCTCTGGGGCGGCGAATCGGCCGTCCTCGAACCCGGGACGGAGCAGGTCATCGTGGATACCCCGGCCGGGAAAACCGGTCTCCTCACCTGCTACGACCTGAACTTCGTCGGCGACAGCGCGGCCATGACCGACGAGCGCGTGGACGCGCTGTTCGTCGTCGGCGCGTGGCCCGCGGCCCACTCGGAAAACTGGCGACTGCTCTGTCGCGCCCGCGCGCTCGATGGCGTTCGATGGCTCGTCGGCGCGAACCGAACCGGAACCGGAACGCTTCCCGGGTCCCAAGAAAAGGAGTACGCCGGTCGCTCGGTCGTCGTCAGGCCCGACGGCGCGACCGCCGCCGCGCTCAACCGCGGCAACCGAGACCTCGTGTGGACGCTCGACCGCGAGCAGGTCACAGAACAGCGTGGCTTCATCGGCTCCGTCGAGTAGTCGGAAACCGGTCCACATCTCCGGAAGCGAGGGGGGTTTTTCCCGCGGTGACTAATCGCGTTCGATGACGGACACGCTCTTTCGTCCGCTCTCCATGCGGGAGACGGACGTCCCGAACCGAATCATGGTCTCGCCGATGTGCCAGTACTCTTCGACCGACGGCGTCGCCAACGACTGGCATCTCGTCCACCTCGGCAGTCGCGCCGTCGGCGGCGCGGGTATCGTGATGACCGAAGCGACGGCCGTCTCGCCCGAAGGGCGCATCTCGCCTCACGACCTCGGCATCTGGCGCGACGACCACGTCGAATCGCTCGAACGAGTCACCTCGTTCGTCGAGTCCATGGGGAGCGTCCCGGCGATTCAACTCGCCCACGCGGGCCGCAAGGCGAGCAAGTCCCGGCCGTGGGAGGGGAGCATCCCGGTCTCGCCCGCCGACGGCGGGTGGACGACCGTCGCGCCGAGTGCGATTCCGTGGCCCTACGAGGACGAACCACCGGAACTCCGCGAACTGACGACCGACGACATCGACGGCATCATCGAGGCGTTCCGTGCGGCCGCAGTGCGCGCACTCGACGCCGGATTCGAAATCGCCGAAGTCCACGCCGCACACGGCTATCTCCTTCACGAGTTCCTCTCACCGGTGACGAACCGCCGCGAGGACGACTACGGTGGCTCTTTCGAGAACCGGACGCGACTCGTCCGCGAAGTGACGGCGGCGGTCCGCGACGTGTGGCCGGACGACAAACCCGTGTTCGTCCGTATCTCGGCGACCGACTGGCTGGACGACCGCGACTCGTGGGACCTCGAACAGTCCGTCCGCCTCGCCGACGACCTCGACAGTCTCGGGGTTGACCTCGTGGACGTGAGCGCCGGCGGCATTCACCCGGACCAACAGATACCGAACACCGGTCCCGGCTATCAGGTACCGTACGCGGAGGTCATCGGCGACGAAACCGATGTTCGTGTCGGCGCAGTCGGCGGGATTCGAACGGCCCGCCACGCCGACGAAATCGTCGGCAACGGCCGTGCCGACCTCGCTATCGTCGGCCGCGAACACCTTCGTGACCCCTACTTTGCGCTCCACGCCGCAGAGGACCTCGATGCGGACGCCGAGTGGCCGCCGCAGTACAACAGAGCGGTTCCGCGTCGGTAGGGTTCGACGGCCGTCCCTCGAAGGCTTATCCCCGAGGCGACCCAACCGTGGGCTATGAGCGACCGACGACGGGACGACGATATCCTCGACCTGCTCGACGATCTCGGGGAGACGCTCGACGAACTCGGAACCGAGCTCCGCGACGAGCGCGAGCGACGCGGGGACGGACGCGACGACAGACGCGGCCGCCGCGACCGCTTCGAACCGCCGCGCCCGCCGACGTTCGGCGAGGTGATGCGGTTCACCGAGTCGTACACCATCCCGACCGTTATCGCCGTTCTCGAAGCGACGATTTCCTCGCTCGAACTTCTCCGCCGTCTCATGCGCCTTTCGGACCCCGGTCGAGCGATGGAAGACGCACGAAGCGAGACCGAAGCCCGAATGCGCGACGTGCCACGTAGCGCCGTCTCGGGCGTCGAGCGCGCCCTCGACGAACTTCGGAATGCGCTCTCTGAGGCGGACATGCCGTCGAATCCAGAAGCGCGAGACATCATGGACCGCGCCAGCTCTCTCACCGACGAACTCGACGCGCGAATCGCCGACGCACGGGACGAACGGACCGACCGCGAGCGACGCTGGCGCGAGGACGAGCGTCGATCCGAGTCGGGATGGCAACGACGCGCCGACCGCGATACCAGCGAGACGCGCGCCGACCGAGGCGGACGACGCGAGTCGGGCCAAATGCGTCGCACTCGACAGTCTGGGCCGGTCAGAATCGATGTCGAAGAGGCCTCAGGGACGGCGGTGGACGATGCGAGCGGGGAAACCCAAGACGCCGACAGCACGACGGTCGACGTTGACGCCGAACTGGAGTCGATAAAGCGCGATGTCAACGGGCCGGACGACGGCGACGGCGAGGAAGGCGACGACACCGACGGCGCGGAGCCGAGCGACCCCTGAGCGGTTTCCGGCAGAGACGTTACTCTCCACAGCTCGATTCCGAACACTGGCGAGTCACCGGACGACGATAGACGACGAATCGGATGTTCGAGAGAACGTGAGCGCGTGTCGAAGTTAGACCGGTTCGAACCGGTAGCCGTCCCACTCTTGACTTTCGTGCTCGCGGATACCCGCGTCGGGGTCGCGGAGTTCCTCGCAGTAGACTGGTTCGACTTCGTCGCCAATCTCGACTTCCTCGGTCGTGACCTGTCCGATAGCGCGGACCGGCTCGCCGTCAACGTCGAACTCGACGATGGCGAGCGTGTTGGGCTGTCGGACACCGGGCGGGGTCGCGGTCGAAGTCGTCCACGTCAGCACCGTCGCGGTGTACGCACTCAAATCGACAGTGCCGACCGGCTCTTCGCCGTCGGGACCGACCGGGTGGCCGGGGTAGGTGATGCTCCCGTCGGGGTAGCGGTTCGCTTCCATTGGGGGGTTTTCGTCGGACATTATCGGGACTCCATGATGGTCGTGGTCACGCAGTTGCCGAAACCGCCGACGTTGCATGCAAGCCCGACGTCGGCATCGACCTGCCGGTCGCCTGCGTCACCGATGAGCTGTTTGTAAATCTCGTACACCTGTGCGACGCCGGACGCGCCGAGCGGGTGGCCCTTCGATTTCAGGCCGCCGGAGGTGTTGATGGGTAGCTCGCCGTCGCGGTCCGTCACGCCTTCCTCGACGGCTTTCCAGCCTTCGCCTTTCTCGAAGAAGCCGAGGTCTTCGGACTGGAGGAATTCGAGGATCGTGAACATGTCGTGGAGTTCGGCCACGTCGATGTCGTCGGGTTCGAGGTCGGCCATCTCGTAAGCGATTTCGGAGGAGTTGACCACGCCGCCCATCGTGGTCGGGTCGGCGCGCTCGTGGACGACGTGGGTGTCCGTCGCACCGCCGATACCCGAGACGACGACGTACTCGTCCGTGTACTCGCGGGCGACCGATTCCGGACAGAAGACGAGCGCCGCGGAGCCATCGGTAATCGGACAGAAGTCGTAGAGTCGAAGCGGGTCGGCGACGATGGGCGAGTCGAGAACCGTTTCGAGGTCGACCTCCTTGCGGAACTGCGCGTGGGGGTTGTCGAGACCGTTTTTGTGGTTCTTGACGGCGACTCTCCCGAGCGACTCGCGGGGGGCGTCGTAGGTGTCGAGGTAGAGTCGTGCGGTGAGTCCCGCAAACGACGGGAGGGTCACGCCGTGTTTGTACTCCACCGGGTGGGTCAGAGACGCGATAACGTCCGTCGCCTCTGCCGTCGAGCGGTGAGTCATCTTCTCGCCGCCGACGAGCATCGTCATGTCGGACGCGCCGGAGGCGACAGACTGCCACGCGGCGTAGACGCCAGCGCCGCCGGACGAAGAGGTCTGGTCGATTCGAGCGGTGTAGGCGGGCATCGCCGCGAGGTCGTGCGCGAGCGCGTTCGGAACGCCCGTCTGTCCCTCGAACTCGCCGCTCGCCATGTTCGAGACGTAGAGGTGCTCGATTTCGTCGGGCGAGACCTCGGCGTCCGCGAGTGCGGCTTGGCCTGCCTCCGCGAGCAACTCACGAATCCACGCGTCTCGCTGGCCGAACTGGGTCATCGATGCACCGATGATCGCTACGCGGTCCATATACTCACACGTCGTTGCACCGTGATTTAAAACCGGTCCCTCCCCGGCGATGACGCCCCGCGAGCACATCTCAAACCGTTTATCACACGCACACCCGAACCACCGGCCATGGACACCGAACGCCTCGCACCGACGGTCGGAATCGTCGGGTCGATGCTCCTTGCGATTGCCGTCGCGGTGCCCGCCGTCACCGTCGAAGCCGCGGACGGACAGGTGGCCGCGTACTACGCTTCCGGCCCGGTCGGCATCTCCATCGTCGGCATGCTCGCACTGCTCGAAGTCATCGTCTTTCTCTCCGGAAAGCAAGCGCGGACCGACCCGGCAATGGCGTCGGGCCTCGGCGTCGTCCTGTCGCTTTCGATGCTCGGTCTCGCCACGCTGTGGTCGGTCTCTATCGACCCGACCGTGCTGTTCAGTTTCGAACAACAGTACACGTGGCTCACCTACCACCGGTGGGCGGTTCTCGGTGCGGCCGGCGTCACGTTCGTCGGCGGTGCTGGCTACGCCCGGAGCGTCCTGTAGCCAGAATTCACCCGCTTCGGACGCTCTTTTCTCGGTCTTCACTCGTCTCCCCGGTGTCTTGTGTCGCCGATGTCGCGGCGGCGGTGCCGCGACGCCGTTCGCCCTGAAGTCGCCTGCTTCGTTCGTGAGCCGAACCACCCCGACGGCGTCCGCCGGTTTTCTCTCCCGCGAGTCGAAAGGCCCTTAACAGTCGATGGATTATGAGGGAGTGGACTAGGTCGGGCAGTTAGGCCCTGCTCTTCACCCGCGAAATAGGTCTTTAGCGGGGACCGAACACGGGCGCGTCCGGTCAGACCGGCGCGGGCCCCGGAAGCCAACGTAGAAACCTCGTCCTTCGGGGACAGCGGTTCCACGTACCCCTTCCGCAGGGAAGGGTTTGCGTGGTTCATCGGTAGTACCCCGTCAGGCGCGGAAGCGAGCAGCGGACTGTCGGACGTGCGTCGCTCGGAGGATCGCGGGGTGGAGGAGGCAACCGGGATTCCCCACGTCGGAACGCCAGGCAACCTCGCTGTCCACCCATTCATACTTCATTTAGACGGCGAGCGACGGGTATTAGCGTCGGCCCGTTCCCACAAAACAGGACGTGACCTGAGAGCCGTCTGACTCGCGTCGTTTACGTCCGCGCGTTCGAGAAACGCTCGGCTTGCAACTCGTAGCCCGCAACGCCCGCCGCTGACGCACTAGACACTCACGTCAGGTTTCAGACCACGGTCATCGAACGTCTGTGTCAGCGACGTGCGTCGCTCGGCGATTCGTCACGCTTGGCTCGACTCGGCGTGTTGTGTCCGTAAAAAGCGTCCGCGCGGTGTCGCCTCGCAGTGCGCGTTACTGTTCGGGTTCGGTTTCGGTGGCGGTCTCTTCTTCGTCCGCCTCCGAATCGGTCTCTTCGTCCTCTGCGCCCTGTTTCAGCTCTTCTTCAAGCTCTTGCCGACCGCGGCGGAACTCGCCCATCGCTTGGCCGGACGACCGAGCGAGCTGTGGGAGTTTGTTCGCGCCGAATAACAGGACGACGATGAGCAGGACGATAAGTAGTTCTGGACCGCCCGGAAGACCGGGGAACAGTGGAATAGGGTTGAGCATTACGGTTACATATGGCCGGGGGGAAGATAAGGGAGACGGTCCGGTGTGCAGACGGTATCGAACCGCCCCTGTCGCCGTTTCCGGGTTCGAAGACGGTTACCGCCAACTGGTCCAACCGCCGTCAACGACGAGTGATTCGCCGGTGACGTACTTCGAAAGGTCGCTTGCGAGGAAGACGGCGACGCCCGCGACATCGTCCGGTTCGCCCTGCCGACCGAGCGGAATCATCTGTTCTAACTGCGCGGTTTGTTCGTCACTCGTCTCCATCTCTTCGGGCCCGATTTTCGTCTTAATCGCGCCGGGGTGGACTGCGTTCACCCGGATACCGTGCTCACCGAGACCGTGTGCTAACGAGTACGAAAGCGTCCGCACGGCTCCCTTCGAGGCGGTGTACGACGGGTAGCCGCCGTTTCCGAAGATGCCGTTGACGCTGGAGACGTTGATGATGCTTCCGCCGCTGGTTTCGACCATGCGCTTGGCGGCCGCCTGCGCGCCGAAGTAGACACCTTTCAGGTTGATGTCCATCATCTGCTGGAACTCGTCTTCCGTGACTTCGAGGAACTCCTCGGGCCGCCAGATGCCCGCGTTGTTGACCATCACATCGACGCCGCCGAACGCTTCCGCGGCGTCCATCGCGTCCTCGAACGCCGCCGGGTTGGTCACATCGAGTTCGACGTACGTCGCGGACGCGTCGGTCTCCGACTCGATCGTTTCGTGCGTCGGCCGACCGCCTTCTTTCGGTTCCTCGCGGATGTCGCAGACCACCACGTCTGCGCCCGCTTCCGCATACGCCAGTGAAATTCCTCGTCCGATGCCGGAACTCCCACCTGTGACGACCGCAACGTGGCCGTCGAGCAAGCTCATATCTCGAACACCTCAGTAGATAATTGTTGTAAAATTAGTTAAGAATGGGTGGTAATACGGAGAAAAGCCGTTGCTACGTGTGTGAACCGTCGGAAGAAGATGCACCGGCTGGGAATCGAACCCAGATAATTGGCTTGGAAGGCCAATGTCTTACCATTAGACCACCGGTGCGCTCGTTCGACCCTCACTCGCGCACCGGGACTCGGCCTCACTCTGTTCGGCCGAGATACCGGCGCGTCGAACCAGCGTCTATCCGTTCATTCTCGACGCCCCAATAAGGATGTTACTTTTTCGATTAGCTGTCGGTGTTGTCCAGTTTTTAGGCAGTATCGAGCCTCTCTGTGGCGCTGACGACAAATTCGAACTCCAGTTCGGTCTTGGTGTCGCCGCGCGTGACGACGACCGCCACGTCTTCGGTGTCCGGGATATCGACGACGGCTTCGCCATCGGCGTTCGTCGTGGCCGCGACCTCACCGTTGACGGTTACCGTCGCGTTTTCGACCGGCGTCCCGTTCTGTGTGGCGACGAGCGTCGCGGTCTCGTCGGGTGCAATCTCCCCACCGAAGTTTACGACGAGGTCGCTTTCGCTTTCGACGGTTGCGTTCGCGGTCGCGTTGTCACGACCGTTCTCGCGGGCGTTCGTTTGGTCACCGCGAACGTCTCCGTCTTCGTCGCGCTCGTCAGAAGCGTCGGTGTCGAGACGGCCTTCTCCGGCAGCTACGTCAGTGATAGGCACGTCTATCCCGGATTCGCTGACGACGGGTTTCAAGATGTACGTCCCGCTTTTGCCCGCTTTGAACGCGGTGATGTCGAACACGAAGTCCACCGAAGAGCCGCGTTCGACCTCGAAGTTCGAGTTGAGGTGGAGCTTCTCGCTCGGGAGTTTGACCGTCACCTGCTCGCCGGTCGTCAACGTCCCGTTGACCGTCCCCACGTGGACGAAGACCTTGGTGTAGTTGCCCTCGGGGACGTCGTACTCGCCGACGAGACTGGCGTTATCGCCTTGCAGTTCGGTTAGGTCTACGGTTACGTTGTCTACCTCGTAGGTAACCGTCTCGGCCGTTTCGTCTGCCGAGTCGCTCTCGTTGGCGTTCGCGTCACCGCTGGTCTCTCCTTCGACATCGGCTTCGACGGACGCGTCCACCGAAATCGACTCGTTCGATGCGTTCGCCTCCGCTTCGACCTCGACGCTCGTGTTTCCGGTCACGTTCACCGTCGCGTCGTCTTCGGCGGTGCGAGCGGCCGACTCGTTTTCGTCGACTCCGGCGTCACCGTCCGCGTCGGTGTCGCGGTCGGCACCGCCGCTTGCACGCACGAGCGTCACGCGTTCGATAGTGACGTTGAGGTGTTCGAAGTCGGCGATGGCGTTTCGCTCGTCGCTCACGTAGAACTTCATCGTCCCCGTCTGTTCGGTGCTACGTCCGTCGGTTGCCGTCGTCTCGGTCGTCCCAGTCGAATTCTCCGACTGCGACGCGTCGGTTAGCGACCCTGTGCCACCCGCACACCCGGCCAGCGCGACCATGAGTGCGAGCAGAACAGTCGCAAATACGGTACGGTTCATCGTGGAAGACCATACCGCTCGGGGGAACTTGAGAAGGGTACTTTTAGACCCCGGATTTCACCGAATTTCGCCGAATTACGGTGTCAGTCGTCGGCGTGCGACTGATTGAACTGTTTTGCCTTATCGAGGAGACCGGTCGAGATGCCGGGTACCTCCTCAAGAGTGACCTCGCCGTCCGCGCGAATCTCGTCGCGGTTCTTCGGGAACTCGCGGAGTTCCATGTGGATGGCAATGCCCGCCTGCGCACCCTTGCCCATGGCGACTGGAATTTGGTTGTGGCCGGGCGTGATGTCGCCCACCGCGAAGACCCCATCGACGCTGGTCCGGCCGTGGTCGTCAACCGGAACCGTGCCGTCGTCGTTGCGTTCGACACCGAGTTGCTCGAAGAGCGCAGTGTTGTACTCAGAGCCGTACATGGCGAAGCCGCCTTTGTACTCGCGGACCGTCCCGTCTTCGAACTCGAAGCTCTCTAACCACCCGTCGTCGCGCTTCGTCATGCCGGAAATCTCCTCGTCGATGATATCGACGGGGTGCGCGCGGACGAGTTCGTCCGTCTCGTCGGACCACGACGGCTCCTCGCCGCGGAGGAGAATATCGACCTCGTCGGTGAAATTGAGCATGATCATGGCGACGTAGGCCGCGGAGTCGGAGTGGCCCATGACGTACACCGACTCGTCAACGAACATGTAGGCGTCACAGTGAAGACAGTAATGCAGTCCCTTCCCGGTGCGGGGAAGCGGTGGGTCGGGGCGTTTGTCGTTGAAGCCGACGCCAAGGACGATGCGTTCGGCGACGAACTCACCCTCGTTGCCGACGAGACGGAATCGCCCGTCGTCGAGTTGCTCGGCGTCGGCCACGAAGTCGCGGTAGATGTCAGTGCCGTACTCTTCGAGTTGCTGACGCGCCGTTGCGAGGAACTCGTTTCCGGACTGGTCTTCTGTGACACCAATGACGTTGTGGGTGTCGAGCATCATCGCCGCGCGGCCGCCGCCACGGTCTACGAGCGCGGTGTCGTGACCGAGCCGCGTCGTGTAGAGGGCGCTTTGCAATCCCGCGGGGCCGCCGCCCACGACGACGACTTCGTACTCCTGCCGTCCGTCGGTATCGGTCATACACGTCGATTCGTCGGAATGGCCTTAAGACCACATCCCCTGTGCGCTCGCAGTATCCAGCCGTCATGCGGTATCATGGCACATTCAAAATGCCGGAGAAGTCGTTACAACCCACTGATGGTATTCCGAAATTCAGGGGCTTGCCCGGCTCACCGGCCGGTGACGACGGCGTAGCAGTTCCCGCTCGAAACCACCGATTCGACCACGGAAAGCTCGCTCGCGTCGAGGTCTGCGTCGAACTCGTCGGGACCGTAGATGTGGTAGAAACGTGGGACGGTTTCGCCGCCCGGAAGCGTCCAATCGACGGTCGTGTCGAAGCCGTCATCCCTGTCGAAGGTGTCGTGGGCGGTGCTCCACGCGCTGACGACCGCGCGGCCGCCGGCGCTGAGAACGCGAGCGAGTTCGTTCAGACTCCGGACTCGCGCCTCGCGGGGAGTGAGGTGATGCAGTGTGGCGACGTAGACGGCGATATCGAAGGCGTCGTCGGTAAACGGGAGTCGAGAAGCGTCGCCCTGTACCAGTCCGGCGTCGAACCCGCGGTCGCTCGCTCGGGCCGTCGCTTCGTCCAGTAGCCCGCGGCTCACGTCGAGTCCGACCACCTCGTCGGCGTGTGCCGAGAGGAGTTCGACGTGGCGGCCGTTTCCGCACCCGAGGTCGAGTGCGCGTGCGGCCGGACCGTCTGCCGTGGTCTCCGAGACGAACGACTCGACTTCGGGCCACGGGTACTCGCGGGTGGACGCGAAGTGCGACGCGATGCGGTCGTACGTCTCGCGGACCGCCGTCTGCGGGTCGGGGTCGTCCATGTCGGTCGGTCGTTGCGGCGGCACAAAGACCGCACGGGTCGGTCCGCCCGAACTGCTTCGCTCCGAACTGAATGGGCACCGGGCGCTCACCGAGTACTCACTGGGCCGTCGTCGAGTGTTCCCGATTACTCACTGGCTCGCCATCGAGGCTCTCGAACACTCACTGGGGCACCATCGAATGCTCCCTGGATTCTCAGTGAACCGTCGTCGGATGCTCAGATGACGAGGAAGACGACGTAGGTGAGCGTCAGGAGCAGTGCGGCGTGTTTGACGCCGTCCGCAACTTGGCCTTCACCTAGTTGGCCAGCGATGAGACCGGAACAGAGGCCCTGAATCGTCGTGACGTGGAAGAACAGGACCGTGTACGCGAGGGTCTTCACCTCACGAAGTCCGGAGAAGGTCCCCGTCGAGACGCCAGCGACCTCGCTGGACCCGACTGCACCGGTGCTCGCCTGTTCGACAGCCGGAATAAACGAGACCGTCAGGGCGACGACGATGCCGAGAAAGACGAAAAACGAGATGTAGATGACGAGGAGGTAGGTGAGCATCTCCTGTCTCCGTTCGCGGGCGAGGCGGCGACTGTCCTGTGCCTCGTTGGCGGCGATTCGAAGCACCGGTCCGAGGTCGCCGCTGGCGGTCATCGCGTTCGTGATGAGCGTGACCGCCCGCGAGACCATCGGACTCGTCGTCCGGCGGTCCATCCGGCGGAGGGCGGATTGTACGTCCGCTCCCCAGTCGATGTCGCGGACGGCGCGTTCGACCTCGTCGCTCAACGGCCCGAGGTCAGACCGCGACACCCGACGAAGGCTTTCGACGACCGTAAGACCCGCCTCGTTGACGCTCGCAAGCCGGTCGAGAAAGTCCGGCATGTTTCGCTCTATCGAGCGGATACGGCGCTTTTGAATCTCGTGGAACAGCGAGATGACGATGAGGACGACGATAGTCGCCTCCACGACGTGTTGGTCGATAGCGTTAGCCGCTTCGAGAAGCGACGGGTCCGTGGGAAACGTCGTCCGGAGCGCAACCCAGAGGAGACCGAGCGGGACCGTAACGACGAGCGTGAGCGAGGGTCGCCGACCGAGCGTTTCGAGCGGGCGGTCGAGCCACTGGCGGAGCCAGCTAAGGCGGTCGTAGGCGGCGAGTCGTTCGTGGTTTACCTGCCAGTTCCCCGCCATATCGCCACCGTCGGTGGCCGGTTGTGACGCCCCGGAGGATAGGTCCCCCTGCGCCGCGGCGTTCCCCGCCGCCTCCCTTTTCACGGTGACCGTCCCCCGAAGCGACTCGGTGATGCTGTCGATGTAGACGATGAAGCCGAAACTCGCCAGCGGAATCCCAAGGTAGCCGATGACTCGGATGGCAGTTAGCGTGTCCGTGAGGACAAGTCCGATGACGACGAGGACGGTGATGAGAAACAGCGGTCCCGCGACGAGGACGGTGACGTATATTTCCGCGAACGTCGAGAGGAGGTCGAGATACTGCTGTTGTTGGGCTTCGGCCTGCTCTTGAAACCGCTCGTACTGTTCGCGGAGAAACACCGAGAGGTTGCGGCCGCTTCCGAGGACGCTTGCGAGGTTCTCGGCGAACTCTTCGAGGCTCGGACTCGGCGTCCACGCTGACATCGACTGTAACGCGGTGATGACGTCGGTGCCGAACGCGTCCATGTCGCGGACGACGACACTGACTTCGCTGGCCGCTTCGCCGTAGATGGACTCGTTTCGCGCGAGCGTTTCGAGCACCTTCGGGAACGGCATTCCCGACCGCGACAGGGCGAAGGTAAACGCCACCGTCCGCGGGAGCGTCGCCTCGATTTCCGACGACCGGGTGCGCGCCGTTTCGACGAGGTAGTACCACCGGAGCCAGTAGACCCCGCGGGCGAGTATCGTGCCGAGGGTCGCACTGGAAAACAAGAGCGTGAGAAACAGGTCGCGCGCTGAGAGTTGCTGGATACTCGTGAGACCGCTCAAAAACTGCAACACGCCGGGGAGCATCGGCCGAATCGTCTCGGCCGAGATGGCGAGCAATTCAAACGCCCCCACGACGAGATAGACGCCGAAGATGCTTCCGGAGATGCCGAACACGCCCGCCATGAGAAGCGTCCGCGAGGCGTACACGCGGTGGGTCACACTCACGTGGGCCGCGTTGAGCCGTTTTTGTTGTTCTCTTCGTCGAGAACTCTCGTGTGCGACGTAAAAGCCGAACAGAGGGAGTGCAACCCGCGTCACGAGGAGACTCGCCCGTCTGCTTACCGGCGAGAGGAGCATCGGCAACACGAGGCAGAACGCGGCAACGAGCGGGAGCAAAGAGACGAGAAGACGCATCTCAGGCCCCGGAATTCGCGTCAACGATATTTTCGTCGGCTTCGACGCGCGCCATCACGTCGTCGGAATCGGCGTAGTACTCGTTGATGAGGGCGGTAAAGCGGCGGTAGTCCGAGACTCCTTTGTCGAGAAGATACTGAAGGAACTGCTTGCGTCGTCGGAGTTCGCGGCGGAGTTGCGTCCGCGACCAGCCGTTTTCGCGCTGAATCTCGTCCAACAGCGAGCTATCGTTTCGGTCGAAGGTGTCGTTTTCGGGGTCCCACGAGAAGGCCGACGAGTAGTCGAGTTCACCGGTCCGTTGGTCGATATCGCCGATTTCACCGATGGCCTGCGACCGACGGACGCGTTCGCCGCCGTGGCGGGTGAGCGTCTGAACGCAGAGGAGGTCGAGCGACTGCACCATCGCGCGCGGGACGTTGATCGGCTCGTTTTCGAGGCGGTTGATAACCGTCTCGATGCTGTCGGCGTGCATGGTCGAAAACGTCGTGTGTCCCGTGTTCATCGCCTGAAACAGCGTCACGGCCTCTTCGCCGCGGACCTCCCCGACGATGATGTATTCGGGGCGGTGGCGGAGCGCGGAGCGAAGCAGGTCGTACATCGTGATATCGGTCCCTTCGTGGAGGCGCTCGCGGGTGACAGACGACAGCCAGTTGTCGTGATACAACGCGAGTTCGCGGGTGTCCTCGATAGAGAGCACTTTCGACCGCGGCGGGACGAACATCGACACCGCGTTCATCGACGTGGTTTTCCCCGATGCGGTCCCGCCGGCGAAGATGAGGCTCTTGTTGTGTTCGATACAGAGCCAGAGATACGCCATTTGCTCGATTGAGAACGTCCCGTATTTCACGAGGTCGATTGGTGTGAACGGTTCTTCGGCGTACAGTCGGATGGTGAACGCCGACCCGCGCGGGGTGACTTCCTCGCCCAGCGCCAACTCCGCGCGAGCGCCGTTCGGAAGCGTCGTCCCGAGAACGGGGTCACCGACGCTGATGTGTTGGCCCGACCGCTGTGCGAGACGAACGACGAAGTTGTCCAGCTCGTCCTTGCCGAAGATGACGTTCGTGGAGATATCCGTGTACTCGTCGTGATAGACGAAAATCGGGAGGTCGTAGCCGTCACAGGATATGTCTTCGATGTGCGGGTCCTTCATCAGGGCGTCGAGCGGGCCGTACCCGTGGAAATCCCGCTGAAGGTAGTACAACAGCGTGTGAAACGACTCCATCCCGAGTTCTAACCCGTACTGTTCGAGAAGCGACTGTAACTCCTCGATGAGCACCGTCTCGGTGTTCGAGGAGGCGTCTCGGCGATACAAAAGCGGGTCGCGGATATCGGTTCGGACGCGTTCGAGTAGCGATGCTTCGAACTCGTCGAGGTCCGGTTCGACGGTGTGGTATCGGTGGGCGGTCGCGTCGGTGTCGTAGGTGACGACCACGTACGCGAACGGAGCGTTGACCCAGTAGCATTCGACTTCCCTGTGGCCGTCGGGGACATCGTACGTCCCGAGCGGGGTCTCGTCCGGGGTCAACGGTTGCACGTCGAGATTCGAGCCGCGGAGCATCTCCGCGGTCCGGCGAAGGATTCGACGGGTCTCGGACGCGGCGCTGTCGAACTCGCCGTCCCGAAGCAGTCGGAGTATCCCTCGGTCGGGTGGGGAGCCGGCCGGCGGTCTCACGTCTCTCGTAGATTCTCGTGCCATCGTCACCCGGTCAGTTGGTCGGATGGTAAGATTGGTCAGTACTTAAATGGTCCGCGAATCCAGAACGAATACTCCACACGACGCGGCGTCACGTCCGGTCAACCGTCAACAACACGCCGGCGAAGACGACCGCGATGACGACACCGAGCGGGAGCGGAATACCCGGAATACCCCGCGTTGCGAGCAGGTACGTCGAAATTCCGAGGACGACACCGATGAGACCGAGTAGGCCGCCGACGAGGCGAACCGGGTCGAGAGGACCAGACTCAACCTGCGCTTCGCGCAGGTAGTAGACGATAGAAAACAATAGCGCGGCCGCCATGAGTGCCGCGCCGACGACCCACGCCTGATAGGCGACAGCGACGGTCTGTCCCGACTGGAGTGCCATCGCCGAAAGCGGGTCGCGGACGGTGACGCCCTGCGAAATCCCCCACGCGTACTGGATTTCGACGAACGGGAATCTGACGTACAGAAGGCTCACGCCGGCGACGCTCGACGTGTACGTGACGTTCCACGGGAGGAGTGCACAGAGCCACGTCGAGACGACTGCCAGTGCGCCCGCGTGCTCGGACCGGACCCAAACCATGCCGTAATCGGCACAGGGAGACGGGTAAAAACTACCGACGGAACTCGTAAACTGGGGGTCGAAGGGGCGTCACGTTAATACGTAGCGCAGTACAACGGGAGGTACGGAATGCGGCGTGACTACTTCGAACTCGACGTACGTGACGTCGATTGGTACGAGGACAACGACGAGCCTCGCCAACCGACGGTCTCTATCGACTTCTACGGCCCTCCCGAAGAACTTCGAGCGCGCTTTACGGCCCCCGGTGGCGAGGTTCTCGCCGCCGAGGAGTTGGACGTCACCTTCCGACTCCAAAGCGCCATCGACGAACCCGATGCGCGGGGTGTCGTGAGCGTGACGGACCGACTGACCGGCGACTACGTGCTGGAACTCAATGCCCGCGCGGAGGACGTTCTCGAATTCATCGGTGCGGCCCGGGAGTACGGCCGAACCGCCGACGACATCAACGGGCGCTACCGCGTGGATGTGTCCATCGAAGGCGAGCACTTTGCGACCTTCGAGAAATCGACGTTCCTCGTCTACGACGGGGATGGGACCCTGCTTCGCGGCCAGAGTCTCATCCCATCGGGCGTCGAACTCTGAGTCGAATATCCGGACGATAATGGTTGTTCGTGTATAATTTCGGCCCGAACCACGTGTTCTTTATCGGCAGACGACCCAGAGCGTAGCGTGAGGAACGTAACCGACCGCACGAGAAACCCGTTCGACATGCGACCGTCGTGTGACCGGTTCGTCCCCGGATACGGCGACGCGAACGCCGATTTTCACGTCATCGGCGACCACCCCGGCGTCCACGGCGGCGTCGAAACCGGCGTCCCCTTTACCGGTGACGCGAACCTCGGCTTCCAGACGGCACTCGAAGCGGCGGGTCTCTTGGAGACGACGGGCGACGAACCGACAGTGAACCGAACGTTCTTTTCGTATCTCCACATGTGCGTGCCGGACGGGACCCCGACGGCCGCCGACTACACCGATATGGAGCGCTTTTTCGACGCGGAACTCCGCGCGATTGCGGCCCACGTATTGCTCCCGGTCGGTGCGGTGGCGACGAAACACGTCCTGGACAACTACACGTCAGTCGGCTGGAAGACGGACATCGACATGGAGGACCTCCACGGCACAGAACTCCGCGGCAGTGGCTTCCTCGTGATGCCTATCAAGGCTCCGGTGGAGTGGCACGACGACGACCACGACGACCTCGTGGCCGGTCTGTTGGAACTCCAATCGACCGACTTCCGGCGCGAATCCGACCTTGGTCGGTTCATGCCCGGAGCTGACCCGTATCTGGTCAGATAGCGCTTTTTTCGGCCGTATTCGACCGTAGCCGTTCGATTCTCTGAATTCTTCACGATTCTGCCGTTCGTTCGTCCAGTAAGAACCATTAGGGTTACTGTTTGTTCAGTAAATGGGGCTAAATGCATCACATAAGACCATATTTATCCAGTGGTTCTGGATGCCATGGTTCTAATTGGCGAGAACAAAGGACTTTTTACAACAAGCATCCAACGTGGTGTTGACGCGCGTGGTTCGATTCATTTCCGCCGGGCGCGTCAGGCAACTGTGAGACTGGTGCTCCTCGCAGTGGCTTGGTCAGTCCGGGGACTCGCGCTCGGCCGCGGTCCCCGCTCTTACTCCATTCCAGAGCGACAGCTCGGTGTCGCCGTTACTACCGTTGCGGTGTCGCACGGGCAACAGTCGAGTCACGAACACGGGTCGATGGTATCCACGCAGAGACTGCGGTCCGAAAGGCCAGAGCCGCTATTCGCATGCCGAGACCACTCCCCGTATGTCGAGACCGTGGTCGGCAATGTAGAGACCGCGTCGCATTCGGTCGGCAGTCGGCCGTGGTGGCGCTACCGGGACCGCGACGCAAACAGATAGCGGCCGGCGTCGATGACGAAGCCACCAGCGCCGACGAGTGGACAGACCACGAGTCCGACGAGGTCAACGGCGACGGGGCGACCGTATCCAAGCGCTCCTGCGGCGATAATCGCCGCCGGCACGACGGCGGCCACCGCGTAGAGCCACGTCGTCCACGTGTGACCGAACCGGGCGATGACGGCGAGAAGCGAGGTTGCGAGGAGAACTGATGCGACCGGCAAAACGAGCGTCGTCGGCGACGACGAAACTGCGACTTGGAGCGCGTCGGTGGTCGGAAGCGAGAGCGCCGACGACGCGAAAAGCGTCTGTGTCGGTGCCGACATCTCAATCGACGCGAGCGCCGACAGGAACGACGAACCGGGACCGACGAGATGCCAGCCGAACCCGCCGGCGTAGACCAGAAGCGAGAGGAGCGACAGCGCCCACCCGTACCAGAGCGGATTTCTCGACTCTCGTTTCGCCGCGGACGCGGATTGAGACGCCCTCGATTCGCGTTCGAACCGACCGGTCGTGCCGCCAGTTCCCGAGCCGCGGGCGCTCTGTGAGGTCCCGCGGGACGACGTCGTTGCCGACGACGCGCTCCGCGAGGACGAACTTCGAGATGAGGATGACCGCGAGGACGAAGTCCCCGAAGACGCGGACGAACGAGACGACGAACTTCGGGACGAAGCCGTCCGCGACGAGCGATTCGACGACCGTCGTCGTGACGACCGCCGAGACGACGATTCGGTGGCCTGAGACGACCGCGATGAAGACGACGACCGATCCGACCCGGAAGAGCGAGCCGACGACCGCCCGCTCGACTCGTCGTCGGTACCGTCTCCCGTCCCGGCCTGTCCAGGGAATTTGAACTTCGTCAGGCCGTCGAGTCGCGTTTCGACGTACTTTCCGTGGCCCATTCGGTCGTAGTCGGCGCGTTCGGTCTCGTCGGTGAGGATTTCGTAGGCCTTCCTGATTGCGGTGAACTGCGCCGGTGCTCGTTCGTCGTCGTTGACGTCGGGATGATATTCCCGTGCCTTCTGACGAAAGGCTTGCTTGATTTCACTCGTCTCGGCGTCGCGTTCGACCCCGAGAAGTTCGTAGAAGTCCACCGGCATTCGACGTGCGATTCGATGTAACGGCGGGTTTTGAATGTACCGGGCGACTCGGCCGACACCCGTGTGCGGTGTCCGACGTGAGAGAGGTAGTCGGGTCGCTTCGGAATAATCATGAACCTCGACGGCCAGGTGGCCGCATGGAACGAATTCGGCTCGGAAACACCGTCTTCGAAGGCCGGAACAACGCCTATCTCATCCCCGGCGACCGCCCGACACTCGTCGATGTCGGCGTCGCAACGGCGTCGGTTCGGCGGGACGTTCGAGGCGGTCTCGACGCGGTCGGGTACGAAATCGCGGACCTCGATGCAATCGTCCTCACGCACTGGCACGCAGACCACACCGGACTGGCGGGCGAACTACAAGCCGAAAGCGACGCATCGGTCTACGTCCACGCGGCCGACGCCGGTATCGTCTCCGGAGACCCGGATGCAGTCGCCGCGGAACGCGATATCCGCGAGCGCCGCTTCGAGGAGTGGGGGATTCCCGACGGCCCGCTCGACGAACTGACCTCGTTTCTCGACGGCCACGACGAACTCCAAGGCGAGCGCGTCGATGTCACGCCGGTCGAAGACGGCGACCGAATCACCGCAGGTGACGGCGAACTCGAAGTCGTCCACCTCCCCGGTCACGCCGCCGGCTTGAGCGCCTTCTCGTTCGACGCCTCCGACGGCCGCGAAGCGTTCGTCGGCGACGTGATTCTCCCGAAGTACACCCCGAACGTCGGCGGTGCGGACCTCCGCGTTGACCGCCCGCTCGAAACCTATCTCGACAGCCTCGCCCGCCTGGCCGACCGAGGGTTCGACCGCGTGTGGCCCGGCCACCGCGACCCAATCGACGACCCGGCGGCACGGGCGCGCGCGATCGCCGAACACCACCGCGACAGAACCCGGCGCGTCCTTTCGGTGCTCAACGAACACGGCCCGGCAGACGCGTGGACCGTGAGCGCCCACCTCTTCGGCGACCTCTCGAACATCCACATCCTCCACGGGCCGGGAGAGGCGTTCGCTCACCTCGACCACCTCGCCGCCGAGGGTGTCGTCGAACGCGACGGAACCGAGTACGCAACCACCGTCGATGACATCGACGTGGACGAACTCGTCCCTGTACCCGAGACGAAACGTTAAAACGCCGCTGGAGGGAACGGAGAGCCATGGAACTGCGGGTCATCGACAAGACCGACGAGGAACTCCGCATCGAAATCGGCGGCGAGGACCACACCTTCATGAACGTGCTGAAGGGTGAACTCCTCGAAACAGAAAGCGTCACGGCGGCAACCTACGACGTGAACCCCGAACAGTCCGGCGGGCAGACGGACCCGGTGCTCTCTATCAAGACCGAATCCGGCGTTGACCCCCTCGACGCCCTCGCCGAGGCCGCCCGCGGCGTACAGACCACCGCCGACGACATCACGTCGGCCTACGAAGCCGGTATCGACGCGTAATCTGCATCTGCGAACCTCTCGTTACGTTCTCGGCCGGCAAGTGATACTTCTCCTTTTTCGGCGACTCTCACCGACTCGCAGTTTTGCCTCCCCTTTACCCTCACAGCGCCGCGTCGTCGCTTAGTCGGCGTGACCGTGCCCGTGGGCGTTCGAGCCGTTTCCCCCATCTCCACCGGGTCCGTCGTAATCCATCTCACCGGCTTCGATGCGGGTCTGGAGCCAGTTTTCCACCGGCACGAGCGGGCACTCGTACCGGGGCGAGTACGCACAAAACGGGTTGTACGCGTAGTTGAAATCGACTATCCATCGGCCGTCGTCCGCTCTGTCGGCGGCGTCGAGGTCGAGATACCGACCGGCACCGTAGGTTTCGGTCGTGTTCGTCTCGTCGCGGAAGGGAACCCACAGACGGTCCTCGTCGGGAGTCGCGCGGTAGGCGTCGAGCGAGTACGTCTCCCCGTCGAGGTCGAACTCGAAGCGCCCCCAGACGAGGTAGTCGCGCTCTCCGTCTGTCGTGGTGCCAATGGTAATCGTCTCAGGGTCGTCGTACTCTTCGAGGGCGAGTTCGAACCGGAGGTCCGGGTCAGGGTCGAAGTACGCCAAGCCGTCGAACGCCTCGCGCTGGTCGGCTGGAATCGGCGAGTGTTGGTCCGTCGCCAAATAGCGGTCCTTCTGTTCGCGGTGCCGTCGGAGGGCCGAGAGCCAAGACTCGTCGTCACTCATAGCGGCCCGAAGTTCGTCGTCTGACGAGGTGAAGGTAGGTTCCGACTGCGTGAGAGGCGCACGACCGCGGCGGGCGAGTGGCGTGTCTGCGTAGGCGAACCGACCGCCGGCGTGGACGACCCGGCCGTCTATCGGTGTTTGCGACTCAGTCGTCGATCCGTGTGAGTGGGCCGGTCGTTAATCGGTATTGGCGACCCGGTCGGTTACAGCCGAACCGGCACGTCGCGGTCGTCGAGATACTGTTTGACGTCCTGAATCGAGTACTCGTCGAAGTGGAAAATAGAGGCCGCGAGACCGGCGTCGGCACCGGCGTCGGTGAAGACCTCGTACATGTCTTCGGGACCGCCGCACCCCGAAGAGGCGATGACGGGCGTCGAAACGTTGTCACAGACGGCTTTCGTCAGCGGGATATCGTAGCCGTCTTTCGTCCCGTCAGTGTCGATAGAGTTGATAAAGAGTTCGCCGGCACCGCGGGACTCGGCCTCGCGGGACCATTCGACGACATCGACGCCGGTTCCCTCGCGGCCGCCTTTGACGGTGCACTCGAACCAGCAGGACTCGCCATCGACTTCGGCGTAGTACTCGCCTGCCTCGTCGTAGCGGCGGCGGGCGTCAACCGAGATGACGATGCACTGGCTTCCGAACGAGCGTGCTCCCGCTTCGATGAGCGAGGGATTCTCCAGTGCCGCGGTGTTGATAGAGACTTTGTCGGCCCCGGCGCGGAGCGTCTCTTTGATGTCGTCGCGGGTGCGGATACCGCCGCCGACGGTCAGCGGGATGAATACCTCGTCTGCGACTTTCGAGACGGTGTCGAGCATCGTCTCGCGGCCGTCCGCGGAGGCCGTGATATCGAGGAAGACGAACTCGTCTGCGCCCGCCTCGTTGTACAGTTTGGCCATCTCGACCGGGTCGCCCGTGTACGTCAGGTCCTCGAAGTTGACCCCGGTGTAGACGGCCGGATTTCCGTCCTCGTCGAGGTCAACGTCGATACAGGGGATAATGCGCTTCGTGAGCATTCGCTACTGAACCGTTGGCGCAAGAGCCGTTTCACCGTTTCGACTACGGCAGACGCCGAAACAAAGCGCGATGTCTCCGATTGGACCACACGGTGTCCCGCGAGAACCGAACGCGCCGCGAACTGAGAGTTAATACGTCGGGCAGGGCGTTACTACGCCGTGCACGCTCCCGAGATATTCCACCTCCATTACCACGTTCCCGACGTGGATACCGCGGCGACGGCGCTCGAACTCCACGGAATCGACCCGGTCGCGCGGTTCGGCTCGGTCGATGGCGACTCGCGCGCGCTGTCGCCGGCCGACGCGGTCCCCGACGGCTTTCGACTCCGGTTGCAGACGAACCGCGGCGGCGCAGTGGACGTGACGCTGACGCCCGGGCCGCACGTCGCGTTCGACCACCTCGGCGTCGTCGTCGCCGACCTCCCGGCCGTCGTTTCGCGGGCGACAGAGCGCGGCTGGTCCGTGACGGAAAACGAACGTCGCACGTTTCTCGTCACACCGTGGGAGTTCCGAATCGAACTCCAGTCGGCCGACAGCGATGTCGTTTCGGAACTCGGGCCGGCTGACGACTGCCGGTTCGAGTCGGTTTCGCTCGTCGTCGCTGACGACATTCGTGAGGCGGTCGAAACCGGGATTCGGGCCGTCGTCGGCGAGGTTTCTACCCTTCGCGTTCGTTCCAGCCCGAATGCAGACCCCGCGGTTCGAGAGGCGACGCTAACCGGTCGGCGCGTCGAAGACCCGCACTTCGAGATGTCGTCGCTCGGCTCGGAACCGAGCGTGTGACGACCGGGCAGTGGGGGACTCGGTTCGCCACTGGTGAGAAATCCTCGCTCGCCGCCAGTGACGAACCTCAGCTTGCCGTGTGATTCACGAGGACGACGGTTAGGTGCGTTTTTGTACCGCGAACCCGTCGCGTCGCGTATGAGCGACGACCACCACGCGGGCGACCACGGCCACGACGACCACCACGCAGACGAGAGCGGACGAGTCACGTCTCCGATGCAGGAGTTCAGTATGGGACAGGTCACGACCGGCATCGTCGTCCTCGCCGTCGGCCTCGCCGTCACGTTCGGCCTGCCGCTCTTTCTCGCATAGGCCTACAACCGACGACGCTCTCCGGATATACTCGAACGCCCGTTTTTTAGGTCTCAGTTCTCTCTTCGATAGTCACCGCTATCGGTGCGAACGAGCCAAAAAAGCGAGCGGGGAGCGAGGTGCGTTGCGGGTGCGGCCGTCGCGGGAGTGAGTCAGTCCAGTTCGCGGGTGAGAACGTCGCGGAGGTCGGCGATGTCGCCCACACCGTAGGCGAGGTCGTCGTCGCCGACGGAGACAGAGAGCGTCGCATCGTCGGTCGTCGTCCCGAGTTCGATGACTGGCACGTCGCCCGCGAGGTCGCGCAGTGCGTCTTCGTCGGTCGTTTCGACGACGACACGGCCGGGCGTTTCGTCGAAGAACGAAACGAGGTCGTCGGCCGCGACGTCGGCACCCACTTCGTCGGTGACCATCTCGGCCAGCGCGACCGCGAGACCGCCGTGGCTCACGTCGTGAGCGGCGAGCGTCGAGTCGGCGGCGGCGACGCTTCGAATCGTTTCGACCGCCGTCGCGGCGTCTTCGGCGTCGGGAAGCGCCGGGAACGCGTCCGTGCCGCCTGCGTTTGCGAGGAACGTCGAGCCGCCGAGCGCGTCGCCCGCGGTGCCGACGACGAACAGGTCGCCCTCGCCCGTAAGCGATAGACCGGGCGACCGGCCGGCCGCTTCGCCGACCATTGCGAGCGTTGGCGTCGGCGGAATCGGCCCGGAGACGGAGTCGTTGTAGAGGGAGACGTTGCCGCCGACGACCGGCACCGAAAGCGCCCGGCACATGTCGGCGAGTCCGTCTACGATACCCTTGAAGCCGCCGTACACGCCGGGCTTTTCGGGGTTGCCGCCGTTCAGGCAATCGACGGTTGCGAGGGGCGTCGCGCCCTTCGTGGCGAGGTTGGTCGCGTTTTCGAGGGCAACCGCGCGGGCACCGTCGTAGGGGGCCGCATTCGTCCAGTTAGGGTCGGAACCGGCGGTAAACGCGAGTTTCGTGTCCGCTTCGGGGACGTCGAGGAGCGCGGCGTCGTCGCCGGGGCGGCGGACGGTCCGCAGGCCGACTTCGTGGTCGTACTGGCGGTAGACCCAGCGCTTCGAGGCCGTATTGGGGTCGGCGACGACCGCTTCGAACGCTTCGGCGAGGTCCGCGTCGGGGAGGTCGCGTTCGGCGGGTTCGGGGTCGGTCGCGGTGAGGTCGTTCATCGGCGCGCCCTCGGCGAGGAACTCCGGTGGCACGTCAACGACGGTCTCGCCGTCGAACGTACAGACGTAATTGCCCTCGGCGACATCGCCGATGACTTCGCTTCCGAGGTCGAACTTGTCGGCGATTTCCTGCACGCGCTCGACGTTCTCCGGCGCGACCTCGTAGCACATGCGCTCTTGGGACTCCGAGAGGAGAATCTCGAAGGCGTTCATGTCGGGTTCGCGCTGGTGGACCGCGTTCAGGTCGATTCGCGCGCCGAAGCCGCCCTTGGCGACGAGTTCGGAGGATGCACCACCGAGACCGGCGGCACCGAGGTCGCGGGCGGACTCGACGAGACCCTCGTCGATGAGCGCCTCGTTGCACTCGATGAGGAGTTTCTCCGTGTACGGGTCGCCGACCTGTACGGCCGGGCGGTCTTCGGTTTCGGCGTCTTCGGCGAGGTCTTCGCTGGCGAAGGACGCGCCGCCGAGACCGTCCCGGCCGGTCGAACTGCCGACGAGGACGAGTTTGTTCCCGGCTTTTTGTGCTTCGGCGGTGACGAGGCGGTCGGCCGAGAGCAGGCCGACGCAGGCGACGTTGACGAGGGGATTTCCTTCGTACTTCTCGTGGAAGGCGGTCGCGCCCGTGACCGTCGGGACGCCGATGGCGTTACCGTAGTCGGCGATGCCCTCGACGACGCCGTCGAGGAGATACCGCGAGTGCTCGCGGTCGAAATCACCGAAGTAGAGACAGTCGGCGAGGGCGATGGGATACGCGCCCATCGAGAGGGTGTCGCGGACGATGCCGCCGACGCCCGTGGCCGCGCCGTCGTAGGGGTCCACGTACGACGGGTGGTTGTGGCTCTCGATACCAAGCGTGATGTACGTGTCGTCGTCTACGGCGACGACTGCGGCGTCGTCACCGGGACCGATGACGACCTGCTCGCCGTCCGAGTCGAACGCCGACAAGAGCGGTCGGGACGACCGGTAGGCGCAGTGTTCACTCCAGAGGTTTTCGAAGAGTATCTCCTCGGCCGGCGTCGGGTCTCTACCGAGTTCGGCGACGACGAGGTCGCGGTCCGCGTCGGGAAGCGTCATTCATTGGTATGGTCAGAACGCACATTGTAAACCCTTTCTATATGCATGAATGTGCTCAAATAAGTCGGTCGCCGCGAATCGCCCGGCAACACCGTCACCGACGGGTTACGCGGGCGTGTACGGCGGCGACTCGGCGCGGATAATCTCTGTCAGTTCGTGCATCTCGTCTTCGAGAAGCACGAGCAGGTCGTCTGTCGTGACGATGCCGCTCAGCTTTCCGTCGTCCACGATTGGCGCGCGCCGGACGCCGTGTTCGTGAAGGAGCCGGAATAGCTCGTAGACGCCGGTATTGGCGTCCACGGTAAACGGTTTTTCAGTCATCACGTCTTTCGCCGTCGTTTCCGAGATATCGTCCCCTGAACCGACGCACTTGAGCGCGATGTCGCGGTCTGTGACGATACCCTCGATCGAATCGCCATCGGCGACGACGACGGAGCCGACCATCCGGTCTTCCATCATCTTCGCCAGTTCCTGAACTGACGTGTCTGGTGTCGCGGTCACTAGCTCGTCTTTCGGTCGGGCGATGTCTCGTACGGTCATAGTTCTCTCTCCGGTGGTCCACCACATTCGGCTCGCCACCATGTTAATAATTGTCATGCTCTGTATTATATCTATATTCGCACACGATTTCACGTTCGAACAGTAGGTCGCCGCACGCGGACCGTCTCGTAAGCCGAGTGCTCACGCGAGTCGAACTGTGCGTGGTGTACCATCCCCAATCACACCGGGACCGGGGCGCTTTTTTAGCCACCCTCGTTAGGAGACGTTGTGTTATCGGTCGAGTTGCACTCGCACTCGTCGCTTTCGTACGACGGACGAGACCCAATCGAGTACCTCCTCGAACAGGCGGTCGCGGTGGGCTTAGACGCCCTCGCCGTGACCGACCACGACGAAATCGACGCCAGTCTCGAAGCCGCCGACCTCGCGTCGGAGTACGGCCTCGTCGGAATCCCGGGTATGGAGGTTACGTGCGCCGCAGGGCACGTTCTCGCGCTCGGTGTCGAAGAGCTGATTCCAGCGGGGCTTTCGTACGATGAGACGCTCGACCGCATCCGCGACGCTGGCGGAATCGCGGTGATTCCCCATCCCTTCCAGAAGTCGCGCCACGGCGTAGCACCGCACATCACTCGGAACCAACTCGCCGCGGCCGACGCCATCGAAATCTACAACTCTCGACTGTTGACCGGTATTGCAAATCAGCGCGCGGAGCGATTCGCAAAGCGTCGGAACCTCCCGATGACCGCCGGAAGCGACGCCCACATCGCCGAGATGGTCGGCCAAGCCGTCACCGAAGTCGGCACCGACACGCGAACCGCCGACGCCATCCTCGACGCTATCACCGAGGGCCAAACGAGCGTCGTCGGCAGCAAGACCCCGTGGCGCATCTCGTTCCAGCAGGCCGCCGGTGGAGCGAAGCGCCGCGTGAAACACGCCCTCTCTGACCTGTTTTGATGCACGGCGCAGACACGTCGGTCGTTCACCGCGCACTCGCCGACCGCGACCCGCTTCCCGGAACCGCGGGGTTCGCCGGCGGCATCGACGACCGTCTGGTTCGTGACGTACTCGGACGCTATCCGCTCTTTTTTGAGCGCGACGACCCCGAAACGTGGTCGTTCGACCACCGCAACCTCACCGACCCAGTTTCGCTTCCGCCGGGGCACGCTCGCAGGTTGACAGGCGATTCCGCGGGCGACGACGAACGCGTCTGGACGCTCCCCGACCCACCCGTCGAACCGAACCGCGAGGATGCCCTCGAACGCGTCCGAACCGCCGTCGCCGAATCGGTTCGGTCGGTTGACGACGACGGCCTCGCAGTCGCGTTCTCCGGTGGCGTCGATTCCGCGGTCGTCGCCGCGGGCGTCCCGGACGCCCCGTGTTACGTCGCCGGATTCGAAGGTTCACACGACGTCGCCGCCGCCCGCGACGCCGCCGATGCGATGGGTCGAGACCTCCGCGTCGTCGAACTCTCTCACGAGGCCCTCGAACGCGCCGTCCCCGAACTCGTCGATGCGCTCGGGCGGACGAACCCGATGGACATCCAAATCGTCCTGCCGCTGTACCTGCTCGCGGAACGGGTCGCCGCCGACGGCTACGACCGCCTCGCGGTCGGACAGGGTGCAGACGAACTGTTCGGCGGCTACGCCAAGGTCGCCAAGGCACCGGACGACCCCCGCGTCGCGGCCGAGACGGTTCGCGGCGCGGCCCGCGAGATGATTCAGACTCTCCCCGACCAACTCGAACGCGACGTGCTCGCACTTCGCGCGGCGGGCGTCGAGCCGGTTTGCCCGCTTCTCCACGACCGTGTCGTCGAAACCGCACTCCCGCTTCCAGACGACTTACTCGTAGACGGCGACCGTCGGAAGGTCGCCCTCCGAGCGGCCGCGAGCGGTCTCGTCCCGTCGTCGGTCGCCGAGGCTGACAAGAAGGCGGTGCAGTACGGCACCTACGCGTCCAGAGAACTCGACCGCCTCGCCCGGCAGGCGGGGTTCAAACGCCGGATGGACAATCACGTCGAAAAATACGTGCGGTCGCTGTTGGAGTGAGGCGGCTGATGCGACCCGAGACGGGCCGACAGACCCGAGACGGGCCAAGAGCGGCGAGTTAGCGACCGTCTGAAACGACTTCGATAGCGTCCAGCGCGATTTGTACTGTGTCTTCGTCGAGGTCGCTCTCGCGGAGGTCGGTCGGGTCGTACCAGCCCCACACGTCGGGGTCGGCTTCACCCGGTGCAGGGTCGATGTCGCGGGAGCCGACGCGGGCGTAGTAGACGTGGTCGATGTGTTGGTGGCCGACCGACCCGTCGCCGTGAACGTTGATGTCGTAGAGCATCTGGTATCGCGGGTGCGGAAGCACCTCGCCGTCGGGTGCCGGAACCGAGTCGGTATCGTCGACGAGCGTGGGGTCGAGACCCGTCTCCTCGCGGACTTCGCGCAGGCCGGCCTCGTGCGGGAGTTCGTCGCGGTCCACGTGGCCGCCCGGCGGGATACGGATGCCGAGGCGTTCGTGTCGGTGAAGGGCGACCGCGCCGTCGTTGACGATGTACACTGTGGCGGTAAAATGTCGGGTGGTCTCCATACCCGTGGCTACGGTCGGCATGATATCCGTGTTACGAAAAGACCGGGCCGGTTAGGGAATCTGCGTCTGTTCTTCGGCTTCGAGGAGTTCGTGGTAGCGGTTGCGAATCGTCACTTCGGAGATGTTCGCAACATCGGAGACCTCGTTTTGAGTCACCTTCTCGTTGGTGAGAAGTGAGGCCGCGTAGACTGCGGCGGCGGCGAGACCGACCGGCGACTTCCCTGAATGGACACCCTGTTCTTTGGCGTTTTTCAAGAGTTGACGCGCGCGACGCTCTGATTCGTCCGAGATGCCGAGTTCGCTGGCGAACCGCGGCACGTACTGTTCGGGGTCGGCGGGCTTGATTTCGAGTTTGAGTTCGCGGACGACGTAGCGGTAGGTGCGGGCGATTTCGTCTTTTTCGACGCGCGAAACACTCGTAATCTCGTCGAGCGAGCGGGGGGTGTCGGCCATGCGGGCCGCGGCGTACAGCGAGGACGTGGCGACGCCCTCGATGGAACGGCCGGGGAGCAAGTCGTCGTTGAGTGCACGCCGGTAGATGACCGAGGTTGTCTCGCGGACGTTCTCGGGGAGACCGAGCGCGGATGCCATGCGGTCGATTTCGCCGAGCGCCTGCTTCAGGTTCCGTTCCTTGGAGTCGCGGGTGCGGAACCGCTCGTTCCACGTGCGGAGCCGTTGCATCTTTTCGCGCTGTCGGGACGACAGCGACCGGCCGTAGGCGTCTTTGTTCTGCCAGCCGATGTTGGTCGAAAGCCCCTTGTCGTGCATCATGTTGGTGGTCGGCGCACCGACACGGGACTTCTGGTCTTTCTCCGAGGAATTGAACGCGCGCCACTCCGGCCCGCGGTCTATCTCGTTTTCTTCGACGACGAGACCACACTCGTCACAGACTGTCTCTCCGTGTTCCGAATCGGAGACGAGAGCCTCCGAGCCGCATTCGGGACACGAAAGCGTCTGCTCTCGGTCGCTTTCGCTCTGCTTGGTATCTCTAGATTTCTGATTGCGCACGCGCGCGTTGTCGGTCGTGAAACGTCGGACACTTTCTGTCATTGTGTGCGAGAGAAGCAACTGGGAACGGTCGTTCTCCATCTATTCGTATTGAGGGCGATTACTTATATCTGACGGCGAGTCGAGGACGAAATTGGGTAGATTTCCGATTGCGCGGCCGAAGTAGGTCCGGAAATTCGGAGAACGCAACAAAGACGAAACGTCGCACACCGAAACCCTTACTCCCGGTCTCCGTTACCTCCGATACATGAGCGATACGCCCGTTGACGCCGACGAGGTACGACACGTCGCCGAGTTGGCGCGGGTTGACCTCGACGAGGACGAGGTCGAGGAGTTCACGACGCAGTTCGCGGACATCCTCGAATACTTCGACGCCCTCGACGAGGTACCCGAAGTCAACCGCGAGGACGAACTGGTGAACGTGATGCGCCCCGACGAGGTCCGCGACGGACTGACACAGGAAGAGGCGCTTTCGAACGCCGCAGAGACCGAAGACGGCTTCTTCAAGGGTCCGCGGGTGTCCTAAATGTCGCTGAACGCATTCATCACGAAGGAGACGCTGGAAAGCGACGACGACGGCCCGCTCGCCGGGAAATCAATCGCCGTGAAGGACAACATCTCGACCGAAGGTCTGCGGACGACCTGCGGGTCTGCGATGCTCGAAGAGTACGTCCCGCCGTACGACGCGACGGTCGTCGAGCGCCTGAAAGACGCCGGTGCGACTATCGTCGGCAAGGCTAACATGGACGAATTCGGGATGGGGACGACCACCGAGACCTCCGCGTTCGGCGCGACCAAGAACCCGGTTGACGAAACGCGCGTCCCCGGCGGGTCCTCCGGTGGCTCTGCGGCCGCCGTCGCCGCCGGCGAGGCCGACCTCGCGCTCGGAAGCGACACGGGTGGCTCCATTCGCTGTCCCGCCGCGTTCTGCGGCGTCGTCGGCATCAAGCCCACCTACGGTCTCGTCTCGCGCTACGGTCTCATCGCCTACGCGAACTCCCTCGAACAGATCGGCCCGATTGCGCCGACCGTAGAGGGCGCCGCCGCACTCCTCGACGTTATCGCCGGTCCCGACGACCGAGACGGCACGACCCACGACGAGGGTGCGGACTCCGACTACGCCTCGGCCGCCGACGGCGACGTCGAAGGATTGACTATCGGCGTCCCGACCGAACTGGTCGAAGGTGCCGACGAAGGCGTCGAAGAAGCCTTCTGGGACGCACTGGACGAACTCGAAGCACAGGGCGCGGAGTACCACGAGGTGAGCATGCCCTCTATCGAGAAGGCGGTCGCCGCCTACTACGTCATCGCCATGTCCGAAGCGTCTTCGAACCTCGCGCGCTTCGACGGCGTCCGATACGGCAAATCCGGCGGCTACGAGGGTAACTGGAACGACGCCTTCGCTCGCGCCCGCGAGGAAGGCTTCGGTTCCGAGGTCAAACGTCGCATCCTCCTCGGCACGTACGCTCTTTCGGCTGGGTATCACGACAAGTACTACGCGAAGGCTCAAGACGCCCGCGCGTGGGTCAAACAGGACTTCGACTCGGCGTTCGAGGACGTTGACGTGCTCGCGTCGCCGACGATGCCCGTGCCGCCGTTCGAACTCGGCGAGAGCCTCGACGACCCGCTCCAGATGTATCTCGCCGACGCGAACACCGTGCCGGTGAACCTCGCAAACCTCCCCGCGATTTCCGTCCCCGCGGGCGAGACCGAGGGCCTACCGGTCGGTCTTCAACTCATCGGACCGAAGTTCGGTGAAGAGACTATCGTCCGGGCCGCGTCCGCGGTCGAAAATTAAGCGACGCGACTATTTTCGCGGGACAGGTTACGACGACGGTTCGACCGATATCTCGACCGACTCCGAGCCGTCGCGCCATCTGATGTGGTACTGCATCCCGCCCCCGTGCTCCGGGTCGTCGAGAGTTGGCGTGTACGCGTGTGTCCACGTTTTCGACTCACCGGGCGCGATTCGAGCGAAACGCGACCGACCGGCCGGTATGCAGTGTACGGTCCGGAGCGGTTGAGCGCTCCAACGAACATCCCCTCGACCGACCCCTCGTTCGGCGTCCGAATTCGACGTCCGCCGCAGACTTTTTTCCAAATGTGTTATGAGGTGACAAAGGCCTAGTGAGCACTGTAGTACTAACTCTTGAGCCGCTCGCCGCCAAAACGACAGTGACAGCCACAATGAACGCATGCCCACTGGGCGCACTAAATACCGAATTATAGGGGGGATGAATACTGAGTCAGTAATATATCGTTCACTAATTTTGGATTCGACAGTCGAACCGACATGCCGATAGTTTTTCCACGACCCGACGCGCACGCCGGAACGTCATGTATATCATCGTCGTCGGCGCCGGCAACATCGGGACGCCGCTCATCGAAATCGCCACCGAGGGCGGTAACGAGGTCGTCGTCGTCGAGCGCGACGAGGCGAAAGCCGAGGCCGCGGCGTCTGAATTCGACTGTCTCGTGCTCAACGACGACGCCACGGTCAAACGGACGCTCGAAGAGGCCGGCGCGGACCGCGCCGACGCTATCATCACGACGACCGACAAGGACGCCACCAACATCATGGTCTGTCTGTTGGCGAAGGAACTCGAAATCCCGGATATCGTCTCTGTCGTCCACAACCCCGAGCACATGAGTCTCTATCGGCAAATCGGCGTCAACACGATGGAGAACCCACAGCGACTCATCGCGGAGTATCTCTACCGAGCGGTCAAACGGCCCTCTATCGTCGATTACATGCGCATCGGCGACCGCGCCGAGGTGTTCGAAATCCGCGTCGAAGAGGAGGCACCAATCGAGGGGCGGACCATTCAGGAAGCCGCACAGGACGGTCTCCTCGACGGCGATACACTCATCGTCGCCATCGAGCGTGAGGAGAGCGACGGTCCCGTTACGCCACGCGGAGACACGGTTATCGGCGCAGACGACCTGTTGACTGTCTACTCCGCGAAGGGTGCGACGCCGGACGTGACTGACGTGTTCGGCCACTACGAGGACCACTGATGACGCGGCGCGGACGGTTGGTCGCCGGGTGGCCCGCCGACCTCGCGGTTATCGGCCGCGACGTCGGGTCGCTTCTCGCCATGGAATCGTTGCTAATGACCGTCTCGGTTCTCGTCGCCGTCGGATTCGGTGAGTGGTACGCCGCGCTCGCGTTCTTCACCGCCGCGGGTGCGACCGCCGGAGTCGGTCTCGGTGCGCGAAGCGCGTTCGACGAAGCGCCCGTACCGCGCATGAAACACGGGATGATAATCGCCGCCGCGGGCTGGTTCGCTACGGCCGCGTTCGGCTCGCTCCCGTTTTTCCTGACGGCCCATTTCGCCTCCGAGTCGGTGTTTACCGCGCTCGTCCCGGCGGGCGTCGAATACAGCCAGTCGAGTCTCGTCTACTTCCGAGACCCGTTGCACGCGCTCTTCGAGAGCATGAGCGGCTGGACCGGCAGTGGTCTGACGATGGGGATTCACGAACCGTCGCTTCCGCGGACGATTCAGTGGTGGCGTTCTCTCATCCAGTGGGTCGGCGGCGTGGGTGTCATCGTCCTCACCGTCTCGATTCTCTCGCGGCCCGGAAGCGGGAGTTACGCCCTCTATCGCGGTGAGGCCCGCGAGGAGAAGATTCACCCGAGCGTCGTCTCGACGGTTCGGACGGTCTGGAAGATTTTCGTCGGCTACACGTTGCTTTCTGTCGCTGTCCTCTTTGTCGCCATCCGAACGAGCGACTACGGCGCGGCGCTTCCCCTGTGGGAGGCCGGTTGGCAGGCGCTCAACCACGCGATGACGGGGCTTTCGACCGGCGGATTCGCCGTCACCGACAACTCCATCGGGACGTACAACTCGCCGCTCATCGAGACGATTCTGTTGCCCATCATGGCGCTCGGCGCAATCGCCTTTCCCATCCACTACACCATCCTCCGAAACCGCGACATCGACAAGTTGTGGACAGACCTCCAGACGCGGTGGTTGTTCGTCATCTTCGCCGTCGGCGGTGTCGTACTCGCGCTTCAGAATCTCGTTTCGCTTCCCGCGACCGCCGGCACGGCGTTCGTCGAAACGGCCGATTACTTCGGACTCTCGACGCTCGCCGGCGGCCTGGAAGCCGACGTCGTCCGCGATTCGGCGTTCCACTGGGTCAGCGCGCTTTCGTGTACCGGCTTTCAGGCCGCCCCGCTCGGTCAGTGGTCGGACGGCGGGAAACTGCTTCTCTCCGGAGCGATGACGCTCGGCGGTGCGGCCGGTTCGACCGTCGGCGGCATCAAAATCATCCGCGGATACACTATCTCTCGCGGCATTCAGTGGCAGTTCTCTCGCGTGTTCCTGCCCGAAAGCGCCGTCGTGAACATCGAGATGAACGGTCGGCGACTGTCTCGGCCCGAGATGGACCGCGAGTTCTCCGAGGCGGCCATCGTGTCGATGCTCTGGGTGCTCTTGCTCGTCGCGTCGAGCGTTCTCCTCGTGAACCTCGCCCCGGAGGGGTTCACCTACGCGGACGCGCTGTTCGAAGTCGCATCGGCGCAAGGCAACGTCGGCATCTCGACGGGCATCACGGGACCGTCCATGCATCCGATCGCGGAGACGATGTTCCTCTTCAACATGTGGATCGGACGGCTCGAAATCATTCCCGTGTTGGTGTTCTTCCGGGCGGTTATCTACGGCCTGAACCCGTAGTACCGGCTTTCGGCGTGTGGTTGGTTCTATCGCCGCCAGTACTCCGGCGTGAAGATGACAAGCACCGGTAGAATCTCCAGTCGTCCCACCCACATCAGGAGGACCATGTACAGTTTCGAACTGTTGGAGAAGTCGAGGTAGCTCCCCATCGGACCGACGATGCCGAAGCCCGGGCCGACGTTTCCGAGCGTCGCGGCGACGGCGCTCATCGTTTCGAGGATACTCACGTCGAAGCCGACGCGAGCGGCGTCGAGGTGGACCAGTCCTACCGAGATGAAGAACAACACGAGATACAGGAGCGTAAAGGCGTAGATACCGCGAATAGCGCGTTCATCGACCGCGCGGCCGGCGAGTCGAACCGGACGAATCGCCTCCGGGTGCGCCGTCGTAAACAGTTCTCGGCGGAGCGATTTCAGGATGACGTACCAACGGACGATTTTGACGGCACCGCCGGTCGAACCGCCGGACCCGCCGATGAACATGGCGAACAAGAGCAGGTACTGCGTCGGCGCGCTCCACGCGTTGAAGTCGATGCTCGCGTAGCCGGTCGTCGTGACGATGGAGACGACTTGAAACAGCGACTGGCGAACCGCCGGTTCGACGTTGCCGATAATGGCCGTGCGGATGCCTTCGAGGTACACTTGGTCGTAGGTTTCGCCCGCAGGAGCGACGGACATGAGTCCGTCACCGAGGAAGAGTAATCCCGCGAGAATGGCCGAGATAACGCCGATGATGCCGAGATAGGACTTGAATTCGGTGTCGCGGACGAGGCGTTTCGGGTCGCCAGTGAGGACGTGCCAGAAGAGCGCGAAGTTGGTCCCCGCGGCGAGCATGAAGGGGATGATAACCCACTGCGCCGCGGCAGAAAACGCCTCGATACTCTTTGCTTCCGGTGAGAATCCCCCGGTCGGCATCGTCGTCAACCCGTGGGCGATAGCGTTGTAGACGCCCATGTTCGTGGCGTGGCCGGTGACGTTGAGTCCGTAGAGGAGGACGATTTCGAGGACCGTGAGGCCGAGATACGCGCCCCAGAGCGCGCGGGCCGTCTCGGCGATGCGCGGCGTGAGCTTTTCGATGCCGGGGCCGGGCGCTTCCGCGTCCATCAGTTGTGCGCCACCGACCGAGAGTTCGGGCAGAATCGCCACCGCGAGGACGACGATACCCATCCCGCCGAGCCACTGGGTGAGTTGCCGCCACATCATGATGCCACGTGTGTGCGAGTCGAACGAGATGTCACCGAGAACCGTCGCTCCGGTCGTCGTAAAGCCGCTCATCGTCTCGAAGAGTGCGTTCACCGGGTTGGCGAGGGTCGATCCGGGATGAATCGGCTCGAAGAGAAACGGGATGCCGTGGGCCTCGATGAGATACGGGATAGTACCGACGAGCGTCACGGCAAACCACGTCGTTGCGACCATTAGGAAGCCCTCTCTGGTCCCGATGTCGGGGTCTTCGGCGAGACGTTCGAGTCCCGTCCCGACGAGGACCGTGACGGCCATCGTGACGACGAACGGTAACACCGACTCACCGTAGTACAGTGCGACGACGAGAGGGAAACAAAGCGGGACTGTGAGATACTTCAGTACGGTCCCGACGAGACGCAGGCTGGCTCTGTAATCGACCCGCAATTTCATCCGTGGACTAACGTACTGCGCGCCGGGTTCTTCCCTGTTCGGGTTCGCCTGCGCGTCAGAGAACGACCCAAAAATAGCTCCGAGCACGCCTAAACGGGCGTTGTACCGCAGTAACAGCAGTTAAGCGCGCGCACGGCACCGAGGAGAGACACGGGGACACAGGGACGCGTGGACGCGGAATAGGAAGACAGAAAATCAGGTCAGAGTCGCTTACAGTTTCGGCGACACTTCGTCGGTGACATAGCTATCGACGAAGACGACGACGTGGTCGCCTGGTTTAATGATGGTGTCACCACGAGGCGTTATGAACTCGCGTCGTCGCGTGATTGCGCCGATGACGACGCCTTCGGGGAGCGACGCAATCGACTCGCGGATGGGTTTCCCGGCGAGTATGCTTTCGGCGTCAATTTCGATTTCGAGCACCTCGGCCTTGTCCGATTCGATGAGTGCGACGTTCTCCGCGCCGCCGTCGCGGGTAAAGCGCGTTATCTCCTCGGCGACGACTTCTCGGGGGCTGACGCCGACGCTGACGCCGACGGCCTCGAAGAGGTCCACGTACGGCGTCGTGTCGATGACTGCGACGGTTCGTTCGACGCCCAGTCGGGCGGCTAAAAGCGAGACAAGCAGGTTCTTCTCGTCGGAGTCGAGCGCGGAGACGAGCAGGTCGGCGTCGCCGATGTACTCGCGTTCGAGGAAGTCGATGTCGGTCGCATCGCTTTCCATGACGATGGTTCCGGGTAGCTCTTCGGCGAGTTCGCGGGCACGATCTGCGTCCTGTTCGATGAGTCGCGGCTTGAACCCGCGTTCTTCGAGCAGTCTGGCGACGTGGTAGCCGATTTCGCTCCCGCCGACGATGACGACCTCTTCTGCCGTGCCCGGCGGCTCGTCCGGTGAAACCGAACTCGCAAAGCCTTGAACGCTCTGTGGACTACCGATGACGACGACGCGGTCGCCCGGTTCGATAACGGTGTCACCGCGTGGAATCGTCACCTCGCCGTCTCGGAGAATCGCCGCGAACGTGAGCGCGTCGAACCGGTCGGCCTCGCTGACGGTCTGGTTCGCAACGGGGCTTTCTTCGTTAACTTCGAACTCGGCCATCTGAACCTGTCCGCCCGCGAACGGGTCTACGTCGCGGGCGGCCGGAAGCCCGACGACGCGGACGATAGACTCCGCGGCGAGCAGGTTCGTACAGACCATGAAGTCGATGCCGAAGGCCTTCTCAGAGCGTTGCCACGTCCGGAGATACTCCGTGTTTTTCACGCGGGCGATGGTGAACGCGTTGGAGATGGCTTTGGCCGTCGCGCACGCGACGATGTTCGTCTCGTCGTCGTCGGTCGATGCGATGACCATGTCGGCGCGCTCGACGTCCGCTTCTTCGAGCGTATCGACGGACGTCCCGTCGCCGTGAAGCGCGAGCACGTCGAGCGAGTAGTTCAGTTCGTCGACTCGCTCGGGGTCGCAGTCGATAATGACGACTTCGTGGGAGTTGTCCAGGTCGGCCGCGATCGACGACCCCACCTGCCCAGCGCCGATGATTATCACGCGCACGAGTGACCAGCCCCTATCATACGTCTTCGTTGGACTGCCTGCGCGTATGTGCATTTCCCTTCGACACGCGGAGCCGTTTCGACGTCGAAAAGCAGTGTGTCGGTCACGTATTGCGATTCGTGTGTATCGTCAGTTCGACCCGCCGGGGGCGGCCTTCGATGTCGGCGACGATTCGCTCGACGATGCGCTCTGCTTCCTTCTGGAGGACGGGCTTTACTTTCTCGACGACCCAGCCGAGAGAGACGAACCGCGGCAGGTCGATATCGCCAGCCGAGACGCTCTGTGTGTCGTACTCGACCTCGAAAAAGACGCGACAGGCCGTCTCGGCGTCCGACGGTGCGTGCTCCGGCAGTTCGTCGAGCGACTCGACGCGCCAGCGACCCACCGCGTCGATGTCCTTGATAATCGACCAGTCGATTCGCGTCGGCGGCGTCACGTCCGTCACCTCCGACTTCGCGGTGTAGGTAAGTTTCCACCACGAGAAGTGGAGATCGTATTTCGTCCCCGGCGATCCGTCGCCAAACTGCCGTACGTCCCGGAGATGCTTCGAGTAGTTGGCGTACCGCGGGAAGTCCACGAGGAAGTCGTATACCTCCTCAGGCGGCAGGTAGACGACGGTGCTGACGGCTATCTCGTCCACGAACCAGCATTTGCTCGGGGTAAACTAAGCCTTGTGGGCTGGCGGTTCGGTGACCCGTCCCGTACATCATCGCAATCGCAACATATAATCGGCCCCTGTCGAGACCTACAGCCGAATGGTGGGGGGGACGCTGCGGGACATCAGGTCCGAAATTCGGGCGCTGGCATGTTCCGATGGCGACTACATAGTTGTGTGCGGACGGACCGGGACAGAACCCGGTGCGGTAATTGGGCGACAGTTTCCTGACCGGCACAGCGCCGGCGAGGCCGCGGAGCTGGTGAGTGACTACCGTGCTGTCCTTCGACGGTACGACCCCGGAGTACCGTACCACGAGCCGTTGGTCAACGAGTTGTCTGAGCGGCCGATGCAACCGCTCGAGATAGACTCGGGTGACAGACACGCTCGGTACAGCGCGTTCTGTCACGATATCTCGGGGGCGCTGTTCGAAGCGCTCGCGGAGACGGGCCACCGAGTCGTCGAATCGGCGGCGATGGAGACGTATCTCACGCTGACTGAGGTCGTCGAAGACCACGACAATTTCTGTCTGACCATGCTGTGGAGTCTGATGAGCGAACTCGACGTTCGTCTCTCCCAGGCGGAACAGACGACGGTTATCGAGACGGCCGCGTCGTTTTTTGCGCCGCGGACAACGCCAAATCCGGTCGGTGTGACGCTTCGAACCCTTCAATCGGTCGGGTTCATCGACGGCTTTTCGATGCGCTCGGTGTGCGAAACGGACGAGAGACGAGCGGGCGCGGACCCGCCGGAGACCGCAGGCGAGACGTGGGAACTCACGGTTGGTCAGTACGCGCTCGCGGAGCGAACCGGCCGCATCCCGACGCTTCCAGTTGCGGTCTGTCTGCGCCGCTGTGCGCCGGAGTTCGGGGTTCGGTTCATCGGCGGTGAGGCGCTTTCTGATGGCCGGTGGCGGCTTCGAGTGCAACTCGTCCCCGGCGGCGACTCGGCGGGGCTCGTCAGCGTCGAAGCCATCGAAAACCGCTGGCTCAACGACACTGGCGCGTCACAACAGCTGTAACGGTCGCCGACGCCACGCCGGTCGCTCGCAACACCCATACGGCTTTAGTCGCCGCTTGGCTATCTCCGGATATGAGCGAATCACAACCACGGGATGTCCTCGTCGTCGGCGGTGGCGTCGCAGGGCTTACCGCGGCGACGTTTCTCGCACGTGCCGGTCTCGATACGCTCGTCGTGAACGAAGGCGAGTCTATCGTCCGCCGAAACGCGCACCTCGAAAACGTGGCGGGCTTTCCCGCGGGCGTCAACAGCCGACTGTTCACCGACCTCCTCACGGAGCAGGCAGACCGGAGCGGCGCGAACAGGCAGACCGGGCGCGTCGTCGCGCTCGACGTCCTCGGTGACGCGGACGACCCGAGGTTCCGTGCGACGGTCGAATCCGAAGCCGGCGAGGAATCGATTACCGCCACGCGGGTCGTCGCCGCTTCGTGGTCTGACGCGTCGTATCTCGAAGGGACCGGTGTCGAACTCCGAGACGCCGGGTCGAAAACGTACGTCGATGTCGATGACTGCGGTCGAACCGCCGTCTCCGGACTGTACGCCGCCGGCCGCATCACCGAAATCTACCACCAGACGGTCGTCGCCGCCGGCGACGCCGCGGAAACGGCCATCACGCTCGTCCACGACTCTGAGACGCCGTTCTACAACGACTGGGTGACGCCGACCGGCTACTTCACGGACCGCGGGCGAGAGGTCCCGCCGGCGTGTGAGGAAATCGACGCCGACGAGCGCGAACGCCGCGAGGCAGAATCGCGCGCAGTCATGCAATCGTTCTTCGCAGAACCGCACGCCGAACCACAGCGGACACATCCGAGCCTGGTTGACGACGAACTCGGACGACTAGACGAGTAGTTCGCCGCTATCCGGCTCTGAGTCCTCGCTCGTGCTCGTGTGCGAGTCCGTGTTCGCGGACGCGAATCCTTTTAACCGCTAGCGGGCGCAGAGACGAGTGAATGCTCGAAGGTGTGAACGTCGCGCTCGGGGTGACGGGTAGTATCGCGGCCGTGAAAGTCGTCGAGTTGGCGCACGAACTCCGTCGGCACGGTGCGTCGGTTCGTGCAGTGATGACCGACGCATCGACGGGAATCATCCACCCGTGGGCCGTCGAGTTCGCCACCGAACACGACGTGGTGACAGAAATCACCGGTCGCGTCGAACACGTCGAACTCTGCGGCCGCGACGGGTGGGCGGACGTCTTTCTCGTCGCGCCGGCGACGGCCAACACGGTCGGGAAGATAGCCAGCGCCATCGACGACTCGCCTGTCACGACCTGTGCGACCACTGCGCTCGGGGCCGGCGTCCCGGTCGTCGTCACACCTGCGATGCACGAGCCGATGTACGACCATCCGGGCGTCGCAGACGCCATCGACCGCGTGCGGTCGTGGGACGTCGAGTTCGTCACCCCGCGTCTCGAAGAGGGGAAAGCCAAAATCGCCACCGAGGAGGCCGTCATCACCGGCGTTGCGAAGGCGACGTCGGAACAGACGCTCGCCGGGAAATCAGTCGTCGTCACCGCCGGTGCGACGACGGAGTCTATCGACCCCATTCGAACCCTGTCGAACCGCGCGTCGGGCCGGACGGGACGCGCAGTCGCCCGCGCGCTCGCCATCCGCGGTGCGGACGTGACGCTCGTCCACGACGGCGGCGACGTTCACTACGCGGACGTGCTCGGTATCGAATCGGCGGCCGAGATGCTCGATGCGGTCGAGGCGGCGGTCGAAGCCGGCGCGGACGCGCTCGTCTCTGCGGCGGCCATCTCTGATTTCACCGTCGATGCCGCCGACCAGAAGATTCGCTCGGGTGAGGCCCGCACGCTTGACCTCGAACCCACGCCGAAGCTCATCGACACGGTTCGTGAGTCGCATCCGGACCTGCCCATCGTCGGCTTCAAGGCTGAGACGACGGGGGACGACGACGCGATGGTCGGCGAGGCGAGACGCATCATGGACCGCGTCGGTCTCGCGTTCGTCGTCGCCAACGACGCCTCGGTGATGGGTGCCGAGGAGACGCGCGCACTGATTGTCCACGACGGCGAGACGGGCGAGTTCGTCGGCTCGAAAGACGGACTCGGCGCTCGCGTGGCGGCCGAACTAAAAACAGTACTCGTACAAGAGACCGAGGATTGACCGACGATTAGTCGTCGGCGTCGGCTTCGGTCATCAGGTCGTCTTCGTCACCGGGCCATTCGACGCCATCGACGAATGGGACGCCCATCCGTTGGGCGGCCTGCGAAATCATGTGCGCGCCGGTCGGGGCGGTGAGGAACAAAAACAGCACCGTCACGAGTGCCATCAGTCCGTCACCGTGCGGCAGGTAGTACACCGACGCGGCGAGGGCGATAGAGGCCGCACCGAGGGTGGTCGCCTTCGACGTGGCGTGCATCCGGTTGTAGATGGTGGGGAACCGAAGCAGGCCGATGGTCCCGACGACGAGGAAGAACCCTCCGACGAGGACAAGCAGGCCGACGAGGGCCGCGCGGACGGGACCGACCGTCACGGCGGCGGTGGCTTCGGCGCTCATTCGATGATGTCCCCCTCCGTGACGTACCGAGCCACGGTAATCGTGCTGATAAACCCGATAATGGCGAGCACGAGGCTCACACCGACGAAGAAGCCCTGCCCGGAGAACATAGCGTACAGGGCGGCGATGGCGACGACGTTCGTCCCAATCGTGTCGAGTGCGACGACGCGGTCGGGAACCGTCGGCCCGCGAATGACGCGGTAACTCACGAGGAGCGTCAGCCCCGCCGCAAGGACGAGTCCGGCGAACAACGCGTCGTCCAACAACGAGAGGTACGCCGGGTCAGCCATGTTGCTCACCTCCCGCGACAGCCGCGGTCTGTCCGTCTTCCCCGTCGGCCTGCACTTGTGGCGCAGGGTCGCCGGGCTTCAGTTCTTCGTCGAAGATGACGAGCGCGTAATCTTCCCACCGGCGAATCGGTTCGAGGATGCCGTCGGGGTCGCTCCCGTCGATGCTGTGCACGTACAGCGTGTTCGTGTCGTCGTCGTAATCCATGGTCAACGTCCCCGGAGTCAGGGTGATACTGTTCGCAATCGTCGTGATGGCGACGGCCGAACGCACGCGGAGCGGGACCTCCACGACGGCCGGGTCGATAGGCATCGACGGCGACAGCGTCCGTCGAGCCACGTCGATGTTCGCCGTGAGGAGTTCCCAGAGGAACGTCGTCAGGTACAACACCGCGTAGGGTGCGGCCTGGGCGCTCCGTCGGACAGACGTCTCGTCCGCGTAGAATCGCCGGAAGAAGTACGCGATACCCATCCCGACGCCGAGTCCGATGAGGAACTCTTCGAAGAGTCGCACCGGCGTGAGTTCGGTCCCGCGGACGAACAGCCAGAGGATGGCCATGACGACCCCTGAAATTGGCCAGCGGCGACTCATGCGTGGCCACCTCCAGTCGCGGCTTCGAGACCGACGCCTGGACCGTTCATCACGGCGTCGATGTAGCCGTTCGTATCGAGCGCGGCGTGGGCCGCGGCGTCGGCCGTGGCAAAAAGCGCCTCGAAACCGATGCCGAAGCCGATGGCGGCGACCGCGAGCGCAACGACCACCGTCACCTGCGTGGTGAGTTCGAGTCGTTCGAGGTTGCCGTCGCCACCGTCGGTCATCGCCACGTCACGCGAGCCAATCGACCAGCGGTCAGGGAGCGCCGCGTTCACGAGGTCGCTCGGGCGGCCCCAGAACACCGCGTTCCACGCGCGGGTGTAGTAGGCGATGGTCAAGATTGCACCGGCGAGGGCGACTGCAAGCGCGAGTCCGGCACCGGCGGCCCCGGCGGCGAACGCCTCCGCGGCGGCTTGGAAGACGAGGTACTTCCCGAAGAAGCCCGAAAGCGGTGGGACGCCGATGAGCGTCAGCGCACCGAGGAGGAAGCCCGCCGCGAGCACCGGTGCGCGGTTTGCGAGACCGCCGAGGTCGGAGATGCGGTCGCTTCCGATGGTGTCCTGAATGGTGCCGCTTGCGAGGAACAGCAGGCTCTTGGCGAGACCGTGGTTGAACGCGTAGACGAGCGCGGCGGTCACGCCGAGCACGCGAACGGTCTCGGACGGTGCGGTCGCGGCCACCGCAAGCGGGAGGACGATAAAGCCCACCTGGCTGATAGAGGAGAACGCGAGGATACCATCCACGTCGTCGCGGCCGACGGCCCCGATACCGCCGAGGATGATGCTGACCGCGGCCATGACGAACATGACCGGGCCGAAGAAGCCGAGGAAGGAGTTTCCGGAGATGCCGAGGAACGAGAGGTCGATAGCGGCCGCGGCGAAGATGGTGAAGTACAGCCGGATGATGGCGTAGACGCCGACCTTCTTCACGACACCAGCGAGCATCGCAGTCACCGGTGACGGAGCGGCGCGGTAGGCCGCCGGCACCCAAAACTGGAAGGGTGCGAGACCGGCCTTCAGCGCGAAGACCGAAAACAACACCGCGGAGAGACCGAGTGTCGGGAGGAGCGCAACGTCGTACGCGCCGGGCGCGGCGAGTCGCTGGGCCAAGTCGGCCATGTTGAGCGTGCCGGTCGTGCTGTAGAGACCACCGATGGCGATGAGCATCACCGCGCTCCCGATGAGGTTGAGCACGACGTAGTTGAGCGCCGCGCGGGTGTGCTCGCGCCCGGAGTAGAACAACACGAGGATGTAACTCGACATGAGCATGACCTCGAACCAGACGAACAGGTTGAAGATGTCGCCGGTGAGGAACGAGCCGGTCACACCGACCACCATGAAGTGATACAGCGGGTGGTAGCTGAGTCGCTGGCCGAACCCATCGACCGAGGCGATGGAGTACACGAGCACCAGAAGCGACACGAAGCCGGTGAGCGCCAGCATGAACACCGAGAGCGCGTCGGCGACGAGCGAGATACCGAACGGCGCGGCCCAGTTAGAGACTTGATAGACGAGCGTGGCCGGTTCGCTCCCGAGGGGGAGAATCACCTCGTCGAACAGCGCGACGACGGCGACGAGATAGCCGACCGCGCCGAGCAGACTGACCGTCCGCTGGAGTATGTCGCTCGGGCGCGTGAGCAGTGTCAGAATGGCTGTCACGAGGGCCACGAGGAGCGGTGCGATGACGAGCGTACTCATCTGCTACCTCCGAGTTCGTACATGTCGATAGTTCCGTGTTCCTCGTACACCCGGTAGGTCAAGACGAGAGCCAGCGCCGTCGTCCCGAATCCGATGACGATGGCGGTGAGCACCAACGCCTGAACGATTGGGTCCGACGTGGCCGCAACATCGCCGCCACCGTGACCGGAGAGGATGGGCGCGAGACCGTCGAACCCGCCCATGGTGACGAGGTAGACGTTCGCCGATTGACTGATGATGCTGATACCCCAGACGACGCGTACGACGTCCCGACGGAGGACGAGATACGTGCCGATGGTGAAGAGAACGCCGAGAACGACGGCGAGGAATACTTGTGTCATTCGTTACCGACCTCCGCGACAATCGTGAGAAGGCCACCGACGACGGCGAAGAAGACGCCGATGTCGAAGGCGAACGCGCTCGCAACTTCGAGTTCGTGGTAAATCGGGATGCCCTCCACGAACAACACGCCCTGCGTCAGGAACGGCATGTCGAATGCGAGCGGTGCGAGGCTGGATGCGACCGCGAGCGCGAGGCCGAGCGAGGCCATCCAGCGATAGCTCTCGACGAGTTGGTGTCGCTCTGACCCGTCGGGGGCGATGTCGAGAATCTCGCGCTGGATGAACTCCAGCCCGAAGATGACGTACACGAGCGCGAAGGCGGCGGCGGCGAGGACGGCCCCGATGAAACCGCCGCCCGGCAGGTTGTGTCCGCGGAACAAAAGCGCAATCGCCGTCACCAAGATGATCGGGACGACGATGCGCGCGACGGTCCGTGAGATGACCGTCGTACGACCGGACGAGCCGCTCATTGGGTCTCACCCTGTCCACGCATGCGAACCAGCGTCAAGATGGCGAGTGACGCCATCACGACGACTGAAATCTCACCCATCGTATCGATTCCCCGGAAGTCAACGAGGATGACGTTGACGATGTTCGACCCACCGCCGAAGTCCGCGAAGAACGGCGGATGCTCGGCAGGGACGCCCCCGCGTTCGATGAAGAACCGCTGTAGGAGCGGGTCTGGCGATGCATCCGTCGAAAAGAGGACGGTGAGAGCCACCGTCGTGCCGACGGCCAACGAGAGAAGCCCGTCTCGGATGGAGACGGTCCTGTCGGGTGCGTCGCCGTAGAACGCCGGAAGGCGGTCCAAGACGAGCAGGAAGATGACCAACACGAGCGTCTCGACCACGAGTTGCGTCAACGCGAGGTCGGGCGCGTCCGCGAGGATGTAGAAGATTGCGACCATGAAGCCGACGATAGAGAGCGTCAGCACACCGGCGACGTGCGACGGCGCGATGTCCACCGCGAACGCGGCGACGAGCGCCACGAGTAAGACGAGCACGATGGGGATCGAAACGCTGAGTCCGTCGATGGCCGGTATCTGCAGGCCGGCGGCCGCGTAGCCGCCGAGTGCGAGCGCGACGAAGCCGAAGAGACTCCACGTCGCGTACGTGCGAAGGAGACCGGTCTGAACCTTCGGTGTGACCGCGACGCTCGTAGTCGTCAGGCCTTCGACGAAGTTATCGTACCACCAGTTGGCGCGAGTCGGACCGCGAAGGGCCGCGTTGATACCGTCGTGGAGGGTGTCGTAGAACGGGAACGACACCGCGCCGACGACGATTGTGATGATACTCATGATGACGTACGGCGTCAGTTCAGTGGGGAAGTGCACCGAAAACGAGTGCGCGTCGCCGGGGACGACACTCCCGTAGACCTCGCCGACGAGACCCTCGATGAAGAGGTTCGGCTGTGCCGAGATTGCGAGCACGAGCGCGCCGAGAATGGCCGGCGGAACGAGCATCGCAATCGGCGGGCGGTGGACGTGACCCAGTCCGTCGGGTTCGTCGCCGAAGAACAGCGAGGCGAACTTGATGGAATAGAGGAACGTGAAGATGCTCCCGAACACCGCCACGACCGGGAAGACCCACGCGATACCTCCCATGTGTTTTGCGGCGTAGTAGGTCGATTCGAACAACAGCTCCTTCGAGTAGAAGCCGTTGAACGGCGGGAACCCGGCCATCGAAAGCGATGCGACGACCGCGATAACCGCCGTAATTGGGAGGTGTTTCCGAAGCCCGCCGAGGCGGTCAATCTTCCGTGTTCCGGCCTCGTGAGCGATGATTCCGGCGACCATGAACAGCGCCGCCTTGAAGCTCGCGTGGTTCAGGATGTGGAACGCGCCGGCTTCGGCACCGTAGCTGTTTGCGAAGCCGAACGCGGCGATGATGAGACCGAGGTGCGAGGCGGTGGAGTACGCGAGCAGTTCCTTGATGTCGGTCGCGCTCACCGCGAGCATGGCCGCGACGGTCATCGTCAGCAGGCCGAGCACGGCGAAAATAAGCGTCCACTCGCCGAGGACCGCCGCGTCCTCCGGAAGGAACAGCGGTCGGAAGCGGCCGACGAGGTAGACGCCAGCTTTGACCATCGTCGCGGAATGAAGGAACGCCGAGACCGGCGTCGGGGCTTCCATCGCGTTCGGAAGCCACACGTGAAACGGGACCTGCGCGGACTTCGTCGCCGCGCCGAGACCGACGAGAACGAGCACGGGAACGAGCAGTCCGGAGGCGGAAAGCACCTCGCGGATCGCGTCCGCGTGCGCGATGAGTGTCTGAATGCTGTAGGTCGTCCCCTCGATGGCCGTCGTCTGTCCGGACGCCCAGACCAAAAGGAGGAAGCCGACTAGCATGAACAGGCCACCGGAGACGGTGATTAGCATCGACTTCCGGGCGGCGTACTGGGACGCTTTCTCCCCGGTGTAGTGACCGATGAGAATGAACGACGAGAGACTCGTCAGCTCCCAGAAGACGAAGAGGGCGATGAGGTCGCCTGCGAGGGCCACCCCGAGCATCGACCCCATGAATGCCAACAGCGTCGCGTAGTATTTCGCCTGGCCCGGCTCGCCGTGCATGTAGCCTCCCGAGTAGGTAAGGATGAGCACGCCGACACCGCTGGCGAGGAAGGCGATGAGAAGCGCCAACCCGTCTACGTGAAACGCCAGCGAGACGCCGAGCGAGGGAATCCATTCGAACGCAACGGTTCCATCTGCCCCCGCGAGATACTGGTCCGTCACGAGGCCGAGAGTGACCAACGCGACGGCGGCCGCGAAGTACGCCGTGCGCTCACCGAGGAGCCGATAGACGGCAGGGGTGAACGCCGCGGCGAGAAACGGCAGGAAGACGACCGCGAGGACGACTTCCGGTGTGGGTTGCACGGGAGAAATTGTGGGTAGCGCAGACTTAGGTGTTGTCAAACCCATCGGCCCTTCGCTGTCGAATCAACTCAAAAAGCTGTCCGTATTCCAAATAAAACCGGTATATTGATTGATATTCAAATTTGAACGTAAATGATTGGCAACTCACTTTGCGATTGTGAACTGCCGGTGACAGCGGCTGTCTCACGATAGCACTCGTCTGAGGTGGGACCACTGTGATTGGTCTCGGTCCCGACGACCCGGAGCACTGGCGATTTGAGCAGTCAGAGATACCGGTTGTGCGTCTTCGACTCCGGCGGGAAAAACCCGTTCTTGTGCGGGTGGTTGTCACGGGGTCGCAACTACTTTATACACACATTCGGACGCTTTGACCAGGATGGATGGAAGTGTGGCGAGCAACGAACTACTCAACGTGCTCGGGGATACTGAGTCGAGAGCGCTTCTCGTGGCGCTCCGTCGGGAACCGCGGTCCGCAAAAGAACTCGGTGAGACACTCAACCGCTCACTTCCGACAGTGTACCGGCGACTCGACCAACTGTGTGGGTGTGGTCTCGTCGCATCGACCACGAGGGTCCGAGACGACGGCACGCACTACCGCCAGTACGAGTGTACGTTCGACCGGACGATGGTTTCGCTGTCGGAAGAGGGATTTTTCGTCGAAGTCGTCTCGGACGACCAATCGGCCGGTAGCGAACACCGCGACGCAGACACCGAGTAAATCGTCGTCGCTTCCGTCTCAGCGCTCTCGTTTCGAGACCGAGAGCACGTCCCTTGTAAAACCCGGCTAAAAGCGGTCTTTCCTCACATTCGAGCCGAGAGTGATATTTGCATTCAAACGCAATTTTGTCAGTTCAACAGTACTAGACAATCACTCTCAAATTATCGTTGAAGAACATAATAACACCGCGCGGTCGTCTATTTTTCAGCGAGCGAAAGTCCACCTCCACATTTATAGCATCGAGAGACTATCTGAATTCCATGAAGTGTCCAGGCGCGCGCTCCGGGCAGGGAGACGCGCAGCGTCAGGGCGTGGGGGGAAGCGAATGATAATCGACCCGGCACGGATGGCATCCGTAAACGGACCGGGACCCGACAGTGATGTCGCAATGGAGGCGATTCGGGACACGTCTGAGGGGGCTGTCTCGTTGGTCGCCGTTTACGGTGCGACAGCGTTCGATCTGTTTCACGTCGGGGGGACGGTCCGTGAGGCCTTCGGGAGCCGCGACGAACTCGTCGCACACTTGAGTTCGCTCGCCGAGGAGACTCGGCGCGAGTTCATGGAACGGGGGTTGTTCTCCGGACTCAGTCCGGTTCAGAACAGCGTCGAATACCGGTTCAAAGAGCGTGACGACTACGGTGTCTTGCAGGTGTACTGTGGCGGTCGTGGCATGTTGCTCTTCGTCGAACCGGACGAACCCGTCGAACCGCTCGTGCGGACGGCTTCACAGCTCCTCGGCGGTATGTAACCGTACTCGGGACCGTGCTGTCCCGAGGCGACAACCTATCGTAGCGTTTGCACGGTAGTGCACACTCCATCGAACGCCGTCGTGCGGTCGGCTGTGTACCCAATTGCAAACGCGACTCTTATGTTCGAGTGACGACGCCGACCGCGTCGAGTGACAACGCGGCCACGAACGTCTTCGGGAGCCACGCCCTCGGGAGTCGATACCGCGCATCGTGGGTCGCCGTGTCCGACAGGCTTCGAACCGCCACATTTTATGTCTAACCCGGGAAACGGGCGTCATGGACCAGTTGCGGCAGTCCCTTCTCGACGCGCCGATCATCGAAAAAGGAGACTACGAGTACTTCGTTCATCCCATCAGTGACGGCGTCCCGATGCTCAAGCCGGGACTCCTTCGTGAGATTGTCATCAGAATCATCCGCAAGGCGGACCTCGAAGACGTGGACAAAATCGTCACGCCTGCGGCCATGGGTATCCACATCTCGACCGCAGTGTCGCTCATGACCGACATCCCGCTCGTCGTCATCCGCAAGCGCGAGTATGGACTCGACGGCGAGGTGTCGCTCCACCAGCAGACCGGATACTCCGAAGGCGACATGTTCATCAACGACGTCAACGAGGGCGACCGCGTGCTCGTTCTCGACGACGTGCTTTCGACCGGCGGCACGATGAAAGCCGTCCTCGACGCGCTCGACCACATCGGCGCGGATGTCGTTGACACCGTCGCCATCATCAAGAAAGCCGGCCCGACCGAACTCGACGATTCGGACCATCACGTCAAGACGCTCATCAACGTGACCGTCGAAGACGGTGAAGTCGTCATCGTTGACGAACACGGCGACGACTGACGACGCTCGAAACCAACTCGCTGTTTTCCCGGGCAACTGCGTTCGACGCCAGCCACAGCGCCGCTGTTCGAACCGTTGCTGTGGGCGCGCTCGGCTCCCTTTATGAGTGTTCGTGCCGCGTCGAACAGAAAACAACTTCTAAACTATTTATTTATTTTCGTATACTGCGGCGGGGTGATTTCGAAACAATGTCAGTTAATCGGAATTTATTTATATATGTAGTCGTTCACACAGTTCATGGTTCGCGGTAACATTATCCAGCCAAATCGACGAACGCTTTTGAAAACGCTCGGTGCAGGTGGTCTCGCCGGACTTGCGGGGTGCACCGGCGAACGCAACGAGGACGCTTCCGGTGACGACGGAAGTGGGGGTGGGACCGACTCGGCGGACGGCGGCGACCTCGGAAGCACGCTTCTCGGTCCCGACGGCGAACAGGTGACGCTCAGCATGGTCTACTCCACCGGGGGCCAGACGACCAAAACCATCGCCCAGTTCATCAAACAGGAGTACGGAAAGCTGGGAATCGGTGTCGAGTTGACCGGCGTGCCGTTCAACACGATGCTCTCAAAGTACGCACAGAACACGTACTCGCCCGAGGGTGGCGAAGAGCGGTCGTCGTTCAACGCCGGTCCCCGCGACGAGGCGACGAGCACGGAACAGTGGGACCTGATGCTCGGTATCGGTTTCAACTCCTACCCGCGAACACCGACGTCGATTCGTCCGTTCTGGACGAGCGAGGAAAAGCGCAAACAATCGACGACTAACTTCTACGGCTACCGCCCGAGCGAGAACATCGCGGGAATGCTCGATGAGGCGTCCAAACAGACAGACGAGGCGAAACGACAGGAACTCCTCGCCGATGTGTTTGGTGTTCTCAGCCACGACCAACCGGTGAACTTCTACGAGTTCTCGGTCGACCTCAACGGGTTCCAGAAAGACGTGCAGGGTATCAAACCCGGACAAAACATCGACTACAACTACCAGCAGTACTTTCGCGGTGATTCCGGTGGCTCGGCCTCGATGTCAGGTGGTTACAGCTACGGAGAGGGCACGGACGCGAAGACGCTCAACCCGATTCGCATCAACGACGAGTCGTCTTCGGACCGTCTCGCGCTCACTCTCGACGGAGCGTACACGTTCGACAACGACAACGAGGTCGTCTACCTCTGGGTCGAGTCTATCGACACCGACGACAAGCAAAATTACGAGTTCACCCTCCGCGACAACCTCCAGTGGGGCGGCGACTACGGCCAGATGACCGCCGACGACTGGGTGTACTACATCAAAGAGGTCCACCAAGCAGAAGACAACTGGGCCGGTGACGTGAACCAGTCAGATTGGTTCCGCAACGACGAACCCATCCCGGTGGAAAAGACCGGCAAACTGAGCTTCGAAATCCAACTTCCCGAGGTTGACCCGTCGTTCGTCAAGAAACCCATCATGTGGGGGGCGATGTGTCTACCGAAAGGTCTCGTCGAGCAGTACCGCGACGTGGAAGACGGCGGCAACAAGCTCAACCAGTCGAACGCGATTCAGGAGATTACCTACTCCGGCAACCTCGGTCCGTACACGTTCGACCGCTGGGACCGCGAATCGGTGTTCGTGGCGAAACGAAACGAAGACTACTACCTGCGCGACGTGGCGGGCTACGACGAGACGCCGAACTTCGAGGAGTACAAGTTCCAAGTGTTCGGTGAGCAATCGACGCGCTTGTCGGCGTTCGAAACCGGTGAAATCGACCAACTGTTGCTCCCGTCGTCGAAGGCGAAGAAGTTCGAGGACCTCGACTCCACGAAGGTCATTCAGACGCCGAACGCGTTCTGTTCGATTCTCGCGTACAACCAGCGTGCAAACGGCTGGGACCAACTGCGCACCCGCGAGGTTCGGCACGCGCTCTCGATGGGTGTGAACAAAAAGACCATCGTCGAGAACATCGACCGCGGATACGCCTCGGTCGCACACACCCACCAGCCAGCGTTCTCCGACTGGTTCGACGACACCAAGGTCGAAAAGACCGGCGTCGGCGAGCACTACGACACTGCGAAGGCCAAACAGATGCTCGCCGACAACCTGTCCGGCGACTACTCGTTCGAATGATGCTGGAGGGTCGCCGATGAGTATGCTCTGGTACGTCTCCCGCCGCGTCGCGTGGGCGGTGATTGCGACGTATCTCATCTTGAGTCTCACGTTCGGACTGCTCGTGGTCGCGCCGGGCGACGGCCAAACAGCGTTCGCGTTCAAGGCCGCCACACAGGGCGGTAACGTTGACGACGCGAAAGAGACGTTCGACGAGATAACCGGCCGCGACGAACCGATGTTGACCCGCTACAAGAACTACATGGTGAACATGGCGACGCTCGAATGGGGGTGGTCGTACACTCGGAACCAACCGGTGTTGACGGCCATCTCAGAGGCGTATCCGTACTCGCTCATGTACGCCTTGCCGGCGACGCTCATCTCTATCGTCTTGGGCTACGCCATCGGGTTGTACTCGGCGACACACCAGTACACGCTGACCGACTATTTCGGGACGTTCACGGCCTTCTTCGGCATCAGTATCCCGAATTTCTGGTTCGGCATCATGCTCATACTGGTGTTCGCAGTCGATTTGGGCTGGCTTCCCAGCTACTACCAAACCGGGAAAGGAGTCTGGACGCTCGCCAACGCGAAACAGCTCATCTTACCGATTATCGTCCTTTCGACGGGGGCTATCGCCGGGAACATGCGCTACTCCCGCGCTGAAGCCCTCGAATACGTCCACGCCGACTTCGTCAAGACGGCGCGCGCGAAAGGTGCGGACGACTGGCGCGTCCTCGTTCGACACATCTTCAGACCGGCACTCGTGCCGCTTATGACCATCCTCGTCGCCGACATCCTCGGCTTGCTGTTCGCCGGGGCGTACATCACGGAGGTGGTCTTCCAGATACCCGGTCTCGGGTTGCTGAGCTACAAAGCTATCGTCCAACAGGACACGGCGCTCGTCATGGCGACGACGCTCATTCCGGTGTTCATCGCCATCGTCGGGAACCTGCTACAGGACATCGCCTACACCGTGTTGGACCCGCGTATCGACTACGGAGGTCGATGATGGCGGCCGACACGCCATCCGGTTCGACGACGGCCGCCGGTTCGACCGACCGGTTCGAAGATGTCGATTGGGACGACCTCGGCGGTCTTGGCCTTCCGCTCCGTACCGGGTTGCTAGTCGCCGTGAGCGCCATCTACGCGCTTGTCGTCACGACCGACGTGTTCCTCACCGAGGGGTCTGTCCTCTCGGGGACCGACTGGCTGTTCGTCCTGACACTCCTCGTGGGGGCGTTTTTCGTGGCGTGGCCGCTGGCCGAAAACCGGCGGCTGACCGCCTACTACTGGCGGCGATTCAAAAAGAACCGCGCCGCCGTGGTGAGCGCCATCTACCTCCTCGTCGTGTTCACCGTCGGAACGGTCGGTCCGTGGTTGATCGCCAAACCCGAACTGAACGTCATCGCGGCGTACCAACCGCCCGTGTTCGTCAGCGTCGATTCCAGCGTGCCCTCGGCGTGCGCCGGTGCCGTCGCCGACGGCATGTGCCACGGGACGTGGAAATACCCGCTCGGAACGACGAGCGAGGGGAAAGGCATCGCCAAACTCGTCGTCTTCGGGATGCGCGTGAGCATGCAGGTCGGTCTCATCACGATGCTTATCGTCATCAGCATCGGCACCGTCGTCGGCACGTCGGCGGCGTACTTCGGCGACCTCGTCGATGAGGTGTTGATGCGCTACGTCGATATTCAACAGACCTTCCCGACGTTCTTCCTGTTCCTCATCGTGACGTACCTGTTCAAGCCGAGTCTGTTCTTACTCATCACGATATTCGGCTTCCTCGGATGGGGTGGTATCGCCCGCCTCGTCCGTTCCGAGGCGCTCCAGCGCCGGGAAGAAGAGTACATTCGCGCCGCGGAGAACGCCGGCGCGTCGGACGGGTGGATTATCCGCAAACATCTCATGCCGAACGTGTCGAACACGGTCATCACGGCGGCGACGCTTCTCATTCCCTCGTTCATCCTGTTCGAAGCGACGTTCGCGTTCCTCGGCCTGACGGACCCCGCGACGCCCTCGTGGGGACAGGTCATCGCGTCTGGCCGCGGCGACCTCGACAGCGCGTGGTGGATTGCGACTATCCCCGGCGTCTTCCTGTTCTGTACCGTCTTGGCGTTCAACTTCGTCGGCGACGCACTGCGCGATGCGCTCGACCCGCGCTCGGAGGGAGACGCATGAGCGACACTGCTCCGCTGTTGTCCGTCCGCGACCTTCGCGTCCAGTTCAACACCGACGAGGGAGTCGTCAGAGCGGTTGACGGCATCTCCTTCGACGTCGCGCCCGGCGAGACGGTCTGTGTCGTCGGTGAGTCGGGGTCCGGCAAGACCGTCGCCTGCGAGTCGATTACGAAACTCATCCCGATGCCGCCCGGCGAAATCGCCGGCGGCGAGGTTCGCTTCGACGGTGACGACCTCACCGACGCGTCTGAAAAACAGTTACAGTCGATTCGGGGCGACCGCATCGCACACATCTTCCAGGACCCACAAGGGGCGCTCAACCCGGTCTATCCCGTCGGTGCACAAATCGCCGAGGCAGTTCGCCTCCACAGCGACGTGTCGAAGGCGGCCGCGCGCGACCGCGCAATCGACCTCCTCGACCGCGTGGGAATCCCGGAGGCGACGAACCGCGTCGACGACTACCCCCACGAGTTCTCTGGCGGCATGAAACAGCGCGTCGTCATCGCCATGGCGCTCGCGGCCGACCCGGACCTGCTCATCGCCGACGAACCGACGACGGCGCTCGACGTGACCATCCAGTCACAGATTCTCAACCTCCTGCGAGACCTCCAAGACGAGTTCGGCATGAGCATCATCTTCGTCACCCACAACCTCGGCGTCGTCGCCGAGGTCGCCGACCGCGTCGTCGTCATGTACGCGGGCAAGGTGATGGAGACCGGAAGCGTCCACGACGTGTTCGAGCGACCGTCGCACCCATACACCAAGTCACTTCTCGAATGCCTGCCCGGAATCGGCCGGTCGATGGAGCCTATCGGCGGGTCGCTTCCCGACCTAACCGCGCCGCCCGAAGGCTGTCGGTTCCATCCGCGATGTCCGCACGCGACGGCCGATTGCCGGAGTGGAAGCCACCCGGAACTGCTCGAAGCGGCATCCGACCACCGCGCGGCGTGTGTCTACTACGGGCCGGGCTACGATGTGTCGGCCATTCGTGGCGACGGCGAAGCGGAGACCCGCGCCACCGACGGCGGCCGCGACGATTCTCACGACTCTCACGGTGATTCACGATGAGTGCCGACCCACTGCTCTCGGTTCGAAACCTGAAGAAACACTATCCGATTACCAAAGGCATCCTGAAAAAGGAAGTCGGCCGCGTCAAAGCGGTCGATGGCATCTCCTTCGACGTCGCGCCCGGCGAGACGCTCGGACTTGTCGGCGAATCCGGCTGTGGGAAGTCCACGGCCGCAACGTCGTTGCTCAGGCTCGAAGAGCCGACAGACGGACAGATACTGTTCGACGGTGACGACATCGTCGAGCACGGTGACGCGGACCTCAAAGCGTTCCGCCGCCGGGCACAGATGATGTTTCAGGACCCGTCTTCGAGTTTCGACCCGCGGATGAGCGTCGGCGAATCGGTCGCCGAACCGCTCGCCATCCACGGCATGCGCGACCGAGCGCGACGCCGACGCATCGTAGAGGACCTCCTCGAACGCGTCGGACTGTCGGCGGCCGCGTACGACCGCTATCCGCACGAGTTCTCCGGCGGGCAAAAACAACGAATCGCGCTCGCGCGGGCGTTAGTCCTCAACCCGGACCTCGTCGTCGCCGACGAACCCGTCTCGGCGCTCGACGTCTCCATTCAGGCCGAGATTATCTCGCTGATGCGCGACCTTCAGACCGAGTTCGGTCTCTCTATCGTCTTTATCAGCCACGACCTCGGTGTCGTCCGCGAGGTCTGCGACCGCGTCGCCGTGATGTACCTCGGTGAAATCGTCGAGGTCGCCGACACGGAGACTCTCTTTTCGGACCCCAAGCATCCGTACACGAAGGCGCTGTTGTCGTCGATTCCGACGCCCGACCCCTCGCGCCGAAACGAGGGCGTCGAACTCTCCGGCGACGTGCCGAGTCCGTCGAACCCGCCGTCAGGCTGTCGGTTCCACACGCGCTGTCCGGCGGTCATCCAACCCGAGGCGTTCGACCTCGAACAGGCGGAGTGGCGACACGTGCTCGACTTGCGCCTCCGCGTCGAACGTGGCGTCGATGCCAGCGACATTCGTGAGTTCCTCGTCGCCGAGGGCGAAGCACCGACCCCCGAGGAGGTTCCCGACGCGGCGGTTGCACGCGAATTACGCCGGGAGTTCGACGTTCCGCAGACGCTTTCGGACCCGAACGCGGAGACGGTTCTCTCCGACGCGATTTCGGCGCTCGTCGAGGGCGAACACGACGAGGCGCGTCGCACGCTCAACGACTCGTTTTCGAGCGTCTGCGAGCGCGACCATCCCGAACTGGAATCGACCAGCGCGGGAACGTCGGCGGCGTGTCTCCGCGTCGATACCGAGCGTCGAATCGACCCGCCACCGACCAGCTAAAACGCCCGCAAACATCCTGTCGAGCGGTCGAGTACCCGCGTTGGATTTCCGCCTCCACGGGGCCTTTTTGTAGCCAGGGCGTACGCGGGGGTGATGACAGAAGCGCTCTTTATCGTCAGCGAGGAAGGCTATTGGGGCGAAGAGTGCATCGAGCCACTGACAACCCTGACAGACGCCGGTATCGACGTGACGGTGGCGACGCCGACCGGTTCGCCGCCGGTCATCGACGAGCGGTCCGTCGATCCCGACTCCGTCGGCGAGGAACTGGCCGAGCACGTCCTCGAAATACACGAAACCGACGAGCGACTCCAGCATCCGAAGCCGCTCGCACAGGTCGATGCCGGCGACTACGACGCCGTGGTGTTCCCCGGCGGTCACGGAACCGCATGGGACATCAACCAAGACCGGCACGCTCGGCAGGCGCTCTTGCAGGCCGTCGCCGGCGATGGAAGCAAGGCGCTCGTCGTCTGCCACGCCGTCGGTATCCTCGGATTCACCCGCGAGGCAGACGGTTCGTTCCTCGTGGACGGCCGCGAGGTCACCGGGTTCCCGAACGAGTGGGAAGCGGACATCCTCGACGACGACGACCTGATGCCCGACGGGCGGAAACTCCCGTACTGGGTCGAAGACGAGGTCAGAGCCGTGGGCGGCGTCTGGGACGCCGAACTCGACAGTGAGACGAGCGTCACCGTCGATGGCGACCTCATCACCGCGCGCGGTCCCGAATCGTCGGCCGCGGCGGCACGGACGCTTCTGGATGAGTTGGATTCGGTATAACCAGCACACTCTCGCCGCACTCACTGCCCGTCACATAGACGAGAAACTCTTTTTCGCGGTCGGTCGTCGGGTACTCTCGTGAAACTGGCAGACCTCTCGCTAGAGTCGGGCGAGCGACTGAGCAGTTCGGACTTACGAGACCGCTTCGACCGCGGGATGACCGGACGCGGTATCGAAATCTGCTACGACGACGATGACCAGCGCTATCTGCGACTCTTTTCGAGCGACACTGGTCCGTACGCGGACGACGTAACCGGCGGGCAGTTTACGTACATCGGTGAGGGCCAAACGGGTGACCAAACGCTCACTGGTGGCAACCGATTCTTAGCCAACGCCAAGGACCGACCGCTTCCGATTTTTTTCTTCCACCGGTCGGACGGTGACGACGACTGGGAATACCAAGGCCGGGTTTCGGTCGTCGATTACGACTCGGGACCGTTCGATACCGGCGACAGGACCGTGTACCGGTTCGTTCTGGAACGACACTATGAACACGGAGAACAGGTTGACGACGCGGAAGCGACACCGGACCTCTCGGCGGCCGAGCGAGTCGAGACGACGCGAAGTCGCGTCATCAGAAACACGACGCTCGCAACCGACCTCAAAGAACGCTACTCGCACACGTGTCAAGTCTGCGGCGAGCGTCGCCGCCGGGGCGTCGATGAGGGATACGCGGAGGCTCACCACCTCAGACCGCTCGGCCGCCCGCACGACGGGCCGGACACGGAGGGAAACATCGTCGTTCTCTGCCCGGACCATCACGCCGATTTCGACTACGGCATGCTCGCTGTTGACCCGAAAACGTACACCATCGCACACGCGTACGAACGCGACATCGACGGCACAGAGCTATTCGTCCGTGCGGACCACGACCTCGATGGCTCGTTTCTCGACTACCACAACAGAGAAATCGCATCGTTCTGAGCCGAGACCGCATGGCTCGGGACGGTTCCAGACGGCGGTCCGTCCGACGTGTCACTCGATTTTAAACACGGCTTCGTCGATACCTTCGTTCCGGCACTCCGGACAGCGAGACGGGTAGTTTACGGGGTCGTCGAACGCGCTGAAGCCGCAGTTTCGACACTCCGGCGGCGCGACGAGGAACTGTTCGCCGTCGTCGCCGTGGACGGAGCGGGCGACGTGCTGGAGATGCCCGTACACCGACGACACCGAGACGCCGACGTCGGTCGAGAGTTCGGAGGCGGTCGCGGGGTCGGCCCGGAGGGCGTCGGCGATGCGCTGGCGTGTCGTCGCGGCGGACTCCCGGTCTGTCATATCGTCCGCTTAGGAGGCGAGGGGAAAATCCCTTCCGCCGTCCCGTCGCAGACGTGTCAGAGATGTAGAGAGGATGCAAAAAGGACTTGACTACGTGGTGGGATTTCAAGGGTATGAAGGCAGTCGTCCTTGCTGGTGGTTACGCGACGCGTTTGTGGCCCATCACCAAACACCGGCCGAAGATGTTCTTACCCGTCGGTGACCAGACCGTTATCGATACGATCTTCGAAGACCTCGAAGCCGACGACCGCGTCTCCGAGGTGTTCGTGAGTACGAACGAGCGATTCGCCGACTCGTTCGAGGAGTACCTCGCCGACTCACCGTTCGAAAAGCCGACGCTCTCTGTCGAAGACACCAGCGCCGAAGACGAGAAGTTCGGCGTCGTCGGCGCGCTCGAACAACTCATCGACCGCGAAGGTGTCGATGAGGACCTCGTCGTCATCGCGGGCGACAATCTCATCAGTTTCGACGTTGCGGACTTCGTGGACTTCTTCTACGAGAAAGACGAGCCGTGTCTGGCCGCCTACGACGTCAAAGACCGCGAGCGGGCAAAATCCTACGGGCTGGTGGAACTCGACGGCGACCGCGTCGTCAACTTCCAAGAGAAACCCGACGACCCGAAGAGCACGCTCGTCTCTATCGCGTGTTACGCGTTCCCGGCCGAGGACCTGCCGAAGTTCGACGAATACCTCGACGGCGACAACAATCCCGACGAACCCGGCTGGTTCATGCAGTGGCTCCAGCAGAACGGTGACGTGTTCGCGTACACGTTCGACGGCGCGTGGTTCGACATCGGCACACCCCAGAGCTATCTCGATGCAGTCTCGTGGTATCTCGACGGCGAGAACCACGTCAACGAGACAGCGACGCTGACCAACACCGAACTCGGGACGAACGTCCACGTCATGGCCGAGGCGGTGGTCGAAGACTCCACGCTCGAATCGTCGGTCGTCTTCCCCGGTGCGGTCATCCGAAACGCCGAAGTCAAGAACTCTATCGTAGACGAGGAGACGCACATCGAGAACCTCGACCTCTCGAACGCGCTCATCGGCGCGCACTCGAAACTGACGAACGGCCAGTAACCCGCGTCGGCGACCGGACAACCGGACAGTCGGACAGTCGGACAGTCGGGTGACTGGACGGCCGTTATTTTCTACCTGAGTACCGGCCTCATCACCGACTCCAACGAGCCGGTCTCAACCGCGATTCAGCCGAGATACGCGTCCGTAATCCGGAGTCTGCCGTGGGTCCCCTCCCACTCGGTTTCGTATTCCAGTTCGATGGGGTGGTCCATGTGCGGGCCGTCGGTGACGAGCGTCTCGAACTCCCCGCCTTCGCCGAGGATGTGGACGCCGTACTGGTCGTTGAGCGCGTCTAACTCGTCGAGCGCGTCAGCATCGAGCGTGCGCCCAAGCCACGACTCATCGAGACCGTGGGCGGCGACTTGGATGAGTGTGATTTCGAATCCGGCGTCGAGCATCGCGTCGCCGAGTTCGCGTGGGTCTTCCTGCCACAGCGGAGCGAACAGGTCGATTCCGAGGCGGTCGCACATCCCCTCGATGCGGTTCGTCTGGAACTCGCTTTCGATTGCGCCGGCGGTGACGCCCGCGAGGTCGAGTTCGGACTGTAGGTCCGAAATGGCCGCTTCGAGCGGTTCGAGTTCCGCGTCGCCCTGCGCGCCGGAGTCGTCAACGTCGGTCGCTTCGAGGTCGCCCGGGCGAACCTCGACGAGTTCGATACCGGTGCTCTCGGCGGCGAGCGAGGCGAGGTCCGTCGCGGGGACATGGTACATGTACGAGTCGTCGCTCGGGTGGACGGTCAGGAGACGGGAGACGTTCAGTCCTTCTTCGAGCGCGCGGTAGAGCGCCCACGAGGAGTCCTTCCCGCCGGAGAAGAGGCTGACCCACTCGGATGTCATGGAGGCGATAGCGGGTTGGGAAAGATAGGCGCTACGGTGTGGAGTTTCGGCCTACTCGGGGACACATGGCGCAATCGTGATGTATCGCTCGCGTTCGAGTAGGGACCGAGAGTCAGTCGATTCGACCGGCCCAATAGCAGATGCTAGCCCCGACGGTAAGGAGAATAACCCGAAGCATGAACAACAGGCCACCCGTGCTCTCGCGGTCTGTGGTCTCGTAGCCTCGATAGTACGAACCCTCGTACGAAACGACGGCGTCGGTATGTCTCCAAACTTTGGTCCCGATGAGCTGGTGACTCGTTCGGACCGTCCCCTCTCGAACGATTCGCCGGACACCTCGCGGGAATTCTCTGGCCGGAGTGGACGCGAGTTCGAGCGCGGTAGCGTTCGAAACCGGAGTGAGTGCAACACGAACCGTACCGTTCTCGTAGTGCGTGGCGTTCGGTCGGTAGAACGCGTGGCCGCCGTTCGGAAACACGACGAGCGTCTTCTCCCTGTCGAACGCGTTCGCACCCTCGTAGGTCGAATCCGAGACGACGCGCGGACCGTCGTCCTTGACAGCTGACGCGAGACTGCAATGACCCATACACGAGACAGTCTTCTCCGGCCAAAATAGCCATCCATCGAGTTTTGAATTGGTCGGTTCGATGGGTTCGGCAGTGTACTCGTAGGTCCAAAAGACAGACCCAAGCGGTGCGAATACCACTGCGAAGAGGACTGCGATACCGAGCGTGAGGACAACGAAGCGTCGTTGTGGAGGGTCAAGCGAGGGCACAGGTGTACCTCGCAAGCGATTTTATGAATTCTTTTCTACATGTATCCCAAGTCCCGAAGCCGCTCCATCAGATTCTCTTTGTCCTGCGCTCTGCCCTCGCGTTCCTTGGTCGCACCGAGGTCCTGCACCCACGCGGGTCGGTCGTCAGATTTGGCAGAGCCGGATGCCGTGCCGAGCGAGCGGTAGCCCTCGAAGTATTTCAGCGAGACGGGGAGGTCGGACGGGGCGATTCCGTCCGGAAGGTCGTCGGACGTTTCGGGGACGTGTCCCGCCGGAAACCCCTCGACCGAATCAGGGACGACGTAGTGCCAGAACGCCGCCCACACGTCCGCCTCGGTGAACTGGAGAATCGAGTGGACGCGGTCGTGCGGTGGGTACTTCTCAGAGTCGTGACGGGGGCTGAAGAACGTCTCGTCGGCGCGGGCGTCCTGTTCGTCCCAGCGGACGCCCGAGAAGATGCCGTCGAACCCGTGGTCCGAAATCACGTCGTTGAGGGCGACAGTCTTCAAGAGGTGGTTGCCTTCGAAGGTGTCGGCGTCGAGGACGAGCGTGTCACCTTCGTAGCTGAGGCGGTCGAGTTCGCGCCGGGTCTCCGCGCTCAGGTCCGACAGGGCGAGTTCGTCGTCCGGTTCGGCACCGAGTCGGGCGAAGTCCTCGTTGCGGGCGACGACGAGGTCGAGGTCCCACGTCTCAGTCCACCGGTGGACGAACGCTTCGGTCTCGTCGAAGTGTTCGAAGTGGTCGATGAAGACGACCGGGGGGACAGGGACTCCCATGTCGGCGGCGACTTCGCGGACGACGTAGAGGACGACCGTCGAATCTTTCCCGCCGGTCCACATGATTGCCGGGCGCTCGTACTGTTCGAGCGCCGTCGCGGTGACTTCGGCCGCCTTTTCGAGTTTGTCTTCGAGCGTCGGATAGTCGGCGGCGGTCTGCGTTCTGCCGTTCGCGTACTCGACGTCGATGTAGTCGGGGAACCTGTGAACCATGTGATGTGTATCGTCGCCGGAGACCATCGCTGTTTCCGCTGTGTATCAGTCGCTATCACCGACGGTATCGGACGCACTATCGCTGTCAGTTATCGCCGTCGAGGCGATATTACCGTCAGACACGCATCGCGTCGGACACGGCTATCGACGTTGTGTGTGCGGCTATCGCTGGCGAGTTAGGGCCGCGAAAAAGTGGCCGCGTAGCGATGTTCGTGTTATTGGAGCATCCGTCGCAGGTTACACGGCCGACCGAACGACGGCGTTCTGTCGAACGCGCGCTACCGTGCAAACGCTCCTGTAGTCGTCGGCCGACTTCACATGTAGCCGAGGTCGCGCAGGCGCTCCATCAGGTCTTCTTTGTCCTGGGCGCGGCCCGCGCGCTCGGTCGTGTTCGCCATGTCCTGCAGCCACGCCGGTTCCTCGGCGGACTTGTCGGTCGAGACTTCGCTTCCGAGACTGCGGAAGCCGGCGAAGTACTTCGGCGAGACTGGGATATCTTCCTGCTCGACGCCCTCGGGGAGGTCGGTGTCGCTCTCGGGGACGTAGCCGTCGTCGGGGTAGTTCTCGACGGTGTCCGGGACCGCGAAGTACCAGAAGGCGTCCCAGACGGCGCTCTCTTCGAACTGGAGGATGGGTTGAATGCGGTCGTGCGGCGGGTAGATGTCGGGGTCGTGGCGGGGGCTGAAGAACGTCTCGTCGGCGCGGGCTTCCTGTTCGTCCCAGCGAACACCGGAGATGACGCCGTCGATGTCGTGTTCTTCGAGCGTGTCGTTGAGCGCGACGGTCTTCAGGAGGTGGTTGCCGACGTACGTGTCGAGCAGGAAGGGGAACGTGTCTTCCTCGTATTCGAGAATCTCGCGGACGTGGTGCTGGTTGTGTTCGGAGAGGTCCGAAACCGGGATGTCGTCGCCGGGTTCGAGACCGTTCTCGTCAACGTACGCGCCGACGTCCTCGTTGCGAGCCCAGATAACGTCGAGGTCCCACTCGTCGGCCCAGTGCTTGACGAACTCCATGATTTCGTCGAAGTGCTGATAGTGGTCGATGAAGACCGCAGGCGGGACTTCGAGGTCGTAGCGCTCGGCGACTTCCTTGATGAAGTAGAGCGTGAGCGTGGAGTCCTTGCCGCCGGTCCACATGACCGCGGGGTTCTCGTACTGTTCGAGACCCGCTTTGGTGACCTCGATGGCCTTCTCGATTTTGTCCTCGATGCTCGGGTAGTCCTCGGGCGTTTCACCTTCGCCGTCGGTGTAATCGACGTCGAGATAGTCTGGGAAGGCTTCCGACATTGTTCGTAATTACATCTAATTAGGTGGTGTAAATGCTTTTTGCCCGCGGAACGGTGTGTCGGATGACACCGCGAATCACGATGTTGGCCGCAGACTTACGTGGTTCGGCGGCGGGGATAGAGGAAAGACGCGTTCAGGAGATGAACTTGTTGTCGCGCCAGTTGACGCCGCTGTCGGACGACCCGTTCTGTTGTGGGTTCTCGACGACTTCGACGGATGCGGCGCGGACTTCTCCTTCGACGATGCGCGTCGCTTGCAGTTCGTTGCTTTCTTCGGTAATCGCGGTGAGTGTCCCCTTCTCCGAGAGCATCGCAATCTCGCGGAGGACGAGGAACATCGGGTACTGGAGCGCGGTGTTCTGCAGAACGGTTTCGAGGTCGCCTTTGAAACAGGCGAACTCGACGAGTTCCGAAGGAATCTCCTCTTCTTCTTCTCCCCAGTTCGGCGCGCCCGCACGGGGCGGCTCTTCTTCGTAGACGCGGTTTTCCGTCACGCTCGCTTTCAGTTGTGCCGTCGGCGTGTACTTGCTGAGATTGTCGTCAGCGGAGACGGCTTTGATGATGAGCGTGTTGTTACGGCGCGTGATGTCTACGGTTTCGACCTCCGGTGGGAGGTCGGGGTCATTCTCGAAGTAGTCCATTACGTCTTCGAGTGGCAGTTCCAACGTCGAATGAAGTCGATATACGCGGCCTGACATTGTTGGCTTCGGTATCGACGAGAGCCACGGTGCGGGCGCACGCGGTTGGCGATACCTGTGTGCATGTACGAGTTGGAGGCTTAAATGGCCTCCCCTTCACGTTGGTCCGTAGATACGATGTCGAGTCCGACCGCAGTCGGGTAATTAGTTCGCGCCGGTCAGCGTCGCTTCGAGTTCCCCTCGCTCGTCGAGTTCTTCGAGAATGTCGCTTCCGCCGACGAACTCACCGTCAACGAACGTCTGCGGAATCGTCTCCCAGCCGCTTTTCTCGTCGAGCGCCTCACGGTAGTGCGGCAGTGCGGGGAGCACGTCGATGGTCTCGAACTCCTCGACGTACTGCGAGATGAGTTCGAGCGCCTTCGCGGAGTAGCCACACTGAGGCATCAGGCGGTTGCCCTTCATGAACAACACGACGTCGTTGTTCTCGATGGCGGCGCTGACGCGTTCTTGTACCGCTTCTGGGTCCTCGCTCTCCGGTTGGAATGTCATGCACGCAGGTAACGGCCGGGCGGACAAAGGAGTTGCGTCGCAAATCGCTCGATGCGACCGGAAACGAGACTGAGCCACTGAGAGAGTGCGCCGATGGCGTTCGCTTACTGCTCGCCGACGCGGACGACGTTGATGAGAGAGTACACCGGAACGCCGTCGATTTCTTCGACACCTTGCTTGTCTACGATGACGACGCACGCGAGCGGTTCGCCGCCTTCGGAACGGATCGAGTCGATGGTCTCGCGGAGAGTCGTCCCGCTCGTCACCGTGTCATCGACAATGAAACACTGGCGACCGTCCACGGGCGCGAAGTTACGCGAGAACCCGCCGCCGAGGTCCTCGATGTCGCCTTCCTCCCACTGGTGTTTCGCGGGCGCGTACGCGCCGAGTGTCGTTTCGAGTTCGCGTGAGACAGACGTTGCGAGCGGGACACCGGCTTTCTCGATACCGATGGTTACATCGGCCGTCTCGCCGGTCTCCATCAGCAGGTCCGCGAGCGCGCGCCCGACGTAGGTGAGGCGTTTGCCGCCGCTCCCGATGGCGTTCCAATCGACGTGGATGTCGTCGGGGCCTTCGGGCTTGGTGTCGGGTTCGGGCTTTGCCGCCGAGCCGCTTCGTTCGACCAACCAACTCGCGGTCTCACGGGAGACGTTCAGCTCGTCGGCAATTTCGCCTTTCGAGAGTCCACGGTCCGCAAGCTCCGCCGCGCTGGCGATGAGGTCATCGACGTTCTTCATACAGTACCGAATTCGATGGCGGTTTTTATAGTGGTGTCGTCGTCATCGAATGCTGCTTCGAACTCCGAAAGCGGGTGGACGCCGGTGACGAGCGATTCGAGGAACCACTCGGGAAGCTTGGTGAACGTCACGGTCGCGGCCTCGAAATGCGTGACGTGTGAGTTGACGCTTCCGACGAGCGCCTTGTTGTGGAGGACCATCTCGCGGTGGAACGCGCCGGCATCGACCTCGAAGGCCCAGTCGCTCGGAACGCCCAGCAGTGCGCCGACGCCGTTCGGTGCCAGCGCTTGGACCGACTGAATCGCGTGTTTCGGGAAGCCGGTCGCTTCGTAGATGAAGTCCATCTCTTCGTGCGCGTCCGGGATATCCTCAACCGGTGTCTGTCTGGAATCGACGTAGGTCGCGCCGAGTTCTTCGATGATGTCGATAGTCGGGTCCGGCCGGTCGCGGCGACCGAGACAGTAGAGGTTCTCGTAGCCCTTGTCGTCCGCCTTGAGCATGGCGAGCGTCAGGAGTCCGAGACTGCCGTTGCCGAGTACGAGCGCCGACGAGGGGTCCCAATCGAACGCCGACCGGCTCGCGTAGGCGTGTTCGAGCGCCTTTTCGGTGATAGATATCGGTTCGATGAGAAAGCCGAGTTCAGCCTGCGACTGTGGAATGCGGACGAGGTACTTCTCCGGACTGGTGAAGTATTCCGACATGTAGCCGTGTGCGCCGACGATGCCGCGCTCGACGTACATCCCGTCTGGAGCCATGTCGGGTTGGTCGCGTTCGAAGTATTCGTTCGTGCCCGAGGCGGGCGGTCGTCGCACGGTCGGAACGACGACATCGCCTGCTTCGAGTTCGGTGTCGTTTGGGTCAACGACGACGCCGACCGCCTCGTGACCGAGCACGAGATGGTCTTCGCCTTCGGGAAACCCGCCGTGGCCACCGGCGATGACCTCGTGGTCGGTCCCATCGACACCGACCCGAAGCGTCCGAATCAGCGCTTCTCCGGATTCGGGTTCCGGTCGCGGTTTCTCGATAACGACCGGTCTATCTTCCCCGCGCGTGACGGCGATTGCTTTCATACGTTCATCAAGGACCCACCCCACCAAAAGACTTATTCTATGATGAGTAAATAATTTGAACACGGTGAACGCCCCGGCGTCGTCGTACCAGCCCACGACGCACCGCCACGCGGACCGCCACTCCAGCCCATCCGTGTCGGCGTTCACCTGCCCGTGCCCGACCGCGACGAGACCGTCGGTCCGTGCCCACCGGTCTCTATCTGCGGTTTTCTCCTGATTGAGTACCGTCGCCGAGAAACGCGACTGACCATCGAGCAACGCGTTCCCGTCGAAAACAGGGTCCGCCGTCGGCGCGGTTAGTCGTCGATATCGCCGACGAGTTCGTCCGCGAGACCAACGTAGGTCGCGGGCGTGAGCGCGAGGAGTTCTTCGCGGGTCGATTCGTCCACGTCGAGGTCCGCAAAGAGGTCGTGGAAGTCGTCGAGCGTCACGTCGCGGCCGCGAGTGAGTTCTTTCACGCGTTCGTACGCCTGGGTGTCGCCCTCGCGCCGGAGAATCGTCTGGACCGCCTCGCCGATGATGGCCGGCATGTCGTCGAGTTCGTCGCGCATGACGTGTTCGTTCGGGACGACCTTTCCGAGACCGGTCTGTGTCTTCTTGTAGCCGATGAGGCAGTGAGCGAACGCGGCACCGATGTTGCGCTTGACGGTCGAATCAGAGAGGTCACGCTGGAGGCGCGAAGTCGTCACGTAGTCGGCGAGGAACGTCAGGTCGGCGTTCGCCTTCGAGAGGTTACCCTCGGAGTTCTCGAAGTCGATAGGGTTGACCTTGTGCGGCATGGTCGAAGAGCCGGTTTCGCCCTCGACGGCCTCTTGACCGAGATAGCGGTCGGAGACGTAGAGCCACGCGTCGCGGTCGAGGTCAACGATGACGTTGTTGACGCCGCGGAAGGCGTCGAACAGCGCCGCGAGGTCGTCACAGGGGTTGACCTGCGTCGCCAGCGCGGTGTGTTCCAGTCCGAGCGAGCCGACAAAGTCGCGGGAGAACGCCCGCCAATCGACGTCGGGGTAGGCGGCGACGTGGGCCGCGTACGTCCCCGACGCACCGGCGAGTTTTCCGGCGAGGTCGTCGTTCGCGGCCTCGACGCGGGCCAGCGTGCGTCCGAGACGGGCGGCGTAGACGGCCATCTCCTTGCCGAACGTCGTCGGCGTCGCGGGTTGGCCGTGGGTTCGCGCGAGCATCGGCACGTCGCGGTACTCCTGTGCGAGCGAGACGAGTTCGTCGCGCATCTCGCGGAGTTCGGGAACTAAGACGTCCTCGACGGCCCCCTTGACCATCAAGCGTTGTGCGAGGTTGTTCACGTCCTCAGACGTCAGCCCGAAGTGAATCCACGGGTGAACCGACTCGTCAGTCTCGGTGCGGATGAAGTACTCGACGGCCTTCACGTCGTGGTTCGTCGCGGAGAACCCTTCTGCGCCCTCGACTTCGAGGCGTTTTACGAGGTCGGCGTCGTCGGCATCGAACGTCTCGTAGAGCGCCCGCAGGGATTCGTGTGCCGCGTCGTCGAGTTCCAGCGGCGTCGCGTCCAAATCGGCGAGCGCGACGAGGTATTCGACCTCCACGTGGACGCGGGCACGCATGAGCGCGGCTTCGCTCACGTGCGGCGCGAGCGCGGCGGTTCGAGAGGCGTAGCGCCCATCGAGCGGTGACACCGCGTACAGCGGGTCGTTCCGGTCGGCGTCGGTCATATCTGACCCGTCTCCGTCGGGTAGGTTAAACGGCGGGGGTTCGCGCCCGCCGCGAGCCACTCTTTTGAGCACGAGTGTGAATACTAACGCCGACATCCAGCCTTCGAACTCCAAAAACAACCATATTCGTGCACATTCCGGACGTTGTGGACCGCAACCACTTTGAGGACTGCGACACGCTCTCATCACATGGTCACCATCGCCGGTCTCGCAAGCAATCGTGGACGAAATCTGCGCAACATCGCTGACCGCGCCCCCGGCGGGGCGGAACTCGGCGTCGTCGTCTCGAACCACGCCGACGCGCCCGTTCTCGACGCCGCCGCGGAACGCGGCATCCCGACCGAAGTCGTAGAGCGCGGCGACGACGAGTCCCGTGAGTCGCACGAAGAACGCGTTCTCGACGCACTTTCCGACTACGACTTCGACCTCGTCTGTCTCGACGGCTACATGCGTGTTCTCACGCCGACGTTCCTCGACGCCGCGCCAACGACGCTCAACGTTCACCCGTCGCTTCTCCCCGCGTTCCCCGGCATGGACGCCCACGAACAGGTCCTCGACGCCGGCGTGAAGACGACCGGCTGTACGGTTCACGTCGTCAACGAGGAAGTTGACGCCGGGCCGATTGTCACGCAGGAAGCCGTCCCCGTCTACGGCGACGACGACGCGGACGACCTCAAATCGCGTGTTCTCTCCGACGCGGAGTTCAAAGCCTACCCCCGCGCAGTCCGCTGGTTCGCCGAGGACCGCGTGACCGTCGAAGACGGGACCGCCACCGTCGAGGGCGACGTTGACGCCGAGCTTCCAGAGCGCCGGGTCACCTCCGAAGACCGCTACGACACGCTCCGGTACGGCGAGAACCCGCATCAGGACGCCGCCGTCTACGTGGACGAGACGTGCGACGAGGCGTCGGTCGTCGGCGCACCCCAGCTCAACGAGGGCGCGAAGGGGCTTTCGTACAACAACTACAACGATGCAGACGGCGCGCTCAACCTCATCAAGGAGTTCGACGACCCCGCCGCCGCGGTCATCAAACACACCAACCCGGCCGGATGCGCCACGGCTGACTCACTCGCCGAGGCCTACGCCGACGCCCTCGCCACCGACCCGATGAGTGCCTTCGGCGGCATCGTCGCGCTCAACCGCGAGTGCGACGCCGAGACAGCTGAACTCATAATCGACTCGTTCAAGGAAGTCGTCGTCGCGCCCGGCTACACCGACGACGCGCTCGACGTGCTCACAGAGAAGAAGAACCTCCGCGTGCTCGACGTGGGTGAACTCGGCGACCGAACCGAGACCCACACCGAAAAGGCGCTCGTCGGCGGGCGACTCGTCCAAGAGCGTGACCTGTGGACGCCGACGCGCGACGACATCGAAATCGTCACCGAGACCGAACCGACCGACGAGCAGTTAGAGACGATGCTCTTTGCGTGGAAGGTCTTGAAACACGTGAAGTCAAACGGGATTCTCTTCGCCAAGGGCACCGAGACGGTCGGCGTCGGCATGGGACAGGTCTCCCGTGTTGACGCGGTCGAACTCGCCGCGATGAAGGCCGAAGAACACGCCGAAGGCAAGGACGCACAGGGAGCCATCATGGCCTCCGACGCGTTCTTCCCGTTCCCGGACGGCGTCGAGAAAGCGGCCGATGCGGGTATCGAGGCGGTCATCCAGCCGGGTGGGTCGGTGAACGACGACGACGTTATCGAAGCCTGCGACGAGCGTGGGATTGCGATGGTGTTCACCGGAGAGCGGTGCTTCCGCCACGATTAGTGACGGCAGTCAGTGAGACGAACGACGCGAGTCTCACGCGATTTTAGACGCGCCGTCGGGCACTCGCTCGCGTTGTTCGCTCGCACCTCAAAGTCTGCCCAACCGGTATTTAACAACTACTCCGCCCGACGCGTATTCTCAGCAACTAACACTGACGGATTCCTTCAAGTGCTAACGAGTCGAACACAGGAGTATGTACGAACACGTTCTGGTGCCGACGGACGGAAGCCCGGGAACGACGCAGGCGGTCGAGCACGCACTTGAACTCGTGGGACCGAACTCGACAGTCCACGCGCTGTCTGTCGTGGACCAGCGCATCTATCTCGCGGCTGGCGGCGACCAACAGGACGCGGTGATTCAGTCGCTTCGAGACGACGCCGTCGGCGCCGTCGAGAAGTGCACCGACGAGTGCGAGGGGAGTTGTGAGACGACGACGGCGATTCGAGAGGGCGTCCCGCACCGAGTCATCCTCGAATACGCGGACGAACACGACATCGACGTCATCGTGATGGGAACCCACGGGCGGACCGGCCGCGACAAACTCGCCTCGCTGGGGAGCGTCACGGAACGCGTCGTCGAGAACGCACGCCGCCCGGTTCTCGTCGTCCACATCGACGAGTAGTCCGAGGCCGGCCGGTGAGACCGGAACGTTAGGCCTAAGCCCACCGTGCGGGTTTGCTTCGGTATGGAGTATCACGAGGCGGTGAACTTCCTTTTCGACCTCCGGCGGTTTCAGGTCAAGCCGGGGACTGAGTCGATTCAGCGGTTGCTCTCTCACCTCGGCGACCCGCACGAGGGAGTCTCGTTCGTGCAGGTCGCAGGGTCGAACGGCAAGGGAAGCACCGCCCGGATGCTCGACTCGACGCTCCGCGAATCAGGACTGAGCGTCGGCTTGTACACGTCGCCGCACTTCGACGACGTCCGCGAACGCGTCCGCGTCGATGGGAGAAAGATTCCGGAGTCCGCGGTGTCGGCGTTCGTCGCCGAGGCGAAACCGTATCTGGTCGAGCGCGCCGCTGACGGCGAGCCGCTCACGTTCTTCGAGACGGTGACCGCGCTCGCGCTCTGGTATTTCGACCGCGCAGCGGTAGACGTGGCCGTCCTCGAAGTCGGGATGGGAGGCGAACTCGACGCGACGAGCGCGGTTGACCCCGTTGCGAGCGCCGTCACTAACGTCTCGCTCGAACACACGGCAGTCCTCGGCGACACTATCGAGGAAATCGCGCGCACCAAAGCCGCCGTCGCCCCCGCCGACAACCCGCTCGTGACGGGCGCGACGGGCGAGGCACTCGCCGTCATCCGCGAAGAATCCGGTGCGGTGCTGACTGTCGGCGGCGCTCGCTCGAATGGCGGTGCCGACAGCGACACTGCCGACGACACCGATACCGATTCCGATGCTGACGTTCGAACCACCTACGAAGGCCGCGTCAACCACCAGGAGGCGGCCGTCACCGTCGCAACCGACGACGAGACGCTCGACCTTCGAATCCCACTCTTAGGCGCGTATCAGGCGAAGAATGCCGGAATCGCCGTCGCACTGGCGCGGCAGGTTCGACCCGATATCTCGGACGCGGCGATTCACCGCGGCCTTCGAAACGCCCACTGGCCGGGGCGGTTCGAAGTCATGGGGACCGCTCCGATGGTCGTCTTAGACGGCGCACACAACCCCGACGCCTGTGCGCAGGTCGCAACCGTGCTCGACGAGTTCGACTACGACGACTTGCATCTCGTCTACGGCGCGATGCACGACAAGGACCACGCCGAGATGGTCGCGGCGTTGCCCGACGTGTCTTCGGTCACCACCTGCCACGCGGACATCTCTCGGGGCGAAGACCCCGAAATCCTCGCGTCGGTGTTCGAGCGCGTCGGCGTCCCCGACGTCGAAACCGGTGACGCGGTTGCCGCGGCGTTAGAGCGCACCCGAGCGCGCGCCGACTCGAACGATTGCGTGCTCGTCGTTGGCTCGCTGTACGTCGTCGCCGAGGCGCGAACGACGTGGACGCGGACGATGATTCCGAAGACACACCGCACCCTCGACGACGCCCGAGCGACGCTCGAACGGGCCAACGTCGCCGACGAAGGCGGCCGGCGCGAACGAGCGGCGACCGGAGTTCACCGGTCGATTCACACGCGCGTCCAACGGCGGCAGGCGAGACATCTCAGAGAAGAACTGCTCTCGCTCGGCGGCGACTGCGCCGTCTCTGGCCACGAATCCGGCGGCGAACTCGTCGATGTCGTGCTCATGGGGACGCTCGACCAGTTCGACCGACTGACGACGAATCTCCGAGAGAGACCGTACGCGCTGGCCGAAGTTGCGGCCGAACTCGAATCGAGTCTCAAAACGTCTCCCGCGGCCGAGAGTGGCTATCCGTGGGAAGACAAAACCGCCGTCATGGGCATTCTCAACGTCACGCCGGACAGTTTCCACGACGGCGGTGAGTTCTACGACATCGACGACGCGGCCGAACAGGCGGCCGCGATGGTCGAAGCGGGCGCTGACATCATCGACGTGGGCGGCGAAAGCACCCGACCCGGTGCCGACGATGTTCCCGTCGATGAAGAAATCCGGCGCGTGACGCCCGTCATCGAGGCTATCTCCGACCTCGACGCGCTCGTCTCTGTTGACACCCGAAAAGCGGCGGTCGCCGAGGCGGCTCTCGACGCCGGTGCCGATATCCTCAACGACGTGACCGGTCTCGAAGACCCCGAAATGCGGTTTCTCGCCGCCGAGCGCGACGTGCCGATTATCGTGATGCACAGCATCGACGCGCCGGTGATTCCGGACAAGGACATCGACTACGACGACGTGGTCGAAGACGTTATCGACGAACTCACAGAGCGCGTTCTGCTGGCGGAAAAAGCGGGCGTCCCCCGCCGAAACATCATCATCGACCCCGGTCTCGGTTTCGGAAAGTCGAACGCCGAGAACTTCGAACTGCTCGGCCGCGCCGACGAGTTCCGCGCGCTCGGTTGTCCCGTGCTCGTCGGGCACTCGCACAAATCGATGTTCTCGCTCGTCGGCGAGGAGGCCGGCGACAACCTCGCGGCGACCATCGCCGGGACGGCTATCGCCGCCGACCGCGGAGCCGACATCGTCCGCGTCCACGACGTGCCGGAGAACGTCGCGGCCGTGAACGTCGCGCTCGCGTCCCGCGACGCGAATCGGTTCGAAGACGGAGCGTAGACAATAACACTTTGACACCATGGTCGGTTGGATGGTGTATGTACCTCTCGACCGCATTTCCGGCGGTACTCGTCGTTGCTGTTCCAGCGGCTCTTCTGTTCTGTGTCCTCGTCGTCTTCCCGGTGAGCGTGTTCGTCAGGCGTATTCGCACCTCCCGACGCGAACTCGAACAGCGCGTCGATGAGTTGGAAGACGAGGTTGCGAGACTGGAAACGCGACTCGAAGACGACCGCGGCGACTAACGGTGACCCGGTGACAGTGGCAGTGCGGCGTGGTGCATTTTTGCACTCCGAGACCCTACCACACTTCGTGTGCACACTCATCCTCGCGTGGCAGGTGTTCGAAGACGCGCCCGTCGTCGTCGCCGCCAACCGTGACGAGCGTCTCGATAGACCCGCGGAACCGCCACAGCACTGGACCGACGGCGAGGGTCCCGAAATCGTCGCCCCCCGCGACGCAGACGCGGGCGGCACGTGGGTCGGCTACAACGATGCCGGCGTCTTCGTCGGCATCACGAACCGCTGGGTCGAAGTCGATGGCGGCGGCGAGCAGTCTCGGGGCCACCTCGTCCGCGACGCGCTTCGTCACGAGACTGCCGAGGACGCCGCTCGGTTCGTCGAGCACGCGGTCGCCGACCGCACCTACGACGGCTTCAATCTCGTCGTCGCCGACGAGAACGCCGCGCTCTTTTTCGAGTGGGACGGCGGTCTCTCGGTTCGGAACTTCGAACCCGGCGTCCACGTCGTCGTGAACGTCGGCACGCCGGATTCGTGGTTCGTCCCGCCGGAACGTCCCGAAGTCGGCGAACGACAAGCCGACAACGCCCGGCGACTGTGGGAAACGCTCCAACCCGAGGCGAGCGAGCCGCTGGCCGCGTGGCGCGACCGCGCACGTGACGCACTCGGCGACCACGACTTCGGCGTCTGCGTCCACGACTCCGAGGGCCGATTCGGGACGCGTTCGTCGTCCATCATCACGCTCGGCGCGGACGAATTCACGTACGAATTCGCCGACGGGCCGCCGTGTCAGACCGCCTTCGAACCGGTCGAACGTCAGGATTAAACCACTCGCCCGACGTGTACGTGGTATGAGTGCGAGCGAAGCCGAAGCCGATCTTTCTTCCGATGAGCGCGCGGGACTGGAACTTATCCGCGAGTCGGGCGGCATCCATCAGAGCGATTTCTGGAAGGAACTCGATATCTCGTCCCGGAAGGGAAGCCGCATCGCCGAAGTGCTGGAGTCGCTCAGTCTCATCAAGCGCACACAGACCGTCTACAGCGGCCACACGACCTACTACCTCGAACCCGCCGCCCGCGACCTCGAATTTGCGATGCTCATGGCCGGGGACATGCTCTCGCCGTTCATCGGCGAAGAAGAGATCAACGCGAACAGCAACGCCTTCTCGCAGTGGTTGATGAACCTCGCTTACGAGGAGTACTGACGACACTCACATCGTCGAAACACTGACCCGACGCTTGCGTCATCGCATCGCGTCGCAGAAACACTGACCTGAAGCGTTTTCCAGCGTCTTTCGTATCTTCGTCGTCGAACCCGTCGTCGAACAGCGATAGCTGAATCTCCGTCGTCGAATCCAGCGCAACCGCTACGTATAGTCCACTGACTCAAAGAAGAAAACGCGAAACCGCGGGACGCGGCTTACTCTTCGGGTTCTTGTTCTTCGTCTTCCTCGGAAACCAACAGGTCGTTGGCTTCGAGGTACGACTCGATTTCGTCGTTCGACAGTTCGACGAACGCTTCGGTCTCGGCAGAGACCGTCGCAACGTCAACACCTTCGGGCGACGTGCCCTCGTCGTTCGTCAACGCGATGGTTTCGAGCGCCAACTCGATACCGTCTTCGAGGGACATGTCGTCGCTGTAGTTCTCTTCGAGGTGGGATTGGTGGTCACCGCGGTCGGCACCGATGGAGACCGCCTTCCACTCGTAGGGCGTCCCCGAGGGGTCCGTCTCGTAGAGGCGCGGCGTGCCGTTTTCGACGCCGCCGATGAGGAGCGCGACACCGAACGGGCGGGCACCACCGACCTGCGTGTACTGCTGGATGTGGTCCGTAACTTCCTTGGTCAGTGTCTCGATACCGATGGGTTCGCCGTAGCGGAGGCGATTGACCTGCGACTGGCGGCGGGCGAAGTCGATAAGCTGACGCGCGTCAGCGACGTGCCCGGCGCTTGCGATGCCGATGTGGTCGTCCGCCTTGTGAATCTTCTCGACACTCGTCGGTTCCATCAGTGGCGAGCGAGAACGTTTGTCCGCCGCGAGGACGACGCCCTCGGGCGTTCGCACACCGATGCTCGCGGTGCCGCGCTTGACGGCCTCACGAGCGTATTCGACCTGATAGAGCCGACCATCCGGCGAGAAGATCGTAATCCCGCGGTCGTACGCCTGTTGTTGCGCTTGTCCCTGCATGGAATATCACTCGAAATCGAGTTGCGTCGCGCCCGTGAACCCGTCCGGACCGCGAACGTCCAGGAGGGAGTTGCGGACGGCGGCGGTCCGTGATTCGTTCTCGAACACGACGTCTCTCTCCTCAGAAATTCCGGCCCGGCCGTGTAAATACCTTTCCGAACAGGCACGCACCGTCCCGGAGACGCCTCGCACTCTCACCCCGACGGGGTCGCTTCCGAGTTCGTCGATGCAGGCGATTGCGGCCCGAGCATCGTCCACAGTGCCGCGACGGGCGCGAACGATGGTTTCGGCCACACCGTCCGCGGAATCGAACCCGAGAACCGTCAAATCGGCGTCTGCACTCCCCGAGTCGCCGATGAGGTTCTGGGCGGCGTACCAGAGTTCGCGTTGGAACGCCCCGCGATTGAGGCTCGCGTCGGGCCACGCCTCGATTTCGACCGCGAGGTATCGCCACCGCGGCCGAAGGTGTTTTGGCAGGTGTTTCATCGAGCCTATTCGTCGATATCCGGCGCTCGCTCGGCGACGAGCACGCCGACCTGTTCGTGGACCGATTCGACGGCCGTGAGGACAAATCCGGCGTCTGTGAGCGCGTCCGCGAGATAGCCGACCGTCGCGGGGTCATCGACTTCGGGCGAGTAGTACGGCTCTTCCGGGTCGGGTTCGCCGAAGAACATCACGTCGCCAAGGACGAACCGCCGCGGTTCGAGCGCGGCGATGGCCTCGATTGCCTCGCGTTTTTCTTCGTCCGAGAGGTGGTGCATGGCGAAGTTGGAGACGACGATATCGACCTGTTCGGTCTCGTCTACGTTCGGGTCACGGAAGCGGCCCTCGCCGAATTCGACGTTCTCGATGCTAACGTCGGCGGCTTTCTTGCGGGCCTGTTCGAGCATCCCCTCGCTGATGTCGCGGCCAACGACGCGCTTTGCGTCGGGTGCGAGCGCGAGCGCGATAGCGCCCGTTCCGGTGCCGAGGTCGAGTACCACGTCGTCGTCCGCGGGGTCGGCGTAGTGGACCACGAGCGAGACGCAGGCGCGATACTCCTCGCTGTCCTGTGAGTCGTCGTAGTCGGTGGCGATGTCGGAAAATCGGTCCGCGTGTTCCTCAATCGTCTTTTTCATATTTGCCACGTTCGACACCCGGGGCTATGAACGACTCGGACATCCGCTCGCGGTTTCGCGCCGCGAGGCGGTCCCACTCGCGGAGTCCGTCGAGAACCTGCTCGCGGTCGAAGCCGATGACTTCGCCGAGTCCGGCCAACTCTCTGGGCGCGCGGAGTTCGAGGTGCGACCTCGGTCGCGCCGAGACGACGTACGGCGCGTCGTAGTATTCGACGAGTTCGCGGAGCTTTCGAAGGTCCGAAAGCGCTTGGACGCGGGTTCCGCCGTTGCTTCTGAGGACCGGCCCGAGGTCGAACTCGATGCGGACGCCGTTGTCGCGGGCGGCCTTTGCGAGGACGTGATTGAAGTTTCCGTGCCCGTGCATCGGCCGCGAGAGCACGTCTATCCGCGGCTGTTCGACGGCGAATCGATTGAGCGCGTTCGTCCCGCCGCGGAGGATGAGCAGTTCGCGCTGGGGGCGGTAGTTCCCGACCGCGCCGCTCGCGCGTTCCGGGTCGGGAGCGTCGATTTCGACGGCATCGACGAAGTCAACGTCGAGTTCGTCGCGGAGGCGGTCGTAGTCGGGGCTGGCGTCGAGACCGCGCACGACGATACCGTCGTAACCGTATCGCCCGGCGGCGGTAGCGACGCGACTGGCCGTGCTCTCACCGTCGGGGTGTGCGTAGACCGCCTCGTACATACGCCGACGATAGGCGGGGTGGAAAAAGGGCGTTGCGTTCCGGCGTCGCGTGACTACCGCGTACAGCTGGGTTCGAAGCGAGCGCGAACGGCCACGTGCGGAGACGAGATGAAAGCGCGAACGGCCACGTGGACGGCAAACCGACGTGCTGAACGTGGCAAAAACGTGCTGGCCGTGACGACACTACCAGCGTCCGCGAGCGACCAGTGCCGCACAAACGACCGAGACAACGGCGGTAAGAGCGGTGAGAGCGGTTTCGACTCCGAACCCGGGAACGTCGAACCCGGACATCGAATCGCTCGTCGCGCGCACCGTCGTAATTCGGGCGGTCGTGGTCATCGTCTCGTCGGTGCCGGATACGGGCGTGAACGTCGAGTCTTCGGGCATGTTGTTCGTCACGAGCGTTCCGTTTGTCTGGTGAACTGATGTTTCGTTGTGCCGAACGGAGATTTGCACCGGCCCGCCTCGAAGCGGCGCTAACTCCGAGAAGTCGAACGAGGCGTCGAACGTTCCGTTTTCACCGACGCGGACGATGTTCGAGACGAGAAACGGATGGGTGCCGCCGACCGCCTGCACCCGGACGCCGATGACGGTCCCGGCTTCGAACGGAGTCGTTCCGTGGATGTGCTGGCCTTCCGCGGCGTCGAGGATGAGCCTCTCGCCTTGGTGGTCGATGACGGTCCCACCGTCAGCGATGACGGCTCCGGATGCCGAAAGGAGGAGGAAGACGAAGACGACGGCGAGCGACTGGGGAGGACGCATCACCCAAAATATATCTTCGGGTGACAAGTACGTTTTGATTAATCGACAGTTGACGCACCAACGAGGGCTGTGACGGTGGTTTCGAGCGCATCGGCCGCGGTTCGGACAGCGGTCGTGGTCACGTACTCGCGGTCCGCGTGTGCGACGGCCCCGTCGTCGTCTGCGAGTTCGCCGGGACCGAAGACGACCACGGGAGCAGGTGAGAAGTACGACGCTTCCGTCGCCGCGGTGAACGTGCGAACGTCGCCTCGTCCGCCGGCGTCCCGCGACGCCTGTGCGAGCGTCGTCACGAGTTCGTGAGTGGTGTCGGTTGCGAACGCTTCGAGAAACGGCGTCGGCCGCTCGGTAAGCGCGAACGCGACGCCGACACCGTCCGGAACTGACTCTCGGAGGGTCGATTCGAGCGCTTCGCGGAAGCCGTCTGCCGTCTCCGGCGGCACGCTTCTGCGGTCAACGACGAGTCGGCACGCCGCTGGCACCTGATTCGAGTTCTCGCCGCCTTCGACCATCGTCGGTGTCAGGGTCGCCGCTCCGAGGTCGGGATGGTCGTCGCGGTCGTCGTCGAACGAGCGAATCGCGCCGAGCACGGGCGCGAGCGCGTCGATAGCGTTGGCACCCGAGTCCGGTTCCGCGGCGTGGGCGGCGACACCGGAGAGTGTGACCGTCCCTTCGAAGCGCCCTTTCGCGGCCGTACACACGTCGAGACCGGTCGGTTCGCCGACGATGTAGCAGTCGCCGGCAACGTCGAGTGCGGCCGCGCCGGTCGAACGCAGTTCTTCGTCGGGCGTGACCGCCAGCGTCACCCGCGCGTCGGGTGCTGGTTCGACCGCGAAGAAGGCCGCGAGAAGCGCCGCGAGCGGTCCCTTCGCATCGCACGCGCCGCGCCCGCGGATGATTCCGTCTTCGCGTTCGTACGCGACGTGCGGCGAGACAGTGTCGATGTGCGTGTTGAGGACGAGGTGGCTTTCGGGGTCGGCCGCACCCTTCGCGGCGAGGGTGTTGCCCGCGTCGTCAACGACGGTTTCGACGCCGCGAGATTCGAGCGTCTCGACCAGTCGGTCGCGCATCTCGCCGACGTCTTCGTTCGAGGCGATGGGGACGGCCCGTTCGAGGAACTCGATTGGGTCGAATCGCTCGCCGCTCATCGACCGCGGAAGACGATGTCGGCTTCGCCGTCGCCCTCGTAGACGGCTGGACCGCCGAGAAGCGCCGTCTCGTCGTCGGGAACGACGACCGAAAGCGCGCCACCCGGCGGCGAGACCGACACGGGGTCGTCACCGGAGACGAGGCCGAGTCGCTTGGCGACGGCGACGACGGCGACCGCGCCGGTCCCGCAGGACTGCGTTTCGCCTTCGACGCCGCGCTCGAAGGTTCGCTGACGGAATCCGCCGCGGCCGTCGGGCGAGGCGACGGTGACGTTCGCGCCATCGGGGAACAACGGCGCGTGCCGAATCGACGGCGCGACGGATTCGAGGTCAACGTCGTCTACGTCGTCAACGAACGCGACGGCGTGCGGAACGCCGGTGTTGACGGCAGTAATCGACAGCTCGCCAACGTCGGTCTCGACGAGTTCGCCGCCGCTGTCGAGCGGGACGTCGCGGGGACTGAACGACGGGACGCCCATCTCGACGTGTACGTCGGTGCCGTCGATAGTCGCCCGTCGGGTTCCCGCGGGCGTGTCGATCATGATTTCGTCCGTGTCGGTTCGCTCGGCGGCCCACGCGGCGGCCACGCGAGCGCCGTTGCCGCACATCGCGGCGACGGAGCCGTCTGGTTGGACGAGCGTCATGACGACCCGCGGCGGGTCGTATCGGGATTCGAGTGCGAGAAAGAGCACGCCGTCAGCACCGCGTCGGTCGCTTCCGGCGGGGACGATACCGGCGTCTCTGTCGCAGTGCGTTCGCGCGAATGCGGGTCGGTCCGGGACTGGGTCTTCGGCATCGACGACGACGAAGTCGTTTCCGGTGCCGTGGTACTTTTCGAACGGAACGGAGTTGAGTACGCTCATAGATTGTGTGGTGCTTGGTCAGTGTGAGGATGTTCGGATGCGGTTCGTTCGAGGGACGTGACGTCGTCGAGGGTCTCGCGGCGACGAGCGAGTCGGAACTCGTCGCCGTCGAGGACGACTTCTGCGGGGCGCGGACGGGAGTTGTAGGTGCTCGCCATCTCGTAACCGTACGCGCCGGCGTTGCCGAGTGCGAGCAGGTCGCCGCGTTCGGGGCGGGAGAGCGGTCGCCCGTCGGCGAACACGTCGCTCGTCTCGCAGACGGGGCCCGCGACGATGGTCGGAACCGTCTCGGTGTCGGGGCGAGAGAGGTTCGAAATCGCGTGGTACGCGTCGTACATCGCCGGTCGGAGTAAACTCGTCATACCAGCGTCGATGCCGACCACGGTCGTTTCGGGCACGGCCTTTACCGTGTTGACCCGCGAGAGAAGCACGCCCGCGTCGGCGACGACGTAGCGACCCGGTTCGATGGCCAATTGGGCGTCGGTCCCGCCGAGTGCCTCGCGGGTCGCGTCGGCGACGGTGGCGAGGTCGAGCGCCGGTTCGTCCTCGCGGTACGGGACGCCGAACCCGCCGCCGACAGCCACGAATTCGAGGTCGCCGACAGAGCGAGCGAGGTCGCCCATCCGGCGGACGAGTTCGCGGTGCGCCGAGAGGTCGTCGCCTGAGATACCGCTTCCGGCGTGGGCGTGGACGCCGACGAGGTCGAACTCGTCGCGGACGCCCGCGGCGAGGTCGGACACGCGGTCGATTGGAATCCCGAACTTCGCGTGAGCACCGGTTCGGACCTTCTCGTGGTGGCCCGCGCCGATACCGGGATTCGCTCGAAGGCAGAGTCGCCCGTCGAATCCACGTTCTCGGAGACGGTCGATGGTGTCTGTCGCGCCGACGGTGATGGTCAGTTCGGGGTTCTCTTCCCATCGTTCGACGACGTGGTCGAGGTCGGCCGCCGGCGGGTTGACCGCGGTGTAGCGGATACGGTCACCCGGGAATCCAGCGGCCAGTGCGCGCTCGACTTCGCCTGCCGAGGCGCATTCCGCGTCGATGTCGGTCTCGCGGACGGTTTCGAGGACCGCTCGCCCGGCGTGGGCCTTGACGGCGTAGCTGACGTGGGCGTCGGGGAACGCCGACAGAAGACGAGCACAGTTCTCGCGGACGCGCTGGAGGTCGGTCACGTACAGCGGCGAGCCGAACTCGTCGGCGAGCGACAGGAGGCGCTCGCGGTTCCAGTCGGCCAGTCGCCGGACGGCCGGACCTCCGTCGCTCATTCGCGGAGTGCCTCCTCCCGACAGGTCGCGTCGAGGGTGTCATCTTCGATGTCGAGGGCGACGACGGCGGGCTTGTACGCGCCGCCCGCAAACAGGTCGTGGTCGCCGAGCGAAGACTCCACGAAGCGGGTAAACGCCCGGCGGTTCGCGGGCAGATGGCCGTAGTAAATCTCCTCGTCCACGAGGTCGTAAACGGGAATACGCGGCGTAAGAAGCGTGTTCTCGCCGACAATGGAGTTCCCGCCGACGACGAAACCCGAGGTGACGCGACAGCCAGCGCCGAGTGCGACTCCGTCTTCGACGACGACTGGAGCGTCCTCGACGGGTTCGAGGACGCCGCCGATGAGCGTGTTCGCTCCGAGCTTTACGTCCGCACCGATTTGGGCACAAGAGCCGACGGTGTCACAAGAATCGACGAGCGTGTCGTCGCCGACGGACGCGCCGATGTTGACGAACGAGGGACTCATCATGATGCAGTCCGCGCCGAGGTGCGCGCCGCGGCGGACGACGGTTCCGTCGGGCGTGTTTCGGGTGCCGCGGTCGCCGAGGTCGTCGGTGTCGCGGAGCGGGAGCACGTCGTGGTAGCGAACGTCGCCGTACTCGCGGACGAGCGTCTCACGCAGGCCGAAGTTGAGGAGGATGCCGCGTTTGACCCACTCGTTTGCCTCCCACGAGGTCACGTCGGGGCCGGTCTTTTCGGCCGCGCGAACCGCGCCCGCTTCGAGAGCGTCGAGGAACGCGTCGAGCGTATCGAGTTCGTCAACGGTTGCGGACGCGGCGTCTACGTCGCCGTCGTCGTATCGTTGCCACAGGGTTTCGATGTCGGATTCAAGACTCATTCGAGTACCTCGGTGAAATCGTACCATCCGGCGTCGCGGTCCGCGACCCACGCCGCGGCGTCGAGCGCGCCGGCGGCGAAGACACCCCGCGACCCCGCGCGGTGCGTGAGTGATAGTGACTCGTGATTGCCAGCCAGTAATACCTCGTGCTCACCGGCAATATCCCCCGCTCTCCGAGCGTGGACGCCGATTTCGCGCTCGTCTCGCGGGGCCTCACCCTCGCGGCCGTGGACACGAGGCGACTCCCCTCGCGCGTCGTCGATATCGTCCAGAAGCGTCAGTGCCGTCCCGCTGGGCGCGTCTCGCTTGGCGTTGTGGTGCGTTTCGGTGAGTTCGATATCGTAGCCGTCGAGCGCGGGGACCGCCTCTCGGACCGCCCGGCGAAGCGCCGCGATGCCGCGCGAGAAGTTCGACGCGTAGAGCACCGGCACGTCCGCGGCGGCCTCGTGGAGCGCGTCGAATCCGCCCTCACTGAGTCCGGTCGTCCCCGAGACGAAGGCGACGCCTGCGTCGGCGCAGGTAGCCGCGTACTCGATACAAGCGGCTGGACCGGTAAAATCGACGAGTACGTCCGGGGTGCGGCGTTCGAGCAACCCCGGGAGGTCGGCCGCGTCTTCGACTTCGACGCCTTCGACGTGTGCTCCGGGCGAGCGACTGACGGCGAGCGCGACGTTGATGTCGTCGCGGTCGGCGGCCGCGGCGATGACTGCTTCGCCCATTCGTCCGGTCGCGCCCGCGACGCCGACGGTAACGGTCACGCGTCGGACCCTCCGTCCGGGACCGTCGGTTCCGCGGCGAGTTCGTCGAGGATGCGGCGCAGTTCGTCGGCGTAGGGTTCCGAAAGCCGCGTGAGCGGTGGGCGCAGGTGTGCGGGACCGTACCCTCGGATTGCCATCGCTTCCTTAACCGGGATGGGGTTCGTTTCCACGAACAGGTGCCGACAGAGCGGGCCGAGTTCGTGGTGGAGGTCCCGGGCACGGTCGTAGTCGCCTTGTAGTGCTGAGTGAACCATCGCGCCCGTACGTGCGGGTTCGACGTTCGCCACGACCGAGATGGCACCGTCGCCGCCGACAGCGAGCGTCTGTAGCGTCAATCCGTCGTCGCCCGAGAGTACCGCAAAGTCCTCGTCGCGGGTGCGTTCGACGACCTCAGATATCTGGCCGAGGTCGCCGCTTGCGGCCTTGTAGCCGACGATGTTCGGGTGCTCGGCGAGCGTCGCCGCCGTCTCGGGCAGGATGTTGCTTCCGGTCCGTCCGGGGACGTTGTAGACGATTTGCGGCAGGGGAACCTCGTCGGCGATGGTGCGGTAATGTTCGACGATACCCGCCTGTTCGGGCTTGTTGTAGTACGGCGAGATGAGGAGCAACGCGTCGGCACCGGCGTCGGCGGAGCGTCGTGACAGTTCGAGCGCCTCGCGGGTCGAGTTCGACCCGGACCCGGCGATGACGGGGATGTCTTCGACCGCCTCGACGACGGCCTCGACGACCTCGACGTGTTCGTCGTGGGTTAGCGTCGCCGATTCGCCCGTGGACCCGACGGGGACGACCCCATCGACACCGGCGGTCTCCAGTCGCCGAACGTCGGATTGCAGTTGCTCGAAGTCGATACGCCCGTCCTCGTCGAACGGGGTTGGTATCGCGGGATAGACGCCGCGAAAGTCAAGTGTTGTCATGTGTCGTTGTGTGGTGTCGGAACCGATGTAGTCCTGCGTGGGAAACGGTCGTCAAACCGAGTGCGCGTCAGCCGAAGGCCGCCCGAGACGGGTTCGCTACACCCGCAACGAGCGATTCAATACACGCGTTTTTTCGAAAAGAAAGCGGTACGCGACGCTGTTGACCGTGTTGTGGTCAGCGAATCCGGCGTCGCGTCGTTCACACTCGATGTGGGAACTGGAAGCGTAATATAACTTGCGTCGTCAGCAGGTCCTGCCGTCCGGCGGGTGTCGGCGTCGCCACACGTCTCACGGCGGAGACGATTCGTTCGAGTTGTAACAACGTCGTCGGTTGTCGCTCCCGGACGGTTATTAGCCCGGGCCGTACAATCGTCGAACGAATGACTGAGATTCACCCCGGTCAACGCGTCGCCATTCTGGCCGACGCGCAGAACCTATACCACACAGCACAGAGCTTGTACTCACGAAACATCGACTATTCGTCGTTACTGAAGAAGGGGACCGCACAGCGGTCGCTCACGCGGGCAATCGCCTACGTCATCCGAGCGGATTCCCCGGACGAAGACCGTTTTTTCGACGCACTCGTTGACATCGGATTCGAGACGAAAATAAAGGACATCAAGACGTTCGGCGACGGGTCGAAGAAGGCCGATTGGGACCTCGGCATCGCGCTGGACGCAGTCAGCCTTGCGAACCACGTCGATACCGTCGTCCTCTGTTCTGGCGACGGCGACTTCGAGCGACTCTGTACGCACCTCCGTCACGAGGGCGTGCGCGTCGAGGTGATGGCATTCGAAGAATCGACCGCGACCGAACTCGTCGATGCGGCTGACGCCTTTATCGACCTCTCGGAGCGAAAAGAGACGTTCTTGTTGTAAGTTCAGCGCGTCACTGTTCTACTCGAACTGCGGAATCGCCGCGTCACCATCGATGTCGGGACCGGACGGTGTAGACGACCCCGAGTCGTGCGCTTCGTAGAAGGCGACCGCGTAGGTCGTGTTGAAGGCGGTCAGAACCATCTGTGTCACCAGCGAGATGGCCGCGAAGCCGGCGATTTCGACCATTGAGAGGCCCGTTGCCGCCGACATCGTTTCGGGCGTACCCCCAACGGATTGTAGTGACTGCGTCTCTTGGATGAAGAGGAAGATTCCGAGTCCGACAGTCGGAAGCGAGAGGATGAATCCAACCGTGAACCGAACGAGTGAGTAGCCAATCGTTGCGAGGATGTTCTCCCTGACGAGTCGGTAGCTTTTGCCGAACGACTCGATTGCGCCGGCGTCCTTGGCGACGACGGCGACCGGGAAGAACTGAATGACGAGCATGACGATAAGATACACCAACAAGACCACCGCGACGAAGAGGAGAAGGGCGATGACACCGCCACTGAGGGCAAGGTCACTACCAGTGGCGACAGTCCCGAAGCCGAGTGCAAACACGCCTACGATACCGAGGATGGTGAAGACGAAGATGAAGGGAATCATAATCCCCAAGTCGACAATGGTCGCTAACAGGAGCGGGATGTACTTGTCGCGGCCGACCCGTTTCAGCGTCGATAACGAGGTCCGCGACGTGTCGCTTTCGACCGCCTCGTCGGCCATGCCGTAGATTCCAGCGAGGATGAACGGCGTGATGAAGAACGTCAGCACCTGCAACGCAAGCGGGAGCAACGGAATCTCCGCCAACTGGGCGACGGTCTGCGGGAGGACGATGAGACCGAGGATAAGCCCACCGAGGAATAAAACCGGGTTGGTTTTGATTCCCTCTAGGGCGGTCTGGAGGGATTTAATAACAGCCATACCTCGATGTGTCGGAGTGGTAATACGTAAATGCGACGGGTTTTGCGGGGACACGTTCCATCTACGACTCACTCCTTGTCGTCCGGTTAGACGCGAGTCTCTCGCCGAATCTACTGGAAATCACTCACAATACGTCCAGAGACTAAACGCAGACCCGACTGCAACCCTCGGTATCTCAAATCGAAATGCCGGAGAAAAACGGACGCCCGCGATGTTCGAGAAAAACGAACGCGCTTCGACAGTCGGGACGCCGACGTGGCGATAGGACCCTGCCTCAGGCCGTCGGCGACGACACGCGAAGCACGGTTGCGAACGCGCCGAGCGTAGCGATGGCGGCGAGAACAAGCGATAGCCGCCCGTCGATTGCTGTCTGCGTGAGTAGACCACTACTCACGAGGAGCAAGATGGTCCCCACGCCGGCGAGTCGAACGTCCACAGTCATACTCCGACGGCGGTCGTTCCGGTACTTATGACTTTCCGTCTCGAACTGTTGTGGCAACATACGGCACGCGGTCGGCCGCGACCGCGAGCCACTTTACCGGGCGGCCTGTACGGCCGACCATGACCGAAGCCAATGCGACCGGGTTGACGGACCTCCGGGTCGTCGCGGACTACCAGTTCGGGGCTGGCGCGGGCGACGCGCTGTTCCCCACGGACGCGGCTATCGAACTCTCTCGCTCCCGAAGCGGCCGACCGAGACAGGTGTACGTCGAAGGCGACCGTGTCACCTCCTACGGGACCGACGGCCGATTCACCCTCGGCGTTGCCGGCGGGCGACGACTCCGTGAAGGACTCGACGGCGACGCGTACGTCGTCCGCGTGGGCGACGAATCGGTTCCGTTCGTCCGCGACGGCAAGAACGTCTTTGCGAAGTTCGTGACCGACGTAGACCCCGACGTTCGGTCGAGCGACGAGGTGTGCGTCGTCGGACCCGAGGGCAACCTTCTCGGCGTCGGCCGCGCGGAACTCTCGGCGGATGCCATGCTCGACTTCGAGACCGGGATGGCCGTACGAGTCCGCGAAGGCGCGGGAAGCGACGAGTAAGAAGAAGCGTCGAATTCTGTCGTCGAGCACCGACGAAGCGGTGTTCCCAGTACCGGTACCCAGCGAATTCGAAGTCGAGTTAGAGGTACTGCGCTAGACCGAGCGCTTCGACGAGCGGAATCCCAGCGATGATGGTTCCGACCAGATAGCCGCCGATAGCGCCGCCGTTGAGAAGCGGGAGACCGGCGTGTGCGCGGCCTTTCATCACGGCCCACATCAGTCCCGCAAAGCCGACGAACGTCCCGACCATGGCGAGCAGTGCGGGGAGGTTCAACACCGGAAGCGCCGAGAAGCCGAGTGATGGAGCCTCGGAGAAGACCGCCGCCGAGGCGACCATCACCGTCGGCATCACAGCGTCGCCGAGACCGATGAAAAACGCGTCGCGGTCGGACGGGTCGTCCGCTTCGTGGTCGTCGTCGTGTTCGTCCTCGGACTCGTGTTCGTCTCCGGCTTCGAGTTCACCGCCCGCATCTTCCGCGTCCGCGCCTACGTCTGCGTCCGGCGCATTTTCACCCACGTCGTTCGCGTCGCGCGCGAAGTCGTCGTCGAGAAGCGAGTACGAGAACGTCGTCGGGATGACGAGGACGACCGGGATTCGGAGGTCCATCACGCCCTCGGCGAGGTCGAGCATGTGTTTCGTCTTGTAGACGCTAATCGCGTCGTAGACGGCGAGAACCGACAGGAGGACGAGCGAGGGAAGCAGTCCGAAACTGATTCCGAACAGCCCCGCCGCACCCGCGCCCATGAGTGCCCCCGACGTGTCGATGACGTACCACTCGGGGTAGACGAAAAGCGCGATGGCGACGGCCGCCGAGAGGGCGATGGCGACGGGGTCGCTCGGAACGACGGCCGAAAAGACGTACCACGAGAGCAACCCGCTCGTGAGGACGATAATCCCGCGGATAAGCTGGTCGAGGTCGTATTTGAACGCGGCGAGCATGAACGCCGTCATGCCGATAATCGCGGCGATGTAGACGAGGCTGTTCGTCGGGTTGCTCGGGTCGTCGAAGGTCTGATAGCCGAGTTCAGAAAACGTCGGAGCGAGGGCGAGCGCACCCACCTGCACGACGAGGAAGATGAGGGCGGCGAGGGCGACCCCTCGATAGGCGCGGCGTGACATGAAGGGGCGTTTCCGCCCGAAGGCTTTGGGGATTGCGCTCTGGATTCGTCAGCGAGCGTAGAGCTTGCTCCCGACGAGTCGCGCCGGGTTGCCGTCATCGGCCGTGATAGCGACGTACGGGCGGCCCACGGGACCGAACACGTCAACGATGCGGCCGACTGTCGAGAGCGATTCGTCAACGACCATCGTCCCGATGTCGGGGTGGTCGTCGTCGCCGAGGCGAACGATTGCGAGTCCCTGTGCCGTCCGAGAGACGGTGCCGATTCGGCGCATCAGTCGCGGAGGATGCCGACGTAGGCGGCGGCGGCCTGCACGATATCGTTTTTCGTGGCGTCGTCGGCGTTGTTCACGAGGACGCGACCGCGCGTCTCGAACTCACGAGAGTACCGTTTGTCGCGTTCGATGACCGCGTCGTAGCCGACCTGCTGGACGGCCTTCGCAACTTCGTCTACGGTCGGGTCTTCGACTGCGGCGGACTGCGAGACCCGCCGGCCTTCGCTCCGCGAAAGCGAGGCGTCGAGGTAGGCGGGGTAGATGACGTTCTCGACCATACTCGTGTTTCCGCCATCCGACGGTAATACGGTTGTGGTCTTCGAGGCGGGACGCGGAGGCCTGCCAATTCCGTAGTCGGATACTTATTGTAATGGTGATTGAAAACCAACTAACATGAGTGTCGCCGGGTACGTTACAGTGGTTGTCGCCACGGCCGTGTTGGCGTTTTCAGTCCGGTGGCTCGACCCGGGAGCGACATCGCACATGTCTCAGCAGTTCGGCATTCCACGCCACGTTGGCTGGGTGTTCGCTATCGCGGCGTTCCTGTGGGCGTATCTCCCCGTTCTCGCGGGCGCAGACATGGGCAACGACCTGTGGTTTTTCGGCTCCGCGGCCGTCGGGGTTGGGTTCTTGTTCGTGGCTGTTTCGGTGAGTTCGAGAGACGCCTATCGCCTGTTGCGGCGTGCGACCGTCGTCGAACCCGGATCAATCTCCCCGAGCGATACAGGCTCACTCGTCGCTACTTCGGGTCGGCCGACACCGACCGCAGACGACCGGGAAGGCCAGCCCACAACACCGTTTTCCGGTCGTCAGTCTGTCTACACCGATTGGACCGTTCGGAAGGGGAGTTTCAGCGGTTCGAGAGGAGAGTGGGCGCATCTCGGCTACGGAACCGAGCAAGTCGAGTTCTCGCTCGGGGACGGGGCAGTCGAAGTCGCTACAGAGAACCCCCACACGTTCAACAAAAAAGAACACACGTTCAGTATCGACCTCTCGAAGGACGTTCCGGAGCCTGCGGCCACGTCCCTCAGCGAACACCCGGACCTCCCGGCTCCCGGGTCGTCGGACGACGACCTCCGATTCGCCGAGCGATACATCCCCACCGACGGCCCTGTCACCGTCGTCGGAAATGCGACGCAGGCCTCGGACCCCGGCGTCGTCTGTATCGATGGTTCGTCCGAAGCGGCCTTGATTCGAGGCGACATCGAACGCGCACAGCACGCGATGCACGAGCGCGTCTACCGGCTCGGCATCGTCGGTGTCGTGTTGATTTTTGGCGGACAGCTCTTGGCGTTCTGGCTGTCCGATGCGAGTTTCACAGCCCTGCTTTCGGCGCTGTGACTACTGGTGTGCGACGGACTCGCGGCGAAACGTGCGAAAAAACGTCGGGTGTGTATTCCTTATCGGAACCGGGCGAAAAGCACCACGGCGGCGAGCGCGATGACGCTCACGACTGCACCGAATCCGGGTGCATCGCTTTCGGTGGTCTGTTCGGCTGTCGCGGTCGTCTCGGGTGCTTCGGTAGCGTTCTCGCTTGTGGGTTCCGACGTGGCCGTCTCGTTCGTCGAATCTGTTGCATCAGTCGAATCGGTCGAGTCGGTAGCGCCGGCCGCCGACTCGTTTTGGAGCGCCAGATACCGCTCGTACGCGTCGGGGTGGACCGCGTTCATGATATCCTCGCTCGCTTCGATTGCGCGCGGTGCGGGTTGCTGGATTTTGTTGTTCTCGACGACGATGACGTTCCCCTCCTGTATCGCGGTCGTGCTGTTGTAGGCCGGACCGCTCGGGACTTGGGCGTGCGAAGGAATGACGATGTACTCGGGGTTCATCTCGACGACGAGTTCTTCGTTAATCTGTGCGAAGTCGGTGATGTTGGCTTCGGCGGCCCCGTTCCGGAGTCCGGCGGTCGTCATCACGTCGGAGATGAACGTTCCGGCTCCGGAGGTGTAGCCGAAGAAAGAGTTGAGACCGACCGGGCGCTCCTCGCCTTCAAGCGCTTGTTCCATGTGTTCGATGGACGTACGCATCTCGTCGGCGCGCTCGACGCCAGCGTCGCAGTTGCCGGTGTATCTACCGATTCGTTCGGTCTTGTTAGCGACGCCTTCGAGCGACTCGCCGGACTCGAAGACGACGACGGAGAGGTTGGCAGCACGGAGCTGTGCGATTCGGTCCGGGTCAGCGGAGTACGACGAGTTCGGAACGAGAACGAGGTCGGGTTCGAGACCGATGACGACCTCGACGTTGAGACCGTTCGACCCCGAGACGTTCGTCTTGTCGCTCGCCCCATCGAGGTACATCGCGTACCGCGAGACGCCGACGACTTCGTCTTTCGCGCCGATTTCCCACATCGTTTGGGCGGCGCTCGGGTTCGTCGTGACGACGCGCTCCGGGTCGTCTGTGATGTTCACTTCGGTCCCCGTGGCGTCGGTAACCGTCATCGGGAACGTACACTGTGTGGTCTGGTCTGCGGCCGCGACCGGTGCCGGAACGCCGGCGAACACGGTCACGAGTGCCAACAACGCGGCAACGTATCGGTAGTTCACGGTAGTGGCCTCATCGGTAGTTCAATAAATATTTGCCTACTGAAAGCGCGATTGTGTTAGATGAGTGTTCGAACTCGGGCGACCGCGTGGTCGGTCGGCCTCACCGTGCTCTTAGCCCTCGTCGTCGTGGTGAGCGCCGGTATCGGGGCCGTCACCATCGAACCGCGGACCGTCGCCGCGATTCTCGTGGACGCGATTCCGGTTCCGGTCGGCGTCTCCACCGGCGGTTCGACCGTTCTGCCGCTCGTGGGGTCGGTCCCGACACCGAGTGTCGAGTTCGTTTCGCCGTTCGACTTCGCCGCCTCGCGGCCCGCCCGAATCATCGTTCTCTCGGTTCGGCTTCCCCGGATTCTCCTCGCGGCGCTCGTTGGGTTCGCCCTCGCAACCGCCGGAACCGTCATGCAGGGATTCTTCCGAAACCCGATGGCCGACCCGTCTATCGTCGGCGTCTCGTCGGGTGCCGCGGTCGGTGCGGTTGCGACTATCGTGCTCTCGCTTTCGGTTCCGTTCGGACTCGAAGGCGCGGCGTTCGTCACCGCGGTCGTCACCGCGTTCGTCGTTTACCTGATTGCGACCGAAGACGGTCGGACGCCCGTCGCAACTCTGCTTCTCGCCGGAGTCGCCGTCCAGACGTTCCTCGGGGCAGTCATCTCGTTTCTCTTGTTACAGAGCGGTGAGAGCCTCCGACAGGTCGTCTTCTGGTTGATGGGCCACCTCTCGGGCGCGACGTGGGACGAAGTCGGGATGCTCGCGCTCGTCTTACCGCTTCCGTTCTTGTTGGTGCTCGTTCACGCCCGCGACCTGAACGTGCTCCTCCTCGGCGAGGGCGACGCGCACGCGCTCGGCATCGAAGTCGAGCGGACGAAAAAACTCCTTCTCGCCACCGCGAGCATCATCACCGCCGCCGCGGTCGCCGTTTCGGGCGTCATCGGCTTCGTCGGTCTCGTCGTTCCACACATGCTCCGTCTTCTCGTCGGTCCCGACCACCGGGTGCTCCTCCCGGCGTCGGCGCTGGCGGGCGCGTCGTTCCTCGTCGCCACCGACACGATTGCACGGTCGGGTGCGGCGGAGATTCCGGTCGGCGTGGTGACCGCCGCGGTCGGCGCGCCCTTCTTCCTCTACCTGCTTCGCACGCGGGAGGTGCATTCCCCATGAGCGACTCCGTGCAGGACACGCCCGAGACCGACGATTCGGGCGGTTCCAACTTGTCCGAGTCGCCCGAGTCACCCGAATCGTCAGAGTCGCCCGAACGACCAGATTCGTCCGTTATCGACCCGTTCAGCGATGCCAACCCGGCAATCAAACTCGACGACGTGGCGGTCTCGCTCGGCGGCTCCCGCATACTCGACGGCATCTCGGTCGAAATCGGCGACGGGACGTTCGTCGGTCTCATCGGTCCCAACGGCGCGGGGAAGACGACGCTTCTCAGGACGCTCAACGGCGCGCTCTCCCCGGAGCGCGGGCGCGTCACCATCACCGACCAAGACATCCACGCGCTCTCTTCGAAGGCGGCGAGCAGACTGGTGGCGACGGTGCCACAGACGACGAACGTCGCGTTCGATTTCCCGGTCCGCGAGGTCGTCAAGATGGGTCGAACGCCTCACCGCGGCCGATTCGACGGCTGGAGTGCGGCCGACGAAGCGGCCGTCGAGCAAGCGATGGACCGAACGACGGTAGCGGCGTTCGCCGACCGCCCCGTCACGGCGGTCAGCGGCGGCGAGCGACAGCGCGTCCTCATCGCCCGCGCGCTCGCACAGGAGACGCCCGTCTTGCTCCTCGACGAACCGACCGCCAGCCTCGACATCAACCATCAGGTTCGCACGCTCGAACTCGTTTCCGACCTCGTCGCCGACGGCACGACTGCGGTCGCGGCCATCCACGACCTGAACCTCGCGGCGCACTACTGCGATGTGTTGATACTCCTGTCGGGCGGCCGAATCCTCGCGGCCGGTGACCCCGAAACGGTGCTCACGGAAGCCAATTTACAGGCGGCGTTCGACGCCGAGGCGGTCGTCTCGCGGCACCCCGTAACCGGGTCGGTGTACGTGACCGCCCTCCCGCAGTCGGCCGACGACGCAAACGGTCGCGTCCACGTCATCGGCGGCGGCGGAACCGGCGCTCGAACGCTGTACGTCCTTTCTGCGGCAGGATACGCGCTCTCTACGGGTGCGCTCAACGAGGGCGACACCGACGCTGAGGCGGCCCGACGGGTCGGTGCGGACCTCGTGACAGTCCCGCCGTACGCCCCGGTCGATGGTGCGGCGAAGGCCGCTATCGACTCGCGGGTCGAAGCCGCCGACGTGACCGTCGTCGCGGACGTCGAAGTCGGCGAGGGCAACCTCCCGAACCTCGACGCCGCGACGACCGCCGAGCATCTCGTGCTCATCGAGGAACGCCCGTTTTCCGCGCGGAACTACGCCGGCGACGCGGGCCGCGCCGTCTACGAACGACTCCGCGAACGCGGGCACGTCATCGACTCGAACGAGTTGCTCTCGACGGTCGGTGAACTCGCCTGCGAGTCGGTCGGTGCACGTGCGGACGAGGCTGAATCCGGCTCCGACTTCGATACCGACTCCACGTTCGAGCACTGACCGAGAGTTCGGAAGCGCCACCGTCCGAGTCACTGGTTGTGTCACTGGCTCGTCGTGTACTCTCGTCGAGGCTCGTTCGCGTCGCGTTTCGGGGGGTGCGACACGGGGAAGCGTCATAGTGCGTGAGTGCGAACATCCAACCAATGGCCGAGTACCCGCTCAAACAACGGTTCGTGCTCGACACCTCGCTTTTTCTCTCCGAGGAGATTCGGGCCGACGACGAGACGTTCGAGGAGGGCATCGAGCGGCTTCTGGATACGATTGCCGCGGCGCGATTAGACCTGAACATCTCGTGTTACATGCCGCCGTCTATCGCCGCCGAACTGGAACACGTGCTCCGCGAGCGCGGCGTCTCCGAAGCGGTGCTCGGCAAACTCGACACGTGGGTCATCAAGAAACACCCTGACCGCTACGAGGTCTATATCCCGGCCGAAATCGTCTACCGCTTTATCGACGAGATGTCCGACCGCGTCAACCGCGGGCTTCGCGTCTCCGAAAAAGCCGTGCGGAAAGCCGAAGAGTCCAAACGGCGGTCTGATGGTGGGTCAGAACTCTCGGACGTTGACAAGGTTATCTCCGACCTCCGGGAGGACTACCGCGGCGCGCTCAGACAGGGAGTACTCGACTCGCGCGAGGACTTCGACCTGCTCATCCTCGCCCGCGAACTCAACGCCGGCGTCGTCACCGAGGATACTGGCATCATCAGTTGGGCCGCCGATTTCGGCCTTCGGAACCTCCGCGGCCGGGCGTTTCCGACGCTTCTCGAAGAGTACCTGATGGCGCTCGATAGCCTCTATCCGCGGGACGAAGAACGCGACCCGACAGACCACAGTCGGCTGTAAGCAACTATATTCGGTACGACGACCCTATTCGACCCGCATCGACCGCTCTGGACTGAACCCTTTACGCTCCCGTGTACGACCCGCTACCGCATCGTGTCGAGGTCAACGAACGTCCCGTCGAGCGCAGTCACCCACGTCGTCAGGAGTTCGTTCGGTCCCGCATTCGACGGGTGAATCGTACACTCTTCGCGGCCGTCGTCGCGGGTGATAATACGCGAGGTGAGGTGCGGGCGGGACGGCCGTCCGACGTTTGAATCCATCGTGTGGGACGATTCCGAACTCATCGGTGTTCCCCCGGGACGACAACGTCGAGTCCGTCCTCGCCGGACAGGTGGACCGTCACCGAATCCACGTCCGTCCAGTACTGGTGGGTATGGGTCCCGTCGGCGCGCAACTGAAGCGTCTCTTCGAGCAGGCTCGCCTCGGAGAGTTGTTCGAGCTTTCGGTACGTCGTCGAGAGCGGCACGTCGCACGCGCTCGAAAGCTCCTGTGCCGTCATCGGGTCGGCCGCGCTTCGAAGCGTCGTGAGTATCCGACGACACGCCGGGTCCGAGAGCGCTTCGAGAACCTGCTCTGCCTCTGTTTCGGCGAGAGCGGCGTCGGTCTGGGTGCGTCTGAGGCCGGTCTGCATGCTCACCTGTTGGTTTGGCCGCAGAGTCCGTCGAAGGTCACCCCGAATATGCGGGGCAGTTTATACGGGCCATCGAGGAGACCTACGGTCCGCGTATTCGACGGCCGGTGGACAGTGGCCGCAATATAAAGGCCCGGTGTATCGTGGGTGTTTATATCAGGCCGTGGGGGCGCTGTGTACTGATATGATGAGTGCAACGGGCATCAGAGCGGAGTTGAAGGTCACCGGGCCGACGGACTGTCCCGTCGCATCGGTCTCCGAGGGCGACACGGCGGGGTACGCGCTCTCCCGGAGCATGGCACCGAACGCGGACGGTGCCGTCACCGAGGAGTTCGTCTTCGACGACGCCGACAGCGTTCCCGACGAGATGGACCAACTGTTCGACTACGGCGACGGCACCGTCTACCGATTCGAACGCGAGGGTGGTGTAGGCTGTCCTTGCGAGCAAGTCGAGACGTTCGGCTGTCCCGTCGTTGACGTACAGACGCGCGACGGCGCGCTCTTTTTGACGTTTCACGCGCCCGACGTGGAGACGCTCCGCAACGTCGTGTCCGCACTGCGCGAGGCATCGGGGTCCGTGGACGTGCGCCGACTCCTCCAGTCGTCGTCTGACGAGTCCCGCGACCTCGTGTTAGTCGAACGCGGGCAACTCACCGACCGCCAGCGCGAGGTGTTAGAGCAGGCCCACGAGATGGGATACTTCGACCACCCGCGGCGCGCCAACAAAGGCGAGGTTGCGACCGAACTCGGTATCACGACCTCGACGTTCTCCGAACACCTTGCGATGGCACAGAAAAAGCTCATGGGTGCCATCCTGCAGGACTGAGATGCAACCGCTCGGAGACCTATCAGTACCCCGTGAATTGAGGGCGTCTCCCCTCGGGTTCGAGACTCCAATCATTAGATGGTGACCCTGGAATGCACGAGTTCGACGTGACCTGCCCGCAGTGCGGCGAGCGGTATCGGGTCAACGAGCCGATGTTACAGACGCTCTGCGAAACGGGCTGTGTCCTGTGTACGGCGTCGCTGAGTGAGAGCGAACACACTGTATAACACGTCAGAAGGGGTTGGCTACGGGCGGTAGCCGCTCGAACGGCCGCTATTCGACGACGACAGCGCCGACCATGCCGAACGTTTCGTGCGGCACACAGACGTAGCGGTACTCTCCCGAGTCCTCGAACGTGTACTCGAAGGTGTGTCCCTCGGTCGCAGTGAGTTCGGATTGGAAGCTGTCGTTTTCGCGCTCGACGACGTTGTGTGCGCCGCCGCTTCCCGTCCACTCCCACGTGACCGTCGTTCCCGGCGCAACCCTCACTGCGGCGGGGTCGAAGGCGTAGGCACCGCTGTTTCCGCTCACCCCGACAGCGACAGTGACGGCGTCCTTGTCGGTCATGTCGTAGACGCCCTCGTAGTTGGAGGTTCGGTCGAACCAGCCATCGAAGTCTCGGCTTTCGACGTCGGCTGTCGTGGTCGATTCGCTCCCGTCACCGCTCCCGCCGGACTCGTCTCCGCTTTGGCTACCGCCGGCAGTACACCCCGCGAGAAGCGCAAGTCCGCTGGAAGCAACTGTCGCGTGCAGAAACCGCCGTCGAGAGAATCGCTCAGTCATCGTTCGGCGCTTCTATGTCCTCAAGCAAGTCTACTGCTTCGATTCCCGCGCGCTGAAAACGTGCGAAACGCGCGTAGCGTCTCACTTCGAAAGCGAACCTATGGACCGTGACGACGACCCGCGGCGGAAAGCGCGAATCGACGGCAGTCGCCAGTGGGAGGTGTTCTATCGGGAGCAATCGGCCGACCCGATGCGTCACGTCGGGGGCGTGACCGCGCCGTCGCTCGATATCGCAGTCGAGCAGGCGAGAACCTTGTTCGGTGACGACAGCGAGTCACTGTGGCTCTGCCCGGCGGACGAAATCGTTCGACTCGGCGGCAACAACCTGCGAGCACCGGAGCGAACGCCGGTGGACGCGACGGGCGCGACAGACGCGGCGGACCCGGAGGTGTCCACGGAATGATTTCGATCAGCAAACTCCTGTGCGGGCGAAGCGCCGAAGGCGACGGCCTTCGCTACGACGACCCCGACGAGAACTACGACCAGATTCGAGAGGAAAAACAGAAACGCCCCGTCGTCGTCTGGAACACGACGCGGCGGTGCAACCTCTACTGCGAACACTGTTATGCGGGTGCCGACCTCGACCCGGCGCAGGGCGAACTCTCGACGGCTGAGGCCAAGGGGCTTATCGACGATTTGGCCGCCTACGACGTGCCAGTCCTGCTTTTTTCCGGCGGCGAACCCCTCGTCCGTGAGGACCTCGTCGAACTCGTCGAGTACGCGACCGACGCCGGCATCCGCGCCGTTCTCTCGACCAACGGAACGCTCATCACGGAGGAGAAAGCGGCCGCCCTCCGCGACGCCGGACTCTCCTACGCCGGGGTCTCCGTCGATGGACTCCGCGAACGAAACGACCGCTTCCGCGGCAAAGACGGCGCGTTCGACGCCGCGGTCCGCGGCATCGAAAACTGCCTCTCGGTGGGACTCAAGACCGGGCTTCGGTACACCATCACCGAGCACAACGCCGCCGACATGGAAGACGTGGTGGACCTGCTGTACGACGTGGGCGTAGACCGCTTTTGTTTCTACCACCTCGACTACGGCGGTCGCGGCGGCGACATCGCCGACGCCGACCTCGACGACGCGGCACAGCGGCGGGCCGTCCGTCGCCTCTTCGATATGACCCGCGAGTACCACGACGCGGGCGAGGACATCGAAACGCTTCTCGTCGGCAACTACGCCGACTCCGCGTACGTCGTCGAGTACGCCGCAGACGAACTCGGCCAAGAACACGCCGACGAGATTCACCGGTATCTCCGCGTCAACGGCGGCGACCCGACCGGCGAGCGCGTCGCCGACGTTGACTACCGCGGCGACGTCCACCTCACGCAGTTCTGGCAGAGCTACAGCCTCGGGAACGTCCGCGACCGCCCCTTCGGCGACATCTGGGACGACGAGTCGAATCCGCTTCTCGCCAAACTGCGCGAGCGCGAGGAACACCTCACCGGCAAGTGCGTGACGTGCCAGTACCAAGACGTGTGCCGCGGGTCGTCGCGGCTTCGGGCGCTCGCGGCGACGGGCGAACTGTTCGGTCCCGACCCACAGTGTTACTTGACGCCCGAAGAGCGCGGCGTGAGCGCGGAACCCGCAGACTGACTTCGGGTCGAGTTCCGACCGCTTATTTTGCCGGGCGACGACTCACCGATATGGAAACCGAACGCGGTGTCCCAAACATTCTCGGCGGCGGTACGATGGGTGTCAGTCTCCTCTTTTTCGCCGTCGCGGTCGCAGACTTCTTCGGTGTTCTCCACGCGCCGCTGTTTGCGAGTATCTACGCCGTATTCGGCGTCATCACCGCGTCTCTCGGGGTGATTCTCGTCAGGCTCACGTGAGGCGAAACGGCGGAACACGACCAAAAGGCGACGGCGTGTCGTGACGCGTCTGGCACCGACTTCGCCCTCGAAAGCAGAACCGATTAGTGTCTTATCTGTGTGTCGGTGCAGTATGCCGATTACAGCCCTCCACCGGACGGTTCGCCGCGGATTCGCCGTCGTCATCATTCAGCTTAGCGTAATGTCGGCCCAATTACACGACATTCAGGGTAGCGGCGAGACGATTGCGACGTTCATCACGCTCCCGCTTTTTTTCGCCGGGGCTGGCTACCTCGTCTTGAGCCTCGTCCACCAAGCGTTCGTGCCGGCTGACACTGTGGACAGCAGAGAACCACCCGAAAAACGCGACTCTTGAGACGCCGACTCGCTTACTCGGCCGCGCTCGCGGCCGCCTGCTTTTCTTCGCGTTCGAGTTCTTCGAGGTAGTCGTCGGCGTCGAGCGCGGCTTTCACGCCCATGCCGCCTGCGGTCGCGGCCTGCTGGTAGTGGTAGTCCACTACGTCGCCCGCGGCGAAGATGCCGGGCACGTCGGTCGCCGTCTGGCCGCCGCCAGAGCCGCCCTTGGCGATGATGTAGCCGTCGTCGTCGCGCTGGACGCCCGTGCCTTCGAGATAGTCCGCGTTCGGGGTGTGGCCGATGGCGTAGAACACCGCGCCAACGTCGAAGTCGAACGTCTCAGTCTCGGGGTCGTCGAGTTTGTCCGTCGGGTGACCGTCGGGGTTGTGGACGAGCGTCACGTGGTCTACGCCCGCTTCGGGCGAGCCGTGGAGTTCCGTTGCTTCGGTGTTGCGCATGAGTTCGATTTCACCCTCGTCAACCTTCTCCATCAGGCGGTCAACCCAGTAGTCCTCGGCGCGGAACTCCTCGCGGCGGTGGACGAGATAGACCGTCGATGCGAACTTCGTGAGGAAGTTTGCCTCTTCGACCGCGGCGTCGCCGCCGCCGATGACCATAATCTTCTCGCCGCGGAAGAACGCGCCGTCACAGGTCGCACACGTCGAAAGCCCGTAGCCCATCAGGTCCTCCTCGCCGGGGATGCCAAGCGTCCGAGCCGACGCGCCGGACGCGGAGATGAGCGCGTCGGTCGTGTACACGTCGCCGTTTTTCAGCGTCACGGTGAAGGGTCGCTCACTCGCGTCTACGTCTTCGATGACGCCGTGGCGAATCTCCGTGCCGAATCGCTCGGCCTGCTCTTTCATGTTGTTGATGAGTTCGGGACCGGAGATTCCCTCGGGGAAGCCGGGGTAGTTATCGACTTCCGTCGTGAGGGTGAGTTGTCCGCCCGGTTCGTCGCCTTCGAGAACGAGCGGTTCGTTGTTGGACCGGGCGGCGTAGATGGTCGCAGATAGACCGGAGATGCCCGAGCCAGCGATGATGAGCTTCCTGTGCTCTACGAACGAGTCGGCGTCTTCTGTCATTGGTCGTAGTTCGCTACAGCGGTGTCTTAAGGTTTCGCTGTATTGCGAGAACTGCTACAAGACCGCCACGAGACGACATATCACGGCGGCGCGGCTCGCAACCGCGACGATGACAGAGTACCGCCCACGCCGACTCGGAGCGAAAGACCGGTATCCGTCGCCGACGCACGTCCGAACATGCCCGCCGACCTCCACGAAAAGACGAACCGATACGAACGCATGCTCGCGGACGCACTGGCCGAAGCCGTCCAAGCCGTCCCGTCCGAGACGCACCTCGGCCACGCCGCGGCCGACTGTCTGGAGATGGCGGAATCCTACCTCGAAGACGGCCGACACTTCAAGGACGCGGACGACTGGGTGAATGCGCTCGCCTCGTTTTCCTACGGGTACGGGTGGCTCGATGCGGGCGTCAGAATGGGCCTGTTCGACGTTCCGGACGACTCACATCTCTTTACGATGTAGTTCTCGCCGAGTGACAGTACGGCCAATCATTATAACACGAGTCTGTTTGTGTTCGGACGATGCACGAGGCGTGGCAGTTTCATCCAGTTTTCGTGCCCCTCATCGCGTCTGTTCTGTTAGCGGGGACAATCGCCACGTACTCGTTTCGCTATCGCTCGACGCCCGGGTCGAACGCGCTCGGCGCGATTACCGCCGCCTCCGCGTGGTGGTCCGCACTGTATCTCGTCCAACTCGTGGGCACCGGCGTCGAGTGGCAGTTGTTCTGGGTTCGGCTCTCGTACGTCGGCGTCGCCGTCCTCCCGCCCGCGTGGTTCGTCTTTGCGCTCCAGTACGCCGACTCTCGAATTCCGGTCACACGCCGGGTAATCGCGGCAGTCACAATCCCGTCGGTGCTCCTGTCGGCGGCCGTGGCGACGAACCCGTTGCACGGACTCGCGTGGACGACGGCGAGCGTCACGGACGTTCCGATTGTCGTCGTCCAGCGTGATTTCCGGGTCGGCTACTACGTCCAAGTCGTCTACTCGTACCTGTTGATCCTCCTCGGCATGTCGATTCTGTTCCGGCGCGTCGTCCGCTTGCGTCGCATCCTCAGAACGCAGGGACTTGCCGTCCTCGGTGGGGTTGCGATTTCGCTCGGCGCGAACGTCTACTGGGTTCTCGGCGGCTCCGTCCTCAACTACACGTCTATCGCGTTCGCCGGCTCGGGCGTGCTCTTCGCGCTCGCGCTCTTTCGGTACCGGCTGTTCGACCTCGTTCCGGTCGCCCGAGACACCGTCGTCGAAGAGATGCGCGACGCCTACGTCGTCCTCGACGGCGACCGCCGCGTGGTCGATTTGAACCCGGCGGCACGGCGACTCCTCTCGATAGCCGACGACTCGATCGGGCGCGACCTTTCGACGCTGGCTCCGGCCATCGACGACCTGCTCGATGACGAACAGTCGGGCGACAAGCGGGATTCGACGGTCGTCTTCGACGCCGACGGCGACGGGACCCACCGCTATCTCGAAGTTCGGTCGTCTCCGCTCACGGATGCCGACGACGGAACGGTCGTCATCATCCGAGACGCCACGGAACGACAGCGCGCACAGCGCCGGTTTCAGTCCTCTATCGAACACGCATCGGATGTCGTGGCCGTCCTCGACGCGGAGGGCACGACAGAGTACGTGAGTCCCCCAATCGAAGCGTTGACCGGGCGCGCGCCGTCGGATATCGTCGGCGAATCTATTTTCAATCTCGGAGACGACTCGGACCTCGACTCGGTGAAGCGGACGTTCGACCGCATCTGTGAACACCCCGGCGGAGCAGAGCGGTTCGAAGCGCGAATTACCGGTCCCGAGGGTGAACCGGTGGTCGTCGAAGGAATCGGCCGGAACCTGCTCGACGAACCGTTCGTCGAGGGCGTCGTCTTGAACCTCCGTGACATCACCGACCGAAAGCGGCGCGAGCGACGACTCGCCCGCGCGAACGAACGGCTCGAACGGTTCGCCAGCGTGGTCTCACACGACCTTCGGAACCCGCTCAACGTCGCCTCCGGCCACCTCGAACTGGCGCGCGAGACGGGCGACGACGGTCACGCCGAGACCGCCCAACACGCGCTCGACCGGATGGACGATATCATTCAGGACGCGCTCAGCCTCGCGCGACACGGCCGACTCGTCGAGGACCCGGAACCGGTCCGCTTCGGCGACATCGCGTCGCTCGCGTGGGACGGTGTGGTCACGGACGACGCGCGACTTGCCGTGGAGTCGGACGGAACCGTCGCCGCCGACCCCGATAGACTCCGCCGACTCCTCGAAAATCTCGTCCGCAACGCGTTCGAACACGGCGGCAACGACATCACACTCTGGGTTGGCGTGACCGACGACGGATTCTACGTCGAAGACTCCGGCGAGGGGATTCCGGCGGACCGGCGAGACGACATCTTCGAGTCGGGCTTTTCGACGAATCGCGGCGGAACGGGTCTCGGACTCGCTATCGTCGCCGAAATCGCCGACGCTCACGGATGGGAGATACGCGTCGAAACCGGAAGAGACGGCGGCGCGCGGTTCGTCGTGAGCGGGGCATCGGTCACGCTTGGCGAGACAGCGTCGCGGACGTGATTACTCGAAGCGGAACGTCGCGCCGTCTTCGCCGTCTTCGACTTCGACGCCGAGGGCGGTCAGTTCGTCGCGGAGGTCGTCTGCGCGCTCGTAGTTGCCCGCCTCGCGTTCGGCCTCGCGCACGTCCAAGACGAGTTGGACGAGGTCTTCTGCGACCGACACGTCGCCGCCGTCGCCCGACGCGCCGAAGGAGAGACCGAACACGTCGCCGCCGAGGTCTTCGAACGTCTCGATGGCCTCGCGGAGCGCGCGGTAGTCGTACTCGTCGACGTCCGCGACGTGACGGTTGACTGCGCTGGCGAGACCGAGCAGTTCGGCCATCGCCTCGCGGACGTTGAAGTCGTCGTTCATGGCCGCGCGGAAGTCTTCGCGGGTCTCCGCGACCGCGGTGCGGAGCGTCTCGGACTCAACTTTCGTCCGCGCGTCGGGGCTGTCGCACGCCTCGGCGGCCGCCTCGTAGGCGCGTTCGAGACGGTTCCAGCGCTCTTCGGCCTCGGAAATCGTCTCCTCGGAGTACGTCTGTTCAGAGCCGTAGGCGGTCGAGAGGTAGAACGTTCGAATCACGTCAACACCGAACTCGTCGAGCGCGTCGGCGACGTAAAAGAAGTTCCCGAGACTGGAACTCATCTTGTCGCCGTCGGTCTGGAGCAGTCCGACGTGGAGCCAGTAGCGGGCGAACTGCGCGCCGGTCGCGGCCTCCGACTGGGCGATTTCGTTTTCGTGGTGCGGGAAGACGAGGTCGCGGCCGCCGACGTGGATGTCGATGGTTTCGCCGAGGTGCGTCATCGACATCGCAGAGCACTCGATGTGCCATCCCGGGCGACCGTCGCCCCACGGCGACTCCCACGTCTGGCCGCACGGGTCGGTGAGGGGGTCGAGGTCGGCGTGACGGTGTTCCGCCGCGGTCTCCGGCGTGACGGCACCGGCTTTCCACAGCGCGAAATCGGTCGGGTTTCGCTTCTCGGAGCGTTCGCCGTCGTCGGCGTGGGACTCCAGTTCTTCGAGTTTCTGATTCGAGAGTTTGCCGTAGTCGTCGAACGTGGAGACGTCGAAGTAGACCGAGCCGTTCGACTCGTAGGCGTGCCCGCGGTCAACGAGCGTCTCTATGAGGTCGATAATCTCGGGAATGTGTTCGGAGACGCGCGGATAGACCTCCGCTCGCTTGAGGTTGAGACCGCGCATGTCACGGATAACGTCGCTGACGAAGTGGTTTGCGACGGTCGCTTCGTCGTCGCCGAGGTCGGCTTCGCCGATTCGCGCGGCGATTTTCTCGTTTACGTCGGTGAAGTTCTCGACGTGGCGGACGTCGTAGCCCTCGTATTCGAGCCAGCGGTGCATCAGGTCGGCGTGCATCCACAGGCGAGCGTGGCCGAGGTGTGCGTCGTCCGAGACCGTCAGTCCACAGACGTAGAGCAGCACTTCGTCGCCGTGCGACTCGAACTCCTCGCGCGCTCCCGTCAGGGTGTTGGTCACGGACAGGGTCATCGCTCTCGGCTACTCGTGGGAGGATTTTCAACCCGTCGGAACGAGTGTCGGGGCGGGCGACCGAGCGGTCGGCGAGTCGAACGGCGTCCTCGTCGTCGAAGCCGACGAACGACTGACGCCATCAACTCGTCGGCATCCAAATCGAGTTCGTGGCGAAGGTCAGTAGATGAGAGTGTGACATTTCCGTCTGCGGTGCTGGGGCTGGACGAAACCATCGCAATTCTGATCGGGTGTGTCGTATTAAGCGCCCACAACCGAATGTCGTGTCTGATATTGAGACACTTAGATGTATACATGGCTGACGGCGGATTCGACGACGCGGAGCGCGGCGGCCCCCTGTCGGCGTGGGACGACGACCAACATCGCGTCGCCCGCGACGCCCGCGGCATCGACGACGATGGATTCGGCGTCGAGGCGAGAGAGGACCGTTCCGAGCGCCGCCGTATCGACTTCGCCCTCGGCGATAATCGCGGTGAGCGGGCCGCCCGCGGCGAGGTCAACGCCGGCAACGGAGAGCAGTGGTTCGTCGTCCGTCGCGTCGATATCTTCGCCGACGAGACCGATTCCGCTCCGCATCGTGACGGTCGCCTCGCGGGACTCCGTTTCGAGTTCGGGCAGGTCCTCGGCGAAGCGACGGAGTGCGGCCGCGACCGCCTCGTCGTCTCCGAGGTCGAGGGCGGCCGCGGCGGCGGCGTAGTTGACGACGCCCGCGCGAAGGGCGGTCAGAAGGAACGGTCGTTCACGAACGGCATCGCGTGCGTCAGCGGCGAGAGACATGCCTGGGGGTCGTCGGGCGCGTGCAAAAAACCGCCGCCATGGACGCTTCGTGAACGAGTGGTGAACGCGAGTTGGCCGAACACCAAGATTCCTTTTCTGGATGCGAAGTTCATAAGACAGTGCCGTCGTAACCCCCGGACATGCAAGCGCTGGTCATCGTGGCGCACGGGTCGCACCTGAACCCGGATTCGAGCGCACCTACCTACAACCACGCGGACACCATCCGCGAGGTCGGCGCGTTCGACGAGGTTCGAACCGGCTTCTGGAAGGAAGAGCCGTCGATTCGTGAGGTCCTTCGAACCGTTGAGTCCGACGAGGTGTACGTCGTCCCGCTTTTCATCAGCGAGGGCTACTTCACCGAGCAGGTCATTCCGCGAGAACTTCGCCTCGACGGCTGGGACGTATCCGACTGGGACTCCGACGGACTGTCCGCGTCGCACGTCACGCTCACCGCTGACGACGTGTCCGAAAAGACGGTTCACTACTGCGGCCCCGTCGGAACGCACGGAGCGATGACTGACGTCATCGTCCGGCGGGCCGAGACCGTCACGGGCGACCCGGATGTCGGCGACGGGTTCGGTTTGGCCGTCGTCGGTCACGGCACCGAGCGCAACGAGAACTCCGCGAAGGCGATCGAGTACCACGCCGACCGCATCCGCGAGTTGGACCGCTTCGACGAGGTGCAGGCGCTCTACATGGACGAAGAACCGGAGGTTGACGACGTGGCCGACTTCTTCGAGTCCGACGACATCGTCGTCGTCCCGCTGTTTATTGCGGACGGTTTTCACACCCAAGAGGACATCCCCGAAGACATGGGTCTCACAGACGACTACCGCAACGGCTACGACGTTCCAGCATCGGTCGAGGGCCACCGCATCTGGTATGCGGGTGCGGTCGGCACCGAGGGCTTAATGGCCGACGTAGTGCTCGAACGCGCCGCCGACGCCGGTGCCGACATCGGCGATGCGCTCGAACTCGTCCGCGAACGAACCCGAAAGACGCCACTGGCGGGTGACTGACGATGGAGGACCATCTCGACGCCCTCATCGATGCCGCCGCGACCGACGACGGCGTCCATCTCGACGGACTGCACGTCGAACGAACCGACGACGGCTACCGACTGGAGACGCCCGACGCGCGGCAAGACGGCCTCTCCGAGAACGAACTCCGCGACGCGCTCGCCGACCACGACGACTACGCGACCAACTGGCACTTCTGGACGCGTGCCGTCGGCGAGTCGAGTCCGCAACGCCGGGCGTTCCTTCGGTGGGTCGAAGGCGCTGACGACGAGACCCAGTCGCTCCCGGAGCGCTACGACGCTCTTCGACGGGGCCACAAGCGCGAGTGGGGCCAACTTCTCGTCACGGTGACGCTCGGTGACGACGGCGACCGGACCTACGAACTGCGCCACGCCGACGAGGCCGACCGCGACGCGTCTACCCTCGATTCGTACCACGAACCGCTCGCGGCGCGGCAGTTGGCGACCTACGACGAGAAAGGCCGGTATCGGCCGCTGAAAACCGGCAACAACCTCGCCGGTGGCTGGGTCTTTCCCGACCTCGACGGCCGCGACCTCGTAGAAACGGTCGAGACGTTCTATCCCGCGACGGTGCCGAACTGGTACCGCGAGCGCGAGGGCGACCTCGACATCACCCATTGGCAAGACGCCATCGGCCGCCAGACCGGCATGTACGGCGTCATCAAGACGTGGAACCGTGGCGACGGACACGAGCACGTCAACTGGGTCGCCGAGGCCTGCTGTGACGACTCGCAGTGCGTAAAGCGGCGCGAGTGGCAGTACGACGACGAGACCGACCTCGACGTCGATGGCGGTGACGGCGCGTTCCCCTGCCGCGAACCGTGTTCGCTCGTCGTCGCGGCCTCGCGCAAGTGGACGCGACTCGAAGCAGAAGAGACGAACACCTACGAGTTCGAACTCACGCCGTCGGAGAAACAGCAGGTCGAAGACATCATCGAGGCGGTCGCGGACGACCGCACCGACGACATCCGGGAAGCCGACGTGTACGAGGGTGCGAACCGCTTCCGGGCGCGGTTCCTCCGCGCGAAACTGTTCGACGACGGGAATCTCTGCGGCGTCCCGACGGACGACGAATAGCGCCTCGGGAGGCGAGGCGGCTTATTCGTCCCGGTGTAGGCGGCGTCGAAGCGACTGTCGAGTGCGCTGAAGACGGTGAAGACGACGACAGCGCCGACGCTCAAAAGAGTCTGCTAAGAATACGGATGTGCGCTACCAGACCGTCAACACTAACGCGGCGAGGACGCCGCCGACGACGACCCCGGCACCCAGCGTGATGACGAAACTCTCCAACAGCGAGGCGACACCGACCGCCAGCGCGAGCGCGACGACGGCGAGAAGCACGAGCGGGACCGCCCGCGCGTCGATACTCGGAAGGGCGTCTGCGAGGCGCTCGGTCACGCTCGGTTCCGGTTCTGGCGACCTCGGTTTCGAGAGGGTTTCGTCCACTTCGACCGGCGGTTTTCCACCCTCGCGCGGCGAGACTGTTACATCGACGTAGACCGTCTCCGACCCGTGTCCGGAGACGATTTTGAGCTTTCCCGTCACCGGTTCCGGCGGCGGCGAGACGAACACGTCAACTAACTTGGTCTGGCCGGCGCTCACGAAGTGATTGCCTTCGGTGAGAGACGCCACCCGAGACAGTTCGTCATCGACGTGGAGATGGACGTGGACCGCCTGTCCACGGTTTTCGAGTTCGACCGCGAACGTATCGACCGTCGAGAACGATGGCGCTACCGAGAGGTCGTGAGGTCGCTCGTCGTTTAGCGTAACGGAGAGCGGCGCGTTCGACACGGTTTCACCGTCGAAGCGGGAATAGAAAAACGTTCAGGTCGGCTCAGTTGTCTCGCATGTCCGGCGGCAGGAGGTTCGGAATACCGTCCTCGATGGGGTACACCTCGCCGGTGACCGTGCCAATGAGGCGCCCTTCGATGATTTCGTCGCCGTCGCGCTCATCGATTTCCAGCTCGAGTTCGCTCTTGTCGAGGGGGTCACAGAGGATGTCCATCAGGGATTCTTTCATCGTCCTGACGGTGGGTTGCGCGAAGTAAAAGCGTACGGGTTCGACGCCGCCACGTCGGCGACTGCGAGTCGAACGCGTCTCGTCAGGTCGGAGTTACTCGTCGAACGGGTTGGTGAGCTGAACCGTCTGTTCGCGGTCCGGGCCGACGCCGACGGCGTAGACCGGCACGTCGAGTTCCTCGGCGAGGTAATCGAGGTAGTCCTGTGCGGCGTCCGGGATGGCGTCGTAGCCCTCTTCGGCGACCTCGGACCAGTCTACGTCCGGCCACGGTTCGAACTCCTTGAGGACGGGTTCGCATTTGGCCCACTCTTCTGTCGTCGCGGGTATCGTGAGGCGTTCTTCGCCGTCGTGTTCGTAGGCATGGCCGACCTTGATTTCGTCCAGCCCGGCGAGCACGTCGAGGTGGTTGACGGCGATGCCGGTGAAGCCGCTCACGCGTGCGGCGTGGCGGAGCATCGGGATGTCGAGCCAGCCGATACGGCGCGGGCGACCGGTGACTGTCCCGAACTCGCCGCCTTTCTCGCGGATGTAGTCTGCGAGTTCTTCCTCTCTGTCGTCGTCTTTCAGTTCGGTCGGCATCGGGCCTTCGCCGACGCGCGAGAGGTAGGCCTTGACGATGCCGACGACTTCGCCCTGTCCGACGACGGTGGGGCCGAGACCGGAGCCTGTGGCCGCGCCGCCGGCGGTCGGGTTCGAGGAGGTCACGTACGGGTAGCTTCCGTGGTCGATGTCGATGAGCGTCCCCTGTGCGCCCTCGAACATCACGTTCTCGCCGGCTTCGCGCCGCTCGGCGAGGAAGTCGCCACAGTTGACCGCCATGTCGTTTTCGCGGAGGCGACGGCCGAATTCGGCGTACTCGTCGATGAGCGCCTCGATGTCGCACTCCTCGCCTGCTTCGAGACCGTAGACGTCCTCGATGAGCGACTTCTTCTTGGGCACCACGTACTCCAGTCGCTGGCGGAGCACGTCGCGGTCCAGGAGGTCACCGACGCGGATACCGCGGCGGCCTGCCTTGTCCTCGTAGGTCGGGCCGATACCGCGACCGGTCGTGCCGACGGTCAGGTCGGAGTCGGCTTTCGCCTCTTCTTCGATGTTGTCGAGGCGGCGGTGGTACGGCATGATGACGTGCGCGCGCTTTGCGAGGCGCACGTCCGGTTCGAGACCTCGCTCGCGGAGGTCGTCGATCTCGGAAAAGAGCGTCCGAGGGTTGATGACACAGCCGTTCCCGAGGATTCCGACCTTGTCGCGGACGGCACCGCTCGGGACGAGCGAAAGCTTGTACTCTTCGCCGTCCTCGACGACCGTGTGGCCGGCGTTATCGCCGCCTTGATAGCGAACGACGATGTCAGCGTCGCCGCCCCACAGGTCAACGAGCGCGCCTTTGCCCTCGTCGCCGAGTTGCGAACCGACGATGGTAACAGTCATACGTCGGCCGTTCCCCGCGCCGCACTAAACAGATTACGGTCGCCGTCGATGACGAATACACGTACGTGAATATATCACTGATTGATAGTAGGGATTCTGCCACAAACACGCATTAACGTGGCGGCCGATAACACAACGGTTATTTAGTGGCCTCGATAAGGTCGCGCTACCCACTTTTTCGCTGGCTCGGAGGGTAAGGCTTAAAGCCTACCAAGAAGAGTTAACAAATGGCATGATAGACCGACTTGAGAAAGAAGTTGATATGTTGGAGCGCCATCTGCAGGTCCTGAAGATGGTCATCGAGAGCGAGCCTATCGGCATCGTCAAGATGTCCAACGAGACGGGGTATCCGCACCACAAAGTTCGGTACTCTCTCCGCGTTCTCGAAGAAGAGAACCTCATCGAACCCTCCAGCCAAGGTGCAATCACGACCGAGCGCACACAGGAATTCGTCGATGAACTCGACGACAAGCTCGACGAGATTGTCGGAAAGCTCGAATCGATGAAGATCGAAGAAGCCGCTGAAGTCGAAAACTAATCTCTCGTACGCGCGGTCGTTCTCTCCAGTTTCGTACGACGAGTTCTTCATTCTCGGTTCGTACGACGAGTCTCTCCGGGCGCGTCTGGACTGACCGCGTTAGCGACGCAGTTGTTCGTCACGTCGATACCCGAGCCGACGAGCGCCGTCGCCGTTCCGCCGAAGCAGAGCTGACCGTGAGCCGCGGCTATCTACGCTCTCGGTCGGGGTCGGTTCGCGCCGCAGTGAGTCGCTCTGCGACCGTGTTCGGTTCGTTGACGTACGCGAGCGTCCGCCGATAGAAGCGATACGGCTCCGCTTCGGCGGGGTCGTCCGTGCGGTCGAGTGCGACTATCGCGGCGTCCGTCGTCGTCGGGCTATCGAATAGCCCTCGCTCGACGGTCGCATCTCGGATGGCGTCGAGCGGAACGCGCCACTGCGCGGCGTCGAGACGGCGGTCGTACGCGACGAGTGCATCGTCCGCCAGTTGGTACTCGACCGCGCCGAACGCCAGTTCGAAGTGAACAGCGCCGACGAGCGCGACGAGACCGACGAACGCGCCGAGCACTGCCGCCGTAACCCCGCCGAGTAGCAGAAGCGACGTGACTTCCCAGACTTCTCTCGTGACGAGCGGCACGCCCACGAGGAGGACGAGCGCGACGGCGTACTGCCCCTCGATTCGACGGACACTGCTCGCCGCGTTGCCGAACGGGAACAGGCTGTCAATCGCGCCCGCGAGTCGGACGGCGCGCCGATTCGGTCGAACCGACGCGTGGTGGTTTCCAACCGGCGGTGGTGTCTGAGCCGCAATCCGTGAACGCGCCGTCTCTGCGGGCGGCGCTGGGGCGTCTCGTTCCGCCGAACCGACGAGTGGACGAACCTCGCGGACCGCCCGGCCGACGACGACGAGCGCCGTAACAACACTCAGTAGCGTCCCGACCTCGGGACCCGTGGCGTGCAGGGAGGTGAGAAACCACAACGGAAGCCAGTACGCCGTCCACACGCCGAGCCGCCACTGCGGTGCGACGTTGCCTGCGGTCGGCCACGCTGTCCGCGCGTGGTGTCGGACGAGTGCCCAGTGTTTTCCCGCCACGGCGAGCGCGCCACCGGCGAGAAGCACCGGCGTCGGCGATGACCAGAACTCGTCGTACACCGGCGTCGGAAAGACGGTGGACGACACTCCGAGCGCCGCCACTGGGAGGCAAAAAGCCACCCAGAGACACACGAGAGTCACGAAGGGTCGCACGTTGTGGAGCGCCACAGGCGGAAGCCGACCGCTAACGGAGACAGTCCCTACCTTAGGTGAGAGAAAGCGGAACAACCCCTGTTCGTACGGCGAGAGCGTCGAATTTCCGCTTTCGGGCGCGAGGTCGGCTCCGGTCGGTGAGACCGTCTCTCGCGGCGCGGCGAAAAGCGTCTGGCACGTCCGTCGAAGCAACGACGCGGTCAGGTCGAGCCAGTAGAGAACAGTGACCGTGTACAGCGGGAGCGCGGCCGTGACAACCGCGGCCGCCGCGACGAGTTCGACACCGAGCGCGGCGAAACGCGGGACTGGAGACCGATTCACGGTGGCTGTCCGAACTGCGGTCCGTTAATACTACTGACTACCCGTGCAGGCGTCTCGGTTCACATCTCGGTCTCCACCGCGAAGCGCGTCTGTGGGCCAGCCCAGTTCGAATCGAGTCTGGCCGCACCGCGTCGAACCGAAAGTCGGTGGTCTGCGTCGCGTCGAACCAGAAGCCGATATCCCGAGACCGCCCCCTTACAGGTCGGGGACGTTCAGGTGGAATTCGCCGCTCCGCGCTTCGACCAGACAGAGGTGGTAGCCCTGCTTGCGCGAGAGTTTGATGAAGCTCTTGCGTTTCGACCGACTGAGCAGACCGCCGCCGGTTTCGGCAGTGGCCGCTTCGAGGGCTTCGGGTTCGAAGAAGCTCTTCGTGACCACGAACGCCGACCCGAGCGTCTCTTTCGCGTTTGCGACCGACTTCGAGTCCTTGATGAGTTGCGTGACCATCGGCTGTGTCGCCGGGTCGCGGGAGTCGTTGAGGTTCGCAACGAACAGCGGCTCGCCCATCTGGTCGCGGATGATGACGTCGAAGTTTCTAGGCTCTGTCTCGTCTTCGCCAATCGGGACCGAGACGGTCCCGTATAGCTCGATACGGTCTGCCTCCGGAATCGAATCGAAGACGCCGGCGAGACTCGACCGGTTGTCCGTCTCGCCGATTTCGTAGAGCAGGTCGGTGACGACCCACTTTGCGAAGCCGTACTCCGGCGTCTCGTGGAGGAACTCCTCGTAGGGTTGGCCGTCGATGCCGAGTCCCTCGGTGTCGAACGTCGTGTGGTGTTCGAGACGGAGGTTCTCGATGACTTCCTCGCGTTTCGCCTGTCCGGCGTGCGCTTTTTCGAGCGTCGCCTCGCCTTTCCGGGCGTAGCGGACGAACAGGTTGGTTCCCCGGAGCGCTTCGTCGGCCGACATCGACCGGTCGGTCGATTTGACGCCGGCATCTTCGAGTTCGCCCCGGAGTCGGTCCACTTCGGATTCGAGTTCTGCGACACGGTCTTCGAGTTCTTCTGCGCGACTGCGGTGTTCGTCACGCTCGTTTCGAAGCGCGTCGCGTTCGGATTCGAGGCGGTCGCGCTCGGATTTGAGCGACGACAGTTTTTCTTCCAGCGTCGCCGCTTCCTCGGAGTCGGCCGTTTCGGACTGCTGTCGTTGTTTGGGAGCCGACTGCTCCGACTGCCGCGTCTGTTGGCTCGGCTCTCGCTTCTGTTTCTTCTGCGGTCGCGTCGCCTGTTTCGCGGCTTGTCGCCGGCGTCGCGTCGCTCTCGGTTTGTCACCGACGGTTTCGCCTTTCGCGTCCTTGGGGTCGAGCGAAGGGATAGAACGGGCGTTCCGCCACTCCGCTTCGGCCGAAAACACGTCGTCACCGGGCGCGGCGTCTTCCGCGAGCGGGTCCGCCGCCGGCTCGCCGTTCTTCGCCGCCGCGTTCGCGTCGGGTGTACTGTCCGCGGCCGACGGTGCCGAAGAAGCGTTCGGCTCGGCCGATTCGGGGGGCGAAGATTCGTCCGGGTTCGTGCGCCGTTCGGTCGCGGACGCGTCGGGCGACGACGCGTTCGGTGCGGAGTTCCCTTTCGGCGATGACGGTGTGTCGGCCGGGTTCGACGCAGTCGATTCGGTGGACTTTCCGTCCGACTCGGCGGACTCGACCGGCTTCGAAGTCTCGGGCGTCTCGGGCGCTTCCGCCCCGGCCGACGCCGGCCCTTCGCCGTGCGGTTCGGTCTGCGGGCCGTTTTCAGTGGCGTCATCACTCGCGTCGCTGGCGCTCCCCTCGGTAGTCGCGTCTGTTCCGGATTCGGCGTCGTCCGCGTCCGCGACCCCGCCGACAACGGCCGCCGACTCGTCGTCGCTTGCCGACGCGTCGTCGGTGTCGTCTTCCGGAATCTCGACGAGGTCGATATCTACGTCAATGACCTTGTAGATACCAATCTCGTCTTGTGCACGCTCGAACGCCTCGTCATCGGTGATGAGGCGCTTGCTGTTGCCGACGAAGGCGGCGCTCATCGACTTCCCCCCGTGGTAGACGATGTAGTAGTCGCCGGACAGAACGTTCTCCGACAGTTCGACGTAGCCGGTGAAGCCGCCCGCAGAGAGCGTTCCATCGGCGTCCTTCAGCGGTGTCTCTTGCGTGTAGTACTGCGCGCGAACGTCGCCGCCGCGTTCCTGCATCGCGTAGAGAAGCGGAAGCGACGGGTCGGGCGCGCGGTACGCCTCGAACGATTCGTCGTCGAAGTCAGCTAAGTCCCCATCGAAGACGCCGAGGAGCCGGCCGTTGAGCATGAATCCCCACGTCATGCCGGCTACGACGGCGCCTGTGAAGCCGTCGTCTGCGAGTGACCTGAGGCCCCCGTATCCTCGGTCCGTAGGTGCGGAGTCCCACCCAGTCACCGCGTCGATAATCTCGCTATCCATTTGGGGTTACATCACCGGAAGCGAATCAAATACTTTCCGGGCGAATCGAGTCAATAGTCCATCTATACCCCGTTTCTGTGTTCCGAATTGACAGTTTCGGCCGACGGAGCCGGACGTTTCGGCTCGGGAGAACGACTATACGGTCCCGCCGTGACAGGTCCGTCGTGACCAGACACGACGAACAGTTCGTCCGCTACCTCCGCGCAAAGGAATCGGTGGACGACCGCGCACTCCACCGACCGACGCTTGCGCATCTCATCGACTCGCTCGAAGCGCGCGCAGAGTCGCGTCCGGACGAACCGCTTCGTGTCGTTTCGGTCGGGTCGGGAACCGGCGCGATGTGCCGCAGACTCCTGTCGTGGGGCGTCTTCGACACGCACGACGAAATCAAGTACATCATGGTTGACCGAAAGCAGGGTATGGCCGACCAAGCGGCGGCCGCCTTCGCAGAGTGGTCCCACGGTGCCGGCTGGACCGCCGAACCGACAGCCGACGGCTTCAGAATCGAACGCCACGGCCGGAGCGTCTCTCTCACGTACGTCACAAGCGACCTCTTCGATGCGATGACGGTCCTGCCGCAGGCTATCGACCTCGTCATCGCGCACGCGGTGCTCGACATCCTGCCGCTCCGCCGCGCCGTCAAAGCGCTTCTCTCGCGGCTGACAGACGGCGGTCTCCTCTACGCGCCGGTCACTTTCGACGGGCGGACTTCGTTCCGGCCGGCGCACGAGGCCGACACCGAGATTATCGACGCCTACCACGACACGATGCGCGACGACGAGCGCTCCGGTCCGGACACCGGCTCCGACCTCTTTTCGGTTCTGCCGGCGCTCGGCGCGCCAGTCGTCGCCGCCGGCGGCGCAGACTGGGTCGTCCACCCACCCCACGAAGACGACGAACGAATCTTCCTCGACCGTATCCTCGGGTTCGTCGAGGAGTCGCTCACCGACGCCGACCGCGTCGCCGACGAACCGCTCGACGACTGGCTCAAAGCCCGACACGAGCAGTTGGCGTCCGACGAACTGTCGTACATCGCACACAACATCGACGTGCTCGCCCAACGCGAGTGAGAACGCTGTCGGCGCGCTCGATGGAGTTGACGCGTCCGGGACGCCGGACTCGTCTGACGCCGCGCCCTTAATGTTCTGCCGAACTCGTCTGCGGCCGCGTCGCCGCCGAACGCAATCGCCCGGAGACGTACAGCCAGTCTCGGCCAAATCCGAGGAGCAACCCGCCCGCGGCGACGCCGGTGACAAGTGGCATCCACGCGTCGAAGACACCGGGTGCCAACGCGAGCGGCACGACCGCCATCTGGAGACCCGCGAGGACGCGCCGTGAGGCCCGCGGCGGGAGGTCGAACGTCGGTTTGTCGGTTCGGTCGCGCCACCATTTCCCGGCGACGAACACGTACCGCGCGGCACCGACCGAGAGGTACCACCACGCCAGTTCGCCGAGAACGACGCCCGCGAGGGGGGCGGCGAGGAGTCCGAAAGCATCGACCGCGGTGTCGAGACGGCCCCCGAGTCGGGTCACGCGGTCGAGTCGCCGGGCGAGAAAGCCATCGACAGCGTCGAGCGCGGCGGCGACGCCGTAGCCGACTGCGGCCGCCCACGCCCACACCGGCGAGTACCCTCCCACCGCGGCGACTGCCGCGACGCCAGCGACGCCCGCGATAACCGTGCCGCGAAAGAGTGTCACGCCAGTCGGAAGTCCCAGCGTAGCGTACGCCCGGGCCGTCTCACCCCCGTCGCTTTCGCCACTCCCTGCGGTGTCGCCGCTCGAATTCTCCGCCGCGTTCGCGTACGTGTACCACCAGAGGCCCGCGACGACGAGCACCGTCGGGACTGTCCACGCGGCGGTGACAGCGAGCACGTCGGCGACGAGGATTTCGCCGGTGGCCACGACGACCGCGGCCGCGACGACGCCGGTTGCGAGAACCCGCCGTCGAGTGTGCCGCGTCCCCTCCGACGACGACTCCGCGGACGACGACCGGGATGGGCGCTCAGTCATCGCTGACCAGCGCACGCGCCCCGACCGCGGCGAGTACTGGCAATACGAAGCCGATACCGACCGTGAGCGCGAACAGGATGCCCGTCGAAAACAGCGCGTCGAGCGCGCCGTGCCACCAGACGATGCCAACGTGGAGTGCGACCGCCACTCCACCGAAGGTGAGTCCCTGCGGAACGGCACGGCGGAGTGAGGTGGCGAGGACGCCGACCAGCGCGCCGCCGACGGCGAGACCAATCCAGTGGACCGCCGCGGCCGCGAGACCGACTATCGTGGCGACGACCAACGCGAGTTCGGCGTAGCGGCCGCGACGGAGTTCGGAGACGACACTCATCGCTCGCCTCCGAACACGATATCCGGTTCGCCTTCGGGACGGTCGAGCGTGAGCGGCTTGTACCGTCCGTCGGCCCACGAGTCGAGTTGGTCGTGGTAGTGGTCCGACCAGAAGACGCCGCGCTGGCCGCCGGGGATGACGCCGACCGAGTCGTCTGTTTCGGAGAAGTCAACGACCATCCGCCAACTACTGCCGACTTGGGTCTCTCCCGACGCGCGGAAGTTGAACACGGTAAACCGCGAACCATCCATCGGTCGCTCCGGGTAGTTCAGGAACTCGCGGTCGAACGGGTGAGCCAGTTCGAGTCTGTTGAAGTCGCCGTAGGTGTCCCAGCCCTCGCGCTCGATGCGCGCCGCCGTCCGATTCATCGCTTGTGCGGCGACGGCCTCTCGGCGCTCGGTTCGGTCGAGCGTCCGTCGATTGTCGTACCACTGCGAGTCGGCGTCGAGTCGCTGGAGGACGAACAGCCGCGGGTAGTAGTCCTCGTCCATGCCCGCCGGTTCGAACTCGTCGGCGAACGTCGCGGTTCGGAACTCGTCCAGCCAGATGCGGTAGACGAGCGCCGCGCGTGAATCGGCGGTCATCCGACCGTCCCACCCGTCCAGTTCGGCGGCGAGTTCGCGCGCGTCTGGCGACATCTGTTCGGTCGCTTCGACCGCCGTCGCGTACGGGACGAACGACGCCGCGGCCTCGGAGCGAACGTCGCGCTGGAGTCGTTTCATCGTCTCCGCCGTTATCTCACCGTCCGACGCCGCGTCGTCGAGTTGGTCGTAGATACGTTGGCCGCGGTAGGGGTCGGCGTAGGTCGCCGGCGTACCCATGTAGAACGGCGGGTCGTCGATAGTTCGTTGGTTGGCGGACGCGAGCACGTCCGGGTTGTCCACGTGCGGAATCGACTCGAACGGGACGAAGCCGTCCCACGAGGACCGACCGTAGGGTTCGTAGCCGGGCCACTCTCCCTCGCCGGTGGAGCCATTAAACACGGTATCGCCGCGTACGACGGTCCCGTCTGTCACCCGAACCGGATAACGCCCGGCCGGGTAGTAGAGGGTGTTACCCGCGCTGTCGGCCGCGACGAAGTTCTGTGCGGGCACGTCCCAGATGCGAAGCGCGTCACGGACGTCAGCGACTGACTCGGCGCGGTTGAGTCGATAGACGCCCAGCGACTCGTTCGTCGCCGAGAAACCTGGCCACGCGACGCCGACGGTTTTTCCGCCGCGTTCGATGACCGGGCCGTGGACGGATTTCTTGACGGTGAGTTCCACGTCGTCGCCGCCGGCGACTTCGATTACCTCCGTCTCGGTTTCGAACGCCCGAACGTCGCCCTCGTAGACGTAGCCGCCGTCGCGGCGGTCGTAGGTGTAGAGGTCGGTGAAGTCGCCGCCGACGTTCGTCACGCCCCACGCGGCGTCCGCGGTCCGCCCGATGATGACCAACGGGATGCCGGGGAAGCCGACGCCGCGAACGTCCGTCTCGGGGGTCGAAAGATGCATCTCGTACCAGACGGGAGGGACGCTGAGTCCGAGGTGCGGGTCGTTGGCGAGAATCGGGTCGCCGGAGGCGGTGTGTTCGCCGGAGACGACCCAGTTGTTCGACCCATAGGTCGGGTCCGCGTCGTAGGCGTCGGTCCACTCGGCGAGCGCGCCGAAGTCGCCTTCCACCGACGCGGTCGGGTCCGACGCGTTTTCGACGACCGACGCGGGCGAGAACGGTGTCGCGTCGGAGGCATCCACGTCGCGGATAATCGGGACCTCGTGGTCGAGACTCGTGGGGTAGAGCGCCGATGCGTTCGGGCCGAGTCGGGCGCGAGCGGTCTCGGTCCGGAGGTCGGCAAACGACCCCGAGAGTCGCCACGAGATGAGTTTCCCGACGAGGAGCGTGTCGGTCGGCGTCCACGCCTCGAACTCGGCGTCGATGAGAGCGTACTCCGGCGGTGTCGCTCCCGTGTCGGCGTAGTGGTTCACGCCAGCGGAGAACGCTTCGATGGACGGGCCAACGTCGGTGTCTCGGACCGACTCCCACGACGCTTCGGCGGCGGATTCGAAGTCGAGACGGCGGTAGAAGCGGTCCGAATCGAGCGTCTGCTCGCCGACGAGCGCCGAGAGTTCGCCGCCGATGAGTCGGCGCTGGAGGTCCATCCGGAAGAGGCGGTCGCGGGCTTGCACGTAGCCGACGGCGAAGTATAACGCCTCCTCGTTTTCGGCTTCGATGTGCGGGACGCCCGTCTCGTCGTACCAGACGCTCGCCGAGCCGTAGGGACTCTCGACCTGCGTCGCGTCCGGTGGCGAGACGCTGTCGTAGAGTTCCCCAGACAGCGGCGCGGCGAGACCGAGATACGACCCCCCGAGCAGTGCGGCCGTCACGAGCGCCGCCGCACACCCGACGGCGACGACTGTTCGGGTCGTGGTATTCATACCCACAATGGTGGCCGGTCGTCGGATAAGCGTTGCTCACGTGACGATTCTCAACGGGCTACGAGTTGTTCGGAGTGTTGGCGCGCCGGGCGCGGTATTCGTCGGCCGCGAGCAACAGGAGGTACGTGACGAGACCGGAGCAGACGGCCACGAGCACGCTCGGGCCGACGAGAGCGACGGTCGATGCGACCGCGACGAGCAGTGCTCCGACGCTGATGACTTGCACGACCGTTCGTTCCCACACCGCTCGGACTCGCGTTCGGACCCGCCTCGGCGACAGCACTGCTTCGAGAGCGAGCGTGCCGAATAGCCCGACGAGAACCACCGAAAGGGGGATTCGTGGGCGGAAGACCGCGAGACCGACACCGACGAAAAGGAGGCACACGACTGCGACCGCGGCGTCTCTGTGGCGACCCATATATCTGATACCGGGCGGGTCCATTTTTAAACACCGACGGTCATAGCGGGAGTATGTCGATTTCGGGCGGCGGCTCCGGTTTGTCGAAAGCCAAACAGCGTCTCGGCCGGTACCTCGCTGGCGCGGCGCTTTTGATGCTCGCATTTACCGTCGTCTATCAGTGGGCAGTCGGGCGGTACGCCGGCGAGGACATGTCGTTTCTTCTTGCGCTCCACTTCGTCGTCGAGACGTTCACGACGAACGGCTACGGCGAACAGACTGGGCTGTGGCTCGATTCGCCGCCGCTTCTCCTGCTTTCGATCGTGATGCAACTCGCGGGCGTCACCACCGTCTTCCTCACGCTTCCGCTGTTTATCGTCCCGCTCGTCGAAGACGCACTCCGGACGGCACCGCCGTCCGAATCCGAGTTGGTAGAACACGTCGTTATCTGTACGTTCACCCCCCGAGGAGACGCGCTCGTGGACGAACTCGACTCGATGGGCGTTCCGTACGTCGTCATCGAATCCGACCGCGACTACGCCGAAAAACTCCACGCGGAGGACTACGAGGTCATCCACGGCGACCCCGAATCCGTCGAGGCGCTACAGGCGGCCAACGCCACGGACTCACTCGCTATCGTCGCCGACGACGACGACGAGACGAACGCGAGCATCATCCTCGCCGCGAAGCAGGCCGCGCCGGACGCCCGCGTCGTCAGCGTCATCGAGAACCCGAGCGTCGCCGACTACCACCGCTACGCCGGTGCCGATACCGTCGTCTCTCCCCGGCGTCTGCTCGGTGAGAGCCTCGCCGGGAAGGCGACCACCTCCATCTCATCGGCACTCGGCGACGCCATCGAAATCGGCGAGGATTTCGAGGTCGCGGAACTCCTCGTCCAGCGCGGGAGTCCGGTCGAAGGCGAGACGATAGCCGAAAGCGGCATCGGCCAGACGGCCGGCGTCAACGTCATCGGAGCGTGGTTTTCCGGCGAGTTCGTTTCCCCGCCCGCGCCGGACGCCGTCATCGACGAACACACCATCCTGCTCGTCGTTGGCCGGGAGAAACAACTCGAAGAACTCCGCGGACTCACGCTCTCGTCGGCCCGCCGGTTCCGCCGCGGCACTGTCATCGTCGCGGGCTACGGCGAAGTCGGTTCGACCGCGGCCGAGACGCTGGCGAGCGCCGGTGTTCCGCACCTCGTCGTCGATAAAACGGACAAACCCGGCGTCGATGTCGTCGGCGACATTACCGACCCGCGGACGCTCTCTGCGGCCAATGTGACGGAGGCTCGCGGGGTGCTTCTCGCGCTCGACAACGACACAACGGCGGTATTCGCTACGCTCGTCTCCGAGCGCGTCTCGGAGGAGACAGAGGTCATCGCGCGGGCGAACGAAACCGAGAGCATTGCGAAACTCTACCGCGCGGGGGCCGACTACGTGCTTGCGCTTTCGACCGTCGCGGGTCGAATGCTCGCTTCGACGGTCCTCGACGAGGAGGTCATCGCGCCGCAATCGCAAATCGAAATCGTCCGAACGAACGCCCCGAATCTCGTGGGGCGGTCACTCGCCGAGGCGGACGTTCGCGCCAGAACCAACTGCACCGTTATCGCCGTCGAGCGAGACGGGACGCTCGTGACCGAAATCGGCCCGGATTTCCGCGTCAAGGCACAGGACGACCTCGTCGTCGCGGGCGTGGACAAAGATATCTACCGGTTCAACGAACAGTTCGGCTGAGGCGCTTCCGGAAGCGATTTTCGTCGCTCCGACTCCGTGCGACCCTGTTGTTACTGCACTGTCTGTTACTGCACTGTCTGTGCTCGCCTTTTGCATCACGGAGTCGGCTCCGGCCTATCGCGGTCTGTCCTCCCAATCCGTGTCCGGCTCTGGCTCTGTGGAACACTCGGAACTTCGATTGCGAGAAGCCAGACGCGTCAATTCGTCCGGGGACAGCGGTCCGAACAACCCATGGCAGTGGACGCTCGCAAGCCATCCTCAGACAGGACGCGCCGGCACCAGTGGGTCTCGGAGCAGTCGTATAAAAAGAACCGGTCGCGGCGTTGTCTGCGTATCGAGGGCGTTCCGTCGATTACGCGCCGACTTCCGCGCCGACGTACAGCACGACGACGAGGAAAATCCACACCACGTCGACGAAGTGCCAGTACATGGAAGCCGTGCTCACGGAGACGTGGCGTTCGGCGGAGTACTGACCGCGAAGTGCGCGAACGAAGACGATACCGAGAATCACCGCACCGAGCGAGACGTGCAGTCCGTGCAGGCCGGTGAGACCGTAGAACGCGGAGCCGAAGATGCCCGTCGTGAGCGAGAATTCGGAGTGGACGATGAACTCGTAGTACTCGTAGACCTGCCCCCCGATGAAGACGGTACCGAGGAGGAGCGTGACCGCGAGTCCGAGGATGAAGTTCCGTCGGTTCTCGTTACGGATGGCCACGTGCGCCCAGTGGAGCGTGAAACTCGACGCAATCAGGAGCGCCGTGTTGGCTATCACGAGCGACCCGGTTAGGTGTGGCAGTTCTTGTGGCGGCCACGTCCCGGCGCGGATGAAGAAGTAATACGTGAACAGGGCGCCGAACGTCGCAAGTTCGGACCCGAGGAACGCGATCATTCCCCATCGAAGCTTCGATGCACTCTTCTGGCTCGCATCGCGCGACCAGAAGTGGCTCACGAAGGCGTGGTACAACCAGCCGTAGATACCGGCCAGGAAGAGGAAGATACTGCCGATGAACACGGCTGGGCCGAGCATCTCCCCGACGATTCCGTCCTGTCCCATGACGTACAGACCAGCACCGGTGTAGATACCCGCGCCCCCGACGGCGGTGACGAACGGCCACCAACTCGCCTCGCCGAAGCCGCGCGGCCAGTCCTGAACCGCCGGCAGGTGATGGCCGTGGTCGTCGTGTGCTTCTTCGGTACTCATAGGCGCCCGTTATAGTTGGGTTACTAAAAATCCTCCCAAACTGCGCCCGTCACGCGACGACACGGGGGAGGGAAAATCGCCGCGCGCGGCGGTCCGGCCATCGGTAACTGGGGAAGACGAACCGAAAACGAGTTCGAAAATACGATTCCCGGCCGCTCGAAGCGCGCGTTCAGTCGAGGCTGGTCGTCGCGCGGTGGAACGGCTGGCTAGAGATGATCTCTCGCATCTCAGCGAGCGAGTCGGAACTGGCGTCGTTCATCGCGGTGACGACGGCGAACACTTCCTGGCGCGACACTTTGACACCCTCGCCGGTCACAGCGTGTTCGGGATTGGCGACGAGTTCGCGGAGCGTCCCGACCGCGAGCAGGAACGGAATCGCCCACGCGGCGAGCGTGTTGCCCTCGCGGAGCGGCACCGTTTCGAGGTACATCTGCGCGTCGTCGAGGAACGACTTGGCGTGGTCCGCGGTCCGTTGTACGACCGATGCCGTCTCGTCTCTGTGTTCCGGCTTGACGACATCTTCCTGTGGGACGCCGACGTCTTCGAGCCACTCGGCGGGGAGATAGACGTTGTTCTCGGACGTGTAGTCGTCGTGAACGTCCTTTGCGATGTTCACGAGTTGGAGGAGCAGTCCGAACTCCTCGGCGGTGTCGTAGAGCCGCGAGCGGCGCTCGCTGTCCACGTTTCCGCGCGTCACGAGGTTCGTGATGAGGTTGCCGACGGTTCCGGCGGCGTAGTAACAGTACTCTTCGAGTTCTTCCCGCGATTGGATGCGAAGTCCCCCGGTCTTCGAGTACCGTTCGACGAACATCGCCATGCCCGAGACCAGTTCTCGGACCGGCGGCGTCACCGCTTCGCGGACATCGGTCGGCAGTGACTCGAACGTCCGGAAAACGCGAGCGGTGTTGGCGACGACCATCCAGTCGTCGGACCGCTCGTCTTCGGGCGGGAGATGAGACTGGACCGCGGCGACGAACGCATCGACGCTGGTGTCATCGTCGGGGTCGAGCGCGCGGTCGTAGAGTCGAAGGAGGCGAGCCTGCTCGTCGGGGGCGATAGACGACGAATCTTCAACGGTGTCGGCGATTCGACAGAGGAGATAGCCGATACAGATGTGGGATGCCATCGGTTCGTCGAGGACATCCACAGTGAGGGCGAAGGTGCGAGAGACACCCTGAACTGCATCGTGACACCAGTCGAGGTCGTCATCAGTTGCCGGTGGCCGGGCATCGGCGTGTCGAGACATTCGAAGCGTACCGGTATTAGGAAGGGGGGATAAAAAGTTTCGTGGGCTACACGCCGCAACGCCGCAGGAGAAAATCATAAGCATAGTCAATGTAAGAACCTGTATGGACTTCGCGCTCACAGCAGAGCAAAAGCAGATCAAGGAGATGGTTTCGGAGTTCGTTGACGAGGAGGTCAAACCTCGCGCAGCGGAAATCGACGAAACCGACGAGTTCCCCGCAGACCTCGTCCGCGAGATGGGCGAACTCGGATTGATGGGCATGCCGTTCCCCGAGGAGTACGGCGGTGCGGGTCTCGACTATCACTCCTACGCTATCGGTCTCGAAGAGATTTCTCGCGGTTCCGGCGGACTGGGAACTATCGTCGCGGCGCACACGAGTCTCGCGGGCAACATGCTCTACGCGTTCGGCGACGAAGACCAGAAACAGACGTACCTCACGCCGGTCAACGAGGGTACGGACATCGGCGCGTTCGCGCTCTCCGAACCGGGCGCGGGAAGCGACGTCCCCGCGATGGAGACGACGGCCGTGAAAGACGGCGACGAGTACGTCGTCAACGGCGGCAAGCTCTGGATTTCGAACGGCTCTGTCGCCGACACGGTCATCATCTTCGCCAAGACTGACCCCGACGCGGGTAACAAAGGAATCTCCTCGTTCATCGTCCGACCCGAGGAAGACGACGGGTTCGTCGTCGAAGGCACCGAGCACAAACTCGGTGACAAAGGCTGTCCGACGGCCGAACTCCGCTTCGACGACATGCGAATTCCCGAAGACCGACTCCTCGGCGACGAAGGCGACGGCTTCGTCCACGCACTGAAGACACTCAACGGCGGTCGAATCACCATCGCGGCGCGTTCTATCGGTATCGCCCGCGCCGCCCTCGACGACGCCGTGCAGTACGCCGGCGAGCGCGAGCAGTTCGACCAACCCATCGGCGACTTCCAAGCGATCAAGCACAAACTCGCCGACATGGACACGAAAGTACAGGCCGCCAAGCTTCTCATGCACAAGGCCGCGGACCTAAAGATACGCGACGAGACGTTCATCAAGGAGGCCGCACAGGCGAAACTTTACGCCAGCGAGATTAGCCGCGAAGTCGCAAACGAAGGCATCCAGATTCACGGCGGCTACGGCTACACTAAGGATTTCGCGGCCGAGCGCTACTACCGCGACGCCAAACTCAACGAAATCTACGAGGGCACGAGCGAGATTCTCCGCAACACCATCGGCGACTGGGTACAGAAGTAGGCGTAGCAATAGAGGTGGCAGTGGAAGTACACATAGCAGTCTCAATCGAGGTGCCAGACGAAAACAGCCTCAATCGAGCGAGCGGCCGCCCGCGTCGGAAACCTGCCGCTCGCTGTTTTCTACGCGTTCCGTGAGCCACGCGAAGTACGATTCGACACGACTCGCTCCCGCTTCGGTGAGTCCGTACACGTCGTGTATCCCCTCGGTCCGCCGTTCGAGGTGCCCCGACTCCACAAGTGCGTCGAGGGTGGCGTAGAACGACTGCGGGTCGATTCGGACGTCGTAGTAGCGCTCTAATCGCGTCTTCGCCTTCTGTCCCCGGAGTTCGCCCGCATCGTAGAGGATAGCACACAGGTCGCGCCGACGGCCGCTCTGAAACCACATACCTTCTGGTCCTCGAAGGAGCGACACGTCACTTTCGTTCTCGGGGTCGGACTCGCACGGCGGTCCTCGATAGAACCGGTACATTAGACACACCCCAGTCCGTAGCGTCGCTCATGAGTGAGCAGGAGGCGACCGCCGCCGACATCACCGCGCGGTACTACGTCACCGACTCCGAGCGCGTCCTCGAATTCGACCGCGAGGGCCGTACCGCCGCCCTCGCACAGAACATCGACGGCTACGCGATGTTGAAAGTGCGACCGACCGTCGATGGCGACGAATTAGAGCGATACTACGGCTTCGACATGGCGCTCGACCACGCCGCGGAACTCCTCGGTGTCTCGCCGCACGACCTCCCCGTCCCGGAGGACGCGGCGGACATGGGGATGTAAGACCCGTTTCAAACGCTTTTCCGTCGGCCGTGTCGCGTTAGCCCCAGTAGAATCGCGGCCCCAAAAACAGATAGCCGAGTGCCAAAAAGAGCAGGCCGAACGCGAATCCTTCTCCGAGCGTGCCGGACAGCACGATAGCGAGTCCCTGTACGACGCCCATCACGAGCGCGTCTTGGGCGTGGAGGTCGGGATACGTCACGTCCGAGAGCATCAACGCGGCCATGATTGCCGAGAGGACGACGAGAAGCATCGGGTCTACGAAGCCAACCAGGACGCCGGCGGAGAGAATCGTCGCCGCGAGCGTCGTCGGAACGCCGACCGTCTCGTCGCTACCGCTGTCGTAGGCTGTGTACAGTGCCAGACGAACGACGGCGGCCGCCACGAACAGCGCCGCGACGGTGACGGCACCGACGACGCGGAGTCGGTCGAATCCCCACTCCGCGCGGACGAGCGAGACGACGAGGAGGGCCGGCGCGACACCGAACGAGACGACATCGGCGAGCGAGTCGAGGTATGGACCCGCGTCGGTCCCGCCGTAGCGTCGGGCGACGACGCCGTCGAGACCGTCGGCCATCGCGGCGAGTAGAATCGCCTTGGCCGCGAGGCGTACGTCGATTGCGGTCAACACCGACGCGACGAACCCGAGTGCCGCATTTCCGGCAGTGACCGCGTCGGCGGGGCCTAACCGACCGACGAATCGGGGTTTCATACCGATGCGATTGCGCACCTGCCCTTTCGCTCTTACGTTCTCCCCGCCGAACGCGCGTTCGGCGGGCGAACCATGCGACATTTATCGGTCGCGTCCTGAGGGTCGGGTATGCGAGACGATGGGTCCTCAGACGGTCGTCAGACACGGCGTCGATTTCTTGCGGCGACCGGGACGGCGGTGACCGCCAGCCTCGCGGGCTGTTCGACCTCGCTGGCGGCCGACGGCGACTTCGACATCGGAATGACTGCCGTCGCGTTCGACCCGCCGACCCTGACCGTCGAAGTCGGTGACGAAGTCGTGTGGCGAAACACGAGTTCGCGCGGCCACACAGTCACCGCCTACGAGAGTGTTCTCCCCGAGGAAGCCGAGTTCTTCGCCAGCGGTGGCTTCGAAGACGAAGAAACCGCCCGAAACGCCTACTCGAACTCTCTCGGCGGACTCATCGAAGGCGGCGAGGACTACTCCTACACGTTCGAAGTCGCGGGCGAATACGAGTATCTCTGTATTCCGCACGAACAGCAAGGGATGGTCGGCACGATTATCGTCGAAGCGTAGTCGAATCCGGCGACAGCCCCGGTTCGAACCGGCGTCGTGAGGCACGGCCCAATCGTAACAGTCAGCTATTAACTAGTGCTCTCCGTGGTTCCACGAGTGCCACAACACACTGACGATAGCACCCGGTTTGGTGTCCAACTCGTCCGGAGCCGTGACACACCGACTCGGCTCGCTCTCGCAGCGCTGGTCGGAAGCGACCGGTTTTGGACGGGGTTCGTTGTCGTCCTCCCGACCGTGTTACTGCTTGCGACGCGCCTCCACCACGTCTTCGTCTCGTTCGCCGCCGGAGTTCCGGTCGCAATCTGTCTGTGGCTCCAGACGATGAGCCACGAATTCGTCGCTCCGTGTCTGACCGTCGATACCGAGACCGGAACGCTGACAACGTCGAAATCGTACGACTCCGGGAATACCTCGACAATCGACGTTTCGGACCTCGAACGCGTGACCGTCATTCGGTTTGCGAACACCGCGCTCGTGCGACTGCACTACTCCAAGTGGACCGTCTCGAAACCGGTGTCGGCGACGGTGCCCGCCGCACGAGTTCCCGAGTTCGCCTCGCAACTCGAACGGGTCGGTCTCGACGTCTCTGTCCGTGAGTTCGATTCGTTGGCGTCGGCATCCGATATGATTCGACTTCGCGTCTTCGGGACCCCGATTGCGGTTCTCGGGTCGTTTGTTGGTATCTGGTCGCTTCACGGTCCCGAGGCCTTTTTCACCGACGCAGTGGTCGTTCCGGCGGTCGTACTGGTCATATTCGCGGCCTTGAGCTTCGTGCGTCGATTCCGACTTCGACGGGCCGAAACCAGCGCCGTGTGAGACCCGACGATATCACTTGCAGGCTTGTGGTGACGCGAAAAATCGAAAATTGAAACCGAAGTCAGACCGTCTGTGTGACGGAGTTACGCTTCGTCTTCGTCAACATCGACTGCAACGTCGTCCTCATCGACGCTGACAGCGGCTTCCTCTTCCGCCTCGATCTCTTCGGGGCGGGCTTCGAGGGAGAACTTCTTGACTTCGACGCGGCGCAGGGGATAAATCTGCTTCGCGTCACCGTAGATAGCGGACGAGAGACGGCCTTCGACGACGCTCTCGGTGAGCGCGTCGTAGGTGTGCTCGGTGATTGCCTCGCGGGTGAGGTCGATCATGATGCGACGGATTTCGTGTTCCTGACTCCGGTCTGCCTTCTTCGTGGTGAAGGCGACGGGCTGGAGCTGGACACGGTGGTCGTCCTTCGTCACGGCGGTGACGTTGGCTTCGACCTTCGACGCGCCGCGGCGGACGAGACTACGGAGGTAGTCGCGGGTCAGCTCTTGTTTGATGAACTCGGTGTAAGCGGCGTCGCCGCCGACGTCGTTGATCTTGAACGTGAGCTTGACGTTGTTCGCACCCTGGTCGTTGTTGAGTTCGCCGAGGGTGGATTCGACGGTGCGACCGTAGATTTTCTCAGGTTCGTCGGCGAAGGTCTCGCCGAGTTCCTCACGGTCGAAATTCTCGGGAGCGATGACGGTGTACCATCGCTTTCCGCGCTTCTGCTTAGAGACGGATCGTTCACTCATGGTTAGTATCTGTGTGCGTTCGTGTTGCTTCGATGACGGTCTCTGCGACCGTCACGTTGACGACGTAATCATCGACCGTGGAGTGAAGCCCCCCGGTCGAATCGCGTTCGATTGTCGTGACGAGTTCGTCCCCTTCGACGCTCGTGTGCATCGACTCCGTGTTGTCCGGGGCGAGTGCGGCGGCGACGACCGTTGGGTCGTCGTGTGTGGTCCGCAGGGTTGTGCGCCGAGTCATCGTCATCGGCGCACCTCCCTGACGGCCGTGACGACCGCTTTCGACTCCACATCGGAGTCGAAGGTCATCGTCGCTTCCTCAGCCGTGCCGGTTGCGGACGCGTCCGCAAGTTCGGTCGCGGCCGCGGCGAGTTGTTCGTCAAGACCGGCCGACCCGGTCGAAACGAGTGCCGCGGCACCGACGCCAACTGCAAGGACGGTCGGTTCCGGCGACCGGAAGTCGCGGGCGAGACGCGCGACGGTTGCGAGTCTCCCGGGCGACGACAGATCACAGGAGAGCGCATAGAGGCTCTCGTAGCGGCCCGTGGTCGCCTCGCGGAGTGCATCGTGCGTCGATTGCGCGTGTTCGCGCCACGCCTCCAGCGCCGCGTCACGAACGTCGTGACCGAGCGCCAGTGCGACGGCGACACCGGGCGTCTCCCGAACGGCCGCGTCGAGCACGTCGGCAAACCCGCCGACGGTCGCAAACGGTCCGCTCGGGGCCGCGTCCGGGTGAAGCACGCGTTCGACCGCAGTCGCCGCCCGCGAAATCGCCTCGCCGGTCGTCGCGTCGATAGCGACGAGGGAGGCGACCCGCTGGTGTGCGTCGGCATCGAGTTCGGCCGGAAGCGACAGGTCGGCAAGCGCCGCCTGTGTGTGCTCTTTGTCGGCCGAAAACGGTGCGTGAACGAGCGTCGAATGCGCCAACCCATCTGCGAGGTCGTCCGTCGGGACGGCCACGCCGGGCCGGGATTCGATGCCCGCGTCGGTCGCCGCGCCAGCGAGTTCGCTGTCTTCTGCCGGGGAGACACCGGCGGCGTGGAGACCGGCCAGTGCGACCACCGGGTCAGGGGCGACATCGAGTTCGCGGACGACTGCGACGGCGTCACGCGGGTCGATTTCGAGGTCTGCATCGGCGTCCGACAGGCCCACGACGGCCACGACGTCGTCGTTCGCGGCTGTGTCGGGGGCGTTGGTCGCTCGGATGCGGAAGGGGATATTGCGTGTCCTGAGCGCCCGCCCGATGACGCCCGCGGCGGCGACGGCGGCACCGCTAGTGTGCACGCGGAGACGAACGAATGTCGCCTCGCGGAGCGTCGCGGCGGCGTCGGCGGCGGGTGTCTGTGCGGCGGGGCTCACGGACATTTAGTTACTTTTCGAGGAGTTCGACAGCGACGTCGTAGCTGTACGTGAAGTCGTCGTCGAGCTTGTTCCCCTGGTAGTAGGAGACAAGACGGCGAATCTTCGACTCCGTGTTCTGGAGCGCACGACGGTTGGACTTGTCCTGCTGGTTTTCTTCCATGTGCTCGCGGAGGCGGACGGCGCGCTCCATGAGGTTACGGAGGTCCTCGGGAAGGTCCGAGGTGGCGTCGTTCTCTTCGAGGATGGTGGTGACCTTCTTGCCCGTGGCGAGTTTGACGTCCGGAATCGGAACGCCCTTGACGCCTTCGTCGCGCAGTGCAAGGCCAATCTGGCTGGGGTCCTTCCCCTGTTCAGCAAGTTCGACGACGCGTGCTTCGATGTCTGCTTCGTCGACGTCACTCCACTCCGGTGCTTCGTCTGCCACCGGCTTGTCCGAGCTGGACGAGCCACGGCGGCGGGTGTGCATTCGTGCCATTGTTGCGGGTTGGAACCGCACTGACCGCAGAAACGAGTACCCCGTAGTCGCATACACGACTACTGGGGCACTACCGCAATCCCAAGCCCACAAACGCGGGCGAGTCAGATTTGCGGCCGTGCTAGATTCCCATCGACATCTGCACACGCGGCGGGTTAAACCGTTTCGACTCGACGCGCGTCAGAATCGAAGGGCTTCTAAACGGGTGGCGGCTACTGGTTGGTGCGGGCTCGTAGATCAGGGGTAGATCACTCCCTTGGCATGGGAGAGGCCCCGGGTTCAAATCCCGGCGAGTCCACTCACTTCCTTCCGTCGCTTCGCTCCGTCAGTCGTTCGTGGACTCGCCGACGTCACGTTCGCTCCGCTCACGTGACTCCCGGCGAGTCCATTTCTGAACGTAGTGAAGAAATTGACGAGCCGAGCGCTCGCTACGTCTGCGGGCGACCGGGGGTCGCTATATTTCTCGACACCGCCCATGAGCAGTGTCTCCGTCGGTATCCCTTGGATTACGCCTCGTCTTCTGCTACGCCGATGTCTTTGGCCGCGAGGTCGGTCACGTGCTGGACGATTTCAGGATCGACCTGCGCGATATCGTCCCCATCGTGTTGCTGGTCGTTGTGTCGCTGAACCGCCTCGGGAAGGTCGGAAAGCGGCACACGAGTCGTCGTATCACACACGTCACACACCACTGGAACTTCGAGGACGTTGTCCGTCATACCCCTCAGTTCGGCGAGCGACTGAAAAATACGGTCGGTTCGCTCTTCGCGTCCAGCGTGCGATGCGCTTCACGCGAGCACCCCACAGCCGTCAAACGATTCGAAGCCCTTATTTATTCGACCGGGAAATGGTTGGATGCGTTTGAGGGCTCGTAGATCAGGGGTAGATCACTCCCTTGGCATGGGAGAGGCCCCGGGTTCAAATCCCGGCGAGTCCACTCACTTCCTTCCGTCGCTTCGCTCCGTCAGTCGTTCGTGGACTCGCCGACGTCACGTTCGCTCCGCTCACGTGACTCCCGGCGAGTCCATCTCTGAACGAAGTGAAAAACTGGCGAGCCGAGCGCTCGGCACTGCGAGCGCGCGGATTTGAAATCCCGGAAGTCGAGCACAGCGAACGGCGTGAGCGAGCACGTCTTCAAGCATCAACTGTCAGAATTGATATTGCTTCGGCTAGTTCTGTTCTTGCGATATTGGCCACAGAACGAGGTTGTCATCTAAATCAACGCCAAAATTCTAAAATGGCTGATATTCTTCGACGGCAGATTTAACCTATGTTCTATGGTACTGTGCCCAAATGACGGGACTTCGAGCGGACGACCGCGCCGTCTCCGAGGTCGTCGGCTACGTCCTCCTTCTCGGAATGGTGTTCGCCGGGATGACCAGTGTCATCGTCTTCGGTGGCGGACTTTTAACTGAGCTGACAGCACAAAACGAGGGGCAATCGGTCTCGATGGCGTTTTCGGAACTCGACGTACAGATGACGTCGCTCACGCGCGGTGAGGCCGCGACGCGCGGCGAGATACGAATCGGTACCGAGGTCGGCGAACGGGCAGATACCAAACGCGACGGGAATCTGACGGTGAGCGTCAACAACCAATGTACGGAGACTCTCCCGCTCTCGTCGGTTAGGTACGCGACCGACGACGACCGAACGGTCGCCTACGAGGCCGGTGGTATTTTCGAAGTCTCGCAGGGCGATACCGCGGCGATTCTCTCGCCGCCGGACGTGACGTACGCGAACAAGACAATCGACATCTCACTGGTGAACCTCACTGGACAAATCACGGGCGCGGAGACGAAAGTGACGAAGAACCTCGACACCTCGAACGCGGCGACCGAGAACGTCTCCGACACGCTGTTCGATACGAATGAGGACTGCGGACGGCCCAACACAGTGAGGATTCGCGTCGAGAGTGACTTCGCAGACGCGTGGGAACAACACTTTAGAACCGAGTTCGACCCCGACGCTGGCGCACTGACGCGGCCGACCGACCGCGTCGTCGAACTGCGTCTCACCGAAGACGACCTCCCGCCGGAGGCGAACGACCAGCGAAACGAGGTCGTTCCGGAGGCCAATCTGACCGTCGAAGGTGGTACGGTGAGCGTCGATAAGCAGACGGGCATCGAATACGACGTTTACGTCGAACCGCTCGGGAGCGGACCGCAAGTGAGCCGCATCGAGTCGATTCCCGGTGACGTGACGTTCCGCGAGCCAATCGACGTCGTGTTCGTTATCGACGAATCCGGGTCGATGTCGGGTTCGAAGATGTCGAATACGAAAGACGCCGCGCGCTCGTTCGTCGGTCTGATGAACGACACTCGGGACCGGGCGGGTGTCGTCGGCTACGACGACGAGGCCGAGTACCTCTCTGAGTCGTCCCAAGCGCGCTACCTGACCGACGATTACGACGCCGTAAACACGAGTATCGACGGGCTCTCGGCCGGTGGAAGCACGAACACCGAAGACGGACTTCGACGCGGACACGCGCTTCTCGACCTCGAAGGTACCCCGTCACACGAACGAGTTGCCATCCTTCTCAGCGACGGTGAGCCGACGGAAGGCGAAACCGACCCTGACGAACTCGAACGAATCGCCGAAGAGATCGGTGACGACGGCGTGACGGTCTACACCGTCGGGACCGGCGACGCCGACGAGTCGCTGATGATGCGAATCGCCAACGCGACGGGTGGGACCTACAGTTACGCCGACGACCCAGCGGACCTCCAGAGCGTCTTCCGCGAAATTTTCAAAACCATCGCAGAGTCGAATCAAATCGTTAGACCGCCCATCTCGGTCTCCTACGACGTGAGCGGAGAGACGTACTACCCGCGAATCGTGGGCGATTCCGACCACGTTGCGAACATCACGAAAGACGGACAGACCGTCCGCAACGTAAACGACCCCGCGGCCCCGAGCCAGTTCAGTTTCACCGAATCGGTCGCAGACGGCGAACTGACGACGCTTAGACCGGTGACGATGGACTGTGCCCCCGAGGCGCTAGAACTCACGAACGTCGTCCACTCGAACGGGACGAAAACGTATAGGGAGGTCCGGTGTACGGAGGTCGAAACCGGAACGGCCGACCCACTCGGCGAGGCGACGCTCACGCTGTACCGCGATGGCGACGACGTGAGTTCACTTCTCGACGAGGAGTCGGCGTGGTGGCAAGATGACTTCCGAAACGACACGTTCGACGGGCTCCTACACGATAACGACACGCTCGACCTCAAGAGCAACGAGGTCGTCGCCGTGATGAAATACCCCGACGGCGACGAGACCTACAACCGAATCGCCGTGTTGTACCGAATCGGTCTTCCAGACGAGGAGACCCGACTGGACTACATCGTGGATGTGACCGTCACGAACGTCCGACTCGGAAAATGAGCGTCGCGCAGTCGGGCGGTTGCAGGCCGGCCACATCCACCTGCGAGAATCACCCCCCACGCTGAGCAGGCGACCGACTACACTCTGAAGTCCACGGTAATCGTGGTCTCTCTGACGATGACGTGCTCAGCAGTACAGGTAGCTTCACCGGTTCCCGTATCGTAGGACCAGTCGTTCTGGTCTCGGAAGTACTGTGCCCACGCGTCTGGTGTGTCGCCCTGTGGCGCGACAGTCACCGTCTCGTCTGTCGTCGATGCCAGCAGGTCGTTCGACTGTCGTCGCGTGAGTACGCGAACGGTATCCCCGGAGATACTGGACGACGACGTGGACGTGATGCTCACGAGAGAGACGACGGCAACGTCGTCACGGCACGTGAAATCCGGCGGCGCGAGTATCACGCCGTCGTCGCCCGACCGTCGGACGACCGCACCGCTTTCGTAGGTCAGTTTCGTGTCCGTACTCCGGAAGAACAACGTCCCGCTCGCGTTCCACGTCTCGCCGTTGACGGTGGCTGTGACCGTCTCCGCCGGCGTCACGCCGAACGTTCCGCCGCTCGTTCCGACGTCTGCACTTTGCGTCTCGGCCCGGCCGGACTCGATAGCATCGACGTCAGCCGCGAGCACCTCGAACGCGAGCGCCCCGTTGTCGGCCTGTTCGGCGGACTGGAGGTCCGAAAGCGTGGCGTAGCCGAGCGTCGAGACGAGACCGACCGAAGTCGTAACGAGCGCGAACACGAGGACGAACGAAACGACCTCGCTCACGCCGCGTTCGGACCTCATGGCGTCACCTCGACGCGGGTGATGAAGTTTGTCCCGTCGTGTTCGTACCGGACGGTGATGACGACCGTCTCGCCGGACATATCGACGTCGCCGCCGCCGTCGGCGAATTCGTTGAAGTACAGGGTGAGGTCGTCGCCGGTATCGACTCGGAGCGAGCCTTCGGAATCGTCGTCTTCGCGCGCTTCGAGGTCAACGATAACCCCGGCGCGCGGGATGGATTTACCCCCGCCGTAGTCCAACTGACGGTCCCGCCCGCTCGCGGTCGCGTACACTTCGACACCTTCGGGTGCTGGTTCGAACAGGCCGTCGGTCAGCACGTCAACGTCGTCGCTCGTGTTCACTTGGATTTGCTTGACGGACACGCTGTCGCCGAAGTCGTTCGTGAAGCTCAATTCCACACCGGCGTCGGTTCCGTCGGCGTCGAGGTCGGTCGTGGTCGCGTCGCCATTGTACACGAGTCCGGTCACCTTCACCGGTTTCTCGATGCTGTCGCTTCGTCCGTCCTCGTCACTCACCGTGAGGTTAGCCGTGTGGACGCCGGGCGTCGCAAACGTGTGTGAGACGCTCACGCCGGAACTCGGCGCGCCGCCGTCGAACGTCCAGTCGTAGTCGCTCAGCGTGGTTCCGAGTCCCTCCGAGACGGTCGCATCGAACGCGACCGATTCACCCGGCACCGGCGCGGTCGGCTCGAAGGCGAACCCGGCTATCGGTCGTGGTTGTTCCGCCGGTTCTTGGGCCACGACCGAACGCGTCACGTCCGATCCGATGCCGATATTCGGTGCCACTTTGACGCTGGTGCGGCGGTCTCGTGGGGGAGCGTCGCCGGTCCCCGGTTCGACCGATAGCAGAAACTGCCCCGGAGCGCGTTCTTCGAGGCTGACCGGAGAGCGATTCATCACGGGAACGACCACGGCGTCGTCGCTCGATGCCGCCCGAAGCGACAGACAAGCGTCCGGATTCACCGCAACGTCCGAACACACCGAACCGGTGTCGAGAGAGACGGTGTATGATTCACCGCCGACACGCCGCGAGAGGCGCAGTTCGAGCGAGACGGCGCTTCCCGTCTCGGCGACCGAATCGAGACTCGTGATACCGGCGGCGATTCGGTCCCCGATAGTCCGAAGCTCCTGTTTGGCCGCACGCTCCTGTTCGTTTTCGAGCGCGCCGCTCGCGCTCACCACGAGCCCGCTTATCAGGACCGTGACGATGGCAATTGCGAGGACGTGCGTAATCGCCGAGGAAATCGCCCGCGTATCCCGTCGGAACATCAGACGCCACCTCCGTAGACGCTCACGTTTTGTGTGTCCTGATATGACACACGCGCCCGGTCGTACTGCGTCTCGACGTGCGCGACCCACACCGCGTCTGAGCGACAGGGAACGTCTCGCCCGCTCGCACCGGTGCAGTCGGGTGCGGAAACTCCCGTTCCGGTTCCGTTGACGACGAGTTCGTACCGAAGACTCGCGTCGTTCTCGTCTTCGAACGTCACGTCGTAGGGGCCGACGAGTTCGTCACGAAACGACGGAAACTCGCAGTCATCACCGAACGCCGTCCCCGCGACGAGGTCGATGAGAACCCGGTCACCGGTCTGTTCGCACGTCACTGCGGGTTGCGAAACGTCGCCACTCACGGTGACGTTGAGACCGGGACCGTGACTGTTCCGCTCGATGTCGTACGTCACGGTTTCGGTCTGGTTTTCGACGCTGACGGTGAACCCGTCCGTCTCAGACGCGTTCACGTTGAGTGTGAACCACCCGACTGCCCGCCCCGCGACGTTCGCGCTCGTCGTCGAACCGCCGTCCGAACGCTGGACGACGCGGCTCCCAAGCGTGCTGTTCGTCTCGTCGTACGTGACGTTCACCGCCACGGGCGACGACGCACCGTAGGAGGAGGCGAGAATAGGTCCGTAGTTCGATTGGATGTTAGTTCGCGCCGCATCGTGTGCGTCGGGCAACCCGCCGCCTCCGTAGACGGTCGCGTGGTTGACTCGCACGAGCAGGTTCGCCGTCGTCTCGCGGACCTCGTAACTGAACTGTTCGGCACCGCTCGCGGCGATGTCGGCGTCGCCGCCGGTCCGCTGTTCGGTGAAGATGACGCCGTTGAACACGACGGAAAACGAGACGATGAAGACCGCGACGGTGATAGCGGCGACGAGCAACAACTGCGCGCGCTCGTCTCTCACCATACGGTCAATCGCACCTCCACGACGTTGTACACCGGCCCGTCAGCGACGTTCGGAATTGGATAGTATCCGTTGTTCGCGCCAGTGTCACTGGCGCTGTAGGTCCGCAGTTCGGTTATCGGGGCTTGGTCGCCCGTGAGGGTCATATTATCGTACAGCGTCAGCCGATAGCTCGCTGTGACCGCGGTCTGTCCCGGCGGCCCGCGCCAGACGATTCGTTCTCTCACTGGCGGCTTGTCCGAAGTCGTATTCCGAGCCACCATGACGACGTTGTACGAGCGGCCCTGTTCGCCGAAGACGGTGACGAGCAGTCCACCGAGTTCCCCCGGAACGTCCTTGCCGTTTCCGTAGCCCGCCGTTCGGCTGTCGGCACCGACGAACAACGCTCGGTCCGGGTTCCAGTGTCGGACGGTCCACGAGAGGTCGCGCGAGTCGGCGTTCGACGCCGCCAACAACACGTCCTGTGCCTGCTGGCGGAGTTGCGTCTGCGTCTCGGCATCGACGGTCCCCCCGGTTGACGGTGAGAGAACGAGCGATTGATGCGCGAACAGAAGCGCCGTGAGGAGGAACGCCGAGGCGACGAAGCCTTCGAGCGTGAACGCCTGCCCGCGAGTGCGGTCGGTCACCAGACGCGCACCTCCAGACGGTACGTTTCGGCGTCGGCTCTGACGAGTCGCGTCGCCCGAGCGGCGGGTTGTCCGGCGTACTGCTCGCCACCGCGGAGTTCGATGCCGGACTCGGAGAGCGCGACGATAGAATCGTTCTCGTTCCGAACCGTGACGTTGAGTCGGGCGCTGGTCGGGAGTGATAACCGCGTCCGAAGTTCGTCACCGGTCGGCGTCGGTCCGAAGAACGTCGCGGCCGCGTCCCGGTCCAGTTCGTTGCCGTAGCCGTCGATGGTGATATTCGTGTGGACTGCGGTCCCGACGCGACCCGCTTGCGCCGATTCCGATGCCGTCGGTCCCGCTTCGAACGGCGTGAGCACGCTCGGCAGGAACGCGAAGAGAAACGCGACCGTGAGCAAGAAGACGCTCACGCCGACGGCGAAGTCCTGCGTGGTCTGGCCGCGGGTCGTCATCCGACCACCGTCCACACGCCGAGTGCGAGCGTCTGCAGGATGACGACGAACTTGACTCCCGCGAGGAGGTCGGCGTTGCGGATGTAGCCGCTGATGAACCCTGAGAGCATCGCCTGAATGGTGACGCCGTGGAAAAACAGGAGCGAAAGCAGGTCCGGGTCGATGCCGCCGCCGAAGTCGGGGCCGCCGGTCGCCGCACTGCTCGACCCCGACCCCGACGCCTGCGCCGTGAGACCGGCCATCACGTCGAGGAATTGCGTCTTGAGAATTGCCATGACGGCCAGCAGTGTGATGTAGGTCATGAGGATGATGGCGACCTGCATCCGGGTCCGCGAGATGCGCTCGCGCTCGATGTCGTCTTGATTTTCGGACGCTTGAGCCGCCGTCGTGAGAACTTCCGTAATCTGGCTCGACGCCTCCTGTGCCTTCGTAATGAGCTTGACAGTCCGGGCGAGACGCGGAATGTGGTATTTGTTGTTGAACTCGACGAGCGCCTCCTTGAGGCTCATTCCGTAGTGGACCTTTGCGTACATCACGTCGAACTCGTCTGCGAGTTTGCCGGACGACGTGTCTGAGACGGTCTTGATGGATTCGAGGAGCGTCTGTCCGGTGTCGTTCGCGCTCGACAGTTTTCGGAGGTTGTCGGAGAGTTTCCCCGTGATTGCAGACCGAGAGTGGACGTTCCACTCGTGGAAGGCCGTCAGGGGGACCGCAATCAGGTAGACCGGGACGTAAAACCAGATGAACGTCCCCCAGACGGGCCGGGCAATCATGCCGTCCCACGTCGTTGGGGCCGCCCCGCCGACGACGCCAATAGCGAGGAGAACGAGGGCCGCGGGCACCGTCAGCGCGAGCGTGAAAAGCGGGTGACGCTTGAAAAACAGGTGCGGCTTGCGCAACAGCGCCTTCGTCTTGAACGTCCCTTCTCGGGATTTGATGCGCGAAAACAGGCTGAAATCGCCGACGTACGACTCGACGAGACCCATGTGGACGAGTCCTTCGTGCTGTTGGCCGTGGAGACGGTCGCTTTCGTCTTCGGGGCTGAGAAAGCCGTCGCCCGTCTCGTCTTGTTTGACCGTCGAGACGAGGACGAGAAAGCCGACACCGGTGAGCGGAATGAGACCGTAGACGGTCGCATAGAGGAGTTCCTGTTGTGCCTTTCCGAGCATGCTCATGATGACGAGAATGATGATGAGCAACAGCGGAAACAGCGACAGCGTCATGTACATCTCGCCGAACAGCTCCATCGTTTCGAGCGTCTGTTCTTGCTGTTGTTTGGCCGTTCGAAGGTGTTTGTCCTTCTTGTCGTCGAGAAAGCCCTGCATGTCGCCGCCCGAGTTGACGATAGAGAGCATGTCGGTGAGGAACTGCGCGAGTTCGTCCGACGGCGTCAACATCGCCTGTTGTTGGATGGCGTTTCGGTAGTCGGTGCCGAAGTACTCCGTCTCTTGGACGATGCTCTGGAACTCCCGCGCCACCTCGCCGTAGGTGTCTTCGGCCCGCGCCATCGCCTCCAGAATCTCCAGTTGGTTCAACCCGCCCACGGACAGCGCATACATAAACGAGATGGAATCCGACAGGAGCATGTTGATTTCGCGCTTGCGGGCCGACGCTTTCGAGTACGGCACCGCGACGAGCGTCCCAAAGCCCGCGCCGAAGCCAATCGACCCGAAGACGATTCCGGAGACGACGACGGCGGCGGGCATCGCTAACGACCGAAGGAGGCTCGCCATCGACTCGCTTGCGACCGGAATCCCGAGGCTCAGCGAGTCGGCCGAGAGAATGCCGAGCGCGAAGATGCCGTAGCCGACGAGCATACCGACGAGCCACAGCACGAGACCGACGAGCACGCCGATAGCGAGCGCCCGCGAGAGGTAGAGTTCGACGGTGTTTGGCATCCGCGCCTGCTGGAGTTTCGTTTCGATGTCGGCGACGAACTCGCCGTCTGCGTCGAACAGGAGTTGGAACAGCGGATAGAAGGCGTCACCGAGCGTGTCGGTGTCGCGGTCGAGTCCACTGGAAGTGTCTGAGTCGATGTTGCTCATCTACTCGTCCTCGTCGGTTTCGGTCGGCCGCTCGCTTCCGTTTCCGGTTGCTCCCGCTTCGTCAGCAGTCGCGGTCTCCTCACTAGTAGCCGCGGTCTCCTCACCAGCAGTCGAAGCACCCTCGTTGGTCTGTTCGGTGTCTTTCCGGCCGTCTGCTCGCCGTGAATCAGTTTCGGCGGTTTCGAACCCGCCCCACTGCTCGTCGGTCGTGTCCGAGTCGTCGGACACAGCCGACGCGTCGGGAGTCGAGTCGTCAGTCGCATCGGGCGCGTCCGACGCCGACTGGGCGCGACCCGCGTCCCCACTCGCTGATTCGCCGAGACCGAACGCGCCAAAGAAGTCGTCTAAATCGGCATCGTCGTCGTTCGGGTCGGGAACCGACGGCGCGTTGCCGTCGAAATCGAAGTGGTCGGCGGCATCGTCGTCCGCTTCCTGAATCGCCTGCCAGAGGTCGTTGCGGGCGTCTTCGACCGCATCCTCGGCGTCAGTGTCCGTTCCGGATTCGAGCGCCGGCGTCTCGTCTTCGCTGTCGAGCGACGACGGCCCGTCTTCGCCTTCGATTTCGGGCGTTTCGTCGCCCGTGTCGAGTTCAGAGCGGTCGGTGCTAGCGTCGAGTTCGGAGTCTGTCGTCGCCGCGTCGAGCGCGTCAAGTTCGTCGTGGTCGTCGTGTTCGGCTTCGACGTCGGGGTCGGGGCGCATGTGTCCGAGCGCGTCCGCAACGTCGCCCACGTCGCGGTCGCGGTAGTCGGGGAAGAGTTCTGACTCCGCCCGGCTGAGAATCTGCCGTGCGAGCGTTCTGACGTGTTCCGGTGGCTCCGGTCGCGGGACCATCGCCTCGCTTTCGGCGTCGATGTCGATGTGGACCGACTCCATCTCGCGGAGGTCTTCCAGACTGCGTTCGAGGTCGTCGGTCGCCATCAGGCCGATGATGGTGGCTTGGTCGTTGATGAACGCCTGAAACGTCGCCGCGACCTGCGTGTACGTGTTGAGACCGCGGTCGATGAGGTACGCGAGGATGACCTGTCGCTTGAATATCTCCAGTTCGAGCGTCTCTTGGTTCCACCCGCGGTCGAACTTTATCTCTTCGAGTGTGTTCGACGACCCCATCTGGAGGAATTCGTCGGTCTCCGCTTGCCACTGATAGACGTCCTGAACGTTGATTTCGTCGTTCTCGGGGTCGTAGTGGTTGATTTCGGTGAGCGACTTGTTCCGCCGTACTTTGTTGCCACCGACCCGCGTCGAAGTCTGGATGGACACGAGGTCGAGGGCGGTGAACATCGTCTTCGAGACGTTGATTGGCGCGGTCGTAAACCGCTTGAGCACCTCGCCCACGGAGTCGGCGTGGAACGTCGTGTAGGTGGTGTGGCCAGTTGACATGACCTGAAAGAGCGTCCGGCCTTCTTCGCCGCGAATCTCGCCCATGACGATGTAGTCCGGACGCTGTCGAAGCGCGGCTTCGAGCAGGTCGAACTCGTCTACGTCACCTTTGTCGTCGTCTGCGAACGACGGCCGCGTGACGGAGGCAATCCAGTTCCGTTGGGGGAGTTCGACCTCGCGGGTGTCTTCGATGGAGACGATTTTCGTGTTCGAGGGGATGAAAAGCGAGACCGCGTTGAGCGACGTCGTCTTCCCGGACGCCGTGCCGCCCGCGAAGATGAGACTCTTGTCGTTTTCGATACAGAGCCAGAGAAACGCCATCTCTTCGAGCGAGAAGGTAGCCCAGTTGATGAGGTCGATTGGCGTGAACGGCACGTCCTTGAACTGCCGGATAGTGTAGTTGGTTCCGTGGTCCGACACCTCGCGGCCGAGCGTGAGTTGCGCGCGCGACCCGTCGGGGAGCGTGGCGTCCACTTGCGGTCGCCGCTTCGAAATTCCTTTTCCGGAGCGTTGGGCGAGTTTGACGACGAAATCGTCGAGTTCCTGCTCACCGTGGTAGACGTTCGAGATGATCTGCTCGTAGTCGGAGTGGTAGACGAACACCGGTGAGTTGTAGCCGTCACAGGAGATGTCCTCGACGTTGATGTCGTGTTTGATGCCGTCGATGCGCTCGTAGCCGATAAAATCGCGCCGGAGGAAGTACTGTAGCTTCCGGACCTGATAGTCGTTCAGCCCGTCGGCGTCGTCCGCGAGGACCGCCGGTTCCGGACGGGCCGCGATGCCGTCGATTCCGCCGAGAGGGTCGTCGTCTCTCGTATACGTCCGTTTCCCGCCGAAGACGCCGTCCAGTCCGAGACGAGCGGCGATTCCAGCGAATCGGTTGCTCGACGCGTCCGTCGCCGCCGACTTGGCCGAGTCACCGCCGAACAGTCCGTCTAACCCGAGTCGGGAAGTGAGACCCGACGCGTCGGACTGGTCGTCGCTTTTCGCACTCGACGCACTCGTCTCGGGCGCGTCGTAGAGGTCGTACCGAGACAGTAGGTCGTACGTCTGTGCCTCGATGACCTTGCTGCGACTGTCCGACCCCCCTTCGACGACGCTGTCGTCGTCGTATTTGATCGCCGTCCGAAGCTTGCTCGTCAGGAACTCCGTCAGGTCGTCTTCGATTCGATTTAGGTGCGGTTCGACGACGTAGTACTTCGTTTCGTTTTCTTTGACCGAATGAAAGAGGATGACGAACGCGTAGGGTTTGTTGACCCAGTAGCGCTCGATTTCGCGGAAATGCGTCTTTTTCTCGATCGGAACCGCCTTTTCGAGGTCGTAGCGGTTCACCAGCGTCGTCGTCCCGTCCGCGCTCGAAAAGAACGCGTCTTCGTCGAGGTCGGAGCTGACATCGACGGTTCGCGTTTCGATGACTGCGTCGAGTTCGTCTGCCCGCTGTCCACCGCGTGCGAGCGCGTTCTCGATGTACTCGGGGTCGAAGCCGAGCGCGTCTTCGGCGTCGAAACGGACGAGTTCGTCGTCCTCGTCGCGCGGGCGAGAGCCGTCGTCTTCGTAGTAATACTCGCGTTTGTAATGTTCCCACAGCCACTCGTCTTTGACGACCGGCGTCGTCTCGGGGTCGCAAAACGCTTCGAACTGCCCGTGGATATCGACCGCGTGTGCGCCGCGTTTGCCGACGAAATCCGCGACATCGACGGGGTGGAAATCGAGATACGTCTCGGGGTCGAGACCCACGTCGTCCCAATCGCTCCGAGTCGGCGTGGGAATCTCGCGCTCCTCGTCGTCTTCCCATCGGGACGTTCCCGGTGCGTCACTGCGAACCCGCGGGTCGAAGCCGTAGAGAGCCTCGATATCGCCGTCAGTTCCGTATTCGTCGAGGAAATCGGCCCACGAGTACGCACCGACACGAGCGTTCGACGCCTGTTCCGGAGCGGTGTTACCATCCGCCGGTGGTTCGGTTTCACCGGCTAACGCCTTGTGGTCTGCTCCGTCGGCGTCTTCGGTTGCCATTGTCCTCCGGGTATTCGGGCCGATGGAAAAGTCTTTTTCTCAGCCAATTCACAGTTTAAAAACTGTTTAAGTATTGTTTTTATAGGTATTTATTAGCTAGCAAACAGGTATGTTACGCTCCCTCACTGCTTAATGGTGGATTTAGTGAACGGACCCCGACGTTTCGCGGCGCTGATGGGACCGTCTTTTTCTATCGTTGTACGGCCCGGAGTTGATACTAGTTCGATTACCGTTCGTGCAGTGCAGGACGGTGAGAGATGGCGGGCGAAGCAAGGGGCGCAGGACCCTCCGCACCGGGATAGTGATTGGACGGTCATGACGGGAATACGCGCCGTGTGCCGCATACCGTAATGGAGTTCACGGGGTTCGAACCAGACCGAGACTCGCTTCGCTCGTCACGATAACGGGCGTGACGGGATTCCCGCGAACGCAGTGAGTGGGAGTCCGCCGCGAGAGCTGAACGAACGCACGTGAGAGAAGCGAGCGCGGCGGGATTCGAACCTCGGTCGCTCACTCCGTTCGCTCCCTGATTCGAATCCCGTACGGTTTGCTCTTGGTCTCACTTCGTTCGCCACAAGAACGGGCGTGACGGGATTCGAACCCGCGATCGAGAGGTTAGGAACCTCTCGCCCTGTCCACTAGGCCACACGCCCTGCGGACGCCTCTCTTTGGGGATACCCAAAAATCGCGTGGTTCGACCCTGTTTGGGCCGGAAGAGAGAATCGAGGAAAGAGCTGCGATTACGCCTCTGTCTCGGTGGACGTCGCCGTCTCGGTGGACGTTGTCGTCTCCGAGGACGTGTCGGCCGTCGTATCCTCGTCGCCGGCTTCCATATCCTTCAGTTCTTCTTCGATTTCGTTGCGTCCACGCTGGAACTCGCCCATGGCCTGCCCGGTGGAGCGAGCAAGTTTCGGTATCTTGTTCGCGCCGAACAGCAGGACGAGCACGAGGAGGACGATGAGCAGCTCCGGCCCGCCCGGGAGCCCCGGGAACAGGGGGGTAATGGTCTCGAACATCGCTGTTTCTGCCTTACCCAGTGTTAATTATAGGCTTTTTGCCTTCTACGGCCTCAGGAATGACAGAATATCGGCGCGACGGATATCTCGAAAACGCACGAATCGGCCGGCAAACGGACCAACAACCTACGAATACCTTGTGGCCGAGTGGTCGAATCCGGCGGTGTTGAATGTCACTCAGCCTGACTGACGCGGTGTGCTGGGAGTGCGCGCGTCGTGACTGTCACCTAACGCAGAGATAATGATGCTCCGTGCGTACCACAAGACATGGTATCTGTTGGCGACAGCGCACCCGATTTCACCGCCCCGAAGACTGACATCGACGGCGACATCGAGTCGTTCACGCTCTCCGAACACCTCGACGAAGCGCCCATCGTCCTCGCGTTCTTCCCCGCGGCGTTCACCGGCACGTGTACGACCGAGATGTGTACGTTCCGCGACCAGATGGCGAATTTCGAGGGCGTCGGCGCGACGGTCTACGGCATCAGCATCGACACGCCGTTTACCCTCTCTGCGTTCGCCGAAACGAACGGTCTCAACTTCGGTCTCATTAGCGACACGAACCGCGAACTCATCGACGCCTACGACGTGTCGATGGACTTCGCCGACCTCGGTGTCAACCGTCTCGCCAAGCGGTCGGTCTTCGTCGTAGACGCCGACGGCGAAATCACCTACGCGTGGGTCAGCGACAACCCCGGCGTCGAACCCGACTACGACGCCGTCGAGGCGGCGGCCGAAACGCTCGAAGAGACGACCGAAGCCGCGTAACTGTCTCCAAAAGTTGTAACTCCGCGACCAGTTTCGCCCTAGTGTTTTTTATCCGCTAAGGAAGCCATCTGTCGCATGAGTGATTCTGAAGAGGCCCTCAACGGCGGCCGAGTCTACGACCCCGACGCGGACCACGCGTTCCCCGACGAGAAACTCAACGAGGTTCTTCCCGCGTTACTCGACGACGAGGAAGTAGAGACGCTTCTCGAAGCGCAGAACGTGAACGCGGTGACGCGCAAGGGCTACAACGACCACGGGCCGAAGCACATCGAAATCGTCCTCAACCGCGCACTCAGGCTCTACGATCTCCTCAAAGACGGTGGCTGTGTGTTCAACGGCGCGGCCGACCAGGGTCTCGACGAGGCCGACGAAGCGGTCATCATCGCGCTCGCGGCGCAGTTACACGACATCGGCCACATCGTCCACCGCGACAACCACGCGTACTACTCGATTCCGCTCGCCTCCGACGTGCTCGACCGATTCCTCTCGGAGTTTTACGACCTCGCCGACGCGGTTCGAATCAAGGCCGAAGTCCTCCACGCGATTCTCTGTCACCACCGCGAGGAAGACCCACTGACGCTCGAAGCGGGCGTTATCCGCGTCGCCGACGCACTCGACATGGAGCGCGGGCGGTCGCGTATCCCCTACGAGAAAGGCGGTCGCGGCATCAACACGCTCTCCAGTCGCGCCATCAGGAACGTCACGTTGAAACCGGGCGAGGAATCCGCCGTCCTCGTGGAAATCGAGATGGTCAACGCCGCGGGCGTCTATCAGGTCGATAACCTGCTGAAAGCGAAGCTACAGGGGTCGGGACTCGAAGACCACGTGCGAATCGTCGCAGTCAACACGAAGTCGGAAGACCGTCTGGTCGAGCGCATCGAACTTTAGTAAAGTCGGTGACCGCGACGCCCGAGGGGGCGGCCCCCTCGAACTCCGGGGTTCTTCAGTCGTTCGATTGCGCGAGTTGTTCGACGCCGGAGACGGACAGTTCGCCGCTGAGCGCGCGGTTCGGGTAGGGGAAGTCGATTCCCTCCTCGTCGAAGCGCGCTTTCACCGCCGTCACGTACTCGCCGCGAGTCTTGACGAAGTCGGCGCGGCTGGGGTCCGTAATCCAGATGCGCGACTTGAGGACGACAGCCGAGTCGCCGAGTTCGGTCAGCCGAACGGACGGTTCGGGGTCGGCCATGATGCCGTCGTGGGCGTCGGCCTCTTCGAGGATGATATCTGTCGCCCGCTCGATGTCGTCGTCGTATCCGATACCGAACGGGACCTGCAGGCGAAGCTTGTCCTTTGCGACGGGATTCTTGATGACGCCGTTCGTGAGTTGCGAGTTCGGCACGGTGAGCAGTTCGTTGTCGAACGTCCGGACTCGCGTCACGCGAAACGAGATGTCCTCGACGACGCCGGAGTTGCCGTCCCATTCGATCCAGTCGTCGATGCGGAACGGACGGTCGGTGAAGATGAAGATGCCCGCGACGAAGTTGGCGATAACGTCTTGCATCGCAAAGCCGATTGCGAGCGTCGCCGCCGCGCCAATCGTCGCAATCGACTGGAGGAAGTTCCCGAGCCCGGCGAAGCCGAATCCAGCCCCGAGTGCGACGAAGGCCGTGACGAGCGTCACGATTTTCATCAGGGGCTTTTTCGCGTGCGTGTCGGCTCCGCGTCGGTCGAGCATGCGACTGACGATGGACGACAGCACGGCCTTGCCGACGATGTAGACGACGGCGAAGCCGATACCGAAGCCGAGAATCGTGCCGAGCAACTGCGCGTACGGGATGTTCTGCGTTGCGAGGAACCGACCGATTGCGCCGCCGTCGCCCTGTAACTGGAGCGGGAGCGCGAGGGTGTTCATCTGTGGAAGACTGCGGTCTTGCCGCGGGTCTCTATCAAGTCCGCGTTCACTCGTTCGGCGAGGTCGGCCGCGGCCTCGTCAATCGTCGTGCCGCCGAGTGACGCGCGAAGGAACTTCGCTTTCACGAGGTTCCGGTCGGCTAGTTGGTCGTTCAGTTCGCCGACGACCGCTTCGATACCACTCTTACCCACCCAGACGGTCACGTCGAGGTCGTGTGCTTCCTTCCGCAGGTCCTGTTTGTTCATGTGTGGCCTCCACTATGTGCGAGAGGGCTTCAATAGTAAGGCTTTGGCGGCCGTTTGGGGGTGAATCACACGCGACGTGCCGGCGAACCCGAAGCAATGACAGCGTTTTTCGACCTGACGAGGTGCGACACAGGTTAGTACGGGTAGCGTTTGGTCGCGCCACAGTCGCACCTGACGACGACGTGACCGCCGGCGCGCGTCCGAATGCGAGCGTTGACGCCCGGGCGAAGATACGCGTCGCACTCGTCACAGGCGAACCGGCGGAATTCCTTCGGAAGCCCGCACCGGTTCCGCTCTGCGACCCGTCGCGCGAGACGAACGTACTCACGAGCGCGTTCGTGGTCCCGATTGCTCGCCGCTTCGCGGGCGAGTTCGTGGAGTCTGTCGATGCGCTCTTCCGCGATGCTCATACACCTTGGGGTGCGCGGCCCGAACAAAGACGTTCCGAACCGCAGTCGTCGGAACCAGAAGCCGGTAGGGTCAAATCCCACCCGAGAAAACGGGCGACTGTGCGCGTCCTGAACTATCTCGAGTTCTCCTCGCAACTCGAACGGAGTGGCATCGGAACCGCCACCGACCAACAGCGAGCGGCCCTCGCTACGACCGACGTGGAGGTCGTCACGTCCCCGTGGCCCGAGCCGTCCGTCTCGGGTGCCGCCGAACTCCTGCGAGGAGACGGCGTGTTCCGCGACTACGACGTGGCCCACTGCAACCTCATCGGCCCGGGTTCCGTCGCCGTCGCCCGACACGCCAAACGAAACGATATCCCGCTCGTACTCCACTCGCACGTCACGCGCGAAGACTTCGCCGAGAGCTTCCGCGGTTCGACCGCCGTCGCGCCCTTCCTCGGCAAGTATCTCAGGTGGTTCTACTCGCAGGCCGACGTGGTTCTTTGCCCCTCGAAGTACACGAAGGGCATCCTCGAATCCTATCCGGTAGACGCCCCGATTCGGCCCATCTCGAACGGCGTCGATGCTGAGGCACTGGCTGGCTTCGAGGACCTCCGCGACGAGTACCGCGAGAAGTACGACCTCGACGGCATGGTCGTGTTCGCAGTCGGAAACGTCTTCGAGCGGAAGGGACTCACCACGTTTTGTAACGTCGCAACCGAGACCGCCCACGACTTCGCGTGGTTCGGTCCCTACGACACCGGCCCGCACGCCTCGAAGACGGTCAAACACTGGGTCAACAACCCTCCGAAGAACGTCACCTTCACCGGCTGGATAGACGATATCCGCGGCGCGTTCGGTGCCGGTGACGTGTATCTCTTCCCGACGAAAAACGAGAATCAGGGCATCGCGGTGCTCGAAGCGATGGCATGTGGAAAGGCGGTCGTCGTCCGCGATATCCCCGTGTTCGAGGAGTTCTACACTCACGGCCACGACTGCTTGAAGTGCGAGACCGACGAGGAGTTCCGCCGCGCAATCGAACTACTCGACCGCGACCCCGACCTCCGCCGTCGGCTCGGCGAAAACGCGAAAGAGACGGCCGCCGAACACGACCTCGCCCGCGTCGGCGACAGGCTCGTTGAGACCTACGAGGACGCGCTCGACGGGTCGCTCGACGACTGAACGCCGATTTCTCGCGGCCGGTTCGAGTCTTTTGCTGACACACCACACGCTGGCACGAAGTCACAACGGTTTATCCCATCCGGGTCACACGACCGGGCATGCAGTCGGTCGCCGCGTTCACCGACACGTACCTACCGACCGTCAACGGCGTCACCTACACGATACAGACGTGGCGCGAGCGATGGCAACGTCGCGGTGGCCGCATGGACGTCATCTTCCCCGACGACGACACGTACGACCCCGAAGCAGGTGAGTACGCCGTCAGAAGCCTTCCGTTCCCGTTCTACGAGGGATTGCGAATCGGTGCGCCGCGGATACCGAAGGCCGTCGAGAGCGCAGATATCGTCCACGCACACACGCCGTTCGGGCTCGGATTGGCGGGGCTTCGACTCGCCCGCCGCCGCAACCTCCCGCTAGTTGCGACTTACCACACGCCGACCGCGGAGTACGCCGAGTATCTCAGCTCTGTCGGCGCTATCGAACGCGGCGTCGAGCGAACCGCAGCGCGCTACGAGCGCTGGTTCTTCGACCGCGCCGACGCGGTCATCGTCCCGAGCGAAGACGCTAAACGCCGCCTCACCGACGAAGTTGGCGTCGATGCCGACATCGCCGTCCTCTCGAACGGCATCGACACGGAGCAGTTCGCGCCGGTCGAAGGCGACGCGTTCCGTCGGCGACACGGTCTCGGCGACGGGCCAATTATCGGCTACACCGGTCGCCACGGCTACGAAAAGCACCTCGACGAACTCGTTCGCGCCGCGGCGGACCTCGACGTGACGCTCGTCTTCGGCGGCGACGGACCCGCCCGCGACCAGTTAGAGCGACTCGCCGACACCCTCGGTGTTGACGCCCGCTTCCTCGGGTTCTTGGACCGCGAGGACCTCCCGGCGTTCTACTCGATGCTCGACGTGTTCTGTTTCCCGAGTCCGGTCGAGACACAGGGACTCGTCGCGCTGGAAGCCAACGCCTGCGGTACCCCGGTCGTCGGCGTCAACGAGGGCGCATTAGAGGATACCGTCGCTGACGGCATGACGGGGTACCACTACGAATCAGGCGATTTGGAGGGCTTTCGCCACGGCATCCGGCGCGCCCTCACCGAGCACGACGACCTCAGCGAGAACTGTCTCGCCCGGCGCGACGAGGTGAGCGTCGAACACTCGGTCGATAAACTCGCGGCGCTCTACGACCGGGTTATGGCGCGATAAAACAAACGCGGACTGCGGCGCGAACTCAGTCGCGGTCTTCGAGCGCGTCGGCGATGCGGCGCAGTTCGCGGTTCACGTCACGAACTTCGTCGCGGAGTTGTCGGACCTCTCGGACGAGTTGTTCGTCACTGCCGCTTCCCTGTTCTGGGTCTCGTGGGCTTCCGCCCATGCCGCCGGGACCGCCACCCATGCCACCGGCACCGCCGGGGCCGCCGCCGCCCATCATGCCGCTCATCATCTGCGCGAAGGGGTTGCCGCCGCCACCCATGCCGCCGGGACCGCCGCCGCCCATCATCTCTTCGGGACTCGGGCGGTCGCCCTCTTCGCGCTCTTTTTCGCGCCGCTTGCGAATCTCTTCGACGCGCTCGCGGAACGATTTTTCTTCGTCGCCGTCGCCGCCTTCGTCCGGTGCCTGCGTCTCGTCTGTGTGTTCGTCGTCAGCCATGGTCGCGGATTAGCCGTCCACCCGGAAAGTGCTGACGGTCTTCAAAGTGTGTCAGACTGCTGTCTTTATTCGGACGGCACTGGTGGCTCATCCGAACGCGCCGAGACTCGACTGGAGGTCGCGGTCGGTCCCGCCGCGTTCGAGTTCGTGTCCCACGAGGTCGCGCATATCGACCGCGTAGGTCGTTCCGCGGTGGTCGAGGACGAGGACGCGTCCTTTCACGCCGCGAATCGTCCCCGTGGCGATGGTTTCGGCGACCGGACTCTCCGAGAGGACGAGTCCGTACTCGAACGAAAACGTCTCTATCGGGTCGAAGTCGCCCACGAGCGAGGCCCACGCATCGGCGTCAACGTCGCGTCCGAAGCCCGAAACCTTCGCCGGCACGCGGATGCGGTCCGAGATGTCGGTTGCGAGTTCGGCTTCGTACTCGCGGGCGATGCGGCCGTCGGAGAGCGTTCGGATGTGTGCCGCGCGGTCAGCACCCTGCTCTCGGAGCCGTGTTTCGAGTCGCCAGTGGCGCGTGACGCCGACTTTGAACGTGGCCGGTGCGAAGGCGGCGAGGTAAACCGCGTGGTCCTCGTAGCAGTCCATCTCGTCTTTCAGACACGACCCGGTGCACTTCGCACAGACCCACGTGCTCCGGTGGTCCGGGCAGTACGGCGCGCCGTCGTTGTCACACGGGATGTGGCGGTCGTCGTGGATGGACCCCGCACAGTGACGGTCGCCGAGGCGGTATTCGAGTTCGGTTCCGGGGTCGAGTGCGACCGAGTCGATGCCGTCGCTCGTGCTCACGAACAGCGCTGGCGTTCCGGTATCGTAGCCGACGACCTGCACGAACCGGGATACGCCGTCGCGGTAGAAAGGTGGCTCGTTCCCGGGCGGTTCTCGACGGTTCTCGGGCGAGCCAGACCGGGGTTACTCGTACTCCGCTCGCAGTTCGTCGGAGAGTTCTTCGGCGGCCCGCCGGACGGCGTCGTCGCTCGAATTGTCCGGTTCCCAGCCGAGTGCGGACAGTTTCTCGATGGAGAGACGCATCTTCGGAACGTCACCGGTCCAGCCACGGTCACCGCCGGTATACTCGTAGTCGGGGTCGAGTCCCATCACGTCGGAGACGATGTTAGCGATGGTCGTCACCGACGTGGTCGTCCGGGTGCCGAGGTTGTAGACGTTGAAGTCGCGGTCGGCGTGTTCGACCACGTGGCACATCGCGTCGATACAGTTCTCGACGTGGAGATAGGATTTCTCTTGTCGGCCGTCGCCGAGGATTTCGAGCGTCTCGGGGTCTTCGAGCAGTTTCTCGATGAAGTCGGGGATGACGTTCCCGCGCTGTTTCGGGCCGACGATGTTTGCAAAGCGGTACATGTAGACGGTGAAATCGTAGGAGTGTGCGAACGTCGAGAGCAGGCCCTCGTCGGCGAGTTTCGAAGAGCCGTAGATGCTGATAGGTTCGAGGGGGGCGTAGTCTTCGGGCGTCGGGCGCGGGGCCTCGCCGTAGACCGTCGAAGAGGAGGTAAAGGCGATGTTCGTCACGCCGACATCTTGCATCCGTTCGAGGACGTTGTACGTCATCTCGGTGTTCTCCTCGAACAACTGGCGCGGGTTACTGTAGTTCGTGTCCGTGTAGGCCGCGAAGTGGAACACGATGTCGAGGTCTTCGGTGACGGCCTCGGCGACTTCGTCGGGGTCTGTCATGTCCGCTCGGACGAATTCGACGCCGTCGGGGACGCGCTCGCGGGTACCTTTCGAGAGGTCGTCCGCGACGACGACGTGGTTGTCCTCGGCGAGACGGGCCGCGAGATGAGAGCCAACGAGACCTGCGCCCCCGGTCACGAGGACGCGCTTGTCGGAGAGTTCCAACGACATAGCTCAGATGATTCGACCGAGTGGTAAGTCCGTTTCCCTCCGTTGGAACGTCATTCGAGGCGTGACCGCTCACAAATCGTGGTCACTCCGGCCACGAGACATCGGTCAGCTCCTCGCTTAGGCTCCATAGCTCACGGACGAGTCGGTCGTCCGTCGCGGCCGCCGACGGCTCGACGGGTTTGCAGTCCGAGAAGTACCGCCCGTTTACGTCCGCGGCGTCAGGGGATGCGGCGAGATAGACGAGCGTCTCCGCGGCCGTCGCCGAGGTGTCTACGAACCCGCTGACGAGTCGGTGCGGAAGTCGCGCGAGCACGCCGACGCCGAGACGGACGGGAACCGACGCGTCGCGCCAGAGACCGCTGGATGGGACGAAGCCGGGGTGACAGCAGTTCGCCGTCGGGCCGTCGAGTCGGCGCGCAAGCCCGATGGTGAAAAGCGCGTTTGCTAACTTCGACTGGGCGTAGGCGTCAAGCCCGTCGTAGCCGTCGAGAGTCGTCACGTCGAAGGTCCCGTCGGCGCGGCGGTGGACCGCCGACGAGACGGTGACGACGCGACCGTCGTCGGAAAGCAGGTTGCGGAGGTCGTGGGTGAGGACGAACGGCGCGAGGTGGTTGACGGCGAACGTCTTTTCGACGCCGTCGTCGGTCAGTTGCCCGTCCGAAAAGTGCGCGCCGGCGTTGTTGACGAGCACGTCGAGGCGGTCGGTTCGCGCGCGTATCTCGTCAGCGAGGCGGCGGACGGTGTCGGTCTCCGCGAGGTCTGCGCGGAAGAAGACCGCGTTACCGCTCGTGTCGTCGATGGCGCTGGCGGTGCGGCGGCCGGCGTCTCGGTCCCGGCCGTGGACGAAGACGGTCGCACCGAGTCTCCCGAGTGCGAGGGCCGTTTCGCGGCCGACGCCAGACGTGGCTCCCGTGACGAGTGCGGTCCGCTCCGACAGGTCGATGTCGGCGACACCGGCACCGACTTCCGGGTGATAACTCATGGTTCGTGTTGGGGAGCCGTCGAGCATAAAGTTCGGCTGTGTGACGATTTTGGTCGCGTTCGCGGTGACCGCGTTCCGAAAGCACCACCTTCCCCCGTCGTCTTCGAAGAGGCATGCAAGACGAACCCGAAGTCGCCGTCCTCCGGTACGGGCACCGGCCGGGACGCGACGACCGGATGACGACACACGTCGGGTTGACGGCCCGCGCGCTCGGTGCCGACCGGGTTATCCTCCCGGACAACGCCGGGCACTCGATGGACACGGTCGAAGACATTACGGGTCGCTTCGGCGGCCCTTTCTCGGTCGAACTCACGGCGGGACTCAACGGTGTTATCCGCAACTGGGAGGGCGCAGTCGTCCACCTCACGATGTACGGCGAGCGAGTACAGGACGTGCAAGCGGACATCCGAGAGGCGCACACCGAAGCGCCACTGCTCGTCGTCGTCGGTGGGGAGAAAGTCCCCTTCGAAGTGTACGACGAGGCGGACTGGAACGTCGGCGTGACGAACCAACCGCACTCGGAAGTCGCCGGACTCGCGGTTTTTCTCGACCGCCTGTTCGACGGCCGCGAACTCGACCGCGAGTGGGAAGACGCCGAGAACCGCGTCGTCCCGATGGCCACGGGCAAGAAAGTCGTTCCTGCCGACGAGGAGTAATCGCAACAGTCAGCGCGCCCGCGGGCGGTTCTCCGTTACGCGGGAGTGATAAGACTTAATGGCGTTCCTGACGCCAATTCGCACAATGGCTTTTGAGGAGTTACTGAACGACCCTGTTATCCAGAAGTACCTCCACGAGTTGGTCGGACCAACCGGGATGCCGGTCGCCGCGGCCCCCCCGGACGGCGAGGTCACTGACGAGGAACTCGCCGAGGAGTTGCGACTCGAACTCAACGACGTTCGCCGCGCGCTCTTTATCCTCTACGAGAACGACCTCGCGTCGTACCGTCGCGTCCGCGACGAGGATTCTGGCTGGCTCACGTATCTCTGGACGTTCCACTACGAGAATATCCCGGACAATCTCGAAGAGGAGATGTATCGACTGCTCGAAGCGCTCGAAGAGCGCCTCGACTACGAGCGAAACCATGAGTTCTATCTCTCTGAACCCGCCGGCATCCGGTTCGAGTTCTCCGAGGCGATGGAACTCGGCTTCCAGTGCCCCGAGACCGGCGCGCCACTCGAACCGATGGACAACGCCGACCTCGTCGAGGCGATGGAGAAACGAATCGAAGAGCTTCGAGACGAACTGAACGTCGAAGTGACGGGTACCAACTAAATGGTCGTTCTCGCAACGAAGTGCTACATCGACGGCGACGCCCGCGAACGCGCTCTCGACAGTCTCACGTCGCTCGTCGCAAACGATATCGGCGACCTCGACGTCGAGTACAACATCGGCGTCCGCGACGACGACTTCATCTCCGTGACCATCACGGGTGACGACGAAACCGTCGCACGCAACGTGCTCCGCGAGCAGTGGGGCGAAGTGACACCGCACCTCTCCGCGGGCGAAACCTACGTCGGCACGCTCGAACACTGGGACGACGACGGCTTCGTCCTCGACGCCGGACAGGAGATTCGCATCCCGACCGACGAACTCGGTCTAGGCCGCGGGTCCGCGACGCAGATTCGAGACCGCTTCGGTCTCGTCCAGCACATGCCGCTTCGCTTCGTCTACGGTGGCGACGACGAACCGTCGCGGTTGGCGGAGGACGAAATCGACAACCTCTACGAGTGGACTCGCGGAAGCGGCCGCGTCAACGTCAACAGCGCGACCCGCGGCGAGGTTCGTGCGACCGTGAACCGTGCGGGCCACGCGAACGACATCGTGACGGTCGAGCGACTCGGCCTGCTCGAACAGAGTATCGTCTGTCGAGACGAAACCGACTCGCCGGGACTTCTTGCGAGCATCGGGTCGTACCTGCCGGCGGAACTCAAGTGCGTCATCGGCCAGTAAGACGATGAACAAGCGACTCCTCGTTGGCATCGCTGGACTCGCCCTCCTTCTCGTTACCGCCGGGTGTCTCGGTGGCACGTCCAGCGTTTCGGACCAGCGCCTCGACGGCGCGCCGGACAGCCAGTACGCGTGGGACGCGGAGACGGACGCGCACATCACAGTCCAGAACAACAGCGAGTTCCGCGCCGTCTACGACATGAACTCGTCATTCGTCGAACTCTACCGACTCGACGGATTCGGCAGTCGGACGCCGCTTCCCGTCGAGGCAGTTCGGTACCAGTATCCCAACGGGACGGTTATCGACGGGAGCGAGTTGAAAGCGCGGGGCGGCGACGTGACGCAGAACGACCGCATCACGAACATTACGCTTCCCGCGGACGCGAACAGTGCGGGCAAAATCGCCTTCTCGTCCGTCTCGACGCCGAAGCGGTTCTCGCTTCCCATCCTCGTCGAAGGCACCTACGAGGTCGTCTTGCCCGAAGACCGCCGCGTCGAGTTCCCCATCTTTGGCACTGTCCGACCGGGCGGCTACAACACCGAAGTCGTCAATAACCGCGTCCACATCACGTGGAACGAGGCACTCACCGACGGTAACGTGTCCGTGCAGTTCTATCTCCAGCGCGACCTCACTATCTTCGGTGTCGTCGCGGCCGTCTCGGTGCTCATCGGCGGGTCGGGAATCCTCTACTACCGACGGCAGATAACGGAACTCCGCGAACGCCGACAGCGACTCGGTCTCGACTTCGACGACAACGACCGCTGAGGCCGGACCGTCGTCGAGTCGGCTCCGAACAGTTCACGGCCCGTTTCCGACTACTGTTTAACCCGCGCGGTCGGTCGGTACGGACGCTTTTTTGCCCGCTACGTCCGTACCCGTGGATATGCAAGCCGCCGTTGTCACCGTCGGAGACGAACTGCTCGCCGGTGACACAGTGAACACGAACGCGACGTGGTTGTGTACCGAGTTGACAGCTCGTGGCGTCAGCGTCGAGCGCGTGACGACGGTCCCCGACCGCGTCGCCGACATCGCCCGCGTAGTCAACGAATACCACGCCGAATACGACGCCGTCGTCGTCACCGGAGGACTCGGACCGACGCACGACGACGTGACGATGGAGGCAGTCGCCGCCGCGTTCGGGCGGTCCTTGGAGCGAAGCGAGGACGCCGCGGAGTGGTTAGCGGCGAACAGCGGCTATTCGGCCGCAGACCTCGTGGAGGGGACGACCGACCTCCCGGCGGGGTCGCAGATGCTCCCTAACGAGGAGGGTGTCGCACCCGGTGCCGTCATCGGGACTGTCTACGTCCTCCCCGGCGTCCCCGACGAGATGAAGACGATGTTCGGACAGATTGCAGACGAGTTCGCGGGCGAACAGACACACGTCCGGTTCGTCCGAACGTCGGAACCGGAGAGTTCGCTCATCGGGCGATTTACGTCGCTACAAGAGGCGTTCGACGTCACGGTGGGAAGCTATCCCGGCGACCACGTTCGGGTCAAACTGGCGGGCGCTGACGAGGCGACCGTCGAAGCCGCGGCCGCGTGGCTCGAAGCGCGGGTCGAAGGTATCGAGGAAGCAGAGACCGGTTAGCGCTGGAGGTACCAGAGCCACCCGGCGGTCATCAGGATACCCACGATGAAGACGGTCGCGGCCATTTCCGACGTCGGAAACACCTGTTCGGTCGTTTCTAACGGAATCATAGATGACAGTTACCCCGACCCGTCCTTAAACGGTAAGGTTCCGGCGACAGTCACAGAGTTCGACGGTCGAGAGAGGCGGTGGCGTCGGCTACCGCGGTGCTTTTCATGCGGGCGCGGATTCGTTCAGCTATGCGAATCGGTGTCGTCGTCAATCCCATCGCGGGGATGGGCGGCCGGGTCGGACTGAAAGGAACCGACGGAAAAGTCGCCGAAGCCAGAGCGCGCGGTGCCGAGCCGCGGTCGCCGAATCGCGCGCGGCGGGCGCTCTCACAACTTTTCGACGCCGCTCCCGACGCCGAAATCCTCGCGTGGGGTGGTGGCATGGGCGCGTCTATCGCCCGCGACGTCGGCTTCGACCCGACCGTGCTGGGCGAACCTGACGCCGACGAGACGAGCGCCGCAGACACCATCGCCGCCGCGGAGGCGTTCGCCGAGGCCGACGTTGACCTCGTGTTGTTCGTCGGCGGCGACGGCACCGCGGCCGACGTCGCCGAAGCGCTCGACGGAAGCGACGTGCCGATGCTCGGGGTCCCCGCGGGCGTGAAAGTCTATTCGTCGGTGTTCGCCGTCTCTCCGGAGGACGCCGCACACATCGTCACCTCGTTCGAGCGAACCGAGGCCCGCGAGGTCATGGACATCGACGAGGACGACTACCGCGAGGGCGAAGTGCATCCCGAACTCCGGGCGGTCGCACACGTCCCCGTCGCGGAAGACCTCCAATCGTCCAAGCAGACGAGCGGCGGGACGGTCGAAGCGCTCGCCGCCGGGGTCGCCGACGATATCAACAGCGGCGACGGAGTGACCTACGTTCTCGGCCCCGGAAGCACCGTCGGCGCGGTGAAATCCGAACTCGGAATCGACGGCTCGGCGCTCGGCGTGGACGTGTACCGCGACGGTGACGTGCTCGCCCGCGACGCGACGGCGGACGAAATCCTCGCCAATCTCGGCGACGAAAACGTCATCGTCGTCACGCCCATCGGCGGACAAGGGTTCATCTTCGGTCGCGGCAACCCGCAACTCTCTCCTGAGGTGATTCGTCGGTGTGACGTCTCGGTCGTCGCCTCGCGCTCGAAACTCGACTCGATTCCGGTCCTTCGCGTCGATACCGACGATACGGACCTCGACGAGGAACTCCGTGGATGGACCAAAGTTCGCGTCGGTCGCGTGGAGCGACGGATGATGAAAATCGAGTGACTGGTTCGCCGGTGTCGAACGGTGAGAGGGCGAATCGACCGACTTCGACGTCATTTAGGGTTCTGAAAGAAATTCCAGTGAAGTCTATAACTATTATTGGCAGAGAGTAACATATAGTGGCCTTTAAGGTCATTGGATGGGTTCACCATGGCATGGAGACCCGGAAAGTCCAGCGTCTCGGTCCCTCCACGCTGGCGATGACGCTTCCAGCGGAGTGGGCCAAAGAACACAACGTCGATAAGGGCGACGAGGTGACGATTCGAACCAGTGGCAAGGGAACCCTGACTGTGCTTCCCGAGTCCGTCAACACCGAAGACTCGAAGGCGACGATACGTGCAGACAATCTGAATGCGGAGGCGCTCGAACGCGCCATCGTCGCACAGTACGTGCTCGGGCGGCGCGTCATCCACATCGAAAAAAGTGAGGGTGCGCTCGACTCCGACCACATCAACGCCGTCTACAAGGCTGAGACACAGCTCATGGGTCTCGGCGTCATCGAGGAGACACCCGAGCGAATCGCGATTCGCTGTTCGGTCGATGCCGAGGACTTCAGCCTCGACAACCTCCTCAAGCGCCTAGAGAACACGGGGAGTACGATGCGTGGCGAGGCCGTAAAGGCGCTCGCTCACGGCAATCCGGACCTCGCACAACGGGCGCTCAACCGCGAGCGGCAGGCGAACAAAATTTTCGTTCTCCTGCTTCGTCTCATCTTCACGTCGTACCAGAACCCCAACCTCGCACGCGCCGTCGGTCTCGACTCGGGATTCCCGCTCATCGGTTACCGGTCTGTGGCGAAGAACCTCGAACTCACCGCCGACAACGCCGAGGATATCGCCAACATCGTCATGGACGCCGACGGCCACACGCTCGACGTTGACCAGTCGACGATGCGGCGTATCCGGGAGTTTACGGACCACGTAGACGAGATTACGACCACCGCGGTGCGGGCGGTCGTCGAGCGCAACTACGACCACACCATCGAGTGTCGTGAACTCTTCAGAGAGATTCGTGACCGCGAGCGCGACATTCTCAACGACCTGCCGGAGATGGAAAACCAGAAGCTCCTCCAAATCCGCGAGGTGCTCGTGAGCCTCCAGCAGACCGCGCAGTACGCGATGCGGAACGCCGAAATCGCGGCGAACCTCGCGCTCAACGAGGAGTCTGAACACGTCACGCTCGACTGAGACGGCGGCGACTCGACGCCTCAGTCGGCGACGAGTTCTATCGTCTCGGTCGCGTCCGAATCGCCCGACTCTTTTTCGCCCGCCAGCGGATTCCGACTGGCGATACGGCAGTCGAACGCCGGGTGCTCGCCGAAGTGACGGATTATCATGTGGCGACGAGAGCCAGTGATACCGGTCCGACCGACATCGTCGGCCGTAAAGCGCTCCGGCAACCTGTCGTACAGGCGGTGCAGTTCGTCGAAACTAGTGAACACCTTGGCGTTGCCGGTCGAATCAGCGCCGCGTCGGGAGACGACGTAACTGCCGTCCCGCCGGTACTCACCTGCCGTGCGGAAGAATTCTTGTTTCTCGGTCAGCGCCGTGCCGATGGCATCTTGCAAGTCGGCGGCGGCATCACGGGACAGTTCGCAAGTCCGGTCGCCGAAGGAGACGACGATCGTCTCGTCGTCGCTCTCGACGGTTACGGGGTTCTCATCGCGGGAGAAGAACTCGATCAGGAGCGTGGGTACTCCGTGTCATACCAACTCGTATTGTGGCTCGGTGTAAAGTCTTGTCGGCTGAGTCAGGATTGACCGCGGCAACCCGAGTCGGTGGTAGATGCCGACCGCTCGGGTTACAACAACCCGTCGTCGCTGGTGGTCTCGTTGGTTCCGATACCCGTGGTGTCACCCGCCGTCGTGGTCGTCGTGGGTTCGGCCGTCGTGGTCGTCGCCGTATCGGTTGTTTCAGTCGTCGTTGTGGCTGTGTCGGTCGATGTCGTTTCAGTCGTCGTTGTCGTCGTCTTGCTTCCGGACGACTGCGTCGTGTTCCCGTCGGCCGTCTCCGTCTCGTTCGTGGACGAATCAGTCGCCGACGCGTTCGTATCCGACGCCGCCTTGTTGCCGAAGATGTCCGTCTCGAACGTCTTTTCGTACGTCAAGGCGTCGAGCGGGACGGTGAGCGTCGTGCCCCCGGCGTCGAGTTTCGCGTAGAAGTCGATGCGGAGGTCGGTCGTCTGGTTCCGGTCGAGATGCGTCACCCACCATTCGTCGAGTCTGTCGTTTTCGATGTAGGTCGTCGCTTCGATGGTCTTCGTCGCCTTCGGCGGGATGACGTACTCGGACTGCGTCGTCCCCTCGCCCACGTCAACGTCATTCATCGAGATGTTGTAGCCGAGTTCGGAGACGGCGACCGGGTACGCATTAGGATTGTGCACGACGAAGGTGAGTTCGAGTGCCGTGCGCTCGCTCGTGGATTCGCCCCACTCGGCGCTCGTCTCGTTGATGTACAACACCGGGTCGGAAACGAGCGGCGCGTCAGCGTCTACCTCGCGTGTCTCGGTCGAATTGAACGCCGAAAGCAGGTCTGTATCGATAGACCGGGCTATCTTCGGGGCCTCGAACGAGCGGCCGAGCGTTTCGGAGGAGACCGTGGCGTTGACGCGGAGCGTCGTGTGTTCGCCGTTTTGAATGTGCGATACCCACCAGGCAGGAATGCGCTCGTTCGAGAGCGTCGTTCGGAGCGGAACCCCCGTCGTTCCCTGCCCGACGGAGATGCCCTTTTTCTTCCCGGTCGCCATCTCGATGTCGTTCATCCCGACGGCGTAATCAACGGCGAGTCCGGAGAGGTTCGCCGAAATCGGGTTCGGGTTCGAGACACGGAGGTCGGTCTCGATGACCGTCGTCGTCTGATTGACGTCTGCAAAGCGGTTATCGACGCCCTCGACGCTCGGTACGCCGATGACGCCGGTCGCGTACGCGCCGCCGACGGCCGCGCCGACGAAACAGAGCGCAACGAGTGCGATTCGGAGCCGTCCACCAAACAGTACTGCTGTGAGTCCCATCGTTGTGGAGTGACGAGACTACTGGTACAAATGTCGAACGGCCTGCGCCGACATTGCCACATAGTACCCCAGACGGACGTGCAACGCGTCCAGGTCGCCCATAGTACCGTTTGCAACTGGGTACGCGTTCGGCCGAGCGTGTACTGACTCACAAACGAGACGATATCCGACATCACTGTGTCGGTCGTCGCCGAGACACGCCGAGGTTGAACACGTCTGCGGTCGTACGTGACTGTGGTCGGACACGGTGTCCTCGGCTCTGATTGTGCGCGTCTACGGTCGTGGTAGTTAGACGCACGAGACGCGGTGTCGAATGAACTAAGTACGCGCCCGAAAAGTCGCAGATATGGAAACGAAGACGGTGCAATCCGACAAGTCCATCGGCTTTGCGGCGTTGTTCGGCGTGCTCACGCTCGTCGGTGCAGGCCTGATGGTTGGCGGACCGGACCAGTTGACGAAGGCGCTCGGGTTTGCTGTCGCCATCATCGCCGCGTCGCTGGCGGTCTGCGGCGCACATCTGTTTCAGTAAATCCCAGACGAGTAACCGTTAAGAACGCCCATTCCCTAGACGGTTCGAGGATGACTGAGTACACCGACGAGGAACAACGCATTCTCGCCTACCTCCGCGACAGCGTCAGTCGCGGGGAGGGGTACTTCCGGGCGAAAAACATCGCCGAAGCTATCGGTCTCACCGCAAAGCAGGTCGGTTCGCGCCTGCCGCAACTGGCCGAGAAATCCGAAGACGTCGAAATCGAAAAGTGGGGGCGCGCCCGCTCGACCACGTGGCGCGTCACACGCAGTTGAGGCGATTCCACGGCTTTTTACTATCGAGGTGTGATGCTATCTCATGACCGTCCGCGTGAAACGAACGTTCGAGTTCGACGCCGCCGGGGAACGCGTTTGGGAGTTCATCGCTGACCCCGCGAAACGAGCGGGGGCTATCAGCGTCGTCGATCGATTCGAGGTCGCCGAGGACGGCCGACACGCGACGTGGCATCTCGAATTGCCGATTCCGCTCGTCAAATCCACCGCGACCGTCGAAACCGAGGACATCGTCGTCGAGGAACCGACACACGTCAAATTCGTCGGCAAGTCGCGTGTGCTACGAGTCACGGGCGAACACACCATCCAGCCGACCGACGGTGGCTGTCGATTGATAAACGAATTCGTCGTTGACGGCCGGCTTCCCGGCGTCGAGACGTTCTTCGAACGGAACCTCGATACCGAACTCGACAACCTCGAAGCGGCGCTCCGGCGTGACCTCGAAGCGACCGCCTGAATCGACAATCCCCGCTTCCGACCGCGAACTTCGTGTTGCGGTGGGTTTATACTTCGTGGCTTCTAACGCTTGTTCGCCGACGCAATAGGCGCTTTTCTCGCCAGACGTCGGCGACTCCACATCCGCCGCACCCGCCGCAACGTTTCGGGGTCCGTTGTGGCACTCAACGACGTGGCCACGTCGTTTCGCACTCCCAAGCCCGGTGGGGGTGCACTCCCCTCGTCTCACTTCGCCAACTGGTGACACGAGATTCGGCGGGAGGCGAATTCGCCTCCGCCTTTTGATGACTAACCGCGTAGCGGCGGGGATTTTGGTTTAGACGCTGTCTTAGCCGCGTCAGAAGCTGTCTTGGTCACGTCGGATACTGTTTTGGTCGCGTCGGAAGCGACGCGCTCGACGTGACGTCTCGCGCCGGGAACGCACAAAGAGAAGAAAGCGGGACCGCAGTCGTCGTGAGACCGGTCGGTCTCGTTACTCGTCTTTCGTCTTGATGTCCGCAGAGAGACCCTGTGCCATGCGGATTTCCTTGGAGTTGTTGAGCGTCCACGCGGTGCGCTCGGTGACTGCCTCGATGATTTCGCGGGCGGACGGGTAGCCGTTGCCGGACTTCTTCACGCCACCGAACGGCAGGTGCACCTCAGCACCGATACACGGGAGGTTGCCATAGGCGAGACCGACTTCGGCGTGGTCGCGGTAGTAGTTGATTTCGCGGTAGTCCTCGGAGATGATGGCTCCGGCAAGACCGTAGTCGGTGTCGTTCTGAATCTCGACGGCGTCTTCGATGTCGCCGGAGTACTTGAGCAGAGCGACGTGAGGCCCGAAGACCTCTTCGTGCGTACAGCGGAGGTCTTCGTGCGCGTCGGCCTCGTAGACGAACGGACCGACCCAGTGACCGTCTTCGTGACCGTCCGGAATCTCGTCGTCGTCGAGTTCGGTCCGGTCAACGAGCACGTTCACGTCCTCTTTCTTTGCGAGGTCGGCGTACTTGAGGACCTTCTCTTTGTGTTCGGCCTCGATGAGCGGCCCCATAAAAGTGTCTTCGCGGAGGGGGTTTCCGACTGAGACGTCCTTCGCAATCTCGACGTAGCGCTCTTTGAACTCGTCGTAGACGTCCTCGTGGACGACGATGCGCTCGGAGGAGACACAGCGCTGACCGGTCGTCTTGAACGAGGACATGACGGCGGAGTGAACGGCGATGTCGAGATCCGCCTTCTCGGTGATGACGATGTTGTTCTTGCCACCCATCTCACACGCGGCGAGCTTGCCGGGCTGTTGAGCGACCTTGCTTGCGACTTCGTGGCCGACTTCCGCAGACCCGGTGAACAGAACCGAGTCGATACGCTCGTCGTCAACGATGGTGGCACCAGCGTCGCCGAAGCCCTGTACCATGTTGAACACGCCGTCCGGAATGCCGGCGTCTTCGAACATCTCGGCGATGATCTGACCGCACCACGGCGTCTGCTCGGCGGGCTTCCAGACGACGGTGTTACCCTCGACGAGCGCGACGGCCATGTGCCAAAACGGAATGGCGACCGGGAAGTTCCACGGGGTGATACAGCCGACGACGCCACGGGGCTTACGCCGCATGTAGGCGTCTTTGGCCGGAATCTCGGACGGAATCACGTCGCCTTTGGGGTGGCGAGCGTCGCCTGCGGCCCACTCGACCATGTGGTAGGCTTCGATAACGTCGGCGCGTCCCTCGGAGATTTCCTTTCCGCACTCCTTGGTGACGACTTCCGCGAGTTCTTCGGTTCGGTCACGCAGTTCGTGGTAGATATCCCAGAGATATTCCGCGCGCTCGATGTGCGAGAGTTCGCGCCACTCCTCGTAGGCTTCGTCGGCCGCTTCGGCCGCCACGTCGATGTCTTCCGGAGTGCCGCGTCGGAACGTTCCGAGCGTCTCGCCCGTCGCGGGGTTCTCGCTCACGAACGTCTCGTCGCCGGTGCCGTCTGTCCATTCGCCGTTGATGTAGTGACGATATTCGTCCTGCGCCATAGTGGTGATATTTGCAGAACTTACATTAATAACCCCGTCACCGTCCATGGGAGGGAAGCGTTTTCTATTGTGATATATTATCATTATGGTTTGGCGAGTCTTGTTCGTTCAGCAACTACTGTCTCCATGAGTATAGATGACATCTTACACTCTCGTCTACAATGCGACCGTATGAGCGAGCGCATGGCTGGGCAGGGCACGCGCCTGACGCTCGACCTCTGGCATCCGAACTGTTGGGCGATAGAGGCCACAGAAGATCACAGAGGCGGCATACTGGCACACGCAATCTACGACGCACCGACGGCAGGAATCGAACGGGCAAACGGGCTTTTCACGGCGTACGGAGAATCGATAGACGAGGTTGAGACGCTTCTCGATACGATTGCCGATTCCGAATTGACGGGTGACGTTCTCGAACTCCAAGAGCGGTTCGACCCCCGCGGTCGGCGGGTCGCACCCGGGTCGGTCGCACGCGAGTTCTTCCTCGAATACGACCCGAGCGACATGATTTGCCCGCGACTCCTCGAACAGGGGTTCGTCCACAGCGAACCCACACAAATCGAGGGGGGTCGTGAGAAGTGGCAGGTCTGGTTCGCCGGCGAGCGCACCGAGATACAGGGACGAATCGACGAGGTGATGGATTGTACGAACGCCGACATCCGCGTCGACTCCATCTCTTCGACAGAAGGCGCAGAGCCGGAGCGGGGCCGGCGATTAGACACGCTCACCCGGAGTCAGCGTGAGGCGTTCGAACTGGCCCGAGAGGAGGGGTACTACAGGTGGCCCCGCGAGATATCGACCAGAGAACTCGCGTCCAAGATGGACATCTCGAAGACCACGCTACTCGAACACCTCAGGAAAGCGGAAGCGAAGTTACTGGACCCTCAGTAACGTCGAATCGACCGCTTAGATACCGGTGACTGCGCGCAGCGCGAACAGCGCGTTTTCCTTCCGCTCGCGCACGCGACGGTAGAAGTACTGGAACCACTTGTCACCGTAGGGGACGTACTGCCACATCTCGACGTCGTCGTCCTCCTCGGACTGGTGTATCTGTTCCTCCGGCGCATCCACCGGTCACCGTGGGGACGCGTCCTCAGGACCATCCGGTCAGACGAGGACCTCGCAAAGGCCCTCGGCAAGGACACCTACCGGTTCAAGATGCAGGCGTTCGTCGTCGGCAGCGTCGTCATGGCCATCGCCGGCGCGTTCTACGCGCATCTGAACCTCGACATCGACCCCACTGACCTCGTTCCCCTGACGACGTTCTACATCTGGATTGCCGTCATCCTCGGTGGGACCGGGTCGAACCGCGGGGCGGTCGTCGGCGCGGCCGTCGTCATCGCCATCCGCGAGGGGACGCGCTTCCTCAACGACATCGCCTTCATCGGCAACTTGGGGCTCGACGTGGCACCGCTTCGGTTGCTGTTCGTCGGCATCCTCATCATCCTCATCATGCGCTACCGGCAGGATGGTCTCCTCCCACCGAAGGACGAGCTTATCTGGCCCGCAGCGAAGGAGGATTCCAGTTCCGCGTCGCGCGGTGCGACTGCGACCGACGGCGGTGTCGTCACAGACGGCACCACGTCGGGCGGACCGTCCGACGGAGGTGAGAACCAATGAGCGAAGACGGCGTCTACGAGGGTGCACACCTCGAAAAGAACGACCCGGTGTTGAAGACGAGAGGACTCGAAAAGGCGTTCGGTGGACTCGTCGCCACCGACGACGTCTCCATCGAAATCGAGCGCGGAACCATCACGGGGATGATTGGCCCGAACGGCGCGGGGAAGTCAACGCTTTTCAACCTCATCTCCGGGTTCTACGAGGCCGACGCGGGGAGCGTCTTCGTCAACGAGACCGACGTGAGCGACATGACACCACCGGAGCGCGCCCACGAAGGACTCGTTCGGACGTTCCAAACGCCGCGTCGTCTCGAAGGGATGAGTGTCCGCGAAGCGATGCTCGTCGGCCCCGGTCCACAGACTGGTGAGTCGATTTTCCCGCTTTTCTTCTCGGCTGACGACGTGACCCGAGAAGAGCGCGCGAACCTCAGACGGGCCAAAGAGTTGCTCGAACGATTCGAAATCTCCCATCTCATCGACCAGCCGTCGACAGACCTCTCTGGTGGTCAGTTGAAGCTCGTCGAGTTGGCACGGGCGTTCACGACGAACCCCGACATCCTGCTCCTCGACGAGCCTGTCGCCGGTGTCAACCCGACGCTCGCGAACGACATCAAACGGTTCATCCGCGAACTCAACGAGGAGGGTCAGACCTTCCTCATCATCGAACACGACATGCCGTTCATCATGGGCCTCGCCGACCCTATCATCGTCCTCGACCAGGGACGGGTACTGATGGAAGGCTCGCCGAAGGAGGTTCGAACGGACGACCGCGTTATCGAGGCGTACCTCGGAGGTGCGGGCCCATGACCGAGCGAGCACTCGACGTGAGCGGCGTCGACAGCGGGTACGGAGAAGTGCAGGTCCTCCGCGACCTCAACCTCCACCTCGACGACGACGAAATCGTCTGTATCATCGGCCCGAACGGTGCCGGGAAATCGACGGTCCTCAAGACCGTCTTCGGCCTCCTGAAGCCGTGGACTGGGTCGGTAGACCTCTCCGGGAGAGACATCACTGGCGAAGACCCTGCGGACCTCGTCCGAACCGGCATGGGCTATGTCCCGCAGGTCGACAACGTATTCTCGTCGCTCACTGTCGAGGAGAACCTCCGGATGGGCGGCGTCGCTCGCTCCACAGGTCTCAACGAGCGAATCGAGGAACTGTACGATCAGTTCCCGATTCTCGACGAGAAGCGGACCGCGAAGGCGAAGACACTCTCGGGTGGCCAACGACAGGTGCTCGCGTTCGCGCGTGCACTCGTCATGGAACCCGACGTGCTCCTCATCGACGAGCCGTCCGCCGGCCTCGCACCGAACATCGTGCAGTCGGTGTTCAAAGACGTACAGAAGGTGAACGAACTCGGCACGGCGGTCCTCATGGTCGAACAGAACGCTCGGGAGGGCCTCGCCATCTCCGACCGCGGCTACGTCCTCGACCAAGGGACGGTCGCCTACGAGGGTGACGCCGACGGACTCCTCGACGACCCCGAAGTCTCGCGCCTCTACATGGGCGGTGCGGACTACGAGGGAATTGAAGACCTGTAAGGAACATCCCCGGCCGCGACCAATTTTTTAGGAACCGTGCGTGGTGCTCCCGGCGAGTCGTCAGGACGCGCGCGTCTCTATCTGGCCTTTGAGCGCCGCGGCATCGAAGTCGTGGTCGGGCCTGATGTTGACGAAATCGAGGAAATCGACGGCGGCGAGCAGGTCGTCCGGGTCGTACGATTCGACGGCCGCCGAGACGGCCTGTTTCGCACCGATGAGGGGTTCGAGCGCCGCCAGTCCGCACGCGAGGTCGTACGACCGGGCGTCGTGCATCCCTGCTTCGTTGACGTTCGTTGCGTCGATGAAGTAGATGCCGTCGTCGCGGACGAGGACGTTTTCGGCGCGCAGGTCGCCGTGTGCTAGCCCGTTTTCGTGCATCTGACAGAGGGCCGCAAAGAGGTCGGGCGCGAGCGAGACGACCTCGTCGTGGGGGGCCGAATCGAGCGTGTGAAAGTTCGGCAGATACTCCAACACGAGGATACCGAGGCCATCGATTTCGAAGGCTTCGACGGGAGCGGGCGCGTTGAGGCCGATTTCGCGGAGGCGCTTTGTCGCCACTAACTCGTGTTCGGCCATCTCGAAGGGCGTCCCGAAGTGTTGGAAAAATCCCTCAGTGCCGCTGGAGAACGCACCGAGGTTTCGGCCGGTCGTAAACAGGGCGTGAACGAGCGAGTTCTGTCGGGAGATGACCTTGACGAACCACTCGTCGTTGACGACCATCGGCGTAGAAAGCCAGTTGTCCGCTTCGAGAAATCGAATGGTGAGGCTGTCGCGGTCGTACCGGTCCACGAGTTCGCGGGCGACAGTCTCCAGACGCGGCCACTCGACGCGGCCGCGGACGAGCCGGCGGAGGTCCATGGTCCCCGTATGACGAGGGGCGGCTTAACGTCGTGGGCCTACGTCGACTCTTGACGGACGGTCAACACCGGTGCCGACGACCCTCGGACCACCCGCTCGGCGACGCTTCCGATGAGGTAGCGGTCGAGACCGCTTCGACCGTGTGTCCCCATCACGACGAGGTCTACACCGTCCTTGTCGGCGTGGCGGAGAATCTCGCTGGCGGGCGTTCCCTCGGAGACGACGGTCTCGATTTCCACGTCGGCGTCAGCGGCCCGCGACTCGATTCGGCTGAGCACGTTGTTGCCGCTTTCGTGGAGTGCATCTCGGATTCGGTCGAGCGAAATCGCGGGCGAGGCGTGGCCGACCTCCCGGATGTCAGCGACGTACAGCGCGAGAATCGACGCGTCGTACGTCTTTGCGTGTTCGAGCGCGTGGTCGAACGCCGCGTCCGCACACTCGCTTCCGTCGGTTGGAAAGAGGATTTGAGAGTACATACGAACATCTCGGGGGTCGCCGGGAAAAGAGCTATCCGTCCGTTCTCACTCGGTGGGAGTCGCGTGGTGGCCGACCGACAGCGCTCTCGGCGGTATTCTACATGGTCGTTCGATTAGTTTATGTCTCGGTCGGCGATACTTGGTCGCATGGACTTCGACCTTCCGGCGGAACACCGGATGATTCGTGACACCGTCCGCGAGTTCTGCGACGAAGAGATCGCTCCTATCGCACAGGACATCGAGGACGAACACCGGTTCCCCACGGAGATATTCGACCAGTTGGCCGACCTCGACGTGATGGGCGTCCCAATCGACGCCGAGTACGGTGGACTCGGCGGCGACCAGTTGATGTACGCGCTCGTCGTCGAGGAACTCGGCCGCGTCTCGGGCGGTATCGGCCTGTCGTACGCCGCACACGTCAGTCTCGCGTCGAAGCCGCTGGAACTGTTCGGGACCGACGAGCAGAAAGAAACGTGGCTGACGCCGCTTGCGACGGGCGAGCACATGGGCGGGTGGGCGCTCACCGAACCCGGTTCCGGAAGCGACGCGAGCGACATGGATACAATCGCCGAGAAGGACGGCGACGGCTACGTCATCAACGGCACGAAGCAGTTCATCACGAACGCGAGCGTCGCCGGTTCGGTGCTCGTGAAAGCAGTCACCGACCCGACTGCGGGCTACGACGGTATCTCGACGTTCATCGTTGACCCCGAAAACGACGACGGCTTCGAGGTGACTACCGAGTGGGACAAGATGGGACTCAACTCCTCGCCGACGTGCGAACTCTCGTTCGACGACTGCTGGGTGCCCGAGGACCGACTGCTCGGCGAAGAGGGTGAGGGGTGGAAACAGACGATGAAGACCCTCGACGGCGGCCGAATCTCCATCGCGGCGCTCTCGGTCGGACTCGCAGAGGGCGCGTACGGTCACGCAAAGAGATACGCCAAAGAGCGCGAGCAGTTCGACCAGCCGATTTCGAAGTTCGACGCCATCCGCGACAAACTCGTCTCGATGCACCGGAAAACCGAGCGTGCCCGCCTTCTCACGCACAAGGCGGCGACCCTGTACGACAACGGCAAGCGAGTCAGCCGCGAGTCCGCACTGGCGAAGCTCGACGCCTCGGAAGCCGCCCGCGAAGTCGCCGAAGACGCGGTGCAGGTGCTCGGTGGCTACGGTTACACCGAAGACTTCGCGCCACAGCGGTTCTACCGCGACGCGAAACTGATGGAAATCGGTGAAGGAACGAGCGAGATTCAGCACCTCATCATCGGCCGCCAACTCGGACTCTAATTCCGAACGGTCACTCCGAGTCGTCCATCGCCGACAAGCGCGCGATGTACGAGAAGCTCTGTACGTGGTCGTCTTCGGTTGGTGCGTCTTCGAAATCTTCGGGCACGGTAAACGAGAGGAGCCGCTCGTGGATGGTGTCGTGTGGGTCGTCGCCGAGCCAGCCGATGTCGCGGTAGTACGAGACCATCTCCATTGCGCCACGGCCGCCGAGTCGTTCGACGAGGTGCACACACCAATCGAGGAGTACCTGTTCTGCGGCGGGCGTCCGCGGAATCGTTTCGAGAAACGGGTCGCCGTCTGCCGTCACCGCCGCGGTCGTCGTGAGTAGTCGCTTCCGAGCGACGCCGCTCCACGTGCGGTCTGTCGGGACGTCGGCCCAATCGAACCGCGCGTCGCTCCTCACATCTCCGGAACGACGCCGGTCGGATATCTCGTAGTGGCGCGGGTCGCGCGGCATGTTATCCCTGCGTGTGCATCCATCCGAATTAAGCGTTCGGGCGTAGTTCGAACCACTGACAGTTGTTCTACACCAACTGGTTATTGACCCGTCTACAAGTAGCACTGATAATCGCGGTGGAAAATTCGACTACCATACCAGATGTATGAACTTTCGCAGTCCAATTTCGAGATGGTTCCCAGGTTCGGCGATTTTGCTATCAATTTCGATATTCGAGACGAACGGCTTAAGTCCCAAACCGAATAGACGTTTGATACTGTCCGATGTGACATTCATCGGAAAGAACAGCTAACGAGAGAGTCACACATGCAACTCACGACCACTTCATGATGGGTGCTGAGCAGTTCCCGTACGCGTACGCGCTGTTCGCCGCCGGTATCCTCTCCGGAATCGTGACGCTTGTGGTTCTCGGTCGCTTTCGACTCTATTCGCGCCGTGTTCGGGTTCCGTTCGCGCTCCTATCTCTCTCTGGGAGCATCTGGTCAACTGCGTACGGATTCATCTTTCTCGCCCCGATTCCCGGCGCGGAGTTGTTCTACGCTCGCCTCGCACTGGTCGGAGCCGCGATTCTCCCGACGCTCTGGCTCGTCTTCGCGCTCGTCTACGCTGGAGAAGACCAACTTCTCACGCGACGGATGCTTTCGTTTCTCTCGGTCGAGCCGGCGCTCGCAATCGCGCTCGCGTTCACGAACCACGCACACGGACTCTTAGCATCCCCAATGGAGTTGTGGACGAGTACGAGCGTTGGCATAGAGTTCGCCGGTCCGCCCGGGCCCGGCCCGGGACCGCTTCTCATCGCACACGTCGTGTACGCATCCGGTATCGGCATCACCGGATTGAGTGTCCTCGGAAAGACCTACCTCCGAACCTCGGGGATCCATCGGCGACAGGCGGGCGTCCTCATCGTCGTGGGACTGATTCCGCTTGTCGCGTTCGCCGGTAAGCTATTCTGGCAGAAGTTGTGGATCAATCCGGTTCCGATTTCGCTCGGTCTCAGTTCACTAATCGTCCTCTGGGCGCTCTTTCAGTATCGACTGTTCGACATCACCCCTATCGCGCGGGATGCGATTCTCTCGGAGATGCGCGACGCGGTCGTCGTCCTCGACGACCACGACCGAATCGTCGAATCGAACGGTGCCGCGTCCGAACTGCTCACCGAACCGGTCTCGGAGTGCATCGGCGAGTCGGTGCTCGAAGTCGTTCGCACTCCCACCGAGGTACGGGCCGTCCTCCACGGAAGCGACAGAGCGGAGGCGGTCGTTGGGGAGGGACCCCGACGGCGATATTTCGAGATTCGGTCGGAGTCCGTCGGCGAAGCGTCTCGCAACCGCGCGAGGCTCCTCGTCTTCTACGACGTGACCGAGCGGCGGCGGACCGAAGAGGAGTTTCGAGCGCTCATCGAGAATTCGAGGGACGTTATCACCGTCATCAACGAACGCGGCGTCCGGAAGTACACGAGTCCGTCGATGACCGACGTCCTCGGCTACTCGACCGATTCGCTCGTCGGCGAACGCGTGCTCAATCTGGTCCATCCGGACGACAGAGAGTGTGTCGAAGCGTGCCTCACCGAGGTTATCGACGGTGACGACCCGGTACGAGCCGAGTTCAGAATCCGCCACAAAAACGGCACGTGGCGGCGGTTCGAGACGGTTGGAATCAACTTGCTCGACGACCCGGCCGTGGACGGAATCGTGTTGAACTCTCGGGACGTGACGAGTCGCTACCGGTACGAACAGCGTCTCAGAGTGCTCAATCGTGTCCTTCGTCACGACCTCAGAAACGACATGAACGTCATTTTGGGCCACGCGGACCTGCTTCTCGAACAGCGCATCCCCGCGGAGTCGAAAGACCACGCGCGAACCATCAAACGAAAAGCGTCGTCGCTCGTCGAGTTGGGCGAGCAGACGCGCCACATCGACACGACGCTCAACCGCGAGGCGAGCGGTCTCGAATCGGTCGAAGTCATCAGCCGAATCGAAGCCCAGCTCGACAGTATCGAATCGGATTATCCGAGCGCCATCGTCCGCCGGAACCTCCCTGACGAGATGTGGGTCTACGCCGACGATCTCGTCGAGTCGGCCATCAAGAACCTCATCGACAACGCGCTCGAACACAACGACCGAGTCATCCCCGAGGTCAGCGTCACCGTCGAACCGACTGCGACGTCGAGTGACTTCGTCGAGATTCAGATCGCCGACAACGGCCCGGGAGTCCCGGACGCCGAAATCTCCGTTCTCAAATCGGGCACCGAGACGCCGTTGCAACACATCAGCGGTCTCGGTCTCTGGTTGGTCCACTGGATTATCGACCGCTCCGACGGCCGCCTGCACTTCGACGAGAACGAACCCCGCGGGACTATCGCAACGATTGGACTCCGGAGAGCCGACCAGACGATTTCTGTCAGCGACGGCGGGACGGTCGAAAGCGAGACAGACTGACACGCATAGACCAGGACGAACCGACCCGACGCGCGGCGGAGCGCTGTGTAGTCCGTTGGTCTTTGACTCCCGAAGCGAGACCGAGAGCACCGCAGAACGTTCAGCGTGGCTCAGCAGTCACCATTCGAGAACCGAGTAGCTGAGCAGTGGTTGATGTGGAATGTAGAAACTTCAGGACGCGGTTTTCGAGCCCGTTAGTGCTGTTCGAGCAATCGGGTTGCGATTCGGTAGGCACCCTCGGCCGCGGCAGTGTCGGGGTTCTCGGGAACGCACAGCGTGACCTCGCGGTCGAGTGCCTCGCTCAGTCGTGTTTCGAGTTCGGCGATGAGTCCGGGGATGCACGCCATACCGCCCGTGACGACGAGCGGGCGCGTACGAGAGAGTTGATAGGTTCGCATGTGGGCGTTCGCCAACTTCGAGAAGAACGCCACGAGTTCGTCTACGACGTCGTCGAGGTACTCGTCGAGCGGTTCCATGATGCCTCGTTCGACTGCGAACTCGTGTGAGCCCTCGTCGGGCCGTTGCACGACGTCGGTGAACGACTCGAAGTCGTCGAAGTCTGCGTGTTCTTCTTTGTACTCGCGCGCGGTGGTTCGGTCGATACCGATTCGCCCGTCAATCTCGCTTTCGACGGCGTCGGCGATGCGTTCGTCCACATCGTTGCCGGTCGCCGCCTCTGAGACGAAAGGCAACAGTTGCTCGCCGTGGCGATACGCGCACGCTTCGAGCGTCGTCGCACCGAGATTGACGGCGACAAATATCTCTTCGACCGCTTCCAAGTCGTCGCCAATCGCCGGAATCGACGCGCAAAGCGACTCGGGAAAGCCACGGACGAGCGTCTCTCCGACGGCGCTCTCTTCGATGACGGTGGTCAGGTTCGCAAGTCCGACCTCGTCTCCGATAGTCGGAATCGCGTACACCACCGCGCTTTCTTCGGGAAGCGCGTAGCCGTCGCACACCTCGCCGAAAAACTGGGCCGTTAGCTCCGCGCTCGCGGCGTCTGTCGGCAGGCCCGACCGGAGCATGAACGACGTGCGATCTGGGTACTGTCGGGCAGCCTCCTCGCCGTAGAGGACGCGCTCGTCTTCGGTGAGTGTGTCTTCGTACGTTGCGAGACAAGAGAGCGTCTGGACCGTCTCGCGGTCTCCAGCGTCGGTGTCGTACACGAGCGCGGTTCTGGCGCTTCCAAGTTTCGCGCCGACCGGTTTCGGTTTCTGTGGCGTCTCGACCGCGTTCGAACTGGCGGGGTCGGTCGTCATACGGTATCAACTCGGCTCGGATTCGACGGGCGCGTCGTGTACGCGATCATTGGATACACTGGGTTATCGGAAGGAGAGACTGTGTTCGTATTCGAGACCCGGTAGTCGGCCGTCACACCATCGAGGCGAGACGAGCGACGTAGACCAGACTCAGCAGGTGGTCGTCAACGTCGAGTTCGGTCGGTTCGTCAACGTCAGCGGAGAACCCAAGAAGGTAGTTACGGAGGGTCTGTTCGACGTCTTCTGTCAGCCAATCGACCGTCTGGTAGTAGCGAAGTGCGTCCATCGCTCGCTTGAAACCGCCTTTGAGGACGAGGAACTCCAGCCAATCGAAGACGACGCGTTCCGCGCCGTACTTGTCTGGGAGCGAGCGAAGATACGGCTTTTCGACGCCGTCTTCCTCACCGCGGGACTGGTGCATGAGCAGGTGCTCAAGTTGGCTCGACCGGAGTGCTTCCGACGCTTCCTGTCGGCTTCGGTCGAAAACCGGGTTATCGAAACGGAAGGGACTCCGGTCGTCGAACCGAGCGTCTTCAAACCGGGAGTCTTCAAACCGGGAACTCCCGTTCCGTCGTGGTCGTGCCGTGTCGCGGGCGATGCGTCGAAGTTCGTCTGGGTCGTATTCGTCCGGGTCCAAGTACATGGGTCACCTCATTCAGGGACGGTACGACTCCCCCAAGTCCCCCGACTTGGGTTGGAAAGCGCAGAGCGCTATCCGTGGTGTCACACGCGAATATCGTACCGTTTCGGTGAGAGAATTCGAAGCAGGCGATATAAAACTACCCGAGACGTTATCAGACGTGATATTGGACCGTACCAGAGAGACATCTCAGAACGGTTCACCAACGTTCGAATCGACCGCGACGTATCGAAGGAGAAACTAGTTGTCCCCACTCTCTCACCTCGGCTACGGTTGCCCGGTGGACGCCGCGTGAAAAACGGATGTACCCTGACGGTCAGAGCACGCTGTTTCCGGTCTTCGCACTTCGCACGCGAAGGTCTCCAGTCTGTGCGTCGAGTTCCAACGACCGCCCGTGGGAGCCGCCGATGTCTTCCGCGACGATTTCGATGCCGAATCGAGCGAGCGTCTCGCGGGTCGTTTCGACGTTTCGGTCGCCGATACTCCCGTCGCCGTTGGCAGACGTGAAGTCGAACATGGTACTGCCACCTGCTATCTTTGCAACCACTCTGTCGATGTTGGCACCGGCGGCCTCCATCTCCGAGAGCAACAATTCGATACTACTGTCGGCGAACTTCGCCGGTTCGCCGCCCGGTTCGATTTCCGGGAGCATCGCGTGTGCGAGCCCAGAGACGCATGTGTCTGGATCGTAGAGTGCGACGCCGATACAGGAACCGAGCCCGCTCGTCGTCAACGTACTCTGGTCACTAGAGACAGCGTAGTCGGCAATTCCGACCTTCGTTCGCCCGGACTGGGGCGAGGACGTATCCGTGGTGTAAACTTGCATTTCTGGGGTGCCTCTGCAGCGTTGTCACGCGGCGGGTGAGAGTTGCTCAAGCGCCTTGCGCAACTCGGTTTCGTCGGGGAGCGCGTAGATGTCACAGGTAAACTCGTCGTCGTCCGTTCGGATGGTCGAGTCGATGAGGAACGCGTACTCCTGTGACTGTGCGAGGTCGGTCGCAAGCGGGTCGATGATTGCGGACCCGAGGTCGTGAACGTGCTTCGGCGGCGAGATGTCGATCGTCGTCTCCAGCGCGTTCGCCCAGCCGTCGAGGAATCCCGAGGTGACGATATTTCCGATCTCCTGAATTGCACTCTGTCGCATTGCTTCGTCACCTTCCATGCCCGGAAGCAGGCTACTCGCAATGTTCTCTGCGGACGGTTCGTCGAACAGGATTGCGATGTACCCGCTCGGCGTTCCGCTGAATTCGAGGACGACACCGCGCCGTACGGCGTCGGTCAAGGACATCGGGACGCCTTCGATTGGGACGAAGCTCAGACGGCTCACTTCGACAGTCGTGTCGATTCCCGTCATGGACGTGATGTCGGCCGACGCCTGATTCGCACCGTCGTTGACCATCTCTGAGAAGGCGGCGAACGACTCCACGGGGAGCGCGTCGTCCTCGCCGCTCGCTTCGACGATGGTGCCGATAGAGTCGGGCGTCGGAACCATGTACAGGTCGAATTCGATTGCGTTATCCGCCGCTTCGAGTTGGTTCCGGAAGACCAGAACGTGTTCGTCAGTCCCGCCGTGTTCGAAGCCGCTCGCTTCGATCTCCTTCAGCGGGCCGCTGTCGTCGTCTTCGACGTACGTCGGCGTCGTGATATCGACGCTCGTGTCGAGGTAATCCGCCCACCCGTCGATGAAGCCGCCGAGCATGATGTTGGCGACCTCTTTGAGACTGCTCGCCGCGAGTTCGCCGTCGGCGTCGGTCGCGTCGATACCGGGCATCAGCGCGTCAACGAGGCGTTCGGCCGATTCCGGCGAAAACGCCAGTACCGTACGACCGTCCAAGCCGCCGTTGAATCCGATATGGACGCTTACGAGGTCACGTTCTGCGAACTCGGTTTCGACGTCCGACTTCGTTCCCAGCTCTACTTTGGTGACGTTGACGTACGTGTCGATTCCGGCGAGCGTAGTCAACGAGCCTGCCGCCTTCTCGGCGCCCGAGTGGGCAAGGCGACTAAACGTTCGAAGCGACCGTACGTCGAGATTCATGCCTCTGCCTGAATGACGTCAGCGATAGCTTGGAGCACGTTGGGCTTCTGGAACGGCTTCGTGATGTAGCCATCTGCGCCCGCTTCGACCGCCTCGCGCATCTTCTCTTCTTGTCCCACCGACGTACACATGATGACCGATGCGCCGGAGTCCAGTGACTTGATTTCGGACGTCGCTTCGATGCCGTTTCGAATCGGCATGACAACGTCCATCGTGACGACATCGGGGTCGAGTTCGCGGTAGAGTTCGACCGCTTCGACGCCGTTTTCGGCTTCGCCGACGACTTCGTGTTCTCCTTCGAGGAGTTGCTTGAGGAGGTTCCGCATGAACGCAGAGTCGTCCACGACCAGTACCTTGCTTGCCATACCTCCAGATTTCCGAAAATCACACTATAAACCCTTCCACCCCATTATCAAGGCTGATACGAATACAGAACGATGAGCGTCGTAATAAACACGCGACACAAAAATCAAATTCCGGGCGTACGGTGTGTTAGGAAGCCAATAACACCATATTATAAACCTATTTTTGGCGTCGCGGTGGGAACGACGCCCCCGACGCCTCGACGGCATCGAAGAGGTTTCCAATCGAATCGTCCCGGTCCAGTCCGTGAGCGGCGGCGAGCGCCTTAATCGCTCGACCGGGGTACGTCACGCGGACTTCGGACGCGAGCAGTAAAATCCCGAGCACCTCGTCCGAGGGCGTGTCGTCGCTTCCGACGGCGTCCGCGTACCACTCTAACAGCGAGTGAAACACGTCGGTCACGTCGTTCGAGACCGTCTCGTGTTGTTCGACCGACCCATCGACGAGCGCGGTCGTGACCAACGCGTGGTCCGACTGAATCGCGCCGACGCGTTCGGCGAGCAGTCGGCGCGCGACGATAGCGCGCTTTCTCGGGTCTTCCGGAAGGACGAGTTTGGGCTTCGCGTCCGACTCGGTCGAGTCGGCACTCGCCGTGGACTGTTGTTCCGGTTCGGCGCTCGTCGAACGCTCATTCAGTGCCTCCTCGCTCGGGTTCGGCGTTTCGTCGTTGTCCGTCGAGATAACGAACCGGCCGGAGTCAATCTCGGCTACGTTCTTATCGTGACTTATATCGAGGTCCTCTGTCCCGACCACCCCCTGCTCTCGCGGGTGGCTCTTTGGACGCTCGTCGTCGGCCTCGTCCATCGCCGGATGCTCGGTGGGGCAACATATAATCCCATCGCCGCCGATACGACTCGGCGCCCGAACTCACTACTATGACTGAGAATGTGCCAAATATATAACCAACACATTGACAAGCCGCGCGAACCGATGAATTTCCATCTATGGAGTCTGACAGGACCCTTTCCGCACTGGGAAACGAGTACAACCCTGATATCCTCCGTGCCGCGGACGAACCTCACTCGGCACAGGAGTTCAGCGAGATGTTAGATATACCCATTGCGACCTGTTATCGCAGAATTGAAGAATTGACGGCGGCGGGACTTCTCGAACTTCACGACCGGGTACTCTCGGACGAACATCGGCGGACGAACGTCTACCGTCGTGAGGTTGACGAGATCGTCGTTCGGTTCGAGGGTGACGATTACACCGTGAGCGTGACAGAGCGGCCAGAAGTGAAAAACAAGCTCGACGACGTCTGGCGGAAGATTACGCAGGACTGAGCTGGCCCGACTCCGTATCCTTTTCTTACGTTTTCTGAAACGATTAGCTTCTGCCACCCACGCGTGAGCGCACGAAGGATTGTTGCATATGGACGTACCGGCCACCAATATCAGTCTTGATATTGAGGGCCGTACCGTTATGTACCACCTACTCAAGATGAAGAATGACGGTTCCCGCTCTCGCCGAGCGTGGGACCACACCTACGACAACCCATGTTCAACAACATCAAAGAAGACCGGGGTCAGGTCGGTATCGGGACCCTTATCGTCTTCATTGCGATGGTTTTGGTCGCCGCAATCGCGGCTGGTGTCTTGGTCAATACTGCAGGCTTCCTGCAGGCGACCGCACAAGACGCCGGACAAGAAAGTGTAAACAAGGTTACGAACCGTCTCGACGTCGTCTCCACTCACGGTATCGTCAACGATACCGGTGGTGAGCTGGCAGTCGATAGCATCAACCTCACTGTGCGTCTCGCAGCCGGCTCCGGGAGTGTTTCGCTCGAAGATACGAGCATCAAGTACCTGAGCGGTGAGACTGCGCAGAACCTCGTCTACGACAACGCCACGACGGATGCTGCGGGCGCAGACCTCGGAAGCGTGAACAAGTGGGAGAGTGGCACTGGTGGAGACACTGGACTCAACTCCACTGAATTCACCGCGCACAAGCTCGAAGACGGTGGCGACACCTCGTTCCCCGTTCTGAACAACCAGGCAGACCGCTACGAGATCGTCATCAACACCTCTGTCGTCGAAGATAACGCCAAGGGTATCACGACTGGCGATACCGTCAAGCTCGACATCACGAGCCGCTCCGGTGGTTCGACGCAAGTTATCCTGACGATGCCGCAGCAGCTCGCTGGCAAGTCGGACAACAACCCGGTTGCCCTGTAAAGTGATTCAAATGTTCGATAAATTCAACAGCGAAGACCGCGGTCAGGTTGGTATCGGTACGCTCATCGTCTTCATCGCGATGGTCCTCGTCGCAGCGATTGCGGCGGGTGTTCTCGTGAACACCGCTGGATTCCTCCAGGCGACTGCTGAAGACGCCGGTCAAGAGAGCGTGAACAAGGTCACGAACCGCGTCGAAGTGCTGAACACCCACGGTACGGTCGGCGGTGAAAACGACATCGACAACATTACGATGACCGTCCGCCTCGCCGCAGGTTCCAGCAGCGTCGATATGAACGAGACCTCGATCAAGTACCTCAGCGATACGCAGGTCCAGACGCTGACGAACAGCTCAAAGAGCCTCACGTACGCCAACAAAACGAACTTCAACCTCTCGAAGGTTACTGACGACGACGGCTCCTTCGGCGTTCTCAACAGCATGAACGACCGCTACGAGGTCCGCATCAACACCTCCGACATCGAGAACCCGTCCGGTGACCTCACCGGCGGTCTCTCGACTGGCGAAAAGGTCACCCTCGAAATCACTTCCCGTACTGGTGGCACGACGCAGGTAATGCTGACGATGCCGCAGCAGCTCGCTGGCAAGACGCAGGGCGAGCCGGTCGAACTGTAACGGGACTGTTCAGCGACTCTCATTTCATTTTATAGCACTCACCCGCAGAGCGGTTGCACTATCCTGGCGGTACTTCGGGTGGTCAGTACGGAGACGATGCGTCCGTCAAGTCTGTAACAAAACGACGGCAGTGGCTCGGCTCTGACGGTCCGTGTTCTCCGGTACCGACGAGTGTCGCTTACGCTCCGCGGCGACGCCGTGAACGACCAGAACCGAATAAAAGAGTGTGGACGCTACTCTGTTTCTTCGCCGAACCACGGCGGCGACTCGCCGACCATCGAGAAGCCGGCGGCCTGTTCGTATATCTTGATACCACCGTGGGCGATTTCCAGCGGGAACATCGAGTTCTTGATACTCTGTTTCCGCATCTTCGCAACCCAGACGTATCGGTTGCTCGTCGCGCCCGCAGGACTCTGGATGAGATAGATGTTCCCGTCGGTCAGGAAGTTCTCTAGACCGATGTCGGTCTCGGGGAAGATAGCCGACTGTTCGGTCGTCAACAGCGACGTGAGGCCGCTGTCTTTCAGAATATCGATGAACTTCAGGAGGTACTGACGCTGTTCTTTCTCCTCGTCGAAGAAAAGTTGGAACATCGTAAGCGAGTCCAAGACGAGTCGGTCGTAGTTCGTATCCTGTAGGTCGCCGAGGATACGGTCGAGCGTCGTGGAGAAGTCGCCGTCTCGGAGGAGCGTCCGCTTGTCGTAGACTTTGATCTGGCCAGACTCCACGTACTCGTGCCAGCGGTCGAAGCCGATAGACTCCGCCGCCTGACGAATGTCGTCTTCTGTCTCTTCGAAGGTGAGGTACAACCCTCCTTCGTCGAACTGATCGACGCCGTTGTAGAGGTATTGCAACCCGAGAATACTCTTCCCCGTCCCGGGGTTGCCACTGATGAGTACCGCGGCGTTCTTTACGATACCGCCATTCAGGATGGAATCGAGCCCTTCGACACCGGTCTTGACTAGTTCTGTCATGATTTGATTGACGCGAGTGTTGACTGTCGGACGACCATCGGTGCTGGCGCCGGATAATTCTTCTTACCGCCGCTACGCCGTTGTCTGACTTTTATTACATGCAGGGTTATCGAAAATTCCGCACTTTTCGAATATCTTCTCTGATAACGGGACGGGAACTTTCTTGTATCGACTTACGTACCTTGCACTAATGTTACCTGCTCCCCCGAGCCCGTCAGCCCACCCCGGCCCGTCTGACGCTCGGACGGGTGACAGGCAGTCGCACGAACAGGTCACCCCGCGAGCAGTACGGAGGTGCTCACACCGGGCATGATAGTACTAATAGACGGCTCAGATACGGCCGACGCCGGGAACGAAACGGACACTGAAAGATAACATATGTCATCAGATGATGGACTTGGATTCGAGGAGGGTATCGACGATCTCTCCGACGAGTTTGGTGACTTCGGCGACGACCTCGACGACGGATTCGACGATGATTTCGGCGGATTCGACGACGACAACAGCGAGGAACTCGCAGAGCTTGAAGATCGCATCGGCGAGCTCGAGAACGAAGTAAGCGCCATCTCGTCGGGGATGAACACCGTCCGCGAAGAGAACAAACAAATCGGAGAAACCGTCGAAGAGCTTGACGACACGATTCGGAAGCTCCTCGACATCTATGAGATGGTTACCCGCGGTATCAACCCGTTCGTCGATGACGCCCGCGAGATGGGTGGTATCGACGGCGGCGGTTCGTTCGGTCTCTTCGAGGCGGAAGCCGAAGACGAAGAGCATCTCGACCCCGAAGTGGCAAACGCCGAGGCGGAGTCGTTCTTCGACGACGACTTCGGCGAACTCGAAGCCGAGGAAGGCGCAGAAGAAGCCGAACTCGCCGCTGAAGACGAACTCGCCGAAGCCGAACGAGAGAGTCCAGCTGACGCGCTGGACGACGTAGACGATACCGACGACTCCGGTGGCGGCGGTTCGAGCTTCGACGACCTCAAAGAGGAGTACGAAGACGAAGGTGGTTGGGAAGACGAAGACGAAGAAGACGAACTCGAACCCGACGACGCGGCGGCGGATGTCGTCGAGGACCTCGATGCGACCGAGGAACTCGGCGATGTCGAAGCCGACAACGCGGACGAACTCCTTGACGACCCCGACGACCTCGGCGAAACCGAGACGGACGTCGAAGAGGAAACAGAAGACGAGCCAGACGAAGCGTTCGGCCTCGGCGATGTCGAAGACGAAGCCGACGACCTCGAAGAAGCGGAGGACGAACCGGAGAACGTTCGGAAGACGCTCGACGAACTCGAAGCCGAGTACGCGTCCGCGGCGATGGCGAAAGAAGAGTTGGCGGACGAAGCCGAAGACGCGGCCGACGACCCCGAGCCGCCAGCTGAAGCCGATTCGACCGGCGAACCGGCGTCGGATGCGTATCTCACGCATCTGCCCGCGAACTACGTCTCGGAAGTGCTCGTCCTCGAATGGGTCGAGCATCTCGTCTCCGTTGGTGGCGCGCTCGGCGCATCACGCGCACTCCGCCAGTACCGGGAGCAGGACTGGATTTCGCGCACCGTCGAGAGCGAACTGAACGCGCACGTTGGACAGATTTCGGCGGCGATAGACGACGTAGACGACCACGAGTTCCGCATCGACGACCACCAAACGAGCCTCGCATACGTCAGTCGTCTCGCCGAAGACGTTCCGAAGGGACAACTGTTCCAAGAGTTGGTCGCCTACGGAGGGAACCCCGATGGGATTCGGTGTTAGCGGCTCAACTGCCATCATCTTCCTCGGCGTCCTCATCGCAACGGGGACGCTTTACACAGCGACGTCTAACGCGACCGAGAACGTGCTCGAAGCCCGAGACGCCAACTCGGAGCGCGCGCTCGAACGCATGAACACCGACATCAGCATCACGAACGCGACGTACGACACGGGGACGTCGAACCTCACGGTGAACGTGACGAACACGGGTGCCGAGACGCTCTCTGTTGACGAGACGACGCTGCTGGTTGACAACGCGCACGTTACGGTTCCGGATGCGAATTCGAGCGTCGAGGGCGACACCACGACGGACCTGTGGTACGCCGGCCAGAATCTCTCGATCGTCGTCGGCGTCAGTTCCGAGCCACCACGTGTAAAGGTCGTCACTGGAACCGGTGTCGCCGCGACTGAGGTGGTGAGCTAGATGGCGGACATTTCGATTCCGAGTCTCATCTTGTTCATCGCAAGTATCGTGGTCGCCGCCGGTGTGTCCGGTGTTCTCATCGACACCGTCACCGGAATCAGCAGTTCGGTTGACGACCGCGGCGGAGACGTGAGTACAGAAATCAGAACAGATATCGAAGTGATAAGCGATCCGCAAGGTGGTGTGTACGACGACACCAACGACAACCTCTCCGTGTACGTCAAAAACACCGGCCTCCGGTCGCTTCCCGCAACGAGCGATGGCTTCGACATCATCGTCGGCGCAAAGTATCAAAGCAGTGTTTCGGTAACCGTCGTTGACGGCACCGAGTGGCGTCCGAGCAACGTCGTCAGAATCGACGTGACTGGAATCCAGCTCAGTTCGGGCGACTACCGGATGAAGATCGTCGTTGACGGTGACGAAGAGGTGTTCGAATTCCACGTACCATGAGCAGTCAATTCTCTCTCGGACTATCGGGGCACGACCGTCTCGAAAAGGAACTCGGTGGTGGCATCCCGAAGGGTGCCATCGTCCTCATCGAAGGGGACTACGGAGCCGGAAAGAGCGTGCTATCGCAGCGATTCAGCTACGGCTTTTGTGAGGAGGAAACGGTGGTTACGCTCGTCTCGACAGAGTTGGGCGTCCGCGGATTCCTCGACCAGATGCATTCGCTGTCGTACGACATCGTCAAGCCCCTCTTAGACGAACAAATCCTGTTCTTACAGGCCGAAATCGACAGTAGTGGGGCGCTTTCCGGAGGTAGTAGTAGCCAAAAAGAGCGAAAACAGCTCCTCCGTCGCCTGATGGACGCAGAAACCCTGTGGGATGCGGACGTCATCATCATCGATACGTTCGACGCCATCCTGCGTAACGACCCGCAGTTCGAAGCGCTGGTCCGGCAAAACGACGAACGGCAAGCGGCGCTCGAAATCATCTCGTTCTTCCGCGAGTTGACGACGAAAGGAAAGACCATCATCATCACTGTAGACCCATCGTCGGTTGACGAGGGTTCTATCGGTCCGTTCCGGTCGATTGCTGACGTGTACTTCGAACTGGAGATGGTCGAGGTCGGAAACGACGTTCGACGGAACATCTTCGTCAAACGCTTTGCGGGGATGGGCCAACAGGTCGGAGACCGTGTCGGTTTCTCGGTCCGTTCCGGCATCGGACTCGTTATCGAGTCGAGGAGTGTGGCATAGATGGCGACCGAACACGGCTCTGCCAAACTGTCGGACGACCTCAAGCGCCTCGCAATGCAGTGGCCACACCTCCGTGAACACCTCAAGCGGTTCCGACAGATTACGGGTGAGTTCCCGATGCTCGTCGATGAGCCGGGTGATTACGAGTCACGGCGACCCAACATCATCTATCCGCTCGGCGGTCCCGTGTTCTGCCAGATATACGGCAACTTCGGCGAGACGACGAAGTACTACACCATCGAACCGGAGATGGACGACGAAGAACTGGAGGTGTTCAGCCGGGTGAAAGACAAACTGCTCGAACGCAGTGTCTCGAAGCCAGCACCCGAGGAAAGCGCCGACTACGAAGAGCGCATCGAAGAACTCCTCAGCGAAATCGTTCATATCACAGGTAACGACCGCGGCCCGCTTGGGTCCGTTGCGAAGCGACTCGATGTCGCCGGTATCGAGGTCCCACAGGAGACCTACGACAAGATTCAGTACCGACTCACCCGTGACATCGTCGGACTCGGCCCGCTCGAACCCATCATGCGCGACCCCGAGAACGAGGACATTCACGTTATCGGGCCGCGGCAGGTTGACGTCGATCACGGAACGTTCGGCCTGTTAGAGACGAGCGTCGAATTCGACGACGAAGAGCAGTTCGACAACTGGCTTCGTAACATGGGTGAGCGTATCGGCGACCCCGTCTCCGACGCACACCCCATCGTGGACTCGACGCTCCCCGATGGCTCGCGTATCAACATCATCTACTCCGACGACGTGTCGCTCAAAGGCTCGTCACTGACGATTCGTCAGGGTGACGACGTTCCGCTTTCGATCTTCCAGATTACGAAGTGGGGAACGCTCTCGCCGGAGTTGGCGGCGTACCTCTGGATTGCGCTGGAAAACGAGCGGACGATCTTCGTCGTCGGCGAGACGGCATCCGGGAAGACGACGACGCTCAACGCGATTCTCTCGTTTATCCCGCAGGATTCGAAGATATACACCGCAGAGGACACGGCCGAAGTGTTGCCGCCGCACGACACGTGGCAACAACTCCTCACGCGTGAGGGTCGTGGTTCCGACTCCGAGGTGGACATGTTCGACCTCGTGGCGGCCGCGCTTCGTTCTCGTCCCGACTACATCATCGTCGGGGAGGTTCGTGGTGAAGAGGGCCGGATGGCGTTCCAGGCGGCCCAGACGGGTCACCCGGTCATGCTCACGTTCCACGCATCCGACATCGTTTCGATGATTCAGCGTTTCACCGGTGACCCCATCAACGTCCCCGAGACGTTCATGGACAACTGCGACATCGCGCTGTTCCAGAACCGCGTTCGTCGTGGAAACGACATCCTGCGCCGGGTGACGAGTGTGCAGGAAATCGAAGGCTACTCGAAGGAGATGGGCGGCGTCGTCACTCGTGAGGCGTTCTACTGGGACCCAGTCAACGACGAGATCGTCTTCCAGGGAATGAACAACTCGTTCATCATGGAGCAGAAAGTCGCTACCCTTCTGGGGTACGACGACACGCGGAAGATTTACGACGACATCAAATTCCGCGCCGAACTCGTTCGGCGGGCGATTCAGGAGAACGTCCTCGGCTACCACGAAGTGAACGAACTCATCGAAGATTACCAGCGCGACGGCGTCGAAGGACTGCCGTTCGACATGGCACGGGTATAACCAAATGACAGAGGAAGCGAACACGACGATACAAGGGGTTCAAATTCGGGACTTCATTAGCGAAGTCATCGAGTCCTACGAGAAGATGCCGATGGAGCTACCGCGGTATCTCCTCTTCGTTCTCGGCCCCGCCATCGTGTTCTTCATCCTCTGTCTGGCCGGCGCGATTGCGCTTCCGTTCCCCCTACTCGTGCGGATTCCCGTGTTCCTCCTCGGGGCACTGCTCCTCGGCGGTGCCGTGCTCTACCCACGGTTGCTCGTCGAACAGACGAAACGGAGCCTCGAGAACCAGATACACCTGCTGATTACGCACATGACGGTCCTCTCCACGACGAATATCGACCGCGTCGCCGTGTTCCGGACCCTCGCACGCGAAGATGAATACGGCGAGTTGGCGACGGAGATGAACAGAATCGTCCAACTCGTCGATGCGTGGAACCAATCGCTCGACGACGCCTGTCAACGTCGCGCGCGCGAAGTACCATCGAAACCTCTCGCTGACTTCCTCGACCGCCTCGCGTACTCCATCAACGCCGGGCAGAGCATCGACGACTTCCTGCTCGGCGAGCAGAACGCGATGATTCAGAAGTACATCACCGTCTACGAGAGCGCACTCGGGAACCTAGAGGTCATGAAAGACCTCTACCTCTCGATGATTCTGTCGATGACGTTCGCCATCATCAACGCCATCGTCCTTCCGATTCTGACGGGGACCGACGCGACGATGACTATCGGAGCGGTCATCGTGCTCTTCGTCTTCGTCCAACTGGGCTTTTACTTCGTCATCCGGACGATGTCGCCGTACGACCCGCTGTGGTTCCACCAGCGCGAATACCGGACGAAGGCCGACCGGCAGATAGACATCACGCTGTACGGCGCTGTCGGACTCTCCATCGTCATGATTCTCGTGTTAGCGCTGGGGACGTTCAACCTGACCGTCGTCGGCGAAGTCGTCCGCCCGATTATGCTCGACCTGCCGGTTCCGCTTCTCATCTCCACCCCGCTGACGCCGCTTGCGGTCCCCGGAATCGTGGCTCGTCGCCACGAGAAACGCATTGGCGACCGCGACGAGGAATACCCCGGCTTCATTCGTGCGCTCGGTGCCTCCGAGACGGCAAAACAGAGCACGACGACTGCCGTGCTTGCGACGCTGAAGACGAAAGACTTCGGCGTCCTGTCCCGCGAAATCGGTCGGCTTCACACCCGCCTTCGGATGCGTCTGGACCCCGACCGGTCGTGGTTCTTCTTTACTGCCGAGACGAACTCGTATCTCATTCAGAAGTTCTCCGAGATGTACAACGTCGGACGGTCGATGGGTGGGAAACCGAAGCTCCTCGGGGAGCTTATCAGCCGGAACATGAACGAGATTATTAAACTCCGCCGACAGCGCAAGCAGTCAACCGTGACGCTCATCGGGGTCCTCTACGGCATCACGGCCTCGGCGTCGTTCGCGTTCTTTATCGGACTCGAAGTCGTCGAAATCCTCGCGTCGTTCTCGACGGAGATGAACCTCGACAGCCTTCAGTTCGGGACGCTCATCTACGCAGGCGTCTACGACGTTCCCTTCATCGAGTACATGCTAACACTTATTATTCTGTTCAACGCGCTGTTGTCATCGCTGATGATCCGGATGGTAGACGGAGGTCACAAAGCGAACGCATACCTCCACTTCGTGATGCTCGTCTGGGTTGGCTCTCTGATGGCAGTCGCTACCTCGTCGCTCGCAGGAGCGCTGATCAGTATATGACGGAAGACGGAACACAGACCCAAGATTCGACACGTGAACAGGCAGGTGAACAGAGCCCCGAAGAGGCCCGGTCTCGCGCGCCGGAGGGGGGTGACGTTGCAGAAAGTGACCTTCTCCAAGCGTACCGCCGGAAGAAATCCGAACCGGACGACGACCGCGAACAAAGAGAACGCGAGCGCTCGGAGCAAAAGCGGATAAAGAAAATCGGAGACAACGAATCGATTGTCGTCGATTTCGTCGCTAACTTCGTTGCCGGCGGAAACGCGTCTTTCGACCCGGTCAAAGGGCGCGTCTTGATGAGCCAACGGCGGCTCATCCTCGCCACGGCGAAGGGAAAGACGAACATCTCTATCTCGTCTATCTTCGACATCGCGGTGGGGCAGGTCCCACCGGAAGTCGAGGAGTTCTTCGATTACACGGTGATGGTCGGCTACATCACCGGACGACAGCGCCGGACGACCGTCATCGGTGGCGACCGCGAGACCATCGAGAAGTTCTCGCTGTTGTTGTTCCGCGCGGCACTCAACGGTTCTCGGACGCAGGTCACACATCCGGCTCGCATCGGTGGCCGTGTCCTCGACACGCCGCGACGACCGTCCGGTCTCCACCTCGACTACGAGGCGGTGACGTTCCCCGACGACGGCGGCCCGCTCACCGAAAACGGCGAACCGTTCCACATCGACTTGGCGAGTGTCATCTTCTTCGAGGTGCTCGAACGGACCATCGACGACGAAAAGCGACTCGTCCTCTCTGTACAACACGTCAAGCAGGGACAGACCGTTACCTCAGAGATAACGCTCGACTCACGCCGGAAGATGAACATCCTCGGACGCTACCTCCGTCTCGTCTACCACTGGATCAAATCGGAGGTTCGCAACATCGAGGTCACAGAACAGGGTCTCGAAGTCCTCGTCGGTCTCTACTCCGCTGGGGAGATGGCCGCAGAAGTCGATTTCAGCGAACTCCTCGGCGTCGAAGAGGCAGTCCTCGATGCGGAGTTAGAAGAACTCCACGGAGAGGGTCTCATCGAAGACGAAGAGTTGCCGACCGCGCTCACGCCGCAGGGTCGGTTCATCGTGAACGAAGAAATCGAAGACGTGAACGTCTGAGCGCGTTTCACACGAGAACCACGCAAGCGGTCGTGTACCCGATGCGAGGTGGTTCATCCGCCCGTGTTTCCGTCTGATTTTGGGTTTCGCCTTCGTACCGGCCCGTCTCAAACACCTGTGATGCGCGTCTCCGAACCGGAAGCCGAGAGTCTACCGCGCACACCGGCCACGACTGCCTTGTTCTCGTTACACGCCCGTCCATCAGAAGTGCATTGCAAGCGCGCCAGGAACGTCTTGGGAGCGTCACGGGGGACATTATGAACGTCTCAGAAGCGTTTCAAGACTGCCTCGGGACCACAAGCACAACGTGGCCACGAAGCGCGAGACTATGCGTGGGTCTCTGTCTCCGCCGCCCCGACCAGCGTGGAACGGTCGAGTAGACGTAGTAGTCAGACGTTCGTTCGTAGAAATACGTAACGCGTGTCCCCGTACTTCGCTGAAAAGACGCTATTGTTCGTTGATAGCGTCTGATGCGATACTACGGCCGCGAGCGTTGAGTTGGACTTCGCGTCGCACGCGAATCTCCTCGACGACGTTGTGGTCGATGAGACGCTGGAAGAGTTCCTCGACTTCGTCGATATCGAGTCCGAGGAAGTTTGGAATGTCGAACGGTGAGACGCCCGAGTAAAGCGCCGTCAGAACTTGCTTGTCGGTCTCGCTCAGTTCTATCGAGGTCTCCGAGAGCTCTTCGCCCTCGCGCAAGAGCGTGTAGAGGAATCCGATGGACCGCTCGGACCCGGAAATATACGTCTGTAGACTCGTTCCCTCGTCGTCTGAGTGTTCAACTTCGATGACGCTTCGTTGTTTGTCGATGATCGTCCGTTCGCCCGTGTTCACCTCGCCGATGTCGTCGAGGCGAATCTCGACGAACTTGCCGCCGACGGTCGCCATGCTCACAGCCTCTTCTTCGACTTTCAACCGGGTTTTCTCCCACTCTGTGTTCTGAACGACGCCACCGGCGACCGCAGGGTGGCGAGCGAGGAACTGCTCGGAGTTCAAGAGCGCACCGAAGAAGTCGGTCTCGAACTCGTCGTACTCGACGGGGGCGAGGAGTACGACGCCGGACGGGATGTGGATACTGAAGTAGTCCGAGACGGTCGCAATCCGTTGGTTGACGTCGTAGCGTCCGCCGAACTTCTTGATCTGTGAGAGGTTTATCGTCCGCTTTCCGGCCGTCCCAGCGAGGATGAGTCGCTGGTTGGAAAGCAAGATTCGACCGCTCGTCCAGTCAACGTCGTGAATCTCCCGGCCGTTCTTGATAACCTGAAGGAACCGCCCGCGTGTGTCTCCAAGTTTTTGTTCACCGGGTTTCATCTCTTACCTCTGTGCTGTTTCGTCGTTCGCACGGTAGATTCGAAGTCGTTTCTCGACGGGGTCGAACTGCTGTCTGCACGTCGGAGGAATCGTCTCAGTCATCCCAATCGTCAGATAGCCATCGGGTTTGAGCGCCGACCCAAGCGTTTCGAACACGGCGCGTTTCGACTCGGTGTTGATGTAGATAAACAGGTTTCGGCAGACGACTAAGTCGAACGTCCCCGGCGGGTCCTCGCGGATGAGGTCGCGCCTGTCGAACCGAACCATATCGGTAATCGAGTCTTTCACGCGGAAGATGTCGCCGTCGCGTTCGACGAACCGTTCCCAGCGTCCGATCGGTTCGAGTTGCTCCGAGACGTCGTTCGTCTCCGAGGCGCGGTATTCGCCTTTTCGGGCGGCGCGCAGTATCTCGCGTTTGATGTCCGTCCCGACGATTTCGATTCGTCGTTCGTCAACGCGGTCGTCGTCGTGGGCGAGCATCGCAAGCGAGTACGCTTCACGGCCGTCCGAACAGGCGGCGCTCCACACTTTGATCGGGTCGCGGCGGCTCCCCTTCGAACTGAGGTCGCGGAGGACCTCACGGAGCGCTTCCCAAACCTTCGGGTTCCGGAAGAAGCTCGTCACGTTGACAGAGAGCGCATCGAGAAGCGCCTGCTGTTCGTCGTCGTCGTCGCGTAAGATGGAGTGATACTCCTCGTAGTCGTCGGTGCGACAGCGACGCATCCGTGCGGAGATTCGCCGGTCGAGGTAGGCCTCGTTGTACGAACTCGTCTGGAAGTGAAGCGAGTTTTCGACGTAGTCGAGGAGTTCGTCGAACGTCGGGTCGTCAGTTGGTGACGCCATTAGTCCGCCGCCTCCTCAGACGTGCCGGGCAGTTGGCTCGGGTCGAACTCTCGCATCGCTTGTTTCCCCGTATCGGGGAGTTCGAGGGTCGAAACGTCCAGAATCGGGATGACGTTCCCGTCACCGATGACGGCGGTTCCGGACAGTCCATCGACGCCGGAGAGCGGTCCCTGAAGCGGCGTCACCACGACTTCCTCCTGTTTCGTGACGCCGTCGCAGTGTAGTGCGACCTGTCTGTCGTCGGGCCGGATGCGGACGACCATCCCGTGGTCCGGGTCCTCCGCGTCGATTTCCAGCGCCTCGCGGAGTCGAATCAGCGGGAAAATCGTCTCTTCGTGGACGATGACTTCCGCGCCGTTGACCGTCTGAATCCGGTCGCGGCGACTGATTTCGTCGATGTACTTGATTGGCACGCCGAACTCGCGGTTTTCGACTTGGACGAACAGGACCTTGATAATCGCCACCGAGACGGGGAGGCGAATCTTGACCGTGCTCCCTTCGCCGGGTTCGCTTTCGACCGAGACCGACCCGTCGAGCGATTCGACGGTGGTCTTGACCACGTCCATGCCGACGCCGCGGCCGGACACGTCCGTAATCTCGTCGTTGGTCGAGAGACCGGGGTGGAAGATGTAGTCGTATATCTCCGAGTCCGACATCTTGTTCACTTCTTCGCGGGTCTCGACGCCCTCGGCGACGACTTTGTCGCGGACGCCGTCGGCGTCGATGCCGGTCCCGTCGTCTTCGACGGTTACGATGACCGTGTCGTGTTGCCGCCGGGCGGAGAGCTTGACGGTCCCCGTCCGCGGCTTGCCGTTCGCCTCGCGCACGTCCGGTTCTTCAATGCCGTGATCGACGGCGTTCCGAAGAACGTGCATCAGCGGGTCGGAAATCTCGTCGAGGATGGTGCGGTCGAGTTCGATGTCCGCGCCTTCGACTTTGAACGAGATGCGCTTGTCCTGTTCGCGTGCGAGGTCACGCACGAGCCGCGGGAACTTGTCGAACACCTTCTTCAGCGGGATGAGCCGCATGTCCATGACGGTGTTCTGGAGGTTCGACGAAATCTTGTCCAGTTCGTCGAGCGTATCGAGCGCGGTGTTTTGCTCCTCGTGAATCGCGTTCCGAAGCTTGATTCGGCTCGTTACCAGTTGCTCGACGAGTTCGTGGAGTTCGTCGAGTTGGTCAACGTCAACGCGGACGGACTTGACCGCTGAAATCGAGCGCGCTTCCTTCTTTTCTTCCTTCTTCTTTTTTGCCGATTCGTCCGCCGAGCTATCGTCTGCCCCGGAGTCAGTCGTCGTCTCGTCCGCCTCCGCGTCTTCCTTCGTCTCGTCGGCGTCCGACTCCGTGTTGTCGTCGTCGTCTTCCTCGTTGGCAGTCTCCGCGTCGTCAGCGGCCGTCTGTTCGGTGTCGGCGTCAGCGTCAGAGCCTTCGGACGCGTCGTCTGCGTCCGCCGACGCGTCGGAGCCGGTCGATACCGCGCCGTCGAGCGCGTCCGAAACGTCGGTCGTCTCGACCGTAACGACTTTCCAGAGTCCTTTGAACTCGGTTTCGACGCCGTCGGGGTCGAGTTCCGCGATGAACAGGTCGAATCCGTCGTCGAATTCGCCGTCCTCGATGTCGTCTCGTGACGGTGCCGCACCGACCATGTCGATGTCTTCGGGGATGCTACTGAGGAAGATACCCGCATCGACGCCCTTCATGTCACCCGCGTCGAGTTCGATGTGGGCGTGCGTCAGCGTGGTCGCATCGATGGCGTCGGTATCGACGGTGTCGGCGGCGAGAGCAGTGAGGTCGATGTCATCGGAGTCGTCCTCGTCAGGCGCCGCCGGACTCGAGTTTCCCGCGTCACCACCGGTCTCGACGGCGGCGCGAATCTCTTCGACGGTGTCTGCGGGGTCGATGGTGGATTCGCCGTTTTCCTCGATGTCGTGGAGGATTTCGACGATGAGGTCCATCCCGTCGAAGACGAGGTCCATCCGTTCGGGCGTGACTTCGAGCCGTTCGTGTCGAATCTCGTCGAGGAGGTCCTCGACAGCGTGTGCGACCGTCGCGGCGTTGTCGAAGCCCATCGCGCCGAAGTTCCCCTTCAGCGTGTGCGCTTGCCGGAAGATGTCGTCGATTGCGTCGGTGTCCTCCGGATTAGACTCCAGCGACAGCAGGGAGTTGTTTAACTGCGTGATGCTCTCTTCGCTTTCGGTGATGAATGCTTGGTAGAGTTCGTCGTCCATGGTCAGGTAGTAAGCCCGCGAAGTGTTTCCTCGGCGATGCGACCGTCGGGTGCGACGGTATCGACGTAGCCGGCCTCGATTGCGCGCTTCGGCATCCCGAAGATTGCAGACGTCTCTTCGTCTTGTGCGACCGTGTGGCCACCCGCCCGGCTAATTCGGGTCATTCCATCGACGCCGTCGCGGCCCATGCCGGTCAGGAGCACGCCGGCAAGCGGTGTGTTGACCGTTTTGGCGGCGGACGACATCGTGAGGTCGATAGCCGGTTTGACGCCGTGAAGCGGGTCGTCGTCGGAGAGTTCGAGTTTGAGCTTTCCGCCGCTGTCGCGTGTGACCAAGAGATGCGAGCCGCCCGGTGCGACGCGAATCTGACCCGGACCGATACGTTCGCCGTCGTCGGCTTCCTTGACCTCGTAGTCACAACGTGCGTCGAGACGCGCCGCAAAGCGCTCTGTGAAGCCCGCTGGCATGTGTTGAACCACGAGCACGCGGAGACCGGCCTCCTTCGGGAGCGCCGCGAGGACGCGCTCGACGACGTTCGGGCCGCCGGTCGATGCGCCCACGACGAGCGTCGTCCCTTCTTCGGGGAGCGACTCGGATTCGACGCCCGAATCGGGCGACGTCGCGGAAGTCTGTTGTCTCGCCTTGGTCTTCGGGGGGCGAGATGTTTGCTGAGTCGCCGACAGGTCAACCGCCGCGGCGGACCGAATCTTCTCGACCAGTTCGCGCTTCACACGCGGCATCTCAGAGGTGACCTCGCCGCCAGGTTTGGTGACGAAATCAACTGCGCCTCTGTCGAGTGCGTCGAACGTCACGTCCGCGTCCTCCTCGGCGTGTGCCGAGAGCATCAAGACGGGCGTGGGACACTCGTCCATGATGGCTTCGACGGCATCGAGACCGTTCATCTCGGGCATCTCGATGTCCATCGTCACGACGTCCGGGCGATGCTCGGAGACCACCGAAATCGCTTCCCGTCCGTTGCTCGCTTCGGCGATAACCTCGACGTCGGCGTCTTCGAGGAGCGTACGAATGAGAGTCCGCATGAACCGCGAGTCGTCAACGACGACCGCACGCGTCGGTTCGGAAGCGGAACTCATCGCCCACACCCAGCGCGGCGACGCCGAGGTGGAACCGGGAGCGTCGATACAGTCCCCCACCGGTGGTGCGGAGAGGGAGTCGTCAGTGTGCCGTTTCGTTGACCGCTCATCTACCTCCGAGGTTCGGAAATCGGATATATAAACGCTCGGCGAGAAGAATCACGGCTGATAATCGGGTACGTACCTTTATACGCTGAATCTCACCACTCTGAAGCAGACAGGGCGGCGCGTGTCGTCGCCGGGGTTCACCATGCGACAAGATTCAATCACGACAGAGATGGGCGCGGACGACGTCGAGGAGGACTCCGCGGAGGAAGTACAGGTACTGGAATTCCAACTCGGGCCGGAGACGTACTGCGTCGATATCGAGTACGTGAGCGAAATCGTCGATAAGGGACAGCTGACGGCGGTTCCGAACGCGCCGAATCACGTCGAAGGCGTGATGGACCTTCGCGGTCGGACGACCTCGATTATCAATCCCAAGTCGCTTCTCAGCATCGACGAGGAAGGCGAATCGAAGCGTATCGTCATCTTCGACCCGAACAAGTTCGAAGACGAGGCCGCGACCGGCTGGCTCGTCGATGAGGTGTATCAGGTCGTCCGTATCTCGATGGACGACGTCGAAGACCCGCCGCTCGAAAAAGACGACTCCATCGAGGGCGTCATCAAGCGAGACGGCGAACTCGTCGTCTGGATTTCGCCGGTGCACGCCATCGAGTAACGGCCACTTTTCGAGCAACCGGTCCCGCTTTCGAGTCGTCCGCCGTCGGACGGCTCACTTCGTTTCCCGCTGTGACTGCCGAGAGTTCTCACCAAGTTCTGTGTGCACATGTGACACGAGAGGGCTGACAAATCCCATGTGAGGGCCGATAAATCAAAGTTGCTGGCACGCCTTCGCGCGCGAAAAAGGAGGACATATATATCCGCACTAGTATGCTCGAACAACCATGTTCGGAAGCGAACCACCGCATACGGGGGGATGGTCGTGACGGACGACTCCTCTTCCGCCTCGTTCGTGCAGTACGGTATCGACGATAAACCACCCCTTCCAACCGCTCTTCTTCTCGGCGCCCAACATTACCTCACCATGGTCGGCGCGAACATCGCCGTCCCGCTCATTCTCGCCGGTGCCTTGGGAATGCCCGCCGATATCGTCCCGCGTTTCGTCGGGACCTTCTTCGTCGTCTCCGGGATTGCGACGCTGATGCAGACGACGTTCGGCAACCGCTACCCAATCGTGCAGGGTGCGCCGTTCTCGATGCTCGCACCCGCAATTGCCGTCGTCGGCGTCGCAAAGGCGACCGACCCGTCCGGTGTCGCGTGGCAAAGCGCGCTGTTGCAACTCCAAGGTGCCATCATCGTGGCCGCGTTGGTCGAAGTCCTCGTCGGCTACTTCGGCCTGCTCGGACGACTCCGGAAATTCATCTCGCCGGTCGTCATCGCGCCGACTATCGCACTCATCGGCCTTTCGCTTTTCAACGCGCCGCAGGTGACCTCGGCGGCCAACAACTGGTGGCTTCTCGGTCTGACGCTCGCGCTCATCGTGCTCTTTTCGCAGTACCTCGACACCGCACACCCGGCGTTCAAGCTGTTCCCGGTGCTTCTCGGCGTCATCGCCTCGTACGTCGTCGCCACCGTACTGTCGGTTACGGGTGTTATCGCACCCGGTGCGTCCGGCTACGTGAATCTCCAGACGGTCATCGACGCGCCGGCGTTCGTGCCCATCTACCCGCTCCAGTGGGGCTTTGCGGGTGGGGCCGGAACGACGACCGTCTCGCTTCCGCTCGTCGGAAGCGTCGCCTTCGGCATTCCGCAGTTCTCGACGTCGTTCATCATCGGCATGCTCGCTGGCGTCGCCGCCTCCATGGTCGAGTCGTTCGGTGACTACCACGCGGTCGCGCGCCTGTCCGGCATCGGCGCACCCTCCGAACGCCGCATCAACCACGGTATCGGAATGGAAGGCGTCATGAACGTTTTCTCGGCGCTCATGGGCGGGAGTGGCTCGACGTCCTACTCCGAGAACATCGGCGCAATCGGTCTGACGGGCGTCGCCTCCCGCTACGTCGTGCAGGTCGGCGCGGGCGTGATGCTCATCATGGGCTTCGTCGGCTACTTCGGCCAACTCATCGCAACGATTCCTGACCCCATCGTCGGCGGGCTTTACGTCGCCATGTTCGGCCAAATCGTCGCTGTCGGTCTCTCGAACCTGAAGTACGTTGACCTCGACTCCTCGCGGAACGGCTTCGTCATCGGTATCGCCCTGTTCGCCGGGCTTGCGATTCCGGCGTACATGGGTAACGTCGGCTCCGCCGAAGCCTTCCGTCAGGGCATGAGTCAGGTCGCCCTCGTCGGTCCCGTCCTCGGGAACCAACTCGTCGCCGACACCATCTTCGTCATCGGCTCGACCGGTATGGCCGTCGGCGGCCTGTTCGCGTTCTTCTTCGATAACACCATCGAGGGAACCCGCGTCGAGCGCGGTCTCGAAGAGTGGGAGGAGACGGTCGAAGACGACGAGGAGTTCGAATCGGCATTCGACCGACTCCGCGGTGACGACGCGACGACCGCGGACTAACCCCGTCTCCCCGAGACGATTCCTGCTTCGACAGAAGTCCTATTGTTCGATACCGTCGCTCGCCGTCGGCGACGATTGAACTCCCCCGATGAGTTGACTTTTTTATAAATGTATAGAAACAGAAAACGCGTGGTAACAGCCATCAGTCCGCCTAATTTGTTAGTTTTTGGGTAACCTAAAAATCGAAGTCCTTTTATCATCTTAGGTGTGCCTAAAAGTATGAACTACTCCCGACGGAGTCTGTTGAAAACGACGGGGCTGGCGGTTACGACTGCCGGTCTCGCAGGATGTAGCGCACAGTCTTCCGACGAATCCACGACGGCCGGAAACGAGACGGACGGGTCGGAGACGACCGCCACCGGCGAGATGTCCGTGACCGTCGATGCGACCGTCGCCGTCGCGGCCGAGTGGAACGTGATGCGTGCACGTCTGTACGACGCTATCGCCCTCGCTGGGGCGGGACGACTGGGAACCGCGGCCCGCGTCACGGAAGACATCTTCGCGCGCTTCGAACAGGCGTCGAGCGAGTGGGGAACCCACGAGCAGTTAGAAGAGACGAACGAGGAGAACTACGAGACGTTCGAAGAACACCTCCGCGGCGCAAAAGACGAGTTTGCGAACGGGAACACCGACGCCGGTATCGACCTCGCGGCACAGGCGTCCGCCAACCTTCTTGCGGCCCAGCGCGGTCGCGTCGATACCGCTGTCGTGGATGCGATGAACGTCCTCCTGTTCGGTGCGCGCGCCCGAGACGCCGAGATGCTCGCCGCCGCTGGCGAGGTCGAGGCCGCCGCCGAACTCGCCAACGGCGTCTACGAATCGTTCGAAGAGGCACCGGCTCACTCGGTGCTCGAAGACGCCTCGTCGGAACTCTACGAGACGTTCGAGGCCGGTGTCGAGGGCGCGGCCGACGCGTCTGACGCCGACAGCATCGTCTCGTCTGCGCGCTCTGCCGCGGACGCGACAGTCGAAGCGACCTACGAACTCGTCCCCGAGTCGGTCGCCGGTGCCGGCCACCTCGCGCTCATGCAGTCGGTCGGCTTCGACGCCGAAGTGCTCGCCGGACTCGGCGGTCCCGGCGACGACTACGCACACGCATCCGCGCTCACGCTCTACCGCGCCCGCGCCGCCGACGTGACTCGACTCGTCGCGCAGGGAGAGACCGACTTCGCCGCGACGCTCGCCGGCGACGTCTACGCGCACTTCGAGGGCGCGCGCGCTCACGAGGCGCTGGAGGAAGCCGACCACGACGCCTACGAAGGCTTCGAGGGCGGTCTCGAATCGCTGAAGGAAGCCGCCGAGTCCGGCGACGCCGCGGCGACCGAAGACGCGCTTGCGACGGTTGACGAGAACCTTCTCACCGGCGTCACGGCGCTCGTCGGCGGCGAGTCGGCGACGACGCTCGAAGCGGCGTTCTTCCGCGCCCGCCTCGCGGACGCCCGCGAACTCGTCGCACAGGGTAAGACGGACCGAGCCGCCACCGTCGCAGAGGGGCTGTTCGCCCGCTTTGAGGAGAACGAAGCCGACATCCACGAGTCGGTCGAACACGAGTCTGAAGAACTCTACCACCGCTTCGAGGAGGAACACCTCGCCGGACTCGTCGATGCGGCGACGGCTGGCGAAACCGACGCGGCCGCGACGCACGCCGAGGGTGCGATGGACGCGCTCTTCGAGTTCGAAACGGCCGTCGGAACGACCGCCGAAGTGTCGGCCGCCGAAGCGGCGTTCTTCGGTGCCCGCGGCTTCGACGCCGCCGCGCTCGCACAGGTCGGCGCCACCGACCGCGCCGCGACGGTCGTCCAATCGACGTTCACCTTCTTCGAGGAGGGTGCGGGCGGCTACCACGAGGCGCTGGAGGAAGCCGACCACGACCTCTATGAGTCGTTCGAAGGTGCACTCGGCAACGTCCGCACCGCGGCCGAAGACGGCGGCGACGCCTACGACGCGGCGAAAACCTACGGTCAGAAAGCGGTCGATTCGATGTACGCCGTCGTTGCAACCGCCGCCGCCGACGCGGGTCTCGCGGCCGCCGCGTCCGAGCGCATGAGCGGCGTCTTCCAGACGTTCGAAGGGGCTCGTGTTCACGAGGCGCTGGAGGAAGCCGACCACGATGCCTACGAAGGCTTCGAGTCGGCGCTTTCGACCTACGTCGGCGCGCTCGAAGACGGAAGCGACGTGGAGACCGCCGCAGAAGGATACGCGGTTGCGACCGCCCGCGCCCAGTTTGCGGTCGTCGGCGCAATCGACAAGGCACCGAGCGCGGACGGCGGCCACGAGCACGGCGGCAGTTCCGAGACCGAGTACACCGGTGGGCCGAGCGTCGTCGAAGGCGTCCCCGAGGACGCAGACCACGTGGTGAAGATGACCGCCGTCGCGTTCGAACCCGCTGAACTGACGGTGCGCGTCGGCGACACGGTCGCGTTCGAGCACGCCGGCGGCGAAGCGCACTCGGTGACCGCCTATCAGGACGAGATTCCGGAGGGCGCGGCGTACTGGGCTTCCGGTGGCTTCGAATCGCAGGACGCCGCCGAGTCTGGGTGGGAAGACGGGAAGGGCGCGGTGCAGTCCGGCCAGTCCTACACGCACACCTTCGAGACCGCCGGCGAACACAGCTACCTCTGTATCCCGCACGAGGCCGCGGGCATGACGGGTGCCATCGTCGTCGAAGAGTAAGCTCGCAGAACGAACACAGAACGCGGGGCAGTCGGCATCGGGACATCCGTCGTGTCTCCGGCGACCGGCGGGCGGTTCTTGGTCAGTCTCCGTCCGGTCCGGTTCGTCCGAGCGCGACGAGGACGAGATAGCCTACGAACCCCGCGGCGAACAAGAGCACTGGAATCACGAACGGGCCGAACACTTCGATGAGTCCGTCTATCGGCCCAAGTTGGAGCATATTCGACGGACGGTCCCGCCGAAGTTAACCTTCCCGGCGCGGGGACTGTCGCGGTCCGCCGTCGATTCCGGTTGTCGGGTCCCGGTATCGAGGGTCCGTCGTGTCTCGCATGGTGTGTGCCGGTTCGGTGGGGGACGTTGGATTCTGGGCACGAGAACGATAGACGATAGCACGCTCATTGGAACGCTGATTCAGGGCGTGAAAGAGCCAAATCCGTATTTTCGAAGTAATTACTCGTCGTCGGGAGAGTCCACAGTTTCGGCGTCCGTCTCTCTCGCGCTTCTTTCTCTCTCACCTGTCGCGTCCGTGGCGTCCGTCGCATCTTGCCGTCGGTTGCCGCCGTTCGATAATCCCCGCATCATGGACTGGTCGGGCGTCTCGGACTCGGTGGCGGCGTGGACGTGGACGTCGCGTTGCGGGTACGGAATGTCGATGTTCGCGTCGTTCAGCCGAGTGTATATCTCACGGTTGAGGTTGTGCGTCGCTTTGCCGCGCTTGAGCGGGCTGTTGACCCAACAGACGAGTTCGTACTCCAGCGCGTCCGGGCCGAACTTGCGGAAGCGCGGTCGCGGACGGGGGCTGTCGAGGACGAGCGGTTCGTCGAGCGCGAGGTCAGTGAGCAGTGTTTCGAACGTGTCGATGTCGGTGCCGTAGGCGACGCCGATGGGGACTTTGAGGCGGCGGCGTCGGTTCGGGGCGGACTCGTTGATTATCTTCGCGGCGTTGAGCACCGAATTCGGCACGGTCACGAGGAGTTCGTCGCGGGTGAGAAGCGTCGTGGAGCGAATCCCCACTTTGACGACTGTACCCGCTTCCCCGGAGTCGAGGACGACGTAGTCGCCGATTTTGTACGTGTCGTCGAAGTAGAGCGCGATACCGCCGAAGAAGTTGGCCACGGTGTCTTTGGCGGCGAACCCGACCGCGATACCGGCGATGCCAGCACCCGCGAAAAGCGGTGTGATTTCGATACCCCAGAGGTACAGGAGCGCGCCGATGGTCCCGATAGCGACCAGAATCGTCCAGACGTTCGAAAACACCGGTGCGAAGTCGTACTGACTGCCTCGGTCTTTGACCGCCTCGACCAGTCGATTGACGAGGCGGTTGAGCGCCCACGCCCAGACGACGATACCGACGGAAATCGACGGCTTCCCGAAGAACGTCTTGAGCACCGCCGAATCGACGACGAGCGCTTCGGCGACCGCCGGAACCTGCACGAACAGAAAGATACCGGTCAGGGAGACGGTGACGACGATGGGCAACCGAAGCTCTTGGACGACGATGTTGTCGAGCGATGTCTCCGTCCGTCTCGTGTACTGTAACAGGAGGCGAATGACGACCGCCTCCATGAGGAAGGCGCCGACGACGGAGACGAGCAAGACGAGGAGCGTTGCCTCCGCCGCCGACAGCCCCGAGAGGAATTCGAAGAGGTGCTGACTCATGCCGCGGAAATCGCGGCCGCCGGGGATAACGATTGCTCCGGGAGCGAACCACAGCCGAAAGGTTTTGTTCGACGCACCCGCGAGGTCGAAGCAAATGTATCGACTCGGCCACTGGGGCGTCTCGCTCCTCGTGTTCGCCCCACTCGGGTTTGCGTTGGTTCGAACCGGCCACCCGGAACTCGCGTTCGTCGCCGGTGCGGTGATGTGCTGGCTGGCGATGCTCCCCGATTACGACATGCAAATTCCCGGTATCTCTCACCGCGGGCCGACGCACACGCTCTTGTTTGCGTTTCTCGTCGGCGGCGTCGGCGGCGGTAGCGCTTTCTTCGTTGCGAACAACGTCGGCCAACCCGAGGCGACGGCGACGACGCTCGGCGCGTTCGGATTCGTCGTCGGCACGCTCACCATCGTCGCGCACCTCCTCGCGGACGCGCTCACGCCCGCCGGAATCCGCCCGCTGTGGCCGATTTCGTCCCGGAAAATCACCCTCTCACTGTGGACCGCAGACAACAGCATCGCCAACTACGGACTCTTCGCGGTCGGCGTCTTCGCGGTTGCGGCGACCGCGTACCTCTCGGTCGCGCTCTGAGCGGCAGTTCGTAGCACCCATCGAACCTGAGGAATCGTTAAGGTCCGTCCGGGAGTGAGGCGATGCATGGACGACGACGCGATGCGACGATTCCCGGTGCCCGACGCCGAGGACCTTCCGGACGACCTGCGCGAGCGAATCGACGAAGAGACCGAACGCGCCGGCTTCACACCGAACGTCTTCGCCGCGATGGCGTACAAGCCATCCCACTGGCGGGCGTTCTTCGAGTACCACGACGCGCTCGTAGACGACACGGCGCTCGAACGCCACGAAGTCGAGATGCTCATCGTCGCCGTCTCGGGCGTCAACCACTGTTATTACTGTAACGTCGCCCACGGCGCGCTCCTCCGAATCTACGCGAAAGACCCGCTTCTCGCGGACCAACTCGTCGCCAACTACCGCACCGCCGACATCCCCGAGAAACACAAGACGATGCTCGACGTGGCGGTCAAACTCACCGAAAACCCCGTGGAAGTCGGAGCAGACGACCTCCAACGGCTCCGGGACGCTGGCTTCTCCGAAGAGGCCGTGTGGGATATCGGCGCTGTGACTGCCTTCTTCAACCTCAGCAACCGGATGGCGATGTTCGCGGATATGCGTCCGAACGAGGAGTTCCACACGCTCGGCCGCGAACCACGCGACGACTAACGGACGCACCATGGTAAATGGTAACTTCGGCAGATTGTTGTCAACCAGCGGAACTCTTATGGCCTCGTCCGGTGACGTTCGACACGCAATGGCGAAAGGCAAGGTTGCATTCTTCAAGTCCTCCGGCGGTTACGGCTTCATCGAGACAGAAGAACACGACGACGACGTGTTCTTCCACATGGAGGACATCGGCGGCCCGGACCTCGAAGAGGGTCAGGAAGTGGAGTTCGACATCGAGCAGGCCGACAAAGGCCCGCGGGCGGTCAACGTCACGCGACTCTGAGTCTGCGAACGTTTCGACCGACGACGACTCGACCGAGAACAGAATTTTTCATATTCAGCCGGAGAGCGACGCACCGGCTTTGATTTACAACACTCGGTGGGTTCGGTTCGTTCGAGACCCTCTCAGAGCGTTCCCGACCGACCCATCCGCCGAACGTCGTCGGCCCGCGCTCGGATGTCGTCCCACTCGGATTCGTCTTTTCTATCGACGTGTGCGTACATGAGACCCATGCGGCCCGTCCCTCGAAGCAGGGCTTCGTTTTCCTGCAGGAAGTCCCAGTAGAGCGCGTTGAAGGGACAGGCGTTCTCGCCGGTCGTCTTCGACACCGCGTAGCGACAAGACGAGCAGTAATCGGACATCTTGTTCACGTAATTTCCGGAGGACGCGTACGGCTTCGACGAGAGCACGTCGGTCGCAAACGAGCCCATAGCGACCACGTTGGGCGTCGTCACCCAGTGGAAGGCATCGACGAAGCCGAGGTGGAACCACCGGTTGAGTTCCGCCGGGTCGGTGCCGTACAGTAGCGCGAAGTTCGAAAGCACCATCAGACGCTCGATATGGTGGGCGTAACCGCGGTCGTAGACGTGCTCGACTGCCTCCGAGAGACACCTCATCTCCGTCTCTCCTGTCCAGTATGCCTCCGGAAGCGCCTCGGTCTGGTCGAGTTGGTTCGCGTCGGCCATCTCGGGCATCGCTCGTCGGTAGACGTGCCGCACGAACTCCCGCCAGCCAACGACCTGTCGGATGAACCCCTCGACACTGTTGAGCGGCGCGTCGCCCGTTCTGTAGGCGTCTTCGACCGCTTCGACAGCCTCGCGCGGATGGAGTAAGCCGAGGTTGATAGCGGCCGAAAGAAGCGAGTGACACAGCGTCCACTCGCCGTCGAGCATGGCGTCCTGATACGGGCCGAACTCCGCGAGTCGAACTTCGACGAAGTGGTCGAGCGCCTGCCGCGCTTCCACACGCGTCACGGGCCAGCGGAACTCGTCGGCAGACCCCCACGCGTCGGGATAGCGCTCGCGGACGAACTCGATGGTCTCTCGGGTCAGCTCGTCGGGGTCGAACATCGGGACTGCAGGCGGCGTCCAGTCTTCGGGCGGCGTCTCCTGATTTTGGTCGTCGTAGTTCCACTCGCCGCCCGCGGGTTCGTCGCCATCCATCAGGATGCCCGTCTCCCGGCGGACGTGGCGATACCAGTGTTCCTGCCTGTAGCTCTTGGCGTCACCCGCCCAGTCGTCGAAATCGTCGGGCGTCGTGAGAAACAGGTCGTTTTCGACGAGCGTGAGCGACCCGCCGCGCGCTTCGACGAGTTCACGGAGTCGCTCGCCAGCGCCGTGGCTCGGCGGGGTCATGGCTACGAGGTCGGTTCCCGGTGCGGCATCGAAAAAGCGGTCGAGTCCGTCGCCGAATGTCTCGGCTCGGATGTACGTCACCTCGTAGCCGCGGTCGCGGAGGTCGTCGCGGAAGTGCCGCATCGCGGCAAAGACGAGCGCGAGCTTTTGGGGGTGATAGGGCATCCGGTCGCCGAAGGCGTGCGCCTCTATCATGAGCACGTGGTCGTCGTGCTGGAGCGGCGCGGTCTCCGGGTCGAGTTGGTCCCCGAGAACCCAGACGGTCATGCGTGATGCTTCGCTGGCGACGAAAAGAGGGTGTCGGCCGCGATGGGTGGTGGCCGGACTGGCGGCGTCCGAGACTACTCGCGTTCCTGCGAGCGCAGTTCGATACGCCGAATCTTCCCCGACGAGGTCTTCGGCAGTGCTTCGACGAATTCGATTTCGCGCGGGTATTTGTACGGTGCCGTCTCCGCTTTCATGAACGCTTGGAGGTCGGCGACGAGGTCGTCAGACCCCTCGTAGCCGTCGGTCAGGACGACGAACGCCTTGACGATGCTTCCCCGCTCTTCGTGTGGACTCCCGACCGCCGCGGCCTCGGCGACCGCTTCGTGGGAGACGAGTGCGTCTTCGACCTCGAACGGGCCGATGCGGTAGCCCGCGGAGATGATGATGTCGTCGGCGCGGCCCTCGAAGAAGAAGTAGCCGTCCTCGTCGCGGGATGCGAGGTCGCCGGTGCGGTAGTAGTCGCCGTGAAACGTCTGTTCGTCCAGATGCGGCTTGTCGTAGTAGCCGTCGAAGATGCCCGGCGAATCGACCGGGACGGCGATTTCGCCGATTTCGCCGACGCCGACCTCCGCGCCGTCCTCGTCGATGATGGTCGTTCCGAGACCCGGCGTCGGTTTGCCCATACTACCGGGCTTCACGTCGATACCGGGGTAGTTCGTCAGTAGTGCCACCGTCTCGGTCTGGCCGTAGCCGTCGCGGGGAGTCACGTCGAACGCTTCGCGGAACGCCTCGATTGGCTCGCGGTTGAGCGGTTCGCCCGCCGACAGCGCCTCGCGCAGTTGTAGGTCGTACGACCCGAGGTCGTGTTGGGCGAACATCCGGTACTGCGTCGGGACGGCGCAGAGTCGGGTGACTTCCTCTTGTTCCATGATATTGAGGAACGTTCCGGGGTCGAACTCGCCGGCGTAGACGAACTGGGTCGCGCCCGTCGTCAGACCGACGCCGACCGGACTCCAGAACCACTTGGCCCAGCCGGTGCCGGTCGTCGCCCACAGGAGTTCGTCGGAGAGGTCGTCGTCGGCCGTGACACCCCACCAGTAAGGTGCATTGACGAGTTCGAAACAGCGCATCCAGCGGTGTCGGTGGAGAACCGGTTTGGGCTTGCCCGTCGTCCCCGACGTGTAGTTGATAGACATCGGGTCCTCGGCGGCGAGGGCTGGACCGTCGTGGCGGTCCGACTCGCCATCGACTAACTCGGCAAACTGCGTCCACCTGTCGGCGTCGCCGCCGAGGACGACGAACCGTTCGAGCGGTGTGTCATCGCGCACCTCGTCAACCATCCCGACAAGCGATTCGTGGACGACGGCAGTCGTCGCGTTGCAGTCGTTCGCACGGAACTCGATGTCTTTGGGCTTGAGCATCGACGAACTCGGGACGAGAAGCGCACCGCGCTTGAGCGCGCCGAGTTGGATGGCGAACACGTCAGGCTCTCGTGGGAGCAGGTGAATCACGCGGTCGCCTTTCTCGACGCCCAGCGATTCGAGCGCGTTGGCAAACCGGTTCATGTCACGTCGGAGGTCGTCGTACGTCCGCTCGGCTCGCCTCCCGTCCGAATCGAGGAACCGAAGTGCGATTCGGTCGCCGAACGAATCGGCGTGTGATTCGATGACTGCAGGGATGTTGTACGCCGCCGGAATGTCCCACTCGAACGAGTCTCTCTCGTCCGTGTAACTGACTGCCATGGAACGACAGAGAACAAGTATTGTAATAATTGTTTGTCCAATATTTGATGGGTGTGGTCCCGTCTCAGACCACCGGCGCGTCTTCTTGTGATCCCTCGTCGGGAGCGCCCATGTCGTCGCCTTCGTCACCGGACTCACCGCGAAGTGCCAGCGCGAACGCACCGAGACCCACGAGGAGCACGACGAATTCGACGATACCGCCGAGGGGCACGAAGTCGAGGAGCGCGAGGATGAACAGGCCGACGAAGAGCGCGGCCCACCGGTTGTCGTAGTCCCCAAGCGAGAGGAGCCACGTCCCGAGGACGAGCGCGCCGTAGATGCCCGCGACCCAGAGGACCAACAGGAACCCGGCACCGCCGGCGAGCGACAGCGGGATACCGATGATGGTCAGGAGTATGACCAGTAAGACGATGGGCACCGCGACGATGGTGAGTAGGCCGACGCCGCCGCTCCTGGCGGCCTTCTTGGTTCCGAGACCCGTCACCCGACGGGCGAACCCGGGTGCGGCGAGAACGATAATCGCGCCGAGGACGAAGTTTGCGAGGAACCAGTAGCCCGAGACCACCCAGGCCGGGATGACGGGACCTTCGAACTGACCGAACTCGAACGGGACACCAACGATTGACGGTCCCTCGATGGTGACGGCATCGACCTCCGTCACGCCGCCGTCAACGACGGCCGCCGAGTCGATTGTCGCGCTCTCAGCGTCGTATTCGAGCGCCCCGCCGACGCGGGCGTTCGGGCCGACAGTGAGTTCTTCAGCGCCGACCGTCACGTCGCCGGTGACTGTGCCGTCGAGTCTAACGTCGCCACCGGCGGCCTCCAACGACCCGTCGATGGTCGCCGTGTCGCGTACGAGAATCGCGCCCGCGGCGAGGCTCACGTCGTCACCGACTGCGCCTTCGATGGTGACCGAGCCTGCGACACCTTCGAGCGACCCAGTTATTTCGCCGGTTTCGGTCACGAGAACCGTCCCGGCGGTCGTTTCGACGTTGCCATCGACCGTGCCGGCGATGACGACCGTTCCGCCAACGGATTCGAGGTCGCCGGTGTAGGTCTCCCCTTCATCGACGACGATGGTACCGCCTGCGGACGGGCCCTGTTGTGCGGCCGCAACGCCCGCCAGCGACCCTACGACGAGGATTGCGAGCAGGACTGCGCCCAATTGCTTCGTTGTGAACATCGGAATCACCGAGGTTACGCCTCGGGTCGATGATACGACGCCTCGAATCATAAATCGGGCGTGACACTCCCGGAAACGGAGAATGTGTCGAGTGCGTGGAATTCGGAAACACGACCGAAACCGTCCGGTTCATCCACCTTTTTGCCGATTGCCCGAGAGGTGTGTGCATGGAGTACACGACGCTCGGGAACACCGGCATGGAGGTCTCCCGAATCTGCCTCGGCTGTATGAGCTTCGGCACCCCCGACTGGCGCGAGTGGGTCGTAGACGAAGAGACCGGTCTCGAACTCGTCGAGCGCGCGCTCGACCTCGGAATCAACTTCTTCGATACTGCCAACATGTACTCGAACGGCGAGTCGGAGCGAGTTCTCGGGAAGGCATTGGAGGGCCGCCGCGACGAGAACGTCGTCGCCTCGAAGGTGTACTTCCAGATGGACGACGACGACCCGAACTCGGGCGGTCTGTCGCGGAAAGCCATCGAGCAAGAACTCGACAACTCCCTCGACCGCCTCGGGATGGACACCCTCGACCTGCTTCAGATTCACCGCTGGGACGACGACACACCCATCGAAACGACGATGCGCGCCCTCGACGACGCGGTTCGCCGCGAGAAGGCCCGATATATCGGCGCGTCGTCGATGTGGGCACACCAGTTCGCCGAGGCACAGTACACCGCGGACTCGCTCGGTCTCGACCGCTTCGCCACGATGCAGAACCACTACAACCTGCTGTACCGCGAGGAAGAACGCGAGATGCTACCCCTCTGTGCGAAACAGGGCGTCGGCGTCATGCCGTGGTCGCCGCTCGCTCGCGGCTATCTCACCCGCCCGCACGAGCAGTTCGAGGCGACGACTCGCGGGAAGTCAGACGAACACGCGAAAAACCACCCGTACTTCGACGGCGGCGGCCGCGAGGTGAACGAACGCGTCCAAGAACTCGCCGCCGAGAAGGGAGTCAAGATGGCGCAAATCGCGCTTTCGTGGGTGCTCCACAAAGAGTGGGTCGATGCACCCATCGTCGGGACGACGAGCATCGAACACCTCGAAGACGCCGTGGAAGCACTCGACATCACGCTCTCGGACTCCGATATCGACTACCTCGAAGAGCCGTACCAACCGGTTCGCGTCTCGGGTCACGACTAAAGGAAAACACTTCAGACTCCCCTCGAAACCTTCGACCGTGTACGACGACTTCGCCCGACTCGTCCGCGACGACCCCGACCGAGCAGTCCTCGGTGTCGAGTTGGTCTTCGCGGCGGTCACGCTCGTCGGCGTCGCGGCGACGCTCGTCTCACCGACGCTCTCCGCGGCGTTTCTCGCCGACCTCGGGTTTCAAATTGCGACAGTCGCAATTGCCGCTCTCACGGTCGTCTCTTTGCTCGCCGCCTCGCGGCGCATCGTCCGGTTCGTCACCGGCCGCGGAGGGCTCGAAATCGAGTCGTTTTGGCGACTGCTCGAAGCGATGTTCGCCTTCTTCGTCACCGGTATCGTCGCGTTCGCGGCGCAACTCGGCGCGTTCGACCCGGCCGGTCCCGGCCCGGCAGGAGGCGGCGTCTTCGTCGGTCTCTTTTATGCGTTCATCCTCGCAGGCGTCGGGCTGGCGGTCATCGTCTGTCTCCGCGGCATGTGGCTCGTCGTAGACGCCGAGATTCAGTCCGCACTGGGCGCTGACTGACCCGGTTCGAGGCTGTCGATTCGTCTGACGGCGCGAACCGCGACAATCGCAATCGCAACCTCGGCGAAGCCGACGACGAGGAACGACGGGAGGTAGCCGACCACGTCGGCGACGACGCCGCCGATGACGAAGCCGGCGAGGAAGCCGAGGCTCCCGAAGACGTTGAAGCCGCCGAGCGCCGCGCCACGCTCACTCGCGGGGGCGAGGTCGGTGACGAGTGCCATCGTCGCGGGCGCGACGAGCGCGCCGAAGACGCCGACGAGAACCATCAGTCCGGCCGCGAGTTCGAACGACCCGGCAACGCCGACCGCGATGATGGAGACGCCGTACAGCATCGACCCGACGACGACCGGCGCGAACCGACCGACGCGGTCAGAAAGCGACCCGAAGGGGTACTGCAAGAGCGCGAAGGGGACGAAAAAGAGTGCGAGCACGCCCCCGGCGACGGCCGCGTTCACGCCGAACGTATCGCGGAAGTAGAACACGCCGACGAGCGCGAAGAAGCCGGCAGTCATGCGGTCGATGAAGCCGAAGGCGTAGGGGACGGCGAACGCCGGTCTCGCGGTCAACTTCCGCAGGATGGTGCCGATTCCGACGCGGGTCGTCTCCGGGGTTCGGTCGGGGACGGTCGTGACGACGAGCGCGACGCTGATGAGCACTGCCGCCGCCGCGTAGAGTGGCGCAAGCGGGTCTATGGTCGTGAGTCGCCCGCCGACGACCGACCCGAGGGCGGCCCCGAGTCCGATGGCGATTCCGGCGGCACCCATGTTGCGGCCGTTCCCGCCAGCGAGGTCGGCGAGCATCGTAATCGAAAGCGAGAACGCACCGATGGTCATCGCGCCGCCGAGCAGTCGAATGAGGAGTACGACCCCGAACGCCGCGTGCAGGCCCGAGACCGTGGCGACCGCGATGAGCACGAGATAACTCGCCGCGCCGCCTAACGCGCCGACGACGATGAGCCACGTGCGACTGCCGACCGCGTCGGAGAGCGCACCCCACACGCTGGAAAAGACGACGAACGCCGTGAACTCGGCGGCGAGAAAGAGCATTCCGGCGGCGATGTCCTCGGTGCCGCCGAGTCGCTGGACGAGGTCCGAAACGCCTGGGTACAGAAGGACCTGCGAGACGAGCACCCCCCAAACCGCGAGGGCGAGCGTCATCCGCTCTCGGCGTGTCGAGTCCATATACACTATCGGTGGCTCCGAATCAAAATAGCCCTGTTCTTGTTGTGTCGTCAGCCGAGCCGAACTGGGTCGAATTCGAGGAAGGCCGTCTCGTAGCCCTCGTGGCGAGCGATCTGCGGCGGCACATCGACCGTCACAGTTGCCTGTCTCTCGGGTACCCCGTCGAGACCCGAAACCGGCGTGCCGTAGTGGAACCCGAGTTCGGGGTCCAACCCGGGTTCGAGACCGCCGTCGAACTGGGTGTCCCCGTCAGCCGAGACGGTCGCAGAGAGTCCCATCCGGGGGACGACGAGCCGATTGTAGGGCGTTCGCGGCGAGACGGCGAGATACGGGTCGTCGCCGAAGCGGTCGGCCGAGACGACGGTTCCGGCCAGTCTGAGACCGCCAGTCATGGCGGTACCGAGCGGGGTCCCGGGAAGCGAGTCCGGCGCGACGCCGAGCGGGACGGCACCCATGGTCATGGGTTCGACAGCGTCCAATTCGCCGTTGGTTTCGTCGAGCAGTTCGTAGGTGATTTCGTTGCGCTCGGCTTCGCTGTAGTCGAATTCGAGCGTCGTTGACGCGGGCGAGTCGAACTTCCCCGCCACGTCGCCGAACAGGTTCAGGGACGGCGCGCCGACATCGACCGTCACCTCGTAGGTGCCGTCGCCGTCGAGTCCGAAGTTCGACCCGTAGTGAAAGCCCATCCGCTGAGAGAGCATCGCGTAGACGACGTCCTCGCTGACGAGGTCACCGTCGCGCGTGAGTTCGACGGACAGTCCGGTATCGGGCACGGCGACGCCCGTCTCAGGGTCCCACGCGGACACCATGAGGTGAATGTCGTCGTCGGCAGTGTGCGGAATCTTCGTCGTCTGAAAGCCGTCTGATTCGTCGTCGATGACCCAAAATCGGTGTGCGTAGCTGTAGAAGACGCCGACACGGAGGTCGCCGGCGTCGGCCGTTCCGACCATCTGCATCCCTTCCGTATGGGTCGGCACGTACACTTCGTCCGGCCGGTTCGAGAGGACCGGTGGTTCGTTCGACGTGTAGAGTCGCCCGAGGTCGGCGAGACAGCCAGAGAGACCGGCGGCCGCGACGGTTCCGGCCGCTGTGAGGAACCGACGGCGGTCCATTACGCGTCTCGGAGCGCGGTCAAGTCGTCTATCAGCGTCTGTTCGTCCGGCTGGTTCCCGCGGTAGGTTCGTTCCACGTAGCCGTCGCCGTTGACGAGGGTCACGAGACCGAGGTGGGTGAACATGTAGTTTCCGTCCTCGTCGGGTTCGCCCTTCTCGAAGAAGACGCCGAACTTGTCCTCGACGACGTCCTTCGCTTCGGCCTCGTCTTCGGGGCGGAGGAACTGCCAGTTGCCCACGTCCATATCGATATTGAGTTGGTCCGCCTCGTTCCGGAAGGCTGTCGCGTCGTCTCGGGCGGGGTCGAACGTAACCGGGTAGAACGCCACGTCGTCGGCGTAGCCCTCTGACACGGAGTGAATCTGCACTTCGCGGAGTGCACTGACGAGAACCGGACAGACGCTCATACAGTTCGTGAAGATATACGTATGGAAGTGCGGGACGTCGATGTCTCGGACCGAGACCTCAGTCTCGTTGATTGGGTCCGTGAGCGTCACATCGGGCACCTGCTGGCCCCACGCAGGATACGGCAGGTCCTCGCTCGTCACGTCGTTCTCGCGTTCCGGCTTCGGAAGCGAGACGTTCGGGTTTCCACCGCCAAGACAGCCTGCGAGTCCGACTGCCGCGCCCGTCCCGACAGCCCGAAGATAGGTTCGCCGATTCATTGTGCGTACTATCGGGTGGGCACTCAAATGCCGTTTGGTGTGCGTTTCGAACGCCGAACTATCGGATTCGGAATCGACGCTCGAACCAAAACTTCGACTGGTACACCAGAACGGACTTGACTTTGAGGTCCCTAGCCGGAGTATGTTCGACGGGTCTCCGTCACGCCGGGCGTTCCTGAAAGCCGCAGTCGCGGCCGGAGGCGCGGCGGCGCTCTCCGCGTGTCTCGACCGGGCACCGGCCGACCCCGTCCCTTCGGGGACGGCCGAGTTCGACACGCTCCCCGACAGGCAACACGCGTGGAACGACGTGTGTGCAACTGACGAGCACGGAAACGTCGAGGTCCCATACCACCACGTACTGTTGTATCTCGACGTGTCCGGTTCGGGACCGCCGACTAAAACCGAGCGAGCGACGGTAGAGCGCGCCTTTCACGTCCTCGACCGGGCGTACGAGCGAACCCACGAGGGCCTCATTTGGTCGGTCGGCTACTCACCGCGATACTTCAAGCGATTCGACGAGTCGCTCCCAGCGGAAATCGACCTGCCCGAACCGCGCGCGCTCTCGCCGTTTGAGACGCCCGAGTTCGACCGTCAGGACGCGCTCGTCCACCTCGCGGCCGACCGCGCCGACGTAGTGCTCGAAGCCGAGCAGGCGCTCTTGGGCGAGCGTGACGAGGCGAACGGCGTCGCCGTCGAGACCGACCTCTCGGGTGTGTTCTCGGTCGCCGACAGACGAACCGGATTCGTCGGCGCGGGACTCCCGGCGAAACACCAGTCCGACCTGAACGGGATTCCCGACGGCAACCCCGTCCCCGAGCAGTCACCGCTTTTCATGGGTTTCAAAGCCGGATTCGCCAAGAACCAGGCCACAGAAGACTACGTCACCATCGCGGATGGGCCGTTTGCGGGCGGCACCACCAAACACGTGGCGAACCTCCGACAGCGACTCCGTGACTGGTACGACGAAGAAGACCAGTACCACCGCATCATGAAACTGTTCTCGCCGGGACACGCCGAGCAGGGACTCGTCGAAGGAATCGGCGAGAACCTCGGCGACGACAGTGGTATCGACACGATGCTCGACCGCATCCGCGACGACGCCGAAGCGTTCGGGCACGTCGGTCACGCGCAGAAGGCCGCCCGCGCCAACCGCGACGCCGACGGGAACGTCAAACTCCTTCGGCGACACTTCGAGTCGGCCGACGACGACGTGGCGGCCCTCCACTTCCCGTCGCTCCAGCGCGGAATCTCCGACTTCGAAGCGGTCCGCGAGGCGATGAACGGGACGGACCTGACCGAGATTCCGACCATCCGCCAGCGCGTCAACAACGGCATCTTAGAGTACATCTTCGTCAAGCATCGCGGGAACTTCCTCGTGCCGCCGCGGCGACTCCGCGCGTTGCCGACGCCGACGGGTGACGCGCCGATGCCGAACGAGTAGCCATCGAAGGGAGGCCTCAGCGCGTTCGGCGTTTTCCGTGCGTGCGGTCTTCAACACTTACTGCGCGTTCCGGCAACGGGCGGCCGAGGCGACTCAGACGTATCCGAGGAACCCGAGTGCGAGCCAGATTTGCCACGCACCGGCCAAAATCATCACGCCGGCGGCGACCTTCTGTATCCGCCCGACGTAGCCCGAAACCGAGCGGACGAGACCGCCGCCGACGGCGGTGAGAACGGTCACGATAGCGAGCGGGAGCGCCGCGGCCGCGGCGTAGGCACCGAGCGAGATAATCGCCTGCGCGGTCGGAAGCGCGAGCGACTGCGTGACGACGCCGAAGAGAATCGGGACGACACAGCCCGCGGCGGCGAGTCCGTACACCGCCCCGAAGACGCCGAATCCGGCCACCGAAGCGCGGTACTCGGGCAGGACGACGTGAAGACTCGGCGCGCGGCCGGTGTACAGGAGGACGCCGAAGACCACGAGCGCCGCGCCGATAACCGGTTCGAGAAGTTGCACTTGAGCGGCGATTCGATTGCCGACGACGCTGAGAACGCTCCCGATAGCGCCGAGGACGACGAGCGCCGCGAGCGAGGCGACCGCGCCGCGGGTGACAGCGCCACCGAGGTCGGCCTCCTCGCGGGAGAGGTAGTAGCCGACGTAGCCCGGCAACAGCGGGTACGCACACGGCGCGAAGAACGTAGCGACACCGGCGGTGACGGCGAACACGAGCGTGCCGGTGAACGCAGGGTCGAGGCCGAGACCGAGACCAACCCCGACCATCACGTCGCGTCCTCGATTGCGCTCCTGAGGTTCTCCTCGCTGGCGAGTCCGCGGTGGGTCCACGTTATCGACCCGTCGGCGTCGAAGACCACGAGGTAGGGTAGCCCATTCGCCCGAACGGCACGCATCAGTTGGCTTTCGGGGTCGTGGCCGACAGTCCACGACCCGTCGTGTTCGGCCCACCAGTTGCGGATATCGTCCATGGTGAGACCGCCGCCGAGTCGTTCGTTCGTGACCGAGACGAACGCGACCTCGTCGCCGAACTCGTCGTGGAGGGTGCGAAGCGACTCCATCTGTGCGACACAGGGCGCACACCACGTCGCAAAGAGGTCGAGCACCATCGGCGACCCCTCGACGGGCACGCGAACGTCGCCTTCGGCGGACCCCTGTGCGTCGATGGTGTCGATAGTGAGGGGGAGGTCGCCGCTGTCGCCAGTGCTGTCCGTGTCAACGGTCGCGTTCGACGTCGCCGTTCCAGTGTTCGAGTCGGTCGATGTGGACCCGGACCCGGACGAACCGGTACCGTCGCCGTCGCCGAGACAGCCCGCAAACCCGGTGACTCCCGCACCCGCGAGAACGCCGAGCAGGTCGCGCCGCCTCACCGTTCAGCACCTCGGCGTCTTCGGAGCGACCGTCGCGTCGTATCCATACCCGCCGCTAGTCAATCTCGCCGTAAAGAACCGCTGGTGTCGTGCACGAATCATGCGCGAGAGATAGTGTGCGCGTCGAATACGGCTTATAGAGCGTCTTCGACGGCGGTCTGGAGGGCGTCCCACGTCGGCTTGACCTTCGACTCGTTGACGAGGACGGTCGGCGTCCCTCGAAGTTCGCGTTCGTCGGTGGCGTTCGTTCGCTCCGCCTCGACGACCGGGCGGTAGCGTTCGCGCGAGGCGGCCGCGGCCACCGAACAGCCGTCGAGGTCGGCGTCGGTAGCGAGGTTCTTGAGCGTCGTGAGCGACTCCTCGGGGGAACCGCCGCTGAGTTCGGACTGGTTTTCGAACAGCGTGTGCGCGAACTCGAAGAACGTCTCGTCGTCGGTCTCGTCTTGGACCGCCCGCGCGGCGGACGCACCCTTCCACGACCACCACTCATCGACCGGGAGAGGAAAGTCGTGATGTCGGTATCGAACGACGCCCTCGGAGATATACTCCGATTGGAGTTTCGGGAAGACGTCGAGCGAGAACGTCGCACAGTGGGGGCACGCGAAGTCTTCCCACACGTCCACGACGACGGCCGCGTCGTCGGAACCGAGAGACGGGGTTGGGAGGGAACTGACTGCATCGCGCTCGGAGACGTCACAACCAATCGTTGCGATGACGTCGGACTCCGTACCAGTCGAATTACCGGTATCGGTCGCGGTGGCGTCCGACCCATCGCCGCCCCCGAGGCATCCGGCGGTGCCGAGGGTCAACGCACCCGCCGCGGCGGCGAGGTACGCGCGTCGTGTTTGGCGCATACACCGAATGAGTAACGAACGGACTTATGTGCACCGAGGTTTCGACGCGTCTCGCGGCGCGGCGTCTCGAACGATAGCGATTAACCGCTGTGTCTCCTCCCCTCCGCCGTGCCAACCGTCCACTTTCGCGGCCGCGAAATCGAGTGCGACCGGGGCGATGTGCTCCGCGACGTGCTTCGAGCGGCCGACGAGTCGCCGCACAACGGCCGCTCGTCGTGGTTCAACTGCCTCGGCAGAGGGTCGTGCGGGACGTGTGCGGTCTGTATCCGAGGCCCCGTCACCTACCGAACGAAAAAAGAGACACAACGGCTCAGGTTCCCGCCGCACGACGCCGAATCCGGGCTTCGACTCGCGTGTCAAACCCTCGTCCTCGGCGACATCTGGGTGGAGAAGTATCCGGGGTTTTGGGGACACCACGTCGATGCCGACGGCGACAGTGTCGGTGACGGTGACATCGACGCCGACGGTGACGAAAACAGCAACATCGACGCCGACGATGACTCTCAAGACAACACCGACGGGACCGACGCAGACGAGACCACCGGCGACTGCGACAGCACCGAAAACCAGCCCGAGTGAGGGGCGAGATGCTTCGGTTCCGACTCGACTCTTCGATTCTTTGACCCCGATAGACTCACTCGACCGTTCAATCGCCGGTGACGTGACCGTGCCACGCTAACAGGTCGTCTCGGTCACGGGTGTCGGCGGGTAAGTCGCCCACGTCGAACCACCGCGCCGTAGAAATCTCGTCATCGGGGTCGTTGACACTGAGTTCGACGTCGAAGTCGGCGCGGGCGCGGTAGACGGGCATCACGCCCCACAGTTGGTGGCCGTCACAGCGAATATCGACGCGGGTCGCCATCGCAAGCCCGCCGTAATCGGCGTCGATACCGGCTTCCTCGGCGAGTTCCCTGCGGGCCGCCTCGGTGAATCGCTCGTCGTCGTCAACTTCGCCGCCGGGGAGAACCCACATATCGACGCCCTCGTGGCGGACGAGGAGTATCTCGTCGTCGCGGCGGCGGACGACGGTGTGGACGCCGTAGGGCGTCCCGGTCGCTTTGACTCGCGTTGCGAGCGTTCGAAAGCGCGGGCGCGAGACGCGGCGGGAATGAACCGGTTCGATGAAGTCGGTGTGGTCTCGTCGGAGGCGATGATACGCCTGTTCGGCGCGTTGGCGAGCCTCGTCGGCGAGGAACCACAGGTCGTCCATCGTCATCGGAACGCGCGCGGCAGACGATGTGCGAGCTGGCAACTCGGCATACGCGACGTTCGGCGTGGCTCCACAAATCGGCTTCGACCCGGGAACGGTGTGGGTGTCCGTCTCGACTCACGACCAACCATCGCCCTTTTATTCGGTGGCGAGGAACCTGTGTGTATGAGCTTCGAGAAAGACGACAAGGTCGTTCTGAACGACAAACACAGCGAGTTCGACGGCGAGACCGGGACGGTCACGCAGGTCATCGAGAGCATGTTCGGCGAGCCGACCTACACCATCAGCTTCGACGAAGGACAGGAAGTCGGCATCGCCGAGGACCAGCTCGAAGCCGCCGACGAGGACGCGGCCGACGAAGACGACGAATAACGACGACAACCGACGCCTCCGAGAGACCCACCAATGCCACGCGTTCCGTTCCACTACATCGACCTCCGAACGTTCTGCTACGAGACGGAAGACGAAAAACGGGTCGAGGAGGCGCTTCGGACGTTCCTCCCCGACGACTTCGAACTCGACCGTATCGAGAGTACCGGCCACCACGGCGACCGAATCGTCGTGTTCTCCGCACGCGTCGAGCGGGCGGATGACCTTCGGTACGTGCTCTCGAAAATCCGCGACCTCGACGACTTCGAGGCGCTCTTGGAGGAACTCGACCAACGAGTCACCGACAACACCGAGTTCTTCTTGCGACTGGACAAACAGGCGGCCTTCAAAGGCGATGTCGCACGCGGCGGCGGTCTCACGCTTCGTGCGAAGGTCGAAGCCTACCCGGCGAAGAAGGAAGCGGCGGTCGAAAACGCCCGTGACGCTCTGCTCGGCGACGAGTAGGACGGAATCTTTTTCCTCGGGACCCGCCGTTCGGTCTCGGCCGCAAGTCGCCCGCCGACGATAGCGTCCGTCAGTCGTCCGTCCACTTGATAGAACAGCCCTGCGAGGGATACGCTTCGACCGGGATGTCCTCGTCTGCGAGGAGGGCTTCGACCGCCTCGCGCATCTCGTAGGCCGTCACCTCGTCGTCGGGGGTCATCGCGTCGTCGATACGGGAGTGGAACGCGAGTTCGAAGCCATCGTCGGTGCGCTCGAAGAGGAACGGGTCGGGCGTACAGACGGCCCCGTACGCGGCGGCGACGGCCTGCGATTCGTCGCGGAGATACGCCGTGTACCGAATCGTGCCGTCCGCGACGAGTTCTTTCATCCGGGCGAACGAATCGTCAGGGTACTCCTCGTCGTCGTTGGGGTTGATGCCGACGACCGCGAGGTCGTCGTAGGCGTCGGCGAGATGGTTCAGTTCCTCGAACTTCGCTTTCGCGTACGGGCAGTGATTGCACGTGAACACCACGAGCAGGGCGTCGTAGTCGTCGAACGACGACAGCGTGTAGATTTCACCGTCGGTTCCGGGGAGTTCGAAGTCGGGTGCGGCGTCGCCGTGTTCGAGTTCCGAGTCGGATTCTAAGAGAACCATACCGCGGAATTAGCCCGCGAGGGACAAAAGCGGTTGCCTCACGACGGAGGCGAAAAACGGCGGGAACTACTCGACCGAAACGAGAAAGACGGCGATGACGGCGAAGGCGATACCGGCAACCTTCCGAATCGTTACTGGTTCGTTGAGCGCGACGATGCCGACGACAGAGGAGACGGCGAGGAACATCCCGAAGATGGGCGCGACGATGGAAACCGGACCGAGCGCGAGCGCCCGGTAGTACGAGAGAATACCGACGGCCAGACAGACCCCGGCGAGGAGGACGTACGGGAGTTTCGAGCTCACGACCGAATCGGAGACGTTCTGTCCGGAGACGACGATGACGCCGATAGTCGCGGTGACGAGGACGCCGTTTGCGACGAGGGCGGCGACGTCGCTCGGTATCTTTCCTTGCCCCGTCGTCGCAACCTTCATCAGCGGAGCGACGAGGGAGTACGCGCCGAGTGCGATGACAGCCCAAGAGACGTAGTTCACGGATAATTCACCGTTCGAACAGGCGGTCCGAACCGTGTATAGGGTTACGATTCGGCTGGCCGAGAGCGCGATTCGAACCGTCACCGATTCGATGACGGCACCGGGAGTCGATTTAGGATTGAATACTGAATAGAATATTAGGAGAACATATGGTTACTACAATCTCTCTAGTGCAAACTTTTATCAACTATTTTCGCATATTACTGTCCATGTCCCAGGACGTATCCCCATCGGTCACCGCGCACACGTGGGACGACCCGACCCGCTGTCCGTTCTGCCTCGCCGAACTGGAAAGCGAAGGTGCAGGCTTTATCGACCACATCGACGAGAGCCCGATTTGTCGGCAGGGCTTCGGCATGTGGCGCGACGCAGTCGTCGACGACGTCGGCGGCGAGTGGTCCGGGTAAGCCGTCGAATCGGCCGTCGAACGAGCAAATGCTCCGGTTCTATCGCGCCACCCCAGCGGCGCGATTCGAAAAAAGTTGGTTCACTCGGGCGCGACGCCCAGTTGTGACAGCATCGTCATGACGTCGGTGCTGTTCCACTCTTCGACGCAGAGTCCGCCGTCGAAGCGAGCTTCTACGAGGCCCCACGTGTCGATTTCGCGGTTCGTCGGGGGAATATCGTCGCCCACTGCCTGTCGGAGCGTTCCGTCGTGCGTCCCGGTGAGACGGTAGCGCGCGTAGACGAACTCGTCTTTCGCCTTCACGTCGTGGAGTTCGACGTGGAAGTCCGAGAAGGCGTCGTGGAACTTCTCGGCCCACTCTTTCATCGCCTTCGTCCCGACGATGTCCTCCGGTTCGGAGAACGCGTGTGTCTCGACGAGCGGGTCGTACACCTCGTCGATGACGTCGTAGTTCCGCCCGTTCCACAGTTCCTCTGCGATTCGAATTGTCGTGTCCCGGTTCTGTTGTTCTTGGTCGGTCGTTGCTGACATCTCCACCACCGTTCGAACCAACGCGAACCAGCGGCTTAGTTATGGATTCTTGCCATCACGAACGTCGAACGGGAACTGAAACACGCCCGACGTTACGAGTGAGACGCGCCACGGGGGACGCCGCGAGTCACGGCAATTATACCAATTCACCTACTACTTTTGGGCATGGACGGGACGGTTTCGCCGATTGCGGTGTTCGCCCCCGCGGCCGTTTTCGGCGGGTTCGGTTTCATCTGCTTCACGATGGTGGGTGCGGGAACCGGGTTGGTCGCAGTCAGTACGGGTCTCGGTGTCGTCTTCGGCATCGCTATCGGTGTGCTGGTGAGTCGCGGCGAATCGCTGTGAGTCACGGCGGCCCACCGTGAGTCGAGTTCAGTCGCTCGGCGTCGCCACCGGGTCGCGGGCAGAGCCATCGACCCGACCGAGAAGCCACCGCGTGACGCCGAACGAGACCACGCCGAGAGCGGCGACGACGCTGAACGCGACGCGGACGCCAGCGGCATCGATGAGCGCGCCGAACGCGGGCGGTGCAACCGCCCCACCGAGTGAGATACCAATCGTGACGACGGCGAAGCTTTTCCCGAGGTCGTCCCGCGTCGAGAGACGGTCCGCCAGCGTCGAACGCGCGGGGCGAGAGACGCTAATCGTCCCGCTGAACGGGAGGACGACCACGAGCAGTGCGACCGGGAGCGACCCGCTTGCGAGCAGTGTGGCCAGTCCCGCGAGGGCCGCGTAACCGCCGAGCGCGACGCGTCCGGGACCGATACGGTCGGTGAGCGCGCCACCGAGGAGAATCGTTCCCGCGCCCGTGACGAGCATCCCGGAGACGAGGAGGTTAGCCGTGCTCGGGTGGAGATTGTAGCCGTCGGCGAGGAGTTGCGGCGAGTAGGTCCGGATACACCACGCGGCGGCCGACGTGAGAAACGAGAGGAACGCGAGTCCCATCAGCCCCGCCGACGAGAGGAGGGCCGCCGCACCGCGCCGAACGTCCGAAAGCGACGGGCGAGTCGCCGGGCGGGCGTCTGCCGTCGGCTTTCGAAGCGTCGCTGGAAGGCCCACTGCGAGCGGCACCACGACGAGCGAAACGGCCGCGCCGAGGACCGAAACGGTGGCGATGGTCCAGCGCCAGTCGAGTCCGAGTGTGTCGATTCCGGCGGCGATTGCGTACGGCACGGCGAATCCGAGCGCGCCGCCGAGCGCGTGCAACGAGTACGCTCGCCCTCGATTCGTCTCCGCGGTCGCCGTTGCGAGAAGCGGGTAGTGCGCCGGGTGGTGCCCCGCGATACCGACGCCGAGAACGGCCTGCGAGACGAGGAGCCACCGGTACGTGGGTGACACGGCAGTCATGACGATTCCGACGGTGCCACAGACGAGCGAGAGCGCGAGCACGAGCGTTCGACTCCGCGAATCCGAGAGGTAGCCGAAGGGGAGTTGCAAGAGCGTCACGACCCCGCCCTGTACGCCGATAGCGAGCCCAACGGCGGCGATACTCACACCGAGGTCGGCCGCGACGACGCCGATGACCGGCGCGAGCGCGACCAGATAGGCGTGGTTGACGACGTGGGACGCGGCGACGAGACCGACGACCCGGCGCTCCTGTCTCTCGGTCACGGCCGTGCAATCACGTGCGGCGGTGAAAAACGCGCCGTCCGCGGCAGACCGCATCAGGGTCGCGCGTCGTGCAGTAGCTTTCACTCCGGCGCCGGCTTACGACCGTCCGCGGCGCTCGTCGCCGAGTCGCGCACCGAGCCAGAGGTCGGCGAACGTGTCGAAGAAGTCGCCGCCAGTATCGACCAGTTCCCGGTCGATTGCCAGCGCTTGGCACCGCTCTTCGAGGTCTGCGAGGTGCGACTGAAGCCTGTCGTTGTATCTCCGCGCGGCCGTCCCGCCGAAATAGGTCCGGCGAACCGCGTCAGATTCGGGGTCCTCGAAAATCGCGTCGCCGGTCGTCTCTGGGCCGATTTCTTCCGGCGTGAGCACTTGTGCGACGACCACGTCGTTGCGCGCGAGCGCCGTGAGTCCGGCCGCGACGTCGTCGGGGTCGAAAAGCAGGTCGCTGACGACGACGACGAGCGACCGCGAGTGAATCGAGTTCGCGTACTCCTCCAGCGCGGCGGTGATGTCGCCGTCGCCGCTCGGTGTCGTCTCGTTGAGTTGATCGACGAGGCGGAGCACCTCACCGCGACTCGATGCGTCGGTGTCGATGCGGTCGGGCATGTCACCGAGGAGCGAAAACCGGAAGTCGTTGTTGTCCTCGGCGGTGAGGTGACAGAATCCGAGTCCGAGTTTCGCGCCGTAATCGAACTTGTTCAGGTCGCCCTCGCCGAACGCCATCGAGGCGGTCGCGTCGAGCAGAACGTGCACGGTCAGGTTTCTCTCGGCCTCGAATCGCTTGATAAAGAGTTCTTCCGACCGGGCGTACGCCTTCCAGTCGATGAGTCGCGGGTCGTCGCCGGGAGTGTACCGTCGGTGGTCGCTGAAGGTCAGTCCCTCGCCGACGTCCGGCGAGCGCTGGTCGCCCTGCAACATCGCGTTCGAGACGCGCTTCAACGAGGTGTCGAACCGGTCGAGTTCGTCGAGGAAACCGGGGTCGATCATTCCAAGAGTCGGGTGACGACGTCGTCGGGCGACAGTCCCTCGCGCTCGGCGCGGAAGTCGAGGATGATACGGTGGCGAATCACGGGCGCGGCCATCTCGGCGACGTCTTCCCACGAGACGTGGCTTCGCCCGTGGATGAACGCCCGCGCCTTCGCCGCGAGGACGAGCGCCATGCTCGCTCGGGGACTCGCGCCGAACTCGATAGCGTCGTCGTCGCGGGTCTTCCGGACGAGTTCGACGGTTCGGTCACGGATATCGTCGGCGATGGGGACCCGGCGGACGAGTCGCTGGGCCGCAAGCAGGTGCGTACGCGGGAGGACGCGTTCGACCTCGGGAAGCGAGCCACCTTCGGCGTACTGCTTGACGATCGTTCGCTCCTCGTCGAACTCGGGGTAATCGACGAGTATCTTCATCAGGAAGCGGTCGGTCTGCGCTTCTGGAAGGGGATACGTCCCGCCTTGGTCGATAGGGTTCTGCGTCGCCAGCACGAAAAACGGCTTGGGAAGCGAGTAGGTCTCGCCGGACGCCGTCACCTGCTTTTCCTGCATCGCTTCGAGGAGCGCCGCCTGCGTCTTCGGCGTCGCGCGGTTGATTTCGTCTGCGAGGACGACGTTAGCGAAGATGGGGCCGCGCTCGAAGACGAACTCGCGTCCCTCCGACGACTCGCGGATGATTTCGGTTCCCGTGATGTCAGAGGGCATCAAATCGGGCGTGTTCTGGATGCGCGAAAACTGCAGGTCGGTCGCCTCCGTGAGCGCGCGGACGAGCGTCGTCTTTCCGAGACCGGGATTCGATTCGAGGAGTGCGTTGCCATCACAGAGCACGCAGACGAGCAGTCGCTCGACGACGTCGTGCTGGCCGATGATTCGTTTTCCGACCTCTTTTTTCACCGCCGAAACGCTCGATTGGAGGTCTTCGATACTCAGCTCCGAGAGGTCGACCGTCGGCGCGTCGGCGTCGGTCGTCTGGCTAGCAGGGCTACCGTCGTCAGAGAGGTTCCAATTCTTGTCGTCACTCATCGTCTTGCTCTCGTATCTTCAAGGTGTAATCGCGGATTAGTTCGGCTTCTTCGAGGGTGTCGTCGTCGAGGTAGCCGGCGCGTTGGCTCTCGACTCCGGTATCACCCTCGTAGCCGGTCGAATCGTACGCGGCCGCCGACGAATCAGGCCCGTCGCCGTCGCCGCTGGTTCCGGAGAGCGTCGCGTTTACTTCCTCCGACCCCGCGGCGATATCTTCCGCGTCGCCGAGGATTTCGCTCCCGTTTTGGAGGTCGGTCTGTCGGTCGGAGCCTTCGGGAAGGTCGCCGCTAACGGCCTGGTCGTCGCCGAGCGTGTTTATCTGAATATCGGTGATCGCAACCTGAATACTGCCCGCCGAGAGGAGAAGCGCGATGACGAGCGCGCCGACGACGCGACGCGTCGGGAGCAACTCCACCGACGAGGTGGTTCGCAGGCGTTCGAGAACGTCTTCGTAGAGTGCACGCGTCATCCGGGCGGCGTCACTCGTCGCTCCGGCGTCGGCATGGGCATCGGCGTGTTCCACGCTCGTGTCGTCACCGGCGTCGTCCGCGTCGGTGTCGTTTCTGAGTACGTCGCGGGCGGTCCGCAGGGCTTCCGAGACCGAGGGGTTGACCGTCTCGAACTGCTCGACCGGCGGAGTTCGCATGCGGATGCCGTACTCGGCGACCGCGACGACGACGCCGAGACCGAGCGCAATCGGAAGGGCGACGTGGACCGTCACATCGGTGGTGACACCCGGAAGCAAAGCCAGCGACACCGACGACGGAATCGGCAACGCGAAGAGTCGCAACACGAGGTTCGTAAGGAGCGTCACGACCGCGGCATCGACGACGCTCGGAACGACCGCGGCTTTCTTCGCCTCGCGGCGGACTTGCCGGATTGCGCCGGCCATCTCCGCGCGGTAGTTCGCGGCCGTCGTGGACGGGCTATCAGACCCGTCGGATGAGGTATCAGACGTCATTGCAGGCGGCTGGTTCGGCACCGTCGATCTCAGCACACGCGTTGCGCAGGTCGTTTTCAAGTTCCACGACCCGGTCTTCGAGCGACGCGACATCGTCTTTGAGCGCCTCGATCTGCGTTTCGAGTTCGGCGTTCGTCTCTTCGAGGTCCTCGTTTTCGGTTTCGAGTTCCTTCCGTTCTTCTTCGAGTTTGTCCAGGTTCGCCTGGAGGTCAGAGACTCTGTTGCGGGCCTCGCTGAGCTGGTCTTTCGTCTCTTCGAGGTCGCTTCGGGTCGTGTGCAGTGTCTCTTGTGTCGATTCGAGTTGCGACTCCGTCTGTTCGAGGTCGGACGAGACCTGCGAAACGTCGCCTTTCGTCTGCTGGAGACTGCTGTTCAACTCGCGCAGTTTCCCCCGGGTCTCCGATAACTGTTGTTGTTTTTCTGAAAGGTCAGACTTGAGTTCCTCGTTCTGCTCGCGCAACTGCTCGTTTTGTTGGTCGAGCGAATCGACCGAGTACTGATAAAACATCGTTGCGCCGACCGTTCCCGCGGTTAAGAGGACCACGATGAGGACGAGGCTGAGGTTCAGGGACCGACCGAGGAAACTCATATCAGACCACCTTCACTTTGGGTTCGACCCCGATACACTTGAACTCGCCGGACGAGCACTTCAGCGAGGTACAGGAGGAACGCGGCGAGGACGAAGGCGATAGCCCAGTCGTCACGGACGGGTTGCACGCCGGATGCATTGTCGCGGGCGGACCTTGCTATTTCGGTGACATCGTTCGGTCCGTAGAGCGTCCCACCGCTGTCCGCGACGGCGGCTTCGAGCGCCGCGGACTGGCCGAAGCCGCTGTATTCGGCCGGGGCGTTCACCGCGAGCGAGGTGTCGAGTACGTCGCGGTAGCCCTGTTCTTGCGGCACGATAGTCGCTTCGTAGACGCCGTCACCGACGCTGGCGAACGTGAGGTCCCCCGTGTCTCTCGGCCGTTCGCCGCCGCGGTAGACGACGGTCGTCGGCGTGCCGACGCGGGTGTCTCTGACATCGGTGACGCCAGCGGCCTTCCGTTCGGGGTCGCCGATGACGTAGTTCGTCGATTTCGTGAGCAACAGCGAGTCCGGACTGTTGAGGAGACCGTCGAGCGACCCGTCGTTGCCGTAGGCCGTGATGGTCGCCACGCGGCCGAGTCCGTAGCGCCACGAGGCGACCGCGGGCGTGCCGTCGTCGGCCGCGACGAGGAAGTTCGCGCCGTTTCTGACCGACACGTCGTTGGCGCTTCCGGGATTCGCGGTCAACTCCACGCCCGAGGTGACGAAGTCGTTCTGGTCAACGATGGTGAGTCCGTCACCGGCGTACTGGCGGTTCGACCCGCCGAAGAGGATTCGGAGCCGGTTGGTCTCGTCGGCCCGGAGGTAGTTTCCGCCGGAGGCTCGCGCAATCGACCGAAGCGTCCGTTCGTTCGGATTCGGCCCGGTCCCGACGGTGATGACACGGACGCCACTGCGCCCAAGTTGGTCTGCCACGGTCGCCGCGTCTTCGAACCGGTCGTGGCCGTCGCTGATGAGGATAATCGTCCCGCGACGGTCGCCGAGTTGCTGTTCGGCTCCCTTGAGACCGACGGCGATATCGGTCGCGCCACCGGGTTGGAGTCGGCGAATCAGGTCGGCCGTCTCCGCGCGGTTCGGACCGAGCGGTCGGAGCGGTGACACCTCGTAGGCGCGGTAGTTGAAGCCGACGATGCCGACGTTGTTCTCGTCGCCGAGTTGGTCGAGCGCGTCGAGCGAGACCGACTTCTGGACACGCATGCCCTTTTCGGCGCTTCCGGACACGTCGATTGCGAAGACGAGGTTCGTCTGCTTCGAGGTACCCTCCCCGGTCGTTACGGGGAGCATCGACGCGAGGCTGGACTCGTCGTAGCCGCCGTTTTCGAACGCGTTCTCGCCGCCGACGACGAGGAGACCGCCACCGTCGATTGTGAATCGTTGAAGCGAATCGACGTTACCCACGTCGTCTACGTGCATGTTCTGGAGGACGACGGCGTGGTACGACGAGAGGTCCGATGGCACCGACTCGGCGGTTTCGACGTCGTACAACTGCGAGAGGTACTCCCGGAAGGGGAACGCGCCCCGCGAGACGTAGAGCACCTTCGGCGGTTCGACGACGCGGACGGTCTTCCGGAACACGTCGTTGTCGCTGAAGCGGTCGTCGCCCTCGATTCGGGCCGTAATCCGGTGTGTTCCAGTGTCTTCGAACGTGTGCGAGAACTCGACGCCGCTCGGCGAATCGACAGTTTCTCGGGTGACTTCGTTGCCGTCGATTTCGACCACGACGTCGAGGCTCGCCGTCTCGTCGGGTGCGACCCCACCGACCTGCGCGAGGAAGGCATTTCCGACGCCGACGCTGGTCTTCGAGGGACCGCTGACGGCGACGTAGTGCTCGGCTTCTTTCGGGTCCGGTGCGACGGCGCTCACGGTCGCGTTTAGGTCACGGGCGAGCGTCGTCGCCGACGCGAGACTTCGCCCGGAGGTGACGCGGCCGTCGGAGACGAGGACGACGGTGCCGTCGGGTCTGAGATTCGCGGCCACCGCGTCCCCGAGCGGCGACTCGTCACCCGTGGCGACGGTCGCCATCGTGACCGGGACGCCCTCGGCTTCGATGTCCTCCGCGAGGTCGGACGCGACGTTCTCGGAGACCGCCATGCTGTCGGAGTCGTCAACGAGCATCGTCACCTGCGGGTCGCCGTCGGTCTGTCTCGTCATGACGGTGTACGGTCCCGCCGCGGCGACGACCAACAAGAGCGCGACGAACAGGCGCGACGCGAACAGCAGGCGACGCGACCGACTCCCGGCGGTTCCGGACGCGCCGCGGTAGATGAGTCCCCACGCGAGAAGCGCCACTACGGGGAACACGGCGAGAAACAGCGGCCGCTCTAAGCCGACGGTTCGTCCGGCGACATCGACCGTCCACGCGAGGGGCGTCAACGCCGCAGTCGAGAGGTCGGCCAGCATCAGAGGTCACCCCGTCGGCGCAGATAGGCGAGTTCGACGAGCGTCACGGCGAGCGCGACGAGCGCCGCCCATTCTGTCAGCGGGTCCGGAACGACCTGGTCTTCGACCCGTGAGGGCGCGGTGCTGGACGCCGTCGTATTGCTGTCCAGCGACTCCGCGACGACGTCTGATTCGGATTCGCTGAGAAGTGACGCCGCGAATCGCTCGTCGCCGACGCGGTAGAATCCGGCGTCGGCGAGTCGGACTTCGGGACCAGTCGCCTGCCCAGTCGGCGTCTCGACCGTCTGGTTCGCGCCCGCCGAGAGCGACTGTCCGGTCGCCCGGTTCAACTCGGAGAGCGTCGAGCGCCCGGCGAGGTAGAAGACGGTTCGCTTCCAGAACACCGGGTACTGGTAGTTGTACTTGAACGCCGACTGGTCTTCGACGAAGCCGTAGTAGACGACACGCCCCGGTCCGCGGGTGTCGGTGGCGACGAGGGACGTGCCGTTGGTCGTACTCACGAGCGACTCGCCCGACCGAAGCGGTCCGGAGACGTACTCGGTCGGCGGCGGGAAGGTGATATCGCGGGTGAGTTCGTGGTCTTCGACGGTGCCGATAGTCGGGTTCGTCCCGATTTGGGCCGGTGAGACGAGCAGGAGGTCGCCGTAGTTCGGCGACTCCGCTTGGGCCTGAATCGCCACACCACCGCCGCGTTCTATCGTCTCGCGGCCGGCCGCGACGTTCCCAGAGAGCAACCGTTCGGGGTTGATGTTACTGTAGATTATCACGTCGTGGTTCGACGAGACGGCTGTCGGCGGGTTATCGACCGTCAGCGATACCTCCGGAATGACCGAAAGCGCCGTCGTCAGGAACTCGTTTTCGTCGTTCGTGAGGACGAGCACGTCAACCGTCGGGTCCTCCGGAGCGGCGACGTACGTCGTGTCGTCGGTGGGAAACCCGTCACCCGGCGAGAGGCTGACTCGCCCGCCGCCCGCGGGGACGGGGAGAGTCGTAGTGCCGACGTCGCCCGCGCCGAGTTGAATTTGCCGCGAGACGCCGCCGAGTTCGACAGACCGGGTGACAGACGCGTCGCCGTAGTTTTTCACCGTCACCGTGACGTTCGTCCCCGAAAAACGACGGTCGATGATGCCGACGTTGTTCCGTTCGCCGCCGTCGAACTGCTGGAGTTCGACGACGAGACCGCGAGCGCGGGACTCTCGGACCGCGTCGGCCCACGGCGAGTCGTCGGCGAAGTCGCTGAGGACGACGATGCGGGCGTCTTCTCCGGCAATCGAGGCGGCCGTCGTAATCGCCGATCGGAGGTCGCCCGGGGCGGCAGTCACGCTGAGACCGTCGAGTGCGGCGCGACTGTCAGCGTCGCTTCCGCGCCGGAGAACGACGTCGGCGCTCTCGCCGGCCGCGACGACCGACGTGGTTCCGGTCACTTCGTCGCGCGCGGCCGAGACCGCTTTGTCGAATCGAGTCGCGTCGCCGTCTCGAACGGCCATGCTCGCGCTCGTATCGACGACGACGACAGTCTCGGACACCGTCTCCGACTCGGGGACGAGTACGTACGGTGCGGCGAGCGAGCCGACGAGCGCGACGATTGCGAGGAGCTGGATGAGAAGCAACAGGCTCCGAAGGAGGCGGTCGAATATCGGGTTCGATGCGTTCCGTCCCGTCGATTCCGCGAGAAATCGGAACGTCGGAAGCGTCCGACGGACCGGTTCCGGGCGTAATAGATAGAGGACGACGAGGGGGACCGCGCCCAACAGGGCAACGAGCCCGAGAGGGAACAAGAAGAACTCGTCGAGGACCATACCCCCTTCGTGGCACGCATCGGGTATGGATGTTTCCCTATCTGTTGACACGTTATCGAATGTAGACGTGTCAAACGGCGTGAACACGTTCGAATAAATTACTTCTGTGCATTTTAGTGTCAAGAATAACTACGTCATTGCATAACAATGCACTAAATGCATAATACGATACTATTTTATGCTCTAAGGTAATTCATTGGGCACAATGGGAACTGATAGGTATACACCGCGGTCCTTCGACGACCTCTCGCCGGAGCAACGCCCCACTTTCTCGCAGGCGCTCGTCCCGGTTCTCGGACTCGTTGCTTTCCTCGGTCTCGGGTCGGCGTGGTTGAAACTCGACCCGCACATCCCGCTCATCTGGAGTATCGCACTCGTCGGTCTCCTCGGCCGGTTCGTGTGGGGGTACACGTGGGAAGACCTCTACGGCGGCATCGAACGAAGTCTCTCGATGGGCCTGCAGGCGCTTCTCATCTTGTTTACCATCTACGGCGTCGTCTCGACGTGGATCGCCGCCGGGACGATTCCAACGCTGATGTACTACGGTCTCGACTTACTGACGCCGCAGGTGTTCCTTCCCGCGACGGCGATTCTCGTCGGCATCGCCACGTTCGCCATCGGGTCGTCGTGGACCGCCGTCGGGACACTCGGCGTCGCGTTCATCGGAATCGGTTCCGGACTCGGTGTCCCAGAACCGATGACCGCCGGGGCGATTCTCACCGGCGCGTACGCGGGCGACAAGCAATCGCCGCTTTCGGACACGACGAACCTCGCCGCGGCCGTGACGAACACCGACCTCTACGACCACATCCGTGCGATGCGAACCGGCACGCTCGTCGCGTTCGGACTCTCTATCGTCGGCTTCGTCGTTCTTAGCCTCGGCATCTCCGGTACGATTCCGGCCGGACAAATCGCCGAAATTCAGGGTGCGCTCGCGTCGTCGTACGACATCTCGCTTCTCGCGTTCCTCCCGCTTGCGGTCACGTTCGGTCTCGCGGCGGCCGGGTACCCGGCGCTAACGGTACTTCTCGCCGGTGCCTTCGCAGGCGCGTTCACGAGCATTCTCGTGCAGGGCGCTTCCTTCGTCACCGCGTGGCAGACGTTCATGAGCGGCACCGGACCCGAAACGGGGTCGGAACTCGTCAATAGCCTGCTCGCCTCCGGCGGCGTCTCCGGGTCGGCGTGGACGATTGCTATCGTCGTCGCGGCGCTCACGCTCGGTGGACTGCTCGAACAGACGGGCGTACTCGCCGTACTCGCACACCGTCTCGAACGCGGCGTCCGCAGTACCGGGTCGCTCGTCGCCGCGACTGGTCTCTCGGCGATTTTGACGAACGCGCTCACCGCACAACAGTACATGAGCATCGTCGTGCCGGGCATGACGCTCCGCAACACCTACGACGAGTTCGGTCTCGACAGTTCGGACCTCTCGCAGGCCATCGAGTCCGCGGGGACGCCGACCGGCGCGCTCCTCCCGTGGCACGCCGGCGGCGCGTACATGTCCGGCGTGCTCGGCGTTGCGACGTTCAGCTACGCGCCGTACTACCTGTTCGGCTACCTCTCACCGCTCGTCCTGTTCGTCTTCATCCTCGCCGGAATCGGCTTTGCCGGAACGCCGCCGACCACGCCCGGACACGCCGCCCCGACCGCCGACGACGACTGAGTTGGGTCCCACCACCCGAACACGTTTTTTCTACTCCAGCGCCGCTCGGAGCGCCCGGGCCTCGTCGAGGACGGCGGTCCACTGTTCGAGGGTGCCCGGTATCTCGTCACCGCCGAGTCGGCTGTCGATTCGGTCGCGGATATCCTGCGGGTTGTTCACGCTCTCGAATCGGATGCCGCCGCCGCCCGCGACTTCGACAGAGACGGTCCCGTATCCGAACAGCGACCCGGTGATTCCTTGCGAAAACGTGCTGTTTTGGACGTGTTCGAGCGAGACGCGTCGGACGCGCCGCGAGAGGATGCCGGTCTTACGGTAGAGCGCTCGGTCAGAGATCACGAACGCCGTGTTGGTGACGCGGAGGTACGACCACAGCACGGGGAGAAATCCGGTGAGACCGAGCAGACCGACGAAGGAGTCGCCGACGCTGACTGCGGTGGCCGCCGCGCCGACGACGATAGCTACGCTAGCCACGGCGGCGGGGATGACTTTCTGAATCCGCGGTCCACCCGCCCAGACGATGGTTTCGTCGCTCTCGCGGACCATCCACTCGTCGATATCTGCGGGGTCAACGGAGCCGAGACCGGTCTCCGTCGCGCTCGTCGGGTCGTCGAACGTCATCGGTCGTCGGTCGTGGTCGCGTCGAACTCGAAGTCGCTCGGTTCGACCGAGTCGGTCGAATCCGGCGTCTTAGTCGAGTCAGTCGCGCCCGGCGTCTTAGTCGAGTCAGTCGCGCCCGGCGTCTTAGTCGAGTCAGTCGCGCCCGGCGTCTTAGTCGAGTCAGTCGCGCCCGGCGTCTTAGTCGAGTCAGTCGCGTTCACACCGTCAGTTTCGACCGCGTTTCGGATGGCGCGAAGCTCGACGAGAATGTCGTCAAGGACGGCGGCTTTCCCCTTCGAATCGGCGCTCCCTTCACCGCGTCGCTCGCGCTTGAGTCGCTCGTTGATGAGCGTCTGGAGGGACTGCGGTTCAGCGACGTTCTGGAAACTCATCTCGATACCGCTCCCGCCGGCGGTGCTGATACTCACAGCGCCGTAGCCGAACTGCGCGCCGAGGAACGTCTGCCCGTAAGAGGTGTCTTGGACCTTATCGAACTCGATTCGCTGGACGCTCCGCGAGAAGACGCCGGTTTTGCGGTACAACGCATCCGAGGTGACGACGTAGTTCGTGTTTTTGTGCGTGAGATACGTGCCGACGAGAAGCGGAATCCCGATGATAATCAGCGACAGCGGGATGCCGATAACAAACGACGGCACGAGACTGTACGGGTGCGGGGTGTCAGCCCAGAGGACCTCCTCGTCGCCGTCGAGCGTGAGCCAATCGAACTCGTTTTCCATATCTGGCACGTCTCGGCGCGCACTGGAAATAGTTTACCGCGGGACGACGCCGTCGTCGAATGAGAGTGGAACAATGGTGTGTGAACACACGAATCACGACAAGTGGCCCCGCATGGGTAAACCATTTTAATGATGCCCGCAACGGAGTGTCCATGGACAAGCAGTCACTGCTCGACCTGCTCCGTCACGACGCTCGTCAGAGTGTAGATGACATTGCCCGTCAACTGGGCGCAGACGCCGACGCAGTGGCAGCAGCGCTCGACGAACTCGAATCCGAGGGGGCCGTTCGCGGCTACCACGCCGTCGTCGATTGGCGGCAGGTTGACGACGAACACGTCCGCGCACAGGTCGAAGTCGATGTCGAACTCGACCGCGAGACGGGCTACGATGAGATTGCCCGTCGAATCGCGCGGTTCCCCGAGGTGCGGTCCCTGCGGCTCGTCTCCGGCACGTACGACTTCTTCATCGAAGTCGAAGGCGAGTCCATGCACGCCGTCTCGAACTTCGTCTCAGAGCGCATCGCCCCCATCCCCGAGGTCACCAAGACGGTGACGCACTTCGTCATGGACTCCTACAAAGAGGAGGGCATCGAACTCGGCAACGGCGACGACGACGACCGACTCTCCGTGTCGCCATGACGTTCGGGGACCACCTTTCGGACCGCGTCAAGCAGGTTCCACCCTCCGGAATCCGGCGGTTCTTCGAACTCGCCGAGGAGGTAGACGACGTTATTTCTCTCGGCGTCGGCGAACCCGACTTCTCCGCACCGTGGGCCGCCCGAACCGCCGCTATCGACTCGCTCGAACGCGGGAAGACCTCGTACACCTCGAACCGCGGCATGCGCGAACTCCGCGAGGCCATCTCGGAGCGCGTCACCTGCTACGGACAGGAGTACGACCCCGAAGACGAGATTATCGTCACGACCGGTGCCAGCGAAGCCGTGGACCTCGCGTTCCGGGCTTTCGTCGGTGATGGCGACGTCGTCGCCATTCCGCAACCGTCGTACATCTCGTATACACCGGGTGCCGTCTTCGCCGGCGGCGAACCGCTTCCCGTCCCGACCCGCGCCGAAGACGAGTTCACACTCACGCCCGAAGCGCTCGAAGCCGCGGGTGCCGACGAAGCCGACGTGTTGGTGCTTTGTTACCCGAACAATCCGACCGGTGCGGTGATGACCGACGACGAACTCGCCGACGTGGCGTCGTTCGTCAGGGAACACGACCTGCTCGTCCTCTCGGACGAGATATACGCCGCCCTCCGGTACGAAGACGACCACGCCTCGATTGCGACCCATCCGGGAATGCGCGAGCGAACAATCGTGTTCAACGGCTTCTCGAAGGCCTACGCGATGACCGGTCTGCGCCTCGGCTACGCGATGGGACCGCCGGAGGCAATCGACGCGATGAACAAAGTCCACCAGTACGCGATGCTTTCGGCTCCGACGACCGCGCAGTACGCGGCGCTCGAAGCCCTGCGAGCGTGCGACGACGCCGTCGAAGAGATGCGACGCGAGTACGACCGTCGCCGTCGGTTCGTTCTCGCCCGCTTCGACGAGATGGGACTAGACTGCTTCGAAGCGAAAGGCGCGTTCTACGTCTTCCCGGAAGCGCCGGATGGCGACGACGAGGCCTTCGCTGAAGGGCTCCTCGAAGAACAGAACGTCGCACTCGTCCCCGGAAGCGTCTTCGGCGCGGGCGGTGAGGGACACCTCCGCGTCTCGTACGCGACGGGCATGCGAGAACTCCGCGAAGCGATGGACCGGATCGAAACGTACATCGCTGAATAAGTCAGCGACGCCGATTTTTCACCGACGCCTGCTAGCGCGGGCGTCCGATTCGAACGGGTATTCCGGATAGTATTTGTTACTTATTTGGGCGTGAGAAAGACTAACACGATTGAGACACAAATATTGAGCCATGTACGACAATATTCTCTTGCCCGTCGATGGCAGTCCGGCCGCCGAAGAGTCCATTCCGCACGTGTTCGGTCTCGCGGAGCAGTACGACGCGACAGTTCACGTGTTGTTCGTCGTCAACACCAACCGAGACACCGTCGGCGTTATCGGCGGAACCGTCCTCGACGCCCTCGAACAGGAGGGCCAACAAGTCGTAGACGAAGTCGTCGAACGCGGGAACGAACGCGGTATCGAAGTCGTCGGCGACGTGATACGCGGGTCGCCACACGAGGCGATTATCGAGTACGCAGAAGACAACGATATCGACGTCATCGTGATGGCGACCCACGGTCGGACGGGTGTCGAACGCGTGCTTCTCGGGAGCGTCACCGAACGCGTCGTCCGAACGTCTCCCGTTCCGGTGCTCACGGTTCGCGCCTCGGAGTGACACGTCGATGGAGTCTATCCTCGACGACGGAATCTGCTCGTTGGGGTGACCAACCATATAATAATGTCACTCGATGGCATATTTCGAGAGAATAACACGCAAAGTATTATTAAATCTGGTTTCGTCGTGCAACGTGAATGGATTCGGGAGGTGACAGCGGTGCCGTGACCGAGAACCCGTCTACGTTCCAACTCGGTTTGGACGACCTCAAGCGACGCGGAAGCGCGCTCCTCGTCGTCGGGTCAGTTCCGACTGAACTCTACGCACGCGCCTCGAAACAGATGCTCGGGTCGCCGAGCGAACCCCGGAGACGCCTGCTCGTCGTCAACGGCTCCACGTCGCTCGACGACCGGCTTCGCCCCTCGATTCAGCGGTCGATGGAGTGGACGCGAGCGATTCGGTACACGACGCTCGAACGCAGTGCAACGGCGGCCCCCCCGTCGGCGACGAACCACGCGAAACCAGCCTACGAGCGCCGGGTGAACGGTGGACTCGGTCGATTGGGTGCCGAGATTGCCGACGACGTGTCGGAGTTCAGCGGCCTCGCGGGTGTGCTTTCACCCGCCGAACTGCGCGTCGCGTTCGACTGTCTCCCGTCGCTTCTGTCGCAGTACGACCGCAACCACGTCTTCCGGTTTCTCCACACCATGACGGCGCACGTCCGGGCACAAAACGGGATGGTCCACGTGTGGTCACCGGGACACCGCTCCGACGACGTAAACCGGCTTCTCGAACCGCTTTTCGACGCCGTCGTCGAACTCGATGTCGAAGGAACCGATGCACAACAACGCTGGCATCTCAAGCAGAAAGACGTCTCGTCCGGGTGGTTTCCACTAAGGCCGTGAAATTCAGCCGACCAATACGTTTTTTACTCTAATCGTGTCACATGTACTCAATGCAACCGTCCGGGCAGAACGAACGGGCCGACGCGTCCTCCACCCTCGAGGTCGGCTTTTCGGTCCCTTCAGAAGGCGCGGGGTTGGTCGTTCGAGATAACGTCGAACGCCATCAGTTCAAGTTGCAAACGCCGTCGCCGGTCGCGCCGACGCCGACAGACATCGCTCGGTTTTCGCTCCCGACTGACGCCGCGGTCAGCATCCAGACGGACCGGATTGGCGTCGCCGCGAACACCGTCGTCTGCGTCCGCGACGAAACCGGGTCGATGCTCGCACAAGTCGATCAAGAGGAAACTGAGCGACTCGACGACGGAACCTACTGTCTCGAACTCTTCGGCGCGGTCAAGACGTATCTCAAGGTCGCAGGTTCCCTCACTATCGACCCGAAACCGCTGGAGACCGTCCTCTCGTTCGAGGACGAAACGGTCGTCCACGTCGGCGCTCGCTCGTCACACGAGAGTCCGGCGACGACGATTACGACGACGGGCAACCCGTACGACGTGATGCGAGGCGTCTCGGCGTTCAGCTCGGCGCTCAAAACGACGAGCGTCGAGCGGTCGTACCCGACGCTCCGCGGCCACCCGCCACTTCTCGAACTCGGCGACGAACTCCGCATCCCCGACGGTCTCCGCACCCCCGAGACCGGCGTTCGAATCGAACTGCCGCCGACGTTGCGCCACATCTTCGTTGCGACGCCGCTGGCGTACTATCTCGGCGCACCACTGGTTCCCGGCACGTCCCCGAGATTGGTCACAGACAGCGGCTTCGTCCACGAGTTCGACGGGCCACACGGATTCGAAAAAGCGGTCGCACAAGCACTCAAACGAACGTTCTTCCTCGATTGCGTCGTTCGGACGGAGGGGATTTACAACGTCGCCCTCCACGAACGACAGACCGTCGAATCGCGCATCGACATCGACGTTCCGGCGCTGTACGATGCACCGCTCAGTGAGCAACTATCGCGGTACTTCGACGTGCCCTACGAAACCATCTCGGACCTCGTCCCCGAGTGGAAACTGACGACGCACGTCGCCCCGGAACCGGACAACATCGAACTGCTCCCGTTCGTCACCAACGACCTCGCCGTCGTTCGAACTCCGTCCGGAACCGAAGTCCCGAAGTCGGAGGTGCAAGCCGCCGTCGTCGATGATTTCCTGCGGGACGAGTTCGTCAGAAGCACGGGTCCGACGACGACCGACGAGACGTACGTTCGGCCTCACTCGGCCGATTCGGTCGAGCAGGCGTGGGTCGGCGAGGGGACGCCGGTCGGCGCAAGCAAGGCCACACCCACCGCGTACCGCAATCGACTCCAGCGCAAACCGACGACGGGTGATATCGGGATAACGGTCGTCTGCAACGACCAAGAGATGCTCGACGAGAGCGACATCGTAGACGACGTGTACGGGTCGCGCGAGGACTTAACGTTCGACGTCGATGCACACTACAATCTCACCCGTTCGGAGTTACGAGCGGTGCTCGCAGAGCCGACTGATTTCCTCCACTATATCGGCCATATCGACGACGGTGGGTTCCAATGCCGTGACGGAAAGCTCGATGCTAGACGACTCACGGAGGTCAACGCTGGTGCGTTCCTCCTCAACGCGTGTCAGTCGTACGAGCAGGGTCTCGAACTCGTGGAAGCGGGTGCTATCGGCGGAATCGTCACACTCAGCGAAGTCGTAAACAGCCAAGCCGTCGGTGTCGGCCGAACGATTGCGCGACTACTGAATATCGGCTTTCCACTGCAAACATCGCTCGATATCGTCCAGAAGGATAGCGACATCGGTCACCAATACGTCGTCGTCGGCGATGGCAGTCTTTCGGTCGTCCAAGCAGAGAGTGGTGTTGCGGTTTTCTGTGAGGTCGAACAGACCGGAGACGACCGGTATTCCCTCTCGTATCATGCGTACCCCACATCTCGGTGCGGTCCAGGCTCGCTGATAATTCCTGCATTCCCGCGCAACGACCAGTACTATCTCGCCTCTCAGCGAATAACGGATATCGAACTGAACGAAGACGAGCTTATCGAGTTTCTCTCGTTAGAACAGTTGCCGGTATTTCACGACGAACGGTTGTACTGGGACGACGGGTTTCTGTCGTGATTACGGACCGTAGATGTATCCCGCCGTGCCAGCCGCAACGCTCCCTGCTTGCGAGAGAAGGAGGATGAGCGTGAAGAGGACGCCCATCATGCGGGGGTTCTGTCGGAGGTACGAAACCATCTGATTGGATGCTTCGGACATGTGCAACTAAACCATGGCACGACGCCAAAATATAATTTTTCGTGAATATTTGATACGAAATTAACTTAATTAATCTAACTATTCTTGGAGGAAAGTCGTCTCGCTGTGAATCTCTGCTGGACGCGTGGCTAAGCGGGTAGAAAACGCGCGGTTCCCAAAGCGGGTCCGTGTTAGGAATCGTCGGTGTCGCCGAGGTCGCGGTAGACTGCTGAAATACCCTCTGAATCGTCGAGTTGACTGAGCGTCTCGTCGAGTTCGCGCCGGAGCGCGTTGAGCCGCTCGGTGAGTTGCTGGTACTCTTCGTTCTCTTCGAGTGTCGCTTCGTCCTTCTCTGATTCGAGCAGTGCTTTCTTCGATGCGAGGGAAAACAGGTCTTGAATCCCCACATCGTAGGCATTTCGCAAGATAAGGTTAGAGACGGTGTCCGTCAGCGCTTCGCGCGAGACGGGCTTGACGAGGTAGTCGTCGAAGCCCATAGCGATGATGTCGAAATCCGGTTCGACCGCAGTCACCATCGCAACGCGGCAATCGAAGCCACGGTCCCGAATCTCGGAGAGCGCTTCGTCGCCGGAGAGGTCGGGCATCCGACGGTCGAGGAGGACGACATCGACCTCGTCGTCGAGCTCGTCGAGTGCCTCTCGACCTCCGTAGGCGACACGAACGCGATAGTCGTTCCTAAGCCAGGTTGCGTACAGATCGGCGAGGTCAGGCTCATCTTCTACGATGAGCACCAGTGGCTGTTCTGCACTCATTGGTAGTGTAGTGGTGTTCCGGAGACGCTCACGAAATTCAATGTCGTGTGGTGGTATATCAAAATACCCCTTGTCAAACGTGACCCGGAACTACGCTTGTGGCCTGTAATTACCCCCCTTAGTTGTTATACATTCCGGCGAATCGCACAGTTCCACGTCGTCAAACAGTTCACGTGTGGTGAACAGTTCAAGAAATTGCTTCGACAGTGATTCGATTTGCCTCGACGTCCTCCAACATCGCACCCCAACCGCCGACAGAGTACGTCTCCTCATCAGTCTCGACGGTGATACACACTTGTCCGGCGAGTTCGGAAAACGAAAGCGTGTCGTCGGGTGACGAGACCGACGTGTGATACACATCTGTTACTTCCCCGGTGAACTCGGTCGGTTCGCGGTCGCCGGTCTCGTATCCGTTGACGTGGGCGACGATTCGCTTTCCGTCGTGGAGAAGCGGCTCCGCGTCCTGCACGAAGTGCCGAATGTCGGAGTAAACGATCGGCGGTTCGGCCGTCTGTGCGGTGTAGACGACGTCCCAGACCTCCCAGAGCGCAGTCTGGAAGTACCAGTGGAAGACGTAGGCCAAGGTGTAGTCGTCCACGAGAACGCCGTACTGGTTCACCGAGTTCTCGTGCGGAGCGAAACACGCACCGGTTCGATCGACGATAGCGACGAACGGCGTCGGCAGGTCGCGGTGTCGGACTTCGGTCGCCACGCCGTGATATTCGTCGTCGGCAATCGTATCGAGTTTCGTCGCCTGCTCGCAGTGAACTGAGACCTTCACCAGCGCGCCGTTTTCGTACGCCGTCGTGAGCGCCGGTTTGAGTTCCTCGAACTGCTCGGGCGTCACCGACAGTTGGACCTCGCCGTCCGCGTCCCGAATCATCTCTTCTGCGCGGTTGAACACGGTCTCGAACCGCTTGACGATACTCAGCATGTGTTTATCGACCGCTGGCTGTTGCCAGCGCGTCTCTATTTCCGTCGCCGCCTCGTCGAGCTGTACAGCTCGGTTCTGGAGGTCCTCCATCACCGACTGCGGGTCGCACGCTCGTGCGTGCAGGCTATCTTGCTCGTACGTCTCGATGTAGCCTTTCGCTTCGAGGTCTCTGAGAACGTCGTAGATGCGTGCTGTCGGGACAGCACAGGCGTCGGCTAATTCGGTTGCGCTCGCCGCTCCGAGCTGGAGGAGGGCCACGTACGCCTCGGCTTGGTACTGTGATAACCCAGCGTTTCGAAGGGCGGTGCGTAGCTCCGCGGTATCCATCGCTTGTGGATGCACGATATACATCCCTATTAATTATCCCATGTCTTCGGCGAGACGCAAGCTCTCCACGCGCTCATACGTTTCTTTACACACTGACAACAGTTTCGCCGTCTACACAAGCGGGACCAAACGCCGGGAGCCAAATGCAGGAATCAAACGCTGAGAATCAAACGTTGAAAACCGAATCCCGGAACCGAACACCGGAAGTTCGACGCCGGACGATTACAACCCAAACAGCCGAGCCACGGACGGAACCCGGGGGTTATTCGCTCGGACTGTAGTTCGGCGCTTCGTCGGTAATCATCACGTCGTGGGGGTGGCCTTCGGTCTGGCCAGCGGCGGAGACGCGAACGAAGCGGGCGCGTTCTTTGACCTCGGGAATCGTCTCCGCGCCGACGTAGCCCATTCCAGACTGCATGCCGCCGACGAGTTGGTGGAGTTCAGACGCGAGCGAGCCTTTGTACGGCGTCGCGGCCTCTACACCCTCGGGGACGTACTCTTCATCTTCGTTGTCTTCTTTGAGGTAGCGGTCGGCACCGCCGGAGCGCATTGCACCGACAGAACCCATACCGCGGTACTGTTTGTACTTCTTGCCGTTCATCGTGATGACGCGGCCGGGTGCCTCGTCGGTGCCGGCGAAGTACGAACCGAGCATCACGGCGTCTGCGCCGGCGGCGACGGCCTTGATGGCGTCGCCGGAGTAACGGATGCCACCGTCGGCGATGACGGGGATGTCGTACTGCGAGGCGACGTCGGCGACCTCCGCGACGGCGGAAATCTGCGGCATGCCGGACCCGGAGACGACGCGGGTCGTACAGATAGACCCGGGACCGATGCCGACCTTGATGCCGTCGGCGAAATCGACGAGTTCCTCGGCGGCCTCGCGGGTGCCGACGTTGCCGACGACGACGTCGGCATCGACGGACTCCTTGATTTCACGGGCGGTGTCGATGACGTTGAGGTTGTGCGCGTGGGCGCAGTCGATGAAGATGACATCGACGCCAGCGTCGTCCGCCATCTGGGCACGGTCGCGGTCGAAGGGACCGACTGCGACACCGCAGACGAGACGGCCGTCGTCGTCGCGGGCGGCGTTCTCGTACTCGCGGCGCTGTAGAATTCCCTGCATCGTCACGAGACCGACGAGGTGGCTCTCGTCGTCGATGATGGGGACGCGCTCGATTTTGTGGTCGTACATCAGTTCGAGCGCCTCGCGGGCAGTCACGTCGCGGGTGGCTGTGATGACCTCGTCCGTCATCGCCTCGTGGACTTCGTCGGACTCGCCGACTTCGAGGTACGGGCGGATGTCGGTGCCGGAGATAATTCCGAGAACGCTGTCTTCGGTGTCAACGACGGGTGCGCCGGAGACGCCAGCGCGCTCCATCATCTCGTCAACCTCGCTTATCGTCTGGCCGGGTTGCGCGGTGACCACGTCTTCGCGTCGGATGACGAGTTCGTCGGCTCGCTTGACGCGCTCGATTTCGTGGACCATCTGTTCTGCGTCCATGTTTCGGTGGAGGACGCCGAGGCCGCCTTCGCGGGCCATGCCGATTGCCATCCCGCTCTCGGTGACGGTGTCCATCGCCGCAGAGAGGATCGGGATGTTGAGTTCGACGTTCTTCGAGACACGCGTGGAGACATCGGCGTCGTCCGGCTCGACGCGACTTTCCATCGGACGGAGCAGTACATCGTCGAACGTGAGGGATTCGGGTACCCGTAGCTTCTCGGAGAAGGGGTCTTCGTCAGGAACGTCGTTCGCCATATCAAGCGTGGTTTCGGCGGCAACAAAAGGGTTGCGAGATAGCACGGGCGTGTCGATGTATGGCAAAGACTCGCAACGAGATATACACGGGCGTGGTTATGTTCGCCGGCATACGACTATGACGAGTACACCAGCTTACAGGTACGAACTCAAGCGCGAACGCGCAGACCGACTCCAAGTCTACACGACGTGCGGGGCACCGCGCGAGGCGATACGGACTACGAATCTGACGCTGGGCACCCGCGCGCACCACGTCACCATCGCCACCACCGGCGAATATCCCTTATTGTTCCATTGTGAATAATCGCCATATTCACGAACGTGCATCACAATATCGTCAGGAATTATCGAGGAAACCAAGAATCCATAGGCCCTTTTTATATTGGTGGCGAAGATACACATGTTGTATGCGGTCGTATCCCACACAACGTTTAATACTCCCGTACCAATTCTATCGTGTATGGACTCCACGTGTCCCGCCGCATCGCGCATTGCCGGTCAAATGACCTCCGACTCCGGCATTCTCTTTGCACCTATGTGGCAGACATTTAAACGGGAGTTCAATAATGGACACAATGGGCCGGGACTAGGAGTACGACATCTTCGTACTCGGTTGTCGTCCGAATTGCGTCCTTATCGCCGTTTGGGCCATGGTGAAGGCCAGTAATATCGAATGAGTGTCTCACGCCACCCAGTCGCCCTTCGCCTTGAGCAGCAGGTCGGTGGCGCAACCCGCCTGCTGGCAACGGTTATGGCACTGCCGCTCGTCGATGGTATCTTCCCCGCACTCATTATGGCGGGGGCGTTGACGACTAAAGCAGGCGGCCTGTCGGTCACGGGCATTCTCGAGACCGGCCTGCTCATCTTCGGTGGATCGGCTACCGTCGCGGTCATCCTCGCCGAGATGGACGGCACGCGCCGCGAACAGCTCACGTCCATCCTCATACTCGGTGCGATTCTCATCCCGATTGCGGTCGCCGAGGCCGCCGTCGCCGAGACTATCGAGACGGTGCTGAAGTTCGAGACCTTCCACCGCTTCGCTGGCCTCGTCATTCTGGCGGTCGCCGCGAAGACGGCCTCTTCGAAGGTCGGCGAGTATCTCCCCTCTCCGAGCATCATCATCGGGTTCGGACTCGTGGCGAGTCTCAACCCGTCCGGATTCGACTTCGTCGTCAACCCAAGCATGACGCGCCTCGTGAGCGCCGGTTCCGCCGCTGGGGTCGGCGTCGGCTTTGCGGGCGCTATCGCGCTGTTCGCTCCCCGCCTCCGCGGAAACGTCGATATCAATCTCTTCCGGTTCGGGAGTTCGGTCGCACTCGGTATGCTGGCACTCGACGTGCTCGGTCTGATGCCGACTAAGGCACCCGTTGCACTGGGTGTCCTCGGCGTCACCGCGCTGTTCGCCTTCGACCCCGACTCGGACGAGGACGTAGACGTCCCCGACGGTGGCGACGTTGCGGCCCCAGAGGGCCCCGCGGCAAACGGTGCTGTTGCCGACGGTGGGGACGACATCGCACAGTCAGCCGCCTACGACGCGACCGAAATAGAGGCGTACGAAGACGCAGACGCCGATTCGAACGACCTCCCCGACGCCGGTCTCGCACAAGACGACGAGGAGAGCGCATCGAAGCCGGGCTACGGTTATCCCGGTGAAGAAGACTCCCGCGCGCCCTGGCTGTAACCGCCGGACGACTTTTTCCTGCCGCGATTCAATCACTCGTATGCGCCACTCGTTCGACGTTCGAACAGACACGCGTCTCCAAGCCCTCGACGTGACCGGCCACGTTGCCGACGCACTCCCTGCCGGCTACGATGGCGTTTGTACGGTCTTTTCTAAACACACCACCGCGGGAATCTGCGTCAACGAGGCTGAAACACGACTGCTCGAAGATATCGAAACGATGCTCGATTCGGCGGTTCCAGACGACGGCTGGACCCACGACGAACTCGACGGCAACGCGGATGCGCACCTCCGCGCACTGCTCGTCGGTAACGGTGTCTCGGTTCCGGTTCTCGGCGGCGAGCTCGACCTCGGGCGGTGGCAGTCGGTGCTCCTCGTCGAGTGTGACGGCCCGCGGACGCGAACCGTGACCGTAGCGACACCGTGAGGTCGCAGAGGACGACAGCGAAAAAAGTGAGATAAAGGCAAAAAAAGAGAAGATGGCACGGCGCTGGCGGAGGGCTTACTTACCTCGGGACGATTCCACGAATATGAGCAACCGTGTCGTACAAGGACGGATGGTCACGCCCGAGACGCTCGCCGAACTCGTCGAAGGCGAGCGCCCGATGGACGCCGAGCCGATTCAAGACGCCGACTTCGAGTGCCCCGACTGCGGCGAAAACGTGATTCAGGTCGGCTACATGCCGAGCGTGACGGAGTTCGTGACCGCCTACAAGTGCCAAGAGTGCGACTGGGCCGACGACGACCGAGACGAATAGAATCGAAACTCCTTTAAGAAAAATCGCCATACGAGAGAGTGCAGATAGATCGAATCGGGGCTGTGGCCAAGCCCGGCATGGCGACTGACTCCAGAGGCTTGGCGCCCGGGACGACACTCCAGCTGATATACTGAGCGACCGACTGATCATCGGTCGTGTTGACGACCCTCTGGAGTTCCGAGGCGCACACCGGAGATATCAGTCGATCGGGGGTTCAAATCCCTCCGGCCCCATTCCTAACATATCATTTTCGTGTGGGTTAATCAAGGAGGAACAGTGCTCCAATAACCTCACGTTCGTCTCCAACTGGGGGCGAATCGGCTAAGCGTTCTCGAAACGACTGGTGAGACCCGATTGTAACGACCGCCCAACCAAGTCACATTCCTAGCTTGATCAATACATAATACGCCGCTACAGCATAGGTCACTGAGCCGAGAATAACAAGTAAGAAGATAGCAATAGTGCTCTCAAAGAGCGATGTAGCTACTTCGCTGGCGACAAATACACCAGCACCAGAAGCCAATCCGACAAACAGACTGCTTGGGAGAGGGTAGTTGAAGCCCTTGTCAATCTATTGATAAAAACAAATCACTTCCCCTTTCATTTGAACTAACACAGTCATTTGTATTCAACCACTTATAATTTTGACGTGAAACACCACATCGTATCAAAAACCGTGTGAGCGTCGTCGGTTAGCGGTATCTCGAGCACCTGAACTTCTGTTGTGTCTTCCAAGACGGCGTAAATCTCAGTGCCACTCCGTGAAACATCCATCTGGAATCTCTCGTAGGGTAGTTCCTCTTTACCACCACGACCCTCCTCGGATACGGATTCTCACCAAGTACCCCAGTTTCCCCTTGCAATGTGCGTTACCTTCTCATCGGCAACCTCAAGAACTTGCGTGATTAGTCAGCAAGGAGAACAGTGTGGTCATCCTCAAAGAACCTCAAGAGACGTCAATTTGTCACCATCTGCGCCTTCCAATTCTTGGAATCGCTTTTTAAGGACTTCACGACGGCGACTGTGGACGAGTTCCTTGAGCGGGTCGTCGTAGGTCTGTCCCGGTTTTTTGAGTTCGTGCAGTTCTTCTTGAGTCTCTTTTGTCACAGAGATTTGTTTGTCTGCGGCCATCTGTTGTAAGAATGTACAGAGATAATGGTATTAACAGATTTGTCCTTTCCGACTCGACAAACCGGGACAGGTCCCTTTCGATATACTCTCCTTTTTAACAGCTCGATAGCGTTCCATTCCCGGCAACCACGCCCATAGATATTCGAGACGTGATACTATTCCAGTCACCAAACGCTGTTGGGGGCTGTCGATACGTGGTTGCTGTGTGCTGGCACACACAGGACGCACCTTGGTGGCCAACTCTCAGTCGGTGTGACAGAAAATAGGTCGCTCGGGTCACCCCGTCTCGTATCACTCACGTTGCCAGACGTAAACTCCGACCACGAGTAACCCGCCAAAGAACGTCGTGAGCGTGAGGACACCGACACCGAGCGCCCAGAGTACGGCGTTCTCATCACCGCGTTTCTCTGCATCGTTGTACACCAAGTAGGCTAAAGCGAACCCAAGTAACACTGGGACGGCGACCGACACGAGCAGAACGCCAAATCCTGGAAATCCGAATTGGAGGGGAACCATACAATATAGTCAATTTATTCTCACATAAACCATCTGGAACGCACTAGAGTCCGTTTGACACCTACTTGTTACAGACGAACCCCAATTGGGTTGAACCCCCTGACAGGTGGCTACTCCGAGTTGAGAGCGGTTGTTCGACTGCATGATGGCCGCCAACTGACCGCCCGTGAGTGACATAATATCTGAGTGACACGCTGAGAAGCGCTGAGGGAATAGATATATGTAGGGTGCCACCATGTGTCGTGGTGTATCGCTATGAAGCCATGTAACAGTTGTCAGGCGGTTATCGACGAGTACACCTTAGACAAACAACTCGAACCCCTACGGGACCTCACAGTAGACAACTTCAACGTCTGTGCGGAGTGCACGACGGTTGTTTCGGACGCGTGCGTGGAGTGCGGCGGCGGTGTGTACGTTCCACGGGGCTTTTCGACCGTCCCGGACTACTGCCCTGCGTGTCGTTCGGACCTCATCGAGCGCACCGGACACGACCCCGGATGGAACTGCGACACCATCTCGACCTGAACGAAATCGACACGCAGACTGTATTCGACCCGGTAGGGTGTGGGTAGTCGCCCTATCTCCGTATTTTCGGGCGTGGTGTTCCACGTGACATGGAGACAACTCCTTTGATAGCGTTCTACTCCCGAGAACCGAGGTTACGCGTCACGAACTGAGTGAACTCATCTCACGTAAAACATAATATACTCGTTAACGAATTACATTTTGCGGTCGTCAGAGGCACGCTCGATTACGCTAGTTTTCTGGATACGTATACCGTCGTCAGGCGGGCTTCAGAGACCTCGTAATCCCGTAGACGACAGCACCGTCGAAATAGTAGAGTCCGGCCGAGTTGTGTGTGAGGTTGTTGTCTGACGACTCCGTTTGATAGCTTCGCGTCTCGGTTCCAGATGAAAGCTCCAAGCGGTGAATCGTCCCGGACTGCGATGCGAGGTACACCTTTCCGTCGAAGACCAACGGCGCGTCGGACAGAGAAGCGTCACATTCGAACTGCCAGTGTATCTCTCCTGTCGCGGGGTCCAGCGCGAACACTGTACCCGTTCGGTCGGCGGCTTCAACGAGCGCGTGTCCACCGGCGAGCACGACCGGTCCTAAGGTGTGTTCGTCACGCTCGAACCGCCAGTTCTCTTCGCCGGACGAGCGGTCCAACGCGAACAACGTGCTTTCCTCGCGCTGGTCGTCGTACGCTTCCACGAGAACGTTGTCTTCGGTAACCGTCTCGACCGAGACTGCGACATCGGTCTCGATAGCCCACTGCTTTTCGCCGCTTCCGGCCGTCAGCGCGTACACGTTTCTGCGGCCGTTGGTTGCGAAGACTTGGTCGCCCGCCGTGAAGACGTCCGTCATCTCCGGACTGGTATATCGACGCTCGCCCAGATACTTCCACCTCGTCTCTCCCGACGTTCGTGAAATCGCCAGTAGTGGCGCGTTGTGCCGGGGGAGGTAGATGTGCTGTGCGTCGATAGTGATTCCCCGGATTCTGTCGCCGTCGATATCAAACGTGTGTTCTACGCCGCCGTCGTCCGCGCGAAGTTGGTACAGCGAGTACTCACCGACGAAGACGGAACCGTCGTGAACGGCGATTTCGGGCGAGTGAAGGACATCAACCTCGCGTTCCCACAGTTCGTCGCCGGAATCCAGCGCGACTCGGAACACGTCACCAACCTCGGTGACACCGAACAGGGACCCATCTTCGACGGTGACGTCGGCGACTTCGTCGTCGGCCTCGTAGCGCCACACGACAGCACCGTCTTTCGAATCGAGAACGAAGAACTCTCTTCGACGGCCGACGAGAACGCCCTCGTCAGTCCCTACTGGGTACCACCTGGGTTCGCCGACACGGGTGTGCCACCGCTCCGGAGTCGGCTCCGGTGTTGGTTCCGGCGTCGGTGTCGGCTCGGGAGTCACATCGGTGGAATCCGCTGAACTGCGTTGTCGTGAACGGCGAAGTGGGTTCAGTGGTGAAACACCAGCAATCGAGCTTGCGAGCGCGGCCGCGCCGTAGTGAATGAATGTTCGTCGTCGTGTCATCGGTCTTCCTCGCTGGGTGAGACTGAGTCTAATTCGGAATCGCTACTGTACCGGTGCCAGACGGCCACGGAGGCAAGCCCACCCAGTAGGTAGGTGAGCCACGCGGCCGCTCCCGAAAGGCTCCCGACGAAGGCGGCGAGCACGCTCGAGATGACGAGCCCGCCGACGGCACTGATTCCGGCGGCCGTCCCGACACCGGATACAGTCACGTTCGTCGTCTCCGTCGTGGCGGTGTCCACTTTCGAGGAGGCTTGTTGGAATCCGTTCGGGAGAGAGTCGGACGTCGCCTTCGACGACTCGGTATCCGTTCCCGTCGAATCAGAAGTCGCATCCGAGTCGCGGTTGTGGCGGCGGTGTGCTTCGACCTGACCGAGCAACGTGTTGGGACCGTGGTCACCCGTCGAATCCGTTCGAGTATCCATCTCGACGTGCTGTGTCAGTTCGTCTGATTGTTTGCGCTCGTTCGTGTTGGCCGTCGTACTGCCGGGTTGGGATGACTGCGACAGTTGGGCGGCTTGCGACGGTTGGGGTTGTCGTGCTGGCTGGGATGATTGAGTGGGTTGTGACGGTTGCGATTGCGTAGTCTGCGAGCCACCGCGACTGCTCGCCACCCAGAGAATCCCTCCGACAAACATGAGAGTGACAGCTCCGCCGAGAACCGGTCCTTTCGCGGTCGGCGCTCGATAGCTCGACTCGACGCAACTCTGCCCGTAGCCGAGTGCCGAATCCACGCAGGTCTGTGCGGTCTGGGTCTGCGTCGCCGGCATGCTGAGTCCCGCGAGCAACAGCAAGCCGCCGATAGCGAGTACCACGATGCTGACTGTTCGTCCGGCACTCATAGCAGTACCAACGGCAAGAAGACCGTAAACAGGGAGAGAACCACCATTGCGAGGACGACCAGCGTGAGTTTGCTGGTCCCGTCGGCTTGCGCACGTTCCGAAATCACCTCTTTGCTTCCGTTCGCGGCGAGATGTCGGCCCGCCGACTCGAAGATGCGCTCTATGGACTGGCCCCGAAAGTCGTTGAGGGTTTCGAGATACCGCTCTTTGTACCGTTCCGGCTGTGCGGTGACGTTGACAGACACTTCGCGGCGTGCGCGGACGCTGAGAGTCGTCTGTTCGGCGCTCGGCTGTTGCTCCGGAATCTCGACGGTGAGTACCTCACCGTAACTGGAAAGACCACCGCCGGTTTTACCGGTTATTTGTACTCCAGCGTCGTGATACGTCTGGATACCGTCTGTCAGTTCGAAGGCTGTTTTCACGAGAATCCGGGCACTGTCCGGGGGATAATCGAGAACGAGAGTAGACATGTTGTCGCTATTGACTTCTGACTAGCTACGGACTACATATAACTACTGTTTAAATAATTAATAAAAGACAGATGTGTGACTGAAAACCGTTTCAAGCTCAGTCCCGACTTGGTCCCTGACGCGGAGACACCGAAGGTCGTTACCCGCGACAACGACAGCACAACGGTTTTTGTCGGACGGCCCGAGTGAAATCGTCATGGAACTCGTCTCAGTCGCCGCGCTCGCCGAGAACCACACCATCGGACGCGATGGCGAACTGCCGTGGCCGAGCATCCCCGAGGACAAAAAACAGTACCGCGCGCGAATCGCAGACGACCCAGTCATCCTCGGCCGTCGGACGTTCGAGTCGATGCTCGACGACCTGCCCGGGAGCGACCAAATCGTCCTGAGTCGGAGCGAACAGGAGTTCGACGTCGTCACTGCTCACCACGCGAGAAACGTCGAAGAGGCAATCGAACTCGCGGAATCGCTGGGTGCCGAGACGGCCTACGTCATCGGCGGCGCGGCGATTTACGAACTCTTCCAACCGCATCTCGACCGGATGGTCCTGAGCCGCGTTCCCGGCGAGTACGATGGCGACACGTACTATCCGGCGTGGAGCACGGCCGACTGGCAACTCGAATCTGAGACGCCCTACGAGCGGTTCACGCTCCAAGAGTGGGTACGAACAGACCGCGACTGACGGTGAGTCTCTCGGGTCTGCCGGGTCACTCGGGTCTGCCGTCGGGTAGATTGATGGAACGGAGGTCCGTACCGGGTGGTGATGGGCTTCACCCTCGACACACGGATTCTGACGCTCGCGTTGGCGCGGATGGTCGATGCGCTCGCCAACTCGTTTCTCGTCGTCGTGTTGCCGCTGTACATCGGGAGCCAACTGGTGTCGCTTCCGGCGTTCGTCGGGACGACGATTCCGCTCGGCGTGACCGAGTTCGCCCTCACGCCGGAACTGCTCATCGGCATCGTGCTGTCGCTGTTCGGATTTCTCAATAGTTTCAGCCAACCCTTTACGGGGTCGCTGTCGGACCGAACCGGCCGCAGAACCGCGTTTTTACTGTTCGGACTCGCTCTCGTCGCCGTCGGAAGCGCCGGCTACCTCTTTTTCACCGACTACCTCTCGATTCTCGTCATGCGCGCGCTCCAGGGAATCGGCGCGGCGTTTACGATTCCCGTGACGGTGGCGCTCGTCAACGAACTCTCGCCGGAGAACGAACGCGGCGGGAACTTCGGGTTGTACAACACGTTTCGACTGCTCGGATTTGGAACCGGCCCGCTCGTTGCGGGCGTCGTCGTCACCGCTGGACCGTACACGCTCGGCGGCATCGACATCACCGGATTCGACGCCGCCTTCCTCGTCGCGGTCGCTGGCGCGGTTATCAGTTTCGTACTCGTCGCCCTGCTCATCGAGGACCCGGAGCGAACCGAAAGCGAAGCGGCGGACGACATCTCGATAACGATTCGGAACGCCGATGGACCGGGCTTAGACCCGGTGTTCGCGCTCGGTCTCGCTACCATCGTGATGGCGCTGAGCATCGCCATGTACGCGCCGCTCGCTAACGTCATCAACGAGCGACTCGACCAGGGGACGTTCCTGTTTTCGGTCCAGTTCGGCGCGACGGTCCTCGCCAACGTCGTCTTCCAATATCCGATTGGCCGTTTGAGCGACCGGTACGGGAGACAACCGTTCTTGATCGGCGGCTTTCTTTTGTTGTTGCCGACGACGCTCGCACAGGGGTACATCCTGTCGTCAGAGCTGATGATACTCGCGCGCTTCCTGCAGGGCGTCGCCGTCGCCGCCGTCTTCGCGCCGTCGCTCGCACTCGCCGGTGACCTCGCAAAAGAGGGGCAGTCGGGGTCGACCCTCTCGGTATTGACGATGGGGTTCGGTCTCGGAATCGCCTTCGGGACGCTGTTCTCGGGGATTCTCGTCGGCTTCGGTTTCGCCGTCCCGTTCGTCGCCGCCACGGTGCTTGGTTCGATTGGACTGTACTTGGTGGTCACACAGGTCGTCGAGACGGTGACGCCGATGCCCGTCAGCGGCGACTGAGTGATTGACTGAGTGATTGAATACGAACCGCGTGGCGTGCGAGCCGAAGCGGGACGCACTCAGACGAGTCCGAGCAGGAACTCGCGTACTGCCTCTGTTGTCTCGTCCCACGTCGTGTGACCAACGAACCGGTCGCGGGCCGCGAGCGAAAGCGGCACGAGCAACTGCCGGTCTCGGCAGAGCGGCGACACGGCGTCGGTAATCGCTGACGGGTCGTCCGGGTCCACGACAAAGCCGTTCTCGCGGTGCGTGACGAGTTCGCTCGCGCCGCCTGCCGACGAGACGAGCGCCGGCAGACCGAACCCCATCGCCTCCACGGCGGCGATACCGAACCCCTCGTAGTGCGACGGGAGTGCGAACAGGTGCGACTCGCGGAGCGACGCGGCCAACTCGGCATCGGAGCGTCGGCCGGTGAACGTCACGCGACTGGTAACCCCAAGTTCGGCGGCGAGTTGCCGGAGCGATTCGGCGTACGCGGCATCGACTACCGCGCCGACGACGGTCAACTGCCAGTTGCCTCTGACGCGCGAAAGCCCGCGGAGCAAGCCGTCGATGTTCTTCCGCGGTTCGATATTCCCGACGGCGACGACGCGAAACGGTCCCTCGCCAGCGACGCGGGCGCGGATTTCCTCGTCATCGACGGGCGTCCCATGGTCCGAAAACCGGTCGCCCGCTGGGTGTGCGACGACGCTGGGTTCGGGGTCCGTGACGGCCGCGACGGTCTCTTTGGTGGTCTCGCTGTTGTACACGAACCCATCGACAGAACGGAGATACCGCGTTTCGACCGCTCGCCGGAACGACCGTCGCCACGCGTTGTGGTTTTCGAGAGAGTTGAGGTGGTGCACAATCGAGACGACCGGCGTGTCGTCGTCGAGTCGTGGATTCACGGCGACGAGTGACGGATGACACAGTTCGTCTTGGAGAAGTACGTCCACGTCGAGCGAGCGCAGGCGAGCGTGTGCGGTGACGTTGTCGCGGAGTCTGTGTCGGTACGGCCGCTCCGGGAGCGAGATGACGGTTACGTCGTCACCGGCGGCGCGCAGACCGCGAACGAGTTCGAGGTCGTACCGGTAACCACCGGACCGGTCATCGAGCGGGCCGTAGACGACGAGACCGACCTGCACGTTAAATCGGGGTCTCGTAGGTCGCACTCGCCACGTCGTCTTCCCAAATGCGGACCGACAGACGCGTCGGAGTCGTGAGATTCGCCGCCTCGACGAACTGCGAGCAGACTTCGCGGGCGAATCGCTCGACGCTCGGATTCTGTCCGGCGAACTCCACGAGGTCGTTCATCGTCTCGTCGCGGTACCGAGAGAGCGTCGCGTCCAACGCGGCTTTCACGTCGTCGATATCGACGAGATAGCCGTGTTCGTCGAGTTCGGGGCCGGCGAGTTCGACTTCGACGGTGAACGCGTGAGAGTGCAGTTCACCTTCAGGTCCGGGATTGGGGACCGTGAGATAGTGTTGTGCGATAAGCTCCCGCTTGACCGAAACGCGGTACATAACCTGTCAACCGTCCGCGTAGGTAAAGAGGATTTGGACGGCGTCGTCAGGGTCGTCTTCGAGGAGTCGGTACGCGCGGGCCGCGTCTTCGACGTCGATGCGGTGTGTGATGAGCGAGTCGAACGAGTGGTCACGGAGATGCGTCCACGCGAGTGAAAAGCGCCGCTCTGTGTCCCACCGTCCACGGAGTTCGGGGTCGATAGTGCTCACTTGACTACTTTCGACGCGAATCCGAGAGCGGTGGAATCGCCCGCCGAGGTCCAACGTCGCGGACTTCGTGCCGTACCACGACCCGACGATAACGCGGCCGTCGTATCGCGTCACCGCTAGCGCATCGTCGAGCGCGGACGGGTCGCCCGAGAGTTCGAAGGTGAGGTCAGCGCCGTCGGCGGGCGCGTCGAGCGACGACGGATGGCTGACCGCGTCGGCACCGAGACGCAACGCGAGTTCGCGCCGCTCGGGAATGCAATCGACGGCCGTGAGGCTTCCGAGTGGAAACTGGCTGAGGAGCGCGGTCGTCACGAGACCAACGACACCCTGCCCGAAGACGACGACGTGCTCGCCGATGAGCGGGCGACCGTCCATCACGAAGTTGAGCGCCGTCTCCATCGTCGGCAAGAGCGCGGCCTGTTCATCGCTCACGTCGTCCGGAATCTGAATGAGTTCGCCCGGCGAGGCGAGAAAGTGGCTCTCGTGAGGGTTGAACGAGAAGACGCGTCGGCCGAGAAGTGACGACGAGACGTCGTCGCCGACGGCTTCGACCGTACCGACGGCGGCGTAGCCGTATCGAAGCGGAAACGACAGGTCGCCTTCGAGCGCGGCGATAGATTCGTCTGCGGGGAGGTCGGTGGGAGCCTCGCCACGGTAGACGAGTCGTTCGGTCCCGGAACTTACGGCGGAGGTCTGCGTTCGGACGCGGACCTCGTCGGGTCCGGGAGTCGGAACATCGCGGTCGCGTACGTCGATGCGTTCTGGGGCGACGAAGTAGACCGCACGTCCCTTCATCGTTCAGTCGTCTGCGGTCTCGACGGATGCGTCCGCAAATTCGACTGTCGTCCCGCGGTGGCGGCAGTCTTCGAGCGCGTGTTTGGCGGCGAAGCCGGCTTCGTGCGCGTTCGAGGCCGTGCCGACGCCGACTTTGAGCTCGACGTCCGCGTCGGTTTCGACGTGGTCGATGGCGGCGCGGTACTGCGTCTCCGAGAGCTCGGGCATGACGGAGATGATGTTGTCGCCGCCGACGAAAAACGACAGTGCGCCGTGTTCCTCGCGGAGATACTGCATGAGCGACGCGTAGCCCTGTTCGATTTGGATGAACGTGTCGAACTCGTTGAGGCGGTCTGTGTACTTGCCGGTGGCGTCGTTCACGTCGAAGTGTGCGATTTGGAGGTCGCTGTCGGACCGGTCGGCTTCGTCGAGCGTCTCTCCCGAGAGGACTTCTCGGCGGTCCCCGTCCTGTGCGCTCCCGGCGCGTTGGACGCCGTTGGTCGCGCGTTCGAGCGCGACCGCGGGCGAGCGGTCGGTCCCGATACCGAGGCTGAGCGTCACCGGGTATCGGTTGGCGATGGATTCCTGCAGTAGTTCGTGGTCTTCGCGGTCGAGTCCATTCGTGACCGCGACCATGTTGTCGAAGCGGGTGAAAAAGACGTACCCGTCACGAGACCCGACGAACTGGGCCAAGTCGGCGAAGAGCCGCGATTGGAGCGTCTGAAGGTCCATCTCCCGTCGCGGGTCCGGAGTGACCGTCCACGGCCCGTAGTTGTCGATTTGGACGAGTGTCAGCTGCGTATTCGTCACGGTAGACGAGTAGGGTGACGCGCATATCGTTCTTTGGTTCTCAGACGCCACCGCCGATACCCGAACGTACCCCCCGGTAGCACGGCTCTTGGGAGCGCCGTCAGTACCGGTCGAATCCGCGTTACGACGATTCCGACTCGCGGAGCGTACGACTCGCAATAATATCGAGAAGCGCCCACGTGACGACCCAGACGGTGATCATCGTGAGAACGATAACCGTCGTCGAAAGTAGCGGCACGACGACCGAGAGCGTGGCGACGATGGTGTACGTCAGTAACAGCGCGACAATCGCCATCAGCAACCCGTAGACTCCCATCGCGCTGTTTCCGGTCGCGGGACCGCGAAGCCACCCAACCAGCTGTTTTGCAGAGACACCCATGCCGTGACATATGATATGAAATACCATAATTGTTCTCTCGGGCGAACGTTCAACAGGGGCGGCTCCCTACCGAAGACGATGGAATACCGAGGAGTCGTCCTCGACGTGGACGGAACGGTCGTTCGTGGTGACGAAGCGATTCCCGGCGCGCTCGACGGTCTCGCGGCTATCGACGCCGCCGGGCTTGACCGCCTGTTCGTTTCGAACAACCCAACGAAAGCGCCCAAACGGTACGAAGCGCGCCTCGGCCGTGCTGGCATCGACGCGTCTGCCGACGAAATCGTCACGTCCGGCACGACGACGACGGCGTATCTCGCCGACCGCCACCCCGGAGCGCGAACCTTTTGTATCGGCGAATCCGGCCTGTGCGACCAGCTCAGTGCGGCGGGTCTCGAACTCGTCGGCGCGCACGACGACCCCGAAGTCGTCGTCGTCGCCATCGACAGGGAGTTCGACTACGACGACCTTCGGGACGCCGGTGTCGCGCTCCGAGACGGTGCCGCCTTCTACGGGACCGACCCGGACATTCTCATCCCCGCCGCCGACGGCGACATTCCCGGCTCCGGCGCGATTATCAACGCCGTCGCGGGCGTCGCCGAGCGCGACCCGGATGCGATTCTCGGGAAGCCGTCGTCGGTCGCCCGCGAGTACGTGCTCGACCGTCTCGGACTCCCACCGGAAGACGTGCTCATCGTCGGCGACAGGCTCGATACGGACATCGCATTCGGTCTCGCCGCCGGCATGGAGACCGCGGTGGTTCGAACCGGCGTGACCGACGACGCGGCGCTGGCCCGAAGCGAGTACGAACCGGACCACGTGCTCGACGGACTCGGCGACGTCTACCGACTCATCTCGTAGACGAGACGGACCGGAGAGCACCCGAACGCCTCCGCAGAAACCACCCAAACGAAATTCGAATGGGGCGTATCGGTACCTGCACAATCGTTATCGTTCTCACGCGACAACTAGGCCGTGGGTGAACTCCATGTCCGCAAAGAAGATTCTGCTCCTCGCCGGCGATTTCGTCGAGGACTACGAGGTGATGGTACCGTTTCAGGCGCTCGAAATGGTGGGACACGAGGTACACGCGGTCTGCCCCGAAAGAGCGGACGGCGACCGGTGTAAGACCGCGATTCACGACTTCCGCGGCGACCAGACGTACCTGGAGACGCGCGGCCACGACTTCGTGTTGAACGCGACGTTCGAAGACGTTGACCCCGCCGACTACGACGCGCTCGTCGTTCCCGGCGGGCGCGCGCCGGAGTATCTCCGCGGCTACGACGAGGTACTCGACACAGTCCGACACTTCTTCGACGAGAACAAGCCCGTCGCCGCAATCTGCCACGGGCCGCAAATTCTCGCCGCCGCGGGCGTCCTCGACGGCTACGAAATGACCTCGTACCCGGCGGTTCGCGCGGAGGTCGAAGGTGCCGGTTGTTCGTGGGTCGATGAGGTGACCGTCGATGGCAACCTCGTCACCGGACAGGCGTGGCCGGACCACCCAGAGTGGCTCGCGGCGTTCCTCGACGTGCTCGGAACCGAAATCAGCCACGGACCGACTGCGGCCGCCGCAGACGACTAAACCGCGTTTTTCTCATGCTATCAAGCATGAGAATGTCTGACAAAGGTTTTTATCAGGGGAGACGAAGGGACTGGTATGGAAGAGCCGAACAGCCCATACTTCCGCGAGCAGATCGACAGCGGCGTCGAATCGTCCCCCCAAGACGGGGAAGTCATCATCGTGGAGGGAACAGCAATGAGCCTTCGAAGCTACAGAAAGCGCCGCGACTAGCCACGGGGCGTCTGTACGGGTTGTTGTCTACGGGTTCACCGCGGTTTCACCGCCGTCTGCGACGCTCACGCGCGCGGTCAGACGGTGTTTTTTGAAAAAAGAACGAGCGTAGAGAGCGCGGCGGTTAGAACGCGTCGCCGACGACGTTCACGTCAGCGTGGAGTTCCGAACGGAGCGCGTCGTGGACGTGGCAGATGTCTTCGGCGAGGTCCGTAATCTCGGCGAACTCCTCGTCCGAGAGGTCGGCTTCGACGTAGACGTCGAATCCGATGCGTTCGAGGTCGTCGTCGTCGTTGAGGTCGGCGTCGGCGTCGATCTGAATCTTGCCGAGACCGTCGTTGCCGGTCTTCTGTCCGCCGACGCGGAACGCGGGGAGGAAACAGGAGGCGTACGTTGCGACGAGCGTCGCATTCGGGTTCGGGCCAGTCTCGTCGAGCGCGTCGATCTGGAGGTCGAAGTCGCCGACCTGACTCGTGGTTGCGAAACCTTCCTCACTGACTGTCGAAGTTTGAATATCGGACATCCATCGGACTGGAAGGTGCACCCGACCCTAAAAGTTCCTCAATCGGATGATTGTGTGCACAAGCGACGGAAAAATACGAGTGCGCGACGCAGACGTGCGATTAGTCGAGCGTGACCGCTTCGTCGCCGTCGAGGACGGTGACCTCGGCGCGAGCGCCCGCGGCTTTGACCTCGCGTTCGAAGTCCCGCACGTCGATTTCTATCGGCGGGAACGTGTTGTAGTGCATCGGGAAGACGCGGCCTACGTCCAGCCAGTCCGCCGCGATTGCGGCCTGCCACGGACCCATCGTGAAGTGGTCGCCGACCGGGAGCGCGGCGGCGTCCGGCTCGTAGTAGGGTCCGAAAATCTCGCGCATGTCGGTCATGAGTCCCGTGTCGCCGGCGTGATAGAACGTCGTCGCCTCGTCGTCGGACTGCTGGGTCGGCTTCGAATCGCTAATCATGTAGCCGCCGGGCACGCCCGCGTCGTGTTCGTAGCCCGTGTTGATGCCGTTCGTGTGGTCCGCGCGAACCATCGAGACGAACGCGTCACCGAGTTCGACGGTCCCGCCGATGTTCATTCCAATCGTCTCTTCGACGCCCATCTCGGCTTCGACGTAGCCGGTGAGTTCGGGCGTGGCGACGACCGTCGCGCCGTCGAATTCGCCCGCGTGGGCGATGTGGTCCGCGTGCCCGTGCGTCAAGAGGACGTAGTCCGGCGTCTCCACGTCCGTCGGGTCAAGCGCCGTCTCCGGGTTGTCGAAAAACGGGTCGATGAGAATCGATGTCTCGCCGACCGTTACGCGCCACGTCGAATGACCGTGCCAGATGAGTTCCATCGCACCCAGACGATAGTAGCGAAATACACAAAAACCTATTCGCGTCGGGTGGTCTGACCGAGAACGGGCGGGGTCAGACGAGAACCGACAGCGACGCCGACACGTCCGTAGCTGTGCTTCCGAGGTCGTATCCAGTCGTCGGCCACGAAAAGTCCTCGGAGAGTTCGACGTCGGACTCGTGTTTTGCCGCCGTACACTGCTCTCCCAGGCCGTTCCCCGCAGAAAGACAGCCGGCGATGCTCGACAGTACCGTCGCCGAGCAGAGACGAAGTGCTGAACGTCGCGTTACGTGCATGGAAGCCGGTCAACAGTGACCTAGTATATGTCTTCTGTCCGATGTGTTTGAGGCGCGAACACACCACTCTCTCGGTGAGTGAGACCACAAAATCGGTCGCCCCTGAGTCCACTCGAACGAACCTGCCGGGACGACCGATACTGCTCGGTTAGTACGTGGCTAGAAAAACGATGCGAATCGTGCAATATAATCGCACACAACATGGGGCGTAGAGACACGAAGTGAGACAGTTCTCCGCGCACCCTGATACACCGGCCAGACGGAGTGGGATGCAAAAACCTATCACGACCCATCCCAACCCGTCGGCTATGCACCACGTTCGATTCCGCGACCCGGCCGGGGCGGTCCGACGGGGCGAGTGGCACGGGGAGTCGGTTTCCTTCGGCGGTGAGACGTACGACCTCGAAGAGGTGGACGTGCTCCCGCCGTGCGAACCGACGAAAATCGTCTGTATCGGTCGGAACTACGCCAAGCACGCCGAAGAGCGAGACGAGTCGGTTCCCGACCGCCCGCTTTTGTTCCTCAAGCCGCCGAACGCGGTCGCCAGCCACTGCGACACCGTGTCCCTACCGGCTGGAAAGGAGAATATCGAACACGAGGCCGAACTCGCCGTCGTCATCGGCGAGCAGTGCCGGAACGTCGCGCCCGAAGACGCCGAGACAGTCGTCGCAGGTTACACCGTCATGAACGACGTTTCCAACCGCGACGACCAAGATATCGAGACCAACTGGGTTCGCGGTAAGGCGTTCGACGGCGCGGCCCCGCTCGGTCCGGTGCTCGCCGACCCCGAGCACCTCGCTAACGACGCCAGTATCTCGCTCCGCGTAAACGGCGAGGTACGACAGGACTCCAGCATCGACCATCTCATTTTCTCGGTTCCGGAACTCGTCGCCGAAATCACGGCCTACATGACGCTCGAACCCGGCGACGTGATTTCGACGGGGACGCCAGAGGGCGTCGGGTCGCTCGAAGACGGCGACCGCGTCGAAGTCGAAGTCGAAGGCGTTGGCGTCCTCGAACACGACGTTCAGCAGGTCTGAGCGATACTCGGGGGTCTCCTTGCAGTCGTTGGAATGTTCAGCTTCGGAGCACTACGGTGACTGTCAACGGACAACCTCATCTGGGTCGTCATCGGCTTTTCGGCGGTCATCGTCGTGGCCGACTGGCTATCGATGCTCTTTCTGGAGAGAATCGAAGCTGGTGTTGACACGGGATAACCGAACACACTCCCGAGATGACCGACCCTAGCAGTTCGACCGAAGCAAGGTATTCGGTCGCGCCGCCGATGTTTCTTCTTCGACCCCAGAGAAATACCACCTCGTCGTCGTGTTCGTCGTCCAACGATAATGCCTGCGGAGGACAAGCCATATGTTTAGGCTCGCCTAACTCCCGCCGAATGCGACTGACGCGACGAGACGCTCTCGCGGTGCTCGCCGGACTCGGCATCACCGGCGGTGCGCTCGGTCTCAGCACGCTCGACCCGACGGCCGCCGACGGAGATGGTTCGTCCGGCGACAGAGACCCCGCCGAGACGGACCTGCTGGCGACGATGACCGCCGCGGCGGAAGTCGTCTATCCGAGCCAAGTGACTGGCGTCGGTGAGTTCGTCGAAACGTACGTTACGGGCCGTTCACGCGATGCATCGCGGCAAGCCGCCATGGAAACCGTCGTCTCTGAACTGGACGAAATCGCCCGTGACTGGCACGGCGCACCGTTTGCCGACCTCGCCGCGGACGACCGGGACGACCTCCTGCGCGAACTCGGCGTGGCCGACTCCGAACCCGTCCCCGAAGGCAACGTCTCCGAGCGAGTCAGGTTCTACGTCGTGAACGAACTCCTCTATGCGTTTTACGCCTCGCCCACCGGCGGCCGCCTCGTCGGTATCGAGAACCCAATCGGACACGCCGGTGGAACTGACAGTTACCAGCGGGCGGCGATGGACGGCGGTCAGAGCGACGTGAACGCCGGGGAGAACGATGGCTGACGAACGAGCGAGAGCGCCGGTCGCCGACGCCGACGTGTGTATCGTCGGTGCCGGGCCTGCCGGCGGCATCGTCGCCCATCGGCTCGCGGAGTCGGGGCAGAACGTCGTCGTTCTCGAAGCGGGACCGCGATTCGACGGCGACCGTCGGGAACAACTGGAAGCACACGTCCGCCCCGGTCTCGACGGCCCGTGGGAGATGGGTGGCCCGCGCGACGCGTTTTCGTCGTCCGGCGAGTCGTTCTACCCGCTGAACGCGGCCCGCGTGAAAGGTGTCGGCGGAACCACGCTCCACTGGCAGGGCATGGTAATGCGCCTCCACGAGCGCGATTTCGAACTCGATTCGCGTCACGGCGTCGGTGCCGACTGGCCGCTTGACTACGACGACCTCAAACCCTACTACGCCGAGGCAGAGCGCGAACTCGGCGTCGCGGGCGCGATGGACAACCCGTACGCGCCGCCGCGCGACGACCCGTTTCCGATGACCGCGTTCCCGCCGTCGCACTCCGATTCCATCTTCGCGGAAGCCTGTGAACGACTCGGACTCGACATGCACTCGGTTCCGAGCGCCCGCAACGCCGAACCGTACGACGGTCGCTCACCGTGTGTCGGCTACGGAACATGTAAACCGGTCTGTCCGTCGGGCGCGAAGTACACCGCCGAATCGCACGTCGAGAAGGCCGAAGCGGCGGGCGCACGCGTTATCGACAGGGCACGCGTTCGCAGACTCGAACACGACGAGTCGGGCGAGCGAGTCGTCGCCGCCGCGTACACGACACCTGACGGGGAAACCCACCGGCAGGCGGCCGACCAGTTCGTCGTCGCCTGCGGCGGCGTCGAGACCGTCAGACTGCTCTTGCTCTCCGAATCCGACCGCCACCCCAACGGTCTCGCAAACTCCTCCGGAGTCCTCGGCCGGTACTTCATGGACCACCTCTTCGCTGGGATGGGCGGCCGCTTGGACCGCCCGACCAGACAGAACCACGTCGGCTTCAACACCAGCGAGTGTCACCAGTTCTACGACGACACAGAGCCGGTCAACGGCGTCAAACTGGAGTTTCTCAACTACGCCGGCCCGTCACCGGTCATCGACGCACTCCACGCGGACACGTGGGGCGACGAGTTGCTCGAACAGTTAGACGAGAGCTACGGGACGCACATCTCGATGGGCGCGCTCGTCGAGCAGCTCCCCCGCGCGGACAACTACGTCGGACTCGACCGGGAGACGACGGACGACTTGGGTGACCCGGTACCGGAGGTTCATTGGTCCATCGACGACCAGACGAAAACCGCGCTCTCGCGGGCGAACGAGGTGCAGGCGTCGGTACTGGACGAACTCGGCGTCGATGTCGAGTGGACCGTCGGTCCCGACAATACCGGCCCGGCGTTCCATCACATGGGAACGGCGCGGATGGGCGACGACCCCGATTCGAGCGTCGTTGACGCGGAGTGCCGAACCCACGACGTACGAAACCTCTGGATTGCCGGGTCGAGCGTCTTCCCGACCGGCGGGGCGATGAATCCGACGCTGACCATCGCCGCGCTCGCCGTCCGACTCGCGTCGTCGCTCCGCGCCCGCCTCTCGTAATCGACCCCGGTTGCGAGTCGTCGAGCGCGACACCGGAGAGGTTTACGTCGCTGACGCGAAAGGAGAGCCAATGCGTCGGCGACGATACGTACGGGCACTCGGGGCGGTGGGCGCGCTCGGCGTCGCGGGGTGTCTCGGCGACGGTTCGGGGAGACAGGAATCCACAACACACGCCGGTTCGGGTGGCTCAGCGACCGGTAGGACCGGCGGGACCGACGCGGCGGATGCGTCCGTAGACTCCGGCCGCGGCGACCTCGTCCTCGCCACGGCGACGACCGCCTACGACACGGGGCTTCTCGACGCGCTCCACGATGGATTCGACGACGCGTTCGGCGTGCGGGTCAAGACGCTGGTCCAAGGGACCGGCGCGGCACTTCGAACCGCGGCCGACGGCGACGCCGACGTGGTTCTCACCCACGCCAGAAGCGCCGAAGACGAGTTTCTCCGCGCCGGCCACGGCATCAACCGACGCGACCTGATGCACAACGATTTCCTCGTCGTCGGTCCCGACGACGACCCGGCGGGCATCGACGCGGTCGGAAACGACCCGGTTGCGGCATTCCAACGCATCGCCGACGCGAACGTGCTGTTTCTCTCCCGTGGCGACGACTCCGGAACCCATCTCAAAGAGCAGTCGCTGTGGGACCGCGCCGACGCCGACCGCGGTGGCCGGTGGTATCAGGCAACCGGTGACGGGATGGGCGACACGCTCAGACAGGCGAGTCGGCGCGGCGCGTACACGCTCGTCGATAGGGGAACCAACCACGTGATGGCGGATTCGACCTCGCTTTCGGCGTTCGTCGAGGGACCGCTCGGTGGCGGTCCCGACGTGTTGCGAAACGACTACGCGGTCATCCCGACGAACCCCGCGCGACACGACGTGAACTACTCGCTAGCGATGGCGTACGTCGGCTACCTCACCGGGCGCGAAGGACAGTCGATAATCCGCGAGTTCGGCGAGACGACGCTTTTCGTCCCCGACGCGCTCGACGAATCCCCGTCGTTCGACGAGTACGGGCCGACTGACGGGGCGGCCTAAGCCAGAGTACGCATCCTTAAGAACCGCGACCCGCATCTTCCGACCATGCAACCACGGGACCTCTCCGCGCACGCTCCCTACGTACCCGGTCGCGGGACAGAGGAGGTCGCCCGCGAACTCGGGATGGACCCCGAGGACCTGACGAAACTCTCCTCGAACGAGAACCCTCACGGCCCGAGTCCGAAGGCCGTCGCGGCCATCGAAGACGCCGCGCCGACCGTGAGCGTCTACCCGAAGACCGCACACACCGACCTGACCGACGCCCTCGCCGACAAGTGGGGTCTCGAATCCGAGCAGGTGTGGGTTTCGCCCGGTGCCGACGGCTCTATCGACTACCTGACCCGCGCGATGCTCAACCCCGGCGACGAAATCCTCGAACCGACGCCCGGCTTTTCGTACTACTCGATGAGCGCCCGGTACCATCACGGCGACGCCGCCCAGTACGAGGTGTCGAAGGCCGACGGTTTCGAGCAGTCTGCCGACCGCGTGCTCGACGCCTACGACGGTGGGCGAATGGTCTACCTCACGACGCCGCACAATCCGACCGGCTCTGTCGTCCCGCGCGACGAACTCGTCGAACTCGCCGAATCGGTCGCAGACCACACGCTTCTGGTCGTAGACGAGGCGTATGCCGAGTTTGCCGACGAACCGTCCGCAATCGACCTGCTCGCCGAGTACGACAACATCGCGGTCATGCGCACCTTCTCGAAGGCCTACGGACTCGCGGGCCTCCGAGTCGGCTACGCCTGCGTTCCCGAGTCGTGGGCGGACGCCTACGCTCGCGTGAACACGCCGTTTGCGGCCAGCGAGTTGGCCTGCCGCGCCGCACTCGCCGCGCTCGACGACGAACAACACGTCGAAAAGACGGTCGAGACCGCGCGGTGGGCCCGCGATTACCTCCGCGAAGAACTCGACGTACCGACGTGGGAGAGCGCCGGTAACTTCGTTCTCGCAGAGGTCGGCGACGCAACCGCTGTCTCGCAGGCCGCCCAACGTGAGGGCGTCATCGTCCGCGACTGCGGCAGTTTCGGCCTGCCCGAGTGCATTCGCATCTCCTGCGGCACCGAAGCCCAAACCGAGCACGCCGTCGAAGTCCTCAATCGCGTCATCTCGGAGGTGCCGACGGCGTGAGAGTCGTCGTCACCGGAACGCCCGGAACCGGGAAGACCACGGCGACAGACCGCGTCGCCGACGACCTCGACTGCGACGTGATTCACCTCAACCAACTCGTCAAAGAAGACGGTCTCTGGTCCGAACGCGACGAGGACCGGGACACGCTCGTCGTTGACCTCGACGCCGTCCGCGACCGTCTCGGCGACTGGGACGGTCTCGTCGAGAGCCACCTCGCACACCACCTCGACGCCGACCGCGTCGTCGTCCTTCGTTGCCGCCCGGACATCCTCGAACAGCGACTACTCGACCGGGGCGAACCCGAAGCCAAAGCCCGAGAGAATCGAGAGTCCGAGGCTTTAGACGTTGTTCTCGGCGAGGCAGTCGAGTTCCACGGCGAGGACGCCGTGTACGAAATCGACACGACCGACCGCGACCCCGACGCCGTCGCCGACGAGATTGCGGCAGTCGTCGCGGGCGAGCGCGAACCGTCCGCGGGGACCGTTGATTTCATCGAGTATCTATGACGCTCGACCAATACCGCGACACGGCAGACAAGCTTCTGGCACCGTTCGTCTCGGCGGCCGACACCGTCGGTCTCTCGCCGAACGGTGTGAGCGTCATCGCCTTCGGCTTCGCCGTCGCCGCCGGGGTCGCCTTCGGACTCGCCGACCCGCTTTGGTACGGTCTCGGCGCGGTGTTCGTCTTCTGCAACGGTTGGCTCGACCTCGTTGACGGCGCACTCGCACGCGAACAGGGCGTCTCCTCGAAGGCCGGCGACCTGCTCGACCACGTGCTGGACCGCTACGCCGACATCGTCATCCTCGTCGGTCTCGCCGCCGGCGTCGATTCGTTCGCACTCGGCCTCGCGGCGGTCACCGGCGTTCTGATGACTTCCTACCTCGGAACGCAGATTCAGGCGGTCGGTCTCGGACGCGCCTACGGCGGACTCGTCGGCCGCGCCGACAGACTGGCGCTTATCGGTATCGCCGGGGTTGCGTCGGCCGCGTACACCGATCCGCTCGGCGGATTCACGCTCGTCGGCTGGCTGTTGGTATTCTTCGCTGTCGTCGGCCACCTCACCGCAGTCCAGCGGTTTTGGGGTGCGTGGGGCGACCTGGCATAGAAAAGACTAATTTTTGACGCGACGGGCGTCGATGTGTGCCCTCCCCGCTCCCATCACCGTCCGAAGCGGTGTTCATGTTCGTCCCGTTCGTCGTCCTCGTCGCAACGTCGCTTTGGGTGTCACAGAACGCCGCCGCTCGCGGACACGGGTTCCCGAACGCCCTCGGCGCGATTACCGCGTTCGTTCCCATCGGACTCGTCGCCTATCTGCTCGTATTTGTCGGTCGCAATCCGAGGCAACAGCCACCGACGAGAGCCGAACGAGGCGCACTCACCGTCCTCTGTGCGGGTACCGCGTCGTATTCCGTCGGCGCGATTACGCTCCCGCCGGACCCGTACTCACAGGGCCGCTGGCTCATCGTCGCGTTTGCCGGACTCCTCCCCGTCTCGTATCTCGTCGTCTATCGGCGCGGCTATCGAGTCGTGACACGCCCGGTCGTTCGTCGCGTGCGGGCGCAGTTCGGCCGCGAGTAAACCGAACGACTGCGTGCCGGTCTGGCGCACGGGTGGTGGCCGGTGGCGTGCCTTTTATACGCGGTGGGCCGGTACGTGAGGGTATGCCTCAGTGCGAGATGTGCGGCTCCGACCGAGCCTCGTTGAAGACGGTGAAGGTCGAAGGCGCAGAACTGCAGCTTTGTGACGACTGCGCCGAGTTCGGCACGGAGGTCCGCACCGAATCGACTTCCAGCGCGAGCACGAAATACTCCACGTCGTCGTCGAGTTCGAAGGCGTCTCGCTCGTCGGGGTCGTCTTCGTCGTCTTCGTCCTCGTCGTCAACGCGCCGACGCCGCGACATGTTCGACGACATGGACGAGATTGCGAGCGACTACGACAGCCGAATCCGCGAGGCGCGCGAAGCCCGCGGCCAGAGCCAAGAGGAACTTGCACAGTCGCTCAACGAGAAAGCGAGCCTCATTCGAAAACTCGAACGCGGCGACATCCTCCCGCCGGACACCGTCCGGAAAAAGCTCGAACGCAAACTCGACATCACGCTCGTCGAGGGCGCGAGCGACGACGACTCCGAGTGGTCCAGCGGCGGTAACACCACGACGACCCTCGGCGACGTCGTCAAGCGAAAAGACTGAGACCGAACGGACGACCACTCGTCGTTCGACACGCTCCGTGTTTATCACGATTTTCTGCCCGAAAAAGCCGTCTCGTGGCAACCTCGGCCCGGAAAACCAATTTATTAGTCTCGGCAGGTGCGACTTCGATTGTGTTCATCCTAGTCAACCTCAAGGCGTACCCGTGTGACCCAATCGAAGTCGCCACCGCCGCGCGCGATGTCGCCGAGGAGTCCGGCGTCCGCATCGCGGTCTCGCCGCAGGCCGCCGACATCTCCCGCGTCGCCGACACCGGCGTCGAGACGTGGGCACAGCACGTTGACCCGAACGGTCACGGAAGTCACACCGGGAGCACCCTCGCCGAGGCAGTCGCCGAGGCCGGTGCCGTCGGAACGCTCATCAACCACTCCGAAAAGCGCCTGAAACTCGCCGACATCGACGGCTCCGTACAGGCCGCCGAGCGAGCTGGTCTCGAAACCTGCGTCTGTGCGAACAACCCTGCACAAATCGGCGCGGTCTCCGCGCTCGGTCCCGACTCGGTCGCCGTCGAACCGCCGGAACTCATCGGCGGCGACGTCTCCGTCGCAACCGCCGACCCCGGAATCGTCACCGACGCCGTCGATGCCGCGGCCAACGTTGACGACGACGTTGACGTGTACTGCGGTGCCGGCATCTCGACCGGCGACGATGTCGTGACCGCCGAGGAACTCGGCGCGTCCGGCATCCTTCTCGCTTCCGGCGTCGCCAAAGCCGACGACCCGCGGGCGGCGCTCGAAGACCTCGTCTCCGGACTATAAGCGACCGCGATCAAAACTCGTTTTCCGCGTCTCCGCGGGCTATGCTTCGTCGCCGACGTCGGTCGTCTCCGTACCCGACGTGTCGGCTTTCGCGTCGGTATCGGTCTCGGACCCGGCGTTCGTGTCACCGCTGGTGTCGTCGCCAGCGTCGTCGATGAACGCGGCTTCGATAGCCGCGACCGTCTCCGCGAGTTCGGCCGCGTCCAAGAGGTCCGCGTACTCGTCGCTCACGAGGTCCGGAAGCGCGTACTCGTACTTGCCGCGCCCGGCGTGGCGGATGAACCCCGCTCGTCGGAGCGAGCGGTTTCGTCCGTACGCGAGGTGTTGGTCGCCGGTCTCGCCCGCCGCGACGTGGGCCGCAAGCGGGTCGGAGATGCCCTGTTCGCGGTAGTGTGCGAGCATTCCGTGGTGGGCGTCACCGAGCGCGTTGACGATAGCGGTCATCCGGTCTACGACATCGCGGCGGCTTTCGGCACCCGGTGCCGGTTGGAGTTCGGCAGGTTCGAAATCGCCCATCTCGGCCCGGTCGGCCCACGACTCGTCGGCGTCGTCGGACGCCGCCTGCGACGCCGATTCGCTCGCCGAAATGTCGTAGCCGTGTGTCGGCCACGGCGGTCCGTCTGGGGCTTCGAGCGCGGGACGCGGGCGGTTCGGTTGCTCGCCTTCGGTCTGGGTGTTGCCGTCCGGAGAATCGGTGTCGCCCGCGGCGCGTGTGTCCGCTCGGCGTTCGTCTGCGACGAGGTCTGCCTCGGCTTCGCCGTACTCGGCGAGCGCGGCCTGTTTCTCCGTGGGTCGGTCGAGGTTCCGCCCGCTTCCGCCGCGATAGGGCGCTTCGGCTTTCTGGAACATCGCCTGTGCGAACTGGTCTGCCATCCGAGAGAGGTCTTGAGCCTCTTCCAACTCGCGTTCGAGTTGTCGAATTTTCGCGTCTTTCTTGTCCAACTTCTGTCTGAGGTCGGCGATGCGACTCTCTTGGCGCGCCTTCTCGTCCGAAATCTCCTTGAGGTCGGAGACGAGGTCGCCGTCGATAGATTTCAGGTCGGGGCGCTCGAAGTCGTCGAGTCCGGGGGTCGCGCCCGCGTCGAACGTCTGTTTTTTGTGGAACTGGACGCGGCGAATCGACTCGGACCAGTCGGTGACCAGAAATCCCTCGCCGTTGCCCATATCCTCGATGGCGTCGGCGTACTCGGAGCCGAGGATGCGGCCAACGACCTTCGTGTCGTTTCGCCAGGTGAGACGGTGCCAGACGAGCCAGTCACACTGGGTGATGAAGTCCTTTTTCACGTCGGCAGGGCGCTGTGAGATGCCGACGACACCGAGGCCGTGTTTCCGCCCGCGCTTGCCGATTTTGATGAGCATCTTGCCCGCTTCGTCCATCCCACCTTTTTCGGGGATGTACTCGTGGCACTCCTCGATGAGCATCAAAAACGGCTTTTTGAGCTTCTTTTCTTTGGCGAAGAGGTGCTTTGCGACCTCCGTCACCAACTCGTCGGCCGCGGCGTCGTCGAGGTAGCCGGACACGTCGAGGATGATGGGGACGTTCTGTTCGAGCGCGAGCGTGGCGAGGCGTTCTGCGTGCTCGGGACTTACCTGAATGTCGCACTCGTCGTCCGCCCCCGCGTGAAGGAGTTCGAACTCCTGTTTGAGACCGTAGTATTCCCCGTCGGTATCGACGATGAGTACTGGAAAGTTCGACGACAGCAGGTTCTCGATGATGACCGACGCCGTGTTCGACTTGCCCGACCCGGACTTTCCCGTGACGAACCCTCGTCCCGTGAGAATATCGACCACCGGCAGGTCAACAGTCGTTCCCGGGTCTTCCGTGCCCTCTCCCCCTGGACCGTCGCTGATCTCGGCAACCGAGATGGTTTCCGTGTCCGAATCCGTCATCCGGTTTGGTGGACTGCCTCGGGGGTCATAGTTCCTCCCCCTCTTCGACCGACAAGGGCGCTAACACGTTCGTCGAGAAACACGATTCGCGCGGTTCGTCGCCGTCTCACGCCGAAGATTTATCCTGTCTAAAGGTTAGTTCCGGTCGATGACGCACGGGGGAACCGACCACGTTACTATCTTGCACGTGGATGACGACCCGGCGTTCGCCCAACTTGTCGCTATCAATCTCGAACGTCGGGTCGAGGGGGCACAGGTTGAGACGTACGAGCGAGGCTCCGCGGTGCTCGAACGCCTCGAAGCTGGCGGCGTCGATTGCATCGTCTCGGACTATCAAATGCCGGGGCTGACCGGCGTCGAACTGCTGGAGTCGGTCCGCGAACGCTCTGCGGTTCCGTTCGTTCTGTTTACCGGCCACGGCTCAGAAGACGTCGCAAGCGACGCGATTTCCGCCGGCGTCACGGACTACGTACAGAAACACACGGGCGACGACCAGTGGCTCTTGCTTGCGAATCGCGTCGAGCGCGCGGTCCGCGAACACCGGGCGCTCGCCGCCCGCGAAGAGGCCGACCGGCGTTTTTCGACGCTCATCGAAGCGATGCCGGGCGTCGCGTACCGCTCGCCGCTCGACCCTAGGTGGCCGATTTCGTTCGTTTCCAAGGGATGCCGCGAACTCACGGGCTACGCCCGCCACGAACTCGAATCCGGCGAGGTTTCGTGGGGCGGCGATATCGTCCATCCGGCCCATCGTGGTGACGGGTGGGACGAAATCGTCGCGGCCGTGGAGGCGGGTGAACGGTACAAACGAACCTACCGAATCCAAACCCGAGCGGGCGAGACGAAGTGGGTCAGCGAACACGGACTCGGCGTGACAGAGCGCGGAGACGTCGCCGCAGTCGAAGGCTACGTCATCGACGTGACGAAGCGACGTGAGCGTCGGCGCGAACTCCGCGAAAAAGAGTCGCTTCTCGATTCGCTGTTCGAGAGCATACCCATCCACCTGTTCGTAAAAGACGAGGAAGCCCGGCACGTTCGCGTGAGTTCGGCGCATATCGACGACCCCGACGCAGTCGTGGGAAAGACGGACCTCGAACTGCAATCGAGACCGGCGTTCGAACACTGTCGCGCGTCGTTCGAAGACGACCGCCGAGTGCTCGAATCCAACGAGCCGATTCTCGACAAACAGGAGTATCTCCCGACTCTCGACCGATGGAATCTCACGTCGAAAGTCCCGTGGACCGACGACGACGGAACCGTGGTCGGCATCATCGGAATCACGCAGGATATCACCGAGCGAAAACACCAGAAACGGGAGATCGTTCGGCAGAACGAGCGGCTCAGCGAATTCGCAAATATCGTCTCGCACGACCTCAAAGGACCGTTGAACGTGGCAACCGGGAATCTCGAACTCGCCCGCGAAACGCAGGATGCCGACCGACTCGACACGGTCGCCGACGCGTTAGAACGCATCAACGATATCGTAGACGACGTGCTTTCGATGGCCCGTGACGGCCCCGCTGTTCTCGACAGAGAGTACGTCGGTCTCCACGACGCGGTTACCGAGGCGTGGCAGACCATCGGCGACCCCGGCGCGACGCTTGAGATGCCGGACGGACTCGGCACCGTCCACTGCGACCGCGTCCGCCTCGTCAGGCTACTGGAGAACCTGTTTCGAAACGCCGTCGAACACGGGTCCACCGCCCCGATAGTCACCGTCCGACGACTCGAAGACGAAGTCGGATTCGTCGTCATCGACGACGGACCGGGAATCCCCGACGAGGCGCGCGAACTGGTGTTCGAACAAGGATTCAGTACCGGCAAAAACGGAACCGGTTACGGGCTGTCTATCGTCGCCGACATCGCTGACGCACACGGGTGGACGCCGCGGATTCGAGATGCCGACGGCGACGGGGTGCGAATCGAAATCCTCACCGGCGGCGGCGGTGCCGCCGAAGGCGAGGCTCAGTCGAATTCGACCAGCGAGGACTGACCGCGCCGCGTTTTCGACCCGTCGGACCGCGAATCACCCGGGTTCGACGCCTCTGTGTCCTGTTTCACCCCGTCTCGGGTTGCTCTCGCATCCGGTGTTTCCCGCTCGTGTTCTGTTTTCGCTTCCGACTCCGCACCCGAAGGCGAAGGTGTGTCGGAATCGCTCGTCTCCCATCCGTCGAGACTCGACTGGTCGGCGTCCGAAAACGAGAGGTTCGAGACGCGAACGCCGAGCTTTCGGACGCGGGCGTCGCCGAACTCGGCGTCCAGCAGGTCGAGTGCGACCGACTCGACGAGGTCCGGGTCGTCCACGGGACCAGAGAGCGAACGCGCGCGGGTGCTGATGTCGAACGGCGGGACGACCACCTTGATGCCGATGGTTCGGTACATCGCGCCGCGCGACTGAGCGCGGTCCGCTACGTCGGCCGCGAGGGCGCGCACGACCTCGCGTTTCGCTTCCGCCTCGGTCGTTGGCTCGGTGAACGCCGATTCACGCGAGAGGCTCTTCGGTCGTCCCGTCGGGGTGACTTCTCGTTTGTCGTAACCGCGCGCTCGTTCGTGAAGTTCGCGGCCGCGAGACCCGAAGTTGGATTCGAGCACCGACGAGTCGGCCGCCGCGAGGTCACCCGCCGTCTCGATACCGAGCGAGCCGAGTTCGCGGGCCGTCACCGGACCGACGCCGTGGACCTCCTCGACTGGGAGCGGTTCGAGAAACGACCGGACCTCGCCGGGGCGGACGACGACGAGTCCGTCGGGTTTGTCGAAATCGGAGGCGATTTTCGCGGTGGACATGTTCGGCGCGACGCCAATCGAAGCCGCCACACCGACTTCGCGGTCGATTCGCTGTTTCACGTAGCGGGCGTAACCCTCCGCGAGCGTCCGGTCGCCAGCGGGCGCGAGGTCCCACGCGGTTCGGTCCGTGACATCGAGATACGCCTCGTCGATACTCACCTCGCGGACGACGTCGGCGCAGTCGTGGAGAATCGATTTGACCTCGGCGGCGATGGACTTGTAGAATTCGAGGTCGACGGTGCGGTAGTAGCCCGTCTCGGCCGGGTCGTCGCCGGGACCGACGTCGGCGCGTCGGGGGAGTCGGTCGAGTGCGGTGGAGATTGGCTGGGCGCTCTCGACGCCAAACGCCCGGGCTTCGTAACTCGCCGTGGCGACGGCACCGTGGGTTTCGCCCGATTCGTACCCCATCCCGACGACGAGGGGTTCGTCGGCGAGTGACGGTTCTCGGAGGCGTTCGCAAGCGGCGTAAAAACAGTCCATATCGACGTGGAGGACGATTCTGTCGGGACGGTCGTCGCTCGTCGTTCCCGGCAGTGTCTCTTCCGCCATTATCGGAGGGACGTGGGCGACATACCTGAACGTTCAGGTAGCGTCGTGAAAGTGGACACGCGGCAGGTGCGGACAAACGTCGGCGAATATTGCGGACCCAAATCGAATCGGAGAGGAGGAACGATGCGAGTATCGACGCTCGCTGGCAGTCACTTGAGTCGCTCTTGTAAGAACGACGGGTGTGCGGCTTCGACGCCGTTGATAGAGAGAATATCGTCGGAGATGACGTCGCCGAGTGAGTCGCCGTCCATGGCGCGAACCTCGGCCATGAGCATGTGGTCTCCGGAGGACGTGTACAGCGCCTCGACAGCGTCGAGTTCCTTCAACGTCCGCGTCGCTTCGACGTAGCGCTCGCTCGCAACGTCGATGCCGACCATCGCAATCGATTGCCCGGCGAGTTTCTTCGGGTCGATATCGGCCGAATAACCGATGATGACGCCGTCTTCTTCGAGCTTTCGGATATACTTTCGGACCGTCGGCTTCGACACACCCGCCCGGTCGGCAATCTCGGCGTACGACGCTTTCGCGTCTTCCTCCAGGACCGAGAGGATTCGTCCCTCCGTGGACGTAGATTCCATGCCCATTGATTTTACTACGGGAGAAAAATATCTTGCGAATCAGAAAACGGTTCTCCGTCACGCTGAACCCAACGGTAGAGCAGTCAAAAAACGGCCACCGGCGAACCGGCGGCTGGCGTTATTTGTGTTTGTCGAGGAAGTTGTCGAAGGAACGCTCCCACTCGTAGGAGTCGTCGAAGTACCGCTCTGCGAGCGGTTCCTCGGGCATCTCGCCGATGCGCTTTTTCTCCTGTTGGTAGGACGGACGGTCCGAATCGACGTAGTACCGGCCGGTGAGGACGGTACCTTCGTGCAGTGCGTTCTCCGTCTCGAACATCATCTCGGAGGCTTCCGAGCGGTTCGTCTTGTCGAACTCATAGTCCTCGGACTCGTTGATGTCGATGTACGGGACGTACTGTCGTGCGTCTTTGTTCCACGTCGGACACTGCGTCAGGAAGTCAACGTGGGAGAAGCCGTCGTGCTGGATGGCTTCGACGATGATGTCTTTCGCCTGGTTCGGGTTGACGGCGGCCGTCCGCGCGACGTACGACGCACCCGCGTTCAGGGACATCGAGAGCGGACGGAGCGGCGTCTTGGCCGACCCGTGGGGCTGGGTCTTCGACTTGTGACCCATCGGCGACGTCGGGGACGTCTGTCCCTTCGTGAGGCCGAAAATTTCGTTGTTGAACACGATGTACGTAATATCGTGGTTCTCACGGGCGGTGTGCATGAAGTGGTTGCCACCGATACCGTAGCCGTCGCCGTCACCGCCAGCGGCGACCACGGTCAGCCCGGGGTTCGCCAGCTTTGCGGCGCGAGCGATGGGGAGCGAACGGCCGTGGATGGTGTGGAAGCCGTAGCTGTTGAAGTAGCTGTTGAGCTTGCCGGAACAGCCGATACCGGTCGTCACCATCATCTCTTCGGGCGAGAGGCCGAGTTCGGCCGCCGCACCCTTCAATGCCTTGAGGACACCGAAGTCACCACAGCCCGGACACCACGTCGGCTGGGGTTCGAGTCCGGGCGTGAACTCGTTTTGGTCCTCTTCCGTTTCTTCTCCGATTGCGCTGAATGCACTCATGATTTATTCACCCACCTTGGGGACGAACTTCGTGCGGTTGTCTGGGAGCTCCTCGCCTTCGAGGAGCGCCGTCTCGAACCCTTCGACGATGTCGAGCGGTTCGAACGGGTTGCCGTTGTACTTGAGGAGACTCGACATCTTGTCGCCGTAGCCGCCGAGTTCCTTCTGGATGAGGCCGCGGAACTGCGCGGACGCCGTCATCTCGACGACGAGCGCTTCATCGACGCTGTCGAGGAAGTCCGTGACCTGCTGTTTCGGGAAGGGCATCATCTCGGAGACGCCGAGGACCTTCACCGAGTGGCCCTTCTCGTTGAGAACGTCCGCGGCCTCTTCGACGGTGCCCTGCTGGCTACCGAAGGTGATGAGACCGAGGTCGGCGTCTTCGTCGCCGTGGACCGTGTTGAACTCGTCGTCGTCGTTGAGTTCGGCGCGGATGGTATCGACCTTCTGCATCCGACGGTTCATCTGGGCGACGCGGTTCTCGGGCGATTCCGAGATGTGGCCGGCGGGCATGTGTTCGTTACCCGTAGCGAGGTAACGACCGCCCTTCTGGCCGGGAAGCGAGCGCGGCGAGACACCGTGTTCGGTGTCGTGTTGGAAGCGCTGGTACTTCCCGGAGTCGTCGTGCGGTGCCTCTTCGAGTTCCGCTTCCGTCAGGACCGAGCCGAGGTCGGCGTTCGGTTCCTCGTCGAAGACCGACGCCGGGACGTTGGACAGTTCGCCGCCGAGCTTCTGGTCGTAGAGGACGATAGACGGAATCTGGTACTCGTAGGCGAGCTTGAACGCCTTGCGCGTCTGGTAGTACGCCTCGGCGGCGGTGCCGGGGGCGAAGACGACGCGGTGGGAGTCGCCCTGCGACGTGTACAGGACGTGTTCGAGGTCGGACTGCTCGGGCTTGGTCGGCATACCCGTCGAAGGACCGGCGCGCATGGCTTCGACGAGAACGAGCGGCGTCTCGGTGATCTCCGCGAGACCGAGTGGCTCGGACATAAGCGAGAAGCCACCGCCGGACGAGCCGGACATGGCCTTTGCGCCGGCGTGCGAGGCACCGATTGCCAGCGCGGCGGCGGCGATTTCGTCCTCCACCTGCTCGGAGATACCGCCGAGTTCGGGGAGGTTCTGGGTCATGATGGTGAAGACTTCCGTCCACGGGGTCATCGGGTAGCCCGCGATGAAACGGCACCCTTCGTCGATGGCACCGTAGGCGATGGCGTCGGACCCGGAGATGAGAACCTGCTCTTCGTCGTGTTCGCCCGTCGGCGCCTGAATGTCCGGCGCTTCGACGTCGAACTCCTCTTGGACCATCTCGTACGCGTCGTCGAAGACGGTGAGATTGGGTTCGAGAATCTTGTCCGGCATCGCGTCAGACATCAGACTCTTGATGACGTCGGGTTCGATGTCCGCGATAGCGCACGTGACGGCGACACCGGCGGTGTTGCGCATGACCTCGCGGCCGTGTTCGCGGGCAATCGTGCGCAGGTCGATATCGTAGACGTGCCAGTTGTTCTCTTCGACGCGCTCGTCGAAGTCCTCGATTTCGGAGGGGTCGAGAAGACCAGAGTCGTAGACGATGACACCACCCTCGACGAGTTCGTCGAGGTTCTCCGAAAGCGGCTTGATTTCCTCGTTACCGTAGTAGGCACCCTCGCTCGGGTTGCGAGCGAAGGAGTCACCGAGGGCGAGAAGGAAGTTGTACCCGTCGCCGCGAGATTTGACGGGATCAGCACTCACGCGTACTTCCGTGTACGTGTGACCGCCGCGGATGCGCGACGGGTAGTGGCGATGCGTGAAAACGTGTAGCCCCGCTCGCATCAGGGCTTTAGCGAAGTTCTGGCTGGTCGAGGCGATGCCGTCCCCGGAACCCCCTGCGATGCGCCAGATAAGTTCGTGGTCAGTCATATTTTGAGCTCACGGCCCCGCTGGGGCGCTATCTGAAAAGTTGGGGAGGGTCCGATTAAAGACTTTGCTATGGATTAACAAGAAAAGATAATGAAGGACTTAATATTGTTAAATTGGGCAGGACACCCACAATCGAAATTGGACGAACGGATAGCTTGAAACGATGTATGCGGTAAACGATAACTCGGGTTCGAGTGACGACTGCCTACTCGTTTCCGGGACTGGACGGATGGTATGGGGTGTCGTACGCACCGACCCGCCCGTCGAGACGGTCGGGGTTGATACGGCCGGCGAGGAGCATGAAGTCGAGGATGGTCACGTACAGCATCGACTCGACGACTGGCACGCCGCGCGGCGGCAGTACGGGGTCGTGACGGCCGACGACCTGAATCTCTTTTTCCTCGCCAGTCTCCCAATCTACGGTCCGCTGTTTCTTCGGAATCGACGTCGGCGCGTGGAGCGTTACTTCGCCGTAGACCGGTTCGCCGGTGGTGATGCCGCCCTGAACGCCGCCGTGTTTGTTGCCGACGGGTCGCGGGTCATCCTCGTCGTCGAACTCCCAGTTTTCGTTTCGGTCGTGGCCGGTCCACTCGCGGGCCTCGCGGCCGAGTCCGAACTCGAAGGCCGTCGCCGCCGGGACCGCCATCATCGCCTGTCCGAGCCGTGCCGAAAATGAATCGAAGCGCGGCGCGCCGAGTCCGCGGGGGAGACCCTGCGCTTCGAAGTAGATAGCCCCGCCGATAGAGTCGCCTTCCTCCTGATACTGTTCGATTCGTTCCAGCATCTTTTCGGCCGTCTCGGGGTGTCCACAGCGAACGTCGTTTTCCTCCGAATGTTCGAGTATTTCCTCGAAGGTGACCGGCGGCGCTTCCACGTCGCCGATCTGGTTCACGTGCGCTTTGACCTCGATGTCGTAGTCGCTCTGTTCGAGAACTTGCTTGGCGACGGCACCGGCGGCGACCCAATTTACCGTTTCGCGCGCGGACGAGCGTCCGCCACCGCCCCAGTTACGTGTCCCGAACTTCGCCGAGTAGGTAAAATCGCCGTGCGACGGCCGCGGAGCCGTCACGTACGGTTCGTACTTGCCGGACCGGGCGTCCTTGTTCTGGACGACCATCCCGATGGGCGTGCCCGTCGTGTAGCCGTCTTGGACGCCGGAGTTGACGACGACGGCGTCGGGTTCGCCGCGACTCGTCGTAATCATCGACTGGCCCGGTTTTCGTCGGTCCAGTTCCGCCTGCACGTCTTCGACCGAGAGTTCCACGCCCGCGGGGCACCCCGAGATGGTGACCCCCATCGCGTCGCCGTGACTCTCGCCGTAGGTGGTCACCCGAAAGAGGCGACCGAATTCGTTCCCATTCATTACCCGACCTCGGGTGGCCGCCCATTTAGTGTTTGTAGAAAGGTGCAATCGTGGGCACTATCCCCGCGTCGAAAATCCGACTCGGCGAACCGGCATTCATACTCGACGGCGACGAACGCCCGGTATGGAACCCACGACCCACGACGAGAAAGCGGGACACATCGGTCTCCGCGACCGCCTCGAAGCCACCTTCTGGGAACGACACGCCAACCCGTGGAGCGCCGGGACGCGAATCCTCGTCTATCCGGTGTTGATGTACGCCATCTACACGCGGAATCGACGACTGATTGCGGCGACCGTCGCGTTCATGGCCGTCAATCCCGTGTTGTTTCCGCGACCCGAGCGCACGGACAACTACCTGAGCAGAATCGTCCTCGCGGAGCGCGAGTGGCTCGACGACGGAAACGAAACGATGGGTCTCGACTACCCGAACGTCCTCAACACTCTCAACGTCCCGGTGACGGTCTACGCCTTTGCCGCCGCGATTCGCCGTAAACCAGTCGGAACTGTGCTTGGAACGCTCGGCGTGATGGTGCTCAAACTCTGGTGGACCGACGCAATCGTGAAGGAGACGAGCGTGACCGGACGCGCCCCCGGCGAGAACTCAGTCTCAGCGGAGTGACTCCAGCGTCGCCGTCGCAAAGGGAACTAGCATCTCGTCGGGGTGGAGTCCACCGTGCATGCTGATAAATCGAAGACTCGACGGCTCTTCGTCGCCGAACCAGACGCCGAGGTCGCGGTGGACGACGACGAGGTCGCCGAGTCGGCGCTCGAAGGCCTCCGACGGATTCGGTCCGAAGAGGTCCGTGTCCAGAATTTCCTGTTTCCGGAAGACCCTCGCATCGAGTTCCGTTGTGAGCATGTCGTACACCGCGTCGATGTGGCCCGGTTCGAGGTGGAGGTGGACGTTCCGCGGACTACCAGCGAAGCGAATCGGCGTCCCATCTGTCAGCGTTCGGAGCTTCGAAACGAGGTCGAACCGGGGTGCCGAGAGATCGACGTTTCGCTCCGGGTCGGTGTCGATGAGGCCGTGGTCGGCGGTGATACAGACGAGGGTCCCCCCGGCATCGTCGTCGGGTGCCTCCGCGAGCGTGTCGATAGCGTCAGAGATACGAGCGAACGTCTCGTCAGCCGTCTCGCGGTAGGCGGCGGAATCGACGCCCTCGGCGTGCCCGATGGCGTCGGTCTGCGGGAGGTACGCGAAGATGTACGACGGGTCCGTCGTACCCTCGACGGCCTCCGCGAAGGCGTCGGGAAACGTCGAGAGGTCTTCCGGGTCGTACGTGTGCGGAATCGCGGATGCCGAGGGAAAGGGCGTCACGTGGTGGGTCTCGATGCCTGCCGTCGAGAGTTCCGGATAGATGGACTCTGCGTCGGCCACGTCCTCGAAGTCGATTCGTTCTGGTTCCGACCCGTCTTTTCGCAAGAACGGAAGCGCCTCGAACATCTCGTCGGCGTCGGAGTCGTAGACGTTCCACCCGATGACGCCGTGTTCAGATGGGAGGGTCGCGGAGTGAAACGTGTTCAACGCGGCGGCCGTCTCCGAGGGAAAGACAGTCGTGAGCGGTGTCACCGTTCCGGCACGCTCGAACCGACGCAAGAACGGAATTCGCTCGCGCTCGCCGTCCCACTGAGCGAGGCCGAATCCATCGACGAGAAAGACGACGACCCGAGAGATGTCGTCGTATCCGTCCGTGGCCGCGTCGGGAAGTCGCGGCCCGATGTCGGCTCCAAGCAAGTCGGCGATTGTACCCGGAATACGGGAGAAGCACCAGTCCTCGTAGGCAGGAAGGAGGTAGTCCCCGTCTTGCTGGCGCTTCCGCAGTGCCGACAGGTCGGATAACTGCATGGCACAGTCGCCGGACGGCGTGGTGAAAAAGATTCTGTTAGGTTGTACGTCTGTCAGGTAAATCGCGCGTTAGTTCTCGGTGACGTTCGCGCCGAGGTCTGCCATCGTCTCGAAGAAGTTCGGGAACGACACATCGACGTGTTCCGACCCGGCGATGGTCGTCTCGCCCTCCGCGACGAGACCGGCGACGGCGAGCGACATCACGATTCGGTGGTCGCCGCGGCCGTCAACCGCCGCGCCGACGAGGTCGGTCTGTCCGCCGTGAATCGTGAGGCGGTCCTGCTGTTCGGTGACGTTCGCGCCCATCTTGGCGAGTTCATCGGCCATCGCGGTCACACGGTCGGTCTCCTTGTAGCGGACGTGCTCGCAGTTCTCGATGACCGTGTCGCCGTCGGCGATGGCGCCGAGCACCGCGATTGTCGGAAGCAGGTCGGGCGTGTCCCCCACGTCAACGGTCGTTCCGGAAAGCGCCGCGGGATGGACGGTGAGTTCGCCGCCGTCTTCGTCCCACTCGACTTCGGCACCCATGTCGCGGACGATGTCCACGATGGCGGTGTCGCCCTGTGCGGACGGGCGCGCGCCCTCGACGACGACCGGGTCGTCCGGGTCGCCCGCGACCGCGCCCGCGGCGAGGAGATACGAGATAGACGAGAAGTCGCCGGGGACGCTGTACGCGCCGCTTTCGGGGGCGTACGACTGTCCGCCGGGAACCGAAAACCCGGCGTCGGTCCGGGTCGCTTCGACGCCGAAGTCGGCGAGCAGTTCGAGCGTGATATCGACGTACGGCGACGATTTGAGTTCCGTAGTCAGGTCGATGTCGATACCTTCGTCGGTCACCGCGCCCGCCATCAGGAGGGCCGTGATAAACTGCGACGACACGTCGCCAGCGATTTCGACGGTGCCGCCGGACATGCCATCGCCGACGACGAGCGGTGCCTGCCCGTTTCGGCGCGTGCTCTCGGCGCGGCCGTCGAGAGCGAACACCGCGTCGAGAAGCGGGCCGTGGGGACGCGACCGGAGCGACTCGTCGCCGGTGAGGACCGTCAGGTCGTCGCCGAGGGCGGCACACCCCGTGACGAGGCGCATCGTGGTCCCCGAGTTGCCGCAGTCAACCACGTCGTCGGGGGTCCCGGGTCGGCCGTCGAAGCCGACGACATCGACTGTCTGGCCGTCACGTTCGACCGTCCCGCCGAACGCCCGCACCGCGCGCATGGTGGCTTTGGTGTCGGCGCTGACGAGCGCGTCTCGGACGACGGCTTCGTCGCTGTAACCGGCCGCGAGAATCGCTCTGTGTGTGTAACTCTTGGATGGCGGCGCTCGGGTTCGCCCGCCAACACGAGCGGGAGAGACGTGGGCGTCCATATCCGGGGGTTGTCAGGGGACGGTATCAGGGTACCGGACGCGGCGACGTTCACCCGCGAAGACCGCTGTCGGATTCGACTTCGGTTCCCGACATGTTAGAATCGTAAATATCTCCTTTAGATAGGACCCCCAATACGTCGGGTGTGGTCGTTCGGACAGCCGACTGGGAGACGTCGTAACAGTCGCTCTTGCCCGTCTTTTGAGGCGCTCCGGCGGCACATCCACGGCGTGTCATCCCGCCCGAGGTGTCGCGTTGTGGAGCCGATACCGGAAACCGTCACCCGCGACGCAAGGGCTTTACTACCAACCCGCCGAACCCGGGATTATGGAACCTGATTTCTCACCGCTGGACGAGTTCCTCGGCGACGACTTCGACGGCTATCTCATCTCTGCCGACGGAAGCGACTCGAACCAGCTGTACCTCTCCGGGTTCGATGCCCCCGACCCGTACACGACGCTCTACACGCCCGACGGCATCCACCTCCTCGTCTCGACGCTGGAGTACGGCCGCGCGAAGAAGGAAAGCCGCGCCGACACCATCTCCCGGCTCGCCGACTACGACTTCCGCGACAAGTACACCGAGTACGGTCCAATCGCCGGCAAGGCGGAGACGATTGCCGAGTTCCTCGCCGACCACGACGTCACGTCGGTCGCAACTCCCGCGGACTTCCCGCTTGCAATCGGCGACGCCCTCCGCGAGGACGGTCTCTCGGTCGAAGCCGAAACCGAAGACGTACTGACGAAAATCCGTGCGGTGAAGACCGACGAGGAGATCGAGCACATCCGCGACGCACAGGAATCGAACGAGGCCGCGATGCGGGCCGCAGAGGACCTCATCCGCGCCGCCGCCGTGGCCGACGACGGCACCCTCAGCTACGAGGGCGAGACGCTGACGAGCGAGCGCGTCAGAGAGGAAATCGAGATTACGTTGCTCCGAAACGGCTGTGCGCTCGACGAAACAATCGTCGCCTGCGGTGCCGACGCCGCCGACCCGCACGACCGCGGAAGCGGCCCGCTTCGCGCCGACGAAGCCATCATCGTCGATATCTTCCCGCGAGACAAGGAGACGAAGTACAACGGTGACATGACCCGGACCTTCGTCAAGGGGACGCCGACACCCGAAATCCGCGAGTGGTACGACCTGACCGAAGCGGCGTTCGACGCCGCGCTCGACGCTATCGAAGCCGGCGCAACCGGAGCGGACGTTCACGCCGCTGTCTGTGACGTGTACGAAGACGCTGGCGAGAACACGCTCCGCGCCGACCCCACCGCCGAGACCGGCTTCATCCACAGTACAGGCCACGGCGTCGGTCTCGACGTGCACGAACTCCCGTCTGTGAGTCAAGCCGATGAGGAACTCGAAGCCGGTCACGTCATCACCATCGAACCGGGGCTGTACGACCCCGACATCGGCGGCGTCAGAATCGAAGACCTCGTCGTCGTCACCGAAGACGGCTACGAGAACCTGACGGACTACCCGGTCGAACTCGTCCTCGAATAGAACGGTATCGACCCAACTCGACTGTTTTCGTCGCGGACTCCGAACGGAGACGACGCGGAAGTACTGTCAACTCGGGACGAAGGCCACTCAGACGTATTGCCGACGTAGAACGGCGGCGGACTCGGAACGAAGCCCGACACGGGAGGGAAGTGCCGGTGCGACCGCAGGGTGGAAAATTAACTGTCGAGAGCGTTATCGCCGGTTGAGCCGGGCATTCCGGAGGCGTCGGTCCAGCCGGAGTTCGCTTCGCGCCACTGTTGGAGGAGGTCCTCCAGCGCGTCGCCGGTTTCGGGCGTGAGGACGCCGGCCGCCTTCCGGACGACCGTTCCATCTTCGATGAGGAGGGCGTAGATGTTCCCCTCGCCGAGGAGACCGAGACGGCGCTGGAGGGCGGTCTTGTTGACCCGAGCGATGAGCGCGTTTTCGTGCGGGCGACTCCGCGCGGTACTCGGGGACATGCCGCCGCCGAGCGACGGCATCATGCCGCTTCGACTCCCGAGGACGAGAACTTCGTAGTATTCGAAGTGGCCGTAGGTTTCGCATAGCTCCTTTGCGAATCCTCGCCACGACCCGACCAGCGACTGCTGGCGGCGGTCGAAACTGATGAGTACGAGCGTTTGCTCACCGTCGAGGTCGTCCGGAAGGACGACCTTCTGGCCGCTCGTATCTCGTGACGGGAGGCGGGGAAACTCCATGGATTAGGCGAACCCCCACCGACAGTTAAGTCTAATTGCCGATTCACAAAAATATCGCCGCATGCGGAATGTTTCCACAGCACCGGCGACACGGGAACACATTTTCCGTAAATTGGAGTTCATACCGCATAAACGTCCGGGACTGAGTCTCAGCCCCGATAATTAGCTGTTACCGTTCGTAGTCGGCATCGAACAGTTGGGCCGACATCGGACCGGGGTCGCCACCCTCGACGACCGCGTACTGCGAGAGGTCGTCGATGCCCGCCTCGGACAGGATTTCCTCGTCGTAGAAGGTGTTGCCCGTACACGACGTCGGGTCGCGCGAGAACAGTTCGACGAGCGCGTCGCACATGACCTGCGGCGTTCGCCAGTCTTCGGGCGTGCCCATCCCGAAGTGACGAGTCGCCTCGGACTCGATGGCCGCGACGGGCCACAGAGAGTTCACGGCGATATCGTCGGCGGCGAGTTCTTGTGCGAGCGACTGGGCGATGAACGTCATGCCGTATTTCGACAGCGCGTAGGCGACTTTGCCGGGGGCGGGTTCGGCCGGAAGCGGCGGCGAGAACGTCACGACGTGTGCGTGGTCGCTCTCGCGGAGGTGCGGAAGCGCGGCGTGGGTGGTCGCGTACGAGCCACGAGCGTTCACGTCCATGAGCAGGTCGAAGCGCTTCGGCGGCGTGTTCTCGAAGTTCGCAATGTGAATCGCGCCGGCGTTGTTGACGACGAAGTCGATGCCGCCGAAGGTGTCAACCGTCTCGTCGATGGCTCGCTGTACGGAGTCATCGTCGCGCACGTCGAGTTGGCACCAGATGGACGACCCGCCGCGCTCGCGGATCTCTTCTGTCGTCTCCACGATGGTTCCGGGCAGGTCGTCGCGCTCTTCGACGGTCTTCCCCGTCGAGACGACGTTGGCCCCACGGTCAGCCAGTTCGAGCGCAATCTGCTTGCCGATACCGCGACTCGTGCCGGTGATGAAGGCCGTCCGACCGTCGAAATCTACATCATCGAATACCATAGAGAAACATTGTCAATTGGCCACTTGACGTTTCGTACACCGACACTCCGTTCAACACGGTTTCTGGGATGCGGTGAATGGCTCGGTGCAGCGGTGGCTGTCGGCGACTCGCCATCCCCGCCAGCACCGATTCTCTTTTTGCCGGTCCCCGTCCACACGCTACCGATGGACCTGCTCATCGTCGGTGCGGGCGACATGGGTCGCTGGTTCGGCCGGACGGTCGATGCCGACCTCGCGTTCGCCGATTCAGACCCCGAGAGAGCGACTGCTGTCGCCGACGACCTCGGCGGTCGCGCCGTCCCGCTGGACGGCGATGAGCAGTTCGACGTGGTGTGTCTCGCCGTTCCGATGCGACTCGCCGCCGAGGCCGTCGAGGCGAACGCACACCGGGCGACCGCCGCGATGTGCGACGTAACCGGCGCGATGGCCGCGCCGATTGCGGCCATGCGCGACCACCTCGACGGACAGGAACGCCTCAGCCTCCACCCGCTTTTCGCCCCGCAGAACGGTCCCGGAAACGTCGCCGCGGTCAGGGCCGAGTCGGGACCGCTCACCGACGCGATTCTTTCCGACCTCGAAACCGCCGGTAACCACGTCTTCGAGACGACGCCGGCGGAACACGATGGCGCGATGGAGACCGTCCAGTCTGCGGCCCACGCCGCGGTCCTCGCGTTCGGTCTCGCCGCCGAGGACGTTCGAGACGAGTTCGCCACGCCGATTTCGGCCGCGTTGGACGAACTCGTTGCGTCGGTGTCGAGTGGCACGCCGCGGGTGTACACCGACATCCAATCGGCATTCGGAGGCGGAACCGAGCGCGTCGCCGACGCCGCCCGCGCCCTCGAAATGGCCGACGAAGAGACGTTCGCCGACCTCTACCGGGCCGTCGCGCGCGAGAACGGCATCGAAACCGAACTCGAAGGCGAGACCGACAAGCACGACCCCGTCGAGTGATGAGTGAGGAGAGAGACAGCCGTCGGGTGCCGAATCGACTCCCCGAATTCGACCTCGAACGCCCGCCACTCCACAGGTTACGATGATAGACAGAGACGCCGTCCGCGACAACGCGAAGTACCTCAGAAACGTTCGCCCCATCGACCCCGACGAAATCGCCGAGTACATCGAGGGCAGACCGCACCCCGCGGTAGTGAAACAGACGCTCCGCGAGGAGGCCGCCGACCTCGGTCTCTTCGAGCGCGACGACGGGACGTTCGTCCCCGTGAGCGACGACCCGGTTCCTCCCGCCGCGTGGTCGCCGACGAGGTTCCCCGAAGCGTACTCGTTCGCTCTCGAAGACATGCTCATAGAGCGCTACGGCGCGAACTGGCACGTCGGCGACTCGGGCGACAGACTCCGCCAGCGCGTGCGCCAACTGAAGGAAGATTACTACCGCGGCAACCCCGTCGAGTACGACGAAGACGCCGCGCTCGGCTACGCTATCTACCACCTTCCAGACTACTACGCCGCCGTCGGCTACGTGCTGTCCGACCTCACGGAGCGACAACTCCTCTCTCGGAGCCTCCGCGTTCTCGACGTCGGTGCCGGAACCGGCGGCCCGGCGCTCGGACTCCACGACTACCTCCCCGACGAGTCGGTCGTCGACTATCACGCACTCGAACCGAGCGCCTCCGCCGATGTGCTGGAGCGATTGCTCGGCGAGACCCGACGGAACTTCCGCACGACGATTCACCGCGAGACCGCAGAAGCCTTCGACCCGGCGGGCGAGTACGACGTGATTCTCTTCGGGAACGTCCTAAGCGAACTCGACGACCCCGCCGCGGTCGTTCGGAAGTATCTCGACGCGCTCGCCGACGACGGCGCGTTCGTCGCGCTTGCGCCCGCGGACCGAAACACGAGTATCGGTCTCCGCGACGTCGAACGCGAGGTCGCGCCCGCGAACGGCGACGTGACCGTGTACTCGCCGACGCTCCGGCTTTGGGACGGCTACGCGCCCGCCGACCGCGGATGGTCGTTCGACGTAAAACCCGACCTCGACGTACCGGGATTCCAGCGCCGACTTGACGACGGGCGCGGCGACGACGAGGACGAAGGCACTTTCGTCAACGTGGACGTACAGTACTCCTACAGCATCCTCCGAACCGATGGAGAGCGACGTCTCGACGTTCGTGGGAATCCGTCGCAGTTCGCCAAGATGGCCGAGATGGAGCGCCACGTCACGAATCGCATCGACCTCCTTGCGGTGAAACTGAGCCACGACCTCTCGGAGGGGTCCAATCAGGTGTTCAAAATCGGCGACGGGAGCGAGGAGACAGACCACTACGCGGTCCGAACGCATCCGACCGTACTGAACGCCGACCTTGCTGACGCCGACTACGGCGACGTACTCGTCTTCGAAAACATCCTCGTGCTCTGGAACGACGACGAGGAAGCGTACAACCTCGTCGCCGACGAAGAAACACTCGTTGACCGCGTGGCCTGATTCGGTCCCGGCTGGGTCCGGCGGACACCCGCGACGGATGGCTTTTTGCGGGTTCCGTCCGGAGACGAGACCATGAGCGAACCCGAAATTCTCCTCACTAACGACGACGGTATCGAGAGCGTCGGCTTTCGCGCGCTCTACGACGCGCTCTCGACGTTCGCCGACGTGACCGCCGTCGCGCCCGCGAGCGACCAGAGCGCGGTCGGTCGGCAGATGTCCACCGACGCCGTCGTCTCCGAGCACGAACTCGGCTACGCCCTGCAGGGGACGCCCGCCGACTGTACAGTCGCCGGATTAGAGGCGCTCTGTCCCGACGTCGATATGGTCGTCTCGGGTATCAACAAGGGCGCTAACATCGGGGCGTACGTCCTCGGCCGGTCGGGAACAGTCAGCGCCGCCGTCGAAGCCGCGTTCTTCGACGTGCCCGCCATCGCGCTCTCGCTGTACGTCCCCGCCGACGGCGACCGCGCGTGGCAGGAGAAGGCGACCGAACCGGAGGATTTCCGCGAGGCCACGCAAGCGGCGGCGTATCTCGTCAAACACGCCGAACCCGCGGGCGTCTTCAAGCAGTGCGATTACCTCAACGTCAACGCGCCGATGACCGGTCCGGACGGCGGCCCGGCGGACATGCAGGTGACCTACCCCTCCGAACTCTACGACATGACCGCAGAGTACGAAAACGGAAGCGTGAGACTCCACGACGGCGTGTGGGAACGCATGCAAACCGGCGACATTCCGGACCCGGACGGAACCGACCGCCGGGCCGTCGTCGAGGGACGAGTCTCGGTGTCACCGCTGACCGCCCCGCACACGACGCACCACCACGAGGCGCTCGACGCGCTCGCCGAGACGTATCGGGACTGAAAACAGTATCGCGCCGAAACCGCCACGTTCGTCCGCGATTAGGCGGCTCGGCTATCGACCAGGAGCTTGTACGCCAGCGCGACGAGACCGACGAACATTGCGAACGCGCCGGCGACGGACACGAGAAGACCGATAAACGACACCATGCTGAGCAGATGGCCGCCGAACAGGACACCACCAAGCGTGACGGACAGCCAGCCGCCGAAAATGACCAAAAAGAGTCCGACGACTGCGTCTTGGGTTGCGTAGCGGAGGGCGTCTCGCGCCGAAACAGATGTCATAGCTGACACATATCGAGTTGGTACTTGACAGTTTTGGAATGTGTCACGGTACAACGATACGAGCAAAACTGCCGATTTCGGGGCGTCGAGACCGCGCAAACAAACGTTTAATCCGAATCCATCCGACAGCCGGCGTATGTCAGAAGCAGACGCCGTCGAGCAGGTAGACGAACCGGGAACCGTCTCCTCGCTCGCGTCCGACCTCCGCGACCTCGGTGTCGAGGCGGGTGACACTCTCATCGTTCACGCCTCTCTGCAGTCGCTCGGGTGGGTCGCTGGCGGCCCGCAGGCCGTCGTAGACGCTCTCCAAGACGTGCTGACAGCGTCTGGGACGCTCGTCATGCCGACGCACACGACGCAGTACACCGACCCGTCGGTCTGGCAAGACCCGCCGGTTCCTGACCACTGGGTCGAGCGCATCGGGGAGTCGATGCCGCCGTTTCGGCCCGCGGTGACGCCGACCCGAGGTATGGGTGCGATACCGGAGTGCTTCCGGAACTACCCCGGCGTCGTCCGGAGCGAACACCCGCTGTACTCGTTTGCCGCGTGGGGTTCGGCGGCCGAGGACATCACCTCCGACCACAGCCTCGACGACGGTCTCGGAGACGAGTCACCGCTGGCCCGCCTCTACGACCGCGGCGGCGACGTGCTTCTTCTCGGTGTCGGCCACGGAAGCAACACGTCGCTCCACCTCGCGGAATACCGCGCCGACGTCGAAACAGAACGGACGCAGGGCACCGCGCCGCTCCTCCGCGACGGCGAGCGAGTCGTCTTCGAGTACGAGGACATCGAACACGACACCGACGATTTCGGAGCACTCGGTGCCGAGTTCGAAGCCGAAGTCGGTGCCACGCAGGGACGCGTCGCGGCCGCGACGGCCATGCTCGCAGACCAACCGTCGCTCATCGATTTCGCCGTCGAGTGGTTCGAGGCGAATCGCTAAGGGCGGTACTGAGCGACCATAACTACAAATCCCGTCAACCTATTGAGTACTATTATGAGCACCGAACACAACAAGACGACGTTTGTCGAGGGGTCGCGGGTCGATGACTCGCAGATGCGGTTCGAGACGTCGGGGGGAAACGAGTTCGACATCGGCGGTGACGGGACGCCCGGCGAGTACATGCTCGGTTCGCTCGCGGCCTGTTACAACACCGTCGGCCACATGGTCGCCGACGAGATGGGGTTCGAACTGGCCGACCTCGTCGTCTCGGTTGCTGGTGATGTAGACCCGAGAGTCTACAAGGGCGAACACGACGGCGGACGGGCGGGCTACCGAGAGATTCGGGTCGTCCTCGACATCGACGCCGACATCGACGACCAGACGGTGGCCAACTGGGTCGAGATGGTCGAAAAGCGCTGTCCGGTCTGCGACAACGTGTTCGAATCGACCCCGTCGATTACCGCGCTGAGCACGCGCGAGTCCTAAACGCTATGGCGACCGCTGTCGGTTCTGAACGGAACGCTGAGAGGTCAAAAATAATGGGTCTCAGTCGCTGAAAACGGGTGGCGTTAGACGAGCGTCGCGTCCAACGTGATTTCGGGACCGGCGAGTGCTTTCGAGACAGGACAGTTCTCTTTGGCCCGTTGGGCGAGCGTCGAGAACGTCTCGTCGTCGATGTCGGGGATGTCGGCCTCCAACGTCAGGTCGATCTGTGAGATTTCGAATCCCCCTCCGTCGGCCGGGGTGAGATGTACGTCAGCAACCGTGTGAAGATTGTTCGCGGTGTAGCCTTCGTCTTCGAGGAAGGCCGTCAGTTGCATCGAGAAACACCCCGAGTGGGCGACGCCGATGAGTTCCTCGGGATTCGTGCCGGGTTCGTCTTCGAACCGCGTGGGGAACGTAAGCGTCCCCTCGACCGCGCCGCTTTCCGTCTCGAACTCACCGCGGCCGCTCTTTCCACCTGTCCACGTCGTTTCTGCTCGGTTTGTAGGCATTCCACGAGGTGGTACGGACTCCACCAGTATGGAAATGTCGGCGAGGAAATTAGTTGATAAGATAGCAACAATTTTCAGTCGTGCCTCGAAGCGGAACGCAGTGGGACGAAGTCGCGGGGTTGAAACTGTCGTGTTAGAACTGAAGACGCCGCGTCCGAGGCGAGCGAGTAGGTTATCTATGAATCTATGCAATATGCTAGCACGTGTTAGCTATGACATACGCGACAGCGACACCCCAAACAGAGACCGAATCGGGCTGGCACCACCTCACGCGGGCGTTCGTCGGCGGGTTAGCGGCCGCCAGCGCGATGTTCTTCCACATCGCCGTGGTTCAGACGCCGGGATTGGACCCACCGCCAGAGACGGCCGCGCTCTTTCTCGTCGCGGCGACTGCGGGCGTCGTTAGCTACCTCTTGTTGTCCAGCGACGACACGCTCGGCTACGCGTTGGCCGCACTGACCGGTCTTTTCGTCGTCATCGTTGTCGGTCTGGTCGTACTCGGGTTGTTCGGGACCGCGGGGACCGAAACGAATCCGGTCGGTCCGGTTGCGTACGTCCTGCTCGCAGTGGCGGTCGTCGTCACGTCGGGGCTGTCGTGGCGCGCTCGTGCAGGTACAAAAGCACACGCAGACTCAGCAACGTCACCGTAACGCGCGAGTCGCGTTTCGAAACCCGAGGAACAAAAAAAGAGGAAGGACGCTTCTGCCCGCGTGTTTTTCGACTGGTCAGTCGTCGTCGGCCATCTGTTCTTCGAGGTGCGCGGCCATCCGCCCGAATTCGTCTTCGAACGTATCCATATCGTAGTCCATGCCGTGGATGATTGCGCTGTAGCGCGCGGTCCAACTGGCGAGGAACGCAATCTCACTGAGTTCCTCGTCGGTCCCGACGAAAATGGTCGTGTGTTTTCTCGAATCCGATTCGTGGCCATCCTCCCCGGAACCACGCACCTATTGTTCCGTCGCCCGAGCATAATTTGACAACCATTGTCGTAATCAATACGTTGTTGTGTCCGAGTATCTCCACAAACAGGGGCCGAACAGCCGGGCCACCCCCGCGGTCAAAAGAGACCGAGGAGGAACCCGACACCCATGGCGACGAGAACAACCGCCGAGAACACCGGCAGATAGGGCGTGTACCGTTCGACCTTCGTCTCGTAGTGTTGGTAGCCAGCGAGCAGGAGCATGGTCAAGCCGACGATGCCGGCGATGACCGTGACGGCGTAGGCGCTCATCAGTTCGAGACAGTAGTTCGACCCGGCACAGAGCGCGATAATCTCGAACTCCTCTTCGTGTGCGAACCCGAGCACGAACGCGAACCACGCGATACCGAACAGACCGCGGTCGGTCTCCAATTCTCCCGCGCCGTAGTCGTGCGAATGCCCGCCGACGAACGGCACGACCCGTTTGAGTCGAGCGGTCAGTCCGTCGGCCGTCTCCACGTGCGAGTGTCCGTCGTCGCGGTGGCTGTGACTGCGCCCATCGTCGCGGCCGTGGCTCTTGGCGGAGTGCGGTTTCTCGTGAGTGTGTGAGTTCTCGTGGGAGTGCGAGGTCCCGTGGAAGTGCGAGGTCCCGTGGGAGTGTGAGGTTCCGTGGGAGTGCGAGGTCCCGTGGAAGTGCGAGGTTCCGTGGGAATGCGGACTCTCGTGAGAGTGTGAATTCCCATGAGAATGTGAATGACCCTGTGTGTATTCGCGGACGCCCAACGCGACGAGTAATACGCCGGCGACGAGACTCACCGGGCCGCCGAGTTGGACGCCGGGTGCGAGCGTAATCGGGTCGTTGACCTGCGTGAGGTTAAAGTACGCTTTCGCGTGGAAGAACACCGCGACCATCGCAATACTGCTCACGAGGTGGCCGACGCCGAGGATGAAACTCGCCGCGAACCCGTAGAGCCACTTGTTCGCTTGGTCGAGCGCGTACGACGCCGCAACCGGCCACCCGTGGCCCGGCTCGATGCCGTGAATCGCTCCGAGTGCCACCGCCCCGGCGAATAACCCAACTGTGTCACCAGTAAACACGGTTCTGTCTGTACGTTGGAAAACACGCCGTTTAGCGGTTTTTAATACCGAATCGAGGCAATCGTCATAACGGTGGGTCGGCGAGAGAGAGGAATCTTGTAGCTGTGCGAATCAGTTTGAATCGATGCGGACGAGCTTCAATATCCCCGACGAATTAGTCGCGGAGTTCGACCGGGTGTGGCAGGACGAAGGCATCGAAAACCGCTCGCGGGCCGTTCGAGAGGCCATGCAGGAGTTCATCGAATCACATTCCCGTCTCGAAGAGACGACCGGCGAGGTGGTTGCACTCGTCGGCTTCGACTACCGCCACCACGACGTGATACGGGCGCTTCACGGCACGCAACACGAGTTTCAGGACATCATCCTGAACACGAGCCACACCCATCAAGGCGAGTGGTGTCTCGAATCGCTGTTCTGTCGTGGGCCGGCAGAGCGGGTCCGCGAGCTGACGTACGAACTCCGCGATTTCGATTCGGTTCGGCGGGTGAAGGTGATGGTCATCCGCGATAGCGGGTTGTGACCGGAGGTGCTATTCGGCGGTGACACACCACTCGGCTCTTCTCGAACCGTGGCGCTCGTTGGGTGAGACTGAGGTGGTGTCGGAAAATCGCAAAGCGGTCACTCCACCTGCTGAACGAACGTCACCTGCTTTTCCTCGAAGCCATTTTCGTCGTAGAACCGGCGTGCGCCGTCGTTCTCCCACTCGCAGGAGACTTTGAGGTGGTCGCATCCCGCTTTGCGGGCGAGTTGTTTGACCCGCGATATCACGGCCGAACCGTAGCCCTGATTCCGGTGGCGCTCGGTGATGAATAGATTGACGACGGAGAGATAGTTGCTGTACTCTCTCGACGGATGTTCACCGATTCGGGTCGTCAGCAGGCCAACTAACTCGTCCCCCTCTTCGATCAGATAGTCAGTGAACTCGTCGCGTTCGAGATGTCTCCTGAAGCCGTCTTCGGGGACCGCAGAACTGTCGTCGTAAACCAGCACATTGAACTCAGAGTAGTGTTCCATCTCCGATGCGAGCGCGTACCAGAACTCGACGAGAGTGGGGATGTCGTCCGCTGTTGCTTTTTCGAGGCGCATGAGTCGGCTGTCTCTGTTGTGGTTGCACGCGGTAGCACCTGTCTTTTTTGAGACGACGAGACGGACGGAACTGTTTTGCCTCGGCGACTAATTTTTGGCTTCTGCCGTCCCTTGCCCCCGCTGGATGTGCGCGCCGATGAGCGTGTTCACTCCGCGGCGCAGTCGTTCCGACATCGCCTGCGACCCGATATCGAACGTGTCGCTCAACTGGGTGAGTGAGGTGTCCCGCGGAATTTCGAAATAGCCCATCTCGTGGGCTTTCACCAGCGCGTCGTACTGTTCGTCGGTTAGCCGCGTCATCGCGGGGCAACCAGAAACGTCCGTCTCAGATGAGTTACCCTCGGAGTAGAGCGTGTCCAACTGGACCGTGTTGTCGGCGTCGCGGCACTCCGCGATGACTTCGGAGAGGTTCTCCCGGCTCGGGCACCGGGTGCGGAGTCGCCACTTCGAATCGCCGGGCGGACTCGTCGCTTTGAGGATTTGGATGTCTCTGTCGGCGAAGAATTCCGAGACGAGCGTCGAAACCGAGCCCGCTGTGATATTGTAGACCCGTACGTCGGAGAAGTCGGCTACGCACTCGTACGAGCCGATCGACGGGTCCGACTGAATCGCCGCCTCGAAGTCGTCGAAGTCGCAGTCCTGGACGACGAGTCCCGCTTTCTCGGACGTTCCCTGATACTGTATCCTAACGTCGGCCTCCGGAAGCTCTCGGAGTGCATCTTCCGTGAGTATCGCACTCGGTCCGGAGACGCGAAGTTCGGCGATAACTGACCCCATGAGTACATCACTCATGGAATGTAGTAGAGTGCCGGTGATAAGTGACCGCGTTACAGCGACACGCGCCACGATTCGACCCCGTTCACCGAATTACTTGTCGAACGCGCTGGATGAACGCCCATGAAGAAAGTCGCCATCGGCGACGTGGAACCGGTTACGACTACCGGAGACGTCTCTCGGCGCGACCTATCGAACGCCGTAGAGACGACTGATTTCGCACTCAATCACTATCGAATCCCTCCCGGTGCGGGCTTTCCCGGCGGTTTACACGCCCACGTGGACCAAAAGAGGTGTTCGTCGTCCTCGACGGAGAAGCGACCTTCGAGACGATGGACGGCGAGGTTTCCGTCGGCAAAGGAGAGGCGATTCGGTTCGCGCCCGGTGAGTTTCAATCGGGGAGAAATGACTCGGAGACGGACCTCGTGGCGTTTTCGATGGGTGCGCCCCGCGACACCGAGGACGTTCGAATTCCCGTCGTCTGCGCCGACTGCGGTCATGAGAACGTGCGGTTAGATATCGCAGTAGACGGTGTAACGTTCGTCTGCCCGAGCTGTGAATCCGAACACGTACCGGCACCCTGTCCCGACTGCGGCCACGACGACCTCCAACTCACACTCGGCGAGACGGCGGAGACGGTCGTCGTCTGTCAGCACTGTACGGCGACGTTCGAAACGCCACCGATACGGGAGTAAGCGAATCCGGCGCGGCTCGGTCACCCGCGACTCGGTTACAGCAGGTACTCGACGACGCGGTCGTAGACACGGTCGCCGCCGAACCGACGGAGACCGATGAGTGGCTTGGCGTACGCGCCGACGGCGTAGCGCGGATTCGGATTGGTGGCACGAACTGCGTTCCGTATCGTCGTCGCAACGACTGTCGGGTCGGACCCGGAACCTGCTCGGTTCGAGTTGACGAACTCGTGGACCAACTCGGCGTACGGGCCGTCTCCACTGCGTTCGAGGAGGCCGTCGAACATGATGTCGCCCCACTCCGTGTCGATAGACCCCGGTTCGATGACGACGACGTCGATACCGTGCGGTGCGACTTCGTAGCGCAGACAGTCGCTCCATCCTTCTAAGGCGTGTTTAGTGGCGTGATACCACGCACCAAATGGTGTCCATATTTTCCCTCCCATACTGCTGATATTGATGATTGTACCGCGGCCCGCTTCGCGCATGTGCGGGATAACGAGTTGGGTGAGGCGAGCGAGACCGAACAGATTGACCTCGAACTGATGGCGAGCCTCGTCGATGGGCGTCTCCTCGACACTGCCGTAGAGACCGAATCCAGCGCCGTTGACGAGCACGTCGATTCGGCCGCACTCGTCGATGACCGTTTCGACCAGCGAGACGAGGTCCGATTCGACGGTCATGTCGGTCGGGACGACGAGCGCGTCGCCTCCGATGGACTCGATTCGCGCGGCGAGTGAGTCCAGTTTTTCGACGCGGCGGGCCGCGAGAACGACTGCGAGACCGTCGGTAGCCAACGCTTCGGCGGTCGCTTCGCCGATGCCGGACGACGCGCCGGTCACGATTGCGGTTTTCTTGGCGGGGCGACTGCGCTTTCGAGCACTGTCTCCCGACCCTGTTCGTTCGGACATTGTATCTCGATAGCTACGTCGCGCCAGAATGATATATGTTACCAGAGGACGTATCGAACGTCGTTCTGGACGAGTCTCCGAACGTCGTGTGAACGTTTCCAACACGGAACAGTGCACTCGGAGAGTTCTGCTCCGATTAAAACGAAACATCCTCCCGCCGCCTCCCTGAGCGGGTCAGCAGAAGAGCGACCCTCAGTGATTCTGTCGTTGTTCGGCTTTGTCCAGGTTGCGGACTGATGTTACAGATTTCGTCTACTTTGCCGCTTCCGTCTCGTCGGACGGAGTAATTTCGCTCGGAGGCTATTTCGTTCGTCTGGTCACCCACTCGTTCGAGTAGCAACGAGGACACCTACGGAGCCACTGACGATTTTCACGTCGGTGAGCGTGAAGCCCGCATCAGCGAGCAGGTTCGCAACGACCCCCATTTGCGGGAGTGTCTCGTAGTCGCCACGAGATTCCGGTGGCCCGAAGAACATCTTGTCGGCAATGACGAGGTGACTGGGGTTGAGCGACGAAATTCCCTCGATTGCGGCCCGTAACGCCTCCTCGCCATCCTCGTCGTACGCCATGTAGAGCGCGTAACTTGTGACGACGACATCCACCGCCTCCTCAACGTTCGGTTCCTGAAACGAACCGTGGTCGAATGAGACGTTTTCTAGGCCTTTCTCTGCAGTCTTCTTCCGAGCATATCGAAGCCACTCGTCGTTGATGTCTCGGCCAAGGACGCGTTCGCACTTCGATGCAAGTTCTACCGCGACAGTTCCAGTTCCAGTCCCCATGTCAACCACCGTATCGTCACGTTCGACTGGTGCATGCTCGACGATGTACGAAACGCACGTTTGGTACGCCTCGTCCGTCGCACTGTCCTCGTCGTAGTCCATCGGCGTATACCCTTGATGGCTTTCCTCTGGTTCGTTCATGGGTACTCAGCCGTAGCGCCGGTGGAAAGATAAGGGTTCCAAGAGTTATCCTTGACAGTTCTGCGAAGGAGAGTCGTAACGGTGGTCCAGTGGTAAGCATTACCGAATATCGAGTCCCTTGCTATCTATTCTCGCGCTGTTCGGCCTTATTCATCTCGATGAGTAATCTAAAAATCGCCTTCACGAGGTTCGAATCGACCTCGAAGTGGGCCGCGTTCTTTTCGGCGCGTTCCATCACACGCTCTTCTTGGGTCTCGTCGGTCGTCGGCAGGTCTTTTTCGGCTTTGACCTGCGCGACGGTGTCGGCGACGTAGGTTCGGCGAGCGATGAGTTCGACGATACCGCGGTCGATATCCTCGATTTCCTCGCGGAGTTCGTCGAGAGACATGTTCTGAACCGATGCGTCTGTGTCTGGTGCGTCGTCTGTCATAGGATTCGTGCTCCGTCAGCTCGTGTGGTGGTCAGTCTGGTGTTGCCGTCGCGGGCGTCCCACTGGTCGCGGACGCGTTCGAGGTTCGCGCCGTCGGCGGCCGCGGTGTTCGATTGTGCGATTGCGACGACGCTCGGACCGGTTCCCGAGAGCGAAACGCCGTCGGCGAGCGGCATCGCTTCGACGGCGGGGTCGGTCGGAAAGTCGAGTGCGGCCGAGAAGGCCAGTCCGTTGACGGTCATCGCCTCGGCGTACCGGCCTTCGAGCGCGAGGTCGGCGACGAGGTTGGCCATCGACGCGACGTTCGCACAGCGACTCGCGTCGGCGTCAGCGCTGTAGGCGCGCTCCGGCGGCGTCCAGACGAGGACGTCCCAGTCGGGTTCGTCGCGGGCGACGAGTTCGTCGTCGGTGTTGTCGGTGACGACGACGCCGCCGAGCATGGACGCCGCCGCGTCGTCGAACGCGCCGGTGACGGTGACGCCGACGTCGCGGGCGGCGCGGACGCCGAGTCGGCAGGCGTCGAGACGAGAGATGTCGTCGTCCGGGCCGGACCCGACCGACGCGCCGACTGCGTCGAGAGCGGCCAACACCGTCGCGTTGGCGGCGGCGCTGGAACTCTTGAGTCCGGCGGCCATCGGCACGTCGCTTCGGGTCTCGACGGTGCCGCCTTCGTCGTTGCCGAACGCCTCGACGACGAGTTCGACACATCGCTCGATGAGTCGCGTGTCGGCGTCTGGGGCGTCCGCGATGGACCCGCAAACGTCGTTCGAACCGTCCAGTTCGACAGACGCGGTGGTCTCGACGTCGATTGCGAACGCGGAGCCGGTGCCCGTTGCGAGGGCGTTCAAGACGGTGCCCGCCCCGAGGGCGGTGGCTCGGCCGTGCATACTTGCCGGAGGTTGGCACACGGTGTTATGTGTGGCGGTCCATGCCGTTTTCGCCCGCAGTCTCGTGGGGATGGTCGAGACACTGCTCGGGGGCCAAGACGCGACGTTTTTCCCGTCCCCGCGGCTACGGTGGCGTATGAGCGCCCGAAACGACGTTGCTCCGAGCACCCTCGGCGTCGAACTCCACGACTTCGGCGTCGAAGTGGAGTACATCGACAACCGAACGACGGTCTACCGGGGCGTCCCGGAAGCGGTCACGGGCACGCTATCGACCGGTCCCGGAAAGGAGGTCCACGTACTCGTCACCGACCCGACTGAGACCGAAGGCGTGATGATGTACGTCAACGACCTGAAAACCCACGACGAAGTGCTCGAATCGAGCGGCGTCGGCCGGGTCATTCTCGCCGAAGGCGAAGAAGAAGAACTGTTCCCCGGCGTCGTCGCGCGGCGAGTTCCCGGCCACCAGTTCGAACTCGAAGCCGACCCAGCGGTCGCTCGCGGGCGCGTTTTCGCCTTCGTCGAAGACGACTGGGGCGAAGATTCCTACGAGTTCGTCTCCGAGTGATGCTTCGAAAAGCCTGGAAGCCGCTGGAAAAACGAACGATTGGAAGCGCGCCGGAAGCCTACGGCTACTATGAACTCGGCGATGGCGACGGCGAACTCGTCGGTCGCGGCGTCGGCGTCCTGCGCGACGAGTTGAAAGAGGCGTTCGCGTACGGTGACGGCGAACAGGTCCGATGGGAACGAGCGACATCGCTCGAACACGCAGAGCGCATCGCGGCCGAAAACGACCCGTCGTAGCCGCGTTTGAACCGACGCGCTATCGGCGATTTTTCGTCTGTTAGTTCTCGCTACTGTAAGTACGACGGACTATCCGTGTCGCAGTTGTCTTCGTGTGCCTTCGCGTCTTGCTCGACGTCGAACAGCATCCCACATTCCTCGCATCGGTACCACGTCGCACCATCTTTCTCCGTCGTGGCAACCATGTGTAGTGCTACCGCGCGGGACGGGAAAACGATTACCCCGGGCGAATGCTCAAGGGCCGAGCCACCAAATCGACAGCCATGTCCGAAACTGGGGTGACGCTCGTCGTCCGCGCGGCAGAGAAACGCGACGCCGGACGCGGCATCGCCCGCCTTCCAGAAGCGGCGCGCCGAACACTCGGTGTGCTGAGCGGTGAAACGGTCGTCATCGAAGGGTCCCGCGAGACGGTTGCGAAGATGTGGCCCGCCCGCCCCGGCGCTGAAGCCGGTGAACTCCTCGTCGACGCCGACACGCGAGCGAACGCCGACGTGAAAATTGGTGACGAGGTTCGCGTGCGGAAGATCGATGTCGAGGACGCGCAGGCGGTGACGCTGACCGGTCCGGGCGCGTTCGAACGAACCAGCGTGAACCGCGAGACCATCGAAAAAGTGGTCAAAGCGGAGATTCGAAACCGCCCGCTTCAATCCGGCGACCGGGTTCGTATCGAACGACTCGGCGGGGCCGCCCTCGTCGTCAGCGAGTCCCAACCGGATGGCGTGGTTCGCGTCACCGATTCGACCCGAGTGACCGTCACCGCAGAAAGCTCGAAGGGTGCGAGCGAGGCCGTCCGCGACGCCGTCAAAAGCATGACCGGCGGCGACGACGCCGAACCCGGTCGCGGCCATGCGACTGGCGTGACCTACGAGGATATCGGCGGTCTCGACGACGAACTCGATTTGGTCCGCGAGATGATCGAACTCCCGCTTTCGGAACCGGAGGTGTTCGCCCATCTCGGCATCGAACCGCCGAAAGGAGTGCTCCTGCACGGCCCGCCGGGGACCGGCAAGACGCTCATCGCCAAAGCCGTCGCCAACGAGGTCAACGCGAGCTTTACGACCATCTCCGGCCCGGAGATTCTCTCGAAGTACAAAGGCGAATCCGAAGAGAAGCTCCGCGAGGTGTTCCAGTCGGCCCGGGAGGACGCTCCAAGTATCATCTTCTTCGACGAGATCGACTCTATCGCCGCCAAGCGCGACGACGGCGGCGACCTCGAAAACCGCGTCGTCGGCCAACTCCTCTCACTTATGGACGGTCTCGACGCCCGTGGGGACGTGGTCGTCATCGGCGCGACGAACCGCGTCGATAGCCTCGACCCCGCGCTCCGCCGCGGCGGCCGCTTCGACCGCGAAATCGAAATCGGTGTTCCGAACGAGACCGGCCGCCGCGAAATTCTCGACGTTCACACCCGGCGGATGCCGCTCGCGGAGGACGTTGATATCGAACGTCTCGCCGCCAGAACCCACGGCTTCGTCGGTGCCGACCTCGAATCGCTTGCGAAAGAGGCGGCGATGACTGCGCTCCGTCGGGTTCGCCGCGGGGGCGACGATGTCTCTGTCACCGAGATGACGGTGACTCGCGCGGACTTCGAGACGGCGATGGCCTCGGTCGAACCCTCGGCCATGCGCGAGTACGTCGCCGAACAACCGACCGACGGATTCGAAGCCGTCGGCGGACTCGACGACGTGAAACAGACGCTCGACCGCGCGGTGACGTGGCCGCTGACGTACGCGCCACTCTTCGAGGCGGCCGCGACTGACCCGCCGACCGGTGTCCTCCTGTACGGCCCGCCAGGGACCGGCAAGACGCTTCTCGCCCGTGCAATCGCGGCCGAAAGCGGCGTCAATTTCATCCACGTCGCCGGGCCGGAACTGCTCGACCGCTACGTCGGCGAGTCCGAAAAGTCCGTCCGCGAGGTGTTCGACCGCGCCCGGCAGGCCGCGCCGAGCATCCTCTTTTTCGACGAAATCGACGCACTCGCCACCAACCGTGACACCATGGGCTCCGACTCGGGAGTCACGGAGCGCGTCGTCTCGCAACTCCTGACGGAGATGGACAACGCCGCCGACAATCCGAACCTCGTCGTCCTCGCGGCCACCAACCGACGCGACGTGCTCGACCCCGCACTGCTCCGTCCCGGCCGACTGGAGACGCACGTCGAAGTCCCCGCACCAGACATCGAAGCTCGCCGCGCGATTCTCGACGTACACATCCGAAACAAGCCGCTCAGCTCCGACGTAGACCTGAACGACGTGGCGGCCCACATGGACGGGTACACCGGCGCTGACGTCGCCGCCGTCTGCCGCGAGGCCGCGCTCAGAGCGATTCAAGACGTCGCCAACGCCTACGAGGGAACCACCGCAAACGACCACGCCGACGAGATTCGAATCACCCGCGAACACTTCGACGCGGCGCTCGAATCGGTCTCGCCGACGCTGGCCTGAGCGCAGACGACATTATTTTCCTTCGGCACCAACCATGTTGCATGTTCTCTTGCAACAGTGGTGTGTCGTGAGTGCGTCGTGGCGGCGGAAGGTCCGCCGCGAGTGGAATGCGCTCACCGGCGGCCCGCTCTCTGCCGGGTGGTGGCTCATCAAAGCGGGACTCAGGGTGGTGTTCGCGGAAGTCGTCTTCATGGGTCTCGTGCTACTGAACAGCGAGATGGCGGCCATCGAGGCGGTCAACAGCGGGGACGCGTCTGTGGTCTCGCTCGTCGTGCTCGTCTCGACGACGCCAGACTACCTCGCCATCGCCGGCATCGTCTTCGTCGTCGCCCTCTTGCTTCCGTTTCTGCCGAGGCGGAATCGCGCGACGAACCGCTGGGAGTAAACGCTACACAGGCCGCCGCGGTGACGGGGACGGGTGACTCGAAAGCGGATTCGGTCGGCGATAACTACCGTAGTCGCGCCCGGTAGTAACTCGATTCGGGGTTTGAGTACGCCACGTCGGCAACGCTGAGACCGGCGTCAGCGGCGACCGCACGCAGTCGCTCCGGTGAGACGAGCAGGAAGTCGAGGTCGGGTCCACGCAGGTCGCCGTATTCGACGTGGAACTGCCGGCGGGCGAGTCCGGCGCGCGAGTCGGGTCTGTAACCGAAGAACTCCGCGGGGTCGATTCGAGTCGGGTCGTACGAATCGACCACGAGTTCGCCCGTGTCGGTGGTGTACTCAGAGAGTAACGCGAGTAAGTCCATGAGGTCGGAGAGCGCCCCCGCCAGTCCGATTTGCGTCCCGATTGCGAGAACCGTCTCGAACCGTTCGAACTCGACCGGTGGATCGAACATGTCGCCGACGAACGCGGTCTCGACGCCGCGCTCGCTGGCGGTTCGAACCGCGTTCGGACTCACGTCGAACGCGACGACTTCACCGCGTTGCTGTACGGCGAGCGCGTGTTGGCCCGCGCCGCATCCGACGTCTAACACGGGCGTCGAAAGCGAGCCGAGAAAGTCCCACTTCGCCTCGGGCCACCGCTTGGACGGGACAAGATAATGCTCGTAGACGTGTGCATCGCCGACCATCGCGTCGTCGCGGTAGACACACGGTGCGCGCAGGCCGCCGCGAAACCGGTCGAGCATCGCCAGTCCGAGTGCGTCGTCGGGCATGACAAATTAGTATTGGGTTCGAATGAATTGAATTTAATTGGCTGTTCGGTAGCGAATAACGAGCGCTGTGATAGCCGATAGGAACCACGACACCGGCGGGCGATTGGTCACCTGGCACCTGCCGCGGACGCCGCCTATTTGTCATTCCATGACACACCAGAAGATGATGTCAAATCTCCTCCCCGACGAAGCACAAGAAAAGCTCGTCACCGTCTGCCGAACCGCCGTCGGCGACAGCCTTCGGTCGATTACGTACTTCAACCGCTTCGACTACGTGCAGGTCTACCTCCGCGACGACCTCGAACAGGAGGCAGACCTGAACTCCTTTATCGGCAACGAGTGGCACGACTTCAAGATGACCCAAGACGCCTACCACGGGTCCGAACTGGGCGACTACCAGTACACGATTCGCGTGTTCGAAAACGGCTATCTCGTCCGCATCACGCTCGAAGATATCGGCGTGTTCGTCACGACCGACGGCATCTCGATGCAGGACTTCGAGGCGCTCGCCAGCGCGACGACAGAGATTCTCGACGACTGGGCGATAGCGGAGTAAGCGACAGTCACGGGTGGCGACGCCGAATCAGTCCCAAAACGACTGCGTTCGGGCGTACTCGCGTTCGCGTTCGAGGATGTCGCGGTAGAAGTCGGCGTCGTCGTCGCGGAGTTTGTTGATGATGCGCGCCGCGTTGTGCGGGCCGACGCCGCGGGCCGCGAGCGCGACGACGGCTTTCCTCCCGTGCGCCTGCACCAGACTCGCCGAGCGATACGCGCGTTTCGTCAGGCGCTCCTGCTCGTCGTCTTTCTCGGGCGCTCGAACTGCCGTCACGGTCTCTTCGTCCCACGGGTTGAGCGCGGCGACGCGAGTCGCACCGCAGTTCGGACACGTCGGCGGGTCGCGTACGCGTTTCACTTTCGTCTTCCGCGTCCACTCCTTGCAGTGAAGACAGGCAAGGAGCACCCGGTCGTTTTGAATTCGCTCTCGAATCGTCTCGATGACGCTCGCATCGGCGTTTTCGGGCACGAGCAGGTCGGTTCCAGAACCGCGTCCGCCGGTTCCGATTGGCGTCGGTTCGCGGGCGACGACGAGTTCGACATCGCCGTCGCGGATGCGACGGAGAAGTTCGACCGTGGCTTCGACCGAGAGGTCCGTGTGGAACACTTCTCTGACCGCCTCGTCGAAGACCGGTGTGTCTTCGAGCGCGGCGAGCAGTCGGTCACCGCCGAACCGGCCCTTACCCTGATACCGCTTGAGCGCGCCGAACTTCGCGGCGACCTGTGCGAGCGTGAATTTCAGCGACTCGGAGCGCTTCAGCGCGAGTTCGAGCAGGCTTTCGACGTGTCCGGGGTCGGTCTCACGAAGTACCTCTGCGAACGTGGTCGGCCGAACCGACCCCGGCACGTCGAACTCGACCCGGTAGGGGTCAACTTCCATCCCGACCGACGAGCCGGTTCGCTGGCCGATAAGCGCAGCGAGCAGTCGGCCGAGCGTCTCGTTCACGCGGTGGCCATAACAGGAGTTGAGCGTCACCTGTCGGGGCGACCCTTCGAGGACGAGTCTGTCGGCCGTCGGAATCGGCGCGTCGGCCTCGACCTGACGCTCGGTGGGGGCGAGCGCCGACGAAACCGTTTCCTCGTCGGCCGGATACCGCGTTGCGATGTCGCGGGCGACGCGCTCGCGGTCCGCCCCGGGGTCGAACTGCGAGGCGGCCACGTCGCGGAGGTCGCCCACCTCACCAGCGACCGGCGCGGGGACCGGAATCTCCGACCCCACCCACGACGGAACCTCGCCACCGGGGTCTTCGATAGGCGAGACGTTCACGCGCGCCTCCTCGTCGTCAACGTCGTTGACGCGCCACATCTCGCCGCGCTGGATGAACGCCGCGCCCGGCGACGCGAAGTTGCGGACGAACTTCTCGTCCAAGGTACCGATTTGCCGACGCGAAGACATGTCGTGGACGTCGTAGGTCTCCTCGTCGGGAATCATCGAGAGGTTGGCGTAGAAGTACTGCCACGTGCCGCCCGACTTTTCGAGGCTGTCCGCTTTCTCGTCCAACCAGAGCAGGCGGTTGCGAGAGAGTTCGCGGACGACGGCGCGGAAGTCGTCTTCCGAGAGGTCGCAAAACGGGTACGCCCGCGTGACGATTTCGTAGGCTCGCCGGGCCGACACGTCGCCGTAGTCCATGACGACGCCGACGATTTGGTTTGCGACGGTGTCGAGACTGCCGTGGTGGACGCGGGCTGGTTCGACCTCACCCGACTCGGCGCGGCGAGCGATTGCGAGTGCTTCGAGCGTGTCGTCCGGGTGGTCGGTGACGATGGTGCCGCGCGAGACGGCGCCAAGTCGGTGGCCCGCCCGCCCGACTCGTTGGAGCAGGCGGGCGACTTCTCGCGGGCTATTGTACTGGACGACGTGGTCTACACGGCCCACGTCGATGCCGAGTTCCATCGACGACGTACAGATGAGCGCGTCCAACTCGCCGGCTTTGAAGCGGTCTTCCACGTCGATTCGGACGTCTTTCGAGAGCGACCCGTGGTGGACCTCGATGGGGTCGTCGAGCGCCTTGAATCGGGAGCCGAGAGCCTCCGCGGTCTGGCGGGTGTTGACGAAGACGAGCACCGATTGGTGGTCCCGGACGATGTCGCGTATCGTCCGGACGTGACTCGCTATCTCCGGGTCGGTGGCGAGTTTCCCGGCGAGTCGCTCGTCTTCGTTCGTCACCACCGGTCTGACGACCTCGAACTCGACGCGGTTGTCCACGTCAACCTCGATGATTTCGAAGTCGCGGTCGCCGGTCAGGAACTTCCCGACTTCCGCCGGTGACCCGACGGTCGCCGACAGACCGATTCGCTGGAACGGTCCCGCGAGTTCCCGAAGTCGCTCCAAGCCGACGGTCAACTGCGCCCCGCGCTTGGCCGACGCGAGTTCGTGAACCTCGTCAACGACGACGTGTTCTACGTCCGAAAGCGCCTTTCTGAGCTTCTTTCCGGTCAACATCGCTTGCAACGTCTCGGGCGTCGTCACCAACACGTCCGGCGGGTCGTTGGCCTGCTTTTGGCGCTGGTACTGCGTGGTGTCGCCGTGGCGAACGTCGATGTCGATTCCGAGGTGCTCGCCCCACCAATCGAGGCGCTGGCGCATGTCGCGGTTCAGCGCCCGAAGCGGCGTGATGTACAGTGCTGAGATGCCGAACCGCTCGTCGGCGTCGGCGATGGCCGAAAAGACGGGCAACATCGCGGTCTCCGTCTTACCGGTCCCGGTCGGCGCGATGATGAGACCGTTTTCCCCGGCGGCGAGCGGGGGTATCGCCCGGCGCTGTGGCTCGGTCGGCGTCGTGAATCCGCGCTCCGAGAGGGCGTTGCGGACGGGTTGTGAGAGCCTCGTAAAGGCGTCCATTCCGGCGGCGGCCTCGCCGTCTGGCATCGCCCGAGGTTACGAGTGAACGCGATTAAACGCACCGCTCGGAGTGGTCGTCTCCGGCAGGTTCATGTCGAATGTGAATCAATTCTGGGCGTGTCCCCGAATCGTGTCTATTGGGTCTCGTTCGTGTTTTGCGGACTCGTCACAGCCGCCAATGTCGGCTTGACACTCACTGAGAGATCGACCGCTATCGCAACCGTCGCGGCGGCTTTGGTGGGGGGTGTTGTGATTCTCATTGCAGTGGCCGCGCTCTGGTATCCTGGCGACGACAGTGTAGCGACAGAGTGGGGCCCGCTCGTCTATTTCGTCGCCGGGAGCGCAGTTCTCTACACCGCCCTGATCGCGGTGGACCACCTCTATTCGGTGGTCACCTGATGCTCTCGCCAGCACGCGCACAGCAGTTTTGTTGGGCGACGTTTCAGGTCGGGATTGCCGTCGCCCTCGTCAACGCCACGGACGGATTGTTCCCACCAACCGTTCGTTACATTGGCGGTGCGCTCGTGGCGCTCGCGCTTGTGACTGTAGTCCTCGCGCTCGGTCGGCGCGACGAGTCGAACCAACCTGCGGACTGGTCGTTGGGCGTCTACGGAATCACACTCACTGGACCAACCTTCTTGCTCGCGCAAGTGGTGTCGCTTGTCTTCGAGAGTGGAGTTGGGCCGTGACCCCGGAACGGACGTTCTGGCTGTCGCAGGCGGGATTCACTGCTGGGAACCTGCTTATCGCACTCGGCACCCAGCGAGGCGACCTCGCGGCGTGGCAACTGGTCTTCGCCGCAGTGCTGGTGCTTTCGACTCTCTGGTTCGTCGTCTATGCTGTTCGGGAACGAGAGAAAGGCGTTCCAGCGTTCTTCCGCGAGTGGACCGGCTGGCAGCGACTCGCTCGCGTGACGGCCGTCGCTGTGTTTGTCCTCGGTAGCCTCACGTTCGCCTTCGCGTAGTCGAGTCAGAAAACGGAGACCGTGTTTGACGACCCCGACAACTGCTCCGCTCAGACGTTCCGATAGTCACCCAACCGCGTCCCATCGAGCAGGTACGCCTCCCCATCCACCAGCCCATCTGGAAGGAACGGCGAGAGAAACCCCTGACCGGGGACGTTGACCCACGTTCCGCCGGAGGTGTTGTTGAACGCCGGAAACACGACCAATTCGGGGTCGTGCCATTCTAACTCCGATACGTCCACGTCGAAGTGGTCGGCGAACACCTCCACCGCGAGCGACCCGCGAAGCCAGACGCGCTCTTTTCGCCCGCCACCGACTTCGTCTTCCAGTCTGACCGCCGGGTGCTCGTGGGCCGAACAGACCACGTCGGCCGCGAGGACGTCGCGGGCGGGCCACGTGTGGCCGTGGCAGAATCCCACGTCGCCGAGGCGGACGCCAGCGCGGTCCGTTACCTCGACGCAGTCGTCGAAGAAGTCCGTGAGACCGCCGTCGTGATTCCCGGGGACGAGCGTCATCTCGGCGCGGTCGGTCACGGCGGCAACGAGGTCCCGTAGCTCCCCGGCTTCGTCGCCTTTCGGGTCGCCGATGCGGTGGCCGAGGTCGCCGAGGACGACGAGTCGGTCGGCTTCGGTTCGGTCGAGAAGCGACAGGAGTCGTTCGCGTCGGACGGCGGCGTTCGACGGCAGTTCGACGCCGCGCTCGTAGCGCAGTCCGGACTCGATACCGGCGTGGTAGTCGGCGACGACGAGCGAACGCTCCGGGAACCCGCGGCGCGTCGTTTGGGCGACGGCGGCGGGGTGGCCGGGAACCGGTTCGACGAGGGAGTCGGACACGACTTAGATCGCTTTCAGCACGCCGTCCTGCGGTTCGTAGCACCGGCCGCCGAGGAGCGCCTCCTGAATCGCGTCTTCGACCGCACCGGGGTCTGCGCCGTGCTCATCGACGACGACCGCGAGCACGTCGTCGTGGGCGGCACCGTCGCCGTCGTCGAGGGTTTCCATGGTGTCTACGACGACCGATTCGAGGTCGATGTCTTCGGCGGCGGTGTCGTCGTCGCCGTCACCGTCGTCGGCCGTCTCGTCGGTTGCGGTATCCGAAGTTGCGCCAGATTCGGGCGCGGGCGCGGCGTCTTGGTCGGCGGCCGCTTCCGACCCCGAGGCAGGTTCGGATGGCGTTGTAGACACAGGTTCCGAGGCAGGTTCTGCTTCTGCTTCCGACTTCGAGACCGGTTCGTCTTCGAGTTGTTCGGAGAGTTCGTTCGCGTCGGGAACGTCGATATCCGCCTCGCCGGCGGGGTCAACGTCGGTCCCGGAAGTGAACTCCGTGCCGAACTCGGACTCTATTTCGGCCCGCTCGTCGTCGCCGAGTTCGTACATCCCGTTCGGGTCGGTCGAAGACGCGCTGTCGGCGTCCGAATCGCCAGCCTCTGTGTCGGCCGATGTGTCCTCGGATTCCGACGAGTCGATGTCGCCGAAGTCGTCCTCGAAATCGCCAAGTTCGCCGTCGGTCGCATCGAGCGAGTCGTGTTCGGCTGGGTCGTCCCCGAAGTCGCCGAGAGTGCCGGACGAGTCAGACGAGGATTCGGGTTCCGATTCCGATTCCGGCTCTGGCTTCGATTCCAGTTCCGACTCAGATTCGACTGCTGGTTCCGAACCGGATACCGATTCGGGAGCCGGTTCAGGCTCGGATGCCAGTTCAGGCTCGGAGTTACTCGCCGCCTCAATCTTGGACTCGGCGGCTGTGTCGGCGTCGGCTTCGGCGCCAGCCGCGGCCGTCTGCGATTCGGTCGCAACGTCGTCTCCGAGTGCGTCCGTCGATTCGGCTGTCGCCTCGGGCGCAGAGTCGGCTGTCCGTGGTTCGGACTTCGATTCGGACGCGTCGTCGGTCTCCGCGACGGCTTCCGGCCCGTCGGAGTCCGCAGAATCGGCACTCGCTGTGAGTTCACCCGTCTCGGCGGAGCCGTCTGCTTCCGACTCGGTCTCGGTAGCCGTCACGTCGATGCTCTCGACCGGTTCGAGGTCGGGGGCAGGAAGCGAGCCGAGGACCGCGTCGCCGCCTTCGTCGGGTGCGACAGACAGCGGGTCAACTTGGTCGCGGTCGCCGGCGACGAGTTCGAGCGCCTGCACGGCGAGTTCGCGGAGCGCTTCGAGGTACGTGCGGGTCGTTCCGTAGTGCTCGATAGCGCGTGGAATCCCGGCGGCGAGCGTCGAATCAACGCCGCGGGCTTCGAGCGCGCGGGTCAGGTCGTCGCCGCGGTAGGGCATCGACAGCGCTTCGTCGAACACCGCGATTCGCCGGAGCGTCGCTTCGGCGGCCGAGACGACCCAGCGGTCACGCACGTCGGCATCGACGGTGTTGATGCTCTCGGGGCGGACCGACGTGTACACCACGTCCGCGTCGTCGGGTTCGTACGTTCGGGCTTTCCCGGCGAGCGAGACGAACGCCGGCGGCGTCGTCCCATCGAGGAACGCCATCGGTTCGGGTTGGTACTGCCCGGCGTAGGTGACGAACGCGCCCGTCGGGTCGGCGATTCGCCCACGGAGCACTTCGTCGTTGACGCGTTCGACTTCGGTGAGGACGCCAGCGACGAACGTGCGATTCAGGCGCGCGCCCGTCGGGGAGACCACGAAGTTCGGTGCTCGTTCTTCGTCGCTTTCGGAGTACGAGAGCGACGCGTCGTCGAACTCGACGGCAAAGAGGCGGTAGGCGACTTCGCGGGTGCCGACGACCGGCGAGGAACTCATGCGCGCACCTCCGTAAGAAGGGTCGCGGCACGTTCAGCGGGGTCGTCGTCGGTCTCCTCGAACTCGTCGGCTTCGAGGTTCGCGCCGTACTCGTCAACCGAGAGGTTCCCGCGGACGCGGTACTCACAGCCGACGACTTTCGACGCGATTTCGTCGGCGACGACTTCCTTGTCCATCGCCTCGCGGGCGGCGTCCATCGCTTCGGCCATTGTCCCGCCGTAGAGTTCCTCCGTGAGGTCGCGGTCGAGAATCGCCGTCAGCGTGCCCGTTCCGTCGTCGAGAATCGCCTTCACGCGCATGTCGTCTTCACCGTCAACGTCGCCGTGTTGGCGACACTGGCCGTTCTGGACGACGCGACCGCAGTCGGGACAGCGCTCGATGAGACCGGACCCGTCGCGTACTTCGAGGACGTTGCCGAGGATTTCGACGTCGAACATGCCGCCCGCATCGACGGCTTCACCAATCGTGAGTCGCGGCGCGGCGTCAGTCACGGCGACCGGCTCGTCGAGCACTTCGAGCGACGTGAACTCCGAGATGTTCACCTGCGGGACGCCGCGGAACTCGCGGACGTACACGTCCGAGAGACGGAGGCTCGCGCCTTCTTTGACGTCCGGGCGGGGTTGCCAGTCGGTGAAGGGCAGTCGGCCGGTCTCGTCGGCGACGACGCCCGAAAGGATGGTCGTCTCGCCATCACGGCCGTCGATTGTCCGCGAATCGACTTCGAGAACGCGCACTTCGACGGTGCGGCCGCGGTCACCCGCGTCGAGGTCGATGAGTGACTCGTCGCCGCCGATGCGGTCGTCGTATGGCGTCTCGACCGGTTCGGACTCGACGCCGACGGTGGAAGACGCGCCGATGTTGAGTTCGGGCTTGCCGTCCCACTCGCGGACGCCAGCGTTGCCGATGGTCACGGAGTCGCCGGGTTCGAAGCCGAAGTCCTGCCACGCGGTGTAGGAGATGACGCCCGATTCGTCGGCGAGTTCGCCCTCGCGGATGGTTTGGGCGTCGCCTTGGTAGACGATAGAGCGCGTGCCGACGGTGAGGACGCGAACCGTCACCGAGACGTTCCCGTCGTCGGGGTCGATGTCGGCGATTTGCTTCGAAGACGGCGGAGCGTCGCCCCCCGACGTGCCGCCGCCGTGTTTTCGGCGGACGCTCTGTTTCGCTTCGTCAAGCGGGACGCTGTACTGCAGGAGGTTCTGCAGGTCGGATTTGACCTCCTCTTTATCGACACCGAGGGCGGAGGCAAGCTCCTCGGCATGCTGGTCGAGTTCCATCGGTGGGGCATTCGCCCCCATCGAATAAAAAGGGTTGCCGGCCCGACGAACGTGACGACGAGCGTCCGCAACTCAGAAGCCGCCGAGGGCGACCCCGTCGTCAGCGAGACGGGGCGTGTTCGGCAGTAGTGTGTGTGCGAATCACTAAGTGTGCTCGCGCCCGTCTGAAGCGTATGACGAACGACGAGACCACGGGTGTGGGCGAAGACGGGAACGAGGACGGAAACGTGTCCTTCTCAGTAACTATCGAAGACGGCTGGACAACCATCGTGATGGCCGGCGACAAGGACACGGCGGTCGTCGTCCGCTCGGCATCGGGCGAGCGAATCTATCTGCCTCCGGAAGACTTCGATGCCGGACAGTCGAGCGACAGCGCGTACCAGCGGTCGGACAGCCCGTACCAATCGGGGGGCGACTCGTCGTACCAGTCGGTCCAAACCGACGATTCGCCGTATCAGTCCGCACGCGGGACGATGCCCCGCGAGGGCATGGTCCCGACGAGAGGCGGCTACCGGATTCGCCACCCCGAGCCGGTAACCGACATTCGTCTGCTTCGGTGACCTCGTCAGCACGTCGCCGCTCTCAGTCCCGTCAGTCCGTCTCGTCGATGATTTCGTGATAGAACTTGACCGTCTCGTCTACGACTCGGTCCCACGTGTACGGTTCGTACTCCGGTTCGCCGTCGAGCGAAAGCCCGTATTCGATGCCGTCGGCAATAGACTGCGAGTCGGGTTCGACTTCGATAACGCAGTCGTCCGGGAGCACCTCTGCCGCGCCGCTTTCGGTTGCGACAACGCGCGTGCCGGTCGAAAGCGCCTCGACGATTGTGATACCGAACGGTTCGGAAAGCGACGGCGAGACGAACAGGTCCGCGGCGGCGTAATAGTCGCCGAGTTCCGGTTCGGGCACGTAGCCGACCCACTCGATTCGGTCCTCGACACCGAGCAGTTCGGCGAATCGCTTGAGTTGGTCGGTGAGATGGCCGGACCCGCCCATGACGAGTGTCACGTCTTCGCGGCCGAGTTTCTCCAGCGCGTAGACGAGGTGTGAGATTCCCTTTTGGTCCGTGTGGCGTCCGACGAAAAAGAGCATCTTCCCGTCGATACCGAGTTCGGCTTTGATGTCGCGGCCGGTCGTTTCGCACTCCGAAAACCCGTTGTAGATGACGTGGCAGTCGCCGCCGTACTCGTCTTTGACCTTCGTTGCGAGGAGATTGCTCACCGCGAGGAGATGGTCACAGCGCTCGGCGATGCGGCGTTCGGTCTCGACTTCCCGCTGTGGCGGGTCGATGTTGCGGTCCGACGACAGTGAGTGGAAGGTCGTCACCCATTCGATGTCCTCGTTGTTCGACTTCGCGCGCGACCCCGGACCGTAGCCGAACCAGTCGTGTGTGTGAACGATGTCGGCGTCTGCGGCCCGCTCTGCAAACGCCGAGCCGAGACGACCGATTCGCGTGATGATGTCGCCCTCGCCCGTCGGGACGCCGACGATATTCTCGCGGTCGGGCGCGTACTCCGCCGGTAAGACGAGTTCTATCTCGACGTCGTCGCGCGCTTCCAGTCGCTCGAACAACTCGCCGACGTGTGTGTCGAGACCGCCGCTGACGTTCGGCGGGAACCCCCAACCCAACATGAGGACCTTCGCAGACATTGATGGCACAATGTACCACAGATGCCTATTTAATTCCTGTCCGGGGAATGTTGCGACGACGGGCCATCGAAAGGCGTTTTCGCCGCCCCCACCGACAGACGGCCATGCACGTCCACGTCAACGCCGCCACGAGCGTCGATGGCAAACTCTCCTCGCGCCGCCGCGAGCAAATCAAAATCAGTGGCGACGACGACTTCGCCCGCGTGGACGAAATCCGAGCGACCACGGACGCCGTGCTCGTCGGCGTCGGCACCGTGCTCGCCGACGACCCACACCTGACGCTCGACGACGACGAACTCGTCTCGGCCCGCGAGGCCCGAGGCGAACCGCCGCACCCCGCCCGAGTCGTCGCCGACTCGCGGGCGCGAACCCCGACAGACGCCCGAATCCTCGACGACGAGGCGACGACGTACGTCCTCGTCTCGGCGGCCGCACCCGCAGACCGCCGCGCCGACCTCGAAGCGTCGGGCGCAGTCATCGTCGAGGCGGGCGAAGAACGCGTCTCGTTTCCCGAAGCCTGCGACGCGCTCGAAGCGCGCGGAGTCGAGCGGCTGATGGTCGAAGGCGGCGGCGAAGTCATCTTCTCGCTGTTTTCGGACGGTCTCGTGGACGAACTCTCGTTGTACGTCGGGTCGATGGTCATCGGCGGACGCGACGCGCCGACGCTTGCCGACGGCGACGGCTTCGTCGCGGACTTTCCGAGCCTCTCGTTGCGCGCGGTAGAGCGAGTTGACGACGGCGTGCTCTTGACGTACGACTGCTGAGTCGGCTCGCGCCGACTGCTGTGCTGGTTGCCAACTACCGGTTGTCGAGTAGCGACTATCGAGTGCCGACTGCCGACTATCGACTGTCGAGTACCGACGCGCAGTCGACGACGCGCGAACCCGCCGTTTCGCGGTCGTGCGGTCCCACGCAAACAGGCGCAATGGGTAAGAGTGTCGCGCCGGTATGTGTGTGCATGAGTTCACCAGACGCGACCAGTGCCCCCATCCACGTCGAGAGCGCGGCCCACCTCGACGAACTCATCGCCGACCACGACGTCGTCCTCGTCGATTACCACGCCGAGTGGTGTGGCCCGTGCAAGATGCTCGAACCCACCGTCGAGGAAATCGCCGAGGAGACGAACGCCGTCGTGGCGAAAGTTGACATCGACGAACTCCAAGACCTCGCCCGCGAAAAACAGATTCGAAGCGTCCCGACCCTCCAGTTCTACGCTCGCGGCGAGCAGGTGAAGCAGGTCATCGGCGTTCAGAGCAAAGAAGACCTCGTTGACATCATCGACGCCGCGGCGTAACCGAGGCGTCAGAGTCCGGGAGACGCTGTCTCCCGAACCGAACCCGCGGTGTAATTTCGACGCTTAGAACGGTACGTCGGAGACGTCAGGTTCGAAGCTCGCGCCTGATTCGTCGTCGTAGAAGCCGCCGGTCGAGGCGTGTACGGCGTCGATTTCGTCGAACTCGGCGACCATCCGGGACTTGAGCGCCTGAATCGTCATCGGCGAGATACCGCACCCGGAACACGCGCCGGTGAGCGAAATCCACACCTCTCCTGTGTCTTCGTCGAGCGCCTCGATACCCGCGTTCCCACCGTGCATTTGAATCTGCGGGAAGTTTCGGCGCATGAACAGTTCGATGCGTGCTTCGAGGGACTTCTCCGACGATTGTTCGGTCATACCGTGAGATGGGTGACAGGCCAGCATAACGGTTTCTTCACCGTCGAAGACGGCGAATTTCGCGGGACGCCGCGACGGTCATCCGGTCGGCGAGGGCTTTTTAGCACGGAGAGAGTATCGCAACCTATGATTTCACTCGACGAGGCAGTCACGGCCCGCCTGGAATCTCACGGCGCGCGTTTCGAGGTGCTCATCGACCCCGATGCGGCGCTCGCAATCAAGCGCGACGAGTTCGACGGCGACCTCGAAGCGGTCATCGCCGCCGAAGACGTGTTCGAAGACGCGTCTCGCGGTGACCGCCCCGCCGAAAACGACCTCGAAAAGGTGTTCGGAACGACCGACCCGATGGAGATTATCCCCGAGGTCGTCAAGAAAGGGGAAATCCAGATTACGGCCGACCAGCGCCGCGAGATGCAGGAACAAAAGCGCCGGTCGCTCATCAACCGCATCGCCCGCAACGCGGTCAACCCACAGATGAACGACTCGCCGCACCCGCCCGAGCGAATCGAGCGCGCGCTCGAAGAAGCCGGATTCAAAATCGACCCGATGGAGCCGGTCGAATCGCAGGTTGACGACGCGCTCGACGCGCTCCGTCCCGTCCTGCCCATCAAGTTCGCCGAGGTCACCGTCGCCGTCCAACTGCCCGCCGAATACGCCGGTAGCGGACAGGCACAGATTCGAAGTTACGGTGACCTCGAACGCGAAGAGTGGCAAAGCGACGGGTCGTGGGTCGGCGTCATCACGTTCCCCGCAGGGATGCAAAACGACTTCTACGACAAGGTGAACAACATCACAAGCGGAACCGCAGAAACGCGCATCGTAAAGGACGAAGACGACCTATAACGACCGAGAGACAACCGACAACGACTGGGTGACAACCTGTAACGACTGAGGGACGACTCAGTCTGTCTTTTTCACTGCCCGTTAGCCAGACCCAGTATGAGGACGTAACTGACGACGAACGGCGCGAGGGTCGGCACCGCCGTTGCCGAGACCTCGATAGCGAGTGCTACCGGAGCCGATAGTTCACTCGCATGCTGGATGGGGAGAAACGACGAGGAGAGAGCCGAGATTTGGATGAACGCGGCACCGAACAAGAACACCACGCCAGTGTGGACAGTGGCTCGAACGATACCCGTCGATTCCGGCGTCGAAACGAGTGACGGCGGGACAATCGAGTCCACTGCGATTAACAACCCACCGACCAGCACGAGCAGAATGCTGTGTACTCGTAGGAGTACGGGGACGACAGGCCGTCGAGGACCGTGGTAACGCCTCCGACCGCCGCAAACAGGAAATAGGACGCAGAAAATGTACGGATTCCAGTGGAGATACCACGAGAGTACCCGACGATAAACTCACTTCGTCTTCGACCGTTCAGATGGGCGTATATTTTCGGCGAAAGACGGTCCGCAATGGCGTCTCTGTACTGGGTGGTTCGATAGCCCATCACGACGAGAAGCACGGAATTCAGGAGTCCAACGACAGTGCTGTGAGACATCCGCGCAACGCTAACCAGCGGTTATCCCTTCTTGAAACCGACGAGGAACCCACCGGAGAAGCCGGCGGAGATAGAAAGCGTGGAGAGAATCGTCGAAATCCAGTCCGGTGGCGCACCTGTCGCGGCGTCTTGGGTCGCACTCACGAGGCCGCCGGTGAGGCGTTCCCAATCGACTGAGAGGATGCCGCGCGATTCGAGGAACTTGAACACAGCGAGTTCGAGACCGACGATGACGGCGATAATCTTTGCCACCTTCTTGGCGGCGAAGCCGATGATACCGCCGACGACGGCCCCGCTACCGAATTCGAACCCGAGTTGTTGCGGGTCGAGGCTTAGTTGCAAGGGGTCCATACCGCCAACATCCGACGTGATCATATAAGTTACTTGTGGGGGACAGTCGTGAGACTCGGCAGATTCGCCGCCGGCGCGGGCAATCTACAAGAGTCCCGGCGACCAAACGCGGTTATGGAATGGGAGGTGACGAGCCGCCATCTCGACGTGTAATCCCGGCCGAACGGGGCTTAAGTGGCTCCGGCGGCTAGTACCGACTGATACAGTGCAGGCAACGAACTTCACATCCGAGGTGTGGCGATGACGCGCGTCGTCGTCGCAAAGCGCGTTGACCGCGGAGACGCCGACCTCACGGAGATTTCGGACCTCGCCCGCGCGGCGGGCTACGAGGTAGTCGCGCGCCTCTCACAGACCCGCGAAGAGGATGCCGCGTTCCACTTCGGCGAGGGGAAAGTCGGCGAATTAGCGTCGCTCGTCGCACGAGAAGACGCCGCGGCCGTTATCGTCGATAACCGACTGGGTCCCTACCAGACGTACAACATCGGCCAGAAGCTTCCGAACGATGTCGAGGTCATCGACCGTTTCACGCTCATCCTCGAAATCTTCGGCCAGCGGGCGAACACCCGCAAGGCGCAGCTACAGGTCGAACTCGCCGAACTCCGGTACGAACTCCCGCGTGCCGAGGCGAAGGCGTCGCTAGCGAAACGCGACGAGCGCCCCGGCTTCATGGGTCTCGGCGAGTACGACGAGAGCCGCGAGCGCGACATCAAAGCGCAGATTTCGCGCATCAAAAACGAACTCGACGCCATCGCGGAGAAAGAAGAGACACGACGCGAACAGCGCCGCGAATCCGGCTTCGACCTCGTGGCCCTCGCGGGCTACACGAACGCCGGGAAATCGACGCTGATGCAACGACTCGCCGCGGACTTGGAGGTCGGCCAAAACGACGACTTGCATCCGGACCTCGACCCGACCGCGGAGTCAGAAGACAAACTGTTCACGACCCTCGGAACGACGACTCGGCGGGCCGAAACGGGCAAGCGAGACGTCCTTCTGACCGACACGGTCGGTTTCGTCTCCGACCTTCCCCACTGGCTCGTCGAGTCGTTCAAATCCACACTCGACTCCGTCTATCGCGCGGACCTCGTGTTGCTCGTGGTTGATGCATCGGAACCGCTCGAAGAGATGCGCGAAAAGCTCATCACCAGCCACGACACGCTCTACGAGCGCAACGAGGCCCCCATCGTCACCGTGTTCAACAAGGTGGACAAGGTGGCCGACGCGGAACTCGAAGAAAAACGCGCCGCGCTCTCGGCGCTCGCACCGAATCCGGTCGCCGTCTCGGGTCTCACCGGCGAGAACGTCGAAGCGCTGGCCGAGCGCGTCGAGCGGGAACTGCCCGCGTGGGAGCAGGAACGACTCTTGCTACCGATGGCCGACGACACGATGAGTCTCGTCTCGTGGCTCTACGACCACGCGCACGTCGAGCGCGAAGACTACGAGGGCGAACAGGTCCACGTCGAATTCGAAGCGCGCCCGGCTATCGTCGAAAAAGCGCGAGCGAAGGCCGCAGACATCTCGGTGCCCGCGGATTCGGCCTGAGAGTTCGACCCGAGACGCGCTCAGCCAAGCGTCTCTTTTTCTTTCGTGACGACTTCCACGTCTGAAATCTTCGTTCCCGGATACTGGCCGGCGTCGTCCTTCTCGGCGGCCTTCACCATGTCCCAGACGACGTTGAGACCGGTCGTAACGCCTTCGAGCGCCTCCATCTCACACCCCGTCTTCCCGGTCGTCTCGACGGTGACAGAGAGCGTGACCGACTCGTCGGCCACGTCGAAGACGGTCTCGACGTTCGTGATGGGAATCTGGTGGCACATCGGAATCGTCTCCCACGTGTGCTTGACGGCCTGAATCGCGCCGATTCGGGCGGTTGCGAGCACGTCTCCTTTCCCGATTTGGTCTTCGCGGATGGCCCGAATCGTCGAGGCTCGGAGGTGAATCGTCCCGTGGGCGACCGCCCGACGGCGCGTGTCTGGTTTGGCACCGACATCGACCATCTGGACGGTCCCGTCGTCATCGACGTGTGTCAGTGCTTGCCCGTCGTCTGCAGTCTCGTCTGCGTTGGATTCCACCTCGGTTTCGGCGTCTGTGTCCGTCTCGACTTCGGCGTCTGTGTCCGCTTCGTCGCTCATTCGTCAACCCCTCGGAGGGCCTCGGGGAGTCGTTCGAGCAGGTCGGTTGCGACCAGTCCGCCGTCGAATTCGTCGGCCGCGAGGTCGCCCGCGCGTCCGTTTGCGTAGGCCGCGACGGCGGCCGCATCGAGGGGCGGAAGCACTGCCGCGAGCGCGCCGGTCGCGCCCGCGAGCACGTCACCGGTTCCACCGACGGTCATACCGGGGTTCCCGGTTCGGTTGACGCGGCTCTCGTCACCGCCGGCAATCACGTCGTACGCGCCTTTCACGAGAAGCGTGTGTCCGAGGTCGGCCGCGAAGTCCGAAACGAGGTCGCGGCGCACGTCCCAGTCGGCGTCGGTCTCGCCGCCCATCTGTCGCAATTCGCCTTGGTGCGGCGTGCAGATGAGCGTGGCTTCGGTGTCAACGTCGGGGACGACTTGGAGCGCGTCGGCATCGACGACGGCGGTACCGTCGTAGGAGTCGAGGAAGGCTCGGACCGCATCGAGTGAGTCGTCGTCGTCTCCGAGTCCGGGTCCGAAGACGACGACGTCGCGGTCGGCGGCGAACCCGAGGAGGTCGGGGACGTGCTCGGGTGCGAGTCGGTCGCCCGCGAAGCCGCGGACGATGAGGTTCTCGGAGTATCCCTGTACCTCGCGTGCGACGTGTTCGGGGCACGCGACGCGAGCGAGGTCGGCCCCAGCGCGGAGTGCGGCCTGCGCGGCCAGCGCCGGCGCGCCGGTGTACGGACCTCCGCCGACGACGAGCACGTCGCCGTGGTCGCCTTTGTGACTCTGTGCGTCGCGCCGGAGGGCGAGCAGGTCGCCCGGGCCGGTAAAGCGTTCTGCGGCCGCCGGAATGCCGATGTCGGCGACGGTCACGTCGCAATCGAGGTCGCCGAGTCCGGGTTTGTCATCGTGGAAGGTGACGACGTGGTCTGCATCGACGGCGTCGCCCGCGGCCTCGCCGGTGTCGGCGTCGATACCGGACGGCACGTCAACCGCGAGAACCGACGCGTCGGCGTCGTTGATGGCCTTCGCGGCGGTCGCCTCTGGTTCGCGGAGCGAACCGGTCACGCCGGTCCCGAGCATCGCGTCCACGACGAGGTCCGGGTCGCCGAGGTCGAAGGCGGCGGAGTCAGTGACGGTCCGGTGGTCGAGTTCGCTGGCGACGAGCGCGTCCCAGTTTTCGCGGGCGATGTCGGTCGCAATCGTCTCGGGGCGACCGAGGAGGTGGACGGTCACGTCGTAGACCTGTAGAAACCGTGCGGCGACGAGCGCGTCGCCGCCGTTGTTTCCGCGTCCGGCGACGATAGCGACCGTCGCGCCGGGGTCAACGAGGTCGCGGCAGACCCGAGCGACGGCGTTTCCGCTCGATTCCATGAGTTGCTTCCGCGGGACGCCGAGCGCTTCGGCGTTCACATCGACCGCGGCCATGCGTCTGCTCGTTATCATAGCGTGTCGTTCGCCCGGCCTCGCGTTAACAGATGTGGTCGGGCGTGGCTGGTCCGGCTGGTCCGGTTGGATGCGGTCGGATAGGGTCGGACGGTAGTTAGGCTCGACCGAGTGCGGTTGGTCTGGTTGGACGAGTCCGGATGCGGGCGGGCGCAGTTGAACGCAGTCGGATACGGTCGAATCGCGGGACCGACGACTGAACAGTCGGATTGAACGTGTGATAACCGATTTGTGGACGTGGCCACCCGAGCCAACGTGTGTCGTCGCTGTCCGCTTCCGCAACGCTTGACTCGTGGGCCAAGAAACCCCGTTCAGTGACCCGTCGTCTCTTCGGCACGCTCTGCGGACTCGTCTTCCTCGTCAATTTCGGTCGCGTTGCGTTCCCACCGCTCGTGGAGACGCTCCAAAGCGACTTCGCCGTCGGTTCTGGGGCTATCGGCATCGTGATGACGCTCGTGTGGCTCGGAACCGCGGTTCCACGCATTCCGGTCGGCTACCTGCTGACGCGGGTGTCGAGACGACGCGTCGTCCTCGGCGCAGGGACGCTCCTCGTCGTCGCTTCGGCGTTCACCGCGAGCGCGACGTCGCTTCTGACGCTCCAAATCGGCGCGTTCGGTATCGGTCTCGCATCGGGTGCGTACTTCGTCTCCGCCGTCCCGCTCGTCGGCGAGTTGTTCCCCGAACGCGTCGGTCGGATGGTCGGTATCCACGGCTCTGCGAGCCAGATTGCCGCAGTCGTCGCCGCGCCGGCCGTCGTCTTCATCCTCAGTTTAGCGGGGACGACGTGGCGCGAGACGTTCCAAACGCTCGCCGTCGCCGCCGCGGTCGTGACGCTCTTACTATACGCCGTCTCCCGCGACGGCAGTGCCAGCGCCGGAACCGGCACCGACCGGAACTTTTCGGCCGCGCTCGGCCACTGGAAACTCATCCTCACCGGCGTTCTATTCATCGCGCCCGCGGGATTCGTCTGGCAGGGGCTGTTCAATTTCCTCGTCGTCTACATGGACCTCGGAAAAGGATTCAGCGCCACCGAAGCGGGGACGATGTTGACTATCGTCTTCGCCGCGGGCGTCCCGGCGTTCTCGCTTTCGGGGCAACTCGCGGATAAACTCCCGCACGTGCCCTACATTCTCGGCCTGCTCGTCGCCTTCATCGGGTCGCTCGTCGCGCTCACGTTCGCACAGGGATTCGTCGCCGTCGCCGTCGTCGTCGCGGTGCTCGGCTACGTCGTCCACAGTCTGTTTCCCGCGCTGGACACATTCATGCTCTCGTCGCTCCCGAACGACGCCCGCGGCAGCGCATACGCCGTCTTCAGCGGGACTGCACTCCTCTTGGAGGCGAACGGAAGCGGCGCTGTGGGCCTTCTCAAGGAGGCCGGCTACGAATTCGAAATCGTGTATCAGACGCTCGCTGGCGGGCTGTTCGTCGTCGTCGCGGTGCTCACCGTCCTCTACGCGACGAACCTCCTCCCCGGAGTCAGTCGCGGGGAGAACGCATCGGTATAACTGTACCTTATCGTGACCGTCCGAAACGGTTTACTTTCTCCCACTGATTGACAGTATCATGTCAGGGTTGCTACCGTCCGACGGGGACGTCGATACAAGCGGTGAGAGTGCTCCTCGTGTCCACTGGCTCAACGACGACGAGACGGAGCAACTCCTCGGGAGCCTCTCGTGTGATACCGCCCGCGAGATACTGTCGTGTCTACAGGAGTCGCCCGCGACGGCGACCGAACTCGCCGAGATGGTCGATACGTCCATCCAAAACGCGCGACACCACCTCGGGAACCTCCTCGACGCCGACTTGGTTCGCGTCGCCGGGACCCGGTACTCGGAGAAGGGACGCGAGATGAAGGTGTACGCCTCGGTGAGCGCACCGCTCGTCGTCTGTGTCGGCGGCGACGAAGACGACAGAGAGGGGTTCGCGGACGCTATCTCCTCGTTCCTCGAATAACAGTCGGTACACGGCACTCTCGACGCGCCGTTCGCACACTCGACGTTTCCTCGGACGAAACTTCACCTCGAACGAAACTTCAAGTACGAATCCGCGGCCATCACCGACACCCCTATGGCCGTCGCAACTGGACCTGAGAGCGTGACCTGGCAGGAGGTGTTCGGCCACCCGGAGGCGTATCCGGAGCAAGCCGATGGAATCGAAACCGCGATAGCGACCGCTCGAAACAACGGGTTTGCCGTCGTCGAAGGCGCGTGCGGGACCGGCAAGACGATGTTAGCGCTCACCGCCGGTATCGACCTCGTGCGCGACCCCGACTCCGACTACGAACGCGTCTTCGTCCTCACGAGCGTCAAACAGCAACTCCGGCAGTTCGAGGCCGACCTCCGCACTATCAACGAAAACCTCCCCAACGAGTGGAACCCCGTCTCCGGACTCACACTCGTTGGCAAGGCCGACGTCTGTCCCTACAGCAGACAGCGCTGTGGCGGTATCGACGATTCGACCGTCTACGACCGCTGTGAAGCGCTCCGCGACCGAACTCGCGGTCTCGTCGGCGACGGCGGGCGAACGAGTGCAGAGGCGCTCGCCAAGGACGCGAGAGAACAACAGACCGGTCTCCTCAACACCGGGTCGGCGACGGCCGGTCCCTCCTATCTCGAAACAGCGGGCGAACCGACGCCGTATCCGAAATCGATGCCCGAGTACGAGAACGTTGAGTACTGCCCATTTTACGCGAACTTCCTCGCGGACCTTCCCGACGACGGCGACCCGATCGAAGCCGTCCCCTTCGAGTTCGACGACAAGGGCCTCATCACCACCGACGACCTCGTCTCGCTCGCCGCGGGCGCGGGGTCGTGTCCGCACTCCGTGATGGGCGCGCTGTTGCCCCACGTCGAGGTCGTCGTCGGTAACTACTACCACGCGTTCGACCCGACGACGGTCGGCACGTTCACCGGCGCGCTCGTGGACGATTCGACCTTCGTCATCTGCGACGAGGCGCACATGCTCGAACCGCGAGTCCGGGACCTCGTTTCTGTCGGCGTCGGCGACCGAACCCTCCGGGACGCAGAAAGTGAGTTCACGCGCGTCATCCAACCCGTCGAGTTCGACGATGCGGGCAAATCGACCGCCGACGCCGAGTTGGTCCGCGGTGAGTTACAGGAAGCCGACGTAACCCTGCGCGAACTGAAAGAGACGCGCGATTTCGTCCGCGACCTCCGCGAGGAACTCGACCGGCGCGTGACGGCACACCTCGATAGCGAGTACACCGGTTGGCGCGCCGACCTAACCGAACTCGCGGACGAAGAGATACCGCTCCGCGACCCCGAATCGCCGGGCGTGGACGCGCTCACCGAGTGGGCCGACGAGAACGGCTACGACGAGTGGACGTGGGTCCGCGCCGAGGCGACCGGCTCGGCGGTCGCTCGCATCCTCGACTCGGTCGAAGAAGACGACAAGCGCCGAGCGGCCCCCGCGGCGGGTCGCGCGCTCTCGACGTGGGCCTACGCCGACCACGAAAAGCACTTCCGCGAAATCGACCTCGAACGGACGTGGGACGAGATGGAACCGCCCGAGTCGTGGCGACGCGCCTACAACGCTCGGCTCTCGGTCCACAACTGCGTGCCCGGCGAAGCAATCGCCGAGCGACTGGGCGATTTCGGCGGCGGCGTCCTGATGAGCGCGACGCTCGAACCGATAGACGTGTTCCGGCGCGTGACCGGACTCGACGCCCTCGCTGACGACGGGCGACCGATAGCCGAGCGGACCTTCGGACTCGGGTTTCCCGAATCGAACCGCGCGAGTTTCGCCGTGGACGTACCGAAGTTCACACACAGCAACCGCGGGCCGCCGGGCGAGGAAAACGAGACGCGACTGGCGTACACGGACGCCGCGGCCGAAGTGTGCCAGCGGTCGCCCGGAAACGTCCTCGTCGGCATGCCGAACTACGCCGAAGCAGAGTGGATGGCCGGCGTGCTCGAAGCGCGAACCGACAAGCCCGTACTCCTGGACGAAGCCTCCGACGACGGCGCGACTGAGGAACTCAAACGCGATTTCTTCGGCGGCGACGGGAAAGTGCTCGTCACGAGTCTCCGCGGGACGCTCACCGAGGGCGTCGATTACAGCGGAGACAAACTCTCGGCCGCCGTCGTCTGCGGCGTCCCGCTCATCAACACGTCGTCGCCGCGGACCCGCGCGGTGAAGACGGCGTACGACAGAGAATTTGGCTCGGGATTCGAAACTGCGCTCACCGTGCCTGCCGTCCGCAAGGCGCGGCAAGCAATCGGGCGCGTCATCCGCGGCACCGACGAGGTCGGCGTCCGCGTCTTCGTCGATGCTCGATACGCGCGTGACTCTTGGAACGGCGTCCGCGACTATCTACCCGAACAAGAATGCGAGGAGTTCAGACCGGTCAGCCCCGATATGCTCGGGTTCGGACTCGACCAGTTCTGGTCGACCATCGAATAGCGACTTGGCGCGGGGATGCGGCGACCGAGTGCGGGAGAGTGGTGAGCGAGCGCGAGGGAGTTGCGACTCGGCGACGGCGGTGACAACACCGACGACGCCGACAACGATGGTACGACGGCAACACCGGAAACACCGACACAACTGAGAGACGGAGAGTCCTGACAGAGCCAATCGCACCCACAGCGCCGAGGACCTCCGCTTATCGTTCGTCGTCCCACGCGTCTCGGCAGTCGTCGTCGCAGAAGTGTCGGTGTCGGACAGTCTCGTCTTCGATCCACGTGACGGCCCGATGGGTCGCGGCATTGACGATTGTCTCGCCACACGTCGCACAGGTTGGGGCGTCTTCGGGGGCTACGTCAGCTTCTAAATCGGACGTGGGATCAACCATCGACACGCAGATGACGCGGCCGAACACTTCAAGCCGCCTCCAGCGGCAGAAGTCGCCCGACAGCGCTCGCCCCGACTATGTATCTCACCCCGCCCCCTCCACGTGGAACGTGTTAGTACCTGCAGATATTGGCAATGTGTACCACACTTAGTGAAGGTTATGTAATCACGGTCGCGTTTGTATATGTGACGGCGAATGTCCGAAGTGCCCGCCTCTCAAGATTCGGTTGCAGGGACTGTTGACCGCCCCGGCGTCGATACCGCCGGTGATTGCCATCTTCATAGTGTCGTCGTAACCTACCGAGGAAGTCCCGACAAGGTCACCGTCTACCCCCGCCGTGACAGTTGTTGCGACCAGATGGAGGCGTGGTTGACCGCCGACATCGACGCGTTCGTCTCACTCGACGAGATGTGTTGATGTCCGGGCGGTCGCCATAGCGCCTCCCGAGACGCGCGACTCGCCAGCCTACCCGACGAACTCGGCGTCGGACAGTGTCTTTTGTACCGCTTCTTCGCCCACCGCCGCCGCCAGCGCCTCGAACCCGGCGCGTTCAGCGCGGTCTCGGGCATTCGCCACCAACCGCGAGACGATGAACTCCGGCGTGGATTTGCCGACAGTTCCGAACCGCGGTTGGTAATCGACGCGGAGGTCCAATTCGTCCGTGAGTCCTTCCGCGAAGATACCGTCGATGCGCGCCTCCGGCGGCAACGGACTCAGTTCGTCCGCGAGGTGCGTGACGTAGACGCCGAACGCGTCGCGCTCGACGGTGAGGTTCACCAACCCGTTGAGGAGGTCCGCCGCGCGGCCGGGTTCGGTAATCGCCTCGAACTCATCGACGAGCATCAGCGTCCGCCCATCACCGGATAGCGGCGGGACGATAGATTTCAGCGTCGATTCCAGGACGCCCGCGTTGAAACTCGCGTGTCGTCGGTGGAAGACGACCGAGTCGAATCGGCCGACGAGCGCCGCGTCGGCCGGAACCGGAAGCCCCATCGACGCGAGAACTGCGACCTGTGAGAGCGTCTCCAACAGCGTCGTCTTCCCGCCGCTGTTGGCCCCCGTGAGAACCGACACGCGGTCGCCCGACGGCGGGACAGGTCCGGACGCACACGAGAGGTCGTGGTCGCCGACGGCATAGGAGACGGGTTGCGGGTCGTCGAGAAAGAGGTTGCGCGCACCACAGACCGCCAGTCCCGTCTCGGAAATCGCAGGGTTCGTGAGGTCGTATTCGAGAGCGAACCGCGCGAGCGACAGCGACAGCGCCACCTCATCGACCGTCTCGACCGCGAGGTCAACGTCGTCGCGGGCGGCCCAAATGCGGTCGCGGAGTTCCTCGGCGACGGTCGCCTCGCGGTCGGCCACGTCGGCTTCGAGTTCTTCTACGAGCGCCCGAAGCGACGTGCTCACGAAGTCCGTCGCGTTTCTGGCGTCTTCCGCGGCGGTGGATTCGACTTCGCCGCGCGAGAGGTCGGTCTCCTGTGCGACGTACTGGACGAACGCGGCCCGGAAGTCGTCGAGCGACCGAACGCCGCGCGACTGGATGGTTTCGAGGACGTCGAACGACCCCGATTCGAGGTCCCGAACGGTTTCGAGACGGTCGCGCATGCGGTCGAGGCGGTCGTCCGCGCCGGAGGCGACCGACCCGTCGTTGGCGACGTATCCGAGTGCGCCCAGCGCGTCGCGGAGCGCGTCCGGGTCGGCCTCGTCGAGCGCGTCGAAGGTCTCACCGCGGAGGCCCGCATCGCGGAGTTCGAGTGCGGCCCGAACGGCGGCGCGTTCCGTCTCCCCCGCGTCGTCGTACGCGCGAAACGCCGCTTCGACGGCTTCGCGGGCGTCGGTGTCGAGAGCGTCCCACGCGGCCGCGGCGTCGCGGACGCGGTCGAGTCGCGCGCGGCGCGCTTCCACGGTCGGAAGCGGCGTCAACACGCGGATTCGGTCCGCGGCATGCGCCGTCAGTGCGCAGTCGCTCGCAAGCGACAACAGGTCGTCGTAGACGTTTCGAGCGTCGCGCGTTGCGAGCACGTCGATACCGTCGTTGCCGTCGGCACGCCTGAGAATTCGAACCGCTCGTCCGCGGGTGACGCCGGCGTCAACGAGCGCCCGCACGTCGGCAGACTCGATGGCGGCGACCGCGCCGTCCGCACCGAGCGCCGCCTCCAGCCGAGCCGACGTTTTCGGGCCGACCCCCCAGTAATCTTCGAGTCGCATATCGGGGCGTCTCACTGGGTCGTCTTAGGTTCTCTCGTCGGCCGACGGCGTGGCTGTCGCTCTCGGGGGATGCGATTGCAGAGAGGAGGGCTCAGTGGGACGTAACGCGCTGGTCTGTGCTTTCGGTCGCCGTGTCGTCGGAACGAAGGAGGTGTTGTCCGGGGACCGCCGCGGAGTCGCGGCCGAGGTCACGAGCGGCGCACACCGCGAGCGCAGTCATGAGCGTTCGGACCGCGCGTTCGTGGTCCGCGCGACGAGACCGGAGCGCTACGGGACCGATTTCGAGTTGGTAGTACGATTCGAGGTCGTCGCGCGAGGCGATTTCCTCGTCGAGATACTCTGTTGCGAGCTCCACGAGCAGTGTGTGCAGGTGGATTAGTTCGTTCTTTTTCATGTAGTGCACATATGTGCTTATCCAGCGTAAATGGCGCGGTGAACCCACTTTTTGTCTTATATCTGCCCCGCCTAGAAATGAATGTACGGTCGAAGAACATGGACAAAAGTCCGACAGCTCAACAGTCGAGTACGCGGAAAGGGAGTTGGGTTTGGGCAGGGACACGTCCCCAGGCGGGAAAGAGGGGGGGAAGGGTTGTCGAATCCGCCAGCGGGACGTGCGGGCACGACGAGTGACCCGGGCAGGTCACTGTGGCCATCTACGACGAGGGACCAGTTGCTACTAATTCGCGTCCCTATTCCATTAGGGTCGAACTCGTCCATCCTGGAAACGCACAAGTTCGTGGGGTGTCGAGTCGGAGTATGAACCACGGACGGAGTTCGAAGGGGGTGGGGGACGAACATGACAGGTAAGTCACAGCCGCCGGGCGATGCGTCGCCGACTACCGAACGGGAACTTCGAGAGCGACTCGGTATCCTCGCAAGCTTCAACGAGGTCATCGCAGACGTGAACGAAACGATCGTTGACGCCTCGGCCCGGGCGGACATCGAGCGACGGGTGTGCGAGCGACTCGTCCAAACCGACGGGCTCCGGTTCGCGTGGGTCGGCGTCGTTGACGACGAGACCGACGACGTGACCCCGCGGACGTGGGCGGGCGTCGAAGACGGCTATCTGGACGCGGTTGACGCCTCCGTTGCGGCGTCTCGCCCGGGCGGAAATGGTCCCGTCGGACGGTCGATTCGGTCGAACTCGGTGCAGACGACACACAGCATCCGCGACGACTCCGATTTCGGACCGTTTCGGGACCCCGCGCTCGAACGTGGCTACCGCTCTGCCGCGTCGGTGCCGCTGGTCTACGACGACACTCGCTACGGCGTGCTCACGATGTACGCCGAACACGAAGGGGCGTTCACACCCGAGTTGGTCGAGCCGATTGCGAATCTCGGCCACGCCGTCGCACACGGCATCGACACGCACGTCCGCCGCGAGCGCGAGCGCGAACTCGAACGCCACGAGGAGATATTCTCCCGCATCGTCGAGGATATCGAAGAGTACGCACTCTTCCGACTCGACACGGACGGACGCGTCGAAAGTTGGAATCGCGGTGCCGCGGCCATCAAAGGCTACTCGACGGACGAAATCCTCGGCGAGCACATCCGGGAGTTCTACACCGACGCGGACCGCGAGGACGGCCGTCCGGACCGACTCCTCGAACGGGCGCGACGCGAGGGCCGCGTCGAAGACGAAGGATGGCTCGTCCGCGCCGACGGCACCCGGTTTTGGGCCGCCGTCGCCATCACCGCCCTGACCGACGACGACGGCGAACTCACCGGATTCGCCAAGGTAACCCGCGACATGACGGAACGAAAGCGCCGCGAGCAACAGTTGAACGCGGTGTTCAACAGTACCTTCCAGTACATCGGGCTTGCCGACCCCGACGGGACCGTCCTCAAGGTCAACGATGCGGCGCTCGACCTCGTTGACGCCGACCGCGACGAACTCGTCGGCCGGCTCGCGTGGGAGACGCCATGGTGGAGCGGCGACGAGTCGCGGGTGGCCGACCTCAAGGACGCCCTCGACCGCGCAAGCGACGGCGATTTCGTCCGCTACGAGGTCGAAATCGACCGCACAACCGGGGAGCGAGCGGCGGTTATCGACTTCTCTGTGACGCCCGTCTCCGTTGACGACGAGGTGTCACTTCTCGTCCTCGAAGGCCACGACATCACCACGCGAAAGGAACGAGAGCGCGAACTTCGCCGCGAGCAAGAGCGACTTGAGTTCGTGAACCGAATCATCCGGCACAACCTTCTCAACGGACTCAACGTGGTCGGCGCGCGCGCCGATATCGTCGGGGACTTCGTCGAACCCGCGGGCCAGACGCACCTCGACACGATACAAAACCGGGTTCGAGAGATGACGGACCTCGTGGGGACGATGCGGACGTTCATGAAGGTCATCGTCGAACGCGAGTCCCACGAGTTCCGCCCGCGACCGATTCACGAAGCCGTCGAACACGGGGTCGAGACGCTCAGAACCGACACGCACGACGTGTCGATAACGGTCAACGGACTGCCGGAACGCTCGGTGGTCGCCGACGACCTGCTGGACGAGGTCATCGAACACCTCCTGAAAAACGCCGTCCAACACAACGACAAACCTGACCCCGAGGTGACCGTCGAAGTCGTCCCCGAATCTGGAGACGACGGCGTCGAACTTCGCGTCTCCGACAACGGTCCCGGTATTCCGGACGCGGAGAAACACCGAATTGTTGACAAGCGGATCGAGGACTTATCGAATCCGGGCAACGGGTTCGGCCTGTTTCTCGTCCGCGAAATCGTCGAGAGCTACGGCGGGGAGATTCGCATCGAAGACAACGAACCGAGCGGTGCGACGTTCGTAGTAACGCTTCCGCAGGCATAGTCGTTTTTCGCCGAGACCGCGGCCATCGCGCGTATCGAGGGCTAAACTCCATTTCCACGATGGGCAGATATATTACTGTCCAACGAGACTGTGTGTTCGATACGATGGTCTCAGAACGCTCGGCGCACGAACGCCCTCGACAGCGGGCCGCCGAGCAAGTCGTTCTCGTCGTTGACGACGACGAAGACCTCGCAGATACTTGTCAATACTGGCTCGACGGCGAGCGTTTCACCGTCGAAACGGCCTACGGCGGCGAGGCGGCGCTCTCTCGAATCGACGAGCACGTCGATGTCGTCTTGCTCGACCGCCGGATGCCGAACGTCACCGGTGACGACGTCCTCGAAGAGATTCGAGGCCGCGGCTTCGACTGCCGCGTCGCCATGATGACCGCGGTCGAACCCGACACCGACATCGTGGATATGGCGTTCGACGCCTATCTCGTCAAACCCGTCTCGAAGACGGAGGTCAAAGAGACGGTCGAAGAACTCCTCGTTCGGTCCGAATTCGACTCCGAAGTCCGCGAATATTTCGCCCTCGAATCGACCGAGGCGGCCCTCGAAACCCGGGAAGTCGAGAAGCTCCGCGAGCCGGAAGCGCTCGATGACCTTCGCGGGCGACTCGAAGCGGTCCGTGCCGAACACGAAGCGGCGATTCAGAACCGAGAGACGCAACTCGACCGTCTCAATCGCGTCAACGCTCTTATCCGCGACATCGACCGGGCACTTATCGACGCCCGAACCCGAGACGAAATCGAACAGACCGTCTGCGACGCGGTCGCATCGGCACACAAGGGCGCGTACATTCTCAGACGGACCGCCGCCGGGACGCTCCGATGTACCGCCGAGTCGGAACTCCCTGTCGGCACGGACGCGATCGACCCCAGTGTTGTGGACGAGGCGTTCGACACGGACGGCGTCGTCGGCGACGGCTACATCTTCGACCCCATCTCCGACGAGCACCGGGCCGCGGTGTTCGGAGCAGGCGACGATACGGACGATACCGCCGCGCTCTGTGTGCCAATCGGCTACCGCGACACGGTGTACGGCGCGCTCGTCGTCTACGACGAATCGGGGCGATTCGACGGCGAGTCGGCCGCGCTGTTTTCCGACCTCGGCGCGACGGTCGGAAACGGCATCAACGCGGCACAGAGCAAGCGTTTGCTCAACGGCGACAGCGTCGTCGAACTGGAGTTTCAGCTCTCTCGGGACGCCAGCACTATCGCGGCGCTCGCAGGTAATCTCGGCTGTAGGCTCTCGCTCGACGGAGTGACTCGTCTCGACGACGGCGTGACCTGCTTTGTCACCGTCCACGGCGCGTCGGGGTCCGAAGCGGTCGAAGCCGCGGTCGAATACACGGCGATTTCGCGCGCCCGACTCGTCTCTGACGGCGACGACGAAGCCGTGTTAGAGCTTCGAGCGGACGACGAAGCCGTGTTGACGACCGCAATCGACCACGGTGCGAGCATCGAGCGGTTAGACCTCGCAGACGGGAGCGGGAAGTTAGCGCTTCACGTCGCGGCCGACGCGGACCACGGCGCAATCGTCGAGACGGTGACGAACGCCGCGCCCGGCGTCTCCGTCGTCGCAAAACGAGAGGTCGAGCGGGCGGTTCAGTCGGCCGACTCATTCCGGCGAGAACTCGATTCGAAGTTGACGGACAGACAAAAGACCGTCCTCGAAACGTCACTCGTCTCTGGATACTTCGAGTGGCCCCGAGGAAGCACGGCCGAGGAAGTCGCCGACGCGCTCGATATCTCTCCGCCGACGCTTCACGAGCACCTACGAACGGCGGAGCGAAAGCTCATCGAGACGTATTTCGACGAGATAACGCCGACGGCGACCGACGATTAATCGACCGTCACTTCGGGGGCGTCGCCGACGAATCGGGCGACTGCATCGAAGATTTGTGTTTTCGTAACGGGTTTGGTGAGCGCGTCGTCAACGGGGAGGTCTGAGAGTTCGGAATCGGGCGTCGCGCTCAGCATGACGACCGCGAAGTCGTCCGCGTCGGCTTGTCTGTGGAGTTCTTCGAGGACCGACTCACCGGAGAGACCGGGGAGGTTGCGGTCGAGAAAGACGATATCGATATCGTCGTCGAATTCTTGGAGGGCATCGCGCCCGGAGTAGGCGACTCGCACGTCGTACCGTCGTTCGAGCCAGAGGGCGAGGCTGTCAGCGAGTGCTACCTCGTCGTCAACGAGGAGGACGGTCGGCGCGTCTTGTGGAGTGGCTTGTGTCATCTATCGAATCCGTGGTCGGTCGATGTCACCTGTCCGTGGGCGGGGTGGTCGAATACCAATCTGCGTCGGGACGTCGGTTACGCGTCGTTCATTCGTTGGGACCGCGTGTTGCCGCATCGGGAACACGTCGTCACGCGGTACGGTTCGCGGGAGAACTCGCGGTTCTCGCGTTTTCGGCTTTCGGTCTTGATTTCGATGGAGACGTCGTGAGGCGTCCGTGACTCACACGAGGGACACTCTTCGACGAACTCGTTGTTTCGGGGACTGCTTTTACTCTTCGACATGGAGCGGTCGTAACAAAAGCTATGGACCGGACGTGATTGAATACGGAACCTAATTGGTTTGGTCCGCTAGAAAATGCGTCGAGCCGTCAGCCGATTCGGGCTACTCAGCGGGGAGTACTTTCTCGTCGTACTTGTCGCGGAACTCTTGAATGAGCGTGCCCATCTGGGCGTACCAGTCGTTGAGCATCCGTTGCATGTCGTCTGCGACTTCGTTGGGGTCGGTCGGGTGGTAGACGTGGTAGTACCCGCCGTGTTCGTAGTTCACCTGCTGTTTCTGGATGAGTCCCGCCTGGAGCAATCGCTGAATCGAGCGGTACGCAGTCGAGCGCTCGCGCTCTACGGCCTCGGCGACTTCATCGACGGTCAGGTGGTCCTCGCTTTCGACGAGGACCTCGAAGCACCGTCGGTCGAGTTGCTTGAGTCCGTGGAGACATTCGAGGAGTCCCTCGCACTGCATGTCGGATTGCAGATATTCGACCATCGAGCTAGCCATTATCAGTTCGGGCTACGAGGTCAGCACGCAAAAGAGTTTGTATGCTTTGCACAACACCGGTCTCGCGGGCGTCAGTCAGCCATCGACCCGGCGCTCGCGGGCGCGCGAATGGACTTGACGGCGCTGTAGAGCACCGCGCCAGAGACCATGAGCGCCGACCCGAGGATGAGCGCGAGACTGACGTAGTCGAGGACGCCCATACCGAGGTAGTCGCCAGCCTGCCGAACGGCGACTGCGAGCGCGCCGAGAAGCAACATCAGCCCGAAGTAAATCTTGATTTCGTCCTCGTTGACGATGGAGGTCGCGGCGGAGCCGACGCGGGCACCGAGCGCGGAGCCGGCCAAGAGTGGGACGACGATAGAGAGGTCAACACCGCCGGATTGGGCGTAGAGGAACGAGCCGATACCGCCCGAGAACATGATTTCGAAGAGGTCGGTTCCGACTGCGATAGGCACCGGGACGCCGATGAGGTAGAACAGCGCGGGCATGCGAATGAAGCCGCCGCCGACGCCGAGGAACCCCGAAAGCAGTCCCGTTACGAACGCGACGAGAAGGACCATCCACAACGAGACCTGAATCCCGCCGCGGAGGGTAATCATCGGGGGTAACGAGTAACTCTGGATCTTCTTTGCGATTTCCGGGATGTCGTCGGCGTCGATGTCGGCGTCGGCGTCAACGTCGTGGCTGACGCCACCGTCGCTGTCGCCGTCGCCACGGTTCAGTGCTTCGTAGGTGACGAACAGGCCGATACCGCCGAGAAGCAGGACGTAAGTGACGCTGATGATGTTGCCAGCGAGCCCGAGCGTTTCGAGATACAGGACGATTTCTTTCCCCACTTCGAGACCGACGGTGGTCCCGATAATCATCGAGACGCCGAGTTTGTAGTCAACCTGTCCGAGGTCGCGGTGTTTGAGCGTCGCAATGACTGACGTCCCGAAGACGAACGCGAGTCCGGACCCAACAGCGACGCGCGAGGGGTATCCCATCACGAGAAGCGCGGGCGTCACGAGGAACGAACCACCCATCCCGAAGAAACCGAAGAGGATGCCGATGAGAACGCCGAACGCGACGAAGAGACCCAACAGTCCGGCCGAGACGCCGAATAGTTCGAACATGGTTACTCGCCACCGATTGCTTTCTTGACCGACGGCCCGAGCGCGCGGGTCATCGCACCGTAGCCGACGTACAGCACCATCGCTTCGGTGAGCACGATGCCGACGAGCACTGCCGCCTGTACGTTCCCGGTCAGCGTTTCGATTCCGAACATCTTACCAGCACCCCGACGAGTGCCGAGTGTGTCTTGTGCGAATCATACTTTCCTGCACAGTGCTGGCTAACCGGAGTGAGGATATAACGCTTTTGGGACTATTGAACAATACTATATCGTTAGAGGATATCCATAAGTTATGGATCGACAACAGATATACGTCTAATAGATGCCAAGATTCGTATTTCAGTTCCTTACAAACAAATATGGCCGCCATCTATGACGAAATGGTAATCTATTTGTTGTGCAATACTCGGTGAGCGATATCACAAAGACGGAGACGCTTCCAAGACGCGATGGGGGTTCCGGCCGCAACGAAGTACAGCGATGCGTCTCGAACGCGCGGGCGTTGGTCAACAAAAAACGGGTGATGGTCTGGGAACGGTGGTTCAGTCGGCCGAGGTACTGCGAGCGGCGTGGTCAGCGCGGCGGGCGCGCCACAGTCCCTGGAGATACGCACCGACGAACATCCCGCCGATAGCGACGAGAATCGGGTAGTTGCCGACGCCGAGACTGGCGTAAGCCGCGCCGGGGCAGATACCCGAGATGCCCCAGCCAGCGCCGAAGATGACGCCACCGACGACGACGTTCTTGTCGAAGGATTTCAGTCGGCGGCCGTAGTCGCGGCCGGTGAGCGGCGCGCGGTTGCCGAACGTCTCGGCGAGCGCGAAGACGACACCCGTAACGACCGCGGCCCCGCCCATGACGAAGACGAGACCGAAGTCGTCGAACTGGAGGAAGTCGAGGACGACCTCCGGCCGGGCCATGTTGCTCACACCGAGACCAAATCCGAATATCAGGCCACCGACGACGACGAGCAGGACGAACCCGAGTCCGCGTTCCTCGTCACTCACGGCGACACCCCCAGCGCGCTCAGGAGCTGTGCGACCCCGATAGCGACGAGCATGAAGGTCGCAACGTTGACGAACGAGGTGCGCGAGCGCGACCCGACACCGCAGACGCCGTGGCCGGAGGTACACCCCTTGCCGATGCGCGTGCCGATGCCGACGAGGACACCGCCGACGGCGAAGCGCCACGGTTGGACCGACGAGACCCACCAACCGTCACCAAGCGTGACGGTGTAGAGTGCGGCACCGGCGACGATGCTCAACGTGAAGACGACCCGCCAGTTGCGCGAGGTGACGTACTTCACCTTGTTGAACCGCGGGAGGTCGGAGACGTACGAGAGCGTCGATTCGAGGAAGGTGCTCGCACCCGCGATGATGCCCGTTCCGAGGTAGATGATGGCCGTCCCGAGACCGATGAGGAGACCACCGAGCGCGTAGTGCGTGATACCGTTCGGAAAGAGGCTCTCGGCGAAGAGCGGCGTCAAACCCGTCATTTAGTTCGTCAGGGCTTCGTTGCTGGCCGCGCAGTTGTTCGGGCCGAGTTCGAGTTCGAACGCGCGGTCGTCGTCCGACTCTTGGACACCGAGGTTAGTCTCGATGATGTCGATGTAGTTGGCCGGGCGCGGCGGCATGTCCGAGAGGATGAACTCGACGAACTCGTCGCGGTCCATGTGTAGTGCGTCCATCGTCGCTTCGAGTTCACCGAGCGTGGCGGTGTAGCTACCGTCGCTGGCAGGGGTTGCCGCGTCGCTGAAGTGCGCGGACGCGACGATGGTGTCGTCTTCGTGCGGAAGGACGCGCTGTTGAAGGGTGTCGTAGAGCATGCCCGCGGCGTCCGGCGCGCCCTCGTCACCGTCTTCGAGGTCGGGTCGTGCCACGGACTCGATGAACAGACCGTCGCCGGTGAAAAGCACGTTATCGACCTTGTAGGTCGTCATGCCGGTCGTGTGACCCGGTGTGTGAATCGCTTCGATTTCGGTGTCTCCGACGGTGACCACGTCGCCGTCGCCGATGGTCTCGTACGCGACGTCGTATTCGACGCCGCGGGCCTCGGCGGCCTCGGGGATGACGCCCGTCACGCCGGCGTCTTCGACGAGCGTGCGGACGCCGCTGATGTGGTCGGCGTGGATGTGCGTGTCGATGGCGTACGTCAGGTCCGCGCCGAGCGCCTTCGCGTCCGCGACGTACTCGTCCGTGAAGTACCGAAGCGGGTCGATGACCGCGGCTTCGTCGCCGTCAACGACGAGATAGGCGAGACAACCGCTGGAGGGGCGCTGGTACTGCGCGACGAGGGCGTCGCCGTCGGTCTCCAGTTCGGTGTACTCGTAGATACCAGCCCAGCCGTTCATCCCGCGTTCGAGGGCGACCGCGTCGTAGCCTTCCTCGATGAGGACACCGGCGACGTACTCCGAGGAGTGACCCTTCGCACAGAGGACGACGAACTCCTCGTCTTCGGGCAGATTCTCGAACAGCGATTCGTCGAGGTCGTCGTCGAGGAACTCGAAGTACGGAATGTTGATGTGGGAGACGTTCTCGCCGTCGATGCGCCATTTTTCGTGTTCCGACGGAACGCGGTTGTCGAGGATGGTGAGTGCTTCACCGCCGTCGATTCGGGATTTGAGCGCTTCGGGTTCGATGACGGGTGATTCGATGTCGAGTTCGGGCAAGTCTGGTGCAGTCATGTATTCAACATCCACTATTGAATTCGCAGACTTAAGCTTTCGGATGGTTGTTCTAAAATGATGCAATACCGATTGGACGAAGATGGCACTCTAAACGAAGGAATCCACCGATAGAACCCGAGCACTGTCTCAAAACGCGTGCTTATAATCGTCTATTCGCCTCCTTACTTCTCGACTGATCCGTATTGTGCTTGAAGCCCAAGAACCAACACACTTTTATTTCTCATCTGGATATTGTGGTATACACCCAACACAGGTGAACCAGAAACATGAGTGAGTACGAACCTACCGATACCCTCGACGTGAAAGGACTGTCCTGCCCAATGCCCGTCGTCAAGACCCGTGGCGCGGTCGATGACCTGTCGTCCGGCGAGATTCTACAGGTCGTTGCGACCGATTCCGGCAGTATGAGCGACCTGAAGGGCTGGGCCGACTCGACCGAGGGCGTCTCGATGCTCGAACAGGAAGAATCCGAAGCGGGCGGCGAACCCGTCTTCCGCCACTTCATCCAGAAGGAATGAGTTCCGACGCTGACGCGCCCGTCGAGACGACGACCTCCGTCGAAGAACTTCGGGCGCAGGTGCAAGCCCTCGAAACAGAGGTTTCGGACCTCCGCGAGGCGGCCGACGACGGTCAGAAGTCGATGACCATCATCGCAACGAAAGGAACGCTCGACATGGCGTACCCACCGCTCATCCTCGCAAGCACGGCGGCCGCTTTCGGCTGGGACGTCGTAGTCTTCCACACGTTCTGGGGGCTCGAAATCCTCCACGAAGAGAAGTCGAAGAACCTCAAACTCAGCGCGGTGGGCAACCCGAGCATGCCGATGCCCAACGCCGTCGCCGCACTGCCATTTATGGACAACGTGGCGACGAGCATGATGGAAAAGAAAATCGAAGCAAACGGCACCGCGACCATCGAAGAACTCATCGAGACGTCGCTCGATATGGGCGTGGACCTGCAGGCGTGTCAGATGACCATCGAACTAATGGGCTACGACGAGACCGAGTTCTACGACGGCGTCACCACCGGCGTCGGTGCGGCGACGGCCCTCCAGCACATGGCTGGCGCCGACGTGCAACTCATGATTTGAGTCGGTCAACGCGCCGCCGCGACTCCGTTCCCCCCCACACCCTCGGCAGACACGACCGCTCGTCGTCTCCAACGCTCCCCACTGATTTTCACTCCGTCAGACGTTCCATCCGCCGTCGAACGATTCGAACCGGTCGAGGTCGTGTCCGAACAGCACGTCCGCGCCGGTTCGCCGTTCGAGTTCCTTGATCTTCTGAAGACTCTCGAACCAGTCTCGGTCGCTCCAGAGCAAGCCGGGACCGAGCGGAACCTCGTCCGCGTAGTTGCCTTCGACGTAGCACTCGTCACCGGCGATGAGCACGTCACCGGCGGGCGTTTCGATGTGCGCACCAAGAACTCCGGGCGTGTGACCCGGCAGGTGGTGTACTCGGAATCCGTCGAACACGGTGTGTTCGTCGCCGTGGACGACGTGCCAGTCGAGGTCGTGGTCGAAATCCGACGCGAGGTAGGCGATGGAGCCTTCGGTCGTCTTCGCCGAGTAGTACGCGAACTTCAACTCCTCCTCGTGGACGTATATCGGCACGCCAGTTCCGGCGAACTCGGCCAATCCACCGGCGTGGTCGAGGTGCAGGTGGCTCATCACCACGGCGTCGATGTCGGACAGGCTGTATCCAGCCGCTTCGAGGTCAGTCTCCAACGTGTGTTCCGCCGCATCGACGTGTGCGAACGCCTCGTACAGCGGTTCGGGCCAGTAGCCGTTTCCGGCGTCGGGATTCGAGCCGGTATCCCACAACACCGTCCGGTCGGGACCGTCGATGACGGCGTTCCAGACGACGAACTCGGCCATCTCGTGGTCCGGATTGGGGGTTGACACGCTCCCCATCGAGTAGCCATCGAGGACGTAGCCCATGTCTGCGTAGATTCGGCCGCGGTCGAGTAGGTGGACGCTAATGTCACCCATAACCGGCCTTAGGATGGAGCGAACATAACCATTCAGGCAAGTAATATATTATCGTCGGGCACTACTGCTAGCGCACAATTTGGGCTGTTTGGGCTGGAATCAGATACGCTCGACTGCTCGGCTCCGAGCGGTCGTGACCGCGAAAAATGAATCGGAACGGTGTTCGTCCGGCTTCGCAGGAGGGCAACCGCGGACAGTGACTACTGGCCGGGTTGGAGTTCCTCGTACGGTTGAACGATGACGAACCCGTCTGCGCCAGCGAATTCGAGTTGATAGGATTCGCCGGACGAGCGGCCGAGGAGTCCCTTGAGGTTTATGTCGCGTTTCGACGACGGCGAGACGTTCCCGCTCCACGCGACGGTCGCGTTCGGGTCGGTCGTGACCGGTGTTTGGAGCACGATTGGCTCTCCGTGAGTCGTGATGGCGACGTGTCCGGGGCCTTCGAGGAAGACGTTGAACAGGCCGCCGGTCGAGGCACCCGCGATGCTCTTCATCATCCGAATGTCCCACTCGATGGTGTTTTCGAACGCCAATACGTCGTTGCCGTTGACGCTGATTTCCTCACCGGCGTCGAGTTCGAGAATCTGGACCTCCTTTCCTTGGTCGGCGAGATAGAGGTGCCCGGAGCCGGTCGCTTCCATCATGACCGTCCCCTCGCCGGTCGCCTTCTTTTTCAGCATGCCTTTCAGCCCGCCGGCGGACTTTCGTTCGAAGGAGATATCGCCGGTGTATCCGACCATCGACCCGGCTTTGGCCATGATCGTGCCGTCGAGCGCCACGTCGAGGAGCTTCGAGTGTTCGAGTTCGAAGGCGTCGCCACCTTCGTTCGGTGCGTGTGTATCGACAAATTCGTCTAGGTCCATTGGAGTCACCGAGTCGTAGCGGAGACGACTCTACATAGAGGACTATCTATCTCGGCTATAATTCTATCCGCCAGAAAATGACAACCCAGTCTTGTTTTAGATGCTACCTTGTCGGTAGATGAGGTTGCGCTGAATCTCGTTTGCGCCCTCGTAGATGACCGGGATGCGAACGTCGCGGTAGACGCGGGAAATCTTGTACTCGTTGAGGACCGAGCGGCCGCCGTGGAGTTGCATACCGCGTTCGGCCACATCGACGGCCATCTCGGTGGACTTCGTCTTCGCGGAGGCGGCCCAGAAACCGGCGTCCTCGCCGTTTGCGACCTTCTCTGCGGCGCGCCAGTTCAGTGCGCGGGCCGACTCGAACTCCATGCGCATGTCCGCGAGGATGTGCTGGACCGCCTGGAACTCCGAGACGTTTCGACCGAAGGCCTTCCGGCCGTGGACGAAGTCCCACGCTTCCTCGATGGCGGCGGCGGCGAGACCGAGACTGTGTCCGCCGACGACGATGCGGCCGTGGTTGAAGAAGTCCGCGAGCATGTAGAAGCCGCCGCCCTCGGCACCGATGAGATTCTCTTCGGGGATTTCGCAGTCGTCGAAGACGATGTGTCCCTGCTTCGACGCGCGCATGCCCATCTTTTCGGGGATGTGTTCGGCCTCGTAGCCGGGTGTGTCCGTCGGGACGATGAACATCGAGTAGTTGGAGTAGCGGTCCTCGGAGTCCCCGGTCTTGGCGTAGACGGTGAGCCAGTCGGCTTCGACGGCGTTTCCGACCCAGTACTTCTCGCCGTTGAGGACGTAGCCGTCTTCGGTCTTTTCGGCGGTCGTCTCCATGCCGGCCATGTCGGAACCAGTCTGTGGTTCGGAGACGGCGAGACCCGAAATTTGCTCGTTTTCGGCGACCGGGCGAAGCCACTCTTCTTTCTGTTCTTCGCTCCCGTAGTGCTCCATAATCTCACAACCGAACGAGGCGAGTTGGAGGGTCAGCGCGATACCGGCGTCGGCGCGGTAAAACTCCTCGGAGATAGCGAGAATCTGGGTGAGGTCGAGACCTTTCCCACCGTACTCTTCGGAGATGTCCTGTGCAACAAGTCCCGCGTCCATCCCCGCTTGGAGGACGTCGTGGGGGTACTCGCCGGATTCGTAATATTCCTCGGCGACGGGTTCGATGTGTGCTTCGGCGAACTCGCGTGCCTCCTGTTTGATGGCACGGGCGCGCTCGGGCACGATGGACTCGTCGAGAAGCTCCATACGATGCCATGGGGTTGTACAGTAAAAATAGTGTATGGAACCAGTATAAACTTCAAATTAGTTCGTGATTGTACCGGCCGATACGTCGTGTTAGTCTCCCGACGGTGCGTCTTCGTCCGGCGTCTTCCCCTCTATGAGCGACGAGTCGTCGTACTGGTCGCGGAGCACCGTCTTGTCAAACTTGCCGGTCGCCGTCTTCGGCACTTCCTCGATGACGACGACTTCGTCGGGTGTCCACCACTTCGGGAACTCGTCTTCGACCAGTTCGGCGATTGCCGCCTTGAGCGCGTCCTCGTCGGTTCCGGCTTTCGGGACGATAAACGCGACCGGGCGTTCTTGCCAGCGCTCGTGCGGGACACCGATGACGGTCGCTTCGGCCACATCGTCGTGGGCCATGATGGTGTTTTCCAGTTCGACCGACGAAATCCACTCGCCGCCGGACTTGATGACGTCTTTCGCGCGGTCGACGATTTTGACGTAGCCGTCCGCATCAACGGTCACCACGTCGCCCGTTTTCAGCCAGTTGCCTTCGAAATCCTGCTCGTTCGCGTCGGGGCGCTCGAAGTACTCGGTCGTGACCCACGGCCCGCGGACCCACAACTCGCCGAAGTCCTCACCGTTCCACGGGACTTCGTTGCCGTCGTCGTCGATGACGCGCATTTCGAGACCCGGTGCGAGAAGGCCCTGCTTGGCGCGTTTGTCGTACTGTTCTTCGGCCGGGCGGTCTTCCATCCCGGGTTTGAGATGGGCAACAGTTCCCACGGGCGACATCTCGGTCATCCCCCACGCGTGGAGCACGTCCACGTCGTACTCCTCGTCGAAGCGGCGGATGACCGACTTCGGCGCGGCCGACCCACCGATGATGATGCGTTCGAGCGACGAGATATCGGCGTCGTTCTCGTCGAGATACTCCAGGAGACCGAGCCATACCGTCGGCACGCCCGCGGTCATCGTCACGCCTTCTTCTTCGATGAGTTTGGCGAGGTCCTCGGGCGTCGGCGACGGTCCCGGATAGACGTGTTTCGCGCCCGCCGCGGTTGTCGAAAACGGCAGGCCCCATGCGTTGACGTGGAACATCGGAACGACGGGCATGATGACGTCCGCCGCGCCGATATCGAGTCCCGACTTGGGGAGCGTCGCCATCGTGTGCGCCCAGAGCATCTGCTGGGAGTACTCGACGCCCTTCGGTTTCCCCGTCGTCCCCGACGTGTAACACATCCCCGCCGGTTGGTCTTCCGGCAGGTCCGGCCAATCGTACTCGTCTGGCTGGTCGGCGATGAACGACTCATAGTCCGTCACCGGGTCGAGTGCCGTCTCGCCCGGGACCGACGAGGCCATCACGACGAACTGCTCGACGGACTCGAACGCGTCTTCATCGACTGCTCCGGCGAGTTTCGGCGCGAGCGAGGGGTCAACGAAGATGATGCGGTCCGCCGCGTTCTCGACGATGTACTGGATGTGATGGTCTGGAAGTAGCGGGTTGATGGTGTGCAACTGCGCGCCCATCGAGGGCACGCCGAAGTACGTCTCGAAGTGTCGGTTGTGGTTCCAACAGAACGTCGCCACCCGGTCGCCGTCACCGATATCGGCATCGGCGAGTGCCCCCGCCAGCCGTGCAACCCGGCTTTCGTACTCCGAATACGTGTACCGTTCGAGTCCTTCGGCGGTCCGCGAGACGATTTCGCGGTCGGGAAAGAGTTTGCCCGCACGCCACAAAAACGGCCGAAGCGTCTGATTGGTAGTGCCTACCATGACATTCCCTTAGCGTAAAACACAATGATTGTTTGGGCTGAAACAGCGGGCCGCCGGCTACGAATTCGAAACACACACCAACCGTGTTCACTCGTCGCCGTCGGAACCGGTGTGGTTCGTAGCGTCGGGTCTGGCGTCAGAATCACCATCGGAAGTGGCCGCTTCGGTGGTCGTCTCGTCGCCGCTTTCGCCGTTGACGGAGCCGTTCGCGTTGTCCTCGTCGGGAGAATCGGGTCTCTCGTCGGAATCGACCGCCTCAGATTCTCGGTCTCCCGAGTCGTCGGTCGTGGTGTCTTCGGCGTCAGCCGCGTCTTCGGACGCGTCGGTTTCGGCGTCTTCAGCCTCGTCGGACGCGGCAGATTCGGTGTCCGTAGACGTATCGGACTCGGGGGTATCCGTCTGTCCGTCCGAAACGACGTCTACCGTCTGTTCGTCCGAAACGACGTCTACCGTCTGTCCGTCCGCAACGCCGTCTTCCGTCTGTTCGTCCGCAACGACGTCTACCGTCTGTTCGTCCACAGCGTCGTCGGCTTCGTCTCCGGAGCCGACGATTCTCTCACTTTCGTCACCCGCCGACGCGCCGTCCGCGCTGGCTTCTCCAGCGGCTTCGGACTCGGATTCGCGGTCGTCGCCGGCCCCGACATCGAGGTCGCCGTCAGTGTCAGAAGCGTCGGTGGCGTCCGAGTCACCGTCGTCAACGAGTTCGGCGTCGTCGGTCTCGTCGTCCGCCGTAGCGCGTTCGGCGTCGTCAACGACGAGCGAGTCGGCGTCTGCGACATCGGAAGACGCCTCGTCTGCGTCGTCTTCGCTCCACTCCGGTTCCGCTTCGGCGACCGGCCGGGCGTCCTCCAGTTGTTCGCGGGCCGCCTCGCGGTCTATCGTCCCCGAGACCGTCCGCGGGAGTTCTGCCGTCGTCTCGACCAGTCGCGGAACTTTGAATCCGGCGAGTCTGTCGCGGCAGAACGCGTCGAGGGCATCGCGGTCGAGCGACGTATCCGGGTCCGAGAGGGTGAGAAGCGCGGAGACGCGTTCGCCCCACTCGCTGTCGGGGAGACCCAACACGACCGCGTCATCGACGGCGGAGTACTGGCGAAGCACTTCGACCACCTCGCCGGGGTCAACGTTCTCGCCGCCGGTGATGATACGGTCGTCTTTGCGGTTGAGGACGTACACCAACCCGTCTTCGTCTTTGTAGCCGATATCGCCGGTTCGAAGTCCCTCGCTGGTGAACGTCTCGGCCGTCGCGTCCGGGTTCTGATAGTAACCGGGTGAGACCGTCGGCCCGGAGACGACGATTTCCCCGGGCGTTCCGGGTTCGACGATGAAGCCACCCTCGTCAACGACGGAGAGGTCGGTGAAGTAGAGCGGTCTCCCGACGGTGCCGACAGCGGAGAACGCCTCCCGGGGTGTCGCCGTTGCGACCTGCGAGGCCGTCTCGGTCATCCCGTAGGTCGGATAGACCGGGACCGAGTAGTTGCGACAGCGCTCGATGAGTTCGTCGGAGGCGGGCGCGCCGCCAAGAAGCACGACCCGTAGGGAATCAGACAGCGTCCCCCGACTGTCGAGCATCCGCGTGAGCATCGTCGGAACGACCGAGACGCCGGTCACGTCGTACTTTCCGATGTCGTCTGCGGCCCCACCGGCGTCGAATCCCTCGCGGAGGACGACCGTCGTTCCGTACAGCGGACTGCGGAAAATCGGGCCGATACCGCCCATGTGGTGCAACGACAGCGTCACGAGCCATCGGTCGTCCGGGGAGAGACCGAGTCTGAACGACCCGGCGACCGCGTTCGCAAGCAGATTCCCCATGGTGAGCCGAACGGCTTTGGGCGTCCCGGTCGTCCCCGACGTGAACAGAAGTAACATCGTCTCGGAGAGACGCCATCCGGCGGGTGAGATTCGCTTCGGTGCGATGGCCGAGAGGTTGATGACGCCCTCCCAACGGGGTTCATCGACGGAGACGACGGGGACGTCGGTCGTGGCTTCGACGGCCGTCGATTCGGTCGGTTCACCGCACACGAGCGTCGTCACGTCCGCGAGTTCGATATTGCGGTTGATTTCGTTCGGCGTCAACCGTTCGCTGAGCGGTACGAGAACCGCGCCGAGTCGCGTCGCCGCGTGAATGAGTCGAACGTAGTCGATGCCGGGGTCGAGAACGACGCCGAGGTGGTCGCCGGCCTCGACGCCGAGTGCGGCGAGTTGCCCGGCCGTCTCGGTGACGAGCGCGTCGAGCTCGCGGAACGTCCACGAGTCACCCGTCGGCGCGTGGATGAGTGCCTCCCGTTCGGGCGTCGCGGCGACGCGGTGCGAGAGCCAATCCCGCATCGGGCCGGCGAACCCATGTCTCGCGGCGTTCGGTCCGGCGTCGTCTGCTGTATCGTCGGTCATCGGTCGGCGTGTGTCGGCGTCGGTTGGTGCGACTGTGCCGTTCGTCTGAAAGACGTATCGTGAAGAGACATAGAGCGGTCAGTGAGAGACGAACTCGACCAGCACGCCACCTGTGGATTTCGGGTGCAAGAATGCGACGTCGTGTCCCCACGCGCCCGGGCGCGGTTCTTCGTCGATGAGTTCTACCCCGGTCTCCCGTGCGGTCTGAAGTGCGCCTTCGATATCGTCGGTTTCGAGTGCGACGTGGTGGATGCCGCCCCCGCGTTTGTCGAGAAACTTCGAGATAGCTCCACTCTCGTGCGGTTCGAGGAGTTCGAAGTACCCGTCTTCGAGTTCGAGGAAGACGACGGTCATCCCGTCGAACGTCTCCTCGTGAGCCACCGGCGCGTCGAACAGCGTCTCGAACAACGCGGCCAGTCCGCCGGCGTCCGGCGTGGCGATTCCGATGTGGTCGAAGTGCATGTCTCCTGTTCGTCAGGCGTAACGGATAAACCCAAACGGTTCGATAGTAGTGTCATGTTAGTGACTACAACGGAGACAATCGCCGGGCGAGAGATAACTGAGACACTCGGTACTGTCCGCGGGAACACGATTCGCGCCCGAAACGTCGGCCGGGACATCACACAGGGGCTTCGAAATATCGTCGGTGGCGAACTCAAATCCTACACCGGGTTGATGACCGACGCCCGCGACGAGGCGACAGAGCGAATGATAGCGGAGGCCGAGGCTGTGGACGCCGATGCCATCGTCGGTGTTCGCTACGTGACGTCCGAAGTGACGCAGGGCGCTGCGGAGATTCTCACCTACGGAACCGCCGTCGAACTCGCCGACTGACCGAATCGGACGAAACAAAGATGCCCTCCGGCGACGACCCCAGTGGTGACGGCGCTCGCGTTGGTGTCGGCACGATTCGCCGCGCCCGACGGGTTGCGACGGCCTCCGAGACGGTCGTCGCGTTCGCGCTCCTCGCAGTTGCGTGGGTCGGCGGCTTCGTCGGTATCCTGCCGAAGGAAGTCTGGATTTTGAACGCCCCCGCCCTCGCTGTCGCGTTCTTCCTCGACACGCTCGCGTTCAACGAGTTCGGAATTCGGGCGCGGACCGTATTTTACCCCGCACTCGTCGTCTTCGGCTACGCCGAGGCGATGGTCGTCGGGGCTGTCGTCCGATGGGGGCGTCGTGTGAGCAGGCGTTCCCGAACCGAGACCGACACGTAAGTGTCGCTCGTCGAGATGACGCTATTGGGGTTCGATTCGCCCGAGCAATCGGGTCATCTCCACAGCGACCCACTCCGCGAGCGCTTCTTCGTCCTCGTCGCGGAACTCCGCGTACTTGTCAAAAAAGCCGGAGACGCCGAGGAACCTGACGGCCTCGTAGATGGGCTTTCGGGCTTCGTAGCCGTTCGGAAGCCCACCTGCGACCGATCGGTACCCGTCGTAGAACGCGTCGATAACCGCCGCAGGACCCACAGATCGGAGTGAGTCGAAGAGTTGGACTTTGGCCCGATAGAGGTCTCTGGCCGGGTCGCCGACGTGTGCGATTTCCCAGTCGAGAACGCCGACTCCGGATTCGGTGTGGAAGCAGTTCGGTTGGGCGACGTCACCGTGGAGCAACGCGGCCGGTGCGCTGTCGAGTGTCTCACGGTTCTCGACGACCGCCTGAGTCACTTCGTCGAAGTGATGGTCGAAACGCTCGGCGGGGGCGAGGTCCCGCATGTCCGCAATCGTCTCAACCAACACGTCGGTCCACGGCCCGGAGTCCAGTTCGAGGGACGTTGCATCGCCGCCCGTGATGACGCCGTGGGTCTCGAATCGCAAGTCGTGCACACGAGCGAGAGACGCGCCAACTTCTCGGGCGAGTTCTACTCTCCGTGAGTCGGGCGCATCCGCCCATACCTCGATGAGATTCGGCCCATCAACCGGGGCAGTAGCGAGATACGGGACCGCCCCGCCAGTAGCACTCGCCGCGAGTGCTGGAACGGGAACGTCAGTGTGGGCGGCAACGTAGGGAATGACGGCGCGCTCGCGGGCGATGCGAGAACCGTCGCCGTCGCTCGCAACTTTGAGGTACGTTTCCCCGCCGTCGGCGAATTCGACGCGGACCGTGCTGTTCTTCTCGTTCCAC
>NZ_AOLN01000017.1 GCF_000337815.1 Haloferax mucosum ATCC BAA-1512 | reverse complement strand
TCTCTTTCTTTGGTTCTGGGTTCCAAGTGTGTCTGATTCGGCAGAACGAATCGGTACTTCCGATGAATCGGTACTTCCCACCACACGAATCCCGCTGTTCGACCAGGGTGTCGCTCTCTGAACGTCGGGAGACGAGCAGACTACGTCCGCTTCAACTCGCACAGCGTGTGTTATCTCGTCGGCCAGCCGATGTCGATACAAGTCCTTTTGAGTCGCAAGTACCACCTGTCTGTATGTTCTTTTCTTTACAGACCCTGGTAACTCCACTTTCGGTCTTCACTTCTGTGACTACCGAAATGCTCGTCGTCTTCATGCTCATTCTCCTCGCACTGATTCTCTTTGCGACCGAATGGTTCCCAATCGATGTCACCGCTATCTTGCTGATGGTCCTCTTGATGATTCTCGAACCGTGGACACAGATATCCCCGCGAGAGGGAATCTCGGGATTCGCCAACCCGGCTACGATTACCGTCCTCGCCATGCTCATCTTGAGTACTGGTGTCAATCGAACCGGAATCGTCCAACTTATTGGCCGAAAGATGGCGGTGTTTGCTGGCTCTAACCGACGCAAGCAACTCGCGGCGACGATCGGTATCACTGGTCCCGTTTCGGGAGTCATCAACAACACACCTGTCGTCGCGATTCTGGTCCCGGTCATCAACGACCTCGCACACAACGGCAAGACCTCTCCTTCGAAGCTACTGATGCCATTATCGTTCGCGTCGATGCTCGGTGGGACACTCACGCTCATCGGGACCTCGACGAACATCCTTGCGAGCGATATCGCCGCCCAAATCGGCGCGGAGTCGCCCGAACTCGGTCTCCACGCGTTCGGAATGTTCGAATTCACCAAACTCGGGGTGGTCGTCTTTGCAGTGGGTTCCGTCTATCTGATGACCGTCGGCGTTCGATTGCTTCCGAAACGAATCCCAGCCGACGAGGACCTCGTCGAAGAGTACGCCCTTCAGGAGTACCTCGCAGATGTCGTCGTTCCCGCAAACTCGCCGCTGATCGGACAGACGGTCCAAGAGGCACTGGGAGGCGACGAACGCGACATCGACGTGTTACAGCTGATTCGGTACGGTGAGCGTTTCTCGGACCCCCTCGCTCGAAAGGAGATCCGCGAGAGCGACACGCTCCGACTCAGGACGAACCGAGAGACGCTCGAACAGATCATGGACGCCGAGAACCTCAGGCTGTCAGGTGGTCCTCGGACCGAAGGCGACCTGCATCCGGGCGAGGAAGAACCGGTTCTCGTCGAGGTCGTCATCCCATCGGGTTCGTTTCTCGTCGGTGAAACACTCGCAAGCTCGACGTTCCGACAACGCTACAGCGCGAACGTCCTCGCCTTTCGAACCCGAGGTGACGTCGTCCGCGACCGATTCGAAGACATCCGTATTCGCGTCGGCGACACGCTCTTGGTGCAGGCACCTCCGGATAGCCTCACCAGACTCGTCGAGAACGAGGACTTCATCGTCGCCCACGAGTTCGACGAGGTGACCTATCGAAGCGAGAAGATACCGTTTGCAGTCGCTATCATCGCCGGCGTCGTCGCATTGCCTGCCTTGAACATCTTGCCAATCGTCGTCTCGGCGCTCGCTGGAGTCGTCGCGATGGTCTTTTCTGGCGTCCTCAAGCCGACGGAACTCTATTCGTCGGTCGAGTGGAACGTTATCTTCCTTCTTGCGGGCGTTATCCCGCTCGGGACCGCACTTCAAAAGACGGGCGCGGCAGCGCTTCTCGGAGACGCCGTCGCCTCGACGGCGACGTTCTTGCCAGCAATCGGCGTCCTATGGGTGTTCTACGTCGCAACCGGTCTGTTGACGAGTGTTATCAGCAACAACGCGAGCGTCGTGTTGATGATTCCAGTGGCCGCCAGTGCTGCCCAATCGATTGGTGCGAACGCGTTCGCGTTCGTCCTCGCCGTGACCTTCGCCGCCTCGACGGCGTTCATGACGCCGGTTGGATACCAGACGAATCTCTTCGTCTACGGTCCCGGCGGGTACAAGTTCTCCGACTTTATCCGTGTCGGCGCTCCACTACAGTTACTGCTCTCGTTCGTTACCGTACTCGGCATCGCGTTCTTCTGGGGGGTGCGAACGTAATTTCGTCACGTCGGGGGAGTGAGCGAAGCGAACGGACCCGATGGAACTGTGTCATAGGCCGTGGCGGGGCTGCTTTAATCGGAGCGCAGTCTGGCAATTAGCAACCTCCGTTTTGACTACCTCAGATACACTTCGACTTGCTCGACGACACGGTCTACGAACGTCTCTTCGAGACGCCCTTGCCACGCGACGAAGTCCTTTTTGCGAGGTGAGTGAACTGCCCATGAGACGAACGAGTCGCGAGGAACACCACCGAACTCCCACAGGTCATCGGTGAGCGGGAGTGAATCGTCGTACTCCTTCGTCGAGATGGCGACGGCGATGTACTGCTGGTCGCCGAAGGGGTGTGTATCGTTGTTGACGATGAGCCACGGTCGTTGCCTGTCGTCACCGAGTTTGAAGGGGTCAGAACTTCGGACAACATCACCACGCTCCGGTTGCATCTATTGGTCGTCCTCGTCTCGTTCGCTTGGATGCGATGTCTCCGGGGCTACCGAGTCCCATTTGTCGGCGTCGATGCCGCCGTCTTCGTCGTCGAGTCGCTCGCTCGTGGTGTGGATGTCGTAGGCGGCGGCGACACGTTCTTCGTCGTCCGTAATCGCCCAGAACTTGCCCTTGTGACGAACGAGGTTTCGGTCCTTCAAGCGGGAGAGTGAAGTTCCGACGGTATTCGGGTTCTCGCTGATGGCAGTCGCAATCTCAGAGCGGGTGAATGCTTGGTCGCTGTGCGTGTAGAGGTACGTGACCACCTGCTCGGGGACGCTCGGTCCTCGGGGGAGCTCACCGGACTCGAAGTCGTCGATGCTTACGGGCATACTGTGAACTATGTGTGCTGCTGTAATGAGTGTACTGCCGTACTTGTTGTGCTGTATGTCGCTGGTTGGGTTCGTCACGATGTGTGACGAAACCGGCTGGCGGGGAAATATGCTAAATCGGCGGCTACAGCGCCTGCTCTTTGGCTCTACACCGTTCCAGAAGTATACGGACCCGACGGGAATGCGTCATAAACTGTAACCGATTTGATTTAATCGGTTCGCTGTCTGGCGATTTTTCTTCGAAACTTCCTGTGGTAAAATCTGCAACTCGAATAACGGGAGAGTCTCAGAAAATACGGGAAGATTTTTGATTCTTCCCGTAAAATGTGAACCATGTCAAAAGCTACGGACGAACGGGGACGAATCTATCTCCCGAAAGATGTTCGGTCGCGATTTGGAGAGCGCTACCGCATCGTCGAACTCCCGAGTCACGTTGCGCTCTTCCCCGTCGATGAGGGCCCGTTAGAGGGACTTCGTGAGGCAGTCGGTGACGCCTTCGAGGAGAGTGAAGCCGACGAACTCAAACAAGACGCACGGAGAGCAATCTCCGAAGAAATCGAAGCTGAGGACCAAGAGCGGTCGGAGAACCGCGAGGCCTGATACGTGTACGTCGAGACAGACTTTTTGATTGCGTTGGTGAAAAACGAAGACTGGTTGCGCGACTCAGCACTCGAAGCACTCCAAGAACGCGACGACATCCACACGTCGATTCTGGCCTACGCAGAAGTTCTCGTTCTCTTCTACGACCGCGAGCAGTCCGAATACGACATCGACGCCCCACGAGCGATTGCGAACCTCCTCGAACTCGTTCCAATAACGCCGAAAGAACACGAAGATGCAGTCCTCGCGGCGGCGGCGTTCCTCGAAGAGTATCGTCTGACGCCGTTCGATGCACTTCACGCTGGTGTGATTGCGACGAGCGGCGAGGAAGTCCTCTCCAGTGAACAAGACTACGATACGGTGGGCCTCGACCGTACCCCGTTGGAACCCGATAGGGACGGGTGAGAGTTGGTTATCGAGTGTGCCTACGACTCCCCTGTGTTTGAAGCTACGAAACGATAGCAGGCGATGACCTGCGTCACAGTGCGTGACGGAATCAGTTGCTAGAGAAATCTGCTAATTCGACGGGCACAGCACTCGCTCTTTGGTTCTATAGCGTTCCAGAAGTATACGGACCCGACGGGAAGAGGGCGAGAGAGTAAATTCCCACCAGCTGATTGAAAAACATACTACCCTCGCACCTCCCGAAGAACACGGCGACGAACCTCCATTCGCTCGCGGTGCGTCCGCTTGTCATAGTGCTTGTCCAGCACGTCTACGGACACGTCCATCCGTTCGCTCACGATCTCGAGTGGTACACCCTCGTTCAGCGATTCGGTGATAGCACCCCGCCGAATGTCGTGCGGTGAGACCGTCGAAGGGCACCCAGACGCTTTATTGCGATTGTGTGCAGCCTCGCACTTCTCCGGGTCAACGTCCGCGTGCCGACACGTACCCCATGCACACGGCTGAGTCACGGTGTAAATCGTCGTTCTGTACGACCCTTTCGTGAGACGACCCTGTGCCGACGTGATAAGCGGTTCACGCCCGTAGTCGTCGGTCACGTCGCGGCGATTCCGAGCAATGTAATCGTCAATGACCGCGGCGACGAGGTGACTGAGTGAAACGTCACGTTCGCCGTTCTCCGCGTTCTTCAGCGTGGTTCCCTCCTCAGGGCGGTGCCGGAGTTTCAGACACGGTACGTCCGGGTCGTAGTCGTCCACGTCGAGCGAGTAGATCGACCCCGAGCGCATCCCGGTGTGCCACAGGATGAGCATGATAACGTGGTCTCGAGACGCGTAGCGGTACGTGTCGAGTCCGTTCAGGATTTTCTTCGCGCGGTCAGCACGCAACACGCGGTCGCGCACGTCGTCTTCCGGCTTCAGGTTCGGAAGCGGCACCTTCTCACGAATGCCCTCCTCTACGGCGTCGATGTCCGCCCACAGATCGAGCGCCACCCGAAGCGTCGTGAGGTAGTTGTCCAGCGTGACTGGCTTCACTGAATCCTTCTGGTGGCTGTAGTACTTGTACAGCGTCCGGCCGGTGAGATCGTTCAGGTTGTCGATCTCCTCTTCCTCGCAGAACTCGAGGAACGGGTTCAGCCGGTAGCCGTGGTTCATCAATGTCGTTTCAGCAATCTCGCCCTCACGGAGATCGAGGTACATCTCGACACCCTCCTCGGGGGAGAGTGGTTCCAAGTCGTCGCTCATGCTGACCCCTCCGTGTCCAGATCGGTGTCGAGCGGGCCGGTCTCGGTCAGCAACAACACTTCGTCGCGGGCGAACAGCTCGCCGGTCACTTTGTCCCGCAGTTGGTCGAACGCCCCATCGACGTTCTCTGCGGACGCACACCGCTCACACCAGAAGTGGTGATTGGTTGGTTCCCACGTCCGGTGTCCACGGGGACACGTGTACCGCCAGCGATCCATCCGGTTTTCGACTCGAATAACCTGCCTAGTCGTCATCAAGTCGAACTGACATTCCGATTGGTAATAATACGATTTCTCGTGCGCAGAGTGAAAGTGAAAGTAGTCTGATTGACAGGACGCACCGCCGAAATGCGGGGTTTCTGTGAGTGAAACTAAACGGGGTTTCGTTGGCTGTGCTGGCTCTCGTGCGCGAGGTTCAAGGCCCCACGGAGGTGAGTCGAACATGGCTTTCGTGGTCAGGTCACGGAAGCCCGTGCGGGCCTGCTGTTACAGCAGCGAGGTCCGCTTCTTCGGAACCTATCGGAGAGCGATAGGTGTGCGAAGGTGCTTCCGTTTCAGACAGTCTCGGTGGAATTGACTTAGTTGTTTGCATGAAACTGGCTTTTCACATGAAGACAGCTTCGGTCAAACAACTATACAACAGGTGAGAATATGTACAAGGAAGGGGAAATCGACCGTAATGGCTGGAGGAAGGGAAGAGACAGTTGACGACCTTGAGATTCTCCTCGTTTTCTATCGCTCTGATGATCCTGTTCTATTCACCGGGGAGGTTGCAGAGGCGATTAGCTTTTCAAATCAAGGGACTCTCCCGAGACTGAAGAAATTAGCCGATTCAGGGCTGTTAAAGTCGAAATCTGGGGGGAAGGTACCAGTGTGGTGGCTTTCCGACGAGGGAATGGAACTGGTCACTGAATCGCTGGATGGCTGATCCGAGACGCCCACGAACTCCGAATTTAAATAGTCGTGTATGCACCCGGGGTCGGTTTGCGTGAATCTCGAGTGAGTGACCGCTGATTCTTCTTATACTCCGGGTATCCATAACCGCGACCGCGTTGGACAGTCGCCCGAGCTGGTTTGAATCTATGCACGGTGACCGCCGTTAGAGGCAGTGAAGGTGCATACATCAAGGACAGTGTATACATTCGCGAGCAACCCCGGGAGGAAACAGCTGAAAGAATGGTTGAGAACTTCTGAAGCAACTGTGGTGAATCCTAAAGTAGCACATCTTAGACTACTGAACTATTATTCAATTCGAACAGTTAAACATAATTAGATAATTCTCATGTAGTACGTCCACCAAAATCTACTGTTGATCTAAAGTCTGGATTAAAGGCGTATGAACTAGGCCCGAGAGGGCAAACGCCATGAAAAAAGAAATACAAGACCAGACGATCCGATCAACAAATCGGGCAGTAGTAATAGTACCAGTTGTGGTCGCCCTGATCATTGGGGTGCCATTCTACCAAGTGGCCGCGTCGCTACTAATCGCACGCGTGATCTTGTAACTGGTCAAGCTCTCCCGATTTCAATGGTGATTGGTATCGTAGTTCCTACTTAACAAGGCCCTGCAACAGCTCGGTCTCGTGAAGCGGCTGCATAGGACCGTCCTCCGGAACCGGCCGAACGACGTACACTCCCTTCCCCAATCGCTGGACGTGCATGTTCTGATCCTCGCGGTCCTCCTCGTCCGCAGAGATCACGCCGTCGAGGACGAGATCGTCGCGGTCGAGTGCAACAAGCGGAGTGCCGTCGTGGTTTCGGAGCTTTCGGAATACCATTGTTGACAACCCATCGGCCACCCAATCCTACTTAGTTCTATCTTCGATGTGACTCGTTACGAATGTGGGGCCGTGGTCGGTCCAAAACGTCGAACCGGCAGACTGCGGATACTTCGAGAAGTGGCCACCACCACACACCCCCCACCGGGCGTATACTTACTTACACTAGGGGGCGATTTGGCGGCCCCCCGGTGGTCACCAATCCCCGGTGAAGTCTCGATTTCGGGTGGTGGGTTGCTCGAGGAACTGCGAGAACAACGTGGGTCAAAAGACTAACTCCCGAAATGAGGTGGGATACTATAATTAGTGTCTGGAGAAAATTGGTAGTGCTTTGAAATTAGACGAATGGTGGATACGGAATGCGGTATACCCAAGTCAGCTATCGCTCCGTGATCGGGAATTAGAGCTGACACTCAACAATGACCATGCTCGATATATTGTGACAAAATGGAAGGACGCTGGTGAGAAATATTTGAAACCACTTAGGTTTCTCTCAGTAGTGTTAGCCGTAATCTCAGCTCTCTTCCTTCCTCTTCCCATACCTCTCCGTGGGGGGGTGTCTGTGCTTATACTCATATTCATGCTATCCACCTATATTTCTGTTAGAGTGGTTTCAGTCGCTGCTTTCCCGGGATTTAGGAAAACAGAAGACGGGTTGTTTGAAATACTATTGCCATGTTTGGAATGTGAGACAGCCACTTCGTATGTGCCAAATTCTGAAGATTCGCTTCCCAAGCATTGCGCAAACTGCGGTGCAAATTTGTCTGTTTCGATTGATGCAGACGATGAGATACTTTCCAAAGTGATGTCCGACCTTGACAACGGAAAAAGCATTAAATTCAAAGTCGCGCTATTCAATTCAAAAGATACTGCTGCAGTTATCAAACACCCCGAAGGAAATATTGACCTAATCCGGGGTTCGAGTGATACCGAAATTCGTCGTGTTGTTAAAGACAAGAATGGAGATGTATGTCTTGAACTAGAAACAAATCAAGAAACGATGCAATCAATCGAGGAAGGGAGGTTGGATTTAGATATTGTACTTGCTCGAGAAGATACTGAATGGAATATCGGTGTTGTAGATCGACAAAGAGGACTCATTGGAACTATTGGACCATACACAGACTACAATTCATTCCTCGAATCTTTGGTTGTCAAACGGAGATTATTCATCGAAATGTCTGTTGGTCAGGGTAAGCCTCGTCGCACTGTAATCAACCTATCAGAAATTGACTTGGGAAAAATCAAACAACTTCAGACCTTTCGAGAGTACTCCCCATGACCTCGTGTGTAAATATGACTGTGGAGTAAAGGTTGGTACAAGCACGGTTGCACAAACCTCCTGTCCTACTGAGAATAATCTGCAATCCTTCACGTGGATCAACTGGAGCTGCGGTGGTGGAGGGTTATTTTTTCGCAGTTGTGACGTTAGTCACACTCACTAAGGGGGCTGGCCCGCTGAGTGAAACAGCGCCCGCCCGATCTCCGCGAGAGTCGTCACTCACGATGAATCGAGACTCCACACGAAACCAAGGGCCGGGCGAAAAAAGCGGGATAGTATATAAAAGAAGGAAGTGAGTGAGAGTGTTGCCACTCGGCAGGCCACCCGTTAGAGGTGCTTCCGAGCGACCGTGTTCTGGATGGGGCCGTACGCCTGATCGTAGGTAATGATCGCGTTCAGGAACCGTCGCGAGTCGAGACCCGCGTCACACCACGCCCGGTGGCCTTCCTCGAGAACGTCGGGCAGATACTCACCCGTTGCAGCCGAGTTCTTCGATTGGGTCAGCACCGTTCGAACCCGAATCCGCACGCGCTCAGACCGGTCGTTCATCCCGGCGACGACTTCCGCACCGTAGCGGTTCAGCCAGTTCTGCAGGGCGCGGCCGGACCGCTCGAGATCGCGCGGGTCAACGTTCAGGACGTTCTCGATTCGGGCGGCCACCGAGTCCACCACGTCGTCAGCGATGGACACCAGCTCGCGCACTTCTTGGGCAATCTTCGACGAGACCCACGTCACGACTCTGCCGTCTTCCTCGAGCAACCCCGAGAGACGGCGCAGGACGCGATGGATCGTCGTGGAAGACCAGCCCGTTTCATCCTTGAGTTCACTAACCGAGCGTCCACCGTCGGTGAGTGCGAGGTGTTCGAGTACGTCGCGGTCGGAATCGGTGAGCCTCGAGAACGTGCGCATGATGACCGATTCCTGGGACGCTTCAATCTGCGGCGTCGGGTCATCCCAGAGTGCAACCGTCCGGTCGGACGCACTCGCGTCGAAGTGGTCGTCAGGGACGAACCACATTCCCGGCTGTGTCGGGATATCCGCCCACGACAGGACGTTCATCAACTTCTCCTCGAGGTCAGCCACGAGATCGTGGCGCTCGCTCCACGGGACCGCCTGATCTCGGTTCAGGTTCTTCTTGTACAGCGCACCGAGCTTCGGGTGATACAGCGGGTCACCGTTCGCTTCCGTGCGCACGTACTGCGGGTGATAGTGCTTCAGCTGCAGCCCGCGCGGGCGGTGCTGGCTGTTCGAGAACAGTTCTTCGATAGCCGAGCGGTCCAGCCGGAGCTGGTGGTTGAAGCCTACCACGTCCTCGTTGTTCGAATCGTAGACGATGTGGGACCCTTCGATGTCGGCACAGAGCATGAAGAGCTTCATGAACACGCCATCGCGTCTGACCAACTTCTGCGCCTGTTCGCGGTCGATTCGCAGGTATCGCTCGTGTTGGGTGAGAGTCGAGAACTTGTGTGGCTCCTCGGTGAAGTACTTCCGCGACCAGTCGAAGCCGACTTGCTCGCAGACGCGGCGCATCACCCACTTGAACACGTGTGGAATCTCGTCCAGCTCGAGGTTCACCACGTTCTGCAGCTTCACGTTCGTCGCGGGGCCGAGAGCTGCCGGAACACTGTCTGGGCGATTCTCGTCAGACCACGCGAGTCGCGGCTGTACACAGACCGGTAGTTTCCGCTCACCCTCGCCGTAGGCGTTGATGTCGTACTCGAGGAGCGTGTTCACCGTGTCCGACTCTCGCGGTGAGAGACCTGACTGGTGGAAGCCAAGCGAGACGACCCACGTCTCGGTTCCATCCTCCTCGTGACGGGGAATCTCTACCTCGAGTTTCGAGAGACCACCGTCGATGTGGTTGTACAGCTGGCGAACCGCCCAGTACGGTGACGACCCGTACTCTGCGTACAGGAGATCGCCACGAGTCTCGTGCGGTGCGCTGGCGACAAAACTCACTGCGTGACACCTCCCGAAATCCGCGCGGGTATGTCGATGTCCTGCGCGAGCTGGCCAGTCGTGAGGCTCGTTGAACCGTAGCCACACCGACCACAGACGACCGTTGTCGGTACCACTCCGCGTGTCCAACGGTGTTGGCCCGGTTCACACGGGCCGAGTTCAGCCCGCTGGCGGAGTTCTTCGAGAAGGACCGAGCGATGGTCTAAGTCGGCGCGAGAGCGCCACGAGACAAGCCACACGGGGCGACGTTCGACTGTCTCCACCAGCGTTCTGAGGACTTCGCGTGCGCCCCCGCGAGACAAGTGGTCTCGGTACTGTGCTTCGAAGTTGACCGAGTTCCACGCAACCAGCTCGGGGTCGTCTACACCGTCGTCCTCGGCAGCTGATTCGACTCGATTCCGAGTCTCTGTCAGCTCCTCTGGTGGGGCGAGATGAGGGAGGTTCCGGTCGGCGATGCCTTCGACCCACGCAGGCGCGTCACGGACAACAGCGAAGACCGTCGCGTACGGCGGTGGTGTCGCCACTCCGTTGGATAGTCGCGCGAAGTACGTCCCGCGGAGGCGGGTCATCCTTCCACCTCCTCAGGCGAGAATACCCGCGACCACGCGAATTGCGCGTAGTTCGACCGCGTTTTCGGTGAGACCCACGAGAAGTTGAACTCGTCAACGAGACTCGCCGGGATGACCTTCGCCGCGATGATGTCGCGGTCGGGCGTGGGCGCACAGACGGCGAAGAGGTAGACACCACCTTTCTCGAGGAGGTGGTTGTGTTGGGCTTCCCGAATCAGGAAGCGCCCGCGGCGCTGTCGCTCACCGTACACCACCATCGCGCTCTTGATCTCTACGACGGTCCCCGTCTCGAGGAGACAGAGACCGACGAAGGGTAGGTCACGACTCGGCGAGAGTAACGAGACGGCCACCGCGTCGTGATGCTCGGCTACGTCGTCAGGGACGTGCCGCAGCTCGGGATGCCGTTGAAGCAGTGCGGACTCGACAGTCGCGCCCGCCCGCTTCGAGGCTGCGACACCCATTATGACCACCGTTCAGGGTCGCCACCGTGACGACCGGGCGCGATCCACGGGTCCGGTATCGGAACGTCGAGACCGCCAGCTGACCCGCGCTGTAAGCGAACCAGCGTATCACACTCGAAACAGCGGTGTGCGCGGTCGTCGTCATCGCCGTAGACTCGCCGGAAGTCCAGCGAGACGTGAGACCCGCAGTACAGACACCTACCCGACTCGCTCCGAGAGTCGAGTAGCATCATGCCCACCACCCCGTTTTACTCTCGTCACCGAGAGACGGCGGCGTGGCGCGTTCCCTACGGTTGTTTACTCTCTTTCGGCCCTTCGCTCCGAGTATATATACTCGGGACGAGACCAGCCGATAGATGAGCTGAGAGCTGTATTTTATACATATAGGAACCGAGTAAAATTTTGACGGACCCGACGGGATTTGAACCCGCGACATCTTGGTCCGGAACCAAGCACTCTGTCCACTGAGCTACGGGCCCTCAGCGAAGAGAGCTACACGACACCGACGTAAAACCGTTGTGGAAGCACCGCTGGCGGCCGATTACGTCGTGCTCGGTTCTGAACTAATGACGCTTTGTTTCCACGTTCCACGGGTGAACCACGCTGTCGCGGCAATCGCGCCGAGAATCTGTCCGACGGACATGCCGAGCCAGATACCCGTCTCGGCGAATCCGAACTGGAACGAAAGCAGGTAGACGATAGGGACACGGCCCAGCCAGAGTGCGAACAACGAAAAGCCGAGTGCGGTCTTCGTATTTCCGGCACCGCGGTACGCGCCGAGGACGACCTGCAAGACGCCGATAAAGCCGAATTCGAACGCCCGAATACGGATATACTCGACGCCGAGATCGATGGTCTGTGCGGCCGACGGCGTCCCGGTTGGGAGGAAGAACGCGACGACTGGCTCGGCGAAAATAAACGCGAGAACGCCGGTGACGACCATGACGCTGGAGCCGACCTTCGCGGCGAGCCAGACAGCGCTTTCGGCGCGGTCTGGTTTTTGAGCGCCGAGGTTTTGCCCGACGATGGTGTTCGTAGCACGGCCGAGACCGAGCGCCGGGAGGAACACGAGTGATGTGAGACGATTACCGAGTCCGAAGGCGGCGACGACTTCGGGTTTGAACGTGACGACCATCGCGGTGAGCGTGATGAACCCGAGGGCGGTAGCCGACTGTTCGACGGCGCTCGGAACGCCAATAGAGACGATTTTCTTGATGTATCGAAGTTGCGGTCGGAAATCGTCGAATTCGACGTCGGGACCGGCGCTCGTTCCGAAGATGATGTAGATACCGATGACGGTCGCAACCCCTCGTGAGAGGACCGTCGCGTAAGCGGCACCGGCGACGCCCTCCCCGTCGAAGCCGGTGGCGGCGAAGAGGTCCGCTTGGAGCGCTTCCAGTCCGAGCATCCCGAAAAGCGGATTCGACTCGAAGCCGAAGATGAAAATCGGGTCGATGATGACGTTGATGAGGACGCTGATGAACATCACGACCATCGGCGCGCGGGTGTTGCCGTAGCCGCGCATGAGCGCAGAGAAGACGAAAAAGCCGAAGAGGAACGGCAGGCCGAGGAAGAACACACGCATGTAGTCACCGGCGAGGGGAATCACCTGCCCGGCGGTCGCGGGCGAACTGGGAAGCACACCGAGCATCGCATCGGTTGCGAGGAACCCGACGAAGCCGACGACGATAGCGATGAGGGTGATAAACGTCAGCGTCTGGCCGGCGACGGTTCCGGCCGAGCCTTCACTTTTCGCGCCGGTGTATTGCGCGACGAGCGTGCTTCCAGCGACGGTGAAGCCGCCACCGACGGAGATGAAAAGGAAGATGAGCGGAAACGCGAGGCTAATCGCGGCCACCGCGTCGGTCGAGAGACGACCGAGCCAGACGGTATCGGCGAGGTTGTACGCCACTTGAAAGAGTTCGGTGACGATAATCGGCCACGCGAGCGCGAACATCGGACCTTTGAGGTCTCCTTCGGTCAGAGAGCCTCCTTCGGGGACGGACACTGAACAGGTGAGACACGCGGCCCCCGTTTTAACCCGTCGATAGGTGACGTCCCGTGCCGGGTCACCGTACCGCCGGCAGGGGGCACGTCGGGCTACTGTGTGAGCGCTTCGAATGTACTGGGGAGCGTGCGAGGAGAATGCTCTGAATGTACTGGGGAGGGGAGAGGTTCGAGGTCAGTTTCACGCGGGCGGTATCGCTCGGAAGACTGGTGTCGGCAGAAATCGAAGGCGTGAGAAACGAATGGTGGGTCGCGTCGTTACGGTGCTTCGCCGGTCTCGATGGCGAAGTCGGCTTTCGGGTAGGCGACGCACGTCAGCGTGTAGCCTTTCTCCATCTCGCCGCCGGAGAGCGTCTCCTGTTTGAAGTGCGTCACGTACTCTTCGGCGGGACCGTCGGTGATCTTCCCTGCACAGGAGACACACTGGCCCTGACGGCACGCGTAGGGGAGGTCCATCCCGGCGTCTTCACCTTGGTCGAGCACCGTCTCGTTGCTCGCCAGTTCGATGGTCTCACCCTGCTTGACGAACTCGACTTCGAAGTACTCGACTTCGTCTTCGGGTATGTCGGCGGGACTCTGTTCTTCTTCCGCCGCGCCTTCACCTTCGAGTTCAGCGCCTTCCTCGCCGCCGGCGACCGCGCCAGCGACGGCACCGCCACCGATAGAGCGGTTCATCGGCTCGGGGAAGTCGGTCTCTGCGACGGTCGCCGCGCGGCGTTCGAGGACTTCCTGCGTGATGTCGGCGGTCGGCTCCCAACCGGTGCCCTTCGAAAAGTGCAGGGCGACGGCGAGGAGTACCAGGACCAATCCGGCCCCGACACCCACCAGACTGATGACTGCCATAAGGGCGGATATGGAGGGAGGGGTTAAGGAAATTGTGATTATGGCGGCGGTCTCGGACGGCTGATTTCACCGTCCAGACGGCGCTCTCGAAGGATTCCCAAAATATCGAGGTGGGTTCGCCCGTATCCGTCGCCTGCGAGCAAACCACGACCGGTCGCTTACTCGTCTTTCCGGGCGACTTCGTGGCGGCCGAACCCGTAGCGAAGTCGGTTGGCGAGGCGGCGCGAGAACCGGTCGTCGGCGCGGGAGCCGAAGCGCTCGGCGAGCGACTGGTAGATAAGCGGGACGGGAACTTCCTGTTCGAGCGCTTCTTGGACCGTCCACGTGCCCGTCGAGCCACCGGCGATGTGGTCGTCAACGTCGCCGAGGTCGGTCCCTTCCTCGCGGAACGCTTCTTCGCAGAGTTCGAGGAGCCACGAGCGGATGACCGCACCGTTGTTCCACGTGCGGGCGACCGATTCGAGGTCGAGGTCGTAGCGACCCTCGGCGAGCAGTTCGAAGCCTTCACCGTACGCCTGCATGAGGGCGTATTCGACGCCGTTGTGGACCATTTTCACGTAGTGACCGGAGCCTGCCGCGCCCATGCGGTCGTGGCCAGCGGGGCCGGTTGCGACGGCGTCGAAGACGGGCGTCATCTCGTCGTAGGCCCACTGCGGGCCGCCAATCATGAGCGAGAAGCCGAGTTCGGCACCGGCGGGGCCGCCGGAGGTGCCGCAGTCGAGATACGCCGCGGAACATGCCTCGGCTCGTCGGACGGACTCCTCAAAGTGCGAGTTACCGCCGTCAACGACGACGTCGTCCGCGTCGAGATGCGGGTCGAGGTCGTCGAGGGTCGCGTCCACCGCGTCGCCCGCGGGAACCATGAGCCAGATGCGCTTGTCGTCGCCGAGTCGGTCGGCGAGGTCGGCGACGCTCTCTGCGGGTTCGGCACCCGCGTCGGCGGCGGCCGCGACCGCTTCCGCAGAGAGGTCGAAAGCCACGACCTCGTGCCCGGCATCGAGCACTCGGTCGACTACGATGCGCCCCATCCGGCCGAGGCCGATGACGCCTAGTTGCATGGGTCGGAGTCGTCTGCGGGGGGAGGTAGTGGTTGTGGTTTCCCGTCCGTGAGAGTGCGCCATCAGACCCGTTCGAGAATCGTCTCGGCAAATCTATCGCCCGCCTCGGAGTCGACCCGGAAGAACAACTCCGGTTCGATGAGTTCGACTTCGAGAAGACGGAAGTCGCCGTCGCGCTCGACACCATCGACCCGGGCGTAGAGCGGCTTTGCACCGACTTCTGCGGTGACCGCATCGACAACCCTGGCCGCCTGTTCGAGAAGCCCGTCGCTGGGTGTCTCGACGTTGACGCTCCCGCCGTGTTTCTCCTGCACCCGGTAATCGCCCGCTTCGGGGCGTTTGACGACGGCGTGACTGTACTCACCGCCGAAGAACACGAGTGACCACTCGCCGTCTGTGATGTCGGCGACGAACGCTTGGACGAGCACGTCGTTTCGCCTCACGAGGTCGTCGAACCACGACTGCTCGGCGGCGGCCGCGTCGCGGGAGATGCGCTTCGTCTCGAACGCACCGGCGCTCACGGCGGGTTTGACGACGAGTTCGTCCCAGCCTCGGTCGTCGAAAATCGCTTCGAGCGACGCGTCGTCACCCTGCTCGACGTACTCGGTTGGAAGCGTCGAGACGCCGCGCGCCGCGAGGTCTCGAAGGTAGCATTTGTGGCTGTTCCACCGCAACACGTCCGAGTGGTTCCACACGTCGCAGTCGGCGGATGCGAGTGTCTCGATCCACGCGCTGAACTGCTCGGGCCGCTTGTAGTAGTCCCAAATCGACCGAACGACGACGGCGTCGTAGTCGCCCCAATCGACCGACTCGTCGGACCAGACGACCGGTTCGGCTGTTACCCCGCGGTCCCGAAGCGCCGCGACGAACGAGGTGTCGTCGGCGACGAGCGACGGAAGGTCCTCGCAGGTGGCGAGTGCGATAGTAGTCACGACAATTGGTGACGTGTGGCTATCGATAAACGTTCCGTCAGCGACGGTAGACGCCGACGTTTTTACCGCACCGACCGAGGGTCGCGTATGGACGAACGAATTCACGAGCACGCCGCAGTGCTCGTCGATTGGAGCGCACAGGTCGAGACCGGCGACGACGTCGTGGTCTCGGTCGGCGAAGGTGCCCACGACCTCGCGGTAGCGGTCGCCGCGGCGCTCGGCGAGCGCGGCGCGAACGTCGTGACGACCTACAACTCCGACGAGGTACAGCGGGCGTACCTGCGCGCACACGAAGGGGACTTTGAATGTCCCGAACACCAATTGGCGCTCTACGAGACCGCCGACTCCGTGCTCTTTCTCGGCGGGACGCGCAACACGGCCGCGACTGCGGACGTGCCAACCGAGACGAAACAGGCCCACGGCCGCGCCACGAGCGAGGTCCGCGAGGCGCGCATGGACACCGACTGGGTCTCGACGGTCCACCCCACTCGCGCCATGGCTCAGCAGGCCGGGATGTCATTCGAGGAGTACGCCGACTTCGTCTACGACGCAATCCTCCGCGACTGGGCGGAACTCGCCGACGAGATGGCGAACATGAAAGAGATTCTCGACGACGGCTCCGAGGTCCGCATCGTCAAGGAAGACACCGACCTCACGATGTCCATCGAGGGCAGAACCGCGGTCAACTCCGCCGCCTCGGTCGCCTACGACTCGCACAACCTCCCGTCTGGCGAGGTGTTCACCGCCCCCGTCGAAGACGCCGTCGAGGGCGAGGTGTTCTTCGACGTGCCGATGACGCTCGAAGGCCAGCGCGTCGAGAACGTCCATCTCACGTTCGAGGGCGGCGAGGTCGTGGACTTCTCCGCGGGCGCTGGCGAAGAGGCGCTCGCCGGCATCCTCGACACCGACGCGGGCGCGCGTCGCCTCGGCGAACTCGGTATCGGGATGAACCGCGGTATCGACCGCTTTACTGACAGTATTCTCTTCGACGAGAAGATGGGTGACACCATCCACCTCGCGGTCGGGCGCGCCTACGGGTCGTGTCTCTCCGAGGGCGAGGACGGAAACCAGTCGGCCGTCCACGTGGACATGATTACCGACATGAGCGACGAATCGTTCATCGAGGTCGATGGGGCGGTCGTCCAGCGAAACGGTACGTTCCGGTGGGAAGACGGCTTCGAAGGCTGAGACGCGCTCTCCTCGTTGCCCGTTCGTGACGACCTGAAATAATTGACAATTGAACCGACTTACCGTCGATAACGCGGTGGCTACTCAAACCCGCCCGTCGCGTATCTTCTATTCATGACACATTTTGACCGAACGAAACGACGATTCCTTCGACTGGCGGGGACCGGAACGGTCGTCGGACTCGCGGGGTGTCTCGGCGGCGACGACGGACAAGCGGAGACGACTACGACGACCGCGACGACCGAGACAGGAGACGACGACCACGAAGAGGAACTCCCCGAGGGCGTCTCACGAGAGGAGTTCGAGCGCGGGCCGGTTCCCGATGCGTATCGGACGGCGCGCTCGCAGGCCGACGAAGAACGAAATCCGGACGAACTGTTCCCGAAGGCGGACGTTAAATTCCAAGAAGCGACCGACGCCGTCGAGGCGGGACTGACACAGAGCGGCCGCGACTGCGACAACTGCGCCGAGTACATTCCCGACAAAAACGGTGACGGCTTCGGTGCCTGTGCGCGAGTCGAAGGGTACATCGGGCCGGAAGATTGGTGCTCGCTCTGGGAGTCAATCGAAGAAGCAGAGGCCGAGGCGGAGGCTGGCGAGGCGAACAACTCGTCGTAGCCGACGCAGTTACTCGTTCGACGCGCCGAGACGTTCCAGTGCCCCGCCGCACCGCGGACACGCCTGTTCGTGGGTGCTCGACGCGGAGCGAGTGCCACAGACCCCACACTCGAACCGCGAACGCGCCACGAGCGCGGTCGGTTCGGCTGTTACCAGTGCGTCGGTTCGGCGCGTGGTGAGCGCGTCGGTCCGCCGCGTCATCAACTCCGCGGGTGGACGTTCGACCAGTTCGGTCGGCTTTGGCCCGACCAATTCGGCGGTCGGTCGTTCGACTAACGCGGTCGGTTCGGGACCGACCAACGCCCGCGATTCGGCTTCGACGAGGCGTCCAGACGCTCGTGTGTCGGCCTGCTCGGTCATACCGCCAGCTACACAGTGTTGGAAGTTAACTTTTCTCACCCACCGTACTGCGCCGAAATCGCCCCTAATTCGCCGATTTCGACCGAGTTCGACAGGTATGGTCCCGAGACGCGCTTTCGACGTACTTTTTATCCGCGACCGTTTTCATCCGCGCATGGCAGAATTCATGGTCGTCGTCGCCGACCCCGACTCCGGCGAGACCTACCAGCTCGACGTCGAAGGACAGGACGCAAATCGATTCCTCGGCCGCGACCTCGGTGACGAGGTTGACGCCGGCGCTGTCGGTCTCGACGGTTTCACGCTCGAACTGACCGGTGGCTCCGACAAGGCCGGCCGTCCGATGCACCCCGACGTCCCCGGCGGTAACCTCAAGGAAATCCTCGCCGAGGACGGCATCGGATACAAACCGTCCCGCGACGGCGAGCGCAAGCGCGTCACCGTCCGTGGCCGCGAAATCTCCGAGGAAACGGTCCAGATCAACGCGAAGGTCGCCTCCGGTGAGGGCGACGTCGCCGCCGCCCTCGGCGAGGGCGACGACGAAGAAGCGGACGAATAACGCCGTCTCACTTCTCTCTTTCCCGTGCCAGAGCAACTGCCCTCCGATCATCCGTCGGTCCAGACGTTCCGCGCGAACATCGCGCGTAGCGGTGGCACCCGTCGTCCCTGCTTGCGCGTCCCCGACGACGTTAACGCCGCCGACGGCGACTTCGTCCGTCTCCACCTCGACGGCACCGCGTACCACGCCCGACTGTCCGCCGACGCGTCGGGACTCGTGATTCGCGGGGCGTACGACAACAAGCGTCTCGCGCGCACGCCCAACGGCGGCGAGAACCGACTCGTCGAGTGGTGCCGCGAGAACGACCGAAGCGACGGTGACGCTGTCGAACTCGACGAACTCGACGACGGCTATCAGTACGGCGTGCGCGTGCCGGGCGTCCGCACCGTCTACCGAGTGACAGAGCGCCCGAACGATTCGCTCTCGAACCTCGCAGAAAAGTTCGGTCGTCCCGACGAGTAGCGGGCCACCTCCGCGGAGCGGTGACTCGTCACCGACGGTGGTTCCCGACGCGGAGACGCGCCGCTTTTAGGGCGTGACACCCGTAGGCGGGGTATGAGCAAGGTAACGGAGTATCTCAAAGGCGAGCGCCTCGACGACGTAGCGCTGTTTCTCACCCACGAGTATCTCGACAGTCAGGGGAAACTCCCGAACATGGGCGTCGAGGTCGAAAACGGCTACATTCTCGTCGTCCCCGGCGACGACGGCCGTCGCGCCTTCGCGGCCGGCACCGGCATGGACGCCATGGAGTTCGCACAGACCGCCATGGGAAACGACGGCGATATCGACGACGGCCTGAGCGGCGGCGTCTGCCCCGATGCGGCCGCCGACGAACACCACGAGACGAAGTTCATCTTCTCGTTCGCCGAGGCGCAAAACGAGGAGGTCGGTGGTATCTACGAGGAGGGCGACGTGATTCACGCCTACGCCAAGTGCACCTGCGGCACGACGTACTCCGACCGCTGGGTCGTTGACGAATAAGAAGGACTCCCGACCGGCGTCCCTTCCTATTCTTCGCTTTTGGTCTCGTCGGTTTCGCCGGCCTCGTCGGTTTCGCCAGTATCGCCAGTCTCGTCTCCGGCCGTCTCGGCCACGCGCTCGAAGGCGTTGAGGATGACGCGCTTCGTCGTCGCGCCCTGTGTCGTCCAGTGGTGGGCGTAGTCGAGCATGTCGTCGTAGATATCCGGCTTACAGCCGGCGGCCTTCGGGTGGCCGCCGCCGTTGACGAAGTCGGCGACCTCGTGTGCGCGTTCGAAGTCCTCGGAGCCGCGGATGCTCGCGCTTCCGGCGGGTTTGACGATAACCGCGGCGTCAGCGCCGTTTTCGCGGAGCGCGTCTGCGACTTCGTTCTGCGAACACCGGCCGTAGGTGATGCCGACGGTCCAGTCGCCGACCGTCTTCAACTCGGCGCGCTCGACGGCGGCCTCGATGAGGTTCTCTTTTTCGACGCGTCGATGGGCGATGTACTCCTCGACGACCGGCGGGAGGTCGGCACCGTAGGCACCGGCGACGGCGACGTACTCCTCTTTTGAGGTCCAGTACGCGTAGTCCGCGAGATCCTGACTTCGAGGGTCTTCGTTCAGCCAGAGGTCGTGGTCGCGGGTGACCGCGGCGAGTTCGACGAATCGCTCGTCGAAGTCGTAGTCGAGTTCGCGGAGCGTCACGTCGGTCGAACACTCCTCGTCGGACTCGCCGACGACGAGGTCAACGCCCGCGTCGCGCACGCTCTCGGCGACTTCAGGTTTCCACTGGTGGTGGTCGTACCAGTGAACCTCGCCCGCCATCTCGGCGAGTGCTTCGAGTTCGTCTTCGACGTACTCGTATTTGTCCGGACAGAGGTCGCAGACGAATACCTCGATGCCGTCGGGTGCGTAGTCGGCGACGCGCTGGAGGTCGTCTTCCAGCGAGTACGGACTCGACCCGACGAGCGCGACAGACGATTTCGGCCTGTCTTCTTCCTCGTCGTCGTCCGCCTCGGCTTCGTCTTCTTCCTCGGCGTCGTCGTCGCGCAGTCGCTCTTTGATTCGTGCTTCGAAGTCGGCCACGTCGAGGGCCGCGTCGTACCGTTCGCGGACGAGTGCGACACAGCCGAGACCGTCGGCGTCGGTGTCGGTAACGACCGCGACGGCGGCGTCTTCGAGTTTTTCTCTGGCACGCTCTTCGGCGCGTTCTTCGTCGAACGAGTCGGGATAGAAGAATCCGGCACCCGGGAGGACCGACTTCCGGGGGAGAGAGAGTTGAGAACTGTCGATAAGCTCGTCTTCCATACCAGTGGGTCGGACGCGACGGGGAAAACTCCTCCCGATTCCGCCCGCGGTCTCACCCCGCGTCGCGCGTCAGTCGGCGTCTCCGGCGAGCAGGTCGTCGGTCGTGTTTTCTTCCAGTTGTCGCACCGTCAACACCGGCACGGGGCAGGTTCGGACGACGCGCTCGGCGACGCTCCCGATGAGAAAGCGGTTTTCGCCGTGTCGTCCGCGAGTGCCCATCGCAACCACGTCGGCACCGACCTCGCGGGCGTAGTTCGAAATCTCGCCGGACGGCCGCCCTTCGCGGATGGCGACGGTGATGTCGTGGTCCGTCTCCGCTCGAACGTCGGCCAACGCCTCCTCACCTCGCTCGCGGAGCGCGTCGCGCATCTCGTCGCGGAGACGCTCTGGGGCCGTCTCGACGTCCCCGGCATCGACGACGTAGAGCGCGTGAACCGAGGCGTCGAAGCGGTCGGCGAGATCGACGGCGACGCGAACCGCCCGGCGGACGCTCGCCGAACCGTCGGTGGCGATGACGATGGTGTCGAACATGTCCACGGGTTCACGGTGCGGCGTCATAAAACCAGTCTGAGACGCCGGGAACTGGGACGGTGGGGTGACTTTTTTGTCATCCCCCAACGGAGATGGGTGCATGTCATCGCGCCCGCTCTCCATTGACCTCGTTCTCGTGCCGGTCGATCAAAGCGAGGAGGCGACGCGTGCGGCGGAGTTCGCCGTCGCCATCGCGGCCGAATACGACGCCGCGGTCCACGCCGTTCACGTACTCGGCGACGACGTCGTACGCGCTATCGAGCAGGGCGTCGTCGATCAGGACGCCGTCGCCGAAGACAGCAAGGCCGTCACCAACACGGTGTCGCACATCGCCGCCGACGCCGACGTGCCGATTACTACCTCTGTCGCGTACGGCTTCTCGCGGACGAGCAAACTCCGCCACCCCGGAAGCGTCGTCCTCGACACCGCAGAAGAACTCGACGCCGACTTCGTGGTCGTCCCGCGAGAACCCATCTCCGACGACCCCGGCGAGGTGCTCGCCAAGGCCGCCGAGTACGTCCTCCTGTACGCCAGCCAGCCCGTACTTTCGGTCTGACATTTCGCGGCTTCAGAGCCGTCGAAGGCGTCTTCGTCTCGCGTTTCTGTTTTTTCTGCGTTTCTATTTTTCTGGCGTCCTCGTGTTTCGGCCTTCACGTTTCGTTTTTCGCGCTTCGCGTCCGCTTACGCCGCTTCGTCCGGTTCGGAGAGTCGAATCGTCATCTCCAATTCGAAGCTTTCGGCGTCGCTCGTCTCGAAGCCGACGGTCTTGTAGAGTCCGACCGCGGCGCGGTTCCAGCGTTCGACCGTGAGCCAGACCTTTTCGACGCCGGATTCACGGCCGTGGCCGAGAAGCGCTTTGATGAGTCGCGTCCCGATACCGGCGCGCTGGTAGTCCTGATGGACGAAGATGGCGAGTTCGTAGGCGTCGCCGTCGGGGACGAGCGTCGCGTGACCCGCGACTTCGTCATCGCTCCACGCGACCACGTTCAGACAGTCGTCGCCGAGGATGTTGTCCAGCCAGTCGCGGATGCGGTCTTCGCGTCCCGGCGGGATTCCCTGTGCGCGGTCCGAGGGGTCGAACGCGTCGTACATCTCGACGAGCGCCTCTAACTCCTCGTCGGAGCCGTCGTAGGCCCGAAGTTCGATGGTTCTGTTGTCCCCGTCGGTAAACGACAGCGGCGGTGCCTCGTAGGGGTCGGCGACGGCTTCGGAGTACGTTCGTGGGCTCATCGTACCAGAGTCACGGTCACGTGGGAGTTGAGCAGGACGAACTCCGCGATGTTCCCGATCTGAATCTTCCCCATCGGACTTCGCTGGCCGCCGCCGAGGACGAGTTGTTCGAACCCTTCGTTCTCGGCGAGGTCCACGAGCGCGCTCCCGGGGTCGCCGTCGAGCCGGAGGACGGTCGCATCGACGCCATGGTCGCCGAGCACGTCTCCCACTGTCGTTTCGATGTCCTCGCGCGAGCGCTCGACGGCGGGGTTATCGACGACTGCGATGGTGAGGTCATCGCCGGCGTCGGCCGTCCGCTCGACCGTCTTTTCGAGCGCTCGGATGGAATCGTCACTGCCACCGATTCCGAGCAGTACCTTCATGATTCCCAATCTCGCGGTGGTGATAGAAAACCCTTACCCGAAACCGGGGGTCGAACGTGGGGTGAACGCGGGGTGAACGTGGGACCGACCGTCGCGGAACCCTTTTCGGCGATGCCGCGGTAGCCCGCGGTATGACTGACGAGTCCGACGAGTTTGAGACGGGGGCGGCCGACACCGAGGCCGACGCACCCGAGCGCGATGCCGAACGCCAGCCAGACGCCGACTCGTCTCCGACAGCCACCGCCGACGAGACTTCTAACGTCGAAATGACTGGCGAGGAGGCCGCAACCGCCGAAGGCGAAAGCGCTGACGAGGCGAGCGTCGCCGACGCCGACGTCCCGGGCGACGACGCTTCCGACTCCGCCACCGCCGACGTTCCCAAAGACGTACAGAAGTACGCTCGATTCAAGAAGGTCGATGGCGCGCAGTACGACCGCGTCAACGACTTCCTCCGCGAGCGAACCTACGTGACGGCGCGCGAGTGGGCCATCGCTCGACTCTGTGCCGACTTCCGAACCGAGACGGGCGTCGAGATGACGAAAATCGGCGAGAACCTCCCCGAACTCGTCCCCTTCATGACCGACACGTACACCCCACAGGCAGTCAACCAAGCGCGCTCTGCCTTCCGCGACAAGGTCCGAAAGTCGGGTGCGACGTTCCTCTACGGGGCGATGTCGGGCTTTTTCACCGCCGAAGAACTCGACGAGATGATGTACGAGGTGACGGAAATCGCCAAGTTCCTCCTCGAAGTAGAGGGCGTAGACCTCTCCGTGGAAGAAGAACTCGAAGCCGAAGAGCGCATTTCGAGCGTCATGCGCGAGGTCCGCGAGGCGAGTACGGAACTGCGAGAAGAAGAACTCTCGAACGACGACTGAACACCGCTCGCAGTCGAAACCGGGACGTTACGGAAACAGCGGGTCCGGGTCGGACTGGACCAATTCGACGCGCTGGTCGGCTTCGACCGGCCGGACGTACAGACGGAGCGCGCCCTGTTTTTTCGCCCGCCGTTTCAACACCGACACCTCGTCGAGTCCGTAGTACAGCGGCACGACGACCGCTCTCTCGGTTGTCGCCGATTGGACGACCGAGACGACGAACGCGGTGCCGTCCTCGTGGGCGCGATACACGTCGTACCGGTCGAACGCGGCGTCGGCAACCCACTCCGAGAGCGTCTCGAACTCCTCGCCCGGAACGAGTACGTCGAAGCCGACGCGCGCCGTCGAGTCCGGGAGATTCGACGGCGGGAGCACCGTCACGTCGCTGGGGTGGAGCACGAGCGTCTCCCAGCCTTCCTCTGTGTACTCGGCGGCGGTCGCCTCGGCGTCTTCGATGACCGTCTCCCAAAACGAGAGCATCCCAGTCAGCGCGTGCGACTCGTCCGCGTTCGGGCCGCGACTCCGCGGCGTCTGCTCGTCGGTCATGCCTGTGGGTGTCTCAGGTCGTCAGACGGGAAAATGTTCGCTTGCGTGACCTGTCGAGGAGGGAGTTACGCGCGGACGTTCTCGCCCGCCACGTCTCCGAACGACTCGCCGTCCCAGACCGTCTCGCCGCGGAGCATCGTCCACTCGGGGAAGACGCCCGTGAAGCCCTCGAACGGCGTCCACCCGCACTTCGAGTGGAGGTCGTCGCCGCGAATTTCGCGGGTGGCGTCGAGGTCGTACAGCGCGAGGTCGGCATCGGCACCTGCCTCGATACGGCCTTTCCGCGGCAGATCGAAGATGTCCGCGGGGTTCGTCGCAACGACGTCGCGGACGCGTTCGATCGAGAGGTCGCCTTCGACGGCGGCCCCGAGCAGGAGCGGCACCATCGTCTCGACGCCGGGGACGCCGCTCGGCGCGTCGAGGAGTGACTGGTCTTTCTCATCGACCGTGTGGGGCGCGTGGTCGGTCGCAACCACGTCGATGCGGCCGTCGGCGAGGCGTTCGAACATGGCTTCGCGGCGCGTTTCCGACCGGAGCGGCGGGTTCATCCGACCGTACGTCCCGAGTTCGTCGCAGTCGTCACGCGACAAAAAGAGGTGGTGCGGCGTCACTTCGCAGGTCGCGCCGCCGTCGCGGGCGGCATCGACACCTTCGGGCGTGCTCGTGTGAGCGATGTGGACCTGTGCGCCCGTCTCGCCACCGACGCGGACGGCGCGCTCGACGGCGGCTTCCTCGGCGTCGGCGCGGCGGTAGGCGCTCCACGCGTCGGCGTCGGCGTCGCGGCCCGCTCCGCCGAGGTCGCCCTCGATAGCGGACTCGTCGAACAGGTCGGCGTCTTCGGCGTGGACGGTCACGGGAACGTCGGCTTCGCCGGCGCGTTCGGCGGCCGCGGCGAACAGGTCGGCGTCGATGCCCATGTCACCGGTCGAGTCCGCGAGGAACACTTCGCCGAGGGCGAAAAGCGGTCGGTCGAAGAGCGTGTCGGGGTCCCAGTCAGCCGTGACGCCGCCGTTGATACCGTAGTCGATACACGACGTCGTGGCGCGTTCGGCCTTCGCGTCGAAACCCTCGCCGGTCGTCGTCGTCGGGTCCGTGTTCGGCTGGTCGGCGACGGTCGTCACGCCGCCCGCGGCGGCGCTCTTCGAGCCAGTTTCCCACGTCTCTTTGTGTTCGAATCCGGGTTCGCGGAAGTGGACGTGCACGTCGATAGCGCCCGGGAGCAACAGGTTCTCGTCGGCGTCGATTACCTCCTCGCCGTCGGCGGGGTCGAGGTCGCCGACGGCGTCGATGACGCCGTCTTCGACGCGGACATCGACCACGCGCCCGTCGGCCAGCGTCGCGTTCTCGATTCGCATAGGTGAGGGTGCGACGTGCCGGGTTCTAAGTCCGGCGGTTCGGCCGGTGAGTGCGTGCCCGCGTCGGCGGCTTCACGTCACGTCGGCGGCGTCTTCGACCCGCGATTCCGCGTCGCCGACGAAGACGGATTCGAGCGCGCGGCACACGTCGTCCGGACTCGCGGAACCGCCTGCGGTTGCGACGCTCCCGACCGAATCGGGGTCGAACGGCACGCCGATGGCGTCGTATATCGGGACGAGTACGTCGACGATTTCGTCCCGGTCGGCGACGACGACGACGCCGGACACGAGCGCGGCCGACTTGCGGACGCGCTGGGCGATACCGCAGAGTTTCCCGCCCGCTTGCACCGAGTGCTCGCCGGGGCAGTACGAGTTCGGCGGCTCGCCCCGTCGCGCGGGAACGCCGAGGGTTCGCAAGGCGCGAACGACGGCTGACGTTTCGGCCTCGTATCGCGCGTCGAGACCGGCCCGCGCGTCGTCGAGGGGAACCGCGTGGGCGAACGCGACCGTCGTACCGGTGTAGGCGACCGCTCGACCGCCGACGGAGCGCTCGACGGGCGGGAACCCGCGTGCTTCGGCGGCGGCGACGGCGTCGTCGTATCGGTCGGCGCGGGCGTCCCGCCTGCCGAACGCAATCTGTCGGTGCGGCGTCCACGCGCGGAAGGCCGGTTCGCCCGTCTCGCCCGCGTCGCGGAGCATGGCCGCGGTGACCGCGCTGTCGGCGTCTCTGTCAGTTCCGCGACCGCGGATGACGCGCATACCCGTTCGAAACACCCCGACGTACCTAAGCACATCCGTCCCGTCCCGACGACCATGTTGCGTCTGCCGCGGTCGATCTGCTTTCGGTTCGAGCGCTTTTCACTCTACAACTCCCCGTACCCCGCCCACGACAGCGGGTGTGCAATCGACCTCTACGTGGACGACGACGACCCAGTGGCCCGCTCGCCGGTCGCGGGCGTCGTCCGCGAGACGCGAACCGTCCGCGCTCCGGACAAGCCCTACGCCCACGACGACGAGTATCTCATCTTACTCGACGTGGACGCCGAACGGACCGGGCTGGGTTGGAGCGGCGACCCCGAAACCGACCCGCGTGATGGACTCGTCGCGCGAATTCTCCACGTCGAACCCGGCGTCGCCGTGGGCGACGAGGTCGCTGTCGGCGACTCGCTCGGGCGACTCGTCCGGTCCGGGTTTTTCGCGCCGTGGGTTTCGAACCACGTCCATCTCGGCTTCCGCCGGGCGTCGGCGAATCTCCATCGCGCTCGCGGGTCGCTCCCCCTTACGGCCGATGTCCCCGTCTTGCCACTCGACTGGGACGGTCGCGGAACCGTCGTCGATGTCGGCGAGACGTTCGTCGTTCTCGACCGACCGACTAGAGCCGACAACGCGGTCGATACCGGCGAGTTCGCCGGCCTCGCCAGCGACGACGGTATCGTCCTCGACGGCGGTCTCGCTCACTACGCCGCCGGTGGGACTCTCTCGCCGGTCGCAGACGAGACCCGACTCTCGCTTTTCGACGTCGATGTCGGCCGCACCACCGGCCGCGACGTTCCGTGGGCGGCGTTCGACGTGGTCGCAAACGGCGAGCGCGTCACCGGACTCTCGCTTTTCGCCTCGCAGACGACGTTCGGAACGAAGGTAGTCTGTCCCGACCACGACTTTTCGGTCGGCGACGACCTCGAAGTGACGATTCGGACGAGCGAGAATCCGATTCGGCTTGGATAATCGTTTAATATTACATTTCGTTGTCTTGTTTTGCCTAGAATACGTCGGGATACCATCGACAACTACCACCGGTGTACGCTCATATACATTTAAACACCTTTACTATGAAAGGTGGCGGCTCCGCAAATAATATCCTCTATTCGTTCGTGTTTCACACTGTTTGTGAGACGTGATACGCGGATATGTGACGATGTTTTGATTTCTTCCGTCGGCACGCTCGCGCGACGATGACTGGTGGCTACACCCACGGGTACGAAGTCGAACTCGGCCACTCACTTGACGATTCGTGTCTGAGTGCCGTCCTCGCCGACGCCGACCTCGAAATCACGTTCGTCGGGTGCGTTCCCGTCTCGGGCGAGCAGATTCCGTACTTCTTTGCCCACGGCGACGGATTCGACGCCGTCTCCGACCGTCTCGAAAGCCACGTCGGCGTCGAGGATTTCGAAGTCGTCTCGGAGAGCCAGCGAGGGCGACTCTACCGGTGTGAGTGGATGCTCAAAGGTGACGGACTCATCACGACGATTCGTGAGTGCGGCGGTATCGTTCGGAAAATCGTCGGCACAAAACACGGCTGGACGCTCTCTATCTACTTCCCGACGAACGAGCAAACGACCCAGTTTCACGACGCTTGCCTCGACCGTGGCATCGACATCGACATCCGACGCGTCGAATCCACGCACCTCGACGAGCGACACTACCCGAACAGCAACCTCTCGGAGAAACAGTTAGCCGCGCTCAAACTCGCGTTCAGTCACGGTTATTTCGAGACGCCGAAAGAGACGACGCTCGGCGATATCGCGTCGAACCTGGACATCTCCGAACAGGCGCTATCGCAACGGCTCCGTCGCGGACTTCGACACCTCGTCGGCTCTGCGGTCGAAGACCTCGACGACGACTCGCTCCAAGTAGAGTAATCTCGATTCGCCGAACTCCGCCGCAGTCCCGAAAAATCCGCTATCGAGAGGCGTGCGAAGGCGAGGTCCGTTCGCCGACGACACGTCGTACCTCGAAAAGGGGTGCCACTGACAACGAAAATATCGGCCATTCTAGTAATATATCTGACCCTTGTTCTGTCAACCTGTATTTATATGGTCAAAATAATCGACGTACGACGCGACGAACGAGGTGAGTTCTTCGTACGTCGGCGGGCGTCCGTTGCGGACGAAATGGCCGGCGACCGCGTTCCCGACGACGAGCGACTCGGTGGGACCGAGACCGAGAACGTGCGCGAGGGCGAGTCCGGCGTTGAAGTGGTCGCCGGAACTCGTCGTGAGCACCGGGTCGTCGGTTCGCGGGACGCCGACGCTGACGAGACCGTCGTCGTCAACGAGGTGGGCCGCGTCGATTCCGTGGCCCGCGAATCGGGCGACGTCGAGGTGGTCGAACGCGGCACGCGCCTCGCGTTCGAACGCCTCGTCTTCGACGCCTGCGAGTTGTGCGAGATACCGCGTTTCGTAGCGATTCGCCGAGACGACCACGTCAACGACGTCGTTCAGCGCCGACACCTGTTCGACGCCGTCGGCGACGACGTCGGGTTCGCGCTTGCGCAGGTCGCCGGGGTCGAGAAGAAGCGTCTCCGGCGGGTTCGAGAGCGTCGGCCAGAGGTCTGTCCGAAGCCCGCGGGCGATGTCCGGCAGGGCGGGGAGTTCGGACCAGTAGCCGACGCCGAGCAGGTCGGTCCCATCGACGAGTTCCGTGAGTCGGTCGAGACCGACGCGAGATTCGATATCGGCCCAGTCGAGCGTCATCAGCGCGCCGATTTCGGTGAGCATCAGTTTGCCGTCGGCGAACTCCACGGCGTCGGTGTATCCCGGCGACCCGAGGGTTTCCAACGGCATGTCGCCGAACGCTTCGAGAAACGGGTCTTTCGGTGGGTCGCCGAGACAGCCGACGATAGCGGGCTCGAAGCCCAACGCGTCGAACGCGCGGGCGAGGTGGCTCACGTGGCCGCCGGTTCTGACGCCCGCTTGAATCCATTCGAACGAGAGCGAGCTTTCGGCTTCGACCGACGCGTTCACGCGGTCGGCGAAGGCGTCGAGCGTCGGCACGCGCTCGTACGACGTCGCGGACTGGCGCTCTGAGACGAACTCTCTCACCCGGTCGATGTACCCGTCGAACCCGAATACGACGCGTCCGCCGTCTACCGCCGGTGGGAGCGCGTCGTGACACGATGCGACCGCTTGCGTCGTCGCCTCGTCCGGACTGTTCATACGCTGTCGTTGGGCCGACCGGGAATTAGGCGTTTCCGACGGTAACAGTGGACTCGCCCGTCAGCGGGTGCCGTCGGTCGTGACTTCGAACCGAACGCCGCCGCCGTCGGTCTCGGCGAGTTGGATAGCCCAGCCATGTGCGTTGACGACGCCCATGACGACGCTCAGACCGAAGCCGGTTCCTTCGGCACTCGTCGTGTAGCCCGCCTCGAAGACGTGCGACTGCTCGTCGGACGGGATGCCGGGACCGTCGTCTTCGACGTAGAACCCGGGGGCGTCTTCGAGCACACCGACCCTGATCGTCACGTCGTCACCGCCGTGACGAATCGCGTTCGACAGGAGGTTTTCGAAGAGCTGTCGAAGCCGTCCGTGGTGAGCCGCTATCTCGGTTTCGCCGTCGAATTCGAGCGTCGCGTCCGGCGCATCGGTAGCGACGGTGTTCCACGCCTCGGAGGCGACGCGCTTGAGCGAAAGCGTCTCGACTTCATCGACCGTCTGGCCGCTTCGCGCCAACGCCAACACGTCTTGGATGATGTCTTCCATCCGGTCGTGCGCCTCTTCTACCCGCGCGAGTTCGTCGCTGTCGTATCTCTCTTGGGCGAGTTCGAGATAGCCCATGGCCACGTTCAGTGGGTTCTGGAGGTCGTGAGAGACCGCCGACGCGAACGATTCGAGTTGCTCGTTCTGTCGCGCGAGTTCGCGCTCGCGCTGGCGGAGCAGTTGCTCGCGCTCGACGCGGTCCAGTGCGGCGCGCGTGTTCGACGCCAACACTTTCGCCAGCATGAGGCGCTGGTCGGCCAACGCGCCCTCGTCGCGCGACCCGACGAAGAACACGCCGTGGTCGGGTATCGGGACGACCAACTCCTCTTTGAGTTCTTCGACGGGTTCGTACCGGTATGGGTGCGCCTCGAAATCGGTGTACAGGTGTGGCTCACCACGCTCGAACACTTCCCACGAAAAGCCGGTTCCGCGTGGGAGCGGCGGCACCTCGCCGAATATCTCTCGGGCCTCGGCCGTGAACGCCGTCGGCACGAGCGAGTCGGTTGCCTCGTCGTACAGGAGGACGCCGCTGATGTTGTAGTTGAGGACCCCGTCGGCCGCATCGCAAACGACCGTTGCGACCTGCTCTCGGCTGGTTGCGGCGGTTAGCTCCCGCGTCGAGACGTGGAGCGCGTTGAGTTGCTTTTCGTACCGTTTCCGCTCCGTGATGTCGGTCGAAATGCCGACCGCACCGGTAATCTCGCCGTCGTCGCCGATAATCGGCGAGATGGCGAACTCGACGACGGTCCCCGCGTCGGAGTCTAACGGTTCGAGTTCGAATCGCTCGCCGTCGCTCTCGCCGCGCAGAACCGCGTCGAGCGCAGTTTCGAGACGGGCGCACTGCTCGTCGTCGAGGAGCGTCATCTCGCGCACATCGGAGATGTGATGTCCGACCAGTCGTTCCCGCGGAACCGACGTTCGCTCGACCGCCGCCCCGTTGGCGTACCGGAGGATGCCCTCGTGGTCGAAGACGTAGGCCCCCTGCCGAATGCTCTCGACGATACTCTCGTGTCGTTGTAACTGCTGTTCGTAGTTCCGCTGTTCTGTCACGTCGCGGGTGGTGACGACGAAGCCATCGACCGACGTGTCAGTCTGGTTCGACCCGGTTGACTCCAGCCAGCGCCACGCTCCGTCCGCGTCGCGGTGTCGATACCGAATCGGCTCTTGGGTGTCCGTGCCGGTTCGTATCGACGCTTGGAACGCGTCTTCGACGGTGCCCCAGTCGTCGGGGTGGATGTGCTCGCTGATGTGCGTGCCGACTAGCTCCTCTTGGCCGAACCCGAGGATGTCTTCGATGGACGGGCTTTGGTACTTGATTCGCCCGTCGGACCCGATGAGCGTCACGATGTCGCGTGCGAGTTCCACGAGGGCGCGAAACTGGGCCTCCGTGGCGCGTCGCTCGGTCACGTCACGCACCGTGACGAGGATGCCGTAGGAGTCGTGATAGACGATATCCTTGACGTTGGCCGAGCACTCGTGGACGTCCCCGTCGGTATCGACGATTCGGACGTCGTAGCTCACGGGTGCGTCGTCGCCCCGTCGCCGCATCTCGGAAATTTCGGAGACCTTCTCCCTGTCGTCGGGGTGGATGACGTCCAACAGCGTACAGTCGGCGAGTTCGTCGTCGGTGAGACCGGTGAGGTCGGTCAATCGCCGGTTCCAGAACCGAAACCCGCCGTCTTGGGCGATGAAGATGGCGTCGTGGCTCTGTTCGACGACCGTCCGGTACAGCGATTCGCTGTCCCGACTCGCCGCGACCCACTGTGAAAACTCGACCGCGCGCTCGACTCGTGCCGCGAGCGCGTTGCACTCGGCGTCGGTCGCCGGCCACTCGACCGCGATTGCGCCGTTTTCGCTCGTCGAAACGTCGGCTTCCGGCTCGCCGTCAACGAGGAAGAATATCGGAACCACACCGAGGTGGTCACGGACGTGAGAAACGAGTTCGACGTCGATGTCGCCGCCCACGATGATTCCATCGACGGATTCGTCCAGCATCTCGAACGGTGCGTCGTCGGTCGAATAGATATCGACGGAGAATCCGCGTCGCTCGATGGCCTCCGCGAGGTTCGACGTGCCCTCGTCGATACAGAGGACGCGGAAGTCGCCCATACCAGTATGATTTTCGGGTGCAGTATATATCTCACGTCCCAAATTACGAAGCCAGAACCCGGCGACTGTCTCGCCGACCGTCGGTTACATGCTATCTCACACACTCGTTGTGGTATGAACGACGATTTTCCCGCCGAGGCCGCGGCCATCGTCCAGCAACACATCGAAGACGAACACGGCTATCTCTCGTGGCTCAACACCCGCGTCGATGCCATCGAACGCGGTCGTATCGTGATGACCATCCCCTACGACGAGAAACTCACCAACACGGTCTCGCCGCCGACGATTCACGGCGGTATCGCGGCGACGCTTATCGACACGGCGGGCGGCATCGCGCTTCGAACCATGCTCGACGACCCCCTTTCCGGCGGCGTGGCGACGATTAACCTCAACGTGAACTACCTGCGCCGAGCGGCTGGCGACCTGACCGCCGTCGCGGAGGTCGTCCGCGCGGGCGGTTCAGTCGGCGTGAGCACGATTACCGTCGTCAGTACCGACCCCGAAGACGACTCCGACGTGGCCGGCCGACAGTCTCCTTCGACCGACTGGCAGGACGCCGTCGCCACCGGACAGGGCGCGTACCGACTGTTCCGAGAGTAACGTCGGTGCCTCCGGGCACCGTCTTCGACGGCCCTCAATCGAGATTACTCGAATTCGGCGTCCGCGAGCGTTGTCGTCTCGCCGAACAGCCAGTTTGCGTGGTCTACGGCGTACTCCTTGTGTTCCGCTTCGATGTAGCCGAGTGCGTCGGTGACCAGAATCGGACGGTAATCGCGTAGCCCGGCGCTTCCGGCGGTGTGGAGAACACAGACGTTCGCAAGCGTCCCGCAGATGAGCAGGTCGTCGATGCCGCGCGCGTCGAGCCAGCCTTCGAGTTGCGTCTGATAGAACGCGTCGTAGGTGTGTTTCTCAACGACGAGGTCCTCTTCGCGGACGTCCAGTGCATCGACCAATTCGGCATCCCACGACCCCTCGACGACGTGTTCGCCCCAGCGCTCGAACTCGTCGTAGTAGTGGTTGCCGTCGAACTGCTCTGGCGGATGAACGTCCTGCGTGTAGACGACGTGTGCGCCGGCGTCGCGGCCCCTCGAAACGAGGTCGGTTACGGGGTCGATTGCGGCCTCGCTCCCCGGCGCGAACAGACTGCCGTCGGGGTGACAAAAGCCGTTTTGCATATCGACGACGACGACTGCGGTCCGCGTTGCATCGAGTGACATACCGGATACTTACGTCGGGACGACCAAAAGCGGTCGGCGCGCCGCCTCTTGGTTCGACGCTCGTTTCGACGCGGAAACCGAACAAGTACTTCACGCCGGAGCCTAACCATACGGTATGCGAACGATTGGTCTCCGTGCCGTTTTCGTTGCTGTTCTCCTGGTTCTCGCCGGGTGCGCCGCTCCAACGGCGATTCCCGGTGCGGGTGACGGCGACACGGCACCCGCTTTAACACCTGACCCTGACCGAACCGGATTCGACGACCCCGACGAAGACGTGCTCGGGTGGGAAGACGGCTACTGGTACGACGAATCCATCGCGGTCGATCAGTCTGACGGCCTGAACGACACCGAACTCGACGCCTACGTCAGCCGTGCGATGGCCCGCGTCGAAGCCGTGCGCGAACTCGAATTCCAAGAGTCGGTCCCGGTCGAGGTCATCTCCCGCGAGGAGTATCGGAGCGGCAACGCCGGTGGCTCGGGAGCTTCGAACTCCGAGTACAACCGCTGGAACGACCAAGTGTGGGAAGCACTCTTTATCACCGGCGAGTCCGAAGGCAGTTCCGACGCGATCTCCGAGACAACCGGTAGTTCCGTCGCTGGCTTTTACTCCCCGTCGGACGACGAAATCAAGATTGTCACCGACTCGACCGGCGCGCCGACAATCGACAACGCGACTCTGATTCACGAACTGCACCACGCGCTTCAGGACCAGCATTTCGACCTGACTGACCGGCGCTACCGCGGGAAAACCCAAGATGCAGACCTCGCTACCGATGGCATCGTCGAAGGCGACGCGAAACTCGTCGAACTGCGGTACGTCGAACAGTGCGACGCCGGCAACTGGGAGTGTGTTGCCACGCCCTCTGCGGGCGGTTCCGGTGGCTCCGGTTCCGGCGGTGGACCGAACTTCGGCATCCTGCTCACCATTTTCCAACCGTACTCCGACGGGCCGGTGTACGCCAACGACCTGTACGAACGGGGCGGCTGGGAGACCGTCAACGACGCGCTCAGAAACCCGCCGGTCTCCACCGAGCAGACGATTCACCTGACCAACGACACGCCGAAACCGATCGAATTCGAAGACGAGGGGACGAACGGCTGGACGACCTTCCCCGAGTTCGGCGTCGATGGTTCCGACACGGTCGGTGAGGCGTCGATGTTCTCCATGTTCTGGTATCAGGCCAGAGAGAGCGGCGCACGCACCGTCCGCGTGCGGTCCGTCACGGACACCGACTCGTCCTACGACACCTACAACTACGAGGCGGTCCCGTCGAGTGGCTGGGGTAACGACCGCCTCTTCCCGTACCGAAACGAGGACGGGTCGGAATCCGAATACGGCTACGTCTGGGTGACCAAGTGGGACTCGGGGGGCGACGCCCGCGAGTTCACTGACGCGTACGAGAACATCCTCGACGCGAACGGGGCCGAAACACAGGCAGGCGACATCCACGTCATCGAAGACGGCGAGTTCAACGACGCCTTCCGGGTCGTCCGCACAGGTGACCGCGTCGTCATCGTCAACGGGCCAACGCCCGCCGACGTCAACGAGATTCGGCCGAGTCTCGCCTCCTGAGCGCTCTGCGACCCACCCAACCCTCCGTGACGCTTTTTCCGTCGCCGCACCACTCTCTTCTATGCATCGCCCTCGACTCGCCGCGCTCTTTTCCGCGCTCTTGCTCGTCGTCGCCGGGTGCGCCGCACCGGTCGCAAACCCGGATGCAGACGCGGATTCGACCGCAGACGGGTCCGCAGACTGGTCGTGGCCCGCCGACCCGCCGACCGACAGACTCGGCTGGGAGGCCGGCTACTGGCACAATGAGTCTATCGCGGTCAACCAGTCTGACGGCCTGAACGCGACAGAGCGCGAGGCGTTCGTCGCCCGCACGATGGCGCGCGTCGAGGTCATCCGCGAACTGGAGTTCACAGAACCAGTTCCGGTCGAGGTCATCTCCCGCGCCGAGTACCGCAATCAATCCGAAGACGAGTCGGACCCGTTCTACGCCGACTGGAACGACCAAGTGTGGGAAGCCCTCCTGTTGGTCGGCGAAGACCGCACCATCGAAGACGTGTTCGACGAACTCTACGGCGGGTCGGTCCTCGGCTACTACTCGCCTTCGGAGGACCGAATCGTTCTCATCAGCAACGGCGAGTCGCCGACTATCAACCGCCGGACGCTCGCTCACGAACTCCACCACGCGTTGCAAGACCAGCAGTTCGGACTCGACGAGACGCCACCCACGCAGGACGGACAACTCGCCGAAAACGGTCTCGTCGAAGGCGACGCTCGCTACGTTGACCGCCTCTACGAGGAGCGATGTGCCGCCGATTGGGAGTGCGTTCCCCGCCCGGGTGGAAGCGGGTCCGGCAGTGGCGCTGTTGACTATCCGGTCTTTTTGACCATCTACACGCCCTACAGCGAGGGACCGACGTTCGTCTACACGCTCCGCGAGCGCGGGGGTTGGGCCGCGGTCAACGACGCCTACGCAGACCGGCCAGTCTCGACAGAGCAGATTCTCCACCCGAGGGACTACCCCGACGAGAAGCCGGTCGAGGTGACTATCGAAGACCGGTCGTCCGCCGCGTGGACGCGATACGACACCGACCCGGTGGGTGATACAGTCGGCGAAGCGTCCATCTTCACGATGTTCTGGAAGCATAGGGCTATCGACCGCGACAAGCTTCGAGACGACCCCGGAGCGTACTCCGCGTACAACTATACCGCCGGCCCCGCCACGGGATGGTCCGGCGACCTCGTGGTCCCGTACCGCCCGGCCTCGGACGCCGAAGCCGATTCGAACCCCCACGCCCGCGGCTACGTCTGGAAGACGGTCTGGGACACGGAAACGGACGCCAGACAGTTCGAGTCGGCGTATCTGACCCGAACGCTCAAACTCAGACTCGGCGCACGACTGGTCGCGGAAGACACCTACGTCGTCGATGACGGTCCCTTCGCCGACGCCTACCGCGTGACCCGACGGGGTGAGACAGTGACTATCGTGAACGCGCCGACGGTCGAAGAACTGGACGACGTACACGCGCGGGAGTAGAAGATACTTAGCTCAAACCTGACAGTTCTGCGTCCGTCTCGTCGAACCGGGCTGTTCGCTCTCGTCGCCCTCGCGCTCGTTTGATCGGTTCCCGGTAGACGACGCCTCCGAGGATGTCACGGTGGTCCCGTACGACTCGCTTTCTCCCACGCCCTATCCTCCCGACGTTCTCGTTTGCTGACCGGGCCGGCACGGCCTGTTGAAGACCATCTCTCTTCGACGTTAGCAAACGATTATACACCTTTTTCATCGGGCGGGCGGAACCTCGGGCAATGAGCGAATTCGACATCGTCGGTCCCGAAGCCATCCGTGAGGGCGTTGCGACCGACGCCTACTTCCAGCGGACCGAGGCCACTCTCAAGCACGCGGGGCGGAACCCTCGCGTCGTCGCCGAGGTGACGGCGGACCAGTTCCCGGACGGGAACTACGAGGTGTTCGCTGGTGTGAAAGACGCCGCGGCGCTCCTCTCCGGGCGCGACATCGACGTTGACGCCATGCGCGAGGGCCTCCTGTTCGACGGCGGTCCGGTGATGCGAATCGAGGGCGACTACCTCGAATTCGCCCGGTTTGAGACCTCTCTTCTCGGCTTCCTCTCGCACGCGTCCGGCTGTGCCACGGCCGCGCTCGAAACCCGAACCGCCGCCCCCGACTCGACGGTGTTTTCGTTCGGCGCGCGCCACGTTCACCCCTCGATTGCCGCGATGGTCGAACGGAGCGCGCTCGTCGCCGGTCTCGACGGCTTTTCGCACGTCGCCGCCGGCGAAATTCTCGGCAAGGAAGCCTCGGGGACGATGCCGCACGCGCTTCTCATCTCCTTCGGCCGCGGCAACCAAGCCGAGGCGTTTCAGGCGTTCGACGAGGCGGTTCCGGAGGACGTGCCTCGCGTTACGCTCTGTGACACCTACGGCGACGAGACCGAAGAAGTCCTCCTCGCGGTCGAAACGCTCGGCGACCGCCTCGATAGCGTCCGTCTCGACACCACCTCGTCTCGGCGTGGCGACTTCCGCCACATCGTCCGCGAGGTTCGCTGGGAACTGGACGCCCGCGGCCACGAGGATGTCGGCATCTTCGTGAGCGGCGGTCTCGGCCCGACCGAACTTCGAACTCTCCGCGACGTCGTCGAAGGGTTCGGCGTCGGCGGTTACATCTCGAACGCCAACCCGGTCGATTTCGCGCTCGACATCGTCGAAGTAGACGGTGAACCAGCGGCGAAGCGTGGGAAACTCTCGGGCGTCAAAGCGGTCTACCGAACCGAAGACGGCGGCCACCACGTCGGTCTCCGCGGCACAGACGCACCGGCCGACGGCGAACCACTGCTCGAACCGCTGATTCGTGACGGCGAAGTCGTCCGCGACTTCGACCTCGACGCGGCCGCGGCGAGGGCGCGCGAGGACGCCGCGAACGTCGGGTTCGGAGCCGAGTAACGGACGTTCGCCGCTTTTTCCTCACTCCGTTCGCTTTCTACGCGCTCTGCTCTCTGAAACTACTCTACTCATACTTCTCACTTCATCCCCCACCTCTCACCTCTCACTTTCACCACCGCCCTTCATTCGAACTGTGGCGGACAGAGCGACGCCTCTCTGGGCGTGTGACGATGGTCGCATGAAGGAGTCGCTCTTCTCGTCGCCGGGCTACAGCGCTTCGACGCTCCCGCCGTCTTCGCGCTCGCGGAACACTTGCCCCTCGAAGAGCGTAATCATCGTATCTTCTTTCTGCCACGCAAGCGGCGACAGACCGGCCTTTCGGCAGGCGTTCGTCAGGAACTGTTCTTTGGACCAGCCGAGTTCGACCGGAATCGTTGGGTACATCCAGCCGTGTTCTCCGCCGGCGTCGATGGCGACCCCGTGTTTTCCGAGTTCGATGTCAGAAAGTGGGTCGTTCGTCAACGTGTATTCGTTGACGATACAAACGGAGATATTCAGGTTCGGGAGTTCGGGTGCTTCGATTTCTGTTTGACACGAGTCGCCAGACGCGGCTTTGATGGCCGCATCGACGATGGCGTGACCGAGTTGGTCTTTGCCGCGATAGGCCCCCGCGCATCCGCGAAGTCGCCCACGCCCCCGTGTCGATTTGACGCGCACGAACGCCCCAGTTCGTGCGTAGAATGCGTCCCGCATACTGCCCGGTTGTTCTCTCTGCCCATGAAGAACGTACGATTCGACGGATTCCCGCGCTAGTTCGACCGCCCGCGCCCCATCCTCGTAGGTGAGGTGTACGGTCTGCGCCTCGGACATATTACCATTCAAGTTCCACGGTGACTTCAACGCTTCCCTCGACTGTTATTCAGCTGTTACGTAAATTAACCAGTATCTAACAGGTCGAAAACCTCGCGTTCGACTGGGGTAATCGAACCGCTTATCTGAGGGACGGGGCTAGAGTACGTCGGCAGAGAGAGCCCAGTTCCCGTGCCCGGTTTCGGGTATGAGGAAAGTCCCCCCACCGTCTGAACAGGTGACCGGGCGCAAGCCCGGAGTCGGAGACGGCTGGCGCTGGAACAGAAACGAGACCGCTCGACCCGACCGATGATGCGCGCGCGACGGCTCCGCCGTCGCCGGCGCGGACGGTTTCGCCGTCCGCGCGCGAACCGACCCGTAAGGGGAGGGAGATAACCCGCAGAGGATGGACGGTCGAGAATGGGTGGAACGGCGAATCCTCACCGGTGCAAGTCCGCGCCGCGAAGGTAGTTCGGACGGCGCGTCGGGTTCGCCCGGCGTGCCCTCGGGGTTCGCCCCGAGAAGGACGCGGACGCTAAGCCGAATGCTGGGACGAACAGAAGGGGGCTTACTCCTCTCAGCCGCTTTCAATCGTCGAGCCGCCGCACTCGCGGTTCGAGACGCTCGCGTTTGTTCTCACTCTTACACTCCACGGCTGGGTCTATCTTCACGGCTGGTCTCACTCTCACGCCGCTTCGACTCCCGCGAACAAACCTTCTTACCGATTCGTCGCCCCTCAAATAGTATGCGTGGCGTCTCGGTTTTCGTCGTCCTCCTCGTGGTTCTCGCCGGCTGTACCGCGCCGCTTTCCCCGACCGAAGATGGGCGGACGACTACGACAGCAACGCCGACGACAGCGGAGGGACAGACGCCTGCCACCGCGACGGCCGAGCCGACGACTACGGCGCAGGACACACCGCCAGCGCCGACGACTGCTACGCCAGCGCCGACGACAACGCCGGAGCCGACGACGCCAGCACCAACGCCCGAACCGACGCCAACGACCACGCCAGCGTCTGGCTTCGGGCCGTGGGGGTCCGACCCGGTCGTCATAGCCGTAGAAGTCCCCGAGGGCGACGACCGAGAGTACGCGTCGCTCGTGAGCGAGGCGGCGGCGTTCTGGGAGGCAAACGACGCGCGGTATCTCGGCTACGAAATCGACTACGAAGTCGATGCCGACGCCCGAAACCCGGACCTCGTGGTTCGCTTTTCCGACGACATCCCGGAGTGTAGCGGACAGGCCGACGCCGCCGGCTGTGCGCCGTACATCACCGACCGCAGACAAATCGACCGACCGGAAACCGTCTACGTCCGAACCGGATTCGGCGACCGTTCGACGGCCGAGGTCATCGAACACGAACTGGGTCACACGCTCGGTCTCGACCACGACGACGAACCCGCCGAACTCATGAACGCGACGAGCATCCTCTACACGCTTCCGCGGACGAACGCCACCGACAAGGCGTTCCCGTGGGACGACTCCTCGTTTACCGTCTATGTGAACGACACGGGCGCGGCCGACACCGACGCGGCACGCGACCAGGTTCGGAACGCGCTCGACTACTACACTGACGGCGCGCCCGGAATGCCCGACAACGTCACGTTCACCTACGTTTCCGACCCTGATGAGGCGGAAGTCAGAATCTCGTTCGCCGAGACCTCACCGTGTGTGCGGGGGGCGGCCTCGTGTGCCGCCGCGAGCGGCTACGACCCCGACGGGGACGGAGCACTTGAGACCTACGGCGGCCTCCGAATCGTCCTCGTTGACCTCGATACCGACGCCGTCGGGTGGCACGTCGGCTACTGGTTCGCCCACTATCTCGGCGCGGAGGACGACGAGGACAAACCCGACCCGTTCCGAAACGCCACGTACAGCGAGCGTCGAAGCGAGTGGTGGAACGAATAACAGTGCGGTCGGCAACGGGGTACCAACAGCCAGGAACTGCGGACGGTCAGGCAATGCGGTAGTCAAGCAGTTCGAACGACCAACCGATGCGGACGGTCAGGCAGTCAAGACGACCGTGTACTACGGACAATCACACAGCCAGAACGGCCAACCGAGGAAGCAGAATAAGCCGTCGAAGGCGCCGATATCGACAGATTCGACGCTAGCACAACCGAATCAATCGGCCGAGCCCTTCTTTGTGACAGCACCCGTAGGTAGCGTGTGATCCCCACTGATCGGAACGACAGCCCTCACACCTCGTTCGACGAGGAGTCGTTTCGGGACGCCCTCGTCGAGTTCGGCGGCACGGAGGCCGAGCGACAGGTCGTCGCGCGACAAGCCCGCGACCTCGTCGATTCGGAACAAGCTAAACGCGACCGCGGCGCACCGCTGACGGAAGACGAAATCGTCCGGAACATGCGCGACGCGCCCGAAGGCGGTCCCGCGACGCGCTGGAACTGGTGGCTCGGCGCGCTCGAAGCCGCCTACGGCGGTTACCGCGAGTTTCAGGTGCGGCGCATTCCGGAGCCGTAGGTCTGTTCTCTGCGACCGCATCGTCCCCGCGCTTCACTCACTCGTTGTGTTAGGACCCGTGTCGTTCTATCTCTCCTCTATTTTGTTGCTTCTGGGAGAACTGTAGTAGCGATTGTACGTCTGTACACGCTCGGTCGAACGTCGTCATGCGATGGGCTGTGTACGAAGTTGTAAACACTCCTATACTATCGGCGCACGAGTCGGCATCGGTGACCGTCCAAAACCAAAGCAGATTACACGCTTGTTTCAGAAAGGGTGGGTAACGCGTGTACGAACAAGACTACCGGTGATGCCTACTTTACAATGACAGATACATACGACGTGATTATCGCTGGTGCGGGTCCTGCGGGTGGACAAGCGGCACGAGACCTCGCGGCTCGCGGCTACGACGTTTGCGTTCTCGAAACCGAGTCCGAGGACGAATTCCCCTCGCGGAGCAACAAATCGACCGCCGGGACGTTCCCGTCCACGATGGCTTCGTTCAACGTCCCCGACGAAGTCGTGATGAACTTCACCGACGACGTCATCTTGGAGTCGCCGAATAACCACTTCCAGCGACACCAACCCGGTGCCGTCTTGGAGTTCGCGGACTTCAAAAACTGGTTGGTAGACGAGTCCAGAGCGGACGGCGCGGAGTACCGCTTCGACGCCCGCGTCTCCAAGCCGGTGATGGAAGGCGGTGAAATCGTCGGCGTTCGGTACAACGGCGACGAAGAAGTGTACGCCGACATCATCATCGACGCGACCGGCCCGAGCGCGCCCCTTGCGAAGGCGCTCGACGTGTGCACCCTCAAACGGAAAAAACAGGCTATCGGCATCGAATACGAGTTCGAAGGTCTCGATTTGAACCCCGACGGCTACGCCGACCTCCGCGATTCGATGATGCTTCGTCTCGACCACAACATGGCCCCCGGCGGTTACTCGTGGATTTTCCACACCGGCGAGGACACCGCGAAAGTTGGCGTCTGTTACATCCAAAACGAGGGTCACAGACAGAACGCCCGGTCCGGGTTTACGGTCGATGACTACCTCCAGTACTGGGTTGACACCGACCCGCGCTTCGAGAACGCATCGCGTATCGCAGGCAAACAACACCGCGGCTCGGCGCACATCCAACTGCCCGGAAGCATGAGCACGGATAACTTCATGGCTATCGGTGACACCGTCCCGACCGTGGACCCACTGTGGGGCGAGGGCATCGACAAGTGCATGCGCTCCGGCCGGGTCGCGGCCGCGACCGCAGACCGCGTGCTCACCCACAGCGAGCGCGACACCTCCGCGTCCGAACTCGCTATCTACGACCGCCTCTGGCACGACCGCGTCGCGCCCAAGGCGAAAAACCGGCTGTTCATGACCGAGATGCTCTACCGCGCGTCCAACGAGCGGTACGACACGTTCCTCGAAGACCTCCACAGAATCCCACAGGAGCGGTTGAACGCCGCGAACGACGGGAACCCGCTCGCCATGTTCCAGATGTTGAAGCTCGAAGACTTCTCGATTCTCGCTTCGACGGCGAAAGACTGGTTCTCGAACTAACCCGTCTGCCGTCCGTATCCGGTCGCGCATCCGTTCTCGGTGTTTGCCTTCGACACCCGACACCCGACCGAATCGCCGCAGTCCTTCGTCAGTCGAGCGCCGCGAGCGCGTCCCAAAGCGCCTCGCGCGCCGCGGCAACGTGTTCGTCAGCGTCGGCGTCTTCTGTCGCCTCGACGTTCGAAAGCAGGTGTTCGACGTGGCCGAGACGCCGTTTCACGACGGTCGCTTCCGGGAGCGGCCCGGCGTCGAGGTCGGACACGACCGCTTCGGCTTCGCCGAGCCATCTACTCGCGTCCTCGCGGACGGGGCGCGTCGCCGTCGCGGCGAGGTGTTCGTGAAGCGTCGAGACGAGTCGGTCGAGCGGCGGGTCGGACATACAGTCTATAACGCGGGCGGCGAACAAAAGCGTCGAGTGTCGTCGCGGGCGTTCGCGTCGCTCTCGCCACCCGGACCGACGAGCAAAAGCCCCTCCAGTCGGTACGTCTCTCCAATGCAACTCCAGTTCCTCGGCGGGGCCGGGGAGGTCGGGCGCAGTGCGATTCTCGTCAACGACTCACTGCTTCTCGATTACGGGATGCTGACCGGCAATCCGCCGCAGTTCCCCGTCGGCACTGTCGAACCCGACGCCGTCGTCGTCTCTCACGGCCACCTCGACCACGTCGGGACGGTCCCCTCGCTTCTCTCCGGTGCCGAGTGGCCGGCAGTCCACTGGACGCCGCCGACGTACGAACTCGCGCTCACACTCGCGCGAGACACCCTGAATCTGCACGGCGGCACCTACGACTGCCCGTTCACCGAGACGCACATCCAGCGGATGACCCAACAGTCGGACCCGCACGACTACGGCGAGACCTTCACCGCCGCCGGTCACGAAGTCACCTTCTACAACGCGGGTCACATCCCCGGAAGCGCGCACGTCCTCATCGATGACGGCGAGACGAGACTGCTCTATACGGCCGACTTCCACACCGACGACCAGCGATTGGTCTCGGGCACGACCGACCGGCCGGACGCCGACGTCGTTATCTGCGAATCCACGTACTCTGACGTGGAACACGACGACCGCGCGACGGTCGAAAAGCGGTTCATCGAGTCGGTGCAGACCACGATTTGGCAGGGCGGAACGGTCGTGGTTCCCGCCTTCGCCATCGGACGCACACAGGAGATTCTTATGGTGCTTGACGCGCACGACATCGACTGTTACGTCGATGGCATGGGCACGCATGTCCTCCAGATGCTCCGCAATCACCCCGACTACGTCCGCGATTCGGACGCGCTCAAGCGGGCGAAATCGAACGCTCGAATCGTCTCGGGACGCGACGGTCAACGACGCCGTATCGCCCGGCAAAATTCGGTTATCGTCACTACGAGCGGGATGCTTTCGGGCGGGCCGGCGATGACCTACATTCCCGAGATTCGGCAGGACCCGACGAACAAAATCTGTCTCACCGGCTACCAAGTCGAAGGGACGCCCGGACGCGAACTGGTCGAACGCGGCCGGTGTGAACTCAACGGCGGCGTCGTGCCGGTCGCCGCACGCGCCGAGATGTACGACTTCTCCGCGCACGCCGACAAACACGGGCTTCGTTCGTTCCTCGACGAGTACCGCGACGCTCCCGTCTTCGTCAACCACGGCGACCGCTGTGGAGCGTTCGCCGAGGAATTGGCGGCAGACGGGTACGAGGCTACCGCACCCGACCTCGGAACCGTCGCGGAAATCTGACTGACACCGCGCTCACTCCGTCGCGCCGCGCCGAAGCGCTCGCTTCTGGTACCCTCCTCTTTTTCCTCTTATTCTTACTCTACTCCTCTTCTACTCTATCTCTTCTTCTTGTTCCTTGCCGGTCTCGTCGTCGGAAGACTCCGTTAGCGACCGGCTTGCGGCGACGCACGCGGCCACCCGAATCCGCGTCCGCTTCGGCTTGAACTGCCGCAGAACCGAAATGAGACCACCGTTCTGTGACTCCGAACCCATATATTTAGGTTGGCCTAAACATTGATAGCTGTTCCGGATGAATCACTCGCCCTTGACTTCGACTCGCTCGGTAGTTCACGGTCTGTTCCCTTCGAATCTGTGTTCCGCTCTTCGAACCGACTTCCCTTTCTCCTCGAACTCGTTTTCTCTCTTTGAACCCATCTTTCTCCCCTCGACCTCCCCACTTCGTCTCGAACCCCTTCGTTTCGCCTGCAACAATCTGCGCCCCGACTTCGACGAGTAAGTCGGTTGTTCGAGAGGATACCGGGGTCTCAGTCGCGTTCGAGGCGTTCGCGCCGTCGGTCGAACTCCTCGTCGTCGATGTCGCCGCGGGCGTAGGCGCTACGCAGTTCGGCGAGTGCTTCATCGCCGCGGGTTCCGTCCCCACCCACCGCTCGAAAGAGCAGGACGCCGCCGCCGACGAGCACTGCGATGAGGAGCAGTTGGCCGACAAGACCCGTTCCCCACATCCACCACGGGACGGCGCTTCCGCCGCCTCCACCGTGCATCCACGTGTCGTGCATCCAGCCGCCGCCCCAGCCCATTGGTCCCGCGCCGAAGAACCCGGACATTCCGAGGAGGACCGGAAACACGAACAGCGCGGCTACCGCGAGCAGTACGATACCGGCGAGCCGTGTCGAATTTGTCGTCGTCATTGGAATCACCGAGGGAGCGATTGCCGCCCCTCAGTAGCTAGTACGTCGTCCCAATTTAGGGCGATTTCCGTTTTCTAACACCGGTTTCAGCCCCCGGTAGACGTTCGAATCTGTCGTCGAGGTGGGTGTCGAGTTTGGAATCTTAGTCGGACCCGAGACGACGCTGTTCGCCCCGGCCGAGGCGACGTCCCGCCGGTTCATACTTCAACTTCGAAGTCCACAATCCGGTATGTCTGGTCGGCTGAACGTTCTCGTCGTCAGCGAGAACCAGTCCGTGCGTGAACGCCTCGCCGAGGCACTCCCCGATGCAGTCGGCGGTACGACGACCGACGTTCGGGTCTCGACGACGGACAGTATCGACACCGCCTATTCGGAACTCGAACTGTCTCGTGTGGACTGCCTCGTCGTCTCGACGCACGTGATGAACGAGATGCGTCAGCCGATTATCCGCACGTTGCGGTCCGACGGCGTGCCGCTCGTCTCGTTCGAACGGTCGAATCCGTCAGCAACCGACATCGAAAATCTCGGGCACGTCGTCTACGGTGCCGCGCGAAACACCGTCGGGTCGCTCGACCACCGAGAGTTATTCGAGGCCGTCAACGTCGGGCTTGCGGTCCGCGACCTCGATACGCTCGAACTCATCGACATCAACCAGCGGTATCTCGACCTTCTCGGTGCCGACCGCGAGACGATGCTCGAAACCGCCCCGTCGGACGTGACCGCCAACTTCCCCGGCTACACCGCCGAGCGCGCCACTGCCGAGGTCAAGACGGCCCGCGAAACTGGGAGTAACACGTTCACGTGGCCGATGGAGACGACCGCGGGAGAGACCGTCTGGATTCGGGTGAGCCTCACAGTCGCCGAACTTTCGGGCGGCCGTCGGCTCGTTTCGACTATCGAGGACGTGACGGAGGAACGAAAGCGAAAACGCGACCTCGAAGCGTTCAAGCGGGCGGTCGATGCCGTCGATGCCGGTGTCGCGCTCACCGAGGGCGGAACGCACGTCTATGTCAACGAGACGGGGGCGAACATCTGCGGCTACCCGGACGCCGCGTCGATGGTCGGCGTCTCGTGGCACGAACTGCACGACGAGACAGAGGCCGACCGAATCAACGAGTCAGTCATCACCGCACTCGAAACCGTCGGCCGGTGGCAAGGCGAGGTAACGGTTCGAACGCCTGACGGCGCGGCCGTTCCCGTTCGACTCTCTATCACCTCGCTCGTCGATGACCGGTCCGTCATCGTCTTTCAGGACCTCGCAGAACAGAAAGAACGCGAGCGCGAACTCGAACGCAGTCGTGATTTCTTGGAGCGGACACAGCGCATCTCGAAGGTCGGCGGCTGGGAACTCGACCTCGTAACGGAGTCGCTCGAATGGACCGACCAGACGAAACGAATCCACGACGTCCCACTCGATTACGAACCCTCGCTGGACGACGCACTCGGATTCTACGTCGAAGAAGACCGAGAGCGGGCGACCAAACTGGTAGATCGCTGTCGCAACGAAGGCATCGCATGGGAAGATGAATTTCGAATCGTGACCGACGAGGGCACGGAACTGTGGGTTCGAACCCGTGGCGAACCGGTCATCCGAAACGGTCGCGTCGCGGCTCTCAGGGGGACGATTCAGGACGTAACGACCCGACGAAGCCGCGAACGGGAGTTAGAGCGAGCAAACGCCGAACTGGAGGCGCTGAACCGCATCGTCCGCCACGACATCCGAAACGATATGTCCGTCATCGTCGGATGGGCGGAGTTGCTCGAAGAACACGTTGACGACGAAGCTTCGGACATCCTCTCGCGCATCCTCTCGACGGGGCGGCACACCATCGAGATAACCGAAGTCGCCCGCGACCTCATCGAGACGATGAGCGGCGACACGGTCGATACGCGGCCGCTCCCGCTCGCAGACTCCCTGCAGCGTGAACTCGCCGTCCGGCGCGAGGCGTTTCCGAACGCCACGTTCGAGGTCGAAGGTGAGATTCCGGACGTCGCGGTACGGGCGAACCCGCTTCTCGCGTCGGTGTTCGGCAACATCTTCAACAACGCCGCCCAGCACAACGAGGGCCACATCACCGTCACGCTCTCGGCGACGGTTGACGAGGACGCAGAATCCGTCGTCATCCGCATTGCCGACGACGGCTCTGGCATTCCAGACAGCAGGAAACCGGTCGTCTTCGGCAAAGGCGAGAAAGGACTCGACAGCACCGGCACCGGTCTCGGACTCTACCTCGTCAACGAACTCGTCAGTTCGTTCGGCGGAACGGTCCACTTCGAGGACAACGAACCGACTGGCTCGGTCGTCGTCATCGAACTGCCGCTCGCATCGGCCGACTGAGTGGCCCACTTTTCGCCGACTTACTGGATGGCCGGACATCAGGCCCGTGGTTAGTTATCGACCCGAAAACTGCGACTCGCCAGCCCGCCAGCCGCCCATTTGACGACTTGCTCACCCGCTGAACTGCCGACTCACCGAATCTCCCACCCACCGGCCAACTGACCAGTTGCTCTCCGATTGCTCTCAGCCGTCGTCTCGCCTCAGACGGTATCCGTCGGGTCGTGGGTCTCAGCCATCTCCTGTGCCGCCGCGGCGTAGGCCTCTCGTGTCTCTTCGTCGGTGACGCGGCCCAGCGCGTCCGAATCGACGTCGAGTGCGGCGTACGTGTCTCGAATATCGGATTCGAAGCTCGTTATCGACCGCTCTTTTCGGTGGTACCGCGTTCCGTCCGGCGTCGCGTATACGAGGATGATGATATTCTGTTCGTCGTCCGAATACGTCCGTTCGACGAGCCACGTTCGCACGGAGTCCGACATACGAATCTCTACGCGACGCGGGCAGGTAATCCCAATGGCGGCGTTCAGCTCTCGATACCCAACTCGTCTAGCAACGTCTCCAACGTGTAGCTCTGTAGCGCCCTGTGGCTGTCGCGCATCGTCGAGATGACGAATGTGGAGTTCGTTCGCTCGACTTCCGGTATCGCCTCGAAGTCGCTGATGAGACGCTCGACGCGATCGGAGTCGGCGAGGTGGGCCACGACGATGAAGTCCGTCTCACCCATCGTGAAATACAGTTGGGTGACGCCTTCTATCTCCAGCAGTTTGTTGCCGACGCCCTCGTAAGAGCCGCTGTAGTCGGCCAACACCTCGATGACGACGGTGACGCCGAGACCGAACGCTTCGAGGTCGATGTCGTAGAGGTCGTTTTCGATGACGCCGTCGTCTTTCAGGTTGTTCAACCGGTAGTGGATGGTCGATACCGGGATGTCGGTCGCTTCGTGTAGCTTCTCGGGACTGCCCGTCCCGAGGTCCGCGATGGCCTTCAACAGGCGCACGTCGCGTTCGTCCATACCTACACTGGGCGCAGGCGGAGACCTAAGTCCTTGTTCTGTCACCCGTATTCGCCACCACGACGCACGCACTCAGATTTTAACGATTTATGTGAAGTCAAATCCAGTAAATATGGTATTACTCAATGAAAGATTCAACTAATTCTGTTTCTATTGTAGAAGGATTTAACAACACGCCGGTCGGATGTTGGAGTAGATTCGACTATGACGCGAACCACTTGGAGAAATATTCCGACGACTCCCCTGCTGTTCGTCGCCCTCGCGGCGATGTGGGGCACGTCGTTCGTCGCCATCGAGGTCGGCTTGGAGTTCTTCCCGACGCTGACCTTTGCGGCGGTCCGCTACGAACTCGCCGGGCTCGTGATGTTAGCGTACGCCGTGTACTCGACCGACCGTTGGCGACCACGAACCAGAGACGAACTGCTTGCGACGGCCATCGGTGCGGTGTTCATCATCGCCGCCTATCACGGCCTGCTCTATCTCGGCCAGAACCACGTCCCCGGTGCCGTCGCCTCGATTATCATTAGCCTCTCGCCTATCCTCACCGCCGTCTTCGCCGCGGCAATTCTCTCGAACCAGTCGCTCGGCACGTCGGGCGTCTTGGGCCTTCTCTCCGGCTTCGCCGGTGTCGTTCTCGTCGCCAACCCCGGCACCGGAATTCTCGACTCGGCGCAGGGCCTCGGCATGGTTCTCATCTTCTTCGGTGCTGTCTCGTTCGCCCTCGGCGCGGTCCTCACCCGTCCGCTCCGCACCGACCTACCGGTCCAGTCCATGCAGGCGTGGACGATGCTCGGCGGCGGCGTCATCCTCCACGTCTGGGCGCTGTTCCGTGGGGAGTCGCTTTCCGCCATCGAGTGGGCACCGACTGGAATCGCGTCGTTCCTCTACCTGACGCTCGTCTCCGGCGCGGTAGCGTTCCTCCTCTACTTCGAACTGCTAGACCGCCTCGGCCCGACGGAACTCAACCTCATCGGCTACGTCGAACCCGTCGTCGCGGCACTCATGAGTTGGGTCCTCCTCGGTCACGCCATCGACACAATGGCGCTCGTCGGCTTCGGCGCTATCTTCGTCGGCTTCGCCATGATGAAAAAAGAGGTTCTCGTCGATGTTGTCGTCGCGGTTCGGCGGCGTGTCGCGGCGTAATCCGGTCTTTCGTGTCTTTCGCTCCCCGAAACGGTCTCCTCGGCCCTCCCTCGTGCGCTTTTCTCACTCCGCTTCGGCGGGGCGCTTCGTTGCCGTCCCAACAACCTTGGCCACGCTCTCGCGTTGAACGAACACGAACCCGGTGACGATGACTCCGAATCCGAGTACGGTTGCCGCCGAAATCGATTCACCGAGGAACGCCCATCCGGTGATGGTTGCGACGATTGGCATCGCGTAGGCGACGAGATTGCCGCGGACCGGGCCCGCCTCCGCGAGCAGTGCGAAATACACCGGGTAGGCGGCCGCCGTCGCGGGCATCCCCACGTAGAGAATCGCGGCGACGACAGTCGGTGACCACGCCACCTGTGCGGGCGATTCGCCGAGACCGAGGCTGGCGACGTGGATGCCGACGGCGGCGACTGCCATCGCCCACGCGGTTAGCGGGAGCGTGCCGATATCGGGACCGACGCGGTCGAGGAGAACGGTTCCGAACGCCACCGAGAGTGCCGACCCGACGACGAGCGCCTGCCCGACGTTGCCGCCGCCGAGGACGCTCTCCGGCCCGACGATGACGACGACGCCGACCAGTCCGAGCAGAATCCCGACGGCGTCGAGTGCCGAGATGCGTTCGTCGTCGAGGAGGAGCACGGCGAACACCGGCGAGACGACGGGCATGAGACTGTACATGACGGCCGCGGCACCGGTCGTCGCGTGTTGCTGGCCGAGAAAGAGAAGCACGTTGTTCGCGCCGAGGACGAACGCGCCGCTGGCGAGGATGCCGAACACATCGGCGCGACTCCGCGGTCGCCAGTAGCCGCCGCGGACGAAGACGAGACTCAAAAGCACGATAGCGGCCACATCGACGCGGAACGCCGCGAACAACACGGGCGGCACGACGTCGATAGCGGCTTTGATGCCGACGAACGAGGTGCCGAACAGCACCGCGGCCGCGACGAAGAGAACGAGGCTTCGGTGACGGCTCACGCCACCACCCCCCGTGCTGTGACCGGCGTTCGATTTGCCGGGTGAGCACGGGAGGTGGAGAGTGACCGACGCGCGATGCGTTGACGGCGTGAGAGCATCGTCTCTAGCACACGCTACGCTGTGGGTTTCGAAGTCATATGTCTACCGATGGGCGGTGACGATATGTGAATGAACAATTAGGTGGCTCGTTTCTCATCGAACGTTTCGAATATGGCGCAATTATCTGTGTGCCTGGTTGTCGAGGCGCAGGGGTTATCGACGGGCCGGTCGGTGGCGACTAGGTGGGAATTGGAACAGCACTGCGACGGAACAGCAGTAGACAGCACTGCGACGGTGTTGAACGCACTCGACAGCCACGTTGCGTGTCGTCTCTCTCGGCGCTCGGCACGTCTCGGAACTGCGGTTAGTCGCCTCGTGCGGCTTCGACGCGGTCGGCGTGTTTTTCGAGGTCGGCGGCGAGACTCCGGGCCTCCTCGGGTGAGAGCGTCACCGTGGTCGCGTGCGGAGGAAGCGACTCCAGTTGCGTCCCGTCGAGTTCCAGTTCGAGCGTGATTTCGTCGGGATTCTTTCGCGGCGACGTCGCGTTGAGCACCGCGAACGCCGTGTCCTCGAAGTCGTGGCCCGTCGCCGTCGCATCAACGAGGTCCAGCGTCGTGTACGCGTTGACCTTCAGGATACGGTCCATCTCAGTCGCCGCTCGTGATTGGAGTGCCGTCGGCGCGAGTCGGTGCAGGACCGGCGTCGAGGCTGTCCTCTTCGGCGTAGGGGTACCACGTGCGCTTCGTGTTGTGCATCATCGGGTCCTCGTAGCTGGTCTCTTCGGGTTCTACCAGTTCGGCCAGTTCGTCGTCGTCGTGCCGCTGGACGAACTCGCGGAACGTCTCGCCCTCGTCGCTCTGGTCGTCGAAGTTGGCGAGCAGGTTCTTGATTGCGCCGGGTACCTCGTCTACGGGAACGCGCTGGGTTACCCAGCGGGCGAACTGCGGTTCCTCGCCGAGACCGCCGCCGAGACCAATGTCGAGTGCTTCGACCGGGTCTCCGTTTTTACGGGTCTTCATCCCGCGGAGGCTCACGTCTGCAATCTGCGGCTGGGCGCAGGAGGCCGTACAACCCGAGAGGTGGATGTGGAACGCATCGACGCCGGACGGTAGTTCGACGTTCTCTTTCAGCCAGCGAGCGAAGCGGACCTGTCGGTTCTTCGTCTCGACGATGGAGAGCGAACAGAACTCGGTGCCCGTACAGGCGACAGAGCCGCGCATGAACGGCGACGGGTCGGGCGAGTAGTGTTCGAGCAGGTCTTCCGCGAGGAAGTCGTCCAGTTTCTCGTCCGGTATGTCGGGGATGATGACGTTCTGCCGTTGCGTCAGGCGGGCCGCGCCGGAGCCGTACGTCTCGGCGAGGTCGGCGAGTTCGATAACGTCATCCGCGCCCATCCGGCCCACGAGGACGTTCAAGCCGACGAAGTTCTTGCCATCCTTCTGCTTGTGGACGCCGAGGAGGTCGTTGCGGCCGTCACCGCCGGCGTTGTAGGTGTACTGGTCGCGCACGTCCTCGCCTGCCGTCTCCAGTTCGAAATCGACGTACTCCGATTGGAGTGTCTCCCGGATTTTCTCCGGTCCCCACTCGTCAACGAGGAACTTGATGCGGGCGTTGTAGCGGTTCTCACGGTCGCCGTAGTCACGGAAAAGTGCCGAAAGGCCCCCGGCGACGGCGGCGGTGTCCTCGGGAGCGACCCACACGTCGATATCGCGGGCGAACCGCTCTTCGTTGCGGGCAAGCCCGCCGCCGACGCGGACGTTGAACCCCACCGTGCGCTCGCCATCGATCTCTTTGTAGGCAGGTTCGAGCGCAAGGTCGTTGATGTCTCCTTGCCCGGAGCCGTCGGCCGACCCGGCCACGGACACCTTCCACTTGCGCGGGAGGTTCGAGTGGTCGTCGTTGCCCTTGAACGTCTCGTTGAGTTCCTTGATGACCGGCCACGCGTCGATGATTTCGGCCGCGTCGTCGCCGGCCATCGGGTTGCCGACGATGTTGCGCCACGAGTCGCCACAGGCCTGCTGTGCGGAGAGTCCGTTAGCTTCGAGCGTTTCGAAGAGGTCCGGAACGTCTTCGAGCTTTATCCAGTGGAGTTGGATGGATTGTCTGGTGGTGAAGTCGGCGTAGGCGTCGCCGAAAATCGGGTTCGTTCCCGGGCCGGTCGCGTACTCCTTTGCGACTTCGCCGACGACACGGAGTTGTTCGGGTTCGAGACGGCCGTTCGGCGTCCCGATACGCAACATGAAGTACGACTCTTGGCCGTTTCGCTGGTGGTACAATCCCCACCATTTGAAGCGCTCGAACCACGCGTCTCGTTCGTCGTCGGGAATCGCGTCCCAACCCTCCTCGGCGAAACGGAACAGATGCTCTCGTATCTCGTTTCCGTAGACCTCTGATTTCCAGCGTTCGACGTCCGTGGGCATTCGTACGAACACCCATGTATTTCCCTACGTAAGGCCCCGAGCGTACCGTCAACCCTTCCCGGTGCTACCGAAAAGGGGACAGTATTGCCTATGTTATTCAGCTATCATTTCGGACCGGGAGGACGACACGCTCGCGGGCGATATCGGTGAATTCGCCGTCCGAGAGGCGGCCGACCGGGACCCAACCGGGGGTGCCGGTCTCGCCGCAGGCGATACATTGGCCGTACACTTTCGCCGAGACGGTTCGTCCGTCTGCCCCGACCGAGAGGACGTTTTCGACGACGAAATCCGGGAGGTCACAGCCACAGAATGCGGGCGCGTCGAGTCGCCAGAGTTCGCTTACGCTCACTTCTCGGGCGTCGTTCACGGAGACCCACGCCCCGTCGTCGAGGACGCGAAGAGAGACGCTCATGTCTCTTCGTCGGTGCCCCGTGTACGTATGTGAGACGACGGCCGCAATTCCCGCGGGTGGGACACGACAGCGACTCGGGGCCTGAGGCCGTCGCAGTCGGGTGGTTTCGCCCGTTTTCGACCGTCTGAGGTAGTGGCAACCGCTTCCGGTACCCGGGAGTGGGGGTACACATTACAGGTGCGGATTCGCTTATGACAGTTCCCTCGGTATGGCAGGGTGATGAGTGACCACCGAACCGCCGTCAGACAACACGCCTCCGCCGACGTCGCCCCCGAACTGTTCGACTGGCCAACGGAGGACGAAACATGACGAGCGAGGCAGAACTCGACCCCGACGAGTTGGAATCGGACGCCGACGCATCCACCCACGCCCCCGCAGAGACCGAAGACTCGGACGCGACGGCCCACCTCAAGGACCTCGAAGACGGTGCCGGATGCGCCGAAATCTGGTCGCACCTCTCGGAGTCCCGCGAGGAGTGACCCGAACGAACCCCGCTCGCGCGCGAATCTCGCCACTCAGGGGGACGTTTTTATCCGCGAGCGCGTAACCGACTCGTAGATGACGAACGACGAACGCCGACGCACCGGTCAGGTGCCCGCCGACCGGCGAGAACCGGTCGGCCAGCCTGTCGTCCGTGGGGACCCCGCGGTCACGGGTGACCGCGCCCACGAGGCGGTCGGGTTCGACCCAAACGACCCCGAGAGCGTCGCCGAAGCCGCCCGGACGGTCCGCTCGTTTTCCGAATCGACCGCTGGCGACGACGACCACGTGTTCATGCTCCGCGGAGCCGCCGCCTGCGCCGCCCTCGTCCGCGGTGTCGGGTCGTACAAACGCGCCGCAGAACGAGCCGGCGGCGACGTTTCGGTCTCTTTCATCCGCAAGTGGGCCCGCGTACACGACCTGCCGCAGTCGGTTCGGCGACACGTCGCCCGCGGACAGATTGCACCGACCGCCGCGAAACACATCGCACGCGTCTCCGGTGACGCCCGGCTTCACCTCGCGTGGGCGACGCTCGACGCCGGCTTGACCGTCCGAGAAGTGCGCCGCCTCGCAAGCCAAGTCAACGACGGAACGCCCGTCATCACGACCCTCACCGACCACGGAGTCGATATCGGAACTCTTGACGTGTCGCTTCCGCCCGACGTGTATCTCGAACTCCGGCGACGTGCTTCGCTGGAGGACACGGACCCGGGAACCGTTGTCGCCGACGCGCTCGACGCTTATTCCGACTGAAGGAATCGACGCGCCGTCTCCTGCAGTACGTCGCGGGCGACTTCGACATCGTTCCACTCGATAGTCTCGTCGGGGAAGTGCGCCTGTTCGATGTCCCCCGGCCCGAAGAGCACCGTCGGAATCCCCGCCTCGACGTAGTGCCGCGAGTCCGCGCCGTAGGTCGCTCCCGTCGGGTCGTCGTCCAGATTCGCTTCGCGGAGCGCCGCCTGAAGCGCCGCGACGACGGGTTCGTCGGCGTCGATTTCTGCGGGTTCGAACTGGACGGAAAATCGCTCGAACGTGGGCGGGTGTTCTGCGAGCCATTCGTCGTCGGCGACGACGGCGGCCAGTCTGTCTTCGAACGTCCGCTCGACCGCTGAGACGGTCTCACCCGGCGCGACTCCCAGTCGCCACTCGGCGGTGAGTGTTCCGGCGACGCTCGACGCCCACGTCCCGGCTTCGACGCGGCCGACGCAAATCGGCCACGGAATCGGGTGGTCGTACAGTGGATGTGACACGCGTTCGGCGCGCTCTGCTTCGAGCTCGAAAAACGCTTGACGGATCGCCTCGAACTTCGGGAGAACATCGACGCCGCGCCACCGCGAGGCCGCGTGAGCGGTCCGCCCGGTCAGGCGGAGTCGCTTCATCACCGAGCCTTCAGTGGCGACGACCGGCTTGAGTTGCGTCGGCTCGGCGACGACTGCGGCATCGCGCTCGAACGGATACGGGTTGTCGAGCGCGGCGGCCGCCGCACCGATTCCGCCTTCTTCTTCACCGACGACGCTCTCGACGACGATTCGGCCGTCGAGTTCGGTAGCCCCGGCTTCGACCGCATCCCGGAGACCGAGCGCGGCGAACACGCAGGCCGAGAGACCGGCTTTCATGTCGGCCGCGCCGCGGGCGCTTACGGTTTCGTCGCCGTCGCTCCAGCGGGGTAAAAACGGGTCGTAAGACCACAGTTCCGCGTCGGCAGGGACGACATCGACGTGTCCGTTGAGGACGAGCGTCGGCCCGGCATCGGGGTCGCCGAACTCGAACACACCGGCGACGCTCGGGCGGTCTACGGTGTCGATATCGGCGGAGTCGTCTGGAAACGATGGATGCTCTGCGAGGCGCGTTGGGTCCGCGGTCCACTCGTACGTCTCGAATCCGAGGTCGTGCAGGCGGTTTTTGACCCATTGCTGTGCCGGCGCTTCTGCACCGCCGACACTCTCGAATCGTAAGAAGGTATCAACGAAGTCTCGCAAGTCCATACATTGGTAGACGGCAACGGGGTACAAAGCAATCGGGGGAGCGAAAATAAACGCTTATCAGTATCCCCATTTAAAGAGAAATCGAGGGCTGGTAGCTCAGTTAGGCAGAGCGTCTGGCTTTTAACCAGACGGTCGGGGGTTCAAGTCCCTCCCAGCCCGTTTTTACACTCTGAGCGGTAGTGCTCGATACTGCGTGGCTGTGGATTCACGGAAGCTACCGCGAACCCGCCGGTCGAGGATTCTGCGACGGGAGACATACTCGTGAGATGCGTCGTCTCACAATTGTTCATGCCCGTCCATGCCCGCCGCATCTTCGGACGTCAAAAAGTTTCCACGCCGTGTTTTCGGTCTTTGTCCTGCGTGTTCGCTATTCGAGGTCGAGAAGCGCCGCGGCTTCGTCGAGGAACTCGCTGTAGACGGACATCGCGTCCTCGATGGGTTCGGGGTCGGTCATGTCTACGCCGGCCGTCTGCAACACGTCGATTGGGTACTCACTTCCGCCGAGCGAGAGCGCTTCGCGGTAGTCTACGGCGGCGTCTTCGCCTTCTTCGCGGATGCGTTCGACGATGGCCGCGGCGGCCGAGATGCCGGTCGCGTACTGGTAGACGTAGTAGTTGTAGTAGAAGTGCGGAATCCGCATCCACTCGCGGGCAATCGAGTCGTCCGTCTCGGCGGGTTCGTAGTACGTCGATTTCAGGTCGCCGTAGAGCTGGTCGAAGCGGTCCGGGGTGAGCGCGCCGTCGTCTTCGACGATGTCGTGAATCTGGAGTTCGAAGTCGGCGAACATCGTCTGCCGGAAGAGCGTCGAGCGGAACCGTTCGAGATACTCGTCGAGGACGTGCATCCGGAGTTCGTCGTCATCGACGTTTTCGAGGAGATACTCGGTGAGAAGCGTCTCGTTGACCGTCGAGGCGACCTCGGCGGTGAAGATGTCGTAACTCGCGTCGTGCCACGGTTGGGCGTCGTTGGCGAGTTCGGAGTGCATCGAGTGGCCCAGTTCGTGTGCGAGGGTGAACATCGAGGCCGCGTCGTCCTGATAGTTCATCATGATGAACGGCTGGGTGTCGTACGTGCCGGCGGAGTACGCCCCGGCGCGCTTGCCGCGGTTTTCGTACACGTCAACCCAGCGGTCTTCGAGTCCGGCGGCCATGCGCTCTTGGTAAGCTTCGCCGAGCGGTTCGACGGCCTCGATGATGTACTCTTTCGCCTGTTCGTACGGAATCTCGGGACCGTGGTCACCGGTGAGAGACACGTAGAGGTCCCACATCTGGAGCGTGTCAGCACCGATGGCTTTCCGCTTCAACTCGGCGTGGCGGTGGAGGTGGTTGAGGTTGTCGCGGACGGTTTCGAGCAGGTTGTCGTACACCTCGACCGGGACGTTGGGACCGTCGAGCGCGGCTTCACGGGCGGTCTCGTAGTTTCGGATACGGGCGGTCTTGACGTCCTTTTTGACGCTGTTTTTCAGCGAGGTGCCGACCGCGTTTCGCACGTCGGCCCAGCGGTCGTAGAACTCCTCGTGGACCGTTCGGCGGAACTCGCGGTCGGGGTGCTTCTGGAGTTTCGTGAAGTTACCCTGCGTAATCTCGACTGTGGACCCGTCGGGCTTTTGGACCGTCGGGAACTCCATGTCGGCGTTTGCGAGCATGGAGTAGATATCGCTCGACGCGCCGGTCACGTCGGAGAGGTCCGCCAACACTTCCTCGACTTCGGCCGAGCGGGTGTGTTCTTTCGTCCGAAGTACGTCGTCGAAGTAGTGCTCGTAGGCTTCGAGCGCCGGCTCTTCGTCTATGAACGCCTGTATCTCGTCGCGGTCGAGTGCCTGCAGTTCGGGGTCGAGATAGCTGACTGCGCTCCGCGCTTTCGACGCCAGTGCCTCCGAACGGCTGGCTTGGGCCTGATACTCCTGATTTCGCGTGTCCTCGCTACTCCGGAGGTTCGCATACGAGGCGACCATCGAAACCTCGCGGAGCACCGACTCCATCGTTTCGAGGAGTTCGAGAAGCGTCTCCGGGTCTTCGGTGACGCGCCCCTCGTAGGCTTCGAGTTCGGGGATGCGCTCGGCAACGTCCTCGTAGGCCGCTTCCCACTCCTCGTCGTCGGCGTAGATGCTGTCGAGGTCCCACTTGTACTTCTCGTCGATGTCGCTTCGCTCGGGAACCGAACTCATATCTCGGCAGTTGCACCCGCGGATGGTAAGCCTTGTCAATCAACTGCCGGCGGGGAGAAATGGAGGGTTGCAGGGCGGTCGTGAGCCGGGGTTAGTGTCGAGTCGCTCTCGCCTGCCGAACTTGGGCGCCGTCACGGACCAAATCCTCGCAGTGTGGACAGACCCGTGGGTCCTCCATGCCCTCGGGTGCGAACACCTTGACGTAGCCTTCTGTGACGAAAGAACTGCAGTTCTGACATGTTGGCATGGTGCTCGTTCGTACCACGTCAAATTAGTTAGATGTTGTGGGCAACGTTTTTATCCGCGCTCCGAGCGCGACTGGCACAAACGACTTTGGCCGACGGCGAGTGGGTGGGACATGGACGACTTGTCAGCCGACGCCCGCGGAGCGTTCGCCCGCACGTGGACCGACGACCGCCCGTGGGAGTTCCTGACGGCCCTCACTTCGATTGGCGACCGGATGGCCGGCGGCGAGGGCGACAGTCGGGCCAGTTCGCTCGTCGCCAACGCGTTTGCCGATGCGGGCGTCGAAGCCGTCGAGTTCGACCCGTTCGAGATGGCCCGCTGGACGCGCGGCGAAACGACGCTCGAACTCACCGCGCCCGACGAGCGGTCGTTCGACGCGGTTGCGCTTCCGTACGCCCCTGCGGTGGACGTTTCCGGCCCGCTCGTTGATGTCGGCTACGGCACGCCGTCCGAAATCGACGACTGCGACGTAGACGGCGGTATCGCCGTCGCTAGCACGACGACGCCCGGAGACGGTCGCTTCGTCCACAGGATGGAGAAGTTCAACTACGCTATCGACTCGGGCGCGCTCGGGTTCGTCTTCGTCAACCACGTCCCCGGACAACTCCCGCCGACCGGCGCGCTCCGATACGACGAGGTGGCTGTCGCTCCCGGGGTCGGCGTGAGCAAAGAGACCGGCGCGTGGTTGACCGACTACGCGGAGCGAAACGGAACCGCTCGACTCTCGGTTTCCGCCGCGACGACCCCTGGTGAGAGTCGGAACGTCGAGGGGCACCTCGGACCCGACACCGAGCGCGAACTCGTCTTCTGTGCGCATTTCGACGCCCACGACATCGCCGAGGGCGCGCTCGACAACGGATGCGGCATCGCAACCGTCGTCACCGCGGCCCGACTTCTCGCGGCGATGGACCTCGACCTCGGCGTCCGTGTGGTCGGCGTCGGTGCCGAGGAACTCGGTCTCACCGGCGCGGAACACCTCGTCCGGCGTCTCGACCTCGACCGCGTGGCCGCCGTCGTCAACGTCGATGGCGCGGGGAGATTCCGTGACCTCGTTGCGATGTCCCACACCTCGGAGGCGACGGCCGACGTCGCAACCCGCGTCGCGGACGAGACGCGACATCCGATTCGCGTCGAGGAGACGCCACACCCGTTCAGCGACCAGTGGCCGTTCGTCCGCGCCGGCGTTCCGGCGCTCCAACTCCACAGCGACAGCGGCGAACGCGGCCGGGGGTGGGGCCACACTCACGCGGACACGCGAGACAAAGTAGACGTGAGGAATATCCGTGAACACGCGATGCTGGCGGCGCTTCTCGTCCGAGAACTCGCGTCGGCCGCCGCCGCCGACGAACTCTCCCGCCTCGATGCCGACGAACTTGCCGGGGCTTTCCGGCGGGCGGACTTTGCGACCGGGATGAAAGCGGCGGGTATCTGGCCCGACGGCTGGGAGTAACGTTCCTGTCGTCAGTCGTCGGCGTCGTCTCCGTTCACAGCCTTCTCGTCGGAGAGCCCCAGCTCTTCGATGGCGCTTTTCGTCCCCGCTTCGACGACCATGCCCGCCCCGATGACGACGTAGAACATCCCGTAGACGAACGTCGGAACCGCGACGAGGAGATAGAGCGCCAGACTGGCGATACCCACCGCGCTGGCGACGAACGCGCCGATGGTGTTCCCGATGCCGATGACGAGCAGGCCGAAGACGATGCGGAGGGTTGCATCCCACGCGGCAGAGCGTTCCATGTGTCAGCAGACGGACGAAGCCCCGTTGAATACGTCGATACCGAGATAGTCAGGAAGTCAGCGTTATGTCGCCACCCGGTTGTACTCCGCATGAGGCCAGTCACCGCCCGCGCGACTGTCCCCGTATCGAGTCAACAGACTGCGGGCAGTTCGGATAACGAATCGAGTTCGTACGTCGGGTCGGCGGCGAGTTGGTACCCCTCGCGGTGCGGGCGGCGGACGAACGCGGAGTCGATACCGGCGCGGTTGGCGGCGACCACGTCAACGTTGCTGTCACCCACGTAGAGCGCGCTTTCGACACCGAGGCGGTCCATCGCCCGCTCGATGTAGTGTGGATTCGGCTTTTTGACGCGAACACCCTCGACCGTCGGGTCGCGGCCGTAGGCGACCTCGAAGCGGTCGCCGATGTCGAACACGTCGAGGATGTGTTCGATGGTCGCGTGCTGGTTGTTGCTCACGACAGCGAGCGGATGTTCGATATCGTCGAGCGCGTGCACGTCGTCGTACAGCGGCTTCATCCCGTTTTCGAGACATTCCAACTGTGTGGTGGCCGCGTGCGCCTCGTGACGCGACCAGAACTCATCGACAGGCACGTCGTGTATGCCGCAGATTCGACGCAGATTCGTAAGCCCACCGTGAATCACGCCGTCGATAGCCTCCGTCGTCGGGTCCACGCCGAACTCGGCGAACGCTCGGCGGACCGCCTCGCGCTCCACTTCGAGGAGTGTCGGTTCCGTCAGCACGCCGTCGTTGTCAAAGATGACAGCGTCGTAGCACATGTGCGTACGATTCGTCCCCGGGGGTCGATAGCCTTGCTATGAGCCACCCCCACCGCTCCGGAGTGCTATTGACGTCTGTGTGTGCTACAAACGACCGACGCCGTCGCGGATGCGCGACCCGACGCGCCACCCGATTCGGTCCGCGAGCGCCCGCTCGTCGAACGCCGTGACGGTGCTTTCTGCCGCCATGGAATCAACCTCGAACTCGACGGTCGGATACTCGACGGCGGTGAGGAGAAGCGGTGTCGGCGGAGCGGCCGGGACGCCGTCGGGTCCGCCGAGGTGTTCCGGGCCGAGTACGTCATCGACCTTCGATGTCGGTGCCGCGCCCGACGCGACGGCGCGAATCAGCGACACGAGTCGGCGGACGAGTTCGCGGGCGAACCCACCGGCTTCGACCCGAATGACGAGAAAGTCGCCGTCACGTTTCAGGTCGCCGTCGATGGCTCGGACGGTTCCCCGTTCGTCGGGCGTGAGGTTGTGAAAGTCGTGTTCGCCGCGGAGTTCGTCGAGCACGGCGGCGGCCCGGTCGTCGTCGAACTCGTCGGTCGGCGCGTACAGGTCGTAGACGTACTCGCGGCGGGTCGGTCGGTGTCTCGCGTGAAAGTCGTCGGGCACGTCGGCGGACGCCCACGCCCGAACCGTCGCCGGGAGTTCCGAGTTCAACGCCCGCGGCGTACACCAGTCTGGGCACTCGAACGCCACGGTCTGTGCGAGCGCGGAGACGCCGGCGTCGGTCCGTCCAGCGGCGGCGTACGCGGTCGGGTCGGTATCAGAATCGCAGACGCCGAGGGCGCGGCAGGCGTCGAAGATGGTGTCTTCGACCGTCGGAACGTCGGGTTGTCGCTGAAATCCGTGAAACGGGCGGCCGTCGTAGGCGACGCGGAACGCGCGCATACGCTGGCTTTTTTGCGGGTCTACTTAACCGAATCACCCTTCGTGCGACTCACTCGGTCTCTTCTTCCCCGGTCTCTTCCCTTCTGGTCCCTTCTCCTCCGGTTTCCTCTCCACCAGTCTCGTCTATCGTCTCGTCTTCCGCAGGAGACTCCGTGGCTCGAATCGTAAGCACCGGCGCATCGGACAGCCGAAGCACGCGCTCTGTGACACTTCCGATGAGGTACCGTTCGAGACCGCGTCGGCCGTGCGTCCCCATGACCACGAGGTCGATATCGGCCGTTTCGATATACCGGCGAATCTCTCGGTGCGGCGTGCCGTGTTCGACCGCCGTCACGACTTCGAGACCCGCTTTGCCGGCTTCGTCGGCGGCCGCGGTGACGATTTCGTCGCCTTCCTCTTCGTAGCCGCGTACGAGACCGCCGGCATCGAGTTGGGTCGCGTGGAGAATGCGCTCGTCAACGACGTAGAGCAGGTGTAGCGTCGCGTCCATGCTCACCGCGAGGTCGAGCGCGCGGTCGAACGCCGCGTCACTCGGTGCGCTTCCGTCGAGCGGAACGAGGATGGTCTCGTACATACCTCGTCGTAGGTCGGGACGCGACAAAAGGCCGCCCGGCGTTCCCGGTGCGAAAACGGTGCGACAGAGCGGAAACGAGGATGCGGCGGCCGCAACCCCCCGACAGTCGGTCTATTCGAAGTCCTCGTACGTCGGTTCGCCGCGGTCGCCGGGGAACTCATCGACGGCGGCGGTCGTCTGGTCGCCGGTTTCCATGTCTTTGATGGTCACTTCGCCGTTTTCGAGGTCGCGCTCGCCGACGATGACGACGGTGCTCGCGTTCACCGAGTCGGCATACGACATCTGTGCGCCGAAACTCCGGTCGGAGACGTCGGCTTCGACGATATTGCCCGCCGCGCGGAGGTCCCGAGCGATACGGGAGGCGACATCGCGGGTGTCGCCGACGGTGAGGACGTAGTAGTCGGTCGTCAGTTCCTCGTCGGGCCAGACGCCGGCGCGCTGACAGAGCAGTTGGAGCGTCGCGTTGCCGATGCCGACGCCGACCGCAGGGGTCGGTTGGCCGCCGAACGATTCGATGAGGTCGTCGTAGCGGCCGCCGCCGAAGGTCGCGCGGGACACGTCGCCCGTGGAGTCGAAACATTCGAAGACGACGCCAGTGTAGTAATCAAGCCCGCGGGCGGTCGTGAGCGAGATTTCGCAGTAGTCGCCCGCCCCGAAGTCGTCGGCCGCCGCGAGGACGCTTCTGAGGTTTTTGACCGCCGATGCGACGCTCTCGCCGCCGAAGTCGGCGATTTCGTCGAGGTCGCCGCGCTCGATGAGGTCGGCGAACTCGTCCGCCTGGGCGTAGGAGAGACCGGCGTCGGAGAGCAGGCCGAGGTACTCCTCGCGTTCGACTTTCTCGGACTTATCGACGGCGCGAATCGCGTCCGCGACGTGTACGTCGGCGTCGAACGACCGGAGGAGACCGCCGAGGATGTCGCGGTGCGAGACGCGGAACTCGAAGTCGTCGGCCGTGAGACCGAGGTCGGTGAGCGCGTCGGCCGCGAACGCCAGAATTTCGGCGTCCGCCTCGGGTTCCGAAGAGCCGAAGATGTCGGCGTTGGTCTGGTAGAATTCGCGGAATCGACCCTGTTGGACCTGCTCGTAGCGCCAGAAGGGGCGCGTCGAGACCCACTTGATAGGTTTCGAGAGCGCCTGCTGTTTGGCGACGACCATCCGGGCGACGGTCGGCGTCAGTTCGGGCGTGAGAGCGATTTCGCGGCCGCCTTTGTCCTCGAAAGCGTACAGTTCATCGACGATTTCCTCGCCGGACTTATCGACGTACATCTGTGTCCGTTCGAGGTACGGCGTCCCGATTTCGCGGAAGCCGTACCGGGCGGCGGCGGTTTCGACGGTGTCGATTACCTCGCGCCGGGCCGACATCTCTTCGGGATAGAAGTCACGAAATCCCTTGAGTCGGTCGTACATGGACAGTGGTTGGCGAAGGCGGCGCTTGAAACCTGTTGTTCCGAGCAAGTTCCCGCGACGCTATCGGACGGCCGCGAGGATGACGTCCACGTCGCCGATGGCGATAAGCGAGACGCCGGTGACGGCGAGCAGAGCGGCGACGAGGCGCGTTCCGAACTGCGCTTCGCGGAGGACGACCCCGCCGAGAACCACGGCGATGACCGCCTGCGTGTTGACGATTGGGGAGGCGATGCTCGCGGGAACCAGGCCGAACGCCGTCGAGGTGATGTGCTCACCGAGCGCGACGAGCGCACCTGCGGCGGCGAACTTCGGCAAATCCCCCCGGACACTCGTCCACTTCCGGAGTGCGACCGGGAGAACCGCGATGCCCGCGCCGGCGAACAGAATCGGGACGAACACGCTCGTCGGAATGGAAAGTTCCTGTAAGGCGACGCGCTTTCCAACGTCGCTGGCGGCGTAACAGGCCGCACTCGCCAACGCGAGTTGCGCCGGACGGGAGCGAACTGCCCTGCGAAGCGGGTCGAGCAGTGCGCCGCCCTCGTAGTTCGCCACGTAGACCGCGACGGTTGCGACGGCGACGCCGGCTACCTGGAGTCCCGTGAGAAACTGGTCCAAGAAGAGAATCTCGATTGGCAACACGAACACCGGGACCAGTTTGTTGATCGGCGCGACGTAGGAGACATCACCCGCGTCGAGCGCGTCCACGAACAGAATGAAGGCGACGCCGACGAGGACCGCCGTCCCGGCGACGATAACGGTCCCGTCAGCGCCGATTTCCGCAGGCGACGGCACCGCCGACGGCTCGAACGTCACGACTGAGACGGGCAGATACCACGCGACGGCGAACGCGTTCACGACGACGGTGAGAACCGCGCCGGGGTAGCCCGGAAAGTAGCGCTTCAACACGAAGATGTAGACGCCCCAGACGAACGCGGCAAGCACGGAATAGAAGATACCCGGGTCCATGTTTGAGTCGGCGAGTGGCGCGGTCAAAAACGGCGCGGTACTGACGAACGGCGGGGCGACTGGATGTTAGTCTCCCCACACCTACCGCCGACCGTGGACGTAACTTTGGACGTGGTCGGGGAACACCTCATCAACCGCCTCCCGGCCGTGCTCCGCCGCGATGAGTGCTCTGAGTTCGCCCTCGTAGTCGGCTTTCGGTATCTCCTCGGAGGGACCTGTCTCGACGTCGAGGTGCGTCTCGACGAGGCGGTCAACCGCGCCGCGGCCGAACCCGGAAAGCGGCGAGAGGTAATCGACACCGTGGCGGTCTTCGAGACTCTGCGCTTGCGCCCGCGAGATGGACGGCACGCGGTCGTCGCGCCGGGTGCCGTCGGCAATCGCGTCGAAATCGAGCCCGCAGACGGCTTCGAGCGCGTGTTCGTGGACCTGTTGGATACCGCCGCGAGGGTAGCCGTCTTCGACCATGCGGGCCGTCGCTTTCTCGGCGATGTCGCGGTCGAGTTCCAGCGTTTCGAACGCGTAGCCGAGTTCGCCTGCGGCGTCTTTGGCGTGCGCCCAATCGTCGGTGACGCCGAAATGCGCCGTCACGAGCGTTACGTCGTAGAACGTATCGAGAAGCAAAGCGGCGAGCGAAGAGTCTTTCCCGCCACTGTAGAGAAGCGCGAGTTCCACGTGTTTACCGGCGTCGGATGTTGAAGCTCTTCGATTCGGGCTGTAGCTCCTTGAGGAGCGCCTTCATTTTGTCGTCGTCGATGCGGCCCTGAATCCGACCGCTCTGTGCGAGCGCCACGATTTGGCGCTCTACTTTCTCTGCGAAGTCCGGCTTCGACATCTGGACCGCGTTGAGTCGCTGGCGGGCCTCGTCGGTTAGATACTGCTTGAGAACCGCCTGTTTCTGCTGTTCGGCGCGTTGTTGGGCCGCCTCTTCGGCCTGCTGTTGTTCGGCAGACCCCTGTTGTCCCGACTGCTGTTCTTGGAGTTTCTGCATCTTCTTTCGGCGAAGCTCCTCCAGTCGCTCGTCGTCTGGACTGCCACTCATATGCTAGCGCACGGTCCGATGTCTGAAAACCATTACGGACCCGTGTACGGACGGCTCGCTACGGGATTCTCGGTCGAAGAAGAACTCTCAGTATGTGTCGGCGGTGTTACGCGTAGCGTTCGAGTTCCGGGCGGTCGAGGTCGGAGAGCACGTCGGACGCGGCGTTGTCGAGGAAGCTTGTACCGTCGGCCGTGATGCGGCGACCTTCGCCCTTCGCAGTCTCGACGAAGCCTTCTTCTTCGAGTTGCTGGAGGAGCTTGCGGATGATCTTCTTGCTTCCGGTGTCGTTGTGTGCGCCGGAGACACTGTATCGGTTGCTACCGCGCTTGAGGCCGCCGTATTCGGTGGAGAGCCGGTCAACACCGACGGGACCGTTCATTGCGACCTTGCGGAGCAGGCTTGCGCCGCGGATGAACCAGAAGTTGTCCTGCTGAGGCGGCAGTTCGCGGGTCTGGCCGCTCTTTGCGAAGGCCATCCAGTCGGGTTGCTCGATACGGTCTTCGAGTCGTCCGGCGACCTCCTCGATGAGGGCGTCCGCCGGGACGTCATAGATGGTTACCATGGCTATTGGTTCATAATCGCGGCGTTTAAAGGCATCGTATTCACCCGATACGGGCGATTGGAGGCTCCTCTGCCCCGCCCGGCGTGTGCCGGGAACGTGCGCGTTCGAGACCTCGTTTCACGCGCGTCTTCCCTGAGCGCTCTCGACTCCCATCACGAGGCCACCGAGGAGCGTCGGCACCCAGTAGATGAACCCGCGGAAGACGACGACGCCCGCGGTCGCCGCTTCGAACGAGACGGCCGAACTCGCGGCGGCGACGAGAATCGCAAGCGCCCACTCGATACCGCCAGCCCCACCCGGAAGCGGCGTCACGCCCGCAATCGCACCGATAGGAACGACGAACAGCGCAATCGAGAACGCGATTGGGACGCCAATGGCGTGAAACGCGAGCCAGAGTGCGACCATCTGGCAGAACCAGCCGAAGCCAGACAACAAGAGTGCGACGACCAGTCCTCGGGGATTTCGACCAACGCGTTCGATAGAACGGAAGAACCCGTTTATTCGTCGCTTGATGCCGTCGGCAGAGGGGACGGGCACTCGCGGAACGTAGCGGGCGATGGTGCGGATGACCGGCGTCAACGCTCGGATAATCCGTCGTTCAAGGTCGTACCGCCGTTGCCACGCGACGTACACCGTCGCGGGGACGCCGATGGCGAGACCGACGACGGCGACCAGCGCGATTTCGAGATTCCTTCCGAGCGTTACCTCGGTCGCGTAGTAACCCGCGCCGATGAGCGCAATCGTGATCGAGGGGACGAAGTTCAGCGTATCCACGCTGGCGATAGCCGCCAGTCCCGTCTCGTACTCGGTGTTGGTGCTCCGCGAGATGAGAAGCGCAGTCACGGGTTCGCCGCCAGCCTGTCCGAACGGTGTGATGTTGTTCGAGAACATCGCTCCGGTGAACACCAGAAACGCCCGTGTGACGGAGATTCGGACGCCGAGCACGCCGAGCACCGTCTTCAGTGAGGTTCCCCACGAGAGAAGCCAAAGGAGCGTGATGCCGAAGATGACCACCAGATACATCGGGTCGGCCATCGTCACTCGGTCGATGAGTTCGTCCACGCCCGCGAAGTAGAACAGAACGGCGAAGACGACGATGGCCGCGGCGAACCCGAGGATTGTCGCACGAATATTCTCGCGGGCCATTTGCTGTGAATGTATCCACGACGAGCATTAAGTCACCGGATTTGGCGGCCGGCACGACGGCTCGCAACCGTGGGACGCCGAGGCCGATACGGACCTTTGTCACCCGGAAGCACCGGGTTCGACTCGGATAGATGGACATTTCCGCTCCGCCCGACACGTCCGAGATATGGACGAGCGCGCCGCCCTCCGATTGCTCGCCGCGGACCTTCCGGGTGCCGGTGACGACGCCGCCGTCGTTGACGGTCTCGTCGTCACGACCGACATGCTTCACGAGGCAACGGATTTTCCCGCCGGAACGACCCGATACACCGCCGGGTGGCGTGCCGTCGGAGCCTCGCTGTCCGACGTGGCCGCGATGGGTGCAACCGCAACCTGCGCTGTCGCCGCGTACGCCGCAACTGAACTCGATGCCTCGGAACTCGGCGATTTCGTGCAGGGCGCTCGTGACGTCTGCGAAACGGTTTCGGCGGAGTACGTCGGCGGCGACCTCGACACACATAGCGAGTTCACGACGGCGAGTACGGCCATCGGCCGCACCGACGACCCGGTTTTCCGCTCGGGTGCGAAACCGGACGACCTGCTGTGTGTCACCGGTGAATTAGGTCGGTCCGCAGCCGCGGTCCTCCTCTTCGAGAGCGGCGAGACGGAGCGCGCGAACCGACTCTTTCGGTTCACGCCGCGGGTCGAAGCCGGGATTTCGCTCCGCGGCGTTGCGACGGCGATGATGGATTCCAGCGACGGACTCGCCCGCTCTGTTCACCAACTCGCGGAGGCGAGCGACTGCGGGTTCGAACTCGACTGGGACGCGCTCCCCGTCCACGAAGCGGTTTCGGACGTCGCGGACGACGACGCGGAGGCACGTTCTCTTTCGACCTACTTCGGAGAGGACTTCGAACTCGTGTGTACCGTTCCGGAAGCCGACTTCGACGCCGCCCGTGACGCGCTTGGCGTTCCCCTCACGGCTGTCGGGCGCGCCACCGAAACGACGGATATCCTCGCCGATGGCGACCCGCTTCCGGACCGCGGCTACACCCACGGCGACGACTGAATCTGCGTCCGCGCTCGGACTGTGACTCTGTATCTTCCCGCGACACTGTCTGCATCTCACTCACGCCGGGATTACTTGAATCGGGACGAGGAGGAAACACGCCGCTCCGAGCGCGAACGTGAACACCCCGACGGCCATTCGGCCCCGTCCGAGCGGCGTCTCATCGACGGGATTCGCGGGTCCGTTGTAGGCGATAAACGTTGCGAGCAGTCCCCAGAAGAACCAGAGACCGACCGACTGGTTGATTCCGAGACCGCGGACGTAGTGAAGGTAGCCGGAGAGACCGAAGAGACCGAACGGGACGACCGCGGCCAGTGACTCCTGTCGCTCTCCGAGCATCGCCCGAACCATGTGCCCACCGTCGAGTTGACCGACGGGAAGCAGATTCAGGACGGTAAAGAACATGCCGACCCACCCGCCGATGACGACGGGATGGACGGTCGTCTGCGGGTCGGGATATTCTGTCGGTTGACCGAGCACGGCGGCAATCGCGTCCAACAGCGGCGGGTTATTGAACATAATGACGTCGCCCGACCCGTTGAGCGCCCACGCCGGAACGGTCATCGGGTCGAGCGAGAGACCGACAGCCGTGACGACGATTGTCGCCGCGAGTCCCGCCAGCGGCCCGGCGACGCCGATATCGAACAGCGTCTTTCGGTCGGGCATCTGCCCGCGCATTCGAATAATCGCCCCTAGTGTCCCGAACGGGAAGATAAAGGGAATCAGATACGGGAGCGAGACGTTGACTCCGTGATACCGTCCCATGACGTAGTGGCCAAGTTCGTGAACCGAGAGCACGCCCAAGATGGCGGCGGTAAACGGCCACGCCTGTAGAATCAAGAGCGGATTCGCCGCGATATCTTCGAAGGGGATGTAGTACCAACTTCTCGCGCCGACGAGGAGCGTCGAGAGAACGGTCAAACAGAAGAGTGCGAGATTCTTCCACGGCACCCCGTCGATGCCGATCGAAACCGGTTCGGCGACGACGACGTCTGTCTGGCCGACCCTGGAGACCTGTGCTTGCACGTCGTAGCCGGCTTCCCGAAACGTCGGCCAGATCTCCCGAACGAGCATCTGCTCGGGGACCAGCGATTTCCCGTAGTAGACGCGTTGCTCACCGTTTGAGCGTACCTCGTGTACGTCGAAGACTGCACGAAGTGCCTCAACCGGCGGGCCGCCCGCCGATTCGGACTGTTCCATTGACTCGTGGTAAGTATGGCACGTGCATAAATCCCGTGACGAATCTGAGCGTCGAATTCCGTGACCACGCCGTTACGCGGGAGAGTAGCCGTTCAGTACGTGTCCGGTGGTTCGCTCCCCGAGATATGAGGGCTTTGAAGGGCTGTAAATGGCTGTACTGAAGGGCCATACAGGGGGACTATAGGGAGTAGCGTTCGGAGGGGTGATTCAGTTCGCACTCGGCGAGCTGAACGAAGCCGTGTCAGAGGGGACTGTCAGGGGGCGTTTTCGTGAGTGGCTCTACGGGGACCGTGTGGGTGGTGCGCCGTGCGGCGGCATACGGTCGGAGAGTCTTCTACTTACGCGGTTTCGACGCGCCACGTCGTCGCACTCGTGTACGACCACTTCTCGATGGTCAGTTCGGTCGCGGAGTCACGAAGCTTGACCATCAGGGCACCAATCTCCTTGGGAGACAGGCCGACATCGTCGGCGATGAATTTGCTCTTAAAGTACATCTCGCCGTCTTTCGCACGGTCGAGCAAGTACTGCTGGAGGCGGTCTTCCTTGGAGCTGGCGTCGGTGGAGGGGGTTGCTGTTGCGCTCATCTGGTACACCTCACTTCACCCTATGACACCAATACCTGTTATAAAGGAAGGACCGTTGGAATTAGTTCGGCCGCTTTCAGCTTGAATCGACACAAACGATACATTTTACGAATGTTTTTGAGAGCGCTAGACATTTTAAAAACGAATTTGCTTGATTTATTCTCAAAATCAGATGTCGAATATATGCGGGGTAATACGCCTGAAAACGTCGTTTTTGACCCTACTCACCAGCAAAAATTTCCTAAAAATAAGCGGGTTTTCTGGTTTATCAGAGTGTCTCCGGTACTGACTCGTCTTCGGACGACTCAGCGGTCGTGCACCCAAAACTCCTCTTCGGTGGTCGTCTCTTTCTTGAATATCGGCACCGCTGATTTCAGCCGGTTGATGCCGTCTTCGACCGTTCTGAACGCTTCTTTTCGGTGTCCGGCGAGGACGACGACGAACACGATGTCTGCGCCGCCTTCGATAACGCCGACTCGATGGTGCATGAGAACGCGCTGGACGCCGTCACGCGCTTCGAGTTCGTCGGTGATCGCTCTCATCTTGCGCTCTGCCACCCCATCGTACTTCTCGAATTCGAGGCTGACCGTTCGGTCGTCGCTCTCGTTTTCCTTCGCGCGGACGCGGCCGGTGAACGTGGCAATCGCCCCGGCGTAGTCTGCGAGCGGGTCGTCTTTGACCTGCTCGACCAACGATTCGAGAGTCACGTGTGGTTCCACCGACTCAACTTCGGCCGCGAGGCCACCGATATCGACCGCGCTCGCGGCTTCCGCTTCCATCACGACGGTCGTGGCGCCGGCCCCGCCAAGAGCGAGCGTGGGAACGTTCGCGTCGGCGAATCCGGCGAGAAGCGCGTAGTCGTATCGAGATGCGAGACTATCGAGGAGGTCGTCGAAGTTGCGGCTGTCGCCGGTCCCGACCCAGTTTCCGTCTGCACCGAGCCCGTAGGCCGCGGCAACCGCTTTTGTTTCGGAGCCGACTCCGGTCGCCTCCCGTTCGGTTGCACCGTCCGGAAGCGATTCGACAGTGGCGACGCGGCCGTCGAGTTCCGAGGCGAGTCGCTCACAAAGCGTCGTCGCTCCCGCACCGACGATGCCGAATACCTGCATAGCCGAAGTGACGGTCTCTGCCGGTTTAAGACTGCTCCGAAGGAGAAGACGAGGTGTCGTCGGTGGCCCGCGGACGCGTCCGATAGAGGTAGAGCGCGACCGCGACACCGACGAAGCCCAGTAGGGTCGCAACCCACGGTGCCACCGCCCCGAGTGTCGTGTCCGCAGTCGCCGGTAGCGTGTCGTACTGCCACAGCGCCCAGCCAACCGAGAAACACGCCACCAACACCCAGTTGAGTCCAGTCCGTCGGTCGAACTCGCCGCGTCGGTGGCGGATGAAAATCGCGCCGAGAGCGAGCATCCAACCGACGACGAGGAGCGTAACCGTTTCCACGGTGACGAGTCGCATACCAATACTCGCCGCGAACGTGGTTTAAACTCCTCGACACGGGTGTCTCGCACTTGATAACCCTTAAGATGCGCTCACGGATACCCGTGTGCAATGAGAGTCGTCATCTCCATCGGCGGAAGTGTGCTCGCGCCGGACCTCGACGCTCGTCGCGTAGAAGAACACGCGGCCGTCGTCGAGACCCTCGCCAGAAACGGGTGTGAAATCGGTGCAGTCGTCGGCGGCGGCGGTGTCGCCCGCGATTACATCAGTGCGGCCCGTGACCTCGGCGCGAACGAAGTACAACTTGACCAGTTCGGTATCGACGTGACTCGAATCAACGCGCGCTTGCTCATCGCGGCACTCGGCGCGCAGGTTGACCCGAAGGTCGCCCACGACTACGAGGAAGCGGGAGACGCCATCCGACGCGGTGATATCTCCGTGATGGGCGGCGTCATGCCCGGCCAGACGACGGACGCCGTCGCGGCCGCACTCGCAGAGTACGTCGATGCCGACCTGCTCATCTACGCGACCAGCGTTGACGGCGTCTTTAGCGCCGACCCGAACACCGACCCCGACGCGACGAAATTCGAGGAGATGACCGCGGGCGAACTCGTGGACGTTATCGGTGACATCGAGATGAACGCCGGGTCGTCGGCACCGGTTGATTTGCTCGCCGCGAAACTCATCGAGCGCGCGAAAATGCGCACTATCGTCCTCGACGGCACGAACCCCGACCGAATCGAACCCGCCGTCCTCCGCGGCGAACACACGGGTACCGACATCATCCCCGAGGGCGGCGACGAACCGACCTACTGGGCACAGTGAGATGACGACAGACGAAGCCTCCCCCGTCGATTCCGACGGTGTGCCCGAATCTGGCGACGACCACCACGATTTCTGGGCCGACGACGTTGCAGACGAAATCGAGAGCCGCGACCCGGACGAACCCGTCGTCATCAAAGGCGGCGTCTCTCCGTCTGGTGTCGCCCACCTCGGAAACTTCAACGAAATCATGCGCGGTTACTTCGTCGCCGAAGTACTCCGCGAGCGCGGCCACGAAGTCCGGCAGGTCTTCACGAGCGACGACAAGGACCCGCTCCGAAAACTGCCGCGAAAGCTTGCTGACGCCGACGGCAACATCGTCGGACTCGGCGAAGTCGATGCCGGCGCACTCGGCCGCAACCTCGGCAAGCCGTACACGTCGATTCCGGACCCGTTCGGCGAAACCGAATCTTACGCGGCACACTTCGCGGCCCTGCTGAAGGCCGACGCCGACCGTCTCGGCGTGCCGGTGGAGATGATTTCGAACACCGAACTGTACGAAAACGGCGATTTCGACCCCGTCGTCGAACACGTCCTCGAACACATCGACACCGCCCGCGAGGTCCTCAGCGAGTACCAATCGAAAGTCGATGCCGACTACGTTCCGTTCAATCCCGTCTGCGAAGCGTGCGGGAAGATTACGGAGACGGTCACGGATATCGACCTCGACACCGGAACCGTCGAATACACCTGTACTGACATGACCGTCGGCGACAACACCATCGACGGCTGTGGACACGAGGGCACCGCGACGTTCCGCGACGGCAAGCTTCCGTGGCGCTTCGAGTGGCCCGGCCAGTGGCAGGTCCTCGGCGTCGATCACGAACCGTTCGGCAAGGACCACGCCGAAGGCTCGTGGCCCTCCGGCAAGGACATCGCCGAGAACGTCCTCGAAATCGAACCGCCGGTGCCGATGGTCTACGAGTGGTTCACACTCAACGGCAAGGCGCTCTCGTCGTCGGCCGGAAACATCGTCACCGTCCCGGAGATGCTCGAACTACTCGAACCCGAGGTGCTTCGGTACTTCTTCGCGCTCAACCCGCGGAAGGCCCGCGACCTCGATTTGACTCGTCTCGACCAACTGGTCGATGACTTCGACCGATTCGAGCGCGCTTACTTCGGCGAGGTGGACGACGACAGCCTCACCCGCTTTGCCAAGCGCGCGTACCCCTTCGTCGTTGACGACGTTCGGGAAGACCGCATCCGACTTCCCTACACCTTCGCGGCCGTCCTCGGTATGACCGACGACGAGGACCTCCGCATCAAGATGGCGCGCAACGAGGGCTTTTTCGACGACGACACGCCGGAAGCGGTCATCCAAGAGGCGCTCGGTCGGGTCGAACGCGCCCGCCGCTGGGCCGAGAAGATGGACAACCAGTACAACTACCGTCTGCAGGTCGAACTCCCCGACTTCGACTTCGAGCCTGCGGTCGAGTCGGCACTCGACGACCTCGCCGACTTCGTCGCCGAAGGCCACGACGGCGAGGAGATTCAAGGCGAAATTTACGAGACCGCCCGCGAACACGATATCGAGATGGGCGACTTCTTCGCCGCCGGGTATCGCCTCTTTTTCGACGACACCCAGGGGCCGCGTCTCGGCGAGTTCCTCGGCGAATTAGAACAGGACTTCGTCGTCAAGCGACTGCGACGCGAAGACTGAAGACCGCACACGTCGGGACGCTGAGACCGGTCTCAGATACCGACGCTCGGTCGTTCGATTCTCTCGGCCTTCGGACTACGCTCGTCGTCCAGCGAGGAACGCAACTGCACCGACTGCGGTGAATGCAAACACAGCGGTTCCGATGCCGAATCCGGGTGCCATAATTCCGCTTTCACCCTGCTGGGCCGTCTCAGTCCCGGCGGCCGTCTCGTTCGTCGAGGCGTCGGATTCGGTTGCAGTCGTCTCATCCGCTGTTGTCTCGGTTGCCGTCGCGGTTTCGGTGGTCATGTTCTCAGTATTTCCAACGACGACACCCTTGCTTTCAACGTCGAACTCGTCTCCGTTCGGTCCCGTATAAATCTCGGCAGTAATAGTGAACGTACCTCCGTCCGGAACCTCGGAGAAATTGAATGTGGCCGAGAAATTTCCGTCCTCACCGACGGTGGTCGCTCTCGTCCTGAGGAACGGTTCCGTGTCGCCGGCTGCCTCCACGCGCAGGTTGACGTTGGCTCCCGATTCGAGGTCGCTCGTCGCGCGAATCGTCTGATTCTCTGCTGGTTGCACCGTCACCTTTCCGTCTTCGGTTACAAACGACACCGACGAATTCGAACTCTCTGCAGTAGCAACTCCAGTGCCGCCGACCACTGCACCGATGAGCACAGTAGCGACGAACAGCAGGCGAACTGCGTCTCTGACTCGCTCAAACATATCAAATAAAATCATATTCTAACCGACAAAATAGTTGTCGGATTACTATTTTGATTTTAGCCTCGCCGTCCGCGAAATGTCGCGCCTTTCGATTAGTTCTCTTCGATGGCGTCGATAACGACGGCACCGACGACGAGGAGTCGCGGGTCCATCTGTTCTGTGTCGATGTCGATGGTGTACTTGTCCCGGAACGAGAACTGCTCGCCGATAGAGCCGACTGGCTCGCCGGCCGCGTTTTCGATGCGGTACGAAAAGGGGATGAGCGTCGAGAGGACGCGTCGGGCAATAGCCATCGGCACGTTGTCTTCGACGATTCTGCCGACGACCGACCCGTCCGGGCCGAGCAGTTGGTAGGTGTGTTTTGCGAACGAGAACGCGCCGCGTTTGACCGCACCGACGCGCTCGCCCGTTTGACTGTCAACGATGTCGTAGGCCGCGGACACGTCGAGCACGCTGTCAGCTTTCACCCGGAAGCGTTCGTCGCCGCTGTCGTAGTCTTTCAGGCGGAAGTCCTCTTTGAGTTTGAACTTCTTTTTCTTCGCGGAGAGGATAGGCGTGCCGTCCTCGTAGACGACGTACTTCGTGCTGATAGAGACCTTCTGTCGGACCTCGTACCGGGAGCTGTCGAACATAGCTCTCGATGCTTCCCCCATCGGATAAAACCCTTCTGGGACACGACTTATGTCCGTGTCCTACGTACTGCGACGCAGGTTCGTTCCTCCGAGCGACCCGCCGCGGCCTCGCCGCAGTGATTTCACATGTCTCTCATCGACTTCATCCGATCCGTCGAGGAAGCGCAAGACGAATTCGACGTCGAACTAGAGGAGTTCGACCCAGAATCCGAGCAGGCGGACGTCGCTGACGACGCTGGTGGCCGGTCCTACGGTCGCCTGTTCCTCGCTGTTCTCCTCCTCGCCGGCGTCGCCTACGCCGTCTACCGACTCCGGTCGTCCTCCTCGGGCACTTTCACCGACATCGCACTGGAAGAACGCTCGGTCGAGACCGACGAGGACGCGACGGTTACCGTCGAACACGACCCGGACGACGAAGCGACCGACGAAACCGACGCCGAGTCGGACGACGCCGACGGTGACGAAGACGACTCGGCGGCCGACGACAGTGATGCGACGAGGGATGGACACGAATCCGCAGGCGACGAATCTGAAGACGCGGTTGACGCGGATTCGGACGCAGACGACAACGGCATCGAAGTCGAAGTCGAGTCGTCCGGTGACGACGACGATGCAGACTCGTAATACTCCGACCGCACCGCGTTCGTTTCGAGTAGCACGCCGGTTCGACAACCCGAACGCCTTTTGGCGCGCGTCGCTTCCTTCCGGGCGATGAACACGCTGCTGTGGATCCTCGCCGGATTCATCGCTTATTCCCTCCTTGCGACGCTGTTGCGTACTCGCGGGATTCTCCCCGAGTACGTTCGCGTGCAGGGTCCCCTCATGACGGTTCACACCCGTCGCGGCCGTGAACTCCTCGACAGACTCGCTACTCCGAAGCGATTCTGGCGCGCGTGGAGTAACATCGGTCTCGGTATCGCCCTCGTCATCATGGTCGGGACGTTCGTCCTCCTCGTCTATCAGGCGGTCTTCATCCTCAACAACCCGCCGGCCCCGACGCAGGTGAACCAACCGCAGAACTTCCTCGTCATCCCCGGGGTCAACGACTTCCTCCCGCTTTCTGTCGCCCCGGAGATTCTCTTCGGTCTCCTCGTCGGCTTGGTCGTCCACGAGGGCGGTCACGGCGTGCTCAGCCGCGTCGAAGGTATCGACGTGGAGTCGATGGGAATCGTTCTCTTGACGATCCTTCCGGTCGGTGCGTTCGTCGAACCGTCGGAAGAGAGCCAACGCCGCGCCGACCGCGGCGGTAAATCCCGGATGTTCGCCGCCGGCGTGACGAACAACTTCGCAGTGACGCTCGTCGCGTTCGCGTTGCTCTTCGGTCCTGTTATCGGCTCGATTTCGGTCGCGCCGGGCGTCGCCGTCTCCGGCGCGTACGCCGGGTCGCCTGCTGATGTCGCCGGTATCGCAAGCGGCGACCGCGTGACGGCGATCGAAGGAACGCCGGTCAACACCACGCAGGAACTCGACGCGGCGCTTCTCGACGCCGAAGACCAGACCATCTCCGTCGAGGTTGACGGCGAGCAAACCGTGTCGGTCGCGCGGGAACTCGTCGTCGCCGGGTCGGTCGCGGGTAACCCGGCGAACCTCACCGTCGAGTCGGACGACGACCCCATTCGCGTGACGGCCGTCAACGGAACGGCCGTCTCCACGCTCGCGGAGTTCCAAGCCGCAGTCGGCGACTCCCGTTTCGCTCGACTCGACACGTCGGCCGGTGAGCGGACGATTCCGGTCGGTGCGTACATCACGAACATCGCGGTGGACCAGCCGCTTTTCAACGCGACGAACACGACTGAGCCGCTCATCATCACGTCCCTCGGTGGCGAGCGCATTGCCTCCTCGACCGATTTACAGGAAGCACTCGACCGAACCGAACCGGGACAGACCGTCCCCGTCGAAGTGTACCAAGACGGCTCCGTGCAGACGTACGACGTGACGCTCGCCGAGAACCCGCAGGACGGAAACGGCTTCCTTGGGGTCAACATCTTCCAAGGAACGAGCGGGCTTCTCCTCACCGACTTTGGGACACAGGAGTACCCCGCGGGAACGTACCTCTCGCTTCTCGGCGGTGACGGCGGCGACGAGTCCGGTGGGGTCGCCAGCGCGCTGTCCGGCTCGCCGCTCCAACTCGTCTACGTCTCGCTTCTCTTGCCGCTTGCCTCCGTCGTCATCGGCATTCCGAACTTCCCGGGCTTTACCGGCGACATCATCAACTTCTATCAGGTCGGCGGTCCGTTCGGCTTCCTCGGCGGCGGCGTCTTCCTCCTCGCCAACCTGCTGTTTTGGACGGCGTGGATTAACCTCCAACTGGGGCTTTTCAACTGCATCCCCGGCTACCCACTCGACGGGGGGCGCATCCTCAGAACCGCGGCCGAAGCCGTCGTCTCGCGGCTTCCGGTTGACGACAGGCACACGATGGTTCGAACCATCACGACCTCTATCGGACTCACGATGCTCGCATCCCTGCTCCTCATGATATTCGGGCCGACGGTCCTCGGCGGATAGTCGCACCCAACCGTCCGTCAACCGTCCACTGGTCCGTCCTTCTACTGACCGTTCGTCCTCCCGTCTATTGTCCGCTCGTTTGTCCATTACCAGTTCGTCTGTCTGCCCGCCTATCGACGAGTCTGCATTTCTTTCGTCTTTACGCCCCTCTCACGTCTGAAACGGCGGGTGCATCCCGATTTAGGGGCTGTATCACGTTTCCCGAAATGCGAAAACGACTCGCAACTTCAATACCGGATGCCTCCGTACCATCGGATATGGTAGAGGCCCCACAGACTGACGAGGGCTGGTTCGCGCTGCACGATTTCCGAACAGTCGATTGGGACGCGTGGCGTGATGCGCCCGAACGCGAGCGCCGCCGTGCCATCGAGGAGGGTATCTCCTATCTCGACTCTCACGAAGCGGTCGAAGACGCCGACGCGGGAACGTCAGCCGTCTTCTCCGTGCTCGGCCACAAAGCCGACTTCATGGTCGTCCACTTCCGGCCGACGCTGGACGACATCTCCCGCGCCGAGCGCCAGTTCGAACAGACTGCGCTCGCGGAGTTCACCGAGCAACCGACCTCGTACGTCTCTGTCACCGAGGTGTCGGGATACGTCTCGGACGACTACTTCGAGGGGAACAAAGAGGACATCGACACCGGTCTCTTGCGCTACATCGAAGGCAAACTCCAACCCGACATTCCGGACGACACCTACGTCTCGTTCTATCCGATGTCGAAGCGCCGCGGCGAAGAACACAACTGGTACGACCTGTCGTTCGACGAGCGCCGCGAACTCATGTCTGTCCACGGCGACACGGGCCGAAAGTACGCCGGGAAAATAAAACAGGTCATCGCCTCCTCGGTCGGTTTCGAGGAGTTCGAGTGGGGCGTCACACTCTTCGGCGACGACCCGACCGACATCAAAGATATCGTCTACGAGATGCGCTTCGACGAGGTGTCGGCGAAGTACGGCGAGTTCGGCGAGTTCTACGTCGGCCGTCGCTTCCCGCCGTCGGACCTCGGGGCGTTCCTCGACGGCGACGCCGTCCCGACGAGCGAGTTCGGCGACGAATCGCACCACCACGCACACGCGCACGACGAGGGCGGCCATCATCACGGTGAAAGCGGCCCCCATCATGGCGAGAGCGGGCACCCCAGCGGCGGCGACGGCGGCCACCACGGTGACGACCACCCGCACGGCGACGCAGACGATAGCGACGAGACCGGGGCAGAGGATATTCGCGGCCAACTCGACGACCTGAACATCTACGCGGGCAAGCCCCACGGCGAGGACGTCTACGCGACGGTCCTCTACTCCGAAGCCGACGCCGACGAGGTGTTCGAGGAGGTCGAAGGACTCCGCGGAAACTTCGACCATTATCCGACCCACGTCAAGACGGCCGTCTACGAGGCAAACGACCGCGACCGCAACGCCGTCGTCTCGATCTGGGAGACGGCTTCGGCGGCCGAGACGGCCGCCGGGTTCCTCTCGGAACTTCCCGGCATCGTCGAACGCGCCGGCGAAGAGTCCGGCTTCGGCACGATGGGGATGTTCTACACCGTCAAGCCGGACCACCGAAGCGATTTCGTCGAGAAATTCGGCGTCGTCGGCGGTCTCCTCGACGACATGGACGGACACTTCGACACGGACCTGATGGTCAACCTCGAAGACGAAAACGACATGTTCATCGCCAGCCAGTGGCGCTCGCAGGAGGACGCGATGGGCTTTTTCCGTTCCGACGAGTTCCGCGACACGGTCCAGTGGGGCCGTGACGTGCTGGCGGACCGTCCGCGTCACGTGTTCTTGGCGTAACGCGGTCGCTTCCCCTCGAAACCCCGACTCCGGCTTTTTCAGTGCTGTGCGAGTGTCGAGCGAACGTCCCGTAGTTTCGGGTGGAACTTGTCGGTCCCGAGGAGATACGCGAAGTAGAGCACTGCCAGTCCCATCACGACCGCCCACGCGCCGAGTTCGGTGTTTCCGTGTTCGACCGTGAGGAGTGCGAATCGTTCGATGTACGCGCCAGCGAGTGAGAGGACTGCGCTCCCGACTCCGAAGACGAACAGTTCGAGAAGGTCCGGAAGGAGTTCGATAACTGAAGGTCGCATTACCCTCCGAGAATCAGTCGGCCTTTGTGGTTCTTTTGGTCGCTACTCGGATTGGAATTCTCGTTCTCGCCGTGAGGTGTATTCCTGCGCGGATTCGACTGTCTCCGTCTCCAGCAGTTTCGACAACTTCGCTTCGAACTGGGCTTCGGTCAACTCGCCGTTGGCGTACCGCTCGCAGAGTACGTGGAGCGAGCGAGTTGCGTCGTTGGGTTTGGCGACCTCGTGGGACTCTTGCCGGTCGGATTTCTGGCGCTCTACAACGATATCGACTCCGTAGGAGTAGACGACGCCGAGGACACTGCCGATGACCGAAAACAAAATGAACGTCGAGGCGATGGACCCGTCGCCCGCCAGTGCGACCACTGCGGAGAGGATGCCGAGGCTGACGCCGAACTGTAACGGGTACGCGTAGACGAACGACCGTAGACCGTAGTCACGGAGAACGTCGAGCGGCGACATTATTCGGTCGCACCCTCGTACGACTGGGCTGGTCGGACGTCCTCGGCGGACGTGTCCAACTGCGTCACACTCGCAACCGCGGTTCGCGTATCTGTGGATGCAATCTCCCTCGCCAACCCGAACCGGAAACTGGTGTCGAATCCAAAAACCGGCGGACTTCGGGTAGTCGTAGCCACCCCCTCCGAGAGCGGCGCTCCGATTCGTTCGAGAACCATCGGTCAAAAAATGTATATTAAGATACAAAAACACGTCGTTGGAGCGGTTCTGTGACCTCGGTTTGCTTTCGGACTCGTCGCGTCGTCAGCGCGGACCGTCGCCGTCTCCAAGACCGTCTTCCGGAGTATAGACGTACAGACAGTCGTTTTTGTACGACCGGCCGAACTGGTCGGCGTCTTCACAACAGAGCACGCGGCCGTCGTCCAGCACGGAGAGATTGTCAACGTTGATGAGTGCGTCGTCGGCGATAGCGGCCGGGTCGCTGGCGTCGGGACCGACGATGACGGGTTCGAGCGTCGAGACGTTGTAGTCGGATTCGAGTTCGGCGCGGTAGACGACGCCGCCATCGACGCGCTCGACTTGGAGCGTCCCCATCTCGTTCGACATGTCGTCGTTGAGTTCCGAGATGCCGAAGTAGACGTAGTCGCCGGGAGCGGCCGCTTCGACGCTGTCGATTCCTTCGGCCTTGTTGAACTCGATGGTCGCGCCGATTTCCTTCGCGGCCGCGCGGGTTTCGATGAACGGGACGCGACGGAGCGCTTCGTCCACGCCGTCGGGACCGCGGGTTTCGTACTGGTCGGCCCACTCGACGATTTCCTCGTCGGTGACGTAATCGCGGTTGCCGCCTTCGATGACGGCCTTGTCGGCCGCTTCGAGAATCTCGGGGGTCACCTCGTCGCCGTCCATCCAGTCGGTGTGGGTTTCGAGATACTCGACCTGTGTGATGTCGTCGTACTCCGCAATCCACGACTCGACTTCGGCGTTGCTCGCGTAGCCGAGTTCGACCCATTCGATTTCGAGGTCCACGTCGGCCGCCGGGCGTTCGACCGCGGCGTCTCTGTTCGTCACGTACGGTGCGTAGAGCGTGCCGGCGACGTCCATCGGGTCGTCGTAACTCGGAATCGGCCGGTCGGCGACGAACTTGTAGATTCCCTTGCTGTCGCCGTCTGAGGCGAGATAGACCGTTCGCTCGTCGGACTGCACGTCGGGACACTCCCACGCGGCCCGGCCCATGACGTAGTATTTGACCGGTTCGGGTGTCTCGGCGGCGGGGTCGCGGAAATCGACGATGTAGCCGTAGCGGTACGGGTTCGGGTACTCGTCACCGATGGGCGTCAGGTCGTTTTTGCCGCCGGCGGACTGGTCTACGGGGTCCGCGCCGAGGTAGTACGCCAGATGTTCGACGCCGGTGATAGCCCAGTACCCTTGGACGTTCCACGCGTCGTCGTAGTACGATTCGACTGCGCTTTGAATCTGGCTCGGGTTGGGCCGGTTCCAAAATTCGTGTGCACCGCGGAGACCCTTGCCGGTCCCCTGTTCGACGATATCACCAACCGAAGCGGTCAGGGCGACGCGTGGGTGACCGTAGTTCTCCTCTGCGGAGAGCATCGTCTCCCACGGACTCAGGTCGCCGTAACAGTTGATTCGAGTGCCGCCGAGTTCGCGGAGCGCCGCAGTGTTTGCGAGGTTGCGTGCGTTTTCGAGGTCGGCTTCCCACTCGCCGTCTTCGGTCTGGCTGAGCGGAATCCGCGAGACGTTGCCCGGACTCGCCTCCCAGTTGGTAAACAGGTAGCCCTCGGTGCCCTCGTCGTTCGTGGCGACGAACTGGTTGCAGTCGGGAGTGTAGCCCGCGTCGGCGTACTGCGACCCGCTGAAGTTTTCGCTCGTGATGTTCGTCCCGTCGGGAGTCTGCGGAACGCCGAGGAGTTCCGTTCCGCCGTTGATACGGTCGCGCTCGCGGGCCAGTATCTCGTAGTCGCCAGCGGCGGACCGGACCGTCCGTCGTTCTTCGTTCGTCTCGGGCGTCGCTAACTCCTCGAAGTCGCTGTCGCCGTCGAACGAGAACTGAAAGTCAGAGAAGTAACCGACGGCCGCCTTGTCGTAGGGTGCCGGATTTTCGCGGTCTGGATGTTGGAGACTGTACAAGAGCGTTCCGTCGCCGAACACGAACGGACCGGTCACCTCTGCACCGAACGCCGTCGTCGAAAAGCGCTTGAGATCTCCCCGAACCAGCGGCGCTCGTGACGTGTCTACATCTTCAGCCGTCGTTCTTCCAGCGCCGACTACGCTCGCCCCCAGCGCGGCGGCCGCCGACGTTGCCATGAGATTCCGTCGAGTGAACTCGACCATACAAATGTGCTCTCGGAACCATCTGTCCTTTAATTTTATATTATTTCGAATGTGTAATATTTACCGGACTAGAGCGCTCTGTGAGATATATACTGTTCATTGGATGAGTTGTCAATCAGGTATCTGTTGGTCGGTGCGGCTCTATGCCGATTCTGTCACCAAAGTCTCTTCGAGCTGTTCGTCGTCGAGTTCCTCGACACCATCTCGAATCTCCTGTGCACGACGACGAACGGTCGCGATGTACCGCTCGATGCGTGCCCGCTTTTTTCCGTAGAACGACGCGACCCAATGGATATCCGCGTACGGTTGGGTCAGGAAGTACGCCGCCAGCGTGTCGCGTCCGGCTTGAATGACCTCCGGTGGGACGCCACGTTCTCCCGTACCCACCTCGATAAAGCCGTTTACGTCGAAGTAGATATCTGCGTACAGCGTCGCCAGTTCCGGGTCGTCGAATTCGACTCCCTCGTGTTCCGGCGCGGTGAATCGATACCGCTGACCTCCCGTCTCGGACGCGGTGTACTCGACAATTCGCACGCCGAGGGCGTACTCCTTGTACAGCATCTCCGACTCCTCACCGACTGTTGGTCGTTCTGGTTTCGACATGGTGTGTAGTTCGTCGCCGACGCGCGGTGGTGCGTTCGAGCGACCGTACCGACGGTCTTTCCAGCGGAGGCTGTAGTAGATTTATATGTAGGGTATATACCACTTTAGAGCGGTCAACAGGTGCCTATTGGTGCCCAACAGTCTCGGCGGCGTTCGTTTAATTCGGACGGTCTCCCGGTTCAGCCTCTCAGCGTCGAATTGATTCGAGTCGAAAAACAGACGTTCGCTTCTCGTTTCGCCCCTGACGAACCTGCCGCGAGCCGGGCGACACAGCCGCAGTCGCGGGCGAAGGGACTCAGCGACCGTCTACGACGTACTTTGCAACGCCGAAGACGCCGGTGAACAGTGTTGCGATAACCCACTTCCCGGCGTCGTCACCTCGCTTTTTGGCGTCGAGGTGAACCAGCCATGCGAGCGTGACGTGCGCGATGGCGGTAAGTCCGAGGACCGTTCGCAGACGAACCATCAGGCTTCGTTGCGTGCGCCTTCCGCGACGCGCTTGTCGAGTCCGGCGGCGCGGATGTCGTCACCATCGACGGAGGAACGGAGAGCGTCCATCCCGTCGAAGCGGTCGATACCGAAGTTATCCTCGTAGAGGTCGGCAACGCGGGTCATCTCGTCGTCCGTGAGTTTCGGAACGTCGGATGCTTTGGCCCACTCGTCGATGTCGTCTTTCGTGCGGAACGTCGGCGTGACGGCCGCGGTCGCGTCGAAGCCGAGCAGGAACGCGATGGTCGCTTGGGCCATCGTTCGCTCGCCGTCGCGTTCGAGGAAGCGGAGTTCTTCGAGTTTCTCCCATCCCGTTTCGTACCACTCGTCGGGGCGGAATCCGCGGTGGTCGCCGGTGCCGAGTTCGGTTTCGGGTCGGACCTGTTCGTTCAGGAGACCCGAGGAGTGCGGGACGCGCGCGATGAGGCTTGTGGAGGAACCGGTCTCCTCGATAGTGTCGAGGAAGTGGTTGCCAACGTCCTGTTCGAAGGCGTTCCAGACGATTTGGAGAGCGTCGAACTCCTCTTCGATGGCCATGTCGCCTTCGGCGAGCCACCCGATAGAGGGACCGAGCGCCCAGCCGGTGGCCTTGATGAGACCCTCTTCTTTCAGCTCGTCGAGAGCTTCGAGTACGTCGGGCGTGACCTCGTCCACGTTCGCGTTGTGGAGTTGGAGGAGGTCTACGTACTCCATGTCGAGCCGTTCGAGGCTCTTTTCTGTCGCCTCGCGGACCCACTCGCCGGTAATCTCCTTGGGGAGTTCGCCGTGGCCAGCCTGCGGGTTGTTGTAGAAGTCGTAGCCGATTTTGGTGGCGACGGTGACCTCGTCGCGGTAGTCGGCGAGCGCCTCGCCGACGACCTCCTCGGAGTGGCCGTGACCGTACACGTCGCCCGTATCGAAGAAGTTGATGCCCCGGTCGATGGCGTGATGGAGCATCTCGATAGAGTCTTCGTCGGAGCGGTCGCCCCACCAGTCGGTCCCGACGACCCACGCACCGAAGCCGACCTCGCTGACTTCGATACCGGAGGTGCCGAGTTCGCGGTAGTGCATACGCGGGCCTAGGGAACGGGGTGACTTATTCCGTGTGTTTCGTTCCCGTAGGCTGGGAACAATTTGACCCACCGCCTCTCGACCGCGTGCGTTCTCCTGTTTTTCCGCACTGCTTCGACTCCTAAAACCAGTGAATATTGCTTGTACAGCGTCTGTAGCCACTCTGCACAACCGAATCCATTTGAACGTCGGAACCCAACCGTGGCGCAATGACGAAAGTCCACGTTTCGCTCCCGGAGGACGCCGAAGACGGAGTGCAGGCGTTCATCGACGAGGTCGACGACCGTCTCGCGTCGGACGAAGACACTTGCACGGTCGTTCGGGACACGCTCATCGACTTGTTCGGCGACCGCGAAGCGTGGGAGCGGTGGCAAAGCGGCAAGCCAGTCTCACCGGCGACTCGGGTCCGATTGCAGGGCTACGACCCGTGTAACGCGACGCTCGAAGCCGAGTACTACGCCGACAAAGACGACGCGACGTTCGAGCGGTCGAAACATCTCCAGTGGCTCTGGCGGCAGTTCGATGCGACCCCGATGGCAGACAACGTCGAATTCGCCCTTCGATTCCGACAGATGCTCGCAACCCACCTCTTCGAGGAGGCGGGCGACAATCTCCGCATCTTCAAGGGCGTCACCTTCTCGTACGGCCACAACATCTCGGTCGGCGACAACACGGTCATCCACGACGACGTCCACCTCGACGACCGCGGAAAACTCACACTCGGCGACCGCGTCTCGATTTCGGATAGCGTCCACATCTACAGTCACGCCCACGACACCGTAGACCAGACCGAAGTCCGAAACTATCACACCACCATCGGCGACGACGCGCGCATCACGTACGACGCGATGGTCAACGCCGGTGTCTCGGTCGGTAAAAACGCCATCGTCGGCGCTCGGTCGGTCGTGCAGGGCGACGTTCCCGCACACCACATCGCGGTCGGCTCTCCCGCAAAGAGCGTGAAAATAAAGCCCGGCTTCGAAGACGTGGCCGAACCGCTCGACGCCGCCGACGAACGCCGCGCCGACGAGCGCGAACTTCCCTACACGCTCCCGGACGATATCGACGTTTTCGATGAGTTCGACCGCGACCTCGGCGGACCAATTCAACCGCACCGAACCGAGTAGTCCAACCTCCTCAGTCCGATTCTGATTGTTCTGGCGTTCGACGCCGCGAGGCGCTTCCGATCTCCACACACGAGTGAGCGACCCACGACCGAACCACCCGGCCGCAGGAGTCGTTTTCAGGGCCGCACCCCGTGGGAACGACCGAAGGACCGATATATCATGCTAACGTAGGTCAATGTGTGATGGACGCCTGGGGTTGGATTGTCGTCTACGCCCTCGGATTGACCTTGCTCCAGCTACTGGTTTACCGGTACCTGCTCAACGGCGGGGAGCCGACACTCGGAGACAGTTCCGGCCGCGATTCCGACCGCTCGGAGCGGTACGTCCACCCCGAAATCGCCGCCTCGTTCGAGGACCGCTCTCAGACTGGCGTGCAGACCACGCCGACCGGCGAGCGTATCTGTCCGAACTGCGGTGCGGAAAACGAGCCCGACACGACGTTCAGTCTCTGTTGGAACTGCACCCGACGCCTGCACTGACAGGTCTCGGCCGAGTCCGTTTTACGACCCCTCGATAAACTACGCGTGTTATGGCCGACGACCAGGAACTCCACGGTGAAATCGACGCCCTCGCCCGCGACATCGAACGGGCGATTCTCGAATTCGACTCGGCCCTCGAACGCCACGCCGCGATTCGCCAGACCGCCCGTGAGCCGGTGTTCCGCTCCGAATCGCCCGAGTTCGACGACGTACAAAACCTGTTTTTCTGACCTCTCGGCGCGGGACGTTCGGTGTTCGGGATGCGAACGCTGTGAGTGTGTTCATAGGACTCAGAGCCTCCGGCTCTTCGTCTAGTTCCGTTCAAAAGATGCGCCGACCGGGAATTGAACCCGGGCTACGAGCTTGGGAAGCTCGTGTCCTACCACTGGACCATCGGCGCTCACTCGGTTGCTTCGTGTATCACACTGTTTTGCGCTCTGACACGTGCGCTGTCTCACGTTCGCTCGACAACACATCGACACGCAGTGAAGCAAAAAGCCGTAGACGGCGTGGACACTTGAACATAGCGCTTCACCCGATATGCGACCTTGAAAGTGGACGCCTGTCCAGCCTGTCTGCGCGACGAGTGACTATTTGGCCTCGCAGTCCTAACCGGATTCCATGACGGATGTTGACGTTCTCTCGGAAGACGCGCCCCTCGACCTGCGCCTTTCCGACGCCGAACTCGAAGCACACCGCGAACACATCACGACGTTCATCAGAGACACTGTCGCGGCCGCGGGTGCCGACGGTGCGGTCCTCGGTCTCTCCGGCGGCATCGACTCGACGCTCACCGCCTTCCTCGCGGTCGAAGCACTCGGCGAAGACGGACTCCACGGACTCATCATGCCGAGTGTGGCCAACGCCGAAGATATGATGAGCGACGCCGAGGCCGTCGCCGAGATGCTCGGCATCACATACGACGTGGTCGAAATCCAGCCCATCGCGGAGACGTTCTTCAACACTTTCCCCGAAGCGGCGAACGACCGCATGGCCGCGGGGAACGTCTACGTCCGCGCTCGCGGCGTCCTCAACTACTTCGTCGCCAACCACGAGAACTGCATCGTCCTCGGAACGGGCAACCGCGCGGAAGCCATGACGGGCTACTTTACGAAGTACGGCGACCAAGCGGTCGATTGCAACCCCGTCGGCAACCTCTACAAACAGCAGGTTCGCCAACTGGCGGCTCACGTCGGCGTTCCCGAAGGCCTCGTGATGCAGACGCCATCCGCGGAGATGTGGTCCGGCCAGACCGACGAGAAGGAACTCGGCTTGACCTACGACGTCATCGATGCGGTTCTCGCGCTCCACATCGACGGACCGCTCTCGGCGTCCGCGACAGTACGCAATTTCGACATCACCGAAGCGCAAATCGAACGCGTCGTGGAGTTGTACGAACAGAGTGCCCACAAGCGCTCGATGCCGCCCGCGCCGCCGTCGCTCGACCGCTAATCACCGACCGGGTCCCCCGACCAGCCTAGTCTCTTCTCGACGAGGCGATGGCATCGACATTCGAGCGGTGCAGTTCAGCGAATCCCGCCGCCTCGGCTTCGAACCGTTCGTTGTCGGGACTGCGGTCTCGGAGTCGCTGTTTGATGATTCGGAGCGATCGGTGGTCGTTGCCAGCTATCGAGTCGGCGACTCTCCGCGGGTCGTCTACGATTCGAGAGACGAGACCCATCCGAAGCGCCTCGTCGGCGTCTACGACCCGGCCGGAGAGCGAAAATTCGAGGGCGTGACCCTCGCCGACGATGCGCGGCAGGCGAACCGTCCCGCCCCACGCGCCGAATAGGCCGAGTCGGACGCCCGGCTCGCCAAGTGTCGAACGCGGGGTTGCAACCCGCACGTCACACGCCAACGCCAGTTCGACGCCGCCGCCGCGAGCCGCGCCGTCGATACCGGCGACGACGACCGACTCGGACGATTCGATGGTGTCGGCGACACGCTGGCCTAACCGGGCGAATCCCTCGGGGTCTGGAAGCCTGGAGTCGTCGTCGAGGTCTGTGACGCTATCGAGGTCGGCACCGGCGCAAAACGCCGGCCCGTGTCCGCGCAGCAGGACGACCGGTGTGTCTGTTTCGTCGATTGTCTCGTCGAGGGCTTCGAGGTCGGTCGGTCTGAGCGCGTTTCGTTGCTCCGGTCGGTCGATGGTGACGACCCGTAGGTCGCCGTCGTCCGTTGTCCGTATCATACGCCCGTTGTGCCGCGGTTTTCCAAAGGTCTTTGCCCTCCCAACCGTAAGTCTCGGCCGATGGACGACGCCGTGCGAGCCCGTGAGGCCGCGCGCGAGGCCCTCTCCGATATCGAACCCGAGGCCCTTCGCGTGGCGCTGGACGAACGCCTCGACGCCGCCTCCCTGACGCCGGCGGTGCTTACTTTCGTGAGCGCGCGGGCTGTCGAACCGAAAGCCGACCTGAACGGCATGGCATCCCGAGCCGCCGGAGTACAACTCATCTACGAGGGGCTTCGGCTCACCCGCTTGCTCGCACAGGACGAGCCGTGGGCACACCTCGACTCGCCCGAGGATGACACCGACGCCGACTTAGAAATCCTCGCCGCGGACGTGTTGGTCTCGCGCGGGTTCTACCTCCTCGCTCGCACCGAGGCGGCCGACCACGCCGTCGAGACAGTCCGCGCCTTTGGCCGCGACCAGACGCGCCTCCGGACCGCGCCGGAATCCGAGCGAGCGGCGCTCGACGGTAACTTAGCGGTGAACATCTGCACGCTCGCCGTCGTCGCCGGTACGACTGCCGTCGGTTCGCCACCGCCGACCGCACTCGTCGAGTACGCGGCCGGCTTGGCGGAGACGTACGACGGGGACTTCTCCCCGGCGGCGGAGGCGATTTCCGAATCGACCGTCGAGCGCATCGCGGCACTCTACCGCGGCGGCGCGACCGACGACCCGGTCACCTCGACGGCCGACCGATAATCGACATACGCTACCACGGTTCCGGGTCGTTTCGAATCGAAACCCCTAAAGAGTAACCCGGACAACGAAGGAATGCGTGCCTGGGTAGCTTAGCGGTAAAGCGCGTCCTTGGTAAGGACGAGACCCCGAGTTCAAATCTCGGCCTAGGCTTCCTGCGTTTCACGGCTTCTCGCGCCATTTTACGATTCTCTATGGAGAGAATAAAATATGCGCAAGAAAGCCCGAAAACGCTACACGGCAACCCCGACGCCGTCTTGCGATTTCGTTAGTTGTCAGGACACTATAACGAACGCCCCCGCGCAGTCACCCGATTCGGGGGTGAACCCGCGTGACTAACCGCCCCGACCCGCTCGACAACATCCCCAACGACCTCCCCGACGACGGGGACGACTTCGGGATTCCACCCGCACCCGAACCCGTGGAGTTCGACTTCCCGCTCGTTAGCGAACGCTCCGAAGCAGACCTCGAAGGCTTCGGGCTGAATATGGTGGACGACTACCGCGACTTCAAAGAGGAAGTGCTGACGTGGTTAGCTACCTACGGCAAGCATCCAGAGAAGGGTGAAGGGCTGTCGGAGACGACCCTCAAGAGTACGCACTACAAGCTGGAAACGGTGTTCCGCTGGCTCTGGAAGTACGAGGACAAGTACACCACGGAGTTCACGCCCGAACACGCAGACCGCTTCATCGACCTCCTGAATCAGACGGACTCGATGATAGACTCCACCGTCCTCCACCACGCGAAGGACATTAAGCGGTTCTTCAAGTTCACCAACCACGTCTACGGGACGGACTACGAGTGGGAACCGAAGCCGCAACTGAGTCAGTCGAACGGTGACGAACGGGCGTACCTTCGCCGGGCCGCGTTCCAGCCCCTGTATGAAGCGGCGCTCGATTACGGCTCGATGAAAAGCTACCACACCGATATGTCCTCGGAGGAACGCGAGCGGTTGAAGCTGTATCTGTCGCAACGGTTCGGCGTTCCGAAAGAGAAGGTTGGGCCGGAAGACTTCAAGAAGGCGAACTCGTGGAAGGTTCCCTCGATGATTGCGGTGACACTCGACACCGGGCTTCGACCCATCGAGGTGGGGCGAGCAAAGGTGTCGTGGGTGAATCTCGAAGACAACGAACTCAACGTCCCGAAGGAGGACTCCACGAAGAACGAGGGGCATTGGAACTGTTCGTTGAAGAAGCGAACCGCGACGGTGCTGGAACGCTGGTTAGACGAACGCGCGTCCTACGACAAGTACGCCGACCGCGACGAACTCTGGTTGACAAAGCGCGGGACGCAGTATGGAAAGGACTCGTGTAACTACCTGCTGGACACACTCATCGAGCGGGGGAACGTCCCGATACCGGCTCACCAGAATATCTCGTGGTACGCGATACGGCACGGGGTCGCCACTTATTGGGCGAATCACGTCGGGCCGCATCACGCGAAGGAACAGCTCCGGCACAAGAGCATCAATACGACGATGAAGTACCTCCACTCGGACGCGGAGACACGGAACGACGCCGTCGAACAAATCTGGTAGTGGGTCGTCGCCGTCGCGGTTAACTCCGTGACGCCGTCGAACCCGACCTACGCGGTACCCCGCATCGAGGGGTGGAACTGACCCGCCGAAACTATCAGAATACACTCATACTGGGCGGCCAGTCTCCGGTAGCGCGCCCGAGAACTGTCAGGACGAAGTACGATACGGAATTGTTAGTGATTCCCCGATATTCTGTTGAATACGAGGTAAAACGCCGTTATTACTGCTAAATTGGGATACTACGCCCGGAAGACATATTCAATATCTGGTAGTTAGTATATAAACACCCCACATCCTACATTAACCCTTTACCATTAATGGTAGTGAGGAGCGGCGAACGGCGACTACGGAGGAAACACACTAATTATCTACTCTCTTATACATACACTCTGTAGATTTCACCGAGGTTCAACGCATCGAGGCTTGGTCACAAGTAAGCGATACACTCAGAGAGTAGCCGTAGGTTCCCGAACCCCTCGATGCGGTCAAACACTCAGAGTAAAACACAGAGAGGTACAGCCACAGAGGGAGCCACCGCGCGCCGGTCGCCGCCGGCTCACCCATCACCGAAAGACGGGGGAGCCTGCTACTTCATCATTCCCCGACTGACGACGACGCCGGAAGTATCTCCCCCTCGATGCGTCGATTCCCGTAAGCCCCACCCCGTTGGTGTTCCCCGTGACACCAGCGGGGCTTTTTTGCGTTCTGGAAGAACGTCATCGGCATCAACTTCTAACAAGCTCTGCATATCGGAAACCGTGGTTAATCTATTCGACGTCCACTTTCACTCCCCTTTGGCGGCCTTTTAGTTCACTTAGATTGGAGAATTAGTCAATTGAGGCGAGGCCACTTATGGGAATCCCTACCTCCGTACTCGAAAGTTGGAAGCAAGAAGGCCCCGTTCAGACATCGAGTGATACACTCGGTGTAATCAAACGAGCACTTGATAGCGACCGCTCGGCACTAAGCCAGTTCGAACACAGCTACAAGGTTCATCTTCAAGGTTCCTACAAGAATACGACGAACACCATCAACTCAGAGGCGGACGTGGATATTGTTGTGAAGTGTACTGGCCCTTGGACACGGAATCTGGATGACCTTAGTCCAGCCGAGCAAGAACGATACGAGAATTGGGTGACCTCCTCTGATTATAACTCTCGTGACTTTCGTGATGATGTACTCACCTCTCTGAAACGCTACTTCAACCGAGGTAACGTGACGAATGACAACAAGGCAATAAAAGTCGATTCAGAAGGGACACCTCTCCCGAGAAAGGCCGACGTAGTTCCCTGTCTTCAGTACCGGGTTTACCATTCCTTCCCCAATCCGGACGACGCACAGTTTACCGAAGGAATGTGGTTCAAGCCTCCAACAGAAGATAGAGTCATCATCAACTATTCGCTGGAACACTACGAGCAGGGTGTCGATAAAATGGAGGCGACCGATGGGAACTACAAGGAGACCGTCCGGATGTTCAAGAAAGCCCGCGACTTTGCCGTTGACCGTGGACACTTAGAGGCGGATGTCGCCTCTTCGTACTTCCTCGAATGTTTGCTGTATAATGTCGATGATGGCCTATTTACAGAGTCGCTTCGAGACCGCTATGAGAGTATTCTTGGCTGGCTGGAAATCGCGGACTTCTCCACATTTACCGAACAGAGCGAGATGCGGCCGCTATTTGATTCTACTGACCCGGACAAATGGGATACGCAGTCAGCAGAGGACACGGTCGCAGGCCTGAATGAGTTATGGGAGGAGTGGTGAACTTGTGCATCCCTATTCAACTCCTACTCGTCGATGGAAAATCATCGGCGTATTGATGGCTATAGCCCTCGGAATTACTTCTACTATCAACCAATTCCTTATAGCACTAAATTTCGATGTAGTGGGTATTTCGGCATTTGCGGTATTCACTGGATTTTACCTCGGTTTCGACTATATTGGCTGGCGATTACCGGGGATTCAACGCGTATTGGCAACCCCCGATTTGAATGGGACTTGGAAAGGAAAGTTCAATTCCTCCTTCGTGGAGGACAGTGACGATAGTCAATCTAACGGAGAGGATGAATGTGGGCCACGGCTGGAAGTTCAGCAACGATGGTCGATGATTGAAGTCATATTTGTTAATCCGGGGTCTTCACGTTCTGAAAGCACCAGTGCGACTATTCGTACTGACAAGAGCGACCCCGAGATTCTATTCACATACCGGAATCGAAAAACGGGTGACGAGTTACCGGAGACTCAACGAATACACGAAGGCACGAACCGGCTTCGGCTTGTTACAGGCGAGGAGGGGAACGCAGTTCTCGAAGGAGACTACTATACAGACGAGCAGAGGAATAATCACGGGTATATGCGCTTTGAGCGCAAAAGCAAGAGAAGAATACTGGATTTCTGAGCGATTCCTCTCCGATTCTGAGTCCGGTTTTACTTTCACTCCGGTAAGGTCAGTTTTACTGTCATTCCTCTTCAAACACATATTATGGCTGAAGAAGTACGACTCAGGTTCGGTGTCCTTGACCCCCAAGACGATGGCCCTCCAACGACGAACGACCTTGAAAGCCGATTAGTGAAACAACAGACACAACTCTCCACCCCGAACTCTCGTCCTGAGCGGGTGTTTACCGACCTGACTGACGGCTATTTCCTTGAGTTCTCTACCGAAGTTGAGAGTGAATATCAGACTCTCGGAGACAACGGAATAGAAGACCACACCCACGAAGAAGCATATTCCGCACGAGTACTCTATTTCGATGATGGCGGTTTTATATTCGAGTCACGGGAGGATATTCCCGACGAACGAATCCCGGCCTTCCTACTGAGTAAGTCGCCTGAAGACGCGGAAGACGACTATCACATCTTCCAAGACTTCCAGCAAGAGCATATTCGACAGGAATACAGGAATGCCAATGAAGTGAGCCGTATCAAATTCGGCCAACTCGGGAATATTAGTGCAGACGACCACGACTTATCAGGTTTAATCAGCGAGTTGGGCGACGAGGTGGGCTACCTACAATTAAGCCGGGGATACACACAATCGCGCAACCTCAAACGCTCAGATTTGGTCGATAGATTCGTTGAACTGTCCACCATTCGCCAACTCACCTACTACAACTCCGACGACGAGCGATTGGGGATTACCGACTCGGGTCGGCTTGTCTTCCAAATACCCGAGAATAACGTTGAAGCGGAGGTTTCCGAACTCCGAGAGAAGGCGGAACCTTTCCTCCGGAAACTACTGGCAGACTATTAGCTCTCAACGGGCGGACGGATTTGAGTACCCCTACGTTTATCACCATTTCCGAACCAGAATCGAGTAACCTACTCCGGATTCATCAATGTCCTCCGACTCATCATCTGTTCCCACCGAGTTCGTCGCCGACGCCTTCGAGACGACCGTCACCGACGACGAAACCGACCGCTTCATCCAGACGATTGATGACGCCGTCTCGAACCTCCGCGACCAGATAGACGACGACACCCTCGAAAGCATCCTCCGGGCCGACGCCGGCTCCTACCAGCTCAAGAGCGGAATGACCAAAGACGGCCTCCAACCCGAATCCTTCACGCAGGAAGCCGTCATCAATCCCCTGCTCGATGCGTTGGGGCACGAGTATTCGACCGAGGCCGGCGGACTCTCGGGCGGACAAACGCAGGTCGCGGACTACACCGTCTCTCTCCGCAACCACCCCGAAATTGACTCCACCCGACTCCTTATCGAAGCCGAACCCATCAACAAAGACCTCGATAGCCGCAAGCACGGCGTCGGGCAAGTGCGGGACTGGCTGAGTCAACGCGAGTTCGAGTCGGACTTCGGATTTGCTACTGACGGCCTCCGGTGGGTGTTCGTCCGATACGACCCGGACTCCTACACGCTCAACGTCATCGAGGAGGTCGACCTCCAGCCCGTCTTTCTCGCCCTCTTCGAGAATCAGGTCGGCAAACGCGACGACCCCACGGATGCGCTCTTCGATGCCGACCGCGACCGCGTCGTCCGACTCGTCCGTACCTTCGAGTACGAGAACTTCGTCTCCATTGCGGGTGACGCCCGCCGCGTCATCAAGGAGAAGAAGGAGGAAATCACCGACGAGTTCTACGACGACTACATACGGTACGTCTTCGGCATCGTCAGCGACGACGAAGAGACTGCCCGTTCACTCGTCGGTGACGGCGTCGTCGTTCCAGAGGAGGCGACCGAGGACAACGCCCGCCTCTTCGCGGTCGAACTGATGAATCGGCTCGTCTTCATCAAGTTCCTCGAAGACAAGGCCCTCGTCGAACCCGACCTCCTCAGTACACTCAAGGACACCTACGAGAACGGGATGTACGCCGGCTCGTTCTACGAGTCGTTCTGTCAACCCCTGTTCTACGACGTGATGAACAACAAGCCGGACGACCGTCCCGATGAGGTACAGAACATCGACCTCTTCGAGAACATTCCGTACCTCAACGGCGGCCTCTTCCGACCCACGATTAGCGGGGACGACTTCGAGGAGGGGGATTTCGACGTCCGGAACTCGGTGCTATTCTCCATCATCGACCTCTTGGAGCGATACAGCTTCTCAGCAGAAGGCGCACCAACCGACCTCGACCCGAGCGTTCTCGGCAACGTCTTCGAGAAGACAATCAACTACATTACCAGCGACAACGCGGACACCAACAAGGAACTCGGAGCGTACTACACGCCGAGCGAGATTACCCGGTTCTCCGCCGAAGAGACTGTCCGCCCCGCTCTGCTCGACCGCTTCCAGACGGTGCTTGTCGAAGAGTGCGACTGGCCGGAACACGAAGCCGAGCGGTTCGACTCGGTGTACGAACTCATCGAGGGGCTTCCCGGTCATATGGGTACTATCGGGCCGCTCTTGGACGAAGTGAACGAGTTTCGGGTGGTTGACCCCGCGTGTGGAAGTGGGCACTTCCTTACCAGCGTCCTCGAAGAGATAGTCAATATCCGGAAGGCCCTCTACGCGCAGAATGAGGCGTACCCCGACGAGTACCGGCTAAAGAAGACGACCGTCCTCAACAACATCTACGGGGTTGACCTGATGGGGCCGGCGGTGGAGATAGCCAAGCTTCGATGCTGGTTGTCGGTCATTTCGGAACTCGAAACGGAGAACGTTGATGACCTCGCGCAGGACGACGCGCTCGCCCTGCCCAATATTGCGTTCAACCTACGGGAGGGGAACAGTCTCATCGGGTACACGGGCTTCCCTGAGACGAACGGAGACGAGCAGTACCGGCTCGGGAGTTTCAGCGGGGACAGCGTCCGCGACCGCTATCAGGACATTATCGAGGAAATCGAGAAACACGAGAAGGCCATCGACAGCAAGATGGCGGAGAAACACCGACGTCGCGCTTTCGAGAAACTGCGGGACGCTCGTGAGGAGCTGATAGACGACATTCACGCGGACTTCGTAGAGGCGGGAATAGAGGATATCACCCCTGAAGAAGTCGCCGAGATGAGTCCCTTCAATTGGGTTCTCGAATTTGCTGAAGTGTATTCTGACGGTGGTTTCGATGTCCTCATCGGAAACCCGCCGTGGGACGTACTCACCGTTAGTCGAGACGACTTCTTCTCACGGTACGATGAACGGTTTCGCACCCTGACGCCAAACCAGAAAGACGAGCGAATCTCGGAATTACTCAAAGATGATGCGATAGAGGAAGCGTGGAAAGAATACCAGACTCAGATGGAGAGACAGCAGGATTACTTCACAGACGGAACTACCTTCGAGATGCAATCTCCGACTATTGCGGGGCAGACAAACACCAACGAGAACGACCTTTCTGCCTTGTTTTTGGAGAGAGTTTTCAGTATAACTCGTCCAGATGGATACGTAGCCCAAGTCCTACCCGGAAACATCTTCAATGGGTCTGCTACCAAAGACCTCCGAACACATCTGCTGGATAAAACCGAGATTCAGAGCCTAATCGAGTTTGAAAATAAGGGTATATTTGACGGAATCGACAACCGCTATCGGTTTGGTATATTGACGTTCAAGAACTCAGGCCGTACAGAATCTCTCCGGGGGATATTCCGACAACGGGATGTGTCTGTATTAGATAATTCCATAGAGAAAACAGTACAGATTCCCCGTCGAGTACTGGAATCTTATTCGCCGGAAGCACGTATCTTCCCCGCAGTCACCAGTCAACAAGAGGCAGATGTGCTTAATGAGATTCTTAAGCATCCTCCGGTTTCACAGGATAGAGATTCTGTCTGGAAAGCAGAGGCTCACCGTGAACTGATTCTTGCATATGATGACGAGTATTTAATCGAATCGGAAGAGCCAGCGGGCGACTATCCGGTATACGGAGGTGCACAATTCTACCAATTCTGTCATAATAACGCTGTTTTTGACGATATTGACAGTCCCAAGTTCTGGAGTGTTGGTGAAGATAATCCGGAGCAGAGCGCACAATATCGAGTTCGAGAAAAAGCGTTCAATAGTGGTACGTTGAAGCGGGCCATCTACGAGCAGTTTGGTGGAGAGGAAACCAGAAAGTCGCAGAAGGCGTTTGTAAACAACCTACTGGAAGAGAAGCGAGGGGAACCGTTATCGGCTTCTGACGTAAAATTAGATTGTGAGGAATACCGGATTGTATTCCGTGATATTGCCCGTTCATCGGATGAACGGACGATGATTGCGAGCGTTATCCCTCCCGAGATTGTCTGTTTGGATAGTGTCCGGACAGTCAAACCATACGAGATAGGTGTCAATGGCGAGGTTCTGGAAGATAGCCCTCTGCACTCGGCCTACAAACGTGAGTTCACCAACGAGGAACTGTTTGTCTTCGTCGGATTGTTGAACAGTATCCCATTCGACTTCCTTATCCGCACTAAGGTCAATACTCACATCCCGAAATACAAGTTTGAGGAATCACAGACACCTCGACTTACTGAGGGGGACGAGTGGTTCGACTACCTCTGGAAGCGAGCTGCTCGGCTCAACTGCTACGGGGAGGAGTTCGAGGAGATGCGTGACCGACTGGGTGGCATCGAGCCGGCGACGACGATGGAGGAACGCCGCGAGATACAGGCCGAACTTGACGCCGCCGCGTTCCACGCCTACGGTCTTGACCGCGAGCAAACGGCGTTCGTACTTGACGACTTCCACCGCGTCCAGAATCCCCGCTTGATGGACGAGGACTACTTCGAGACGGTGTTAGAGAAGTACGACGACCTCGCATAATCCGAGGGTTGGGGTGTTCCCGTCCCACGGTTTTTAGTGTCAATCAAACATATATGCGACTATGGCCGCGCCCTCCCTAACCGACGGCATACGTCGCACCTTCGAGGAGTTTGCCATCCCGTCAGTCGTCCTCCTCAGTATTGTCGTTGTCCTCAAGAGTACCCACGGCCCCCAAGAAGCCGGATTCGCGTATTTGGCGCTTTCTGCACTCCCGCTTCTCGGAGTCTACGCATCCGCCAAATATTGGAACTCGCGGTACGCGCTCGGTTTTGTCGTGGTGGGCTTCGTCTTTTGGGCTGGACTTCCGGGCGTCGGTCAGTACCTCGTTCCCTCTGCCTTCGTACAAGCCAGCCAGATTTTCGAACTCCTGTTCCTCCTCGGCGTCGGTGGGATGCTCAAGAGCAAGGTGGACTGGCTCTAACCGCAACTGAACAGAGAAGAGGGATTGAGAGACGGTACTGGCGAATTACTCGGGGAGTTCCCGATTCCCGTCTCTTACGCAGGGCCAGCAGGGGAAGTCGTCGGAGAGTTCCGCACAGTCACACTCGTCGTGTTCCTCCGCATCGAGGGGTTTGGACTCCCCGCCGATTCGCTTGGTCGTTGCCCCGCCGTCTGCGCGGAGCTTGTCCGCAACCGTCGATGCGTTTGACCGCTCGGGATTCCCGCTCGGCGTTGGGAAGTTCACGGCGGCTTCGAGGACGACCGGGCCGCCGACCGTGGCGAGCGCGACTTTGTGCTTACAGTCGTACTCCTCGTTGTACTTGTCTGCCGGACACTCACACTCCGCCGGAACGAGGACGCCGTCGCGGTCTTCGACGCCGACGAGATACGAGTGGTCGGCCTTCTCGAAGCCGTAGGAGGCGTTGGTGACGCGAACCAGATGCGGGGCTTCGACCGCGAACTCCCACGATTCCCACGAGACGCGCTTCGACGTCTTCGCGCCGAAATTCAGTTCGGTGACGATGCTCTTTTTTGCCGTTGAGTCGTTAGCTGACATTGCTTCGTGGCTCCACGAAGCGCGGTCGGTGTTCCAGCACCGGCCATTTCTGCGACGGCGATACCGCGCTTCGTACTCAGTAGTCTATCGGCCACTCTTTTAAAGGTTCCCAAATACTACAACGTTGTAAAGGATAGGAACTACTAACCCCTCGCACGCAGGAGACACTATATGGTCTTTCGCCGCGCCCTGATGACGAAACGAGAGCGCGAACTCATCAAGGGAGACGACGACGCCGACGACGACCTCCGGTATCAGGCAGTCTCCCGAGTTCGTCGGAAGATAGAGGACGAATTGACGACCGACGCGGGGATACTACGGGAGCATCACCCGGAGCTGTACGACGAATTACAGGACGCCGTCTGTTCCGAGAAACCCGAATAGTTCGACAATCGACGTACCAACTGCGGTGTTCTCGAAGGTGAGTCTCCTACTGTGTATCTCCTATGCCACCTACTATAGGAGACATACTGTGGGTGAACTACTGAGTGTTCTACTGTTGTAGTGTACTGGTCTATTACAACCCCTCGATGCGGTTAGTCACAAGTAGTTAGACGGGAAGTGGTGGGACACCTACTGTATATACATAGTAGGAGGCCCCCGTTCCCCGCCGGCAGACAACCACCCGCCGAACCCCGACCACCGATACCCCACCCATTTCCCACCAGACGCCACAGCAAGCTCGCTACGGGATTCTTTTTTCGACCGAAGGGGAATCATCATCTCGAAGGACAAACGCCCCGAGAAAGCGCGAGAGAAGCCGCACGAATAATCGGCGTAAGATTGACACAACCACCACAGAATCAACGACAATTGTCGAAGTAAAACCCCCGGTTAGAACATTCATCCGGACACCGCGCGCGAGTGTTAGTAAGTCGCGCCGAGAATTTTCCCGTCTGAGGTCAGGTAAATAGGGTTGCCGACGCCGTCGATTTCGGGAGGTTCAGAATCCCGGAAAACGGGGCGTATGGGCGGTCGTTCATCGGCGTTAACTTAGAGAAGTAAAGCGTCCCTCGATGAAGTCGGACACTCGTCCGAACAACGATTAGATGAACGGGATTTGCGCGGTAATCCAGCGGAGGAGTGGTTCATAGACCCACGGCCCGACGAACAGAACCGAACCGACGACGACCAATCCAATCATAAATCGGCTTCTGTCGTTCATATCCCACTCGTCCACTTCTCCGTTAGCAAGATACAACCCGGCAAAGCAGATGAAACCAAGAGCCGAGCTGAGAACCCGTAGGTCGGTAAATGCTCGAACGAGGTGGGGCAGAAGGATAGAGGAGAGAAACGAACCCCCGAGAGCGATGACGATTAACGCGACCGCCACAGCTGATTTCCCCCGAAAGAGTTCTCCGATACGGGCGTATGTCTCTCCGGTATCGTAGTATTGGGAAACGACGATAGCAACTAAAAATGACACTAAGACGATTCCGACTGCTTTCCGGATATTGAGGAAAGCCCAATCGACCAGACCCTCAAGTATACTGGCGATTACCCCGCTACATCACAAGAAATTGACGAACCCCTCGATGCGGTGGGCCGCTCAAGACGACCACCATTATCACGCATCCTTAGGCAAGAGTCGGGTTTCGCTCATTAGCCCGAAGTACACTTATAAACGAGCGCGGAGTACGAACGGGAAAGTGAGGGACGTGATGGGGATTCGAGGCGGAAGCCGTGTAGCGTTTCCGGGTGATATTGGTACGACACGCCGGGGAGTACCCGTTAACTATATAAAAGTAGGTGTAGTGTTTTCTGACATAGAGAGTCAGAAGTGGGCGAAAGCCGGCAAAGGTAGCCTCTTTCCGCCGCTGAAAGCGGCGGGGTAAAGCGCGTCCTTGGTAAGGACGAGACCCCGGGTTCAAATCCCGGCCTAGGCTTTTCTTACGGAACAAAGTGTAATTTGTAGATATCAAACATCGCGTCTCGGGCTGTTCCTGCTTGGATTTTGGCAGTTCACCATTATGCACCCGACAGCGGTGATTCTTCTCGTGAGCACGTTCGTCATTCGCGGTGAGAGTACACACTCAACCCCGCAGGTACGTGTTGAGTCCGCTGGGACTAGGTGGAGTGAGCGCCACCATCGGTTCCACCCCTGATGCTGGTGCCGCAAATCATTTGCCCATCTGTTAGAAATTTTACTTTATGGGCTATCGCTGGTCGATCCTTGTGGCGCTTAGTATCGTTCTCCTCGCCGGTTGTTCTGGCGTTGGTCTCGGTCCCGGTTCGCCGTCGGTTGACACGCCGACACCGGCAAACACGTCTACGCCGACCGCGACGCCAGCCACAACGTCGGCGACACCGACCGAAGGACGGCAACAGTTTCCTCCGGGACTGGCCGCCGACGGAGTCGAAGAGCCGTTTACGGCGTTGGACGCCCACGCGAGTGCGCTCCGAGAGAAATCGTACACGGTGCATGAGGTCCGGGAAATTCGGTATGCGAACGGAACGCTCTACACCCGCGACTCGTCGGCCACTCGCGTCTCATCGACTCCGGGTCGGTATCTGTATCGTTCGACGGTGAACGGAACTGCACCGCAGTTCCTCGACGGAACCAACGGCACGCTCGTCCACTACTCCAACGGGTCCGCCGTGTTCCGGAAGACGGAAATCGACGAAAACGCGTCGTACGGCATCGTTACGGGTCCCGGTAAGGAACCGGTATCGCCGACAGCGGTCGAGCACGGTACGCCGCTCAACGACGAGCGAATCGCGGTCCTCTTCGGAGCGCTCTCGAACGCGTCTGTCACCCAGCAGGACGACTTTTTCGCCCGCGTTACGGCGACATCGCTCAGTGGTGAGTCCGTGGATATCGACGGAAATCAGGTGTCTAACGTCACTGCCGTCAGCTTCACCGCGACGGTTGGCTCGGACGGACAGGTTCGGGAGTACCGGCTCACGCTTCGCGGAACGCTGAACGGTCACGAAGTCAACGCGACCGAACACGTCACGTACACTGACGTCGACTCGACCACCGTCGAACCGCCGGCGTGGTACGATAACGCGGCGAGTAATTCGACCGCCTGAGTGGTTCGAACTGTGGATACGATGGGATAGTCAACGAACCCTATCACCATCGTACCGCGCCAACACGAACGGGTACTGACTCCCCAACCTGTCGTCAACGACGAACGTGTCGAGGACGGTGAATCCGCTCTGAGTCAGCAGTTCGTTCGTCTCTTCGATGCTCGGGAAACTCCACTGCATCTCGATGCCGCTGTCGAGCCAATCCGGGTTCGAACCCTCCCACGCCTCGTCGCCCACGGTCGAAAGCAGGTAGCCGCCGGGTCGAAGGACCCGGGCGAACTCTTCGAACACTCGTTCGTGTTCCTCGACGGGGACGTGAATAATCGAATAGAAGGCGCACACTGCGTCGAACGCGGAGGATTCGACTGGCAGGTGCGTCATATCTCCCTGTACCAACGCCGCGTCGGTGACGTGGTCGCGGGCGAGTCGCAACTGCTCGCGCGAGAAATCGACGCCCACCACGTCGAAATCGGAGCTGAGAGTGTCCGTAACCGGAGTTCCTTGTCCGCACCCCGCGTCGAGGACGCGCATCCCCGAATCGAGGTGCGCCGTCAACGCAGTCAGTACCGACGCTGGTTCACCGCTTCGGTTGGCGAGGTAGTCGTCGGCGAGACCGTCGTAGCCGTCTCTGACGGCTCGTCGTTGCTCACTCATCTGTCACAACCATCTGGTTCGCCCACGCCGACCGGTATATGTCTTCTTCTGGAGGCGTCGCTCGGCGAGAGGACGGCTGGTCTCACAATCGGGGAACCGAGATGGCGGCGGCAGAGCGACTTACCGGAAGTCCTGAATGAAGCGCTCTGGCACGTAGTCGATAACGTGGTCGGGCATCGCTCCGACGGCTTTCTCGGCGAACGTGACCATCGGCTTTCGAAGCAGTGCGTAGACGCCCGAGACGGTGACTGCGCCGATGACGAGCAGTTCGGCGAGACCGTCGAAGGCGACGACGGGCGGGACGGCGAACGCAAGCGCCAGCGCGAGGTCTTCGGGTGCGCCGTCGTAGCGAATCAGTCGCTTCGGAGCGAGCCAACGGCCGTTCCAGTGGTCGTAGACGGCACGCTCGGAGGTGCCAAGCCACGGCTTGAGTTCGAGGCCGCCACCGAGCACGTCCGAGGCGGAGTGTAAGGCGGCCCCGGCGAGAAAGAGCGCGACCGCAAGGCTCGTCGTCGTCGGATTCACCGCGGCGATGACGCTCGCGGGAACGGCAAGTGCACTGAAATACACGGGGAAGTGGAGCGTTTTCCGGTGCCCTGCGTACAGGTCGAAGTCGGGGAACAGGCCGCCCAGTGCGGCCGCGAGAACCGGGAGCATCCCGGCCTCGGGGACCAACGCCCACACGGCGGTGCCGAGAACGACACCCGCGAGGGCGTGAGTGGTGGCCATCATCGGTGGGGCGTATGCAACCAGGAGGAAAAACGGTGTCGGTGGTCGTGCTATCTACTGACACACCAGTATTTACGCCGTTGACGGCGTAGCTCGTGATATCTATGTGGTCACGGCGTGTCGAGCGAGTCGCGGGTCGGGCGATACAACTCGTTATCTGTCTCATCTTCTTCGTGGGTGTGTACACCCGTAACCTGAGTGTCGTCGTCAACAGCGTCGGCGCGCTCGGTGCCACCTTTCTCCCTGCGATACTCCGCCGTGACTGGCAGATTCGGCTCGATCCGTTTCTCGGTCTCTGGCTGGCGGTGGCGGTCCTGCTTCACGCTATCGGTATGCTTGGCCCGTACACCTACATCGACTGGTGGGACCACGTCACCCACACGCTTTCGGCGACCGTCGTCGCCGCCGTCGGCTACACGACGGCGCGGGCGATCGACGAGTACTCCGAGGCCGTTCATTTCTCCGACCGATTCATGTTCGTCTACATCCTTCTGTTTACGCTCGCGGCCGGCGTCTTCTGGGAAGTACTGGAGTTCGGCGCACGACTCGCGGCCGACGCGGTCGGCATGGAGACCGTCCTCGTCCAGTACGGCCCCGAGGATACGATTATCGACCTCGTCTTCGACAGCGTCGGCGCGGTCCTCGTCGCACTGTTTGGAACCCCGGCACTGACGGGGACGATCGAGTCGCTAACCGACCGTCTCGAACAGACGCGAACCTGACCGGGGACTATCTTTTAGCCACCTGGTGTGCATAGTAATACCATGAAATTCCTTATCGTGGGATACGGCCGTGTCGGCTCGCGGACTGGACGCGTGCTTCGAGAGGAGGGACACGACGTAACCATCGTCGATAACGACGAAAAGAAGGTTGACCGCGCTCTCGACGAGGGTTTCGACGCGGTTCTCGGCGACGGTGGGACCGAAAGCGTCCTGAAAGAAGCGGGCGTCGAAGCCGCCGACGCCATCGGCGGACTCACCGGTGACCCGAACATCAACTTCGCGGCGTGTATGCTCGGCACGGAGTTCGGCTGTCGGACGGTTATGCGAATCAGCGAAGACTACCGACAGGAGATTTACGAGCGCTACGCCGACGGCGTGGACGAAATCGTCTACCCCGAACGCCTCGGCGCGGCCGGAGCGAAGACGGCTCTTCTTGGCGGCGACTTCAACGCCATCGGCGACTTGACGGACCAACTCAGCCTCACAACTGTTACGATTCCCGACGGCGCACCCGTCATCGGCGAGCACGTCGCCAACATCGACCTCGGCAAAGACGGTCGAGTGTACGCCCACGGACGACAACACGAACCGATGACGATTCCGCTCCCGGGAACGGTTGTCGAACCCGGCGACCAGTTGGCGCTCATCGCGGAACGAAACGCGCTCGAACAGGTTCGCTCGAAACTCCTCGGCTGACGAGAAGCGAAACGCTCACGATGTGGTCCGTCTTTAAAAACGGCGCCTTGGTGGCGACGCCGCCGTCGTACCGGGGGAACCAGAACGACGATGGTGGTGGTGTGTGCCGGGCGCGCGGGTGGGAGGATGGGAACTGAGGCCGAAACTGCGCGCCCTACACTGGGGTAGGCATCTCGAACCTTAAATCTGTGTCAGACGGCAGGCGCACACGGGTTATGTGCCGTATCCGGTGTTTTACCTCCCGGTAAGATGTGGGTCTTTCTGCCTCAATAAACGAGTTTGCCGTCAACGAATCGTCGGACTCGGTCGTCCGTCGGCGAATCGAACACCCGGTCTGTCGGGCCTGATTCGATGCACGCTCCGTCCAATAAAACAGCTGTTCGGTCGGACACGCGCCGCGCCTGTTGCATGTCGTGGGTCGCCAGCGCGACGGCGATACCGCGCGCTCGCGCCGCTCGCATGGCCGACTCGATGGCGGCGGTATTTCGTGGGTCGAGGTTCGACGTCGGTTCGTCGAGGAGCAACACGTCGGGGTCGGGTGCGAGCGCCCGCGCGATGGCGACGCGTTGTGCCTCACCGGCGGACAGCGACGCGGCGTCGCGGTCTATCTTATCCCCCAGACCGACCGTCTGCAACGCCTCGATGACGGTCTCTGACGGGCCGTTCTGACCGAGGGCCCTCCCGACTGCGTCGCGGACTCTCGTCCCCCACGAGCGCCGCACTCGCAGTCCGTACGAGACGTTCGCTTCGACCGTCGCCGAAAATAGACTCCGACTCTGAAACGCCATGCCGACCCGTCGCCTGACGGCCAGCCGTCGCGCTTCGGAGAGTTCCCAAACGTCGTCACCATCGACTTCGACGGTTCCGTCTGTCGGCGGTTCGAACAGTGCGAGCAGTCGAAAGAGCGTCGTCTTTCCCGTGCCGGACGGCCCGACGACGGCGAGAACCTCACCGGGTTCGACAGCAAGTGAGATGTCTTCGAGGACGGCCCCGTCTTCGAAGCCGTGGCTGAGGTTGCGAGCGGCCAACCGGATGCCTGTTTGGTTCCCGCCTGGGACTGGGCGTTCTGACCCGCTGTCATCCCACGTCCCCCCGCGCGCTGTCATCGCGCCCGTCCTCCCGGAGTTCGGTCGCGGAATCGCGCACCGAGCGCGTTGACCGCCAACACGAGGGTTAGTAGAATCGCTCCGAGCGCGATACCGGTCTCGACGTTTCCTCGCCGCGCTTCGACCGTGATAGCGGTCGTGAGCGTCCGCGTGAACGACGTGCTGTCCGAAAAGACGATGTTGCCGCCGACGATGAGCACGGAGCCGACTTCGCTTATCGCACGGCCGTAGGCGGCCAACAGCGCCGTGACGATTCCGTAGCGAGCCTCACGGACGACGAGCAACGCGACGTCGGTCGAAGTCCCGCCTGCGGCGAACGCGGCGTCTCTGCGGTCTTGCGGGACCGACTGGACCGCCGATAGCGAGATGCTGACGAGGACGGGAAGCGCGAGAATCGTCTGCGAGATAATCATGGCCTCGGGCGTAAACAGGAGGTCGAACGAGCCGAGCGGCCCCGACTGCGAGAGTGCGAGCAGGACGACGAGACCGACGACGACGCTCGGAAACCCCATCCCCGTCGAGATGACCGAGGTGACGGCGGACTTCCCGTAAAAGTCGTTGAAGCCGACGGCGAGCGAAATCGGCAGGCCGACGGCGGCGCTGAGAACGACAGCTACGGTACTCACGTAGAGCGAGACGAGGGTGGTGCTGGCGAGGTAGGTGAGACTCAGGTCGCCGAGACCGAACACGCCATGTGGTGGGGGACGACCGGACTAAAAGTTCTCGGGGACGGCGCGGCCGAACGCCACCGACTCCGACGGCACTCTCGAATCCCCGGTAGCTGGTGCGCCGGATTCATACTCACCGAACACCTCGTGACGGACATGACTTGGGAGTCGCTTTTCGCTCGCGCAGACGACTATGAGACGTCGGAATCGGAGATTACTGAAGCGCTCCGTGCTCGGCGAGGCGACGATGCCTGAGACCGACCCGTCGCCGACGCGGGTCGTCGCCGATGCCGACGTCCTCGCGGCCGACCTTCTCATCGACGGGCCGTCGAGAGCCGCGCTCGACCACCTCAGGAGTCACTCGTGGACGACGCTCGTCGCCAGCGAGACACTGCTCGACGAGGCTGAAGCGGTCATTGCGACGCTCGCGGACGCGACACTCGCCGCAGACTGGCGGGCGAAAATCGAACAGCTAGTCGAATCCGTCGAGCATCCCGACGGCGACCAACCGGCGCTTGCGGCCGCCTACCGCGGCGGCGCGATGCATCTACTCACGTTCGACGAGCGGCTTCGTACAGCCGAAGCGGGCGCGGCGCTCAGCGGCCGCTTCCCGGTCAGCATTCGTCATCCGAAGGCGTTTGCGACGCTCTTTACGCCCGAAAGTCTCTACGCCGCCGTTGCGGACGATTCGTATCCGGGTCCTGACCGCGACCCGCGGGCATAGCCGCGTCGGCGCGACTTACGTTTTTGTGACGTTCGTCGCCGCGAACGTCCCGAACAGCGTCACGGCCCCGAAGACGGCACCGACGCCGACACCGATATCGGCGCTTCCCGAGATATTCTGCAGTAACACCGCGATAGCCGCGAAGGCGGCGACACCATAGCCACTTGCCGCTCCGGCGGCGACGGCAGTCGCTCGGTTCATCGGTCGCTCCGCAGGATGTGATCGTGAGCCGATACACCGCCGTCTGCGAGCAGTCTCTCGGGGGACGAGCCACCGAGTGACTGCGGGGAGGACGAACGGCCGAGACCACCGGTTGTCTCGGTGGCGGATGTGACTGGAGGGTCACGTTCGGGGAACATTGTAGAGACATGATGCGGCCGAGCATATCAAATCTCCGGGTGTATCGTGCGTTTTCCTGGGGTGAAACGGCCCAACCCGTGCTATCTATTCACACTCTGCGCGTCAGTTGGCCGGGATTTTTGCCGCTCACTCGGTTCGTTCGCCGTACCACGCCGCAAACTTCGCTAACGCTCGTCCGCGGTGGGAGATTCCGTTTTTTTCGTGGGCGCTCATCTCCGCGAACGTCGTTCCGTCGTGTTCGAAAATCGGGTCGTACCCGAACCCACCCTCGCCACGCGGCGGGACGATTCGGCCGTTGACGAAGCCCTCGAATAGTTTTACGGGGAGTACGTCCGTCTCTTCTTCGTCTTGTTCTGCGCCGCGGGCGGCGGCGACGGTTCGGTCGTCGCGGTCGATCGGGTCGGGACTCGCCTCGAACTGCCCTCCGTCACAGTACGCCAGCACACAGCGGAACGCCGCTCTGCGGGGTTCGTCGAGTTCCGACGCGGCGAGTCGGTAGACCGCTTCGATGCCGAGGGTGTCCTCGGCGTACGACGAGTACGGCCCGGGGAACCCGTCGAAGCCGTCGATGAAGAGACCGGCGTCGTCAACGACAACCGGCTCGCCTGCGTGGTGGTAGGCTTCGCGCGCGCCGTGGGCCGCAATCGGTCCGAGTTCAGACGCCTGAATTTCGGTGTAGTCGAAATCGAGCTGTGTCACGTCGTCGTCGAGGTAGTCGAGGGCCTCGCGGACCTTCCCCTCGTTCGTCGTCACGTATCTGAGCATGTCCGCCCCTCCGAGGGCGGGCGTCGAAAAGTCGTCGGTGTGGGTTGCTGTCCGCCTGTCGGCGACTGTCGCGGCGTTAATCGACGATGACTTCGACGGGGCCTTCGTCGGCCTCCGCTTCGTCTGTTTCCTCGGATTTTTGCCGCTCGTTCCAGAGCAGACCGCCGGCGACGAGAAGGACGACCCACGAGCGCCAGCTTGCGAGGTTCAGCGTGTAGCCGATGCCGAACGGCTTCTCGACGAGCATCCCCTTTCCGGGTTGCCAATACGACGACAGCAGTCGGCCCGCGCTCGGGCGCTCGAAGTTGTACGGGATGCCGAAGAGGGTTCCGCTCTGCGGTTTGTCTACCATGTGAGACGAATACGCTGGCGTGCGATAAATCGTTTTGGCCTTCCGACGGGTTCGTCACTCAGTCGCTTACCGGTAGCGGCCGCGGGATTCGACCGCCCGAAGTCGGTCGATAACCGCGTCGGAGCCGACGGATTTGTAGCCCGCTTCGAGAGCGTCCAAGAGCGGTTTGGCGTCGTCTGCGGTCCCTTCGACGCTCTGTGCGAAAACGTGGAGATCCATCGCGTGGTCTTCGACGTGGCCCGTGTGGAATCCAAGACCGAAGTCGATGAGGAAGACGCGCGACTCGTCGCCGGCGCCGTCGCTGTCGTTGTCGTTGTTGCCGCAGTCGCCGTCGCTGTCACGGCCGTCACCGACGCCATTGCCGCCGACGCTGTGTTCGACGCGGACGTTTCGTGTCGTCGGGTCGCCGTGAACGATGCCAGCCTCGTGGAGCGTTGCGAGATACGCTCCGACTGTGTACGCCGCGTCGGCAGTGAGGTGTTCTGCTAGGTCTGCGTCGCCGACCTTCTGGAAGGTGATGACGCCCTCTACGGGGTCTACATCGCGGACGATGGGCGTTCTGACGCCGGCGCGCCGTGCATCGCTCGTCAGTCGCGCTTCGGCTTTCGTCCGCTCGCGCCGAAGTCGCTCGTCGAGGTCGGCGTGTCGGTACGTCTTCGGGACGCGGCGCTTGACGACCTCGTCGGTCCCGATATCGACTGTCGCCTCTGCCCCGCGAATCGCGCCGTCGTCGGTGTACGCTCGTGCGACCGATTCGTCGGTTCCGCGCCACGTCACGGCGACTTGGTCCGGGCGGAAGTTCGGGTCCACCGACGACTCCTCGACCGAGAGCGTGTCGCCCGCGGTGAGCATCCGCGCGCCGAGGACGGCAATCATCCCCGCGTTGTCGCGGAGAAATCGCGGCTCCGGTGCGTGGAATTTCGCACCGCGTTGTTCGCACATCTCGGCGAGCATCTCGCGGAGTCTGGCGTTCTGGCCGACACCGCCGCCGAGGACGAGTTCGTCGGTCCCAGTCAGCGACAGCGCGCGCTCTGCGACTTCCGTGAGCATCGCAAAGATGGTCTCCTGTAAGCCGACGCAGATATCTTCGACGGGCGTGCCCGCGTCGGCTTCGTCCTTTGCGGCGCTCATGATTCCCGAAAACGAGAAGTCCATCCCTTTGACGACGTACGGTAAATCGACGTACTCACCGTCTGCGGCGGCCCGTTCGACCTTCGGGCCGCCGGGGTGAGACCAACCGACGTGACGGGTGAACTTGTCGATTGCGTTCCCGACGCCGGTGTCCATCGTCTCGCCGAGGACGCGGTAGCGACCATTGTGATAGCCGAGCAAGTGCGCGTTCGCGCCCGATGCGTTCAGACACACCGGCGAGTCGAAGCCGGATTGGTAGCGCCCGATTTCGAGGTGGGCGACCATGTGGTTGACGCCGAGAAGCGGGACGTCGAGTGTCTGTGCGACAGCGCGGGCCGCGGTGCCGACGATACGGAGACACGGTCCGAGACCCGGGCCGCGTGAGAAGGCGACGCCATCGACGACTGGACCGGGTCCGTCGTGTCTCTCGGCGGCGTGCGCGAGCACCGTCTCGACCACATCGGGAATCGCAGTGGCCATGTGCTCGGCCGCCTCGCGCGGGTGGATGCCGCCGCTTTCGGGTTGGTAGGGGTTCGATTCGATGACGACGTGGTCAGAAGAGGGGTCGGGCGTCCGGTCGGTTTCCGAGGTGAGGGCGTCGGGGTCGTCAGTTTCGAAAACCGCGGCGCTCGCGGCCCACGCTGTACCTTCGATTCCAAGAATGCGCATCGAGTGTGAAGAAACGGCGATTCGAAGCCGAAATTAGGCCTCTTCGGCCTCAGGTTCGGCGTCGTCGGCGGTAATCTTGTTTCGGTCGAGCATGTGGTCCTGTTCGACGTCGCGCGCGAACTCGGGGCTCTCGTAGATCTTCGCGTAGCCCGCGGTCTTGCGCATGCCGAACTTCGTGTCGAGTTCGTGGATGACGACTTCGTCGGAATCCTTGTTCAGCTTGGCCGCGAGCGAGTCGCGGACCGACAGACGGGAGGGCGTCGCTTCCTCGTGGACGATCTCGAATCGGACGTCCGTCCGGTGCAACATGGGGTTCTCCTCCTCGGAGATGATTTCGATATCCATGGTTCAGTTACCAGTAATTCCCCGCGAAGCAAGTAAAAGGATTTCGAAGGGACGAGGAGCGGCCCGATTCAGGCGTCGAGCGGCGACAGAACTGCGTCGAGGTCGCCGCCGAACTGCGAAAGAAGGTCGCGCATTTCGGCCTGAGCGGCGGCTGTGACGGCTACACGGACCATTCCTTCGTCGGGTTGGCCGTAGACGACTGTCGAGCCGAGCGGCGCGGCGACGACCGCCGGAAGCGTCGCAAGGTCTTCTTCGCCCGTGACGAGAAGCGTCGTCGGCTCGTCGGCGTCGAGCGCGTCCACGAGCGCGGAAACGAGATCGAAAGAGAGGGTTCCCGGCTCGTTGGTGACTTCGACGAGACGCCCGGTCTCGACCGCCTGCCGAATCTCCTCGCCGACGGCTTCGCGTTTCGTCTTGCCGTCGATGACGGCCACGTCCGGTGGGCGACCGGCGCGGCGAAGGTGGAAGGTGACGACGTCGCCGACGGCGACGAGCGGCGCGTCGGTCTCCTCGCTAGATGCATCTGCAAGGAGCGCGTCGGTCTCGGTGTAGACGGGACCGAACGGCTCTTTGAACGCCGTCCGGAGGTCCGTCGGCAACGTAAGCATCTCTGTTCGTGTCGTCTCTGTCTCGTCAGCGGACCTTGAGCGCGTAGCCGCCTGGTTCGCTGACGTTCATCTCGTCGGCGATTTCGCTTTCTTCGGGGTGGGTGATGACGACGTAGCCCGCCCAGTCTTCGGTGAGGCTGGTTGACCCGCAGTTGTCACACGTCTGTTTGTTGGGCTCGTTGACGTAGTGACACTCGCGGCAGGCGAGACGCTGTTTCGCCATCAGTTACCCTCCGCCGAGGCCTCGCTCTGTTGGCGCTTCTTTTCGAGCCAGCCGTGCTTTCCGAGGCCCGGCTGTTTGGCGGTGAGTCCAATCTTCGAGTCGCGCGGGTTGCGCTCGTCGATGCTCTTCGTGACGATGCGAGCGCGAACCTCGTCGTCCACGGCGAGCGTCTGGTTGGACTCGGTGGACGCGAGTTGCTGGTTCTCGCCGTCGTAGGCGAGGTATTCGTCGGAAATCTGCGAGACGTGTAGCAGTCCGTCCACCGGACCGATACCGACGAAGGCACCGAATTCGACCACTTCGACGACGATGCCGTCAACGACTTCCTGCATGTCGGGGTCGTAGGTGATGGCGTCGAAGTCGGCCTCGTAGTAGACGCCGGGGCGGTTGGGCAACACGGTGCCCTCGCCGATGTCGTTGACGTTCACGACACTCACGACGCTTCCAACGTCTTCGTCCATCCGTCCTTCCAATTTATCCTGCAACAGTCGCTTGACCCGCTCGGGCGTCACGTCGCCCAAGTGTCGGGGTGGGACTTCGACTGTATCTTTGAGTCGTACCCGTTTGTACATAGTTTCGTTAAGATTCCGTGATTGCCAGCGTGGCGTGCCCCCGGATGCCGACGACGGGAATCCCGCAGTCGAGCACCCGGTCACGGAGGGGCTTGTCGTTCGTGACGACGTAGTCGGCGTCGCCCGATTCGGCGAGTTCGACAATCGCGTCGTCGGCGTACGATTCGTCCGTCTCGACCGCCCGGCACCGGGTCGCCAGGTCCGCACCCACGCTCGCCGCGACGCCCTCTGTCCCGCCGCCCGCCGAGAGCTTCTCCAGCTCGTCGAGGACGGCCGTGGGGACAACGAGGTCCACGTCGGCCGAAAGAAGCCGGTCGAGTTCGTCGAACACGCGAACGTCGAGCTCGACCGGCATCATGAGTGCGTTCGTGTCCATGACGACTACGGTGGCGGTCACGTCACTTGAGCGTCCCGATACCGATGAGACGCCAGCGAGCGCCGACACGGCGGTTGATCGCGATTTTCGTGCCTTCCTCGGCACAGACGGGACGTTTGAGCGAGACTTCGGCCTCGCCGCTTCGCGCACTCGTCACCGCGCCGACCGTGGTCGCGGTGCCGACGGTGAGCATCAGCGGCTCGCCGGTGGAAATCTCCTCGATACCGTCGTCGGCATCGCCGCCAACGACGCGGTCGAGCAGTTCCACGTTCATCGTGAACTGCTCGCGCGTCGGCGGGAGCGTACCGGGTTCGCCGGCGACCTGTCCCGCGAGGGCGTCGCCTTTCGTGAAGCTCGGGTCGAGACCGGTCCCGACACCGCAGAGACCGCCGGGGCGGACCTCGTCAACCATGTTACCGCCCGCTTGGAGCGAACGAATCTCGGTCGTGATAGAACGCCACTCGGTCTGACCTTCCTCTTCGACTTCGCGGCCGGGCCGGAGTTCGAGTTCGTCGCCTTCTTCGAGTTTTCCGGCGACGACACTGCCGCCGATAACGCCGCCCATGAGTCCGTCCCAGGTCGTTCCCGGGCGGTTGATGTCGAAACTGCGCGCGACGTACATCTGGCTGTCTTCGGTCTCGTCGCGGTCGGGCGTCGGAATCTCCGACTCGATAGCCTCGATGAGCAGGTCGAGGTTGACCTCCTGTTGGGCGCTGATAGGCACGATGGGTGCGTCTTCTGCCACCGTCCCCTCCACGAACTCCTTGATCTGTTCGTAGTTCTCGACCGCGCGCTCGCGGTCAACGAGATCGACCTTGTTCTGCGCGATGACGATGTTCTCGATACCGATGATATCGAGCGCCATCAGGTGCTCGGCCGTCTGCGCCTGCGGCACGTCTTCTGTCGCGCTCACGAGCAGGATGGCACCGTCCATGATGGCGGCACCAGAGAGCATCGTCGCCATGAGCGTCTCGTGTCCGGGCGCGTCAACGAACGAGACGGTGCGAAGAACGTCCGTCTCGGCCCCGTCTTCGGTCTCTTCTTCGACTGTGTAACACTCCGGCGCGTCGGCGCCGGGAATCTGACGGAACGTCGCGTCGGCGTAGCCGAGTCGGATGGAGATACCGCGCTTCATCTCTTCCGAGTGCTGGTCCGTCCACGAGCCGGACAACGCTTGCACGAGCGTCGTCTTTCCGTGGTCTACGTGACCGACGAGTCCGATGTTCACCTCCGGTTGTTGTGGGTTTTTCGTCACCATTGACCTCCTGAGAGTAATCTTGCGTGAATTTGGACCCGAACAACTGATAAAGGTGCTGTTCTCCGAACGGCAACGGCTATCGATACGTCGGGCGGTCACACACCGCGAACAGTCGTTTACCTGCGTCTCAACTGCGGTGTGGCGGTGCCGACGCACTATTCTCCGTGATACAGCCAGCCGTCTTTCGGCGGACAGCAGTACAAATAGAGTCACGGTTGCAACCGGGTACACAGCCAACGCCGTGACAGTGTTCGGTCGGGCGTGTACTGGCGTGCAAGCGCTACTACAGCGTCGTCGCTTCGCGGTTATTCGACCGCTTTGATGAGTTCGTGAAGCTCCTCCCGGTAGGCGTCGGGCGTCAGTCCGAGGTCGATATCGACCGCCACTTCGATAGCATCGGTCGGTTCGTCGGTGACGTTGAGTTCGAAGTTCTCACCCGGATACGCGCCGCCCGCGACGAGAACTGTCCCGTCGTGTTCCCAGACGGCGAGCAGTCCGTTCACATCGACGGTGTCTCCCTCGATGACGAACTCCTGTTCCTCGGTGAACGGGAAGGTGATCGACTCGAACGGGACCGTAGCCGTGTAGTTGGTCACGCGCGCCGACTCGCCGGTTTCGACCGTCATCGACCCGGTTCCCGACTGTTCGATGTTCGTGACATCGACCTCCTCTAATTGTTGTTTGTACTGCGTCCGTGCTTGTGCCTCTATCTGATCGACGACCGCTCCGCGGGCCGCATCGGGTATGTTCGAGAGGCTCGGGTTGAGCGTCACGCGCGTGGCGAAAAACAGCAGGAACTGTCCTTCTGCCTGCCCGAGCGTCTTTTGTTTGATTTCGGCCGCGAGTTCCGTGTCTTCGTAGACGACAGTCTCGAACGCCGCGGAGACGCTCACCGGACCGACCGACTGTTCGAAGGCCGGGTCGAGCGTCTGACCGCCGATGTACTCCCAGCCCCCCGATTCGAGCAGTTCTTCGGGTAGCTCGGGCGGTGCCCGCGCGGCGCTGGCGGTGCTCCCGGACGTGCATCCGGCGAGACCGGTTACTCCTGCGCTCGCCGCGAGGCCGAGGTATGTTCTCCGTCTAATGCTGTGTGTTGCATCTTCTTCCCCCTTCATCGGTCAGTACTGACGCGTTCTCTTTCAAATATGTTCACCCCCGAGAATCAAATTCGAGATTCTTTGCCGTCTCTAACGACCGCCTCAACACCAGAGCGACATTTTTGAGGGTCGCCGCCTGACCTCTCTCTGTGCCCGGTCCGGTCTCGTCACCCTCGGAATTCGCCTTCGAACTGGCGTTGTGCGCGCACCTCGAACAGACGACGAACTGGCTTCCCGCTCGACAACTCGGTGCCGCTGTCGCTTCGCCCGGGAGCCGAATCATCGACGTGTGCGCCGTCGTTCCGGGCCCCGAATTCGCCGACCGCACTCGCATCACCGCACGCGACATCCCCGCGACTGCCATCGAAAGCGACGTCGGCGTCGGACGCGCCGTCTTCTGGCGCGACGCGTTCGACTGCCATCCAACCCGCGCTCGTCGCGCCACGGACCGCGCCGTCGAAGCCGGCTTTTTTGAGTCCGAGCGTCGCCGCAGTCGAGAGTACGTCCGGCGCGCGACTCGCTACCCGGAGGACTGGTTTTCTCGTCTCGTCGGCATCGAGAACAAACCGGACCTCGGCGAACCGGGGGACCTCGTTCGACAACTCCGACTCGACGTGCATCTCGCGCTCTTCGACGAAGTCGTTCTCGCAACTGAGAGTTACGTCACGGGCGCACACTTGAACCGCATCCCCGACGAAGTCGGAGTCTGGCGATTCGACCCCGAAACCGGCGAGCGCGAGGTCGTCCGCGACGCCGACTCGCTCGCCACCGGCGCGACCGGCGTCGAACCGGTCGAATACCACTCGCTTCACACAGATGTCGCGCTCGTCTCGCCTGCCGACAAACGAACCGCTCGCCTCCGACTCGCAGAGCGAGCCTACGGCAAAGGCTGGCGTGGCTACGACCTCCCCGCGTGTGTCCGCGCTGGCGTCGATGACGACGGTCGCCCCGTCTGTGACCACTTCGGCCGCGTGGTTGACCCCGGTTCGGAGTGTGGTCCCGAGTGTCCCGCATTCGAAGCGAGCGACCCGCCGGAACACGACTTTTCCGGACTCCGTGAGGGCCGAACTGGGTGGGTCGAAGCGCCGAGCGGTGTCCGCCGCCGACAGTCGGGACTCGACCGCTTTTTGTGACAATAAAATGACTGGATTCTCGTCCTTCCGACGCTAGTTATTCACGCGTTCGAGATGGTATGCGGCCTCCGTCGGATGCGGTCGATACCCCGTCACGTCGGCGCGCGTCCCGACGACGTTCGTGTAGTACGTCAACCACCCGATTGGCACGTCGCGTTGGAGTATCGCTTGCACCTCATCGTATATCCGCTTGCGCTCTTCGGTGTTCGCCGTCGTCCGTCCCTGTTCGAGGAGAGAATCGACTTCGGGGTTTGCGTATCCGCTGCACATCGTCGCCTCGCTGGAGTGGGCGAAATCCGTCAGGCGGTCCGGGTCGGGATACCACAACACCGAGTTCGACCACAGCACCATCCCGAACGCGTCCGACTGTGCCCGCTCTCGAATCGTCGCCGATTCCATCGTCCGGACGGAGACGTCGAAGCCGACCTCACCTAACTTCGTTTGGAGCACCTGCGCAATCGGAGAGAGAAGCGGCCGAGATTCGTACGTCCAGATGTCTACGTCGAGTGAGACACCGTCTCGTTGGCGCGTCCCGTCCACCTGCTCCCAACCTGCCGCTGTGAGGAGTTCGGCCGACCGTTCAGGCGCATACTCGTACGGTTCGAGGTCGTCGTTCGCCCACGAGGTCACTTCGGGCGGGAACGGGCCGGTCGCCGCCGACCCGACGCCTTCGAGAAGCGATTCGACGAGCATCTCGCGGTCGATGGCGTGCATGACTGCTTGGCGGACGCGTCGGTCGGAAAACGGTTCTGTGGTCGTGTCGAAGACCAAAAACCTCGACCGCGGAATCTCGTAGGTGTATGCCTTCAGATTTTCCACATTTCGTAGTTGTTCGACCGACTGGTTCGGCAGAATCCGCGCCATATCGAGTTCGTCGTTCTTGAGTTTGAGACGGCGCGTCTGTGAGTCGGTGACTCCTTCGTAGACTACGCGGTCAATCTCGGGTATCTTGCCGTAGTACGCCGGATTCGCGGTCGCCGTGATTGTCCTCCCCGGCTCCCAAGACGCGAACTCGAACGGTCCGGTTCCGACCGGTTCGGTAACGTCTCCATCCGAGTCGGTGGAACTCGGCGCGATGATACCGGTTCTCCCGCGAGTCAAGTGCGCCGGAAGCGGCGCAAATGGCTCGTCTGTCGTGAGAGAGACTGTCCGTTTATTCACTGCCGACACCGACTCGATAGGCAGTGCCGCCAGCGCGTTCGAGTCGAACGCACGGTTCAACGAGAAGACGACTGCATCCGCGGTTACCGGCGTTCCGTCGTGAAATTCCGCATCGTCTCTGAGTTCGAATACCCACGTTTCGTCGTCGGTCTGCTCCCACGACGTTGCCAGTCCCGCGGTGATAGACGTGTCGTAATCGACCGTCAGAAGCGGCTCGATGACGGTGATTCGACGCCACAGCCAGCCGTTAATCGCCGGGTCGAGCGAATCCGGCGTCCACGGTGACCCGACGCGGAACGTCCGTTCGCCGTCCGCCGATTGCTCGGTAGGTGAGTGTCCGCTCGGGGCGCCTCCGAGACACCCCGAAACACCGCCGATGCTGGCGACGACGCCCTGTAATACTCGCCGGCGAACGCTATCTACCCTTCTCCGCGCGCGACCCGCATCCTCCGTCATATAAACTGAACTTTAACTATTGCAAATAACACTGACTACTTTCACAGCGAGTCGCACGCCGGCTTGCGAGGAGACGAACACGAAGTAGTCAGGTCTGGAATCTTCGATTGGTGTGGTCACTCGCGTTCGGCACGTCTGTCCATGAAGTTCCAGTAGCCGACGAGCGGAACCGCGATGACGCCGACGATAGTAAACTGGATGACAGACCCGGCGACGTCTACCTGTCCGTTTTTGAGATACGTCGTGACGAGGTTCGCTACCGCCACGCCAGCACCCGTGAGTACGAGGTATCTAAACGCCTTGTCCGTCACAATCGCTCGGAGACTCATGCGTGTCCTCCGAGAGACAGTTTCGCTCCGAGTGACGCCCTCGCTCCGAGTGACAACGCCGAGACGCCGCGGGGTGTTCGTGCGGTGGAGACCATACCCCACGCTCCTCGCGCGCCGACAAAAACCTGATTACAATTCGTACACTTCGCCGTCCACGGCCAGCGGTTCTTCGAACGCTTCGTCCGGCGGATAGTAGTGTGCGACGTGGACGAGTCGGGTTACGTCGGCGTCGAGGTCTTCGCCGAGCGCGAGTGCGCCTTCGCGGGTCATGTGTTTCGTCCCGAACGTCCGCGGGACGCCGTCTTCATCGTAGTCGTCGCCGCCGATGGGGTGATATTCGCAGACTGATGCGGGAACGATTGCTTCCGCGAGGAGTAAGTCGGGGTCACGGAGGACGTCACGTGAGTCCTCGGGAATCGCGTAGGTCGTATCGCCCGAAAGCGAGAGCTTCGCACCCGTCTTTGGGTCCTGGATGGCGACACCATAGCAGACGAGCGGCGGGTGTACGACCGGGACGAGCGTCACGTCGAATCCGCAGGCGCGAAACGATTCGAACGGCGTCTGGGCTTCGACCGAGATACGGTCGAGGTAGTGGAACTTCGAGCGAACCGTGTCGGCGACGCTCTCGTCTGTCACCGGGTCAACCTCGTCTGCGGCGTGTACATCGAGGTCGTCGAGAAGGCGGTAGACGTTCCCGAGACCGTCGAGGTGGTCGAAATGTATGTGGGTCACGAGCGCCTCGTCCGGGAGCGGCGTCTCGTGGGTGAGAAACTGGTGACGGAAGTCGGGGCTGAAATCGACGAGCAGTGATTCGTCGGTTCGCTCGTTTTCGACGTGAACCGAAAAGCGTGTCCGCTCGATGCCCCGTTCGCGGGCCTCGCGGCAGGTGTCGCAGTCACAGCCGACGGTCGGTGTCCCGGTCGTGTCACCGGTACCGAGGAGGGTCACGCGCATCAGTTCAAAGAACAGCGGTGGTGTGGCTTAAACGTGGCCGAGACGACTCGCTTACGAGCTGAAGCTACACTTATCGAGTGTTTCCATCGCTTTCTCGTGTTCCGCGTTTGCTCGTTCGTTATCCCCGTCGTTTATGGCTTCTACGGAGTTTGAGAGGTGGGTACTGGACTCTTTCAGCGCGCTCGCATAACACGTCTCGATATGCTGTTCTATATCCTCACCCTCGATATCAAATGCCGTTACAACTTCGATTCAGTCGAGATACTGTTGTCGGAATTCGACTACGGGATGAAACGTAGCCGAAAGCACCGTCTCCTCGAACTGCAGTTTCGTCGTCACTGTGGCGGGAACGGCATCGACGAGCGTCTCGAACTCGATTGCCGGAGTTCGTGTTTCACCGCTCCGATTCGGCCACACCACGTAGCCGATCATCACTCGTCGTACACCGTCGTCGTATCCGATTCCCTGCGTGAGGTTATCTAACGACTCGACGTCGAGCCGCTTCCGCACCGTCTGCATCGCCGCTTTCCCTGCGACAGTCCCGCCAGACCGAGTCACCCACGACGATGCCGGTTCCCGCGTGTATATCGGCTCTTTGGTGGTTCCCGACTCGTTGGTGTGCTTTCGGTAGCCGGTGCGTCGGCGAATCTCCCCGGTATCGGGATAGTAGTCGTACTTCGACGAGTCTCGGTAGTCGCGCGAGACCGTAATCGAGTCACCAGAAGCGGGTGCAGGGTTCGATTCGGGTTCAGGAAGCGGCGTCGCGGTCGATTCCTCGGATTCTGACGCACAGCCGGTGAGCACCGACATCGACCCGCCCGCCGCAATCGCTCGGACGAAGCGTCTTCTGCTGGAGGGCATCGACTCGACGTGTTTCGACAACAGATAAATACTTTGTCAGAACTGCGCGATACAGTTACTTCGCCGCGCCGGCGTCTTTCTGCGTCTCGCCTTCGTGTTCGTCCGCGTGGTCGTGACTGTGGTCGTGCCCGTCGTCTGACCCGGCGACGAGTTCCGACGAGTCCGACATCATATCGAGGTTCTTCAGGTTGTCCCGCTCTTCGAAGTCGGCGACGGCTTCGAGCAGGTCATCCTGCGTGAGTTCCATTCGCTCTTCGGTGAGCGCTTCGAGGACGGCTTCGCGGAGGACGAGTCGGAGGTCCGAGCCGGTGAGTCCCTCGGTCACGTCGGCGATGCCTTCGGGGTCGAACTCGTCGATGTCCATCCGGTTCGTGATGACGCGCAGGATGTCGGCGCGCATTCCGTAGTCCGGTTTGGGGAAGTTGACGATTTCGTCGAAGCGTCGCCACGCCGCCGAGTCGAGTTGGTCAGGGTGGTTGGTCGCGCCGATGAGAATCACCTCGTCTCGAATCAGCGAGATGTCGTCGATGCTCTTGAGGAGCGTGTTGACGGCGCGCTTGAGCGCGGCGTGTTCGTCAGACCGGCGCGTCTTTGCGACCGAGTCGAACTCGTCGATAAAGAGGATACACGGCGAGAGTCGCTTTGCGACCTCGAAGGTCTTCTCGACGTTTTTCGCCGTCTCGCCGAGATACTGACTCGTAATCATCGAGAGCTTCACTTCGACGAACGGAAGTCCGAGTTCGTGGGCGAGCGCCCGCGAAACGGTCGTCTTTCCGGTCCCGGGCGGACCGACGAAGAGAATCTTCCCGATTTCACGGAGACCGATCTGCGCGAGGTATTCGCGGTGCTCGATGGCCTTCATGAGCTTGTGAATCTCGCCTTCTTGGTCGGTCGTGAGCACGAGGTCGTCGAGGGTCATCTCGATTTCCTCGGGTGCGCGGACCTGCACGAGGTCGAGCATTTCGGCATCGTCCTCGTCGTCGAAGTATTCGTCCAGCAGGCTGTCGATCCACACGCGGTCGGCGTGAATCGGCCGCGTCTGCTCCCTCGCCGCCTCGTGGGTTACGTCCACGTCGTCGCGTCCTTCGACCGCCTTTGCGATAGTCGGGTTCGTCACCAACCGGTCGTAGTCCGCACGGTTGACGAACCACTCCAGCGCCATCTCGGGTTGCGTGAGAGAGAGGCGGCCGGAGAAATCCTCACGTTGGGTGAACATGAGGTCCGAAATCGCGTCCCAGGGGTGTTCGACTCCTGTCGCCTTCCGCGCGATAGAGTCGGTCACCACGAGCGGTCGCTCGATGCCGGCCGCGGACGAATCGTCGTCATCGTCGTCGCCGGCGTCCGCCCAGAAGACGCGCCGGTACCGCGGAGGAAGGTCGTTCTCGTCAAGCGTTCGGTCGTCGGTGTAGAGGTGAGCCGTCAGCAGAAACTCGACAACCTCGAGCGCCCGTTCACTCATCCTCCAGAAATTGCCGGGGCAGACGCATAAGAGCGTCGGAGCGCTTCCGAGGCTGGCTCGCTCCGATACCGGCCTCGAAATCCGTGATACCCGCCGCAAAACAACTCGTTGCGACGTCTTACGAGTTCTAAACTATTTATGGTGTTTGAACCCTCATTGTGTGGCATGCCAGAACCAGTCATCGCGGCCGCGTATCGAACGCCGTTCGGGAAGTCCGGTGGCGTCTTCGAAGACGTTCGAAGCGAGGACCTCTCGATTGCCCTCATCGACCACATCCTCGACGAACACGACGTTTCTGCGGACGACGTAGAAGACCTGATGTGGGGTGTCGCTCAGCAACGCGCCGAACAGGACAACAACGTCGCTCGTGTCATCGCGCTCCTCTCGGAACTCGGCGAGGGAACGCCCGCGACGAGCATCAACCGCTGGTGCGCCTCGTCCATGCAGGCCATCATCTCGGCATCTGACGCCGTCGCCGCGGGCAACCGCGAGTGCATCATCGCCGGCGGCGTCGAGAGCATGTCTCGCGTCCCGATGGACGGCGACTCCTACCAGCACCTCCACCCCGAACTGAGCGAGCAGTACAACGTCTTCCAACTCCAGATGGGGATGACTGCCGAGAAAGTCGCCGCGGAGTACGAAGTCTCCCGCGAAGACCAAGACAAGTTCGCGTTCCGGAGCCACGAGCGCGCCGCCGACGCGACCGAGACCGGCCGTTTCGACGACGAAATCGTCCCTATCGAGACGGACGACGGCGTCGTCACCGAAGACGAAGGCATCCGACACGACACGTCGCTGGAAGCACTCGGCGGTCTCCCGCCGGCGTTCTCGGGTGACGGCTCTGTTACCGCGGGGAACTCCTCGCAGATCACCGATGGCGCGGCCGCCGTCCTCGTCACCAGCCGCGAGTTCGCAGACGAACACGGTCTCGACGTGCTCGCTTCCGTCGGCACCAACAACGTCGCCGGCGTTGACCCCACCGTTATGGGTATCGGCCCGATTCCGGCCACTCGCGGTCTCCTCGAACGCGCCGACCGCGACATCGACGACTACGGACTGGTCGAAATCAACGAGGCGTTCGCCAGTCAGTGTGAGTACTCCCGCCGCGAACTCGGCATCGACGAGGACAAACTCAACGTCAACGGCGGCGCAATCGCCCTCGGCCACCCGCTCGGTGCCTCCGGCGCGCGCCTCCCCGTGACGCTCATCCACGAGATGATAAAACGGGACGTAGACCGCGGTCTAGCGTCGCTCTGTGTCGGATTCGGACAGGGCGCGGCAATCGAGTTCAGCCGGTAAGCGCCGAGCCGTAGTTACTGATTCGTTTTATTTCGACCAACCTTCAGTTTCACTGCCCCGAGACTGCCACAGTCAGCCGCGAGACCGCTCTCTTCGTCGTCGCGCTTGCCGTACTCGCTGTCACGTCATCCATCATGAACGTATATGGTGCTTCCGTCACGTTCATACCTCACAGCCAGAGACTATGCTGACGATGAATCCCACGACGACTGTACTGACGGGGGTTTTCGCGTTGCCCGCGGCCGCCGGCGTCGCGTCTTCGGGTCTCGTCCCGAGTCTCGACCTCGGCGCACCCCTCTGGTATGTCCTCGTCGCCATCACTGTCGGCTACTGGGCCGTCTTCGTGCGGTGGGCACGAAGAGCGTCTAAAAAGAAAACGCGGTGATGCGTTAGTTCGGGTGGACGAACGTTTCGGCGTTGCGGACGGCGTCCTGCTCGCCGATAATCGTGATGCGGTCTCCTTCTTGGAGTGTGAACTCCGCGTTCGGGACGGTCGTATCACCGTTCCGAGAGACGAGCGTGATGAGACAGCCGTTCGGGAGTTCCGGGCCGACTTCGCGGATGGTTCGGCCGATGAGTACCTCGGCGGTGACTTCGACCTCCTGTACGTCGCCGGAGCGACCGATTTCGCCCATCCAGTTCGACATCGACGGACGTTCGATGTAGTTGTCCATCGCCTGTGCGGTAGCCATGGTGGACGAAATCGTCCGGACACCGAGTTCTTCGAACGCCTCGACGTTGTCGGGGTTGTTCGCCCGTGCGAGGACGCTCTCGGGGTCGAACTTCGAGTTCGCCAGTTGCGAGACGAGCAGATTCACGTCGTCGTCACCGGTCGCGGCGACCACGACCTTGGCGTTACCCGCCCCTGCCGAGCGTAAGACGTCCGTATCGGTTCCATCGCCGTGATGGACGGTAAAGCCCTTGTTCCGGGCGGTCTGGACTACTTCTTGGTCCTGTTCGATGAGGACCACGTTCTCTCCACGGTCTGCGAGGCGTTCGGCGAGCGCACGGCCCACTTTTCCGCCTCCGATGATGAGTACACGCATTGGGATGACGTCGAGGTATTCTGCAATCTGTCGAGCGAGGCCCGCTTCGAAGACGACGGTCATGAGAATGACGAGGAAGACCGTCCCGACGAGAACCGAAGCGCTCTGATTCAGCATCGCGGCCTGCTGTACCGCGCCTTCGGCGGCGGCTTCTGCGGCTCTCTCGCGGAACTCGATGGCGAACAGCGTCGCAACCGACGCGGGAATGATACCCCGCGGGCCGACGAAGCTCATAAAGAGCTTTTCTTCTCTGGTAAATCGGTCGCCTCTCGCCGAGATGAAGACGAGAAGCGGACGGATGATGAGGGCGACAGCGGCGACGACGACCAGACCGCCGGTGCCGAGGGTGAGGAGGTTCTCGAACTCCAGGAGTGCCGCGAGGGCGATGAAGACGAACGAGAGGACGAGAAGCGTGATATCGCCTTTGAACGCCGAAATCTCTTCTTCGTACGGAATGTCGGTGTTTCCGAGTAGGATACCCGCGGTCGCAACGGCGGCGATACCCGCTTCGGTGGCGACGAAGTCTGCGGCCGCGTAGGATACGAGTGCGCCTGCGAGCGTTAGCAGTCGGGCGTTCTGCGGCGCGTTCCCGGGTGAGAGATCGACGTACCGAAGCACGTAGTACAGCGTTCCGGCGACGATACCGCCGATGATGACGCCCACACCGAGCCGCTCGGCGAACAGCGTCACGAGAGCGTTGGGACTGCTGACGCCCTCGATGATGGCCTCGAAGATAACGACGGCGACGATGGCGGCCGTTACGTCGTTGACGATACCTTCGGTGTCGAGTGCCGTCCCGACCCGGTCGCGGACGGGGACGACTTCGAGAATTGGGGCAATAACCGTTGGCCCGGTCGCCACGAGCAACGCGCCGACGAGGAACGAAACCGCCCACGGCGCATCGAGCGCGTAGTGGACGACGACACCCGTTCCGACGAACGCGATTACCGCACCGAGCGTGACGAGGCGGAACGTCGCGGACGGTGCCTCTCGAAGCTTGTCGATTCGGAGGTGAAACGCCCCTTCGAACACGATAATAGCCACTGAGAGACCGACGATCGCCTGTAGTGCGTTCCCGAACGAATCGGGAGAGATAACGCCGAGCACCTCCGGACCGAGTAAGATACCCGACGCGATGAGGAACACGACGCTCGGGACCCGAAACCGGTCCGAAAGCACCTGCGAGACCACGCCGATGCCGATGATTGCGGCGACGAGCGGGATGAGGTTCCCCCCGCCTGCTGCGGCCACTTATATCGCCTCCATGGATTCGGTTCATGTGACGACGCAAGATAAAAGCATACATCTCGGGCGGTATTTCCGCCGACTTGCGAGAACGTTTGTCTTACATTCTCCACGAAAAGTTTATTCTCTCCGATTCTACTGCGTGGCCGCTTTGCCACCACCGCGTCGCTCTTCGGTCCGGTGGTCCGATTCGTCGTAAATGAGATTGACCTCGTCGGCGTAGCGGTCGAGGATGTTGCGCCGCTTCTTTTTCATCGTCGGCGTCATCAGGTCGTTGTTCTCGGAGAACTCCTCGGGGACGATGCGGAACTGCTTGATTCGCTCGTAGGATTCGAAGTTCTCGTTTGCCGCCTCGACTTCCGCTTCGATGCGTTCGTACACGCGGTCGTCGCGGCAGATGGCCTTCGGGTCATCGGGGAGGTCTATTCCCTTCTCGTCAGCCCACGCGTGCAGGCCATCGAAACTCGGCACGATGAGCGCTGAGACGAACTTTCGACCGTCGCCGAGCACCATACACTGTTCGACCACCGGTGACGACGCGAAGGCGTCTTCGATCGGTCCGGGAGCGACGTTTTTCCCCGTCGAGAGCACGAGAATCTGCTTGGCGCGCTCGCGGAACGTGACGTAGCCGTCCGGCCTGAGTTCGACCACGTCGCCGGTTCGGAACCAGCGTGTTCCGTCATCGTCTTCGACGAACGCCGCCTCGGTCTCTTCGGGTCGGTTCCAATAGCCGGCGGTGACGCTCGGCCCGTGGACGAGCAGTTCGCCGACGTCGCCGCCGGCATCGCCGGTCTGGTCGCCGACGACGGTCGTGTCGAGTTTGACTTCGACGTTTCGGAGCGGATAGCCGATGGTCCCGATTTTCGGTGCTTCGGGCGGGTTGACGGTGATGACGGGCGAGGTTTCGGTGAGTCCGTAGCCCTCGAAAATCGGCAGACCCATGGCGTGATAGAGCGCGCAGAGTTCCGCCGAGAGGCTTCCACCGCCGCTGATGAAGAATTCGAGATTGTCGCCGAGGGCTTCGCGGACTTGGTTGAAGACGAGCCGGTCGGCGAGTCGGTGTTTCGCACTCAGGAGGTAGCCGGGAGAGTCGGTCGTGTGGTACGCTTGGCCGACGCCGACTGCCCACTCGAAGATTCGCTTTTTTACCGGCGAGTCGCTCGCCTGCGTCCGAATCGCATCGTAGAGCTTCTCGTACACGCGCGGAACGCTCGTCCCGGTCGTCGGCCGGACGAGTTGGAAGTCCTCACGGAGAGTGTCCGGACTCTCCGCGTAGGCGACCGTCGCGCCCGCGGCGAACATCATGAAGTGGCCGGCCATGCGCTCGAAGACGTGCGCCAAGGGGAGGAACGAGAGTGCCACCGCGTCGGGGTTGATAGCGGGCACGTCACCTTTGTCGGGGCGCGGGCCGAACCGTCGATAGCTCTCGTTGACGTTCGACCGGAAGTTCCAGTGCGTGAGTTGGACGCCCTTCGGTTGCCCCGTCGTTCCCGAGGTGTAGATGAGGCTTGCGAGGTCGTCGGGGTCGCGCGAGTCCAACCACGATTCGTACTCGGACTCGTCGAAGCACTCTTCTCCGCGGCGATAAACCTCGCCGAGCGTCAGGATGTCGTCGCGGTCTTCGTCGCCTTCGTACTCGTCGATAACGACGATGAACGACAAGTCGAGGTCGTCTTCGACGGCGAGCACGCGCTCTAAGAGTTCCTGATTTTCGACGACGACGGCGTTCGCGCCGGGATCGGACAGGAGGTATCTGACCTGTCGTTCCGACGACGACGTGTAGACCGTCGTGACGGCACCGCCAGCGCCGAGCACGGCGAAATCGGTCTGTGCCCACTCCATTCGAGTGTGGGAAAGAATACCGACTCGGTCGCCCGCCTCGACGCCGAGGTCGCGGAACCCGGCGGCGAGATTCCGAACGATATCTCGCATCTTCTCGTAGGTGACGTCGCCGAACGCGCCGTCGGGGGCCGCCGGTACGACGCCCTTGTCGACGAGTGAGCGCTCGTAGATGCCGCCTTTGTACTGCTGTGCGACTCGTGAGGCGTTCCGCGACGCGCTCTCTTCGAACATCCGTGGAAGCGTCGTCCGACCGATAACCGGGTCGTCGAACGTCGCTTCTGCGTCCCGCCAGTCCATGTTCTGTTAGTAATGATTCAACATTTAAAACTATGTACGTTCGGAGAATTGAAAGCCCACCATATCGCGGGAAACCGTAGATAGGGGGACGACAAACGGCGTTGACGGTCGCGGTCTACTCGTCGTCGCCGATGTAATCGAGGTAGCCGAGCACGCCGCGGACGTTCAGTCGCTCTTCGTCCTGTGCCTTCCGGACGCCCCAAACCTCGTCCATCTCGGTGTGTTCGACGAAGTGCGTGATGACCGCCTCGTCGTCGAGTTCCGCGCGCTTTTGCCGAACCGCTTCGACCCACTCCACGAGCACGCGTTTGTACTCCTCTGCGAGGTCGTCGGTGTACGGCTTCGGCCCGAAGTGCCCGAAGCAGATAGTTTTGGGGTCGATATCTTCGATGGTTCGAACGTCGTCTAGCGCCTTCTCCAAGTTGAACTGCGACGGCGGTGAGGTCTGCAAGAGCGTCCGCGACCGCGGTTCCCAGATGCCCATCGCGTCGCCGGTGAAAAGCAGGTCGTCGCCGTCGTCGTGATACATCACCTGATGCGGCGCGTGTCCGGGTGCGTGGTGTACCGTGAGCGTCCGGTCGCCGAGGTCGATTTCGTCGCCGTCGGTGACAGACTCCACCCGCGATTCGTCGATTGGAAGCGGTTCGTCGTAGAAGCGCCACTGGTCTTCGACGGCGGCTTTCGTCCCCTCGATGAGACGCGACGGGTCCACGAGATGCGGCGCGCCGATTTCGTGGGTCATCACGGTCGCATCAGGGTAGCGCTCAGCGAGATAGCCCGCACCCCCCGCGTGGTCGAGGTGGACGTGTGTCGGGAGAATGTACGCGAGGTCGTCGACGCCGTGTTCGTCCAGCAGTGCGAACACGTGTTCGCGGTCGGCCGCGATGCCGGTATCGACGAGCGCTGGCTTTTCGGCGTCGATGAGGTAGACGGACCCGTAGTGTTCGACCTCGTACATGCCGGTATCGACGTAGTAAACGTCAGAACTGTTCGGAACGGCTTCGACATCGCCAATGGCCATAGTTGAGGGCGGTCTCCGGAGAGCAAAAGCGTTCGGCCATCGTCGATGGTTCTCTTTCTTTCGGGAGTAGAACCACGTCTTTTGACAAATGTACTGTGGTTGGTCCAGGCGTACAATCTGTCAAATAACAATAAACATTTTAATACGAATACTTCTATATGTGCCTATAGTGGCAATCGAACTACGCTCTCTCACGAAACGATACGGCGATATCTGTGCAGTGGAGGATGTCAGTCTCACCGTCGAACAAGGCGAAGTGTTCGGCTTTCTCGGCCCGAACGGTGCCGGAAAATCCACGACTATCAATATCCTTCTCGACTTCGTGCGGCCGACAGCTGGGCGCGCCTCCATCTTCGGCATCGACCCGCAGGAGGACCCGCGGGCCGCCCGTGAACGCCTCGGCGTGCTCTCGGAAGCGACCGGCTTCTACGAGCGCGACACCGCCCGCGAGCATCTCGAATTCGCAATCGCGATGAAGCGCGCGGACGACGACCCGCAGGTGTTGCTCGAACGAGTCGGCATCGCCGACGCCGCCGACCGGGCGGTCGGGGGCTTTTCGAAAGGCATGCGTCAGCGTCTCGGCTTGGCGATTGCGCTCGTCGGCGAACCAGACCTCATAATTCTCGATGAACCCCTCGGCGGTCTCGACCCAACCGGCGCACAGACCTTCCGCAACATCATCCGAGAAGAGCGTGACCGCGGCGCGGCAGTCTTCTTTTCGAGTCACATCATGGACCAAGTCGAGGCTATCTGCGACCGCGTCGGTATCATGAACGACGGCCGCCTCGTCGCGGTCGATACGGTCGAAGCACTCCGGACGACGCCGGAGGTCCCGTTCGAGCTATCGGTCACGCTCGATATGATTCCGGACCGAATACAGGACGACTTGCTGTGTTTCGACGGCGTCGAAGCGGTCTCCACGAGTGACGGCGTCCTGCGTGTCGGTTGCGCCGACGCGAGCGCGAAAGCCGACGTTATCACACACCTCGACGACACCGAGGCGGCGATACTCGACGTCAGGACCGGTGAACCGTCGTTAGAACAGGTCTTCATGGAGACGGCGGTCGAGGTTCCGCGCGCATGAAGCGGGTTCTCTTGCTCGCACGGCACGACTTCGGTCACGCGCTCCGAGACCGACTGGTCTGGGGTGCGGTGATTCTGCTCGGACTGATGTACTTGCCGACTGCAGGGCCAACACAGCAGCGCCCCTTCATTGAATATCTATTTCTCGTACCTTACAGTCTTCGCAAATTATCGTTAGTCGTCGTAGCTGCGGTTGGCTACAACGCTATCGCTGGCGAGCGAGTAGCCCAAACGATACAATTCATTCTCGGCCTGCCGAGCACGCGACGTGATCTAATTCTTGGAAAAACAGTCTCACGGACAACAATAATCGTCATCGCCATTGGGACGATGCTGCTTATCGAGAACTACCTTCTCGTTCAGGAATTCGGACAACAGCATTTCCTTCCGTTTTGGACGATGGGCGTATGGATGATTTTATATGTCATTGTGTGGGCTGCAGTTGCAATCGGTTACTCAGCAGCCTCTCTGTCCGGCTACCGGACCCTCTTACTACTGCTTGGAACCTATTTCTTGTTCTCCCCTAATCACGGGCTTTGGGGGATTGTTGTCCGGCCCGTTTTTTCTCTCCTAGCCACTGGCTCACTCTCATCTCCCACGTATGAAACGCTGGCTACCGCTCCATTTTGGCTTCGTATCACTGAACGGTTCAATCCGATCGTCGCGTTCTGGGAAGCCATGCGCTGGTCAGTTCACACGGTTGGACCCGGTACGCCTTCCGGGAGCCTTGTGTTGAACCTATTTGGAACGGTGGTGTTCCTCGGTTTTGGGGCTCTCCCGCTGTTGTTGGGTTATCGGCGTTTCCGTCGTCAGGAACTCTGTGGTGAACTAATGTCGGGACAGACTCGTCTCCGACGGTACATCTACGCGGCATTTGCATCGGCTCCAACTGTGTTGCCCCAACTGGAACACTGGACAGGCTCTCGATTCTGGGTTCTGTTCTACCAAGACCTCAAACAGACATTCCGGAGTTGGGTCACTGTCGGTAGCATTGCGATAGCCTTGGCAATTATCTCTCCTAGCCTCTTACGAAACATTTCACCAGACCCCAGATTCGGAATGGTTGGGACTCTAACATGGCTTCCGGGAATGTTTAGTTCAGCGTGTCTAATTATAGGGGTCTCACTTGGGCACCGTGCTATCGCTGGTGAACGAGTATCGAAAACACACCGTACCGTGCTTGGTTTGCCCGTAATTCGCCGTGAATTCGTCTTCGTGAAAGTGTTCTCAAGGATAGCTGGAGCTCTTCTTATACTACTTCCACTCGTCGGTCTCATTGAGGCGCTTGTAATCCTCCAATTTGGTCGAGCGTTCCCAGTACTGTTCTTTATGTGGGCCGGGCTAATTACCACGTTCACGATCTTCTGGACCACAGTTGCCATTGGTATCTCGGCGGTGACTTCAACATCGTACCGTTCAATTGCGGGTTGTTTTGCGGTTTACCTATTCTACAGCAGTAGCTTTGGAGTGTGGGCTTGGGGAGTTCGACCGTTGCTTGTCGCTTTATCCGGGGACGGCGTTTCGGGTTCAACTGTTAGTCAAATTCAGCACGAAGCCTCGGTAGTACAATTCATTGACCACCTGAACCCGTTCTTGGCATATCAGACGATTAAAGAAGGCTTGTTTATCTTAGTAGATGCCACTCCCGGTGTTGCTACACTATCTGTACCACTGTTTTTATTCAGCATATCAGCTCTTCTCTTCACTTCGGGTTCCTCACTATACCTCGGCTACCGAAGGTTCAAGAAATCTGATTTGTAGATAATTAAAATAAAAAAGTCGAACTTTTAAATTTAACCTTGCTGAATTACCTCTCCATCAAGGATAACTCTAATCTCGGCGTCTGCGCTAACTATCTCCCAATTCTTTTCTTTATCAAGGTCTTCCTTCGCATGGAATTCAATCTCGTCCTTGTATGGTTTATCGGCACCATCTAGTCCGCCTTTAATTTTTGTCCAAGTGTCATGGCTAATAACTTTGTCATTAGAGGGTGCGTCAGTCCACTTATTTTCAATACTAACGAGTCTTGGGTCTGGATCTGGAATGTTTACTTCATAGTCAGGTGACCCATCACCACTCTCAATCTCAAATTTAACGTAGTGGTTTTTGCTGTCAAACAGGCCTACATCCAAATCAGTAGAAGCTGATTCGGTATCTGATTTTGAGGCTGCTGCAGAGCCGGTTGCGCATAGACCCAATCCAGCAATTGCAGCGCCCGTCTTCTTAACTACACTACGACGTCC
>NZ_AOLN01000016.1 GCF_000337815.1 Haloferax mucosum ATCC BAA-1512 | reverse complement strand
GGGGCGGCGAACTGAATTTCCCAGAGGATCGCTCACTCCAGTACTGACCAGAACGCAGGTGAGCTTAACTTCCGTGTTCGGGATGGGTACGGGTGGAACCTCACCGCTGTGGCCGCCGTAATGCCGATCAACGGAATCGAACCGTTGTTAATACACCAGTATCGGTCGGGCCGTATATAACGTGTGTTCGTGCAATCCAGTTTGCGCCTGGACCCGTTCCCGGATCGCAGTGCGTATGAATGTGGCTTGGTCTGTTAGTGCTCGCGGGCTTAATGTCTCGTTGCCTCGACACGTACACCCCGAGTCTATCGAACTCGTCTTCTACGAGTGACCTCAGTGGAACTTCTTTTCCGTGTGGGTTTCGAGCTTAGATGCGTTCAGCTCTTACCCCGTGGTGCGTAGCTGCCCGGCAACTGCCCTCTCGGACAACCGGTACACCAGTGGCACCCATTCGTAGTTCCTCTCGTACTATACGAACGTTCACGTCAAGTTCCTTGACACCCCCAATAGATAGCAGCCGACCTGTCTCACGACGGTCTAAACCCAGCTCACGACCTCCTTTAATAGGCGAACAACCTCACCCTTGCCTGCTTCTGCACAGGCAGGATGGAGGGAACCGACATCGAGGTAGCAAGCCACCGGGTCGATATGTGCTCTTGCCGGTGACGACTCTGTTATCCCTAAGGTAGCTTTTCTGTCATCTACGGGTCCCATGAATGAACCTCGTAGGTTCGCTAGACCACGCTTTCGCGTCAGCGTCACTCGTTGGGAATGACACTGTCAGACTTCCGTTTGCTCTTGCGCTCTTCCACGAGTTTCCGACTCGCGTGAGGAAATCTTTGGGCGCGCTCGATATCTTTTCGAGCGCGTACCGCCCCAGTCAAACTGCCCGGCTACCGGTGTCCTCCGCCAGGAGTGAGAGTCGCAGTCACTAACGGGTAGTATTTCAATGCTGCCTCGGTGGCCCGCTGGCGCGGGTACCTGTGTAATGGCTCCTACCTATGCTGCACATTAGCGACCACGTCTCAGCGACAGCCTGCAGTAAAGCTCTATAGGGTCTTCGCTTCCCCTTGGGGGTCTCCAGACTCCGCACTGGAACGTGCTGTTCACCGGGCCCAACGTTGGGACAGTGACGCTCTCGTTGATCCATTCATGCAAGCCGCTACTGAAGCGGCAAGGTACTACGCTACCTTAAGAGGGTCATAGTTACCCCCGCCGTTGACGGGTCCTTCGTCCCATTGTAATGGGTGTTCAGATACCCGCACTGGGCAGGATTCAGTGACCGTACGAGTCCTTGCGGATTTGCGGTCACCTATGTTGTTACTAGACAGTCGGAGCGTCCGAGTCACTGCGACCTGCTCTGTCAAGAGCAGGCATCCCTTATCGCGAACTTACGGGACTAACTTGCCGAATTCCCTAACGTCGGTTGTTCCCGACAGGCCTTGGCTTGCTCTGCCAGCGCACCTGTGTCGGATCTCGGTACGAGCTTCTTGCTTGTCTTTTCACGGGCTCTAGGTACCGCCGAGTTTCCCTGTCTCGCCATTCTTTCGCTTCGTGCCATTACGGCTTCCACGAAGTTCGGCGATTCGACGGGGCGAAGGCCCCGCTCGGTGTTTCCTAAAGCGTCGACGTTTGTTGCAAGAAGGTACTGGAATATTAACCAGTTTCCCTTTCATCTAATTCGAATTACGGTTAGACTTAGGATCGACTAACCCTCGGCTGATTGACAGTGCCGAGGAACCCTTGCGCGTAAGGCCGTCGGGGTTCACACCCGACTCTCGCTGCTACTGAGACCATGATTTTCGTTGCTGCACGGTCCACACGAGTTCTCACCCGTGCTTCCATCCATGCAGTATGCCAACCTACGGAATCGTGCTAAATAGCACGCCGCCAGGTCTCGGAGGTGGATTTGAGTCCCGATCATTTTCGACGCCTCGAACCTCGGCCGGTAAGCTGTTACGCTATTCTTAGAGGGTAGCTGCTTCTAAGCTCACCTCCCGGCTGTTTAGGGCTCGAGACCATCTTCGATCACACTTAATCCACACTTTGGGTCCTTAACCTGGCTCTGGGTTGTCTCCCTCACGGTGCACAAGCTTACCCCGCACACCGGACTCCCTGAGTCTATGACGTTCGTAAGTTTGGAGTTTGACAGGGAAGCGAACTCCTCTCGGAGGCCGGTTTCCCAATCGGTCGCTCTACCTCACGAACTGTCTCATCAGAGGTCATGCTTCGACATGTTTCGGTTGGAACCAGCTGTTGCCAAGTTCGATGGGCCTTTCACCCCTACACCAGAGTCACGAGAGGGTATTGTAGGACACCAACTCTAACGGGCCTCCACGCAGCTTTCGCCACGCTTCACCCTGCTCCGGCGTAGATCACTTGGTTTCGGGTCGCATCCGGTTGGCTCCCCGCCCTTGAAGACGGTGGCCCTCGTCAAAGACTGCGGCCGTATCGGTTTCCCTATGCCTCGGGGGATTCTCCCCTTAGACTCGCCAGTCAGATGCACTCCATGGTTCGTTTTTCAAAACGTACGACGTAACATCGGCTTCGTTCGAGTCTTACTATGGGATCGCTCCCGGTTCATTCGTCGAACGACCTTGTATGCTATGTCGCTCTATCGCCAACTGATTTCAAGCCCTATTGCACCGCCCTTTTCGGGGTGCTTTTCAGCGTTCGCTCACGCTACTTGTTCGCTATCGGTCTCGAGGAGTGTTTAGTCTTCGCAGTTGATGCCTGCGTAATTCACGAGGGATATCCAACCCCCGTTATTCTGGAACAACCCCGGGACCTTTCTCATACGTTACGGGGTTTTCACCCTGTGTCACGCTCCGTTCCAGGAGACTTCACGTAAGATCCAGGTCCGTGTTGGGTAGTCCGTACACCACATTGCCCGAAGGCTTCGGTTTGGACTGTATCGCGTTTACTCGCCGTTACTAACGACATCGCGGATTGCTTTCTTTTCCTGTTCCTACTAAGATGTTTCAATTCGGAACGTTCCCCATTGCGCGAGGCAATTGCGTGGGGATTCCCATTCGGAGATCTTCAGTTCTTAGCCTCCATGCGGCTCCCTGAAGCTTTTCGCAGCTTGGCACGTCCGTCATCGGCTCTCGAGCCGAGCTATCCACCAGCTGGCACAGTAGCCAGTTGATATAAGTCACTGTGACCCGGAGAACGGGTCCAGTGGACGCCTGGATTGCACGTACACACGGTTTCATCATACACCCTCGGAGATAGCCGAGGCGTGTATTCGACCCTTCCCAACCACGCTTGCGCGGGATGGTGCATCTGTCGTCAGTTTCCATTTTCCCGGAGTGTCTTGCCACACTTAAGGGGCACGATTGTTCCGGGGTTGGGAACTGGTTGTCATGGACCCACAGGGATTCGAACCCTGGGCATCCTCCTTGCAAAGGAGGCACTCTACCACTGAGCTATGGGCCCGTGTTAGCCCTAGTAGTTCTAAGGTGTCCGAACGGGTGTCGTGGTCGAACTCGGAAATCAGTGTTGAGCCACCCCGTCGGGGTGGTCTCGGTCGTTAGGAGGTGATCCAGCCGCAGATTCCCCTACGGCTACCTTGTTACGACTTAAGCCCCCTTGCGAAGCCCAGATTCGACCACCGTGTGGTGGCCTCATCCGGACCTCACTCGGGTGCTTTGACGGGCGGTGTGTGCAAGGAGCAGGGACGTATTCACCGCACTCTTGTGAAATGCGATTACTACCGAATCCAGCTTCATGAGGGCGAGTTTCAGCCCTCAATCCGAACTACGATCAAGTTTAGGAGATTAGCGTTCTCTTTCGAGATAGCAACCCATTGTCTTGACCATTGTAGCCCGCGTGTAGCCCAGCTCATTCGGGGCATACTGACCTACCGTTGCCCGTTCCTTCCTCCGCTTTAGCAGCGGCAGTCCTTCTAATGTACCCAGCCAGTCGAAACTGCTGCTGGCAATTAGAAGTGCGGGTCTCGCTCGTTGCCTGACTTAACAGGACGCCTCACGGTACGAGCTGACGGCGGCCATGCACCTCCTCTCTATAGCGTCGTGGTAAGGTCATCAACCTGACCGTCATTACTATAGTCGGAGCTGGTGAGATGTCCGGCGTTGAGTCCAATTAAACCGCAGGCTCCTCCGGTTGTAGTGCTCCCCCGCCAATTCCTTTAAGTTTCATCCTTGCGGACGTACTTCCCAGGCGGCTCGCTTCACGGCTTCCCTACGGCACAGCACAGGCTCGTAGCCTGTGCCACACCTAGCGAGCATCGTTTACAGCTAGGACTACCCGGGTATCTAATCCGGTTCGAGACCCTAGCTTTCGTCCCTCACCGTCGGATCCGTCTTCTCGAGGTGCTTTCGCCATCGGTGGTCCGTCCAGGATTACGGGATTTCACTCCTACCCCGGACGTACCCCTCGAGCCTTCCGGTCCCAAGCCATGTGGTTTTCACCGGACGCCCGCCAGTTGAGCTGGCGGATTTCCCGATGAACCTTCATGGCCGGCTACGGACGCTTTAGGCCCAATAATATCGGTCATCACTTGAGCTGCCGGTATTACCGCGGCGGCTGGCACCGGTCTTGCCCAGCTCTTATTCCTCGACCGCCTTACAGTCGAGAAAAGCGAGGACTATATGCCCTCGCACTTGGGGTCCCCTTATCGCACTTGCGTGCAGTGTAAAGGTTTCGCGCCTGCTGCGCCCCGTAGGGCCCGGAATCTTGTCTCAGATTCCGTCTCCGGGTTCTTGCTCTCACAACCCGTACCGATTATCGGCACGGTGGGCCGTTACCCCACCGTCTACCTAATCGGCCGCAGTCACATCCTACAGCGCCGGAGCGTTTCGGGGAGTCGGCATTCAAGCATGACTCCCGTATGAACTATTAGCCTCAGTTTCCCGAGGTTATCGTTCTCTGTAGGGTAGTTTGACCACGTGTTACTGAGCTTTTCGCCACGAGTGTAAGCTCGTGCAACTAGCATGGCTAAATCGGACCCCAATAGCAATGACCTCCGGCAGGATCAACCGGAATGGGTCGCGACCATTTAAACCTGGTCGCGGGGTGTTGGCGGGTGAATGGCAGCGTATTGCTGTCAAATCACCGTTCAAAGGTCCGAGTTCGAATGACATCCGTTCGGATGTCACCGAACTACTAGGGCTAACATCAGATACCGTCTTGCGGCGTACCGCAGGGGCGGAATCCTCATTTCCTTCGGATTTGAATCGAGGTGGTTGATGGGTTTAAACCCATCGAACCTCGCTCGGTCGCATCCGGTGAGGCAGGACGCGTTGAATCGCCCTGCAATCGCGGTGTGTCGTTCGCATTATTCCGAAATGCCTTGGACCACTTAAGGTCGTCGTCTCGTGTGCACCCCGGGAGTGTGTATCATCCCGGTGTGTGCGTGACGACCTTTGGGTCGTGTGGGGCGTTCGGATGAAGCCTTC
>NZ_AOLN01000015.1 GCF_000337815.1 Haloferax mucosum ATCC BAA-1512 | reverse complement strand
TACTCATACAACGCCCACTGGACAGCTGTCCAGTGGGCTTTTTTCATTTATAGCGGGCGCACTCGCCCGCATACATCACACACATACAGCTACTTCTATCAGCCGCGTACAGTTCGCGGTCGAGAGTGGCGATGCACTCACCCGAATCGACTATTTTGATACCGGAATACGCACGCTACTCGACGAACACCACACCCCCGTGGCCGACAGCCGCCACGTAACGCGAAAAATCGGCGAAATCGACGGACAGCGGTCCGATTCCAAACGCGTTGATTGGGGTGAAATTCAGCGAAAACCGGGGTTACGATTCTCCCCTTTTACCGTATTAGGTGCAGAAGGAGGGGTTGCATGCGCGGCAGCAAACACTTCACCGTAGTCATGGTCGTTGCGATGCTCGCTACCGCGGTGGTCCCCGGGACCGCCGGTGCGGCGAGCACCGATGCCCTCCACGTCGGTGTCACGCAGGACGCCGACACGGGCGACGTGACAGTCACCGTGACACAGAACGAGACGGCCGTCGGGAACGCGACAGTCGTCGTTGAATCGAGTGGGAACTACACTGGTAACGGCACGTACGCGACGGACGAAAACGGCACCATCGATCTCCCCGAGCCACGAGAGCGCGTGAACGCGACGTTCACCGTCTCCGAGGAGAACGAGACGGCCAACGTGTCCGTTACCCTCGTCCCGCTCGACGAGTCGCTCGACATCTCCGTCGAGGCTGACGACACCAACGACACCATCACCGCCACTGTCACCCAGTACGGTGAGTCTGTCCAAGGTGCGTCGGTCGTAGTCAACGGGAGCGACTACGACAACGGAACTGACGAGACGAACGCGAATGGCATCGTCGAGGTCGCCGAACCGGCGACCACGACGAACCTGACGTTCGTCGCGTCGGCCGACAACCGCACGGCAGAGACGACAGTCACCGTCGAAGCCGATGAACTCGAAGTCTCCGTCTCGCAGAGCGAAAATGAGTCGGTCACGGTCGCAGTGACCGAAGACGGCGAACCCGTCGAAAACGCGTCTGTTGCGGTTAGCGGGAACTACACGGACGCGGGCGAGTACGAGACTGGAACCGCGGGAACGGTCGAGCTTGCCGCGCCACTGCAGACCGTCACGGTCGATGTAACCGCCGAGTACGATGGACAAACCGCCGAAACGGCCGTCACCCTACAGAGTGACGTCGCCGCGGACGACTCGTTTGGACAACTCGTCAGCCGATTCGTCGAGCGCCTGAAAGAAAGCGGTGTTGACGGTCCCATGGGTCAGGCAGTCTCTGACTTCGTGACCGAGAATAAGCCGGGTAACGCGGACGACAAGCGCCCGGACCACGCCGGCTCGAAGAACAGCAGTGACGGTGATGGCGACGCAGACGCGTCCTCCGACAAGGCCGGAAAGCGCGGCCCGCCGGAGCACGCGAACGACGACAAGGGCGACGAAGACCAACAGACGAAGACAGAGCAGACTGACGAAGACGAGTCAGAAGAGACAGACGACGCTGACGAGGAATCCGATGACGACTCGGCGGAAGAGACCGACAAGGGACCAAACAAAGGAGGGCCGCCAGAACACGCGAACAACGACAAATAACGCTTCGAACATGGGTTTCCACGTAGCGAGCGTGGACTGAGGATTCGGTTTCACCTTTCGGATGCGTCCGGGCGAGTACTGTGGAACAGAGGCACCCCACATCAATCACACGAGACATTTCATGTCTCGCACGACCACGACCGTCGCCGTCAGAGCCGGCGGTCGGGATACTCACTCGCCGGACGCGATTTCTTCTACGGGGACGTCACCGAGCGCGCCGACGAGCGCCGGCTCGACGTCGAACCGCTGTACCGCGAGTCGCGCACCCGTGATGACGAGGTCAGTATCGACGCGCGCTGGCATACCGCTCGGAAACCACGCCGAATCATCAGTCACGCGAACTGTCGGGCGAAGCGAACTGCGCAGACGTCGGTGTGCAAAGAGTGTCGAAAGAAACGCGAGCGACGCCGCGAGCGCGGTGCCGCCGCCGTCGAACGACGCATCACCAGACACGTCACGCGCTTGTTCGAGCGCACCGGCGACGGCAAAAGACCGTCTTGCCTCGTCGCCGTCGGCGAGCGCACGCGAAATTGCGGCGTCTTGCATCTCTCGAATGACCGCTTCGGTGCTCGGTTCTGTGTCCATTGTGAGGAACCTCAGAACGAAATCGAGTTACGAATTTTCGAACGCTGGAACACGAAGCGAGTGGGAAACGACCGTCTCGTCGGGAAGAAGCGAAACCGTACCGAGGAACACCGTCTCACCTTCGGGTGCGTTTGTCGCAATCGTTTGTAGCGTCGATTGCTGGTCGAGGTGCTCCCACGTGGTGCGCTCGACGAGCCGCTGAAACGCGTCGGGGTCTGTCCATCCCGAGCCGATGTCGGACGGGACGTTGACCACGAACCGAAGTTCCGTCTCGGTGACGTGGATACCAACACCGAACGTATCCGCCTCGGATTGTGAATCTGTTTCCGACGCGGCGTTTGCGCTCTCGTCCCGGGTTCTCATTAGCGGGTGTCCGTGACGTGGAGACAAAGATGCACCGGACGCGGCTTTCATCGAATTCAGTCTTCGACTGGCCGTCAGAATACTGTGTGATGGGTCGTTTTCGAACGATTACCCCCCGAGTCGAGAGTCCAGACACAGTCTCCAAGGCCACGAACGCGAGACAGTCACTCGCACACAGAGACCAACGTCGAACCGTTATTAGCGTTCGAGATACCAGTCCGACCAACGAATGAGTTACAAGATTGGTCTCGTCGGAAAACCATCCGTCGGGAAGTCGAGTTTCTTCAATGCGGCGACGATGAACGACGTGCCCGAGGGCGCGTATCCGTTTACGACTATCGACCCCTCCATCGGCGAGGCGTACGTCCGCGTCGAGTGTGCGGCACCGGAGTTTGACGAGTCGTGTACGCCTTCGGTCGGCTACTGTGACCACGGAATGCGATTCGTTCCGGTCAAACTCGTTGACGTTGCGGGACTCATCCCCGGTGCACACGAGGGCAAAGGTCTGGGGAACCAGTTCCTTACCGACCTCAACGAAGCCGACGTTCTCGTTCACGTCGTCGATTTCTCCGGAGAGACTGACATCGAAGGCGAAGCGACCGAGGGCCACGACCCCCGCGAGGACATCGACTTCCTCGAAAACGAACTCGACATGTGGTATCTCGACATTCTGGAGAAAGGCATCGACCGCTACCGCTCTGGGTACCACGGCGAGGAAAAGGATATCGAGATCGACCTCGCAGAACAGATGTCCGCGTTCAAGACGAACAAAGACGAGATCAAGCAGGTCATCCTCGCTTTGGATATCGGACTCGACCCCGACGAGTGGGACGACGAGGACAAAGAGGCGCTCGCCCGCGAAATCCGAAAGCGGACGAAGCCGATAATCATCGCGGCGAACAAGATGGACAAGCCGGTGTCTCAGGCGAACTTCGAGGAGATTACGGCCGACGAGGAGTACGAACACCTCACGTTCGTCCCAACCAGCGCGCACGCCGAGAAGGCACTGAAGAAAGCAGACGAAGGCGGCGTCGTCGAGTACCAACCGGGGAGCAACGACTTCGATATCGTCGGTGACGTAAGCGGCGAACAGGAAACGGGTCTCGAACAGATTCGTGAGTTCATCGCCGAGTACGGCGGCACGGGCGTCCAGCAATCGCTCGAAAACGCGCTTTTCGACGTGATGGGCGCAATCGCCATCTTCCCCGGCAGTGCAAACGGTAAGAGCGACTCGCAGGGTGTCTTCCGCGACTGTTTCATTCTTCCCGAAGGCTCGACGACCGAGGACTTCGCGTACCACTTGCACTCCGATATCGGCGACGGACTTCTCCACGGTATCGACTGCCACTCGAAGCGCCAAATCGGGTCCGACCACGAACTCACCCACCGCGATGTCGTCGAAATCGTTTCGACGAACTAACCGTCACGAACTGCAACCGCAACACCGTTATGCGCGTGGATGCACGACCCGGATATGGGTGAGGCCGAATCAACGGCGGCAACACTCGACGTCGAGATTGGGGGACTCGGCGGCGAGGTAACGCTTGTCGATCTGTTTCCGTCTTCGTGGGTCGAGACGCATTGTGACGCGACATCTATCGGTGAATTCGTCGAAGAAAGTGGGTTCGAAGTTTCGGACCAGGAATCGTTCGAATCGATTCCGTCCCACAAGTGGGACCGGTACGTCGATTCGAACACCGAGTTCGATGACTGGCAGGCGATGCTCTCTGCCGGTGTCGAACGCTACGTCCTCGAACGGGCGAACATCGCCGAGTCAGACGCTGACGTTTCTGCTGTCGGTACAGACACTATCGAAACAGCCGATTCGACCGAGACGGCCGAATCGGTCGATAGTGGCGACGCGGCCGAAAGAGAAGAGTCGGCCGAGGCGAGTGTCTGACCGCGGGTACTGAAAACGGCGAGTACGTAACTCAGTTCGCTCCGGCGTCGTCGATCAGTCCGACACCGCGTGCGAGCGCAGTATCCCACCACTCGTGAGCCTGTGCAGTCGCAACTGAAAGCGGGTCGTCTGGCGTGTCGGGGCGGTCGCGTCCCGCTTTGAGGTCGTGACACCACCATTCGACATCGTGCCACGCGTCGTGTTTGTAGCCGACGTGCTCGAATCGCCCGACGCGCTCGAAATCGAACGACTCGTGAAAGGCGATGCTTGCCGGGTTAGGCGTCGTAATCACGGCGAACGCGGTCACGTACCCCTGACGGTCGAGAATATCCAGAAGCGACGTGTACAACCCGCGTGCGACGCCGCGACGCTGGAACGCCGGTGCGACGTAGACCGACGTCTCGATGGCCCACTGGTAGGCGTCGCGCTGTCGGACGGGACCAGCGTAGGCGTATCCGACGAGGTCGCCGTCGAATTCGCAGACGAGCCACGGATGGTGTGTCTTTTCGTCGAGTTTCGATTCGAGGTCGGACACGCTCGGCGTGTCGTACGCGAACGTAATCGCGGTCGATTCGACGAACGGCTCGTACAGCGCCCGAATCTCGGGGAGGTCGGACTCGGTCGCGGCGCGGATACGGACGGTCATGACGCTGGTTTTGATGCGGTCATGTGGGGAGAAAGGTGCGACGATGACGGCCGTTCTCGCGGCCGAAATCGGGTACAGACGTTAGTTTCTGGGTGGCGCCGAGTCGATAGTGTCGGCGACTTCCTGTGCCCGTTGACGAATCGAAGCCGCGTCCGCTCGGACGTGTTCCCCATCGTCGTAGAGGACGGACCCATCGATCATGGTGAACTCCACGTCGTCGCCGTGGGCGGAGAACACGAGATGCGACAGCACGTCGTGTATGGGTGTCGCGCGGGTACAGTCGGTTGTCAGGCCGACGATATCGGCTTTCCAGCCTTCTCGCAGACGGCCGACGCGGTCGAACCCGGCCGCCTTCGCGCCGTTTCTCGTCGCCATCTCGAAGACGGTCGCGGCGGGCGTACTCGTCGGGTCGAACGAATCGACTTTCTGAAGCAGGCTGGCCTGTCGCATCTCGGTGAAGGGGTCGAGCGTGTTGTTACACGGCGGGCCGTCGTTGCCGAGCGCGACGTTGATGCCGCGGTCGAGGTAGTCCGGAATTGGGGCGATTCCTGACGCGAGTTTCATATTCGACGACGGGCAGTAGGTGACGTGTGTTCCGGTTTCTGCGAGCACCTCGCGTTCGGAGTCGTCGGTGTGAACGCAGTGGGCGAGAACGACGTCGGACCCCGTCAGGCCCACCTCGTCGAGCCAGTGAATGTTGCGCATTCCCGTCTCGGATTTGACGGTCTCGATTTCGTCGCGGTTCTCACTCGCGTGGGTGTGGATACGGACGCCCTCGTACGCGTCGGCGAGTTCGCGCGTGCCGCGAAGACACGCCTCCGAGCAGGTGACGGCGAACCGGGGCGTCACGGCGTACTGGATTCGGCCGTCGAACGTGTCGTGATAGCGCTCGATGAGACGTTTCGACTCGGCGAGACCGGAATCTGTCTCTTCTTGGAGACCGTCGGGCGCGTTCGTATCCATGAGCACCTTGCCGATGCGGCCGCGGATTCCCATCTCGCCGGCCGCCTCGAACGCTTCGTCGGCGTGGCGAACAGAGAGGTGGTCAACGACCGTCGTCGTCCCCGACTCGATGAGTTCGAGATAGCCGAGTTCCGCGGCGACGCGCATTCCGTCGGCGTCGAGTCCGGCCTCCATCGGAAGCACGTGGTCGAAAAGCCAGTCGAGAAGCGCCGTGTCGTCGGCGAGACCCCGTCCGAGCGACTGCACGGAGTGGACGTGTCCGCCGACGAGTCCCGGCGCGATAATGTCGAACTCGCGCCGTTCGTGGTCGGGATACGTTTCGAGAAGCTTCGCTCGCGCACCGATTGCGACGATTCGGTCGTCGGCAACGACGACAGCACCGTCTTCGATGATGGTCGTCGCGTCCGCGACCACCGTACCCGCAAGTAACATCCTCGTTTGGGTAGTAGAGCGGGCGTGAAATATGTGCGGAACTGGTTGTCCGCACGGTCAGGCGTCCCACGCGATTCGGGCCGAGGTGCCGGTGCTACGAGTGCGAACGGATTCGAGGTCGCCACTGCTTGCCGACGAGTCTTGGGAGGAATTGAACCCGAATACGACCGCTGTCGCTCACAGGTTAGAATTCGAGAGAAGTGCTCCGTCAGGGATTCGAACCCTGGTCATCACCGTGAGAGGGTGATATGATTGGCCGGACTACACCAACAGAGCACGTTGGTACACCATTTGTTATCAGGTAAGATTGTAAAAGGCTGTCGCTTCAAATTGGCCGTGATACCCCCTGACGTGTTGCGATTAGACGACTTGCGTCCCTGCTCGATACACCTGTCTGACGGTCCGCCACGCGCTCGGGTCCACGGTCGGGTCGGCACCGAGGACGACGAGGTCAGCGACGTACCCCGGTTCGATTTTCCCCACGTCGTCCAACCCGAGGGGGTCCGCCCCACCGACGGTCGCGGCTTCGAGAGCCGCTTCGGACGAGAGTCCGTGTTCGTCCAGCAACTCATCTCTCGAAGCGCTCGGCGGCGTCTTCGGCCTTTGCAACGGCGGAAGCTGGAATCCCGGATTCGATACCGTGTTCGACGATTTCGTGGACTGCGGACGCCGTCGGTATCGACGACCCGGGCATCGGTGGGGTGTGGACATACATCACACAAACCCGACGGACAACCTAAATGCGATAGTGTCTTCGAGATGAAAAAATGGCCTCTCGGCTCAGTCGGCGAGTACGTCGCCGACGCTGACCGAATCACCGACCGACAACGCGTCTCCCCACGACGATTCGGGAACGGCCGTGTTGACCATCAGCCTGAAGTCGTGGTTGAACCAGTCGCCGCCGGACCACTCGGGGAGCGTCTCGCGGCGTTTGGTCACGAACGTCTCGCGGAACCCCGGCGTCTCTTCGCCAGTATCGGGGTTTCGGGTCGGAACGACACAGCGCTGGCAGGGATTGACACCTTCGAACGCGGTGGTCTCGAAAGAGAACTCGACGGTTGTCTCGCGCTGGTCGAACAGATGGTCCTCCCAGAACGCGTCGGGCGCGTCGAGTTCGAGATTCGGCCGGAGTCGCCGACGCATCTCGTCGGTGTCGATGCCGTCGAACCACGAAGCCACCGTCTCGATGGTAGCCGTCGAGATGACGGTCGGACCGCTCGCGTCCGTGTCGTCGGGAAACCCACCGTCACGGTCTCGCCGGAGTTCGACCGGGTAGCCGAAATATTCCGAGAGCCACCCGTCTGCCTCGCCGATTGGCCCGTGGTACTCGTCCATTTCGGGGGCACTGAGACGCACAGTCCCGGCTTCGAGAGCGACCGAACTGCGGATTCGGTGGACCGCTCGTTCGCGCTTCCCGTTGACGTAGTTTCCGTCCTCGTCGAAGATGGCGTACTCTCTGTCGCCGCGAAGCCCTCCGTTTTCGACGATTTCGGCCCGCTCGACGAATTCGGGGTCGAGCGATTTCACTGGGTAGATGGCGATTCGGTCGAGTACGACGTCGGCATCGGCGGCCGACGAACCCGGTTCATCCACGCTCCCGTCTATCATCTACTCCTCGGGTTCTTCCGCGGTCGCGTCCGCGAACACTTCAGAGGCGGTGCCTTCGTCAACGACTTCGTAGCCCGCTTCGGACACCGTCACGATGTTCAGTTCGCCGCTTTCGAGGTCGGGGTCGGCTTCGAGAAGCGCCGTGACCGCGAGCGTGAGACCGTCTTCGAGGGTCAGGTCGTCGGAGTAGCCGGCTTCGAGCGCGGCCTGTACGTCGTCGCGGTGGCCGCCGATGGCGACTGCCTTCCACTCCTGCGGCGTGCCCGAGGGGTCGGCCGCGAACAGGCGACCCTCACCGTTTTCGACGCCGCCGATGAGAAGCGAGGCCCCGTAGGGGCGGATACCACCGGACTGCGTGCTCTCTTGGATGTTGTCGGTAATCGCTTTGGTGAGCGTTTCGACGCCGATGGGTTCGCCGTAGCGGAGGCGTTCGCGCTGTGCGGTCGTCCGGGCGAAATCGACGAGTTTGCGCGCGTCGGCGACGTGGCCTGCCGTGGCGGCACCGAGCGTGTCTTCGAGTTTGTGAAGCTTTTCGATGCTCTCTGCTTCCATAAGTTTCGACTGCGTGGCACGACGAGCGGCGAGAACGACGCCGTCAACCGTTCTGATGCCGAGTACCGGCGCGCCGCGCTTGACGGCTTCGCGGGCGTATTCGACCTGATAGATGCGACCGTCGGGTGAGAAAAGCGACGTTCCGCGGTCGTACGCCTGCTTGTCGTTTCGGTTCATCGTGCAACCTCCTCGCGCGCGTCAGCGACGTTCGTCATTACCCCGTGGTCCGTTCCGGAGGCGGAAAAAGCCACCACACCCGGCATGGGTGTGGGGTTCATTCTGAGAGCGACCGTCCGACGGGGCGTATCGACGAAGTAGGGCCGGAGTCGCTCCCGAATCGCGGTCGATTGCCAAAGCGGTCACTCGTCGTCGGGGTTCTGTGCCTGCTCCGTCAGTCGAATCGGCTGAATCAGTCACGCCATTCGAATCAATCACATCACCTTCGTCTACTCGTCACCCCTCGACGACGGGTGCCTCCGGCGCGTTCTCTTTGACACTCTCGATACCCCGCTGAGCACCTTGCTTCGATGCGTAGCCTTCGCCGGAGTCGGCGATGATGTTCCCGTTGTCGTGGACGAGTCGCCAGCGCCACTCGTCGCGCGCGTCAGCGTACAGTTCGAAATGTGCCGACATGCCGACGGGTACGACGCCGGCAAACAAATGTCATTCGGCAGAGATTCGTATTCGGTCACGCTTGGCGGGCACTAAATCGCACTCCGCCGCGGCCGCCGTCGAATTTGGGTGACAATGTGGTCGTAGTGCGAATGCATTGCGGGCGGAATCGCGTTAGAACCCGGAAAATCGTCATGTACTGCTGTGTGGTGGTCTGAACCGACGATGTTCCCGAACGACAAACCGGCCACCCCCCGAACCCGACGCGCATTCCTCGGTACGACCGCCACGGCGACGCTACTGGCGCTTGCTGGCTGTACCGGCGACGGCGGGTCCGGCAGTGAGCCGACCGAGACGACGACCGCGACCGAATCGCCGATGACGACCACGGAGGAACCGACCACGACCGACGAACCGATGGGCAACCCGGACGTTCCCATCCTCAACTACGCGTTGACGCTCGAACACCTCGAAAACGCGTTCTACCGCGACGGACTCGAAACGTTCAGCGACGACGAACTCATGGAGGCCGATTCGCTTTCGATGTTCGGAGAGCGCATCCGCCGCGAAGTCCCCGAGTATCTCGCGGTCATCGGCGAACACGAGGCCGCCCACGTCGAGGCGCTCACGAAGACCGTCGAGGACCTCGGCGGAACGGCAGTCAAAGAGGGCACCTACGACTTCGGCTACGAGACGCCGAGCGAGTTCCTCGGCGTCGCCAAGGCGCTCGAAAACACCGGTGTCGCCGCCTACGCGGGCGCCGCGCCCTCAGTCGTCAGTAACGACATCCTTTCTGCCGCCGCCGGAATCCACAGCGTCGAAGCCCGACACGCCAGCTTCCTCAACCTCGTCAACGGCGACAGCCCGTACCCGAAGGCCGTAGACGAAGCCAGCACGATGACGGAAGTCCTCGACATCGCGGGCGGGTTCATCACGTCCGAGGTTGACCCGAGCGTCTACGAAACCAACGAGATGTCGCGTCCGGAACCGGACCGAAAGATGGACGACGGGACGACCGACGTTGACGTGCTCAACTACGCGTTGACGCTCGAACACCTCGAAAACGCGTTCTACCGCGACGGTCTCGAAGAGTTCTCTCCCGACGAAATCGCTTCGGCGTCCGCCCTCTCTGACTTCGGAGAGACGTTCCGGTCGAACATTCACGAACACCTCCAACAGGTCGGCGCACACGAGGCCGCCCACGTCGAGGCGCTCACGAAGACCGTCGAAGAGTTCGACGGCACGCCGGTCGAGGAGGCGACTTACGACTTCGGCTACGAGACGCCGAGCGAGTTCCTCGGCGTCGCCAAGGCGCTCGAAAACACCGGCGTCGCCGCCTACGCGGGTGCCGCGCCCTCGGTCACGAGCGATGCAGTCTTCTCGGCCGCACTGGGAATCCACAGCGTCGAAGCCCGACACGCCAGCTTCCTCAACGAACTGAACGCGACGTCGCCGTTCCCCGACGGCGTTGACGAGTCGAAGTCGATGGACGAGGTTGTCGAAATCGCCAGCCAGTTCATCGTCAGCGACTAAGCCTTCGAACTGCCGACTCGCCATCGCTTCGGTCCCGGTTTTTTCGCGTCTTGCGGTCCGCCGTTCGTGGGTTCGTTGGCCACCTCTGATTCGACACCGTCGCAGTCGAAGACGCGACAGCAAGCGACTGACGACCCCGACATCGCGTGGCAGGCGATGTTGCTCTTTCACGTGCTAGAAACAGGCGCTATCGCGTTTTTAGCGTGGGTGACGTTGGTCTAATTTCACCCACCACCTACACGAGTCGTTACGGTACTGGTCGCTTGAACACGAGTGCAGTTTGCCCCGTTCCCGAGCCGGCGGGGCGAGAATCGGAGAGCGACTCCACGAGTTCCCAGCGGTCGTTTCCGAGTGAGTTCAGCGCGTCTTCCATCGGCGCAGTATCGCCGCTGAAGAGACCGCCGTCCGTCGTTCGAATGATTTTGTACTCCCAGCGGGTGCCGTCGGTGGTTCCTGTCATTGGGTTTGCTCCGTCGTCGCCGCGCCGCGTCGTTCGTACACGACGAACGAGAAGTCGTCGCGGGCGTCGCGGGCGGCTTCGACCCACGACGTCTCGTCTCCGGTATCACGCCAGTCGGGGAAGTAGGTATCCCCGTCGTACGCGTCGTCCAGTTCGGTGAGAATCAGTCTCGACGCGCGGTCGAGGAACTGCTCGTAGACGGTCGCGCCGCCGACGACGTACGCGGTTTCGACTCCCATCTCTGTCGCCGCCGTCTCCGCGGTGACGACGGCTTCGGTGACCGAGCCGACCGTTTCAGCACCCTCCGGAAGGTCGAGGTCCTGACTCGTGAGAACGATATTCTGACGTCCCGGAAGCGGACCGCCGACCTGTCGCGCGATGCTCTCGTAGGTGGTCCGGCCCATGACGACCGGGTGGCCCATCGTCGTCTCTTTGAAATGTTGCAGGTCCGCCGGGAGGTGCCACGGCATGTCGCCGTCGCGGCCGATAACCCCGTTTTCTGCGACGGCGGCGACGAGGGCGAACTGGACGCCGTCACCCGTCCGCTCGCTCATTCGGCCACCGCGAAGCGAATCCCGTCGTCCGGGTCGTAGTCTCGGAGGACGATATCGTCGAACGAAAGCTCCGATAGGGGCACGTCGGCCACGTCGAGACTCGGCCGCGAACGCGGCTCACGCGAGGCCTGTAACAGCAGGCCGGGAACGTGGTCGTAATCCTCTTGGCCGTCGGCTTCCGCCGGGGCCGCATCGAGAAGCCACTCGCGGACTTCGAGGTAGCCCTCGGACTCCGTCACGTTGGACAGACGGGTTTGGAGTTCGTCGAGGTTGTCACCGTACCACGCACCGCGCTCGCCGGTACCGCAGTAGACGTGCGCATCGACAATCGTGTGCGCGAACTTTCCGAGTTCGAATCCGGTGCGCTGGGCGACGACCTGCGCGAGAATCGCGTACGCCGCGAGGTTGAACGGGACGCCGAGGGCGATGTCGCCGGAGCGCTGGGTCAAATGGAGATTGAGCTTGTCACCCTGCACGTTGAAGACGAACGTGTAATGACACGGCGGAAGCGTCGAGACCGCCGCGTTCGCCGGGTGCCACGCGTTGATGACCATCCGGCGCGAGTTGGGGTTTTCTTCGAGGGTGTCGAGGACGTAGGCGAGCTGGTCGAACGTGCCTTCGTCGTTCATCCAGCGGTGGTCGTCGTCGGGCCACGCCTCGCCCTCCAGACCGTCTTCGGGGACGGGATAGCGCCGCCAGAAGCGCCCGTAGGCCGTGTCGAGGTGTCCGTCCGCGTCGGCCCACGCGTCCCAGATACTCGTCTCCTCGCGGAGCGTCCGAATGTGTTCGTCTCCAGAGAGGTACCACAGGAGTTCGTGGATGAGCGAGTTCCAACGGAATCCCGAAAGGTCCTTCGTCGTGAGAAGTGGGAAGCCCTCCTGCAGATCGACTTCGTAGTGTTTCGAAAATCCGGAGATTGTGTCTACGCCCGTTCGATTCGGTTTGTACTGTCCGGTGCCGAGAACGTCTGTCACGAGGTCGAGATATTGGCGCATTGGTAGTTGAAAAGACCTGTTGTTGTTAACAACAGGTCACTCCCCCACGTGATGAACATTCTCAATTCTATTTGAAAATGTTAAAATTAAAACAATATTGGCGAGATTTCATCACAACATCGAAGACCCCACTCGCCGTACCGTTCCCCCACCATGATTCGAAACCTCGCGCAGGAAGTTCAAGCCTTCACGAGTAACGTGTTCCTTGTCGAAGGCGAGACGACTGCTCTCGTCGATACCGGTGCCAACTTCGACGTCATCCCGAGAATCAGCGAGGTAACGGACGACCTCGACGCAGTCTACATAACACACGCACACCCAGACCACGTCGGAAACACCGACGCCGTCCGCGAGGCGTTCGACGTAGAGTCGTGGGGCTACGACGCCGATAACCTCGCTGTCGGCAATCGAATCGAAGACGGCGAGCGCATCCAGATCGGCGACGACGTGTACGAAGCAATCTACACACCCGGACACAAGGACGACCACTTGTGTTTCTTCTCTCAGGAGTCGGGGGTCTGCTTCGCGGGCGACCTCGTGTTCGCTAACGGCGGCTTTGGCCGAACCGACCTCCCGGAGGGGGACCGCGAAGCGCTCATCGAGAGCATCGACCGCCTGCGCGAGACCGTCGGAGACGACGTCCGCGAGATTCACGTCGGTCACGGCCCGAGTATCGTGACACGACCGCAGGACGACCTCGAACTCGCCGCTCACGCGGCGCGAGTGAATCGCTGACTGGTATCGGACCGGCAAGCAGGTCGGGTCGGTTGGGTCGGCCGAGGTGGTCGGTCCCTATTCTTCGTCGTCTTCTTTTTGTCCGTCTTCGTCGTCCGGCACGGCATCCGGGTGGAGACCGAAGTAGCCCGGCTCGTCGCTTCGGGGGTCGTTGATGACGAAATCGTCCTGATTGGCGATAATCCACGGAATCGTCCACTGGACGATGCGGTCTTCGGTCTCCTCGTTGAGGTCGGCTTGGACCGACAGTCCCTGCATCAGGCGCGCGATTTCACCGACGGTGTACATGTAGTCCGGGTCGAGGATGTCCGCCGGTTCGTACAGGAGATACCCGTAGAGCGTGTCGAACTCGTCTTTTGGTTTGGGCATACTGCCGCTTCTCGGCGGACAGGCAAAACCCCGACGACCCGTCGCCCGCGGTCACGACGTGCTGGCGAGGGTGACGGTGTGGTCTTCAGGAACACATAGGTGTTTTTTAATTACTATCAGAACAAATATTGAAACGATGAGTGAGATGCTTTCGAGGGTTATCGATGTTTTTCGTGATTTCGCCGAGGATGATCTCCGGGATGTGTGGGTGTTCGACCACGAAGATTACGACAATCTCTTCGTGAGAGACGACATCGCCGTGGCTCTCGATTCGGTCGATGTTTCGCGGTTCGTCGATAACGAGCGCTTCGGCTACGTCACGAGAGATACCTACGAGGCGTTGTACTACGCGGATTACGCCTACACGGTTCGTGGATTCGACACGTTCGAACAGTTCCGGACGTTCGTCGGCGACAAACCAATCGGGCTGTTCGCAGGGTTCGACCGCGGTGCGTCTGGACGCGACTTCGCCGCCCTCAACGACCGTCTACAGGCGGTAGCCGACGAATTCGACGTCTCCGAACTGCTCGACGACTCCGAGACCGACAACTAACACGTTTCTCCTCGCTTCCGTTCTGGTGCAGTCGCTGTCGGCCCGTTGGTTCGAAAGAAATGTCGGGGTTGGTCTGGTTTTACTCGAAGAGTTCGACGGCCTGTTCGTAGCGTGCGGCGGGCTCGTCCCAGTCAACGACTTCGAAGAATGCCGAGACGAAGTCGCCGCGGGCCGGCCCGTAGTCGTGGTAGTAGGAGTGTTCCCAGACGTCGAGTGCGAGAACCGGGTGGGCACCCCAGAGTGCGCCCTGGTCGTGCTTGTCGACGACGACGTTCCGAAGTTGGTTCGAGAACGAGTCGTAGACCAGAAGCGCCCAGCCACTGGCCGCACCGGCCGCGGCTTCGAATTCACCTTTCCAGGCGTCGTAGGAGCCGAAGTCTTCGGCGATGCGGTCGGCAAGTGCGCCTTTAGGCTCGTCGCCACCCTCCGGCGACATGTTCTGCCAGAACAGGTCGTGAAGAATGTGTCCAGAGCCGTTGTGAGTGACGTTACGGAGCGCGCCGGCAGACGAGCCGAACTCGCCTGCTTCGCGGTTGGCTTCGAGCGTCTCCTCGGCGGCGTTCCAGCCGTTGACGTAGCCCTGATGGTGGGTGTCGTGATGCCACGTCAGCACCTGCTCGGAAATGTGGGGTTCCAGCGCGTCGTACTCGTACGGAAGTGGGTCGAGTTCGTAGCTCATAGTGTTTACCTCCGTATTTAGGGTGGGTGGGAATCCTGTTAAAACTTGAGGAATGGTATGGTACCGTTAGGCACTGTTATTCGGGCCGCAGTCTTGCGATTCTCGGATGACGAACCCGCTAATTTTGCGCGCTATTCGCCGCCGAATGCATCGGTTCGTCGCTCGTATTCTATCTCGGTCGCAACTCGGTCTGCGACTGCCGTGCCGAACTCGCGTTCGACGAGGTGAAGCGAGAGGTCGAGACCCGACGTGACGCCGCCCGCGGTGAGAACGTCGCCGTCATCGACGACCCGAGCTGACACGACGTCGGCGTCCGTCTCACGGAGGTCCGAAAGCGCGCTGTTGTGTGTAACCGCGGGGCGGCCGTCGAGGACGCCAGCGCGAGCGAGGAGCATGCCACCGGTGCAGACGCCAGCGACGACGGTTCCGCTTCCGTGAAGCGTCGCAATCGTCTCCGGAATATCGCCTTTCTCCGCTTCGGCCCACGCGCTCTGTTCGGCCCGCGAGTTCCAGCCACCGCCGGGGACGACGAGTAGGTCGGGTCGCTCTCGTTCGGGGTCGAGAACGCCATCGACACCGATTTTCATTCCGTGGCTCGCGGTCACGAAGTCGCGGTCGTCCAGCGTGACGAGCGTCGCCTCGCAGTCGGCACCGAACACACCGGCATTTTGAAACACTTCGAAGGGGGCGACGGCATCGAGTTCGTCGAAGCCGTCGTACAGGAGGATAGCGACGTGCATCGGTCGAATATCGGATCACGAACTGATAGCTGTTTTGCGAGGTGGGCGTGGAGACCAGTGTTCGGCGCTCAGAATCTGCTGTTCGAGAGTTTGCGTTTGGGACTCGGACTCCGACGACTCGCCTCACTCGTCGCCGCGGGCGGTCTCGAACATCGACAGCGCCATCTCGCGGCGTTCGGAGTGGTCAACGATAGGGTCGGGGTAGTCGGGGGCGACGCGTTCGCGTTCGGGGTCGCTCATCTCGTGCCACTCGTGGATGGTGTTGGCCGTCACGCCCGCTAACTCGGGGACGTACTGCTTGATATACTCGCCGTCGGGGTCGTACCGCTCGCCCTGCGTCATCGGGTTGAAGATGCGGAAGTACGGTTGGGCGTCGGTCCCGGTCGAGGCGGCCCACTGCCAGCCACCGTTGTCGTTGGCCGTGTCGTGGTCAGAGAGGTATTCGCGGAAATGGTCGTAGCCGTGTCGCCAGTCGCACAGCAGGTCCTTCGTGAGGAACGACGCGACAATCATCCGGACGCGATTGTGCATGTACGCCTCCTGTTTCAGTTGACGCATGCCGGCGTCAACGATGGGATAGCCCGTCCGTCCGTCCTTCCACGCCGCCAGTTCGTCGGGGTCGTCGCGCCACTGGATGTCGTTTTCGTACTGCTTGTAGTTCTCCGTCACGACGCTCGGATTGTCCCAGAGGACGTGCGTGTAGAACTCGCGCCACGCGAGTTGTGACTGGAACTCCTCGACCGACTCGTCTTTCTCCCCACCGACTCCCTCGCGGGCATCGACGGTGGCGGCGTACACCTCCCGAATTCCGATGGTTCCGAACTTGAGGTCCGTCGAGAGCCGCGACGTGGCATCTCGCGCCGGATAATCGCGGTCGTCCCCGTAGCGGAAGATAGCATCCTCACAGAACGCTGAGAGTCGGTCGCGTGCGACCTCTGTTCCCGCCGAAACGACGTCCGCCGCCGGCGCTTCGAAACCGAGAGAAGAGATCGTCGGCACGTCGCCGACTGCAACGTCGAACGCGTCGTCTGCACAGCGCTCAGCGACGGTTTCGAGCGTCTCCGCATCGACGAGGTCGCCCGCCTCGGGTTCCGGATACGGGTCCGGTTTGTCGCGGTCGCGCCACTTCTTCCAGAAGTACGTGTAGACCGAGTAGATATCCCCCGCGTTCGTCGTGATACTTCCCGGTCGGTGGAAGATAGCGTCGTGGACGAGTTCGCGCGAGACGCCTTCCTCATCGAGCGCCAACCGAACGGCCGCGTCACGCTCGCGGGCGAGTCCGGAGTAACCTTCGTTCCAGACGACGCGTTCGGCGTCGAGCGCCGTTGCGACAGCTGGAACGACCGTTCTCGGGTCGCCGCGTGCGACGAGTAAGTCACTGCCGAGCGACCGGTAGGACGCGCGAAGTTCGGCGAGCGCGTCGAGTAGGTATCGGACTCGGGGCGACCCGGCGTGTTCGAGCACCGACTCGTCGAACACAAAAACCGGGGCGACCGGTCCCGCCTCGGCGGCCGTGGTAAGGCCCCGGTTGTCCGCGACCCGGAGGTCGCGCCGGTGCCAGTGCACTTGCATATCCGCGGTTCAGGACGGAAGAACCGTCAATGTAGCGGCAGGCGTCCCCGACGAGTGCGACGTGGCGGCACGCCGACGACGGACGCAAACTGGCAGGTGCGACCCGTGCATAACCATGGCTTAGTTGGCTCAAAACGAGTACAAATGACCGCCTACTAGTATCGAACGTCGCCGCGAATCGGTATGGTATGTATCTGGTTCAATAGCTGACTCACCCGAACGATTGACTATCGGCGGTAATATGACGTTATCTGCCGATTTTCGGGCGCTCCACGCATTTACGTTCTGGATATCTGGTGTACCCAGTCCATACCAATACGGCGTGGGTTCCTCAGGAAAGGTATGTCCGGGCGTCGTCTCTTTGCCGACCTCACAGTGCGCCAGCCACTGCTCGGGAACCCAGTTACGGTTCCGCTCCTCGTTTTGACGGTCATATGCGGGACGCTCGGTTGGCTCGTCTGGAACCCGTACGGCGTCTTCTTCGGTGTGCTTCCTCCGACAGTCGTCTTCAGTTTCGCGTTCGTCGAGCGGTCGCCGACGACGCAGACGCCCGGCCTCCCGTCTGCGCGACCCTCCCCGCCAGTCACGCTCGACGGTCGGATTGACCTCGCCGCGGCGTTGTACTCCGCGGGGGTCTTCGACGCCGACGCGGAAGACCAACTCGCGTTGTCGTCGCAGTTCGGCGACGACTGGCGCGACCGTATGGTCGAAGTTGACGGCCGGGACGAAGACACCGAGGCGCTCGCCGCCCTCCTCGACGTCGAACCGTCTAGAGTCGAGATGGGCTGGGACGAACAAGGGTTGTTCGCCGAACTCGATACCGGGACCATCGGGCGGTGGTCGTCTCGCGCCGCCTTCGTCGCCGACCTCACGGCGGTCAGAACGTTCCGGCGGTACTACCCCGAGTGGTGGAAACTCTCGACCGCCGACCGAAACCGGGTTCTCGGTGCACTCCGATTGAGCCTTCGAACCTGTCCGACCTGTGATGGAACGGTCGCGGTCGAGGCCGAGACCGTCCCAGCCTGCGGAAGCGCACAACAGCGCGTCTCTGCGCGATGCCGCGGATGCAACGCCGAACTCTTCGACGGTATCGTGGACCGCTCGGAATCAACGACGCCCGACGCGGATTCGGACACTGGAGTCCAACCACACAGCACGAGCTAACCCGGTATCGGAATCCGAATCTGAATCTGAATCTGAATCTGAACCCGAACCCGAACCAGAATTCGTCAGGGAAGCGGCTCGATATCGTCGCGGCGACCGTCGAGAATGGAGAACTCCTCGTCGCGGCGGCGTTCGAGCCACCGAAGCAGGCGCGCCGCCCACTGCAGTTTCTCCGCTTTCGCCGCATCGACCGCGGGGTCGTCGAAGTCCCACCCAGCGAAGACGAGCCGACTCGCGCCGAGTTCGTCGGCGATGAAGGCCGCCCGGTCGCCGTCGGTGAAGCCGCCCCAGTTGACGACCGGGCCGACGGGGCTCGCTTGCGTCGTTCCGAGGACGTGGTCGGTCTCGAACTTCGGCACCCACTTGCGGATTGCGGGGATGTTGTCGCCGTGTGCGGCCGCGGCGACCGGCGTTCCGCCCTCGGTTAGCTCGACTGCAGTCCGCGGATTTTTGTCGAGGTCGGTCACCATCAAGTCGAGGTCGTATCCCGCATCTCTCACTACGTCGGCGGCGGTCGATGCCGCGACAATCACGTCAACGGCGTCGAGACGGTCGAGTTCGTTGGGGAGCGTCGGTGCCGCACCACAGATGGCGACCGTCTTGCCGTCCCAGTCGAGGCGGTCGCGGTCGAACGGCTCGACGAGCCGCGCAAGCACATCTCGCGCCGTCTCGTCGCCGGTTTTATCGAAGCCGAAGTCGTCGAGAATCTGCTCGTAGACAGGTTCCCAGTGTGAATATCGCATGATGTGGCTGTCGCTCAGAATGTAACTGTATGGGCCGGAATGGCACTCGTGTACCCCTACCCGCGTGCCCTTCCGGCGTCCACAGGACCGTTTTAGAGTCGGATGGTATAAGTTTTCTCTTAGTCGAACGGTCAACGTCTGCCGACCGTCTGACGATTCGGTCGATTTGTGACCGTGTGTCTCGGAATTCAGTCCATCGTGCGCGTTATCGTCTCTAATGCCGCTTCGAGTGCACCCGACCCGTCGGTGACGACCGCTTCGAGTCGGCCGAGCGCGGCGGGTGTTCCGATGAGAAGCGCCCCGGTCGAACCGACGTCCCGGCCGGTGGAGACGACGCCCGCGTCTGGCGCGGCGGCGGCCAGCGCGTCGCGGTCGTCGGTATCGAGACCTTCGAGTTCGAAGACGCGTGTAACGCTCTCTGCGGCGAGGTCGGGGTCGGACCCGACGCGGTCGAGGTGTCGGGCGGCGTCACCGGTCGTCGTCACGTCGAGTTCCTCGACGGACACGTCGCCGGGTTCGCGGACGCGACGGCGCTTGAATTCGTGGCCGATGAGCGCCGCGTCGCGCGTCTCTTTCACATCGTGCGTTCTGACGATGTGCGCGCCGCGCTCGACCGCCATCGACGTGGCGGCGAGACTGACGGGAAGCGCGTCTTCGGTCGAGCGACCCGCGACGTCGCGGAGGAAATTCTTGCGGTTGATAGAGACCAAAATGGGATGGCCGTAGCCGCGGAACTCGCGCAGACGGTCGAACGTCTCGCGGTCGTCTTCGAGCGTCTTCGCTTCCGACCACCCGCCGAACGCGGGGTCAACGATGGTCTTGTCGGTGAAGCCGTTGTGTTCGAGACCGTCGTAGATGTCGTCTACGTCCTCGATAGCGCCGGGGCGGGTGAGGTCCGGCGGACTCGCCATCTTCGCTACGGCGGCGTCGAACGCCTCGCAGACGCGGGGCATCTCGGGGTCGGCGAAGCCGCAGATGTCGTTGACCATGTCGAAGCCCCGTTCGAGAGCCGCCTCGGCGACCTCGTGGTACCGCGTTTCGATTGAGAACACGGCGTCGCCGGAAACGTGGTCGAGGACCGAAAGCGCGGTATCGAGGCGTTCGAGTTCCTCTTCGGCCGAGAGCACGTCGAGGCGTTTGTTCGCCGATTCGAGGCCGATATCGACGATGTCCGCGCCCTCGCCGATGAGTTCGGTATCGACGTACGCGGCGGCCTCGCTCGGGTCGTTGAACACGCTCGGCTTGTACGGCGACTCGTTCGAGACGTTCAGCACACCCATGATTCGCGGTGGGTGGTCGTCGCCGATTTTGAGTCCTGCCGCATCGACGGTTCGCATACCCGTCGGTTGGACCACACAAACATATGCCGACCGGTCGCGGAAGCGTCCGTTCGGGTCGCACGTGACGGTCGCCCCGGACGGCTGACCGGCATCACGTCCTTTTTATCCGCCGCTCGGCTACCATCGAACCATGGCGAAGGTCAGCGTCGGACTCCGTGGATGGCGATTCGAGGAGTCCGAGATATTCTCCGACGACGGCGAGTTCAAACCGCTCGACGAGATTCCCGAGGACCCGCGAAAGCGTCTCGTCCGCCTCATCTCGCTCGTCGAAGAACCGTGCGACGCCTGTTATCTCGTCCACGGCGACGAGGAGATTCAACAGTGCCGGCAAGCGCGTATCGTCTACGGCGAACCCGGCGAGGAGGCGCTCCTCTGTGACCAGCACGAAGCGGACTTCATGTACTGGTTCCGCGAGGCGGGCGGCAAGGACCTCGTCGGCGACAACGTCTTCGCAGACGCGTTTCACGAGTGGTTCGCAGACGGCGGCCGCGCGCCCGACGGCTACGCCGGCTTGGAGTACGTCGATACCGACCCCGATGACCTCCCGTCGCCGCCGGACGCGAACGAGATACAGCGCCGACTCGAAGCGGAGTTCGAAGGCGAGCGCATCAATCTCCGCGACTACGACCCGGACCCGGACCAACGTGGCACGCCGCTCGGCGAAGACGATCTCGACGACGTTGACCTCGGCGCGGACTACCCGACGAAATGAGCGGCGCGCACACCACCGAACCCGACCACGAGTTCATCGTCGTGGTCGTCGAACCCGAGACGCCCGGCAACGTCGGCACCATCGCTCGGGCGATGAAGAACTTCGGCATCTACGACCTCAGACTGGTCAACCCGCCGCCGCTCGACCCCGACGGTGAAGCCTACGGGTTCGCCGGACACGCCCGTGAGGATGTCCTCCCCAACGCGACCGAGACGACGCTTGCGGAAGTCGTCGCGGAGTACCACACCATCGGGACGACCGCCGTCTCACACGAAGATTCCACGCGGCACGTCCGCTACCCGTTCAAGACGCCGACCGAAATCGCCGACTCGCTGGAGTCGGTGAAAACCAAGACCGCTCTCGTCTTCGGCCGCGAGGGAACCGGTCTCGACAACGATGAACTCTCGATGCTCGACGAGGTCTGTTGTATCCCCGCCGACGGGCGGTATCCCGTGCTCAACCTCGGACAGGCGGCGACGATTCTCATGTACGAACTCCGTCAGTTCACGGTCGAAGAGACGCAACTCCCCGACGTCGAACGCGAACGCGCCTCGGAGGCCGAAATCGACGTCGTCTACCGCTTTTTCGACGACCTACTCGACGCAATCGACTACAGCGAACACAAGCGTGACAAAACGTCGCAGATGATGCACCGACTCGTCGGCCGCGCTCATCCGACAGAACGGGAGGCCGCGACGCTCACAGGCGTCCTGCGCCGCGCCGCAGAGCACGCTCGCAATCCCGAACGGTTCCGCGACGACTGAGTCTGTTCCGACGACCGCGATTCGGCGTCGGTTACGCGGAATCTCGCCGGACGAACATCACGAGACCGACGAACGAACACACCTTTTCGATGGTCCCCGAGTTGCGCTCGGCGTAGGTCGTCGTCCGAATCTCGGCGAGGCCGCGGTCGTCGGTTTCGACGGTCGTCTCTAACACCTCGTTTTCGATGGTGAGCGTGTCGCCGGGATAGACCGGATTCCACCAGCGGAGTTCGTCTACGCCTTTCGCGCCGAGGGCGGCCGAGTCACTGAGAAACCCGTCTACGAGCAGGCGCATCGTCATCGCCGTCGTGTGCCACCCGCTTGCGATGACGCCGCCGTACATCGACTCCGATTCGGCCCGCTCGGGGTCGGTATGGAACCACTGCGGGTCGTACTGCTCGGCGAACTCCAGAATCTCCGCCTCGGTCACCTCGTAGTCGCCGAACTCGTAGGTGTCGCCGACGGCGAGGTCTTCGAAGAATCGCATGCGCCTCGTTTCGTGCGGCGACGTGGAGAATGTAGCGGTGCGAGACAGCACCGGAAACGCGGTCACGGTCCCTCGCCGTAGAGGACGACAAGTAGCGTGAGGAAAAACAGCGAGGTCACCAAGAGGAGTGAAAAGCCGACCCAGCGGTCCTCCGAGGGGTTCGAAAACACCGCGTAGCCCGCGATGGCGGGAACGGCGACGTGTATCAGTATATCGGCGTACGACGCCGCGAGTGGAAGCCCGTCGGGATGGAGAATAAGCACGGTCAACGCCACAGAGACGACGGCTAATCCACCATTGAGGGCAGTGAGGCGCGACCGAACGCCGACGGCCGCGGCGGTCAACGCGACGTACAACGCGTACGAGAGAAACCGCAGTCCCAACACGAACGCGACCGCGGCGGGGTCAGTGAACCGCCGTGCGAACCAGTCGAACATGTTAAAGGATATTCATTTACTATACCGTGTAATTTTCGTGGGTTCAACTGACTCGCCCCGACTTCCTCCCGAACCGATACGGCCAGCACGCGACGGTTCGGTTGCTCTCTGGTCTCCGATTTTCCCGCTCTAGTCTCCGATTTTCCCGCTCTAGTCTCCGATTTTCCCGCTCTAGTCTCCGATTTTTCCCGTCCCTGTCTCAGACTTTCCCGTCCCCGTTGTCCCCTTACCCGACAACTGTTTCCAACTGGATAGCGTACTTCCCTGCGAGATGGCCTCTCTTTCGCGCCGTTCCCGCCTTCCAATGGTGCTTATCGGCGTCACCGTTCTCGCGTTTTACCTCTTTCTCAGCGCTCTCAGCGCGTTTGCCGTGGTGACGCTGTGGCAACTCCGTCCCGACCCAGTGACCGCCGCCGTCGCCGGCGTCGGCATCGCTGTCGTCCTCGGCTACGTGAGCTTTCGGTTCGGCACGGTCCGACTGCTCAGCCAGCTCAACGCGCGGGACCTGACGACAAGCGAGTCACCGGCGGTTCACAGGCTTCTCGGTCGCCTGTCGGACCAGATGGACATCGAGACGCCGACGGTGAAGCTAGCGCGCTTCGACGCCCCGAACGCGATGGCGCTTGACCCGATGGGCCGCGACGTCGTCGTCCTCGACACCTCGCTCTTTCGACTCCTCGACACCGACGAGTTCGAGGCGCTGTTGGCCCACGAACTCGCGCACCTCGAACGAAAAGACGGTCTCGCACAGACGCTCATCGCCAGCGTGCTTCAGACGTTCGTCGGCATCGGCTACCTGTTCGTCTCGCCGGTGACGTTCTTCGTAACGGGTGTCGCTCTCGGCTCTGCGTGGATTCGCGGGCGGCCGTCGGAGTGGGGAGAGACGGTCTCGGGTCGGATTCGACGCAAACTCGTCTCGCTCGTCAGCGTCTTCGGTTTCGGTTTCACCATCTTCGTCCGCTCACAATCGCGCAAACGGGAGTTCGCCGCCGACGCCCGTGCCGCCGACGTGACGGGCAAGCCGATGGCGCTCGCATCGGCGCTCCGGAAGTTAGATCGGGCCGCGCGGCCGCAGTTCGGGCTGTCGCCGCTGTGGGTCTACGGCGAAGTCGAGACCGACGACTCGATCTCCGACCTGCTTTCGACTCACCCTTCGACCGACGAGCGCGTGGAGCGACTGACCGCGATGGCCGACGAGTCGATGACGCGCATCGAGGTGCAGTGAGATGCCCGGTTCGACCGACCCCGACCCCGGTACTCGGTGATTGGCTTTCGACTCACCTCGTCGTCGCGGGCGTCGAGCACGCGATTTGACGGCTCTGGTCTCGCGGTGACGACGACGGACGCGACCGCTCGCCGACGTGAACGGGAGACGAATCCGGACTGCGGAGAAAGAAGGCGACCGAAAAACCGGTTTGGACCGCTTCAGGCCCGCTTTTGAATCTCTTCGCGGAGCACGTCACTCACCACGCCGCCGTCGGCCTTGCCGCGGAGTGCGCCCATCGCTTCGCCCATAAGCGCGGAGAACGCGCCCATACCCTGTTCTTCGACCTGTTCGGCGTTTCGCTCGACGACCTCCGAGATTGCTTCGCGGACTTCGTCTTCGGAGACGCCGGAGAGACCCGCTTCCTCGACGGCTTTCTCGGCCGTGAGGATCGGGTCGTCGGCGAGCGTCGAGAGTACGTCGTTGACGCCCTCTTTGGCGAGGTCGCTGTCTTCGACGAGGTGCATGACCGCAAGCAGGTGCTCGTCGGTGAGGTGTTCGACGGCCACATCGTCGCGGCGGAGTTCGGTGAGCGTCGATTCGAGGAGACCGGCGGCGAACGTCGCGTCGATGCCCGCTTCGACGGCCTGCTCGAAGAGCGGCATCTTACGACCGTAGGCGACCTGCTCTGCGAGTCCGGCGTCGAGACCGAACTCGTCTTGATAGCGTCCGACCTTCTCGGTGAGGAGTTCGGGCGTCTCCACGTCGCTCGGGTCGAGGTCAACAGGCATGACGTCCGTCTCGGGGTACATTCGGGCCGCGCCGGGAAGCGGACGCAGGTAGCGCGTCGTGCCGTCGTCGTTGGCACCGCGGGTCTCTTCGGGGACCGCCTCGATGGCGACTTCGGCGCGTTCCGCGACGGCCTCGATGGCGAGGTCAGCCGTCTCAGGGTCGTCCGCGACGATAGCCACCGCGTCCTCCGGACCAGCATCGACTGCCTCGCGGAGCGCTTCGACTTCGTCCTCGGTGACGCCGTAGGCCGGGAGTTCGTCGGTGTGGAAGATGCCGCCCGCGCCGTGGCGCTTGGCGTGGTCGGAGAACTCGGTGCCGAGACGGCGGTCGGGCTGGAGTTCGCGGCCGACGAGACCGTCGAAGCCGGTGAGGCGGACGCCCATGACCTTCCCGCCCGAATCCAACGCGCCCTTGATGACGCCGGAGTCAGAGTCTTCGAACACGCTGGTCACGTCAGTCACGTCGCTTACGGCGGCGTCTCGGGATTGCAGTTCGTCGCTGATTTCGACCAGTTCGGCCTGCCGGCCGACTTCGAAGCGGACGATTTCGTCGATCTGGTCGAGCGCCTGCACGCCCTTGATTTCGACGCGCGCGCCGTCTGCGATGGAGACGTTCACGTCCTGCCGGATGGTGCCGAGTCCGCGCTTTACCTTGCCGGTCGAGCGCAGGAGCATCCCGATGGTCTCGGCGGCCTCGCGCGCTTGTTCAGGCGAGGAGATGTCCGGACCGGTACCGATTTCCACGAGCGGGATGCCGAGTCGGTCGAGGCTGTAGAGGACGCCGTCGTCGCGCTCTTCGACGCGCTGAGCGGACTCCTCTTCGAGCATGAGGTCTACGACCGAGACCGGGCCGTCGCTCGTCTGCAACTCGCCTTCCTGCGCGATAAGCGAAGAGCGCTGGAAGCCGGAAGTGTTCGACCCGTCGATGACGAGTTTGCGCATGACGTGGGCCTGATCGACCACTTCCATGTCGAGCAGTTCCGCGATTTGCATCGCCACCGTGCGGGCCTCGTGGTCGAGACCGTGAGGCGGTTCATCGTCTTCTTCGACCAGACAGGTCGTGTCGTAGGCGAGGTACTCGAACTCGCGTTCGACGCGGCTCTCTTCGAGTGCGGCCTCGTCGAGTTCGCCGAGTTCGCTCTTCGTCGGGTGCAGGAAGCGCGTGAACGTCCGCGTCGCGTCGTCAGGCTCACGGAGCTCCGTAGGACACCCACAGAACAGCTTCGTCGCGGTGTCGAGTTGCTGGTGAATCTCCAGCCCCGCGACGAGTCCGAGGTCCTCGTAGTCGTACTCGCTCATTGGTACTCTCTGCGTTCGGGGGGAGTAAAAAAGGATTCAGTCTGCGCTCAGAGCCGGCGGAGACCCTCGCCGATTCCTTCTACCTGTTCGCACTCCGGACAGACGTACGTCCACCCGTCTGTCGTTGCTCGCCCTTCAGGGAATACGGCCCCACAACCTCGACACTCCAACATGTCTCGCCCATGGGCCCGCTGCTCTTGCAGTCCGGCCATACTCGTATAATCGTCCAAATCAAGCTTCAAAATACCGATTTTCGAGATTTTGTGACAGTCCTTCGCTCGGTGGCAACTGTCACGGCGGCGCAGTGATGTGATTGCTACCATGTGTCGAGTAAATCCAACGTTCGTCGAAAACAGAAATCAGCGAACTGGTCGTGCGCGTGACTCGTCGCGTTGACACTCCACGAACGGCAGACTTATCAGAAATGTGGATTGTTTTCGCGGCGTTAGTCGTCGCCGAGGATACCGCGGTGGGTCATCTTCTCGGGGTCGAGTACCTCGTCGGCTTCCGCTTCGGTGAGATACCCCTCGTCAACGGCGACTTCGCGGACGGTCTTGTCGTCGGCGAGCGCCTTCTTTGCGACCTTCGAGGCCTTGTCGTAGCCGATTGCGGGGTTGAGAGCCGTCGCCAGCGCCATCGACTGTTCGACCTGTTCGGCGCAGTGTTCCTCGTTGGCTTCGAGTTTGGCGACGAAGCGTTCTGCGAACACTTCCGAGGCGTTCGTGAGCATCTTGGTCGATTCGAGGAAGTTGTGCGCGAGGACGGGCTTGTAGAGGTTGAGGTCGATTTGTCCCTCTGCGGCCCCGGCGGCGACGGCGGCGTCGTTGCCCACGACCTGCTTGTGGACTTGATTGACGGCCTCTGCGACGACCGGGTTGATCTTACCGGGCATGATTGACGACCCGGGCTGGTTTTCGGGCTGTTCGAGTTCGCCGAGTCCGTTGCGCGGGCCGGACGCGAGGAGGCGAAGGTCGTTGGCAATCTTGTTCAGAGAGCCGGCAACGGTGCGGAGCGCGCCGTGAGCCTCGCTCATCGCGTCGTGGGCGGCCTGCGCCTCGAAGTGATTGTCGGCCTCGCGGAACTCGACGCCGGTCTCTTCGGTCATATACTCCGCGGCCTTCGCCGGGAACTCGGGGTGCGTGTTGAGACCCGTGCCGACGGCGGTGCCGCCGAGTGCGAGTTCGCCGAGGTGTTCGCGGACGTTCTCGGCGCGGCGGATGCCCTTTTCCACCTGCGTGCGGTAGCCGCCGAACTCCTGTCCGAGACGGACCGGCGTGGCGTCTTGGAGGTGCGTCCGGCCGGTCTTGACGATACCGTCGAACTCGTCTTCCTTGTCGGCGAGCGCGTCGACGAGCGTTTCGAGAGCCGGAAGCAGGTCTTTTTCGACGGCTTCGAGCGCGGAGACGTGCATGGCCGTCGGAATCACGTCGTTCGACGACTGGCCGAAGTTGACGTGGTCGTTCGGATGGACGACGCGGTCACCGATACCCTCGCCCATGAGTTCTGCGGCGCGGTTGGCGATGACCTCGTTCGCGTTCATGTTCGAAGAGGTACCCGACCCCGTCTGGAAGACATCGACTGGGAACTGGTCGTCAAGTTCGCCCGCGATAACCTCGTCTGCGGCCTCGACGATGGCGGCCGCGACGTCCTCGTCTATCATACCGAGGTCGCGGTTGGCCTGCGCGGCGGCCTTCTTTACGACGCCGAGCGCGCGGACGAAACGCCGGCCAAACGTGATGCCGGAGATGGGGAAGTTTTCGACCGCTCGCTGTGTCTGTGCGCCCCAGTAGGCATCGACAGGAACCTGCATCTCTCCGAGACTGTCCTGCTCGATTCGATAATCATCGTCTCCCATGATTTGGCCGTCGTCGTGGGATGAGGTAAAATCCACTGGTCCCTGCCCGCCCGTGGCACGAACGTGGAGCGTACTCCCGTGGACGCGTCGGGAGTGGCGAAAGAACCGATGGGCAACGAGAACGCAGTCTCCCTCGAATTCGGCACCGAACGGTGATTTGTCGCCACCGTCGGCGGGATGCGACGCGTCGAGACCGGTGAGTCGGTCGTCGCGCGATTCCCGAAGACGCCGTTCACCTGTTCGATACGGCGACGGGTGAGGCCCTGAAATACGGTCGCTGAAGTTCGCCGAGTTAGCAGACCCCGAACTGCAGGTGTAGTCGCTCGGGTCGAACGTTTCTTTTCGAGGTCGGTAGCCAGGTTCTCACGACAGGAGGACTAGGGCCGTGCCAGTCGCACTCAATATTGCTGCGAAGACAATGGCCCAGACTGTCCACGTGTGGAGGGTCTCTGGTTTTCCCCCGGTCACAAGCTGATACCCGGTCAAAACGACGAGTCCGACCCCGCTGACGACAAGCAGTCCGGCACTGAGGCTCATCGACCCACTACGGAGCGTTTGGAGACCGTTAACCGTGAGGCTCGCCCCGATGATACTCATCGATACCTGATATAGCACAGCCCTGTCCACGAGTGGGACCTGACGCCCTCGTGTCAATACTCTTGCGTTCGGACCGGCTCGTGGCGGCTCTCCGCTGACCCTCTTATCGACTTCCAATCACCGTGCTTACTGCCGGCTTTCAACTATTGTCCTTACTATGGACTCACTCTTCCAGCGACTCGTACTCCTCTGGCGTGTAGGTTTTCAGCTCCATCGCGTGGATGTCCGTCGTCATGTGGTCACCGAGCGCGTCGTAGACGAGTTGGTGTTGTTGGACGAGCGATTTTCCTTCGAACGCCGGTGACACGACGACGGCGGCGTAGTGGTCGTCTTCGTGGTTCTCGTCGACCGTTCGCGGGCGCGAAACGGTCGCGTCGGCGTCCTCGATGTTCGATTCGATTAACTCCTCGATAGCTTCGAGTTCCATGTGCCTATTCGGGGTGGGCGCTGGCAAAAAGCGTCCGGGAACGGCAGTCGTCCGCGCCACCAATCGTGCCATGACATGACATTACATAGATTTGTTTGTTTAGTATCTATATCTGTGAGATGAGTTATCTCATCGCCCGAGAGGTGCTATCGCCACTACATGCGTATTATTCTCATAATAGATAATTGATACCGGATACTTATCGCGCCGCGCAGGTCACCTACGTCATGCGACTTTCGCGCCGATTAGACCGGCTGTTACCTGCGAGTATCAGGAATAGTTTTTTGCGAAAACTCGCGCTCGGCTTTGCGATGACACTTCTCGTCGTCGCCGCCGCGGGCGGAGCGACGTACGTCACCGTCTCCGACGAACTGACACAGAACAGGCAAGCGGAACTCAACGCCACGGCCGGCCAGCACGCCGGCCAAGCGGAGGGGTGGTTCCGCGAGCGCGCGCAGTCCGCGCGGATGCTCTCTCAGTACGAAATCCTCTGGACCGGTACCCCCGCCGAAATCTCCCAGTTCTTCGTCGAGGAACGCGAGAAACTCCCCAGCGACGTCCACGCGATTCACTTCGTCAACAGCGAGACGAACACGGTCATCGCCAGTTCGTCGTCGGTCCGCCGCGGCGGAAGCGCCGTTCCGGGTGACGTGGCATTCATCAAGGGGTCGCTCGACGTGAGTTCGTACGACGAAACCGCGACGACCGAAGTGTACGAACGCCCCGGCACGCAACTCGTCTCGTTCGTGAGCGCTGTCCCCGGACTCGCAGACCGCGCAATCGTCGTCGAAGCCGATGTGACTGGTCTCACCGCGGCGTTCGAAACATCCGCCGAGGGAAGCTTCACGTCGCTCGTCTCGACGAGCGGCGCTGTCGAGGCCGGAACTGGTTCTCTCGCCGGTTCCGAGTACCCAGCCGCGGAGTCCGAGTCGCTCGCACGCGCCCTCGACGGCGGCCGCGGCGTGCGGACTGCCGCCGCAAACAGCGCTCTCGACGAAACGCATCTCGTCGGCTACGCGCCGGCGGGCGAGAATATGGCCGTTCTCGTTCACGTCCCAACCGCGAGCGCCTACGCGGTGAGTCAGACCGTCGGCTGGCTCGTCGCCGCGCTGGTGTTCGTATCGCTCGTGTCGCTCGCCGGGTTGGGCGCGGTCCTCAACGCCAACATCGCGGTTCCGCTCGCCACGCTCGCAGACCGCGTGGGTCGGCTCCGCGACGGCGACCTCGATGTCGAACTCCCGACGTGGCGAACCGACGAACTCGGCGCAGTCGTCGCCGGTCTCGACGACTTGCGGACCGACCTCGACGAACAGCGGTCCGACGCGGAGGCGTACGGCGAGCGAATCGGTCGCGCGGCCGACGGCGACCTCTCGGTTCGGTTGCCGACCGATTCGACCAGCCAAGACATGCGCGTCGTCGCCGAATCGTACAACGAAATGATGGACGCCGTCGAGACGACCGTCGAATCCGTCTCGGCGTTCGGTGACGAGGTGACCGCCCGAAGTGACGAGGTTGCGGTTGCGACGACGGAAGTCCGCGATGCGGCCGACCAAGTGGCCCGTTCCGTCGAGCAAATCTCCGGCGGGGCCGAAGAACAGACGGACAACCTCGTCGCGCTCTCCGGCGAGATGGACGACCTCTCGGCGTCGGTCGAGCAGGTCGCGGCGGCCGCAGGCGACCTCTCGACGCTCTCTGCGGAAGCGGCCGAGCGGACGAACAACGGTATCAAGGTTGCGTCGGCCGCCCTGTCGGGAATGGACGACATCCGCGAGGAGACCGACAAGACGGTCGAAGTGGTCGAAGACCTCGACGACAGGCTCGCCGAAATCGAGTCTATCACCGACGTTATCTCCGGTATCGCGGAACAGACGGATATTCTCGCGCTCAACGCGTCTATCGAGGCGGCGCGGGCGGGCGAGGCGGGCGAAGGCTTCGCCGTCGTCTCCGGCGAGGTCAAGCAACTCGCAGAGGAGAGCCAAGAGTACGCGGCGACTATTGCCGAACTCGTCGCCGACTTGCAGGACCAACGCGACGCCGTCGTCGAGCGAATCGACCAGATGCGAGCGCGCGTGACCGAGGAGGCGGACGCGGTCGAAAACGCGATCGAATCGCTTGACGGCGTGGTCGAACGGGTTGAATCGACTCACCAAAACGTCTCCGAGATAGACCACGCGACCGACGAGCAGGCCGACTCCGCACAGGAAGTACTGGCGATGGCCGACGAAGTCGCCAGTATCGGCGAGGAGACGACAAGCGAGGCCGAAAGCGTCTCCGCCGCCGTCGAAGAACAGGCCGCCCGCTTGCAGGAAGTCGCGGCGGTCGCATCTGACCTCGTCGCCAGCGCGGACGACTTGGACGACGCGCTCGCGCAGTTCGACACTGACGCCGACACCGACACTGCCTTGGACGGCGACTCCGACACCGACGTTCCCTTCGACGCGCCCGCGACTGCGGACGACTGACGCTTGGGGGCGGACACTATTGGGGGCGGACACTAACAACTGACGGGCGGTCGGGCCTGCCGACCGCCCACGCACCGCTCTGGAATCGACGGAGGTTTTTATCCGACGAGGACGGACCACGACCCGTGACCGACGGGACATCCCTCGCGGCGACCATCGACGACGCGGAGCGAGTGCTTCGAGACGAACACGAGAAACTGTTGTCGGTCGTCAGCCGGTGTGCTGACGCGGTCGCTACCGAGTGGGACGGCGACTGGGCGACGGACCGAGAACGGGTCGTGCCGCCGTTCGGCCGCGCGCTCGACGGGTCCGGGGCACTGTCTCGACTCCCGCGCGCCCTCGCCGACGCGGTGACTGCGACCGGCCGGCCGATGCCAGCGCCGCCGGTCGCCGCGCCACCCTACGTCGTCGTCACCGGACAAGGAGTCGTCTTGCGCGCCACAGTCGGCGACGAGCGACTGGTGATTTTCCTCCGGACGTTCGAGGTCGAACGTGGACGCGAGCACACGGCCGACAGCACGGGAGACGACGCTTCCGGGGACGACGCCGCCGGCGACGGACACAAGCGCTACCGCAGAATCGACGGTCTCGACCTCGAAGTCGAAGTTCGCTGAGCGGTGTGTGCCGTTCGACTGGGCTACATCTGATAGCGGCGCACGTCGTCGCGCGGCGGGACCTGCGTCTGGCCCGTCATCTCCTCGTAGGTCATCCCCGCGAGGTATTCGTCGTAGGTCACGTCGTAGCCCTGTCGGAGGTGGAAGTCGAGTTGGCCGCGGTCGAGTTCCGACTGGAACAGCGCGTGGACCGCCCGGCGGACGAGTTCGTCCGTGTCGTCGGGGTCGAACAGCGCGACGAGCATGGCGAGTTCGTGTCGCGTCTCGCGGTCGAGCGACACGTCGAGGTCGGTTCCGAGGTCGCTGTACGCGGATTCGACATCGTCTGTGAGTTCGTCGAGCGTCATTGCCAGCCGATGGGGTCGTCACGGGGATACGCGTTTCGACCGCGGTATCTGTTCACCGCGCGCTCGCCGTTCGGTCGCCGGTCGCCTACAGAAGACACTTACTGGTAATTCGACAAGTTCCGTGCATGTCCCCGAAACTCACCCGACGCTCCCTCCTCGGCGGCCTCGCGGCCGGTTCGGCCCTTCTTTCGGGCTGTCTTGGTGGATTCCCCGGCAATCGCTGTACGTCTCATTACTCGCTCGAAGCGACGGCACTCACCGACCCCGAACTGGTCGAGACCGTGACCGAAGACTTCCACGAACACGCTGAGACGGTGTCGCGCCTCGTCGCAACCGCGGCCAGTGAGGGTACGGCCACGTACAGTACGTACCAAGACATGCCGCTCGAATCGGGCGACTACGTCGAACACGACGGCGCGTACTACCGCGTCGAACACGAGCGAATCGAGACGCGAGAACGCACCGCCCACGAGGTCAGCATCGAATACGACCGAAACGAGTCGCCACCGACGACCGGGGCGGCGGTCTTCGACTTCGACGAACTCCCAACGGCCGACCGCGAGGCCTTCCTCACCGCGTATCCGAGCACGGATTTCGAGAACGACGACGCCCCGCGAGAATTCTTGCTTAGCGGATACGAGTACGTCTATCCCGACGGTGCCGAGTCCCGACTCATCGACGCCGGTACCGTCTGGATACGTCACGAGGGTCGGTCGTTCGAAGTCACCGTCGGGGAGACGCGGACCGTCGAAGAAGAGACCGTCAGATACACGCTCGAACAGGTCGGCGAAGACAGCGCGGCGTTTGCCGCATACGTTCACGAGGAACACGTCGCCCCGCTCGGCAACCTTTCGGACGCCGAACGCGCGGTGTTCGAGCGCGCAATCGACGACGGGGTAGACGAGTGCGAACCGCTTTCCGACGACTTCGCCGCGCTCAAAGAGCGGCTAAACGAGATTCATGAGCGGAGGGAGGACAGCTACAGTGGCCACTACGGAGACCACCTCGTGGCGTACGAGGGAACCACGTACGAAGTGACGCTCACGCACGCAGTCGTCTGATGACCGCTCGGCATCGCCACGGCTAAACACCGCCCGTCCTAAACCGGGGCGATGAGTGACGCGGCGTCCGAACTCCCCTCCGAACTCGACCGCGAGGCAGTCCAAACCGCGCTAATCGAGTGGTACGAGGACGACCACCGGGACTTCCCGTGGCGGCGTACCGACGACCCCTACGAGATTCTCGTCTCCGAAGTGATGAGCCAGCAGACCCAACTCGGCCGCGTGGTCGAGGCGTGGGACGCCTTCCTCGACGAGTGGCCCACTCCCGAAGCCCTCGCGGCGGCCGACAGGTCGGCCATCGTCGGCTTCTGGACGAGCCACAGACTCGGCTACAACAACCGCGCGAAGTACCTCCACGAAGCGGCCGGACAAGTGGTCGAAGACCACGGCGGCGAGTTCCCGCGGACCCCCGACGAACTCTCGGAACTCATGGGCGTCGGCCCGTACACCGCCAACGCCGTCGCCTCCTTCGCGTTCAACAACGGCGACGCGGTGGTCGATACCAACGTCAAACGCGTCCTGCACCGCGCGTTCGCCGTCCCGGACGACGACGACGCCTTCGAAGCCGCCGCCTCGGAACTCATGCCCGACGGCGAGTCTCGCGTCTGGAACAACGCCATCATGGAACTGGGCGGGGTTGCCTGCGAGAAGACGCCGGCGTGCGACGAATCCGGCTGTCCGTGGCGACAGTTCTGTCACGCATACGAGACAGGCGATTTCACGGCCCCAGACGTGCCGACACAGCCGAGTTTCGAGGGAAGTAGACGACAGTTTCGTGGGCGGGTCGTCCGGGTCCTCGGCGAGTACGACGAACTCAGATTGGACGAACTCGGCCCACGAGTCCGCGTCGATTACGGCGGCGACCACGGCCGCGAGTGGCTCCGCGGGCTGGTTGACGACCTTGCATCGGACGGACTGGTCACTGTTCGCGGCACTGGCGATGGTGATAGTGGCGACGACTGCGACAGTAACGAAGGCCGCGACGACAGCGCCGGCGACGTTCTCGTCTCACTTTCGAAGTAGGTCACTCCGGTTCGGACGAATACGCGGCTGTCACGGCACTTTGAGATACGCGTCGCCGGCCGCCTGCCGCGTTACCAGCTCGCCAACGCCTGAGGGGACCGCCTCGACACCGTCTGCGAGCTGGTCGGTGTCGAAGCCGCGTCCATCGAGCGAGTTCTGGCAGGCGCGACAGCGAATGCCGTCGGCGATGAGTGGTTCAAAGCGGTCTGTGACGGGCGACCCTTCGAGGAACAAAAGCGCGGCGTCGCCGTTTGCGAGCAGGGTAACGCTGTCAACTTCGACAGTATCGTCGTCGAGGAGGTTGCGGACGTTTCGGAGAGCGTGTCGCCAGTCGCCGAGGTCAGCGCTGGAGACGTGGAACACGACGTTCATACGAGTTTGTTCGGACGGTACCATTCTGTTTTTTGCCTCTGTGAGGTCCTCGCCGTCGGCCGACGCCGTTTTCACCGAGCTGACGATGATACTGGTATGGTCCAACCCCACATCGTCGCGCTCTGCGGGAGTCTCCGCGACGGCAGTTACACTCGATTGGCACTGAAACGCGCACTCGCCGGGGCGTCGGAAGCCGGTGGCACCACCGAACTCGTCGACCTCCGCGAGTTCGATCTGCCGACGTTGAACCCCGACCACGACGGCGAGGGCGACGCCGCCGAACTCATCCGCATCATCGACGAGGCGGACGCTGTCATCCTCGGCACGCCGGTCTACCACGGGTCGTACTCCGGCGTCCTGAAGAACGCACTCGACTACTGCGGTTTCGACGAGTTCGGTGACAAGACGGTCGGTCTCCTTGCGGTCGCGGGCGGGTCGTTTCCCGTCACCGCGCTCGAACACCTGCGGTCCGTCTGCCGAGCGCTGAACGCGTGGGTGTTGCCGCACCAAGCCGCGATTCCAACGGTCTCGTCAGCGTTCGAAGACGGCTCTCTCGCGGACGAAAACCTCGGCAAGCGCGTCGAGCGACTCGGCCGCGACGCCGTCGTCTACGCGAATATCGAACCCGAACCGCCGACGTTCGAAAGCGGCGAAAACGTCGGTGCGGACGACTAAAAACGGACCCTGACTGACGAACCCTATCCCTGCACGTCCGTCCCGTCGCCGAAGAAGACGTTGGCGTTACGGAGCGCGTTGTTGTTGTAGGTCGCGTTACTGTCGAGGATACCCACCCCGCCGGTCGGTACGCTGAACAGGTTGTCCTCGATGGTCGTCCCGGTCCCGAAGAGTTCGAGTTGACCGTACGGGGTGCCGGAGATGTCTGAGAGGAACATGTTCCGGGCAACGGTACCGCCGTCGGCTTCGAGACCCATGGTGAGTTTGCTTCCGCTGTCGATTTCGCCGCCGAAGTAGTTGTCTACGACGGTGACGTTCTGGCTCTGCGTACTGCCGGACGTGTCGCCGATGATGTAGTGCATGAGCGACGAAGAGCCGTCGAAGACGTTCTGTGCGACCGTGATGTCGCTGTAGCCACCCGGCGTGAGCGTTCCGAGGTTGTTGCCGCCGTAGCCGAGGAGACGGTTGCACTTGACCACGACGTTGGAACTCCCCGCGGCGATGTCTATCGCACCTTGCGAGGTCGATTCCCCGTCGATGGTAAAGCCCTCGATGGTGACGTCCGAACTCGTGACGTTGACGACGACGTTCGGCGCGCCGTTTACCTCGGTGCTTCCGTCGCCGACGAGCGTCGTGTACTCGGCCCCGTTTCTCGAAAGTATCGTGAGCGGCTTATCGACGACGAGGTCGCCGGTGTACACGCCGTTTCGCACCTTGATGACGTCGCCGGCGGCCGCCGCGTCGATGGCGGCCTGTATCGAATCGCCGCTCGTCACGACGGTGTCGGCGGTCCAAGGTGGGCGTTCTTCGATATCGACGACGATGTCGAAAACGACCTCGTCGCCTTGGGCGTCGTTGCCGAGGTCGGGTGCCATCCAGTCGATGTACATCGTCTCGTTTTGTCCCGCGCGGAGGAGACTGCCGGTCATCCGCGAGAGACCGCCGAGCGCGGACAGTGGTGCCGGGCCGACGCCGGGGACTTTCACGCCGTTTTGAATCACGCCGAGTTCGACCCACACATACGCTGCGAGTTCGCCCTGTCCGGTGGTGTTCGTCTCCGGCTCCGGATTGGTTCCCTCGTCGTTTTGGACGTTGGCGATGCCGAACCCGAGCTTGCCGTTGGTCGTGCCGGTGTTGTTCAGGGTCGCGGTCGCGCTTCCCGAGGACCCGGACCCGACGGGACCGATGTCGAGCGTCTCCGAGACGCTGTTTTGCCCATCGATTTTCAGGTTGAGTGTCCCGGCCGAGAGTGTGTTGTCAGTGCTCGATTCCGTGTCGCTCAGAAGCGCGTACGTACCGGTACCCAATGCCCCCGCGGCGAGTCCGACGCCGACCATCCCGCCGAGGAGGGTGCGCCGAGAAACGGTGATATCTTGATCGTTCATGTATCGTTCTCCCGTCGCGGTTTCGTGTCAACCACCGCGACTACCACCAACCACACCACATCTGGCATTT
>NZ_AOLN01000014.1 GCF_000337815.1 Haloferax mucosum ATCC BAA-1512 | reverse complement strand
TTCGTCTGTAACCCGATGCGAACGTGAGTGTTGGCGACGGACTCGGTACGCTTCAACCCAACTAGGGTTCGTCTGTAACGAGTGGTTCGATTGCATCCACGAGGACCGGGGCACGCTTCAACCCAACTAGGGTTCGTCTGTAACCGTGTTTCGGACGCTATTATCCGCACTCGGACGGAGGCTTCAACCCAACTAGGGTTCGTCTGTAACTCGCCAAGGCAAATGAGTATGAGACTTTCGAAGAAGTTGCTTCAACCCAACTAGGGTTCGTCTGTAACGCGCGATGGCGTTTGTACAGAGCGTCCATCTGCCTGGCTTCAACCCAACTAGGGTTCGTCTGTAACCGGCTAAAGGCTACGAGCACCCGCATGGGGCACTCATAGCTTCAACCCAACTAGGGTTCGTCTGTAACGGCGGCGTTCATGTCCGCCAATTCCGATATTCATCTGCTTCAACCCAACTAGGGTTCGTCTGTAACCCAAACCTCGGGAGCACTGCAATTCCTCGCTGGTAGCTTCAACCCAACTAGGGTTCGTCTGTAACGCTATTTCATCCTCGCGTTCATCCGACCGCTGAGTGAGCTTCAACCCAACTAGGGTTCGTCTGTAACCATGGCAAATTCGAGTGCCACAGTCCCCATACAGGTGGTTGCCACTCAAATGTTTCCGTCGACCTCCAATAGTCCACAAACCCCGGGGGGGTTGACTGCTACAGAAACTGCGAATCGTCAGTCGGGTCGTCTCCGATAACGGTTCGTTCGACGTATTTATCGGAGCCAATCCGATAGATAATCGCTGATTCGTCCGGTTTCAATAGAGATTGCGTATGGTTTCGTATCGTTTCGAGGTCTCCCTCGGTAACCGCGCCCTCGAAGACAGAGTTTTGAACGTGAGTGAGATATTTTCTGAGGAAATTGAGCATCAATCGCGTTCGGTCGGCACGCATGTCGTAGACGACGATAATATACACCACAGCCTACCACCACCGTTTGAACGGGACGTACTCCTCACCAGTGAGGAGGTGCTTCTTGAGTTTGTATGCCTCAATTCGGAGGAGGTACTGGTAGCTCACCTTTCGGTTCAATTCTGGATGCTCGATAGTCTGTTCGAGCGTTTCCTCAAACGCCTTTGAAAACGTTTTCCGCCCGTCCTCGGTCAGTAAACAAGAGTTGAGGTCCGTTTCGAAATCAGCCGGCGTGAGTTGCTTCCGGTTGAGGAGTCGAAAGAGAACCCGGTCTGCGAGGAGTGGCTTGAACAGGTCTGCAATGTCGAGTGCAAGAGAGTATCGTCGCTCCCCCGGTTCGTGAAGATAACTTACGGCGGGGTCGAGCGCAGTTGCACGAATCGCGGAAACAACGTTCGCATACACGAGCGAATTACCGAACGAGATGAGACTATTGACCTCGTTTGTCGGCGGATTGTATTGCCGACCGTTGAAGACGAATCCATCCGGCAGAATGCTATCGAACGTCGAGTAGTAGGCACGTCGCGCGGTTGCTTCGACTCCCATACTCTCTTGTACGCCGTCCGCTTCGGTCAGACGGTCGGCGGCCGCATCCAGCGACGCGAGCTCTGTGTCGAACTCGTGGCCGCGAGAGTTGTAATATGACACGTTCGCCCGCATATTGTGAATACTCCCCTCGACGAATTTACGAGCGATATCAGTTCGTCGTGCAGTAGAATCGTACGCTCGAACTTGTTCGACGAGTGTTCGACCGGAGGTTTGGCCTCGTTTCGGCATAATCGACCCGGCGTAGTAGTCTTTCCAACCAAAAACGTGGATTGCAGTTCCATGTTGGTTGAGAAATGAGACGAGTCGAGTATTGTAGTCGATTTGGCCGTGAAGAAATATGGCCTCAGCCTTTTCAATTGGGAGATATTTCTTTTCGTCGTCAAGGGTCACGAGCCGAACAGTGTCGTTGTGTCGTTCGAGGCATCCGTCACTGAATATGTGGTAGTTTCGGTCCATGTTAGCAACTCCAGCAGAAGTCGTGATACGCACACGAGCCACAGACAGGCTTCTGTACCGCGGGTGGCGGCGACTCTGTCGTAATAATCTCGTACACGCCGCGAATCGCATCTTCGACGCGTTGTTCCGCCGCCGAAGTCAGTTCCACATCTTCCCGTTTCCGTTCTGTAGGATGTGCAAGTACGCCGGATTTCTCGACACCGACGACGTGCTTCAGATACCACAGATAGTAGAGCAACTGTAGTTTTGCGGGTTCGACGAGTGAAGAAGACGGCTTGACTTCCAGCACGCGACCATCGTCCAAGACATCGATTGCAATCGTACTATCAATCGAAACATGCCGTCGCTTCTCACTGTATGCGGTTTCATCGACGTGCGTTCCGCGAACAATCGCTTCGTTACCTCGGTCGATCTCGATATGGCGGCTGTGGAACCAGAGTTCGCGCTTGCAAACGACGTAATACTGCATCATGACGCCGGTCACCCGGAACGAATCGTCTCGAGTCTCATCTCTCGCAGTTTGTAGTAACCGTTCGACGGGGTCAAGTTCAGTCATAGGAACCGGTCCTCAACAGTTCGGTCTGTAACGACAAACCCAGTACTACGGTCGAAGTAGTTTTCGAATGCTCGCGTCTCGGCGCTGAGCACGCGAATTTGACTCTCTTCCTCACGGTCTGCGAGAGGTCGCAAGCTGGTGACTGCATCAGCCTCCGGTGAGTCATCGCGGTAGATTGGAATAGAGACTCGAAGGGGCTTGGTCGCAGTAAGGAGTCGCTTTACTTCTTCGAATTCGTACTTCTCGTAAGCAGTCTCCAGTGACGAGACGAGTTCGTGGTCAGCTTCAGTGACACAGATAAGGACATCGACTGTTTTTGTCTGCGTTATTAACGAAAGACGACCCAACGATTCCGCGTCAGCGGTATCAACGTACGCAGAGTACGCTTCCTTGCCGACGTTCTTTTCAGTATGGAGTCGGTCGTAGTAGTTCTGTACTGCCGTTCGAGCAACTGATTTGCCAGGAAGTGTTGTCTGGCCCTGCCGCACACTATCGAGGGCTTTGGCAGTCACAGGGGTGAGTGAAGGTCCTTGAAGGTCGTAGACTGCGACCGCAGGCGTGTGTGTTTGCGCCGCAGGCTGGGCAAGCCACCACACCGTAACATCCCCGCGTTCGTGCTCGAAAGAACGATTACACCGCCCGGCCGCTTGCACGATACTATCGACCGGTGCGAGGTCTCGATAGACGTTCTCGAAACTTATGTCAACGCCCGCTTCAACGAGCTGTGTCGTGACTGCAGTGACTGCATACCCGGCGCTTCGGAGTTTCTTGATAATTCGTATTAGTGCGAGTCTGTCGGTCGGGCGAAGTCGCGTCGAGAGGTGGACAAACGCCTGTTTCGGCGACTGGATAATCTGGCGGACAGTATCCTCGACTGGATCGGCGGAACCACTTTTCAGGGATGCGAAATACTGCTCTGCAACACTGACCGACTGAATTCGGTCAGTGACGGCCTCAGCCAGTTTGCGTGCGCTATCAATCGTATTGCATATCGCAAGAAGCGACTCACCGGACGCGGCCACGTCGGCAATTTCAGCCGCGGCAACGTCGTATTCGAGTGCTTGTTCGTCGCCTTGAAGGAACCGTTCGACCGAATCGTGGAGATGGTACCGGACGCGTTCTGCGGCCGAAAAATACTGTTCTGGGTCCGAAACAAGGGAAACCGAATCAGAAAATAGCTCGGGTTGTGTTGCCGTCATCGAGATGACGGTGGCGTCGTATTGTTCAGTGAGAACCGCTACAAGTCGAGGGACGAGTTTCCACCAATCGAGTGGGAGCGACTGCGGTTCGTCGAGGACGACGACACTCTCCCGGAGTGCAGGTATCTTCATCGACTGCGTATTCCGAGGCCCGGCCAAGCTTTCGAACAGTTGGACGAACGTGGTAACCATGATTCCCGCTCGCCAACTTTCGCCGAGCATTCCCGCAATATCGTCGTTCAAATCAGACACATCGTCGTCGCTGTCGCGGTATCCGAATCGAGTATCGGAAAGGTGGTGGTGGAGTGCAAGCAGACCGTCGGTACCGTCCGTATCAAAGATATCCTGAACTTCCGCGCCAACTTGGTCGATAATACTCGTGAACGGTAACGCGTACACGATACGGTCGCGGTCCGTCCGGTCACGAATCTCCAGTGCGGCGTTCAGACCGGTGAGCGTCTTTCCCATTCCCGTCGGGAGCGTAATCGTCGCAACGTTCGATTCGCTCTCTATGAACACCGAAACCGAGTCAAGTACGTCTTTCCTGGCACGCGATCGGAAGTAGTTGAGTCGTTCAGTCTGGGAACCGTCAGGGTTAGCATTTGGGTCTTCAATCTCATCGATATATTCAGCCAACGTGGTCGTTTTCGGGGTCGTACCATCGTAGACTGTACTCGACTGGGGGGCACCAGCGGCGCTCGTCTTGTCAGCGAGGACGAGGGTCCCCCAACACTCCAATAGCAAGCCGTAGAATTCATCGGTGAGAAAAGATGGGTCAGTTATCGGACGCTCGCCGTTAGTCGTGATGTGGTCGGCGATTTCTGTGAACAGAGATTCGTCGTTGACACAGGCTTTCGCAAAGTTCTGCCACGCATCCGCGTCACCGGTTGCTTCTTGGAAGATCGCAGTCACAAGCTTCGGCGCGTGCTCGTGTATATCCGAAATCTGTGCTTTGACCGGGTCCCATTTTTCAGGGTCGGGTCGGGCCGTCCGATTGAACAGATACTCCACGACGTTCGGGAGTCGGCCGTGGTGTTTCGCAACTGCGACGAAACCCGCGAGGCACGTCGCTGTCGAGTGGCCGGTTTCATCGAGTACGTAGTACGCGGCTAGAGAGCCAAGTGGTGCGTGGTACCGTAACTTCTCGTAGCGTGGTTTACCCGGTGACTCGCCGATGTACTGTTGGAAAAAAGTCGTCGCCTTGCCAACGTCGTGGACGAGCGCGAGACGTTGAATGACACCAGAAAGCAACATCCCATCGGGCGTCTTTGTGTCTTCAGGAACGACCATATCGATTCGGTCTCGGACGTCCTTAAGGTGCGCAAAGAGAAGCACGCCCGGTCGACCATCCTCGGCAGGGTGTGAGTAACGCCGTTCGTACGCTGACGTCATATCAGACGAACATCACCGTGTTTCCATCGATGATGTGTGTGTCGGGATTCCGTACGTTAACTGGGCCTGCATCGGGGTTGTATGCGTAACTCGTGAATCCAGTCGTCGTTCGTCCACCCGTATCGCTCGTCATGAACCCAGGTGACTCCTCGATTTGACACCGCGTTTCGGCATCTGGAACGATTCGGTCAATTGCATTCGGGACGGCAGAATCGACAGCAACGACGGAGTCAGCCGGCCCGGTCTCAACCGTAAACTGTCCATGGTACTCTATCTCCGCGAGATACTCGGACAGGCCGAGACTAGGAACGTAGTGCGATTTACCTTCATCGAGCATCTCGTGAAGCATGTCGAACCAGTCCGAGTCACGCAACCAGACGTACAGCCTATACGCCGGGTCAACGAGTACCTCGTAGTTGTGTTGTTGACGCGGTTTCGTCGGGTCAGGAATCTTGATACTGATCTTTCCCTTCGCATTCATTGACTTCATCGATTCATTCGCTGTCGAGAGCGTATTCACGGGAAGGTTCAGCGTTCGGAGCGGTTCGACGGGTTCGATTGCGACTGCCGAGTGCCCAGGTCCGAACAACTCGTAGTATCCATCTCGCTCGATACCGAGAACCGCCGCAAGCAAGCCAGCAACTGTCGTCCGTGGGATAATTCGGTAGGTCTGCTTGACGATGTTTCCCTCGACACGGCGAAAATGTCCCCACGGTCCCCGAATGGTGAGTGATAGACAGCGTGGCGGGTCGGCAGTTTCACTCTCGCCTTGGCTATCATCCCACTTGGAGAGCGTCTGTTGGTCCACAGTCAGTTAGGGAGCGCCGTGGTGTGTTCGTCGTACACGTCGATAGTGTGGACTGCGTCCGTCCCAAGCCGGTCCGCAAGCGCATCGTAGAGGACTTCCGGCCCACCAACGTCGTCATCGTGCGAGACAGACAGCACGTCGCTCGCGGCAACATGTACTCGCTCGATTCGGTTCGCAGACTTTTCGAGGCGAGCAACCAACGAATCGACCGATAGCGTTAGGTCACGAACGGTACGGAGTTGGTCGTCAGGCTTTGTTCGGCCGTCTTTTCGGTCGAGGTCGAGGTCTTTATCCAGCCCACCAAGATGGAAACTGTCGGTCGCGTACTCGACACGCAGATACAACCGCGGTTCTTGGCCGACCTTGCTCCGGCTAATCGTCTGGTTCTTGATTGCGCGCCAGCAGAGCGTATCCAATCGTTCGACATCCTCGGTTGTGAGATTCGTATCCGCGGCGGCGTGCTCGTCAACGAGGCCGTGGAATCTGATAAGCCCGTACTGAATCCGATGGTCGTCGAGGTCGAATCCACCCTGTTGTTTGTCGTCTTGCGTCGCAATGACGCTCGTGAGACTGTCGTACTCCTCGTTTTCGTTCACCGAATGCATCGACTTTCCGGGCGAGAACTGTACCGGTCCAGTGAAATGGTCCGGCAGTGAGCCGTATCTGTCGTCCAAATCTACGCTCATTGTCGCGCCAAAGTACCGGACGTCCACGCTCTCTTCGAGAAACGTTCGGTAGACCGCCTCTGAAAGTTCTTCATCGTCGTCGTACTCGTCGGGGTCAACCTCTTTGAGGCGGTTCTCCAGCAATTTTTCACGTGTGTACCGATTGCCTTCTTCTTGGACGTTCCGAATGTAGACGCCGTGGCCGTCCGCATCCAGTTGGTCACGAAGGTATCGTTTTAGGCGGACGTCGGTGACGATTGCTTGGTTCGTTTGGGGGTCGATTCGGGGGCGATTCGCTCCACTGAGTGGGTTCCCGTTCGGGTTCGCATCAACGGCATCGTACAGGAACACGATTTCTGAGCGGTTCTCGACGTGGTCTGAGTGTTCGGACATGGGTTAGTTGGCAGTGGGGTTCGGTTGGTCAGGTTCGCTGTTCGAAGTCAGCGGTCGGTCGTTCATACCGTACGTGAGACCGAGTGCGTAGTAGAATCGGAGGTCGGCAGTGTCGATGTCCCAGTCGTCCGGGTCAGGATTGATAACCGTCTCTCGAAGTCGGTCAACAATGTAATCGAACTTCGTTCCGGGATACTCTCTGCCGCCTTTCTTCTCCTGACGAGTGTACGTAATCGTTTTCTCAATCGCCGACTCGGTTACCTTCTTGATGCGGTTCCGCGTGACCGCTTGGACGGGGAATTGGTCCACGAGCGTCGTCGAGCGGTCGTGCTCGTATTCTTGGTATCCCCCGACAGCGCCGACGAGTGCGCCGAGCAGGAAAGACGCACATCGCTCGTCGTTTGTCGCAAGCGCTGGCGTGTCTTCGATGAACGATTCGAGCTTCTCTGTACCGGCGAAGCCGCCGTCTGTGATGGTTTTTACCATGTCTGACATAGTTCGTTGTCCGTAGGATGGTGGTTCGATAATCGGCTTTCGAGTGTCTGTCGCGTCAAGGAAACCGGGATTAGCATCCGCAAGTGCGCAGAGCTGTGCATACTGGCTGGCTACTCTGAAAACTGGGAATCCGTATTCATCGTCACCCGATTCTTCGATAATCCGATCGACGTACGATTCCAATAGAGTCGAAACCGGTATCGAGTCGCCGCTGAGAACTGCGACCAGCGCCAGTATCCGCGGGTCGTCCGCGCTCGCATCCGTGTCATCGTCTCCGCTGGGGAGCGTTTGGTAAAAATACGAACCCGAGGCGACTAACCCGAGGAATCCGTCATCAGAGAGGAGCGACCAGTTTTCGTGGGTTGGAAGTGCCGCTGTCCGCTCGTTTCCATCTCTGAAGGCTGTTGTCCGAAGTAGGTCGCGGTGAGCGGTGGCGAGCGAAGCAGGAAATTGGATGCGCCCGTTCATCGTCTCACCGAAGACATCGAACCGGGACATCTGATGCGGCATGACCGCAGAGACGTAGAACCGAAGCTTGTTTTCGTCCAGAGACTTCTCTTCGCGGAACTGATACGCGGTTTCGATTGGGGTGAGGCCACGCTCCGAGTCGTCCTCCGTGACCGTGTCGTACAATAGCTCGTAAAGCCGATACGTATCTTCAGCGTCCGGCTTGCCGAAAAAATACGGTAAATAGTAGACGCGAGCACCGAACGTTCGATAAGAGCATGCGTCGATGAACGTCTCAGCGTTCATCAGCGTGATTGCGGCATCTTCCGAAATTGGATGCGTTCGCCACGCTTGGTCGGGGTCGAAGCCAGGGAACTTCTCCAACTGCTTGCCGAGAAAGTAATTCAGGGGGTCCTGTGCCGTCCCGACAGTCCGTGTCTGTGCACCCGTGATAAGGTCGGTCGCTTCGCCAGCCGAATTCGACGCTTTCCCTTTGGAGACGAGTTTCGACAGTTTCCGACTTCGCATCGCGGCCATCGACACGTCGAGGTCGCCCGGCCACAGATACGGGTCGTCGTCGATTTTTACCTGGACTGTGAGAAGTGCCGTGGTGGAACCGCTGAGCGTCGCCAGAACATCGTGTTCGAGTTGTTCAAGCGTAGCCTCGTCTTCACCCAACTCGGCAAGGGAGTCGATAATCCAACCGTCTTCGTGTTCTTCTGCGGCCGGTTGAACAGCCGAGTCGGTTGCCCACTTAGAAAGTCGCTCTTTCGCGTAGCGAGCGAGTTTCTCCGGGTCGCTATTCTTGCCAGCTTGATGCGTGATGCTGTGGTCGATACCCCGTGCGGCAGGGTACTTGCAGTGTGCAACTTTCGGGATCAGCTCATCGGTGTACTTTGTCACCCAAACCGGACCTCGGTCATCGGATGCTAACGTGGGTTCGTCGCCGGAAAGATCGACTCGAACCACGATGAGGCTATCTGGTTCGTCAACGAGGTCGCTCGCGGCGTCCGGCGTGAGATACGGCGCGTACTTCCCGCCGCCGGTAGTCGCAAGCGTGTAGAGCGTTCCGTAATGGTGCTGAATATCCCGAAGTGAAGCAATCGGACGGTCTGGGAGTTCCTTGGCGAGTTCCGCGTCCGAGTACGTCTGTCTGAACGCTTCAGGTGAGAGCATCTGCTCCCTCCAATTGGCTTTCACTCGGAGCGGTTTTTTCGACGATGTTCGAAAATCCGAATCCCAACCCGTTGCGTCCACCGAGCCCCGTATCGAGCGCGAGATTGAGATGGCGGCGGTGTGAATCACTCCGAACACGGTAATCGAATCGCCACTTGCTCAACAGGAGATCAATCGTCGTTCCCGTGGTGACCGTTACGGGAAGCGCATACGTCTTCAGGAGGTCGTACCCCTCGAAGAGGTCACCGTCTACATCTGTTGGCCCGTCTTGATACTCGTGAGCGAACCGGTCGTGTTTGTGCTGTAAATTCGCTTGGATGGCTTCTTTGAACGGTCTAATCGTATGTTCAGGCCGCCAGTACGTTGCCGTGTCGTAGTCGGTCTCGATGCCGTACCGCTCACGATGCTCGGGAAGTATTCGAACGACAACGCCGGTTGCCGTCTCGATGACGCCACGGGTACCGGGTTCGCCAACATCGACGGAGAGTTGCGACAACTCATCGACTTCGAACGACATCTCACCGATGTTGAATGCGCGGTCTTGCTGTAAGTCCCGCGCGATAGTTGCGAGAAGGTCTTCCCGCGGAGAGGCGAAGAGCACAGAACGCCGGTCTCCAGCTCGAATCTCACCCCACGGGAAAATGTTGCTGAAGGCGAGTCCAAGTGGGTGGCCATTGTCGTGTTCACGGTCGAACTTCGACCCTTCGAGTGCCCGCCACACACGGCCTCTAAGTTTGTTATGGAACGCGTGTTGGTAGGTCGCGTCACACTGCGCGTTCAAGCGGACTAGCAAGCGCATAGCGGTGCATCACCTCCAAGATGATAGGTAACATCAGTCATATTAGTTGTTCTTTGAGCAGACATATAAATTCTAACGTGTCTAAAAATGGGATGAACCACTGACATACCAAACAGGCACAAACTACTTCACGTGAAGGGTCTGCATTAGTGGAACACTCTAATTTAGAACTTCTTGGTCCGTCAACCCCCCGGGGTTTGGGGGGCTATTGGAGGTCGACGGAAACTGTTGAGTGTGAGCAGTGTGTAGAGGTCTGTGTACCCCTGAATTGGGCATGGTTACAGACGAACCCTAGTTGGGTTGAAGCTGGTTCGGATGGTCGAAATCCTTACCACAGTTGTAGCGTTACAGACGAACCCTAGTTGGGTTGAAGCAAACAGGTTTCGGCGTGGGTTCTCGTCGTTGAGGGAGTTACAGACGAACCCTAGTTGGGTTGAAGCTGTGGATAGCGAGGAAGCAAGAGCAAGAACGACAAGTTACAGACGAACCCTAGTTGGGTTGAAGCACAGACGCCAATATCGAAGTCAGACTGTGGGATGAAGTTACAGACGAACCCTAGTTGGGTTGAAGCACGGCATGGAACCGGACTTTGCGGCCAAGAAGCGGCTGGTTACAGACGAACCCTAGTTGGGTTGAAGCAGTCAGTGCGGAGTTTGCCGTGATGTCTTCGATAAGTGTTACAGACGAACCCTAGTTGGGTTGAAGCGTCAGTGATGGTGAGTTCGATTGTAACCTGACCGTTGTTACAGACGAACCCTAGTTGGGTTGAAGCTTCGTCGTCTGCGGCGAACTCGTCGCCTGCGACGTCGTTACAGACGAACCCTAGTTGGGTTGAAG
>NZ_AOLN01000013.1 GCF_000337815.1 Haloferax mucosum ATCC BAA-1512 | reverse complement strand
GGCATTTGTTATGTGCCGGATGACTGTCGTGAGTTCGAGCGTAACACACCGGTACGGAAACGCTGACCATCAGTCGAGAGAAATTATCACCTACACGATACTGTCGCCGAGTTATGGCGTTCATACTCCGGCGACGGTCGGAACAGATGAACAATCGTTTTGGCTCTCCTCGTCTCCCTCTCGACGTATGCACGCCATCACGCAGAGCGGTTGGGTAGAGGTCATCTCCGGGTCGATGTTTTCCGGGAAGACGGAGGAGTTGCTCCGTCGCCTCCGCCGCGCGGAGATTGCAGGACAAGAAATCTCCGTGTTCAAGCCCCAACTCGACGACCGCTACGGCGAGACGACGGTCGGCACGCACGCCGGGCGCTCGTGGGACGCGAGCGTCGTTCCCTCGGAGGGCGAGGGCGTCTGGCAAATCGTCGAGGAACTGAACGGTGAGGACGTTGTCGCCATCGACGAGGCCAACTTCTTTTCGGCCGAATTAGTCGATGTCTGCGAGCAGTTAGCCGCCGACGGTAAGCGCGTCGTCGTCTCCGGAACCGACCAGACGTTCCGCGCCGAACCGTTCGACCCGGTGCCGCAACTGATGGCGCTCGCCGAGTACGTCGATAAGTTGCAGGCTATCTGTACCATCTGCGGCGAACCGGCGACGCGAAATCAGCGGCTCATCGACGGCAAACCCGCACACGTTGACGACCCGACGATTCTCGTCGGTGCCGAGGAGTCCTACGAAGCGCGGTGCCGGAACTGTCATACACTCCGGCGCGACTAGAGGCTAGCGTGACTACTTGGGTCGAGACCCCCCGCGAGGGCCGTGACCGTGGGTTGGCCGGTATCCTCCGCGCGTGGGTCGCCGTGCTCGTTCACCCCCGCCGTTTCTTCCGCGACGGCGTCGCCCCCGGCGACCAGGCACCCGGTCTCCTGTTCGCTATCTTCGTCGCGCTCGTCTATCAGAGTCTCCAGTTCGCCGTCTCGCCGGCGACGATTCCGACCATCGAGGGCGGTCCGGTCGCCTCGGCGGTCGTCGCGCTCTTGGTGATTGCGCTCTTCGTCGCGCCGGCACTGCTCCACCTGACGGCGGCGATACAGACTGCACTTCTCATCCCCCTTCTATCCGAGCGCGCCGGCGTGAGCGAAACCGTACAGGTCATCGCCTACGCTACCGCGCCGTGTGCGTTCGCCGCGGTTCCGATTCCGAAACTGTTGACGGCGGGGTTCGAAATACCCGGAATCCGGGCAGTGTGCGCGGCCTACGGTGCGGTACTCCTCGTCATCGGCATCAGCGAAGTACACCAAACGTCGGTGCCGAAGGCGATTCTCGCCTCGTTCGTCCCGGCCGGCGTTATCTTCGGCTACGCGTTCCGTGGGTTCGAGGCGTTTTCGACGACCGTCTCGGTACTCGCCACCGCACTCACCTGATGCGACGCGATTCGTCGTCGCACACCCTGTCGTGAGCCGCGATTCGCCGGACGCGACGGGAGCGTGGTGACCGCACGCGTGTCGCTCTAGGCTGAGCGTTTTTCGACAATCGTTTTAGTTAGGGGTTGTTTGCTCAACGCAATGGATTGGATTACGCACGAGGAGGACGTCTGGTTCGAGTTCCGGGGCAATAGTCCCCACCAGCTCGTCCCCGGTCGGTTTTACAAAGGCACCGTAGACGGGTACGCCGACTTCGGTGTCTTCGTTGACCTCGCTTCCAACGTCACAGGCTTACTGCACCGCAGCGAACTTGACCGCCGTCTCGAATCGCTCGAATGGGAACCCGGCGACGACGTGTTCATTCAGGTAAAGAACGTCCGCGACAACGGCAACATTGACCTCGGCTGGTCGATTCGACAGTCCGACGCGGAGTTCCGCGGCGCTCGCATCCACGACCCCAACGGCGACGCCGACAACGAGCCGGTCGAAAAGGACACCGAACGCGGTGGCCCGACGACTATCAAGACCCGTCCGAAGACGGGTAAGACGACGAAGCCCGTCGGCACGAGCACTTCGCAGGAGTCCGACGAGACCGACGCAGTCGCCGAGACTGAGACGCCGACCGAGACCGAAGCACCCGAATCGACCGAACCGGCCGAGTCCGAGTCCGCCGCCGGAGACGAGGACCGAACCCCGACCGCGACGGATGTCGTCGATGACATCGCCGAATCGGAATCTGACGCATCCGAGTCTGCACCCGACGCAGTGGAAGAATCCGAAACGGACGACGCACCCGAAACAGCGGAACCAGCCGAACCAGCCGAAACAGCCGACGTCGAGCGCGTGTCGATCGAAGACATCGAAAACCGCGTCGGCGACGCTGTTCGCGTCGAAGGCGAAATCGCAAGCGTCCGCCAGACCGGCGGCCCGACCGTCTTCGAACTCCGCGACGAGACCGGAATCGCCGACTGCGCCGCCTTCGTCGAAGCCGGCGTCCGCGCGTACCCCGGCGTCGAAGTGGGCGACTACGTCCGCATCGACGGCGAGGTCGAGCGCCGCCGCGGCGAGCTTCAAATCGAGACCGAAGACCTGACCATTCTCGACGGCTCCGAGGCCGGAACCGTCGAACAGCGCCTCGCTGATGCGCTCTCCGACGAAGCCCGTCCGGACGCTGTCGCTCCGCTCGCGGCTCACGAGCCGGTCGCCGCCGTCGGCAAGTCGCTTCTCGACGCCGCAGAGGCCATTCGCCGCGCAGTCCTCGAATCGCGCCCCATCGTCGTACGCCACACGGCCACCGCAGACGGATACGTCGCCGGTGCCGCCGTCGAGCGTGCCGTGCTCCCGCTCATTCGCGCCGAGCATCCCCGCGACGACGCCGAATACCACTACTTCACTCGTCGCCCGCTCGAAGAGGCCGTCTACGGAATGGACGCCGCCACGAACGACGTGACGCGGATGCTCGAAGACCGCGACCGTCACGACGAGAAGCTCCCGCTCGTGTTGCTTCTCGGCGCTGGCTCGACCTCCGAATCCCTCGACGGACTCGGCCTGCTCGGCGTCTACGGCTCCGAACGCGTCGTCGTTGACGCCGCACCCGCTGACGACGACGTCGCGGCGGAAGTTGACGTACTCGTCAACCCTGCCCACGAAGGTGCCGACGCCCGCGACCTCTCGGTCGGCGCGCTCGCTTCGACGCTCGCCGTCGCCGTCAACGAGGACATCCGCGACGACGTGTCGCACCTCCCCGCGGTCAGTTACTGGGAACACTGCCCCGAGCAGTACCTCGGCCTCGCCGAAGACCACGGCTTCGACGCCGACCGCGTCCGCGAACTCCGAGAAGCGGTCGCACTGGAAGCCTACTACCAGTCCTACCAGGACAAGCGCGAACTCATCGCCGACCTGCTGTTCGACGCCGACGAGGGTCTCGCCGGTCACGTCTCCGAGCAGTTCCGCATCAAGCTCGAAGACGAAATCGAGACCGCACAAGCCAACCTCGAACGCCGCGACGTCGGTTCTGTTTCGGCCGCGATTCTCGACTCGGACGCCTATAGTCACCGCTTCGACTTCCCGCCGACGAGCCTGCTCGTGGACGAACTCCACCGCCGCACGCGCGAGGGTAACACGTTCGTCACCATCGCACTCGGCATGGACGAACTGTACGTCCGCAGTACGGGCGACCTCGACCTCCGCGCAGTCGTCGAGTCGGCCGCCGCAGAGGCACCATCCGCCGGCCTCGCCGCCGCCGGCATCCGCGAAGGCCGCATCGAATTCCTGACCGGCGCGCGCGACGAGGCGCTCGAAGCCGTCCTCGAAGCCGCCGCCGAACAGTTCTAACGTACAATCCAGACTCCTCCTCACCCGGTTCGATGGAGGGCTGTTTTCGAGACCGCCGAGCGACACGCTTATCCACGAAACGACCCGATTCGCGCCCATGAACCGTCACCACGTCGCCACCCGGGAGGTGTGTCCGTGAGCGCCGAGACCGAATCGGAGTCCGAGGCGTTCGAACGGACCTGCGAAGCGCTCGTAGAGCGCATCCTCGCGGGCGATGTCGGCCGCGACGACCTCGAATCGGCAAAGCTCGACGCCTGCTCGCAACACTCCTCACCGAAGGTACCGAAAAACACCGAGATTCTCCAATACGCACCAGAAGACCGCCGCGAGGAGGTCAAAGAGGTCGTCCGCCGCAAGCCCGTCCGCACCGCTTCCGGCGTCTCGCCGGTCGCCATCATGACCTCGCCGCACATGTGCCCCCATGGGAAGTGTCTGTACTGTCCCGGCGGCCCCGCAAGCGAGTTCTCGTCGTCGCAGTCGTACACGGGCCACGAACCCGCGGCCGCTCGCGGCGTCCAAAACGACTACGACCCGTACGGGCAGGTCACGCTCCGTCTCGAACAACTCCGGCACATCGGCCACCCCGTCGATAAAGTCGAACTCATCTTGATGGGCGGAACGATGACCGCCCGGAGCCACGACTATCAAGAGTGGTTCGTCAAGCGAGCACTCGAAGCGCTCAACGACTACGACGTAGACAAAGAACCCGAACCCGCCGAAGACCAGTCGTTCAAGCCCGACCCCGAGGATGTCGAGTTCAAATACGTCGAAGACGTTATCGCCGAAAACGAGACGGCTGACATCCGTAACATCGGGACGACCTTCGAGACGAAGCCAGATTGGTGTGACCCCGAGCAGATCGACCGGATGCTGGATTTGGGCGCGACGAAGGTCGAAGTCGGCGTGCAGACGACCTACGAGCGCATCAACCGCGAGATGCACCGCGGCCACGGCGTCCAAGCGTCTATCGACGCGAACCGCCGCCTCCGTGACTCGGCGTTCAAGGTCGGCTTCCACATGATGCCGGGGCAACCCGGGATGACGAAACAGATGTGCATCGAGGACTTCCGCCAACTGTTCGAGAGTTCGGACTGGCGGCCGGACTACCTCAAAATCTACCCGACGCTCATCGTCCGCGACACCATCACCTACGACATGTGGCGGCGCGACGAGTACGACCCGCTGAACAACGAAGAAGCCGCGGAAGTCGTCTCCGAGGTCATGGGAATGATTCCGAAGTACACGCGCCTCCAGCGCGTCCAGCGTGACATCCCCGCGGACTTCATCGACGCGGGCGTCTGGAAGTCCAACCTTCGCCAACTCGCCGCCCAGCGAGCCGAAAAGAAAGGCATCGTCCAACGCGACATTCGCGCCCGCGAAGTCGGCATGAACGAGGCCGACCCGGACCCAGACCGCATCGAACTCGACGTGATGACCTACGAGGTCGCCGGCGGCACCGAACACTTCATCTCGTTCGAAGACCCCGTCGAAGACCTGCTCGTCGGGTTCTGCCGCCTTCGGTTCCCCGGCAATCCCGTCCGCCGCGAACTTCAGAACGCCGCACTCGTCCGCGAACTGCACGTCTACGGCTCCGAAGCCGGAATCGGCTCCGACGGCGACTGGCAACACAAGGGGTACGGAAAGAAACTGCTCGCTCACGCCGAGGAACTCGCCCGCGACGCCGGATACGACAAGATTTCTGTCATCTCCGGCATCGGCGTCCGCCAGTACTACAAACAGAAACTCGGCTACCAGCAAGACGGTCCGTACGTGTCGAAGCGACTCTAATCGACTGCGGCTCTAATCGACTGACTGCTCTCTTTTTCGGTGCCGACTACTACTGGACTCGACCGCACGGACGCTATCGTCACCCACATCGACATGCACTGACACCGATAGCCACATCGTCACCGACTCCCACACTGACCTTGCCACCGGCACCGTCACAGACACCGACGGAATCATGGCTGATACTCTCAATTGAGCTGTGCCGCCCCGCAACCGTGTGGCAAAACGTGTAATTCTCAAGACTGATTGGTACTCCGTCACACTTTTCTGTGCGTACCCGTCCGACTGGATACGATGGTTACACAGGGGGAGACGGGGTGGCGAGTCGGATGATAGCGTGGGTAGACGAGTTTCGCTCGACGCTCGCGCAGTTCGTTTCGACCGAAGCGCGAATCGGAATCTCCGCGGCGCTCGTTGCGCTCGCGGTGGGGGTCGCCGTGTTTCTCGCGCCGCGGGTGGTCACTCGGCTTTCGACGCTGTTTCGCACGCGGGTCCTGCAACATTCGCGGGTCCCCGACGCGGTCACCGACGTCGCGTGGCTCTTTCCAGCGACGATTCTCGTTCGGTCGCTTCAATTCGCCGTCTTCGTCGGCGTCTCGGTTTCGCTGTTGTTCCTGTGGGGATTTTCGAGTCTCGCGTCGGAGGTGGTGGTCGTCGTTGGGAAGGCGATTCCGAACATCGCCCGACTCGGGGTGACGTTCGTCCTCGTCGCCGGCGGTCTCGTCGGGACGAACATCCTCGAATCGAAACTCGAATCCTACGCTCGCAACGTTGACCACATCAACGCCCACCAGGAGGGAATCGTCTTTCGCGTGCTCCAACTCGTCGTCCTCCTCGCCGTAGGGTTGGCGACGCTCACGGTCTGGGACTTCGAAATCGGGAGCCTCCTCGTCGGTGCCGGGTTCCTCGGCATCGTCGTCGGTATGGCCGCGCGACAGACCCTCGGGTCGCTTATCGCCGGGTTCGTGTTGATGTTTTCCCGCCCGTTCGAACTCGGCGATTGGGTGCAAATCGACGACGCCGAAGGCATCGTCACCGACATCACCATCATCAACACGCGCCTGAGCAACGCCGACGGTGAGACGGTCGTCTTCCCGAACGACCGCGTGACGAACGCGAAGATAACGAACCGGACGAAGCGCAACCGACTCCGCCTTCGAATCGACGTCGGCATCGACTACGAAGCCGATATCGAACGCGCCGAGACGGTGGCGGAAACCGCGCTGTCCGGTCTCACGTTCGTCGAAGAGGTACCAAAACCGCAGGTCATGCCGACGACGTTCGGCGACTCGGCAATCGGTCTCCAACTGCGCTTTTGGATTACGAACCCCTCCGCGCCGCGCCGTGCGCAGGCGAAAGCGGAGGTACTCAGAAGCGTCAAAACAGCTTTCGACGACGCCGGAATCAAGATTCCGTATCCACAGCGCGAACTGCTCGCCCGCCAAGAAGCGGCCGGGTTCAAAGTTCGGCACGAAAAACGCAGTCCGACGGAGTCACAGCCGCAGTCGCCGCAGTCGAACGACTGACTGCCCCCGCGTCGTTCTCGGGGTCGCTTTCGTCCGACTTACTCCGTGTCGAAGTATTCGAGACTCTGGTCGAGAGCAGTGGCAGCCACGCGTTGTTCTTCTGTCACCTCAACGACCGTCTCGGAGACGGCCGAAATCTCTTCTGCACCGCGGTTTACGTCTTCGATGGTCGCGGCGACGGCTTCGACGGTGTCGGCCTGATCGTCGCTCGCACGCGAGAGTTCGGTGATTCCGTCCGCCGCTTCCGCCACGTCTGCGGTCGCCTCGGTCAGCGAACTGACAGTCTCCGACATGGCATCGTCGGCGTCGATAACGTCTGAGTGCGTCTGTTCTACGAGGTCAACGGTCTTCGTCGCCCGCTCTTGGATGGCGTTGATTCGCTCTGAAATTCGCTCGGTGTGAGACTGCGTCTCGTCGGCGAGCGATTTCACCTCGCCGGCGACGACGGCGAAGCCTTCGCCCGCCTCGCCCGCCCGCGCCGCCTCGATGTTCGCGTTGAGCGCGAGGATGTTCGTCCGGTCTGCGATATCGGAGATAACGGCGGCGACCTCTTCGATTTCGACCATCTCGTCTTCGAGGTCCGCGACGGTATCGACGAGGTTCTCGCTTCGGTGTTTCACCTCGTCCGTAACCGTCTGTGTCTCTTTCGTCGATTCGAGCGACGACTGGATGTTGTCGCGGGCGCGCGACGAGGCGTTTGCGACCTCCGTCGAACTCGCCGCGACCTCTTCCATCGTCGCGCTGAACGACTCCATCTCGTTTCTGACCGACGCGAGTTCGGTCTGCTGTTCGGTCGTCTGGTCGGAAATCTCCTCGGCGGCGGCATCCGCCGTATCGACGAACGAAGCGAGGTCGGACGCGTGGGCTTCCATCTCTTCGACGACCTGTTCGAAGCACGACGCGGTCTCGTCTACCGCGTCGAGGATGTCGAGCAGTTCGTCGTCAACGTGCTCGGTTACGCTGGCGTCGTAGCTGACTCGTCTGTCGAGGTCACCGTCGGCGAGCGCTTCGAGCGTCGCCGTCACCTCGGAGACGAGGGTATGAAGCGCGTCGCGCCGTCGCCTCTCTTCGCTTTGGTCTTGGACGATTTCGACGACTGCTTCGAGGTCGCCGTCGGCGTCGAAGACGGGAATCACCTTGAACGAGAGGTACACCGTCTTGCCGCCGGCGTTGACGAGTGCGCGTTCGTCGATGTAGACGGGTCCCGCGGGAAGGTCTCGCCGCTCGACATCGTAGCGACTGTCCGCGTTCCGCGGGTTCTCGTGGACCTTTCCGGCGAGCGTCTTGGCTTCGCCGTCGTCTTCGTACGTAACGAGTTTGGCCGCCTCCGGCTCCGAAAGCCCGAGAATTTCGTCGCGCGAGATTTCGAACATCGCGGTCGCCGTCTTGTTCCACTCGATGACGGTTCCCTCGTCGTCGAGTGCGAACGCGGGCATCGGAAGCGCGTCCAACATCGGCTTGGCGGCCATCGCTGACGACCCGTCCGCGGTTTGCTGTGTCTCCGAACTGGTCACTGCCCCCACGACGAGTGACGAGAGCGCGTTGAGCATGGCCGAAGGACGTATGAGGAGTCGTATATAGGTATTCTGCCGATTATCTCATTTGATTTTCTACCACACGCCGGAATTTGTCCTTGAGTTTTCATTTTCGGCGAGCAAAACCACGGATCGGCGTACTTCCGTCCGCTGGTTTTCGGTCGAACTCAGAGGCGTTTTTCCATCTCGACGTGCGGAATGCCCGCTTCGTCGAACACGTCGCTCGTCGTCTCGTAGCCCAACTCGTGGTAGAATCCCTCGGCGGAGGTTTGCCCGTGAAGCACGAGCCGGTCGAATCCGCGTTCGTTGGCTTCCGATTCGAGGGCGGCCATCAGTCTTCTTCCCCACCCTTCGCTACGGACGGATTCGAGAACCGCGACGCGTTCGACTTTGCCGACGTCGGGTTCGTACTCGCGTAGTCGGGCCGCACCGACCGCCTCACCGTCGCGGTAGCCGACGAAGTGGACGGCCGACGAATCGGCATCGTCGTACTCGTCCCACTCCAATTCCTCGTCAACGCCCTGTTCGCGGACGAACACGGCTTTTCGGACGGCAAACGCGTCCTCGCGCTCGTCATCGGTGGCGACGACGCGAACTTCGGAGTCGGTCATGCGCGGAGATTCGACGGGCGAGTACCTGATGGTTGCGGAGGCGGTACCGACTCGGCTGGTTCAGCGGTTCACCTCGCTTCCCCCGATTCACGCGCTCGTCGCATCGTCAGTCGGTGGCGTTTCGTCCGGAACCCATCCAGCCAGGGTCCACCCGAGTCGATACACGAGCGCGCCGGTTGCGAGCGCGAGGCATCCCCACACGACAAGCAAGAGTGCCATGAATCCCGGTCCCCACCCGCCGAGCGGGAGCGCCGGGATGGTGAACACGACCGGTGACGAGGCGATGGCGAGCGCCAGCGGTCGCGTCTCGGTGTCGCGCCGCGCACCGTACCCGAGCGGCAGAAACAGGACGATTGCCGTCCCGAGTGCGAGGGCGCTCGGAACGTTCCACGGAACCGACGGGGCAGTCACGACCGAGACGCCAACGGCGGCGACGACCGGCGGTCCGACTGCCGCGGCGACGAGTCGCCGGAAGTCGATGAGACCCGGCCGTTTCACCGCGACCAACCCGAAGCCGACGAGTTGCAGGCCGAACACCCACGCCATGACGCTGATACCGCCCGAGAACATTCTGAGCGCGACGAGACAAAGCGACCAGATGATGCCGAGAGCACCGACGACCGTCCCGAATCGACGCCGCGACCCTCGACTATCGCCGACGCGGCGGTTGACGTACTGAATGAGGAGAATACCGTTTACCAGCATGAGCGTCGGTACGAACGCGGCCCAAGCGAGGTCCGAGAGCAGATTCGGTCCCGAATCGACGGCGATGCTCGCGTAGGCCGCGGCCGTGCCCGTAAGCCCCCCATCGGGACCGAACGTGAGGTACGTCTGACTGTCGATTGTGGAGATGTACTGTCCGTCGTCGCTCCACATCGCCGCCGTCTCGTTGGTCGTCGTCCCCGGCGGGTCGTTGAGGAGAGCGGACCCCTCGGGACCGGTGACGACGAACCGGTCTGCCTCGACGTAGACGTGCCGCGTGCCGGTCGGGTCGTTGAAGTAGTCTACGAGAAGCACGTCACCGACGCCGTCCGAGGCCATCTCGGGGACGGTGAACGTCACGACGACCGTCTCACCGACGAGTCGGCTATCGAGGTCGTGGGGGTCATCTACGAGTCCGCGACGCTCTTCGAACGTCTGCCGGACGACGGTATCGAGCAGGTCGGGATTCTCGCGGAAGGTCGTCGCGGCCGCGTCGTCTACCGTCACGCGGGCCGTCCAGTGACCGACGCCGTCGTCGTCTATTCGGACGTGCATCTCGCTCGACTCGACGGTGAGGTTGACGCCGGCGGCGTCTGCGACGTACTCGAATTCGGTTCCACAGACGATACAGGCGGTTTGGGGCGGGGGACTTCCCATCGTCGCTGTCGTCGCGGCCGGAAGCATAGCGACGACGAGAAGGAAGGCGAGAACGGCGGAGCGGGATTTCATTTGTGATTGTAATTCTAGCTGTGCGACAAGTATCTTCCCCCGACACGGCAAGTCGCAGAAACGTCCCCGGGACGGCGACCCACAGAAACGATACCCCTTTTCGTCCGCCGCGAAAAAGCCAGTTCATGGACCCGAAGCGGGAACTCACGAGCGTCGATCTCGCGGCTCTCGTCACCGAGATGAATCGGTACGAGGGCGCGAAAGTCGATAAGGCGTACCTCTACGGCGACGACCTGCTTCGCCTCAAGATGCGGGACTTCGACCGCGGCCGTCTCGAACTCCTCTTGGAAGTCGGCGACATCAAGCGCGCACACCTCGCCGCACAGGAGCACGTTCCGGACGCCCCCGGTCGCCCGCCGAACTTTGCGATGATGCTTCGAAACCGGCTCAGCGGGGCCGATTTCGCCGGAGTCGAACAGTACGAGTTCGACCGTATTCTGACGTTCACCTTCGAACGCGGCGACGAGAACACGAAAATCGTCGTCGAACTGTTCGGTCAGGGTAACATCGCAATCCTCGACGAGACGGGCGAAGTCGTCCGCAGTCTGGAGACAGTCCGCCTCAAATCGCGGACCGTCGCACCCGGGTCGCAGTACGAGTATCCATCCTCTCGACTCGACCCACTTACCATCAGCAGAGACGCGCTCGGCCGTCACATGGAGCAGTCGGATACCGACGTCGTGCGCACCATCGCAACCCAACTGAACCTCGGCGGCCTGTACGCAGAGGAGTTGTGTACCCGCGCCGGGGTCGAGAAAACGCTCGACATCGAAGACGCCACTGAAGACGACTACGACGCCATCTACGACGCCATCGTCAACCTTCGCCAGCAGGTTCGTTCCGGCGAGTTCGATCCGCGTCTCTACCTCGCTGACGACGGCGAAGTCGTGGACGTGACGCCGTTCCCGTTACAGGAACATCAGAACGCCGGTCTCGACGAGGAGGCCTACGAGACGTTCAACGAGGCGCTCGACGAGTACTTCTTCCGCCTCGATTTAACCGCGGACGAACAGGAAGCGACCTCGAATCGTCCCGACTTCGAGGAACAAATAGCCAAGCAAGAACGCATCATCGAACAGCAAGAACAGGCAATCGAGGGGTTCGATCAGCAAGCAGACGAAGAGCGCGAGCGCGCTGAACTCCTCTATGCCAACTACGACCTCGCTGACGACGTGCTTTCGACGGTCCGCGACGCCCGCGAACAGGGAGTTCCGTGGGACGAGATTGCCGTCACGCTCGACGAAGGCGCGGACCAAGGCATCCCTGCGGCAGAGGCCGTCACGAACGTCGATAGCGCGAACGGGACGGTCACCGTCGAACTCGACGGCACGAGCGTCACCCTCGACGTGTCGATGGGTGTCGAAAAGAACGCCGACCGACTCTACACGGAGGCAAAGCGCATCCAAGAGAAAAAAGAGGGTGCGCTCGCGGCCATCGAAGACACCCGCGAGGAACTGGAGGCGGCAAAGCGCCGCCGCGACGAGTGGGAGGCGGACGACGGCGGGGGCGACGCCGACGAGGACGACGAACCAGAAGAGACCGATTGGCTCTCGCTCGAATCCGTGCCGGTCAAATCGACCGAACACTGGTTCGAGCGGTTCCGTTGGTTCTACACGTCCAGTGGCTATCTCGTCGTCGGCGGCCGCAACGCCGACCAAAACGAGGAGTTGGTGAAAAAGTACATGAGCAAACACGACCGCTTTTTCCACACGCAGGCCCACGGCGGCCCGGTCACGCTCCTGAAAGCGACGGGTCCGAGCGAACCCGCACAGAAGGTCGATTTCTCTGAGGAGACGCTTCGGGAAGCCGCGCAGTTCGCGGTCGCGTACTCGTCTATCTGGAAGGAAGGCCGCTTCGCCGACGACGCCTACATGGTCGAACCCTCGCAGGTGTCGAAGACGCCCGAATCCGGCGAGTACATCGACAAAGGAAGTTTCGTCATCCGCGGCGACCGGCGATATTTCGAAGACGTGCCCGCCAAAGTCGCGGTCGGCATCCAGTGCGAAGACGAGACGCGAGTCATCGGCGGCCCGCCGTCGGCTATCGAGTCGCGCGCGGAGACGACGTTGACGCTCACTCCCGGCCGATACGCTCAGAACGACGCCGCAAAACTGTGTTATCGCAGACTCCGAGAACGCTTTGCCGACAAATCGTTCGTCAGAAAAATTGCATCCGCGGACCAGATTCAGGAGTTCCTCCCACCCGGTGGGAGCGATATTGTGGACGAATAAACCCGTACCAGGCGCTGAAACCCCGATTTTTGATTAATCCTCAGTTATTCTGTTGAGACGGGTACAACATTATATACTTTCTCGACGTAATGTTTGGCCGAGCGTGGGTGACATTCACAACCGGTTGGTCGGCTCGATGCCGTGTGATTGGGTGACTGCGCTCGGTGATTCCAATGCTTTCAGAATCAATCAACTATCCAAGAAACAGTGAGGACTGGGTAAAGACAGTCCTTATCGGTGGTGTACTGAGTCTGTTGGGCGTGTTCGTCATTCCGGTGTTCCTCGTCATCGGCTATCTCCTTCGGGTCGTTCGTGCGACCATGAAGGGAGACGAGGAACCTCCGGTGTTCGACGACTGGGGCGACATGACCATCGACGGGTTGAAAGGCTTCGCAATCGCGTTCGTGTATAGCCTCATTCCGGCGCTCATCGCCGCGGTGTTCGGCTTCGCGGGTATCGTCGGCATCGTTGCCGGCGGCGGCTCAGATACGGCGGGTATCTTCGGCGGCGTCGTCACGCTCGTCGGTATCCTGGTCGCGTCCGTTCTCGGCCTCTTCGCCGCCTACGTCATCCCGGCGGCGCTGTCGAACTACGCCGAGACCGACCGCATGGGTGCGGCCTTCGACATCGGGACGCTCCGCCCCATCCTGCTGTCCGGAAAGTACGCGACTGCGTGGCTCATGGCCTTCGCCGTCCTGTTCGCGGCGTCGCTCGTCCTCAGCGTGCTGAACGTCATCCCCCTGTTGGGACAGTTGGCCAGCTTCCTGCTCGGCCCGTTCGTGACGTTCTACGCCGCTATCGCCGCGTACTACATCATCGGCAAGACGTGGGGCGAACTCCACGACATCGAGATGATGGACGAAGGACAGACGCCGGGCGAACAGCCGGCCGTCTAACCTGTCACTCGAAATCCGAATTTTCGACGGAATATCTAAACCGCTCGCGGAGCGATAGCTGTTCGTTATGCTCTCCGACGCGTTGTGGTTTCTCAAACGGAGCGACGACTGGTTTGCGACGACCGTAATCGGTGGTATCCTCGTCATCGCCTCGTCGGTTCTCGTCGTCCTCTCCGCTCTCGTTCCGTTCGTATTTCTCCTGTCGATACCGCTGTTGCTGGTCACGACCGCACTCCTTGAGGGATACTACGTCCGGGCTATGCAGGCCGCCGCGAACGGGGCGACAGATGCGCCGTCGTTCACAAATTGGGGTGGACTCGTCGTTGACGGCCTGAAACTGCTCGCCATCCTGTTCGTCTGGAGTCTCGTCGTCCTAGTTCCACTGTTCAGTCTCCCCGTGGCCCTCGGCTTCGGTTCGGCCGCTCTCGAATCGATACCGCAGTCCGCATCTGCGGCCACCCAAGCGACGAACGTCGGGCTTGGTCTCGTCGGTATCGGTGGCTTCGCCTTCGTCTTCGTCCTCGGACTGTTCGTCTCCTATGTGGTTCCCGCCGCCGGAGCGAACTTTGCCATTAAGGGTTACTTCGGCGCTGGGTTCCACGTCCGGACGATTCTCAAAGGCGCGTTCACGAGAGAGTACGCAATCGGGTGGGCACTCGCCGCTGTCGTCACGATAGTCATCGGTAGCATCGGGAACCTGCTTTCTATCCTCCTCGTCGGGTTTTTCATCCTCTTTTACGCGAGAGTGGCGTCGGTCTACTTGTGGGGACGGGGTTACGCCGCCGGTCTCGGCCGCGCCTCGGAGCCGTAACCGCGATAGCAGGACTCTTTTCTGTTCCGCGACGACCGGACGTACATGCGCATTTCGAGCCGCGGTCGAGGCGAGGAGGGACGCGAGCGAATCACGCTCGTCCCCGAGAACGTTGACGACCTCTGGCACCTCTCGTACGTCCTCGAACCGGGTGATTTGGTCTCCGGCGACACCACCCGCCGCATCCAACGCGACGACGACCAGATGCGAGATACCGGCGGCGAGCGCGAACACCTCCACGTCACTATCGAAGTCGATGATATCGAGTTCGCCCGCTTTGCCAACCGACTCCGCGTCGGCGGCGTCATCGTCTCGTGTTCCCGCGAAGACCAACTCGGCCACCACCACACGCTCAACGTCGAAGAGCGCGCCGAGATAACCATCGAGAAGCATTTCAAAGCCGACCAAATCGACCGCATCGAGACGGCCGAACAGGCCGCCGAAAACCCCGACGTGGCTATCGCCACGGTCGAAGAGGGCGCGGCCTACATCCACACGGTCGCCCAGTACGGCACCGAGGAGTACGCGTCGCTCACGAAACCGACCGGGAAGGGCGAGTACGCCCGCCCGCGCTCCGAGTTGTTCGACGAACTCGGCGCTGCCCTCTCACACCTCGAAGTAGACGCCATCATCCTCGCCGGTCCCGGCTTTACGAAAAACGACGCGCTGGACTACTTCGAGAACAACTACAGCGAAGTCGCCGAGAACATCGTCACGACCGTCGATACCGCCGGTGTCGGCGACCGCGGCGTCCACGAAGTGCTCAAACGCGGCGCGGTTGACGACGTACAGAAACAGACCCGTATCGCCGAGGAAGCCAACCTCATCGACGAACTCACGGAGAACATCTCGACCGGCGCGAAGGCGGCCTACGGCGTCGAACAGGTCGCAGAAGCGGCCGAGTTCGGTGCCATCGAGCAACTCCTCCTCCTCGACTCCCGGCTTCGCGCGGAGCGACAAGGCGACGGCGACTGGGACATCGACGTAAACGACATCATCGACTCCGTCGAACAGAAAGGCGGCGAAGTGACGGTCTTCTCCGCCGAGTTCCAACCCGGCGAGCAGTTGAAAAACCTCGGCGGCATCGCGGCGATTCTCCGCTACCGGCTCCAGTAAACCGCCTCGGAGTCAAGTGGTTCGAGAGACCTCCGGTCGCTCGTCATCACGGAAATCGAAGATTTCCGTACGGCCCCGAGGCACTCGCTTGTTTCTTCTGTAGACCGTACCGAGTACGCTCGACACGGAACCGATACCTCGAAACCGCACTCCAGAACCGGTCCCTCAGAACTGATGCGACGCTGACGCAGGTGCGGACGTGACGCTGACGTAGACGAGAACGTTGACACAGATTCGGACGCTAACACCAACGCAAATTCGGACGCTAACACAGACGCCGCCACCGACCGACAAAAGAGGCGGCCAGACGTTCATTCCGCCCTGAATAACGGTTTAGACCCGCGAGACCGTCTTTCGGCCGTGGGTGGTGATGTGCTCTCGAAATCTATCGAGCGAATCGACCGGTGGCTCGACCAGGTGTTTTTCGCCGCGTGGGAAGTGTCGGTTCTCGTGATTCCGACGCTGTGGTTCCTCTTGGCGGCGACACCCCCGGAAGCGGTGTCGCTGTCGGGGCTAACGTCGCTTACGGTGAGCGCCCTCGCGGTCGGAACCTTCAGAGGGGAGTACTTCCGGACCGGCGCGTGGCCCCGACCGGGACACCTCCCGACGCTTCCGATCCGCTCTGCGTACTACAGCCTCGTCGTCGGCGGTACGGCACTGCTCGGCTCTGCGGTACAGGTCGAATTCGGCGCGTTCTGGCTCGGTATTCTCGTTCCAGTGATGTGCGCACTACCGGTGTTAGCGGCGTTTCCGCGCGCGCTGAGTCGTTTCGAGTCCGTATCGAAACTCACGCTGTGACGCCGCGGGACAACGAGTCAAAAAGTCGGTCGAGTTGTGCTCGGACGACTGCTTACTCCAGTGCCGACCCGATTCGCAGTGCGACGCCGAGACACAGGAGCGTCCCGACGAGCGCCGAGACGAACGTCCCGACGTACGGGTCGAGACCGGGGACCGTGTAGTCCGGGAAGAGACCCGCGTGAAGCGAGAGCGCCGACGCCGACGCGCCGGTCATCTCGGCCGCGACGTCGAGCGGTTCGGCGTAGCCGACTTGGGCCGCCGCCCACGCGAACACCGGCGCGGCGACGACGAGTGCACCGAGACCGGCGAGCGCCTGTCCGTCCCAACCGTCGGTTGTGTGACGCTCGGTGCTCACGCGACGACGCCTCCCTCGACGGATTCGGCGTCGGCCGCGTCGAATCGTGCGACGAGGTGGACGCCGAGGAGTGTGAGCAGTGCTTCGCCGACGCCGAGCACGGCGTGTCCGCCGGCCATGACCGTCACGACCGAAATCAGCTCGGAGCCGAACGCGGGCGACAGACCGAGTTGGATGCCCGCCGAGAGCGCGGCGAGGGTGATACTCGCCCAGCCAGCGAGTACGATTGCGCCGGTTTCGTTGTACTCGGAAACGACTCGGTAGACCGCGTAGCCGCCGTAGACCTGTACGATGGCCATGTTCCAGACGTTCGCGCCGAGCGCGAGGACGCCGCCGTCACCGAAGACGAGTGCCTGCACCGCGACGACGAGCGCGACAGAGAGCGCTCCGAGGTGCGGTCCGAGGACGATAGCCGCGAGCGCGCCGCCGACGAAGTGCGCGCTCACGCCGCCGGGAAGCGGCCAGTTGAGCATCTGCGCGGCGAAGATGCTCGCTGTGACCATCCCGAACAACTGGGTCTGACGCGGTGTGACCGTCCCGCGAATCTTTCGAGTGCCGAAGGCGAGCACGCCAATCGACGCGATGATGAACAACGCCGCCATCCACGGGTGCAGAAATCCGTCCGGTGTGTGCATAGTCAGCCGACGTTTGAAACGTGGTTTAAAAGACGTTTTCCATCCCGCAAGTACGTGCCGCCTGAGTGACGTTACCCGCAGGTGGGCGCGTACCACCGAGCGGGCTATTCGCCGGTCAGTGCCTCGCTCGCCGGCGCGAAGCCGATGGTCGTTCCGAGGTCGCCTTCGCGGGCCTTCTCGTAGAGCATGTACGCCGATGCGACGGTTTCGATACCGGTGCCGCCGCTGTCGAACACCGTGATTTCGTCGTCGTCTTCGCGGCCCGAGGCGACGCCGGCGACGACCTCGCCGAGTTCGGCGTGGATGTGGTCTTCGTCCACAATGCCCGCGTTCATCGCGGCGAGGAACGACCCGGCGTCCATCGTCGCGCGCTCGCGCAGGTCGGGAACGTACGTCGCGCGTTCGATGGTCGTCGTGTCGAGTTCGCGTTTTTCGGGGTGGTACTGGCCCATCGCGGTGACGTGCGCGCCGGGTTCGAGCAGGTCGCCATCGAACACCGGTTCCGCGGCGGTCGTCGCCGTCACGACGATATCCGCGTCTTCGACAGCCGCGGCGCTAGAGGCGACGGCGGCGACGCTCGCGTCGAGCACGCGGTCCATCTCGCCGGCGAACTGCTCGCGGCTTTCTTTCGTCGGGGAGTAGACCCACACGGTATCGAGGTCGCGGACGGCGGCGGTGGCGCGGAGTTGTCCGCGGGCCTGCGCGCCGCTTCCGATGAGCGCGACCGTCGTGGCGTCGTCGCGGGCGAGCGCATCGACGGCGACACCGCCGGCCGCGCCGGTCTTGAAGGGATTCATGCTCGCACCGTCGAGAAGCGCGAGCGGTTCGCCCGACTCGGCGTCGAAAAGCGGCGTCATGAACCACGCGTCCTCCGCACCGAACCCGGCGGAGTACATGTAGCCACCCATCGCACCTGTCTCGGGGAGAACCGCGGCGTAGGTGGTGAACATGCCCGGCGGGTCGCCGTTGAAAAGCTTGGTTCGCGGCTCGGCGGGCGCGCCCTCACCGCGCTGTCTGTAGCCCTCGCGGACTGCATCGACGTACTCGGCGGGCGTCGCCAATCCGCTAACCTCGTCGCTCGTGAGGAACAACGACTCTGTCATGGTTAGCGAAACGGCGCCGTCGGTCAAAACCCTGCGGGCCGCGGAACCGGCCTGTCGGGAGTGCGTTCGAGATTAGTCGGCGTCGAGGACCGAAGGAGAAGTCGCGTCTGCGGGACCGGAGTGTGTGCGTTCTTCGAGCTGAATCGGGGTCGAGGACGGACCGTTCACGAAGAGCGCGTGACCGGTGAGAAGTGCGGCCACGCCCGCGGCCATCGGCACCGCCATGGCCAGTTGCAACCCGACCACGACGAGGGAGCCAGTGATGCCAATGAGTGCGAGCGGGATAAGTCCGAGAATGTAGTCGTAGTATCCGGTCATAATACATATTAATATACGTGTGTAAGTGGTATAGTTCTTTTCCATAGATGACTGATATTCTTGTGGTGGCTTTCTGAGCACATTCTCATAACTTATGAGTACATAATCACCAGACAGCGGCACATCGAACGACCGACTGTTCATTTCGGTTCCGTTTCGAGGTTGCATATGGTGTTTTCCGGTCGCATTAATCGGACCATTAGCGGCGTGCGTCATCTGCCGGGACTCCACACGATTATCCCCGTCGGCGACGTGCTCGCAGACGTGAATCGAAACGACCGCTCCATCGTCGCACTGGTGATGCTCGCCCACGGAATGGTCCACACGTACGAGCTTTCGATTCCCATCTTCGTCGCGCTGTGGCTGCACGAGTACACCGTCATCGACCTCGGTCTCACGTCGATTCCGGTCACGACTGCGTCGCTCGGATTGATGGTCGGTCTCGGATTCGCCTTGTTCGGGTTAGGCGCGCTCCCCGGCGGCGTCCTCGTGGACCGCGTCGGGTCGAAGCGCCTCATCGTCGGGTGCCTCCTCGGTATGGCCGGGTCGTTCGTCCTCCTCGCGGCGGCACCAAACCTCGTCGTCGTCGCCCTCGCGCTCGTCCTCTGGGGTGCGGCGGCGAGCGTGTACCACCCCGCCGGACTTCGGCTCATCAGCACCGGCGTCGAAGCGCGGGGCACGGGATTCGCCTACCACGGCATCGCCGGGAACCTCGGTATCGGCTTCGGACCGTTTCTGACGGCGCTTCTCCTGCTTTTTTTCGATTGGCACGTCGTCGCCGGCGTCCTCGCGGTTCCGGCGCTCGTCGCGGCCGCGTTCGCCACTCGCGCCGACTTCGAAGAACAGGCGGCCGTCGCGGCGGCCGACGGCGGAGACGAACGCGGCGAACACGACGAGACCACCGGCGACAAGGCCGGCACCGGCGTCTCCTCTCTCGGCGAATTCGTCTCGCAGTCGAAGCATCTCTTCGCCGGCGGATTCGCACTCGTCTTCGCACTCGTGATGTTCTCGGGTCTCTACTACCGCGGCGTCACGACGTTTCTGCCGGACCTTCTCGGGAGCGTCATCGGCATCGAACCCGTCCCAATCTCGTCTGTCCTCCCGGCCGCGCTCGTTCCCGGGTCGGATTCGGCGACCGCGACGCCGACGCTCGACGTGGAACTGTACGTCTACGCCGGTCTCCTCACTATCGGCGTCCTCGGGCAGTACGTCGGCGGCAAGCTCACGGACCGCATCCGAACCGAACGCGGTCTGGTGGTCGGTTTCGGCGCGCTCGCGCTCGTAGCCGTCGCGTTCCTCCCGATTGCGAGTCTCGGTGTCGGCCCGCTTCTCGCAATCTGTGCGCTCCTCGGCTTCTTTTTGTTCATGGTCCAGCCGTTCTATCAGGCGACCGTCGCCGAGTACACGCCCGCCGGATTACGCGGGCTCTCCTACGGCTTTACCTACCTCGGCGTCTTCGGTGTGGGCGCGCTCGGCGGCGCAATCGCCGGCTACGTCCTCGCGGTTGCGGACTCGACGGCGCTCTTTACCGTGCTCGCGGGGTTCGCCGCGGCCGCGACGCTCCTCGGTGTAACGTTGTTGCGGCGACGGCCGACGCCCGCGTGAGGCAGGCTGGCCGAGAAGACGATTGTTCGGACGGACGGTTTCAGACGATGCGGAAGTAGATGGTGCGCCACACGCTGATGGCGGCCGTTCCGAAGACCAGCATCACGCCGATGAAAACCGGGTCTGCACCGCCTTCGAAGAGCGGCGTCCATCGAATCACCGCACCGAGGACGGCCGCGAGAATCCACGCGCGAATCGCCAGCGGGACGGCCGACTTCGCTGACTCCGCCGCGCCCGGCGAGTACGCACCAAGGAGCGGCGAGACGATTGCCCACGAGATGAGAAACGGTACGGCTGTGAGTACCCATCCTACTGGTTCATTCGAGAGGTATGGGACCCCGTTATGGTTAATCACGCCAATGGTCACGAGGAGGAAGATGGCGAGGAGGTCGCCCACGGCGAGCGGTAACGCCCCGGCATCGAGTCGCTCCTCAAGGAAGGACGTCGAGGTTGCCATACGCGTGGATTCGTCGCCCCCCTAATGGCTCTCCCGCTTTTTTCCGACCACCGTGTATTCGAACCCCGACTCGACGACCGCCGCCTCGAAGCCGACGCGTTCGAGAAAGCGCGTCAACTCGGCGGGCGTCGCAAACGACGACCCGAAGCCGACGACTCGCTCGGCGGCGACCAACCCGCGTCCGAGAAGGGTGTCCGGGTCGAACTCGCTGATGGCGAAGACGCCACCGGGTGCGAGCGCGCGATAGACTTCCGCCGCGACGGTTCGTTGATTCGGCATGTGGTGGAACGCATCGACGACAGTCACTGCGTCTAGGGTGTCGTCGCCGAAGGGAAGCGCGCGGGCGTCGCCGCGAACGCAGTCAAGACCGCGAGTTCGCGCTCGGGTGAGCATCCCACTGGAGCGGTCGAGGACGATTCGCTCCGGAACGTCGAGTGCGAGCGTCGCTCTTCCGGAGCCACCGCCGATGTCAACGACGCGCTTGACGGGACGGTCGGCGCGGGCGAGAGCGTCTGCGAGTGCACCGGCTTCGGCGGGGGGCATCACGAGGTCGTAGAGCGGAGCGAACCGGTCGAAGAACCGAACGTCGCCAGCGCCGTGCATGGTCGGTTCGACGGTCTCGTCGGAGAAGGTTCTTGCGCGCGGCGGTCTCGCTTTCACGCATGGAGTTCGACCTCTTCGGATGGCCGGACGAGGGGCCGCGTCTCCGCCTCGATTACCGCCGGTTCGCCTACGCGGGAAAGTTCGTCACCGCACAGACGGGCAAAGCCGTCATCCGCGACCCAGACGCATCGCGTCCGCCGCTCGACGACGACCGACCCGCACCGTCCGGCGGGCCGGACTCGCTTCCTCCGCTCGCAGAGGACGTGGTCGCGGCAGTCGCGTTCAACGCGGACCGAACTGACCCCTCGACGCTCTGGCTCAGATACGTCACCGTCAGAGCCGACCGGCAGGGCGAGGGACTCGGTCCCTACCTGCTCCAGCGAACCTGCGAACCCGCCGCCGAACGCGGCTTCGAGACGGTTCGAATCGCCACCAACAACCCCTTTGCGTACGAGGCGTGCCACAAGGCCGGATTCGGGTTCACCGGCCGCGAGACGGGCGTCGCCGAGTTGGTTTTGGAACGTCCGGCGGGCGCGCCGGCGTCGGTGTCGCGGGAGACGTACCAGTCGGGACTCGACCGCTACCGCGGCCGCGGCCGCGACCTCGACGACGCGGAACGCGACTTTCTCGCCGCACGCGAGGAGACGGGGGCACCTAACTGCGAAGCGTTCGAGCCGTCGTTCGCAGACGACGCGCACTCGGACGATTGAAAGCCCCGCGTCTCGAAAGCTGAGCAAATGGGAAACGCAGACTTGCGGACGCTCGCCGCGCTCTCGGAGGTGTCGTTCGACGAGGTCGGGGGAAGCGTCGTCGCCGTTGACGCGCACAACTGGCTCTATCGCTATCTCACGACGACGGTCAAGTGGACGAGTTCGGAGACCTACACGACGAGCGAGGGCGAGGAAGTCGCTAATCTCGTCGGCATCGTCCAAGGGCTACCCAAATTCTTCGAACACGACCTGACGCCCGTCTTCGTCTTCGACGGCGGCGTCACGGACATGAAAGACGACGAGGTGGCAAAGCGACGCGAACAGCGCGAGAAGGCCGAAGAACGTCTCGAAGCGGCCCGCGAAGCCGGTGATGCGGCCGAAGCCGCCCGGATGGAAGCCCGGACACAACGGCTCACACAGACGATTCAGGACACGAGCCGTGACCTGCTCCGCCTGCTCGACGTACCAGTGGTCGAAGCCCCCGCAGAGGGCGAGGCACAGGCGTCCTACATGGCCCACAAGGGCGACGCCGACTACGTCGGAAGCGAGGACTACGACACGCTCCTGTTCGGCGCGCCGTACACTCTCCGACAACTCACGAGCAAAGGCAACCCGGAACTGATGGACCTCGACGCCACGCTGGCGAAACACGATATCTCGTGGGAGCAACTCATCGATATCGCCATGCTCTGCGGCACCGACTTCAACGAAGGTATTACCGGCGTCGGCCCGAAGACGGCCGTCAAGGAGGTCAAGAAACACGGCGACCTCTGGAGCGTTCTCGAAGCCCGCGGCGAAAGCATCCCCAACGCCGACCGCGTGCGCGAATTCTTCGTAGACCCGCCGGTTACCGACGACTACGACTACGACACCGACATCGAACCCGACGTGGACGCCGCCCGCGAGTTCGTCACCGAAACGTGGGAGATTGACCCCGACGAAGTTCGACGCGGTTTCGAACGCATCGAAGACGCTGTCGTCCAGACGGGGCTGGACCGCTGGACCTGATCCAATAGACAGGAAAACAACACGTTTGTAACTGCCGATACGGATAGTCTGCGTATGGTTCCCGATAGCCCTCTCTCACGCCGCCGTCTCCTCACCGGTGGGGCGACAGTGCTCGGTGCCGGACTCGTCGGTACCGGGTGGTTCGCGCCGACGTGGTTTCCCGACGTGGTGACGGACAAACTCCTCGCCGTCTATCCCGAACCACCGAAACACGTCTGGCGGCCCGAGGTGTCCGACGAACACGCCGACGACGCGGTTGCGCGACTCGAACGAACCGTAGAACAGGTCCGGACGCTCAGGAGTCGAATCGACCTCGATTCGGTGTCCGACGAGATGGAATTTCGTCTCAACGGCGACGACCCCTCCGGCGGTTGGCTGGAGACGGCGAAATCCGAGTCGGAACCGCGCGACCGACTGTTCGACGCTCTTTACGGGCTGTCGTTCGCAGGCGAGGCCCTCGGTGCCGCGAAAGTCACCCTCGGCGAGACCGACCCGGAGGCGGTGGTCGAACGCGGAGACCGACTCCGGGCCGACGCACGGGCCGTTCTCGATTCGGTCGCCTCCTACGAGGTTTCCGACCCGGCGACCGACCTCGCGTATCTCTACTTCGTCGAGCGGGACCTCGCGTTCGCCCGGTTGAACTCACACCGCGATGGCGTCTTCACCGGGGGAACTGCCGGTGCAGACGACTACTCCCCGCAAGATGTCGCCAACACGTGGTCGTCACACCTCCAAGCGGAACAGTACCTCGCCAACGCGCGCTACTACCGCGACCTGTACCGCGAGAACCTCGGCGACGAGACGCGCTCGTACGCGGAGACGCTCGACGACGCGCATTCGACACTCACCGAGCAGATAGAGTCGCTCCCGACGCGCAGTGACGTGCGCGAACGAATCGAAGGAGAACGCGGTTTCGACCATCAGACACCGCTTGGCGCGGCCCGCTGGGAACTCTTCTGGATGTGTTTCGACACGGACTACCGGATTGGCTACGACTCCGACGGCCCGCACCACGGCCACACCGTCCAGCGAGTCGTCGAGACGGCCAGCGCACTGCTCAACAGACGCGCCCACGAATTCGCACTCGACGAACTCGACGTTTCACCGGGCGACACCGACTACGATTCCGGGCGGACCTTCCGAGCGAAGCGACGTGCAGTCAGTCGGTTCCGGTCAGTCAGAGCGAAGTACGACTCGCCGTTCGCGGGTGTCCTCGCTCAGCAGGCGGCGTCTTTGATTCACTCCGGCGAAGTCGGTATCGAGATGGCTGACGGGACACACCCGATGTGGCTGAACCGCGTGGAAGCGACGACGTACTACCTCGTCAGCGCGGGGCAGATGAACGAACTTGGTTCCGTTTACGAGACGATTATCGACGGCTCGTAACGCGCGTCGTCGGGAGCCGCAAACCGGAGAGCGTCTCGGCGTACGAATCGCCTTACGATACGTCCTCGATAGCGTCGAGGAGCATGTTCGCGCCGATGTCGATTTCGCGCTCGGTGACGTCGAGCGGCGGGAGGATTCGGAGGACCTTGTATCCGCACGCGAGAGTGAGTAGACCGCGTTTGAGCGCGGCTTCCTGCACGCCGTCGCGCCGTTCTTTACTGTCGAATTCGACGGCGAGGAGAAGTCCCTTCCCGCGAACGTCGGTGACGGTCTCCGGCGCGTCGTCGCGCATCGTCTCTTTGAACTGTCGGCCGCGAGCGACGGCGTTGTCGAGGAGGTCGTAGTCCTCGATTGCTTCGAGAGTGAACACGCCCTGCATCGAGGAGATGATGTCGCCCGCGCCCCACGTCGAAGAGAGCCGCGACTTCTCTTCGGGGAAGATATCGGATTTCGAGATGGTCGCGCCGACACGAAGCCCCTTCGCGCCGGTGATAACGTCGGGTTCCATCGGATAGTGGTCCGCGCCCCACATCTCACCGGTTCGACCCACGCCGGACTGAATCTCGTCGGCGATGAGCGTCAGGTCGTACTCCTCGACGACGGATGCGAGTTCGTCGGCGAACGCGTCGGAGGGGAAGCGATAGCCGCCTTCGCCTTGGATGGGTTCGACGATGACGTAGGCGACGTCGTCGGCATCGACGTGGCCCGTCTTGGGGTCGAGCTTCTGCCGGAGTTTCGAGACGTTCGGGTCGGAACCGCCGAAGAAACCGCAGGAACACGACTCGGCGGAACACGAGCGGTCGTCGCAAAACGGGACGTCGATGATGCCCGAAATCTCCGGATACTTGCGACGGTAGACCGATTTCGAGCGATTGAGCGAGAGCGCACCGAGAGTGCGGCCGTGGAACGCGCCTTCGAAGGTGATACCGTATTTCGCGCCGCCGGAGTTGTCGTAAGCAATTTTGATGGCGTTTTCGACGGCCTCTGCGCCGGAGTTCGAGAGGAAGACGGTGTCCATGCCGTAGTGACTCGTGACGTCCGTCAACTTGTCCATGAGTGCGGCGGAACCCGGAATCGACTCGTCGCCCGGCGCGGAACCGTCGCTTGCGTAGAAATCTTGCCCGGCGATTTTCGTCGGGTCAACGAGGTCGAACTCCGACATCCGGTCCATAACCTTCGGGTTGTTGTACCCGAGCGGTGCGGCGGCGACGTGACTCGTAAAATCGAGGAGGACGTTGCCGTCAACGTCGGTACAGAAGGGACCCTCGGCGTCGGCGGTTATGTCCCAGACGAAATCGTAGACGTAGGTACTCGGTGCGGCGTGTTCGTGGTGGTACTCCACCCACTCGTTGGCCCGTTTTCCGGGCATGCTATCGACGCGGGGTTCCGCCGTCTCTCGGTCCATGCGCCTCGGTACGAAGACCCATGTGTTAAGATATTCGTTATTAATAGTGAAATATCTGTGAAGTCGCGGTTTCGTCTGCTGGTCTCGTCGGCGATACCTCTCCAACGACGGCAAAACCTGACGGGAAGGTATCCGGACGTGTCGAACGCTCGATAGTCTTTTCCCGTTTCCCCGTTCGTGTCCTGTATGGCTCTCCGTGATATTCGACGTTCCCGTGCGATGTGGTGGACGCTCGCCTTGGTTCTCGCGGGCGCGTTCACCTACGTCGTCTACTCGTTTATCGGGACGTTCGTCTTCGGTCTCTTTATCTACTACGCGACGCGGCCGATTTACCGCCGAATCCGCCGTCGGGTTCACCCGCCGAGTCTCGCCGCCGCGGTGGCACTGTTCGCACTCGCGCTTCCAGCGCTCGGTCTCGTCATTTATGCGACGACGATTGCGCTCCGGGAGTTTGTCAAGTTCGCCGACCGGATTGCGGTCGATAACGGCGCGTTCGACCTCGCCGCGTACGGTATCGACCCGGACCTAATCGAACGCATCGCCAGTCCGCAGGCGCTCTTGGAGTACGACTTCGAGTCGCTTCTGACACCGGGAACGCTCAGTTCCGTGTTCGATTCGCTCACCATCGCCGCCGACACCTTCGCCTTCCTCGGCGTCGGCGCGATTCATCTCTTCGTCATGATTGCGTTCGCGTTCTACCTCCTCCGCGACGACCACCGGCTCAGCCGTTGGAGTCGGTCGATGTTCGGCGACGACCACGGTATCCTCGAAGCGTACGTGCGCGCCGTTGACCGCGACTTCAACAACATCTTCTTCGGGAACATCCTGAACGCCGTGCTCACCGGGACGATTGGCGTCATCGCCTATTCGCTTTTGAACGTGCTCGCCCCCGCTGGGGTCGAGATTCCGGCACCGGCCCTCGTCGGCCTACTCGCCGGTGTCGCCAGCCTGATTCCCGTCGTCGGGATGAAACTCGTCTACATCCCCGTGACGGGTTACATGGGAATCGAAGCCGCGGTTGCGAACCCGCCAGGGATGTGGTTCGTCTTCCTCTTTGCCGCCGTCTCGTTTGTCATCGTGGACACGATTCCCGACCTCGTGCTCAGACCGTACGTCTCCGGTCGGAGCCTCCACGTCGGAGCCGTGATGATTGCCTACACCTTTGGTCCGCTGATGTTTGGATGGTACGGCATCTTCCTCATGCCGATGATTCTCATCCTTATCGTGAACTTCGCCAGACTCGTCCTCCCCGAGTTGCTGGCGGGGAAGCCGATTCGTCCGTATATGGTTGACCCGGTGCACCTCATCGACAGACCGGTCGGTGAGGAGACATCGCCCTCACCGACGGCAGACGCACAAGACGGAGAAGAGAGAACAGACCGGCCAGCGGATGACGACCTCGAGGCCTCCGACACGTTCACTGACCGCGACGAGACGAGATCAGGTCGAGACTCCCGTTCGTCCTCTGATACCGGTCTCGACGGCTAATTCTCTCAGGCTTCGAAGTCCTCCGGAATGTACTCCGCTTCCCACTCGTCGCGGGCTTTGATTTCGCGGCGGCCGCGACGCGTGAGCGTGTAGTAGTTGGTCCGACGGTCGCGCTGGCCCTTGTCCACGAGACCCTTTTCGACGAGGGTGTCGAGGTTCGGGTAGAGACGTCCGTGGTGAATCTCCTTTTCGTAGTACGCTTCGAGTTCTTCTTTGATAGCGAGGCCGTGTGGCTCTTCGAGACCGGCGATAACGTACAGTAGGTCTCGCTGGAATCCTGTCAGGTCGTACATCGGTAAATTCGAAATGTATGTTATTGTCTAATTCAGATAAACATGTCGGCATGGACCGGATATTCCCGGTTCAAAACGCTTTGAGTCCCGGAATAACGCTCCTCGAATTATGTTATTCGATTTACTATTTTTCAGTAACAACCGTTTCGTCTACCGGATATGTTCACGGCTGGACGGCTCGTGATACTTATACCCCACAACCAAGTATTGCTATCAATGGGCATTGGTCGTCTGTTCGAAACTAAAATTCGGGACCAGTGGGCCGGTGTTGCCGCGTATCTCCGCGATGCGCTAGACCGACTCGAAACGGGCGAGTTGCAGTTCACGGTGACGGGCGGACGGTCGAACTCGACGTTCTCGAACGGTGAGTCTCGCGGTGAACGTCGAACGCGACGGTGATGCGTCTACCGACGATGTTCGTATCACATTCGAACTACGATTCGAGCCAACACCGTGATTCGAATCGAATCGACGGCATCGCAACTCCAAGTGTAGCTCCCTCGTAGAAGGAAAGCAGGCCGTGCCGGAAATCTCCGGCACGGCGTGCCGCCCTGAATTGGTCCCCGCTGACGCTTCGGCCCTCCAAAGCGAAGCGTCACTATCAGCTATCGTTCGATTTTACTTAAAGATAACGACGAGTGTCAACCATTGACAATAGAATTGAATGTACGGCTTACTGATGTGCTGTCGCTCGAATTCTTCGCGTTCGAAATCTACAGCTCCGTCTAGTCACCCGCTTTCCGATCACATGTGTTCTTCTTCGAGCACCCAACCGAGCGCTCGTCTGTAGTGAGTCATGAGTTTCCGAACGCCTTCGTGTCGCATCTCTTCGGATTCGAGTTCCTCTTTCAGGAACTCGTACTGCTCTCGGACCTCCGATTCACTGCGCATACGTCGCCACTGGGACGCCGGACGTATGTAGCCCGGACATTCGTGTCGGTGCGCGAATGGTTTCTGCCCCTCACCTCTCGACCCACCGCGCGTCGCCGCGTTTTTGCGCGGGCGGAGCGAACCCACACCTATGGAGATACGCGGCGAGCGCGAGTGCAAGGAGTGCGGTCGGCAGTGGTCGTACTACGAGACGGGGAGCATATCGTGTCCCCACTGCGGGAGTCTGCGGAGCGTCGGCGTGGGCGACAGAGCGCGGCACACCGCCATGCAGGCCGAACTCGACCTTTCGAGTCATCGGTCGGCCGTCGGCGACGGGACGATTCGGGATGCCGCTCCGGCGTTGAAATCCGACCTCAGAGACTACATTCGCAAGGTCGGCTACATCCAAGGCGGCGAACTCCTCCCGCTCGACGACACGTCGCTTGCGGCTCACGAACTCCTCCACGCGGTGGATGTCGTCGCGCGGTCGAACCGCCCCAGCGACGACGAACAACTCTACGTCCTCGGGTTGCTCCGCGGTGCCGACGAGGGCGACCGCCCCGCTCCCGGAGAGGTGCCCGATTCGCTGACTGACGCCCGCGGCCTCGCCTACGCCGAGGCAATCGACGCCTACCGGCGCGACCTTTCGACGTGGCTCGACGACAATCCGGACCCGAACGCGCGAACGACGCTCGAAACGCTCTCGAACCACCTCAAGCGAGTCGAGGCGCTTGACGGTGCGATTTCGCTTTCGGAGTCGGAAACCCTCGTCAACGCGACCCGTGACATCTACGCGGCCCTGTCCGACGACGACCTCGACGCGCTCGCGTTGGCCGACGACCGGCTCGCGGCGCTCTTCTGACCCGCCCGGCCGCCCACGGCAGTCACCCCCGGCGCTTCGAGTCACAGAACGTTTTTGGCCTCCGACGACCGTTCGCCGACGATGACTGCTGGGTTCGACATCCACGAGGTCCGACACCGCGTCAAGATGCTCCGCGACGACGGCGAGACCATGCTCGTCGAGAACCGTGATGGCGTGGCCTGCCCCGCCTGCGGCGACGACTTCTCACAACTCCTCATTTCGAAGCGCGAAGCGCATAGCTTCGACGTGGACGCCGGTGCGCGGTTTTGCGTCCGCCGCGACGGTGAGCGACTGTTGGTGGCGACGCACGAATAACTGCGGTCGCGGCACCGGCGCAGTCGAAGACGAAGGAGGGAAACATGGGGTAGTGAGGGAGAGCCGAAGCGACGCGAAAAGCGGTTCTGGAAGGAGAGCCGAAGCAAGGATGAACACCGTTCTGGACGGAGAACCGGTTCAGCGGGGAAGTCGATTGAGGTGCGAGAGCCGATTCGGCGGGAGAGGACCGAAGTAGGGAACGAGACCAGTTCGGCGCGGTTAGGACGGTCTGTGCCGACCTCAGCACCCGCGAAGGAACTGAAGTAGCGGCCGGTCGAGCGTGTCTTCGGGAAGTGTCTCGAACCACGAGACCTCGGTTATCGACTCGTCTTCGAGTCCGGGGTCGGCGGTGAGGTCGCCTTCGACGGTGGCCTCGTAGATAGCGAACTGAAACGCGACCGCCTCGCCACCGTGGCGGAACGTCTGTGCTGTGACGACGCGGAGCGCCCCGACCGCGGCGTCAAGCCCCGTCTCCTCGTCGAGTTCACGGACCAGCGCTTCGCGCTTCGTCTCGCCGGGTTCGACGCCGCCACCCGGGAGGAGCCACTGCTCGTCCTGTCTGACGAGAAGGACCGCCCCGTCCCGCTCGCAGAGTGCGCCGACGCCCCAGTCGAGTCCGTCGCGGATGCGAGTGCGGGCGCGCTCGAACGACTCGGCGTCGAGGTCGTGGCTGTTTCGGCGTCTGATGACGCCGTCTTCGTCCCGGGCCACCTCCCCGTCAATCCCGGCCGTCGAGAGCGCGTCCATCGCGTCGGTCCTCGATTACGGGAGGTCTACGTCGATGTCTTCGGACTCGGCGGCGGCTTTCACCGTGTTCCAGAGGAGCATCGCGCGCGTCATCGGGCCGACGCCGCCGGGAACGGGCGTGATGGCGCTCGCCTTCTCTTTCGCGGAGTCGAAGTCCACGTCGCCGACGAGTTCGTAGCCCTTCTCGTTGTCCGCATCGATGCGGTTGACGCCCACGTCGATGACGACGACGCCCTCCGAGAGCATGTCGCCAGTGACGAGTTCGGGAACGCCCGCGGCGGCGACGACGATGTCGGCTTCGCGGGTCTTGGCGGCGAGGTCTTCGGTCCGCGAGTGACAGACTGTGACCGTGGCGTTGCCGCCTGCGGCCTTCTGGATGAGGAGGTTCGCCATCGGCTTGCCGACGATATCGGACCGACCGACGACGACGACGTCCGCGCCCTCGGTTTCCACGTCGGTCGCTTCGAGGAGTTTCTGAACGCCGTGAGGCGTACAGGGTTTGAAGCGAGCGTCGCCCGCGACGAGGCGGCCGACGTTCTCCGGGTGGAAGCCATCTACGTCTTTTGCGGGGTCGATACGGCGGAGCACCGTCCGGTCGTCAACGTGGTCTGGAACGGGCATCTGGACGAGGATACCGTGGACGTCGTCGTCCGCGTTCAGGTCGTCGACGAGCGAGTACAGTTCGTCGGCGGGCGTTTCGGGGTCGAGTTCGTAGTCGAACGCCTCGATACCGACTTCCTCGCAATCGCGCTGTTTCATCGAGACGTAGGTCTCGCTCGCGGGGTCGTCGCTCATCAACACGGTTGCGAGACCAGGCTTGACGCCGGCCTCGTCGAGTGCGTCGATGGCGTCGGCAAGGTCGGCCCGAATCTCCTCGGCGACGGCGTTGCCGTCGATGATGGTCGTCATTGGGTCAAACAGGGGTCCCCGTCCATTTCAAAGATTCGGAATCGTGCGTATTCTCGGTTTCAAAATGGAGCAAATATTCACATACATGCGTATCCAATCGCAACTCAGCCACCGAAGAGCAGATTCACGATGGCGACTGCAACACCCGCGAGTGCCATTCGGACGCCGGCGACGTACCATCGCTGATTGGATATCGACCCCATGTACGCGCCGAACGAAAAGAGAATCGCCGTCCCGAGGAAGACGGACGTGAGTGTCGCGGTCGTCATCGACAGACCTGGCCCGACCGCAAGAAACGGAAGGAGCGGGATGACGATACCGACGAGCGGCCCGAGACCGCTCGCGGCGGCGTTGATACCCCGCGCGGCTACCTTTTGGCGCTCGACTGCGGTTCCGTCGAGGTCGGCCAGCATGGCGTCTTCGATGCGTGCCAGTTCGGCTCGTTTTTCGGCGCGCTCTATCTCCCAGACGCTCCAGACGCCGGAGGTCGTGAGACCGACGGCGGCACCGACACCGATTTCGACGACCGTCATGCCGTCGGTGATACCGGTGAGAAACGCGCCGATGACGAGTCCGATACACGTCAGCGCCCCGTCGAACCCGTTCGAGACGAAGTACCGCCGGGAGATGGCGCGAACCTGCTCGTTTCCGACGAGTTCGGCGAGTTGCCGCGGCGTCACGGTGGCAACCAGTCTTGCGGTTGGTCGCGCGGTTCGACTGTCTGTTCACCGGCGACGACTTCGTCGATAGAATGGACGGTTCCACCGAGGTCGCTGATTCGACGTTCGACCTCGTCGGCGTCGATAGCCTCTCCTTCGGTGACGAGTCGGATGTTCTGTACCTCGCGGTCCGTTTCGAGCAGTATCGCGTTCACTCCCACGACGCCCGACGCGTCGGCGACGTTGCGGGCGAATTTTACCGTTGACGGCGAGTGCGGTTTCAACACGTCGAGGACGAGACGACGAATCGGTGCCATAGCGTTCCGCCCCTACGGACCGACGAGTAATAGTGTTGCACGCGATTCAGGTTCGCCGGTCGGTGCGGCGCTGTCGACCACGTCTTCAGCAGTCGGCGTCCGCGAACGACCGCGGCTCAGCCCCTTGGTTGACCGTCCGCGTCGCACCCGTGTCCAGATTCACGAGCATCGCGCGCCCGCCGTACCCGTGAGTCTGGTCGTGTCCGCGAACGACGACGCAGGCCGTCCCCTCGGGAATCGTGATGGTCTCAGAGCGCGTGAACTCTTGTGTTCCGTGAGCGTGGAGGAGTTTCCGACGCCCGAGTTCGCTCCCGTCGAGCGCCTCGATGACCCACCAGTTCGCATAGCCGTCTTCGCCGGCATCGTCGTGATAGAGCGTCACCGAAAAACGGTGGTCGCTCCCCGGTTGCTCGAATTCGACAGCCATCACGTTGGCTTCGCGGCGGTCGAGGTCGGTGCCCACAGTGTCGCCGTCGGTGGTAGCGGTGTCGCGGTCGCCGCCGTCACCATCGCTGGCTCGGCCGTCGGTTGTCGTGCTTGTGGATGGTTCACCGGCAGTCGTCGGCTCGTCGGGGTCAGACGTGGTCTCTGTCGTCTCGCGTTCGTCTGTCATGGGTTCGGTCCCGCCCGGAGACGTACACCCGGCGAGTCCGGCGACCGACGCCGAGAACGCACTCAGAAGCGTTCGTCTGCGCATTGGGATGCGTTCGATACGCTTGCGAATCACAAAAAAGCGGCTCGGCGTGCCGGGACGGATGCACGACTCGCGGGCCAATTCGTCGAAAAAATCGAGCTGTCGAAGTGTCGCTTACTCGTACAGCGAGTGGGCGTCGCAGAGTTCTTGAACGCGTTCGGAGACCTCGGCGAGCACGTCTTCGTCGTCGTGGTTGTTGACGACCTTCACGATGAGTTCGCCGACCTCGCGGGTCTCGTCTGCGCCGAAGCCGCGGGTCGTGAGTGCGGGCGTGCCGGCGCGGATACCGCTCGGGTTGAACGCGGAGCGCGTCTCGCCGGGGACGGTGTTCGCGTTGAGGACGATGCCGGTCGATTCGAGGGCGTCTTCGGCGTCGCCGCCGGTGAGGTCCGGGTGCGAGTCACGCAGGTCAACGAGCACGAGGTGCGTGTCGGTGCCGCCGGAGACGACGCTGAGACCGTGGTCTTCGAACGTCTCGGCGAGGACTTTGGCGTTCTCGACGACCTGCTGGGCGTACTCCTCGAACTCGGGTTGGAGCGCCTCTTTGAAGCCGACGGCCTTGCCCGCGATGTTGTGCATGAGGGGACCGCCCTGACCGCCGGGGAAGACGGCGCTGTCGATGTCGGAGGCGTACTCCTCGTCGCACATGATGATGCCGCCGCGACCAGCGCGGATGGTCTTGTGGGTCGAACCGGTCACGAAGTCGGCGATGCCGACGGGCGAGGGGTGGACGCCCGCGGCGACGAGACCCGTGATGTGGGCGATGTCGGCGAGGTGGAGCGCATCGACGGACTCGGCGACGTCCTGAATCGTGTCCCACTCGACGGCTCGGGGGTACGCGGAGTAGCCGGAGACGATGATGTCGGGGTCGAACGACTCAGCTCTCTCGGCGAGTTGCTCGTAGTCGATGTAGCCCGTCTCGGCGTCAACCTCGTACTGTTCGACGTCGTAGAGCTTGCCCGTGAAGTTCGCGGGGTGGCCGTGGCTCAGGTGACCGCCGTGGGTCAAATCGAGCGAGAGAATCTTGTCGCCCGGTTCGAGCATGGCGAGGTAGACGCCCATGTTCGCCTGCGTGCCGGAGTGCGGCTGGACGTTGACGTGTTCTGCGCCCCAGAGTTCCGTAGCGCGCTCGATGGCGAGGTTCTCGACCTCGTCGGCGTACTCACAGCCGGCGTAGTAGCGCTTGCCGGGGTAGCCTTCCGCGTACTTGTTCGTCAGCGCGCTCCCTTGGGCTTCGAGGACTGCTTCGCTGACGTGGTTCTCTGATGCAATCATCGCAAGCGTGTCGCGCTGGCGTTCGACCTCACCTGCGAGGGCGTCTGCCACTGCGGGGTCAGTGTCGCGGACGTGGCTGTAGTCCATACATACTATCCTGCCCAATTACGGCATAAATGTGTCCCCTTTGGCTACGTCTGCCGGTGGTGTGTTACATATCGATGCATAATCTGTGCCGTGTTACTGGCTGACAGATACAAGAATACGCGAAACCGACGAACGCGAACCTGTCTTTTCGCCCAAATGTTGATTCTCGGTAGTTGCATGTAAACAAATCGCATGATGAGTTCCGGTCCAAACCGAATACTGATTTTCCCACAACGGGACAGAAGTAAAATTTCTGAAATGAAAATGCTCAATTCGCTTAATTATGACTTGTTACAAGCCATTTTAGAGTACGTTCTGGCATCTGACTTGCGTTAATATTAAATATATTACGGCCGATATTCAACTTATGGCTATTCGTTCTAATCTACTCGCTGAGGGGGTAGAAGACATCATCGAGTCCGTCCTTTCTTCCACAGAGGACGAAGTGCTGGTCGCAAATCCGACCGCCGAGGTCATCGAAGGAATCGTGTCCGTCGCCACTGCACTCGACACGACACTCCCCGAGATTCGCCTCGTCGCCGACGAAAGCGTTCTGAAGGACGTCCTCGACGATTTCATCATCGCGTCCAACGCCGCGAATCTCGTCGCCGACGGCGTGCTATCAATGCACACTGCGGACGACGAGGTCAAGAACACGCTCTTCGTCACGCCCAACTCGGTCGTCGCACTCGTCGGCGCTGGCGACAAGGTCGCCGGTCTCGTCACCGACGACGCGGAGTTCGTCGAGACGGCGTTCGAAGCCCACCACGCACACTGGGAAGACGCGCCGGAGTTCAAGCTTCGCACCCCGCCACTCGCCAAAGTCCGCGAGACGCTCGCCGAGGATATCGGCGACGAGACGCTCGCTGACTTCGACGCGGTGCTCGGGTCGCTCTCGTCTGCCCGCGGTGACGGCGACGGTCTCGACGAAGTGACCATCTCGCTTCTCGTCGCCGCCCGCAACGAAGTGCTCCTCTACGACATCTCGAAGTGGGGCGAGGACGTCGGCATTGCGAGTAAGGCGACGTTCTCCCGGACGAAGACGAAGCTCGAAGAACTCGACCTCATCGACACCGAGAAGGTCCCAATCGACGTTGGTCGCCCTCGCCTCCGCCTGAAACTCGGCGCGGACGAACTCGTCGCCGCCGAGGCCGACGAACTGGCCGACGTGGCACAGGACCTCCTCGCACGGTAGCTCCCTCCGTCTGCTGTCGAATACCCCCCGCTTTTTTGCATCTCCCTTCTTCGTCGCGTACATGAATATCGGACTCGTCGGGAGCGGTCCCGCCGCCGAGTCGATTCGCGCGGCGTGCACCGATATCGACGCCACAGTGACCGAGACGACGCCGGACTCGCTCGGCGAGTTCGCCCTCGGATTCGTCGTCGCGGCGGCCGGTGACGACGCCTTCGACGCGGCTGACGACGCGGCCGACCGCTGGCTGGCGGTCGAAATTGGCGGTATCGGCGGCCACGCCGTCACCGACATGGACGCCGCAGTCTCGGCGTTCGACGCCGCGAGCGCCCGGTTCGCCGACCTTCGCGCTCGCGTCGCTTCGACGACCGAGTCGGACGGCCGCCCCACAGGTGACCGCGCGGCGGTCCGACTCGCCGGTGCTGTCGCGGGCCGACGCGGTATCGCGCTCCTCTCGGGCGACGATATCGCCGGCAGTGTCGTCGAAGTCCCCGGTGGCGAACGCTCGTTCGTACCGACGCCCACGCTGACCGACAGGGACCGAACCGTCCGCCGAGACTTCCGTGCAGTCGAGTTAGCCGACGCGCTCTCGCGGGCGGAACTGGCCGTTGACGACCGCGTCGGCATCGTCACGCAGGTCGGCGAGCGCGAGTCGTTTCCGATTCCGTACTACGTCGCACAGACCGCGGACACGACCGCCTACGCCGACACTCGCGCGGCAGAACTCGCGGGCGGCGCGGCCGCTGGCTGGGACGAGGCGTACATGAAAGCACTCGGCGAGGCGCTCGAACGATACGCGGCGGGAATCTATCGGTCGAGCGAATTCGCGGTCGCACCCGCGTCCTCGCGGCCGAACGCCGTCCCGCCAAGCCGATTCGTGCGCCCCGATTCGTACCGCACCCCCGACCCGAACGAACCCATCCAGTGGGTCGATGGCGAGCACCTCGACACGGGAACAGCCGTCTCGCTCCCCGCCGAGTTCGTCCACTACCCGCCGCCGACGGAGCGATACAAGCCGTCGATTACGACGGGACTCGGACTCGGGAACTCCGGAACGGAAGCGCTCCTCTCGGGACTGTACGAGACGATAGAACGAGACGCGACGATGCTCGCGTGGTACTCGACGTTCGACCCGCTCAGATTGGACGTGACAGACGAGACGTTCGAGACTCTGCGCGCTCGCGCTCGTTCGGAGGATTTGGAGGTGACGACGCTGTTGGTGACACAAGACGTTGACGTGCCGGTCGTCGCCGTCGCCGTCCACCGCGAGGACGAGTGGCCGAGATTCGCCATGGGTTCGGGTGCCGACCTCGACGCCGACAGCGCCGCTCGCTCGGCGCTCGCCGAGGCGATTCAGAACTGGACCGAACTCCGCGGAATGGGTCCCGAGCAAGCGGCGACACAGGGCGGCGCGATTGCGACGTACGCCGATTTCCCGGACGCGGCTCGGCAGTTCGTCTCGCCGGATGCGACGATTCCCACCGACTCGGTCGGACCGGACGACCCCGGCGGCGCGGACGAACTCGGTGCTGTCGTCGAGCGCGTGGCCGACGCCGGTCTGGACGCCTACGCCGCTCGAATCACGCCGCGGGACGTCGAACAACTCGGATTCGAGGCGGCGCGCGTGTTGATTCCCGAAGCGCAACCGCTCTTTATCGGAGAGCCGTTTTTCGCCGACCGTGCCGAGTCAGTTCCGCGAGACCTCGGATTCGAGCCTCGACTCGACCGCGAGTTCCATCCGTTTCCGTAACCAGGCTACCAGCCGACACGCTCCCCCGGCGACTTCCCGTGCGGCGATGTGTCGGACTCCCGCGAGTCGCCGCACGGCACAGATCACGTCACAGACGCGTTGGCCGCGGCTTCACGTATCAACGTCCGCACCGAAACGGAAAAGCGAGTCGAGAGCGCGGCGTGCTTAGACGCCGAACGTCGCCCGAAGCATGTCGCGCGAGCCGGGTCCGAGACCGACCGCGAGGACGGCGATGAGAAGTAAAATCGCGTAGCGCGGACTCTCCTCGAATATCTGCTCGTCGAACACCCAGACGACCGCCGTCGCGGCGACGAGTTTCACGAGCAGGAACGGCCACGCACCGCCCGTGATAGCGAATATCGGCTCGGGGAGCGTCGAGACCGTAAAGTCAACGACTGCCTTGTTCACTGGGTGCTTCGGAATGAGGTTGTTCCCCGCGCCGAGGGCGGTCATCCAGTCGAGACCGACGACGTTCGCCACGCCGTCGATTGCGTGGCCCCAGATGACGACGAGGCCGATACGACCCGTTCCGGCGTTGATTTCGGGTTTGAACCGCTCGATGAGCCACCACGTCGCGGCGGCGGCGACCGTCGCCCCGGCGAGGATGACGAGAAGTACTTGCGGGTAGAAGGTCGCACCCTGCGCGCCGGTGAGACCGGCCCACAGGAGATAGCCGAGCGTAACCGCGAGCACGGCTGAGCCAACTCCGAAGAGTAGCTTCATGTAGTCGCCGATGACGCCTCGTCTCTCGGCGACGACCGCGCCGACGACCGCGACGAGCGTGATTGCGAAGACGGTCACGTAGATGACCGGGCTGATGACGAGCGTGTTCAGCGGGTACGTGATGAGTGCGTCGGCCACGCCGGGAGTGTCGTTCGCGTCCTCGACGACGCGGAACGCGCCGCCGAAGAACATGAACGGGACGAGAGCGAAGAAGAACCGCGGGTCTTCGCCGATGTCGAGGCGGCGGAGGAGGAACACGACCCCCGTGAGGGCGATGATGAGCGTGACCATGTAGCCGACCTCTGAGACGAGCGTGTAGCCGGGGTACGCGACGGGTTCAGCCGCGGCGGCGCAGGCCGACGCGCTGTCGAGATACTGGGTCACGCCGCCCGCCCGGACGGCACAGACAGCCGAGTTGGCGTCGGCCTGAACCGGGCCCCAAAAGTAGTGCCAGATGAAGCCGTCGTAGACGACGCGAGGGAACGCGAGCGACCCGCCAACGAGTGCGACGAGGAGGGCCACGACGCCGACGCCCCACAGGCGCTCAGGGTCGAGACCGACTCGCTCTGCTACCGTTGCCATAGCCGAAACCCCGACGGCGGGCCTGTTTAGGGTTCCGGTCTTTCGCATTCAACACGCACGCCTCGCTCGCGGGTGCCGACCGCGAGGGCGCAAAAAAGCATCATCTGAGCCGCCGCACCGCGTCAGTCCTCGGCTTCGGGTTCCCGAATCGGTAAGACGGGGTCGTCGTACTCGGTGCCGAGGATAACCATCGTCTGCGACCGCGAGAAGCCTTCGAGTTCCGCGATGTGGTCGAACATGAGTTCGCGCAGGGCGTCCGTGTCTTCGGCGTAGACCCGGAGCATCACGTCCCACTCGCCGGTCGTCAGGTTGATTTCCTGTACGCCTTCGATGTCGGGGAGTTGTTCGAGTGCCTCTTTTTCGTGCCCCTGTTTGACCTGAAAACCGACGAGCGCCGAGGTTCCCAACCCGACCTGTCGAGGGTCAACGTGTGCGTGGTAGCCCTCGATGACACCGGCATCTTCCATTCGTCCGACTCGGTCGTGGACCGTCGCACTCGACATGTCGATTCGGCGGGCAATTTCACTGAACGGTGTCCGCGCGTCCTCCATCAGGATACGAAGGATTGCCCGGTCCGTCGCGTCGAGTTTCATACCCACCCGTACTAGGGGGGTGAACTTCCCCCTTGCGGATAGAACCACTTATTTCCTCAAAATTGACAAAAACCGCTGGCGGGAGCGATATATCCGCCCTCGTTTCGTGGAATCAGCTCACAGTCTGTCGATTTCGCGGGCCGCGTCGAGAACCGCGTCGTGGACGTGTCCGTTAGAGGCGACGAGTCCCTGCGAATCGTGCCGCCACTCGTTCCCGTCGAGGTCGGTGACCGTCCCGCCGGCCATCCTGACGAGGTGGGCCCCGGACACGGAGTCCCACGGGTTCGCTTGCTTGTTCGTAATCACGCCGTCGAGCGCGCCGTCGGCGACGAACGAGAGCGCGACCTGCATACTGCCGTACCGACGGAGGTCGCCGAAGCGGGTGACGATAGCGCGCGTCGCGGCCGCGTACTCGTCGCGGGCGTCGTAATCCCACCAGAACGTCGGACAGACAGAACAGGTCTCGGGGTCGTCGCGGGCGCTCACGGAGATTTCTTCGCCGTTTCGGTAGGCCGCCTCGTCGTCGGCGGCGTAGAGGTCCTCGAACGCTGGAAGCGAGTTCGCGGCGGCGACGGGTTCGCCATCGACCACGGCGGCGACGGCCGTCGCCCAAATCGGGGTGTTGCGGACGAAGTTGTTCGTTCCGTCGATGGGGTCAACGACCCACGCCGGACCGTCCTCGGGGACCGATTTCAGTTCGTCCGCTTCCTCGCCGACGATGGCGTCGTTGGGGAACGCGCCGCGGATGCGCTCGACGACGCGGCGTTGTGCGTCTCGGTCGGCTTGCGTGACGACGTCCGTTTTGCCGCCTTTGTTTTCGACCGCAATGCCGGTTCGAAAGGCACGCCGTGCGACTGCACCGCCGTCTCGGGCCGCGCGCTGTGCGCGGTCTGCGCGAGCGTCAAGTTCGTTCATGCACGAGACAGTCGCGGGAAGGGGCCTATATCCACCGGCCGAGACCGAGTGGCCAGTCCGAAAGCGGGCCAGTCCGGTGGCTTATCAGCGTGGGACACGTACTTCCGTGCCGTGACCGACGCAATCGACCTCCCGGTGCGCGTCCGCGATTCGCTCACTGAGGCGTTCGGTGAAGCTCGACAAGCGGTTCGAACCGGCGACTACGAGACCGCGTACGAGCAAGCCGAAAACGCGTCCCAATTGCTCCAGCACAAGGTGCCGCCCAGTCCACTCAAAGAACGATTGAAACACGGGCTGGCGGCCGTCGAGCGGACCGCGGCCGACGAACCGCTTGTCGCATCGGAATACCTTCGGGTGATGACGCAGTTACTCGACGAGTAAGTTTCCTTCGGGAACACGACGAGGTGGACTTTCGTCTCACAGGACGAACAACGAAGAAACCGGAATCCGCAATTAGAACCCGGACGGAAGACGTTTTCCACAACCCTCACGGCCTTTTTCGGCTTGCGCCGAGTTCCCGAACTCCAATTCCTCGTGGTCCGGTACTTGGCCTTCCTGCCACTCGCTCGCAGAGTGGTTATCGGGGTCGCTTCGGTTCCTCTTCGGCGCTTTGACCTCGTCTTCCTTTTACGAAAGACTCGGTGTTCATGTCGATTCCATCCCTCCGCATCTGGCGATGCGTACCATCATCGACGCCTTTCACGTCGTCTGATGGATTCGGTTTGGTCATCCGGTGCGTCCTTGCGCCTCCGGCAACTCTATAGTAGGTGCAATAACATAATGAATGTTTCTGACAAAATCTGTTATGTCGGAGATAGCTGACAATCAGACTGACAGAACTGTGTGTCGTTCACCCGCTGGAATGTCGTTTCGATGCGCGTTCTGTCTGCGAACTTTCACCAGAAACGTGGTCTGTTGGTGTGTCGTCCGTGACCGTGTGTCTCCTTTCGAGTCCACTCTGTTGTCACGTCGCGCCGTTCCACTCTCAGTCGTTCCTCTCCAAGAGTAGTGTCTGTTCGTTCAACTCCGAAGACGCGTCGTTATCCCACTGACGGTCCGAAAAACGCGATGCGAGGGGAGGGGGAGGAATTCGAACTACGGTCGCTCACGCTCCCTGCTCCGAACCCCTCCGGACACACTTGGCACTCGTCACGTTGTTCCCCGGTACAAGTGCGAGGGGAGGGATTTGAACCCACGGACCCCTACGGGAGCGGATCTTGAGTCCGCCGCTTTTTCCTGACTTAGCTACCCTCGCGCGTATTGAAATACGTCAGGGGGGCCGCTAAAACGTTGCGAATCGTCAGACGCGACTCCGACCCCGTCGGTGCCGCCGCACCTCAGGGCGTTTCGTCGCGTTCACGTGCCGCCACCGATGGTATTACCGGGGTCCGCGACGCTGTGATTCCCATGGACGAACACACCCGCGACCCGAGCGTTGCCCCACCGCTCGGAAATCCCTCGGGGTGGAACGAGGACCTGCGGTTGTGGGAACACGCCACGCTTCGACGGGCGGTCGAACACGGCGTCCGCCTGTTCAACTCTGGCGACTTTCACGAGAGCCACGACTGCTTCGAAGACGAGTGGTACAACTACGGCGCGGGGACCGCAGAAAGCGCCTTCCTCCACGGGATGGTGCAGGTGGCCGCCGGCGCGTACAAACACTTCGACTTCGAGAACGATACCGGCATGCGCTCGCTGTTCGAGACGGCTCTTGAGTACATCCGCGGTGTCCCGAGTGACTTCTACGGCGTTGACGTTGACGACGTTCGGACGACGCTTCGAGCGGCGCTGGACGACCCGACAGTGCTTCACGGCTGGCAAATCGAACTCGACGGACACCGAGCGACCGCCTACCCCGCCGACTACGAGTACGCAGAGCAGTTAGAGCACTAGCGGTGTTTAACCATCAGTTATACGCGGAGGGAATCGCCTACGCGAATCTAAAGACCCTTTAGCGCCTACTGCTAGGAACTTGCCATGCGAATCTACGAACTCGGTGACGGGACGCCTGAGGTGTCAGTCGTCGGGTCGATTCACGGTGACGAACCGTGTGGTGCTCGCGCTATCGAGCGGTTCGTCGCGGAAGACCCGGACGTCGAGCGCCCGGTGAAACTCATCATCGCTAACGAGGAGGCGCTCGAAGCGGACGTTCGATACCTCGACGAGGACCTCAACCGGGCGTTCCCGGGCGACCCGAACGCGGACAACCACGAGCGGCGTCTCGCACACGACCTCGGACGCGAGGTTCGCGGCACGACGGCATTTTCTATCCACTCTACGCAGTCGTACGCGGAACCGTTCGCTATCGTCGATACCGTGGACGCTATCGCGCGGTCGATTCTCCCGCGTCTCCCGGTCGGAGTGGCCGTCGAGACGAACAATTTCGCCGAAGGGCGACTCATCGAGCACGCCCACACCATCGAAGTCGAGGCCGGTCTCCAGCACTCCGAGGAAGCCGCTGGCAACGCCTACTGGCTTATCCGCGCGTTTCTCACCGCGACGAACGTCCTCCCTGCACCGGCGGTCGCGGGCGACGGAAGCGGTGGTACAGTGTCCGACTCGCAGACCGAAGACGACCGCTTGAAACTCGGGATTCCGGAGGAAAACTGCCTCGACGTGTTCCGATTGCTCGAAGAACTCCCCAAGCCCATCGCCGAGGAGTACGAAGTCCTCGCCACCAATTTCGAGGCTCTCACGACGGGGACGACGTTCGCCCGCGCCGACGACGAACTGTTCGTCGCAGACCGCGATTTCTATCCGATTTTACTCTCCGCGAACGGCTACGCCGACATCTTCGGCTACGCCGGTGAGAAAATTGGAACGCTCCCGTAGTGCTCGGTGACCGGCCCGTACCACCGTTTAATCGAAGATGCGAGCGACCGCGTCCGCCACCGACTCGACTCGCATCGGGTCGTCGTCGGGACCGTCGGTACCGACGTGAAACGCTCGCCAGCCGGCCTGCCGCGCCCCGACGATATCCTCGTCGTATGTGTCGCCGACGTAGACGTAGCCGTCCGCGGGGAGGGCCGCTTCGGCGGCCTCGAAAATATCGGCGTCTGGCTTTCGGACGGCGATATCGGGGTCGTTCGAGACGATGACGGCATCGACATCGCTTTCGAGACCGTGTCGCTCGATTTTCGCTCGTTGCATCTCCGCTGTGCCGTTCGTCAGAATCCCGGACGGTCCCCGTGACGCGGCACGAGCGAGGGCATCGCGGGCTTGTTCGGGGACGGTCGTCGCCGCGAGTTCGGCTTCGGTGTGTCGCGCCGCGAGCGCTTCGGGGTCGGCGTCAACGCCGAACTCGGAGACGACGGCGCTGAACCCTTCGTAGTAGGGGTCCGTCGAAAGCCGGTCGAACGAGTCGAAGAGGACTGAGACGTACCGCTCGTAGGCTCCCGCTGGCGCGTCCGGAACCGCCCGCTCGAAGATGGTCTCGAAATCGGTCGTGTACTGGAGAAGCGTCGAATCGAGGTCGAAGTAGACCGCGGTCGTCATCGTTCTCGTATCACAGACGGCCGGTAAAACGGTAGGGGGAGGCGATGGATGGCGGTGGTGGAGAAGACGATTGGGGGAGTCGGTGAAGGGCGGATAGAGGCCAGACGAGAGAGGATAATCGGTGGCGTCGGAGCGCCGCGAGTGGCAGTTAGATTACTCGTCGGCCGCTTCGAACTCGACGAGCGTCAGGTTGCGGTCGAGATGGCAGTGGTCGTGCGGTGGGTCGCCGACGACGGTGCTGATGCGGTACTCTTGGTCGAATTCTGCGCCTTCGGGGACGCAGTATTGGTGGCTCGGACACTCGGTGTGAGGACACGGACCCTGAAGTGTGGCCTTGCTTCCGGCGTAGGCGCCTTTCGACGGGACGTTCGCCCGAACCGGTGCGGGTTCGACTTCGACGGCGCGGACGCCCTCGTCGTGGACGGCGCAGTCGAGTACCTGCGTGTTTTCGCGCACGCCGCGGACGCGGTAGCGGACGCCTTCGGTGAGGTTGAGACACTGCTGGCGGTACGGACACCCCTCACAGGCGCTCGACGCACCGCGATAGACGAATTCGGTTCCCGGGTCGGTTAACCGAGCGCCGATGAGCGTGATGGAGGTCATGGGTGCAAATTTATCCGCGGGTCGGTTAAGACTCTCGCCCGGTCAGTTCGTCGAGTTTGTCGAAGTAGTCCTCACGCGGAATCTGGTAGGCCTCTCGGTAGTCTATCTCGCCGTCCGCAAACTGCTGAGCGATGGCTTCCGCGCCTTCGAGAGCCGTCTCGCGGGAATCGAACTCCTCGACGACGGCTTCGATTTCGGGTTCGAGGTAGAGCACGGCGTGCCACGTTTCGGTTCGAATCTGGGTTGCACCGGGTCGTTTCGCCCGCGACCCGTTCCACACGAAAATCGTCGGCATGCACTCGGCGGGGAACGAACTCTCGTTGAACACGTCGGGCCGGTACGCGAGGATGCGACGGCCCTCCTGCTCGTCGTTCCAGAGCGTCCATCCGTCGGGCAGGTCGGTCATACGTACGATAGTCGGTCTGTGTCCTAAGCCTTCTCGCTTTCATCTAACGCGAGGATGTCCGCAGAAAATCGGTGTCGAAGACTGACGCGGTCCGCCGAAGACCCGCGACATGATTTCGGAGCGACTCGATTAACGAGACCGTCAGCGGACTGAATCGCCGATTAAATCGGTACACGCCGGTCCGTGGGTGGCTAGATTTCGATGAGACGTATCTGGATGTCCCCTAATTATTGTTATTAATTTGACTAAAAACGGAGAAAGCGTTATATGCTAACGTCCCTCACTTCAAAACAGTCTCGGTCACCGGGCCGAGCGAGCCGCCGCGCATCGCCAACTAACCGCGCCGATTCTGTTGCCAATCGCCGAGCCGTCGTGAGTGCGCAGCGGCGGCGACGTACTGCCCTCCCCGCTCACAGCGACACCCTCGTCGCGTGACGGATGTGTGGTGTGTCGTCTGCGACCCGCGGACGCGGGCGCGTCGCCCTCGACCGTCTTCAGACGGCTGGTCCGACGAGGCTCCACGAACAATGACCGGCGAAATCGAAACACTCGCAGACCTGAGCAAGCACTACAAAGACTCGGTGCCCGCGGACCTGCGCGAGGCGAAGAGTTTCGAGTGGTACTTAGAAGAGGTCTACGCAGACCCGAAGATCGCTCGCAACGCCCACCAACGCGTGGCGGACATGTTCGACTTTTACGGCACCCGTTACGACGAAGACGCGGGCGTCGTGGAGTACCTCATGGCCTCAGAAGACCCGCTTCACAACGGAGAAAACGTCTTCTACGGCCGCGAAGTCCACGAGTCGATACACGAGTTCGTCAACAAGGTGAAATCTGGTGCTCGCGGCCTCGGTCCTGAAAAACGCATCAAACTCCTCTTGGGTCCCGTCGGCTCGGGGAAGTCGCACTTCGACTGGCTTTCTCGACGCTACTTCGAGGATTACACGATGCGCGACGAAGGCCGCATGTACACCTTCCGGTGGTCGAACCTCGGCGACGTCATCCGCGACCAAGACCCCGCTGACGACGTCGTCACATCACCGATGAACCAAGACCCGCTCGTGTTGCTCCCGCAGGAACAACGCGACATCGTCATCGAGCAACTAAACGAGAACCTCGATGCACCCTACACGATTCGGAACGACCAGGCGCTCGACCCCGCCTCGGAGTTCTACATGGACCGCCTGCTCGCGCACTACGACGACGACTTAGAGTCGGTCCTGGAGAATCACATCGAAATCATCCGTCTCGTCGCCTCCGAGAACAAACGGCAGTGCGTCGAGACGTTCGAGCCGAAAGACAAGAAGAACCAAGACGAGACCGAACTCACCGGCGACGTCAACTACTCGAAGCTCGCGGTCTACGGCGAATCCGACCCGCGCGCGTTCGACTACGCCGGGGCGTTCTGTAACGCCAACCGGGGTATCTTCTCCGGCGAGGAACTGCTGAAACTCCAACGCGAGTTCCTCTACGACTTCCTGCACGCCTCGCAGGAACAGACCATCAAGCCGAAGAACAACCCCCGAATCGACATCGACCAGGTCATCGTCGGCCGGACGAACATGCCCGAATACCGGGAGAAGAAGGGCGACGAGAAGATGGAGGCGTTCAACGACCGGACCAAGCGCATCGACTTCCCGTACGTCCTCGAATACGAACAGGAATCCGAAATCTACCGGAAGATGCTCCGGAACGCCGACGTGCCCGACATCCACGTCGAACCGCACACACTCGAAATGTCGGGGCTGTTCGGCGTCCTCACGCGCATCGTCGAACCCGATTCGGACACCATCTCGCTCGTCCAGAAGGCGAAAGCCTACAACGGCGAGTTGGACGACGGCGACGACATTGACGTGCGAAAACTCCGCGAGGAAGGCGAGGCCAAAGCCGACATCGCCGAGGGCATGGACGGCGTCTCCGCGCGCTTCATCGGCGACGAAATCGCCGAGGCGATTATGGATGCGACCCACCGCGGCCGGTCGTACCTCTCGCCGCTTTCGTCGTTTACCCACCTCGGAGAGAACTTGGAGACCCACGGGTCGATTCCCGAAGAGAGCCTCGAACGGTACCACCGCTACCTCGAAATGGTCCGCGAAGAGTACAAAGAACGCGCCATCGAAGACGTGCGCCACGCCCTCGCCTACGACATCGACGAGATTCGCAGACAGGGCGAGAAGTACATGGACCACGTGATGGCCTACATCGACGACGCGACGGTCGAAGACGAACTGACGGGGCGCGACCAAGACCCCGACGAGAAGTTCCTCCGCGCCGTCGAAGAAAAGCTCAACATCCCCGAAGACCGCAAGGACGACTTCCGACAGGAGGTCTCCAACTGGGTGTCGCGTCGCGCACGCGAAGGCACGTCGTTCAACCCGCAAGACAACGACCGACTCCGCCGCGCGCTCGAACGCAAACTCTGGGAAGACAAGAAACACAACATCAACTTCTCGGCGCTCGTGAGCGCGAACGAACTCGACGACGACGAACGAAACGCGTGGATCGACGCGCTCGTCGAACAGGGGTACTCGCGCGACGGTGCCCGGGAGGTGCTCGAGTTCGCCGGTGCGGAGGTGGCCAAGAGCGAACTCGAAGGGTGACCATGCGAGATTACATCCGCGACGCTGACGAGGCGCTCCGCGGCACCTACGAGGAGCCGATGAGCCTCGCCGAGTACGTCGAATCGGCGTTCGAATCGCCCTCTATCGCGTCGCACGCGTCGAAGTATCTGCTCGAAGCCATCGAGTCGATGGGGACTAGAGAGGTCGTCGAACAGGGCGAGAAAAAGGAGCGCTACTGCTTTTTCGACGACCCGGCGAACGACGGCGAGCACGCCATCCTCGGAAATACGGACGTGCTCAACGCGTTCGTTGACGACCTCAGAACCATCGCCGCAGACCGCGGCAAAGCCGAGAAAATCGTCTGGTTCGACGGGCCGACGGCGACGGGCAAATCCGAGTTGAAACGCTGTCTCATAAACGGCCTGCGAGAGTACTCGAAGACCGATTCGGGGCGGCGCTACACCGTCGAGTGGAACGTCTCAAACGCCGACGACACCCGAGGACTCTCCTACGGCGGCGAAGTCGATGCCGACGACGAAGACTGGTACGAAAGCCCCGTCCAGTCGCACCCGCTTTCGGTCTTCCCGAGCGACGTGCGCAAGCAACTGCTCAGAGACCTCAACCGGACGAACGACGACCACATCCCGATCAGCGTTGATGAGGGTCTCGACCCGTTCTGTCTCGAAGCGTACAACTACCTCGAAGAGGAGTTCCGCCGCGCCGGCAAGAACGAACTGTTCAGCGCCGTCACGGACCCGAAACACCTCCGGGTGAAAAACTACGTCGTAGACGTGGGACGCGGCATCGGCGTCCTCCACTCCGAAGACGACGGGTCGCCGAAAGAGCGACTCGTCGGGTCGTGGATGCCGAGCATGCTCCGCGAACTGAACTCTCGTGGGCGTAAGAACCCGCAGGCGTTCAGTTTCGACGGCGTGCTCTCGCAGGGTAACGGGCTTCTCACTATCGTCGAGGACGCGGCCCAACACGCCGACTTGCTCCAGAAACTCCTGAACGTCCCCGACGAGGGACACGTCAAACTGGACAAGGGCATCGGGATGGACATCGACACGCAACTCGTCATCATCTCGAACCCGGACCTCGACGCCGAACTCGACAAGTTCGCCGACAGGAACGGCCGCGACCCCCTGAAGGCGCTCAAGCGCCGACTCAACAAACACGAGTTCCGCTACCTGACGAACCTCTCGCTGGAGGCCGAACTCATCCGGCGCGAACTGACGAACGAGACGAGCGTCTGGACCGACGACCCCGAGGCGATGGCCGAACGCGTCGCCGAGGCGGTCACGCTGGACGTACGAAAGGGACCGGGGAAGGTCAAACTGCGAGAACTCGCGCCCCACACCATCGAGGCGGCGGCGCTCTACAGCGTCGTGACCCGACTCGACCCCGACGACATCCCGCGCGACCCGGAACTCGAATTCGACCTCGTTGACAAGGCGCTGTTGTTCGACCGCGGCTACTTGCAGGTCGGCGACCAGCGACGCGAGGTGTCGGCGTTCGAGTTCATCGGCGACACCGAGGGGACACACGGCATCCCCGTGACGTTCACCCGCGACGTCATCGCCGACTTGCTCCACGACCGCATCGACCGCCGTCACCCCGACCTCGACGTGGCGTCGGTCGTGATGCCGACCGACGTACTCGACGCGATGGTCGAAGAACTGCCGGACGCGCCCGTCTTCTCCCGCGCGGAGGCGTCGGAGTACGAAGGCCGCGTCGAGATAGTCGAAGACCACATCTTCGACCAACAGGAAGCCGACGTGCTCGACGCGCTACTCGCCGACAAGGGCGTCGAGCGCGAGACGGTCGAGGAGTACGTCGAACACGTCTACGCGTGGGCGTCGGACGGGCAGTTAGAGACCGAACACGGGCCAATCGACCCGGACCCGCTCCTCATGAAACTGTTCGAGACCGAACACCTCGGGCGGTTTTCCCCCGACGACTACGAGGGCAACGACCCGTCCGAGGCGGTCGAAACCTTCCGCAACGAGAAGGTCATCACCACGCTCAACCGCTACGCGTGGGAGAACCGCGACGCGGGATTCACGGTCTCGGACGTTGACCTGACCGAGATTCCCGTCATCCGGACGGTGCTCGAAACCCACGACTGGGAGGACGTGCGCCGGCTGTTTCCGGACCTCGAACCGCGCCAGTGGGACGACCCGCCGGCGAACACCGAGACGGAGCGCGTCAAAGAACGCACCATCGACGAGATGGTCACACGCGGCTACACCACGGCCTCGGCCGAACTCACGAGTCGCGCCGTACTGAAGCGGGTGAGTCACACATGGGACTGAGAGACGACCTCGAACGATTCCGAGAAGTGGGCGAAGAGCGACGCGAAGACCTCAAGGATTTCATCTCCTACGGCGACCTCGGAGCCTCTGGCTCGAAGGACATCAAGATTCCAATCAAGGTCGTTGACCTGCCGGAGTTCCAGTACGACCGCCTCGACATGGGCGGCGTCGGGCAGGGCAAAGGCGGCACCCCCGACGTGGGACAGCCACTCGGCCAGCCACAACCCGAGCCGGGCGAAGGTGACGAAGGCGAACCCGGCGAGGAAGGGACCGAACACGAGTACTACGAGATGAATCCCGAGCAGTTCGCCGAGGCGCTGGACGAAGAGCTGGGTCTCGAACTCGAACCGAAGGGCAAGGAGGTCATCGACGAAATCGAAGGCGACTTCACCGACATCACCCGGAGCGGTCCCCACAGCACGCTCGACTTCGAACGCCTGTTCAAGGAGGGTCTCAAGCGCAAACTGGCGATGGACTTCGACGAGGAGTTCGTCCGCGAGGCGATGAAGGTCGAAGGGACCTCCGCGAAGGACGTCTACCACTGGTGCCGTGAGAACAACATCCTCGTCTCGATGGCGTGGATCGACGACGAGTGGAGTCGCATTCCCGACGACGAACGCGGCACGTGGGACTCTTTCGAGGAGATGGAAGCGAACGTCGATCGGACGACGACCGTCCAGCGCATCCGCCGCGACGGTCTCAAAGAGATTCCGTTCCGCCGCGAAGACGAACGCTACCGTCACCCCGAGATAATCGAAAAGAAGCGCTCGAACGTCGTCGTCGTCAACATCCGAGACGTGTCGGGGTCGATGCGCGAGACTAAACGCGAACTGGTCGAACGGACCTTCACGCCGCTCGATTGGTACCTCACGGGCAAGTACGACCACGCGGAGTTCGTCTACATCGCCCACGACGCGGAGGCGTGGGAGGTCGAACGCGACGAGTTCTTCGGCATTCGCTCGGGCGGCGGGACGCGCATCTCGTCGGCCTACGAGTTGACGAAGGAGGTCTTAGACGAACGGTACCCGTGGCGCGAGTGGAACCGCTACGTCTTCGCCGCCGGCGACTCCGAAAACTCCTCGAACGACACGAAAGAGCGAGTCATCCCGCTCATGCAGGAGATAGACGCGAACCTTCACGCCTACGTCGAGACGCAACCCGGCGGCACCGCAATCAACGCGACGCACGCCGAGGAGGTCGAGAAGAACCTCGGCGACGAGGGCAACGTCGTCGTCGCGTACGTCTCGCAACCGGAAGACGTCATCGACGCGATATACCGCATCCTCAGCACGGAGGCGACAGCAGAATGAGTTTCAGACGACACCGCAGAGACGCACAGAGAGAAGCCGCCCGACTGGACGAACCCGTCCGCGAAGCGAGCGCGCTCGCCCACAAACTCGGGTTGGACCCGTACCCGGTGAACTACTGGGTCGTCAACTACGACGAGATGAACCAGCTCATCGCGTACGGCGGGTTCCAAGAGCGCTACCCGCACTGGCGGTGGGGGATGACCTACGACCGACAGCGCAAGACAGACCAGTTCGGCATGGGCAAGGCGTTCGAAATCGTCAACAACGACGACCCGGCCAACGCCTTCCTGCAGGAGTCGAACTCGCTGGCCGACCAGAAGGCCGTCATCACCCACGTCGAGGCGCACTCCGATTTCTTCAAGAACAACCAGTGGTTCCGGCTGTTCTCGGACGAAGGGCAGTTCGCCGCCGCGGCGATGCTCGAACAGCACGCCAAGGCCATCGAGCGCCACGTCCAAAACCCGGACGTGAGCCGCGACGAGGTGGAGAAGTTCATCGACGCCGTGCTGTGTCTCGAAGACACGATAGACCAACACCGGTCGATTCGTGAGGCCGCACGCGACTCTGACGGGCGCATCCCCGAGGACATTCGCGCGCAACTCGACAGCCTCGACATCTCCGACGACGTTCGCCGCGAGGTGTTCGACGAGGAGTGGCTCGAAGACGTCGAGGAAGCCGAGCGCGAGGCCGCGAAACTCACCGAACCGCGGAAGGACGTGCTCGCGTATCTCCGCGAACACGGGATGCAGTACGACGACGAGACGGAGAAAGCCGAGGAGATGGAGCCGTGGCAAAAAGACGTCCTCGACATGCTCCGCGAGGAGTCGTACTACTTCGCCGCCCAGAAGATGACGAAAGTCATGAACGAGGGGTGGGCGGCCTACTGGGAGTCGCTTATGATGGGCGACGAGCACTTCGCGGGCACTGACGAGTTCATCACCTACGCCGACCATCAATCTCGGGTGCTCGGCTCGCCCGGTCTCAACCCCTACAAACTCGGTAAGGAACTCTGGGAGTACATCGAGAACACGACGAACCGCGCCGAAGTTGCGGACAAACTCCTGCGCGTGACGGGCATCACGTGGCGGAACTTCCACGAGATGGTCGATTTCGACGAGGTACAGGACCTGTTGCGTCCCGACCCGGCTATCGACACGCTCCACGCGGAATCGGCGTCCGACCTCGCGGCCCTCGGCGAGGACGACCCCCGAGTTGACCACGAGGTGCTCGACAGGGCGCTTTCGGGCGACGACTCGCTCGATGTCGTCAAATACCCGTGGAAACTGCTCTCCTACGAGGGTCTCGCAGAGCGCCATTACTCGCTCGTCAAACCGCAGAACCGTGGATTCCTCCGTCGGATTCGGCGGTCCGAACTCGAACAGCTCTCGCGGTACATGTTCGACGACGACCAGTACGACACCGTCGAGGGGGCGATTGCCGACGTTGACAAGACGACCGGGTGGGACCGGATGCGCGAGATTCGAGAGAGCCACAACGACGTGACGTTCCTCGACGCGTTCCTCTCCGAGGAGTTCGTCCGCGACAACCACTACTTCGCCTACGAGTACTCGCGGTCCTCACAGCAGTTCCGCGTCTCGTCGTCCGAGTACGAGGACGTAAAAAAGAAGCTCCTGTTCCAGTTCACGAACTTCGGCAAGCCCACCATCGCCGTCTACGACGGGAACTTCGACAACCGCGGAGAACTGCTCCTTGGTCACCAGTACAACGGCGTCATCCTCGACAAACAGCAGGCGAAAGGCGTCTTGGAGCGGGTCTACCATCTGTGGGGTCGTCCGGTCAATCTGATGACCATCGTCAAGGAGTTCGACGACCACGAAATCGAAGTCGCTCGCAGACGCGGGCGCGAACCGACGCCGGTCGAACGAGCGATTCGCATCCGCTACGACGGGGACGACTTCGAGGAACACGACCTCGATTCGTCCCTCGAAGAACGCATCGCGGCTAGTGACATCGACTATGACACCAAACCCGACGACTGGCTCTAACCGGGACGATGGGCATTTCTGACCGTCTCACCGGCGGGTCAGAGAGCGGTTCCGCCGACCGAACGCTCGACGAAGCGGACATCCACGACGTGCTCAGAAACGAGCGGCGGCGGCTCACGCTCGAACGACTCCGCGACAGCGACGGCACCGAATCGGTCGGCGACCTCGCAGAACACATCGCGGAAGTCGAATCGGGTGAGTCGCCGCCGCCGAAGAACGTCAGACAGAGCGTCTACATCTCGCTTCACCAGACGCACCTCCCGAAACTCGACACGCTCCACATCGTCGCCTACGACTCGGCGGCGAAGATGGTCTCGCTGGGCGCGACCGCCGCCGAACTGGACCCGTACTTCGCCGACGGCGGTCATCGAACGATGCCATTTGCGGTGCTCTCGTTTACCACCTGTCTCGCTGGCGTCGTGCTCGTTCTCGCCGGATGGATGGGAATGCCCGTCATCGCCCGTGTTGACCCGCGTCTCGTCGCACTCGTCACGCTTCTCGTCGTCGCGCTCGTCATCGGTGCCGAACTCGGACTGAAGACACGAAACCGCGCGTAACCGCCGCCTCGACGCCCTCGCACGGCCACTCGACTCAAGTACGCCCCATCCTAAGCGCCGCCAAACATGACAGACACAATATCGCTCGTGTGGTTCCGGCGGGACCTTCGACTCCACGACAACGAAGCGCTCGTCGAGGCGTGCGCGGCCGACCGCGTCGTTCCCGTCTACTGTTTCGACCCGGGGGACTACGGCACCCGTCCCTTTGGCGGCGACGACTCGTTCGACTTCGAGAAGACTGGCGCACACCGCGCTCGCTTCCGACTGGAGTCGGTGGCCGACCTTCGGTCGTCGCTCCGCGACCGAGACAGCGACTTGCTCGTGCGAGTCGGCCGACCCGAGTCCGTGATTCCCGACGTTGCGGCCGCCGTTGACGCGGCGTCCGTGACGATGCACACGTGGCCGACAGCCGAAGAGATGCAGGTCGAAGCCGCGGTCAAACGCGAACATCGAGACGCCGACATCGACCCGCGACGGTTCTGGGGGCATACGCTCACGCACCTCGACGACCTCCCGATGGCGTACGACGACGTGCCGGACACGTACACCACGTTCCGCAACGCAGTCGAGCGAGACGCTACCGTTCGAGAGCCGCTTCATATCCCCGAGATACCGGCGTTCCCAGCCGACGCACCGGACCCCGGCTCGATTCCGAGTATCGCTGACCTCGACGAAACACTCACTACTCCTAGGTTCGACGACCGCGGAGTGCTCCGATTCGACGGCGGCGAAACGGCCGCGCTCGACCGGGTCGAGTCGTACATCTGGGAGGGCGACCACCTTCGGGAATACAAGGAGACGCGAAACCGGATGCTCGGTGCCGACTACTCCTCGAAGTTCTCGCCGTGGTTGAACGAGGGGTGCCTCTCGCCGCGATACGTCCAGTCCGAAGTCGAGCGCTACGAGGACGTTCGGGTGTCGAACGACTCGACGTACTGGCTCACATTCGAACTCCGCTGGCGGGACTTTTTCCAGTTCCAGTTCGCCAAACACGGGACCGAGTTCTTCCGTCGCGGCGGCATCAGGGACCGAACTGACATCGACTGGCGAACCGACGACGCGCAGTTCGAACGCTGGGCCGCGGGCGAGACGGGAATCCCATTCGTCGATGCCAACATGCGCGAGTTGAACGCGACGGGTTACATGTCGAACCGCGGGCGGCAAAACGCCGCGTCGTTCCTCGCAAACAATCTCCGACTCGACTGGCGACGCGGCGCGGCCTACTTCGAGACGCAACTGGTCGATTACGACCCCGCCTCGAACTACGGCAACTGGGCGTACATCGCGGGCGTCGGAAACGACTCCCGAGATCGCTATTTCAACATCGTCAAACAGGCCCGCCAGTACGACGCGAACGCCGACTACGTGAAACACTGGTTACCGGAACTCGACGGTCTCCCGGCCGAATACGCCCACGAACCGTGGACGATGACCGCCGACGAACAGGCCGACTACGGCGTGCAGTTGGGACGCGACTACCCTGAACCGATGGTCGATTTGGAGGCGTCCTACGAGACGCTCCGGTGAGACTCAGATTCCCCACGAATCGTCGGTCCCACCGACGCGGGTGACGGCGACCGCGAGCACCGCCACGAGCGAGAACGCGACGAGCGACAGTCGCGGAATGGTCAGCAAGCCGCCGAGCATCGGATACTGGATGGACGTACACGGTCCGCCGACGGTGCAGGTCGCACCCGGTGCAACCTGCAGGTACGTGTGATAGCCGGCCAGCGTAACGCCACCGAGCGAGAGCGGAAGCACGGTCTTCCAGACGCCCGACCGGTCTTCGAGGGCCGCAACCCCGAGAACGACGACGAGCGGGTACATGAGAATGCGCTGGTACCAACAGAGGTCACACGGCGTCAGGCCGAGTCCGAGGCTGAAATACAGGCTTCCGGCCGTCGCCGCGAGCGCGACGAGCGTTCCCGCGGCCAGCATCGCTCGCGTCGCCTCGCTCATCGGTACGCACCCCGACCCGACGGGTCTGTCGTCTGAGTTACGTGCGTACGGTTCGGTATCGGTTCGGCTTCGTCCTCGGGAGTCGGGTTGCGATTCATCGCCACGGTCGGTCTTGGCGCATCATTTACGCCGGCGTACCTGAAGCCATCGGCTGTTCGAGTCCGGAGAGTGGCCCTCGCCGCGTCGGGGGACGACCGACGGGCGAATCTTCGGGGCCGCTCGGTAACAAAATGGGATGCACCGAACCAGTGCGATTTGATTGGTGGGATACGTTGTAATCAATGTTGTGCCGGTCGCGGTCACGGCCGAAGCAAGACGAACAGCCCCCCGAGGACGCCGCTGGCGACGAGAAGTGCGCTCTTTCGGGCGACCGGGCGGAGCAGTTTGCGGTCGATGCTCGCCGCGAGGAGAATCTTGACGAGGATGCTCGCCGCAGTCCCAACCAATACGCCGACGACGGCCGTCGTCGCCCCGATTTGGCCGCCGCTGTAGAGCGTGACCGCGGTCGTCACGACGGACCCACTCGATACCAATCCGCCGAGAAAACTCGTCACGACGAAGCCGGTAGCACCGAAATACTGTTGTGCCGCGGCGGCGCTCAGAAGCACCACGAGAAAGAAGCCGCCGAACCGCAGGGCGCTTTCGAGGCTGAACGGCGATTCGAAGCCCACGTCGAGGTCAACGCGCCACTCCCGAGACTGCAAGGCATACCCGATTCCGACGACTGCGACGAGACCGAGCGGGACACCGACGTCCCACGCGAGGCCGGGAACAAACACCACGACGAGGGTGAGATTTCTAATCGCCATCGCGGCGTCGGCCATCAAAATTGCGCTGACCGCGAGCGGCCGAATCGACGGGTTTCGCTTCGCCCGCCCCGAGATGCCGCCGATGACTGCGGTCGAATTGACGAGACCGCCGAAAAAACCGGTGACTGCAATCCCTCGCTCGCCGTACCGTCGGATGACGACGTAGTTGGCGAAGCCGATTGCGCTCACGGCGATGACGAGAAGCCAGACCGTCCGCGGACTGACCGCGTTCCACGGTCCTACCTGACCCTCCGGAAGTAACGGGAAGATGACGAACGCGATGATTGCTAACTCGATTGCGCTCCGAACTTCGTCTACCGTCAACTGCCGAGCGAACCCGTGGAGTTCCCGCCGCAGGACCAACAGCAGTGACGACGTGAGCGCGACGATAACGCCCTCGATGATGTAACCCCCGACGACCGCGGCCCCGACCGCGTAGGCGACGAGAAGTGATGTCGAGGTCGTAAGCGACAGACTGACATCGTCGGCGGCGTCCGAGCGGTCCGGCTCGGTGGCGTCTGTCTCCGTGTCGGCGTCACCCGCGTCGTACGGGCTTCCTCCGGACCCCGTGACTCCACTTCTGAACTCGCCGTTTTTGATTCGTTGCTCGACGATTCCCCAGCCGCCGAGAAGCACCCCTTGAGCGACGACCAGCAAGCCGCCGACTGCGAGCAGAATGTCGCTTCCGATGACGACTGCGATGCCCCCGAGGAGACTCGTCAGTGTGAACGTCCGCATTCCGGCGCTCTTTTTCGCCCGTTCGCGTTCCAAGCCGAGAAACATCCCCAACGCCGCCGCGACGAACAGGCGGGCGACGATGGGTTCGATGGAGACGACTCCTTGGTCAAGCATCCGGAGGAGCCTGCGGCGTGAGTTCGTGGGGGCAGTGGTGAACCATTCTATGCATGCTATATGTTGGCAACAAGTAAAAGTCGAACCCGGCGACAGGTGTCCCCACTAACTCACGGACACCGCTTTACAACCCAAGCGACACGTACAGCGGTCGCTTGGAAGGTAGTTCAGCAGAGAAATGCTCGGTAGGGGATTCGAACCCCTGTCCTCGGCTCGAAAGGCCAAGATGATTGGCCGGACTACACCAACCGAGCTTCTGCATTCACGAGTGGTAGTTGGATTATTTTAAGGGTTGCGTTCCGAACCGAGTGAGTGAGAGGAACCCACTCACGATATGAGCCTTACTCGCCGGTGAATTCGGGGTCGCGGTCGCTCGTGAACGCCGCGATGCCTTCCATCAGGTCAGACGTGGTAAACAGCAGGCCGAAGCCCTGTGCCTCGACTTCGAGACCGGCATCGGTGTTCTCCCAGCCGTTGTGCATCGCGCGCTTGGTGTAGCGCTGTGCAATCGGCGGGCCTTGGGCGAACTTCTGGGCGTACTCGAAGGCGCGTTCTTCGAAGTCTTCGTTTTCGACGACCTCGTTGATGAAGCCGTAGTCGGCCATCGTCTCGGCGTCGTAGCGTTCGGCGGAGAAGATAATCTCTTTCGCGCGGCCGGTGCCGACGATGCGCTGGAGGCGGACGGTGCCGCCCCAGCCGGGGATGAGACCGAGGTCGTGTTCGGGCTGTCCGAGCTCGGAGCGCTCCGTGGCGATTCGGAGGTCGGCGCACATCGAGAGTTCCATGCCGCCGCCGAGACAGAAGCCGTCGATACCGGCGATGACGGGCTTGTCCATCTCTTCGAGTTTGCCGAATGTCTGTTGGCCCTTACGGGAGATTTCGACGCCCGAGACGGCGTCGCCGCCGCCCGCGGCGATGCTAGTCACGTCGGCACCGGCGGAGAAGGCGCGGTCGCCAGCGCCGGTCAGGAGAATTGCGCGTACCTCGTCGTCGTCGCCGAGGATGTCGAGCGCGTCGGAAAGGTCGTCCATCAGCTCGGTGCTGATGGTGTTGAGGCGGTGCGGACGGTCGAGCGTGATGTGTCCGATACCCTCGCGGACCTCGATTGCGACGTTGTCGAAGTCGAGACCGCCGTCTTCGCTCTCTTCGCCGCCGTAGAAGCCCGAACCGGACTCTGCGAGGTCGCGGAGGTACTCGACGACTTCGTAGCGCTCTTCACCGGTCTCTTCGTGCAGGTCGTCGAGCGTCTCGACGAGCGTTGCGATGTCGGCTTGGTCGGCCATCTTCGCCGGGCCGTCGGGGAAGCCAGCGCCGAGCATGACAGCGCGGTCGATTGCGTCGGGGTCGGCGACTTCGTTTTCGACGAGTCCGGCGACTTCGTTCGCCATGAGCGCGAGCAGGCGGTTTTTGATGTCCTCGCTTCCTTCGCCGTGGGGAATCTGTGCACCCTCACCGTCCTCGTAGTCGTAGAAGCCCTTGCCGGTCTTCTTGCCGAGCGTCTCTTCTTCGACTTTCTCGGAGAGAAGCGGACACGGCGCGTAGGCGTCGCCGAGGACTTCATGCATGTATTCGAGGACGTGGTAACCCACATCGATGCCGACCTGATCTGCGAGTTCGAAGCTTCCCATCGGAAGCCCGAGGTCGTACTTCGTCGTGGAATCGACTTCCGCGATGGTCGCGTCGCCCGCGTGGACCGTCCACGCCGCTTCGTTCATCAGCGGGACGAGAATGCGGTTCACGATGAATCCGGGGCTGTCCTTGCGGACGCGGACGGGTGTCTTTCCCATCTCCTCTGCGAGGTCCTCGATAACGTCGAGTGTCTCGTCGTCGGTGTGTGCACCGGAGATGACCTCGACGAGGTCCATGCGAACCGGCGGGTTGAAAAAGTGCATGCCGCAGAAGCGCTCGGGACGCTCTGTCACTTCGGAGAGCTCCGTGATGGAGAGACTGGAGGTGTTCGTGGCGAAGACGGTGTGCTCGGGCGCGTGTGCTTCCAGTTCCGTGTACACGTCCTTCTTGATGGCCATCTTCTCGGGAACGGCCTCGATAACGACATCGGCGTCGGAGACGGCTTCACCGAGGTCAACGACGGCCGTCACGCGGTCGAGCGCGGCGTCGGCGTCTTCCTGCGAGAGTCGGTCCTTCTCGGCGAGTTTGTTGAGCGACCACTCGATTTGGTCGTAGCCCTTCTGGACGAACTCCTCTTTGATGTCGCGCAGGACGACGTTGTAGCCGGCGAGGGCGGCGACTTCCGCGATGCCGTGGCCCATGTTGCCTGCTCCGAGAACAGTGATGCTGTTGATATCGTCTACCTTCATGGACGAACGTTACAGTGTGTATCGGTTTCAACGTTTCCCTCGCAGAAAATGTAAACGTGACTCTCGTTTATTTTTGAAGTCGTCGCCGATAACCCTCCTGACGACGCCGACCACGGTGCCGACAGCGATGGCGGTTGCACCACTGGCTTCGGTACTGGCGAATCAGTCCACGCTCCGCCAGAGATAGAGACTGGCGTAGCTTCGATATGGCGTCCACTTCGCCGCTCGCTCGCGCATCGTTCCTCGTGAAACGGTGTCCACGTCGAAGCCGAAGACGCGTTCCATGCCGCGCCGAATCCCGAGGTCTTCGACCGGAAACACGTCCTCGCGCGCGAGAACGAAGATGAGGAACATCTTCGCGGTCCAGACGCCGACGCCGCGAATCTCGGTCAGCGAGTCGATAACGTCGTCGTCGTCCATCGCGCGCAGTGACTCGGCCGAGAAACCGTCTTGGAACGCCTCGGCGACGTTGCGGACGTAGCCGATTTTCTGATTCGAGAGGCCGCAATCGCCTAAGACGGCTTCGTCGGCGGCGAGGAGTCCGGCAGGCGTGACTTCGACGCGCTCGAACAGCCGGTCTCGAATCGTCGCCGCCGCGGACGTCGAGAGTTGCTGGTTGACGATGGAGACGACCAGTCGCTCGAAGGGGTCGTCGGCCGGGTCGAGCGAGAGCGGGCCGTGTTCTTCGACCACGTCGCCGAGATGGGGGTCGCATTTGAGTTCGCGGTACGCGTCGTCGCTCATCGACTCGACGTTCGGCCGTCGAGAAGAAAAATTCGTGTGTCGGGTCCGCCGACGGTTCTCTTACTCTTCGAGGAGTTCTTCTTCTTCGTCGTCGCCGTTGCGGTCGGTGTTCGCGCGGCGGCGCACGTCAACGCGGTAGTGTTCGAGGATGTCGCGGCCGAGGAGAAGCGGGTAGTCCATGTGCGAGCGGTCTTCGACGCTGGCGGTGACGGTGTGTTGGGTGCCGCCGATACCGATAACGAGGTCAACGACCGGGCGCGCTTTGCCGGTCTTGAGACTGCCGGACTTCACGCGCGTCATGCTCTTTATCGGCCCGGCACCGATTTCGGCGGCGAGACTCGTGTCGATGCTGGTCCGGGTCGCACCCGTGTCTGACTTGGCGAGCGTCTGTTGGGACCCGCTTGTCCCGTTGACGACGACTTCCTCGATGTAGCCGATAATCGGGGCTTCGCCGTCGAGGATGGGCGATTCGTTGGGTGCACACGAGGGCGTCGAATCGTCGAGCGTCGCCGAGAGTTCTTCGACGCGCGTCTCATCGACGTCGCCGCCGGCGCGCTCGATTGCGAGTTGTGCGATGTACGGCGCGGGACTCTTCCCCGTCGCTTTGTACAAGCCCTTGAAGCCCGCCGTCGGATTCGCTTCCAGGACGAACCAACCGTCGTCACCCTCGACGAGGTCGACGCCGACGTAGTCCATCTCCATGACTTCTGCGGCGTAGAGGGCCGTCTCTTTCGCCTCCTCGGGCATCTCGTCTGTCGCGTCGAGAACGTCGCCGCCGAGGGCGACGTTCGTCCGCCAGTCCCCTTCAGGCGCGTAGCGGTACATCGCGCCGATGACCTCGCCATCGACGATGTAGACCCGGAGGTCGCGGTGGCGGTCGTTGTCGCGGTCGATGAGTTTCTGGAGAAACGCCTGTCGGTTGCCCACTTTCGGGTTGACCGGCTCGGTCAGATCAACTTTCCACGTCCCGCCGCCGTGGGTGCCGATTGCAGATTTGTAGACGCCGACCTCGCCGAACCGCTCTCGGCCTTGGTTCAGACGGTCGTTCGAAAGCGCGAGCAGGGCGTCTGGAACCTTGATGTTCCAGTTAGCCAGCGTCGCGGCCGTGGCGAACTTGTGAATCGCCGCGAGCACCGAATCGGGTTCGTTGAGCATCGGTCGGATGCGATTGAACGTCGTCGCCAGCCCGAGGAGTTCGGCTGGTTCTTCGGTGTTCGACAGGAGCAGTCGATTCGCAATGATGTCCACCTCAGGTTCGACTGTCACCTCACCGTCTTGAATGTTGACCGCCGCGTTCTCCCGGCGAAGCCAAACTGGTTCGTGGCCAAGGTCCTCGACCGCGTTGAGGATTGCCTTCGTCTCCTTGCTGTTGTGCAGGGAAAGCACTCCGACGCGCACGGTGTCGTTTGTGGTGGACATACACCATTGATACAAGCCTGCTTTCAAAGCTATGACGGTAGAGACGCGTCTATACGCGAGTTAGCGACTGCAAACTCTGTTTACTGATAGACAGAAGTTCAACCTCAAGAATATGACTCCACTGGCGTATCACGAGGTGATTCGGAGACAACACAGTATTCAGATTTGAAAACGGTCTCTTTGGGTTCGGGTTCACCGTTTATAATCCCGGCCGCCCCATCGGTTCACATGGCCGACAACGAGGCCTTCACCTACAACGGAGGGAAGGTCGAGCCGGGCGAAACACAGGACATCCGGTACGGTATCTCGGAGACGTATCTCGGCGATCCGGTCCGCATCCCCGTCACGATTATCAACGGGGAACGTCCCGGTCCGACCGTCTTCCTCTCCGCCGCCGCCCACGGCGACGAACTGAACGGCATCGAAGTCGTCCGCGAGGTGGCCTACGAGTGGGACCTCTCAGACCTCGCCGGAACGCTCGTCTGCATGCCCGTGATGAACGTCCCCGCGTTCCTCGCCCAACAGCGCTACCTCCCGATTTACGACCGCGACCTGAATCGGTCGTTCCCCGGGTCAGAGACATCGACCGGTGCGAAGCGGATGGCGCACCGAATCTACCAAAACTTCATCGCCCCCTGCGACCTCGGCATCGACTTCCACACCTCGACGCGGGGGCGAACTAACATGCTCCACGTTCGCGCCGACATGTCGGACGACGCCGTCGCGCGCCTCGCAAACGCGTTCGGGTCCCACGTCATCATCGACAGTTCCGGCTCCGACGGCATGCTCCGAACCGAGGCGTCGAAAAGCGGAACGCCCGCAATCACCGTCGAGATGGGCGAGGCCCACCGCTTCCAGCGCGAACTCATCGACGAGGCGCTTGCAGGCGTCGAGAGCGTCTTCGCCGAATACGGACTCCGTGAGACTTCGACGGTCAACTGGCCGGGCTGGCGAACCGTCATCTCCGACGAAAACGAAAAGACGTGGCTCCGCGCCGACGCGGGCGGTATCGTCGATATGCACCACGACCGCGGCGCACTCGTCCACGAAGGCGACCGAATATGCACGATTACCAACCCGTTCAAAGACGACAACGTAACCGTCGTGGCTCCGTTTACGGGACTTCTCGTCGGTGTTCTCGAAAACCCGGTCGTCTATCCCGGCAACCCGATTTGCCACCTCGTCGAACTGAAAGACAAGGTCCGGCGCGTCGTCGAAGGCGAGCAGTCAGCACCGCTCGAATCGTCGGTTTGAGCCGGTCGCGTCCGGACTGAGGTCCCGGTGTCCGGCGATTTTTGCCAACCTTGATGAAACATCATACACGTAAGTTCTATACCTTCCCCGTCCCGACGCTCACAAGAGCATGAGTCAGTCTTACAACCGGGGCCTCATCGAGGACTTCAGCCGATGGCGGGAGTTCTCGGCTGGCATGTGGGCCTGGATATTCCACAAGTTCACCGGCTGGGTGCTTGTGGGGTATCTCTTTACCCACATCGCCGTGTTATCGACGGCCCTCTCGGGCGCGACGGAGTACACGACTACGATACAGGGTCTGGAGAGCCTTCTTATCGTGCGCATCCTCGAGGTCGGACTGCTCGCCGTGGCGGTGTTCCACATTCTCAACGGGCTACGTCTGTTGTTCGTCGATTTGGGTGTCGGGCTGGAAGCACAGGACAAGAGCTTCTATGCCTCTCTCATCCTGACGGGTGTCATCGTCGTTGCGAGCGTCCCCACGTTCCTCGCAGGGGTGACTATCTAACATGGCAGAACGTTACACGTCCTTCAAACCTGGCGGACGCCGGTGGCTGTGGCAACGCCTCACCGCCGCGTTCCTCGTCGTCGTATTGGCATTCCACTTCTTCCTCCTGCACTTCCTCAACCACGCAGACGAAGTGACGTTCGCGCTCTCGCAGGCGCGAATGGAGAGTCTCACGTACTTCTCGCTGATGATTCTGTTCCTCGTCACCGCGACGTTCCACGGAGTCAACGGCGTCTACAACGCACTCGTCAATCAGGGGCTTTCGGGCACCCGTAAGACGGCGGTCAAGGTGACTCTCGGCTTCGCAAGCCTGCTCCTCATCGTGCAGGGCGTCCGTACCGCACTCGCGTGGGCTGGAGGTGTCCCCATCTAACCATGAGTACGCAAGTACCCGAACAAGTCGAAGACGAATCAGCCTCGGAGACGGTATCAACCGGCAAGCAGAAGCGCGACGCGAAAAAGCGTGAGCGCGCCGAGCGCGTCCAAGAACAACGCGAGGTCGAAGCGGCCGAGAAAGCGCGTACGGCGGACGACACGTACCACCTCAAGGTCTTCCGGTACGACCCCGAGGTGCCGGAGAAACAGGAACCCCGCTTCGACGACTTCTACGTCCCGTACAAGCAGGGGATGACGATTCTCGACGCGCTCATGTGGGCGCGCGACCACTACGATTCGTCGCTCACCTTCCGGCACTCGTGCCGACAGGCCATCTGCGGGTCCGACGCGCTGTTCGTCAACGGGTCACAGCGACTCGGTTGCAAGACGCAACTGTCGGACCTCTCGGAGCCAGTTCGCGTCGAACCGCTCCCGCACGCCGACGTGGTCAAAGACCTCGTCGTCGATATGGAGCACTTCTACGACCAGATGGAAGCGGTCGAACCGTACTTCCAGACCAACTCGCTTCCGGACGGCGAACTCGAAGAACAGCGCCAGACCCGCGAGAACCGCGAGAAGGTCAAGATGTCCACGCGCTGTATCTGGTGTAGCGCATGTATGTCCTCGTGTAACATCGCCGCTGGCGACAACGAGTATCTCGGCCCGGCGGCCATCAACAAGGCCTACCGTTTTGCGATGGACGAACGCGAAGGCGAGGACATGAAACAGCGCCGCCTCGAAATCCTCGAACAGGAACACGGCGTCTGGCGTTGTCAGACGCAGTTCTCCTGTACCGAGGTGTGCCCGAAGGACATCCCCCTCACCGAGCACATCCAGGAACTCAAACGCGAAGCGATCAAGAACAACCTGAAATTCTGGTGAACTTCCGGTGAAACCCTGAAGTTCGACCAACCCTACGACACACTCAAACACACCATGTACGAACACGACGTTATCGTAGTCGGCGCGGGCGGGGCGGGCCTGCGCGCGGCGATTGCGGCAGACGAGGAAGGAGCCGACGTGGCCATCGTGTCGAAGCTCCACCCGGTTCGGAGTCACACGGGCGCGGCGGAAGGTGGCATCAACGCCGCCCTCCGCGAGGCCGACTCGTGGGAAGACCACGCGTACGACACGATGAAGGGCTCGGACTACCTCGCCGACGCACCGGCGGCCGAGACCCTCTGTAAGGACAGTCCGAAAGAGACCATCAAACTCGAACACTGGGGGATGGCGTTCTCCCGTGACGACGACGGTCGCGTCAGTCAGCGACCGTTCGGCGGCCTCTCGTTCCCGCGGACGACCTACGCGGGTGCCGAGACCGGTCACCAGTTGCTCCACACGATGTACGAGCAACTCGTCAAGCGTGGCATCAAGGTCTACGACGAGTGGCACGTGACGCGACTCGCCGTCTCCGACGAGGAGCAACCCGAGGACCGAACCTGCCACGGCATCGTCGCGTACGATGTCCAGACCGGACAGGTCGAAGGCTTCCGCGCCCGCAACGGCGTCATCCTCGCCACCGGCGGACTCGGACAGGTTTACGACCACACGACGAACGCGGTCGCCAACACCGGCGACGGCGTGGCGATGGCCTACCGCGCCGGCGCGCCGATGGAGGACATGGAGTTCATCCAGTTCCACCCGACGACGCTCCCCTCGACCGGGGTCCTCATCACCGAGGGTGTCCGCGGTGAGGGTGGTATTCTCTACAACGAAGACGGCGAGCGCTTCATGTTCGAGTACGGCTACGCGAACAACCTCGGCGAACTCGCGTCCCGCGACGTCGTCTCCCGCGCCGAACTGACGGAAGTCAACGAAGGTCGCGGTATCGAAGACGAGTACGTCCACCTCGACATGCGTCACCTCGGCGAAGAGCGCATCATCGACCGTCTCGAAAACATAATCCATCTCTCGGAGGACTTCGAGGGCGTCAACCCGCTCGAAGCGCCGATGCCGGTCAAGCCCGGCCAGCACTACGCGATGGGCGGCATCGAGACCGACGAGAACGGCGAGACGTGTATTGCCGGTCTCTACGCGGCCGGCGAGTGTGCGTGTGCCTCCGTCCACGGCGGCAACCGCCTCGGCGGCAACGCACTCCCCGAACTCATCGTCTTCGGCAAGCGCGCCGGCCACCACGCCGCGGGCAAGGACATGAAGGAAGCCGAAATCACGACCGGCAAGGTCGGCGACTACGAGACCGCAGAAATCGAATCGCCGGTCGAACTCGGCGAATCGGGTATCGGCGAAGACGTCGTCGCCGACGGCGGGGCCGCCGCGGATTCCGGTACGGCAACCACCGGGTCCGACCTCGTCCAGCGCGCCGTCGAAGACGAGCGCCAGACCATCGACCACCTACTGGAGAAAGACGACGGCATCCAGCACGCGGAAATCCGCGAGCGCGTCCAGAAGTCGATGACGCAGAACGTGAACGTCTTCCGCGAGGAAGACGGTCTCAAGCAGGCGCTCCGCGACATCCGCGAGGCGCGTGAACTCTACCAGGACGTGTTCGTCGGCGACAAGTCCCGGACGTTCAACACGGACCTGCTCCAGACACTCGAAACGCGTAACATCCTTGACATCGCCGAGGCGATTACCCTCGGCGCGCTCGCGCGCAACGAGTTCCGCGGTGCCCACTGGCGCAAAGAGTACCAAGAGCGCCGCGACGAGAAGTGGCTCAAACACACGCTATTGTCGTGGAACGACGGCCGGCCGGAACTCTGGTACAAGCCGGTCATCCTCGAAGGCGAGAACAAGACGTACGAGCCGAAGATCCGGAGCTACTGAGTCGGTTTCTCAGTCTCCCGACCCCGAAACGACCGCGATTCTTTCGACGCCGACGCCCGAGAGCGACCGCGCAGTTGTCGGCAGAACGGCGCGCCTTTGCCGTGAACCGGCCGAGTACGGCGGGGTGATCAACGGCTATTTGTCCGACGGAACCGTATTTTCGGGCGGAAGGGTGGCTCAGTGGTAGAGCACACCGGCAGTGACCGCTCGTGGTCGTCCCGGTGGTTTTCAATTGGCTTCGCGTGGTTCGACTCCCGCCCCTTCCATCTCGAATTTTGTCGCGCGCCCATCGTCTCGAACTACGCTCTGTGTCTCGATTCGGTGCTTCGACGACAGTCGAAAGTGGAGTCCGTCGAAGGGCACATTTTATCGCATGTATGTTCGTTATGAATACAACGATTCGCTCGAATTCGAGTTCCTCGTGGCCTCAAACCCGTTCTTCGTTATTCGACGATTGTTGTAAGAGAGTTTTATTATCGTCGAAGCAAACTGAACGACAACGACCATGCAACAGACGGTTCCGACCATCGAAGTCCCGGGAGAACTCGATTCTCCATCGGCAAAGCTCGTGTACCTCTATCTCACGACACACGACGGCGCATCTATCGACGACTTACAGAGTGGTCTCGAAATGAAGAAGATTGCACTCTACAGTATTCTCAGTACGCTCAGCAAGCGTGGCCTCGTTCGACAGGAAGCTGAACGCTACCACATCGTTCAGTGATTTCTCGGCGAGCGCGCCGCTCGCACCTGTGCACCGTCACGAACCATATCCTCGCAGTTCGGACAGACGCGTGGCTCGTCCATGTCATCGGGCGTAAAGACTCGGGCGTATGTGGGGGTCACGAACGAGCCACAGTTCTGACATTCCGGCATGATGTCTAGTATCCTTAATGAATATCACATAAGTTTTCTCCCTAGATGTACGCGAGGAGTGCGCCGAGTACGAGAAGCGCGAAGATGAGGAGCGTCACCGCGAGCATGAACTGGTCTGTCGCGTTCATACCGAAATGACGTTCCGGATAAAGATAAAACGCCGTCACGGTGGGCGTCGCGCTGGTGATCCACGCGGACATCCCAGTATTCGTTCTGATTTTCGCATCCGATAATGGCAGAGATAGAACTAAAGTCTCGCGCTACATCGCATCCGTAACGGTCCCCCCAATGGAGTACGTGTATGCGATGTCTGGGCTACTCGCCGGACTCCTTCTCGGAGCCATCGCAGTCGTAACTGCACTCACGTACACTCCTTACGGGGCGTCGCTCTTCGACACCGCAATCACCGCGCTGACCGGGATTACGCTCCAATTGGGGAACTTACTCTCGATTTCTGCACTCACCGCGTTCGCCTTCGAGGGTCTCGCAATGAGCGGGATTCAGTATCCAATTGTCGTTCCCGCAAGCTTCGCGTACGTGTTGACTCACGTGACGGTCTACTACTCGTGTCTCCGAATCACGGACCTCCAATCGGAGCCGCTCGACCCCGACATTATCATTAAACATAATCCGTTCCGCGCACTCATCCTCGGCGTGCCGGGTTCTTTGCTCTTGATTCGCGTTCGCTCGTCGGGTCGTAACTGACCGCTCTCGTTTCGGCGCGTAATCAGTGTCAGTCAAAGGTAGATAGCGGAAATTGTCGGTAGTACTCAATAACAGAAATCTGGCTTGACCCAGATTTTAGAGGGGAGAAAGGGAACTAGTTACGTTCTAGATTAGGTCTGTTAGAAAGTGGTAGAGCCAGGAGTGGGATTTGAACCCACGAAGTCTCGATTACAAGTCGAGTGCATGAACCGCCCATGCTCTCCTGGCGCGTCTCCCGATTATCCGTCCTCCCTTGAGTGTGTATCGTTTTGTATCGGTTTTTCTAGTTCGACTCGATAGGGTCGATAGCCGTGCCGTCGGTAGAATCTGCGGGCGGCGTCGTTGGTCGCCATCACGTCGAGCGCAACCGTCTCAACGCCCGCAGTTCGCAGTTCTCTTTCCGCGGCGTCGAGCAAGCGACTCCCGATACCCGAATCGCGCCTGTCAGGGACGACGAACAAGTTGCGGACGACGCCGCGGGTAACGTCCTGTTCGTACGCCCCCGATTCGGTGTCGAACATGACGAACCCGACGATGTTCGAATCCGAAGCTCTGGCCGGTACGTCGTCGTCGGGCGATTCGTCGCGCGCGACGAGGATACCACCGACTGAGAGGTGATACGCCATCGCGTCTCGTATCGTCGCCCTGTTGGCCTCGGCCGCGAGGTGTGAGCCGAACGTCCGCTGTCCGCGAGCGAGGGCGACCCAGAGGTCCGAAAGCGTGTCGAGGTCAGACAACCCGGCCGAAGTGACGCGCATGGTCTTGTATCGGGCCGCAGTGGGTTTTTACGTGTCGCCGTTTCCGACGGTCTGGACCTAATCGCGCACCAGCGGATAGTACTTAGTTGTCAATTCCAGGTAACTGATTGGGAAAGATTTATGCTTGTTTATCGTCCGCACATACCATGAGGATAGTTATCAATGGGTATTGCAGAAACATACTCCCGGGGGCGGCGGTTCGCCATCGAGCGTCCGTTCGTGCTCGTACTGGCGGTCATCGCAGCCGTACTGATCGGTGACCTGCTTCTCGGGATTGCAACGGGGCAGACACAGTTTGCCGACATTGGCACGCTTGTCTGGGATGGTCTGATGCGGGGGCTCGTAATCGGCCTCGCGGGCATCGGGTTGTCGATGACGTACAGCATTCTGAACTTCGCAAACTTCTCGCACGGCGACTACATCACGGCCGGAGCGTTCTCCGGATGGGCGACGACGTACCTCATCGCGGGTCTCGGCAGGGCCGACGTGGGGGCGCTCTTGTTGGTCGGAGCGGGTGGCTCCGTCTACGGTGGGGCGCTCGACATCGGGATGCTCTCGACGCCGCTCGCCGTCGTCGCGGGCATCGTCGTGGCCGGCGGGTTCGCAATCGTGCTTTCACTTGCGGTTGACCGGACCATCTTCCGTCCGGTTCGGAACGAAGACGGCATCACGCTCCTTATTACGAGCATCGGTGTCGCTTTCGCGCTTCGCTACCTGATGCAGTTCGTCTTCGGTTCCGACGTCCGCGGAACGACCGCACAACCGCCCTCGATGGGGCTGTACCTCGTCGATGGCACCGTCTTCATCGACGCACACGACATCACGCTTCTCGTTGTCGCGGCCGGGCTGATGCTCGGCGTCCACCTGCTCTTACAGCGGACGAAACTCGGGAAGGCGATGCGCGCGATGGCCGACAATCAGGACCTCGCGCTCATCACGGGTATCCCGACCGAGCGCGTCGTCCGCGCGACGTGGGTCATCGGCGGGGGTCTCACGGGTGTCGCGGGATACATGTTCATCCTCTGGAAGGGGACCCTCGGCTTCAACGATGGGTGGCTCCTGTTGCTCCTCATCTTCGCCGCGGTCATCCTCGGCGGTATCGGGTCCATCTACGGAGCCATCACCGGCGGTCTCGTCATCGGCCTGACGGCGTCAATGTCGGTCCTGTGGATTCCGTCCGCGTTCGCGCGGGCCGCCGCGTTCGTCGTGATGATCGTCATCCTGCTCGTGAAACCGTCCGGTCTCTTCAGCGGGAGGGCAACAGCATGAGCGTCCGAGACGACCTCGCCGCTCGCATGCCGGGCGGCGACGCGGGACTCATCGTGTTCGTCCTCGTATCCGCGTACCTCCTGTACATCCTTGCGGGGATTGGACTCGGGTACGACCTTCGCGGACAACTGAACTCCATCGCCACGCTGACGTTCTACATCGGCGTGTTTGCGATGCTGTCGCTCGCCCTCAATCTCCATTGGGGTTACACCGGGCTGTTCAACATCGGCATCGTCGGCTTCATGGCCGTCGGTGTGTACGTGATGGCGCTCGTCTCGAAACCGGTGTTCGTCCCCGGCGGCGCGGCGCAAGTCGGTGGTCTCGGCTTGCCACTGTGGGTCGGTATCCTCGCCGGCATGCTCGCGGCCGCCCTCTTGGGACTCGTGGTCGCGCTCCCCGCGCTTCGGTTGCGGGCGGACTACTTGGCAATCGTGACGATTGCGATGTCGGAAATCGTCCGCTTTAGTTTCCTCTCCGGGGAGCTTCAGCAGTTCTCGGTGCTCGGAAACACCGTCGGATTCGGCGGCGGGTCGGGGCTTATCCTCGACTTCGTGCCGCCGCTCCAAGCGCTGTTCCAATCTGTGGGGCTGTGGGGCGTCTACCTCGGCTTCGTCGATGCGTTCCAAGTCATCGTCCCGACGAATCCGAAACCCGTCGTAGACGGCATCGTCTACGGCCTGTTGCTCCTCGGGTTCGTCAGCGCGTTCTACTGGTTGCTCAAGCGCACCGGTGAATCGCCCTTCGGTCGCGTGCTGAAGGCCATCCGCGAGGACGAAGACGTGGCGAACGCGCTCGGGAAGGACACTGACAAGTTCAAGATTAAGTCGTTCATGCTCGGCTGTGCGCTGATGGGTCTCGCCGGTATCCTCTGGCTCATACCGCAGGGTGCCGTGACGCCGAACTTCTTCCGGCCGCGCGTGACGTTCTTCATTTGGATCGCGCTCATCATCGGCGGTGCGGGCTCCAATACCGGGAGCGTCCTCGGCGGGGCGGTCTTCGCCGCAGTGCTCTACCAGGGACCGCGGTACTTCCAGAACCTCGTCTCGGCGGTGTTCCCCAATCTCGGCTCCCCGGCTGGATTCGGGCAGGCCATCGGCCCGCTCATCTCGCAACTCGACCCCGTCCCGCTCCTCCTGTACACGGTCGATAGCATCCGGCAACTCCAACTCGTGGTGATGGGTCTCGTGCTCATCTGGCTGATGCACAACCGCCCCGACGGGCTTCTTGGCCACCGCAAGGAGACGGCGTCCGTCATCTCGCTGTCGCGTCCGAAGACGATGGCAACTGACGGCGGTTCGGTCGAAGGAGGTGACGACGAATGAGCGACGCGGCGGACCCACCCGTCGATGACGTCGCAACCAAACCCGACGAGGACGCACTCGGCGCGTTCGCGTCGGGCGTCGAGACGACGGTCGATTTCCCGTTGCAAGTCGAGGGACTGCACAAGTCCTTCGGCGGTATCACCGCCGTCGATGGCGCGTCGTTCGAAGTCGAAGCCGGGAGTCTCACGGGACTTATCGGTCCCAACGGAGCCGGCAAATCCACGACGTTCAACCTCATCACGGGTGTGCTCAAGCCCGACGCGGGGACTGTCACGTTCAACGGTGAAGACATCACCGGCGAGGAGCCACACGAAATCGCCAACCGCGGTATGGTTCGGACGTTCCAAATCGCCCGCGAACTGAGCGACATGACCGTCCTCGAAAACATGATGCTCGCGCCGAAACACCAGCGCGGCGAAGAACTCTGGCGGTCGGTCATGCCGGGCGTCCGCGACGACGTGCGCGAACAGGAAGAAGAACTGCTCGAACGCGTCTGGGAAGTCCTCGACTTCTTCGACATCGCCCACATCGCAGAGGAGTACGCGGGCAACCTCTCAGGCGGCCAGCGGAAACTCCTCGAAATGGCGCGGGCACTCCTCACGGACCCCGACATGTTGCTCTTAGACGAGCCGTTCGCCGGGGTTAATCCCACGCTCGAAAAGAAGCTACTCAAACACGTCCACGAACTCCGCGAGCAGGGCTACACCTTCCTCCTCGTGGAACACGACATGGACCTCATCATGAACAACTGTGAACACGTTATCGTCCTCCACCAAGGGAAAGTGCTGACCGAGGGGACGCCGGACGACATTCGGAGCAACGAGGAGGTCATCGAAGCCTACCTCGGAGGGAACGTATGAGCGTCGATGCCAACACCAGTGCGACGAGCGGTGCGGGCGTCGAAGACCGAAGCGACGTGCTCCTGCGCGTCCGCAACCTCGACGCCGGCTACGGCGACCTGCAAATCCTCACCGACGTCGATATGGACGTCTTCGACGGTGAGTACGTCACCATCGTCGGCCCGAACGGGGCCGGCAAGTCCACGACGATGAAGTCCGTCTTCGGCCTGACGGCGCACATGGGTGGCAAGGTGCAGTTCAAAGACGACGATATCACCGGCCGACGTCCCGAAGACATTATTCACGTCGGCATCGGGTACGTCCCGCAGAACGACAACGTGTTCCCGACGCTGACGGTCGAGGAGAACCTCGAAATGGGCGCGTACATCCTCGACGATGTCCCGACCGAGTCGATGCGCGCGGTCTACGACCGGTTCCCAATCCTCGAAGAGCGAAAACACCAGAAGGCGGGCACCATGTCCGGCGGGCAACAGCAGATGCTTGCGATGGGTCGCGCCCTCATGCTCGACCCCGACTTGCTCTTGCTTGACGAGCCATCGGCGGGGCTCGCTCCCGACCTCGTAGACGAGATGTTCGACAAGATCGACGAAATCAACGAGGCCGGCACGGCCATCCTGATGGTCGAACAGAACGCGATGGAAGCGCTCCGGCGATGCGACCGCGGCTACGTCCTCGCCAACGGACAGAACCGCTACATGGACACCGGCACCGCACTGCTCGAAGACGAGCAGGTCAGACAGGACTTCCTCGGCGGATAGCTATCCACGCCCCCGGTTCGTTTTTATCTCCGTTCACTCACACCAGTAGTGGAACGTCTCGACGGCCGGTGTTCCACCGGCGAGCGTCACCGTCACGCGTGTGTTCCAGCAGTAACAAGCGGCGTACGTCACGGTTTCCGACCCGCCGTCTGTCTCGACTGTCAACTCGTACTCGTCGCCGATGGGGACATCGAAAGCGTACTCCGACTCGCCGGGCGATACCGTCTGTGTCGTCTCGGCCACGGTGCTTCCGTCGCCCGAAACCATCAGCGTCAGCTCGTGGTCGGTTTCGTCGGTGTTCTCGACGGAAATCGAGCGCCTGCGAGGCCACGAACACCCGACCATGAGCGACCCGTCCTCGGCGACGAGAATCGCCAGTAACGGCCACCCCCAGTTCTCTGGAATCGTCCACTCGTAGGACGCGCTTCGACCGTCGTCGGTCTCGACGCTCACGTCGTAGGTCGCGTGCGATTTCACGAGCGGCGGGGTCGAAATTTCGCGGTCCGTCTCGGCGTTGAACGTGTGCTCGAAAAACCGGTCGCCGTCGTGTTCGATGCCGATAGTCAGCATGGTGTCTTCGTCACTCTCGTTTCGGATTTCGGCGCGCGGAGGTGCGAAGATGTCTTTCGCCCCCGAGACGTCGTACGGGAGGTTCCCGTCGCCACCTTCGGCGAGTCGCTGACGCGGTTCGAGGCTTCCGTCGCTCGTGATGACGATAGAGAGGTCTCGTGCTACCGCTGTGACGCGCCACTCGTAATCGAGCGTCGCGCCGGTGTCGAGTTCGGCAGTGACGCGGTACGTCCCCTCGCCGACGCGAGAACCCGCGACGCCCATCCCGAAGCCAGGACCGTCACTCACATCGACAGACCGGTCGAGAATCGCGGTACCCTCGTCGCCGGCGGCGTTTCGAACTCGAATCGATAGCGTGTGCTCCTCGTCGTCGTCGTTTTCGACGATGAGGTTGGCACGCGTGGGTTCGGGCGTTTTCGTCTCCGACCCCGTACCCGTCGGTGGCGACGTCGATTTGGTCGTCGTTGATTGCGGATTCGACGGCGTCCCCGACGTCCCGTTTTGTGAGAGACAACCGGCGGTGAGTGTGAGATACGACCCACCGAGCGTCGAGAGGAGGGCGCGACGCTTCATTATCGATTTTGTACCAATTATCAGACAAGTGTCTTGTGGCGGCCGGGGACCGATACCTGTCGGTACCGGTGCTCACAGCGTCTCCGAAAAAAGCCGAATCTGTGTCTGCCCGGGTCTCTCGCCCTGCTCAGTTCTCCGGACCGGAGAGCGCCGTCCCGATGACCGAGGAGTACGACGACTCACCGATGTTGAACGCGACCTGATTGTACACTTCCCCATCGAATTGGTCACTGAAGACGCTACTGAAGCGCTCGGAGAGTTGTTGCCCGTAGTCGTTGTTGACGAACAGCGTCGATACCGTGCTGACTTCGAGGCGTTCGGACATGACCTGTGCCATGACGCGACCCTGCAGGAAGTCGGACGGTGCCGTCCGGAAGATGAAGTCGTTGTCTTCGAGGTTCGAGACGGACAGTGCCGTCGAGGACGGCGAACAGCCGACGATTTCGTTCGGGATGAACGCCTGTTGTGAGACGGGGACGTTCACACCGGACGATGCCGACCCACAGACCGACGGGACGCCGGCGGAGACGAGCGATTGCGCGGCCGAGACACCGACGTCGGGAGACGTTTGGGTGTCTTCGATCTGCGCGTTGACCGAGATGCCGGCCGGGTTGGCGTCGTTGACCTGCTTGACCGGTATCTGTGCGGCCTGAATCATCGGTTGCCCGACGGCCGCGAGATCACCGGTCTCCGGCAGGAGAATCCCCACGTCGATTTCGCGGTCGGTCCCCCCCGGCCCGCTGTCTGCGGCCGGTCCGGACCCGTCGGGGTTGTCGCCAGCGAAACTCTGTTTATCGACTTCTGTCGTCGCGTTGTTTTCGGCGTCGAACTCCCAGATGGCGTAGGCCGCCTCCGCGGGGTCGCCCAACTCGTTGAAGTTGACCGAAGACGACGCTCCTTGGTAGTCGATGTCTTCGCCGTTTGCGGCCGCTTCGATACCCTCTACGAGGTTGTCCGGTCCGACCGTCATGCCGCCCGGATTCGCCATCCGGCGCATCTGGTCTTTGATTGCCGGTCCGGAGTTCTCACCGGCCGCGGCGTTCGAGAGGAGTTGGATTGCGACGGAGTCGTACGTCTGTGACGTAAAGACCCCCGGTGCCCCCCCGTACTCGTCTTGGAACAGTTGGTTGAACGTCTCTTGATTCGGACCGCCAGCCGCCGGTGCCGTTCCGGTGACGTTCTCCATGTCGTTTCCGACCTGCCCGGGCATCGACCCAGAGCGAAGCCCGTCGGGAACCAGAATCGACTCGCTCCCGTCGGATGCGCTGTAGTAATCACGGAACAACTGAATCCCGCTTTCCGGGTAGCCGATGACGACAAGCCCCTCCGGGCCGCCACCACCGTCGCCGCCGCCACCGATGCATCCTGATAAGCCAGTCAAGCCTGCCGCGCCCGCGGCTCCCACTCCCTTGAGGAAGTCGCGTCGTACGATATCACGTACCATGTCAAATGGCATGGACGGTGTAGTTTATAAATTTAACCCCAAATGTTCAGAAATCAGTAATAATTACGGACGACAGCGGTATGAGAGACGGCTGATTGATATAGACTACCACTGTGTTTTATATACTAACTCGGTGAAAAGAGCGAATCGCTGTGTTCAAACGTGTACGCGGGCGTGGTTCGGTAGATGACTATTCCGTCGTTCGTCATCGGCATCGCCGGGGGCAGTGGTGCCGGAAAGACGACCGTGGCCCGACTCATCACGGAGAACGTCGGCGAATCCGTGACGCGGATTCCGATTGACAACTACTACAAAGACCAGAGTCACCTCGAAATGGCCGAGCGGGAGCAGATGAACTACGACCACCCGTCGGCGTTCGAGTGGGACCTATTGCGCGAACAGCTCTCCGAACTGCTCGAAGGCCGGTCCGTCGAGATGCCGCAGTACGATTTCGAGGTCCACAACCGGAAACCAGAGCGCGTGACCGTCGAGCCGACCGACGTCATCATCCTGGAAGGAATTCTCGCGCTCTACGACGAGGACGTAAACGAGATGCTCGATTTACGCCTGTACGTCGAAACCGACGCCGACGTTCGTATTCTGCGGCGTATCCAGCGCGACGCCATCGACCGCGGCCGCGACCTCCAAGGTGTCATCGACCAGTATCTCTCGACGGTCAAGCCGATGCACGAGCAGTTCATCGAGCCGACGAAGAAACACGCCGACCTCATCATCCCCGAGGGTGCAAACAGTGTCGCCGTGACGCTTCTCGAAGAGAAAGTACAAGCCGAGGTCGAAGGCGACGAGACGCGTACGTGGGAACGCGACGCTATCGAACAGGAAGTACAGGAACGAGCCTCCTACGAGCGGTCGGATACGTAAACCGGTCGTCTAACTCCGTCTGCGTCGGAATTACGCTTTCTTGCCGGTGACGAACTGTTCTGCTCCCTCGTAGAACCAAAAGTCGTTTTCGCGCATCGCTTTGCCGACGGCCTTGTGGAATTCGACGAAGTCGCCGAACGATTCGCCTTCGACGTGTTCGAAGATATCCGAGAGTGAGACAACACGCTCGTAGTCGAGTCGAATCGGGTGGTCACCGAACTCATCGACGAACTCCACTTTGTTCAGCGGGAAGTCCTCGTCTTCGTCGATCTTCTTTGCGATGACTGCCTGGCCGTACTTGCGTCCGCCTTCGCTCCCTTCTTCGCCGTCCGGGTCGTGTGGCCAATCCATACCCGAACGTTGGCAGGCCGATTCAAAGCCGTTACGCATTTGTTGATATCTGTCATTCGGGATTCGCCGAGGCGGAAGGGTTTCTGTCTTCGCCCTGATGGACTACGTATATGACCACGACCACTCTCCTCGTCGGTGGACTCGTCGCAGTTGTCCTGTTGTTGGTGTGTAGCGCGTTTTTTTCCAGTTCTGAGACGGCTATCTTCTCGCTGCCTCGGGAGTGGATTCGACAGCAAGCAGTGACCACGGGCGACAGCCGAGCGGCCACTCTGGCCGAACTTTCCGACGACCCACACCGACTGCTCGTGACGCTCCTCGTCGGAAACAACGTCGTAAACATCGCTATCTCCAGTATCGTGACGGTACTTGTTGTCAGCTATCTCCCTCCCGGCCTCGCAGTCGTCGCAACGACTCTCTTTACCAGCTTCGTCATCCTGGTATTCGGAGAGATTGTCCCCAAATCTTTCGGCCTCGGAAACGCCGAACAGTGGGCGACAACCGTCGCCCCAGTCATTCGACTCGTCGGAATCGCACTCTTTCCACTCATCACCCTCTTCGACTGGATTACGCGCCACATGAATACGCTCATCAGTGGTGAGAGTGCGATTGAAACCCCGTATCTGGAGTAACCCGTGCGAGCGACCGTCCGCGACGTTATTCTCCACGAAGTTTGTCATGTGGTGCCGCTGAACAAGAAATATACGCATGGCCATCTATCTTCATGGGAGTATGCGAGCGACCGAACACCCAACGTTCGAATCAGAGGCCAGTAAGCTGATTTACGAGTACGTAGAGCGCCACGGAACCGCAAAACGGAACGTACTCCTCGATATCGCCCCCGTCTCGTCCGACGAATTCGGGACCGAGCTTGACCGCCTAAAGTCACGAGGCTATCTGGAGGAAGACGGCGGGACGCTCCAGTTAGCGCTCGACGTCGGTGCAATCGAAGAACACCAGACCGACGTGGGCGTGGTCACCATCCGGCCGGGTCGCCAGCAGGATTTCGAAGGACTCGTTGACGCGATTCGGGACGTCACGTCGGAGAAGACCTACGTTATCGCCGAAAGCATCGCCGAGCAACTGCTCTACGAAGAGACCGTCACGCGCCACAATCGGGTGGCGTCGCGGGTGTTTTTCGTCGCCACCGTCGAAGGAGAAGTCGTCGGGTGGACGCATCTCGACCTCCCGCAAGTCGAGAAGGTTCGAGAGACTGCACAACAGACCGTCGGCGTCACAGACGACTTCCGCGACTCGGGTATCGGGAGTCTGCTTCTCCAGCGCGGCCTCGATTGGGCGGAAGCAAACGGCTTCCGCAAGGTCTACAACAGCATTCCCATGACGAACGACCGCGCTCTGGAGTTCCTCGGCGACCACGGCTGGGAGACCGAAGCGATTCGCAGAGAACACTACACCATCGACGGCGAGTTCGTTGACGAAGTGATGATGGCGTATCGGTTTTGAACGAGGGTTTCGATTTGGTTGCCCTGCTCTCTGAGAATGCGGTGGGACTGGGAGTTGATACAGACGCTCACGAAGGCGAGTACACGCTACGCGGTGCTCGCCGAGTTGTTCGCGTCAGAATGCGGTGGGACTGGGATTTGAACCCAGGATTCCGTGAGGAAACCTGCTTTCAAGGCAGGCGCGTTAGGCCGCTCCGCCATCCCACCCTCGCACGACAGTTCTAATTCACGTACCTAAGAGTTGTCGCTTTCGTTAGCCGCGAACGAGTTCCAGCACGCCGTCTGTCTCCTCGACGCGAAGCGCTTGTTCGAACACGAACGTCGTCGTGTGCTCGGGAACGACGCGCTCTGCCTCGACGCGCGAGCGGAGCATCGGCACGACGGTTGCGAGGTCGGCACCCGTTTCGAGAACCGGAAGCATCGGAATGTAGTCGAGTCCGTGGTCGGCGTCGTCGGCCGCCTCGGCGAGCGTCTCGACCGCCGGTGTCTCGTACGCGTCGGTAAAATCGACCAACTCACGGAAGCCGGAGAAGTAGACTCGTCCCTCCGTCGAGGGACCGAGAACGACCGGCGTACTGCGGAGTTTCATCGCCGCGCTGTCGATGTGGGTACGACCCAAAAGCGGTGCAATCGGCCGAACGACGGCGACCGAGTGGACTTCTTCTTCGTTCAGGAGGTGCGAGACGGTGTTGCCCGCTCGGGCGGAGAACGTCGAGCCGACCTGTGGCTCGAATCGAACGTCGCCGGTCCCGCCGAGGGCGTCGGCGACGACACTCCGAATCTCGGCCTCTGCGGTGTGCTCGCCGACGAACGCTTCCGGGAGTTGGTCGTCGGGGCGATAGTTTACGAGCAGGTCGCCCCCCGACCGCTCTACGGCGATACAGATGTCCTTGAGCATCGCGGCGTAGAGCGCGGCGGCGTCGTCTTCGGAGAGCGGACTCGTCTCGGCGAGGTCGGAGAGGACCAGTCCGGGCCGCGGCGGTTCGGCGAGTACGGCGATGACGGTCATGGTCTCTTCTCGCGCCGGGAAACCCTTGAACCCGCCGCTTGCCGACGGCCGTCTCAGCGACTCTGCCGGCCTTTCGTCTGCCGATAGTCCCGGGCGAAGACGGACTCTCGGACGTGTTCGACGAACGCCTCGGTCTCGGCGTTCGTCTGCCGGGTCGGTTCCTTCATCGGCACGAGTTCGAACCCGCGCCCACGGATTGTCGTCGCGTGCTCCGCGTCGATGTCGAAGCTATCGACCGCGCGCGTCGTGTAATCGAAGGCGAGCGCCTCCAGTGCGGCCTGTCCGACGGGAACGATGATGTGTGGGTTTATCATCCGAATCTCGGCGTTCAAAAACGGCTCACACGTCGAAATCTCTGCATCGGTCGGACCTCGGCCGGGGTGGCGACAGCGAGTCAGACACGTGAGAAAGACGTTCTGTACGTCCGGTTCGTCGGCGTCGGGGTCGGACCGCGAAAAGCCGAGGGCACCGAGAATGCGCTGGACTCGCTCGCCGGCCGCGTCGCCGGTGAACGGGACACCCGTCTTCTCTGCGGCCGCAGAAGGAGACTCGCCGACAAACAGGAACTCCGCGCCCACGTCGCCGTAGCCGTGGACGACCTGTTCGCGGACCTCACAGAGACCCGTGCAGTTGGTGCAGTCGGTGTCCATCGAGAAGGGGTTCCGAAACTGGCGTTGGTGTGCGTCCACAAGTAGGAATTCGGCTCAGGAACCAAAACGAACCCGGTCTGTACAGTCTCCACCTGTCGGTGAGGACACGGTCACGCCGCCTGAGGCTCGACTACTGACGCCGGACTGGTGTCCCGACAACCTCCCCCTCATCTCGGTCGCTGTCACGTTCGTCTCGTGTGGCCCGCAGTGCATAGTGAAAGTGAAATACTACGATAGTCGGCACTAATCGCTCAACACCGACCGCTGTAAGGGAACCAGTGAAAATCCGATAGCGGATGTGAAACCCGAGGCATCGCCGAACTGTGGATTCTCCCGCCTCTCAGCGGTCGAGACCGCCTTGTGCCTTGATATCCATGATGTGGCGGACGTTCAGGTATATCTCTTCGGGCGAGGTATCGCCGTCCGGGTCGTAGAGGTCGCTCACGCGGTAGAGGATGGCCGACACCTGCTTGCTCTCCGAGGAGTCACCGTAGATGTCGTCGGCGACTTCGCGGAGGAGTTCGACCGTCTCGGGGTCAGCGGGAAATTCGGCGTCGGAGTCGGGGGCCATCTCCCAATCGACATCGTCAGCGTCGGCGTCTGGCCGGGTATCGGCGTCGTCCTGTTCGTCAGCAGATTGCCCCTCACCGCTCATTTCTCGCTCACGCTCTGTCGCTGAACGATACCGACCATATCGGCGACGTTCTCGGTCATGACGCGGAAGGCGTCGGCCGTCTCGTTTTCGTCTTCGAGGACGATGGGCCGCCCGCCGTCGCCACCTTCGCGGACCGCCGGGTCGAGGGGGAGCGCACCGAGGAACGGGAGGTCGTTCGACGCGGCGAAGTCACGGCCGCCGCCCGCGCCGAAGATGTCGTGGTTGTTTCCGCAGTCGGGACAGCGGAACGTGCTCATGTTCTCGACGATGCCGAGGACGTTCGTATCGTGCTTGCCGAACATTCGAAGTCCCTTGTTTGCGTCGTCGAGTGCGACGTCCTGTGGCGTCGTGACGATGACCGACCCGGTAAGCGGGAGGGTCTGGAGGATTGTCAGTTGGGTGTCGCCCGTGCCCGGCGGCAAGTCGAGAACGAGGTAGTCGAGGGAACCCCACTCCACGTCTTCGACGAGTTGCGTGAGGAGTTGGTGCACCATCGGGCCGCGCCAGATGACCGGGTCGTCCTCGCCGACGAGAAACGCCATGGACATGAGTTTCATGCCGTACCGCTCCGGCGGGACGATGGTCTGGTCTTGCGTCGCCTGCGGCGCTTCCTCGGCGGAGACCATCCGCGGGACGTTCGGGCCGTAGATGTCGGCGTCGAACAGACCGACGCGAGCGCCGAGTTTCGACAGGCCGGCGGCGAGGTTTACGGCGACAGTCGATTTGCCGACACCACCTTTCCCGGAGGAGACGGCAATGATGTTCTTGACGCCCGGCAAAACCTCTTCGTCGGGGTCGCGGTCGGTCGGTATCTTGGCGGTGAGGTCGGCTTCGAGTCCGTCTTCCGCGAGCACTTCGCGGATGCGACGACCGATAGCCGTCTCCGACGGGGAGTACGGTGCCCCGAGCGCGAGCGAGATGCGGGCGGTGTCGCCATCGACTTCGACGGCGTTCACCAGTCCAAGCGAGACGATATCGCCTCCGAGGTCGGGGTCCTCGACCGCTCGCAAGCGGTCGCGTACGTCGGCTTCGTCCATATCGGTTCTTCCGGGGTGCGGCCGATAAGGGTTTTGTAAGGGTTCGTTTGGCGACCCCGGTTCGGCCACATATCGGTCGTTTGTAACCAGAATTGGTTACTCGTTGGCCGCTAGCGTCATCGAATTTATCAACGTACGACCTAACCTCTCAGTATGGTGCTGGTGGACGACTTCGGGAGAGCGGTGACCGGCGTTCGTGTCTCTTTGACCGACCGGTGCAACTTCGACTGCGTCTACTGCCACAACGAAGGACTCGGTGACACTCGCGGCCCGATGGACGCCTCCGACGCGGAGATGACCGCGGACGATGTGGTCCGGTTTCTCGAAGTCGTCGAAGACTACGGCGTCGAGAAGGTGAAATTCACGGGCGGAGAACCGATGCTCCGCGCCGACCTCGAAGAAATTGTTCGACGGACGCCGGACTCAATGGAAACGTCGTTGACGACGAACGGTACCTTTCTCGGCGAGCGCGCGACCGACCTCGTCGATGCCGGTCTCGACCGGGTGAACATTTCACAGGACGCACTCGACCCGGAGGCGTTCGCCCGGATTACGAACTCGGGCGCGTACGACAGCGTGATAGAAGGCGTCAAGGCGGCCGTTGAAGCCGGTCTCACCCCCGCCAAACTCAATATGGTCGTGTTCACCAAGACCGCGGGATACGTCGAAGAGATGGTCGAACACGTCGCCGAAAACGAGGGGCTTCAACTCCAACTCATCCAGTACATGCCGGAACTCACCGGCCGTCCCGAGTGGAATATCGACATCGAACGCGTCCACCGATGGCTCGCGGACCTCGCGGACGACATCGAACGCAGAGACATGCACCACCGCCGTCGCTACCACGTCGGGCGAGGGATGGTCGAAATCGTAGACCCGGTCGAGAACCCGGAGTTCTGTGCAAACTGCCACCGCGTGCGCGTGACGCACGAAGGATACCTCAAGGGCTGTCTCAACCGCAACGACGACCTGCGACCGATGGGCGAGATGACGCGACCGGAAATCGAAGCGGCCTTCGAGGACGTCGTCGCCAACCGAGTTCCGTACTACGGCGAGTACCTCGTCCGCGACGAAAACGACGAGTGGACGATAAACGAGGAGTATATCGGCGTTTGAGAGACCGTACGAGACCGTTGACGACTCTCTACGGAAGCGGATTAAACCTGTAGGGAATTTTTTGAAGTTCCGTTCAGTTTATGTATCTACTCTCCTCACGATAGCGTGTTGATTGTACGTTCAGTCAACTGGGATTCGACTCGACTGTCGGACGCCACCGGCCGCCCACACGACTGGACAACACAGAAACCCCAATCCCCATCACAACTCCACACTCCATGAAATTCTCACGTGCACTTGCGGTCTTCCTGATCGTCTTGGTCGCAGTACCAGGCCCAGCGATGGCCGGCATCGTCGGTGACCCGAATCTTCAGGCGTACGCGCCGAGCAACCAACTCGTCCCCGGACAGGCGACCTCGCTGAACGTCGCCGTCACGAACTACGGCGGCGACACCGAGTATCGACGGTTCTCCTCGACTGAGAGTCCCGCGACGCTGAGCGACCAGCGGCGGACGCAACTCGAACAGAAGGTCCGGTCCGCTCGGAACGTTCGCCTCACGCTCAAATCCGGCGGCGCACCCATTGACGTGAACACCGCGACCGTCCCAATCGGGGACCTCCCGCACGCGACCCAGCGGGAGTCGCAGTTCTCCGTTTCGGTACACGAAAACGCCACGCCGGGCACTTACGACATGAAACTCGTCGCGCGGTACGAACACGACGAGTCCGTCCGCGACAACGGTGACGTGAAAAATGAAGCAGACAAGAAGGTCACGATTCCCGTGACCGTCGTCATCGAGCAGGCCCCGCGGTTCGAAGTTGTCTCGGTCGAGACGACCGCACAGGTCGGTGGAAGCGGCACCACCACCGTCACGATGCGCAACGTCGGGACCCAAACTGCCTTCGATTCCTCGGTCTCGATGAACTCCGAAAACAGCGACGTCACGTTCGGACAGGCGGCCTCCGCGAGTCGGTACGTTGGCAAGTGGGGTGTCAACGAGACGCGACGCCTCGACTACGAGACGACCGTCGCGCGGTCAGCGGCCGCACAGCAGTACTCGCTTTCTGCCCTCGTGAACTACGAGGACGAAGACGGCATTCCCACGAAGTCGAGCGCGCTCACGACTGGCGTGAAACCGCTCGCCGAGCAATCGTTCGACCTCGACGCGGAAGACTCGACACTCCGCGTCGGCCGGGAGACGACTGTGAGCGGCACCATCACGAACGATGGCCCGCAGACGGCCCGCGATGCCGTGCTCACTATCTCCTCGAAATCCCCCAACACGAACATCAAAGAGACCGAGTACGCTCTCGGAACGCTCGAAGTCGGCGACGCGTCGGACTTCTCGTTCTCCGTCGAAGTGACTGACTCCGCAGACGCCGGACAGCGACAACTGAGCTACACCGTCGAGTATCGCAACCCCGACGGCGACACTCAACAGTCGAAGGCACTGTTGATGAACGCCGACGTGAAACCGAAGCAGAACCTCTTCGACGTCACGCCCAAAGACGGCTCTATCGAAGCCGGCGACTCACAGACCGTCACGCTCGTCGTGACCAACAACGGCGACGAAACGTACCGCAACATCGACGCGGAGGCCTTCGCAGACAGTCCGCTGACGCTCGACGACGACACGGCGTTTATCCCCGAACTCGCACCCGGTGAGTCAACCGAGGTTCCGCTCGAAATGACCGCCGATGCGTCGGCGAATCCGAAGACCTACTCGTTCGACATCGACTTCCAGTACGAAAACGAGGACGGCGAGCAGAAACTCTCTGACTCGTACCCCGTCCCCATCGAAATCACCGAATCGTCGGGTGGTGGCGGCCTCTCGGTGCCGCTTATCGGTGGCGTTCTCATCATCGGACTCGGCATCGTCGGGTTCCTCTGGTACCGCCGCTAATCGCCCCACATTCCCCTCACAATGATTGACTACGAAGTGTACGTTGACCGCCTTGGCGAGTTCGTCGTCGGGAACCCCGGGAGAGTCGTCGCGCTGTTCTTCGTGTTGACGCTCGTCTTCGGGGCCGGTCTCGGGAATATCTCGACCGACGCCGGGACCTCGCAGTTCACCGAGGACTCTCCCGCACAGGAAGCACTCGACGACGTCAACCGCGAGTTCACACCGGCGTTCGAGACGAGTTCCGGGAGTACGCAACTCATCCAACGGGACGAAAACGTCCTCTCGAAACCGGCGATGCTCGACATGTTGCGGCTCCAAGAACGAATCTTGGACCGCCCCGACCTCCGCGCAACCTCCGCATCGGGCGTCGCATCGACGGTCGCACAGACGCTCGACCCATCGGCGACGACGCTCGATGAACAGATAGACGCGCTCGAATCGGCGTCACCGAGCGAAGTCCGCGCCGCGACGAAGCGGGCGACGGCGAACCCGCAGGTCGCGTCGTTGCTGAGCGACGACTTCAACCGCAAATCCGTCACGGCCTCTTCGACTATCGGCGTCGTCAGCCACGAGGTTCCCGGACTCTCGTCGAGTGCCGGAACCTCGGGCACGAGCCCGCTGTCCGGTATCCAAGAGGAAATTCAGTCGATGACCTCCGTCGCCGACAGCGACATCCGCGTCTTCGGGAGGGGTATCATCTCCAGTGAGTTGGGGAACGTCATCGCCGACTCGCTGTTGCTCGTCGTTCCCGCCGCAGTGCTTCTCATCTTCGGGTTCCTCGTCATCGCCTACCGCGACCCGATCGACCTCTTCCTCGGAGTCATCTCGCTCGGACTCGCAGTCATTTGGACGTTCGGGTTCATGGGTCTCGCAGACATCGCGTTCAGCCAGATGCTCATCGCGGTTCCCCCGCTTCTCTTGGCGGTGGGTATCGACTTTGGTCTCCACGCAGTGAATCGCTACCGTGAAGAGCGCGTCAAGGACGTCGCACCCGTGCCGTCGATGCGCACGACGGTCAAACAGCTCTCCGTCGCGTTCTTCATCGTCACCGGTACGACGGTCCTCGGGTTCCTTGCGAACGTCACGAGCGACCTCGCACCGATCCGCGACTTTGGTCTCGTCGCGGCGGTCGGCATCCTGTTTACGTTCCTCATCTTCGGGGTGTTCCTCCCGGCGGCGAAGCTCTACGCCGACCAACTCCGAGCGCAGTACAACGTCCCTGAGTTCGGTTCGACACCGCTCGGCAACGAAGGCGGGCTTCTTGCCCGAGTGCTCTCTGTCGGGGTCGTCATCGGTCGTAAAGCCCCGCGCGCGTTCCTCGTCGTCATCCTCTTGACGACTGTCGTTGCGGGCGCGTACGGGACCGGCGTCGATACGACGTTCTCACAGGAAGACTTCCTCCCGCCTGAAGAACAGCCTGCGTATCTCCAGGACCTCCCCGAGCCGTTCAAACCCGGCGTCTACACCGTCACGAAGGACCTGAACTATCTCGAAGACAACTTCGAAACGACGCAGGGCGACAGCGTGACGATATACGTCGAAGGGGAGATGAGACGGGACCACGCCCTCGAAGACATGTACCGTGCGGGCGAGAGTCCCCCCGACTCGTTCGTCACCGAGGACCGCCGTGCGGACTCACAGAACATCATCACGGTCATCCAGAACTACGCGGCGCAAGACCCCGAGTTCGCGGCGCTCGTTGACCGGAACGACGCGAACGGGAACGGCGTCCCCGACGACAACCTCGAAACGATATACGACGAACTGCTGGCTTCGCCCGTCTCCGGGCAGGCGTCGTCGTATATCACAGATGACTACCGCAAGACGCGCATCGTCTACACGGTCGAGGCTGACGCCAGCCAAGACGAGATTGTCGCCGACGGCAAGGTCGTCGCAGACGAACTCCGGATGGGAGCCACTGCGACCGGGAGCACGGTCGTGTTCAAGGATATCTCCGACACGATCTTCATGTCCGCAATCGAGAGCCTCGTGGTCGCCCTCGCGGCGACGGCGCTGTTCTTGGTCCTCATCTATCAGGTCTTGGAAGGCAAGTGGACGCTCGGCGTGGTCAATCTCGTTCCCATCGTCGTCTCACTCGCGCTCCTCGCGGGGTCGATGCGCTATCTCGGCATCCCGCTGAACGCGTTGACGGCGACCATCCTCTCGATTGCCATCGGGTTGGGTATCGACTACTCCGCCCACGTCGTCCACCGCTTTGCCGACGAATACAACGGCACGAACCTTGACGAGGCGCTTCGACTGACCGTCGGCGGGACCGGCGGCGCGCTCACCGGGAGTATGCTCACGACGACGACCGGACTCGGTGTGCTCGCAATCGCCATTACGCCCGTTCTCGGGCAGTTCGGTGTCGTGACCGCGCTGAGTATCTTCTACTCGTATCTCACCGCGCTCGTCGTGACGCCCCCGACGATTGTCGTCTGGGAGCGATTGACCGACCAGAATCCGGCCGCGTCTGAGCCAGCGGCAACCTAATCGAAACTGACGGACAGCCTCTCGACCAGCCCACGATGCCCGAACCGCTCGCTGACCAGCCAAGTTCGACCCGGCCGCCCGCGACCCACGCTGGCGGTACCGGTCGCTCGCCCCTGCCCACACGCCCGAACCGCTCACAGAACAACGCTGTATCGCCTCCCGAACACGAACGGACGGACTCTCACCGACCGCAACTCGACGACTCGACCGTCGGACTCACCACCGAAACGCCACACGAGACACCACAAACAGAACCCTCATGAGCGAGAATCAACCGAATCAAAGCATGAACGGACTCGACAAGCTCCGTCCGTGGATCGCCGCGCTCTTCGGCGTCTTCATCACCGGAGCGGGCCATCTCTTCCTTCGGCGCTGGCGACGCGCCTCGGTTTGGATAGCGCTCGCCATCTCTGTGGTCTTCCTGTTTGTTCCGGAGTCGGCACGCGTTGCCCTGCTAAGCGGCGGGCCGCGACCACCATTGATGGATGTCGCCCCGGCTCTCGCGGTCACTCTCGTTAGCGCTCTCGACGCGTTCTTGTTGGGCGTACAGCAGGCCGCCGAATCCAGCACGCCTCACACACCCGGCGAGGATGCAGAGACAGTTTCGTGCCCGCAGTGCGGCCGCGAAATCGACGCGGAACTCGACTTCTGCCACTGGTGTACGGTCCGATTCGACGAACCGAGAGACGACTGAAAACGCTACGCAACAGAACATGAACGACGACCGAATCGACACCGGACGAAGCGAGACCGAGCAAGCGATTATGGACGCAACGCTCAGAGCGCTCGTAAAACACGGCTATGCAGACCTTTCGATAAAGAATATCGGCACGGAATTCGAAAAGAGCACCTCGCTTCTGTACTACCACTACGAGAACAAAGACGAACTCCTGTTGGCGTTTATCGACTACGTTATCGACCTCTTCGTCGAGAATATCGACCCCGAAGCGGAAGACCCCGAGGCAGAACTCCGGGAGTTCGTCGAGTACGTCTTGGCTTCCGAAGACGAGACTGGAGACTGTGAAGACACCGTCCATAGAATACCGTTCCGTGAAGGGCCGAGAGCGTTCCAGCGAGTTATTTTCGAGCTTCGGACCCAGACGACGCACAACGACGCGTACCGCCGGAAATTCCGGCGTATGGAGTCTCACGTCATCGACACCATCGCTACGCTCATCGAACGCGAGATGGAGATGGGACGGTACCGCGAGTTGAACGCGGAGATGATGGCCGAGAATTTGATGGCGTTTCTCTTTCGAAGTCTCGACGTTCAGGTCACCGGAACCCGCCCCGAGTCCAAGCATGCGATGCGCGAGTCGGTCTACTTCCTCCTGGACAACGTCATGCCAAAAGGTGGCCGCCCCACCGACGCGGCGCTACGAGACGCCAACACGGACAGTGACGACGATACCGATACTTAACGACTGCTGAGCCGCCGCCATCGACGGCTCCTATTCTGCCCGTTCGACGAAATCGACAACCGCCTGTGCGCCTTGGAATCCGTCCGCGAGTCGGTCGGTGAGCGTTCCGTCTTCGAACAACAGGAGCGTCGGCACGCTCCGAATCGTGTACCGGTCGGCGACGGTCATGTCCGTCTGCGGATTTATCATCGCAACGACCACGTCGGTCGCCTTTGCGACGTTTCCGAGAACCGGCTCGATGCTCTGACACAGCGTGCATCCCTTCGTGTAGATGTCGAGGAGCACGCGGTCGTGTTCGTCGAGGAGGGCGTCTAATTCGTCCACCGTCTCGATTCGAATCGGTTTCGTCGGTGGGTTGACCGAGTCTGTCGAACTCATTGGGCGAAATACGTAACTGTGAAAGTTATGATTTTGGTGAATTGCCATGACACACCACAGTATGGGCGTGAGAGGCGATATCTCGGCGTCACACGTGAGGGGGCTTTCGTGATGTTTAAGTAATGCCCCCGTCTCGTAACGGATGCAATCGCTGTAGGGGAATGTCGTCCCCGAGTCCGTATGGGCGAAAATAACCAGAACGCAGTGTTGCGGTAGCCAAGCCTGGCCCAAGGCGCTGGGTTGCTAACTCAGTGGCGTCAAGCCCCCGGGGTTCGAATCCCCGCCGCAACGCTCACAATACGACTTTCCAAGTCATGAGTGCAGAAGAACCACAGGACGGCTCTCCGGAGGAGGAAGAGGACCTCCGTTACTTCATCCGTATTGGTCAGACCGACCTTGACGGGACGAAGACGGTAGAGCGCAGTCTGACGGACATGAAGGGTATCGGCAAGCGCACAGCGCGCATCATCGCCGACGCCGCGGACGTTGACCGAACGGCGCTGTTCGGTAAACTTCCCGAAGACGAGATCGACTCCGTTGTCGGTGTCGTCGAGAACTTCGAGGACCACGCCCCGACGTGGATGGCAAACCGACAGAAGGACTTCTTCTCCGGTGAAACCGGCCACATCACGGGTTCGGACCTCGAAGAGAAGCGGCGGCATGACATCAACCGCATGAAGATGATCAGCTCCTACAAGGGCGTTCGACACCAACGCGGCCAGAAGGTTCGCGGCCAGCGGACGAAGTCCACTGGACGTACTGAAGGCACCATCGGTGTCAACGTCGAGGAGATCAAAGAGGCGCAAGAAGAATGACAACGGGCAACAACACAAAGTTCTACGAGACGCCCAACCACCCGTTCCAGGGCGAGCGCATCGCTCAGGAATCGGACCTCCTCTCTCGGTACGGTCTCAAGAACAAAGAAGAACTCTGGCGTGCGCAGTCCGAACTGCGTAACATCCGCCGTGAGGCACGGAGCCTCCTCGGTGAGGCCCAGGGTGACGTTGAGGAAGCCGAGGCGCTCGGTGCCGAGTTCATGGCACGCCTGCGTCGCTACGGCATCCTGTCTGCGGAAGACGATATTTCGCAGACCCTGCGTCTCGACGTGACGGACATTCTCGAGCGACGGTTCCAGACGGTCGCCTACCGCAAGGGTCTCGGACAGACCCCGCAACAGGCCCGTCAGTTCATCGTCCACGGTCACGTGACCGTTGGCGGCGCTCGAACGACCGTCCCGTCCCGCAAGGTCGAAGTTGACGAAGAGAACACCGTGGCTTTCGACGAGACGTCGAAGCTCTCGGACGAACTGCACCCTGAGCGCGCGGAGGCCCAAGAATGAGCGAATCAGAAACTGGTGACAAGTGGGGAATCGCCCACGTTCACGCATCGTTCAACAACACGCTCATCACGGTCACTGACATCACGGGCGCCGAGACGATTGTCAAATCGTCCGGTGGTTCCGTCGTCAAGCAGAACCGTGACGAGGCATCTCCGTACGCGGCCATGCAGATGGCAGAGAGTGTCGCCGACCAGATCAAGGCGGCTGGCATCTCCGGTCTGCACGTTCGCGTCCGCGGTCCCGGTGGCAACCGTAACAAGAGCCCCGGACCCGGTGCACAGGCAACGATTCGCGCCCTCGCTCGCGCCGGTCTCGAAATCGGCCGCATCGAGGACGTGACGCCGATTCCGCACGACGGAACTCGCGCGCCGAAAAACAGCCGACTCTAAATCACCATGGCAAACGACTTCGAGGTCGAGTTCATCGAACGCGAAGACCGACGCGCACGCTTCGTCGTGCACGGTCTGACTCCGGCACTAGCCAACGGCATTCGCCGGGCGATGGTCGCCGACGTGCCGACGTTCTCTATCGACACCGTTCGGTTCGTAGAGAACACATCGGTCATGTTCGACGAGATGATCGGGCTTCGTCTCGGTCTGGTTCCGTTGACGACGCCCCTCGACGACTTCGAGCCCGGTGACACCGTCACCGTCGCACTCGAAGTTGATGGGCCGGCAACCGCGTACTCTGGGGACATCGAATCCGCGGACGACATGATCGTTCCTGCGGACGAGAACATCCCAATCATCGAACTGAAGGAAGGCCAGCGCCTCGAATTCGAGGCTGACGCCGTCCTCGGTTACGGAAAAGACCACGCCAAGAACCAAGGTGGGGTCGCCGTCGGCTACCGACATCTCCAACGCGTGGAGGTCGTCGGCGACGCCGGCGAGTTCGATGAACAGGAGCCGAACATTCTCCGTGGCGTCATCGAAGAGGCCGCGGCGGAACACGCGGACGACGAGGACGCCGAAGACGGCGACCTCGTGGTCACAGACGCGTTCGGCAACGACCTGACGAAGCGGTACCCCGGAAAAGAGGTCGAAGTGCACGACGTTCCCGGAGCGTTCGTCTTCAGTGTGGAGACGGACGGTTCCTTTAGCGTTGACGAGCTTATGAAGCGCGCAGTCGCCTCCTTAGGCGACCGAGCGGCTGAGCTCGAAGAGAAGGTCGCACTGTAAGAATGGATACTGCCCCGTCTCAACACCGACGTTCGCCCACTCCGCGAGGAGTCACATCCACCGACAGCGTGGCGTGTGACGACCTCTCGGCACCGGGCCGGACCGAAGGTGTTTTTACGGGGCATGAAGTACAGCGGAATGCTTGCAGGGATAGCCAAGTCTGGCCAACGGCGCAGCGTTCAGGGCGCTGTCTCATAGGAGTCCGCAGGTTCAAATCCTGCTCCCTGCACTCCGCTTTCTCTCTGGAGGTAGACAATGAGTAAGACGAACCCGAGACTCAAGAGTCTCATCGCCGAGCTGAAGGCGGTCTCGCGTGAGTCCGGTGCCAACGTCTGGCAGGATGTCGCGGACCGTCTCGAAAAGCCACGGCGCACCCACGCGGAAGTCAACCTGGGACGTATCGAACGATACGCCCAGGAAGACGAGACCGTCGTCGTGCCCGGCAAGGTGCTGGGTAGCGGTGTGCTACAGAAGAACGTCACCGTCGCGGCTGTGGACTTCTCGTCCACCGCTCGAACGAAAATCGAGCAGGTCGGCGATGTTGTGACGCTGGAACAACTCGCAGAACAGAACCCCGATGGGTCCAACGTACGGGTGATCCGATGAGTTTCGCCGAATTCGACGCAGACGTCGTTGTTGACGCCCGAAACTGCATTATGGGACGCGTCGCCTCGGAGGTCGCTCAGCGCGTCCTCGCAGGCGAAACGGTCGCCGTCGTCAACGCGGAAGACACCGTCATCACGGGCTCCGAAGAGGACGTGATGGGCGTCTACCGCAAGCGCGCCGAAGTTGGGTCGGACCAGGGTCCCTACTACCCGAAGCGTCCCGACCGAATCTTCAAGCGTGCCATTCGCGGCATGCTCCCGTACAAGAAACCCCGCGGCCGCGAGGCGCTCTCGAACGTCCGCGTCTACGTCGGCAATCCGTACGACGAAGACGGCGAGATGCTCGAAGACACCTCGTTGGACCGCCTTTCGAACATCAAGTTCATCTCGCTCGGAGAGGTTTCCGAGAAACTGGGTGCTAACGTCACATGGTAACGAACACGTCCGGTAAGAAGAAGACCGCAATCGCTCGCGCAACCGTGCGCGAGGGTGAAGGTCGAGTTCGTATCAACTCGCAGCCGGTCGAGCTGGTCGAGCCGGAGATGGCCCGCCTGAAGATGCTGGAACCGTTCCGCATCGCAGGCGAGGACCTCCGCTCGCAGGTCGATATCGACGTGCGCGTCAACGGCGGCGGCGTGGCCGGTCAGGCCGACGCAGTCCGCACCGCGCTCGCTCGTGGGCTGGTGCAACATCTGAACGACGCGGAGCTACGCGACGCGTACATGGATTTCGACCGTTCGCTTTTGGTCAACGACGTTCGCCAGTCCGAACCCAAGAAGTGGGGTGGACCGGGTGCACGCGCTCGCTACCAGAAGTCCTACCGCTGAGGTGATCTAACCATGATGATTCCCGTCCGGTGTTTCACCTGCGGCACAGTGATTGGCGAACACTGGGACGAATTCCAGGCTCGTGCCCGCGAGGGCGATGAGGACCCCGCAGACGTCCTCGACGAGCTCGGCGTCACCCGTGCCTGTTGCCGGCGGATGATGGTGTCGCACAAAGACCTCGTAGACGTCGTGTCACCTTACCAATGATACAACGGTACAACAGATACGAGAAAGCCCGAATCCTCGGCGCGCGAGCGCTGCAGATCTCCTACGGTGCACCCGTGCTCGTAGAGAGTGAGCAGACCGAACCTATACTAATCGCCGCTGAGGAGTACGACGCAGGTGTACTTCCGTTCACCGTCAAACGAGAGGGCAAGTGACAACATGACTCGAATCACATCCGTATCTCTACGCCGCGTACTCGACTCCCGTGGAAACCCGACGGTCGAAGCCGACGTTCTCACCGAATCCGGTGGGTTCGGTCGTGCCGCGGCCCCGAGTGGTGCGTCCACCGGCGAGTACGAGGCAATCGAACTGCCGCCGACTGAGGCCATCGCGGCCGCACGACGACACGCTGTTCCCCGACTCGTGAACGAAGTTCACGCGGGCAACCAGCGTGAGGTTGATGCCGCACTTCGTGCCGCCGACGGTTCCGAGAACTTCTCGGAAATCGGCGCGAACAGCGCCGTCGCAATCTCGATGGCGGCCGCAAAGGCCGGCGCTGACGTGCTCGGTGCACCGCTGTACCAGCACCTCGGCGGCGCGTTCCGCGGCGACAACTTCCCGACGCCGCTCGGGAACGTCATCGGTGGCGGTGAACACGCCAAAGAAGCGACGAACATCCAAGAGTTCCTCGCCGCACCGGTCGGTGCGCCGAGCGTCTCCGAGGCCGTCTTCGCCAACGCGAAAGTGCACGCCCGCGCGTCCGAGATTCTCGACGAGCGTGACGTGCCCGCCGCGAAAGGCGACGAGGGTGCATGGGCACCCGCCGTTTCCGACGCCGATGCGTTCGAAATCATGGCCGAAGCCGTCTCCGATATCGAAGACGAACTCGGATTCGAGATTCGGTTCGGACTCGACATCGCGGCGTCTGAAATGTTCGAAGATGGCGTCTACCACTACGGTGACGAGACGAAGACGACGGACGAGCAGATCGACTACGTCGCCGAGATGGTTGACGAGTACGACCTCGTTTACGTCGAAGACCCACTCGACGAGAACGACTACGAAGGCTTCGCGGAACTCACAGAGCGCGTGGGCGACCGCACGCTCATCTGCGGTGACGACCTGTTCGTCACCAACGTTGACCGTCTCTCCGACGGCATCGACGTGGGTGCCGCGAACTCGATTCTCATCAAGCCGAACCAGATCGGAACGCTGACCGACGCGTTCGACGCCGTCGAACTCGCGTCCCGAAACGGAATGGATGCCGTCATCTCTCACCGCTCTGGTGAGACGGAAGACACGACCATCGCACACCTCGCCGTCGCCACCGACGCGCCGTTTATCAAGACTGGCACGGTGCAAGGCGAGCGAACCGCCAAACTGAACGAACTCATCCGCATCGCGGACGACGCAGTATGAGCGACAACGAAAACGACGCGGTGGAGGTCGCCGACGAGGAACCCGAGACGGAGACCGAAGCGGTCACCGAGACGGGCACCGACGAGGCCGCCACCGAAGACGAGACAGTAGAGACCGCCGAGGCGGCCGACAAGGCCGCCGAGGCAGAAGAAGCGGAAGAGCCGGAACCGGCCTTCGACGAGGACGTTATGCCCGACGAAGACGCCGACCTGCTCATCCCGGTCGAAGATTACCTGGCCGCCGGTGTCCACATCGGTACCCAGCAGAAGACCAAGGACATGGTTCGGTTCATCCACCGTGTCCGCGACGACGGGCTATACGTGCTCGACGTCAGCCAGACGGACTCGCGGATCCGCACCGCCGCGGACTTCCTTGCGAACTACAGTCCGGAGCAGATTCTGGTTACGTCCTCCCGTCAGTACGGTCGCTTCCCGGCCGAGAAGTTCGCCGACGCGGTCGGCGCACGTGCCCGCACGGGACGCTTTATCCCCGGCACGCTGACGAACCCGGACTACGCCGGCTACATCGAACCCGACGTGGTCGTCGTCACCGACCCGATTGGTGATGCGCAGGCAGTCAAGGAAGCAATCACGGTCGGCATCCCGGTCATCGCGATGTGCGACTCCAACAACCAGACCTCGAACGTTGACCTCGTCGTCCCGACGAACAACAAGGGTCGTCGTGCGCTGTCGGTCGTCTACTGGCTTCTCGCCAACGAGACGCTCGACCGCCGCGGCTCCGACACCGTCTACGCCCTCGAAGACTTCGAGGCCGAACTCTAAGACGGGACGAGGTTTTCATTCGACTTTTCTGACGCTCGACCCGTGAGCGACTGCGTTCGGCGCAGTGGCGATATCACTACACGGGCAACCGAGTGCATGCGTTTGTTTTCGAACTCGTTACGGCAGTTCGACGACGCCTAACCGATCGTCGAACAGTTCGTGGTCGAACCACGCCATCCGGCGGTCGCTGTACTGGGTTTCGGCCCCGAGAGAGAGCACTTGGCGTGCCCTGTCGAGGTCGGTGACGCCGACGAGGAACGCACAGGGTCCTTCACCGACCTCGTCGATTCGCTCGGCGAGCACGCCGTCACCGGGTTCGCACAACGCGACGGGTGTCCCGGGCAAGACGGCGAACTGCTCGAACGGACCGGTAATCTCGACCGGAGACGGGTAGTGATGCCGGCGAGCGAACGTATCGGCGGTCGCTTGTCGGTCGCGGGTAGCGATGACGGCGGTCTGTAGGCCTCGGACAGACGTGTTCTGTGCCGCCTTTGGGACGCGATACCCGCGAGGGGTCCGGTCTCGGAGAGTGAAGGGAAGTCGTTGGTCGCTCCCTTCGAAACACATGTCCCATTCGACGAGTCGGCCATCCGGTCGTTCTCTGGCGGCGGCGTGCGGGCCATCGATGGGGATTCCGGCGTCGATAGCGGCCTTGGCACTGGCGGTGATATCGGGAACTTCGATACACCACGCGGTCGGGCCGGCACCGGTGGCGAGGTGAGACGGCCAGAACCCGGCTTCCTCGGCGTCGGTGCCGAGCGTCGGCGCGATGAGTTCGAGATACGAACCGTCGGGAAACGGAACCACGGCCATGTGCGTCGTTCCGGTACTGTGTTCACCGCCGTAGGTAGGGGTAAGTCCGACTTCGTTTGCGGCGGCGCGGAGTTCGTACAGTTCGAGACCACCGAATGCGACGTGGTCGATGGTTCGGTCCATACGCACCTCACGTCGGACTGCATATAGTGTCTAGGGCCTCTTGTCTGTGAGTCTGAGCATCGACCGAAGCGTTTTGGCTCCGGCCCACCTCGATAGCGTATGAATCTCTTTCGGAGCGTCAGAGCGGTTGCGGACGCTTCGGCGACCGGCTCTGGTACGATCGACTGGGACGCCGTCGCCGAAGCCTCAAAAGCCGCGACTGACCCGGGTTCGCTCGACCTATCGTCGGCCGAGCGAACGGGCTACGCGGCTGACGTCAGCGATGCCCGTGAACGTCTCGCGGTTGTCGCTGACGTGTCATTCGACGTGCCCGACGTCGTGGAAGTTCAAAACCGCCACCACTGGATCGACGCCAACGTCGAGACGTTCCGTCGTATCATGCGCCCGTTCGAGGAACACGGACCGATGGTCTTCCCGGGCGTCACACGCGCCGTCAACACCGGAACGTTCGCGTTTGTCCTCTCGTTTTTAGGAAATAACGTCCTCGGACAGTACGACCCGTTGCTTCTCGCCGAGGGTGACGACGACCACGGACTGTATTTCGTCCACCCCAACATCCGCCGCGTCGCCGACTCGCTGGACGTCGAGTACCCGCGGTTCCGGCGTTGGATTGCGTTCCACGAAGTATCGCACGCGGCGGAGTTCGGCGCGGCCCCGTGGCTCTCGACGCATCTCGAATCACGGATGGAACGGGGCGTTGACGCGCTCATTGACGGTGACCTCGACCGCGACGCGTTCCGCGAACTCGACACGGCGATGACGGCGGTCGAAGGCTACGCGGAACTCCTGATGGACCGCGCATTCGACGACGACTACGAAGACCTCCGTCGAAAACTCGACGAGCGACGACGAGGTGGCGGACCGGTTGCGAAAATCGCACGCCGCGTCCTCGGTCTCGGTCTCAAACGCCGCCAGTACGAACGCGGCGCTCGGTTCTTCGAATACGTCGCGGATGAACGCGGTGTCGCCGCCGCATCGCTCGTGTGGGAACATCCGGAGAATTTGCCGACCGATGCGGAATTGGACGCGCCCGAGCGATGGATCGCACGGGTGTCGCCCTGAGGAGACTGCAACTCCATCAGAATGCGCACCCGATGCCCGAACAGCGTTCGGGTCGTGCACGCACCTTGGGTAGGAACGCCGCGTCGAACCAGAGGCCCAACTCCGGAACGCCGCGGCGTATTCCGGGTAGAACCAGGTCGTTGCCCCTGCCCTGGTTACCGGCGAAAAATTGTGCTCAGACCATAGGTATATACCCTGCGATTCGTTGTCACACGTTTAATTCGGTTTACGTATATTTTCGTGAATATATTGGGATATAACGTTATTGTCTAACGTTTTGTCAGTATCTGCGATTTACTTCGGTGAACTCTCGACTCCAGCGTGACAGATACCACATAAGGAGCGCCCCGAGGACGACGCCGACGACGAGTACGATACCGGTTTGTAGAAGCGTTGCACCCGCTTGGACGGCAATGAGGGCCGCAGAGAAACCGATGAGGAGAATGAAGAAGGCTCTGAGGCGATTGCTTGCGAGTTCCGTCTCGTCGTCGCTCAGACTCGGTCCAACCACGCCGTCTCCCTCGTCTGGACCGAAAACAGCCGTGATAGTCCCCGCGCTAATCGTTCGTCCATATCGGAGATAACGGTCTGAGACGGTTTGAAACCGCTGGCTCTCACTGGAATCCGCGGCCGACGCCGTCGGATTCGATGAGGTCGTCGAGTTCCGACGACAGCAACTCGTCGGCGTCGGTGAACTCGTCCGAGAGACCGTCGAGACGGTCGGGTCGGGCGTCGAACTCGTAGTCCATCGGGCCGAACGCCGGGCTTTCCAGTGCTTCCATCACGTCGGTAAAGAAGTCGTCGGGCGTGGTCGGGGCTTCCGCGTGGACCTTCACCGTCTCTTCGAGACGCCGCGCCATCGACTCCGCTTGCGACTCGTCTTCGGGCGGACGTTGCACCCCGAACAGGCCGGCGTCGTCTGCTTCGTGGTGGTTCGGGAACAGCGGGTCGAGGTCGTCGTCGATGCGCCGGGCGACGCGAGCGCCGACGCCGCGCACGTCGTACGGGTTTTTCGCGTACGTCTTGAGTTGGTAGACACCGACATCGGGATGGCCGAGAAAGAGGTCTTCGCCGATATTCTGTCGTCGCTGACCCGCGACGGCCCGCCACGCGTCCGGGTCGCGGCCGTCGTCAACAACGTCTGAGAGAATGTCTTGCCAATCTCTGACGCGCATAGTAACCGCTAGCGCCGCAGTCGGAAAGAACGTGACGGTTGTGGCGATGTCGGACGTTCGATTCGGCGTCGGTCGTGGTCACTGCACAGTCCATCGCCCGGATATTGTAGAAGGTTTTACGAAATGTCGTCCCATCGACCGGTGCGATGACTCCACTGTCGATTAGCGGTCCGGAAGTAATTGCTGTCTCATTCTCGCTTTTTCCGTACGTCGCGCCACTCGTCCTCGGTTGGGTCGTCTATCGCCTCTACACCGAACTGACCGACCTTCGGCGCGAAGTCGAGTCGATAAAAGAGTAATCCAGCCCGGACTGCGACCCGTTCTCCGCGACGCGTCAGGACGCTTCAGTGCGGTGGCTTCGGAGCCGGGTCGAACGACCGACGGCTATTTGCCCGCGCCTCACCGACGATTTCGACGTGAATCTTCGCGGCCCGCTCGTCGAGGTCGGCGAGCCACGCGATGTCGAGACGCGACACGGTGAGCGCTCGCTGGCGGAGGTGACGCTTCGCCCCGAGCGCGGGACGGCCGACCCCGTCACGGTCACGCTCTGGGGGAAGTGGACTCACGCCGCCGAGCACGCCGAACCGGGGATGGACCTGCTCGTCACCGACGTGGAGGAATCGGAGTATCGCGGTGAGACGACCTACACGACCGGAAAATCGTCGTTCGTCGTCGTCGAACCCGACTTCCTCGTTGACGTGACCGACATCCGCTCGTGGGTACAGTGCTCGCGGATGTACTACTTAAACAAACTCTCGGGCATCCCGCTGAACTATCCGGTCGTCAAAGGGACCATCGTCCACGACGTGTTCGGCGACCTCCTCCGCGGCCGCGACCTTGACTCGTCTATCGACGAACGCATCGACGAACGCGGCCTCGAACTCGGCTTACTCGGGCGAGACGTCGAGGAAGTCGCGGACGAAGTCCGCCGAAACGCCGCCGCCATCGAGGGCTGGCTCTCGCAGGGCGTCCTCACCGACGAGGACGAGTGGCGCTCGGAGTACACACTCATCTCGCCGACGTTCGGTATCAAGGGCCGCGCCGACGCGCTCCGCCGCGGTTCGCCCGTCGAACTCAAAACCGGCAAGAACCTCAAGCGCGACCCGCGGTTTCAGGACAAGATTCAGGCCGCGGCGTACGCGCTTATCCTCGACGAACGCGGTGTCCCGGTCGATACGGGAACGCTCCTTTACACGAAGAACACGACACTCGACCGAACCGAAGAGTCCGGCGACCTCTCGCCCGCGAAGGACTTCTCGATTGGACGCGGTCTCCTCGAATTCGTCGTCCGCACCCGCAACGAAATCGCCGCGATGGAACACGACGTGTCGGTGCCGACGGGCTACGAGTCGAACTCGAAGTGCCAGTACTGCTTCGAAAAAGACACCTGCATGGTCGTCTCCGGCCGTCTCGGGCAAGAGTCGAAAGCTGGAGCCATCGGCAACCCGGTTCCCGAGGACGAACGCGAATACTTCGACCGCTTCTATCGCGCCATCGAAGACGAGCGGCGCGCGGTCCACAATGAGTACCGCAAACTGTGGGACCAGACCGCCGAAGAGCGTGCCGACGACGACCGAGCCATCATCGGTCTCGAACCGCTCGGCCGCGAGGAGCGACCCGACGGCACCTGGGAACTCCACGCGAAGAAGACTGACGACGCGGTGTCGAAACTCCGCGAAGGGGACGTCGCGCTCGCCAGCGACGGCCACCCTGTCGAGGGCCACGCCGAACTCGCCCGCATCGTCGAACTCGGCGCGGAAGTGGTCGTCACGACCGACGAACCCGTCCCGCTTCGCCGCCTCGACGTGTACCCGTCTGAACTCACGGTAGACCGCCTGTTGACGGCGCTTCACGACGGGGTTCTCAAAGGCTCTCCCGACCGGAAGGACGTGTTGTTCGACCGTCGTGCGCCCGTTTTTTCGGACCGCTCTACCGGAACGACCCACATCGACAACAACGAGGGACAGGACGAAGCGGTCAGCCTCGCCATCGACGCGGACGACCTCGCGCTCATCCACGGGCCGCCGGGGACGGGCAAGACCTACACTATCGCGCGAACAATCCGCGCGCTCGTCGAAGACGGCAATCGGGTCCTCCTGTCCGCCTTTACGAACCGTGCCGTGGACAACGCTCTCGAAGCACTGCGCGACCAAGGGTTCGAGGACGTAGTTCGTGTCGGGACCGAAACCGGCGTCCGAGAGGACATGCTCGACGTTCGACTCTCCCGAAGCGGCGACCCCGACACGCTCGCAGGCACACTTCACGACGCGCCGGTCGTGGCCGCGACGACCGCGACCTGTGGCTCTCGGGTGATGCGCGAGCAGTCGTTCGACGTCGCCCTCGTTGACGAAGCCTCGCAACTCACCGAACCGGGAACCCTCGCCGCCGTGAACCTCGCAGACCGATTCGTCCTCGTCGGCGACCACAAGCAACTCCCGCCCGTCGTTCGTGCCGAAAACGACCTCCAGACGTCGCTGTTCCAGCGCCTCATCGAGACCTATCCGGAGGCGTCGGTGATGCTTGACCGCCAGTACCGGATGTCACAGCGGATTCAGGCGTTCGCCTCCAAGGAGTTCTACGACGGCGCGCTCCGTCCTGCGACCGGCGCGGTAGCCGCACAGCACCCTCGTGACCTCGGTATCGACGTGCGCGACCTGCCTCCCGAACTCGAATCTCCAGTCGCGTTCATCGACCCCGACGGGCGGCGCGTCGGCAACACGAATCCGACCGAGGCCGACCGCGTGGCCGACATCGTCGCCGCCTACGAGACCGCCGGTGTCGATGCCGACGATATCGGCGTCATCGCGCCCTTCCGCGCGCAAGTGGCCGAAATCTCCCGCCGAACAGACGTGACGGTCGATACGGTAGACCGATTCCAAGGCTCGTCGAAAGAGGTCATCGTCGTCTCGTTTGTCGCCACCGGCGACCTCGACGGCCCGCTGTTCGAGGACCACCGCAGAATCAACGTCGCCCTCACGCGGGCCAAAAAGGCGCTGTGTCTCGTCGGCGACGCGGCCGCGCTCGAATCGGACCCGTTCTACGACCGACTGTTGGACTGGGCGCGGCGGTAGCCGACTCTCCTGTCTACGTTTCGCACCGCCAGTCGCTCCGCCGACAGGTTCACCTTTCTTCTGCCGTACTCCGAAGGCATGGACCTTCCACTCGGCGACGGTTCGGTCTCTGTCTCGCTTCCGTCGTGTTCGGTCGATGTGGCGCGCCCGCCGGGTGGCGACGCTATCGACCCTCGACACGCGGCGGCGTCAGCCATGGACAAGCCCCACGGCCCGCCGCTCGCCGGACTCGTCGATTCGACAGACGAGGTGGCAATCGTCGTCACCGACGTCACCCGCGACACCCCCGACGAAGTGCTCTTGGACGTGCTCTTCGACCACTTGCCGGTTCCGCGAGAGACCGTCACAATCGTCGTCGGTCTCGGTCTCCACCGGCCGATGACCGACGCGGAACTCCGTGACGGTCTCGGCGAGTACGCCGACCTCGCGGTGAACCACGAACCCGACAGCGTGGTCTCTCTCGGCGCGGTCGATGGCTGTCCCGTCGCCGTCCACCCCGCCGTCGCCGACGCCGACGTCGTTCTCTCGACCGGGATGGTCGAACCGCACCAGTACGCCGGTTTTTCCGGCGGCGCGAAGACGGTCACCATCGGCGCGGGTTCGGAGTCCATCATCCGCTACACGCACGGTCCCGAGATGCTCTCGCGGGACGGCGTCCGCCTCGGTCGCGTTCGCGGAAATCCGTTCCGTGAAACGCTCGATAGGGCCGGTCTCATTGCCGGTCCCGACTTCTGTCTTAACGTGACCAACGGTCCCGATGGATTCCTCGGTGCGGCCGCCGGTGACCCGACCTCGGTCGTTCGCTCGCTGGCGGCAACCGCCCGCGACGCCCTCTCGGTATCCGTCGAGACCGACTACGACGCGGTCGTCTGCGGGGTCGGCGCGCCGAAGGACGCAAACCTCTATCAGGCGACTCGCGCCGCGACCTACGTCGCGCTCGGCGACCGAAACCCCCTCGAAAACACCGACGCTGACGACGGCGGCCGACTCGTCGTCCCCGCGGCGCTCCCCGAGGGTGCCGGCGACGGGTCCGGCGAGAAGCGCTTTTTCGACGCGTTCTCAACGGCGACTGACGCCAGCTCGCTCTACGAGTCGATGCGAGCGGGCTACGAACCGGGTGCCCAGCGAGCCTTCGTCGTCGCGCGCGTCCTCCGGGACCACGACGTGTACGTGACGAACTCGGCGTCACCCGACGTGGTCGAATCGTGTCTCATGTCTCACCGTGAGTCTCCCGAAGACGCAATCGAACCCGGGGGTCGCGTTCTCGTCGTCCCCGATGCGCTGAGCACGCTGTTGGTCTGAACGCCCGTCATACGCACCGCTCACTTACTGACCCACCCACGCGTTAGCCAACGTCGAGGTCGATGTCGGCGTCGGCGTCGATTTCGTCGCGGACGCGCTCGTGGAACGCTCGCAGTACGGCGCTTTCGTCTTCGGCGAGCACCACGTCGCTCGCCATCAACGTCGCCAAGCCGAAGGCCCGCGGTGTCGGCGTCGAGACGCTGTGTGCGGTGACATCGACTGTCCCGTCTCGGACGGCTTCGAGTACGTCCTCGATAGCCGCGAGACTGAGTTTGTCTTCCAGAATCTCGCGGTAGGTCTCTTCTATCACGGCGAACTCGTCGAGGTCCTGTGCGAACGACAACAGCATCTCCGAGGAGACCTGCTGTTGGGCCGCGGATTTCTCGTAGCCTTTGTAGCGCTTTAGAATCATGAGCGAGCGCGTTGCGTTGATTCGGAAATAGCGTTTCAGGAGGTCGGTTCCGTCGAGGGCCGCACGAAGGTCCGCTTCGACCGTCTCGGGATTCAGGTCGCGGAGGAGTCCCGCGAGGTCCACTTTCCGATTCAGCGGCATCGAGATGGAAAAGCCGTTGTCGGCGACGGCGACCTGTACGTTCGCGTTGGTCCGGCGGGCGGCGTGGTACGCGAGCAGACGCGAGAGACCGTCGTTGAACTGCCTGCCGTAAGTGCAGTGAACGTAGTAATGGCGGCGGTAGGTTTCGCGGTCCAATTCGGTCTCGACGACCAGTCTCGACGGGGTTGCAACGCTTTCGCTCCCGGCGTATTGAACTTGCTCGTCGAACATCCGCGTGACGGCGCGGACGCTGTTTTCGTCGAGCGGGCGGTCTCTGAGCCACGACCGAACCGCGGGCGGGCCGCCGGCGTCGAGTCGTTCGACGAGTTCGGCCTGAAACGCGGCTATCTCGCGGCCGAGGTCGTACGAAAGTGGGAGTCGCTCGGAGAACCACGACGGGACCGTGGGCCGTTTGGCGGTTCGGTCAACGTACACCTTGGACCCACGGCGGTAGCGGTAGGCGAAGTTGTCGCCGCCGAGGACGAACACGTCGCCTTTCTCCAACGTGTCGAGGTAGCTTTCGTCCAGCGTGCCGACCCACTGGTCGCTCCCACGAACCAACACGTCGCAGGTGAACGAGTCGGGGATGGTTCCGATGTTCGTCATGTAGATGACGCGGGCCATCCGACCGCGTTTCCCGACGAGCGGTTCGCCGACCGCGTACTCCTCGTAGTGGTGGTCACCGTCCGGCGGGTCGTTGGTGTCGCGCCAGATTTTCGCGTAGACGTTCTTGTCTTCGAGACCGTCGTAGTCGGCGGTGAGATACCGAAAGAGTCGTTCGAAGTCGTCGTCGGTGAAGTTGCGGTAGGGGTAGGCCCGCGTGAGCGTGTCTCGGACCTCCGACTCGGGGCGAATCGAATTGATTGCCATCCCGTAGACCTGCTGTGCGGCCACGTCGAATGCGTTCTCGGGGATGAACACCCGGTCTACGAACCCCGCTTCGGCCTTCGTCAACATCACCGCGCATTCCACGAGTTCGTCCCTGTCGAGGGCGATGACCCGCCCTTCGACGGTCTGGCCGAGTTGGTGTCCCGCCCGCCCGACTCGCTGGAGAAGCGAGGCGACCGACTTCGGCGACCCGACCTGCACCACGAGGTCGATGTGCGGCATGTCGATACCGAGTTCGAGGCTCGTGGACGTGGTGACGACCTGCAACTCGCCGGCTTTCAGTTTGGACTCGATCTCCTGTCTGCGTTCTTTCGAGAGACTGCCGTGGTGGCATCCCGAGTTGGTCTCGTCGATGTCGGCGTAGGTCTCTCGAAGGTTGTGGAGGACGCGTTCTGCCCCCGAACGTGTGTTCGTGAAGACGAGCGTGTTCGTGTGCGAGGCCACGAGTTCGTGCAAGCGGTCGTAAAACCGCGTCTGCACCTCGGCGCGCGGCGTCCGAATCAGGTCGTCAGTCGGACATTCGAGTTCGATGTCGAAATCGCGGACGAATCGTGTGTCTACGATGTCGTACTCCCGCGGGTCGCCGTCTTCGTAGCCGACGAGGAACTCAGCGACCGTCTCCAGCGGTTCGACGGTGGCCGAACAGCCGATTCGCGTCGGCGACGTGTCGGCGAGGTTCTCCAGTCGTTCGAGGGAGACGGACAGGTGGGTGCCGCGTTTGTTCTCCGCGAGGCTGTGAATCTCGTCTACGACGACGTACTCGACGGTCCGAAGTTTCTCTTTGAACTTCGGCGAATTGAGCAGAATCGCCAGCGTCTCGGGGGTCGTGTTGAGGATGTGCGGCGTCTCCGAGAGCATCTTCTGGCGATCGGCAGACGACGTATCGCCGTGGCGGATGGCGTGTCTGATGTCGATTGTTTCGTCGCGGTCGGCGGCGATATCCGTGATGCCGTCGAGCGGCTCCGTGAGATTTCGATGAATATCGTTTGCGAGCGATTTGAGCGGAGAGACGTACAGACAGTAGACCGAGTTGTCGAGACCGTCGGCGGACTCGCGGTCGCGGCGGAACAACTCGTTGATGATGGCGGTGAAAGACGCGAGCGTCTTGCCCGACCCGGTGGGAGCGCAAATGAGAGCGTTCCGTTCCTCGTGGATGAGTGGAATCGCCCCGCGTTGCGGCGGGGTGAAAAAGCCGCCGTTGCCGGGGACGAACTCGCCGAACTGCCCGACCCACCATTCCTGTACGGCGGGTTCGAGTAGGTCGAGTACGTCCTCGTCGGTGACGGGCACCGTCTCGGCGTCGAAGTCGTAGTCGTCCCCCATCGCGGTGAGGAGGGAACGGCCACGCTGAGTCATTACCACGGGGTTAGCCTGCGCAGGTATGAGGGTTGTGTCGCGGAGCCGTCGTGGTTGTGTCGCGGAGCCGTCGTGGCCGGGTGCGACGAGCCGAGAGGGTAGTGGCGGAGTTGAGGCGGTGTGAGAAGAGAGTGGTGTGGTAGTCGTGTGAGCGTCGGGCCAGCGGTAGTCGTGTGAGCGAAGGCGGTCGGTTTTGTTACTCGCTCGTTCGCGGGTCAACGACGTGACGGAGCGCATCGCCGAGCACGCTGAACGACACGACCGTTACGCAGAGGGCGACGACCGGAACCGCCGAAACCCACCACGCTCGCGGGAACGACGACATGCCGGTCCGAATCGTTCGCCCCCACGACCCGGTCGTGACGACGGTGAGGTCCATGTAGGACAGCGCCGCCTCCACGAGGAGCAACATCGGAATCTGTCGCGTGACCGACGTGGCGATAGCGCCCGAGAGTTTCGGCAGGATATGTCGGCGCAGAATGTGCGGCGTCCCGGCACCCACGACCGTCGCGGCTGTCACGAACTCGCTCGCGCGGAGATGGACCGTCTCGTTACGGACGATTCGTGCGACGCTTCCCCAACTCGTGAGACCGAACACGGCGACGAGTAGGAACTGGCTTTCGCCATAGAGGAAACTCGCAATGAGGTAGATGACGAACGCCGGAAGCGTCTGTTGAACGTCTACGATTCGCATCAGTATCTCGTCGGTCCACCCGCCGCGGTAGCCGGCGACGACGCCGACGAGCGTGGCGATAGGGACGATGAGGGCGGCGACGATAGTGGCGAACGTGAGCGCCTCGCGCATCCCGTAAAGCACGAGCGTCAGCACGTCGCGGCCGATACTGGTGGTGCCGAGCGGGTGTTCCCACGTTCCGGAACAACGACCGTTTGCGACCGTGCCGAGACAGTCGTTCGAGAGCGTCGCTTCGGCGGAGGCGAAGACGGGTGCTTGGTGCGTCGCGGCGAGGTCGTACGAGAGGTCGATAAACAGCGGGGCGACGAGACCGACGACGACGAACCCTCCCACCCACAGGAGACTGAACAGTACGAGCGGTCGTCGAACTGCGTACTCCCACACCGGCTGTGCCCGCTCCGGATTAGAAACCAGCGGGGCGACGCCGTAGACCGCAAACAGGAACAACGCGGGGACGAAAAGCAGGTCGATTCTGCGAAGCCCATCGAGATACGGAAGCGAACTCACGGACGACGAGTACCACACCAGTACCGCAAACGTTGCGAGTCCCGCGATGGAGACAAGCGGCTTGCGGTCGAGTCGGTCCCCGGTGTCGGACCCCGTCTGAACCTCGGTGACTGTGTCGGTCATGCCGACCCTCCGTCGTCACCGATTCGGGGGTCGAGAGCCGCGTTTGCGACCTCCTGGAAGAAGTTTACACCGATACCGGTGAGCGCGACGACCATCGTCATTCCCAACACGACCGGCATGTCGCGGTCGAGGATGGCCTCGTAGGTGAGAAAGCCGATACCGGGGATGTTGAAGACGAACTCGATGACGAACACGTTGACGACGAGGATGGCGATGAGGTCGGCGAGAGACACCGCAAGGAGAGGGACGGCGGCGACACGAAGGACGTACCACATGACGCGAAGGCGACTCACGCCGATTGCTCGGTGTTGCCGCACGAAATCAGAGAGCGCGTACTCGCGGCCCTTCGTCCGGGCGTATCTGAGTTGTCCGGCGAAGACGTTCGCACCGACGATGAGCGCCGGCGGGACGAGAAACAGCGCGCCGGCGAGAGAAAACGGCGCGTCGGCGGGCAGTCGGTCGGGGAACCACGAGATAGTCGGCGCGATGGCGACCAAGAACACGGCCGCAATCCAGAAACTCGGGACGCCGAAGGCGACGTACGAAACGAGCGAGAGTCCGCGTCGAGACCGTGAATCACTGTCCAACGCACCTTTCAGCCCGGCCCAGATACCGCCGAGCGTTCCGAGGACGACGCCGGGGACGACGTACGAAAGCGTGTAGGTCAGGCCGCCGCCCACCATCGACAACACGGGTCGTCCGGTTGCGAACGACCGGCCCCAATCGAGGACCGTAATATCGACCAGCCACCGGATATACCGGGTGGTCACCGGTTGGTCGAGGTTTCGGGCCGCGCGGTACGCCTGTAGTTTCGCTTCGATTTTGTCCGCCTGTCCCTGCCGGGCGAGATTGTGCGCGAGAAACGCCTCGCCGGGGTCGGGTGTGAGAGCGACGATAGCAAACGCGAGCGTTACGACTGCGTAGACACCGAGGACGGCGAAGATGCCGTGTGAGAAGAATGTTCGAATGCGGGACACAATAACATTCACAGTAAGAAACATGTATGTTATGAATATTACTATCCGCCGGGCGCGACGAGCGAACACAAGGACTAACGGCTGAGGCGTGGTATCAGCGCGTATGCGCGTCACATTCCTCGGGACCGGGAGCGCGATGCCCGTTACCGGCCGTGCGCAGACCGGACTCCTCCTCGAATCGGACACGAACGCGCTTCTCATCGACTGCGGGTCGGGCGTTCTCTCTCGACTTGCCGAGACCGAAGTCGGCTACGAAGGTGTCTCGTCGGTGCTTCTCACGCATCTCCACCTCGACCACGTGTCGGACCTCATGCCGCTCATCAAGGCCCGGTGGCTCGCCGGGAAGGACCGACTCGAAATCGTCGGTCCCGAGGGAACGGCGGCGCTCGTCGACGGTCTCTTCGACGTTCACGACTACCTCGAAGACCGACTGGAGATTCAGGTCCGCGAGGTCGGTCCCCACGAGTTCGGCATCGCCGGATTCGACGTTCTCGGCTACGAAGTCCGTCACTCGATGCCGACGCTCGCCTACCGTTTCACCAACGACCAAGGAGAGAACGACTTCGTCTTCTCCGGCGATACCGAGGCGTTCGCGGGTCTCACGGAGTTCGCCGACGGCGCGTCCGTTCTCGTCCACGACTGCTCGTTCCCCGACGACGTGGACGTCTCGAACCACCCGACGCCGTCCAAAGTAGGCGACACACTCACCGGCCGCGACATCGACAGGGTCGTCCTCACGCACCTGTATCCGCACGCCGACCGGGTGACAGACGACCTCGAAGCGCGGGTCAAAGACCATTTCGACGGCGAGGTACAGGTCGCAGAAGACGGCTTAGTCATCGAGTTCTGAACGGTGGACCCGGCGGTCTCCCGCAAATCGACAGCCTATGCCGAATCGCCGCGAATCACTGTTCCCGGTGACTCGCCCGCGACGAACGCGGAGAGACCGTCCGGACCGAACACGTGAGCGGGCGCGCCGAGCGCGAGTAATTTCCGTACTTTGGCCGCCATGCCGCCGGTTACGTCGGTCGAGTCCGACCCGCCGAGTGCGTCTGCCGCGTCCGAAAACGCCGTAATCTCCGGAATCACGTCACCGTCGGTGTCGAGGACCCCGGGGACGGTCGAACAGAGACCGACGCGGTCGGCGTCGAGTCCGGCGGCCAGCGAGACGACGAGGTCGTCGCCGCTGACGATGGTTGCACCCTCCTTCGCGTGTGCGATGACATCCCCGTGGAGAACCGGGACGAATCCTTCGTCGAGCATCGTCTCGGTCGCGGCGAGCGGAAGCGACAGCGAGCCGTCACTCGCGCGCGCACCGGCCGAAAGCGGATGGACTGGCAGGGCAGACACGCCCCGTTCCGCGAGCGCGTCGAGAACGACGTCGTTCAGGCGCTTCATCGCGTCGTGAATTGCGCGGATGCCGGTTGCGTCGTGTGTGCCGGCGTCCGAAGAGACGCCGTGTTTGGCGGCGTAATGGTGGCCGAAGCTTCCGGCGCCGTGGACGACGACGACTCGTCCCGACTCGTCGAGCGTCGAAACGGCGTCTGCGGCGGCGTCGAGACCGGCCACATCGACCGTTTCGGCTTCGTCTTTGTCGGTAACGACGCTCCCGCCGAGCTTGAGGACGACGAGACTCACGCCGACTCCTCCCGCGTGGATTCAGCGGTCGAATCCGACTCCGGCGGTTCTTCGAGGCGGACGCCTTCGGTCGCCAGTTCGGCCCGGAACGCGTCTTCGCACCCCGGTGTGAACTGCAGTCCGGTCTGTGTCTCCGGCGTCGGGTCGAGCGCGACGATACAGCCGCCGCCGCCCGCGCCGGTGAGTTTCGCGCCGTAGGAGCCGGCCTCGCGGGCCGCCCAGACCATCGAGTCGAGCGAGCGGGAGGAGACGCCGAGGGCTTCCAGCAGGCCGTGGTTGAAGTTCATGAACCGGCCGAGTTCAGAGAGGAGTTCCTCGGGCGGTTCGTCGGCGTCGGGGTCCGCCTCGGCGAGGAGGGTTTCGCCCCGGCGGACGATGTCGCCGATGGTCGAGACGGTGTCGGCGGCAAAATCGTACTCCTCGCGGAGCGAGCGGACGCCGGCGACGAGTGCGCCGGTGTCGCCCGCGCCGCCATCGAAGCCGATGACGAACGGAAGCGGCGGCGCGTCGATGGTCCGGCAGTCGTCTCCTTCGACGCGGACGGCCCCGCCCATCGCGGAGCAGAAGGTGTCGGCGCGGGAGGCTTGCCCGTCTTGGACCTCGTGTTCGGCGCGGTAGGCGCGCTCGGCGATTTCGCGGGGCGAGAGTTCGACGCCGAGTTCGCGCGTCGCGGCGTCGATGCCGGCGACGACGACGGCCGCCGAAGAGCCGAGGCCGGCCCCGAGTGGAATGTCGCTTTCGACGGTGATGTCGAAGCCGGCGTCGGGAGCGTCGGCGGCGTCGCGGGCCTGTGCGACGGCCGCGTCGATGTACCCCATCGCGGCCTCGACGAGCGGTGCGGGCACGTCTACGTCCGGGTGGTCACCGGTCGAACCGCGGTACTCGACGGTGAAGCCGTTGAGACTCAGGTCTTCGGCACGGACGCGAACGTGGTCGTCGTCGCGGGCGGTGACAGAGACGGTCGCCCGTCGCTCGACGGCACACGGCACCGCCGGTTCGCCGTAGACGACTGCGTGCTCCCCAAATAGGTACACCTTGCCGGGAGCGCTCGAAACGGTCATGCTCCGGGCTTTCCGCGGGATTCGCTTAAGCGTATCCGACCGACGTCGTCACTGGCAGGCCGAGTGTCGTCCGGGTAGAAAAAACGGTCGAGATTCACGACGGTCGGGAGAAAAGCCCCGTCGGCTCCCGCGATGGACGCCGGTCTGTCGCGTCTGGCCGTGTTAGGCGTCTATCTCGACTTCCTCGTGGTCGTCGAGGTCGGCCAAGTCGTCGAGTTCGGCGTCGCCGCGGAGGAAGCGAACCGCCGCGGCGATGCCGACGAGCAAGACGAGACCGAACAGGAGCGCCATCGCACCACTGCCACCCGAGTCGCTTTCGTCGTCGAGTTCGTGGCGTTCGTCGGCTTCGTATTCGTGTTCGGGTTCGAGTTCGACGTCCTCGCCGGTCGTCTCGCTGTCCGTGTTGAAAAACGGGGCGCGGTTGCTGGGACTGAACTCGAAGCCGTCGTGCAGGTGTACCTCGAAGAGAGTGAAGTTGGCCATGTACTACTGTACGCCCAGAAAACGGATAGTCGTTGCGGCGGCGACCGGGATGAACTCTCCGGGGATTGGACTCTGTGGAGTGGAGTCGTCCTGAGTTGGAACGACGTGAGTCGGCGTCGCCGCAAGACGGCGCTCGACTGCGCCACCGCCCACGGCGACGGATTCGTTGTGTTCTTTACCGGTCCCAAACGAACGAACGATATGGACGACGACCGACGCGCATTCCTCGACGACCTGCTTACCACACCGAGTCCGTCCGGCTACGAAACCGACGGACAGCGCGTGTGGGTGGAGTACGTCTCTCAGTTCGCAGACGACGTGACAGTTGACGCGTACGGCAACGCCGTCGCGGTCCACGAAGGTTCCGGCAACGGTCCTGAAATCGCCTTCACCGGCCACGCCGACCAAATCGGCTACATCGTCCGCGACATCGACGACGACGGATTCATCCGAATCGGTCCCATCGGCGGCGCGGACCGAACCGTCTCGAAAGGCCAGCACGTGACGGTCCACGGCGACGACGGAGACGTTCACGGCGTCATCGGGCAGACGGCGATTCACCTCCGCGACGTGGGAAGCGAAGAGTACGACGACCTCGAAGAGCAGTTCGTCGATATCGGCGCGACGAACAACGGCGAGGCGACCGACCTCGTCGAAGTCGGCGACCCCGTCACGGTCGAAGCGCGCGTCCGCGACCTCGCGGGTGACCGCGTCGCGGCCAACGGAATGGACAACCGCGTCGGCACGTGGTCGGCCGCCGAAGGCCTTCGCGCCGCCGTCGAAAACGACGTTGACGCGACGGTCTACGCCGTCAGCACTGTCCAAGAGGAGGTCGGCGTGCAGGGCGCGAAGATGGTCGGCTACGACCTCGACCCCGACGCGATGGTCGCGGTGGACGTGACGCACGCGACCGACAACCCCGACGTCCCCGGCAAGCAGAAAGGTCCCGTCGAACTCGGCGAGGGACCGGTCGTCTCCCGCGGGAGCGCGAACCACCCGAGCGTCGTCTCGCTTGCCCGCGACGCCGCCGCGGAAGCCGACATCGATGTACAACTACAGGCCGCCGGTATCCGTACGGGAACGGACGCAGACGCCTTCTACACGAGTCGCTCCGGCATCCCATCGCTCAACATCGGCATCCCGAACCGCTACATGCACACGCCGGTCGAAGTCATCTCGACGACCGACCTCGACGACGTGGCCGCGCTTCTCGGGTCGATGGCGGCGCTCGCTGGCAACGTCGATTCGTTCGGCGTCGAACTCTAACACGGCAGAACGGAGCAACAATCGACCCTGTGCGTAGTTGTCGCACACGACTCCGGGCGAAAGAAAACCGTTAAAAGTCGCCACACGGTGTTTCCACGTATGGCTGGAACTATCGAAGTACTCGTTCCCGGCGGGAAGGCGAACCCCGGTCCGCCGCTCGGCCCGGAACTCGGCCCGACCCCTGTTGACGTGCAGGCTGTCGTTAGCGAAATCAACGACCAGACCGACGCGTTCGACGGCATGGAAGTGCCGGTCACCGTCGAGTACGATGACGACGGCTCGTTCAGCATCGAAGTCGGTGTCCCACCGACGGCCGCCCTCATCAAGGACGAGGTTGGATTCGAGACCGGAAGCGGCGAACCCCAGGAGAACTTCGTCGCCGACATGTCCATCGAACAGCTGAAGAAGGTCGCCGAGCAGAAGTCCTCTGACCTGCTCGCGTACGACCTCAAGAACGCCTCGAAGGAAGTCGCAGGGACGTGTGCGTCGCTCGGTGTCACCATCGAAGGCGAGGACGCTCGCACGTTCAAGGAGCGTATCGACGGCGGCGACTTCGACGACCAGTTCGACGAGTAATCGTCCCGTCGGGTCGAACCGCCCTTTCCGTCGGGCCGAGTCGGCTCGGCCCACTTTCTTCTCTCCACGACGCGAATCCAGAACACCGGTTCGTGTGTCTGCAGTCCATCATGTGTGGCTGTGGCACGCGAAACCCCCGAATTCGGGCGTTTCGGCTCCCGTTCTTCGACGGACTTAAGTTGAGCCTACTCGTCCTGCCGGACGAGGCAGGCAGTAGCCTGTTTCACTGACCCGTAGGAGCAATCCTGCGTACTACGGAGGTGAATAATGGCAGACACAATAGTTGACGCAGTCTCTCGCGCACTCGACGAGGCACCCGGGCGGAACTTCCGCGAAACGGTTGACCTCGCCGTGAACTTGCGCGACTTAGATCTTAACGACCCGTCGAAGCGTGTTGACGAGAGTATCGTACTCCCGTCTGGCACCGGTCAGGACACCCAGATTGTGGTGTTCGCAACCGGTGAGACCGCGCTCCGCGCAGAGGATGTCGCCGACGAAGTTCTTGGGCCAGATGAGCTCGAAGACTTCGGTGACGACACCGATGCGGCGAAAGACCTTGCCGACGAGACCGACTTCTTCGTTGCCGAGGCGGCACTGATGCAGGACATCGGTCGCTACCTTGGTACCGTTCTCGGTCCCCGCGGTAAGATGCCGACCCCGCTTCAGCCCGACGACGACGTTGTCGAGACGGTTGAACGGATGAAAAACACGGTACAGCTCCGCTCCCGCGACCGCCGCACGTTCCACACGCGCGTCGGTGCGGACGACATGTCTTCTGACGAGATCGCGGAGAATATCGACGTTATCGTCCGTCGTCTCGAAGCGACGCTCGAAAAGGGCCCCCTCAACATCGACTCTATCTTCGTGAAAACGACGATGGGTCCGTCCGTGGAGGTGCCCGCATGAGCGAATCTGGGTCTCGGAAGACCGAGGTCATTCCGCAGTGGAAACGTGACGAAGTGGATGAACTCGTCGAGTTCATCGACAGCTACGAGTCCGTCGGCGTCGTCGGCGTCGCCGGTATCCCGAGCCGCCAGCTTCAGGCCATGCGCCGCGAGCTTCACGGTTCGGCCGCGGTCCGTATGAGCCGTAACACGCTCGTCAACCGCGCGCTCGACGAAGTCAACGACGGCTTCGAGGAACTCAAAGAGTACATCGCCGGACAGGTCGCCCTCATCGGCACGAACGACAACCCGTTCGCCCTGTACAAGGAGCTGGAGGCGTCGAAGACGCCCGCTCCCATCAACGCTGGCGAAGTTGCCCCGAACGACATCGTCATCCCCGAGGGTGACACGGGCGTAGACCCGGGTCCGTTCGTCGGCGAACTCCAGCAGGTCGGTGCGTCCGCTCGCATTATGGACGGCTCGATCAAGGTGACCGAAGACTCCCACGTCCTCTCGACGGGCGAGGAAGTCTCCGAGGAACTCGCCAACGTCCTGGCCGAACTCGGTATCGAACCCAAGGAGGTCGGTCTCGACCTTCGTGGCGTCTTCTCCGAAGGCGTCCTGTTCGAACCCGACGAACTCGCCATCGACGTGGACGAGTACCGCGCCGACATCCAGTCGGCCGTCGCCGCCGCGACCAACCTCTCGGTCAACGCGGTCTACCCGACCGCCCAGACCGCGCCGACGCTCATTGCGAAGGCGACGAGCGAGGCCAAATCCGTCGGTCTCTTCGCCAACATCGAAAGCCCGGACTTCATGCCGGAGCTTATCACGAAGGCAGACGCCCAGCTTCGGGCGCTCGCCGCGAAGATCGACGACGAGGAGGCGCTCCCCGAGGAACTCCGCGGTGTCTCTGCGCCTAGCGCGGCCGCCGCGGACGAAGACGAATCGACTGACGAAGAAACAGCGGACGCCGACGAGGCAGACGCCGACGACGCCGCCGACACCGACGACGAAGGTGACGACGAAGACGCCGGCGACGCCCTTGGCTCCCTGTTCTAACAACACACAACGAGGAATACAACAATGGAATACGTCTACGCTGCTCTCATCCTGAACGAGACGGACGAAGAGGTCAACGAAGAGAACATCACCGCAGTCCTCGAGGCTGCCGGTGTCGATGTCGAAGAGTCCCGCGTCAAGGCGCTCGTCGCCGCGCTCGAGGACGTTGACATCGAAGAGGCCATCGAGACGGCCGCCGCTGCCCCCGCACCCGCCGCGGGCGGCGCTGCTGCTGGCGAAGTCGAGACGGCTGACGATGACGACGAAGCGGACGCCGCCGAAGAAGCCGCTGAAGAAGACGACGACGACGAGGACGAAGAGGCCGACGGTGAAGGTCTCGGCGCCCTCTTCGGCTAACTCCCGCGAGATAGACGCCGCACACGCGGCGACACTCGCTCGATAACTCCGATTTTCTTTCGACGCAACGCTGTGAGCGACGGCACTCGTTGAGGTTTTGCGCTTCGTGTCACACGAACCGTCGCGTAGCCATAGCCGTAGCTTCATACCCCAAGCCGGGCCCACCTCGGAGCGATGTCGCCCACCGGAACGGTTGGACCCGTCACACTCAGCGGACTCGACTCGACGGTCGCCGTCTTCCTCGGCGTCGCAGTCGGCGTCTGTCTCGGGACGTGTTCGGGACTCGTGCCGGGGCTTCACGCGAACGCCTTCGCGCTCCTCCTTGCGAGCGTCGCAACTGACGTTCCCGCACCGCCGGTCGCGGTTGCCGCCGCCGTCCTCGCGGCATCGACGGTGCACACGTTTCTCGATGTCGTCCCCGCCCTGGCGCTCGGCGTCCCCGATGCGGCGCTCGCACCGGGCGCGCTTCCGGCCCACAAACTCGTCCTCGGTGGGCGCGGCCGCGAGGCGCTTCGGCTGTCCGCACTCGGGAGCGGGGCCGCGCTTTGCATCGCGGTCCCCGTGGCCGTTCCCGTAACTGAACTGTTGGTCTACGGCTACCCGGTGATTCGAAATCACTTGTGGGTCGTCCTCGTCGGCGTCGCGGTCGCGCTCGTCTGGACCGAACCGACGCTCCGGGCGAAACTCACCGCCGGCGTGACAATCGCCGCGGCGACGGGCCTCGGACTCGCCGTTCTCGACCGGTCGTTCGGTGGGCCGCTCCCCGTCGGCGGTGTTCTCGCGCCGCTCTTGGCCGGTCTATTCGGCGTGCCTGTCTTACTCTCGGCGCGTCACGGGTCAGGCGTTCCGCCGCAGGGCGATACGACCCTCGCCACGTCGCCCGGTGCCGTCGCACAGAGCGTCCTCGCGGGGACGGGCGGCGGCGCGTTCGTCGGCTACTTGCCGGGCGTCTCGTCTGGCGTCGCGGGAACGCTCGCGCTCGCAGTGCTTCCGGGACGCGACCCCGACGAATCTGCGCGGGCCTACGTCACGGCGACGAGCGCCGCGACGACCGCGACGACGGTCTTCGCGCTGTTCGCACTGGCCGGATTGGGAACGCCGCGAACGGGTGCACTCGTCGCGCTGTCGGCGGCCGACCTCCCGACGGGACTCGGCATCGCGGTTCCGACGACGATTTTCGCCGGTGTCTGTGGTGCGGCGTTGGTTCCGGTACTCGGTGACCGAGCGCTGTCGGTCGCTGGCCGACTCGACCAGCGCCGACTCGTCGCGGTCGTCTGTCTCTTTCTCGTCGTTCTCTCGTGGGCGTTCGCGGGCACTGGCGGCGTCGTCGTCCTCGTTGCCGCCGCGGTCGTCGGCCATCTGCCGGTAAAACTCGGCTGTCGGCGCGTGCACCTGATGTGCGTCCTCATGGGACCGCTCGCACTCGGATGAGCCGTGTACCCCCGGCACACGGATACCCCTCGGAAGAACCCGGAAAGACAACGGTTAAAAGTCGTGCGCCGGTTTGTGAGCGTATGAGCGAGTCCGAACAGCGACACGCGCACCAGTGTGTGTCCTGCGGCATCAACATCGCTGGCATGAGCGCCGCGACGTTCAAGTGCCCCGACTGTGGTCAGGAGATTTCGCGTTGTTCCAAGTGCCGGAAGCAGAGCAACCTCTACGAGTGCCCCGACTGCGGATTCATGGGTCCATAATCATGGGAAAAGTAGCCGCTAAAATCAAGGTCATGCCGAACAGCCCCGAACTGGACCTCGACGACCTCGAGGACCTGCTCGAAGACTCCCTCCCCGAGGGTGCAAAAATCAAGGGCTTCGAGCGCGACGACGTCGCGTTCGGTCTCGTCGCCCTCCTGCCGACGGTCATCGTCCCCGACGACGCCGGTGGCACCGAGGCTGTCGAGGAAGCGTTCATCGAAGTCGAAGGCGTCGAAAGCGTCTCCGTCGAGAACGTCGGCCGTATCTGAACTGACGACCGACTTTTCTCTCACACTCGCCCCGACGAGCGACAGCGCTCGGGTCCGACAATCAGCGGTATTCCATCAACACGACGCCGAGGACGACACCGACGGTCATCCCGAACATCACGCCGAGCGACAGCGAGTTCGTGAGGACACCGAGAATCCCGCCGATGAGGAACCCGGCACTGAGTCCGATACCGAACTGCTCTGCGCTGTGGCTCGACCCTTCGTGGTCGTCGGAATCGACCATCTCGCGTTCTACCACGTCGGGTTGTGGTTGCTGGAACGACTCTGCGCTCAGCGAGACCGATTTTTGAGACATATATAATTATTCTTCGGCATAGTCAATAACCCTTCCCCGCGTTCCCACGTGACGGCAACAACCGGTATCGGGGTGGAAAAATGCGCTTTGAATACTCTTTTCTCCGTCTGAGACCGCAAAACGACGGTCGGACGTTAGAACGCGGCGTCGAACGCCTGTTCGAGGTCCGCTTTCATGTCGTCGATGTGTTCGATACCGATAGAGACGCGAATGAGACCGTCGGTAAGACCGGCTTCGAGGCGCTCTTCGCGGGGGATGGCCGCGTGGGTCATCGCCGCGGGCTGTTCGATGAGGCTCTCGACGCCGCCGAGACTCTCGGCGAGGGTGAACACGTCGGTCTCCTCGACGACGGTCGATGCCTGTTCGAGTGTGCCGTCGAGTTCGAACGAGAGCATGCCGCCGAAGTCGTCCATCTGCTCCGCCGCGAGTTCGTGTTGCGGGTGTGAGTCGAGTCCGGGATAGTGGACGGTCTCGACCGCGTCGTGGTCGTCGAGCCACGCCGCGAGTTCGCGGGCGTTGTCGCAGTGACGGTCCATACGGACGGGAAGCGTCTTGGTCCCGCGGAGGACGAGGAAGCAATCGAACGGCGACGGCGTCGCACCGACGGAGTTTTGGTAGAAGGCGATTTCCTCGTCGAGTTCCTCGTCGTCCGTGATGAGCGCGCCGCCGACGATGTCGGAGTGGCCGCCGAGGTATTTCGTCAGGGAGTGCGAGACGATGTCCGCACCGAGGTCGAGCGGGCGTTGGAGGTACGGCGTTGCGAAGGTGTTGTCTACGGCACAGAGCGCATCGACCTCGTGGGCGATGTCGGCCAGCGCTTCGATGTCGTTGACGCGCATGAGCGGGTTCGTCGGCGTTTCGACCCACACGAGCGCCGTCTCGTCGCGGACGGCTTCGCGGACCGCATCGTGGTCTGTGGTCTCGACGAAGTCGAATTCGAGGTCGTACTTCTCGTAGACCTGCGTGAAGATGCGATGGGTGCCGCCGTAGACGTCGTTGCCGGCGACGACGTGGTCTCCCGCTTCGAGTAGGTTGAGAACGGTGTTTATCGCACCCATCCCCGAGGAGAACGCACGGCCGTACGAGCCGTTTTCGAGCGCCGCCAGATTCGATTCGAGGTCAGTTCGCGTCGGGTTTCCCGTCCGGGAGTACTCGTAGCCGCGGTGGTCACCGGGACCGTCCTGTGCGTACGTGGAGTTCGCGTAGATGGGCGTCATGAGCGCTCCCGTCTCTTCGTCGGGTTCCTGACCGGCGTGGATGGCGCGCGTCTCGATGCGTCGCTCGTCTTCAGACATACGAAAACCCCCGCACCCGCTCGGGTTAAGTCCGTCCCTCCCGCGCGACCACGCGGGGGTGCCACACGCGCGGTCCGTAACGTGCAATTTATAATGACGACGCAAGTATTCGTTCTCACGACTATGCCGAGCTCCAACGGTCCGATGAAGGGGACGCGAGGAAAGCTCTCGAACAAGCCGCGTGAGCGCGGTACTTCGCCGCCGCAGCGCGCGATTGCGGAATTCGAGGAGGGCCAGAAGGTCCACCTCAACATCGACCCGAGCGTTCGTAAAGGTCGCTTCCACCCGCGTTTCAACGGTCTCACCGGTGAGGTCGTCGGAAAGCAGGGTCGCGCGTTCAAGGTCCAAATCACCGACGGCGGCAAAGAAAAGACGGTAATCGTCCGCCCCGCTCACCTGCGCGCCCAGCAGTAAGCGATGACCATATTCAAAGAAAAAATCGGCGAGGAGTACCTGACGACCTCCGAGGTCAAGGAACTCCTCGCCGAAGTTGAGGCCGAGCGCGCCGCCGACGAAGAGCGCGAGATGCGCTACGAACTGGCGCGTGCTATCGAACACGTCAACCGGTTCGCCCACCTCGACCCCGAGGAATCGCGTGAACTCGTCGAGGAGCTCGCCGAGCTCGAAAAGGTAGACGGCCCGACCGCGATCAAAATCGCGGACCTCCTCCCGCAGTCACGTGACGAACTGCGTGCGGTCTTCGCCCAACAGCGTTACGCACTCTCCGGCGACGAGCTCGACGAAATTCTCAACGTCGTCGCAAAGTACGTCTGACCGCGCGACGGCGCGGCCAACTATTTAAATATCGGCTCGCCGTAACTACTGGCATGACACGTTCGGAGAGCGGTGACGCCGACGCCACGGCCGAGTACGCTATCGTACTCGACGTACTCCGCCACGGGCGTCAAGGAGACAATCGACGGTTCGACGCCGAACCGATTGCGTACGCACTCGGCGAGTCGAACTTCCGTCTCCTCGAGTTGACCCTTGTAGAAGATGCCGACGTGAGTATCGGCGACAGCGTTGTCGTGTCGCCGACAGCCGACCGCAACGTGGTCGAATCGGTCGTAGAGGTTTCCTACGGTGACCTCTCGAACACCGCGACCGCGGAGGTCGAGTACGTCGTTTCCGACATCATCGACGCCGACGAACAGCGGTTCGTCGATTTCTACAACGACGCACAACCCATCACCTTGCGGCTCCACCAACTCAATTTGCTTCCGGGAATCGGGAAGAAACTCCGGGACAAAATCCTCGAAGAGCGAAAACGGCGCGGGCCGTTCGAATCGTTCGAGGACCTCGAAGAGCGCGTTTCGGGACTCCATCACCCGAAAGACGTGATCGCCGAGCGCATCATGGACGAACTGCAAGACAACGACGTGAAGTACAAGACGTTCGTTAGAATCGACGGATAAGCGGAACGGGACTTTTACCCGCTCCCACACGATAACACCCTCAATGACGAGCGACGGAAGCGAACAGGTCCCCGAGGCCGCCACACGAGACCCCGACGCGCTGATTCGACGAGCGGGCGTGCGTGGCGACCCGAACCGAGACCAGCACTTTCTCATCGACGACCGCGTCGTCGATCGAATTCCGACGTACCTCCCGGCGGACGCCGACCGCTCGCACGTCCTCGAAATCGGGGGCGGTCCCGGCGTTCTCACGGACCGCCTGCTTGCGGTCGCCGACCGCGTGACCGTCGTCGAACAGGACCGGTCGTTCGCCGACCATCTCCGCCGCGAGTTCGCCGATGCAATCGCGGCCGACCGCCTCACGGTTCTCGAAGGCGACGCGCTGGAACTCGAACTCCCCGAGTTCACAGCCTGTGTCTCGAATTTGCCGTACGGCATCTCCTCGGAAATTTCGTTTCGCCTGTTGCCGCGCGGCAAGCCGCTCGTGCTCATGTTTCAAAAGGAGTTCGGCGAGCGGATGGCCGCCGAATCCGGCACGTCCGAGTACGGCCGCCTCTCGGTGAGCGCCCAACACTACGGCGACGTCGAAGTCTGCGAAATCGTTCCACGAGAAGCGTTCGACCCGAAACCGGCAGTCCAGAGCGCAATCGTTCGCATCACTCCTCGCGCGCCGGATTACGAGGTTGACGACGAGGAGTTCTTCTTCGACTTCGTAAAAGCGCTTTTCACCCAACGTCGCAAGACCATCCGAAACGGCATCCGAAACACGCCGCACATCTCTGGACTGTCAGACCCGGAAGCAGTCGTTGAGGCGGCCGACGAAGACGTACTTCGAAAGCGTGCCGGGAACATGTCTCCCGAAGCGTTCGCCGAACTCGCACAGCTCGCCGCCTCGGTTGGGGTATAATCCATGTCGGTTCCCGTGTTCGCTCCGCTTTCGAATCCCTCCTTGTTCCGTTCGACGAACAGCGTGCTCCAGACCGGCGGACTCGTCGAACTCGCCTCGTGGTTCCCCTCGTTCGAACTGCGTCTCGCCGCCAGCGTCTTCACCGCCGTTATTATCGCCGTAATCTGGCGATTCGGCGCTCGGCTCCACGACATGGACGTTGGCAGTGTCTCCGGTCCCGCCTGGCACCTCGGAGTCACGCTGCTCCGTCTGGTCGTCGTCGTCCTCGGCGGCGCGTTCCTCTTTGCCGTCTGGTCGCTCTCCGGCGACATCGGGACGCTCTCTCAGCAGTACGACCTCGGAACACAGACGCTGATACAGGTCGCCCTCTCGGGGACGTTCCTCGTCGGTGCGTACGTGTTGACGTCCGTCCTCGGTCGCTTCATACAGGAGATTGCGAGCACGCGCCCCGAGATATCCGACCACCAACGCGAGATTATCTACCGCCTGGCGCAGGTTTCGACGTACCTCGTCGCAACCATCGTCATCCTCGGAATCTGGGAGGCGAACCTCGGTGGGTTCCTCGTCGGTGCCGGATTCCTCGGTATCGTCGTCGGTATGGCCGCGCGACAGACGCTCGGTGCGCTCATCGCCGGGTTCGTCTTGATGTTCTCCCGCCCGTTCGAAATCGGCGACTGGGTCGAAGTCGGAGAACACGAGGGCATCGTCACCGAAATCACGGTCGTGAACACCCGCATCCAGACGTTCGACGGCGAGTTCGTCATGATTCCGAACGACGTGGTGAGTTCCGAAAGCCTCGTCAATCGAAGTCGAAAGGGGCGGCTCCGCCTCGACATCGACGTCGGCGTTGACTACGACACCGACCTCGACCACGCCGCTTCAGTCGCACAGACCGCGGTCGAGGAACTCGACGAGGTACTGTCGGTGCCGAAACCGCAGGTGGTCGCAAAGCGCTTCGGTAACTCTGCTGTCGTCCTCGGGGTGCGCCCGTGGATAGACCGCCCGAGCGCCCGCCGTCGGTGGCGCGCCCGAACCGCCGCAATCGGTGCGATTCACGAAGCGTTCGCCGACGAGGACATCACGATTCCGTTCCCACAGCGCGAACTCTCGGGGCGCAACCATCCCGGACCGGTTCCGATCACGGACGGTCCCTCGGCGGCTTCACCTGAGACTGACGGCGGCGACGTTGCCGACGCGGACGAGGCGGAGGCCGACAGCCGATGACCGACCTCGCCGAACGGCGCGGGATGAACACGTCCGTCTATCAGCCTGCGGAGGACTCCGGACTGCTCGCACAGGCGGCGCTCGACCGCATCGCCGGGCGTGTTCTCGAAGTCGGAACCGGCTCGGGGTGGGTCGCCGAACAACTCGCAACCAAGACGGACGCCGAGGTCGTCGCAAGCGACTTGAATCCGCATGCGTGCCGACAGGCCGCCGAGCGGTCCGCGTCGCTCCGCGCCGACGGGCACCGTGGATTCGAGGTCGTTCGCGGAAGTCTCGTCGAACCCTTCCGCGAGGACTCGTTCGACGCGGTTGCGTTCAACCCGCCGTATCTCCCTGAAGACCTCGAAGCGGCCCGCGACGACTGGATGGAAGTCGCGCTCACCGGTGGCGAAGACGGCCGCGAAATCATCGACCCGTTTCTCGACACCGTCGGCCGCGTTCTCAAACCCGGTGGCGAAGTGTTTCTGCTCGTGAGCAGTCTCACCGGCTATGACGAAGTACTCGCACGCGCCGAATCGAACGGGTTCAGCCACGAAGTCGTCGTTCAGGAGTCGTATCCGTACGAAACGCTCACTGTTCTGGCCCTGGAATAACCACCACGCATTTGTCGATACAGGAAATATTATACTCCGTCATTTCTTACCGACGAGTGATGACTGAACTCGTCTCGACGACACCGGGGTTGTATCCCCTCCCGGATTGGGCAAAGCAAGACCTCTCAGACCTGAAAGGTCACCAGAAACACGACCTCATCTCCGGCGACGAGGGCACAGACATCGTGAACGCGTACGACCGCGGCCGCGAGGAAGTCGTCTCGGAGCAGGTCGATGCCGGTCTCGACCGCATCGTCGAGGGTCAACTCCGCTGGGACGACATGCTCGCGCATCCGCTGACCGTCCACGAGAACGTCGAGACGGGCGGTATCGTCCGCTATTACGACAACAACAACTTCTACCGTGACCCGCAGGTCCGCGGCGACCTGACGTTCTCCGGTGACGTCGCGGCCGAACTAGAGACGACCGCTAACCACCTCGGTGACGAGTCCCTACAGGCCGTCCTCCCCGGCCCGTACTCGCTTTCCGACCTTGCGACCGACGAACACTACGGTGACGACGCGGCGTTCCTCGACGCCATCGGCGAGTTCCTCGCCGGCGAAGTCGAAGCGTTCCCGGAACACGAGACGCTGTTCCTCCTCGAACCCTCGCTCGTGTTCTCCCCCCCGGAAGAAGACATCGACGCACGCGTCCCCGAAGCGATTTCGGCTGTCGCCGACGCCACGGATGCGAACGTCGTCGTGCACACCTACTGGGGCGCACTCGAAGAGAAAGTCTACGCGCACTTGATGGACGCCGACGTCGATGCCCTCGGCTTCGATTTCGTCGCCGGTGACCGCGACCAGACGCTCTACAACATCAACGAGTACGGCACGAAAAACGACATCGCCCTCGGTCTCGTCGATGGCCAAAACACGCTGGTCGAAGACCCCGAGACGGTCCGCGAACGCGTCGAGTGGACGCTCGACCGCGTACAGAGTCAAACCTTCGATACTGCCTACGTGACGACCAACACTGAACTGTTCTACCTGCCGGAGAATCGCGCGATGGAGAAACTCGCCGCGGTCGCCGCCGCGGCCGAAACGGAAACGGAGGTGAAAGCATGAGCCGAAACGCAACGAACCGCGAGCAGTTCCGCCCGGCGACCCACGAGAACGAACACTTCCTTCTCACCACCGTCGTCGGGTCGTACCCGAAGCCCAAGTGGCTCAACCGCGCGACCGACCTCGCATCTGACCCCGATTCGAAGTTCACGGACGAACACCTCCACGAGGCCCACGACGACGCCTGTCGCGCCATCGTTGACGAACACGAACGCGCCGGGCTCGACACCGTCGTTGACGGCGAGATGCGCCGCAACGAGATGGTCGAGTACTTCGCTCACCGAATCCCCGGCTATGAGTTCAACGGCCCAGTGAAAGTGTGGGGCCACAACTACTTCGACAAACCGTCTGTCGTCGGTGAAGTCGAGTACGACGAACCGTGGCTGGTAGACGAGTTCGAATTTACCCGCAACGCCGCCTCCCGCCCGGTCAAGGTGCCAATCACGGGACCGTACACGCTCGCCAGTTGGTCGTTCAACGAGCAGTACGACTCCGAGGAAGCGCTGGCCTACGCCCTCGCCGACCTCGTCAACGAGGAAATCGAGCAACTCGTCGAGGCGGGTGCGACGTACATCCAAATCGACGAACCCGCGCTGGCGACGACGCCCGACGACCACGCCATCGTCGGCGAGTGTCTCGAACGCATCGTCGCGGGCGTCCCCGACGAGGTTCGTATCGGCCTGCACGTCTGTTACGGCGACTACTCGCGCATCTACCCCGAACTCAACGACTACCCAATCGACGAGTTCGACGTGGAACTCTGCAACGGCGGCTACGAGCAGATTGACGTGTTCACCGACCCCGAGTTCGAACCCGACCTCGCACTCGGCGTCGTGGACGTCCACACCGCCGAAGTGGAGTCGGTCGAAGAGATCAAAGCGAATATCAAACAGGGTCTCAAGGTCGTTCCGCCGGAGAAACTCACCGTGTCACCCGACTGCGGCGTGAAACTGCTCCCGCGCGAAGTCGCATACGAGAAGATGAAAAACATGGTCACCGCCGCCCGCGAAATCGAGGCCGAACTCGACGCTGGCGAAATCGACCTCACCGCGCCCGTTCCGAAGGCGGACTGAGTGCCTACGTAGCTGAGCACCCGAACAGCTGAGCGTCCGAGGTTCGAACGGTCGCCGATGTCGATTTTTCTGTCTTGGGTGACCGTCCCGACATTCAGGGGTTTCGTTCATGCCCTCGTGATTCTCAGATTTCTAACCCGTTGGTCGAATTTATGTTGTCAGACGTTGTCCTTTCGACGGGGGTGGGAACCTGTGACTAACAAGCAATACGACGAACAGAACGACGACCAACGGTTCCCGGTCGCGCGCCGGAGTATCCTGCGTGCCGCGGCCGCTTCGACGCTACTGGGTGTGGGAACCGGACCCGCCGTCGCTCGCGGCGACCGGTCAGAAAAAGAAAACGGGCCACCGGGTAACGGGGGCAGTGGTGGTGGTCCGACGCCGAACGAACTCGATTCGATATTCGGCTTCGCCTCGGTGGGGCCGAATCCCTGCTCGGGTGACGTGGGTTCGGAGTGTTTCGAGTCGTTCAAACCGCCGGTTCGACCGGCACACGAAGTCGAGTTCCGTATCGACATTCCGGGCCTCGTGTTCGCGCTGGCCGGACAGGGCGTCCTCACCGAAGAGACGATTGGAAACCTCAACGCGGCCGTCGAAGACGGCGAACTGACGGCCGGCGAACTGACCGACCCGGACGCTGAAGTAACCGTTCAGACGCAGGGTGGGCCGATGACGGTGACCATCGAGGAAATCGCCGAACTCCTCATCGACACCCTGGCGTTCAACTTCGACCCCGCCGGACTCGCCGTCAAGCCGGGTGATATCGTGCTCTTCAGCGCCGAGACACCGGACCACGCCGTCGCGGCGTACCACGAACGACACGGACGACAGAACCGCGTCCCCGACGATGTCGGGCCGTTTTCGTCGCCGCTCGTGCCCGTCGGCGGATACTGGCTCTACCGGTTCGAGACGACCGGCGTGTACGACGTCTACTGTCCCCCGCACGAGGCGTTCGGGATGGTCATGCGAATCGTCGTCTGCGACGACGGCGTCCCCGAACCGTCGGTCGAAGAGACTGGTCGCCCGCCGGAAGCAGAGAGTCTCTTCCCGATCGTTCTCGGCGGACTCGACCCGAACATCCCGAGTCCCGCGGAGGTGTTGGCATCGGCCGCGCTCTCCCCAGAAAACATCGTTGACCAAGGCACCGTCTCGTGGAATCACGTCGTCGAAGAACACCGCGCGTCCGGCTGATACCGTACGCCGCGACGACGCGTTTTATTTTTCTCGGCGCACTGAACGTCTCTGTTCCGAATAAATTAGACAATAGATAACACATAACATAGCGTAGCGTTCGTATGGGAACTGAGGCGGCCACACCAACGACCGAAAACGTCGAACTCTGCGGTCGGTACATCGAAGAGTTTGCGAACACAGGCGACGAGACCGTCGCGGAGGCGGTACTTCACGAAGACGTCCTCACACACCAACTGGGGGCCGGCGTAGACCGTGTGGGTCGAGAGTCGCTCGTCGCGCAGATACTCGGCTTCCGCGAGGCGGTCCCGGATTGGCATCTCACCATCGAGGACGCGGTCGGCCAAGACGACCGCGTGATGTGCCGTTTGACCGCCCGTGGGACGCCGCAGAAGGCGTGGGGGAATCTCGTTCCAACGGGTCGCTCGTTCGAAGCGGACGCGTTCTTCGTCTTCCGCATCGAAGACGGACGCATTGTCGAACAGTGGAATCTGGTGAATCTGATGGGCATCGTTCGGCAACTCGGGTTGTTGCCGCCGGGTCCGCGCGTCATCGCAAAGCTGGCGGCACACCGTCTTAAGTCTCGATTCGGGTCGGCATAGCGCCGGCTTCCGGCGGGTGAACGAGTTACACTCGATCGCTTTCGGTTGCCCGTGTGAACGCGGCCGGCCCGCTCCCGCTTTCGCTACGGTGTTCGCCGATACGCCACGAACCGTCCGACTCCCGAACTAACGGCAGTTCGGACCCAACCGCATCGGATATCTGTTCCGGCGAGACGTCACACGCCGATGCGATGCGTTCGAACCGCGAGTGGCCCGTCAACCGCTCGGGAACTGGGACCCAGAGCGTTGCCGTCCTGTCGTCGGGCGTTGCGAGTGCGAGGTCGAACCGGACGCCGTCGTTGAGCGTGAATCGTGACAGGCCGCGAGCGCCTCGGCGGCGCTCCGGAACGACGTCCGTCACGACGCCGGTATCGACGTGGTCGAGCGCGCGCATACCGGCGACTCGCAGTTCGACATCTTGGATGTCTGTCGGACCGAGCACGGCCGGCTTGACGAGCGTCGAGAAATTCGTCGCTAACCGTGCTGTCAGCCACGCTCCGACTGCCGTCACGCCGAGTATAGCGACCACTCCGACGACGAACACCACCACGAGTGCGAGGAGGACCAACTCCAGTTCAACCATACGACAGGTTTATCGCTCATCGCAAAATCGTTTTTCGCGTCGAAGCCGACAGTCCGATTCGGCGACTGAATGTTTGGCGAGGTCTGCTGGCTACGTAATTCGTCGTGCGACTGTGGCGAGTACTGGTAGCTATTCACTCACCGCGCGCCGAGAACGTCCCTCCCGTCGCTGAGAGCGCGGACGAGAGGGACCGCGACGTAGCCGCCGCTCCTCTCGGGTAAGAAACTAAAACTCGAGACGAGAGCTTACTCGTAGAGCCAGGTCTCGTCGATGCGCTCGTAGTCAACCAGTTCGTCGTCGTCGAAGAACAGGCTGATTTCGCGCTCGTTTGCGCCCTCGTCCTCGTGGTCGGAGCCGTGGATGACGTTCCGACCGAGGTCGAGACCGTAGTCACCGCGGATGGTGCCGGGAGCGGACTCGGCGGGATCGGTCTCGCCCATCATACGGCGGACCTGTCGCGTCGCGTCCTGACCTTCCCAGACCATCGCAAAGACGGGACCAGAAGTGATGAAGTCAACGAGGCCTTCGAAGAACGGCTTGCCCTCGTGCTCGCCGTAGTGCTCGTGGGCGAGTTCCTCGTCGATCTGCATGAACTTGCCGGCGACCATCTTGAGACCGCGGTCCTCGAATCGGGAGACGATGTCTCCGATGAGACCGCGCTGGACGCCGTCCGGCTTGACCATCACGAAGGTTCGCTCGGCGTCGGACATTTAGTTGTCCTCCTCAGAACGACCGCGTGCGCGGCGGCCGGCTTCCGTCCACTCAAGCTCGCGTGCCTCGCGGCCGAGGAAGTAGTTCTTCTCGGCCTTCGAGTTCTTGAAGTGGAGGATGGTTCCGTCGATCTTGACGTACATCGTGCCCGTTCCGGGCTCGATTTCTTCACCGCTGTAGTCACACGTGCGCTTCTCGACCATTGTTACTGTCCTCCGATGGAGTCGGCGTCACGCTGGGTCTCGCGGAGCTGGAGGATGTCGCCCTCACGGACGGGACCCAGCACGTTTCGCGTGATGATACGGCCCTTGTTGGAGCCTTCACGGATGCGGCACTTGACCTGCATGGCCTCGCCGTGCATCCCTGTCTTTCCAACGACTTCGATGACTTCAGCAGGCGTCGAGTCGTTGGCTTGTTCGTCCGCGCTCATGGTCGGTTATCGAAGGTCCTCGACCTTAGTCGCAATGTCCTCGACATCGTCGGAGGCTTCGCCGCCGTCAACGATGGCGGCCGCGGCACTGCCGACTTCGAGACCGGCGGCGTGGCCGATGTCGTCCTGCGTCTCGACGAAGATGAACGGAATGCCCTTCTCGTCGGCGAGTTCGGGCAGGTGCATGACGATCTCCTCAGGGGAGACGTCTTCCGCGATAAGGACGAGCTGGGCGTTGCCCCGCTCGATGGACTTGGTCGTTTCGTTGGTTCCTTTCTTCACGATACCAGTATCTCGGGCGACCTCGAGCGCCTCGACGGCGCTGTCAGCGAGGTCGGCCGGTACGTCGAAGTCTACGTAAACAGCCATTGTTGTTCACCTATATCCTGCTCGCGGGCTCGACTCCCTCGCCGGCGCATCGGTCGGTCGGTCACAACCGGTAGGCACGATATCCCTACGGCGAGGAGGTTCATCAACCCCGGACAGGCTGTAACCATTCTTTGCTCCGGCCCCCATAAAAGCGCTTTCAAAATCTCGACGGCGTGCGATGGCTCCGCACGCCACGCGAGAAACGCCGATTTTTCGCGGCCCCGACGGCTACAGGCGGCCGTCGAAGAACCCGACCGAAGAACGTGAATAGGCGCGCCGACATAGCGACGGTATGACCCGCTCCGGCGACGGCGCTCGCCGACCCGACACACTCGATAGCGAGTCTCTCGCGGCCGCCCGACGCGACGAGGCGATGGCGACGAACCAACGACGACTCCTCGTCTTCGCCGGCGACAGAGACGCCGGTATCGACGCCGCCTTCGATGTCGTTCGCGGGGCCGACGTCCCCGACGACGAAGTGACCTTCGTCACGTCCCGCGAGGGGTTCCGATTCGAGCGTCTCGACCCGCGACACGCGTCGTCACTCCTCGGCACGACGCGGACCGTCGTCGTCCTCGACGCCCACGAATCGTTCTCGCCGAACGCGCTCGGCCGCGTCGCCGGTGCCGTCGATGGCGGCGGCCTCCTCGTCTTGCTCACTCCGTCGCTCGACGAGTGGGCGTCTCACCGCGATTCGTTCGACGAACGCCTCGCAGTGCCACCTTTCGGCGTCGATGACGTCGCGGGGCGGTTCCGCGCCAGACTCGTCTCGACGCTTCGGGACCACCCCGGCGTCGCGCTCGTCGACCTCGAAAACCAGACCGTCGAGCGCGACGGGTCGTACACACAGGGAATCTCGTTCGAGACGCCTGTGCCGTCAATTCCGCGCGACGCAGACCGACGGTTCCCGCGCCGCGCCTACGAGGACTGCCTGACAGCCGACCAGTCGGACGCGCTCAGCGCGCTGGAAGCGCTTCGGCGCACCGGACAGGCCGTCGTCGTCGAAGCCGACCGCGGACGCGGCAAGTCGAGCGCCGCCGGTCTCGCCGCCGGGAGCCTCGCGGCCGAGGGACGGACTGTCGTCGTGACCGCCCCCGACGAGCGAAACGCCGCCGAGGTGTTCGTCCGGGCGGAGCGACTCCTCTCCACGCTCGGCACACTCGCCGACGGAAGCGCGGACGACTACCACTTGTCGGCAACGACCGGTGGATGCATCTCGTACGTCCCACCGACCGAGGCGGGGGCCGCCGCGGCGTCTGCCGAGACCGACGCGCTCGTCGTAGACGAGGCGGCCGCGCTCCCGGTTCGGCTTCTCGAATCGTTCCTCGATACACCCGCAGTCGCGTTCTGTACGACGGTTCGCGGGTACGAGGGCGCAGGTCGCGGGTTCGCCGTCCGGTTCCGCGACCGACTCGACGACTCGGACCACGACGTCAGCTCGGTTCGCCTTGCCGACCCGATTCGGTACGCCGCCGGCGACCCGGTCGAATCGTGGGCGTTCCGCGCGCTCCTCCTCGACGCTCGCCCGCCGGTTGACCAGTTGGTCGCGGACGCGACTCCCGAAACCGTCTCGTACCGGACGCTCACGCCCGACGACCTCCTCGCGGACGAACATCGCCTGCGCGAGGCGTTCGGCTTGCTCGTTCTCGCACACTACCGGACTGAACCGGACGATTTAGCCCGTCTCCTCGATGCGCCGAACCTGACGCTCCGGGCGCTCACGCACGACGGCCGAATCGTCTCCGTCGCACTGCTCGCCCGCGAGGGCGGTCTCGACGCCGAAACGCGCCGACACATGTACGACGGCGGGCGCATCCGCGGGAACATGCTCCCCGACGTGTTCACCAGCCAACTCCGCGACGAGGACGCCGGCGTGCCCGTCGGCTACCGAGTGATGCGAATCGCCACCCATCACGCGGTTCGGTCCAGCGGTCTCGGCTCTCGACTGCTCTCGGAGATTCGAGCCGAGTTCGAGACCGACGCGGACTATCTCGGCGTCGGATTCGGCGCGACTCCCGAACTCCTCTCGTTTTGGCGCGAGAACGACTACGGGTGTGTACACCTTTCGACTACCCGTAACGACACCAGCGGGGAGTACTCCGCGCTCATGTTGCACCCGCTTTCCGACCTCGGCCGCGAACTTCACGACAGACACGCCGACTGGTTCTGTGACCGCATCGGCGACGTGCTCGGCGACGCGCTCTCTGACCTCGACCCCGACGTCGCCCGTGCGGCACTCGCCGCCGCCGACACCGACTACGACGCCGACCTCTCGGCGTACGAATGGCGCGTCGTCGTCGGGGCCTCGTACGGTCCCGGACTGTACACGACTGCGCCGGGCGCGTTCCGGCGGCTCGCACTCGCGCATCTCACGTCGCCCGGCCGCGCCTCGCTGTCGGCGCGAGCGGAGCGCTTGCTCGTCCGAAAAGTGTTACAAACGCGACCGTGGCCGGACGTGGCCGACGAACTCGACTTCCACTCCACCGCGCAGGCGATGCGCGCCCTCGGCGACGCCTACGAACCGCTCGTGGACGAGTACGGTGGCGATGCGGCACGCGAAGAACGCGACCGATTCCTGTAGTCCAACACACCGATACGCCTCCGCGACGACTGCTTCCGTATGGCCGAGTGTAGCGAACCCGACTGTGCGAACGTCGCGGCGGTCAGACTCTACATCCCGTGGGATGCCGACAGAGACGTCTGCCCAGCCCACGCGAGGGCGCTCGTCCAACAGGACGGCGTCGTCGCCGAACCGCTCGACGGCGCGGAAGAACACTGGTCGTAACGCCGCCGCTGGTGGCCGGGACTCGATTTTCGTGTCGCGCTCGCGCTCGCCGTTCCGTCGCAGAAATCAGGGTTCGAGTCTGTGATGTGATACGGCGCGTACCGCGTGCCGCGTGTCGTCTCACCGGAGCGAGGCGGCCATCATCACTTCATCGACGTAGTCGCCATCGATTTTGTAGTGATTCTCGCGGACGGCTTCGGTCTCCCAGCCGTGGCCTTCGAGGAACTCGATTGCGACCTCGTTGGTCGCCGGCACGCTGTTGTACAGTTTCTCGAAACCGTGGTCGCGCGCCCACCCGACGCCGCGGTCGAGGAGTTTGCTCCCGATGCCGTGGCCGCGGAACTCCGGCCGCGTGCCGACGGTGAGGACGGCCGTATGGCTCAATTTCTCGGCTTCGGGCAGGTCGAGATGGACCCATCCCGCGAGTTCATCTCCGACGGTTGCGACGAACACCATTCGGGAACTGACGTCGTTGTGCCGGAGAACGACTTCCTCGTGGTCGAGCACGTCGGCGACGGTCTCGGCTTCGATGTAGCGCCCCTCGTCTGCAACCTCGTGGATGGCCTCGACGAGGCTTTCGAGGTCAACGTTTTGCGCCATCCGAATCGTTACGTCGAGACCGTCGAGTTCGACCGTCTCCTCCTCGCCGGGCGCGTACGCGACCTCGACGTGTTTGCCGACCTTTCGGATGTAGCCATCGCGTCGAAGAATCGTCAGATGCGACCCGAGCGCCGCCGGTTCGAAGTTGAGCGCGCGCCGCACTTCGTCCTCCCGAACGGTTCCGTGACGCTCGATGTATTCGTAGATATCTTTCCGGTCTTTGTGTCCGAAGTTGAGACTATCAGTTACTTCCATGGTACACAATCACACCCATGGTTAATAATTGTTGTTCGTGGTGGATTCGGTGAACGACGGGTGGAGACAAACGAAAATTCGGCGTTGGGACTCAGTGTCGTGCCGGAACACAGGTCAGCAGTTGCGCCGTGTCGCGGGTGTTGTGCGTCTTGAGAAGCACTTCTGCGGCCTCCCGAATCGTGAAGTCGGCGTCGAGTTCGACCCCGTAACACCGGGTGTACAGCGAAAGCCAGTCGTTGAGCGTCCGGTGGAGCAGTCGGAACTCGCGCTCGGTGAATTCGACCATCCGACCGCCGGTCCGCGCCTCGATATAGAGTGCGACCGCCGGGCCGACTCCGTCGCGGGCGCATTCGAGGGCGCGCTCGTCGGCGGCGGATTCGGGCGGCGGGTCGAACGCCGATTTCGCTTGCCGCGCCTCGGCCGCGAGGTCCCTGACGCGCTCGCCGAACCTGACGTGTTCGGGGTCGCGGTCGGCGTCGGTCGCGGCCCGCGATGCGGTGTCGCCCGTCATCGACTACCCCCACTTGAACTCGACACCCTTGTCGCCGCGCGGGTGTTCCCACTCGGTGTCGGCGACGACGGCGCAGGTGCCGCATTCGACGCAGGGTTGCGTGTCGAGGCTGACGACGCGTTCTTCGGAGCCGTTCGTCCGGACGACTTCCTCGCGGTAACAGCCACCGCCGAAATCGACGGCCGAAACCGGGCAGGCCGTGACGGCGGCCCCACTCGCCTCGTAGGAGTTGTCGAGGACCGTGATGTGCGGCGACCCGATGTCGGTGTCGTAGGTCAGGTCGCCGATGCGGGCTTCGAGACTCGGCGGCGTCACTGAACTCTCCTCGCGCACTCGCGTCCCCAGTTCTTCGGCGATGACCGTCGGAAGCGTGACGTACGGCGTTCGCGTATCGGGCATCATCGCCGACAGCATCGGGACGTTGTAGACTCGCCCGAGTTGTCCGGAGAGGGCACGGATTCCGGCACGGCCGACGGCCGAAGTGAGCACGGAATCGACTATTTCGGTCACCCCGTCGTCCTCGGCGAGGCCACGGACCAACTCGTACCCGCGCGGCCGGAGTTTCTTCATCACGCCCTCGTCCCGAAGTTTCCGCGAGTAGCGCGTTCCCGCCTTTTCCGGTTCGTTTCGGGATTTCGCCTGCGCGTACGCCTCTGCCGCGAGCGCCCCCGCGGTGACGGCGTGATTCATCCCCTTGATGATGGCTCCCTGTGCCTGCATCTGGCCGGCGGCGTCGCCGACGAGGAGTAAGCGACCGAAGTGCGGTTCGCGGAGTGCCACCTTCTTCGAGTCGGGGACGAGTTTAGCGCTGTACTCCAGTTCGGTGTAATCGTCGCCGAGCCACTGTGCCAAAAGCGGGTGCGTCAAGAGGGAATCGAGCAGTTCGTGCGGTTCCGCCCGCTCGGCGACGAGGCTATCGAGATGGAAGACGGTCCCCAACGAGAGCGTGTCGCGGTTGGTGTAGAGGAACCCGCCGCCGCGGACGCCCTCGAAGAGGTCGCCCGAAAAGAGGTGTGCGGCACCCTCGTCGGCACCGATATCGAAGCGGTCGGCGATAACGTCGCTCGGCACGTCGGCGACGGCTTTCACGCCTTGGAACCACTCGTCGGGTTCGTCCCAGTCCATCAGCCCTGCGTCGCGGGCGAGTTCGGAGTTCACACCGTCGGCGGCGACGATAACGTCGGCCGTTATCGGGTCGAGTTCCTCGGTCTCGACGCCGACAATTTTCCCGTCTTCGCGGTAGAGACCGGTGACGTGGACGCCCGTCAGGAGCCCGCCGCCGGTCTCTCTGGTTCGCTCGTGAACGCGGTCTTCGAGCCACGAGTCCATCTTTCGACGGAGGACGGAGTCCGACCACTCGGTGTCGTGTTCGTGGAGGTTGGACAGGTCGAACGACTCGACGCGCTCGCCGGCGATGTTGTGGATGCGGTACCTCGTGATTGGTCGCTCTGACGCCTCCTCGCGGAAGTCCGGAAAGAGGTCGTCGATGGTGTACGGCGCGGATTGCTCGGCGTAGATGAGCCCGCCCGAGACGTTCTTCGACCCGGCTTCGACGCCGCGTTCGAGAACGAGCGTCTCGATGCCGTAGTTGGCGAACGTCGCGGCCGCGGCCGCACCGCCGGGTCCCGCCCCGACGACGAGTGCTTCGTAGTGTTCGTGTTCAGTCATCGTGAATCACCTCTCGGTTCGGTTCGGTCGGCGTCTGCTAGCCCGCCGTCGCTGGCGACTACCGCCTCGAACTGCCCTTCTTTCAGCGCCGTCGTCAACTGCGGGAGCACCTCGAAGAGGTCGCCTTCGATGAAGTAATCGGAGAAGTCGCGGATGCGCGCGTTCGGGTCGGTGTTGATGGCGACGATAGTGTCCGATTCGTCCATCCCGACTTTGTGCTGGACCGCACCGGAGATGCCCGCCGCGACGTAGAGTTTCGGCGCGACGACCTGTCCGGTCTCGCCGATTTGCCTGTCTTCGTGAGTGTACTGTTCGACGTGGGCGTCGAACTGGAACGACCCGGTGACGATGCCGCGTGTCACGCCGACTTCAGAATCCTCGAATTGGTCTGCGAGTTCGATGGCGAGTTCGATACCCTTCGTCGGGTCGTCGTCGATGCCGCGGCCGACCGCGACGATGACCTCGTGACCAGTCAGGTCGATACCCTCGTCCAACTGGTCGTACTCGGTGACGGTGACGCGGAACCAGTCGTCTTCGAGCGGCGCGTCGTGTTCGATGACGACGCCCTCGCGGGTCGGGTCCGGGTCCGGAACGTCGAAACTACCGGGGATGACGGACGCGCCCTGCGGGTGGAACTCCCGCGTCGGATTGTCGATGCAGAGAATCGTCGAGTACTCGAACCCCGAAAAGTCCGGCCGCTTCATGTGAAGCACGCGCTCGAACTCCTTTTTCTCGCCCGCGACGCCGGTCTTGACGGGGTTCGAGATGACTTCCTCAGTGATGTAGAGACCGGAACAGTCGCTTGCGAGACCCGAGTCGAGTTCGGCCTGCACGAGCGCCGAGAGGTCGCGGCCGTTGTTCGTCGCCGGAAAGAGCACGTACCGCGGCTTGTCGTAGTCGCGCCACTCCTCGTCGCGGCCGCCGTGGACCGCGCCCCCGTCGTGGGACGCACCCGCGCGGGCCATGTCGCAGAAGATTTCGGTGTACGGTTTGTGCTGGAAGCGGTCGAGACGGTCGTCTTCGCGGACGACGACCGCGTCCGCGCCGTAGGCGACGACGTCATCGACGTGGTTCGTCACGTCAGGACCGATGAGGATGGCGACGACTCGTTCGTCGGCCTCGTAGTCGTCGTTGTAGGTGTCCATCAACTCGCGGGCCTTGCCGAGCATCTCCTTCGACACGTCCACGAGTTCGCCCGCCTGCGTCTCGCAGTAGACCCACATGTCGCGGTAGGTCCCGCCGCGAAGCGACCGGACGTGACGCTTGTCGCGGGTCGGATGGTCGAGGTCCGGATGGCGTTCTTCCGGCGGGCGGTCGTCGATTTCGGCTTCGGCGGCCTCGTCGTCGCTCCCGCGGACCGAGTCGAGACGGTTGCGGATGAGTCGCGTCACCGAGTCGCGGTTCTCGCCCGCCGCTTCGCGTTCGAGGAGCGATTCGAGGTCGGCCACCGCATCGACGTTCTGGAGGGCGTTTCCGACCTCCGCGGTGCTCATCGACGCGAGGTCCAGTCCCTCTGTGTCGGTCGTCTCCTCGTCGTCTTCGGTGAACTTCTCGATGCGACTTTCGATGAGCGCGATTGCTGGTGCGCGGTTCTCGCCGCGGTGTTCGGCTTGGAGGATTTCCTCTAACTCGCCGCGGTCGTCGATGTCCTTGATTGCCGGGCCGAGTTCCGAAATCTCGTAGTCGCCGGGGTCGAAGTCGGTCACGGTCAGTCACCCCCCGCGGCCGCGACATCGCCGCCGTTTCCGAGCGCCGATTGCATCGCCTCCAGGACGTCCTGCATCGCCGCCGAATCGCTCGGGTTAACCATCGTCGCCTCGCGTTCTGCCGGGGCTTTCGGAATCGGGTCTACCGACGAAACGATGGTTGGCGAGCCGTCGAGACCGATGTAATCCGGGTCAACGTTGATGTCGGCGTGGTCTCGGACCGTCAGGAAGTCTTCGTACTGTTCGGCGCGCTCCTGTGTCTCCGCGCGCAGGTCTTTGAGCGTCAGACGCTCGCCCGCGGTTCGATACGACGGGACGAACTCCGGGTCGGTGACGACGAACGCCGGAAGCGACGTTTCGACCGTTTCGACCTCCTCGATGTCGCCTTCGACGAGTCGTTTCGCCCGCAATACGCCCTCGTCCTCGTCGATGTCGAGCGAGATGACGTGCGTGACAAGCGGCATATCCAGACACCAGTTCGTCTGTGGCCCGGTGTGGCCCGTCTCGCCGTCTGCGGTCTTGAAGCCCGCAAAGACGACGTCTGGCTCACCGAGTGTTTCGATACCTGCGCTGAGCGTGATGGCCGTCGCCCACGTGTCGGCGGCGGCCATCTCGCGGTCAGAGACGAGGTGAAGGTCGTCGGCGTACACGGACGCCATCGCCTCCTGAAGTACCTCCTTGTAGCCCGGTGGACCCATACTCATGACGCTGACTCGGCCGCCGTGTCGAACCCGCGTCTGCAACGCGGCTTCCAGTGCGAATCGGTCGTTTGGGTTCATCACCGTGGGCGTCTTTCCTCGTTCAAGATGCCCATCCTCGTCGAACGATACCTGGCCCTCGCGGAAGTCGGGCACACCTTTTGTAAGTACCACCATGTGCATTGAGAACACTCTCCAGTTAATGCTAGCTCATATTCATAATAATCTTTTGTACTAGTAAACTGGAACGTCTCCGAGAGCGCGTGCTCGAAATTCGGACCGAGTCGTGAAAACAGACCGTCGCGTCGCGCCCGGGTCAGTCCGCCGCGTCGCGTCCCGGTTAGATACGCCCGGCCCGTCCGGGGTCAACGTCGATGGCATCGACGGGACACACGTCAACACAAAGCATGCAGTCGATACACTGGTCTTCGTTCGTCGGTTCGGCTTTGATGTCCGATTCGGGGTGTCCGGGCGTATCAACCCACGTGAACACGTCAACCGGGCAATCCTCCAGACACGCGCCGTCGGCGAGACAGATGTCGAAATCGACGGCGACGTGCGTTCCGTGGATGCCGAGTTTCTCCGGTGGGTCTACCGGTCCCCAGACGGCGACGCCGTTTTCTTCGCCGACTTTCTCTCGGTTCGTTTCGAACTGCGGGTCGATAGCCATAGTATGTAGTGTTATTTTACTGTGACAGCAATAAATCATCCCCCGAACGACGGCCGTACGAGTGGTGTGTGGTGTCGGTCGGCGTCTCTCGTCGGTCGGGACGAGTGGTTGACTCGGTGAGATGATTAGCCTGTGGTCCGAACGTCCGCTATGGACGTGTTCTTCTGGATTGCGCTCGCCCTCTTGGTCCTCGGTGTCATCGGAAGCGTGTTACCGCTCCTCCCCGGCGCGCTCCTCTCGGTCGTCGGTGTCCTCGTCTACTGGTGGTCAACCGGCTTTTCGGACCCCGGACTCTTTGGTCTCGTCAGCCTCCTTTTCGTCGGGGTCGTCGCGCTCGTCACCGATTACGGCGCTGGCATCTTCGCCGCCCGATTCGGAGGCGCATCGACCACAACGTCGCTTCTCGCAGGCGTCGTTGGGTTCGTTCTCATGTTCCTCCTCGGTCCGATTGGTATCTTCGTCGGCGTCGCCGGAACCGTCTTCGCCGTCGAATATTACCACAACGAAGACGTCGAAGCGAGCGGCCGCCGCGCCCTCTACGCCACGGTCGGTGTCTTCGCATCCTCGGTCGTACAGGCGCTTTTGACTCTCTCGATGCTCGTCGGCTTCGTCCTCGTCGTCGCGTTCTAACTAGGGTTCCGAACCAGTCCGCGTTCGACCTCTGCGACGACCCGAGCGGGCGCGCCGTCAGCGTCGACGCGCAACGGCATGACGAGCAGGTCGAACGTCCGGCCAGTCGGAAGCGCGTCTAATCCACACAGATTCTCTACGATGAGTGCCCCGGAGCCGAGGACAGCGTGGTGAACCGGGACGCCGCCACCGCCGGTCACGTCCGGGCTGAGCGCGTCGATGCCGACCGACAGGCCGCGCTCGGCGCATGCCTGTCCGGTCGCGGGAGCGAGACCGGGATGGTCGGTCATTCGGTCTGTGCCCCACTCGTTTTCCCACCCGGTTCGAAAGACCAAGCAATCGACGCCGGGTTCGAGGCGGGACGGTATCGCGTCGGGTCCGATAAGTTCGTTCGCACCGACGTCACGGCAATCGACGAGTCGCGCGACGAAGCGCAACTCCTCGACCGAGTACGAATCCAGCGTCGCGCCATTCGGTTCCGTGTGTGCCGGGGCATCGACGTGCGTCCCCGCGTGGCTCCCGAGTTCGAGCCGTGAAACGCGGTAGCCGTCGGTGTCGAAATCGGCGTGCGGTGCGACCGAGACGGGAGGGTCACCGGGATACGTCGGCATCCCGGATTCGACGCGGCGAGTGAGGTCTACGAGGGTCACACTATTGCTACGACGCCGGCGGTAAAACGAGTGTTTGTGTTCGACTACTTGTGTGCGAAGTAGACGACCGTCTCGTCGTCGTCGCGGTCGTCAACGCGGACGAAGCCGACGCGCTCGAACTGGATGAGTTCGTCTTCGGATACGTCGCCGAAGTCGGGTTCCGCGACGCCCGTCACGTCACCGTCCATGGTGCGCATGCGGACCTGCACGCCCTCGGTCGGCACCCAGTGAATCACGTCTACGTCGCCTTCGCGGACGACGTCAAGGTCGTCGCCGGTGTGGACGAGCGTGTCGCTCTCGCGGCGGACACAGCCGAAGCCCTTCAGCCAGACGCGGTCGCCTTCGGCGGGCACGTCGCCGGATTCGAGACGAACTGCGTCGCCGACGGGGATGTCGCGGGCGCCCCGGTCTTCGAAACTCGGGTGGAGCGGCGGGTGTGCGGTGTCGGGACCGCCTTCGACCGCGAACGACTCCCCGTCTCGGACGAGGAAGTAGCGGTCTGTCTCGTCGTCAACGAGGTCGCGGTTGTTCGCGTAGATGGTGGACATCGAGAGGTCAACGTTAGACGTCGAGGTGCCGAGACCGACCATCGCGTCAACGATTGCCTGTCCGCGGATACCGCGGCGACGGAGGCTCTTGATGGTCGGCGCGCGCGGGTCGTCCCAGTCGTCGAGTTCGCCCGCGTCGATGAGTTCTTTGATGCTCGACGTTGACATCTTCACGTCGTACGCATCGACCTGGACGTGGCCCCAGTGGACGACTTCGGGGTAGTCCCAGCCGAAGTAGTCGTAGACGAACTGCTGGCGCTTCGCGGAGTCCTGGAGGTCGATGCCGCGGATAATGTGGGTGACGCCCGTGAGGTGGTCGTCGATACCGGACTGGAAGTCCAGCATCGGCCACGCGCGGTAGGACTCGGCTTCTTCGCGCGGGTGTGGCGTGTCTATCATCCGGAACGCGACCCAATCGCGCAGGGCGGGGTTTTTGTGCTCGATGTCGGTCTTGACGCGGAGGACCATCTCGCCGGACGAATACTCGCCTGCGACCATGGCTTCGAACTCGTCGAGCGTCGTCTCTGCGTCCTTGTCGCGGTGGGGGCACGGCTTACCGTTGTTCTTCAGGTTCGAGAAGTCCTCGCCGGAACACGAGCAGGTGTACGCGCCGCCCATCTCGATGAGGTCGCGGGCGTGGTCGTAGTAGGTCTCCACGCGGTCGGAGGCGCGAATCACGTCGTCGGGTTCGAATCCGAGGTAGTCGATATCGTCGAGAATCGCCTCGTAAGCCGTCAGGTCGGGGCGCTTCGTCTCCGGGTCGGTGTCGTCGAAGCGGACGATGAAAGAGCCGTCGTACATCTCTTTGTACGTCCCGATGACGGCGGGCATGCGGGCGTGGCCGAGGTGCCACGGGCCGTTGGGGTTCGGCGCGGCGCGCATCCGAACCTCGTCGTACGCCTCCACGTTCGGGAGGTCGGGAAGCAGTGAGTCGTCTGCTTCTTCCTCGGCTTCCATCTCCGCGAGTTCCTCGGGTGCGAGGTCCTCCAGTCGGTTGCGCTTCTCGGCGTTCGAGAGGCCGTTGACCTCCGCGACGACGGGACCGATAAGCCCCGGAATCTCGCCGCCGTGCTGTCTGAAGTCCGGGTTCTCTCCCATCAGTGGACCCATGATAGCGCCCACGTCCGCGTCGCTTTCGTGTTTGACCGCATTGAGGAGGGCGTGTTTCTCCGCCGCTGTCTCGATGCGCTCTCGAAGGTCGTCGTCCATTACCGTTCGATTCCGCGGCGCGCCTAAAAACAGGCCCGGATTGCGGGAACGGGTCCTCGCGCGGGCAGGGGTACGGTATATGGTACCATTTGTGAGTAAATATGGATTCCGACGACGACGATACAACTCGTGGCGAGTTGCGACGAAAAAGTGAGAATGAGCTGTTCGTTCCGGCGAGTCGCCGATACCTCAGTACCCGCGCGTGATGAGGTAGTCCGCGATGTCTCGGAGCAGATCACGCGCCTCGTTGTCGGGGAGGACTTCGAGACGTGCTTTCGCCTGCTCGGTGAGGTCTTTGGCCATGTCGCGCGCGTAGTCGATGCTTCCGGCGTCGTCGAGTTCGGCGACGGCGGTTTCGACCGCCTCTTCGGTGAGCGCTTCGGCCGTCTCGGCCTCGACGAGATTGTCCACGTCGATACCCTGTCGGCGGGCGTGTAGGGAGATAATCGTCTCCTTGTTTTCGACGAGGTCGGAGCCGCGCTGTTTGCCCAGTTTCTCGGACGGGACCGTCAGGTCGAGCACGTCGTCTTGAATCTGGAACGCGCTTCCCGACTCGATGCCGTACTGGTAGAGCGCTTCGACGACGTCGTCGTCAGCGCCCATGATAACCGCCGGGACGGCGGCCGCGGTCCCGTAGAGAACCGCTGTCTTGAGTTCGACCATTTCGAGGTACTCGTCCGGCGGCACCTCGGTCCGTCGCTCGAACTCGATGTCGAGCGCCTGCCCCTCGCAGATTTGGGTGCAGGTGGTTGCGAGGCGTCGGATCGCTTCGAGTCCGTCGGCCGGGTCCGCGCCGGTCTTCGTCAGCAGTTCGAACGCCTTGGCGTACAGCGTGTCGCCAGCGAGAATCGCCGTCTCCGTGTCGTACTCCTTGTGGACCGCCGGGACGCCGCGCCGGAGGTCGTCGTCGTCCATGATGTCGTCGTGGATGAGCGTGAACGACTGGATGACCTCGATGCTCACGGCGGCAATCATCACGTCGATGGGGTCGCCCGCAAGCGTCGGGAACGAACGGTAGTCCTCCGACATCGGTTCGACATCCGCGAGGGATTCAGCGGTCAGGAGGGAGACAGTCGGTCGGAGGCGCTTGCCGCCGGCCTGAAGGAGGTACCGCGAGGCCTCATAAAGCCGCGCTGGCTCGGCCATCGGGATATCCTCGTCGAGTGCGTCGTTGATGAGTTCGCGTCGCTGGCCAATCGCTTCGAGCACTCGCTGTTCCGTCGCGTCCGGGCTCATCACTCCACCAGTTGGATCATGTTGCCGTTCCGCGTCACGTGGACGTCACGACCGAGGGCATACCCCTGAGACTCACAGAGGTCCACGTACGGAGCGAAGCCTTTCAGGTTCTGGTGAGCCGGAATGACGTGCTGGGGCTGCAGCGCCTGCAACATCTCGTAGTGGCCTTCCTCGCGGAGGTGGCCCGAGACGTGGATTTCGTCGAAGATGCGTGCGCCCTGCATGCGGAGGAGACGCTCGGACTGGTAGCGCTGTCCTTCGTTGGTCGGCTCCGGGATAACGCGCGCCGAGAAGATGACTTTGTCGCCGTCGTCAATCTCGTACGGCGTCTCGCCGCGACCCATGCGGGTGAGCATCGCGCGCGGCTCGCCCTGGTGGCCCGTGACGATGGGAAGGTAGTTCTCCTTGCCCTCCTTCATGATGCGCTTGAAGGTGCGGTCGACGGACTTGCGGTGACCGTACATTCCGAGGTCGTCCGGCAGGTCGACGAAGCCGAGGCGCTCGGCGGTGCCGGAGTACTTCTCCATCGAGCGGCCGAGGAGGACCGGCTGACGGCCGATATCCTTGGCGAACTCGACGAGCGAGGACACACGCGAGATGTGCGAGGAGAACGTCGTGGCGACGATACCGCCATCGTAGTCCTCGACGGAGGTCATAACGTCCTTGAGGTGGCGACGAGCGACGGACTCGGAGGGCGTACGGCCCTTCCGGCCGGCGTTCGTACAGTCTTCGATGTACGCGAGGACGCCGTTGCCCTCACGGCCAATCTCGCGGAAGCGCTTCATGTCGATGGGGTCTTCGAGGACCGGCGAGTGGTCCATACGCTTGTCAAGCCCGTAGACGATTGCGCCCTCCGGTGTGTGGACGACCGGGTTGATGGCGTCGATGATGGAGTGGGTGATGTGGACGAACTCGAGTTCGACCTGTCCGGAGTCGCCGATGGACATGGTCTCGCCAGCTTCCATCTTGACGAGGTTGTTGTTGACGTTGAACTTGTTCTCGCCTTCGATCTGCTGTTTCACCAGTTCGATGGTGAACGGCGTCGCCACGACGGGCGCGTCGTAGCGGTGGGCGAGCTTGGAGATGGCCCCGATGTGGTCGAGGTGGCCGTGCGTGGGGACGATGGCCTTTACGTCTCCTTCGAGGTCGCTCATGACACGGTCGTCCGGGATGGCGCCCATGTCGATGAGGTCGAGGCTGTGCATCCTTTCGGTCTCGACGTTGTCGTGGATGAGGACCTGCGACAGGTTGAGACCCATGTCGAAGACGACGACGTCGTCTCCGGCACGAACGGCCGTCATCTGACGGCCGACTTCTTCGTATCCGCCTATGGTTGCAATTTCGATTTCCATGGTTTGTCTCGTAGTTCCGAGCATCGAAAGCCACAGTGTGGCGAGGGTGCTCACGGAAAGACGGGTGTCTGGGGGCCACCGGCCCCGGCGTCTTGCAGCTCGTCGGTCGATAGACCCCGCGTGCGAGGCGGCCCGAGTCGCGTGAATTGGGCACGCCCGCACTTACCCGCGGGTTTCTGGTACTGGGTTCTACTCGTGCGGGTACTAAAAACTACGTGGGTTCACCGCGCCCGCACGCCTGCCTGCGACGGGTCGTACACGCGAACACGGAGATTCAATTGATATGTTTCGTCGTTGGCGAGTAAAAACAGGCAATCCCTTCGGTCGGTCCGGCACCTTTAAGATAACTACGAGACGGATTTGAAACATGAGCGGCCGACCCCTCGACGTCCTCGAAGCGTCACTCGACGAACCGGTGACAGTTCTCCTCAAGGACGGAAATGCATACTACGGCGTCCTCGCTGGCTACGACCAGCACATGAACGTCGTACTCGAAGAAGCGCTGGATGAAGACGCTGTGCCCGGGGATATCGACCTCGAGCAAGTCGAAGACACAACCATTATACGCGGCGATAACGTCGTGACCATCAAAGCATGACGGGTGCAGGAACCCCTAGCCAAGGAAAGAAGAACAAGACGACGCACGTCAAGTGCCGTCGCTGTGGCGAGAAGTCCTACCACGTGAAGAAGAAGGTCTGTTCGTCCTGCGGCTTCGGCAAATCCAAGAAGCGTCGTAGCTACGCCTGGCAGTCGAAGTCCGGCGACAACTAAGAATACCGTTCGACGGTCTCCGACCGTCACTCTGTCTTCTATCTCGCCGTTCGGCGGCGAGAACGACACCGCGTTGCCGACATCCGTCTTGCGTGCTGTTCTATGCTATTTGGTACCGGTAAACATATTTCCACAGCGGATGTCCGTGCTGGGTGGCCGACAGTCGCTCCGAGAACCACCGGTACGTGTTACGTAGCTCATTGTGCCGTCGTATCTTGGAACAATGCATGGATGTGTTTATTTCTCGGTTCTAGAACCCGTCGTTACTGCATATGGACGGGTTTTTTACCCCCTCGACTCTCTATCGTCTTCCATGGCAACTGGGCGGGACGACTCCCACCACATCAGCGGACCGACCGAGAAGTGCGGTGTCGTCGGCGTCGCACTCGGCGGTCGAGACGCCGCACGACCCCTGTACTACTCGCTGTACGCCCTCCAACATCGCGGACAGGAGTCCGCTGGCATCGTCACCCACGATGGCTTCCAACAGCACAGCCACGTCGAGATGGGTCTCGTCGGCGACGCGTTCGGCGCGGACGATTTGGACGGGCTGAACGGGTCTGCTGGTATCGGTCACGTCCGTTATCCGACCGCCGGTGACGTGTCGAAGTCGTGCGCTCAACCGTTCGCCGTCTCGTTCAAATCCGGGTCGCTCGGTCTCGCACACAACGGAAACCTCGTCAACGCCGACGAACTCCGCGACGAACTGGAGAACGTCGGTCACGCCTTTACCTCCACGGGCGACACCGAAGTCATCGCCCACGACCTCGCGCGCAACCTGCTCGAAGAGGACCTCGTCCGCGCGGTCAAACGAACCATGGAGCGAGTCCACGGCTCGTACGCGCTGACGATTATGCACGACGAAACGGTGCTCGGCGTCCGCGACCCAGAAGGCAATCGGCCGCTGTGTATCGGCGAGGTTGACGACGGCTACGTCCTCGCCTCCGAATCCGCCGCTATCGACACGCTCGACGGCGACCTCGTCCGCGACGTCCGCCCCGGCGAACTCGTCGTCCTCAAGCCCGACGGCTCCGGCTTCGATTCGTACCAACTGGTCGAACTCGACAACACCGCTCACTGCTTTTTCGAACACGTCTACTTCGCCCGTCCCGACTCCGTGATGAACGACGAACTCGTCTACGAGGTGCGGCGCGGACTCGGCCAAAAACTCTGGGAGGAAGGCGGCGTCGATACCGATGTCGTGATGCCCGTTCCCGACTCGGGCCGCGCGTTCGCCTCCGGATACGCCGAGGCGGCCCAAGAGGACGGCGCTGGCGTCGAATTCGCTGAGGGCCTGATGAAGAACCGCTACGTCGGCCGGACGTTCATCATGCCGACCCAAGACGAACGCGAACGCGCCGTCCGCCTGAAACTCAACCCGATAAAAAGCACCGTCGAAGGCAAGTCCGTGACTCTCATCGACGACAGCATCGTTCGGGGAACGACCTCGACGCAACTCGTGCAACTCCTCCGCGACGCCGGCGCGGCCGAAGTGCACATGCGAATCGGTGCGCCGCCTATCGTCGCGCCCTGTTACATGGGCATCAACATGGCTACCCGCGAGGAACTCATCGCCTCGGACAAGTCGGTCGAAGACGTGCGCGAGACGATTGATGCCGACAGTCTCGGCTATCTCTCTATCGACGCCATCGCGGAGGTGCTCAACAAATCCCGTTCCGACCTCTGTCTCGGATGCGTCACCGGCGAGTATCCATACGACATCGACGACGAAGCGACCGACCGCGACGTCACCCGTCCCGCGGTCGATGCCGGCGCGCCGCTGAGCGACTGACTACTCGCTCAAAAACCCGGTAGCATAGTCAACGCGGCGTTTCTTTTACTCCGAGTCCGTACCCTCGTGTGTACTTCGACTCGCCGGGAACCGGGTGGCGAGACGGAGTACGGAGTGCGATACTGAAGGCGGGGTGGTTGTGAGTCTGCGGGGATTTCCGCACACCCCCCTTCGTGACCTGCCGGTCGAGACGCGCACTATGCACCCGTCTCGGAGACCGCCACGGACGACTGTCATCGCGGTGTCCGGACGGGACACTCCCTTTCAGCGACATTTACCGACTCAGTCACCGATTCGGCTCACGAGACACCCAACGAGCAACGAGCCGTTCGACTCAGTAGACGACGTAGAGGAGCAGATACACGACGTTTCCGAGCACGAACGATACGAGCCACAGCGACGCCGCGATACGGCCGAACCGGGCGTGTTGCGTCCCGAAGACCTCCGAGATGGGTCGCGTCAGCGCCAACAACATGGCGTAGTAGACGACTGGAACACAGATGACGGCGAGGAGGATGTGAATCGCCAGCGTCGGGAGATAGATGAACTGGTAGACGACCTCCGGTCCTTGGGCCGGGAACGGCGTCGTCCCTTTGACCACGACCTTGTAGAGATAGAGGACGAGGAACGTCGCAAACAGGAGAAACGAAGCGAGCATCATGCGCTGGTGTTTCTCGACATCACCGCGTTTGATGAACCGAACACCGGTGACGATGGTCACGATTGCGACAGTGCTGATGAGCGCATTCGCGTGTGGAATCGCGTCGAACACGGCGTCAGGTGCGGTCGGAATCGCCGCGCGCGGTATCGCCCCGAGCACCGCGCCGAAGACGAGCGCGAGCGAGACGACCGAGAGGAGGGCGGTCAGGCCGCGGACGTGGTCGCGTGCACGAAATTCCATAGCTGTAGTGGGGGACGTAACGGCAAAATCGTTCTGTCCGCGGCCGCCCCACGACGCCTGCAAACGCCCGACATTGCCGAGTCGAAAGGAAAGTCATTTAAATTACCGCGGGGTAACGTGGAATGCAGTAAGACACAGCGAGCGTGGGTAGCCAAGCCAGGCCAACGGCGCAGCGTTGAGGGCGCTGTCCTGTAGAGGTCCGCCGGTTCAAATCCGGTCCCACGCATCGCAAGATGCAGGTGACGTCCCTACACGGACATCACCCACGCACAATCCTTCCGAACACTACTCCCCCGAGAGACTCCTCTCGGTGGGTTTCTACGCCGTCTCTACACCACACTGATAGTGACTGCGTTGTGACAGTGACTGGTTGGCTGTCTCTGAGCCGACCGACCCGTCCGCCGAGAGCAACTGCTGTACGACCCGTGTACTGTGCCTGCGTCGTCAGTATCCCGCCCCGACCTGACGCCGTGCCGCGAGTTTAAAAGGGTAGAACGAGTAACACGCGCCATGGCCAAGTACTCGACGAACCGGGGCGGTGGTGGCTCCGACGGAGACAGTTGCGAACTCTGCGGTCGGACGACGACGAAACTCCGCCGCGCGAACGTGGCCGGCGCTGACCTCCTCGTCTGTTCGGACTGCGCGCCGCACGGCGACAACCGCCACACAGACAGCAAGCGCGAATCGACCGACAGCACCCGCGACGACTCCGAACGAAGCCGACGCAAGCGCGCCGCACAGCGCACGGCCAAGATGTACGATAACGCCAAAGGCGACTCGAAACACTGGGAAAAAGAGGGGACGAACTACGAGAAAGACCGGCTCCCGTATCTCGTCTCCGGATACGGCGGTACCGTCGAATCCGCCCGCCAAGACGCCGGGCTTCAACTGTCCGAACTCGCCGCAGAACTCGACCTCGAAGAGAAACAACTCCTCGCTATCGAACAGGGCCGGGCGACGCGTGCGAACGTCGGTGGCTCTGTCATTCGCGCGCTCGAAGAGCGCCTCGATGTGTCGCTTGTAGACGAGTAGCACGCTTTTTCTTCTTCGGGCGTCTCGACGCCCACATGTCGCAGTCTCTCGCACCCGACTCGCCCGCAGTTCGGTCGTTCGAATCGGCCGTGACGCGCATCGACGGTCGGTCGGTCGTCCTCGACGAGACGTATTTCTATCCCGAAGGCGGCGGGCAACCCGCCGACCGCGGCGTTCTCGGCGGTGTCGAAGTCGAACACGTCCGGTCTGAAGACGAAACTGTCGTCCACGACCTCGCCGCAGTCCCCGAATTCGAGGTCGGCGACGCGGTAACTGGCGTCGTTGACGACGATTTCCGAACCTACTGTATGCGGGCGCATACCGCGAGCCACGTCCTCTACGGTGCAGGTCGCCGCATCTTCGACGACCTCGGTTACGGCGGCTTCGACATCTCTGCGGAGAAAGTGCGCGTCGATTTCGAAACGACGACCGAGGTTGACGACGACGCGCTCGTCGAGTTAGAGCGACTGGTCAATCGCACCGTCTGGGATGCGCGAGCAGTCTCGTGGAACGAGATTTCGGTCTCTGAGACCCGTTCGCGCGACGAAATCGCGTTCAACGTCAAAACTGAAGCGGGCGTTTTCGCCGACGCCGACGCGGTTCGCGTCGTCACCATCGACGGGTGGGACTGGGCGGCCTGCGGCGGCACCCACGTCTCTAACACCGTCGAAATCGGTCCCGTCGCCGTTCTCGACCGGTCGAATCCCGGTGAAGGACTCGCTCGCGTCGAGTTCGCAGTCGGCCCGACAGCGGTTGCCCACAGCGCCGACGTACGGGCCGCCTCGTACGCGGCGGCCCGCGCGCTCGGAACGAATCTCAAATCGCTCGGTGAGGTGGCCGCAGACGTAGTTGCGACGAGAGACGAACTCGAATCCGAACTCACCAACCTGAAAGAGACCGTCCTTCGCGCGCGGCTGGCTGACTTCGAGACGGTCGAACGCGACGGTCGGACGTGGAAAATCGGCTCAGTATCGGGATTCGACGCAAACGAAGTCGGCGACGCGGCGAAGGACGCACGGCGTGAGACCGACGCCGACCTATTCGTCGCCGTCGGCGAATCGAACGCGCCGTTTCTCGTCGTCGCCAGCGCCGGAGACCTCGCCGCCGACGATGTCGTTTCCGACGTGACAGACGAGTTCGGCGGCGGTGGCGGCGGTGGGCCGACGTTTGCACAGGGCGGCGGTCTCGGTGCCGCCGCCGACGAGGTGCTGGCGTACATCCGTGGCTGAGGCGTGTGACCGCCGGCCGCCCGCGTCGCAGACGCTGGCGACGACGCCGGACTCGTTAGTCCGCTGACGCGCGCGCCGACACTTCAATCATCTTTTTCAATGACGGTCCGTACAGACGAGCATGGAAACCGTAGGGTCTGCAACGGGACTGACCGAGGAGCAACGGGCCATCCGCGACGTGGTCCACGAGTTCGCAGTCGAAGAGATTCGCCCGACTGCACGCGAGGCCGACGAGACGGAGACGTTCCCCGAAGACGTGTGGGACGGTCTCGCCGAACTCGATTTGACCGGTCTCACCGTCCCCGAGGAGTACGGTGGATTCGGTGCCGACCGTGCGACCTACGCGGTGGTCAACGAAGAGGTCGCCTACGGCCAACTCGCCGTTGCGACCGCCCTTTCGGTCCACTGTCTCGCAACCGAGTGTATCGCCGAGTTCGCCACCGAAGAACAGAAAGAAGAGTGGCTTCCGAAGATGGCTCGTGGCCGCCCCGTCGGTATGTTCGGTCTCTCCGAACCCGAGGCTGGTTCGAACCCCGCACAAATGTCAACCGTCGCCCGCCGCGAGGGCGACGAGTACGTCATCAACGGGAAGAAACAGTGGATAACGAACGGCCAGCGCGGCGGTGTCTGTATCCTCTTTGCCAAGACGGACCCCGAGGACCCGTCGTCGGTCACGCAGTTCCTCGTTCCCAAGGAGGCCGGCTACGAAGTCGGCAAGAAAGAAGAGAAACTCGGTCTCCGCGCGTCGGACACGACGGCGCTCATCTTCGACGACGTCCGAATCCCGGCCGAAAACCGACTCACCGAGGTGGGCAAGGGACTCTCGGCCGCGTTCCGCATCCTGACGGGCGGCCGTATCGGAATCGCTTCGCAGGCCGTCGGTCTCTCGCAGGCCGCCCTCGACGACGCTATCGACTACGCGAACGAACGCGAGCAGTTCGACAAGCCCATCTCGAAGATTCAGGCGATTCGCCACAAGATTGCAGACATGGGGACGCAGGTTCACGCGTCGCGCATGCTGGTCCGCGAGGCCGCCCGCGTCGCCGACGCTGGTGACGACCCACGAACCGCCGCGTCGATAGCGAAGTACTTCGCAAGCGAGGCCGCGGTTGACGTGACCAACGAGGCCGTACAGGTCCACGGCGGCTACGGCTACACGACCGACTTCGACGTGGAGCGATACTACCGCGACTCGAAGATTACGACCATCTACGAGGGAACGAGCGAGATTCAAAAAGAAATTATCGCGCGGTCGCTCCTCGACTGAGTTCGCGCACGCGCGATTCCCAACTCCGATGCAGGCGGGTCACAGAGCGGGTGTTCCGCGCGGCGGTATCGAGGACCTCCCGAAGCGTCTTTTCGCTCCGGTCCCGTACTGCGTTCAATGATGCTCCCCGACCTCTCGAATTTCGACGCCGTCGTCTACGACCTCGACGGCACGCTCGTCAACCTCCGCGTTGACTGGAACGAGGCCGCCCACGACGCCGCGCTCGTTCTGCGAGACGCCGGCGTGGACGCCGACTCGATGGACCTCTGGGGGATGCTCGACATTGCCGACGAGGCCGGTGTCCGCGACGAACTGGAGCAGGAGCTATCGGCACACGAGCGACAGGGTGCATGGGTCTCAGACCGCCTCCCCCTCGCTGATCATCTTCTGGACGACGGCGTTCCGTCGGGCGTCTGCTCGCTCAACGCCGAGGGTGCGTGTCGGGTCGCACTCGACGTACACGACCTCACGGACTACGTTGACGCCGTCGTCGGCCGCGACACGGTAGCGACGCAAAAACCGGACCCCCAACCGCTCCTCGAAACACTTGGTCGGATGGATACCGACCCCGGCGCCGCGGTGTTCGTCGGCGACTCCGTCCGTGACGAGACGACAGCAGAACGCGCCGGCGTCGCGTTCAGATACGTCGATGGCGGCCCGTCAGGAGTCTAACCCGGGCAGACGGTTGCTGGCAGGCGGCACGACCGCTCCGCGAGACGGCGTGCCGCACACCCGCGTCACGTCTCGCGGCGATACCTATCGCACGACGGGTGTGGCCGCGTTCTCCGTGATAAAGTCCCGTCTCCGCGTCGCCCGCCGCCCGAACGACACGTCTGAATCGCCGAGGGCGTTAAGCCCGCCGAGTCCTACCACCACGACATGGGATTCCCGGTTACGTACTACTGTCCGCACTGCGGCGCGGTCGTCGAACTCGAACGAGGCGGCTATCTCGCGGATAAGTCGGTGACGCCGTATCCGTTAGAAGGGTGGGCGTACGCCGACCCAGCCGAGGCATTCGAAGATTCTGACGGCGTCCACTTCGTCTGCGGCGAGAGCGACGCACCCGGCCTGACGTGGACCGAAGCCGTGAGCGACGCCGACGACGTGGAGAACCCGGAGAGCGATGCACCGTGCGGCCGCGAGTTCTACCTCTCGTTCGTAAAGTACGAACACGGCCGCGAGGTGGAGGCAGTCCCCGAAAGCGACTACGTCGTCATCGGCGGGGACGGACCGCCGAGTCCGAGAGGCCCGGACGCTGGCCCACGTGGGCCGGATGGGTTCTAACTCTCGAGAGACGGGTCGATTGTCGTGAAGAGACGCTGAGATAGCAGTTCTCACTACGAGTTCAATAGCTCACCCGTCGAACGAGTGGTATGATTCCCATTCAGTCCGGAAGCGGTCTCGCCGACGCGTTGTTCTTCACGCCGTTCGTCATCCTCGGAATCGCCATTATCGGCTTCGGGACCGCGATTCTGTATCTCGAATACAGAAAGGAGATGGCGCTCATCGAAAGCGGCCAGTACGCGGACGTTAACAACGACCCGCGAGCGTGGATTCTTGGCGGCGGCCTATTACTCCTCGCGCTCGGGCTGGGAAACGTCGTCTCGTCGGTCCTCTCCGGTGGTACCGTCGGCGAGGGTATCACGGCCGCCTTCGTCGGTCTCGCGGCGCTCGTGTACTACTTTTACAAGCGCCAGGCCGTTGCGGCCGCGGGCGCCTGAACCGCCGTTTCTCGCTTCGGTTTACCCCTTGATGTTGCAGACGGGGAACGTACGGACCACTTTGTCACCGATTCCTAACTCGTCCGAAACGCGGACAACCTCGTCTACGTCCTTGTAGACGCCAGGCGCTTCCTCGGCGACTGTCGCACCCGACTGTGCCTTGACGAAGATTTTCTGTTGCTCGCGGAGTTCTTCTTGTACCGTCTCGCCCCAGAACTCCTGTTTCGCCTTCGTGCGACTCATCAACCGACCCGCACCGTGGGCGGTCGAACCGAACGTGAGGTCGAGCGAGGAGTCGCCGCCGCGGAGGACGTAGCTTCCGGCACCCATGCTCCCGGGAATGATGACAGGCTGTCCCACGCCAGCGTACGCGGGCGGGAGTTCGGGTCGGCCCGCGGGGAACGCTCTGGTCGCACCCTTACGGTGGACGTAGAGTTCTCGGTCCTCGCCGTCAACGGTGTGGACTTCCTTCTTGGCGATGTTGTGGGCCACGTCGTAGAGCAGTCGCATCTCCATGTCTCGCCAGTCGCGGTCGAATACGTCGGCGAACACCTCGCGCGTTCGGTGCATGATGAGTTGGCGGTTCACCCACGCGAAGTTGATGGCGGCGCACATCGCGCCGTAGTACTCCTCGGCGAGTTCCGATCCAGCGGGTGCGGCGGCCAGTTCCTTGTCCGGCAAGTCGTCGAGGAGGTCGGCGTGTTCCTTCTCGATACGGCGGAGATAGTCCGTACAGGTTTGGTGGCCGAGACCGCGAGAGCCACAGTGGATGAGGACGACGATTTGGTCGGCTTCGAGACCGAACGACTCGGCCACGTCGTCGCGGTACACGTCGGTCACCCGCTGGACTTCGAGGAAGTGATTCCCGGAGCCGAGACTGCCGATCTGGTTTCGGCCGCGGTCTTTGGCCTTCTGTGAGACGTATTCGGGGTGCGCGTCGTCGCGGAAGCCTTCGTCTTCGCAGTGTGCGAGGTCGTCGTCGGTCGCGTAGCCGGCGTCGAGCGCCCACTCCATCCCGTGTGCGAGGATATCGTCGATGGTTTCTGCATCGCCCTTGACGACGCCGCCGCCGCCGAGACCGGACGGAATCGCCTCGAAGAGGGCGTCAACCAGTTCCGCCTCCTTCCCCTGGAGGTCTTCGTAGGTGAGGTTCGTCGTCATCATGCGGACGCCGCAGTTGATGTCGTAGCCGACCGCGCCAGGCGAGATACAGCCATCTTGGGCGTCAGTCGCGCCCACGCCGCCGACGGGGAAACCGTACCCCTGATGGCCGTCAGGCATGCAGATGGCGTGTTTCGTGATACCTGGCAGGTGCGTCGCGTTTCGCAACTGTTCGAGCGTCTTGTCCTGTCCGATCTGTTCCAGCAACGCCTCGGAGGCGAGCACCCGCGCGGGGGCGTTCATCTCGCCCTCCTGCGGAATCTCCCAGACGTGCTCACGAACTCGTCGCAGTTCGATGGTGCCGAACTCGCGCGTGGTCATGTTCGAATAATCGAGACGGCGACTCAATAGGATTCCGTCACGCGCCGCGCGCGGTTGCGACGTTTTGGCGTGTTTCGATCCGTTTCGGCCCGACCGAGACGGGTCAGTCCGCACCCGCGGGTCGGCCGGGTGTCTCACCGTCGTCGGTGACCTCGCGGCTGGAGGTGCGGCGTCTACCGAGAACGGCCCGCAACCGGTCACGAGCCGTGCCGAGACGAGACCGAAAAGCGAGATGTGCGCCAGCACGAGGTCGTCCGGAATACAGCAGAGAAACCGCGACAGAAGGTATGAAACGATTGAATCTGAACGTCACACGTCGAAGACGACGTACGCGTCCCACTCCTCGTCGGTCCGTTCGAGTCGCATCTCGGAGTACGTGACGGCCTTCACGTCCCGAGCGTCAACGTCGGTGAAGGGGATGCCGCGCGCCGAGGCGTCAACGACCCACTCGTCGTCGGCCTCGCGGACTATCGACTCGTGCGCGGCCGGGAGGACGCCGCGCACGTCACGTTCGTAGATGAGGTGGTCGAGATAGTCGAACAGCAGTGCCTCCAGACTCTCCGCCCGGACGGAAAACGAGAATCGCTCGCCCGTCTCGACTAACTGGTCGCACATCGCCGCGGTGAGACCGTCTGCGACCGCCGCGAACGCGTCGCCGAGGGTTTCGCCGGTGGCTTCGACCGCCACGTCGGCTGTATGTTCCCGGAGTGTGAAACTCATAGCTGACACAGGGTGACCGCGTACCGTCGTCCTTTCGGTCGTCGGCGCGCGCGACACGACCGGAAGACGGCGTTCCATAGCACCCGCCGGAACTCCGCGCGTCGCGTCCTGACGGACGGTGGAGTTATATTCTCGCTCCGGTAACCTCGGACTGTGAGCGTCAACGTGGAGATGCGGACCGACGCCCCCGGCCAAAAGGAGTACGCTGAGGACGCGTGGGACCTGAAAGAACGAATTCGGGTCGATGAGGGCCTCCTGAAGCAACGCCGAGGCTTCTTCATGGACGCCTACCGCCGGTCGATGACGTATCTCCTCTTCGAAAACGACGCGCTCGTCGCCTTCGCTTCGACCCGACGCGACGGATACATTCTCTTTCTCGCCGTCTTGCCAGAGGCCCGCGGCGAAGGACACGGCAAACGACTCGTCGCCGAAGTCGCAAAGGAACACCCAGTCGTGACCTGTCACGCTAGAACGACGAACCGGAACGCCCTCGACTTCTACGAAAACATCGGCTTCACGGTTCGCCGGCGAATCGAGAACTACTACGAAGACGGTGGCTCGGCATTCTACCTCCGACTCGGCGAGGAAGCGGGTCTCAGAGAGCGTCTCTCCGAGTTCTTACTCCGATAACAGGCCCGCTGGCGAGTTCTCGTCCCGACCAAAATCGCTCCTGAGAGCGGTTGCCCGCATCCTTAATTTTTATTCGCTTCGTAGTAGTATGACAGTGTATGTACATCGGAGTGCTCACTGTCCCGCTCGGAAACGAATCTCTCGACGGTGCGCTCGACTATCTGTCGGGTATCGGCGTCGAGGGCGTCGAACTCGGCGTCGGCGGCTGGCCCGGCGAAGACCACGTTTCGCGGACGGCCGTCCTCGACGACGAGGACAAACAGGCCGACCTCCTCGCCGCCGTCGAGCGCCGCGAGATGCAGATTAGCGCGTTAGCGACGCACAACAACCCGCTCCACCCTGACGAGGAGACAGCGGCCGACGCGGACACGGAACTCCGAGAGGCAATCGAACTCGCCGACGCGCTCGGCGTGGACACGGTTACGTGTTTCTCCGGTCTCCCCGCGGGCGGTCCGAACGACGAGGTTCCGAACTGGATTACGGCACCGTGGCCGACAGAGCACGCCGACGCCCACGAGTACCAGTGGGACGTTGCCATCGACTACTGGTCCGACCTCGCCGCCTTCGCCGACGACCACGGCGTCGATATGGCCATCGAGATGCACCCGAACATGCTCGTCTACGAACCCACGGGCATGTTGAAACTCCGGGAGGCGACAAACGAGCGCATCGGCGCGAACTTCGACCCTTCGCACCTCTACTGGCAGGATATCGACGTCACCGAGGCGATTCGTTTCCTCGGCGACCACGACGCCATCCACCACTTCCACGCGAAGGACACGAAGGTCTACGACCACCACTCGAAGGTCAAAGGCGTTCTCGACACCACCTCCTACGCCGATACGGCCGACCGCTCGTGGCTCTTCCGTTCTATCGGCTACGGCCACGACGAAGGCCACTGGAAGGACGTCGTCTCCACTCTGCGCATGGTCGGCTACGAGGGCGTGCTCTCTATCGAACACGAGGACGCGCTCACGTCCTCGAACGAGGGATTAGAAAAGGCCGTGGACGTGCTCGACCGGGCCGTCTTCGAGACGCAACCCGGCGACGCCTACTGGGCGGAGTGATTCTGTATGAGTGACTCTAATTCATCATCTGAACCCCTCAAAGTCGGTGTCCTCGGCTACCGCTTCATGGGCAAAGCCCACTCCAACGCCCTCGCGCGCCTCCCGATGTTCTTCCCCGACGCGCCCGACGTCGAGCGCTCCGTTATCGTCGGCCGCGACGAGGAGGCCCTCGCCGACGCCGCCGACCGATTCGGCTTCGAATCGACGGCGACCGATTGGCGCGACGTCGTGGACGACGTTGACGTGTTCTACAACCTCGGACCGAACCACCTCCACGCGGAACCCTCGATTGCGGCCCTCGAAGCCGGCGCACACGTCTTTTGCGAGAAACCGCTCGCGCCGACGCTCGACGAGGCAGAAGCGATGCGCGACGCCGCCCGCGACGCCGACGGCGTGGCCGGGTGTGCGTTCAACTACCGCTTCGTCCCGGCGATTCAGTACGCGAAAGGCCTCATCGAAGACGGCGAACTTGGGGAGATTCGACACGTTCGCGGGCGCTATCTTCAAGACTGGCTCGTTGACCCCGAAGCGCCGTGGGCGTGGCGCATGGACAAAGACCTCGCCGGGTCCGGCGCGCTCGGCGATCTCGGCGCACACACCATCGACCTCGCGCGCTTCCTCGTCGCCGACGTCGCGGGCGACATCGAACGCGTGTCCGGCCACCTCCAGACCTTCGTAGACGAACGACCGGTCCCCGGAACGGACGAGTACAAACCCGTCACCGTCGATGACGCCTACACTGCGCAGGCCGCGTTCGAAAACGGCGCGGTCGGCTCGTTCGAGGCGTCCCGGTTCGCCGACGGCCACAAAAACGACCACACCATCGAGATTCACGGCTCCGATGGGAGTCTGACGTTCTCGCTCGAACGCCTCAACGAACTCAGGGTGAAGACGGGCGACGCCCGCGGCTACGAAACCGTGCTCGTCACCGACGAATCGGACCCCTACGTGAGAAACTGGTGGCCGCCGGGCCACGTCATCGGCTGGGAACACACCTTCGTCCACGAGAACTACGAGTTCCTCTCGGCGGTCGCAGACGGTAGCGAGTTCCACCCGTCGTTCGAGGACGCCTACGAAGTACAGAAGGTTCTTGACGCCATCGAGCGGTCGGACGACAGCGGCGAGTGGGTCAGTCTCGAATAACGGGGCTGAAAACGGCCCAGCAGATTTCATGCCTATTCTCTGCTATGTTCGTTGATGGTCTTCAGCCAGCCGCTTATCTTCGATCTTCGGCCTGTTGGTCTTCGGTACGGCTGTCAGTGTCGTCGCTGGCATCGTAACTCGGCGTCTACACGGCCCGTCGGTATCTCGACTATAACTTGGAACTACGGCGCTCGTCGCTGGAGCGATCTTTCCGCTTGCCACGCTCGGTTCAGCGTACTTTCGTGTCGTCCCCGGTGCCCTCGGGACAACCTTGTGGTGATCGCTACTATCGTTTCGCCCCCGATTGGTGCGCTGTTTGGGTTCCTCGGCTTCCCAAAAAACATCAGTGAAGGCGTGTGCTCGCGTCGATTGTATTCGGCGCCGACTGTCTCGTACTGTTCGTTGGCGCACTCTTCGTTGGCCAACCCTGAAAACCGCAACAGCGAGTGTACGAAAGAGAACGCGACTCAGAACGTCAGCACGCCGTCGTCGGTGATGACCTCGTCGATGAGTTCGACCGGCGTCGCGTCGTAGGCGGGATTTTCCAGTTCGATGCCTTCGACGGGTTCGAGCATGACTTCACTGGGTGACCGAATCTCGTTTTCGAAGCGGAAGCCGCCATCCACGACTTTCGCGCCGGACCCGACGACGGTGACGGGAACGCCGACCTCGTTGGCGGCGGCGACGAGTGGGAACGTTCCGATGCGGTTGTAGAGCGTCTCTTCGACGATGCAGTCCATGCCGATGATGACCCGGTCGCACTTGGGCAAGAACAACCCCGACGCGCCGTCAACCATCAGATGCGGTTCGACGTCTTCGACGGCGGCGAGTTCGCGTGCGAACTTCCGGCCGAGATATCGCGGGCGGGCCTCGGTGACGTAGGCGGTGAGTTCGGCACCGTCGGCGACAGCGATTTCGACGGCTTCCATCACGGTTGACGAATAGTCGTGGGTGAGGAACGTATCGCCGTCTTCGATGGTCTTGGCCGCCTCTTGGGCCGCGCGGCGCTTTCCGGTCTCGACGTTTTCGACCACGCGAGCGATGGTCTCGTGAGTGAGTTCCCGCGCTTCGTCGAGGCTGTCGGTCTCGCCTTGGACACTCTGGAGTACGTCCTGCAGTGCGTTGTAGAGCGACGCGTGCGAGGGGTTCGCGCGCTTGAGTGCGCCGACGTTCCGTTCGAGGTCGCGTTCGAACTCCTCGACGGTCGCGTAGTCGCGCTCGGTCAACTCTGCGAGCGACTGCGTGGCCTTGACGGCGACGACCGAGGAGCTGTGCGTCTGCATCTCACGAATCTCCTCGATGGTCTCGTCTATCATACGCGAACGTCGCTGTATCGTGTGAAAGAGTTTCCGGCACTCATCGCCGGCGCGTCGGGTTCGGGAACGGCCGGGATGTCGATTCCGCGGTTCGAGACCTCAGTTTTCGCTGTTTGTTTGCCCGTCGGTGTTGGGAGTGCTCCCGCCGTCACCCGCGTCGGTTCGCTTGGCGTACACGAACAGCGCGACGGCCGTCACGAACCAGATGACGGCACCGACTCGAATGGCGAACTCGGCGCGCGCACCCCACGTCTGGAGACCGGCGTTCAACGAGAGGAGCGCGACGATAGGCGACCCGACGAGAATCGTCGTCACGAAGGTCATCTGCATGACCCACCCGTAATCGACGCCCTCCGGATTCGACCGCTCGACTGGTTGCACGTGTAGAGATATCATGACGGGGGCTAATGCGTGCCGGTTTGGACTCGTCCCGCAAGGGTGACGCTCATAACCCGGACGTGCGAACGGCCTGCATGGTCACGGTACGTTCCCTTCGGTCGAAGGCTGGAGACGAGCCAATCACGATGCTCACGGCGTACGACGCATCGACGGCTCGAATCGTCGATGACGCCGGTATCGACGTGATTCTCGTCGGCGACAGCATGGGCAACACGGAACTCGGCTACGACTCGACGCTACCGGTCACGGTCGAAGAGATGCAGAGCCGAACCGCCGCCGTCGCGCGCGCGACTGACGACGCTCTCGTCGTCGCCGACATGCCGTTTCTCTCCTTTGGCGTAGACGAGGCGTCGAGTATCGAACACTGCGGACGGATGCTGAAAGAAGCCGATGCCGACGCGGTCAAACTCGAAAGCGGGCCGCACACCGTCGAGTTGACCGAGCGACTCTCGCAACTCGGGATTCCGGTGATGGCGCACCTCGGACTCACGCCACAGCGCGTCAAGCAACTCGGCTACAGCAGACAGGGGACCGACCGCGACGCCGCCCGCGAAATCCTCGACCTTGCGAAGGCGCACGTCGAGGCCGGCGCGTTCTCGCTCGTCCTCGAACACGTCCCCGCGAACGTCGCAAAACAGGTCACAGAAGCACTCGACATTCCGACAATCGGCATCGGTGCCGGGCCGGACTGTGACGGACAGGTCCTCGTCATCGACGACGTTGTCGGCATGAGCGACCACGTTCCGCCGTTCGCAACCACGTTCGGCGACGTCAAATCCGAGATGGAAAACGCCGTCGAGGGCTACAAAGATGCTGTCGAAGCCGGCGAGTTCCCGGCCGAAGAACACAGTCACGTCGAAGACGACCTCGACGAGTTGTACTGAACTGACGGCCGTCCAGCGGGGAGTCCACCGAGGAGTCTGTTATTCGACCCGTCGGTCGAGGAACGAAGTCACCGCATCGTTGAACGCCGCCGGTTGTTCTAACATTGCGAGGTGAGCGGCGTCTTCGATGGTTCCGAACTCGCAATCGGGGAGTTCGTCGTCGAGATACTCGTGGTACGATGGCGGCGTCAGACGGTCGTATTCGCCGACGAGCGCCAGGGTGGGGACGGTGAGTTGGTCGAGTTCGTCGCGCACATCGAACGTGTGACACGAGCGGAAATCGCGTCGGACCACGGCGTGTCCCGCGTCGTACATCGCCTGTTTCGAGCCTTCGCGGAACCGCTCGTCGTCGGTGTGGAACAGTTTGTCGTCACCGTGGAGAAACGAGACGGCGCGGTCGAAGTCGTCGTCGAGCCAATCCAAGAGATCGTCGAGGACGGCGAGTTTGGCCCCGGTTCCGGTGAGGACGAGCGCGTCGAGGTCGAAGTCGCGTTCGAGCGCGAGCGTCAGCGCGACGGCCCCACCGAGGGAGTTGCCGACGAGAACGCTCGCGTCCGTCGCGTCGGCGACGGCGACCACGTCATCGACGTAGGCAGAAAGCGTCTCGTATCCCGGGTCGGCATCGACATCGTCGCTGTCGCCGTGGCCGCTCAGGTCGAGCGCGGCGACCGGGTAGTCGCGGGCGATACGGAACTGTCCGCGCCAGACGGCGTGTGAGCCGCCACTGCCGTGAATACAGAGTATCGTCGGTCTGGTCCCGTCTGCACCGCGATGCCGGTATGCTATCGTCCGTCCGTGGTGGTCCACCGTAGCCGCATCCATGGTGAGATTTGTACGCCCCGAGCGAATAAAGCCCCACGCCGTAGCCGACTTTCTCGGTTGCTCGGCGTGTCGAGTCCGAGTTACTGGTGTAGCCACTAGTTTGACGTTACTCCGGTGAGAACTACATGGTGAGGCGTGATGGGTGTGAACCGCAATTCAACCGAAATATACCAATACGCTACCGTCGCCCGATTAACCAGAGTAAAGCTTAAATAACTAAAACGCTAACCTGAGGTTAGACTCATCATGAGCATGCAACAGTTCACCGGTGGAGACGAGCGTTTCGCCCGCCGGTACGAATACGAAGACAGCTGGGTCATCGCGGCCGACGTCGCTCTCACGGCGGACGAAATCGACGTCGATATCGTCGGTTCGACCGCCATCGTCGTCGCCGACACTGGCAACCGCGTGACCGAGACGGAGTTCGAACTCCCCGAAGGCGACGCCGACGTGGAGGTTCGAAACGGCGTGCTCACCATCACCATCCACAAGTAAATGAAACTCATCGTCAAACCGCTCAAACAGAAGGACGCTGGCCGCGGACTCGCCGCAATCGACCGAGCCGCCGCCTCACAACTCGACCTCGAAGGCGGCGACTTCATCCGTATCGAGGGACCGAACGACGGCACGGCAATCGCGCGGGTCTGGCCGGGCTATCCCGAAGACCAAGAGACGGGTATCATCCGTATCGACGGACGGCTCCGACAGCAGGCCGGCGTCGGCATCGACGACCGCGTCAACGTGGAAAAAGCGGACGTGAAACCCGCGAACCGGGTCACCATTGCGCTCCCGCAGAACCTCCGTATCGGCGGCAATATCGGGACGTACATCCGCGATAAGCTCTCCGGACAGCCCGTCACGCAGGGCCAGAGCATTCAGCTCCCGCTCGGCTTCGGCTTCATGAGCGCGTCGAGCCAATCTGTCCCCATCAAAATCGCCTCGACCGACCCTGACGGGACGGTCGTCGTCACCGACAACACCGAGTTCCAAGTGAGCCAAAAGCCCGCCGAGCAAATCAAAGACGCCGCATCCGGCGGTGGAACCGGTCCCTCGGTGACCTACGAAGACATCGGCGGTCTCGACAAGGAACTCGAACAGGTTCGGGAGATGATCGAACTCCCGATGCGCCACCCGGAACTGTTCAAGCGCCTCGGCATCGAACCGCCGAAAGGCGTGCTCCTGCACGGCCCGCCGGGGACCGGCAAGACGCTCATCGCCAAAGCCGTCGCCAACGAAATCGACGCCTCGTTCCACACCATCTCCGGTCCGGAGATCATGTCGAAATACTACGGTGAGTCCGAAGAGCAACTCCGTGAAATCTTCGAGGAGGCCACGGAGAACTCACCGGCAATCGTCTTCATCGACGAACTCGACTCTATCGCGCCCAAGCGCGGCGAGGCCGGCGGCGACGTCGAACGCCGCGTCGTGGCCCAACTGCTCTCGCTCATGGACGGGCTGGACGAACGCGGCGAAGTCGTCGTCATCGGCGCGACGAACCGCGTGGACGCTATCGACACGGCACTCCGCCGCGGCGGTCGTTTCGACCGCGAAATCGAAATCGGCGTTCCCGACCGCGACGGCCGCAAGGAGATTCTGCAGGTCCATACGCGGAACATGCCGCTGACCGACGATATCGACCTCGACGCCTACGCCGACAGCACCCACGGCTTCGTCGGTGCCGACCTCGAATCTCTTGCCAAGGAGTCGGCGATGCACGCGCTTCGGCGCATCCGCCCGCAACTCGACCTCGACGCCGAGGAGATAGATGCCGAGGTCTTGGAGACGCTCCGCGTCACTGAAAGCGACTTCAAAGAGGCGCTCAAGAGCATCGAACCATCCGCGCTCCGCGAGGTGTTCGTCGAAGTACCCGACGTGACGTGGGAGGACGTCGGCGGTCTCGGAACCACCAAGGAACGCCTCCGCGAGACCATCCAGTGGCCGCTCGAATATCCCGAGGTCTTCCAGACGATGGATATGGACGCCGCGAAGGGCGTCTTGATGTACGGCCCGCCGGGGACCGGCAAGACGCTTCTCGCCAAGGCCGTCGCCAACGAGGCCGAGTCGAACTTCATCTCCATCAAGGGACCGGAACTCCTGAACAAGTTCGTCGGCGAGTCCGAAAAGGGCGTCCGCGAGGTGTTCAAGAAAGCCCGCGAGAACGCGCCGACGGTCGTGTTCTTCGACGAAATCGACTCCATCGCGGCTGAACGCGGCCGCGACTCCACGAGTTCGGGCGTCACGGAGCGCGTCGTCTCGCAACTCCTGACCGAGTTGGACGGACTCGAAGCACTCGAAGACGTGGTCGTCATCGCGACGACGAACCGGCCCGACCTCATCGACTCGGCGCTCCTGCGCCCGGGTCGTCTCGACCGCCACGTCCACGTCCCCGTGCCGGACGAGGACGCGCGTCGCGCTATCCTCGACGTGCACACCCGGAGCAAGCCGCTCGCCGACGACGTTGAACTCGATGCAATCGCGTCGAAGACCGAGGGCTACGTCGGTGCAGACATCGAAGCACTCGCCCGCGAGGCGTCGATGAACGCCTCCCGCGAGTTCATCCAGAGCGTGACGAAAGAGGAGATCGAAGAGAGCGTCGGCAACGTTCGCGTGACGATGGAGCACTTCGAGAACGCCCTCGACGAGATCGGCCCGAGCGTCACCGACGACGTCCGCCGCCGCTACGAGGAGATCGAAGAGCGCTTCCAGAAGAGCGACGTCAAACGCGACCGCCAAGGCGAGGTCGGGCGGACCTTCCAATAAGGCGGGTCGGTCACCACTCCACCGGTCTGCACCCGATTTCGGCGCTCTGGCCGCCCCGTTTCACGCTTGTTCCCGGCTCTTCACTCACACAGTTCGGCCCGGTCGCGCCCGTTGTGAACCTTATCACGTCGCATTCGAACCCATCCGAAACGGCGTAACCGATACGTTCTTATTACTCTTGTCTGCTATGTAGGAGTACGCGGTTCTCGGGATACGCAATTTTCAACGAATTCTGCGTTTGTTTCACCGGAAATCCGGTGTGCCCCGTTTGGTTTGTAAAACTATGTACTCGGATTACGGTAGTCGTTTTTGCGTCTCGTGAGAATACTCGCGGCTACAGAACTCCGAGGAAATTCCAGAGACTGACTGGAATCTATGGACAAACAGCCCGGACGATGGACGCGGCACTCAGAGGGTGGACGCGGCACTCGGAAAACTGACGAAAGAGTCGAAAAATCGTGTCGTCGGTCGCGGCGCGCGAGTCGTCTCTCAGGCGTCGATGTCGTCGAGAATCGCTTCCGCGTGGCCCTCGGGCGAGACGCCTTCGTAGACGTGTTCGATTGTGCCGTCGGAGCCGACGACGTACGTGTTGCGGAAGACGCCGTCGAACGTCTTTCTGAACATGTTCTTTTCGCCGTAGGAGTCGTACTTCTCCGAGATCGCTCCGTCTTCGTCGGACAGGAGCGTAAACGGCAGGTCGTATTTTTCGGCGAACGAATCGAGGTCCGAAACGGGGTCGTCGCTGATGCCGAGGACGGTCACGTCCTGTGCTTCGAACTCGTCCCACGCGTCGCGGAAGCCGCAGGCTTCGGTGGTACAGCCCGGCGTGTCCGCACGTGGGTAGAAGTAAACGACGACGCGCTCGCCGCGGAAATCAGAAATCGAGACGGTGTCGCCGTGTTGGTCGCGCAGTTCGAAGTCGGGGGCTTCGTCGCCAATTTCGAGCATTGTGCTCAGTTCAGGCGGCGCGAAGAAGGGTCTTTCTCACTCTAGTTTTTCGGCGGCACCGCGTTCGACCAGTGGGTCGGCGTTGGCGGCGGGAAGCGTCACCACGTCCTCAGTAGTGAGGTCGTACTCGCGTTCATCGACACCGAGAATCGTTCCCACGTCGGCCGTGATGCGGACGGTCTCGCGCTCGTCGCCGAGTCCGGCAAGCGGGTCGTCTTCGGCCGGTTCTGTGTCTGCTGTCGGGGTCGAGTCATTGGTGACGGCCGCCGCTTCGTCCGCCGGTCGGTCGGCCGCGGGCGTGCTGTCGTTGCTCCCGTTTTCGTTCCCGCTCCCGCTCTCACTTGCAGGCGTGGGCGTGGTGTCTTGTGCGGACTGCGACGCCGAATCGCTCGCGTCAGCGCCCATCGCGTCGGCGAGGACGCCGCCGGCGTCCGCTGTCCCCGTGTCGGATTCGGTCGCGGCCCCAGCGGTTTCGGGGCTAGGCTCGTCCGGCGGAATCGTCGGGTCGGAGTCGGATTCTCCTGTGGCACCAAACGCCGGTGTGGTGGCTGACGACGAATCAGATTCCAATCCGGCTTCCGTCGGCTCTGCGGTCGCCACGTCGCCCGCCGAAATCTCGGGCCGAGCGGAGTCGGCGGCCGCAACGTCTTCGAGCGCCGGGAGGACGGTCCCGCGATTCTTCTCGATTCGCGCGACCAAGTCGTCGAACAGCCGCTGTTCTTCGGTGGTCAGGCCGTCGGTCTCAGAAGCCATCCCGGCGGCGGCGAAACTTGCGGCCTTGACGACTTTGCCGACCCGGCGTTCGTAGATTGAGGTGACGACCTCCTCTGCGGTCTCGATTTCGTCGGTGAGACGTCGAATATCGGGCGAATAGGGCGTCCCGAGCTGTTGGGCTTTCTGCTCTCGCTTCGCTTTCTGCTGAGCGATATACTCCGCGACATCCTCGTAGAACGACTCGCGGAGTTGCTGTAAGCTATCTTTCTGTCGCTCCGTTCGAAGCACACTCCTGAGGTCGTCTACGTTCATTCTGTCACCTTCTCTGCTCGACCGCGGGTCATGAGAAACACCCCGAGGCTTTCGCGTACCGATTGGACGCCGGATTCGAGTGTAAAGCTATCGCCATCGAACGTCACCGCACCGGGGTCGGTGACTTCGACCGTAATCTCGCTCCCGCGGAACCGGTCGGGGACGGCATCGACAAGCGGGTCGAAGTCGTCGATTTCGTCTCGGTCGAGCGGTTCGACGACGAGTCCGGAACCGCCGTGGAGGCTCTTTGGGAGCCGAATCAACCGTTTCGTGTCGGTCGTCACTGGCTCGTCGATTGGCGACGTTTCGGCTTCGACAGTCTCCTGTGCGAGCGCTTCGACCAGTGTCCGAACGCCGGGGCCGCCGGCTTCGACGTTGCCCTCGCGGATTGCGTCCGGGTTGTTCTGAAACGCGCCGAGGATCGTTTTTGCCCGGCCGTCGCCGATGCCGTCGAGTTCCTTGAGCCGTTCGAGCGCGGCGTCTTCTTCCATCTCCAGCAGGCCATCGACGAAGTCGAGGAGTCGGCGGTGGGTTCGGCGTCCCCATCCGCCTTCGGTTCGGAGGACGCGTTGCGTCGTCGTCCCGTGCTGTCGCGTCTCGATGAGAGCGTCGAAATCGAGGTCGATGGCGCGAATGTAATCGACAACTTCGCGGCGCGCCTCGCTGTCGAGACCGCGGACGGACTCGTCGCGGACGTGGACGTGGTAGCCGCGGCCGCCGGAGAAGACTGCCTGCATCTCGTCGAAGTCGAAGTCGAAGTCGGTTTCGAGCAGGTCGAGCAGGTCCAAAAGCGCCTGTTTACCCGCTTCGAGCATGTCGGCGTAGCCGGTCGCTTCGGGGTCGATGTCGGGGAGGTGGTCGGCGTCGATGTCGAAGACGAGGTCGGCTTCGCGCCAGCCTTTGTCGTCCATCGTGGCCGCACCGGGGTCGGCGAAACGGGCCGACGAGAAGTAGACGTGCCGGGGCGCACTGCGCGCGAGGTAATCCGAGAGTTCGCCCAAATCGAGTAACGATTGGTGACGGTGCATCCGCGTTCCGCCGGCGGACCACGGGATGACGCCCCACTCCCGCTCGCTCGGTGCGGGTGGGAGCGGAACGTCGGTGCTCCGGTAGTAATCACCGAAGCGTCCTTCCAGATACTCGCGTGTGCGCCCGTCCATACACCCCGGATTCCCGAGGCGGGACTAAAGCGATTACGTCTCCGTGCGCCCGTGGGCGAGCCTCTCACCGTGCGCACGTTTTTGTTGCTTGTTAGTGAATGTCTATCCATGTCTGGGATGGCGTACACACGGCTTGGAACGACCGGTCTCGAAGTATCGCGGCTCTGTCTCGGCTGTATGAACTTCGGGTCCGGCGCGACGTGGATGATGAACGACCGCGAGGCGAGTCTCGAACTCTTGGACCACGCGCTCGACGCCGGTATCAACTTCCTCGATACGGCGAACGTCTACTCCCGCGGTGAGTCCGAAGACATCGTCGGCGAGGCAATCGCCGACCGCGACCGCGACGAACTCGCTCTCGCCACGAAAGTCTACTTCCCGATGGGCGACGGCCCGAACAAATCTGGTCTCTCCCGAAAACACATCGTCGACCAGGCGCACGCGAGTCTCGACCGTCTCGGCACCGACTACATCGACCTCTACCAGATTCACCGATGGGACGACCGCGTGCCCATCGAAGAGACGCTTTCTGCCCTCGACTACCTCGTCGATGAGGGACTCGTCCGCTACATCGGCGCGAGCACGATGTCGGCCTACCAGTTCACGAAGGCGCTCTACACCGCCGACGTAGAGCACTTTGAACGGTTCGCCTGCATGCAACCGGAGTACAACGCGGTTGACCGCCACGAGGAGGCGAATCTGCTCCCCGTCTGCGAGGGCGAAGGCGTGGGCGTCATTCCGTGGTCGCCACTGGCCGGCGGGTTCCTCACCGGAAAATACGAACGTGACGGCGAGATTCCCGTGGACACGCGAGCGGAATCCGACGAGTACACGTCGGACCGCTTCACCGACGAAAACTGGGACGTTCTCGACGAAATCCGCGACATCGCCGACGCGAAAGACGCGACGCCGGCGCAGGTGTCGCTCGCGTGGTTGCTCCACAAACCGGTCGTGGACGCGCCAATCATCGGCCCTCGTCGTCTCGATCATCTCGACGAGAACGTCGGGGCGCTCGAAATCGACCTGACCGACGAAGAGATGGCGCGCATCGAAGCGCCGAAGACACCGCGGTGGCCCGCACCGGACAAAGACTAATACCTCTGAAAACAAACATAGCTAATAATAATTATAGATTTGTTAACTGGATTCCGGAGTGTCGGTAATATTGACAAGTAATTTACTACAACAGCGGTAGTGGCCAGCACCAAAACTATAAATAATTACTAATTGTAGGTTACAAACTGTAATGGTTGATACTGACTCACACACAGGTACTCGGGCCAGAGTTTCTCGCCGTAGCTTCGTCAAGGCCGCTGGCGCGTCAGGCGTCGCTGTTGGTCTTGCCGGTTGTATTAGCACGGGTGGCGGCGACGGAAACGGCGGCGGAAACGGCGACGGAGACACGGATACGCCGATTAACACCGACGCGCCGACCGAAGACATCACGGTTCAGTGGGCGGCGGACACCCGCGTTGCGGACGCCGAAGACGAGGTCTTCCAAGCGCTCCGCGACGCTGGTTTGCCAGATAATATCTCGCTTGACATCATCGCCGGGTCGCAGGTAACCGATAACCGACAGGCCCAATACCAGCAGTGGTTGTCCGGCGGCCGGTCGGAACCGACGTTGCTGATGATGGACAGCGGGTGGACGATTCCGTTCATCGCACGCAACCAACTCCAGAACTTCACACAGTCGCTCCCGTCCGAACTGACCGAGACGGTCGAAAACGAGTATTTCGAGGCGAGCGTCGCAACCGCCAAAGGGGTCAACGGTGACCTCTACGGCCAACCGTTGTTCCCTGACTTCCCGACGATGCAGTATCGAAAGGACCTGCTTCGAAACGCGGGCTACACTGACGACGACTTCGACACGTGGGCGACCGAGTCGATGTCGTGGGAGGACTTCTCACGAATCACGAGCGAAGCGCTCGAAGCCAACCCTGACATCCAGTACGGATACACGTTCCAAGCGAACGTCTACGAGGGACTTTCGTGCTGTGACTTCAACGAGTTCATGACCTCTTACGGTGGCGCGTACTTCGGTGGCCGCGAGAACCTCTTCGGTCCCGTCGGCGACCGCCCGATTACGGTCGAAGAAGAGCCGGTCCTCGACTCCATCCGGATGGTTCGAACTCTCATCCACGGCGAGGACGACGAACACGCTCTCGACGGCATCACGGGGAAGGTCGCACCGGAGGCGGTTCTTCAGTGGACCGAAGAACCGTCGCGGCAACCGTTTACGACCGGCAACGCGATTATGCACCGCAACTGGCCGTACTCCATCGTCATCAACGGCGCAGAGCCGTCCGAGGAGAACGACCAGACCGGCTTCGGCGAGGACCTCGGCGTCATGCCGATTCCGTACGGCGTCACGGCCGACGAGGCCCAGTACGAGGGGACCGGCGGACCCGTCGCCGCCCTCGGTGGCTGGCACATGACGATGAATCCGAACTCGTCGGACGCACAGAAGCAGGCCGCGGTGCAAGTGCTTCGAACGATGCAAGACGAACAGTTCCAACTCGATCTGTTCCGCATCATCGGCTGGATTCCGCCGCGTCCGTCGCTTCTCGACTCCGACGAAGCCGCCGAAGTCGAAATCGTCGGCCGCCACCTTGACGCGCTGAAGGTTGCCGGCGAGAACGCGATTCCCCGTCCCGTCACCGTCGTCTGGCCACAGCAGTCCGGTCGCATCGCTCAGGAAGTCAACGCCGCGTACGCACAGGAGAAGTCGCCCGAACAGGCAATGTCTGACCTCGCGTCGCAACTCGAACAGATCGAGCAAAACGCCTAACCCAACGTCCAGAGAATCCACAAATAAATATACAAGTTACCATTTGACATGGCTACAGAACAACAATCCGGGGAGGCGATTTCCGAGCCCCGACGAACCGGCCCCTACGCGTCGGTCATCAACTGGATGGAGATGCTCTCGGAGACACAGTTCGCGTACCTGCTTCTCGCCCCCGCACTCATCCTCTTGGGCGTCATCGCGGTCTACCCGCTGGCATCGACGTTCAGCATGTCGCTTTTCGCCGACCGGCTGACGGGGACCGCGCGGCTTGGCGAGTTCGTCGGGTTGCAGAACTACATCGACCTGTTCACCGGCGCGCGGAACTTCGCACTTCCGTCGGCGTTCCTTCCGACGTTCAGCACGGAGTTCCCTTTCGTCACGGACATCTACTCAAGCGCACTCATGGTGACGCTCATCTTCACCGCGTTCAGTGTGCTGTTCGAAACGCTCATCGGCTTCGGTCAAGCACTCATCTTAGACCAGGACTTCCGTGGTCGAAGGTGGGTCCGTGTCGCTATCATCATCCCCTGGGCGGTACCCATCGTCATCCAAGGAATGATCTTCTTCCTGATGTTCCAGCCGAACATCGGGTTCCTCGTCGGCACGAGCGAAAACCCGGCGCTGTTGAATCAACTCGGTTTCATCGGAACGACGCCACTGCGCGACACCGCTGACTCGCTGTTCCTCATCATCGTCGCCGACGTGTGGAAGACGAGCGCGTTCATGGCGCTTCTCATCCTCGCCGGAATGCAGAGCATCGACCGCTCGCTCTACGACGTGGCGAAGGTCGCGGGCGCGTCACGCTGGCAACAGTTCAAGCTGATTACCTTCCCGCTCATCCTGCCGACGGTACTGGTTGCGATGCTGTTCCGCACCATCGACGCGATGCGCGTCTACGGTATCATCGAGACGATGGCCGGCTGTCAGACCGTCCCGTCGCTGTCGTGTCTCGTCGTGACGACGTTCAACACGCCACTGTACGGAACGTCGGCGACAGTCGCGTTCATCACCGCCGGCATCATCGCCATCGTGGTGTCGGTCTACATCGTGAACTTCGCAAGTGAGGGAGTCTAACATGTCGAACGAAAACCCCGGAATCGGCCTCGGTGCCGACGACGCAGAGATGAAACGCGGCCCGCTCGGTCGGTGGGTCAATACGGCCATCAAGAACCCGGATAGAGCCTACCGTTCGATGTTCTACGTCGCAATGGTGTTCTTCCTCGTCACGACGCTGTTCCCGTTCTACTGGCTTCTCGTCTTGGCGCTCACGCCGAACAACCTGATTTCGAACATGGGCCTGCTCCCGAAAGGGTTCAACCTGACCGTGTTCATCGAGATGTTCCAGCGGGTGCCGTTCCACTGGTACATGTTCAATAGCTTCGTGCTCGGCATCACGACGACGGTGCTCGTGTTGCTCATCGCAAGTCTCGCCGGCTACGTCTTCGGACGCCTGCGATTCCCCGGGAAGGGCATACTCATGCTCGGCATTCTTGCCATCTCGTACTTCCCACCGGCGGCGTTCCTCATCCCGCTTTTCGAACTGTTCACCGGCAACACCGCCATCAGCATCGGCTCTGTGACCGTTTCGTCGCCGGACCTGTTCAACACGCCCGCACCGATGGTGTTCCCGTTCAGCGCGCTGTTCCTACCACTGTCGATATTCATCCTCACGACCTTCTACGGACAGATTCCAGACGGGTTGGAGGACGCGGCGCGAGTCGAAGGAACGACACGGCTCGGGGCGCTGTTCCGCGTCATCGTGCCGCTTTCGGCACCCGGCGTCGCTACCGCGGGAGTGCTCACGTTCATCTCCGTGTACAACGAGTTCTTCTTCTCGTTCTTGATGAACAACGGCGAAGCCGGCTCGTGGGCACCGATTGTCGCCGGTATCCTGAAATATCAGGGCCAGTTCGACACCCCGTTCAACCTGATGGCCGCCGCTTCCATCGTGGGAGTCTTACCCGTGGCCATCCTTGTCATAATCGCACAGGAGCGTATCGTGAGTGGACTGACTGCAGGAGCACTGAAAGAGTAACCATGGGAGACGTTAAACTCGAACACGTAAGCAAGCACTACGGCGATGTAACGGCAGTTGACGACATGAACCTCGAAATTCAGGACGGCGAATTCATCTGTCTCGTCGGTCCGTCGGGGTGCGGAAAATCGACGACGATGGAGATGATAGCCGGGTTGACCATCCCCTCAGAGGGTGAGGTCTTCATCGGCGACCGCGAGGTCACGAATCTCCCGCCGAAGGACCGCGGAGTGGCGATGGTGTTCCAAAACATCGCGCTATTCCCGCACATGAATGTCTACGACAACATCTCCTTCGGGCTTCGCCTCCGAAACTACGACAAAGAAGAGATTCAACGCCGGGTCGAACGCGCCGCCGACGTCGTTCAACTTGAGGGGATGCTCGAACGCATGCCCGACGAGATGTCCGGTGGCCAGCGCCAGCGCGTCGCTATTGCCCGCGCAATCGTCCGAAATCCCGGCGTGTTCCTCATGGACGAACCGCTGGCGAACCTCGACGCGAAGCTTCGCGTCCACATGCGGACGGAACTCCAACGCCTCCACAAGGAACTGGACACGACCATCATCTACGTCACCCACGACCAAGCGGAGGCGATGACGATGTCCGACCGCATCGCCGTCATCGACTCGGGGCGACTCCAGCAAATCGACCCGCCGTTGGTCTGTTACAACGAGCCTGCGAACCTGTTCGTCGCCGGGTTCATCGGGTCGCCGTCGATGAACTTCCTCGACGGCGAGGTAACCGACTACGGGTTCGAATCGACGTACATCAACGTCGAGTTCGACCCCGCGGAAATCGGCGTCGAGGTCGGAACCGACGTGACGATGGGTATCCGCCCGGAGGACGTCTACCTCATCGAAGACGAGCGACAGGTGGCAAACCCGAGTCACCAAATCGACGCGATGACCGACGTATTGGAGCCGATGGGCGACGAAATCTTCGTCTACCTGAAGCTCTCGGAGGAGGCACACGCCGACCTCGAAGACGCGACCGGTGTCATCAACGACCAACTGCTGATGAGCGTCTCACCCGACACGGACGTCGAAGAAGACGAAGACGTGACGGTCATCCTCGACCGCACCAGGGTCCACCTCTTCGATACGGAGACCGGAAAAGCGCTCAGCCACGGTATCGAGAGCATGGTTCAGGCGAGCGGCGCGCCCGGCACGGAGGCAGAAAGCGACGACTGACGGACGACTCAGGTGTCCGCTGTCTCCCGAACACCCTCCCACCGTCCGACTGACCACCTGCCAAGCCCCTCTCATCGAACCACCGAAACCCGATGGACGGCGCGGCCCGCACCGAACACCACACCGTCGAACTCGCACAGAACCGAACCAAACGACCACACGACACTCACAGCATCCACACCATGGTTACCGAACTCGGCCTGCTCTATCTCGGCGGGATGACAGTCCTGTTTTTCTTCTGGGCGTACGGCATCGTTTCGTTCGTCCTCGACGTGAAAAACAAGTTCATCCCGAAGGGTCGGCAGTACCTCCGCGGCCGCAGGCAGTTGAAAGAAGAACAGCAACGCGAACAAGAACGGAAGGAACGCGAGGAACAACTCTACTAAACTGAGTCGCCGTCGGCCGTCGATATCGGCGGCATCGCCGGCTCCATCGCGGCTTCCGGTAAATCAGCCTAAAGAACGTGAAACTTAACACCAGTAGTAGTTAATAATCGTCTCATGAGTACATCGTCATCGACCCGAGTCGGAATCGTCGGACTCGGAAACATCGGCCATCACCACGCGGACCGTCTGCTCGACCTCGGTGCCACCCTCGTCGGCGGTCTCGACATTCAGGCAGACGCCCGTCGCCAGTTCGGAGAGAAGTACGACGTGAATACCTACGAAGAGAAAGCGGAGTTGTTCGACAACGTCGATGCGGTCATCATCACGACGCCGAACCGCTTCCACGAGGAGTACGCCGTCGCCGCGCTCGACGCGGGACTCGACGTACTGCTCGAAAAACCGCTCGCACACTCGCTCGAATCCGCGGAGCGAATCGCCGACGCCGCCGAGCAAGCGGACGGATTCTGCATGGTCGGGTTCAACAACCGCTTTGCGAACCCGGTCGAAGTCGTCCGCCACCACTACGAAAACGGCCGCTTCGGCGACATCACGCACGTCGAGGCCAACTACGTCCGCCGCCGCGGGATTCCCGGCCGTGGCTCGTGGTTCACCTCGAAAGACGTCGCCGGCGGCGGGTCGCTCATCGACATCGGCGTCCACGCCATCGACCTCGCGCTTTACTTCCTCGACTTCCCCGAGGTCGTCGAGGTCTCGGGCGTCACCCGCTCTGAGTTCGGCGACCGCGACGACTACACCTTCGTCGAGATGTGGGGCGACGATGTCGGCCCGGAAGGGTTCGACGTTGACGACTCCGCGACCGCGTTCATCCGCACCGCCGAGGGAACGACAATCTCCCTCGAAGTCGCGTGGGCGACGAACCGCCCGACCAACGACGAGTTCTTCCTCCGCGGTACCGAAGGCGGCGTCCGATTCGACCGCGCGAGCCACGACCTCGAATTCTACGAGGGCGGTGTCGGCGGCGGAAACCACCTCTCGACTGCCGACGTGGAGACACAGCGCAACGACACCCACAAGAGCGAACAGGCGGTCTTCCTCGACGCGGTTGCGGCGGGCGAACACCCCGGCCGCAATACGGTCGAACAGGGACTCGCCGTCCAGCGCGTCATCGACGCTATCTATCAGTCGTCCGAGACGGGCCGTGCGGTCCGCCTCGACACCGTCGAGACGCCGCCGGTGAACTAACCCTCCAAACAGCGAAACACTTCCAGCATGTCTGTCATAGACACACTCAAACACTCCGAACACACCGGCGAGAATCGGTGTCTGCCGTGTACCGCGGTCAACGTCTTCGTCGTCGTGCTCGTCGGGTTGGCTCTCGGCGTCGTCTGGCTTCCGGTCGCCGGATTCGTCGCCGTCGCCGTCGGGGCGCTTTTCGTCTACTTTTGGGGGTACGTCGTCCCCGGCACGCCCTCGTTTGCGCCGCCGCTCGTCGCGGCGGTGGGTCTCGGCGGCGTCTTCGGCCACGGCGAGGACGACACCCGACAGTCAGAATCGCTCGACGCCAACGTCAGCCCTGACGTGATGCTCTCGACGCTCCTGAACGCGGACGTGTTGGTGGAAGATGAAGACGGCCTGTTTTTGACAGACGACGCCCGCGGCGAGTGGGAAGAGACGATGGCGACGCTCCGGACGGCATCGGACGAAGACGTCGCCGACGCGGTTGCGAGCGCCCTCCCGTTCGAAGCGACGGTCGCACCCGAATTCGACGGCTTCTCCATCGACGGCCCGTCCATGTCGGTGTGGCTCTCGCGCCCGCAAGCAATCGCGGACGTGGCGACGCTCTACACTGTGGTCGAACGCGGGGTTGACTCGATGGTCGCGCTCGCCGCGACAGAGCCGATGCGAATGTTTGCCGACGTGTGTCCAGAGTGCGGCGGTCCGGTCGAAGAGACGACGACTCGAAATTGCTGTGGCGGCACTGCCGGACTCCACGACTCGCCGGAACACGACGTGCTCGGCTGTGTCGACTGCGGCGCGGTCGTCTACGAGTTCCACGAAGAATAGTGGTCGAGCGTTCGGATTCGAATCCGAGTCCGGGTTTGATTCCCAGTCCGGGTTTGATTCCGAGTCCCAGTCCGAACCCGCGTCCGACCCAAGTCCGTTAGTACTCTGCGGAGCGCCGGTCGCTCGGATTACGACTCAGGCGAACTGGTCGCGGTCCGGCACTTCGTCGCGGCCGAGCACGATTTCCTGTCCTTCGATATCTTCGAGTGCGGCGACGAGACCGCCGACCTCGACGATACCTTCGTCGGTCTCGATATGAAGCGACGCGACTTCTTCTGTGTCTTCGAACGCCGTCTCGATGACGCGGCCTTCGACGACGATGGGGTCGCCCGTTTCGACGTCGCGGCCGGAGACGGAGGCGTAGAAGTCGCCCTCGATTTCGCGGATGTCCTTGACGGCGCGGCGAATCGAGGCGTAGCGGCGCGGGAAGGGTCGGCGCTTGCCGTTTGCAACGATGGTCTCGGCGGTGCTCCAGAGAACGGTCCCGAAGAACCCGCTGACGAGGAAGCCGAGCGCGGAGCGGTTGAAGATGACGCCGTAGCGGTCGCGGTCGTCGCGGAGGGCGTCCTGCGTGGCGTAAATCGAGTACTCGCCGTCGGCGACGGCGAGAACGGGCGAGGTGATACCGCGGCGAGCGCGAGCGATCGTCGCCACGTCGAGGTAGTTGAACTCGTCCGGGTCGGGTGCGCGAGAGGCGGGCGTGACGAGCAGGTCGATGCTGACGCCGCTGTCGATTGCCGCCGCGAGGTCGTCACGGAAGCGACGGAGCAGGTCCGGCGTCAAAGAGAGCACGAGTTCGTACTCGGCCGCCTCGATGATTTCCTCGATGTATCGGAGGATGGTCGAGCGCGATTTGACGAGCGAGACTGCTTCTGTGTCTCTGGCGGGCGCCGTGTAGCGCGCCTCCAGTTCCTCGATGAGTTCTTCGAGGGAGGTTTTGACGTTCGAGAAGGCATCGTCGGGGTCAACCGCGACGATTTTCATGGGCCGCGACTCTCGGAGTTCGACGAGGCCACGATCGGAGAGACTTCGAACCGTGTCGTACACGCGAGGTTGCGGGATACTGGTTCGGTCGGCGATTTCGCTCGCCGTCAACTGTCCGTGTTCGAGGACGGCAAGGTACGCGTCGATTTCGTACTCGCCGAGATTGAAGCGCTCACCGACTCGCTCCATGGTGAGCCGCAGTTCGTCAGCCATGGTCGTGACGTGTACGGCATCACCTAAATCATTTACTGACAAGCGAGTAGCACAGAATTCCGAAAACAGGTGGTACCAGCAGTCGGTGTTGGACTCCGAATCGAACGCGGCAGTGTCTCTCACCTGCACACGTGGGCATCTGGAAGTTCCGGTTCGCCCTCGGCGACCCGCCACCGTATCCTGGACCCCCGCAGTGGCAACCCTTTTTTCGCCCCTTCCCGTTGCGAGTCTCATGCACGGAGTCGAGGGGGGAACAGGCGTGCAGGCGGCCGGGAGCGGAGCGGTGCCGACTCCCGAGTCGTCCCTGCCACTCGTCGCGCTTCAATCGGGAGCGATACAACCGCCGGAGTTCGTCCCCGAGTTCCTGTTGGTTCCCGGTTGGCGACTCGTCGTGGCCGCCGTCGTCGTCGTGTTGGCGGTCGTTCTCTCGAAGTACGTCGTCCGCCTGCTCGGTCGCCCCGTCGCCAGACAGTTCACCCGTCAGAGCGTCGCACAGACGGTTCTGCGGATCGTCCGACTCGCTATCATCCTCTCTGGTATCGGGGCCGCCGCGAACATCCTCGGTCTCGAACTCGGGAACATCGTCCTCTCTGTGACGGTGTTTTCGGCCGTTCTCGGTATCGTTCTCGCACCCATCGTCGGGAGCGTCGTCAACGGAGTGTTCGTCCTCGCCGACCAACCCTACGAAATCGGTGACATGATCGAACTCGACAACGGAACCCGCGGGTTCGTAGAGGAGATCAACCTCCGGTACACCAAGGTGTTCACGCTCGACAACACGTTCCTCGTCATGCCAAACTCGAACATCCGCAACCGCGACGTCGTCAACTACTCCGCCGAGGACGAACGCACGCGTTTGACGCTCGACGTGCTCGTCACCTACGAATCCGACATCTCGACCGCCCGTAATCTGGTCGAACGCGCGGCCCGCGACTGCGAAGAGGTCCTCGAAGGCGGCCCGGACATCCGAATCGGAAGCGCTCGCTACCCGGCGAAGCCGACCGCGTACATCGAATCGTACGCCGACAACGGCGTTCTCTTGCGACTCCGATACTGGGCGATGAAACCGTACAAGATGCTTAAAATTCAGTCGGAGGTACAGACGAAACTGTGGTCTCTCCTCGAAGACAGCGATGCGAACGTCGAGTTCGCCTACCCGCACACGCACCTCGTCTTCGACGAGACGAGCGGCGCGGTCCGCATCTTCGACGACGAGTCAGAAGACGGGCGTCACGTCGTCGCGTCGCCACCGGGTGGAAACGGAGATGCGGCGGGTGCGTCGGGGGCGTCTGACGAATCGAGTTCGTCGGCGTCGCCGGACGACGTGTAGGAGCCAGAAGTGGGGAGTGGGAGACTGGGAGCCAGAAGTGAGGTGTCGGAAGCGGCATACCGGCGAGATGAAAAACGACGCTCAGGTGTCGGCGCGGACGGTGATAACCGTGCAGTCGAGTTTTTCACGGAGGAACACGTCGATGTCGGGGTCGTCGAGGAATCGCCGGAGCATCCTCCGCCAGCGGCTCGCCTGCTTCGATCCGATGACGACGATGTCGGCTTCTTCGGCCGCGACTTCTTCGAGAATCGTCTCCTCGACGAGAAAGCCGCGACGGACGACGTACCGGGCCTGGACGAGCGGGCCGAACTCGCGTTCGACCGCTCGCTTGAGTTCCGTCCGCGTCACGCCGCGGTTCGACTGGTAGAGGTCCACGTGTAACACCGTCAACTCGGCGTCGCGCTCTCTGGCGACTCGAACGGCCTCTTCGAGCGTCGCCCGGGAGTGCTTGGAGAGCGGATACCGGACCGGAACCACGACCCGTGTCATATTGTCAGCATCCACTCACTGCGCGTGCGTGAACTTTTCCCTCTCGGACGGGTTCGCCGCCGTCACGACGGGAGACAGAACAGTTAATCCGACGCGGGCGCGCTAGACCGGCGTTCGATTCGCCCCTCGATTTCGGCGTCGAAGCCGACCTCACGGGCGTATCGCGCTATCACGTCGTGTTGAATCTCGAACTCGCCGGCGCGGTGGGCCTGTGTGAGCGCCGCGAACTCCACGGAACTGTGCAGGAGGTAATCGCTCGTCGCAACCGTATAGAGCGCGTCGGGGTCGATTGGGTCGCCGCCGACGAAGGCTTCGACCACCTCGTCGCGTGCGTCGTCCCAGACGATTCGCGCGCCACTGATGTGGGCGTGCCACCACTCCGGTTCGCCGAAGCCCATCGCCGACCCGCGGGCGGCCCCGAAAATTTCCAGCAGTTCCGCGCCGGTCACCTCGGCGACGACGAGGTGGCCTTCGAAGGGAACGAGACTCACGATATTGGCGTGAGTCACGTCGGGACCGACCGGCGGGCCAGAGCGGATACCGCCGCTGTTTTGCAGTCCAACGTCGGCGTCGGTCGCCCAGCGGTAGGCGTCCGCGATGGCGTTTCCGACCCGGCACTCGCCCGCGGCAACGGTCTCCTCCGAGCGGTCCATCGGTCGGTCGATTCGACAGAGCACGTCGCCGAGACCGGCGGCATCGACGCGGCCGCGAAGCGCTTCGACGAGCGATTCGTCGGGGAGGTACTCGGACGTTCTGTGGCGCACCGTCTCGATTCGGTCACCGTCGAGTCTGACTTCCCAGATGACGTGGCCGTTAGCCCCGGGGCGGACGATTGGAACGCCGTCTACCACGTCGTCGCGTTCAGCGTGCACGTGGCCGCCGAGTACGAGGTCAACGTCACAGCGACGGGCGAGAGCGTCGTCGCCACTGCCGAGGTGCGAGAGTGCGACGACCGCGTCTACGTCAACCTCCTCGCGGATGTCGTCGACGGCCGCCGCAACGGCCTCGTAGGGGTCGGTGAACGTGAGATCGACGGCTTCCGGGTTGGTCGCGCTCGTCGCCGGGGCTGTGACGCCGACGAAACCGAGCGTCAGACCGTCGATGTCGCGGGTGGCCCACGGCACGGTTCCTTCGGCGGCGGCGAAGCGACCGCCGGTTTCGTCGCGGACGTTGCACGTAATCCACGTGGGCCGACTCGCGGAGACGAGTTCGCGGGTCCGAACCGGACCGTAGTCGAAGTCGTGGTTGCCGAAGGTCTCGAAGTCGGCATCGACGGCGTGGTAGAAATCGAGGGCCTGCCCACCGCGTTCGACGAGCGACAGGACGCCGGGTGAGGTGTTGTCGCCACTGCCGACGACGAGCGTGTCGTCGTCGTCGAGGGCGGAGACGCACCCGGCGAGGCGACCGGCCCGCATGGGGTCGTCGAAGACGTTCTCGATGTCGGAGTAGTGGAGGAGACGAGGCATTCGCTTCTCGAATGTGGGGGCGCCGGTGGACAAGAAGTCATCGGGACGACACGCAGGTGACGTCGGCGAGACGGAGCGGCCGCGTGGTCTCCCGCCGACGCCGCCGCGGGACGGTCTACTCTTGTTTTGCTTCGAGTTCGAACGCGACGGTGACCTCGGCTTGGTATTCTCGCGTCTCGACGGACGCGACCTCGACGCCGAGTTCGTCTACTTCGACCCAGTGGACGCCCGCCAGCGTCTCTTCCGCCCGGTCGATAGCTTCATCGACCGCGGCGTCGAAACTCTCGTTACTCCGACCGATGAGGGTGATTTTCTTAAACACCATCTCGGCTGACCATTCGTCGTACTATCACAAATAATCATTCCTGAATTCACACGACAGGAACGCGGTTTCTGCGTGTCCGAATCGGTGCGCCGACGCGTCGACTATCGCCGAACAGCTCTGAGAGACGCGAGACGAAAACGCACGCAACCTCGTTCAGTTGGCTGTCCCGTCGAGTCGCTGTCGAAGCGCCCCGACCACGTCTGTCAGGTGGGCGGTCCCCCACGTAGCGACGATGACGCCGCCGATGGCGTCGAACACGAGGTCCAAGAGCGTGTCCTCGGGACCGTACTGCGTCAGGACGGAACTGGCCCCGGCGAGTGACGAGATACCTGAGATGGCGAACTCGATGACCTCCCAGAAGACCCCGAACGCGAGGACGAAAAGGAGGATGAAGACGAACGTGAATTTGGACGGGAGGTAGATGTCGGCCGTGTGTTCGTCCACCGCGCGGACGGTCGCATAGCCGGCGGCGGCGACGACAGACGACGACAGCGCGTGGGTGAAGTGGTCCCACCACCAGATGCCGGCGTAGAAACTCGTCTCGGTGCCGGGGAGACCGACAGTTCCGAGTGCGTGGAAGAACGCCGCCGAGGATATCCAGAGCGTCAGCCCCGCGTCCATCGGGATTCGATAGTCGCGTTCGAGTATCGCCGGGAGGTAGGTCACACCGAGACCGACCGACGCATTGACGACAATACCGAAATCGGGCCGGTCGAGACCGATGAACACCAGCCCGACGAGCACGAGTTGCATCACCCGCGAGAGCTGTTGTTGGCGGTGTTCGTCGATGTGGAGCCTCGACCGAATTCTCATCTGGACTCACCATCTTCGGCGGGTGTCTCGCTCGCTGCTGCGACGTCTGCCGGGATGCGCTCGCGCGACCTCGCCCGGCGGCGGAAGTAGTGTTCGAACAGCACGCCGCCGACGAGACCGGAGACCGTCGCGGCGACGAAGTCCCACATCAAGCCCGCTTCGATGGCATCGTCTCCCCGGCCGTTGAACAGCAGTTCGGTCCCGAGGTAGATGTCGGAGAGCCACTGGACGACCGCCCAGACGCCCGCGGCGGCCATCGTAGCGATGACGACGAAGAAGATTGCGAACGCCTGATTCATCCGAACCGGGGTGAACACGTCCAACTCAACCGCGACGATGAGTGCGACGGCGGCGACCGCGAGATACGTCGAAACGCGGCCCGTAAACGTCACGCCACCGATGGTCTGCCCGCGAACGAGGACGCGGGCGACGACCGGGAACGAGGCGAGCGCGACGACTTCCCACGGGAGCATCGCCTGCGGTTCGCGGAATGCGACGGCCGGAACGACGGTGAGCGCGGCGACGACCGTGGCGAATCCGCCCCAAACGAGGTCGCCGCCGGTAACGACGCTTCCGATGGCGACCGCCGCGAGAAACCCGGCGAACAGCCACGCCAGTGCCGCGTTGAGTCGTCTACTGCGGACGAATCGACGGAGTCCCGTCTGCGTGGCCTGTGTCATGCCCGTTCGTTGGCGACGGGCTGAGAAAACGTTTGGGCGCGAATCGCGCCGGTTACGCGGGTCGGTTCGGGTTACGCGTTGGCGCCGTGGACGACCTCGTAGTCGTCACCTCCGTTGTCGGAGACGCCGATAATTGCCCACTCGTACGGAAGGTCGATACCGCGAAGTCGCTCACGAAGCGCGTTGATGTGGTCGTCCCACGTGACGAAACAGCGAAGCCGGTATCGCGGTTCTGTTCCGCCGTCTGTAAGCGCCGGACGGCAGTCGCTCGCTTCGCGCGAACTCAGTGCGGTCACTTGGACCGTACGCCACTTGCGTTCAGCCAGCATATCGGGACCGTCGCCCGAGACGGTGTAGCCGAGCCGGCCGAATATCGACCGAGCCTCCTGAACAGGAGGCATCGAAGCCTGGGCCATGCAGGTCAACGTACACTCGCACTTGTGATAAAGATTGCCACGGTATCGGGTGACAGCATTAAACGAATGTATCGTTCCGGCGGCGATTTTACTCGTGAGCGGCGTCCCACTCGTCGGGTTTCCGGACGTTTCCACACTCGTTACACTCGACGCGGCCCATCGTATCCATCGCCGTGTCGAACGAATCGCAGTTCCCACAGCGGTAGCCCCACCGTGTTTCGGCGTTATCGGTCGAGTAAACGACGTAGAACGGACCCTTCGACCCGCGTTCGAACTCGTCGCTTGCGACGAAGACAGTTTTGCCACCCGGTGCTGTCTGTGATTTAAGTTGGCTCATAGCACTCGGTTGGACGGCCGATGGCTTAAGAAGTCGGTCCCTACGTGCGGAACGATTCGCCACACCCGCAACTGCTCGATGCGTTCGGGTTCTCGACGTTGAAGCCGGCCCCTTGCAGACCGTCTTCGTAGTCGAGCGTCGCGCCGCCGATGTAGTTCATACTCGAGGGGTCAACGAACACGCGGAGACCGTGTTGTTCGACCACCGTGTCGTCGTCTTCGGGTTCGCCGTCGAACCGCATCCCGTAGGACAGGCCGGCACACCCTCCCTGCTGGACGAACAGGCGAAGCCCAGCGATGTCTGTGTCCATCGACTCACCTTCGAGGAGCGAGATGGCTTCGTCGGCGGCCGCGGGCGTTATCGTAACGGCCGCATCGCCGCCGCCACTCGCGGTTTCCGTGCTCATACTACCCGTTATACTGTGGGAACGGTTAACTGTGGCGCCGGTCGAAACCGACCGCCGACGAGACGGAAGCGATTGTTGGCTGTGTCTGCGGCGCTCGTCGGCCGACATTCAGTCTTCGAACCGCTCGCGGACGCTCCGTGCGTGCGCGTCAAGCCCCTCTGCTTCGGCGAGCGTCGTAATCGTCTCCGAAAGTCCAGAGAGTGCGTCGCGGTCGAGTCGCTGAACGGTCGTCGAGCGGACGAAGTGGTCCACGGAGAGACCGCCCTGTCGCTTCGCGCTCGCACCGGTCGGGAGCACGTGATTCGTCCCGGAGGCGTAGTCGCCCGCCGCAACGGGGGTGTACGGACCGAGAAAGACGCTTCCAGCGGAGTCGATGCGGTCGAGGAGGGCCTCGTCGTCGTCGGCCTGAATCGACAGGTGTTCTGCGGCGTACTCCTCGGCGAACAGGACCGCTTCGGACATCGACCGAGCGACGAGAACGCCGGACGCGTCGTTTTCCAGCGCCGTTTCGATGGTCTCGGTTCGCGCGCTGTCCGCCGCCTGTCGCTCGACTTCCCCGACGATTTCGTCGGCGAGCGCGGCGTCGTCGGTGACGGCGACGACCGAGGCGTTCGGGTCGTGTTCGGCCTGCGCGACGAGGTCGGCGGCGACGAATCGGGCCTCGGCGGTCTCGTCGGCGACGACGAGCACTTCGGAGGGACCGGCGAGGAAGTCGATGTCAACGTCGCCGCGCACTTCGGCTTTCGCCGCGGTGACCCACTTGTTGCCCGGGCCGACGACCTTCTGGACGGCGTTTACGGTTTCCGTCCCGTAGGCGAGCGCGGCGATGCCTTGTGCGCCGCCGACCGAGTAGACGGCGTCGGCACCGGCGACGTGCATCGCGGCGAGCGTGACCGGATTCATCGTGTCGGCCGGCGGCGTGGCGACCGCGACGTGTTCGACGCCCGCGACCTTGGCCGGAATGACGCCCATGAGGACGCTGGACGGGTAGGCCGCCGTGCCGCCGGGCGCGTAGACGCCAACGCGGGAAAGCGGTCGGTAGCGCCGGCCGAGTTCTCGGCGTCCGTCGTTTCCGAACGTCTCGCGCCACTCCTCGGGGACCTGTCGCTCGTGGAACTCGCGGATGTTCGCCGCCGCGGTTTCGATGGCCTCGCGCACGTCGTCGTCGATTTCGTCGTAGGCGCGTTCGGCCGCGTCGGTCACGTCGATGTTGCCGACTTCGACGTCGTCGAACTCGCGGGAGAACTCCCGGAGCGCGACGTCTCCTTCCCGGTTGACGCGTTCGACGATGTCGTGCACGTCCGAGCGAACGTCGGCGACGCCGGCGTCTCGCTCGAAGAACGCGCGTCGAGCGTCGGGACCGAGGTCGGCCAGTTCGCGTGCCTCGATGTTCATATCTCGCGTTAGCAGGCGGCCCGAAAAGTCGTTGCGGAAGCGGTGGCCCGCTTCGAGGCTCCGAAACCGGCTTAGATAACGTCTCGGCGCTCCGCGTACGTGAGCGTCTGCTCGTCGGTTTCGATGGTCGTTTGAATCGTAATCCACCCATCGGCCTGCTGTACCGCGAATGCCTCGGTGAGAGAGAGTTCGACGCGTCGGGTCGTCGTGTAGGAGTCGCCGGCTGGGAGACCGCCGACTTCCTCTTTGCCCTGCCAGATTACGTCGTCGGTGTCGGTGCTGTTGCCGACGAAGATACGGCTGTAGACGGTGGTGTCGGCGGCGCGTTCGTCCTGTTGGTTGGTCAGCGTGCTCGTCACGTCGCGGCAGGTCTGTCCGCACGTTTCGATGCTGTCTATCTCGAAGACGAACGGCGGGTCTGCGCTCTCCTCGTCCGGCGTGGACGTGTCTTCGGTCGGCGTGCCGCGTTCTGCTTCTTCGCTTGGTGTCGGAGACGACATCTGAGTCGGTGTTGGCGTCTGCGTGGGGAAGTCACTACTGGATGCGTCGCCGTCTTCCACTCCCGAACCGAATCCGGGTGCGAGTCCGGTGCCGAACGCGACGCCGAGTACAACCACGAGTACGACGATGGCGACCGCGACTGCGCTTCGTCGCTTCATCGTCCGTCGGAACGTGCCGAGCGCCTATGAAATGGTAAAATAGTTCACGTCAATTTGACCGAATACACTCGATAGGGTTCGTTTAGCCGCTATTTGTAAGTGCTTAACCCGGGTGTTGACGGCCCGCTGAAGGCGAGCAGTGAGCCAACCCACACAAAACCCGGCAGTGAGCGTTCGGTGACGTGAACACACTGCACGTCTCCGAGACTCGGGAACCTAAGGCGGTATCGACGTTATAACCTGCGACCGCCTGACCCTGCCTACCTGTCCTAGCTATCCGTCTCCGAGCACGCCGCGCATCGCGTCGAATCCGGCGGCGACGTCCACGTCTGCGCCCTGTGCTTCCAGCGCCTCACCGAGCGCCGCCACGAGAAGTGCGACGTTTTCGGGGCGTGCCGAGTAACCCATACAGCCGATTCTGAAGATGTCGCCCGCGAGCGCGCCGAGACCGCTGGCGATTTCGAGGTCGTAGTGTTCGAGCACGTAGTCGATGGCGTCGTCCGCGTCGATACCGTCGGGGGCGACCACCGCGTTGAGACTCGGCAACCAGCAGTCGTCTGTGGGATTCAGCCCGAGACCCATCGCTTCGACGCCCGCCTTCAGCGCGCCCGCGACCCGGAGGTGTCGTCCCCACCGGTTTTCGATACCTTCCTCGGCGACCAACCTGAGCGCCTCTCGAATCGCGTAGACGTTGCTGATGGGCGCGGTGTGGTGGTACGACCGCTCGTCACCCCAGTAGCCTTCGAGGAGCGATAAGTCGAAATACCACGACCGAGTCGGGTGCTCGCGCGACAACACCTTGTCCATCGCGCGGTCGCTGAGCGTCAGCGGACTCGCACCCGGTGGGCACGAGAGACATTTCTGCGGGCCGGCGTAGGCCACGTCGATGTCCCAGTCGTCAACTTCGAGTTCGACGCCGCCCAGGGAGGTCACGCAGTCGGCGACGACGTAGGCGTCGTGGGCGTGAGCGATGCGCGTCAGTTCGGGGACGTTCGGTTGCCTGACGCCGGTCGATGTTTCGGCGTGGACGAACCCAAACACGTCCGGTTGGTGCTCGTCGAAAGCGGCCTGTACGTCGGCGGAGTCGAGCGGTTCGCCCCACGGTGCATCGACGCGAACGACGGTGCCGCCGGCGCGTTCGGCCATCGACGCCATGCGACCGCCGAAGTAGCCGTTCGACGGGACGAGAACCGTCTCGCCCGGTTCGACGAGGTTGCCGATAGCGGTCTCCATCGACGCCGAACCGGTTCCAGACACCGGAATTGTCCACTGGTTGTCGGTGCGGAACACGTAGCGCATGAGTTCCTGTACGTCGTTCATAATCTCGATAAACGACGGGTCGAGGTGGCCGACGAGCGGCGTGGACATCGCTCGGAGGACGCGCGGGTGAACGTCGCTCGGGCCGGGACCCATCAGCGTTCGGTTCGGCGGTACGAGTTCACCGACAGCGGGGGTTGTTATCATGGTCTTGTTTGACGTGCCACGTAGTGAGACAAAATAGATGTGGTTTTAGGAACAGGTTCGGCGAAAAATCCGCCTTCGTGTTCGTCAGTCTCGTCGCATCGTCCGCGACTGAGAACCGACCGGTTCACGTCGCTCGTCTCGTCACTGCGGCGGGTTCCGCGGGTAGTTCCCGACACCCGTCTGCAACTCACCTTCGACGACGACCCATCCGCGCCGGTCCGCCGGAACGTCGTACGCGTAGATTCGGTCGGTGTACTCGTTGTAGTTCCACCCACCGACCCACCACGAGTTCGTCCCGTAGAGTTCGATGCTTACGGAGACGGTCGTCGTCTCCGGACCGTCGTACTGCAGGTAGACCATCGAATCGTAGGCGTAACACCGTGTCTCGTCGGCTTCGTGCGGCCACTCGCAGGGCACCGCCCGCACGTTTTGACGCGGTTCGAAAATCGGCTCTGTGCCCTCGGGCGACCGCGTGTCGATAGAGCGGTTCACCGTCGCGTCCGCGTATAGGTCCACTGCGTCGTGTTCGACCCGGACCGTGTTAGCGTCGTTCTGGTCGTACTCGCGTTCGGATATTTGCTCCCAGCGAACCAGTCTGTCGTTCTCGATGACGGCCCGGTGGTACGTCGGGTCGGCGGGTAGCTCGTCGGCTCGAATCCGAAGCATCGGGCCGTACTGCGTGTCCACCACGTCGTAGGACCACGTTTCGGGGATGAGGTACTCCCTCGATTCGACGTTGGCGGCGACCGGTGACGAGTTGTTTTCGACCGGAAGCGGGACGAACATCGTCACGTTCGAAATCGGCTCGTCTGCCGAGACGCGGACGCTGTAGTCGTACTGGCTCCCGTAGGAGTCGAGAAACGAAAGCCGGCCGACCGCCCAGAGACCGCCCGCGGCGACGGCGACGACGAGGACGACGACGATGGCGACGATACCCAGCGTGCGGCGATTCATCGGTCTCACTCACGGTTTTCGGGCGAACTACCGGGTGTATCCGCCGAACCGCCGCCTGACTCCACGAACGCGGCGAAGTCGGCGACGAACGACTCGACTTCCTCCCAATCTGTGTACTCGTAGTCCCGCGAGGTATCGGTGTCGCCGGTTGCGTCGGCGGCGATACGCTTCATCATCATGCGGGTGAGAAAGCCGTACTCCGAGTAGCGAAGCGCGCCACCGAAGGCGGCTATCTTGTCGGGGTGCCAGCCGCTTTCCCGGATGAACTCGTCGATGTATTCCGCGACGTGAGCGCGAGCGGACTCGTCATCGACGGCCGACGAGAGCGAGACCTGAAAGAACCCGTTCGGGCGCGATTCGATGTCCGCGCGGTTCTCGCGGACGAATCTGTACACCGTTTTCGCGTGTTTGCCCATGTGAATGGACGACCCGACGAGCACCGCGTCGAAGTCGGCGAGCGACACGTCGCTTCTGCGGTCGGCAACCGAGACGCGCGTCGTCTCGTGGCCGCGGGAGTCGAGCATCTCGGCGATGCGTTCGGCTATCTTTGCGGTCTGTCCCTCACGCGACCCGTACGCAATTACGAATGACGACATCCCTCTCCACCACTAGGCCTATTCGAGCGCTCGCTCCTTAATCACAAATACAGGCTCTCAGACCGCGAGAAACGGATGCACCTCGTGCGAACACACAGTAGGAACTATTTTGACGATTTACGAATCACTTCCGAATACAACTAATGAATACTTCGATGGGAACCTACCTCGTCACGCAGTCCGACCGCTCCGACGGGCGGACGACGACTGACGTGGTACGAGCCGCGGTTCGCGGCGGCGTCGATATGGTGCAACTCCGCGAGAAGCACGCAAGCGCCCGCGAACGATACGAAATCGGGCGGGAGATTCGAGAGGTGACGGCCGATGCGGGCGTCTCGTTCGTCGTCAACGACCGGGTCGATATCGCCCGCGCAATCGACGCCGACGGCGTTCATCTCGGCGACGACGACGTTCCGGTCTCCGTCGCGCGCGAGCAACTCGGGCCGGACGCTATCGTCGGCCGGTCGGTTTCGACTGTCGCGGGCGCGAACGCGGCCGAAGACGCCGGTGCGGACTACCTCGGCGTCGGTGCCGTCTTTTCGACAGCCACCAAAGAGACCACCCCGGACCAGTCCGAAATCGGCGTCAAACGCATCGCTTCGGTCGCCGACGCGGTCTCGATTCCACTCGTCGGTATCGGCGGTATCACGCCGTCGAACGCGCCCGAAGTCGTCGCCGCCGGAGCCGACGGGGTCGCCGTCGTCACCGCCATCACCGCCGCTGACGACCCGGAGACCGCGACACGACGACTCGCGTCGGCCGTCTCGGACGGGAGGGACCGCCGATGAGCAGTCTCGACGCCGACCGCGGAATCACGCTCGACGACGCGCTCACGGCCGTCGCAGACGCACAACCGCTCGTCAACTCGGTCACGAACGACGTCACCATCAACGACGTGGCCAATATCACGCTCCACTGGGGCGGCCTGCCGGTCATGTCCGACGATGAGCGCGAAGTCGGCGATATGGTCGCCATCGCCGACGGCTGTCTGCTCAACATGGGGACCGTAAGCGAGTCGGGCGAAGAGACGATGCTCACCGCCGGGATGGCCGCGAACGACCACGGCGTTCCCCTCGTCGTTGACCCCGTCGGTGTCGGCGCGACGCCGACCCGCACTCGGGTCGCAGACCGTCTCGTCACCGACCTCGACGTGGACGTGCTCAACGGCAACTACGGCGAAATCTCCGCACTCGTCGGCGAGCACGCGGAGGTGCGCGGCGTCGAGTCCATCGGCGAGTACGCCGAAATCGCCGCGACCGCAGTCGAGTGCGCCCGCCAGACCGGTGCCGTCGTCGTCGCGTCGGGCGAGACCGATATCGTTGCGACCGAAGCCGCCGCGTTCGAGGTTCAGGCGGGTCATTCGATGATGGGCGAAGTCGTCGGCACCGGCTGTATGCTCGGCGTGACGCTCACCGTCTTCGCCGCGGCACTCGACGACCCACTCGACGGTGCACTCGCCGGAACTGTCGCCTACGGACTGGCCGGCGAACTTGCGGCCGACGGGGCATTCGGAGACTACCACGGCCCGGCGAGCTACAGAATCTCTTTCCTCGACGCCGCCGCGGGACTCGCCGGTGCGGAGACCCCGGCTCTCTCCGGCCGAATCGAACGGATCGAGGTGCGCTGAGATGCCGCCGATACAGCCGACTCCGCGGACGCCGCCGTACGCGGTTACGATTGCGTCCAGCGACTCCGGCGGTGGCGCGGGAATTCAGGCCGACCTGAAGACCATGACGCGACTCGGCGTCTACGGTGGCTCGGTCATCGTCGCCGCGACCGCCCAGAACTCCCGCGGTGTCGAGGACACGCACGTCCTTCCGGCCGACGCGATTCGCGCGCAGTTCGACGCGCTCGCCGACGACTTCGATATCGGCGCAGTCAAACTCGGGATGTTAGCGACGGCGGAGGCTGTCGAGACGGTCGCCGACTGCCTCGCCGACTACGACGGTCCGGTCGTTCTCGACCCCGTGATGGTCGCTACCTCCGGCGACAGACTCCTCGCCGAAGACGCCATCGACGCCTACACCGACCTGTTCGCGCAGGCGACGCTCGTCACGCCGAACGCAGACGAGACCGAGGCGCTTACCGGCCGTTTCCCCGACACGGAAGCCGCGCGCCACGCGGCCGCAGACCGGTTCTTCGAGTGGGGTGCCGATGCCGTCCTGTTGAAGGGTGGCCACGTCGAAACCGACGACTCGACTGTCACCGATGCGCTCGTCACGCCCGCGGAGACGACGACGTACATCAACCCCCGAATCGACTCCGCGGCCACGCACGGCTCTGGCTGTACGCTGTCGAGCGCAATCGCCGCCCGACTCGCTCGTGGCGACGCTCTCTCGGAGGCGGTCGAACGCGGTATCGACTTCACGCACGCGGCGCTGTCGGAACCGGCGGCTGTCGGCGACGGCGCGGGAAGCGTCAACCATCTCGTCGGTGGCGACTGGGCGGCGTTGGACGGCTAAAATTCACGACTGTTCGACCGCCGGACCGTCCGACTCAGAATTTCCCCCATAGTCGCGTCAGTTCGTCGGCGACGTCCGTACCGTCTTCGTGGTGTTCGACGGTCCAGTCGAGTTCACCGTCTCGAACGGTCAACTCGAAGCGGTCGAGCGCGGCCACGTAGACGGTTTCGTGGTGGCCGTCGCGCCGCGGACGTGTCCGTTCGTGGACGAGTTCCGCGTCCGCTAAGCGTTCGAGACGGCGGTAAATCGTCGAGACCGAGACGTCGCACTGCTCGCTGAGTTCTCGTGCCGAATGCGGTTCCGCGCTCGTCGCGGCGAGGATGGCCCGGACGTGTCTGTCGTCGAAAAGCGAGGTGAGCGTTTCGAGGTCAGACTCGTCCGTCACTGTCGGGCCTGTCATTCTTCGGTAGTATAAGTGCTGTCTCCGGTGGTCGGACGCCCACGGCCACAGGACAGCGGCCGCACCACAGTCCAGACTGTAGCCGTGCCGGCGCGCCGGTATCGTTCATCGGAAGGTAGATGGCAGAACTGGAACACGAGACGGGGGTTCATTGGAGGGCCGATTTGACGCGGGACGACGCACGGCACTTTTGGTGTCGCCTCCGGCACATTTCATATCCCTCCGTCGGCCGCAGGCGACTGCAATCCAGCGAGAAATTTTTATACGTGGACGTCGCGGTCGCCAACAACCTCAAAAAAGTGTCTCGACGGTATCCCGCCGTCTTCGACGCGTTACGCGCTGGCCGTCGCGTCCATATCTGGTTTCGTCGCCATCTCCAACACGCTCCGCGAGCGGAGGAGAAGCACGCCGAATCCGACCTTCGCGGTGAGGTCGAGCACCATGAACGCCGCCGTCTCCCAGTACAGCGGGAGGACGCCGATGGTTCCCTCGGTCCCGAGAATCCAGACCACGGGGTACAGGAGCCACAGGAATATCATCAGGTTTCGAAGCGTGCTGAACAGTTGTGCGACCTCGCCCGACTTTTCACGGGCCTGTTCGGACAGCGTACCGACGAGGACGTACAGCAGGACCAACAGCGCACCCGTGCTGATACCCCACCAGAGGATGCGGTACGCGGCGACCTGTTCGAACGCGGCGATGACGCCGGTCACGATCATGAACACGTCAAGACCGACGAGCGTCGCGATGGTGTTTCGATTCGCGCCGGCTAACAGCGCGAGGTCAAACAGTAACAACGGCGTCGTGAACACCCAGTCGGCGTACCGCGCCCAGTAGATGTCGAGCGTCTGATTCCCGACTTGAACCTCCGTGAGACCGAACCCGGTCGCCATCAGGAGGTACATCGCCGCCGCGATAGTCGTGATGAATATCGTGGCGATGTAGAATTTCTGCATTTCGGGGTCTCTGACGCCGCGACCCCGCCCGACGAAATACAGCGTGCCGACTGTCATTCCGAGCGTTCCAACCCACAGCCATATCGACTCTGCGCCTGGCGTTGCCATATCCCCAGTTACGGTTGTGTAGACAAAAGCTAGCACATATTCAATAATTTTGTACAATCATGTTTCGAAACCGAATGTCTGGCTGTGTATCACCAATGTCGGCAGTCATACGAGGATACACACGAAGGCTGAACAGTCATCACATCCGACGGATGAGCGGACCGACTGAGTTTTATTGCCCGCTTGCGCACCCGTCGCCGTACGGTATGGACAGCGACGAACGTTTCGAAGACCCGATTGCGTCCGCACTCCTCAGCGACTCGCACTACGAACAGCTCCGAATCCGGCGGTTTAGTCTGTTCAAGCAATCGCTTCCGCGAAAGCTCGCGTGGCAGAGCCTCATCCTTGCCGCGTTGACTATGGTTCTCCCGTTGGCGATGACACTCCCGGCATCGACGCGGGCGTTGTTCCCCGATGGCGACCCGCTGTGGGCGGCGCCGAAGATTCTCCTCTTGGGGGCGTACGCGGGCGCTATCGAGACTGTCGCCGCGCTCGGTCTCGTCTACGTCGGCTATCGACGACTCACGCGCGGCGGCGCGTTGAGCGAGCGCGAAGCGCGACAGCTACTGAACATCGAAGACGTGGCGTCGATGATAAGCCTCGTGACCGGCTTGTTCGCCGTCGTCGCCGTCAACGGTTTTTTCCTCCTCGGCCACGGCGGCAAACCGGCCATGTCGATGTTTCTCGCCGCGGGCGGGAACAACCCGTTCGCCGGAACGCCGATTCCGGTTCCGGTATTCGGCGTCGCGGTGACTGCCGGCGTGCTGTCCATCCTCGTCTTCGCGGCGAGTCGCGTGTTCGACCGTCTGCTCCCGGTCTGATAGAAGCGACACTCGTCACTGGTCGGCGCGAGAAAACGACCGATTCCCTTCCGGAGACCCGGTAACACTCACGTCAGCAGAGACTCAAGTCGTCTCGGCCCATACTCCGAGACGATGGCAGACCACACCCCGACACCGGGTATTCACCACGTCACGTGCATCGCCGGCGACCCACAGCGAAACATCGACTTTTGGGTCGAAACACTCGGGCTTCGTCTCGTCAAGCGCTCTATCAACCAAGACGACCCAAGCGCGTACCACTTTTTCTTCGCCGACACCGAGGGGACGCCCGGAACGAGCATGACGTTCTTCCCGTGGGAGACGCTCTCGCGTGGAACGGTCGGAACGGGGCAAGTCTCTCGAACCGCGTTCCGAGTTCCCGAAGGGAGCCTCGACTACTGGGAATCCCGGTTCGACGACTACGGCGTCGAGTACGACGACCGAATCGAGCGATTCGGCGAGACCGTGTTGCCGTTCCGCGACCCCGACGGACTCCCTGTCGAACTGGTCGAAGTCGAGATTCCCGCGGACGACCCGACCGTTCCGTGGACCGAGTTCGTCCCCGAGTCGGTGGCAATTCGAGGCTTCCACTCGGTGACGTTGTGGGTGGCGGACCAGAAGCCGACCGAAGACCTTCTGCGGACGATGGGGCTGACGGAAGCCGGTACCGAACAGTCACAGGGCGACACGCCGGGAGACGAGCGGACACGGTTCGCCGCCGCCGGCCCGGTCGGTGCGTACGTCGATATCGTCCCGACAATCGAGAGTAGCCGACAGGGCCACGGGACGGTCCACCACGTCGCGTTCCAGACGCCGACCGACGAGGACCAACACGCGATGCGCGAGGCCGTCCAGTCACACGGTCTTCGCCCGACGAACCAAATCGACCGCCACTGGTTCCGCTCCGTCTACTTCCGAGCGTCGAACGGCGTCCTGTTCGAACTCGCCACGAAAGACCCGGGTTACACCAGCGACGAACCGCTCTCTGACCTCGGCGGCCGACTCGTGCTTCCCGGCGAGTTCGAAGCCCGGCGCGAGCAAATCGAAGCGGGACTGACCGACGTGACGATACCGTCGGCCGAGTCAGCCGAGGCAGACGACTAACGTAACTCGTTGTGGCAGTCACCCTGCCGCGGCAGTTGCGCTCCGAGAGACGTATATACTCCCGGACCAGTCCGGCACCAGTCACTCACCGTTCCGACGGGAACCAACAGTCGATGGCATCACAGACGCCTCGGTCACCGCGCGAGAGCCAGAGAGGAGATGACGAGAGGCAGAAACGGGACAGCCAACGGTCGGCCGGCGACACTGAATCGGAATCGACTGCTCTCGTCTCGCTCGACGGTGACCGACAGGTCGCATACGCCACCTACGGAGACCCTGACTGCAAACCAGTCGTGTTTCTCCACGGAACGCCCGGCTCCCGGCGGCTCGGTGCAGTGTTCGACACCGCCGCGCGAGAACGCTCGATACGCGTGCTCGCTCCCGACCGGCCGGGATACGGACGCTCGACCCACTGGGACGAGTACTCGATGCGCGACACGGGCGCGGTCGTCGAAGCCGTCCTCGACGATGTCGGTGTCGCCCCCGCCGGCTTGGTCGCCTTCTCCGGCGGTGCGCCGTATGCGCTCGCAACCACCGCGACCCGACCGGAGTTAGTCACCAGCGTCGATATCGTCGCCGGAGCGACGCCGCCTGCGTGTTCGGACGCGACGCCCGCAACACAGCGTCTTCTCGGCGCGTTGGCGGCCAACACACCCCGAATCCTCCGCGGTCTCTTTCGCGGACAGGCGTGGCTTGCAGACCGCGCCTCCCCATCGTTCGTCGTCTCGCAGTACACGACAGACACCCCGGCAGAAGCGGTGTCCGACCACGTTGCCGCCGTCGTGAAGGACGATTTCGTCGAGGCCATCGCGGGGGGCGGCCGGGGCGTCGTTTCGGAGTTCCGCGAGACGACGTCTGCGTGGGACCTCTCGCTCGACGACATCGACAGGGAGGTGCGTGTGTGGCACGGCGAGCGCGATACGAACGTCCCCGTAGACGGCGCTCGGCGGTTGAACGCGAAGATACCGAACGCACGAATGCACGTCTTCGACGACGCAGACCACCTTCAGACGCTCGTGCGAAGTATCCCTGCGGTCTTGGACGCTCACGAACGCGGCGATTGACGCCGATGATAACTGGGCTAGCGTTGACTCACGTCCGGGACGACCGGGACGACGTTGACTGGTCTCGAGCCGACCGAGACCACGACGTTTGATATGCGACTCGGCCGAACGGTCGCCAATCGCGGCATGAAACGCATTCTCTTTTCGATCACCTACCCAGACCGGCTCGTCCACCCGCTTCATCGACGGCTCGTGGCTGAATCGTCGGTGGAGCGAGCCGAGCTACTAATGTGGAGTCCCACCGAGGACGCGACGACGTTGCTTTGGTGTGACGGCGACCGAGCGGCTACAGAGCGGGTCGTCTCCGGCATCGACTCGCTCGTGTCGTGCCAGTTCGTTCCGGAGACCGACGGCACGTACGCCTTCCTTCGGCAGGACGGCTACGAGTTCCCGACAGCGGTACTGGACGTCATCGCGGACTCTCGGGTGATATTCCTCCCCCCGGTGACGTTTTTCGACGACGGGAGCGTTCGGTGCGAGACCGTCGGGGAAGCGGCGGCGCTCAGCGCGTTTTACGAGGCGCTTTCCGAACTCGGGTCGGTGAGCATCGAACGGGTGTGTGATTTCGAGCGACGGCACTCGCCGTCTCGGCTCTCTTCTCGCCAGCGAGCGGCACTGGAGACTGCGGTCTCGGTGGGGTACTACGAACGCCCCCGCGATGGCTCGGTCGCGGATGTCGCGGACGCGCTGGGATGTGCGACGAGCACGGCGGGGGAACTGATACGAAAAGCCGAGGCCGCGGTGATCGAAGCGTACGTCGAGCGTGACTAACTCGTGGGTCGGCAGTCGCTCGTCGCTTCTGTCCGACTGGTGTCCAACCCCGGCCACTCGGGAACTGAGTGAGCTACCGGAAGCCGCGCGTGGTGACCTAACGAAGCGACCAATTCGGATACCGAGCGCTCTTCGGTGTGTCTCGAAGATATCGCCCGGGACACTAACGGCCGGTATCATCCCGAGGCGGCGTGCCGCGTCAACCGGGAAACCCTCGTGCCAGGCGGTCCGTCTTTCGGGCGCGGACGCTCCGAAGTACGCCGGCGAATGCCGGCCAGTAGGTGTTACGTACCCGGGTTCGCCGTGCTGTCATCGCTCCCGATGTGGGACAACTCGGACGGGGACTTGAGGTACGCACTCGACTCTAATTCACGCGTGCTAAAACGCCTTCCGACCCGGTCGCCCCGTCTCGTCGTCGGTAAAGAAGACCGCCCGGACGCGAACGATCTGTCCCTCGGCCCGAACGTAGTACAGGCGGTCCTCGGCCCGATGGACCGCCGGAAGTGCGTTGAGGTCCTCTCGGAGGTCGTCGTAATCGCTCAAGCAGTCCGAGATGGTCATCTCTCGTGGGTGGCCGCCTGAAGACGCTTCGACGACCTTCTTCACCCACGGACTCTCTTCGACGCGCGGGTCGGAGATGTCCACGACAGTAGCGTTTTCGGGAACGTGTCCGACTAACTCCCCTTGGAGGAAAATCTCAGCGGACGAACAGCCACGAAACGAGGAACACCCCGCGAGCGACCCCGAAAGGCCGACACTCGCCGTGATGAGGCTACGGCGGAGAAATCGACGTCGAGGTTGATTCGGGGTCATCGAATGACAGGAATTCAGAAAAACAGATAAAGCTTCTGTCAGTTACAGTGAATATTCCGATTCGCGCAACTGGACGTACTTACCGTTCCGGAATTTGAGCTTCGTCCGCTTGTACTGCGTGGCGAGTTTCGCGGCGCTGAACCCGGCGCTGAGCTTCGTCGCGCTGAACGCCTTGTAGCCTTCGTCCTTTTCGAGGAGCTTTCGAGCCGCCTTGAACGATTTGTCCCAGTCGCCCGGGCCGTACTCGTGGACGATGTCGGCCATCGCGACGTTTCGTAGAACCTCGTCGCCTATGGCGTCCTTCCAGCGGGCGTTGTACTCGCTTAGGTCGCCGCTCGCGGCGAGTTCGCCAGCGATGGCACCCGTGCGAACAGCCACGTGGTCGCCTCCCTCGTGGAACGCGGAAGTCGCGCCCATGGCACCGCCGGTGACGGCGATTCCCGCCGCAGTCGGCGAGTCGATGGGTCGCGTCGAGGAGATAGAGTAGGTCTCCGTTCCCTTCGTCTTTCCGCGGTCTTCGACGAGCGGGAAGTCCTCGTCGATGTCGTATTCGTCGCCGTACTCCTGTTCGAGTAGGCGGCGGACGTACTCGCGGCCCTGCGGAATGCGCTCGTCGTCCTCGCGGAGCAGTTTGTAGTCGTTGCGGTCTTCGACCTCGTCGATGTCCATTCCGATGGGCATCGTGAGGCCGACGCGGCAGACGTTGTTGTCGTTCGGGAACACCCACGGGTACGCCGTGTGGCCGGGCATGTAGCCCCACCAGAATTTGATAGCGCCGTCAACCTCGTCGAACAGTTCCGGTGGGAACTCGCGGTGTTCTTGATACGCGATGTGGTTGACTTCGGGCGAGGCGAGTCTGTCGGTAATTTCGAACGGCAGGAGGTCGTCGAGGACCTTGTTCGTGACCGTCCGTTGTGGGCCGTCGGCGAGGATGAGGAAGTCCGCACCCACGTCGTCACCGTTTGCGAGGCGGACGACGTGGCGCGGGTCGTCTTCGGTCCCCGTCGCGTCGAGGTCCGTCTCTACGTCGCGGACCGAGGCTTTGAGACGGTATTCAGCGCCAGCGTCCTCGGCGCGACTGCGAAGCCAGTTGTCGAACTTCGCTCGGTGAAACGTGTACCCGAACTCGTCGTACGAGGCGTCGATGCCGGTACTTCGGAGAACCACCGATTCGTTCGGGCCGATGAATTCGGCGCGGTCGAGGACATCGAGAATGATACCCTCCGGCAGTTCGTCCGGATGGATGTCCATGATGTCCACCCAGTAGTCGAGGATGCCAGCCGCGTCCGTCGAATCCGGGCCGAGACCCTCTCGGTCCGCACGGGGGACGCCTTTTTCGAGGACCAAAGCGGAGGCACCGACCGAGGCCGCGGCGTGTGCCGCCGACGTGCCGGCCGGGCCGCCGCCGACGATGGCGACGTCTACGCGTTCCATATCGCAACAGCGCTTCGCTCGGGTATTAAACCCCCTGAACCGCCGCGATGGAACGACCCGGCGGTGTCGTGCGCTTCGACGCTCGGTTTCGGCGTTACGCGATTCGAACCGCCGTCGTCTTCGGCTCGTGTACCATCTCAAAATACCGCGTCTGATAACCAGAGACGGAGATTTATGCAGACAACCGCGTTACGTGCGGACTAATGACCGGTGACGAGTCGGGCGACGAGCGTGAGCCAGTGGTTTTCCGCGACGAAACAGGCGACCTTGTCTTCGTTGACGGCGGTCCCGCACCCAAGGGCTACGCTCCCGTCGCGTGGAAACTCGGTGAAGATGGGACACGGTTCGTCGTTGACCCGACTGTTGACGCGGTAGCCGTCACCCGAACGATTTCGAAGCGACGGCCTCGAAGTCGAGAACCAATCGGCTGATACCCCGCGTTTCCAGCGCCCCCGAGTGTGCCGATTCGGACAGATTCATCACTCGCTTCGAGAGTTATCGACCATGAGCGAACCCGACGTCGCGGTCCTCCGACAGAAGATACACGGTCTCTCCGCCGAATCGTACGCCGAAACGCTCCGTAAACGCCTCCCAGACCGAGCTATCGCCGTTGCCCGCACACCGAGCGAAGAACGGGAGTTGCTCACTCGCGCTCGCGTCGCAACCGGCTTCACCGTCGATGTAGACGCACTCGACTCCGCCGCGAATCTCGACTTGTTCGCCTGCGTCTTCGCCGGAACCGGTCACCTTCCAATCGAGGAACTGGAAGCGAACGAGGTGGCCGTCACCAACGCCTCGGGCGTTCACGGACCCAATATCGCCGAGCAGGTGCTCGGGAGCATCCTCTATTTCACCCGCCGGTTCCACGTCGCGGAACGCCAGAAACAACACAACCGCTGGCAGTCCTATCCGACCCACGAACTACAGGGTTCGACGGTCACCGTCGTCGGTCTCGGTGCCATCGGGCAAGCCGTCGTGGACCGTCTCGAACCCTTCGGCGTGGAGACCGTCGGCGTCCGCTACTCGCCCGAAAAAGGCGGTCCGACCGACGAAGTCGTCGGCTTCGACGACGAGCGCGGTCTCCACACGGCGTTCGCCCGCTCCGAGTACGTCGTCATCGCGTGCCCGCTGACCGAAGCCACGCGCGGTCTCGTAGACGGAGACGCGTTCAAGTCGATGGCTCCCGAGACCGTCCTCGTCAACATCGGTCGTGGGCCGGTCGTCAAGACCGACGCCCTCGTCTCGGCGCTTAGAAGCGGCGGTATCCGCGGTGCGGCGCTCGACGTGACCGACCCCGAACCGCTCCCGTCGGGCCACGACCTCTGGGACTTCGAGAACGTACTCATCACGCCCCACAACGCGGGCCACACGCCGAAGTATTGGGACCGCATGGCCGACATCATCGCCGAAAACCTCGATAGATTGGACGAAGGCGACGACGACCTACGGAATCGGGTCGTCTAATCCGAGTCGAATCGTCCCTGCCACTGCGACGTTGGTGAGACGACGACCGGGTTCCGCACCGAAACTAACAATTTGTCAAACACTCTCGGTTGAGACGTGCAGTTCTCAACGTGGCGGTGGAATCGAATACTTGCGTTCTTCGGCGGCGTTGGACTCCTCTTTTTCGCCCCGTGGACCGGTCTCTCGCCCGCCCTCCCGGAGTGGACGATAGACGTGTTGTTGTCCGTGCCATTCGGATTGTGCATCTACGGGTTCACCGAACAGCCGCGAAAAGTGATTGTACAGGTTCCGGTCGGGACGGTACTCGGAATCGGGATACTCGCCCTGTACCGGGCGTCCGGTGTGCTCCTGTTTTGACGACGGCGTTCGGGTCGCGGGAGACGCCGCGGCGACTCGTCCCTACTCGTCGCGCGTGAGCGCCGGGTTCGTCACCGCGCCGTTCGCCGCAGAGCCGAAGTCTCGCGCGTACTTCGCCAGCACGCCAGCGGTGTACGCCGGCGGCTTTGGTTCCCAGTCCTCCTTCCGGGCGTCGAGTTCCTCGTCGGAGAGAGCCACGGAGAGTTCGCGGTTCGGAATATCGACGGTCACTTCGTCGCCGTCTTCGAGAAGCCCGATTGGGCCGCCCGCGGCGGCCTCGGGAGCGACGTGCCCGACCATCGGCCCGCGCGTCGCGCCGGAGAATCGCCCGTCGGTGAGAAGCGCCACGTCGTCTTCGTGACCCTGTCCGACGACGGCGGCGGTGACGCCGAGCATTTCGCGCATTCCGGGACCGCCGCTCGGCCCCTCGTTTCGGATAGCGATAACGTCGCCGGACTCGATGTGGCCGTCCTGCACGTAGCGCATCGCGTCTTCTTCGTTTTCGAACACGCGGACGGGACCGGTGTGGTGGAACTTGTCGTCGCCGGTCACTTTGAGCACCGCGCCGTCGGGTGCGAGGTTGCCGGTGAGAATCTTGATTGCGCCTTCGGACTGGTAGGGTTCTTCGACCGTGTAGAGGTAGTCCTCGTCGATGTCCTCGTCGGCCGGCAGGTCGAGGCGGTCGAGTTCCGCTTCGATGGTGCGGCCCGTGACGGTCATCGCGTCGCCGTGGAACAGGCCCGCTTCGACGAGTCGGCGCACGACAATCGGGATACCGCCGACCTCGTGGAGGTCTTTCATGACGCGCGTGCCGCCGGGTTGGAGGTTGGCAATCTTCGGAGTGCGCCGGGATATTTCGTCGAACTCCTCGATATCGAGTTCGACGCCCGCCTCGGCGGCGAGTGCCAGCAGGTGGAGGACGGCGTTCGTCGAACCGCCGATAGCGACTTGGAGGGCGATAGCGTTCTCGAAAGACTGCTTCGTGAGGATGTCGGAGGGACGGCGGTCGTTTGCCACACAGTCGAGGACGGCCGCACCGGCGCGGCGGGCGACATCGTATCGCTCGTCGGACTCCGCGGGTGCGGAAGCAGAGCCGAGCGGGGCCATTCCGAGCGCTTCCGAGATGGAGGCCATCGTGTTCGCGGTGAACATCCCGCCACAAGAGCCTGCACCGGGACAGGCGTGGCGTTCGAGGTCGTCGAGTTCGTCGGCGCTCATGTCGCCTTCGGCGTAGGTGCCAACGCCCTCGAAGACGTTCTGGACGGTCACTTCGCGGCCATCGTGTTGGCCGGGCATGATAGAGCCGCCGTAGAGAAAGACCGACGGGAGGTCGGTCCGGATGGATGCCATCATCATTCCGGGGAGATTCTTGTCACATCCTGCGATAGTGACGAGGGCGTCCATTCGCTCGCCGAAAGAGACGAGTTCGACCGAGTCGGCGATGACCTCGCGGGAGATGAGCGAGGCTTTCATCCCCTCTGTTCCCATCGAGATGGCGTCCGAGATGGTGACGGTCCCGAACTCGATTGGCATCCCACCGGCGTCTTCGATGCCGTCGATGGCCGCGTCGGCCACGTCGTCGAGGTGGACGTTACAGGGCGTGATGTCGGCGGCGGGGTTCGGCACGCCGACCATCGGCGACGAGAGGTCCTCGTCGTCGAATCCCATCGCGCGGAACATCGCTCGGTGCGGGGCTTTGTCAGGACCTTCTGTGACCTCCGTACTCCGGAGGCTCGGGTCCTTCCCGCTGGAGAACACGTCGTCTGCGTCCTCCTCGTGTGGGGACTGCTGGCTCATACCTCTCCGGAGCGGGTCTGCAAACTTAAATGGACGCGACCGGGCAGACGTTGCAGTCGGATTCGACCGACGGGACCGTCGTATTGCGGGTACATATCAGTCGCTCACGGCGGCCCGCTCTCACGACGAACGCTCGCGGAACGCCGGTTATGGGTCGTCGCGTCTGGCGAGTCCCGCGAGGTGGGGCGCTTCGGCGACGATTATCTCGGCGGTTCCGAGTCGCGCGGCGTTCTCGCTTCCCGGCAGGCAGAACGTCGGCGTGTCGTCGACGATTCCTGCGGTCGCGCGCGTGCCGACGACGCGCGTTCCGATTTCGTCGAACGAGAGGTGCCGGAACAACTCGCCGAAGCCGGGAAGCGTCTTATCGAACAGTTGCGTGGCGGCTTCGACCGTCTCGTCGTCCGGCGTGACTCCGGTGCCGCCGGTCGTGACGGTTACATCGACGTCGCCACGGTCGGCCATCCGCGAGATTACGGTCTGTAGCTCGTCGTAATCGTCGTCTACGACGCGCCGGACCGAGACCGAGTGGCCCGCCTCGGTGAGAGTCGTCTTGATGGCGTCGCCCGCGGGGTCGTCTTCGACGTCACGGGTCGATGAGACCGTCAAAACCGCGATGTCGAGTGCTTCGACGTCGTGTTCGTGGTGCTGGTGGTGGTCATCATGGCCGTGGATGTGGTCATCGTGGCTATGACGGTGGTTGCGGTCGCTGTCGTCGTTGTTGTCATCGTGGTCGCCGTTGTCGCCGTCATCGTCGTGTGTGTCGCGGTCGCCGTGGGCGTCGTGATTGCCGTGGTCCTCGTGGTCGCTCACGAATTCCGCTTCGTCGTCGGGCGACAAAGTTCCCGTGACACCCGCAGGCGTCGGTCACTCGTCGCCGTCGAGTGCGGCGTCGGTCACGAGCGTCGCTTCCTCGCGGAGCGAGTCGAATTGGGCTTTCGCCCACGAGACGGCGTCGTCCTCGTCGTTGCGGGCGATTCCGCCGACGCCGGTGTCGGTGTAGACGACGATACCGGCTTCGTCGCCGACCGTCCAGAGACCGAATCCGAACGGGACGTCGGTGCGGTAGATGGTCACCGTCTCCCGACGGAGTTGTTCGGCGATGACGGCCCGCGAGTCCGGCGTGTCCACGAGTTTCTCGAACAACTCGTTCGAGAGAATCATCTCGACTGTGGTTCCGCCCGCGGTCGCCGTCTCGTAGAACGGCCGGAGTTGCCCGGCGAGCGCGACCGGGGCGACGCCGTAGAGGCAGTCTGCGTCTTCGATGCTCCCGAACAGCCGTTGCATGACGCTGTCGGGTATCTGTGGCGTGGACGTGTGCACCGTCGCGCCGCTGAAAAACACCGGGTCGAGCGGCGCGTCCGGCGGAAGCATCGAAAGGAGGTCTCGTGCCGTCACGATACCGCGAAGCGAGCGAACGCACTGGTTGAATGCGTCGAGCGCGGCACGCCCCGTGAGAGTCGTCTCGTAGACGTTCCCGCGCCGTTTGACGACCCCCGCATCGACGAGGTTTCGGAGAGCACGGTTGACGGTTGACCGTGAGACGTCGAGGTCGTCGGCCAACGCCCGCTTGTCACGGGGGCAGTCTCTGAGTTCCGCCACGATGGTTGAACGACTCACGAGACACTGTAGTAGCGCTTCGGCACCGCGATTTTGGTTCACGTGTACAGCGCACCTCTGTTGGGACCGAATCAACCACTTAGTTGGCCGGATATTCGTTCGCCGCGTCTCGGAACGCGAGCTGTCTTTGCACCGTATTATTTGGTCCGGGGGCGCATGAGATATATGTTTTTTATTTGTCTTCTCACGGCCGAACCGACTTCGACAACTGCGGAAGATTCGGAAAGTTGTTTAGCGTAAACTTACACTTTAGTCGTTCCTCTCCGTCGGTCGGGTCGAGATGAAAGCGGTCCAATTCAGCGACCATGGCGGGCGAGACGTGCTCGAATACGGCGAGTTTCCCGACCCCGACATCGGCCCTGACGAAGTGCTCGTTGACGTGAAGGCGGCGTCGCTTAACCACCTCGACATCTGGACGCGACGCGGGCTTCCGGGTCTCGACCTGGAGATGCCGCACATTCCCGGTAGCGACATGGCCGGCGTCGTCACCGAAGTCGGCGACCGCGTCACGCGGTTCGAGGCGGGCGACCGCGTCGCGCTCCTCGCGGGAGTCGCCGACGGAGGCGACGAGTTCTCGCGGAAGGGCGACCCGACGCTCGCCCCCGACTACCGCGTTATCGGCGAGCACATGCGCGGCGTTCACGCGGAGTTCGCGGCCGTCCCCGAGGCGAACCTGGTTCCCGTCCCCGAGGACGTTCCGTGGGAAGTTGCCGGGTCCGCTCCGCTCGTCTTGCAGACGGCGTGGCGTATGCTCATCCACCGCGGCGAACTCCGTCCCGGCGAGAAAGTACTCGTTCTCGGTGCGTCCGGCGGTGTCGGCCACGCGGCCGTCCAAATCGCAGACTACGCGGGTGCGGAAGTCTACGCCACAGCCTCGACAGAGGAGAAACTCGAATACGCCCGCGAATGCGGCGCGGACCACGTCATCAACTACGAAGCGGAGAGTTTCTCGAAGAAAGTGTACGAGATGACCGACGGCCGCGGCGTCGATATGGTCGTAGACCACATCGGCGAGGAGACGTACAAAGACTCCCTCCGAAGCCTCACCAAGGGCGGCCGCATCGTCACCTGCGGCGCGACGACGGGACCCGACCCGGGTGCCGGTCTCAACTACATCTTCTGGAACCAACTGTCCGTCATCGGCTCGACGATGGCGACGCCGGGGCAGGCCGACGAAGTGCTCGAATTGGTGTGGGACGGGACGTTCGAACCGCGAATTCGGGAGACGCTTCCGATGAGCGAAATCAGCCGCGCACACGAACTCATCGAGGAGCGACAGGGCTTTGGCAAAGTGGTCGTAATCCCAGATAGTGAGCTCTGATACCACGTCCGGGGGCGAGACCGGGACTCGGTCCGATGCCTACGTTCACCGACCGGGTGAGACCGACATCGGCAGGGACGAACCGGAGCCGAAGGGGTTCGGCAACCGCGGGTGGATACTCGTCGCCGTCGTCGCGCTCTGTTTCCTCGTCGTTCCGGGCGCGGTGTATCTCGTTCCCTCGCTCCCCGCGGAGTTCGGAGTTCCGTACCTCGCGGCGATGCTGGCGTTGCCGATGCTCCCGGCGGTGCTCCTCGGTCTCGTCGCCGTCTGGTCGATGACCGCGGCGACGCGCGGCGGGGACTAACCAGAAGCGACGGAGGCGAGTCGCTCCGGTGGGCCGCGGCGACGACCGACCCGGACGATGCGCGCCGACGACAGATTCGAACGAAACGAAAGTCTGGTTTTCCAACACGAAATTCGCTGACGGAAGCGTATGTTCTCCGCCGCCGAGCGGTCGAATTGCGGTCCCATATAAACGATTCCGACAAGGCTTATCTACTATCATGCATGGTATTCACATGCACTGATGTTCGAACGATTTTCCAGTGGGTACTACCTCGGCCGGATGTACGTCGAACCGTACGACGGCACTGAGGCGGCGATCCACCACACGGAACACGAGGAACTCAACGAGTGTGTCTACGCGACGGGACGCGGTGTCGAGCGAACCGACTTCCCGCTCGTAATGAAACTCGACAGCGCGCACTTCCCGGTCGTCGGCGACGAGGGAATCCCGTCTGGTACACTCGCACTTCCCCGTGACGTGGTGGACTCCCACGCCCTCCCTGACGACCGTCCGGTGCTCCTCGCTGACGCTCCCCGCGCGGCGGAACTGCTCCGATACGCTGGCTACGACCTCGACGGCATCGACGACCTCATCCCGGCATAGTCGCCGTCGAACGTTTTTCTTCCCCGCTATCGCGCCTTCGACACTGTAGTCGAAGCGTCGTCAGTCGCGTCGGTAGAGGCATCGCTCGTCACAACAGTAGAAACACCGTCAGCACGGAAGAGAACCGTCGCCCAACAGAGCAGAGACCCGCCTCGCAACACAACAGATACTTCGCCGCATTACTCGACGCTTCGACCCACGTCCGAACCCTCAAGTGGTCGGCCCGCACGCTTCCGCGTATGCTGGACGAGTTGTTGGGTCGGGCCGAACTCAAAGCACGCATCGCAGAGTTGGAAGACGAACGCGATGCGCTCGCGGGCCGTCTGGAAGGCGAGTCGGACCGACGAAAGGACGCAGTTCGTGCGCGACAGGACGCAGAAGCCGAAATCAACCGCCTCGAAGACAGGGTCACCGAACTCGAAGACCGCGTCGAACGGCTCTCGGGCGACGACGACTCGCTCGACTTCCGCGGGACCGACGACCTCCGCGGCGACCGCCTCCGCGAGGTGCTCGCCCGTCTCGAATCCGTCTCGACCGCCCCCGAAGGCGCGCTGACCGCCGTCATCGACGACGACCGCTCTGTCCCCTCGTCGGTCGAATCGGCCTTCGGCGACCGGGCCTCGCTCGTTCGCCGGGCCACGCCTTGTATCGCCCTCACCGACGACGCCGGACTCGTGAGCGTCGCGCTCTCACCGCCGCGTCTCCCCGAACCCTTCGATGCGTGGGCCGACAGCTTCGACCTCGATTCGGCGTGGTTCCACCCGACCGACGCAACCGTCGTCGCGCTCGTCCGCGCCGACCTGTTCGCACTCGGCCGGTACGAAGACGGCGGGTTACAGTACGTGACTGGATTCGAAAGCGACGTGAAGTCGGCGCACTCGAAAGGCGGCTTCTCGCAGGCGCGCTTCGAGCGCATCCGCGACGACCAAATCGCCGACCACATCGACCGGTGTCACGAGGCGCTCGACGAGTACGCGGGCGATATCGCCGAACGCGACGCCAACGCCGGATACGACACTAACACCGACGCCGACGCCGATTCCGACCTCGTCGTTCTCGGCGAACGAACCGTTCTCGGCGAGTTCCGCGACCGAGCAGGGCTGACTGCGACGGTCGATGCCAGTGGCGACCCCGAAGCGGCGCTCGCGGAGGCCTCGCGGGAGTTCTGGACGACCCGTCTCTACCGTCTTTAAATTGGCTCCAAGACCGACTGCCGTGTGCCCCCACGTTGCTGGTCCGGTTCCCAACAGTCACTGCCGAATCGACTGTCCTTTTAGGGTGTCATTACGTGGCATCCAGTATGAGCGACCCACAGCGAGTCGTTGTTCTCGCCCACGAGAAGTTCCCCGACCGCGCGAAAACCGCCACGGGCGTTCTGAAGTACGCCGATTACGATGTCGTCGCCGTCCTCGACCGCGACAATCCCGGCACGTCGGCGGCTGACCACCGCCGCGACCTGCCCGACGTACCGATTATCTCCGCGATGTCCGAAGCACCCGAGACCGACGCCCTCCTCGTCGGAATCGCCCCCATCGGCGGCGGCTTCGACGAGACGTGGCGCGAGGACGTTCGCACCGCGCTCGAACGCGGTTGTGACGTTATCGCCGGGCTTCACTACTTCCTCGAAGACGACGACGAGTTCGCCGCGCTCGCCGCCGAACACGGCTGTGAAATCAACGACGTTCGCAAGCCACACGACGAAATCGGCGTCGCGCAGGGAACCGCCGCCGACGTTGCCGCCGAGGTCGTCCTCACCGTCGGAACAGACTGTTCTGTCGGCAAGATGACCGCGACGCTCGAACTCGTCGAGGCCGCCCGCGAGCGGGGCATCGACGCCGGCTTTATCCCGACGGGCCAGACCGGCATCATGATTGCCGGCTGGGGCAACCCGGTAGACCGCGTCGTCAGCGACTTCACCGCCGGCTCGGTCGAAGAGATGATTCTGGAGAAAGGCGACGAACACGACGTGCTCTTCGTCGAAGGCCAAGGGAGTATCGTCCATCCGGCGTACTCCGCGGTCACCTGCGGCATCCTCCACGGGTCGATGGCCGACAAACTCGTCCTCTGTCACGAAGCCACCCGCGAGGTCGTCCACGGCTACGAATCGTTCGAACTCCCCGCCATCTCGGAGTACGTCTCCTTGTACGAACGCCTCGCCGACCCGGTCCACGAGGCCGACATCGTCGGCGGCGCGCTCAACACGTCGCACGTCGATGACGACGACGCCGCGGCCGACGCGGTCGAATCGTTCGCCGACGAACTCGGCGCGCCCGCGGTGGACCCAGTTCGGTTCGACGCCGCCGACCTCATCGACGAGGTGTTCTGAATGCTCTCGACCGAGTTCGAGCGGCTTTCCATGCCGCTCGCCGACCCGTTCGGCATCTCCCGCGGCGTCCAGACCGAAGCCGAAAACGTCGTCGTCCGAATCGAAGACGAAGGCGGCATGACGGGCATCGGCGCGGCCGCCCCATCGTCGCATTACGGCGAGACCGCAGACACGGTCGAAGCCGTCCTTCCCGACCTGCTCGCGGTCGTCGAGGACATCGGCGACCCGCACGCAATCGAGCGCATCGAGCGTCGGATGGCGGAGACCGTTCGTCGAAATCCGGCCGCCAGAACCGCCGTGAGCATCGCGCTTCACGACCTCGCGTCGAAGCGACTCGGCGTCCCACTCTACCGGTTGTGGGGTCTCGACGCCGAGCGGACGCCGACCTCCTCTTTCACCATCGGACTCGACGACCTCGATACGATGCGCGAAAAGACGAAAGACGCCTACGAGGCGGGCTACGACGTGCTCAAAGTCAAACTCGGAACCGACCGCGACGAGGCCGTCATCGAGGCCGTCCGCGACGAAGCGCCCGGCGTTCGGATTCGTGTCGATGCGAACGAGGCGTGGACGCCCCGCGAGGCCGTCGAGATGTCCGGATTCCTCGCCGATCACGGCGTCGAATTCGTCGAACAGCCCGTCCCCGCCGAGGACTACGAGGGACTACAGTTCGTCTACGACCACGGCGCGCTCCCCATCGCGGCCGACGAGTCCTGCGTCACGGCCGGCGATATCCCCAAGATAGCAGACCGCGTCGATATTGCGAACTTGAAGCTCATGAAGTGCGGCGGTCTCGTGGAAGCAAAACGCGCCATCCACACCGCCCGCGCCCACGGGTTAGAGGTCATGCTCGGGTGCATGATAGAGACGAACGCCGCCATCGCCGCCGGCTGTCATCTCGCGCCGCTCCTCGATTACGCTGACCTCGACGGGTCACTCCTCCTTGCGAACGACCCCTACGAGGGCGTGCCGATGCCGAACGGCAACATCGACCTCGCGGGACTCGACCGCCCGGGAATCGGCGTCCAACAGAAGTAGCCCCGAGTCCTGTCGTCAGGACTCCCACTCGATGTCGTCTGTTCTCGTCTCCGAGCGTAACACGAACGGACCAATCGAGAGCGTTCGCTTTGCGACCGTCGAGATTCGGAGGACAGCGGCGGCGAGGACCGAAAACGGAGCCAACGAGACGGCGGTCACGGCGGCGACGACCAACAGGAGATTCGAGACGCCGACGGTACTTCCGGTGACGGTACCGAGGTCGTTGAGAAAGAGAATCGCGCCGATGCTCACCACGAGCGCGGGGACGGCGGCGTAGAACATCGACCGCGAGAGATTGACGAGTTCCCACCGAAAGTAGAGCGTCTTGACGTGTTCGCGGGCGGGACCAAACAGTTCGAGCGCGTCGCGGAGGTCCGAAAGCGCCGCTGTCGTCTCCGCCGGGAGAGCGTCGTCGTGGACGCGGCGGAGTCGCGCCGCCTGATAGAGCTTCCACGAGTAGTTGAGGTCGAGCGCCGCGGACAACACGTCGAACGTGCCGAACTGTTGTCCCTCCAAGCGGTCTGCAACCGCCGCGGCGTTGCCTTCGACCTCCGACGCGAACTCGTGGACGCGCGCGGCGGGGTCGTCGTCGGCACCACTCACACGGTGTTCGTCGGTGACGGTCGATTCAAGCCTTCGCGCGCGGGCGGCGATGCTCTCGGCGAGTGCGCGCAAGAACGCAGATGGCTCCGGGGGCGCGACCGGCGCGTCGAGCAAGTCGGCGACGTCCTCGCGGAACGACAGCGACCCCTCGATTCGCTCGCGCTGGTCGCCGAGCGGCCCCAATTCCCGTGAGAGGACGAGTTGGTTGATACTGACGACGAGTGTGACGCCGGTGATGATCGCCGTGAGAAGCGCCTGTGCGAGCGTTTCGACCGGGTCGGAGGCTTCGACGGCTGATTCGAGCGGGCGCGGGTCGAGCACGCCGAGACCGACAATACTGAGAAAGACGACGACGAGCGGGGCGACCGCGACGAGTCGGCGGTCCGCGCCGAGGTAGACGCGGAGTTTCGCGCGACTCGCCGTCCCGCGTTTTCGCATCGCGTCGTCAGGCTCGCCCGGGGACGGCCCGTCGTGGTCCGACATACCGCGACGTCACGCGGCGCGACAAAAGTAGTGACGGCGGTCGCCCACGACGGGGCGCGGTGTGACGAGTTAGGGCGACTCGTCTTCGTTTTTCAGTTCTTCGAGTTCGGCTTCGACCTCTTCGTCGGCAACGTCGATATCGGCGTCAACGTCGGATTCGAGGTCGGCGTCAGCGTCCGACTCGTCGGCCGGTGCGGAGGACTTCCCCATCTCGGCTTTCAGCGTCTCTAGCTCGGTGTCTACCTCGGCGCCGGAGCGACCGGCTTCGAGTTCGCGCTCGATGGCGTCTTTGTCCGACAGTTGGTCCTCAAACGCGCCCGAATCCATGAGTTCGTCCATCGCGGCGGAGCGCGCTTCCATATCGTCAGTCTGTTCTTCGGCGCGTTCGAGCGCGCGACCCACGTCGGCCATCTCGTCGCCGACGCCGGACATGGCCTCGGAGACGCGACTCGACGCTTCGGCGGCCTCGTACCGAGCCTTCATCGTCTCCTTTTTCGTGCGGAACTCTTCGATGCGGTTCTGCAGGTCGTTTTTCTTCTCGACGAGCGAGTCTTGTGTGTCCTGCAGGCCCGCAATCTGCGCGTCGAGTTCCTCGATTTGGTTCATCTTGGCCTGCTTTTTTTCGAGGGCCTGCCGGGCGAGGTCTTCGCGGTCCTGTCGGACGGCCTCGCGGGCCTGGTCGTTGTGTTTTTCGACGTTCTCTTCGAGGCGGCGTTTCTGTATCTCCAGTCGCTTCTTTTGGGTCGTCAGGTCGGCGATACCCTGTTTGACTTGCTGGAGTTCGTCACGCATCTTCTCGTACGAGTAGTCGAGTGTCTCGGTCGGGTCCTCCGCACGGTTGAGGAGGGAGTTTATCTTCGACCGAATGACGTACGACGTGCGAGAGAGGATTCCCATATCCATTACCTACGTGACGTTCGGCTTAAAACCTCACCAGTGTAATCGGCCGGTATGACCGACGCGATTCTGGTACCCGGCGGCCGCGACGTGCGCGCGACGCTCGATACCGCCGCTGGCGTCTCGGGTGACGAGTCGGACGCCGACGACATGCGCGCGGCGCACGTGGTCGTCGCCTGCCCCCCGCATCCACAACACACCGGCCACCGCGGCGACTCCCGACTCGTCGCCGTCAGCGACGAGCTAACCGCTCGCGGCATCGACTGCCTGCGATTCGACTACGGCGCGTGGGACGACGGCTACGGTGAGCGCGCCGACACTCTCCGGGCGGTCGAGTGGGCCGGAGAGCGCTACGACCGCGTTGCACTCTTCGGATTCAGTTTTGGCGGCGCGATGGCGCTTCTCGCGGCCGCGGAGGGTGCGGACGTCGAAGCCGTTTCGACGCTCGGTCCCGCCGGGCGACTCGCAGACGACCTGGACGTGACGGCCGTCTTCGACCGAATTCCGGTGCCCGTGCAGGTCGTCTACGGGACCCGCGACGACATTGCCGACTGGGAACCCGTCGTCGAGTGCGCGCGCGAGTATCACCAATCGGTCGTCGAGTTTGCGGCGGACCACTTCTTCGTCGGCCAGCACGGCAAAGTCGCGGCCGCGGTCGCCGACTTCCTCGTCCCGTGGCTTCAGTCCTGAGGCGAACGATAGCCGGCGTAGAACTGGGTTACGACGGCGACCAGACCTGCGGCGATAGCGAACGCCCAGAACGCGCCCCACGCCGCGACGGCGAGTTCGGCGGTGAGTGTCGTGTATACGACCGCACCGACAGCAACGGCGACGGCGAACGGTGTGAGGAGAGGTGTGTCGGTCCACCGACCTCCTGCGTTGTGATATTCGACGACGTAGCCCCAAATACTTCCGACGGTGAACTGGAAGACGATAGCACCGAGTAGGCCACTGGCGACGGCCATGAGTACCGAAAGTGATTCGATCGGCTCCCCACGCAGAGACCACACCGTTCCAACTACGAACACGGTGAAAATCACGGCGTGCCACGGACGAATACGCTCTCGAAGTCGATTTTGGAGGGACATCGGTCGATAATCACGGCCGACTGATAAGTGAGTTCGGGGACGACCAGATTCGGTGACGGCTGTCTCCCAAAAACTACTTAACCGAATGTCATATTTGCACCTGAACAGAACGAGACTGCATGGTCCCACTGAAACGACTCGCCGCCGTCGTCGCTCTCCTCCTCGTTGGCGTGTTGATAACCCAGTCAATCTCGGTCGCTGGTGAACTACAGACGACGTACGTCTCCGAGGAAGTGTCAGCCGAAACCTCGCCCGAACTCGTCGCAGCACACGACTCCGATATCGTCAGTCTCTCCAGATACGTCAACGGAACATCGAAACTCGAAGCGCCAGTCGAGACCGCCGCCGAGACCGGAATATTTGACGGTCAGATTGAATCCGAGGCCTACATGGCTCTCGATGATATAGACGAAGGCGCCGAATTCGCTGTCTACGACGGGCAATACTACCGTCTGTCGCTGAACGTCTCTGGTGACCCTGTTAGCGCGACGATTCGACTCTCGCCGACCGACTGGGAAACTGTCTCCCAAGCCGCCGCAGAACCCGCCGCGAACGCGAGTACCGACGTACAAGAGACAATCGACGAGGATTCGGTTGATGTCGGGTCGTTCGTGGACCAAGGATTGTTCAGTCGTGGCGGGACCTACTATCTCGTGTATCCGGAGAACATCGGTGCGGCCTACGGGAAGCTCTTCTCAGCTATCGGCGCGTTCCTCTTTAACCCGGTTGGATGGGCGTACGTTATCACTGGACTCGGCCTTCTCATCGCATTCCGAAACCGCAGTACTGTCCGCCCTCTCGATAGAAAAATGGCACTTGCAGTAATTCCGGGAACGCTCCTCGCTCTGTGGTTGGAAACGACCTTCGCCGGAAGCGGATCGCTTTCGATGCGATACGTGCTTACGCCCGCTTCCGGCGTGGTTGCCGCCTTCGGACTGTTTGCAGGCTTTTGTCTTCGTAGACGAGCGTGGAAGCCGCTGGTTGCGGGAAGCGTCATCCTTCCAATTGTCGTCATCGGGGTGAACACGCTCCTCCTCGGTGTCTTCGGCGCGATATTTTCGGTCCTGTTCGGTCTCTTCATCGGTTGGTTCGGGAGCCTCCCGCTCGTGCTCTACGGGTACGTATTCGCTACCGAGCCGGACGAGACACCTGTCTGAGACTCGGCCGCCTCCGAGCCGACCCCCCAGCCACGAATATATTCCCTGCCGACGTACTGAGAGCATGAAACTCGCCGTTTTCGGTGCAACCGGTCGAACCGGCCGTCCGCTGATCGAACAGGCGCTCGAACGCGGACACGAAGTCGTCGCATTCGCTCGCAACGCCGACGACATCCCGGCGACGCTCCGCACGCACGACGCGGTAACCGTCGTCGAGGGAGATGCGTACTCCGGCGACGGCGTAGCAGTTGCCGTCTCCGGCGGCGACACCGGTGACGCGGTCGGTGCCGTCGTCAGCGTTCTCGGGCAGACATCAGACGGGCCTGACGATTTGTTGACCGTCGCCGGGCGGCATATCCTCGATTCGATGGACGACGCTGGCGTCACCCGAATCGTGACGCTCGTCGGTGCTGGCGTCCGCGAAGACGGTGAGTCGGTGAGTCTCGGCGGGAAGGTGATGGGGTCGCTGTTGAAGGTTCTTGCCGGGTCAGTCCTCGACGACGCGAAGCGGCACGTCGATGACGTTCGAGCGAGTGATACTCGGTGGACTGTCGTCCGCGCCCCCAGACTGACAGACGGCGACGACCCACGCCAGTTCAGCCACGGGACGGAACTCAAACTTGGAGTCCGCGACTCGGCCAGTCGCGGCACTGTTGCTCAGTTCATCATCGAGTGTCTCGAAGACGACCTGTACGTCGAAGCGATGCCGAAAGTCACAGACAGATGAGACGCGTGCTCGTCACCGGCGCTACGGGGACTGTTGGGAATCACGTCGTCAGTCAGCTCCACGAGGAAGCCGTACACGTTCGGGCGGGCGTCCGAGATGTCAGTCGCGCCCGCGACCGGTTCGAACACGACATCGAATGCGTTCACTTCGATTTCTACAAACCTGAGACGTGGGGGCGAGCGTTCGAGGACGTTGACGCCCTCTTTCTCGTTCGGCCGCCGTCGATGAGCCGAGTCGGTCGCCATCTCGCTCCAGCTATCGACGCCGCGGCGCGGGTCGGCGTCGCCCACGTGGTCTACCTGTCGGTCCTCGGAGCGGAGAAAAACCCACTTCTCCCACACCACCGCGTCGAAGACCACCTTCGGACCGCGGACGTGGCGTACACGTTCCTGCGGGCATCGTTTTTCATGCAGAACCTCGCCGGCGTCCACCGCGCGGACATCGTCGAGCGCGACGAACTATTCGTCCCTGCGGGCGACGGACAGACGAGCTTCGTCGATGCCAGAGACATCGCCGCCGTCGGCGTGGCGGCGCTCGTCGAGTCGGGGCACGAAAACCGCGCGTACGACGTCACCGGCCCGGAAGCGCTCTCGTATCACGAGGTGGCGAACATCTTTTCGGCGGCGCTCGACCGCGACATCGAATACGTTCGACCGGGGGCTATCGAATTCGCCATCCGGATGCGACGACGAGTTCCGATGCCACTCGTCGTCGTGATGCTCGGTATCTATACCACGGCACGGCTTGGGCTGGCGAAGCGAGTCACCACCGACGCCGAACGCGTACTCGGCCGTCCCCCGAGAACGATGCGAGAGTTCGTCGAAGACAACGTAGACGTGTTTAGACGCGATTGAAATATCCTTGTGTTCTCATACGTTCATCAGAATACTGGTGTTGGTCTTCTGGTGACAGACCGTTCTTGATTCCTTGGGCACGGGTTGCGGATGTTCCAGAATCTACCTTATTCCTCTTCCGAAAGTATCTCAAGCAATTCACGACCTTTCTCGGTGATGTGATATTCCGTCCGATTGCGAGTATCGCCTTCGACTGGATTGGATTGAACCATACCCGCTTCTTCAAGTTCGTCAAGATGCTGATAAATGGTTGAGGTAGTAACACCAATCTCTTTGTGCATCTTGTATCCGTGAGATGCAGACTCGTCAAGAAGACGGAGAACCTGCATCTTAGTTTCACCAATGAGAGACACGCTATCTACACGGTTCAGGCGTATCCCATATTTGCATTATATCGGCTAAAGCCGACATATGCTCACTTGATAGATTCAACCATCTCTGTGAACGCGTTCTTATTCGACTGATTAGCCCGCATATCGTTCAGGAACTCGCCTACGGCTTCGAGGAAGAAGACTCGCTCAACGTCGTCAACGAGTTTCAGGGTGCTAATGAGTTCATCGGGAGTGATGAATATGAGTTCGATAGGTGCATCTTCCGCTTCTTGACGTGCATCACCTTCCTCTCCCGGTTTGAATCCCGAACCAAGGACATACAGATATTCTCCGAGTTTGTTTCTACGACCTTTCTCGATAGAGTGTTGAACTGAACTCTGTGTAGCTGGTTTGTCCTTAATTTCCATCGCCTTGTGCAGCTCGCCATCGCAGAAGATTTCAACGTCACCTGCCGCCTTCGAGAACTCGTCAGAGACATTAGCGTGTTCGCAGTCTACTCGCCAATCACCTTCGCCAGCGTGTTCGTAGTAGGTCTGCATAATGCCTGCAACGACGGCAGGTAAACGCTCACCGTTCCCCGAGTCCCTCAGATACTCCCTGATGTTGAGAGCGATGACGTCGTATGGCGCGGCAGAAGGCGACTCAAACTCAACCGTCTTCGATTCCAATTCCGAGACTGCTTGCAGGGTCTGCCGAAGAATGTCGGTTGGGTCAAGTTCCCTCTTTTCGACTTGCTCTTGCATTCGTTGTAACAAATTGTAGAGCCGTTCCTGCTTCTGACTTGAGCGGGCGCGATTGCTGGTATCAACCTCGGGATGACGAGCAGGATTGTTCACGAAGGGTTCAGGGCTTCCCCCAAGACGTTCACCGTGCCCCTTTTCCCAAGGAACCAGAGCACCGTGTGCGACAGAACGTGCATCGTATGCCCCACCGAGTGAAGAGCCTGCCTGCAAAGCCCGATAGTGGATGTTAGGATTCACCGCCTTCGAGAGCGCGGCATTCACCAAGATGTAGCGATACGTCTTGTTCGAGTCGGTGAGAACTTCCTTGGTTTTTGTCCGAACAAGATTATCATCTATATATTCGGTTTGGCCATCCGATTGAACGTGTTTCCATTCCCGATTCAGAACCTTCGAAGCTTCCTCAGAACTGACATTCTCTTCTGCCAAATTAGACACCGAGACGTACTTCTAATATGGCTCATAAATGTCATATATCGCAAAAATGCGATATGAAGGCTAAAACCGATACGTCAACCGTCTGAGGCCTCGAAGAGAGTCTGTTGATTCGCGTCTTTGTCGATGCCGGGATTCACGTCACGGTTCGGAGGCTCGTAATTCAACCAAAGACTCTCCTGCCGCTTGTCTTTCGTTGTGTGCATCGTCTTTTCCTCGGCGTCAACACGGTTCCAACCATAATCCTCGAAGATTTCTTCATACAGGTCACACTTGTAGCCAGAGACAGCAACTTTCCCCTCTGCACTCCGAAGAACCTCGGCTAATTCACGATGTTCCTCGTCGCTCATCTCGTGACCATATGAGTTAGTGTCCCCTCTTGTTCCGTGCGGATATGGTGGGTCGCAGTAGAACAAGGCGTCTTCATCATCGTGACGCTCGATAACCTCGGTGGCAGGTTTGTTCTCGATTTGAACTCGACGGAGTCGGTCTGCAACGTCGTATAGTTGTTCGAGTCTCCCGTGCCACCGTGAAACTGCACCGGACATATCTCGACGCGAAGTTGATTTGCAGTACGCCCACCGTCCGGGTGTGGCTTCTTGGGCCAACCCAGAGCGCGTCTGACCAGCCCTGACGAAGAACAATCGGGCCTGCTCCATATCGCTCAGTTCATCGTTGTTCTTCTGCTCAACAGCGTGAGCGAGTTCTTCACGGCTAAACGGTGTTAGTGCTATCTTTTCGAGAAGTTCATCCCTATTCTCGCGGAGAACCTTGAAGAACGTCACCACGTCCCCATCCAAATCGTTGTACGTCTCAACGGGGCTTGGTTCTCGGTTGATTAGAACTGCGGCACTTCCCCCAAATGGCTCTATGTATCGGTGAGTCTTCGGGAGCTGTGCGAGAATGAAATCAAGATGGCTGTATTTGCCACCGTACCATCGAAATGGAAGCGCCTTACCCATACGTGGTGTAAAGTGGTTCGCTATCGCTTATAAGGATTCACTTCCCCCTGAAAACGGGGACTACGACAAGGGGTTGAGTCTACTCAACCCGGTTTCCGGTTGTCGAACCTCAATCTCGCCTGATTCGAGAGGAACAACTTCGGTATCATTGCAGTATTCGAGATAATTAAGGCCCATATCTACGTTTTAGGAGTTGTATAGTTCACCGATGCAATCCTGCCAGCAAATCCACGGATTCCGACAACCAGATTCCGGCGATAACAGCCTTTTCAGGGGCTGTATCAGTTGTATTCGCGCCACCGATACCCACATTCCTTACATTTAAAGAACCGCGTCGGTGGCTCGTCGGCCGACGCCGTCTGCTTGATGGTGTACCACGCTTCCGTATGGCCGCATTCGTCGCAGTGAACGTCTTTCGCGGTGGGTTTGCCCTCGAACTCTGCTCCTTCTTCGGTCTCGATGAGTTCGTCATCGGACTGGGCTTCCGTCGAGACGAATTCTTTCGCGCGCTCCTCGTCGCGCGCGGCAGTCGTGCCGCACTCGTCGTTCGTGCAGGTCATCACCCCGTCCTGTGACACCATCATCGAACCGCACTCGTCGCAGAACTGCATACTCGTGGCTAGCGGTACGTGGCACCATGAAACTGTCACTCTGTCCCGCCGGCGGGCGGTCGCGTTCGCGGTCCGCGATTCTCGCCGTTAGTCCATGTCTTCGACAACCGGGCAGTTCCGCACTCTGAAGTGATCTTTGTCTGTCACTTCGACGATGGTCGTTCCTTCGTGGGTGCACGCGAGCACCGGCGGTTCACCGAAGAACTCACAGCGCTGGCAGAACTCGGTTTTGGGGACGACGTGGTCCGGAGCACCCGAGACGTCCTCGACGGGTTCCGCTTCGGCACCGAGACCGACAGTCTCGGTCTCGTCTCCGTCCTCGATGAGCGCCGTCCACACGTCTTTGTCGTCGAGTTCGCCGACTTCGATAGACTCGAAGAGGTCGTCTTCGTCCGCCTCGCTGGTGACGTTCGATTGGGAGCGCCGTTCTGCGACGCGTCCGGCGAGGTCCGAAAGGGGGGCGGACTTCGACTCCTCGCCGTCCCGTTCGGGTCCGTCGCGGTCGGAGTCGGTGGCGTCGGCTTCGTCGGCGCTGTCGGACGCGGCCCAGTCGCTCGCGTCGTAGGACGCAGGTTCGCGTTCGGGCTGTCGTCCGTCCATCGCGTCGGGGTCGTCTGGTGTATCGTTTTTGCCTGTATCGTCGGTCATCGTCGGTAGAGTCGTCAGTCGTCGCCGCGGTCACCGCTGGCGGTGGCCTCTTGTTGGGGCGATTCGCGTCTCGGAGTTGGTCGGTCTTCGTCGCTATTCGTCGCGCCCGTCACCGCCTCGTCTAAGCGGTCGGCCACGTCTCCGTCGTCGCCATCGGTCGTTTCGGCGGCTTCGAGCGCGGGCGGTCGGCCGGTGTGAAGCGTCGCCGACCCGAAGAAGCCGGGAGACGGCGAAAGTTCGCGGAACGCCGTCCGACACGCGGGACACCGGGGTTCCGCGAGCAGGTCGAGATGAACCGTCTCGCCGCACTCTTCGCACTTCGCTTTTCGTTCGTTCGCGCCGTTTGCAACCCGGAGCAGGTCAGAAAGCGTCTTGCGTTCGAGTTCCGCGGACTCGATGTCGGTCGCTCTGGACCGGAGGTCTAAGAGCACCTGTGCGACCGTCCGGAGGTTCTTGTCGAGCGAGTGCGTCGTCTCGTCGAGGTACGAGAGTATCTCTTCGAAGTTTTCGAAGCCCGCGCCCATCCGGTCGTCCAACTCCCTGACGTACTCTCGAACCGTCTCTAGCTCTTCGATTCCCCGGTCGATTTGCGCCGCTAAATCCGGGTGCGCGTGGTCCTTGAACGCCTTCTCGTCGGTCTCGCGTTTGACCTGTATGACCCGCGTTCGGACGTCGGAAATCTTCTCGTCGAGGTCGTCTTCGAGGTCGTCAACGCGACCTTCGACGGTGTCGATACGATTCGGAACCGACGCCGCGTCGTCGAGTGATTCGCCCGCGTCGGTCACCGCGAGCCTGTAGGTCCCGACCGCCCGTGCGAGTACCGTCTCGGAATCGACACCCTCCTCTTCGGCGTGGTTGTCGATCCACTCGCGGAGACCCTCCGGGAGCGTCCCTGCGTCATCCCCTTCCATCTCATTTGTCGTTCGTCTACTGTGCCTTAAGAACTATCGCCGCCGTAGACGCTCTGGACGATGGTTGAATCCCTCCGGTTGACACGAAAATGCGGGTGCCGGCGAAGCTGAAGGCACAAGTAAAGACTGCAGATACCAGTGAAATTGAACGCATAGGTAAAGTCAGCAGGGACCCACGAAACTGAACGCGAAGACGAGCGTCGGCTACCGAATCTTCCGAACGTCGCTCACGTCGAGTCCGCTCTCGTTGATATCCGTCTCGAACTGGACGATATTCTCGCTTTCGAGCCGCGAGAGAACGCCGCGGAACTCTTGGACGACCATCGTTCGCGCCCGCTTCGACCCGCCGGACTCCCACTGGAAGAGGAGCGTACCGCCGGTTGCACCCTTGAGAACGCCGAGTTCGGTCTCGGTGAGCGCTTCGGTGCTCACGAGCAGGAGAATCAAGCCCCCCCACTGGTACGACGCCTTTTCGAGTCCCTTGATGACCATCGCGATGTCGGCCCACGTCATCTCGTCGGACTGACTCGCCACGAGGTCGGTCAGCGAGTCGATGACGACGAGGTTCCCCGGTGCGTGCTCGCTCAGCGTACTCCCCAACGCGCCCAAGACGGACTCGCGGTTGTGGCGGTGTCCGAGGTCTTCTAGTTGCGTCGGCTGGCCGAGGTACCACTCGCGCGGAATCGGGCTGAGTTGGAAGTATTCGGGTGAGAGGTCGTGAAACTCGATGTGGGTGCCAGCGGCATCGATGACCTCGTTGTCCATCGTGTACCCCATCTCCCGGCGAAGGTACTCCTCGCCGCCGGTAAAGGAGATGTAGTGTATCTCCGGCGGCGGGGTGGCGTCGTCGTCGAGCGACCCGTAGTGGAGGTTAAATAGCTCTTCGTCGGCGTGCGAGAGGGCGTTCATCGTCGCACTCGTGTAGAGGAACTCCCGAGCGCCCGCCCCGGACTCTCCCGCGAGGAGAACGACGTTTCCCGGCGGTGCACCGCCGCCGATGATGCCGTCGAGGCGGGGAACCCCGAAGGGGATGTAGTCCATGTCAGATTCGACTCGACCGTGGCGGTTAGGCGTTTCGGGGGGTCGTCGGGCCGAGCCGCCTCAATCCAATTGCGAACCGTGGTTCCGACCGCGAGCGACCGTGACGCTCCCGCCGATGTCGGCCTCGGAGAGCGCTGTGCGACCCGCTTCGACCGCCGCATCGACGTGGTCGGCGTCGGTCACGCCGTACACGGTCGGCCCCCACGACGACTGCCCGGCACCGTAGACGGCCGGCGATTCCGCGAGGACCGACACGAGCGCGCCGACCGGCGGCCGGTAGACGCCGCCTTGTGCGTCCGCGTACCACGTCCCGTTGAGGCGACCGACGGACTCGACCGCCTCGCCGAAGCGCTCCGCCGAGCCTTCTGCGAGCGCCGGAAGCAGTCGGCGAGTGACGATGCCCGCGATGCGGTCGCTCGTCTGTGGGTCGGCGCGTTCGACGACAGCGCGCATACTTGATTCTTCCGCCGCGCCGTTTCGACCGGGGTCCGCGTCGGGGACGACCAAGAGAAACCGCCAGTGGTCCGGGACGGAGTGTCGTGCGGCGACCGCCGGAACGGTCCACGACCCGTCTTCGGGACGGTCGATGGTGAACCGGGCGGTCGGATGGCCCGCATCGACGACGGCTCCGCCGTCTTCGAACGTGGCGACACCGATGCCCGAGCGGCCGCCGCGACCCATCTCCGGCGCGAGTTTTCGAACGTCGGCCTCGCGTCCGTTCGCGGTGGCGACCGCGCGCAACACTGCGAGTGCGAGTTGCGTTCCGCTTCCGAGTCCGGCGTGTCGTGGGAGGGTGCGTTCGACCACAACGTCGGCCCCAGGGACGCCGAGTAGTTCGACCGCTCGCTCGGCGTACTCGCGGGCGTCGGGGTGTCGGCACCGGACTTCGCTGTCGGACTCGGCGGTAACGACTACTCGGGGCTCGTCGAGACCGACGCCCAAGCCGCCGTAGAGGCGACTCCGAGCGAGGCTCAGGTTGAGAAACCCAAAGTGAATGCGAGCGCCGGTCGAGACCCGTACCATGCTACCGGACCTCAGTCGGCGCTGATAAAGGCAGTTGCGACCATGGCAACGAAGGCCGCCATTCCCCGACGCTGTCGTGCGATATGGGTTGCCGGAAAAGTGAGCGGGGAGTGGCGAACAGGTCGGTGCGAGGACGTCGTGCGCAGTGTCCCCCCTTTCGGTAGCGGATGCCTCTGAGTCGAGCAGACGGAATCCCCCGCACCGACTGCGTGGCCACGTCGTTGGCCACACTCAGTCAGTGGTGTCCGGTGTATATCAAAATCCAGTAACGTGTGGATAACCCGGGGCGGTTACGACGAGGTAACCGCCGGACGGATACGGCTTACTGGTGAGAAACCGTGAGTTCGATTCGGCCCCGAGCGTCTCAGACGAGTTCTTCGGCGACCACGTCGGCCGCGAGCAGGTCGGGGTCAACCGCGAGGTCGGCCTGACCCTTTGCGAATTCGGGGAGCGAGTCGTGCGCGTAGGTCACGATGCGCACGTCTGGGTTCAGTTCCTTCGCCACCGAGATGGCCGTCGCGTCGTCCATATCGGTGAGGACGAACAGGTCGGCACCGTCGATGCCGGCCTCGTCGAGCGAGTCGGCGGAGGCGACGCCGACGATACGAGCGACGGTCACGCCTTCGGATTCGAGGGCTTCACCGAGTCCGTCGGGGTCGGTCCCCGCGACGATTGCTGTCGTCATTCGTACTCGATGGTCGCCGGCGGTTTGTGGGTCACGTCGTAGACGACGCGGGCGACGTTGTCGTTCGTTCCGGTGATGCGAGATTGGATGCGCTGGAGGGTGTCCCACGGGAGTTCCTGTGCGCGTGCGGTCATGCCGTCGCGCGACTCCACGGAGCGGACAGAGACAATCCAGCCGTGGACGCGGTTGTCACCTTTGACGCCGGTCCCCTTGCCGATGACGGCGGCGAACGCCTGCCACGGGTCGTGCTTTTCGGTCTCGTCTTCGACGATATGGCACGCTTCGCGGGCTACTTCGACCTTCTCGGGCGTCACTTCGCCGAGCACGCGGACTGCGAGTCCCGGGCCGGGGAACGGCATGCGCTCTGCGATGATGGATTCGAGACCGAGCGCGCGGGCGACTTCGCGGACCTCGTCTTTGTAGAGGTCGCGGACGGGTTCGACGATGCCGTCGAAGTCAACGACGTCCGGCAGGCCGCCGACGTTGTGGTGGGATTTGATGTTCCCTTCGGACTCGATGCGGTCGGGGTAGATGGTCCCCTGTACGAGGTACTTCGCGTCGGTGTCTTTCGCCTCGCGTTCGAACTCTCGAATGAACTGCTCGCCGATGACCTTGCGCTTTTCTTCGGGGTCGATAACGCCTTCGAGGGCGTCGAAAAAGCGCGCTTCGGCATCGACGACGCGGAGACTCTCCATGAAAGAGAAGGTGTCCGCAATCTGTTCGGTCTCGCCTTTGCGCATCAAGCCGGTATCGACATAGACCGGGGTGAGTTGCTCACCGACGGCCTCGTAGGCGAGTGTCGCGGCGACAGAAGAGTCAACACCGCCCGAGAGGGCGATGATGGCGTGCTCGTCGCCGATTTGGTCACGAATCGATGCTTTCGCGTCTTCGATGAATTCGTCTACGTCTACCATTATGCGGTTACCTCTTCGTTGTCCAGTTCGCGTGCGTCGAGTTCACCGAGGACGCCGCGGAGGAAGCCGAGGAACGGCGGACTCGCGCGGTCGGGTCGAGAGCGGAACTCGGGGTGGAACTGCGTTCCGAGGAAGAACGGGTGGTCTGTTAGTTCGAGAATTTCCATGCGGTTGTCGGCGCGGCCGGAGAAACAAAGCCCCTCAGATTCGAGTTCGTCGATGAGTTCAGGGTTCACCTCGTAGCGGTGACGGTGGCGCTCCGTACAGGACGTGTCGCCGTAGACGGTCTCGGCGAGCGTCCCGGCCGTGATGTCGGTCTCGTGCGCGCCGAGACGCATCGTCCCGCCCATCGCTTCGACGTCGTACTGCTCTGGGAGCAGGTCGATAGCGCGGTACGACGTGTCCGCGTCGAGCTCGGTCGAGTGAGCGTCTTCGTAGCCGAGGACGTTTCGGGCCTGCTCGACGACGGCCATCTGGAAGCCGAGACAGAGTCCGAGGAACGGAACGTCGTTCTCGCGGGCGTAACGAATTGCCTCGATTTTCCCGTCGGTGCCGCGGGAGCCGAAGCCGCCGGGAACGACGATACCGTCGGCGTTCTTCAAGCGCGCCTCGTGTTTGTCGCACATCTCGTCGGCATCGACCCAGAGGGTGTTCACATCGACGCCGCACTCGATGCCCGCATGCTTGAGCGCCTCGTGGATGGACATGTACGCGTCTTCGAGGGCGTACTTGCCCACGAGCGCGATATCGACCGAGCCGGTCCGCTCGGCGGTGACGAGTTCGCGCCAGCGGTTGTCGCGGTCGGCCTTCGGAAGCGACTCGTCGTCGATTTCGAGCCGTTCCATCACGTACTCGTCCAGTCCCTCTTCTTCGACCATCAGCGGGACGTGGTAGATGTCCGGCACGTCGGGGTTCGAGAACACGGCGGCGTCCGGCACGTCACAGAACTGCGCAATCTTGGTCTTGGTCTCCGGGTCGAGTTTGTTGTCGGCGCGGCCGACGAGAATATCCGGCTGGAGACCGATGCTTCGAAGCTCCTTGACGGAGTGCTGTGTGGGCTTCGTCTTCTGTTCGCCGTTTTTCGAGTACGGGACGAGCGTGACGTGGGTAAAGAGCACGTCCTCGTCGTCTTCTTCGGAGGCGAACTGACGGAGGGCTTCGAGGAACGGCATGGACTCGATGTCCCCGACCGTGCCGCCGACTTCGACGATACACACGTCGGTTCCCTCGGCCGCCTCGCGGATGCGACGCTTGATGTCTTCTGTGACGTGCGGGATGATTTGGACCGTCTTCCCGAGGTAGTCGCCGTCGCGTTCCTTCTGGATGACGTGCTGGTAGGTCTTCCCCGTCGTGATGTTGTGGTCGGCGGTCATGTCGATACCCAGGAACCGCTCGTAGTTCCCGAGGTCCAAATCGACTTCCGCGCCGTCTTTCAGCACGTACACTTCACCGTGCTCGTAGGGGTTCATCGTCCCGGCATCGACGTTCAGATACGGGTCGATTTTGACCGCGGTGACGTCGAACCCGGCGTTCTTCAGGAGCCGGCCGGTGCTCGCGGCCGTGATACCCTTCCCGAGGCCGGACATGACACCCCCGGTTACGAAAATGAACTTGCGCCCCATCTCTGGGTCGTATTCGTCCGTCGGCATACTGACCGTGTGCGAGCGTACTTCAAAACCATTTCGGAGGGAACACTGTGTGCCAGATGACCGCACACGCCTGAATTCCCGAGAATCGACGGACGCGACGCTGGTGCGCTCACCACCGAGACGAGCTACTCGTTCACTACTCGTTCGGTTCACTCCGATTCAACTCCGCGGTCGCGCCGCCACCAGTCACGCCCCACTCAACCGATATCGACTCACGTCGCTCCGATTTCAGTTTGCACTCTGATTACAATCGACAGTCTACGCTCCGGGTTCAATCTAATCGCTTAATGACGCGCGCCGGATTCCCACCGACGACCACCGAGTCAGGCACGTCCTCCGTCACGACGGCCCCGGAGGCAACCACCACGTCGTCGCCGAGCGTGACGCCGGGATTGATGACTGCACGACCGCCGAGCCACGCGTTGTCGCCAATCGCCACCGGTTCGCCCGACTCGGGGCCTTTGATGCGCTCTGCGGCGTCAAGTGGATGCGTCGCGGTGTAGATGTGGACGCCGGGACCGAGTTGAGCGTTGTCGCCGATGGTGATGGGACACACGTCGAGGAAGACGCAATCGAAGTTGGCGAAGAACTCCTCGCCAGCGCGGATGTTGGAGCCGTAATCACACCGAAACGGCGGTTCGATTTCGAACGAATCACCGACTTCACCAAAGAGGTCGCGGACGAGTTCTTCGCGCCGCTCGGTCTCGGTTTCGTCCGTCTCGTTGAACCGGCGCGTGAGTCCGCGCGCACGCTTCCGCTCGGCGACGAGTTTCGGGTCGTTCGCGTCGTACAACTCGCCCGCGAGCATCTTTTCTTTCTCGGAGGGCATCGGTGAGAAGTTCACGTGGCTGTACCATGTATGTTTTCGCGTGAAGGTGGCTGTTCGGCGTGACCCCGTGTGCCACCAGCACAATGATTAATATATTTACGTGATTGACCAACGAATATGTTTCAGAAGCGACGAAACGCCGTCGGCATGTTCGTGCTTCTCTTCTGTGTGACGGTGCTCACGCCGGAGGTCTTCGGAAGTGGCTACTGGTACGGACTCGCCACGTTTCCGGGAGTATTCGTTCTGCCCATCGTCGTCCGTCGGTTCGAACGGCGGTTCGACGCTCCGCTGTTGATGCGGCGGGACCAACCCAACTACTGGGCCGGTGCGGCGAGTGCCTTACTCACGGTTTTCGGGACGTTCCTCGGGATATTTTTCCTCCGGACGGCTCCGCTCTCTCAGCTTCCATCGTTCGTCTTCTGTATCACCGTCTACGGTACTACCCTCGCGTTTTTATTTTACGGGGCGCTCCTGAAAGATGTCGAAGACGGCTACCTCACCGTCGAACCGAGTACGTAGTCGAGACTGTCGTTCTGCCCACGACGATGCATCAGACAGAGACGGGTCATTCGAACAGTATTCGCTCCCCAACTGAATTGGACCCGCGTAGTCTCTGACAAGCCTTCGACGAGAGCACGGAGACGAACCCCACACCGGGTTCCGCAATCGCAGGCTTTGAACCAGTCCCACGAATTTACTCGTCTATGCAGGAGTTCCCGCAACTCGGCTTCGGGACGTACAAACTCGAAGACAGAGACGAGTGCGTCGAGGCCGTCACGACGACGCTCGATGTCGGGTACCGCCACATCGACACGGCCCAGATGTACGACAACGAGGAGTTCATCGGCGACGCGCTCGCCGAATCCGACGTTGACAGAGACGACATCTTCGTGGCGACGAAACTCGACACCGACAACCTCGGTTACGACGACGTGCTGGAGACGGCCCACGAGTCGGCCGACAAACTCGGCGTCGAGATCATCGACCTCTTGTACGTTCACTGGCCGCTCGAAACCTACGACGAAGACGAGACGCTTCGCGCGCTCGACGAAGTATACGAGGACGGACTCGTCGCCAACATCGGCCTGAGCAACTTCCGGCCCGACCAACTCGAAGCGGCTATCGACGGTCTCGCCGCGCCGGTGTTCGCCCACCAAGTCGAGATGCACCCGTTCCTCCAGCAAGACGACCTCCTCGCGGTCGCCGACGAACACGACCACCACCTCGTCGCGTACTCGCCAATCGCGCGCAACGAGGTCGCCGACAACGACACCATCGCCGACATCGCGTCCGAACACGACGTGTCGCCCGCACAGGTCGCGCTCGCGTGGCTGATGGCGAAGGGCGCAACGCCGATTCCCAAGGCCGCCTCGCCCGAACACATCCGCGACAACTTCGCCGCCCAAGACCTCGAACTAACCGACGACGACGTGGCGGCTATCGACGCCATCGACGAATCCCATCGTATCGTCGATTTCGACGAGGCCCCGTGGAACCACGGCTGAGCGGGACGGACGACGAGACGAGAGACCACGCTGAACGAAGACCGATGTAACACGTCGTCTTTCGACCCGTGGGTGGGCCGATTTTTGACCCTCCGGCCTTCGATACCGATTCGACGCTATTTTCGACGCTCCGAACTACGGCGTTGCGTCCGGCCACCCCGAGGCGTCCGACCGCACCCCGAGTGAACATATATGCGCGATACACCCGTAGTTCTGCGTATGGTAACGGTGGTGGTAGTGTGCCCACACTGTGGACAGCGGGTGGAATCGGGGTACGAAGGGAACGCCGAGTTCGACGGTGTTCGCCATCGACTCAAAAGCGAATATCGCGTGGCGCGGGAGACCTGTCCGGTCTGTTCGAACGCGTACGACCTCCGGCGGGCCTGACAGACGGTGTGCGCCGGTCTCGGCGGGTGGCCGAGAGCGTCGCGTTATCCCGTATTTTTCATCCCGGCGGCGATTCCTTTGACGGTGAGCCGCAGGGTTCGTTCTTCTTCATCGGTTCGGTGGGTCTGCGAGAGTAGGTGCGTCTGAAGCAGGTTCAGCGGGTCAACGTAGGGGTTCCGGCGACGTAGACTCTCTTCGAGCCAGTCGCGCTTGAGCAGGCTACTGCGCTCGCTGATGTCGAGCATGAGGTTCGCGGCGTCTTCGTACTCGTCGGTGAGCCGCGTGAAGAACTCCTCGCGGAGGTCTTCGTCCGCGAGACCCGCGTACTCGGACGCGATTTCGAGGTCCGTACGCGCCAGCGCCATCGCGGCGTTGTCGAAAGTGCTCCGGAAGAACGCCCACTCGTCGTACATCTCTCGGAGGTCGTCCATGTCGCCGCCGTCTTCGAGGAAGGCGTTGACGCCGGCGGCCAGCGAGTACCAGCCGGGGAGGATACACCGCGACTGCGTCCACGAGAACACCCACGGGATTGCTCGCAGGTCTTCGACACTGCGCTCGTCCGACCGCGAGGCCGGACGAGAGCCGAGGTTGAGTTCCTCGATGACCGTGATTGGCGTCGCCTGCTCGAAGTAGGAGACGAAGCCGTCGGATTCGAGGAGGTTGCGGTACTCCGAGCGGGCGGCCGCCGCCATCGTGTCCATGGCGTCAACCCAGCGGTCGGGAACCTCCTCTTCGGGCTGTCGAATCGCCTGCAACCGGGCGCGAATCTGGGCGTTGAGCATCTGTTCGAGGTTCCGCTCCGCGACGCGCGGGTTGGCGTACTTCTCGGCGATTGCTTCGCCCTGTTCCGTGAACTTGATTTGACCGGTGATGGTCTCGTTCGGGAGCGCCAGCATCGCCTCGTTCATCGGGCCGCCACCGCGGGAAATCGACCCGCCGCGACCGTGGAACAACCGCATCGTCACGTCGAAGTCGTCGCAGATGTCGGCGAGGCGGCGCTGGTTCTTGTAGAGGTCCCAGTTGGCCGCGAGGAAGCCGTTTTCCTTGTTCGAATCGGAGTAGCCCAGCATAATCTCCTGGACGTTGTTCCGGGCGGTAAGAGCATTCCCGTACGCCTCGTTTTCGAACAGCGTGCCCATGATTCGGCGCGCGCCGTTCAGCGCCGACTCGGTTTCGAGAAGCGGCACCACGTCGAGACCGCAGTGATCCGGAAGCGAGACGACGCCCGCTTGGTCTGCGAGAAAGAGTACTTCGAGAACGTGCGACGGCTCTTCGGTCATCGAGATACAGTAGGTGTCGATGGCGCTGACGCCGTACTCGCGTTGCCATTCACCGAGTTTGCGGAAGCGTCTGAGGACGCGCTCGGCCGTCTCGGACACGCCACCGGGGTCTTCGAGGTCAACGACCGGCTCTTCTTGCAGAATTGCGTCGGTAAGGAGTTCGACGCGCTCGTCCTCGGAACTCCCGTAGTAGTCGAGTCCCTCGTGTGCGAGGGCCTCGTGGACGGCCTCGGTGTGGTTCTCCTGGTGGTCGCGCAGGTCGAGGCTGGCGAGCGTGAACCCGAAAGTATCGACCTGTCGCATCAGGGGTTCGACGTAGACGTCCGCGACCTGTTGTGCGCCGATGCCGCGGAGGCTGGTGTCGATGACCTCCAAGTCCGCCATGAGTTCGTCCGCTTCGGCGTAGCCGTTGGGACGAACGTCCTCGATGCGGCGCAGACGCTCGCGCATCAGTTTCAACTTCTGGCGGTACGGCTCGTCGGGGTACCGCTCGTCCGCCTCCTCGGCTACGACGGGGAGGAGTTCGCGGTCGGCCTTCAGCGACCGTTCGAGTTCGTGACCGGGGTCGGTTCGTGTCGCGTCCTGACTCAGCACACCGGAGAGACGTTTGAGGGCGCTACTGTACTGTTCGAGGGCGACACTGCGCTGGCGGGCAAGCGTGTCTTCTGTGACTTCGGGCGTAACGAAGGGGTTGCCGTCGCGGTCCGAACCGGCCCACGACCGGAATTCGAACAGTTTCGGCACGTCGAGGTCGGGGTACTCCTTATGCAGTTCTTCTTCGAGTTCCTCGTACACTTCTCCGACCACGTCGAAGAGGATGTTTTCGAGGTACCACTGGACGTTTCGGGCTTCGTCGGTCGGTTCCGGACGACGGTTTCTGACCTGCGAAGTCTGCCAGAGGCTCGTCACCTCGGCGACGATGTGTCGCCACTCTTGGTCGTGTTCGAGGTCCGTGAGGCGGCGCTCGTCGAGCGTTTCGAGCCGATTTGCGATGGAGCGAAGCTTCGCTTTCACCGTCTTGCGGCGCGCCTCGGTCGGGTGTGCGGTAAACGTCGGCTCGATGAGCACGTCTTCGAGCACCTGTCCGAGCAAGGCCTCGTCAACGTCCTCGTCTCGGAGCGCGTCGAGCGTGTCGAGGATGCCGTCTTCGAGTGTCCCCTCCTGTGACGCCTCGCGGATGACGCGAACCCGCTCGCGCTCTTCGGCGAGGTTGATGAGTTCGAAGTACGTGGTGAACGCCCGCGCGACGACGCTCTCGCGTTCCGGTTCGAGGTCACCGAGGACCTCGTAGAGCGCCTCGCGGGACCCCGATTCGCCCTTCCGGTAGGCGATAGCGGCCTGTCGAAGCTCTTCGACCGTCTCGAACGACGCCGTGGAGGTCTGTGCCTCCAGGACGTCCCCGAGCAACGTCCCGAGCTCGCGGACGTCCTGTCTGACGTCTCTGGTGTGCAGTTGCATCATACTCGATTACGAGTACCATGTTGTAAAAGTGCACGAGTAGCGCCGAAAAATTGCCCATAATTCAGTTCTGAACGAACGTTATTGACATCTACTTCGTCTTTGTACACCCGACTGGTCGATTTCTCGACGCAGACCGAGAACCGCGTCGTTCGACCCCCCACAGTATCGAGGGCTGGCGTTTCGTGAAGTGGACTACTGTGGGGGATTCGTCACGCTTTTACTGGCTGGGTCGAAGTTCAGGGTATGAGCGATAGCGACAAGTACCCCGCCGACTCGGGTCGCCGTCGGTTCGTCAAAGGCGTCGTCGGGGGCGCGACGCTTGCGGGCGTGGGAACGACAGGTGCGGCCGCAGTCAACACCGCGACTTTCTCCTCCGGGAAGGGTGGCGGTTCGACGCAGGCGTACGCAATCGAAAACACCGCAGGTCCCGCCCCGCGTGGCATGCCCATCATCCCGATAGAAATCGACGGTGACGGGTTCATCAAAGGCATCTGGCCCGAAACCCAGACCCTCTCGCAGGGCGGTGTCGAGGTCCAACTCGCACAGGTCGATGACTTCAAAGGAACTGGAATCACCTACTCCCAAGACTGGTTCCAGTACTGCGGTGTCCAGTCCTACGAGGGTCTACAGCCGGACTTCGACTCTGACAACTACTTCCGTTCCGACGCCGGGAAGTACGATTGGCAACAGGAAACCTACAGCTCTGGAGACAAACTGAACATCGCCGACTTCGACGACTACGCCGAATGGGGCAACGACATCGGGCAAGCGGGTCTCGGTAAGCCTGCAACCGGTACGTGGCGCTCGCAGGACGTCGAAAACGTGATTCCGATTCAGGTGCTCCGGTCGAAGCGCATCGAGAAAGCCGCACAGGACAACGACTTCCTCGCGGCCGCGACCGACCAAGGCGTCCTCGCATGGCTCAACAAGTGTACGCACTTCTGTTGTGTCCCCGGCTACAAGCAGTCGTCTGACGCCGCCAAGTTCAACGCCGAAGACGGCGTTTACTGTCAGTGCCACCAGTCCGTCTACGACCCGTTCTCTATCGTGCAGACGCTCTTTACGGCACTTCCGCGCCCCGAGTAATCGTCTCACTGCGGACCTTTTTCCACGCGACACCGAGTTACTCGCGTTCACTCTCTTCGCTATTCCACGGCAGTTAGTAGCCCCGCGTGTGAGGTGGGTGTATGACCGACGCCCCTGCCCCTCCAGTGACGTTCGCGCAACTGGAATCACTCACGGACCACGTCTCGTCGGCCGGGTCCAGACCGCACCGTCAGATTCGCGCCCCCTACGACGACAGCGTCGTTGGAACCGTCCCGCTGTGTACGCCCGAAGACGTTCGCTCGACGCTCGACGAGGCCCGAGCGGCAAGCGACGAATGGGCCTCGTGGCCCGTCTCGGACCGCGCCGCCGTCTTTCGCCGGTTTCACGATGCGATTCTCGACCGGCGTGAGTCCATCCTCGACGTGATTCAGACTGAGACCGGGAAATCACGACCCGACGCGCTCGAAGAAGTGCTCGACGCCGCGACGACAGCCAGATACTACGCGAACCTCGCGGGGCGCGCGCTCTCGCCGACGCGCCGGTCGGGAGCGGTGCCGTTCGTGACGAAAACCGTCGAGCGGTCCCACCCCGTCGGTGTCGTCGGCATCATCTCGCCGTGGAACTACCCGCTTTCGCTGTCGGTCTCGGAGTCGATTCCCGCCCTACTGGCGGGCAACCCGGTCGTGATAAAACCCGACGAAGGGACACCCTTTACAGCACTGTGGGCACTCGACCTCCTCCGTGAGTGCGGCCTTCCAGAGTCCGTCTTACAGGTCGTCACCGGCGAGGGACCGACGCTCGGCGACCCGCTCATCGAAGGCGTCGATTACGTGAGTTTCACCGGAAGCACCGAAGTCGGCCGTCTCGTCGCCGAAACCGCGGGCAGACATCTCACCGACTGTTCGCTCGAACTCGGCGGCAAAAACCCCCTGTTAGTGCTCGACGACGCGGACGTCGCGGCGGCGGCCCGCGGAGCGGTCCGCGGGTGCTTTGCGAATACGGGGCAACTGTGCATCTCCATCGAGCGAATCTACGTCCACGAGTCGGTCGCCGACGAGTTCCGCGAGGCGCTCGTCCGTGAGACGAAGGCGCTCACGCTCGATGCGGGCTACGACTACGACCACGACGTCGGGTCGCTCTTGGACGGCGAGTTACTGGCGAAAGTCGAAGCCCACGTCGAAGACGCCGTCGAAAAGGGTGCGACGGTCCTGACTGGTGGCCGCGCTCGCCCAGATCTCGGCCCGTATTTCTACGAACCGACGGTGTTGACCGACGTCACGTCCAACATGACGCTCGCCGACGAGGAGACGTTCGGCCCGGTCGTTTCGGTGTACGAGGTCGAAAGCGTCTCCGAGGCCATCGAGCGAGCCAACGACTCCGAGTACGGACTCAACGCGAGCGTCTGGACGGAGAACACCGAACGCGGCGAGCAGGTCGCCGCTCGACTGGCGACCGGAACGGTCAACGTGAACGAAGCGTACGCGGCGGCATGGGGGTCTATCGACGCGCCGATGGGTGGCATGAAAAATTCCGGAATCGGGCGACGTCACGGTCGTCAGGGGCTCATGAAGTACACAGAGTCGCAGACGGTCGCAACACAACGATTCGACCTGCTTTCGCCGCCGGAGCGCGGGCGAGCACTCTGGGCCGACGGCGTGACGCTCGGGCTTCGACTCTGGAAGCGGCTCACCGAACTGGTCCCGTAAACGTCGCCGGGGAGTCGCTTTCTTCCCGCCGTGAGCGTGGGACTCGTGGCCCGACCGCGATTATCCCCCGCTGACTGGTGGGAACAACGCGAGTTCGTCACCGTCTTCCGCGTCGTCTTCGAGCGTCGCCGTCTCGCCGTTTCGGAGCACGTTGATGTGGTCGGAGAGTTCCCCGTCAGTGAACACGCGCGATTCGAGAGCCGGGTGTGCCCCGAGAAGCGCGTCGAGGGCGTCGCCGACGGTCGCGTCATCTTCGACGGTCACGCTGACTGTCCGGGTGCCAGCGGCCTCGGCGAGGTCGGCGAACAGTTTCCACTCCATACTCTCGTCTCCTCTCTCAGCGGTCATGAGAATTGCGTCCCCGACTGCCGAGACGAGTCGTCGTCCGGCCCGTCGGTCGTGCCGTTCGGTTCGTCGGTTGCGCCGGCATCCGTTTTTTCAGTACCACTCTCTGTGCCATCTGTTTCGTCAGCATCCGTTTCGCCAGCATCATCACCGTCCCGAACACCCGTGCTGTCTCCGTCTTCGTCGTCACCGCCGTCGGTCCGGCTCTCGGCGGTCGTCGCCCGACGCTCGACCTTTCGGAGTACTTCCGGTCGACCGACGACGTAGAGTTCGTCACCAGCGCTCAGTTCGCGGGCGCGTCCGGGAATCGCATCGACCGACTCGTTCGGCGACCGAACGGCAACGACCGTCGTCTCCACGTCGGCGACGGTCATCCCGTCGAGGTCGGCGTCGGCGACGATTGTCGTGACGGCCATCGTCTCGTCGGCGTTCCGCAAAAGCGACGCGAACTCGCGGTCAACGTGCGGGTCCGCCGGGAGCGTGACGAGACGATACTGTTCGTCTCCCGACAGCCTGTTCGCGTCTTCGACGTCGAGAGCGACGGTCGCCACGTCGTCCGCGACACCGCGGAGTTCGCCGAACGCGATTCGAGTCGGAACCGACGGGGCGTCGTCGGCCGCCGAGCCACCGTTGTTGACGGCGGTCCCGTCGGGAGCCGGGTCGGCCGTCGCTGTGGTTTCCGCGTCCGCGTTCGGCACCAACCACACCTGCACCGGGTCGCCGGCGGCCGCGCCGGACCCGGGGTCTCCGCGGAGTGCGACCGCGACGGTTCCGGGTGCGAGCGTCGGTCCGAGACCGGCCGCTCGACTGCCGAGTGCGAGATACGACACGTCGCTGTCTTCGAACTCCACGTCCATGTGACCGACGCCGTGGTCGTCTTTGACCCGCGTCACGAGTCGGTCGCGGAGTTCTGCCTCGGTGAGTCGGCGCGGGAACAGGAGCGTCTTTCCGCTCAACTGCTCTTTCACCGCGTCAGAAACCGGGTCGTAGCCCCCGATATCGCTGATGTCCTCGGGGAGCGTCACCGACCTGACGCGGCCGACAGACCGGACGAGTTGGCTCACGTCGCCGGAGAGTTCCCGTGCGCCAGCGACGGCGAACACGTCAGTTGTGAGTCGGTCGCCGACGAGCCGTCCGACCGGCGAGACGAGCGCCCCGCCGACGAGCGATGCCGTGTTGAAAAGGACCGTCTCCAGTTGGAACACCGCCGGTTCGTCACCCGTCAAGAAGTCGCCGAACAGACCGACCGTGTTCAAATAAAGCGCGACGAGCGCCCCGCCGAAGAGGATGGCGAGCGCCCGGGGAATCATCTCCCGCGTGTACCACCGGTAGAGAAGCGAGGCGATTGCCGAGACGACGAAGGCACCGATGACGAGACCGACGAACTGAATCGCTCTGTTGACGAGCGACCCGTCTGCGGTCGGGAGCGTCACCTGCCCGACGAGCGCGAGGTCGGAGGCGACGCCGGTGAGAACGACGGCTATCGACGTCACGCGACGACCTCCTCGAAGGCGGTGAGGTCGTTGCGGGACCCGACGGCGTAGACCGTGTCACCGGCCGCAACGCGCTGGTCGCCGCGGGGGGCAATCGTCCAACTCCCGCCGTGGCGGACAGCGAGGACTGCGACGCCGAAGGTGTCTCGGACGCCGGCGTCTCCGAGCGTCACGTCGTCGAGCGGGCCGTCCGCGCCGACCGAGAGACGGGCGAAGCGCTTGCCCGCGCGGCGGAGCAACGAGACGAGTTCGAACTCGCGGCGCACGCCGCGAGACGTGACGACGAACCGTTCGACGTCATTCTGAAGCAACGGTTCGACAGTGGTTCGAGCGACTGCGAGTGTCACCCGCCCCTCACCACCGACTGCCGTCGGCGCACGGGGTGCGGCCTTTGGCGCGTCGTCGTCCGACTCACCGTCGTTCGATTCGGTCGTAACCGGCGTCTCGGCGACCGATTCCACGCCGACGACGGTTGCTGGGACCGTCTCGCCGGCGGCGACGACCACGACGTCGTCACCCTGTGCGAGTCCGGTCGGCACGAGTGCGGTGACCGAAACGGCGCGTTTGCCGGGCGGCAATCGCTTCGAGAGTCCGCCGACGGGCGCGGCCGCCGCGACGGTCGCGCGAGCGCGCTCGTCCAGCTGGACCTCGACGGCGGCGAGGTCGAACTCGGTCTGGAGGCGGTCTGCGAAGCGCGATTCGAGTTCGACGAGCGGAATGTCGGCGGGGAAGGTCCACTCGCCGTTTCGAATGGCCGTGCGGATGTCGAGCGGAACCGGCGGATAGCCCTCGATGTCGCCGACTTCCCCGGAGACGGCGACCCGGACTTGCCCGCGGCCGCCGACGAGTTCGACCACGTCGGTCGAAAGCGTCCGTTCCGTGAGCTTTCGAAGCGAGACCTTGCGCGGAATGTCGTTGGCGAAGGCGTCACCCCGATTGTGCGCGTACAACGACCCCATCAAAACGACGAGCAGCGCGACCGTCAGGCGGACCTGACTTTCCGACTGCGTAATCGTCGGGTCGGCGAGCGCCATGAGACCACCGCTCGCACCGGCGATAGCGACGCTGAGAACGACGACGGCGAGACCGGGGACAGTAACGCCGGTCACGTACCTGAACCCGAAGCCCAAGAGCCACGCGACGGCGGCGGGAACGAGTCCCGTGAGAATGCCGAAGTAGAGACCGTAGACGACTTCGACGGGGAGTGCAGCCATAGTTCCGTTCACTCAGCGACACGATAAATGCGTGCCGCCGGTGGTCATCGCGGTATCCGTTCCGAGACCCGACGGTTTTTGGCCGCTCACTGCGGATGTGTCAGCGACATGGTCTCGGTACGCGAGTGGCTCGGCGCGCGAACGACGGTCGGGACGGTGTTCGTCGTCGCCGTCCTCTCGGTCGCCGTCGGTCTCGTGAACATCAGTTCACCGCCGAGCGGCGGCATCCTCGGACCGTACATCCCCGAGACGGCGCGCACCACGGCCAGTTACACCGGCGCACTCACCGGCTTCCTGCTTCTCGCAAGCGTCTTCGGGCTTCGCAGTCGTCTCCGTGCGGCGTGGTACTCGACCATCGTTCTCCTGCTGGTGACGGCCGCACAGGGACTCGTCCAATCGCCCGGACGGGCCGCCATCTTGGTCGGACTCTCCGGTGTCAGCCTCGCTCTCACGCTGTTCAATCGGCGCGCGTTCGACCGCGCGCTCGACCTGACGGTGACGCAACTGTCGGCCCTGCTCGCAATCGCCGGCGCACAGACCTACGCGACGGTCGGCGCGTACGCACTCAGAGAGGATTTCAACGGTGTCGAAACGCTCTTCGACGCGTTCTACTTCGCGCTCGTCACCGGCAGCACCGTCGGCTACGGCGACGTGACGCCCAACACGTTCTTCGCCAAACTGTTCGCACTCTCGGCGCTCCTCGTCACCGTATCGAGCTTTGCTGTGGCACTCGGTGTCCTCCTCACGCCCGCAATCGAAGCACGACTCACGAAAGCACTCGGACGCATGACCGAATCACAACTCGACATCCTGGAGAATCACATCCTCGTTCTCGGCTACGGGGAACTGACGGAACCGATACTCGAAGAACTCAGTGGCCGCGCTCGCGTCGTCATCGTCACGCCGGACGAATCACGCGCGAAGCGCCTGGCCGACCGCGGCTACGACGTGGTGACAGACGACCCGAGCGACGAGGAAGCGCTCCAACGGACCCGCGTCGATGCGGCGCGCTCTGTCGTCGTCGCCACTAACAACGACGCCGAAGACGCGCTTGCCATCCTCACGGCCCGGCAACTCAACCCCGACGTGCACATCGTCGCGGCGGCGACACAACGCGAAAACGAGCGAAAACTCCGCCGGGCCGGGGCGAACGCGGTCATCAGTCCGGCCGCACTCGGCGGACACTTCCTCGCGGAGTCCGCTATCGGCGGCAGTGGACTGGAGTCACTCGAAGAGCGACTGCTCAGCGAGCGCCCCGACGAGCCGCCCGCCGACGAGACCGCGGATTCGACCACCGACTCTGAGCGGTAGGACCGCAACAACTGCGCTCGACCGCTAGTGGCCGCGGTCGAAGACGGCCACGTCGCAGTCGATTTCTTTGATTCGTTCAAACGTCGGCGGCGAGATGAACCGCGACGCCGCGGATCGTTCGCCGCTCGACCCGAGGACGACGAGGTCGTAGGTGGGGGCGTTCGACGCGATAAACGCCGTCACGTCGGCGCGAGCGACCCGCGTCTCGATGTTTCCGTCCGCCGTTTCGACGAGATTTGCGAGCTTCGACTCCGCCGGGCGGCGCTCGACTTCCGACGAGATACACGTCGTGACGCTCACGTTTCCGGTCTGGCCCGCCAGTCGGGTTGCGAAGTCGATCATCGCGTGGGCGGTGTCGCCGGGACGCGAGACGAGCACGAGGACGCGCCGCCAACAGACCGCCTCGCCGGTCGAGCGGAACGCGACGGTGTCGTAACTACCGCCGAACAGGCGACGGACGTACTGAGAGAGGTAGCCACGGTCTTCCTCGTAGGGCGTGACGATGAGGTCAGAGTTCGTGTTCGCCGCGGCTTCGACGGTCGCGGTCGGGGGGTCGCCGCGGGCGACGGCGATTTCCACGGGAACGCCCAGTCGCGTCCGAAGCTTGTGTGCGCACGATTCGAGGCGCTCGACCGCGGCGTCGGCGGCGGGACTCCCGGTCGAATCAACGGTTTCGTTCCTCTGTTCTGACTCGCCGTTGCGTTTTCCGACACGGTCAGCGTCAGCATCGTTGCCGACAACAGCCGACGTTGCACTCCCGCTAACACCGCCCGTGTCTGTCGTCGTTGCAGTGGTACCTCCCTCGGTGTCCGCTTCGTCCGGAGAAAGCACGTCGAGAAGCACGACTTTTCCCGCCTCGTGAGCGGCCGCGAGTCGCGCGGCGAAAAAGGCCGTCTGGGTCGCCGTCTCACCGCGCATCGGGACGAGAACGTGGTCGTCGCCGCGGACGGTCCCGTAGAGGTACTCCGCCCGGCGTTCGTAGAACTGCTCGCGCCAGACGAAGAACGCGGCGGCGACGACGAGACTCGCAAAGAAGATGCTCACCACGTACTCTTCGGGATCGACGTTGCCGGTGACGAGCGTCAAGAGCGCCGTCGAGAACGCCGACGGGCTTTCGACGTCCAAGAGCCACGTCGCGCCGCCGGTGAGAAAGATGGCGAGCGCGGCCGCCGACGGGTGGACGGTTGTCGTCGCGGTCGGGCCGTATACCCACCCGGTAAACCCGAGCGCGACGAGTCCGCAGAGCGCGCCGACAGTGAGTGTGACGACGAACTTCATCGGCGAGGCGTAGCGGCCTTCGGGGTCCGAAAACAGCGTGTACGTCCCGGACGCGAGCGGCGGAAACAGAAGAAACGAGAGCGTGTTGACCGCGTTCGAGACGAACGTCACACCCGAGATGAGAAGCGGGATGACGAGCAACACGGTGAGGTGAAGCAGGTTGTTCGTGTTTTCGACCCAGCGCCCGAACGCCACCAGTTCACGCCGCTCTATACGCCGAATGCGCGTGTAGAGTTTGCTGGCGCGTGCGGCCACTCGGGCCGCCAGGCGGCGAACGTTCACGGGTCCCGCTACGCGAGGTTCGTCGCGGCGTCGAGCGTGATGCTGATTGCGCGCTCGACGTTGTTCTTCGCCTTTTCGGGGAGTTCGTCGTCCGAATCGGCACCCTTCTGTGTTCCAGCGACGAGGTTGCCGTCAACCGTACAGATTGCACCCGCGCGGAGACCCTTGCGGCGAGCGAGCGAGAACACTGTCGCGGCTTCCATCTCGATGGCGAGCAGTCCGGCGGCGTTCCAGTTTTTCACGTACTCGTCAGACTCGTTGTAGAACGCGTCGTCGGAGACGATTGGTCCGACGTGAACGTCTTCGTCGTTCGCTTCCGCGGCATCGACGAGCGAGGTGAGTACGTCGTAGTCCGGCACGGCCGGGATGACCTCGGACTCGTAGCGCTTGGAGGTCCCTTCCTCCTTTGCGGCACCCGTGGCGACGATCATGTCGCCGATTTCGATGTCCGCTTGGAGGGCACCGGTGGTACCGACGCGGATGAACGTCTCGACGCCGACGCGGGAGAGTTCCTCGACGGCGATAGCGGCCGAGGGGCATCCGATACCGGTCGAAGAGATGGTAATCGGAACGCCGTCGTACTCCGCGTTGACGATTTTGTACTCGCGGTTCGCGGCGACTTCCTCGACGTTTTCGCACTGCTTTGCGATGCGATCGACGCGGCCCGGGTCGCCCGGAATGAGCGCGATGTCGTTCACGTCGCCTTCCTCGACGAGGAGATGCGGTTGTTTCGCCATATTCGAACGTCTCGGGTCGCGGGCAAAAACGACGCGGTTCGGAGAAACCTCGATTCGACGTCTCGACCGCTCGGAGTCAGCGCGAGCGCCTCGGTCAGTAGGCGACTCGTAACGAATTCGAATTGAAGTGTTTGAACGGCCTAAAACATGCATAGACGGCGTCTATCGAATATAATTGAGCGGCTAACTAATCCACACTGCCGCGTCCAACGAACCGATGGGAACTCGGTCTGGCTCTGCGGTCTCCGCGCCGGCGACACAGAGCGGTGACTTGCGATTTTGGACCGTGGCCGCGGCGAGAAGTCCCCGCGTGCTCGCATTCGTCACGCTCATCGTGGTGAGTCTCGGTCTGCTCCCGCTGTACGAGTCGATTTGGTGGTGGGATATCGCCATGCACTCGTCGTGTAGCGCCGTGCTCGTCGCGTGGTCGTTCCGCTTTCGGTACTCGCCGTCCCCCGCGCTCGTCCTGCTTTTGGGCGTCAGCGTCGGCTGGGAAGTCGTCGAAGCTTCGACGCCGCACTTCGTGCTCATGGCGGGCGACCGCGTAGATACCGCCGGCGACATCGTCTCGAACACGTCCGGGTGGGTCGCCGCGACGCTCCTGCGACGCTGGGTTCGATATCTCGACGCTTGAGTGACGCTCTTCGTCGGCAGGTAGACGTCCTGAAAGTCATATACTCCCGACTGTCTGTGAAACGGTCAGACGTGATTATTGAGTTCCGGGGCGTAGTCTCTCTATGGTCGAACACGTCCTCGTCCCCTTCGACGGGTCGCCACTGTCAGAGAACGCACTCGAATTCGCCTGTGAGGTGTTCGGGTCGCAGACGATTACGGTGCTGTACGTCGTCGATAGCCACACGGACGAGACGGCGGCAAGCGGGTGGGGGGACCATCCAAGCGAGTGGGAAGACTGGCTCGAAGACCGGCGAGACCATGCAGAAGACCTCTTTTCGAGTGCACGGACGATAGCGGACGACCACGACGTCTCGCTTCAGACAGGGGTCGCGGTTGGTCGGGTCGCCGAGATGATTCTAGAAGCGGCGGCCGAATACGGCGCGGACCACATCGTCGTGGGGACTCACGGCCGGTCGCACCTACAGGAGTTCGTCCTCGGGAGCGTCCCCGAGTCGCTCGTCAGGCAGTCAGAGATTCCAGTGACGACGGTTCGATAGGCCGCGCGGTCGGGCGTCAAACTGGCGTCAGATTCAGCTCAGCCGAGTCATCGTGAGGGGGACTCGACGCTCAACGATAGCAGTCCGCCGAGGGAATCACCTAGTAGAGACTCGACGTTTGGCGGTCGCGGCCTCGATTTCGAGGAAGGTGAGACTGATGACGTAGATGGAGCTACCGTAAGTAGGAGGGGAAACACCGGCACTTCCGGCGACTGAAGCGAGACCAACGCCGACGGCCCGCGAGGAGACTGATGAGGAGCGTCCGTCAACGGCTCACCATCTCCATCATGTGACCCCGGTGAACAACGCCGGGCCGAGAAGCAACAGCGTCGCGCCGAAGACGAGCGACGAGCGGAGCCACTGACCGCGGACCGCAGTCGCGCGCTCTTCGTAAATCGTCCGCCCGGCGCGAGGGAGCACAACGTGCGAAAACAGGAGGTAGATACTCGTCACGACCGTGCCGGTCGCAACGAGGTGCGACGGCACGTCGATGCCGAAAAGCGGCATATCCGGGACCACGAAGTCGGTTGCGAGGTAGACGAGCGCGTAGAGGACCCCCGAGAGCGCGCCGGCGACGTGGTGGACGACGTTGGCGTCGAGAAAGCCGACCTCGCCCGGTTTCGTCCGACGAAGCACCGATGCGGCGATGTAGGCCGGGGTGAAGCCCTCGTCTTGCCGCCACATCGGAATATCCATCACAATCGCGGCCGCGACGCCGACGACGGCACCGAGTGCCACTCGCCCGGCGAACTCGCCAGCACCCGGAACGACTCCGAGCGCGGCGACGACGGCCGACACGTGTCTCAGCATTGTACCCACCGATGACCGGTGAGGATAAAATTGGTCGGGTCCTCCTGCCGATTTCGAACCCGCAGATGTAGCCGTCTTTCAGGTGTTTTCGCCGTCGGTGAGGTCGTCTAACCGGTCCCAACTGAGTTGTGTCCGCGCGCCGGGTTCGGCGGCGGTCAACGCGCCACAGGCGTTTGCGACCGCGAGCGCACGTTCGTACGATGCGCCGTCGAGCCGGGCGGCGATGAATCCCGAGGCGAAGGCGTCGCCCGCGCCGGTCGTATCCACGGCGTCGATGGGATAGCCCGGGTGGACGTGTCGTTCGTCTCCGTCTCGAACTTCCGCGCCTTTCGGCCCGTGTTTGAGTACGAGCGTCGTCCGTTCGAGCGCCGTAGCGACGGCACTCCCGTTGGTGGCGGCGTCGCTGTCGTTCGCGCTGGCTTCGCCGAGCGCGGCCGCGGCTTCGCGGTCGTTGAGGAAGACGTAATCGACCGCCGGAAGCGCGTCGGTGTAGCCGCGGTCGCCGATGCGCCGTCCCGGGTCGAAGCTGACGGTCGTTCCGACGGCGTCGGCGCGGCGGGCGAGCGCGGCGGCCGTCGCCGGCGCTTGACTCGTCAGGTGGAGGTGGTCGGCGGCGGCCAGTGGCTCTTCCGGGAGGTCGGCGGCCTCGAACACCTCGTTCACGCCGGGCGACCCGAGAACGAACACTTCGCCCGCGGCATCGACGACGACGTATTTGACGGTCGTCGGCCCGTGTTCGACGTTGACGACGTAGCGGCAATCGACCCCCTTCGAGGCGAGTTCGGCGACGGCGGCGTGACCGTGTTCGTCGTCGCCGACACTGCCGAGAAGCGACGACGAGACGCCCAAACCGACGAGTCCGCTGGCGACGTTGGCGGCGCTTCCACCGCCGGCACCGACGCGAGATTCGACGGTCGCCTCGCCGTCGGGGTCGGGAAGCGCGTCCACGCGAAGGGTGACGTCCCAGTTCACGTGGCCGGCGCAGATGACACGGGACATGCGTCCTCGTGAATCGAGTCGCCTGTCAGATAACTTTCCCGGGTCGGCTGGTCGCTCGACGCCTCGGTCGCCCGCCGACTGTCAGCTATCAAAGTCGCTAAAAACCGGAGTTCGTCCGTTGGTAGCTGTCCGTTAGTCGTCCGTCGATTCCGCCCCGGCAGTCGGCACGTCCATCGATGCGGTCACGATGGTCCCTCATCGGTCGGGCATCATCGACAGCGCGCGCAAGATGCCCGCGAGGGCGATGAACACGCCGGCGAGGATGTGGCCGATACCGCTGAGTTTTCGCCAGAGAAGTGTCGATGGCCACTCGTGCATCTCGGCGATGTAGGCCGCTCGCACAGCACCAAAACGAAAGGATAGTCGAATCCGTCAGGCGCCCGAAATAGCGAACAACAGCAGGTTGTGAACGCCCGGTCCGAGACCGACTGCCGCGACGAAGCCCAACAGGAGCGATCCCTCGGTCGGTTCCTCGCGGACGTAGTCGGCGAGAAGCGTCACGACCAGTCCCGCTACGGCGAGTTTTACGAGGACGAACAGCCAGCCGACGCCGATAACGTCCGCGGTCGGAAGCGCCGCGGCCGCTTCGAGGATAACCTTCGAAAGCGGCGTTCGCTCGCCGAATCCGAGCACGTCGATGCCGACGGCGGTCGAGACGGCGTCGAGGGTGTGCCCGAAGATAGCAAGCCACCCGAGCGTTCCTGCGACGGCCGTCTCCGGCGAGAACCGCTTCAAGGCTGGCCACGCGACCAGGCTGACGACGACGGACGCGACGAGACCGACGCCCGGCCAAAAGAGCGCGAGTGTTCCGGCGGCGACACCGGCTCGAATCGCCGACACGAGCAGGACACCGCCGCCGACGACGCCCGGCCCGGCGAGTGCTCGCGGGGAGGCGGCGTCGGCCGCATCGAGCGCGACCCACGTCGCTCCCGCGACGAGTGCAACCGTGAGGTAGACCGACGGCGTTCCGGCCAGCGGCTCGACCGCCGGCGGGAGCAGTCCGACCACGTACAGGACGTGCAACACGGAGCCGGTCACCATCCACGGGACGAGCGCGATGACGTGCGCCGACGAGACGGTCGGACGCGTGCGGACGAGTCCGACGCCGACACCGACGAGTCCCACGACGAGAACGACGAGATACGGCAGTGGGGGAAGCGCGAATCCTTCGGGGAGGATGGCCATGCAGGAGGCGCGACGGGGCGGCGTGAAAGCCTTACGTTCTTTAGGCCCGCGTCGCCTCCTCCCGATATGAATCGAGACGACCTCGCCGCCCGTATCGACCACACCGTGCTCGGTCCCGAGACGACGATGGCCGACGTGGAAGCCGTCCTCGACGACGCCGACGAGTGGGGGATGAACGCCTGTATCCCACCGTGTTACGTCGCCGAGGCGAGCGAGTACGCCCCCGACGTGCTCCTCGCAACGGTCGTCGGCTTCCCGCACGGCCAGCACACGACGGTCGCAAAGCGCGTGGAGGCCGTCGATGCGTGGGAAGCCGGTGCCGACGAACTGGACATGGTCATCAACGTCGGTCGCCTCAAAGCCGGTGACGACGAGGCCGTCACCGAGGACATCTCGGAGGTCGTCGCCGCCGTCCCCATCCCGGTGAAAGTCATCATCGAGACGGCGCTTCTCACCGACGAGGAGAAACACCGCGCTTGCGAAGCGGCCGCCGAAGCGGACGCCGCGTTCGTCAAGACCTCGACTGGCTTCGCCGACGGTGGCGCGACGGTCGAAGACGTCGAACTCATGGCCGAGTACCTCCCCGTCAAGGCCTCTGGCGGCGTCGGTTCGTACGACGAGGCGCTGGCGATGTTCGAGGCCGGTGCGGAACGAATCGGCGCGTCCTCGGGCGTCGAAATCGTCTCCGGAGCACCGGAAGCATAGGCGTCTCGACCGCTCGTCGCGCTCGCGTTACTGACTCGTCGTTCCGCGCTCGTCGTGTAACCCGCCCGGTCGCAAATAGACCCGCTTCGCCGACTCGTCTCTCTCTCTCTTTCCGAGCGGTCGTCCGTGATGGCCCCACCGGGTCGAATCGAGAGCGCCCTACGGTCGAAATCGAACGTCAGCTCACTACAATCATTATTCGACGTGTTTTGTAGCACGCACCGTCCGAGACCGCGCCTCTTTTGCCCGCGGACCCGATACGTGGAGTAACCGAATGGCCCGATACCACATCGAGACGTACGGCTGTACCTCGAACCGCGGCGAGAGCCGCGCCATCGAGAGTGCGCTCCGTGACGCGGGACACTACCGCGTCGATGGTCCCGAGGAAGCCGACGTCGCCATCATGAACACCTGTACGGTCGTGGAGAAGACGGAGCGGAACATGCTCCGTCGGGCCAAAGAACTCGAACAGGAGACCGCCGACCTCATCGTCACCGGCTGTATGGCGCTCGCACAGGGCGACGACTTCAGAAACGAGGATATCGACGCCCAGATTCTCCACTGGGACGATGTCCCGACCGCCGTCACGAACGGCGAGTGCCCGACACCCGGTCCCGGCGTCGAGCCGGTCTTAGACGGTATCGTTGGCATCCTTCCCATCGCCCGCGGGTGCATGTCGAACTGCTCGTACTGCATCACGAAGTTCGCAACCGGTCGCGTGGACTCGCCGTCGGTCCAAGAGAACGTCGAGAAGGCTCGCGCGCTCGTCCACGCCGGCGCGAAAGAACTCCGAATCACCGGCCAAGACACCGGCGTCTACGGCTGGGACAACGGCGACCGAAAGCTTCCGGAGCTTCTCGACCGCATCTGCTCGGAAATCGAGGGTGAGTTTCGCGTCCGCGTCGGGATGGCGAATCCCGGCGGCGTCCACGGTATCCGGCAGGACCTCGCCGACGTGTTCGCCAAGCACGACACACTCTACAACTTCATCCACGCGCCCGTCCAGTCCGGCTCGGACGAGGTGCTCGAACACATGCGTCGGCAACACCGCGTGGACAAGTTCAAAGAGATCGTCGAGACGTTCGACGAGACGCTCGACTACTGGACGCTCTCGACGGACTTCATCGTCGGCTACCCGACCGAGACCGACGAGGACCACGAGCGGTCGATGGCTCTCCTCCGTGAGATTCGCCCCGAGAAGATCAACGTCACGCGCTTTTCAAAGCGCCCCGGCACCGATGCCGCCGACCTGAAGGGACTCGGCGGGACCATCAAAAAGGAGCGCTCGAAGGAGATGTCCGAAGCGAAGATGGATATCGTCGCCGCCGCCTACGAGGACATGGTCGGCACCGAACACGACGTTCTCGTCGTACAGGACGGCACCGGCGACTCCGTGAAGTGCCGCGACGAAGCGTACCGCCAGATTATCGTCCAGAACGCCTCGGAACACGGACTCGAACCCGGAAATTTCGCCCGCGTTCGGGTGACTGCCCACCAGACCGTCTACGCCTTCGGCGAACCGGTCGAAACGCGCCCCGAACCCGACCGTGAGCGCGTAAGCGCCTAAGCTACCCGTCGCCGACAGAGCGCCCTCTTCTACGGCCGAATCGACCATACGAGTTCGTCTGTGACGTCGGTCGGCGACTCGCCCTCGAAGTTCGTGAGGTCCCACGACGACGCGCCGACGAGTCGCAACAGGAGTTCGAACTCGCGCTTCGAGACCGACTTGACCCGGTAGGTTTCGGAGACGACGACGTCGTCGTCGGCATCGAACAGCACTTTTTCGCCTTTGACGATGCCTTCGAGTTCGTCTTCGAAGTCCGCGCGGTGGAGCACGCGGTACGTCTCGCCGTCGATTTCGACCGGCGACGTTTCTTCGGTGCCGTAATTCTCCGCGACGAACTCGCAGTCGGGCGCATAGAAGTTCAGCACCACCCCGCCGTCGTCGGTCGTCGCGGCGAGTAGCGACCGGAGCGCGGTCAGTTGGTCCTCGACGGTGAGGTTGTGGAGAAACGCCCGGAACGGGACGATAACGAGTTCGAACGGCTCTTCGACGGTGAAGGTCCGCATATCGGCCCGCCGAACGTCGGGCGATAGTCCCGCGTCGGCCGCTTTCTCGCGGAGTCGTCCGAGCATGCCCTCGGAGAGGTCGATACCGACCGCATCGATTCCCGAACGGAGGAGTTCGAGATATATGCGACCGGTCCCGCATCCGACCTCCAGCACCCGCCCGTCGGTCTCACGGGCGCGGTCGAGGTAGTACGCTACGTCTTCGGTCGGCGTCTCTTCTGCGTCGTAGAACGGTGCCCACGTGTCGTAGAAATCGACGACGCCATCCGATTCCATGGGCGTGTTGCGGCCGAGACGCGCTTAAATCTTCGCTCGGTTAGGGGACGTCGCTCACGACTGGGCGTCTGGAGACTCCTCGCGCCCGCGAACGCCATCATCGCCGACGCGGAGAAACATCCCCTTCGACGCCGGCGCTGTCGGTTCGAATCCCCAGCGCTCGTAGTAGCCGTCAACGTCGGCCATGAGGTTCACGAACGCCGACGGCGGGGCCTCGCGGTCGAGGTAGTCGATGAGCGCGTCCATAATTCGGCTTCCGAGACCCCGCCCTTGGTGGTCGGGGTGGACGGCTACGTCTACGACCTGATAGACGGTTCCGCCGTCGCCGACGAGTCTCCCCATTCCGACGACTTCTTCATCGCCGTCGGCGGCATCGTCGCTTCCGTCGGCCGCCGAGTCGAGAACGACGCTGACGCCGAACGTCGTGTTCGGAACGCCCTGTTTCGCGGCGGCGAGCGAACGAGGTGACATCTCGGCGGCCGCGCGGAGTTCGACGTACGTCTCGGGGGCTGGAAACTCGGGGACGAGGGTGTACGTGGCGGTCATCACTCGACAGATTCGGGCTGTGTCCTATAGTAGCGTTTCTGCTGGGGTTGGGTTGCCGCCCGCCGGCTGGTGTGCGGTTGACGGCCGCGTTATCCGGTCTCGGGTCGCGTTCGCGGTTCTCGCACTCTCCGCAGTTCTCGGACGAATCCCTCCGGGTCAACGAGTGCCCTGAGCCGTCTCTCGTCGCCGTCTCGCGGTTCGATTCGAACTGGGTATTTGGTGAATGGGAGCGGGTTGAACAACCCAAAAATCGACCCGAGCGGGTCGTCACCGACTGCGACCGACTCGACATCCTCGATTGGGACGACCCACTGTGGTTCCGCAAGGCGCGTGTCGTACGCGACGAGTTTGTCGTCGTAGATTCGGTACTCCTCGTGCGCGTAGCCCCACGAAAAGACGAGCAGTGCCAGCGAAACGGTTGCGAGCGGCGACACCAAAGTGGCGATTCCGAAACCGACGAATGCGGTTCGTAGCGAGCCGTACACGAAGAGACCGACCAGTGCGAGGAGCGAACCGAGATAAGGAACCACGAGAACCGCGTACGAAAGCCCCTCGTATATCGCCCAGTCACGGACGACGCGCCATTCGTTTCGAAACACACGCCGTGGCTCGGTGACCGTGAGTGACAGTTCGTCGTCTTCGTCGTCGATGGCCGGGTCGAAAGTGAGCGGCCACGGACCGAATCCAGACTCACGACACTCGAACAGGAATTTGGGGAGACACCAGATTGTCGTGCTGGCGGTCACGTGTGCGGGGGATGGCTCGGTCGTGGAGAACCCCCAGACGGCGAAACACGTGATGACCGTGAGATAGAAGAGTTCACGACTTCGACGGATGGTGCGTGCCGACGCGTTCGCGTACGTTCCGTTCGCCTCCCACGTTTGGAGTATCAAGTAGTGTTTGGTCCCGATTAGGACGAGTGCCGGTAGCGCAGTGAATCCCAACCCACCCGCAAATGGCTCCAGTCCCAGCCACGTGATCCCAGCAATCGGGACCAGCCAGAAAAAAATCCCCCACTGGTCGATCACGTACGGGAGGTTCCGTGGGTAGACCGGCGGCAACCAACTTCGAATCTGAAAGCTTCCTCGTTTGTCGAAGACGACATCGTAGAGTGGTTCGAGATATCGAAGATGATGCATTACCGGTTCATCTCTAGACGGACGGCCTGCGGCTACCCGTTCGTAGAGTATGCGAGCGATTCCGAGTAGTGCATCGAGGGTAAACAAAAGCGCGAGCGTGAGCGCACTCTCCGAGAGCAGAGCACCGGTAATCAACACCAGATTCAGAGCTAAAATAACACAGAACAGAGCTATTTTTTGTCTGTTCATATACCTGCATTATTCTCAATCACTCGCACTTGAGACTGCCGACACGCTTCAGCGAGGCGGATAGAGACGTCCAGTCCGGCGCTCGGAGAGTGTTGGCTAGATGCCAAATCGACGCGAGAGAGACAAAATTACCCCGTCCCGGCGGGACAACCGCTCCACCAAATCCATCAAAAAATTGATGTTGTCCCGAGCGGTGACGGATATCTGTGTCAGCAGACAGCCCGTCGTCCACGCGTCTCTTCCTCAACGACGTAGCTCAGACGCTCGTTATACTCGCCGTGATCGCCGCTGTCCTCTTCACGGTCACTGGCGTCTGGCCCCCGATGGTCGCCGTCGAGAGCGGGAGTATGGAGCCGCACCTCGAACGGAGCGACCTTGTGCTCATCACCGACGAGGGCCGCTTTGCCGGTCCCGCCGCCGACACCAACGATGTCGTCACGGCGAACGCGAGCGAGGGATACGGTCGCATCGGCGGACACGGCGACGTTATCGTGTACAAACAGCCCTCCAGAACGGACTCGCCGATTATCCACCGGGCGGTGTTCCACGTCGAGAAAGGCGAAAACTGGTACGGCGAGGCGAACAAGTCCTACGTCCTCGGCGCGGACTCCTGTTCGGAGTTGCGTAACTGTCCCGCCCCGCACGCTGGCTACATCACCCGCGGCGACAACAACGACTACTACGACCAAGCGCACACGATTGCGCCGCCCGTCAAGCCCGACTGGATTCGAGCGAAAGCGCAGTTCCACATCCCGTATCTCGGGTCGGTTCGGCTCGAACTACAAAAATTAGCCGCCGGTCGATAGCCCGTCTGTCTCGCCGGACTGCGGGAGTGACCGTCCTCGCTGACTGCCAGTCGTCTCCGCCGTGTGGCTCTCCGTCCGTCGGTGTTCCTATTTTCTGCCGCCGGGCGAAAACACGGTGTACCGTTCGGTGTCGTCTTCGTCTTTCCACTCGCCGAGTTCTTTTGGGTCCACGTGGACGAACACGTCGTCAACTTCGTCGACTTCGCCGATAGCCCCGACGACCCACGTTTCGATGTCGTGGGCCTCCGTGACCGTCATGTCTCCTTCGACCTCGATGTGCAGGCTTACGTCAACTTCCGGGCCGACGTAGTGAGCGACCACGTCGTGTGCGCCCTGTACGTCGGGGTGCGACAGCGCGGTTTGGACGATGAGCGCGCGGAGGTGCTCCGGCGGGGCGGCCCCGACGAGGTAGTTCACGTTGTCGCGGACGATTTCGTAGCCGGTGTAGATGATGCCGATAGAGACGACCATCGCGGCGAGCGGGTCCAAGACCGGGTAGCCGAACTGTGCGCCGGCGACACCGACGAGCGCCGCACCGGCCGTGAGAATGTCGTTTCGATTGTCGAGTCCGGCGGCAACGAGCGCGGGCGAGTTCTGTTCGCGTCCGACTGTCGAACAGTAGCGGTAAAGAATATACTTGAACACCGCCGCGGCGACGAGCACGCCAGCACCGAAGAGTCCGGCAGAACCCCCGTAGCTTTGGGTCAGAATACTGCTCGTACTCTGCCAGAGTATCGCGCCGCCAGCCGCGAAGATACCAACCGCGACGAAAAGCGAGACGAACGGCTCGATTCGCTCGTGTCCGTGCGGGTGTTCGAAGTCCGGTGGCTTCGTCGTGAGATAGAGTCCGGCGACGATAATCGCGCTGTAGACGGTGTCTGCGAGACTGTTGACGGCCTCCGACCCGAGGGCTAAACTCCCCGTCGTCCACCACACGCCCCCTTTGCCGAGAGCGAGAAGGAGATTCGCCACGAGGACGACGACGCCGACTCGACGGATGGCCCGTTTCCGCTCCATTACCGTGGCTTTCGGGTCACGGGTTCAAAGGCTCTTCGGGCGACAGCGGCCTTTTAGATGCATTTTACAAGAGTTTTAGAGTCAGTCTAATTCGAAGAACACCGCGTCTTCGTCGCCGTCGGCGACGGCTCCGTCGAGTTCCGCAAACGCGTCGAAGAGCTGTCCGTAGCTCTCTTCGAGCCCTTGTACGAGCACCTTCGTATCCGAGATGACCGGCATGAAGTTCGTGTCGCCGTTCCACCGCGGGACGACGTGGGTGTGGAGGTGGTCGTCGATGGACCCACCGGCGGCCGACCCGCCGAGGTTCTCGCCCGCGTTGAAGCCGTGGGGGTCGAACGCCGCGTCGAGCGCATCGAGCGTCCGGGATTTGAGGCGGGCGTGGTCGAGCAGTTCCTCGTCTGTGAGGTCGGCGAAGTCGCCGGTGTGGCGGTACGGAATGACCATGACGTGGCCGGGGGCGTAGGGGTAGTTGTTGAGCAGAACGAACGAGTGCTCGGAGCGGGCGACGATTTTGCTCTCGGCGTCGTCGTCGCGCTCGGGGAGCGCACAGAAGGGACAGCGGTCGTCGTCCGCATCTTCGGTGTCTTGGTCGCCGTCGCGGGCGACCCATTCGATGCGCCACGGGGCGAACAGTTGGTCCATGCCGGGTTGACGAACCGAGAGATGCAAGGCGTTTCGGTTGGCTGAGAGTGATTTCATATCCGATGAAATACCGGACCGTTCAAAGCTCTCACCCCCGGACTATCAGCAGGTATCGAAGTACAATAATGCTGAGTACAACTCCGAATATTCCGTACTCAATGCTGGTCGCATAGAAATAGAACAAGAACCCAATTATCGCGCTGGATACGAGAATGACTATCCAACTTCGTGTCTGGTTCATTTTTCTACTGTTCATTTATTGATTGTAGTTTATATTTCTCATGCCAACTTTATTGAAAATGTTTGGTATTCAGAGCTAAGCCAGAGTTACGTTTTATCTTGTACCTTCATCAACCTTCACCGTCCGATGGCTAGTATTTGCATGGGAACTGCCATCATCTTGAACTTGAACTTCTATTGTATGTTTATAATCACCTGCATTTCCTTGGAAGCCATAGTAGTCACCCTCTGCGTAGACTGTATAATAGCCCTCACCAACTCCACCAGATTCTGTTTCGTAAGTAATTCCATAGAAATCTTCACCTACTCCACCAGCATTTCCAGAAAGTGAGTATCCCGCGTAGGTGAGAATTCCATCCTTGACATCCCATTCCACTCTTGCCTGTAGCTTTGACATCTTGTTGATCCCTGAACCTTTTTGCGATTTATATACAACGTAATATTTGTTTGTACTTGCAGCAGCTGAAGACCCAATCATGCCTATTGAGAGTCCACTGATGCCGACTGTTGCTACTGCGGAGCGCTTCAGGAAGCTACGACGCGAACGTGGACTGTTTATCTTTTCGTTCATTATACTGGAGAAGTTTCTTCAGTAACGGTCCAATCACCGGTCTCGTCTCCTCTAATCTCGATTTTTGCAGTAACTGTGCGCCAATCTGCACCCAGTTCTAATTTGAACTGTCCTGACTCCCATGCTGTGAAATAGTCTGAGTAGATATCTGTTTGACCAGACATCCTAGAGCCTCTCACATAATGCCCCGCTAATGCGTTTGACTGTCCAAAACTGCTGTGGCTCAGCTCAGAGTAGCCATTTCCTTCGCCATGTGCGTACCATTGAAAATTAGCCTCAAAGGTATATTCCACCGTTCCAGCGATAGGAGTTTTTCCTTTGGTTACTACTTCTGCATGTATCGGTTCTGCCGAGGAAGTTGCTGCAGAAGACGTTCCTGTGGATAACTCAGTAGTATCATTTCTCACTGATTTTTCAACTGACCACTCGACATTTTCTGCGTAAAAATCGAGTACTGCAGAAACCTGTTCTGCACTTAAATGGTCGGCAATCTCTGGATTGTTCAATGGATCATTTTCTTTGATAAATGAGCCTACTTCCTGACTGTCGTCTGGGTTGAAATTGTATTCTTGAGAACTTTTTTTCTCTCTTGCTGAGCCTGTTTTTGCAAGACCGACCATCCCAAGTAGGGATGTAGCAGCTATTTTCATCGATTTTCTTCGAGTTGTATTATCTCTCATAATTCAAGATGGCAGATATTCTATAGACATATAATTTTTTGATCAATTCATATCACAAATTATAATATTGAAATTAAATAACCACTATCCCATTGACATACATCTAATTCAGAAACAAGTATTTCAGTGGATTAATCCTTCGAGAATAACGAAGAGTAATTCTCAAGAAAAAGACGGTGCACGCAGGTAGCAGTGGATTAACTGGAATGAAAATCCAATTTCAGGTTCAAAACTTAATGAGTGAAGCCTGTAGTACCTCTTTAGAACCACATGAGACGCGGGTTTCAAATTTTTGCCAGAATAGCACGTACTCTGCGCTCAGCACGACTTCAAAAATCAGTTGAAAGCGCCAATAGCAATAAATGCCCCAAGCTACTCGGTCAGGTTCTCGTAGCCGTCTTCGGTGACGATGACGGTGTGTTCGGCCTGCCCGACCATCGCACCTTCTTCTTCTTTCAGCACGGGGTAGCCGCGAAGGACGCCCTGCTGTTCGAGGCGGCGGATTGCCATCTCGGAGCGCCCGCCGTCGAACCAGCGGGCCGCGAAGGGGAGCAGTTTGTACTTCTCGCGCACTTCGTCGAGGAGTTGGCGCGACATTCGGTCGCGGACCGAGCGGTCGTTGACGAGGCTGTAAATCTCGTTTTTCGAGCCTTCGGTGACCTTTCCGGTTCCGTCGGTGGCGAACGGTTCGATGGCGACGACGTCGCCGACTTCGAGTTCGACGCCGCGGTCTGCGCCGCGGTTCGGGATGGTCGGGTCAGTGTGGGCATCCCACTGTTCGACGCCGTGCCCCGAGAGGTTGAGAACCGGCGTGTAGCCGTAGCCGCGAATCACGTCTTCGATTTCGGCCCCGATTTTGCCGGTGTGCGCGCCCGCCTCGACCATGTCGAGGGCGGCGTCGAGCGCTTCTTCCGCGGATTCGACGAGTTCGGTGTTCCCCGAGAGGTCGATAGTGACCGCGGAGTCGGCGATGTAGCCATCGACGTGGACGCCGAGGTCCAGACAGACCATATCCTCACCGAAGACGGTGTCGTCGTCGCGGCCGGGACTCGCGTGTGACGCCTCCTCGTTGATGCTGATGTTGGCCGGGAACGCACAGCCGTCTGCGAGTTCGCGGATTCGTTCCTCGGCGTGTTCGGCCACTTCGAGATGGGTGACGCCCGGTTCGACCATCTCGGCCGACTCGTCCATCACCGTGCGGAGGACCTCCCCTGCCTTTCGATACTTTTCGATCGTCTCGTCGTCGAGGGGTCCGATGCTCATACCGACGACTTTGCGGTCCCCCCGGAAAGCGATTGCGGGATGCGTGACGGCACAGTGACTGCGACGGCTGGTGATTCCGGCCTTCCATGTTCCACTCTCCCGTGTCTATATAGGTCACGATTCGACAACTAGCAACCCTTTCTAAGCGTCCGGTACAGGAATGGAAAAGAGACAGCCTTCATGAGTGTTCCAACGTTCCATCCCGACGTCGCCGACCAGCACCTTCGAGTCGATATTGACGACTGGGACGACGTGTACGTCGTTGGCGACGTACACGGGTGCCTTCCGGCACTCAAGCGCCTCGTGTCCCGACTCGACCCGTCCGAAGACGACCTCGTCGTCTTCGTCGGCGACCTCGTTCGGAAGGGACCGGACAGTAAGGGCGTCATCGACTACGTTCGGGAGCGCGACAACTTCCTGACCGTCCGCGGCAACAACGAGGAGAAACTCATCCGAGGCACAAAGGAAATCGACGCCCTCACCGACGACGACCTCGAATGGATAGAGAATCTCCCGGTCGCCATCTCGTGGGCGGACGCCATCGTCGTCCACGGCGGCATCCACCCCGAAAAGCCGCTCGCCGAACACACGGTGGACGAACTCGAAAACACCCGCGCGATGAACCCCGGCGACAGTTACGACGGTCCCTTCTGGTTCGAACACTACGAGGGACCGGACCGAGTCTTCTTCGGCCACACCGTGATGGCTCACCCGGCGGTCTTCCAGTACGCGATGGGTCTCGACACCGGCGCAGTCTACGGCGGCGAACTCACCGCGTACGACCTTCACGCGGACGAACTCGTCGCCGTCGATGTCGATGAAACCCACGAGTCGCGGAAGGACTCGAAGATTCTCGAACCGCGGCAACCCGCGTTGGTCTGACGCCGCCGGACGTCAGGTCGGTCGTTTCTCCCGGTCAGAAATTGTAGTCAGAAAATACATGCCGGAGTGGACGCCACGTGTCCGGTGATGCCCACCACCGGTTCCAGACGACAGTTCATACGGCTTGCCGGTTCGATAGCCCTCTTCGGAGGTCGTTTTTGGGGTGCTCGGTGAGACGTCGAATCCGGTGACCGAGCGTCGAATAATTCGTCTTCCGGCGCTCCGGCAGACCTCTCGTCGAACGGAGTCTACCGCCTGAATGAGACGGGCGTCCAGCGAGTCAGCGGCGAGGACGTCTCACCCTGCTACCGAGGTTACGCGCTCGCCTGAATCTGGCCTAAAACCGCCCCGCGGTCGAAATCAGACCCTTCGGCGACGGCTATCTCGGTGACGGTGCCCGCGACCGGTGCGGGAACGTCGATGCTCACTTTCTCGACTTGTATCTCACAGAGCGTCTCGCCCGCATCGACGGCCGCGCCTTCGCGGACGAACCAGTTTGCGAGATAGGCTTCGTCCACGTCGTCGGCGTCCGCGGGCCAGACGGCTTCTGAGTCGATTTCGACGGCGTCGGTCATGCCATCGCTCCGTTCATGTTCGTCCTCCGCTCGGTACGCTCGCGTTTCTCATTCGTGGAGGTCGCGGACGGCCGCCGCGATGTCGTCGGTACCCGGAATGACTTCGTCCTCCAGCGGCCGGGCGTAGGGAATCGGCACGTCGGGGATTGCGAGGCGCTCGACAGCCGAGAGGTCGTCGAGCGCGCCCTCAGCGGCCCGCGCGATAATCTCGCCGGTCACGCCGAACGACTGGTAGTCTTCGTCAACGACGAGGAGCGTGCCGGTCTTGCGGACCGAATCGAGGATGGTGTCGGTGTCGAGCGGGACCAGCGTCCGCAGGTCGATAACTTCGGCGTCGATGCCGTCGTCTTCGAGTTGGCTCGCCGCCTCCATGGCTCGGTGGACGTGCAGGCCGAGCGTGACGACGGTCACGTCGTCTCCGACGCGCTTCACGTCGGCCTCGCCGAACGGAATCGTGTAGTCGTCTTTCGGGACGGCCGTCTTCGGTCCCGACGGCGACGGCATCCACCCGAGACCCATCAGGCGCTTGTGGAACATGTAGACGACCGGGTCGTCGTCGCGGATGGCGCTGTGCATCAGGCCCTTGGCGTCGTAGGCGGTGCTCGGGACGACGACTTTCATCCCCGGCAGGTGTGCGAAGGTCCCGTAGAGCGTCTGGGAGTGTTGTCCGGCGTCGTTGTAGGTGCCGCCGACCGCGGTGGTCAGCACCATCGGCACCGACATGGTCCCGCCGCTCATGTAGGTGTTTTTCGCCATATTGTTGTAGATTTGGTCCATGGCGACGCCGAAGAAATCGACGAACATGAGTTCGGCAATCGGCCGCATTCCGGCCTGTGCCGCGCCGACGGCCGCGCCGAGATACGCCGTCTCGCTGATGGGAACGTCCATTACGCGGTCGCGGCCGAACTCGTCTAAGAGACCGGTCGTACTGGAGAAGATGCCGCCGTAGTCGGCGATGTCTTCGCCCATGATGAACACGTCTTCGTCGTTTCGCATCTCCCACGCGATGGCTTCGACCATCGCCCTACTCATCGTCAGTTCGCGTTCTGTCTCCGCCGCTTCCGTCACGTCGCGTGATTCAGTTGCCATTAGTTTGCACCTCCGTTCTCACCGCCGTCAGTCGCCGCCGTCGCCGGCGGATTCGTGAACACGTTTTCGTACGCCTCCTCCGGGTCCGGTTCGGGTTGCTTTTTCGCCCACGTTATCGCGTCTTCGACTCGTTCGTGCGCGCGCTCGCGTATCTCGTCAATGTCGTCGTCGGTCACGCCGTGCGAGCGCAGGTCGTCCGCGAGTCGGTCAATCGAGTCGCGTTGTTTCGCGCGCTCGATGTCCGCTTCGGGGCGATACGCCTCTGCGTCGCCCATGAAGTGTCCCATCCGGCGGTGGACCTGCACTTCGATGAGCGTCGGGCCGTTGCCGTCGCGGGCGCGCATGACCGCCTCACCGGCGACTTCGGCAACAGCGAGGGCGTCGTCGGAATCGACGCGAACGCCGGGCAGGTCGAATCCCCACGCCCGCTTGGACCCGTCGGCCACGTCGGTCACGCGGTCTTTTGGCATGCTAATCGCCCAGTCGTTGTCCTCGATGACGAAGACGACCGGCAGGTCGTGGACGGCCGCGAGGTTGAGCGACTCCAAAAAGCCGCCTTGGTCGATTGCGCCCTCGCCGAGGAAGGCGACGGCCACGGCGTCCGTGTTGCGCTTTTTTGCGGCCAGCGCCGCGCCGACGGCCGGGGGGCATCCCTGTGCGATGATGCCCGAACACGCAAAGTTCACGTCCGGGTCGAACAGGTGCATGTGACCGCCCTTCCCGCGGCACAACCCCGTTTCACGACCGAATATTTCGGCCGTCATTCGCTTGAGGTCAACGCCTTTTGCGATGGCGATGTGGTGCGGACGGTGCGGTCCGGTTACCGTGTCGTCGTTGCGGAGGTGGATACACACGCCCGCGCCGGACGCCTCGTGACCCGCCGCGAGATGCAGTTCTCCCGGAATCGGCCCGGCCGAGATGTCGAACGCCGGCTCTTTCCCGACTAGGTACTCGTCTACGAGCCGTTCTTCGTAGTGCCGAGCAGTCACCATCTGCTCGTACATCGTTTTGAGTTTGTTAACACCCACCATAGTTGGTGTCTGAACGTACTCCAGACAATCTATTAACATTAATTCTGAAAGTTCTGAACGTCAGGACTCCTGACGCCCGGATTCGCGCGATATGAAGCGCATACACAGTTCTAAGCCGATTCCGCGAGTAGTGTGAGACATGCACGAAACAGGCCCAAACCTCGTCTCGATGCCGGTTGACGGCGTCGAGTTGGAAGGCGACCTCAGGGTGCCCGACGGCGCGTCGGGACTCGTCGTCTTCGCTCACGGAAGCGGAAGTAGCCGAAAGAGTCCGCGAAACAACCACGTCGCCGACGTCATCCGCGACCGCGGTCTCGGAACGTTCCTTTTCGACCTCCTCACCGAGGCAGAAGACCAGTCTTACGAGACTCGATTCGACATTCCGCTGTTGACGACGCGTCTTCTCGGTGCAACCGAGTGGCTCCGAGACCGCGACGAGACCGCCGCCCTCGAATACGGTTACTTCGGTTCCAGCACGGGTGCGGCGGCGGCGCTCCTCGCGGCGGCCGACCTCGGAACACGGGCCGGCGCGGTCGTGTCACGCGGTGGCCGCGTTGACCTCGCCGAATCTCGACTCGACGACGTGTCCGCGCCCACGCTGTTCGTCGTCGGCGGCGCGGACGAGCAGGTACTCGAACGCAACCGCGACGCGTTCGCCCGCCTCGACTGCGAAAAGTCGCTGGAGGTCATTCCGGGTGCCGGGCACCTGTTCGAAGGTCCCGGCGAACTGGACGCGGTGGCCGACCTCGCGGCCGACTGGTTCGAAACGCACCTGTGACGAGGCGGGGTTATCGAGAGAACTCAGCGGTGATGTCGCTTGGACATACGCTACTTCGACGCGAATCGGAATGGTCCTAGCCCGGAGACACGTCGTTGGCGTCCGGGGACCGGTGTTAGAATCCCTCGACGAGCCGTTCTATCTGCTCCGGTGGGACCGCTCCACGAGCGGCATACCCGTCGTAAGCGAACGTCGGCACGCCGGTCACGCCGTGGCGCTGTGCCTCGGCGAACTGCTCGTGGACTTCCGCGAAGAGTGCGTCGTCGTCGAGCGCTGAGCGGATTTCACCACCCTCGACACCGGCGTCTTCGGCGAGTTCGATTAGCAGTGCTTCGTCGTCGATGTTCGCGCCGTTCTGCCAAAGCGCGTCGAAGATTGATACGTCGAACGCCAGCCACGTGTGATTGTCGTAGTGTTGCTTGACGTAGTACGACGCGACCTGCGCGGAAAGCGAGTCGATATCGGTTGCGACGTCCAGCGTCATCTCCACGTCGTATCTCTCCTGTAGCCGTTTGACGCCCGCTTTCGCCTGTTCGAAGTATTCGTCGTCTTTGCCGTCATCGACGGAGAAGTCGATGCTTCCGTCTGGCCGTCGTTTGTGGCTTCGGAGGTCGAACGGATGCCAGTCGATGACGAGGTCATCCTCGCGCGTCTCCTGATACCGACGCAACGACTCTCGGCCAAGATAACAGAACGGACAGACGTAGTCCGAGTAGACGGTGATGTGGTCCGGGTCAGTCTCGGTCTCACTCATACATACTCGTAACTGCTGAGATTACAAAAGCGGCGTGCTTAGCTATGTGCGGGGAATGCGGCACACGCGAGCGCAGGTACGTTTGTTTCTAAAGGGGGGACGAACATGCGAAACGGCTGATTTCGGTCGCAACTGAGCCGGGCCGCGCACTCCGTCGCTACTCGGAATCGTCTTCGGCGAGCATTCGGCGGAGTGCGACTTCCATCTCCTCGAACTCGGTGAGTTCGAGTTCGTCGGTCGTGACGATAACCCCGCGGTCGCCGCCGACGACGCGGCCGACGAACCCCTCGGAGAACACGCGGAGGGTAAACTCGTACTCGCCGAAGTCAGGACCGGCGTTGGCGTCGGCTTCGGGGTCACTCTCGGCGTTGCCGCGACTGTAGGTCTCTTGCGGGCCGAAGCCGACTCGTTCGTTCTCGACGAGTTCGGACTTCGCGGCGCGCATCGTCCCCTCGTCACCGTAGAGGTCCGTTCTGACGTAGAGCACCTCGAAATCGTCGCGGGTGAAGTAGATGACGCTCCGGAGTGAATCGCCGAGCGTCGTCCGGCACGTCGAGACGAGGGCGTCCGCGAACTGTTCGTCGATGTCGAGCACCGGTTCTTCCATGGTATTACATAGCGTGCTTAGTATTTGGTCGTCTCGCTGAGTGCGGTAGTTCGGCGCTCGACGCGGGGATATTGCCCGACCGGCGCGTCAGGCCAGTCGGAACTTCGTCTCGGTGAGTTCCTGTGAGACGGTCCACAGTCGCTTTGCGGTCTCGGGGTCTTTCGCCCGAGTACTCGGCGCTTCGGGGCCGGGGGTGCCACGCATTCCGAAGAGTCCCTGCGGACCCGCGTACGTCCCGCTTTCGACAGACTGCTCGGTGGCGGCGTAGACAAGCGGAAGCGCGCCCTTCGCGGCCGACTGGGCGAAGACGGCGTTAGCGAGTTTACTGAACCAAAGCCGGGCAGTCGAACCCGACGCCTCGGGACCGCGGAACTGGAGGTTCGTGTCCGCGTACCCCGGGTGTGCGCCGACGCTCAACACGTCGTCGATGCCCGCGGCGGTCAGTCGGCGGTCCAACTCGTAGACGAACAGTAAGTTGGCGAGCTTGCTCTGTGCGTAGGCGTCCCACTCGTCGTAGGTTTGCTTGCCCTGGAGGTCGTCGAAGTCCATCCGTCCGCGTTCGTGCAGGCCGCTCGACACCGTGACGAGGCGCGTCTCGCCGGGCGTGTCTCGAAGGTGCGAAAAGAGTCGGGCGCTCAGCGCGAAGTGTCCGAGGTGGTTCACGCCGAACTGCATCTCGAAGCCCTGTTCGGTCTCGCGCCGGGGAATCGCCATCACACCCGCATTGTTGCAGAGGGCGTGCAGTGCGCCGTGGTCCGCGGTGAACGTGTCCGCGAATCGCCGAACCGAATCGAGGTCCGCGAGGTCTAGTTCCGAGAGCGTCAGCGACGCGGCCGGGACAGCCGCTCGAATCCGTTGCATCGCCGTCTCGCCCCGGTCGAGACTTCGACAGGCCATCACGACGTGTGCGCCCTTTTCGGCGAACATCCGGGTCGCCTCGAAGCCGAGTCCGCTGTTCGCGCCGGTGACGACGACGGTCTTCCCCGAGAGGTCGGGGATATCCCCTTCGTGCCAGTCGCTCATGACGGACGCAAGGGGCCGATGCGAGTAAACGATACTGGCGGTCTCCACCCCGAGTTCGGCATCAGCGTACGAACGCGGTGACACTGCCCGAATGTGGGCATCACCACCTGAGTGCGGGCGTCACCACTTGAGTGCGGGAGATACCACCCTGACGCACTGCACAGAGTCCGGCCGTGCGCCGGTGTCGGTACCTACCGAGACGCCGTGCTGGTTTGCATCTCGTCGGCGTTGAACGCCGCGCCGAAGCCCTCGTCGTCGAGGAGAATAACGCCCGCCGAGGAACCGGTGAGTTCACCGAACTCCTGAATGGCGAGGTCGGCCGCGGTCTGTGCGTCACAGCCGCGTTCGACGTGGCGGACTGCTCTGCGAGCGAGCGTCACGCGGGCGATGTCTTCGCCCGCGCCCGTCGTGGACGCGCCGCCAGCGGGGGACGCATAGAAGCCGGAGCCGATTTGCGGGACGTCGCCGACGCGGCCGGCGAGCGCGAACCAGCGGCCGCCGGTCGAGGTTGCGGCGGCGAACGTCTCGCCGTCCGTGGCGACTGCGCCGACCGTGTCGTGACCGGGAAGGTCGGCGTCGCTGGCGGAGCGATGCCCGTCGCTCGCGTTCGCGGTCGGGTCGCTCGTACTGCCGCCGAAGCGGTCGGCGAGCCACGAGAGGTGTTTCGTCGGCGACCCCTCCGGTGGGTCGGCCGCGTCCCAGCGCGCTCGCGTCTCCTCTGTGAACAGGTCAACGTCGGTCTCGACGCCAACGTCGGCCGCGAAATCGACCGCCGGGTCGCCCGACAGAAGGACGTGCGGGGTCTCTTCGAGGACTGCACGAGCGACCGACACCGCGTGTTCGACGCCCGGCATTCCCGACGCCGCGCCGACTTCGCGGTCACTGAGCATGACACCGGCGTCGGTGCGGACGACGCCGTCGGACTGCACCGCGCCGCCCACACCGGCGTTGAACCGGCGGTTCGATTCGAGCACGCGAATCGCGGACTCGACCGCCGAAAGCGGGTCGGACTCGGCGACACCAGTGTTCGCCGCGTCGTCGAGAATCTCCTGTCGTGGTTCCGGTTCGTCGGGTATCTCGCCCGCGCCGCCGTGAACGATAATACGCATACGAGGGAGCAATCGGAGGGTCTGTGTAAACGTATCGACCGAGCCGTGCTTGCGGCGAGATTTGCCTCTCGGGCGGGAGAACGGCAGGACTTTTACACCGCACTCAAAATCCCTCATTGTTCATGAGCTACGACCAGATTGAGGTTCCTGAAGACGGCGAGAAAATCACGGTCGATGAGGAGACAGGTGCGCTTTCTGTCCCCGAGAACCCGATTATCCCGATTATCCACGGTGACGGAATCGGGACGGACGTCGGTCCCGCCGCACAGAAGGTCCTCGACGCCGCCGCAGAGGCGACTGGACGCTCTGTCTCCTGGATGCGAGTCTACGCCGGTTCGTCTGCCCGCGACAAGTACGACGAGAATCTCCCCGCAGACACTGTCAACGCCATCCGCGACCACCGCGTCGCCATCAAGGGTCCGCTGACGACGCCCGTCGGCGCAGGATTCCGCTCGCTCAACGTCGCGCTCCGTAAAAAACTCGACCTCTACGCGAACGTCCGTCCGACCTACCACCTCGACGGCGTTCCGTCGCCCGTCAAGAACCCCGCGGCGATGGACATGGTCACGTTCCGTGAGAACACCGAGGACGTGTACGCTGGCATCGAGTGGGAAGCAGGCACCGACGAAGTCCAGAAGGTAAAGGAGTTCGTCGAAGAGGAGATGGGCCACGACGACGTCATCCACGACGGTCCGGTCGGCATCGGAATCAAGCCCATTACCGAGTTCGGTACGAAGCGTCTCGTCCGTGAGGCAATCGAATACGCCATCGAGAACGACCGTGATTCCGTCACCCTCGTCCACAAGGGTAACATCATGAAGTTCACCGAGGGTGCCTTCCGCGACTGGGGCTACGAACTCGCCGCAGAGGAGTTCGGCGACGTCACCATCACCGAGGACGAACTCTGGGAGGAATACGACGGCGAGAAGCCCGAGGACAAGATTGTCGTCAAGGACCGCATCGCCGACAACATGCTCCAGCAACTCCTCACCCGCACCGCCGACTACGACGTCATCGCCACGATGAACCTCAACGGCGACTATATGTCCGACGCCGCTGGCGCACAGATCGGCGGTCTCGGCATCGCACCCGGTGCGAACTTCGGTGAGGGTCTCTGTCTCGCAGAGCCTGTCCACGGCTCCGCGCCCAAGTACGCGGGCGAAGACAAGGTCAACCCGACCGCGATGATTCTCTCCGGCCGTCTCATGTTCGAGTACATGGGCTGGAAGGACGCCGGCAAGCTCATCCGCGACGCCGTCGAAAAGACCATCTCCGAGGGCGACGTGACCTACGACCTCGAACGCCAGATCGAAGGCGGCAACAAACTCGCAACGAGCGAGTACGCCGACAAGGTCGTCGAAAATATTCACGAACTCGCGTAAGCTAGTTCGTGGGTCTGCCGAGCTTTGCTCGGCATCACCGAGAAACTCTCGTAGAGCGTTTCGCCGACTTGGAACTCGACGATTTCTGAGACTATCGAAGCGTTCGGGTACAATGAGACGACGAAGACCGTTTTCGGTCTCGATTTTTTCGAGCGTTACAGTCCGTGTGGACGCCGAAGCGCCGCCAAGCGGTCCCACAGCGGGCGAACGAGACCGAAGATGACGGCCCCGGCGGTATCGGCGACGATGTCGATGCCGGTGTCTTCGAGGTAAAACGCGAGCGACCAGTTAACCCAAAAGTCGGTGAACAGGCGCTCGTACACCTCGAACCACGTTCCGATGGCGGCGACGGCCATCGGCAAGACAACGAGTAGTGCGAACCGCGACCGGAGCACTCGTGGCTCGAAAAGGTACAACACGGCCGCGACGCCGAACCCGGAAGCGGCGTGGACGAAGATGTCCCACCACCAGATGCGACTGTAGAGAAACAACACCATGCTCGTGAAGTGCGTCGCAGTCACCACCGCACCCCACGCGGCGACGACGGCCATCTCCCGCGGGCGCTCTTCCCACCGCGGAAGCACCATCTCGTCCCACGCGCGCCTCAGCATGCGCACCGAACGCGGCGGTTGACGCCGACTGAACTGTGTCGCCCCTGTTCCCGTTCCCAATCGACAACGACTCGCATGGGCGAGTACTAGGGAATCTATGATATGTACGTTATTTCCGCAGAACGACATGTCCGGGTTGAATTAACGGCATCGCCGACCGAGTCCGACTCACTTCGAAGCGGGCGTCGAATCCGGCCGCGTCGGGTCAGTCCGAATTGCCGTCCGAATCTGTGCCGTCCGTCGAGTCTTCGCCACCGTCCGAACGCAGGCCATCCGGGTAGTCTGCCGAGGTTCCATCCGAGCACGAATCGACGTTCTCTGCGGGGCGTTTGGTGAGACCGTTCACGAAGGCGACGAAGCCGAGCGCGCCGAGTACGTCAACCACGAGGTCGATGAGCGTGTCTTCGGCGTAGTAGGCCATCGACCAGCCGTACCAGAAGTCTTTGAACAGATATTCGTACACTTCGAATCCGGCACCGATGGCGAGGACGATGCCACCGATGACGAGCGGCGCGCGAGCGCCCTCGAACGTCCGCGGGAAGACGAGAAAGAGGACGCCGGCGACACCGAACCCCGAGAGCGTGTGGGTGAGTAGGTCCCACCACCAGATACTCGTGTAGACGTTGTACGCGAGCCCGCCGAAGTGGAGCGCGCTGACGACGACCGCCCAGACGCCGACGAACAACCAAAGCCAAGGCTTCCGCGAGAGGTCGAGGCGATTCATACTCGCACGAGTCTCGTGTGCGGGGCTTGCGTGTTCGGCGTACTGGACGCTGTCCATGGAGGGTATATGCGGGGAGAGGGCATAATTGAGGACGACTGTCACCTGTGTAGTGATACTCGACTGATAAATGCTTTCTCCTAAGAGGTTTGAATCGGCCGGTCCCGAACGTTCAAATCCGACGCGGCGAAATCTACGGCCATGTACGCGGTCGTCGGGTGTACGGACTGTGCGAACATGTGGTTGCTCTCGAATCCCGGTGAGTCGAAGACGGCGACGTGTCCGCGCTGTGGCAGGCGAAACCAGACGAAGAAACTCAGACGCTTTTTCGAGTCCGAGGACCGAGACGCCGCCAGACAGGCGCGCTCGGCGCTCTTGGCGAAGAAACACGGCGACAGCGAGGCGTTCGCGGACGTCGCGCACGTCTCGGAACTCGGCCAGCAGGTCGAAGACGCCGGCATCGACGACCGCGAATATCTCGAAGGGGCGGGTCTCGACGCCGACGAGGTGTTCGAAGCGGGCGCGAAGGCGAAACACGGACAAAACTCGGCGTCCGGTTCGACCGACCGACTGACCATCGTCCGGGAGGTCATCCGGGACAGCGACCGACCGACGGAAGACGAAATCGTCGCGGCCGCGGGCGAACGCGGTGTCCCCGAGGAACGCGCCCGCGACCTACTCGACAAACTCCGGCGGCGCGGTGAGGTGTCGGAATCGCGGGGCCGACACCGGTTGCTCTGACCAGCGGGACGGTGTGATTGGGAGTTCGGCAAGTGGACTCAGAGTACGCCGAGGAGCTTTGCGACTGTCAGACCGGACGCGATGATTCCCAACGTCAGCTTCACCAACTTGAGCGCGAGGGCGAGTCGCCGCACCTCGTCGTGTTCGTCGGACGATTCTGTGCCGGTGCTGAGGCGAGGGACAGACATGAGAGGGGGTGGGATTGTGGATGCGCCCGCGGGGACTCCCCGACGGACGCATCTGCTCGGTTCTGTCGGGACGGGAGTAAAACCGAGCCACGGATGCGGAGTGAAAGTGAAAGTAGTCGAAATCCATCCAATTCGGCTGGATGTACACCCGAGAGGTGTTCTCGGACGTGACTCCGAATAATTCAGTGAGTGAAAGTAAAGACGACTTCGGGTGTCGGCCGACGGCTCAGAACCAGATGCTGTCGTAGGCGGCTGTCGCAACCGCGCCGAGGACGCGCTCGCAGTGTGGACAGACCACCAACTCGGACGAGCCGGTGCTACTTTCGGTCATCTGCAGGAAGCCCATGTCGTCGTCGCTCGTTATCCGACTGTCGCACTCGGGACACCGCGCAGTGTCAACGTAGGTAAATCCCATGGGAACCGTTGGGTTCCGCCCTGCCATTACTGTTTTCTTGCCAACTTGTGGGATGAGAAAATCAGCTGGCTCAGCGGCGAGTTCGGAAGGACGAGAGTTTTTGATTCGCCGAACTGTGTCTAAATCGGCGAACGAGCCGGTTGTGTCGCCTTACCGACCAAGCTCGGCGTGTGCGCTGGAGAGATTCCGAGAGGCGAGCGCCGACAGGAGCGAGAGTTCGCCCGCGAGCGAGCCGACGGCGATTGCTTCGGCGAGGGCGTCGGCGTTCGAGCCTGCGGGGTCGCCGCCGCCGCGGACGCCGAGGATGTCGAGACCTTCGGCTTGGGTCGGGAGTTTCGTTCCGCCGCCGACGGTGCCGACTTCGAGGGACGCGAGCGAGACGGAGACGTAGAGGTCGCCATCCTGCACTTCGGCGGTCGTGATGGCGTTTGCGCCCTCTACGACCTGCGCTTCGTCCTGTCCCGTTGCGAGGAACATCGCGGCGACGACGTTTGCGACGTGGGCGTTGAACCCGAGGCTCGCGGCCTTCGCGGAGCCGACGAGGTTCTTTCGCGTGTTGAGTTCCGCGACGGCCTCGGGCGTGGTGTGTAGGCGTTCTTCGACGACCTTGCGCGGGATGCACACGTCGGCGGTGACGCTCCGTCCCCGGCCTTCGACAGCGTTGATGGCGGCCGGTTTTTTGTCGGTACAGAGGTTCCCCGAGAGGGCGACGAGGGAGGCCGTCGTCTCGTCTTCGACGACGCCGCAGACCGCTTCGGTTGCGATGGTAACCATGTTCATCCCCATCGCGTCTTTCGTGTCGTAGCGGAAGCGCAGATAGACCGAGTTGCCGACGACGTAGGGGGTCACGTCCAGCAGTTCGCCGTGACTCGTGGTCTCCTCGGCGGCCGCTTTCAGCGCCGCGAAGTTGTCGCGGGTCCACGAGACGAGCGCTTCGGCCTCGGCGACGTCGGCGACGCGGAAGACCGGCGCGCGGGTCATGCCGGACTTGAGGACGCGGGCGGTCGCCCCACCGGCGCTGTTGATGACCGAACAGCCGCGGTTGACGGACGCGAGGAGCGCGCCTTCGGTCGTTGCGAGCGGGAGATACGTCTCGTCAGAGACCGCGCCGCCGTCGATAGTGACGGGACCGGCGACGCCCATCGGGACCTGAATCGCGCCGACCATGTTCTCGATGGCCGACTCGGCGGCTTCGGCGGGGAAGCCGTAGTTTCCGACCGAATCGAGCGACGCGCCCGAATACTCTTCGACGAGGCGGCGGCGAGCCTCGGCGGCGGTGTCGGCGTCGGCGTGTGATTCGAGTTCGTGAAGGCGGAGTTCGCCCGCCCGAACGCGGTCGGCGAGAGACGCGGCGTCTGTCATGGGCCGACGTTTCTTGCGCCGGGGCAAACAGGTTCCGGTTCCGCCGACGGGCGGGCCGACTGCGGGACAAAAGCGACACCCCACGCGTCAGCCCGAACGACTTTGCCCTCCCGCGTCGGGGTTGAAGGTATGACTGCGGCGGCGGACCTCGTGGTGACCAACGCGGACGTACACACACTCGAATCGCCGGACGCGACCTACGAAGCGGTCGCCATCCGCGACGGTGAACTCGTCCGCGTTGGTCGCGCCGCTGACGTCGAACACCTCGTCGGCGTCGAAACCCGCGTCATCGACTGCGAGGGTCGGGTCGTCCTCCCCGGTTTCATCGACGCCCACACACACCTCCCGATGGTCGGCCGGTCGCTCGTCCACGCTGACCTCTCGGCGGCGGACTCGGTCGCCGACGCCGTTTCACTCCTCCGTGACCGGGCCGAAGAGACCGACGACGACTGGGTTCTCGGCTTCGGCTACGACGAGAGCACGTGGGACGAATCGCGCTATCTCACCCGCGACGACCTCGATACGGTCTCGGAGACGGCTCCGGTCGTCGCCTTCCGCGAGGACCTTCACACCGCCGGCGTCAACTCGGTCGTACTCGACAGCTACGCCGACGAGATGCCCGCAGACGGTGTCCAAACGGACGCTGGCGAGCCAACGGGTGTGGTCGTCGAAGCGGCAGTCGATGTGCTCTGGAAGGCGACCGAACCGGACCGCGAGGAGATGACGAAGCTCGTTCGCGCCGCACAGGAGTACGCGACTGCCCGCGGCGTCACCGGCGTCCACGACATGGTTCGTGGCTCTCGCGCTCCCGAGGTCTACCGCGACCTCGCCGCCGCGGGCGAACTGGACCTGCGAGTTCGCATCAACTACTGGGCAGACCACCTCGACGCGCTCCGCGAAGTCGGCCTGCGGACGAACCACGGAAGCGAGTTCGTGGCAGTCGGCGCGATAAAGACGTTCACCGACGGGAGCATCGGCGGCCGGACGGCGAAACTCTCGGAACCGTACGCCGACGCCCCCGACGAGACCGGACAGTGGGTCGTCGCGCCCGACGAACTCCGTGCGATAGTCGCCGACGCCGACGACGCGGGCTACCAACTGACCGCCCACGCCATCGGCGACGAGGCTATCGACGCCGTGCTCTCTGCCTACGCGGAAACCGAAAACCCCGATGGGAGCCGTCACCGTGTCGAACACGTCGAACTCGCGTCTGACGACGCCACCGAGCGGTTTTCCGAGTTGGGAGTCGTCGCCTCCGTCCAGCCGAACTTCCTCAAGTGGGCTGATGAAGGCGGTCTCTACGATGCCCGACTCGGGGACAGACGACGCCGAACGAACCGATACCGCGACCTGCTCGACGCCGGGGTCGAACTCGCGTTCGGAAGCGACTGCATGCCGCTCGCTCCGCTTTTCGGAATCGACCTCGCAACCGACCATCCGAACCCCGCCCAATCGCTCACCGTCACCGAAGCCCTCCGCGCGTACACCGCAGGGGCGGCCTACGCCGGGTTCGACGACGACCGACTGGGGACCGTCGCGGTCGGCACCGCCGCGGACCTCGTCGTCCTCGACGAATCGCCGTGGGACGCCGCATCTATCCGAGATATCGACGTCACGATGACTATCGTTGACGGACGTGTCGTTTTCGACGGCCGGGCGTGACAGCCACCCCCACACGACAGTGCGCAGGAGGTCTCACGTCGAACAACCCGCACCAACCGGCGACTCATTTTGAATAAAATCATTCTTCAACGAGTACGCGGGCTTTTGTGCGGTGTATCGCTGATTCGTGACCCATACTACGGACCAATATCTATTCAAGAGAAAAAGTAAGGGCATGTAGGCTACATTGAAGAAAAATATTTTTCAATATGGCCTACTGATGGTGGGATAATCGTGGTGAAAATTCGTGGTTGAATTACAGTCGGTCGGATTCGAGTCGGACCTCAGTCTGTTCAAATACGATACGTTCGAACAGCTACCGGAGAGCCACCGAGACCTCGACGAGGCCGAACGCGCCGAGCGTATCGCCGCCGCCCGCGAGGAACTCGGCGACCGCGTTATCGTCCTCGGACACAACTACCAGCGCCGAGAAATCGTCGAGCACGCGGACTTCATCGGCGACTCATACGAACTCTCGAAGCGCGCCGCCGAGTCAGACGCCGACTACGTCGTCTTCGGCGGCGTGACGTTCATGGCCGAGAGCGCGGACATCATCACCGACGACGACCAGACGGTGATTCTCCCGTCGATGGAGGCGTCGTGTCCGATGGCGGGGATGGCCGAGGCCGTGCAGGTCGATTCCGCGTGGGAAGAACTCATCGAGGGAACCGGCGGCAAGGACATCCTCCCGGTTACGTACATGAACTCCTACGCCGACCTGAAGGCGTTTTGCGCCTCCCACGGCGGCCTCATCTGTACGTCTTCCAACGCCGCCGACGCCTTCGAGTGGGCCTTCGAGCGCGGCGACGCCGTGCTCTTTCTGCCCGACAAACACCTCGGCCGCAACACGGCCAACGACCTCGGCATCGAGAACGTCGTCGAGTGGGACCCGTGGGCGGGCGGCGTCGCAGGTGCCGACGGCAACGCGGACGCCCTGGCCGACGAACATGGCGACCTCCCTGGTCTCGACGATGCCGACCTCGAAGCCGCCGAAGTCATCCTCTGGGACGGCTACTGTCAAGTTCACGAACGCTTCCGCGTCGAACACGTCGAAGACGCCCGCGCCGCGGGCGCGAACGTCGTCGTCCACCCCGAGTGCCGCCCGAGCGTCGTCGCGGCCGCGGACGAAGTCGGCTCGACGAGCCACATCTGCGACGTTATCGCCGACGCTGACCCCGGCGAGACGTGGGCTATCGGCACCGAAGTCCACCTCGCGCGACACCTCGCTCGCTGGCACCCCGAAGTCGATGTGCGTCCGCTCTGCGGCGACGCCTGCATGGACTGCAACGCCATGCGGCAGGTTGACCCCAACTACCTGACGTGGGTGCTCGAAGAACTGGCCGACGGCCGCGAACCGAACGTCGTCGAGGTCGCACCCGAGGAGAAAGAACTCGCCGCGGTCGCACTCGACCGCATGCTCGAACTATGAAGACCGATGTACTCGTCGTCGGGTCGGGCATCGCCGGATGCGCCGCGGCACTCGCCGCCGCCCGCGAGGGCGCGGACGTGCTCGTCGTCACGAAAGCGACCGAACCCGAAGACGCGAACACCGACTGGGCGCAAGGCGGCATCGCCGTCACCCAGTCAGCACCGGACGCGTTCGCAGACGACATCCGCCGCGCGAGCGACGACACCGCCGACCCGGCGGCCGTGGATGTGCTCGTCTCGAACGCCCGTGAGGCAGTCGAAGACGTGCTTTTAGACACCCTCGGCGTCGAGTTCGATACCGCCGGAGACGACTTCGACCTCGCCCGCGAGGCGGGCCACTCGAACCGCCGAATCCTCCACGTCGATGCCAGCACCGGGAAGTACGTGCTCCGGCCGTTCCTCGAACACCTCTCGGAACGCGACGGCGTTCGCATCATCGACGACGCGACGGTGCTCGACCTCGTGACTGACGAAGGCACCGTCCGGGGCGCGACAGTTCTCACCGGCGACGGCGTCGAACCCGTCTTCGCGGGCGCGACCGTCCTCGCAACCGGCGGCATCGGCGCGTGCTACGGCCGGTCAACCAACCCACCGGGCGCGACCGGCGACGGCGTGGCGATGGCCGCGCTCGCGGGTGCGACCATCTCGGACATGCAGTACGTCCAGTTCCACCCGACCGCGTACGACCCCGAGACCGACCCGTCGGCCGACGACGCGGCCCACTCGTTCCTCGTGAGCGAGGCCGTCCGCGGTGAGGGTGCTGTCCTGCGCGACGGCGACGGTCGGCGATTCATGCCCGACGTGCACGAAGACGCCGAACTCGCCCCTCGTGACGTCGTCGCCCGCGCCGTCGCTCGCGCCCGCGACCGAACCGGACGGGTCGTACTCGACGTCTCGGACATCGACTTCCGCGCGGAGTTCCCCGACCTCGCCGACCTGTGTGACGACCGCGGCGTCGAACTCGACGCGGGTATCCCGGTCGCACCGAGCGAGCACTTCCTCTGTGGCGGCATCGCCGTCGATGAACGCGGTCGCTCCTCGCTCGACAGACTGTTCGCCGCGGGCGAGTGCGCCCGAACCGGCGTCCACGGCGCGAACCGCCTCGCTTCGACGAGTCTGCTCGAAGGGCTGGTCTGGGGTACCCGGGCGGGCGAGACCGCGGCGGCGCGAGGCCGCGGCGACGCGACCGCCGTCGAGCACGTTCCGCCGCGGGATTCGGACCCGGCGCTTCCAGACGCGTTCGCCGACGCGAAGTTCGACCGTCTCGGCGAGACCATGGACGAGTTCGCCGGCGTCGAACGAACGCCGGACGGTCTCGAAACCGCTCGGGCGCGACTGCGCCGCCTGAAGGGTGAAGTCGATGCCTACGCTCGAACCCGCGTGTCACGGTCGCTCTACGAACTTCGAAACGCCTGTATCTCGTCGCTTCTCGTCGCGCGAGCGGCCGAATCCGCCCCGCCAGCTGGTTGTCACTCGCTGTCCGAGTCGGAGGTGATCGCCAGTGCTGACGACTGAGACGGTCGAACGCTGGCTGGCCGAAGACGTCGGACACCGGGACGTGACGAATCACGTTCCCGGCGAGACGACCGGCCGACTCGTCGCAAAGGAAAGCGTGGTCGTCGCCGGCTTGGACGCCGCGGTCGCCATCTTCGATTACCTCGGCGTCGAAACCGAGCGCGCGGCCGAAAACGGCGAGTCGGTCGAGGCCGGTGACGTGGTCCTGCAGGTCGCCGGCGATGCGCGGAACGTCCTCCGCGGAGAGCGCGTCGCCGCCAACGTCGTCGGTCACGCCTCGGGCATCGCAACCACGACCAGAGAGGCGGTCGAACTCGCCCGCGACGCGTCCGACTCGGTCCGCGTCGCCGCGACCCGAAAGACGACGCCCGGACTGCGCGGCGTCGAGAAACGGGCGGTCGTCGCCGGCGGCGGCGACACCCATCGGCTCACCCTCTCGGGGATGGTGATGGTAAAGGACAACCACATCGAAGAACTCGGCTTAGAGGCGGCTGTTCACCGGTTCGAAGCGCGAAAATCGTTCGCCACGAAGCTCGAAGTCGAAGTCGAGTCGCCGGAGATGGGCGAGCGCGCCGCGGCCGCCGGTGCCGACATCGTGCTCTTCGACAATCTCTCGCCCGAACGCGTCCGCGAGGGTGTCGAACGGCTCCCCGACGGCGTTCTCTCGGAGGCGAGCGGCGGTATCACACTGGAGACGCTCCAGTCGTACGCGGCGACCGGCGTCGACGTCGTCTCGATGGGCTGGCTCACACACAGTGCGCCGAGTGCGGACGTTTCGTTCCGAACCGGCGAGACGAGAGAAGCGAACGGGACGAGCGAGACGAACGCGCCGCACTGACTCGTCCGCCGTCAGGACCGGTTGACGCACGGCGAGACCACACGTTCATACGCTCGTTTCGTGTGGGTGGGACAACGGTTGACGTCCGTTTCGTCAGCAACTTCCTTCGGTCCCCGGGCGTGAAATAGAACGACCCGTCTGAGTCGCCGTCTTCGTCTTTTCCGGTGTGTCCGGTGTGTCCGTCGTTTCTATCGTTTCTGTCGTTTCCGGTATCTTCGTGCGCTCCCCACCGCCGACGTGCGTCGCGGCCGGGTGCCGACCCGTCGGCGAAGGGAAAACCCCTTACATTCGGTCGTCGCACTCGCGGGCAATGGGTTTCTTCGACGACCTCTCGGACCGCATCGAGAAGGTAGACAGCGTCGTCTCAGTCGGTCTCGACGCCGACATCGACCGTATTCCAGAGCACCTTCTCGACAGAGGCCTCCCACGATGGGCGTTCAATCGCCGCATCATCGACGCGACACACGAACACGCCGCGGCCTACAAGCCGAACGCGGCGTTCTACGAGGACGAAGACGGATGGCGTTCGCTCCGCGAAACCATCGCCTACGCGCACGGAAAAGACGTTCCGGTCCTCCTCGACGCGAAACGCGCCGATATCGGCAACACGACGCGGCAGTACGCGAACCTGCTTGACGACGCCGACGCCATCACCGTCAACCCCTACATGGGCCGCGACTCGATTCAGCCGTTCCTCGCCCGCGAGGACAAGGGCGTGTTCGTCCTCTGCCGCACGTCGAATCCCGGCGGCGCGGACCTCCAATCGCTCGAACTCGAATCCGGCGAACCACTCTACGAGCGCGTTGCCGCGCTCTGTGACCTCTGGAACGAAAACGGAAACGTCGGTCTCGTCGTCGGGGCGACCGGCCCCCAAGAGTTGGAAAACCTCCGCGAGCAGGTCCCCGACCTCCCGTTTCTCGTCCCCGGCGTCGGCGCACAGGGCGGCGACGCGGAGGCGGCGGTCGAGTACGGACTCGCCGACGGCGTCGGTCTCGTGAACTCCTCGCGCGGCATCATCTTCGCCGGCGAAGACCACGGCGAGGACTTCGACAAGGCGGCTGGGCAGGCGGCAAAGCGTCTCAAGAATCGTCTGAACCAGTACCGATAACGCTCCGGACACCGCGGGTTGGTGGCGACTGTCGGTCTCTCGGCGAGACGTTTAGGACCGTGCGCCACCAATTACGCCCGTGGACCGAGACCGACTCGTCATGGGCCTCGCGGCGGTGTTTGCGGGAATCACCATGCTCCTCGTCGTGTTGGCGTTCGCCTCCCAGCAACTGCTGTTGTTGTTCGTCGCCGTACCGTTTGGAGCGACGACGTACTTCATGTACTCTGACGTGAGTGGTCGGTTCGAAGCGCGCTTTCGGCGGCGCGGCGTTCGGGCTAATTCGGGGGGCTTCGGTTTTCAATCGGCACGTCGCGGTGCTCGACAGGACGAAACCGGCGGCTTCGGCGCGGGACCGCGCGGTGGCCCCCGAGAGGGACCCGGTGCCGGGCGGTTCGGACGCGACGGGCGGGGTGGGCGGCGGACCGGTGGTCGAACCAACCGAACTCGCGTTCGCCCGCCCCGCCGAGGGATGAGCCGGCAGAAAGCCCTCAGAACGCTCGGACTCGACGACGACGCGTCGGCCGAAGAGGTAAAAGAGGCGTACCGGGCACGCGTGAAAGAAACGCACCCAGACGCCAAGTCGGGCGACGAAGAGACGTTCAAGCGCGTCAACCGTGCCTACGAACGACTCTCTAACTGACGCCACTGGCCGACACACGGCTTTACGCCTAGTCGGTTCGGAGCAGGCCTGAACTGTACTCGAATCGTACTCAAACGGTACTCGAACTATCGTTCCGTTGAGTTTCTGCACATTGTATCGGGAAGACTGGCAAACGATTGGTACGACGAATACTCTGTTGTGGTATTGTGACACGGCAAATGCTACCGCGGAAAGCGTTTTCACGGTCGGTTTCCTACGGCTTTCCATGAGCGTGGACCGGTCTCTCCTCGAAGAGGCCCTCGAACGCGGTGAGGAAGAAGGTGGGAACGTCGAGTTCAAAGAACGCCTCACCCGCGCCGTTCACCTGTCCGATGGTCGGATGGAGTCGCTCGCGGCCCAACTCCGACACCGAGTGCTCTCCGGCGACGGCGTCGCAACCTACGTGGTCGGCGTCACCGACGACGGCGGTATCGCCGGCATCCCACCGGACGACTTCTCCGAGACGATGGACGTCCTCTCGCTTCTCGCAGAGGAGGCGGGTGCCCACATCGAAGACGTCGAAACGTGGGGCGTCGGCGACGCCGCCGAACGTGGTCTCGTCGGGGTTGCGACCATCCGCGAGGGCGCGATGCTGGACGTGGACGACGACCATATCGTCGTCGGCACCGCGGGCCACGTTGACCACGGCAAATCGACGCTCGTGGGGTCGCTCGTCACCGGACAAGCCGACAACGGGAACGGCGAGACACGCGCGTTCCTCGACGTGCAACCGCACGAGGTCGAACGCGGTCTCTCCGCTGACCTCTCGTACGCCGTCTACGGCTTCGGCGAGGATGGACCGATTCACATGCGGAACCCACACCGGAAATCCGACCGCGCCCAGATCGTCCAAGAGGCGGACCGGCTGGTCTCGTTCGTCGATACCGTCGGCCACGAACCGTGGCTCAGAACGACGATTCGCGGGCTGGTCGGTCAGCGACTCGACTACGGACTGCTCGTCGTCGCCGCCGACGACGGCCCGACACGGACGACCCGCGAACATCTCGGCATCCTCTTGGCGATGGAACTGCCGACGGTGGTCGCCATCACGAAAGTCGATGCCGTCACCGACGACCGCGTCGGCGAGGTCGAACGCGAGGTCGAGCGACTGCTCCGCGACGTGGGCCGAACCCCGCTCAGCGTCGAACGCCACGGCGTCGATGCCGCAGTCGATGAGATTAGCGAATCCGTCGTCCCGCTCGTGTTGACAAGCGCCGTGACGATGGACGGGCTGGACGTGCTCGACCACCTCTTCGAGTCGCTTCCGAAGCGAGTCGCCGCCGAAGGCGACTTCAAGATGTACATCGACCGAACGTACTCGGTCACCGGCGTCGGAGCGGTCGCCTCCGGGACGGTCAACTCCGGCGCGGTCGAGGCGGGCGACACGCTTCTTCTCGGACCCATGTCGGACGGCGACTTCCGCGAGGTCGAAGTCCGTTCCATCGAGATGCACTACCATCGCGTTGACCGAGCGAACGCCGGCCGAATCGTCGGCATCGCGCTCAAGGGAGTCAGCGAATCGGAAATCGAACGCGGGATGGTGTTACTCCCGGCAGACGCCGACCCGACCGCAGTCCGCGAGTTCGAAGCCGAAGTGATGGTGCTCAATCACCCGACGAGAATCCGGGAGGGCTACGAGCCAGTCATCCACATCGAGACCGTCTCAGAAGCCGCTATCTTCCACCCTGAGGGTGGACAACTCCTTCCGGGCGACACCGGAGAAACTCGCGTCGAGTTCAAGTTCCGACCCTACTTCGTCGAAGAGGGCCAGCGATTCGTCTTCCGCGAAGGCCGGTCGAAGGGCGTCGGGACCGTGACGAAAGTCGAGTGACCTCACGAACTGGAGTGACTCATTCCACAGTTTTCGAAAGACGCTCATATCCGTTTTCCAGCGGTGGTCCGTGCCCCGGACAGGCATGGGTGAACCGGTCTCCCCGGCGGAGAAGCGACTGGATGCTTGTTTTGACCTGCTGGGCGTCGTATGAACTCAGGCGACCCGTCGGGCGGAGTGTGTCTCCGAGTCCGTAGGCGAGGTCACCGAGAAACGCGGCGGAGCGGCCTTCGTGGACGTACGTCACGTGACCGGGAGTGTGGCCGGGTGTGTGATACACTCGGAACTCACCTATCGTGTCGCCGTCACCGATGGGACGAATCGGCAGGTCCGGGAGTTCTATTCGACGGTAGTAGAGTCGGTGCATGGCTTCGAGTCCATTCCGGGCGGTCCACGGCGGCAAGCGCTCCCCTGTGACGTAGGGGGCTTCGAACTCGTGGATATAGACCGATGCGTCGAGGTCGGGCGACAATCTCCCGAGGGTGCCGACGTGGTCAGCGTCGTAATGAGTCAGGAGGATGCGGTCGATGTCGGCGAGTTCGAACCCAGCGTCGACGACTCCGTTTCGGACAGTCTCTTCGTCACTGGGCCACCCTGAATCGACGAGCGTGAGTGTCCCGTCGTCGACGAGAAAGACGTTCGGCATGTCGAAGGTCTTGCAGTCGATGTGCCAGAGACCGTCCGAAAGAGGCGTCACCATTGCCGGACGTTACGCCTCAAATGAGATTGTTATTCTGATTCGTTTGGTTCGACCGCGACGTACCCGTCGTCGTTCCGCTCTGCCACCCCGAACAGCACCGCCCAGTCGAGCAACCGCTCGACGCGAGTCTGCCAGCGCGACTCCCACCCGTCGGGGTCGCGGTGGCGTTCCCACCGCGGGACCGTCGGCTCGAACGCCTCGAACACGTCACCCGTCGAACGCGGCTCGTCGCCGAGGGCGTCGAGAACCTCCCGCGCGCCGAAGACGCGTTCGACGAAGGCGTCTTTGAGTTCCTCTTGTTGCCAGTCGTCGCGGACGCGCTCGAAGCCGCGACTCACTTCGCGGGCGAGTCCGAGCGATTGACAGAAGACAAGCCAGTCGCGGCCCTCGTCGGGTGTCACGTCGAGTCGCTCGGCGACGCGGCCGCAACAATCGTCTTCGGACCCCGGAATCAGCGGTACCGCGGCGTGGGCGTTCCACAGTCTGTCGAGGGAGTCCGGCGCTGGCGGGACCGGCTTTCGCCTCACAGCTCGAAGGATTCTGCGAGGATGTCCTCGTCCGTCTCGCCGAGCGTGTACGTCGGCCCGTCGATGACGTCGATAGTGACCTGTGCGGGACCGAATACGTCGGGGTCGACCTCGCCGAAGTCCCAGTCGGCGTCCTCGAAGAGTTGCTCGAACGGGACGCCGTGGTTCGGGCCGGCGGTCGAAATCACGTGTTCGAAGTCGTCGAAATCCTCAGTGACGGTCACGTGAACGCGCCCGCCGTAGGCGACGGCGTCGTTCGTTCGGCCCATCGCAACGCTCTCGTCGTAGCTGACGGGCGCGAGCGGTGCAGACCCGCTGATAGAGACGACGTTCGTCGGCTCATAGCCCGCCTCGAAGAGGTTGAACATCGCCAGCTCGGCGGCGCGAGCCGCGCCCGTGACGCTCCCGACGAGCGACCCGGTGGCGTACGTCGGCAGGAAGACGGCGCTCGGTTCGAGACCGGTCATGTCGGCGACGTGCTCGGCCACCTCGTCGGTCGGCAGTTCGATGCTCTCGACGGCGAGGACCGTCAGGTCGAACTCGTCGTAGTAGCCGAGGTTGTGATATTCTTCTTCTTCGCCGACGAGCGCGCGGGCGGGACCGGAGCCGAGTCCGTCGAAGTCGTCGAAGACGAGTTCCCATCCCGCTTTCTGCGAGCAGAGAAGGGCGAGCGCGGGGCGGTCAGTGGAGAGTTCGACGTAGGGGCGGGGCGTCCCGGCGACATCACCCATTCGGGTCTGTACGGTTGCGAGACCCGCAGTTTGAATCTCCGCGAGGAGCATCCCCGCTTCGACACCGCCGTCGGCATCGACGCCGAAGTCGATGACCGTCGCACCCGAGTCGAGTTCGTAGCCCTCGATGCCGAGTTCACCGGCAAAGTCGAGCGCCTCATCGACCAGTTCGATGGCCATCCGATTGATGCTGTCCATGCGGGTCGATTGCTCGTCTTCAGGTAAAGGGTTTGTCAGTCGGATACCCCCCGATGCGCGTGGACGTGTCTCGGAGCATCCGGTTCCGTCGGCGACCGTCCGGACCGCGTTATTCGCGTTCTCGTTTCGCAGTTCTCCCGAGGTGTGCTTCGACTGCGGCGACCTTGTCGGCGGCGCGCTGATCGGTCGTTCGTTTGTCGTCTACCTTCAGAAACGTGCTCACGCGGTCGCCATCGACGGCTTTGTGGGCCGCGCCGACGGCCGCGAGTAGTTCGTCGATATCTGCCGCCTCGATGACCGTCCCCATCGGATTCGTCTCGTAGGAGACGTCGAAGTCGTCGAGCGCGGCGACCGCCTTCGCAACTTCGCCGGACATGCTATCTTCGATAACCGGTGCGACGCTCAACATGGCGATAACCGTCATGGTCGGTTGCTCGTCGTACTAGTAGGTAAAACGAGGTGTGAGTCATTCACGCACATCGTGTCGGAACCGGCGAGTCTATGACCGCGAATGGCATCGGATACCGGTATGTTCCAAAGCGGACTCATTCGACTGGCGTTCGTCTTCGCGGCGAACGTCGTCGGTGGCGTCACACTTGGGTCGGTCGTCGGGGGACGGGTCGGCTACACTGTCGAGTGGATGATTACCGGGGCCATCTTGGGTATCGCAGTCGCTGTCTTCGCCGCCCAGCGATAACTCACACGAGCAAAAAGCTGGGGTGCGGGCGCTCCGGCGTTCTTTTTCTCCGTCGCCGACGTATTCGAGTCCATGAATCCACGCGCAACCCGAGCGCTCACGCTCGGCCGAGCAATCGCCTACGAGGTGCGCGCCGAGCGACTGACGTTCATGGCGGGAAGTATCGCCTATGGTGCTTTCGTCTCGCTTCTCCCGCTTTTCCTGCTCGTCCTCGCGGCCGTCTCCGCCACCGGTAACGGGTCGCTCAGACAGAGCGTCATAGCCGTTATTCAGTCCGTGTTGACGCCGGGTGCCGGCTCGATTATCGTTGCCGAACTCGAATCCTCGACGCAACTTGCGAGTCTCTCGGTCGTCGGGGTGTTGGTTCTCGTGTGGGGGACGCTCCGAATCTTCCGCGGGCTCGACACCGCCTTCTCCGACATCTACGAATCCGAGGCCGCGAACACGTTCGCCGACCAAGTCACCGACGGACTCCTCGTGTTCGTCACCGTCGCACTCGCCGTCGTCGCTGGCGCGTTCATCGAATCGACCCTGCCGGCGCTCGACGGCGCGCTCGGTTGGGTCGTCTACCGTGGACTCCTCGTCGCCGTTCTCTTCGTGACGTTCTATCCGATGTACTACATCTTCCCCGACGAGGACGTGACATACACCGAAGTCGTCCCCGGGACGCTCGTTGCCGCCGTCGGGCTGACGACCTTCGAGTCGCTATTTCGGCTCTACGTCCAGTTTAGCAGTCGCTCACCGGAATCGAGCGTCGTCGCCGGGATTCTCGTGCTTCTGACGTGGCTCTACTTCAGCGGTCTCGTTATCCTCCTCGGCGCGGCCGTGAACGCCGTCCTCTCGAACCGGTCTCGGGACGTGAACGTCCGCCCGCTCTTCGGCGGCGTGCCTCTCGACTCGAACGACGGTAACACCACGCGTCGAAACGTCGTCACGGCCATCCAGCGTCTCGACCACCTCGTCGCCGACAACCCGACCGAAGACGTCGAAGTCCGCGTCGGCGACGAGACAGTCGTCGTCCCGCGTCCCGAGAAACTCGTCGTCGATACCGATACCAACAGGTTCCTCCCGGAGGGACCGGTCCGATTGGAGTTTCGATGGTCGTCGTGGCCGGACAGTCAAGACGACTGACGGCGACTATTATGCCGTGGGAGAGCATATGTTTGTGTATGGCTATCAAGACACCTGCACAGCCGACACGACCGCTCGAACCGGACCGTCCGCTGTGGGAAGCCGTCGAAACCAGTCCGACAACGGCGTCTCGGGCGGTTTCCCCGCCCACCGTCGTCGAACACCGGCAGTTGAGCCAGAAAGACTTCGGAGAGGCCCGGTTGGTCTGGCGATGCGACGAGTGTGGCGAACTCGGCTCTCTGACCGCATTCCCGACCGCGTGTCCGGGGTGTGACGCCGGACGCGAAGCGCTGTTCTACTGTACCGAAGATTGAGTTCGGTGCGACGCGGCACCACCTCGGTATCGACCGCGACCGTTTTCTTTCCGGCCATCAACCGGCGGGTATGTACCTCTCTCATCCGGTTCGTCGCATGCGCGACGACCCACTCGAAGCCGAAACCGCGGAACTCCGGGTCGAACCCGTTGACGACGACGCGCGAGCGAGACTGTCCGACTACGTCTGCTCACTCGGCGGGTCGGTCGAACGAGAACTGCAGTTCGGCGGCGTCGTCGTCGCGCTCGACGAGACGAACGTCTCCGCACTCTGTGAATTCGATGGTATCGAGCGAATCGAGACTGTCGATACACTCGGTTACTGATTCTCCGCCCACGCGTGCGTAGCGATGATGTCAACCAATTAGTATTGAGCGCCGAACAGTGACGTATGGTCTCTACAGAAACTCGGAGTCTAACGACTCCTCGTTTGGTTCCGTTCAGAAAGTGCGTCGGCTGGGATTTGAACCCAGGTTGTGACCATGGCAAGGTCACGTGATACCACTACACTACCGACGCATGTGGTGGAAGTGCGCTGGCTGGGATTTGAACCCAGGTTGTGACCATGGCAAGGTCACGTGATACCACTACACTACCAGCGCATTCCGCGTGTTCTGTGGCGTACTACTGCGTTACTCGATAGTGTCGGGTTGATAAATAAGACTTGCGAAACGGGGGAGAAATCGGACGACAGCGCGGCACCTGCTACCATGTAAGATTCCGGTTTTGGGACCTGTCCCGAATCGTGTAATTCACTGTCATGCGTTTTTCGCCAATACGCCCACAAACTGGTGCGTGGGACCTTCTATCACCCCAGATTTGATTCGCTACTCTTTTAGGTAGGCCCCCGGTACAAACGCCACAGTCTAGACGAGACGAGGATGAATCCGGCATGAAACTCAGCGTACTCGTGCCGACCTCACTCGTCCGGGAAGCCGAAGATCAACGCGAGGCAACTCGCAAACTCGGCTACGTCGCCCGCGCGGCGGCGGTCTTCCGGGCGGATGAACTCGTCGTCTTCCCCGACGAAGACGGCGAAAACAAGTGGGGCGGTGAGTTCGTCGAAACCGTACTTCGGTACGCCGCAACGCCCCCTTACCTCCGAAAGGAGGCGTGGGGCAAGCGTGACGAACTTCGGTACGCTGGAATTCTGCCACCGGTCCTGGTATCGTCTACGACCGCGGGCGACTCTGACGAGACGCCCGCGTTGCGAGAAGGAATCGTGACCGAGGTCGGACCTGACGACCGCGTTCGGGTCAATTGCGGAATGCAACACCCGGTCTCCCTGTTCACCCCTCCGGGGATGAACGTTTCAAAGGGGGAGCGCGTCGCTGTCAGGATCTCTTCGCGAGAACCGGTCCGTGCGAGGATCGTCGATGAACCCCTTCCGGGGTTCGACGTATCCCGCATGGACCTCACGGAAGCACTCGGCAGGCCAGATGCGGGCGTGCGAATCGCCACGTCTCGCTATGGCGAGTCGCTGTCGGTCCCCCGACTGGGCGACCTGACGGCCCGCATCACCGATGCCGGCGGTATGACCGTCGTCTTCGGTTCTCCCGGCCGTGGGCTTCCGGACATGCTCGGGATGTCTCCCGAGGATGTTGCAGACGTCGAACCTTCCGTTGGTCCGGGGTTCGACCTCTGGCTCAATACGATTCCGCGACAGGGAAGCGACGTGGTGCGAACTGAAGAAGCGATGTTCGCGTCACTCGCCTCCCTGACACTCACGGAGTGAATCCATGCCACAACCAAGCAGACCACGAAAAGGCTCGATGGGCTTTAGCCCGCGCAAGCGAGCGGTCAAGGAGGTCCCACGCATCAAGTCGTGGCCGTCCGACGATGGCTCCCCTGCGCTGCAGGGCTTCGCTGGCTACAAAGCCGGTATGACCCACGTCATGATGGTCAACGACGAGGCCGACTCCCCCCGCGAGGGAATGGAGGAGTCCGTGCCCGTGACCGTCGTCGAGACGCCGCCAATGCGCGCCGTCGCCCTTCGCGCCTACGAGCAGACGCCGTACGGTATGAAGCCGAAGACCGAGGTCTGGGCGAGCGAGTTCCACGACGAACTCGACCGCGTCCTCGATCTTCCGGCGGAAGACACGTTCGAATCGGACGCCGACGCACTTCGAGAGGCCGTCGAGGCCGGCGAAGTCGATGACCTTCGCGTCATCACGCACACGGTCCCGTCCGAACTCAAGAACGTCCCCAAGAAGAAGCCCGACGTGATGGAGACTCGCGTCGGCGGCGGCTCCATGGTGGAGCGCGCCGACTTCGCCCTCGACCTCGTTGCCGAGGGCGGCGAACACGAGATGTCCGACGTGTTCCGTGCTGGCGAGTATCTCGACGCCGCCGGTGTCACGAAGGGTAAGGGTACGCAGGGTCCCGTCAAGCGATGGGGCGTCCAGAAGCGTAAGGGCAAGCACGCCCGCCAGGGCTGGAGACGCCGTATTGGCAACCTCGGCCCCTGGAACCCGTCCCGTGTCCGTTCCACGGTTCCGCAGCTCGGTCAGACTGGCTACCACCAGCGCACCGAACTCAACAAGCGTCTCATCGACCTCGGTGAGGGAGACGAGGCCTCTGTCGAAGGTGGTTTCGTCAACTACGGTGAGGTTGACGGCTCTTACGCGCTCGTCAAGGGCTCGCTTCCGGGCCCCAACAAGCGCCTTCTGCGGTTCCGCCCGGCCATCCGGCCGAACGACCAACCGCGCCTCGACCCCGAGGTGCGCTTCGTCTCTACCGCATCGAACCAGGGTTAAACCATGCAGGCAACTATCCGAGACCTGAACGGCGACGACGCGGGCAGTATCGACCTGCCCGAGGTCTTCGAGACGGCATACCGTCCGGACCTCATCAAGCGTGCTGTCATCGCCGCACAGGCAAACCGAAAACAGCCGTACGGTGCCGACCCCTACGCCGGACTTCGAACCCCGGCAGAGTCCATGGGCAGTGGCCGTGGTATGTCCCACGACCCACGCCAGAATGGCGTCGCCCGACGCGTCCCGCACGCCGTCTCCGGCCGTCGCGCTCACCCGCCGAAGGCCGAGAAGGACCAGGGGAAGGAGATCAACACGAAGGAGCGCAAACTCGCCGTCCGCTCGGCGCTCGCCGCGACGACGGAGCCCGAACTCGTCGCAGAGCGCGGACACCGCTTCGACGACGACCTCGAACTGCCGCTTGTCGTCTCCGACGACTTCGAGGACCTCGTCAAGACCAAGGAGGTCGTTGACCTCCTGCAGACGCTCGGCGTCTACGACGACATCGAGCGCTCCGAGGACAACAAGAAGGTGAAGGGTGGCCAAGGAAAGCTCCGGGGCCGCAAGTACACTCGTCCGAAGTCGATTCTCTTCGTGACGTCCGAAGGGCCTTCGAAGGCCGCTCGTAACCTCGCCGGCGTCGATGTCGCCACCGCGGCGAACGTCTCCGCCGAGGACCTCGCGCCCGGTACGCACGCCGGTCGCCTCACCCTCTTCACCGAGAGTGCTATCGAGGAGGTCGCAGAACGATGAGCATCATCGAGCACCCGCTGGTCACCGAGAAAGCGATGAACCAGATGGACTTCCAGAACAAGCTCCAGTTCATCGTCCACGTTGACTCGACGAAGTCCGACGTGAAGGACGAAGTCGAGTCGCGCTACGACGTGACCGTCGAGAAAGTCAACACGCAGGTCACGATGAAAGGCAAAAAGAAAGCAACAGTTCGTCTCTCTGAAGACGACGACGCGCAGGAAGTCGCGTCGCGTATCGGGGTGTTCTAACGATGGGACGCCGAATTCAGGGCCAGCGTCGTGGTCGCGGTTCGTCCACCTTCCGGGCGCCGTCGCACCGCTACAAGGCCGAACTGTCGCACAAGAAGTCCGAAGAGAAAGACACCATCACGGGCACGGTCGTCGGCATCGAGCACGACCCCGCACGCAGTGCGCCCATCGCCCTCGTCGAATTCGAGGACGAACAGCGCATGATTCTCGCGCCCGAAGGAATTTCTGTCGGCGAAGAGCTTCAGATCGGCGTTTCAGCCGAAATCAAGCCCGGCAACACGCTGCCGCTCGCCGAGATTCCTGAAGGTGTCCCCGTCTGTAACGTCGAGCGTCAGCCCGGCGACGGCGGGAAGTTTGCCCGCGCCTCCGGCGTCAGCGCACAGTTGCTCTCGCACGACCGCGAGGTCGCAATTGTGAAGCTCCCGTCGGGGCAGGTCAAGCGCCTCAACCCCAACTGCCGAGCCACCATCGGCGTCGTCGCCGGTGGCGGCCGCACGGAAAAACCGTTCGTCAAGGCAGGGAAGAAGCACCACAAGATGAAAGCGCGCGGTATCAAGTGGCCGCGCGTGCGTGGTGTTGCTATGAACGCCGTTGACCACCCGTTCGGTGGCGGTGGCCGGCAACACCCCGGTCAGCCGAAGTCCGTCTCGCGGGACGCCCCGCCGGGACGGAAGGTCGGTGACATCGCCTCCAAGCGCACCGGTCGCGGTGGGAAGGGAGGTAACTAATCATGAGCACGCAATACCGTACTGGCCGCGAAGGTGAGTTCACCTACCGTGGCTACACGCTCGAAGAGCTGCAGGATATGGAGCTCGACGAAGTCGCGGAACTGCTCCCCGCTCGTCAGCGGCGAACTATCACCCGTGGCCTGTCGACCGAACACGAGAAGTTGCTCGCGAAGGCAGAGGACAAGACGGAAGAGGAGACGGCAAACGCGCCAATCCGCACGCACCTGCGTGACATGCCGATTCTCCCCGAGTTCGTCGGTCTCACCTTCGCCGTTTACAACGGTCAGGAGTTCGAGCGCGTTGAGGTTGAACCCGAGATGATCGGACACTACCTCGGCGAGTTCCAGCTGACCCGAACGTCGGTCGAGCACGGCCAGGCCGGCATCGGCGCGACCCGGTCTTCGAAGTTCGTGCCGCTCAAGTAAACCATGGGAATCAACTACAGCGTCGAGGCCGACCCGGACACAACGGCCAAGGGTATGCTCCGGGACCGGCCCATCAGCCTCAAGCACAGCAAGGCCATCTCCCGCGCCATCAAGGGGATGCCCGTCGCCGACGCCGAGGAGTACCTCGAAGCCGTCATCGACGGCGAGCGGTCGGTTCCGTTCAAGCAACACAACTCCGGTGTCGGTCACCGAAGCGACATCGAGGGCTGGGACGCAGGACGATACCCTGAGAAAGCGTCCAAGGCGTTCCTCGAACTCCTCGAGAACGTCCGCAACAACGCGACCGAACAGGGATTCGACGGCCCAGCTATGGAAATCAAGCACGTCGCCGCCCACAAGGTCGGCGAACGTCCGGGTCGCAAGCCCCGCGCCTTCGGCCGGGCAGACCCGTGGAACACCCCAATCTGTGACGTCGAACTCATCATCGAAGAGGTCGAGGAATAATGGCTGACGAACACCAATTCATCGAAAACGGACTGCAGCGGTCCCAGATCGACGAGTTCTTCGCAGAGGAACTCGGTCGCGCCGGATACGGCGGCATGGACGTCGCCAAGACGCCGATGGGCACCCAAATCGTGCTCAAGGCCGAAAAGCCCGGAATGGTCATCGGTAAGGGCGGAAAGAACATCCGCAAGGTGACCCGCGAACTCGAAGAGCGGTTCAACCTCGACGACCCGCAGATCGACGTGCAGGAAGTCGATGAGCCGGACCTCAACGCCCGGATCGTCGCCGACCGCCTCGCCAACGCGCTCGAACGCGGCTGGTACTTCCGTAAGGCGGGTCACACGACCATCGACCGTATCATGGACGCCGGTGCCCTCGGTGCCGAAATCGTCCTCTCCGGTAAGGTCACTGGTGCCCGCTCCCGCGTGGAGAAGTTCAACCGCGGCTACATCAAGCACAACGGTGAGCCAGCCCAGGAGATCGTTGACGAAGGCCAGGGCGTCGCCGTCATGAAGCTCGGCACCATCGGTGTCACGGTCAAGATCATCCCGCCGGGTGCCAAGCTCCCCGACGACTTCGAAGTCGAGGAAGACGCGGACCCCGAAGCGGTCGAACAGATAGAAGAGACCGAAAGCGTCGAAGACCTCCTCGAAGAGGAACCGGAAGAGATTCCGGATGTCTCCGAAGACGCAGTCGATGAGACGGACGCACTCGACGAGGAAGTCGTCGAGGAAGCGGCCGTCGAAGCAGTCGAAGAGGAAGTCGTTGACGAAGACGGAGACGAGGAAGTCGTCGAGGAAGAAGTCGTCGAAGACGACGAACTCGACGAAGACGTCGCCGAAGAGGCGGCCGACCTCGTCGCCGAGATGGAAGACGACGAAGAAACGGAGGAAGAATAAATGGCGATCCTCTACACGGAAGAGATTCGCGACATGACGCCCGCAGAGCGGGTTGCCGAGCTCGAAGAGCTTGAGACCGAACTGCTCAACGCGAAGGCCGTTCAGGCCGCGGGTGGCGCGCCGGAAAACCCCGGCCGCGTCTCTGAACTGAAAAAGACCATCGCCCGAATCAAGACGATTCAGGGCGAAGAAGGCGACCTCGACGAAGAATAAAATGCCACTCACACCCGAGACCCTCACGCGACACGAGCTCAACGGCCTCCACGTGGAGGTCGTAGACGCGGCGAACGCCGACTTGGTCGGCATAGCCGGTCGCATCGTCGTCGAGACGATGCACACGCTCATGGTTGACGACGGTTCTCGGGTGCGGCAGGTGCCAAAGCGAGGGGCGACCTTCGAATTTGAGATTCCGCGTACAGATGAAGCCGCCGATGCCACGAAGGCGTCGGGGACCACGTCCAAACTTCGGTCAGATACTACTGGCGGATTTGATGCCAGTCAGTCTGGTCGGCACGCCGACTCATCATCGGCAGCTTCCCATTCTGGGAATTGCGAGGGCGTGGCCTACGTTACGGTGGATGGCGCACAACTGCTCTCACGACCCGCCCTGCGCACCGAAACAATAGGTGACTCGAAATGGCGATAGGACTTGACGTTCCACAGCCCCCGGAACCCGACGACCCGGAGGCATACGACTATGAGAAGTGTCCGTTCTACGGCTCGCTCTCTGTCCGGGGTCAGACCCTGGAAGGGACAGTCGTCTCGACGGACATGGCAAAGACCGTCATCGTCGAGCGGGAGTACGACGTATTCGTTCCGAAGTACGACCGCTACATGAAGCGACGTTCCCGCATCCCGGCACACGTGCCGGGCGTGCTCGACGACGTCGCTGTCGGTGACGAAGTAACGATTGCAGAGACCCGCCCCCTCTCGAAGACGAAATCTCACGTCGTTGTTGAGATTATCGGAGGTGACGAGTGATGGAAGCGCTCAAAGCAGACATCACCAAGGGCGTCGCTCGCGGCTCGCTGGTCACGTGCGCCGACAACACCGGTGCTCGTGAACTCAAGATCATCAGCGTCGCGGGTTACTCCGGCACGAAGAACCGCCACCCCAAGGCAGGCATCGGGGACAAGGTGACCGTTTCCGTCACCAAAGGTACCCCCGAGATGCGCCGCCAGGTGCTCGAAGCCGTCATCGTCCGCCAGCGGAAATCCATCCGCCGGCCGGACGGGACGCGTGTGAAGTTCGAGGACAACGCCGCCGTCATCATCGACGAGATGGAAGAGCCTCGCGGGACCGAAATCAAGGGTCCCGTCGCACGCGAAGTGGCCGAGCGCTTCGGGAGTATCGCATCGACGGCTACGATGATTGTATAGTATGACTCGACAACCGCGCAAACAGCGAACTCAGATTCGCGACGCGCCGCTCCACGAGCGGCAAAAGCAGGTCCGCGCACCGCTGTCGGCCGATCTCCGCGAGGAGTACGGCACCCGTAACGTCCGCGTCAACGCAGGCGACACGGTCGAGGTTCTCCGCGGCGACTTCGCTGGTGAAGAAGGCGAAGTCACCGAGGTTGACCTCACAGATGCCGTCATCTTCGTTGAGGACGTCACCGTGGCGAAAGCAGACGGTGAGGAGGTCGCACGCCCGCTTCAGGCCAGTAACGTCCGCGTGACGGAACTGGACCTCGAAGACGACGTGCGCGAGGCCCGACTCAAGGAGGATAACGAATGACTCGACACCAGAAGCGACTGTCCGTACCGAAGTCCTGGCCGGTCGAGCGCAAGACAGGCACGTTCACGGTCAAAGCCGGAGCGGGTCCGCACGGCGAAGCGGGGGTCCCCCTGCTCATCGTCCTGCGCGACGTGCTCGGCTACGTGGACTCGAAGAAGGAAGCCAAGTACGCCCTGAACCACCAGAGCATTCTGGTCAACGGCGACGCGGCTTCCGACGTTCGCCGTCCCATCGGGATGTTCGACATCCTGGCGTTCGTCCAGCGTGAGGAGTACTACCGCGTCTTCCCCGACGAGGGTGGCCGTCTGGCGCTCACCCCCATCGACACCGACTCGGCATCGAGCCGTCTCGGCAAGATCGTCAACAAGACGCAGGTCTCCGGCGGAAACTTCCAGCTGACACTGCACGACGGTTCCACGCTCGTCGTCGAAGACGCATCGGAGTACAGCGGCAAGGACTCCATCGTCGTTGACAACGAGACGAAGGAAATCGTCGCTCACTTCCCCTACGAGGAAGGCGCACTCGTGACCGCCGTTGACGGCAGTCACGCAGGCGAAATCGGAGAAATCTCCGAAATTATCGTCACGCCTGGAAGCGGAAACAACTCCGTCGTCGTCGAAACCGAGGACGGCGAGTTCGAGACCGTCGAACAGTACGTCGTCGTCAGCGACGAGAACTTCACGGGTGATGACGAATGAGCGAGGCTGAATTCCACGAGATGCGCGACCCGCGCATCGAGAAGGTCGTCGTCCACATGGGCGTCGGCGAAGGTGGTCGAGAACTCGCAAAAGCCGAAGACATCCTCGAAGAGATCACCGGCCAGGAGAGCGTTCGTACGATCTCCGGCCGTGCTTCGCAGGACTTCGGCGTCCGTCGCGGCGAACCCGTCGGCGCGAAGGTCACCCTCCGCGGTGACAATGCCGTCGAGTTCCTCGAAACCGCACTCCCAATCGCGGACCTCTCGCCCTCGTCGTTCGACGAGACTGGTAACTTCGGCTTCGGCGTCGAAGAACACACCGAGTTCCCGAGCCAGGAGTACGACCCGCAGATCGGTATCTACGGACTGGACGTGACGGTCAACCTCGTCCGCCCCGGCTACCGTGTGAAAAAGCGCGACAAGCGTTCCCGACAGATTCCGTCGTCCCACCGGATGACGGTCGAGGACGCCGTCGCGTTCATCGAATCCACGTTCGACGTGGAGGTTGAAGAATGAGCGATAGCGAAACAGAACAGACGGGCGAGCACGCATCCCGCCGCACCGGCCAGGAGAACGAGTGCCGACGCTGCGGTCGGAAACAGGGACTTGTCGGCAAGTACGACATCAACCTGTGCCGCCAGTGCTTCCGAGAGATCGCCCGCGAGATGGGATTCAAGAAGTACCGATAAGAATGGCTGACAACGACCCACTCAGTAGCGCGCTTTCCGGTGTGGATAACGCCGAGAGCGTCGGACACCTGTCCCACGAGATCCAGCCCGCCTCCAACATCATCGGCTCCGTCCTCGAGGTCTTCTACGACCGCGGGTACATCGACGGCTTCGAGTTCGTCGATGACGGTAAAGCCGGTCTGTTCGAGGTTGAACTGAAAGGCGCAATCAACGATTGTGGCGCCGTCAAGCCGCGGTATTCCGCCGGCGCTGACGACTTCGAGAAATGGGAGAAGCGTTTCCTTCCCGCCCGTGACTACGGTGCGCTCATCGTCACAACGAGCCACGGCGTCATGAGCCACTACGAGGCCCGCGAAGAGGGCATCGGTGGCCAGATCATCGCCTACGTCTACTAGAACAATGAGCCGAATAGAAATCGAAATCCCGGACGAGGTATCCGCCGAGGTCAAAAATCTCGAACTTACCATCGAGGGCTCCAGCGGAAGTGTCACCAAGCGCCTCTGGTACCCGAACGTCTCGGTCTCCGTCGAAGACAGCGCTATCGTCATCGAAAGCGATGTCGAAAACGCGAAGACCAACGCGACGATCGGTACCTTCGAGAGCCACGTGAACAACATGCTTCACGGTGTCACTAACGGATGGGAGTACCAGATGGAAGTTCACTACGCTCACTTCCCGATGCAAGTGAACGTCGAAGGCGACGATGTCGTCATCAAGAACTTCCTCGGCGAGAAGTCTCCGCGACGAACGGAAATTCGCGGCGACACAGACGTACAGGTAGACGGCGAATCGGTCACCCTCACGGGTCCCGACAAAGAAGACGTCGGGCAGACCGCCGCCGACATCGAACAACTCACTCGCGTCAAGGACAAGGACACTCGCGTGTTCACAGACGGCGTGTACATCACCCAGAAACCGGAAACCGGTGATGCCTAATGTCGGAAGAAATCAGCGAACTCGAAGACATCAGCGGTGTCGGCCCATCGAAGGCCGACGCGCTCCGTGACGCAGGCTTCGAGAGCGTCGACGACGTGCAGGCCGCGAGCCAGTCCGAACTGGCCGAGGTTGACGGCATCGGCAACGCGCTCGCCGCGCGTATCAAAGCCGACGTCGGTGGTCTCGAAGTCTCCGAAGAGGCTGAGGCCGAAGTCGAAGACGAGTCTGAAGCCCCAGAAGAAGAGCCAGAAGAAGACGTCGAAACGGAGCTTCGACCCCGCGGTCACGCGGACAAGAAGCCCCAGCTCGACGACGAAACTGCGGAAGCCCTGGCGCAGAAGCGCCGCGAAGGCAAGCCGCAATTCAACCGACAGGACTACCACAAGAAAAAGCGCACGCCCACGTCGTGGCGTCGCCCTCGTGGTGGCCTGTCCAAGCAACGTCGCGGTATCAAGGGCAAGGGCCCGAAGGTCGAAGCGGGTTACCGCACGCCGAAGGCCGCCCGAGACCTGCACCCGTCCGGCTTCGAGGAAATCCGCGTGTTCAACACGGACGACCTCGAAGGCATCGACGGTGACACGCAGGCAGTTCGTATCGGCTCCTCGGTCGGCGCGCGCAAGCGCGAGCGCATCGAGGAAGTGTGCGAGGACCGCGAGATTCGCGTTCTCAACCCCACCTACGTCGAAGTCGAGGTGGATAACTGATGACGGACCTGAAAGCACAGAAGCGAATGGCCGCCGACGTCCTCGACGTTGGCAAGAGCCGCGTTTGGTTCGACCCCGACGCACAGTCCGACATCGCGGAGGCCATCACGCGCGAAGACATCCGTGAACTCGTTGACGAGGGCACGATTCGCGCCAAGGACGCAAAGGGCAACTCCAAAGGTCGCGCACGCGAGCGCGCCGCCAAGCGTTCCTACGGTCACCGCAAGGGTGCCGGCTCCCGCAAGGGTCGTTCCGGCGCTCGACAGAACAAGAAAGACGCATGGGTCAGCCGAATCCGCGCCCAGCGCCGTCGCCTGAAGGAGCTTCGGGACGAAGGTACGCTCGACCGTACCCAGTACCGAGCGATCTACAACAAGGCGTCCGGTGGCGAATTCGACAGCGTGGACCGGCTTGAAGCATACATCCAGAACAACTACCAGGTGGAGATTCAATAATGGCGACCGGACCACGATACAAGGTTCCGATGCGGCGTCGCCGCGAAGTCCGGACGGACTACCATCAAAGGTTGCGCCTGCTGAAATCGGGCAAGCCCCGCCTTGTTGCTCGCGTGAGCAACAAGCACGTCAGGGCGCAGCTGGTCACTCCGGGCCCGCAGGGCGACGAGACCCACGCTGCAGCGACCTCTGCCGACCTCGCCGAGTACGGCTGGGAAGCCCCAACGGGCAACCTCCCGAGCGCGTACCTAACGGGGTATCTGGCAGGTATCCGCGCGCTGGCCGCCGGCGTCGAGGAAGCGGTCCTCGACATCGGCCTCAACACGGCCACGCCCGGAAACAAGGTCTTCGCGGTGCAGGAGGGTGCTATCGACGCTGGCCTCGAAATCCCCCACAACGACGCAGTACTCGCTGACTGGGACCGCAACCGCGGTGTCCACATCGCCGAGTACGCAGAGCAGCTCGACGAGCCGCTCTACAGTGGAGACTTCGATGCCACGAACCTCCCCGACCACTTCGATGAAGTGCTCGGGAACCTTCAGGAGGACGAATGAGCAGAGATAACAACGGCTGGGAGCCGCGAACGCGGCTCGGCCGCATGGTGCAGAACGGCGACGTCACGTCGATGGACCACGCGCTCGAGACCGGGCTTCCGCTCAAGGAGCCCCAAATCGTCGACCAACTCCTTCCGGGGATGGACGACGAAGTGCTCGACATCAACATGGTTCAGCGCATGACCGACTCCGGCCGCCGGGTGAAGTTCCGGTGTGTCGTCGCAGTCGGGAACCGTGACGGCTACCTCGGCTACGCTGAGGCCCGCGACGATCAGGTCGGCGGTGCCATCCAGAAAGCCATCGAGGTGGCGAAACTGAACATTATCAAGGTAGACCGCGGCTCGGGTTCGTGGGAAGACCGCGCAGGCGGCCTCAACTCCCTCTCGCGCAAAGCAGAGGGGAAGGCCGGCTCCGTGACGGTCCGTATCATCCCCGCCCCGCAGGGTCTCGGCCTCGCGGCCGCAGAGACCGTTCGCAACATCCTCGAACTCGCCGGTGTCCAGGACGCCTGGACCAAGAGTGACGGGAACACGCGAACGACGGTCAACCTCGCAAAAGCGACCTACAACGCGCTCAAGAACGCGTCGCAGTCCCGGACGCCGCGACGCGCTCGTGAGATTCGACAGGAGGTGCGCGAATAATGCAGGCTATCGTACAGATTCGCGGTGAGGTAAACATCTCACAGGACATCCAGGACACGCTGACGATGCTCAACATCCACCGCGTGAACCACGCGACGTTCGTGCCGGAAACCGACGCCTACCGCGGAATGATCACGAAGGTCAACGACTTCGTCGCACACGGCACGCCGAGTGTCGATGTCGTCGAGACTCTCATCCGCACGCGCGCCGAGCCTGAATCCGGCTCCGGAGACATCACCGACGAGTGGGTCTCCGAGAACACCGACTACGACGACGTTACTGCGCTCGCGCAGGCGCTCGTCGATGAGGAGACGACGCTCCGCGACCAAGGCGTCTCTCCCGTGCTCCGTCTGCACCCGCCGCGTGGCGGTCACCGCGGACAGAAGCACGTCACCAAGGAGGGTGGCCAGCTCGGTAAACACGAGACCGAACAGATCGACGAACTCCTGGAGGCAATGCGATGACGTCTAAGAAGCGACGCCAACGCGGCTCCCGAACGCACAGTGGCGGTACCCACAAGAACCGGCGTGGCGCCGGTCACCGTGGCGGTCGCGGCCGTGCTGGACGCGACAAACACGAGTTCCACAACTACGAGCCACTCGGCAAACACGGCTTCAAGCGACCGGACACCCTGCAGGACACCGTCGCCGAAGTCAAGATTCAGAAGCTCGACGAGGACGCGGCGCTCCTCGCGGCTGACGGAGTCGCCGAGAAAGACGGTGACGCGTACACGATCGACGCCCGTGACGTCGCCGAAGACGGCTGGGAAGCGGACGTCGTGAAGGTACTTGGTGGCGGACAGGTTCGCAACGAACTGAACGTCGTCGCCGACGCGTTCACCGCCGGTGCCGTCGAACTCATCGAAGAGGCAGGCGGCAGTGCCGACCTCTCCGAACGCGCAGAAGAAGCGGCCGAGGCAGAGGCGGAAGCCGAAGCCGACGCTGACGAGGACGACGAGGAATAAATCATGGGATGGAAGGACGCCGCCGAACCAGTGCTGGCGCGGATGCCCGCAGTCGCCCGTCCGGAGGGACACGTACCGTTCCGCCGGAAGCTCGGGTGGACGGGTGGCATCCTCGTTCTGTACTTCTTCCTGACGAACGTGACGCTGTTCGGTCTCGAAACGGGGACCGCGAACGACCTCTTCGGTCAGTTCCGGTCCATCTTGGCCGGACAGCAGGGCTCGGTGCTCCAACTGGGTATCGGCCCAATCGTCACGGCGAGCATCGTCCTACAACTGCTTGGCGGTGCTGACCTGCTCGGGCTCGACACGGACAACAACCCGCGCGATCAGGTCCTCTATCAGGGCCTACAGAAGTTGCTCGTCGGGGTCATGATTGTCCTGACGGGCCTGCCGATGGTGTTCGCTGGCGGTTTCCTGCCGGCCGACCAAGCCGTAGCGTCTTCGCTCGGCATCGGTACGGTCGGCGTGAAGAGTCTCATCTTCGCGCAAATCGCCGTCGGTGGTGTCCTCATCCTGTTCATGGACGAGATCGTCAGCAAGTGGGGCGTCGGCTCCGGTGTTGGACTGTTCATCATCGCCGGTGTCAGCCAGCAGCTCGTCGGTGGGCTGTTCAGCTGGCAGGGACTCGGCGGTGCGTCGGGCCTCTTCCCGACGTGGATCGGCATCGCAACTGGTGCCGTGAGCCTGCCGTCCGCGCCGGACGACCTGCTTTCGACCCTCTTCCTCGGCCAGGGACAACTGCTCGCGCTCGTCACGACGCTACTCATCTTCGGTATCGTCGTGTACGCCGAAAGCGTCCGCGTCGAGATTCCCCTCTCGCACGCTCGTGTGAAGGGGGCTCGCGGTCGCTTCCCGGTCAAACTCATCTACGCGAGTGTCCTGCCGATGATCCTCGTCCGCGCCCTGCAAGCGAACATCCAGTTCCTCGGGCGCATCCTCAACAACCAGTGGGCGGGAATGCCCGCATGGCTCGGCCAGTACGCGAGTGGACAGGTCACAGGTGGCCTGTTCTACTACGTTGCACCCATCCAGTCGCGGTCTGACTGGATGTGGTTCCTCGGTCTCACGTCGGCCGACCCACTCGACATTGCGATTCGCGTGCTCATCGACCTCGGATTCATGATCGTCGGTGGCGCGGTGTTCGCAGTGTTCTGGGTCGAGACGACGGGTATGGGCCCCGAGTCAACTGCACAACAGATTCAGAACTCCGGGATGCAGATTCCTGGGTTCCGACGCAACCCGCAGGTCATCGAGAAGGTCATGGAACGGTACATCCCACAGGTGACCGTTATCGGTGGCGCACTCGTCGGCCTGCTCGCCGTCATGGCGAACATGCTGGGAACCATCGGTGCTGTCTCCGGGACGGGGCTGTTGCTTACGGTCTCCATCACGTACAAACTGTACGAGGAGATCGCAGAGGAACAGCTCATGGAGATGCACCCGATGATGCGCCAGATGTTCGGAAGCGAATAACAGACCTGAGACCTCAGGTCTCGATTCGCTGACTCGACGGCGACTCATTTTTATCGAATTCAAACCGTGAGGGGTGCACCTGGCTGGTTCTGTGGTACGTTCACGCTCTCGTCCATAGACGAGGGAGACGACAATCCGGCCATTTTTCACACTCCATCGAGGAGGAAGACGGGATGCACGACGGGCGACTCGCACTCGACATCGAGACGGCCAGTCCGAACGGAGCGCCGACGGATTTCCGGAACACCGAAGACTTCGAGTTGGTCGCGGTCGGTCTCGGATTCGTCGTCGGCGACGGCGACCCGGAAGTCGAAGTCGTGCTCCGCGAGGGTGATTGGGGCGTCGAGCACACGGCTGACCTCCTCCGGACCGTGGTGAAGTGGTGCGAGACCCGCAGTGGCCCGGTCGTCACCTACAACGGCGAGTACTTCGACGAACACCACCTTCGAGCGTGGGCCGAGCAGGTGGCGCGAGAGGGCGTCTGGACCGACGCGCCGGAGCGCGTGGACTCGCTTTTCTCTGACCACATCGACCTCGGGTCGCTTGCCGCCGACGCGTACCCCCACGCAGTCCGAGAGAACCGCGAGATTCCGGCGCTGTGGAAGGCGTGCAAAGAAGCAGGCATCGACCAACCGACGGTCTGGTACGAAGAGTACGATTTTCCGTCGGGCTACCTCGACCGCCTCGGTATCGAAGACAAACACGTCAAGGGTGCACACGTCGGCGAGGCACTCGGAGAAGCGTACGTCGATGGTGTCGTCGCCGGCATCGACCACACGCACACACACGCTGAACTCACCCGACTACTCGTCGAGTACGCCGCTGGCGACATCGAGCCACTCTTTTCGCTCTACGACGCCCTTCGGCAGGCAGACGCACACGCCTAAGCCGGACACCGACCACCGAGAACAGATACCGCGTTCTTTCTGTCTCGCGGCAAACGTTTAGCCGCCGGGTGTCGTATCACACGCCATGAACGACCTCGAACCGGCGGCCGCCGTCGAGGAAGCGCTTCGCGGCAACGGTATCAGCGTGGAGTCACTCTCCCTCGAAGAGTCCGTGTCGTTGACGTATCTCACGGCGTTCCCGGACGTCGAACCGGACCACGGGGAAGTCGGGCGCGCAGTCACGGCTTTGCTCGAACTCACGGGCGGTGACTGGGAGCCGATAACCGTCGAGGCGACGGTTCTCCGAAGCGAGAGCGACGTGCAGGCGACGTGGCGACTCGAAGCCGACTGGATTCGAGCGTACAACGACGGCGCGCTGAACGACGAGGAACTGTCGCAGCGCGTCCTCGATAGCCTCTACGAGGAGGGTGGCGAATGAGTTCGTGGCGACACCGCGGAAAACAGACCGCCAAGCGCGGGCCGCGGCGGCCGTCGCACTTCGACTACTCACGGGTCACGTTGATGTTCGAGAGCGAAGGAACGGACTGTGTGGGATGGCTCTACCGGCCCGATGGCGTCGATTCACCGCCGGTCGTCGTGATGGCCGGAGAACTCGCCGCAGAGCGCCGGTTCGGTCTCAGGACGTATGCGGAACGGCTGGCCGAAGCGGGTTACGCCGCCTTCCTCTTCGATTATCGGTACACGGGAGATTCCGACGGAAAGCCGAGAAACCTCGTTGACCCCGACTCGCAGGTGGCAGACTGGCATGCCGCCGTCGAGGGGCTACGCGAACGCGACGAGATAGATTCGAACTCGATTATCCTCTGGGGAGCAGGCCTCTCCGGGGGCTACGCGCTCAGAGCGGCCGCAGAAGACGGCCGCCTCGCTGGTGTCGTCGCACAGAACCCCATGCTCGACGGAACGGCTGTGACCGGCAGTCGGGGTCTCACGGGAACTCTCGGCGCGCTCGCGTCCGGCGTCCGCGACAAACTCCAGTCGCGGGTGCTCGGTCCGCACCGAGTGCCGGTTCTCGGCGACGGGTCGTCGATGGCCGTGCTCGAAGCCCCCGGCGCGCGGTCGGCGTACCGGGAACTCGTCACGCCGGGGAGCGCGTGGCGCGACGAGACGCCGGCGCGTCTGTTTCTCTCGTTGTTCCGCTATCAGGCGCTATCGGACCCCGAACGGCTCACCTGTCCGGTGTTACTCGTTTCCGGAACGCGAGACGAGATTGCACCCGCCGACGCGGTTTCCGACCTCGCAGACGAACTTCCGGAGGCGACGCTTGTCGAACTGCCGTTGGGTCACTTCGAACACTACGACCGGGCGTTCGAACAGACGTTCGGACATCTGCTGTCGTTCCTCCGGACGGTTCGGTAGGTGACAATTTGTCAATCGTTTGAACGCTCTCGGGAACGGTTATCTCCTCGGGCGACCTACGTTGGACAGTCATGTCCACAGCGAACCGCCTCGTCTCCCTCTTTTTGGTCGTGGTCCTCGTGGCGTCCTCGGGGACTGTCCTCGGGCAGGAATCGGAGACGCGAAGCGACGAAGAGATGCAAGAACTCCTCGAAGAGGGCGTCGCCCTGTACAACCAGAATGTTGACCAACTCGACGTCTCGTTCGCCCGCGAACTCATCGCCGGGAAAACGGTGAACGTCTACGTCGAAGACGGCGACGAGACGCACGTATTCTCGGCCGTCGTCGAGGACGATATGCGAATCGCCGATGTCGCAGTGGGACCGAACGAGAGCGCCTCGACGCGCGTCACGACAGACCGCGCAACGCTCGAAACGATAGCCGAGTCGTCGGACCCGGTTTCTGCGGTCAAACAGGCGCTCCGGGACGACCGCATCCGCGTCACCGGCGAGAAGGGCCACCCGGTTGACCAAGCGGTGTGGACCGTCGCAAACTTCGTCAAGGGATTCGTCCTCTGAAGGCGTCTGAGCTGTCTGTGGGCCGTTTTTAACCCGCCCTCTGCGACACTATTCGGCGCGACCCGTAACAGCGATATTGCAGAATGCGGTGTCCTGCGTCCGTAACCCACTTTGCCCTCTCCGTTGATTCTTCAGCAATGACGCACACGCGCACGGTCGAACTCGATGGCCACATTATCGACTCCGGGTCGATGCAGCAGGCGATGGGCATCGTGATGGACCTCGGCGGCGATTTCGACATCGAGACGTTCGACGTGGGCCGGAAGAAAGAAGATACCTCGTACTGCCGGATGATGGTCTCGGCGGACGACGAGGCAGACCTCCAAGAGATTCTCCACGAACTCCACCAAATCGGTGCGACCCTCACGGACCCGGTTGACGCGCAGGTCGAAGCGTCGCCCGCAGATCAAGTCGTTCCGGTCGGCTTCTACTCGACAACCAACCATCCGACCGACGTGCGATACGACGGTGAGTGGATTCCGGTCGAGGACATCGAGATGGACTGTGCCATCATCGTCGAGGAGACCGAAGACGGCGTGCGCGCCTACACGAAAGTACTCAACAGCGTCGAGGAAGGCGACCTCGTCGTCACCGACGAGGCCGGAATCCGCGTCAAGCCCCCGGAACGCCCGCGCGACTCCTCCGGTCCGTTCGGCTTCATGCAGGGCGGCATCTCCTCGGAACGCCCGTCCGAATCGCTCATCGGTGAGATCGCGGACGCGCTCCGGCAGACGAAAAAAGAGGGCGGAAACGTGCTTGTCGTCGCCGGACCCGCGCTCATCCACTCCGGTGGCGGCGACGCCCTCGCGCGACTCATCCGTGAAGGCTACATCGACATGATTTCGGCTGGCAACGGCTTTGCGACCCACGATATCGAGCGCGGACTGTACGGCACCTCGCTCGGGATGGACATGGAGACGATGGAACACCCCCGAAAAGGACACAAACACCACATCTACACCATCAGCGAGGTCATCCGCGCCGGCGGCATCGAAAACGCCGTCGAGGAAGGGCTCATCGAAGAGGGCGTGATGTACGAGTGCGTCAAAAACGACGTGTCATACGTTCTCGCCGGGTCTATCCGCGACGACGGACCGCTCCCGGACACCATCACCGACGCCATCGAGGCGCAAAACGCTATCCGCGAGCAGGCACACCGAGCCGACATGGTGCTCATGCTCTCGACGCTTCTCCACTCAGTCGCCGTCGGTAACTGTCTCCCGTCTACGGCGAAGACCGTCTGTGTAGATATCAACCCCGCGACCGTCACCCAACTGCTCGACCGCGGTTCCTCGCAAGCCATTGGGATGGTGACCGATATCGGAACGTTCGTGCCAACGCTCGCCGAGAAAGTACTCGACGAGACCGACGACTAGCTCGGCCGTCGCTTCTCTCACGGGCGCACGGAATCGCCGAACCCGGCGGTCAGTTCAGTAGACTTTCTCCAGCGGAATGACGGCCATCGGAATATTCGAGTTCAACAGGACGTCCTGTGCGGTGCTCCCGAAGACGATTTTCGACGTCGGATTCCGCTTTCGGACCCCGATGACGATTTCGTCTGCGTTCTGTTCTCGTGCGCATCGAAGAATGTCCTCTGCGGGGTCGTTGCCGCGGATGTACTGGTGTGTCTCGATGCTCACGAGGTCGCCGAGACGAGAGGTAACGACGTTCATCGCGTCTTCGCCGTCGCGGGCGTCGTCGCTGTCGGTCTGGTCACCGCCTTGGTGTGAGTTGACGACGTGAACGACATCGCCCGCCTCGATTCGTCGTGCGAGGTAATCGCAAAGCTCGGCACTCGAGTGAACCGAGTTCGTCCCCATAACATACGTTGCCATGCCACATATCCCTACGCCGTCGTATAAAAATCCATGCCCCACTACGGACGGCTACACGTCTTTCATCATCGCTCGAACGTCGTTTCGTGTCATTTCCTTTTTGTGTTCGTCGTGCGCGTGTGTCTGGATGACGGCCACGACTTCGTCTTCGTCACCGGACGTCACACTGAATCCACACGAGCACGTCGCCTGTTGCATCGCTTTCGACATTACACGAATAGTACGCTGTCGAACGGCAAAGCTACCACCTACGCTCGGCGAGACAGTCTCGTACGACGCAGATTCAGCCGAGAGCGACCGGTTGGCGCGAACGAGCCGAGGACAAGACATTTACCGCCCGCAAAATGTCAGTCTCATATGGATAGAAACGCCCTCCTTGCCGGCGGGGCGGTCGGCGTCGTGGTTATCGCCGTCGTCGCCGCCGTCGTCGTTCCCGGCGTCCTCGCGGACCCGACCGACGAGGGACCGGTCCGTCCCGGGCCGGTTGATGTAGCCGACGTCTCTATCGCCGCAGGACCGGCGACAGGAGAGACGGCCACACTGGAGATCGCAACGCGAATCGACCACGGAGGAAACCCCACACAGAACGTGAGCGTTCTCGTCCGCGCCATCGACGCCGAGTCGGGGCTGTTGACGACGACGAAGCAGATCGACGTGGGGACCATCACGCGTGACGGAGAGACCGTGACGACGACGAACCTGACGGTCCCCCGGGAAGGCGGCTACGACGTCGAAGTCGTCCTCTACCGCGACGCAGAGCGGGTCGATGAGACCCGAAAAAGCGTCCGCGGCGTCTCGGCCATCAAACCACCACACCTGCAATCGACCACGTCATTCACGGAAAGCGAGGCTCTCCCGCCGGTCTCGTTTTCAATCGCTGGCACGGATGAGGACCAGACGACGCTCGACCTCTCGGGGACACTCATGAACACCGGCGACGAACCGGCCGACGACCTCTCTGTCACGTTCGTCCTCCGGCAGGCCGAATCGAACATCGTCGCCGCTCGGACCACGGCCGATGCGGGCACGGTCCGGGCCGGACGAACCGAGACGGTCAGCACAACAGCCAGCGTACCGAACGACTACAACTACTACATCGACGCCGTGTTGCTCCGGGACGGAGTCGTCATCGACACCGCCCGCGGCGCGGCGAACCTGAACCCAACGAGGACGATTAGCGTGAACCAGACCACAGAAGACGTAGAACTGCGCGTCGAAGACTTCGAGAACGGCGGAGGCGATAGCCCGACGTACGATTCGGGTGAGGAACCGACACAAACCGAGTCGTCGGCACCCGGCTTCGGAGCCGTCGTCGCACTCGTCGCACTCGTCGCAACTGGGCTCGTCGCTCGGAGGTGGAGCCAATGAGCGACGAGGCACCGACGCAGTCGGGCACAGAAGAGAGACAGCCTGCGATGGAACGAACCGAGCCAACCGAGCCGGCCGAAGACATCGAAGAACAGGACAACCGAGCGTTCGCAGAACGCCTGCGCCGGTACATCGACTACGCCGTCCTCGCCGGACTGCTGTTGCTCGCGCTCATCGCGGCGTTGCAGTTCTATCTCAACGCCAGTCAGGTAATTTCGACGTGGGTGAATCCGGAGTACCGGCCGTTCTTCCACGCCGCGTTCAACCTCGTCTTGTTGTTCGGGGCCGGACTCGGCATTTCCTACCAACTCGTGCGATTGTCGAGAGACTAAGCGAACGCGACCCGGCTCACCCGCCGAGGAGCGCTGAACCGCCGAAGAAAAGCCCCAACCCGACGAAGAACAAGCCCGCCAACTTCGTCAGCATGACGTTCCACTCGGCGGGTTCGACCTCGTCAGCGGGAGTTTTGCTTCCGATTGCATCTATCTGTTCGCTGAATTTCGTGAATCCGTAGGCATGCCGGTAGATGACGACGCCGCCGAAGACCGAAAGCACCCCGAAGAACACCGTTTGAACGTCCATAATCGGCGATGCGGTCGCGGGCATAATTGTTCTTCGGCCGAAATAACTCGAAAGCGTCTGCAAACCACCGGGCGCTGAGAATTAGCCGAGCACCAGCCACGCGCCGAACACGGCCGCTCCGCCGAGAACCGTGCTCAGCGTGGCGTGAACTCGAAGTCGGTCGAGAACCGCGTGAGCGTGTTCGTCTTCGACAGACAACAGGTCGTGAATTTCGCTTCCGATTTCACACCGCGGCAGGAAGTCCATGGCGACGTGGAGGAACACCCCGGACGCGAACCCGAAGACGATACCGCGGAAGGGGCCGGTCTCGGGAAGCGGGACGACACTGGAGATGACGGCGGCGATACCCAGCCCTGCGGCGGGAAGCAAGAGTGGGTAGATGGATTCTCCTCGGCTCGAAAGCCGCCGAGCGGCGGCGTAGCCAGCGGGTCCCTTGTGTGAGACGATAGCTAATCCAAGGCCGGGACCGATGTCGATATTTCCGTAGACGATGCCGATGATTGCCCCCGCCGAGATGGCGTGTGCGGAGAGTTCGGTGACGGTTCGGTCCATCGGAAAGTCCATGTGCGCAAAGCGGTGGCCGACCGTGTGTGCGCCGAATCCGGCGAGGATGCCAAACGCGATACCGAACCCGCCGAACTGGGGGTGGTGGCCGATTGCTTGCGGGACGAGAAAGACGGCCGCGCTCGTTACCATCGCACCGCTCGCAAGCCCGTAGCCCCAAACGAGCCCTTCGGCGTGTTCGGTTCGAGCGCGCGCGCCGAAGGGCGCGGCGAGCGCCATCGCCGCGAAGGCGGCCCACGAGACGATAAACAGGTTTCGTGCGCCTGCGGAAATCGCATAGCCGGAGAGTGCGACGAGTGCCACGACGCTCCCCGCGCCAATGGCTGTCGAACGATTCATGTTGTGAACGAATCGGCTACGGTTAATAAGCGGAGCGGTTCGAACACTCGGCGGTGTGAGCGCTCACCGAGTCGCTTTCTTCCACGCCGCGAGGTCGACAACGCCACCGTCGAAGTCGGTTGGCTCCGCTTCGGTCGCCGCCCAGACGAACATCTCGGAGACGTCGTCGGGGTCACGTCCCTGTCCGCCGGTGACGTCGGTCGCAACGAGACCCGGGTCGATAACGCCGACCGACTGGTCGCAGTCGGCGGCGAACTGTCGAACGAGTCCTTCCGCGGCGGCCTTTGAGACCGCATACGCGCCCATTCCGGGTTTCGCGTCACGGGCGATAGACCCAGACGGCACGAGTACGCGGGCGTCTGCGTTCATGTGTGGAAGCGCTTCTTTGACCGCCGCGAAGACGCCGCGGACGTTGGTCCGGAACGTGTCGTCGAACGCGGCGTACGATTCGCCGGACATCGGCATCTCGCCGGGCGCTCCGTGGTTGATACCCGCGTTGGCGACGAGCACGTCGATATGGCCACCGCGTCGGGCGGCGGTCTCCATCAGCCGTTCCATATCGAGTTCGTCTCGAACGTCGGCCCGAATCCCCTCTGTTGTCCCGCCAAGGTCCTCCACGTCGTCGAGGACGGACCAGAGTTCGTCTTTGTCGCGGGCGCAGGCGACGACTGTCGCACCGGTTCGACCGAAAGCGCGGGCGACGGCGGCACCGATACCCGAACTCGCGCCGGTGACTACCACGGTGGTCTCGTTCATGGAGGCCGTACGGAAGCGGCGGCCCTAAAGATACCTGCCGTGTGACACCGCCTCGGTCAGTCGATTTATGTTCTCAACCTCCTTACAAAGCCCCATGGATTCTGTCTCGGCCCTCGATTCACTCGCTGGCGAATCGGTTGTCGTCGTCGGTGGCGGGTTCGGCGGTCTCTCGACAGCCTGCTATCTCGCCGATGCCGGCGCTGACGTGACGCTGTTAGAGAAAAACGAACAACTCGGCGGCCGAGCGAGCACGCTCGAACGCGACGGATTCAGATTCGACATGGGTCCGTCGTGGTATCTGATGCCCGACGTGTTCGAGCGGTTCTTCGAGTACTTCGGCAAGCACCCCTCCGACTACTACGAACTCACCCGCCTCGACCCCCACTATCGCATCTTCTTCAAAGACGGCGACAAGGTGGACATGGTTCCGGACCTCGAAACGAACAAAGCGGTGTTCGAGTCCTACGAACCCGGCGCGGGCGACAAACTCGACGACTATCTCCGGAAGTCGGAGCGAAACTACCGCATCGGGATGGAGCATTTCGTCTACACCGACCGTCCGAATCTGACGGATTACATCGACGCCGACGTGTTCAAAAATGCGTGGGGGCTGTCGCTCGTCGGGTCGATGCAGGACCACGTCGAGAAGTATTTCGACCACCCCAAGCTCCAGCAAATCATGCAGTACACGCTGGTGTTCCTCGGCGGCGCGCCGAACAACACGCCGGCGCTGTACAACCTCATGAGCCACGTCGATTTCAACATGGGTGTGTACTACCCCGACGGCGGTCTCGCGGGCGTCGTCGATGCGATGGTCTCGCTCGGCGAAGAACTCGGCGTCGAGTTCCACACGAACGCGCCCGTCGCCGAAATCGCCGGTCGTCGCGGCGGATTCGCAGTCAGAACCGAAGACGGCGACGAGTTCCTCTGTGACCAAGTGGTGAGCGACGCCGACTACGCCCACACGGAACAGGAACTACTTCCCGGACGTAAACGCCAGTACGACGCCGACTACTGGGAGTCTCGAACTTACGCGCCCTCGGCGTTCCTCCTCTATCTCGGCGTCGAAGGCGACGTAGACGAACTCGCCCACCACACGCTCGTTCTCCCGACCGAGTGGGACGACCACTTCGAGACGATTTTCGAAGACCCATCGTGGCCCGACGACCCAGCGTACTACCTCTGTGTCCCTTCGAAGACAGACGACGCGGTCGCACCCGAGGGCCACAGCAACCTCTTCGCACTCGTGCCAATCGCCGCCGGGTTGGAGGACACACCCGAACTCCGCGAGTCCTACCGCGACCTCGTGCTCGACGATATCGCCGAGAACACCGGTGTTGACCTTCGAGACCGCATCGTCGTCGAGGAGTCGTTCTGCGTGAGCGACTTCGAGTCGCGGTACAACAGCACCGAGGGGACCGCGCTCGGTCTCGCACACACGCTCTTTCAGACGGCGCTTCTCCGGCCGCCCCACGGGTCGAAGGCGGTTGACGGTCTCTACTTCACTGGGTCGTTCACCACGCCAGGAATCGGCGTGCCGATGTGTCTCATCAGCGGGCAACTCACCGCAGAAGAGATGGCCGAAGACGCGAGGTAACCGCGACGATGGCGACGAATACAGACGGCGCACGCGGCGTTCGAGACCGACTCAACTACCTGTTTGTCCTCTCGCGGCCGCGGTTTTGGCTCTATCTCGCCGGGCCGGTTATCGTCGGCGTGACCGCCGCCGCCAACACGCTTGCGGACCTGTTCACAATCGAGTCGAGTCTGCTGTTCGCGTACTTCCTCGTTCCCGCGAACGTGTTTCTCTACGGCGTCAACGACGTGTTCGACGCCGACATCGACGAATCCAATCCGAAGAAAGACGACCGGGAGGCGCGCTGGCGCGGCGACCCACTGAACCTCGGGGTCGTCGTCGGAAGCGGCGTCCTCGGCGTCGGTCTGTTCGCTTTCACACCGCAGGTCGCGTGGCCGTGGCTCGTCGCGTACGGGTTTCTCGCCGTCGAATACAGCGCACCCCCGTTCCGATTCAAGACCACGCCGCTCCTCGATTCCGTCTCGAACGGCCTGTATATCCTGCCGGGCGTGGCCGCGTACGCGACAGTCGCGGGTGTGTCTCCGCCACCACTCGCCGTCGCGGGTGCGTGGTTCTGGACGATGGGCATGCACACGTTCTCGGCGATTCCGGACATCGACCCCGACCGCGAAGCCGGGATTCGAACGACTGCGACGGCGCTCGGTGAGCGTCGAACCTACGCCTACTGCGCTGTGGCGTGGGGTCTCGCCGCCGCGGCCTTCGCCGCCGTGGATGTTCGACTCGGTGGGGTGCTCGCGGCCTATCCGGTCGTCGTCCTCGGCATCGCGTTTTCCGGTGTCGATGTCGAGCAGGCCTACTGGTGGTATCCGGTTTTGAACACCGTAGTCGGCATGCTAATCACCGTCGGGGCACTTTGGAGTGTCGTGTATGGCTGATTTGCGGATGCGACTCCCGGAACTACCGCAGACGCGCCGAGAGACCGAACTCGCGCTCGACCAACTCGTCCGCGACAATCGGTTCACCATCTCGGTGTTCTTCCCGCTGAACGGCGCGGTGCTCCTCGTCGCCAGTGCCATGGGGTGGCTCCCCGAACCGGTAGCGTTCCACGCGTCTCTCATCCTCTTCGGGACGCTCGTCATGCGGTCGCCGCTTATCGTGGGCGTCTTGCCGCTTGTCACGCGGCGGGCCGCATTCGGTATCGCCGCACTCACCGGGTACGCCTACGCCATCGAATACACCGGCATCACGACCGGACAGCCCTACGGCTGGTTCTACTACGGCGTCGATCTCGGGCCGACAGTCGCGGGCGTCCCCATCGGACTCCCCGTCTTTTTCATCCCGCTCGTGATGAACGCCTATCTCCTGTGTCTGCTCTTGCTCGGCGACCGCGCGAGAAACACGCTCGTCAGGCTCGCGGTCGTCATCGCCGCCGTACTCGCAATGGACGTTGTGCTCGACCCCGGCGCAGTCGCACTCGGTTTTTGGGAGTACTACCGACTGGCCGACGACGCGATACTCTTCTACGACGTTCCGCTGTCGAACTACGCCGGCTGGGTCGTCAGCGCCACCATCGCCGTCGTCACGCTCGACTGGGCGTTCGACCGCGAGGCGCTCCTCGACCGACTCGATGCGACCGAGTTCATGCTCGACGATTTGGTGAGTTTCGTCATCCTCTGGGGCGGTATCAACGCGTGGTTCGGTAACTGGATACCCGTCGCCGTCGCCGGTCTCTTCGGTGTCGGTCTCCTCCGGACCGAGCGATTCGACTCGCAGTTGTTCCGTCTCCCTCGACGCCTTCCGTGGCGGTCATAGGTACTGTTTTCGACTCGTAACCCCCCCCACCACGCGGTGTCGAAATTGTTTGACTGTAATGTAACCGCTCGGGACCGACTCCGTCCCCGCTAGTCCGACCCCCAGCGGCTCAGCGAGCGAATCCAGCCGGTGACGCGACTCCGGTTCCGCGATTTGCCGACCGGCGACGTGCCGGGGCCGACGTCGGCTTCGAAATCGTCGTCTTCCGGGTACGGGACGACGCTCACGGCTTTGAACACGGCCACTGGGTCGCGCCAGACGGCCCAGTAGGCCGCCGTCTTCCCGAGCAAGAAGAGCTTCCGGCTGAAGCTCAGTTCGGGCGTCGTAGAGAGCGTGTCGTAGCCGAAATTCCGAATGGACCGATGGTGGTCGGCGTACAGCACCGCAGACAGGAGCACCGGGAACTGGCAGTCTGCGGGGAGATACTCGATACCCGCGACGCCGTCTCGGTACAGCGACTCCGTCCTGCGGAGTTCGTCGCGCATCACTCCGGCGACGCGACTGTCGAATTCGAGGTCGAGAATCTGTTCGGCACCGACGCCGTGGCGCTCCAGCGTCGTCTCCGGGAGGTAGACGCGGTCGCGTTCGACGACATCCTCGCCGACATCGCGCAGGAAGTTCGACAGCTGGAACGCCTGTCCGAGTGCCGTCGCGTGCGGGAGCGCCCGTTCGGGGTCGTCGGGGCGCATCACGGCCGTCATCATGCGCCCGACGGCCGACGCCGACCCGTCCATGTACGCCGCCAACTCCTCGTACGTCGCGTACCGGTCTTTGTGGATGTCGGACTCCATCGCGTCGATGAAGACGTTCACGTCGTCGGAGTCGATGTCGTATCGCTCCCGCAGGTCGGCGAACGCCGACAACACCGGGTCGTCGGTCTCGATTTCTCCGAGCGCCTCCGCTCGGAGTTGTTCGAGTCGCTCACGTTGTTGTTCCGGTGGGGCGGTCTCTTCGGCATCGACGACCTCGTCGGCGACGCGGAAGAACGCGTAGAGGACGTACGTCGCGTGTCTCACGCGCTCCGGGAGGAGTCGCGTTGCGAAGTAAAACGTCTTTCCCGTCCGTTGTTGTATCTCTTTTCCGGCTTCGACCTGTGATTCGTTGAGCATCGTTTCGTGTACCGCGTGACCGTCCCTCTCTCGGGACTGAGGAAGGTGACCGAACGGGACGTAAGTGGTCTCACCTTCTTAGTTGGGCGCTGACGACATAATATTTCGTGCAGTCGTGAGGTCCACCGATGAATCCACAGACTGCACGGCGATGGTTGTTGTGCTGATTCGTGTCAGGTGTCGTTACCAGAACGTATCGCTACAGTCGTAGACGACACCGTGTTCGGGACAGACGTACTTGCAGTGTCGGTGGTGCATCGACGTCTCGCAGATGGGACACGGTCTGCCCTTCGGCGACTCGACAACGCACGCATCCGAACCGGTGGTGTCGTCCATACGGTGTTTCGTAGGACGCGACCGACATATTGCTTACTGCTATTTGCGGAGTCACCTGCCGGTTTAGCGCCGTCCGTCCGGCGATTGAGAGCCATACCAGACAGATACCAGACACAAGGAAGACACAGGTTCGGTTTCGAGAGCGGCCCGGCGTCTCAGCGTTGAGCTGGAACCCGAGATGCTAAAAATGGAACGACTGAGGGTCGTTCAGTGAAACGATGTCCCGAACCCACGCGGCCACGCGACCGGTGTAGCCACGCGCGTCCGTCGTAACCGCGCCGTTGTCGGAGCACGTTAAACCGCTCTGATGTGATGGTGGGTGGGGAGAGATGCCGGGTGAACAGTTGCCGACACGAACGGGAAGAACCCTGACAACGGCATGTACCAACTTGATACCACATACCAAAACTGTACCGGGAGTCGTGACCAGACTGTCAGTTTGGTCTTGGGTGGGGGGCGAACACTATCCAACTTGACGACTATTTCCGCGTTCTGAGTGCAGGGTACTGGTCTCGCCTCTGCTCGTGGACGTAAGCGTGCGAATGGATTCAGGCCGGTGATGATTCTACGTTTCGCCGACCAATCTTTCGACCAACCCACTCACCGATGATACCGCCTATTGCACCGATTACACCGTATAGTAGGATGAATAGACCCGTTACGAAAGCTAAAAAGAAAACAGCGACGCCTCCACTGAACAGGGTGTGGGTTCCCCCTGCAAGTTCGAGAAGGAAACTAAGCGTCCCGATGACCACTCCGACACTGGCAACAAGTCCCGCTCGCCAGCCAAGACGCCGACTCGGCACAGAGTGATGACGAAATATGACGCTCACGACGATACCACCCACTAAGGGAGGCACCAGGCCGGGTTCGTCGATGAGTGACCACTGGATTAGAAGCGATAGTGGAATTGAAATCAGTCCCGTGGCGATGGGATATCTCCATGTGGGTTCATGGAGAATATGTCTGATATCGTCTCGGATTTGCATAGAATTATTTCTCATCGGCTCACATTAAATGTTATTCATATGACTACTTATGCGGTATTGCGAGAGAATCTGATTTGCTCTCTAAGTGAATAAGCGGTCGCGGTAAGTTGGGTGGCTACACCGGTCGGTGTTCTCCGTCCGGCCACGTTCCCAGATTCCTTCATAACTCGCCACAAATCGCTCGCTGAACAAACATTCTAACCAACTAACCTAAAGACGGTGCGTTCCTCACTCTAGGTTATCTAGACAGTGCCGTTAACACCTCAACGGCGACAGATAGGACTCTGTTGAAACCCACAGTCGCTGATAGTTTGTTGAGACCGTGCTGAATACAGCGCGCGTGTCGGTCACAAAACTCGCTCGGCTTCAGCGTTACGTACTGTTGGCCTACCATTCACTTCAGTCTATTATTGGAACTGTATTGCAGTTCCAGAATTTGCTTCCTCGAAGCCCTTCGTATCAGCAATTACACGCTGAATTGTTGCTGGCGGGACTTCCCCGAAATCGTCCACGACCCGCTCAACTACTTCACGCCCGTTTTTATCAAGATTGCAATCATATTTTTCCTTCACTTTTAGCGTAAGAACCCGGTCCTTGCCAACTTGGACTCTTCGCGTCTCAATTCCGTTAAAATTGTCAAGGGCTTCTGCAATGTCTTCCGAATGGACGCCTTCTAAATACGGCTGATACTCAGCGGTAGTGAGACGGTTCTTACAATCACTCCAGTACTTATACTCCGATAGGTATGAGAGGTTATGAACTCTCTTCACCGAAATATTTGAAAAATCAGAAAGTATACACTCCAAAAGGGACCGGATGTCACTATCAGCATTATGCCTTTTGCCTTCCCCGGCATCCGACGTCCCTGTAGCCATGATGTATATTTGTCGGAGTGGGCTATTAAAATTTCAGGAGTGATGAGAATGAGGGTGGTTCTCCGCCCGTTATAACGACCTTTCGCTCTATTCACATCTTCAGTTGGGCTGAACAGATGATGTCAAGAATCTTCCAAGAATTCTCTTGCAACATATAACTCGGCGACGAGGTACTCTACAAAATACCGCTTGTAAGCGCCTGCTGCCCGTGCAAATATAATCGAAATGATGATAGAGAGAATGCTGATAAAGCCAATTATACTCCCATGATTTGAGCCTTCAGAAAAATATGATAAAAGGTATGGCTCATAATTTAGTGCAGAAGGTATAGGCAGAAAAGTAGGACATTCAATAACAGTGATGTAGGTGACGCCGATCGAGAGTGTAACAAAAGCCATACTGCGACAGAATGCATAACGAGATTGGAACCGAAATGCCCGCTCACATCCAGTATTAGTTAATAAACTAGTCACTACCATGTAGATGTCATCATAGTTATGGGGTGGTGAGTCATCGAGGTCTTTACGTACAAAATCAATTATATGTTCATGTGCAAAAGAAGAAGCCGGTGAGCTGAGTTTCCTAGTGAATTGGGTCCGGTGTCCCCGAGCTACATACGACACTTCGTTTAGCCTGTTCATCCACCAATTGAACTGTCTAGAATAGAACTTCATCGCGAAGTCTCGGAATTCATCTCGGAGGGTTCGCTTAGTGTCGTCATCCTGTTCCTGACGCCGTTGATTTAGAGATTCCTCAGAAGGGAGAGGTAAACGGAACCCTGTTCCATGCGCAACCCAAGTTTTTATATCTTGAGCTAACCGCCTCAAAACCTCTGATACGTCCTCTAAGAAGTTTGCTATACTGTGAATCACCTCTCCCAGTAATGTTCCAAACAATCCAATAATTGCCAATGTTGAAATGAAGATCAAGATATTTTCTGATAAGTTAGGTATTGGAACGGAGTCATGTTTCAACAGGGGGAAAAATCCCATGACGAAGGCAATACCTGGCAAAGTTTTAGCTAGAAAGTCGTAGGAACCGAAGAAAGAGAGCAATCTTGTCGGCATACCAATATAGTATTTTAGTTCCCCACGTATATCAGATTTCTCCCATTTGCTTGTCCTTCGTAACGTACGTTGCATGAGGCTCATACAGAACACCATTAAATGTCTAATACTAAAAATAAATTTAAATATTATAGAATATATTTTAAATATTCAGACAAATAGAGCAATGTTGGTTGGTAGGGTGCCAAAACAGGACTTTTTGACACTTGGATATTATAGAGAGACCCTCATCGTTGTTCCAACTTCTGACGCTCTGTCTGCACACCTACCGAACGGCTGTTTCATAACCAAGGACGTGAAACGAACAGCGGCCACCTGCTGAATACACCCTCTGTCTGTATTACACCGGTTATGTCCGATTCTGAGGGTTTAAACAGAGTCGCAGATAGTACATTCCCACCGAATGTATACACGAAGTGTGTTCTACATTATTCATTGGGATAAAAGGCCAAGCCAACGAGTTGCCGATTGCGTGGAGTACTGAACGACGGTCAGTTCCAAATACGGTGGGGTTGAGGCCAAATTCTTTACTCGATTCGTCTCGAACGATAGGTAATGACAGACACTACTGCGGTCGAGATGGGCGACGAGGAGCGAGACGAATTTCTCGGAGCCGGTAGTACGGGCGTCATCTCGTTTTCGACGCCGGACGGCGACGCTCCCCACTCGATTCCCGTCTCCTACGGGTACGATGCGGTCGAGGAGACGTTCTACCTTCGACTCAACCTCGGTGGCGACAAGAGCGACGTTATCGACCATCCCGTCTCGTTCGTGGTCTACGGGCAGGAAGACGACACGTGGCGGAGCGTCGTCGCCACCGGGCAACTCGAAGAAGTCACCGAAGACGCCATCGCCACCGAAACGCTTCAGGGACTCGAAAGGGTCCACATTCCACTCGTCGATATATTCGGTGTTCCGTCACGAGAGATTTCGTTTGGATTCTATCGCCTCGCGCCTGCGGAACTAACCGGCCGGAAAGAATCGACGACGAGGGCATGAACGGCGTTGTCGGAGTCGAACCATGACTCACGTCGGCCGAGAGATAATGCACCGAGCCTCACCAACGGTCCACTGGTAACATTTTGAATGCGACCCATGTGTGTATGTTTTCATACAGAAAAAGAGAATTACGAGACAAATAAACAGCGTTCGCTCGTCGGGTGATATCCTGTAGAAACCAAGTATGCCCGGGGTGGGTTCCCAACATGCCCTTTACATGCCCACTGATGAACCTCACAGTCAGATGACTGCGAACCCCGCACGCGCCATCGAGCGCCTTCGAGAACGCCTCGACACGAGCGAGGGCATCAGTGACGACGACGCCGCAGTGCTTCGGAAGATGAGCAATCGGATTCGAATCCTCGACCTGGCCGAGTACAGCGGCCATCCCACGAGTTCCTGCTCATGCGCTGTGTCAAACTCGCCGAAGAAGTCGGCGGGTTGGCCACCGACGGCGACGGAAAGCCAGACAGCATCTCGTGGATTCCGGGTGGCTACCCGAAGAACTACCACCCAGCACCGGAGCCCGGCATCTCCCTCGCGTGGGACGCGGGCCCCGCAGTGGTGAGTTGCAAGACCTCTCTATTGGCGACATCACCGACCACGAGTACGGCCTGCAGGCGACGTTCAACGGCAAGACCGGCCGTCGGACGGTGATGCTCATCCCGAGCGTCCCGCACGTCCGCCAGTGGCTGAGGTCCATCCGGGTGCAAACGAGAGGAACGCACCACTCTGGTCGAAGCTCTCCAGCGCGGACGACATCACCGCGAATCGACTGCGAGACATTCTGAAGGACGCAGCACGACGTGCCGGCGTCTCCCGTCCGGTTACCCCCACGAACTTCAGGAAGTCGTCGGCGTCGTACCTCGCCAGTCAGGGTGTCTCGCAGGCGCACCTCGAACAGCACCACGGGTAGAAGCGCGGGTCGAGCATCGCCGGGCGGTACATCGCCGTCTTCGGCGACGCGACCGACCGCGAGATTGCGGCCGCCCGCGGCATCGACGTGGAACCGGACAAACCGGAACCCATCGCCCCGTTGCAGTGTCCGCGCTGTACTCGCGAGACCCGCGCGAGAAGGAACTCTGTGTCTGGGCGGACAGGCGCTCACCCAGCAAGGACTCGAAGGCGTCAAAGAGCAGGAAGAACGACTCTTCCGCTCCTCGGCAGAGGCCGAGGAGTTCGACCTCGAAGACGTCGCCGAGTTGCGTGACCTCGGAATCGAATCCGGTCTTGCGGCGCGTCTTCCTCGGCGACAACTGAGACGCACATCGGTCACTCGTCCTCGCGGTGGTTCTCGTAGTAGTCGAGCGCGGCCTGCGCGTCGACGGCGACCGGTAGGTCTGTGTCTGCGAGGCGCCCGAACAAGTCGAGGTTCTCTTCGATGACCTCGACGGCGCTCTTCGGGTGGCGACGTTGGTCGAGGCTCATGGGTCGACCCTCCGGTTGGTCGGTGCGGACAGTCGCGACGCACCCCGTCCGGGTCTGGCCCGCGATTGGTCGCCCGGCCGTGACCGTACTCCGTGCAGCCCGGGCCGACGGTAATCCAGAACCCGCAGACTGTGTAGTAGGAGGTGTGGTTCGGGTTCGTGACGGGGACAGGTGGTCCGGGAGGTCCGCGTCGGTGTCGACGACGATGTTGGCATCAGCTCCGGAGAACTTGCTGGGGTTCTTGGAGCGGGAGATTCAACGATACGAAACTACTTCCGCGAGATGGATCTCGTTGAGAGCGATAACGGAAGGGGAGGTTACTTCGTACCCGGGTACGCGATTTCTAAAGCCGTCGAATTTGTTGAGTCGACTGGAGGATCAAAGTAATAGATATTCTCTCGACCCATTGGATACGCTAGTTTTTTGAAGATATCATTTGATAACACAGCCATGTCTGACGATGAAGATCCTCTGAAAAAAGTGCTAGTCGACAAGAACAAAATCGACCGACAACAACTCGCAGATGGTATTAATGGAATTATCGGCGTCGACAAAGAAACTGGAGAGCCTGCACCACTTCCTGAATATCATGAAATGAATAACAAGCAACAATTCGTCGCTCAGTTGCTTGCACGACGTGCGTCTGTGGCACTTGACTTGCTCTCTCCTGAGGGGTTGGGAATTACAAGCGCTGAAGCCGAGAATGTTCTACCAATTAGCGAGAGTACGGTTAAAAACTATGGCTCTATCGGTTTCATACAGAACGATAGCGAGCAAGGGGGATACTTCATCCCAGCATATGCGATTGAACAGGCCATCGATTTCATTCGAGCTGAGAATGGAGATGAGTAGTCGTGCCTGAGAAGGAATATGAGACACCTCCCTACAATGTGGCAAAGTTGGGCTATGTCATCGAGGTCTGTGCTTCGGTTCAAAGTAGCGCTAAGCCAAGGGAGTCTATAAAAAACGATACAGATATTTCCAAGATAAACAATACAATCACGTACGCGAACCGCTTGGGGTTTGTTGACGAGAGTGACAATGAGTTCAAAGCAACTGAGTCTGGAATAGAACTCTCTTTTGCTACTAAAGAGAACGCAAGCGGAATATTCTGCGAGGCAATTCCGAGCTATGATTTTTACCGTGATCTATCCGAAGTGATATACCGGCGACACGATGACCTCGTTACCGATAGCTATCTTTCAAGAGATGATGTTGAAAAAGAGATTCAAATCAGATTTGAATTAGAGATTAGTGAATACACCCGTGAGAAAGTTGCAGATCAATATCTACGAACACTAGACTGGGCTGGACTCGGAGACCGGATTCAGGGTTCCAGTAGCAAACCTACGAGATTAGAGTTCAGTGACGACCTTCGTTCAGCTCTGAAAAAACTGAGCTCTGAAGAAGGCACAAATTCTGAAACCCCTTCAGAAGACGACGACAGTTCTGAACCACAAACACCCCCCCCACGTACAGCTCCTGAGAAGCTCTCTGTAACGCCGGCAGAACTCGGACCCATCGAAACTAATCAGGCAAACAACGTTAATCTTGACATTAAGTTTGAGATTGGTGGGTCAGATGATCCGGAGAACGTCCGAATGCTTATGAGAGCAATTCGGGAGGAATTACAAGGCGGAGCAGAGGTGGAGAATGATAGTAGGGAATCTGATTCCACCGAAACGCCTGAAGAACCAGCCCAGGAGCCGACAAACAGCCTTAATGACTCTGAGGAATCGCCTGAAGTAGAGGAAATTGGCAGTGTCCCTGCGGAGGAAAAAGAGGAGCAAGACGGCGTCTTAAACGACTTTATCTGACGTGCCTCTTTGTTTTCATTATGAATCAATTTTGATTATGGTCTAAAAATATCAAATACAAGATATTTTTTAAGGTGCTTGAATACGTACTCTCTTATGAGCCAGGTCTATGTCCGTTGAGTCCCAAAAACAGAATGAGAAACAAAGGATGGAGAATCCAGAAACCATTGTCATCTCAGATGATGGAACACAACTCCCCGTTGTCGAAGTTCTCACCGGGCGTGGTTTCATTACCGGAAAGTCCGGAAGTGGCAAGTCTAACAGCGCAGGTGTCATTGTAGAGGAACTCCTCGATGGTGGCTTCCCCGTCTTGTTGGTCGACACTGACGGTGAATACTGGGGACTAAAAGAAGAGTATGAGATTCTCCACCTCGGGGCCGACGAAGAGTGCGATATACAAGTCGGCGTTGAGCATGCCGAGAAAATAGCTCAGTTGGCGCTCGACCAGAACATTCCCATCATCCTCGACGTATCCGGGTATTTGGATGAGAATGAGGCATCGGATCTAATTAAGGAAGTCGCACGGAGTCTCTTCATCAAAGAGAAGAAGCTCAAAAAGCCGTTCTTGATGCTTCTGGAAGAGGTTCATGAGTACATCCCAGAGGGAGGTGGACTTGATGAATGCGGCCAAATACTCGTTAAAGTCGCAAAGCGAGGGCGAAAACATGGACTTGGACTCTGCGGTATCTCTCAGCGCCCTGCTGACGTCAAAAAGGACTTCATTACGCAATGTGACTGGATCGTTTGGCATCGACTGACCTGGGAGAACGACACTGCGGTCGTGCGCCGCATCCTCGGTTCGACCTACGCCGACCAGATTCAGGACCTCGACGACGGCGAAGCGTTCCTGATGACCGATTGGAACGACGAGATACATCAACTCCAGTTCAAACGTAAGAAGACCTTCGACGCCGGGGCGACACCAGGACTCGACGAGTTCGAACGACCTGATTTGAAATCGGTCAACGGGGACATATTAGACGAACTCAAGGAGATTTCAAAGACGAAACGAAGGGAACGGAGTAGAATCGACGAATTAGAGTCCACAATCCAGCAAAAGAATCAGAAACTCGATGAGCTTCGTGACGAACTTGAGCGGGCAGAGGATGTCAGTAAATTAGCTGAACAGTTTACGAACGTACTGAGCAAAGCGGAAGCTGGTGACTCTGGGCAAATCCAAGCAACCGTCAAAGAGATTCGAGAGGAGAAAAATGAAGAAATCCGTCAGCTCGAAGATGAAAATCAGTCACTAAAAGAAGATAACAAGAAACTACGCGAGAGGCTTGCTGACCTTGAACAGCGGGTCGAAGCAGTTGAGCAGTTTGAAACGTTCGAACAGAATCTTGAGGAGGCCGCAGAGGCCTATGCCCGACTCGGAGACGCACTTAATCTCCACCCTGATGAAGAGCAAACATCGCGATTGAAGAAACGAGTACAGGCCCTCCAAGGGAAAGTAGAACGTCTCAAGTCCGAGGGGACACTCCGAGGTGTCGATTTAGAATACAAAGACTTCGTCCAAGATGGGGCTGTGAAAGAACAGGTCGAGAGAGCAAAAGACGACGCGACATCACCACGGTACGTCAAAGGAGTGATCTCGTGCATCATTGAATCTGGTTCCCCAGTCACCTACGACGAAATCGCTGACCACCTGGGTATCAACACAAACAGCCACGTTGCAACTGCAGTCAACGCACTGGCTAAGCGCGATGTCGTAAAGAAGTCCAAACGAGGTGGAAAGACAACTGTCGACCTCAAAGTAGAAGCAATCAATGATATTCGTGAGACTGCGAAGCGTCGAACTCAGGCAAGTGAGCTGTTGACTGACTTTTAGAGAGCTTGTGACCTACTCGTCAGCTTCAAAATGTTCGTCGATGATTTCCAAGGCCAGCATCTCACCTTTTGTTGTGAGTTTAGCTTTTCCGTCCTCGTAGAACACCTCACGAGCTTGTTTCATCGAACCGATGATACCAGTGATTTGTACTTTTGACTTCCCTGGTATCCATTTTGTGAGACGATCTGCGCTCAGTTCAGATCCATGATAATAGAGGTGGACAAGGATCTCTTGTTTCGTCTCAAGGTCCGCTTTTGTGATGAGCCGTGTTCCGTTGTGCGAGTCGATGTGCGGAACAATTGGCGATGACAAATCGTCAATGATTCCTGCGATTTCGTCGATATCGTCTTCCTGTCCAAACTCACGGAGAAGTTCGCACAACATCCACGTACATTGACGGACCGCTGTTTGAGTATCAGCGTGGTTCACAGGGATGTCCAAATTCGTGTGAACGGTATCTCTTTTGCTGCGGAGTTCGTACGTCGCTTGGACCATCCTTGGTAAAGTCACTCGCACCCAATTACTGACATCCGCGTGGTAACCGTTGCTAATGGACTTTTTGACGAAAGAGTGGACTGAAACGTCTTGCTCTACTTCTTCGCCTACGACGTCGCGAAGAATGTTGACCAAATTTTCACAGAAGTTGCCAACATAGGCTCCTGCTTCTGTGTATTCACCGATACTCAGTTTCTTCCGCATTTGGTCGTAGTCATTGACGAGTCGCTCAACAGAAGCTTCGTGGAGCCCAGCGGCGAGCAGGTCCGATTTAACTCGCTCGTGGCTCATTCAGCGTCGTCCTCAATTCGTTCAAACGCACTCGGCAGATTCTCGGCTACCAAGTGATGGGTCCCTTTGCTGGAGCGTTTCAACAGCCCGTCTTCCCGGAGGTTTTGTAGGTAGTCTCGAACGCTACGGTCACTTCTGTTAATTCGGTCGTAGAAGAACTGTGTATCAATCGTGTCGTCTTCTGCAAGTTCCCCTTCGAAGGCATATCGTTGAGCAATAAAGTAAATGAGAATTCGGTTCTCTGGGTTCAGGTCACGATACTCTTCGTCAATGT
>NZ_AOLN01000012.1 GCF_000337815.1 Haloferax mucosum ATCC BAA-1512 | reverse complement strand
ATTGAACAGATACTGTCTAGTTAGTAGGCTCTTTCGCGGTTTGAATCTATCAAACAGTTGGTTTGGTCACCGAGAGTTTCAATATTGCACTTCTGTGGCCATCTACCAGTGAATAATGAGTGTGTCGACTCGGATTTGGAGGTGCGAATTTCATTTCCAATTACACTTCATTCAACAGTTAACAGAGTGCAGTCTGATACCCGTAGCCACCGACGAGATGCAGAGCCTTGAAGATCTGCTTAACCATAACTTGCGGAGTAGTCTGCAAGTTCTCCCGATTAATTCAGCGATTTGTTCGTCCCTTAACTTGGCTTACTTAAACTATATTGGCTCTGTTGAAATACTTCAGCGTTGACATTGGAGAGAGCGCTCCTTCTGGCTAGTTTCCGTGGATCACAGTAAAAACTAGTCTCTCAACAAATCGCAAGACGGAAAGTGGGTTTCAACAGAGCCACTATATTATATCCAGGCCTAGAACTATCAAAAAGATATAAACAAAATACACCTTCCGAGGTTGTGGGAAGCTCGTTGACGCCGGTGAACGAGAGTGGTGATAGTTCGTCTGCCAGAAGTAGAGTTTCGCACAGAGAGACAGAGACAGATAGAGCCGACTCGGGGACTCACGAGGCGTCACCGCGCGAAAATAGAGTGTTCGCGTGTCGATACTCACTCGATATCGACTTGGTGGGCCGTTTCGGCTTCCAATTTGGGGAGCGTGATGCTCAGGACGCCATTTTTCATCCGTGCGCTCGCCTCGTCCTTCCGAATCTCGGCCGGGAGTCGAAGCGACCGTCGCATCGACCGGTGGCGTCGCTCGTGCCGTAGGTACTGCTCGTCTGTTTCGTCCACCGTTCGCTCGCTTTCGGTCTCGATTGTGAGCGTCTGGTCTGTGACCTCGATGCGAACGTCGTCGCGCTCGAATCCCGGCAAGTCCGCGGTGGCGACGAATTCGTCGTCGTGTTCGACGAGGTCTATCGCCATCGATTCGAGTCCGGTGTCCCACTCGTCGTAGTCGCCGCCTGATTCCCACCGTTTGGACGCTTCGTCGAACTCGCGGCTCATTCGCTCGAAGAGCCGCTCGATTTCTTCGAAGGGGTTTCGTCGGATACTCATTGTTCGTCTACCCCGCAGTCGAACGTACGCACTGAATCGAAAAATAACGCGTGGGAACGTCTCAGTGAACGAAACAATCACGGACCAGTGGACGAAACAGTCACGGGCTGAGTCTCACTCCGCAGACGACGACGTGACGGATGCCGAGAGAAGTCGCCGCCGCGTCCGAAGAACAGACCACGTCGCTCTCGGAGGTCTCTGACGGAACCGACGAGTTGGCAACGCAGGCCGAAGAACTGATGAACAACGTGGCGGCGGTTACCGTTCGTGAATCCCAGTCTGACGATATCGACGAGGTGGGAAAAACGACCGACGCTTCGACGTTCAACTTCGGAGGGACACCGAGTACGGGGCAGTAAGGCTCACGAACCTTCTGAGTGCTCGCCAGCCGTCACCAATTTATTCTTTTCTTCCGTCTCAGTTCTCTTGCGGCACGCTCCGAAGCACGAGTCTCCGCCGGTCCTGTGTCTCTCTCGGTAGTTTCAGTTCGCAACCATTAGGCCGTCTGAGTTGAAACGTGGGGCCGCCTATGCCCTCCAAACGGTCGGGTCCCATCGCAATCGAGGCGATAGACCTCACGAAAACGTACCGCTCTACGGTTGCACTCGACGGCCTTTCGCTGTCGATTGCAGACGGAACCGTCTACGGATTTCTCGGCCCGAACGGTGCCGGAAAGACGACCACGATGCGTCTTTTAACCGGCCTGTCACAACCCACGTCGGGAAGGGCGCGCATCTGCGGCCGCGATATCACGAACCGACGGGAACTCGCCCCGGCGGTCGGCTATCTCCCCGAAACCCCGCCGCTGTACGACGAATTCAGCGCCCGTGAGCAACTCGAATACGCCGCCGACCTCCGCGACATCCCGTCGGAGACAGCCGACAAGCGCATCTCCGAATACCTCGACCAGTTCGGACTCGCTGGCGACGAACACAAGCGCATCAGTGCGTACTCGAAGGGAATGAAACAGAAGACGGCGTTCATCCAGAGCATCCTCCACGACCCACAGGTGTTGTTCTTGGACGAACCCACATCGGGGTTAGACCCCCGAGCGGCGCGGCAAATCCGCCAGTCGATTACTGACTTCGCCGACGACGGGACGACCGTGTTCCTCTCGACGCACATTCTTCCGGTCGTCGAGGCGGTTGCCGACGAGGTTGGCGTCCTCTTCGACGGGAAACTCGTCGCCGAAGGGTCGCCAGACGAGGTGAAATCTCGGGTAGAGACGGGTGGTGAAAGCACCCTCGAAGACGCGTTCCTCGCGGTGACGAGCGCCGACGCGCCGATTTCGAACACCGCTGGCGCGACCGACGAATGACGCTTCGACGAGACGTTCGTCACGGCCTTCGAATCGGCCGCGCCGAGTTCGTCAGAAGCATCAGAGGCTACACCAAAGAGACCCGCCGCGTCATCGGTATCATCTTCTCGGTGCTGTTTTTCGGCGTGATGACGCTGTTTTTAGCGTCAGGAGCGTACGTCGCCGGTCGAAGCGTCCAGTCAGCCGCCGAGATTCCGTTTTTCGATCCGGCCACGACGGTGCTCCCCGCGGCACTGCTCGTGCTTGTCGTGTTGCGGACGTTCGAACGCATCGGCGACATCGAAGCCAGCGAATTCGTACTGACTACGGTTCACCCGCGGGCGGTGGTTATCGGCCTGCTCGTCGCTGAAACGTCCCGGCTCGTGCTCTGGTTCGGATTGCCGATAGCCGCCTTCGTCGCGGCGTTTACGAGTGGACTCGGCGCGCCGACACTCCCGCTTTCGGCCGCGGCGGTCCTGCTTCCACTCGTGGGATGGGCGACCGTGTGGGGTTACGCGCTCGGAATCGGGTTCCTACGCGTACTACAGTATCTCCCGGGTATTCGGCGCATGCTCAAAATCGTCGGCGGTGCCCTCGTACTCGTATTCGTCGCCGGGTCACAGTTCGTCGGCCAAGCCATCGTCAGCGAGGACATCTCGATTGGGTCGCTCCTGTCGAGGGTTACGTTCGCGCCGCTCGTCGATTACGTCTCGCTTGCGTTCGTCGGAACGCCGCTCGCACGACCGAGTTCGTGGACTGCGGCGGTCGTCGCACTCGTCCTCCTCGCGCTCACGCCGGTCGGTCTCGCGGTGGCGACGCGGCAGGCGACCGCGCTCTGGTTTACCGACGTCGGCTCTCGGTCCGCCACAGCGCAGTCGAAGGGGTCCGAAAGCGGGTTCTCCGCACCAAAACCGCTCGCACTGGCTCAATCAGGACGTATCGCGTGGGGCCATTTGGTTCGCGGTGTCCGCCATCCCCAACAGTTCTCACATCTCATCACCATCATATTTTTCATCGGACCGGTCGGAACGAGTGCCTTCCAGGGATTGGACGACTATTTAGGGCTGGTCGTCGCGGGAACCGGTATCGGTCTCGCAACGTATCTCGCCGGGGCGACGTTCGGTCTCAACCCACTCGGAGACGAGCGCCCGCAACTTCCGTTCCTCCTACTCACTGCGACGACCCCCCGGACACTCGTCCGAGGGCGCGCACTCGCTGGATTCGCCATCGGTGCCCCGGTCGCGGTGGTCGCGTCGCTCGGGTCGATTGCGTTCGGGACGAAGCCCCTGCACGGCGTCGGGTTCGCACTCGGCGGCGTCGTGATGTGTCTCGCCGCAACCGCCTTCGCGGTCGGTATCGGTACCGCGTACCCAATCTACGAGGAACGAGAGTTCTGGGGCACAGAGACCGTCGTTCCCTCGACGCTCGTGTTGCTCCTGTATATCTTCATCGTCGGTGGTGGCACCACCATCGGTTACTTCACCACGCTGTATCTCGTCAGCGAGGGCATCCCCACCGCAGTGTTGCCCGGTGTACTCATCGGACTGTACGGACTCGTGACCGCGGGCGTGTCCTACGGGTCGTACCGATACGCGATTCGGCGCTACCGAACGTACACGTTCGACTGAGTGCACACGTTCGACTGTGAGAGTAGATTCGACCAACCGGGGACTCACTACGGCTTCCGATGTCGGGATTACAACGTCGAAGACGCGTGCGTTGCCGGTCCGCACGCAATCGTTCAGACTCTCGACAATCCGCTTACGACCAACAGCCCGACGATAAACAGGAAAAACGGCCCAAGGAGAATCGTCACGATGACCGCCGACGCGGTATCGACAGTCGGAAGCAGATACAACCCGACGGGAACGGCGAGAAAACACACCGCCAGCACGAACGCGGCGGCGAGTACGACGTGGTCCGGTTCCGGCCTGCACACGTCGTCGATGGGCAACGAAAACTCGTCTGCGACGCGGTGAGGGTCCGAGACAGGTCCGAGCGTGACGGCCGACCGACCACCGGAGTCGAGTCCCGTGAGCGAGAACCGCCCGGTTCCGAAAAGGCGGTCGGGAATCGCGTTCACGACCGACGCGTCGTCGATTTCGTCAACGGTCGTCTGCCACTGCGGTTCGTCGAAAAGCGTGTCGTACGCGACGATGTGGTCCCCGCGAAGTTGGTATTCGAGGACGCCGAATCGGACGTAGTGAGCCGTCAGTTTCGCCGCCGTGATGACGGCGAGAACGGCGAGTGTGACGGCGATGACGACGGGACCGAGCGCGACGAGACCCAGCACGAAGAGGACGCCAGCGATGTACGCAGGGCGACTTGCGAGTCCAGCAACGATTGGCGCGAACGAGCTGAGAAGCACCGCTCGCGTGCTCGTTCGGATTCGAACGTCGGGGGTCACGTCCGGCGCATCGACCCTCGGCGGCGGGTTCGACGTGTCGGCTGTCTCGAAGAGACGCTCGAAAATTCGACCGGGAGCGTAGCCGACGTGTTCGACCAGATAGGAGTACGACTCCGAGAGCAGTTTCGCCGCGACGACGAACACGAGGAGGACGGCCCCACCAGCAGTACCGTCGGCGGGGACGAACGGCGCTAAAAGAACCAACAACACGGTCTGTCGTGCCGGAGTGGCGGCAATCATTCGTGCCGAGACGTGTTCGTACTCCCGTCGTCCGATGTACTCGGTGTGGAACGAGACCGCGTGAGAGGCGACGAGCGCGCCGATACTCAGGAAGACGCCGGTCGAGCGAACCGTTTCGAGACTCACGGCGAGATGCAACGCGAGAAACAGTCCGTAGCCGAGAGAGACGGCACCGATGATACCGACAGTTCCGAGTGCGAAAGGAACGTTTCTGACGTACAGCGGCGGCCAGTCCGCTCGAACGCGTAGCCCGCCTCGCTTGTCGGTGAGTTCCGAAAGCGGTTGCACACGTCCGGTCGCATCCGCCGATGCGCGCTCGGCGAACAGTGCCTTCGACCCCGCGAAAAGCGTTGTCGTCAGTATTTCGAGCCAGTACAGCGTCAAGAGAACGTCTAACTCCCAGTTCCAAAACGCGATGCCAGCGAGCGGAACGAGGTTGCTCCCGACGACGAGTGCGAACCCGACGAGATGCCGGGGAGACGGGAGCCGATTCCTCATTCGGACCGTTCCTGCGAGCGCGCCATCGCTCGCAGTCGTTCGAGACGGGTCTCGGTTCGCGGGTGCGTCTCAAACGGCCTTCGGAGTCGCTTCCGGAAGCCCGAAAACAGCCCGCGCGGCTCGGTTCGGTCAGGTTCGACGATGGCAAACGCCGATAGCTCCGGGGTTCGAATATCCGATTCGGGTCGGTCGGGAAGTTGGTCGTCGATTATCTGTAACGCCGTTGCGAGCGCGTTCGGGTTACCCGTGATTGCGACCGCGCCGCGGTCGGCCGCGAACTCCCGCGCCCGTGACAGCGACGCCGCAAGAAAGTGCGCACAGAGCCACACCGGCAACACGAGAACGAGACCGAGCGTGAGAAACAGGTCCGGGATATCTGCGCGACTGACCTGACCGTGTTCGACGCCCGGCGTCGGCCCGGAGAGTAACGTGACGACGCGATGTGCGGCCCCGATTGGGAGCGCCGCCGCGGTCATCACGGACACGTCGCGGTTTTTCACGTGGGAGATTTCGTGTGCGACCACGGCTTCGAGTTCGTCGGCGTCGAGGCAGTCCAGCAACCGCTCGCTCACGACGAGCCGCGCAGTCTGCGGCGTGAACCCGGTGGTAAACGAGAGCGGCGAGTCCGACGGGACCAGATATATCGTGGGCCGCGGTGCGTCCGCTTGCCGGCAGACGGTGTCAACGACCGCGAACAACTCCGGATAGTCCGACTCGTCGGCACGCCGCGCCCCGATGGAGGCGATTGCGTGGGTGGGAGCTTCGCGTTCGCCCCACACAGCGAGAGAGAGAACGAGCAGTGTGCAACCGCCGATAATCCCTCCGGCGAACCGTGCGGACGTAACCTGCGAGATGGACGCGATGAACTCGGAGACGAGTCCGGCGCTCACTAAAATGAGCGACACGACGACACCGCTTGCGATGCCGACGGCGAGGACACACACGGCGAGCGCCGCGAGTGACGCCGCCATTCGAAGTTGCAACCGACGGCTTGGGGACCAATCCATACGTCGGGTTTCGAGTACTGTCAAAAAATAGCTTTGAATGCACAATTCGGCCCAGTAGAGCGAAGTCGGCGTCCCGACCCAAACGGCTAATACAAGTGATTCTTTCAAGACAAGTGATGCCTTCCAACAACAGTATGGCCAGCGTCAGCACGTGGAGAGCGGCGGTGTTCGTCGCGTTCGTCCTCTTTTTCGGTGTCCTCGTCTGGCTCATCGACGAACCGCTATCGCTTTCACTGCTCTCGGTTGCGGTGTTGACTTTCTTCTATCTCGGAGCGAGCGTGTTCAGACCGGTGCTTAAACACCCGCTGTACAACGTCGTCTCAGCGGTGTACACGACGCTTCTCTTCGCCGGGATGTACTTCGTTGGGGCGTACAACGAGATCGTATTGCTCGTGCTGACAGTGCTCGCGGCACTCGGTGTCGGCGTCGAGGTGTACAACTATCGCCACGGTACGAGCTACCTGCGTCTCGACCACTCGTGAGTTCGATGCGGGCGTGAGAAGACATCCAGTCGAGACTCACCAAGAGTAGCCAACAGTGAATCGGTGCGTTCGTGGTCTGGGGCGTTTTGAACCGCGAAGGACGCTCGATATTTCGAGGACCGTGCCAGAACGAATAGGTTACTTCTCGAACAAGTGTTTAGTCCGTACGGTACCTGTCTGGTCGTACGGGCGTACTGTGAACCCTCACAGGCAGAGACGGCCCATCCCGCGCCATCAGCGATCCTGCAATACCTGCCCCTGGGTTGCTACCGCGATGGGCCTATCATCCATCCATCTATCCCCACCCGCGTTGGTCGGCGAATCGGCCAGTTACTCTGTCTGACTCGCCGAACCAACGTTTTCGACGTTCCACCGCGCCGTGAGCGTCGCGTATGCGTTCGATACTTCGGCGACGATGGATTCGCTGGCGAGAACGGCGAAGCCGGCGAAGATGACGATAAAACCGACGAGCGTCAGCGTCGAAATCGACTCGCCGAGGAGCGCCGACCCGCCGAGAGTTGCGACGATTGGAACGGCGTAGAACACGAGATTCCCGTGAATCGGGCCAACGTCGTCGAGAAGCCCGAAATAGGCGATGTACGCCATCGCTCCCGCGAAGATACCGACGTATCCGAGCGCGACGACCGCCGTCGGAGACCACGTGACCGCCGCCGGTGACTCACCGGACACGATGCTGAGGCCGTGTGTGAGAACTGCGCTGACCGGGAGTGCCCACGCCGTTCGGACCGAACTCGAAAGCGACGAGTCGGACCACCGGATGAGGACGCTTCCGAGCGCACCGCTGACCGCGCCGAGGAAGACGACGCCTTTCCAAACAGCCGCCCCGCCAAGGAGGTTCGAGGGGTCGATTTGGACGACGAGCGCCACGCCGACCAAGCCGGTGAGCATCCCGAGCGCGCCGCGAGCCGAGAGGCGTTCGTCGGCGAGGAAGACCATCGCAAACACCGGCGTCAAAATCGGGTTGAGACTGAAGATAATCGATCCGACGCCGCTCGAAACGTGTTCTTGTCCGACGAAGAGGAAGGCGTTTGCAAGACCGATGACGAACACGCCGGTGGCGAGAATGCCGACGATGTCACCGAGCGTTCGCGGACGCAACGCGTCACGAGACTTCGTCGCGGCGACGTATCCAAACAGCGCGATGGCGGCGATATCGAATCGAAGGGCGACGAACAATAGCGGCGGAAAGTAATCGAGTCCGGCCTTTGCCGCGACGAACGTCCCGCCGAAGAAGAGACTCGCAAGCACGAACAGCGCGAGACGACGGTACGTACCCATTACCACGCGTCACCTCGTTCCAACGAACGCCCGACAAATTGCGACAGTGAACTTGACATATAACACCCTACGAGGGCATCGCTTATACATTGATTCAGAAATTTGTGCACAGTAAGAAAGTGGTGCGAGCGACGACGATTATTCATCGTGTGAAATTATTTCGAGACTCGAAACTCGTTTAGTCTCGGACCACACAGGGAGCGTATGGAGTCGGCGTTAGAAGAAATCGAATTCCTCGCGCTCTCGCAGAACCGCGTCGATGCGCTCAGCCATCTCACCGAACGACCACATACGCGCCGCGAACTGGTCGAACGGACCGGCGCATCACAACCGACGATGGGTCGGATTCTTAGCGATTTCGAAGCGCGCGAGTGGATTACCCGTGAAGACGGCGCGTACACTGCGACTGTGACCGGACAGTTAGTTTCGCGGGGATTCGACGACTTAGTCGAGATTCTCGAAACCGACGCCAAACTGCGTCCGGTCGTCCGGTGGCTCCCCACGGACGCCATCTCGTTCGAACTCGAACACCTGACCGCGGCAACGATTACGACGCCGAGTCAGGTCCGGCCGAACGCGCCCGTCAAACGGGCGCTCGAACTACTCGCCGACGCGGACGACGTTCGAATCTTCTCGTACGCCTTCAACGAACAGAGCCTCGACATCGTCGCCGACCGGGTCGCGGCCGGGGCACAGCAGTTCAAAGGCGTGTTCTCGTCGGAGACAATCGACGCACTCGCCGGTGATTCACAGCTTCGGGCGCAACTCCGGACGCTCGTCGATGCCGACGACGCCGACATCCGTATCACCGACGAGTCGATACCGATGGCGACGACGGTCGCGGATTCGACGGTGCACCTGTTCTTGCGCGACGACAACGGCATTCTACAGGCCTCCATCGACGTTGACGAACCGGCGGTTCGCTCGTGGGCCGAGGACCTATTCGAGAGCTACTGGCAACGGGCCGAGCCGCTGGTGTTGGATTGAAGAGGGATTCGGGCGGTTCAGCGAACGCTGACGTATCGATTTCTATGTGTGTGCGTTGCGCAAACGGTCGAGCGCGTAGGCGGGTGTACACGGAGACACCGCTTTCGACGCGCCGACTTTCTCTCACTCCACTTCGTCTATCGAGTCGAATTTGTCCCAGCACGCGCACGGGAGGTCATCTAACGACGTAACTTCGTCCGGAAGGCTGGTAACCGGGATTCCGCTACCCACCTCGTCGCAGTCGCGTAAATGAACGCTGAAATCGTCGTTGGACATGGTAAACATAGTCTCGATACTATCCTAAACCCTCTTAAAAATCAGTGTCGTGTTCGGCGCGGCGGGCTGAGAGAGTCAGAGGACACGGAACACGCGAACCGTGTCGCGCTTGCCCGGTTCACACAGGAGTTGTGCGAGTCCGAGACCCGAAAAGACGTCTTTCCAGTTGCGGTGATACAGCGGGAAGTCGTCGTTGACGTAGCTCACTTCGGCACCGTTGCGTCCGCGTTGGGGGCCGTTCCCTTCGTTTTCGGCCGTAATCAGGAGGTCGGACGTGACGCGAGACAGCTCTTCGAACACGTCCGTATCGTCGGGATGGACGTGCTGGAGCGTCTCGACCGAGTAGATAACGTCGAACTTGTCGTCGGGGAAGTTCGGCAGTAACTCCTCTATTGGTCCGGTGAGGAACGTTCCCGTCTCGACGAGTTCCGGGAAGTACTCAGCCATCACTTCGAACGACTCGTCGTTGATGTCGATGCCGGTCACGTCCTCGTAGCCGTGGTCGTGGAGGTGAGCGAGGTGGCGACCAGAGCTACAGCCGACTTCGAGAATCGACACGTCCTCGTTCGCGTAGTGGTCGAACACAGTTGCGAGGGTCTCGCTGACCTCGTTCGCTCCGATTTGGGCGTAATACTCGGGAGAGAAATCGCCGGAACGTTCGGCCCAGCCACGATGGTTGTCGTCCGAGTCCATACACGCCGTAGCGAGAGCAAGGCTAAATGTTCCGCGGAGTACGTCAAGGGAGTTCTCACTCGGTGAATACGGAGAGCAGACTAAGAGATTCAGAAGTGGCACTAAAGTGTGCGGTATCACCGAGGACACAACGGGGAACAGGGAGGAACGTCAGGGGGACCGTGTGTGTCAGTGGAGGTTCGCGTCAGCGGGGAAGGGGGGAGGAGGGTGTACCGTGGGTGAGTCGCACAGTGAGACTGCGAATGCCCATCGAGGGTCGCATCAGAGCGCCCCCTGCTCATGTGCAAGCGGGAACCACGGCGGTGACTGCAACGATACCAGCCGTCATCCGTCGTCTCGGTATCTTTCGCACCGCGATTAGCAGTGATAGCCGGAGGATGATAATGGGGGAGAATCGTTCCAACAGTTCTCCGCGGAACAACCGTTTCGACGGACTGTTTCGGCTGTTTCAGTCGGATTAACTGAATGTTTACCGACGAAAGTGCAGACCGGTGGCAGAAAAGCAACAGTCGTGGCACTCGATTCGACCGGCTCCCTGTCGTTCCGTCTCATTATCGGGAAACTCGGTTAATTCGGATAGTCAGATATTTTTGATTGTCTCAAAATCTTAAATTCGAGTGGAAGATAATAAACAAAATATTATAGCCGAGGAGGTGTGAGAAACACAGAATTAGATTATGTCTGCGGAGCGCGTCTCGCGGTCGGGGAGGATGCGACTTACGACGTGTCTCGTCGTCCTTGGAATCGTCTTTGCGGGCGCATTGCCGTTCATCGCTAGTGCAGACACCAGCGCCGAGATACGCGCGGTTGAACACACCGGGCCGGGCGTCGTAGCGACCGAGGGGGACCGAACGTACATCACGTCGTGGCAAGAATCGACGGTTTCGGTCGCTGTCGCGTCGGATGGCGGAAACTACGACGTATGTCTCGAAACGGACGGAGACGACGGATCGTCGGCGACGATTCAGTGCCAACCGGTCGAAAGCACGGCACCCGGCGGCGAACAACGGACCGAGTTCGCGCTCGGGCAGTGGCCGACGAATTCGACGGGCGAGCACGTCTTGACGGTCACCATCCACCCCACAGGAGACGACGAGTCGAGTACGCAAGCGATGCACCTCGTTACCGTCCTCGCCGCGGAGGGTGACGCCGACGGCGACAATTTGGGCAACGAACGCGAGGTAGAACGGGGGACGAGCGTTCTCGTCGCCGACACGGACACCGACGGACTCACCGATGGCGACGAAGTAAATCGATACGAGACCGACCCGGTAGACACCGACACTGATGGCGACGAACTCGCAGACGGCGTCGAAGCGAACGAACTCGAAAGCAACCCGACGGCAAAAGACACCGACAGCGACGGTCTCGACGACGGGGCGGAAGTGACGACGTACGGAACCGACCCAACAGTCGGCGACACCGACGGCGACAGCCTCGATGACGGCCCCGAAGTGAACGCCCACGAAACGAATCCAACGACCGCCGATACCGACGACGACGGTCTCGACGACGGCCCCGAAGTGAACGTCCACGAGACCGACCCGACGGCGGCCGACACCGACGGCGACGGACTCGACGACGGTCCGGAAACGAACCGCTACGAGACGAATCCGACCGAATCCGATACGGACGGTGACGGTCTCGACGACGGCCGCGAGGTGACCGTCGTCGGGACGAACCCAAACCGCGGGGATACGGACGGCGACGGCCGCGGTGACGGGACCGAAGTCGAGGACGGAACCGACCCGAATTCGCCGGCGGGGGCCGTCGCGCGCTCGCTCGGTCTCGGCTCCGGGCTGACGACACTCGTGGTCGGAATCGGCGGCATCGGTCTCGTCGTACTCGTCGTGCTCGGTGCCGCCGCACTGAATTCGGGGTGGGAAAGTCGTTTTCGCGTGCGCTCACGAGCGCGAGACTATCTCGATGCCGATGCATCCGGAAGCGGTTCGGACGCGACCGCTGACGTGACGGGACCAGCTCCAAACGTGGGCGCGGAGACACACGGCTCTCTCCAACCAGACGTGTTACTCGACGACGACGACCGCGTACTAAAGCTCCTGGACGAACACGACGGCCAACTTCGCCAATCGTCGGTGGTCGATGAGACTGGGTGGTCGAAATCGAAGGTCAGTCGCGTCCTCTCGCAGATGGACGACGACGGCGAGATACGAAAAATAGCGCTCGGGAGAGAGAACCTTATCATGCGTGTCGAAGACGTCCCGGAACACGCGCGGTCGCCGTTCGAAGACCGCTGAGGACCATCAGAAAGCTGAACAGCCATCGAGGAGGTCGCCGGCAGGGCCACGTGCGAGCGGCAAGCGGTGGGTTGTAATTTGTGGGTGGTGAGTGGTGATGGTGAATGTGGGTTGTGGGAGGGGACGTCGAGCGGTGAGTGATGCGTGGTGCGTAGTTGACGATGGGCGACGGGCGTCGAGACAGAACGGTGCCCTCGCACTGCCGAGGAAATGAAATATACACAACAATTATCCGACTAATCGACTACTGAATCGTATTTCTTCAGCCGTCACAAACCGCAATTTGCGGCGTTTCGTCGGCGGGGCAGGTGAACCATGAGACTTATGGTCGGACGGACGAGCCACTAAGTCAGTAATGGCAGAAAGAATACACTATATCGGACGAGCTAACAGATGAGTTCGGAACAACCGAACAGCGGCGGTTTAGGCGTCTTGTCTTGGTTTTTCGTCGGGGTCATCGTGCTCTCTACAGTCGTCGTGCCGATTGCGACGGGACCGGCGAAGGCCGCCGAGGCGCACCTCGGTATTACCGACGTCGAACTGAGTCCAGACGAACCGGCACCGGGTCAACAGACCGAGCTTAACACGGTGATACGAAACGGGAAGAACAGTCCCACAGTCGTCGAAATCACCGACCTCTACGTCCGACGACAGGGAAGTTCGAACGACATCGCCAGAATCGAAGACGTCGGGACGATAACCATCGGCGGGAACATCTCCGTGCCGCTGACGGTCTCGTTCGAGAAGCCCGGACTCAAGAACCTCCGTGTCATCCTCGTCGGACAGAAGAGAGGTGGCTCGCACGTCCGCGTCCAGTATCCGGTGACGGTCCACGTCAAAGAGCCGAGTCGTCCACAGCTAGAACTCTCCGCCGAGGAGGCGGTTCCCGGCGCAACTCGGTCGGTCAACGTCACGGTGTCGAACGGTCTCAACCACGACATTCGGCAGTTGCGACTCGTGTCGTCGTCGCCAGCGGTGAACTTCAGCGTCAACGAACGCGTGAAACCCCAGTTGGGAGCAGGAGACAGCGCGACGTTCGAATTCCCCGCTCGCGTCTCCAACTCCGGATCGCATCCGGTGAATCTGACGCTTCACTACGCCGATAGAGGCGTCAAACACGAGGTTACCCGGACCTACCATCCGAACTTCGATTCGCCGACGAACCCCGGGAAGGTACTCTTGACCGACGTGCAAGCGACGCAAGCCGGTGGCTCGCTCGAAATCTCTGCGACCGCCGGGAACGTCGGGTCGAGTACCGTCGATGGCGTCGTCGTTTCGGTCGCTGAGTCGGAGCAGGTCGAAGGAAGCAAGTACTTCGTCGGGAGCGTCGAAAAAAGCGACTTCTCGTCGTTCACGCTCCGGTCGGACGTCTCCGGTAACGTCTCGTCCGTTCCCGTCAAGGTGAGATACACCGTCGGCGGCGTCGAAAAATCGTTCACGAAAGACGTCAACGTCGATCGCCAGTCCGTCGGACCGCAACTCTCCAACGGTGGCGGCGGCGGACTCCCACTGCTCCCGGTCGGCGGTGCGGCCGTCCTCCTGCTCATCGGTGCAGTCGTCTACGTCCGGAAGCGGTGATACTCCATGGCTCCGGATATTTCGGTCCCCGCCGATGCGGAGCAGGCGGACAGAGACCGCACAGACACAGAGTCGCAGACTGCGACGGACGCAGACGTGGTGATTCGCGGTGAAAACGTCATCAAAGAGTACCAGACCGGAACCCAGACAGTCCGCGCGCTGAAAGGCATCGACTTCGGCATCCGACCCTCCGATTTCGTCGCCATCGTCGGGCCGTCCGGCAGTGGAAAGTCCACCCTGCTCAACCTCCTCGGACTGCTCGACGTGCCGACCGAGGGCACGGTCCGCCTCCGCGGCACTGACGTTTCGACGTTTTCCGACTCTGACCGGACGACAAAGCGGAAACACACCATCGGATTTATCTTCCAGAGTTTCTACTTGATTCCGACGCTGACGGCGTTGGAGAACGTGGAGATGCCGCGGATGCTCGATAAAACACCCGTCAAAACGCGCGAACGCGCTACCGACCTCCTCCAGCGCGTCGGTCTCGGAGACCGACTCGACCACTACCCGGACGAACTCTCCGGCGGCCAGAAACAGCGCGTAGCCATCGCGCGGTCGCTCATCAACGACCCGGCGATTCTGCTCGCCGATGAGCCGACAGGGAACCTCGACAGAGACACGGGCGACCAGATTCTCGCTCTCTTTGACGAGCTACGCGCCGAAGAAGACGTCGCGGTCGTCACGGTCACCCACGACTCGTACGTCGCCGACAGAGCCGACCGCGTGGTGAACCTCGTTGACGGCGACGTCAAAAACGACGGCGAACCGGCGTCCGGCGAGGGTGACCACTCGTGAATCGGCTCCGCCGGCTGGCCGCGCAGTTTCCAACGGTGCTCCTCGCCCGAAGGAACCTGTCTCGTGCGACCGCCCGCTCGACGTTAGCCATCGTCGCAATCGTCATCGGCGTCGTCGCCATCGGGACGATTGGCGCGGGCGGCGAGGCGTTCAAACAGGACCAGATGAAAGCCTACCAAGGGTTCGGCGGGACGGCGACCGTCAGCCCGGTGTACTACGCCGACGACAGCGGCAGTTTCTCCGACGGCTTTTCTGACACCGACATCAATCGGATGCGCCAAGTGACCGACGGAGCGACGGTGCTTCCGGTCGTCGAACGATGGGACGGAGCCGTGCGGACGCCCGCTGGAGAGACGATTATCACGGCACAAATAAAGGGACTCGACGACCCCGGAACGTTCTACGAGACCAAATCGGGGTCGATACCCGACAACTGGCGGCGGAGCGTCGTCATCGGTTCCCGGGTCGCGGAGAACAACGACATCGACACGGGCGACCAACTGACGGTCGTCGCAAACGGAAGCTTCGCGGGGACGTATCAGGTCGCGGCGGTCCTCGAAGCGCAGGGCTTCGCAGACCAGTTACAGGCTGACCGCGCCGTGTTCGTGCCGATGAATCAGTTCGAGGACGCGGCGTACGACCGCGTCATCGTCAGTGTCGATTCGAGAACGGGGTCGGTCGAGGAGGCGTCAGAAAGCCTCGAAACCGAGTTCAACGCTCGACAGCGAAACATCGCAGTGTCCGAGGTCCAAGAACAAAGAGAGCAGTTTAAACAGCTGTTCGACACCATCAACAAGTTCCTCATCGGCGTCGGGTCGATCTCGCTCCTCGTCGCCGCGGTGACGATTGCGAACACGATGCTGATGTCGGCAATCGAACGCGAGCGCGAAATTGGCGTGATGCGAGCGGTCGGCTATCCGAAGCTAGCCGTCGTCAGCCTGCTCGTCTCCGAAGCGGCGATTCTCGGTCTCATCGGCGCTCTCATCGGCATCCCGTTCGCGCTCGGCATCGGAATGGGTCTCAACCAGTTGCTCGTCGGCGACCCGCTGGCCTTTACGACCGCCGGGTTGCAGTACATCGGTGTCGGGGCCATCTTCGGTATCGGAACGTCGCTCCTCGCCGGCGTGTACCCCGCGTGGAAAGCGGCGAGCAAACAACCCGTGGAGGCGCTGGACTGATGCGACGGAATCGTACTCGCGGCCGTGAATCAGGAGCGAAAGAACGCACGAACGCGGTCCAAACGGCCGAGTCGCGGGGGCGGCAACGATGAGTTGGCTCTACCGTATCGCCGGTCGGTTCCCCCGACTCGTAATCGCGCGACGGAACATCTCGCGTGCGAAAATCCGGTCGATACTCGCGGCCGCGTCCATCCTTATCGGCGTCGTCGCCATCGGCGCGATTGGCGCGGGCGGCGCGGCGTTCAAACAGAGCCAACTGCAGAACATCCAAGACCAGGGAGCGACGAACGTCTTCGTCTCGCCGGGGTTCGACAAGGAAACGTCGTACTTCGACCGCGAAGACCTGAAAGCGATAGATGAGACGGTCGGTCCCGCCGGGGTCGTTGCGACCAAAAGCGGTGACATGGAACTCGTAACGCGAGGTGATTCGCGCGAGGGCGTCTCGGTCACGTACATCGACGACCCGCGACAGGTGCAGTCGGTCGAACGCGGCCAGATACCCGTCAACTGGCGACAGAGTGTCGTCGTCTCGAAAGGGTTCGCAGACGAGTACGACCTCACGCTGGACGACCGGGTATTGCTCGTCTCAGAGACCGAGACGGATTCAGGACCCGTCGAAACCGAACACACGTATCGTGTCGTCGCCGTGCTCGCCGAGTCCCAATCGTTCGGCACCAGCGACGTCTACCTCCCAATCGAGGAAGCCGAGAACCGGCGGTACAGCCAGGTCCGAGTGACGACCAGTTCGACGACCAGAGCGGAAGCCGTCGCGGAAGCGCTCCGTGACCGGTTCAACGATCGAAAGGACGAACTGCTCGTCTTCGAACTCACCTCGCTCGTCCGACTGTTCAAAACGATTGTGAACGGAATTAACACGTTCCTCGCGGGACTCGGGTCGATTTCGCTCCTCGTCGCGGGCGTCTCGATTACGAACACGATGCTGATGGCCGTCATCAAACGGCGCGAGGAAATCGGCGTGTTGCGAGCGGTCGGCTACGAAAAAGGCGACATCGTTCGGATACTCCTGCTCGAAGCCGCGCTGTTGGGTATGCTCGGCTCGGCAGTCGGTGTCGCAATCGCAATCGTGGTCGCGCTGGTTGCGAACGCGGTGTTCCTCGGCAATCCGTTTGCCTTCACGCAGAGTGCCGTACTCTACTTGGTCGGCGCGGCGGCCTTCGGAATCCTCACCAGCCTGCTCGCCGGCGTCTACCCGGCGTGGCGCGCGGCGAACGAGCGACCCATCGAAGCACTTCGAGGATAGCTTCGACCACCCTCTCTTCTATTTTTTACGCGACGGCCTGGAGAAACGCCGCCGACAAGTGGCTGAGAAGCGTCGTTATGGACTTACTCAGACGTGCCAGCCGTATCCGACGTGCCGGCCGTATCCGACGTTTCCGCCGCGCCGGATGACGGACTGGGCGTACCGGCCCCGTCGGACATCTCAGCCACACGACCGCCGTCCGGAAGCGTCGTCGCAAGCCGCTCTGCGACCTCCGGACTCACGACGCCGACCATCTCCATCGCTTCAGATTCGTAGTTGTCGAGGTCGAGAACGCTCCGGAAGAACCACGAGAGCGTCACGTAGGTCTTGTGGAGGTCTTCGGCCCGCTTTCGGCCCTTCGGTGTGAGTTCAGCTCCGTCGTACGGTTCGTACGTGAGCAGTCCCTCGTCGTCGAACTGGTGGAACACTTCGATGACCGTTGCGGGGGTCCGGCCGACCGCCTCGGCGACGACGCTGGGCGAGACCGGGGGCGCTTCTCGGTGTTCGACGATGAATAGTGCGAGGAGGTACTGGGACCCGCCGTTCATCTGTTCTCCAACCGAGCAGTCGAACGCAGTCGTTTCCAAAGCCGTTCAGCCGTCGAGACGGGAGCACGTCGAGTCTCGTGAGAGGGGGACAGGCGGAATCGGGGACAGGTTCGAACCATGTCGGAATTAGACCCTCCGAACGAGGTGGTCTCGAACGATGCGCTGACAGTCTTCGAGGACGCCGTGCAATCGCGTCATCGTCGCCAACACGGGATACGCGAACGACGAGTCTTCGTACAGATACCGGACGAGGTCCCGCTGTTTGATACTGACCGTCCCACCTCGGCTTGCCGTTTCGTCCAAGAACGACTGTCGCTCGCACAGACGGTCTTCACAGCGAGTCCGGTACGTCGCCAACAGTTCGTGTCGCTCTCGGAGGTCGTCGAATCCGAGGTCGGCCAGCGACGTTTCGTTGCCCACATCGAGCCAGTCAGTCACCTCGGAAACCGCGTCGGCGGCCTCCTGAAGCGATTGGCGCTCGCGGGCGAGCACCTGCTTCATTACTGTGAGTTCCTTCTGGCGCTCCAACGTGGCAGAAAGCACCGCCTGCTTCGTCTTCGGCGTGAATCCACCAGTCGTCTGTGAGTCGAGTGCAACCGCGAGGTCTGTACTCAACTCCTCTTCTATCGTCGCCGACAGAGGTTCAGCCCGGTCGATATCGTCGATACTGCACGGACGTACCGTCTCGGCGAACGCGCTCCGTACCATTCGACAGCGGTCGGACGACGACGGACGCTGAGTTGCGGTTACGTGTGCCGTCGTCGTGAGCGTCCCGCCGCCGGTCGCCTGAAGCGTCTTCGGGTGCTGACCCGTCGAACTAGCGGGTATTCCGCGCACGCGTCGGGCGAACTCGTCGAATGCGGCCGCTTTCTCTGCAACTCGTGTACGTTCATCCCGCACTCGGCCGAGTGCCTGACGGATGTGTGTTTGGACAGTCATGATATGGATACCAATGAATCGCCGGCAGTGCCGACCGTGTCGTCAACTGAATCCCTCGTTCGTCTGCAAAACTGCGCCAGCGCGGTGCTTTCAGCGATACTCTCGGATTGAAAGCCCGTCAAATCGGAATGGGAAACTTCGAATGTGAACGGCGGATGCGAACGAACACTCCGTGGACGGTCCCGGACGGACGACAGTACCACTCCCTCCGTTTCGGGATACCCCGTCGGCGTCTCGTGACCGTTCGTTTGCCCCGCCATGGTTTTAGGTAAGCCTAAACACTCAAATTGCTTTCGGATTTTAGGCACCCCTAAAACACAGAATATAAATTCGACCGACATGGAAGCGTCGAGTTCGGTTGGTGTTTCACATGCAGTGCCAGCATCGCCTAATGTGTCACCAGAATAGATAGATAGTGGACGGTTGTGGAGGACACGAATAGAATTCTACGGAGACCCCATACTCCACAATTATCGAATGTAGTCGCCCATCTGGTTTTCATACTTCTAATTTTGGCGTGCCTAAATAATTAGAATTCAAATTTAGGCCAGCCAAACAGCATAGATTTAACATAACTGCACCCATACGTAAAATCACAATGAGCGCAGAAAGTCTCGAACGACGAACTCGGAACTACCTGAACAACAACGTCCCGCAGATTCAAGACCACGGCGGCCACTTCGAAGTCGAAGACGTTGACGAGGAAACTGGCGAAGTGACCGTTGCTATCGGCGGTGCGTGCTCGGGATGCGGCATCGCACCGATGACGATGAACGCCATCAAACACCGCCTCCCCGACGAGGTTTCAGACATCTCGAAGGTCACCGTTCGTCAAGCGAACGGACCCCGAGCGGCAGTGATGCCGAACAAGACCGACGAGATGGAAGCGATGGAAGAGTACCAAGACTACAACCCGCCGTTCTAAGTAGCGCCACCGACAGGCGCTACTCCAGTTGAATCGGTCGTAATCACTGGACCGACGCCAGCGTGCTTTTTACGGGCGCAGTGACGAAAACCGGAGCGACATCGAACCAGAGCGAGCGGTTGGCATATTCCAACCACTAATATATCGGCCGGGCGAAGGGCCACAGTAACTGTGCGCGAGTTCGTCTTTACCGTCGAGTACGAGAAGGGAGCGGACGAAGCGATGGACCTGTTCATCGAGCATCCGGATTTACACTCGAAGACGATGGCAGTCCACGCGACCGCCGATTCGATGTGGCGATTGGACCGAGTGACGGGGCCGGCTGACGTGCTGGAATCGTTCGACACCATCATAGAGAAGGTGGCGCGCGGGAACGCGGTCGTCGGGATGTGCGGTGCACCCGTCGTCGAGTGGAACTACGAAGTCCTCTCAAGCACGCCCAACGGTCGAATCATCTACTCTTGCCGCGAGGAAGGCGACGGTGTCCAGTCGATTCCGTACGTCGCCGCCAAGCACATCGGCGACGGGTTGTTGATGCAGGCCGAGCGCCGCGGAAATCAGTACCAGTGGCGACTCCTCATCGCCGATGACGACACCGTGGGCGAGATTTACGAGGAAGTACAGGACGGACTGAGCGACGGTCTCTCGTTGAGCGTCCAACGAATCAGCGAACCCGAGTGCTGGCTCGAAGAGGGGTTCGGAGCCGACGGGCTACCGCCCGAACAACAAGCCGCACTCGAAGCCGCCGTCGAGTTCGGCTACTACGAGACGCCGCGGCGGAACTCCGTTCAGGAGATTTCGGACCGTATCGACGTCCCGGGTTCGACGCTCCAATACCGTCTCACTCGCGCCGAAGCGTGGCTCGCAAAACAGTTCGTGAGCGGCACGCTCGGGACCGAAGTCGAAGACCGGGTTGACCCGACGGAACTGGAACTCAGTGCGTGAGTCGAACCGACGTGACGACGTTCGGTTCAGTCGCACCGTTGTGCGACGTACTCGCGGGTGTCGCCGAGGAGGGCGTACTCCGCGTTTTGGAGCGCGGCGACGTCCTGCGAACCGGTGACGAACATCGCGGTCTGTAACTCGGCGACGAGGTCTTCGATTCGCTCGACAACCGCGTCAGAGCCTCGCGTCGCAGGCTTCAAAAACGGCTTTGCGAGGCCGCCAGCGCGTGCGCCGAGCGCAATCGCCTTTGCGATGTCCAGACCGGTTCGGACGCCGCCGCTCGCAATCACGCAGTCGTGTTCTCGCACGCACTCGATGGTGCTAGCCGCGGTCGGGACGCCCCACGAACGAAACAGCGTGCCGACCCGCTCTTGCCGCGATGCGTTTACCGCCGCCGCGCGGTAGGCTTCGATGCCGGACCACGTCGTCCCGCCTTTGCCGGCGACGTCGATTGCGTCCACGCCCGCTTCCGTGAGCGATTTCGCGGTGTCCTGTGCGATGCCGTTGCCGGTCTCTTTGGCGATAACCGGAACCGAAAGCGCCGACGAGACCTGTTCGATGGCCGCCAAACAGCCGTCGGCGTTGACGTCGCCTTCGGGCTGGACGGCCTCCTGCAGGAAGTTCAGGTGGACCGCGAGCGCGTCGGCATCTATCATTTCGACGGCTTGCTCGACGGTGCCAAGGTCGTACTCGCGGAGTTGTGCGGCCCCGATGTTGCCGTAGATGTACGCGTTAGGTGCGGCGTCGCGGACGACAGTGTAGGATTCGAGGAGGTCCTCGTCGTCCAGTTCGAGTCCCGCGCGTTGGCTTCCAACGCCCATCGCAATGCCCGTCTCTTCTGCGGCGGCGGCGAGCGCCCGGTTGAGTTTCGTCGTGTTCGGGTGCCCGCCGGTCATGCTCTCGATGACAATCGGTGCGGCGAGTTCGTCGCCCAAAAAATCGACGCTGAGGTCGATGTCGTCGTGGTGGAACTCGGGGAGCGCCTCGTGGACGAGTCGAACGTCTTCGAACCCGGTTCCGGACGTTTCAACGTCTTTTTCCTGGATAATTCGAATGTGGTCGTCTTTTCGGTCCTCAGTTTCCGACGAGTTCTTTTTTGCCATCTACTCGTACTGTAAGCGGAGTCCGCAAAAGAACACTGTTGTACTCGTACCATTTGTGGTCTCAACCACGACGAAAATCGCATTGGATTTGATATGTTGCGGTCCGAGACGCTGAGCTATCGAACCCCTCACACGGTTTGGTATATTCCAAACCAGGGTCCAAGGGCATCACCGAACAAGGAAGACGTACTTCAATGTCTGACGCAACGGTTACTCCTTGGCGACCGGCGACCGACGAACCCGAAGCGACCGAAAACGACGAAAAACAGGATACGAAAACGGCTGACGACGCGAGTGCACTCGACACGGACGAACTGGTCTACGACGAGCAACACGGCGAGTGGGTCAACCCCGAGACGGGCGAAATCGTCCGAGAGGGCGAAATCGACCGCGGCCCCGAGTGGCGGGCGTTCGATTCCGCAGAGCGAGACCAGAAGTCGCGCGTCGGGTCGCCGACGACGAACTTGATGCACGACCACGGGCTTTCGACGAACATCGGGTGGCGAGATAGAGACGCCTACGGCAACTCGCTTTCGACCCGCCAGCGCCAGAAGATGAAGCGTCTGCGCACGTGGAACGAACGCTACCGTACCCGCGACTCCAAAGAGCGGAATCTCAAGCAGGCGCTCGGAGAAATCGAACGAATGGGGTCGGCGCTCGGTCTCCCCGACACCGTCCGCGAGACGGCCTCGGTTATCTACCGACGCGCACTCAGCGACGACCTCTTGCCCGGCCGCTCCATCGAAGGCGTCGCCACGGCCGCGGTCTACGCCGCCGCGCGACAGGCCGGCGTGCCGCGCTCGCTCGACGAGGTGCAACAGGTCTCTCGCGTCGAGAAGATGGAACTCACGCGGACGTACCGGTACGTCTCGCGCGAGTTGAATCTCGACATCCAACCGGCGGACCCGACGCAGTATCTCCCGCGGTTCGTCTCGGACCTCGACGCGACCGACGAAGTCGAACGACGCGCACGGACGCTCCTGCGAAACAGCGAGCGCGACGGACTCCACAGCGGGAAAAGCCCCGTCGGTCTCGCGGCCGCGGCAATCTACGCTGGCGCGCTATTGGCCGACGAGGAACTGACCCAAGAAGCGGTGAGCGACGTCACCGACATCAGCGAGGTGACAATCCGAAATCGCTACCGTGAACTCCTCGAAGCTAGACACAAGCGACAACAGAAACGCACAGGGTCAGCGGCCTGAGACGAATAGAGACCGAAAAACGGAACGGAGAGCAAAACGGGACGAAGCGAAGAACGGGGAAGGCGGAAGCACAGCGGAAAGCGAGGGAACGAGTTGAGACCCGCCGATTATCCAGACGCCGGCGTAAGGTTTAGCAATCGTACCAACACAGGCCGCCCGCAGAGCGCTCGTCACAAGAGAGATACTGGTTGAGGGACTCGACGCCGTCGAGTACGGGCGTCGTGGAGGTCTGTTCGGGGGAGGACATTTGTTTGGATTCGGGTATTTGCTCGGATTCGGGCATCTGTGCGGACTGGGGCGGTCGTGACGACTGCACCGGTTGCGACGACGAGGTCCGTTCTCGGAAATCGAAGTAGATAGCAGTTGGCAAAAGCACCGCGCCGTAGAGACCGCTGAACACGACTGCAATCTGTGCGGGGTGGTCCGCAGGAATGAGTCTCCATCCGAGGGCGACGAACGCCCACAACGCGGCCCCCTGTCTCACGGCCGGTCGCCAGCGACGAGTCGAAGGTGAGGTCGGGGTGCGTGTTCGGTCTGACATCGGGTACGAAGTAGTTACGCAATGCTGAGTAATGGATTCTCGGTTGGGATATACCAATCGCTGGAAATCGAAAGAAGGAGAATCAACGCGGCGTCGAGGCGTGGATTGCCCGGCCGCGACAGTCGGGCGTCGCTCAGTCTGCGGTGACGCCGTCGGTCGGTTCGGCGAACGCGACCGTCTGTTTCACGTCGGTAATCTCGACGTTGACGCGGTCGCCGGGTTTCGTGCCGGGAACGATGATGACGAATCCGCGTTCGACCTTTGCAATGCCGTCGCCTTGGTCGCCGAGCGTATCAATCGTAACCGAGCGAATATCACCTTCGGCGACCGGGGGTTGGCGCGGTTGCGAACTATGGGAGTCGCGCGTCGCAGACCTGACGCCGGACTGAACCGGCTCCGGTTCCGACTCGGTCGTCTCCGCCCGCGAAACGGCAGGCTCCGTCATTGACTCCGACGTGACGGTCTCGTCGCTCGTCAACAGTGCAACTCGATACAGTTCGTCAGTGGATATCGACCCGCTTTCGACGAGTTCTTTCGGAATCGAAACGACGTACCGGTCCTCATCTCGCTCTAACGATGTCTCGAAAAGGAGCCGAAGAGAATCTGAAATACCAGTCACTCCTCAAACTACGTTTCTGAGAGCATAAAATGTTGTGAAGACTCGTCACCCCGCGGCCGAAGTTGTTTCAAAAATTTCATAAACAACCCAGTAGTACCACCAAGTGAAAACACTTTTAGCGGTTGACTGTCGCCACAGAGTCAATGAGTGTAGACGGGGCAACCCACGGCACGACCGATGTCGTAGACGGCAGTATACGAACGTATCTCGCGGAGATGGGACCAGCATGGGTCGCAGGTGCGATTGCGATTGGTCCGGCGACGATGGCGAGTGTCATCACCGCGGGTGCGACGTTCGGCTACACGCTCTTGTGGGTCGTCGTCCTGTCGGCGTTCCTCGGCGCGTCCGCACAGTATCTCTCGATGCGTCTCGGCCTGCTCACCGAGGCCGGAATCGCAACCGTCGTCGAACAGCATCTCGGCGAGACGTGGGCGTGGATACTCGTCATCGACGCCGTGTTGGCCGCGGGTCTCGCCCAACTCGTCATCATGAAGGGACTCGCCGACGTGAGCGCGACCGTCACCGGCATTGATGCGCGGATTTGGGGCGTCACGTGGGCGGTGGTTCTCGCCGTGGGGCTTGTCGGTCGCGGCTACCGCTTTATCGAGTACACCGCGAAACTGCTCGTCTCGCTCGTCATCGTCGCCTTCGTCGCGTCGCTGTTTCTCGTTCCAATCGACCCCACCGCCGCCGCAGAGGGGTTGGTACCGCGGATTCCGGCCGGCGTTGACGGTGCGCTCGTCGCCGCCGGGATTCTCGGCGGGGCCGTCCACATCACGCTGATTACGATGCACTCGTACACGATGCGGGCCCGCGAGTGGACCGCCCGAGATTACGGACTCGCAACCTTCGACGTCGGCGTCTCGATGCTCGTCGCCTTCGGCGTCTACAGCCTCGTTATCTTCCTCGTCGCGGCCGCGGTGCTTCACTCGCCGACGATTGCGGCGGGCGACCTCTCGGCTGTCACCGCGGCGCAGGCGCTCGGTCCGCTCGTCGGGTCGAACGCGAAGTGGCTCTTCCTCCTCGGTCTCTGGGGAGCGGCCGTCTCGACGCTCGGCGGCAACACCATCGTTCCACCGTATCTCGTCGCCGACAAACTCGGCTGGGGGACCGACGTGTCCGACAGTCGCTACCGAGCGCTTCTGGCCGCCGTCGCGCTTCTGTCCGGTCTCGGGGCGTTCGCCGGCGGCGCGTTCTTCCCGCTTCTCGTCTTGGTGCTCGCGTTCGGACTCGTTGGGACGCCGTTCGCCATCGCGGTGGTGCTGTATCTCCTCAACAGTGACGCGGTTCCGGAGCCGAACTCCACGGCCGCGAATCTCGGCGGAATCGCACTCTTGACCGTGACGACCGTGCTCGCGGCCAACTTCGTTCGGTCCCGCGCGCTCTCGGACCTCGGCGACCCGATATCCGTGTTTATCGTCGTCTTCGCCGCGCTCCTCGGCGTTGCGATGCTTTCGCTCGGCGGGAAGTTCGTCCGCGAAGCGATCTGAACCACGGACAGCAAAAACGAAGTGACGGGTCGAACGACCTCCCACCTACCGTTCGACGCAGACCGCCACGTCTTCGACGGTTTTTATCTCGAAGACGTAGTACGAGGCCGCCGTCGCTTCGACGATCGGCTGGAAGTCAGTGAGCGGTTCGTGGTCGTCGCCGCTCCCGTCGTTGTCGTGGACGTGGACGACTTCGACTCGGTCGCCGACTGCAAGCCACGGCGTGGTGGGAGTGGGACCACGACGTGCTCGCAGAGCGCCTCGACGCCTTCCGCGACCTCGAAACGTTTCTCGCGGAGTACGCGCCCGAGTGAGCGGGCGGCGGGACCCGTCCGCGGAGGTGAGCGTCTCACGCTTCGGTCCACAGAGATTCCAATAGAGGCTTAGCACCCGAGTATCACTTGTGAGTCATGGTTGAAGGCGACATAGAAACAGTGTTGTTCGCGGGCGCTATCGTCCTCATCTGGACTGGAACGTCGATCGTGATGGAACTGTTACTCCCAATCATGCTCTCGCAGATAGTCTCCGCAGGAATCTCGGGCGGCATTGCATTCGTGCTCTCGGTACTGTTCATAGACCGTCGCTACGGGGTGTAACGACGGGCGTCTTCAATCTACGCTTCCACAACACCAACTCGGAAGCGAGTCTGTGTCGAATCGGCGTCGCCGCCCTTACGTCGGAATGTGCTCAGGGTCGAGTCCGACGTGAATTTGGGCCGCCATCTCCGCCGTGTGGACCCAGTAGTAAATCGAACGTTCGAGCGCGCGGGTCATCGTGGCGAGCTGGCCGTACATCTCGGGGTCGTACGCGGTCACCAGTTCGAAGAGTTCGTCCAGTTTGCGGTGGACTTCGTCTTCTTCCGCGTAGAGGTCGTCTAACCGGCCGACATCGGCCTCGAAGAGGATTTCGACGACGTGGTCGTGGATGTCGAGACCGCCGTCGAAGATGTCGCGGACGTGGTCGTGGACGATACCGACCGAATCGAGACCCATCTGCTGTGAAATCTCGGAGATGTAGCAGGCGCGGTCGCCGATTATCTCGAAGTTCGCCGCGATGATGCCGAAATCGGACGCGACCCGGTTGCCCGGCCAGTCGGTCGTGAGCGTCATGGATTTCAACTCTTGGAGGACGACCAGACAGCGCTCGTTGGCGAGCGGTTCGAGGCTGTCGGCGGTCTGGTCGGGCGTCTCGCCGCTGAACTGCGCTCTTGCGGCGCGGTACTGGTCTGTCGTGACCGATTCGAGTCGGCGCAACTGCTCGACCAGTCGCGTGTACATCGCTCCGTCGTCGCAATACAACTCCGAAAGCGCGGGCGCGTTGTCGTAGACTGCGGCGTCGTCAACGACGTATCCCTTCCTGACCGCACCGTTTTCTTTGAGTTCTTGGAGCAACTCGGAGAGGTAATGCTCCGAGAGACCGAGTTCGTCTGCGAGGTCGGACTTCGTCTCGGGGGCCGTTCTATCGATTGTTTCGACGACGCGAGCGAGTGTGACCTCACGACCGCGTCGCGGTGTCAGACATGGCTGGCTCCAACGCATCTCTATCCCGCTCCACAGAGAGTGTGGATTTAGCCTTTGGCAACGTACAGTCCGGACTAGTCCGTAGATTCGCACGACGGGCGGGAGTTGAGTACTCAATATCTCTCGTGAGAGCTCGTTTCGGGACCCGAGCACTCATATCAATGGCTAAGGGTCGAACCCCACATCGTTCTGACGAGTATGGAGACGCGAAAAGTCCAACTGTCTGGAGGGACCACGTTCACGGTCTCGCTCCCGAAACAGTGGGCGACAGAGCAAGGCATTTCCTCCGGCTCGACGCTCTACCTCCACCCCGATACGGACGGCACGCTTCTCATCGAGGCTGGAACCCATCAAAAAAGCGAGCACCGGCGAGTGCGGATGGACGTCTCCGGCTACGACAGCGAGATGCTCGTACAGGCGGTCAAGTCGATGTATCTCGTCGGCGTCGATGAACTCGTGCTCGTGGAGCGAAACGGCTACGACGACGACCACCTCGAAACGGCGATGGACCTCTGTGCCGACCTCAGCGGTCTCGAAATCATGGAGACGACGGAGACGAAACTCGTCTTTCAGAACATTATCGACTCGTCGAGCATCTCCATTCGCAAGAGCGTCCTCCGGATGAAGCTTATCGTCCTCGCCATGCACCGAGACGCCGTTCGCGCCGTCGTCAACGACGACACCGCGCTCGCAACCCGCGTCCGGACGCGAGACGGCGAAGTTGACAAGCTCTTTTGTCTCGTTACCCGGCAGTTCGAGCGTGCGATAGAGGACCTACAGACCGTGGAATCACTCGGTACGACCCGAACTGAACTGTTCGAATACTACCACACCGCCCGACAGTTCGAGCGAATCGCCGACCACGCGACGAAGATGGCGACACTGACGATGGAACTGGACGGGTCGTTCGCCGACGAGACGACGGACGAGTTCGCCCGCGTCGCCACCGACGCCCGACGAATCGTCGAACGAGCCTCGGAAGTCGTCCTCTCCGACGTGAACGTGACGACGGCGTTCGACATTCTCTCGGAGGCGTCGGACCTTGACGCCGCCGTTAACGAACTCGACAAGCAACTCTACGGCAGAGAGGACGCGAACGCCGCGTTCACTGTCGGTCTGCTCCTCGACAGCGTTCGCCGAACCGCGGCGTACGGCCGCAACATCGCCGAGATGGGTATCCGACAGGCCGTCAAACAGAGAGAACACGAGACGGCGACGCGACGGGAGGCGACCAGGATGGCAGAACGGTAGCTGGGACCGGCGCTATCGAACAACTCCAACGGAGATTGGGGCGATACCCGCGATTTAGACGCCATACTGGGTCACACCGAGTATCGCGCCGCACATGGTGCACTCCCAAACGGTAGCGTCGCTGAACTTTGCGCTCGTATCGCTCTTTTCGACTTCCACGAGCACTTCACTACATGAAGTGCAATGGCTCATATTCTCCGTTCCATTCCATGTCATAAAAAATACTTGATTAGTTATTGCCATCTATTCTTTCGTCTGAACGATAGCCACACATCCAGATGGTGGTGTTTTCGACACTAATGACAATTAAACATAATATTCAGTTTGATTTGAAAAAGCCGACACGGAAGCGGGGCGAAGGGGCGTGCCTCTATGAATCGAACGCGCGTCTTATCGCTCTGTTGCCCGGAGCGTTTCGGTCGCTTCGAAGTCGATTTCGTCGTCGTCGGTCACGACGACACCGTACTGCTCTTCGGCGGCCTCGTGGGAGACGTAGCCGTCAATAACGTCCTCTCTGACGGCTTCCGGGTCGCGCTCGAAGGGGTCGCCGAAGCCGCCGCCGCCGGCGGTTCGGTTCGAGATGACTTCGCCCGGGGCGAAGTCCCCGCGGAACATGCCGACGTGTCTACCGTCGCCATCGTGAATATCGTCGGTATCGACGAGGACCTGCACGCGGTCGTCGAAATCGTCTTCGTCCGAGTCGAGGACGACAACGTTTTTCGCGCCGGGGTCGCCGCCGTCCATCCCCCAGTTGTCGGTGCGCGTCTTCTGGATAATCGAGAGCGCGCCGACTGGTTCGAGAATACGGAAGTCGCGGCGAATGCCGAGACCGCCGCGGTGATCGCCCGGTCCGCCGGAGTCCTCGCGGAGCGAGAGTTGGTCGAATCGAATGGGCGCTTTGTTCTCGAACACCTCGACCGGGATGTTACGGACCATCGTCTCGCTGATGTGCATGAGCGCGTTCGCGCCGTCGTGAGCCGCACCGGCACCCCAGCCGACACCCTCGTTGTTCGCTTCGACGAACGGCCGACCAGTCTCCGGATTCTGTCCGTAGAGCATGATATCGGCGAGGTCGCCGCCGGAACTCGCGGGAACGCGGTCGGGGACAGCCTTTGCGAGCGCCTTGTAGACCACGTCGATGCCGAGAATGCCGGTCCAGACGGTGAACGTCGGAGCCGGATAGCTGGCGTTGAAGATGTTGTTCTCGGGGATGTCGATAGAAAGCGGTTCGTACTGCCCGGCGTTCGAGTCCTCCTCGGGCGTCGTGAGGGTCTTAAAGCAGAGCTTACAGATCGTTTCGGACATCCCCGGCGGGATGTTGAGCGGTTCGTCGACTTGATCCGAAGACCCCTCGAAGTTGACCGAAAACTCGTCGCCGTCGATTGTGACTTCCGCTCGAAGTTTAATCAGGTCGCCAGCCTCGCGGTTGACGCCGTCGGCGTAGCCGGTTGCCGACCACGTGCCGTCCGGGAGGTCTTCGACGGCGGCACGAGCGGTTGTTTCGCCGTGTTCGAGCACTTTGTCGATTGCCGCTTCGACGGTGTCGCCACCGTACTTCTCGTAGAGTTCCTGCAACCGTTCCTCGCCGGTTCTGACGGCCGCAATCTGGGCGTTGAGGTCGCCCATGACTTTCTCCGGCATCCGAGAGTTGAACCGGATGAGGTCCATGATTTCGGGGTCCGGTTCGCCTCCTTTGTACACTTTCGTGCCGGGGAAGAGCACGCCCTCTTGATGTACGTCAGTCGAGTCGAGGACGTAGCCGGAGTCTTTCGCCCCGAGGTCGAGCCAGTGTGCTCTGCAGGTCGTGTAACCGATGAGTTCGTCGTCGTGGAAGACCGGGGCGAAAAGGAGCACGTCGAGGGTGTGCGTCCCGCTCCAGTAGGGGTAGTTCATGATGAGCACGTCCCCCGGATTCATGTTCTCCTCGCCGACGTGTTCGACCGCCTTTTCGATACCGTAGTCGTTCGCACCGAGGAACAACGCGAGTCCGGGCGAGTCGGCGATGAGGTTGAGGTCCCTATCGAACACCGAGATTCCGAAGTCGAGAATCTCGTAGATGATGGTGTTGTACGCGGTTCTAATCAGTGTTCGTTGCATCTCGGTTGCGGCCGACGTGAGGTAGTTCCGGATGACCTCGACGGTCGCCGCGTCGATATCGTGTCGTGCGCTCATTGGTCGCCTCCGGTGGTGATGGTGATGTGCCCGTACTCGTCAACCGTCGCCGTCTGGTCGGAGTGGAAGACGAGCGAGGTGGTTGGTTCGATGACGACGGCGGGACCGGGGAGTTCGTCACCCGGAGCCAAGTCGTCGCGGTGGTACACGTCGAAGTCGGTGAACTCGCCTTCGGCGAAGCAGTACGCCTGTCTGGTCTCGACGGGTTCGAGTTCGCCCGCCGAACGCGACGCTTCGGGGTCGAGAGTCGGCTTGTCGTTTTCGCCCACCGCGCGAACGCGGAGGTGGACGACCTGAACCGGGTCGTCCATCGTGTGGCCGTACCGCGTCTCGTGTTGCGTTTCGAATCGGTCGGCGAGGTCGGCGATTGACTCAACGCCGTCCGCGTTCACCTCGACCGTGTGTTCTTGGCCGAAGTACCGCATCTCGACGGCGCGCTCGATATCCTGTCTGGACTCCTCGATGCCCTCCGCTTCGAGCGTCTCGCGGCCGTCGGCTTCCAGTTCGGCGAATTCGGATTCGAGCGTTTCGAGGTCGATGTCGTCGAGGACGGCGATGTGCGTCTGCGAGAAGTCGTAGACGACGTCCGCCATCAACATGCCCCACGCGGAGAAGACAGACGGGGCCTTCGGAACGAGGACCTCGTTGACGCCGATTTCACGGGCGAGAAGCGGGACGAACATCGGTCCGGCACCGCCGTAGGCGACCATCGAGAAGTCCCGCGGGTCGAGTCCCTTTTCGACCGTGATTTCGCGGATCGCGCCGACGGTGTTTGCGAGTGCGACGTCGAAGACGCCCTTGCTCGCCTCGTGGACCGACATATCGAGCGGGTCGGCCAGTTTCGAGTCGATGCCGTCGATTGCGGCGGTCTCCGCGGTCTCCATCTCGCCGCCGAGGAAGTCGTTCGGGTCGAGGAACCCGAGGGCGAGCGCGGCGTCGGTCACCGTCGGTTCGGTGCCGCCGTTGTCGTAACAGATGGGACCGGGGTCCGAACCCGCACTCTGCGGTCCGACCTTGAGGAGTCCGCCGTCGAGCCACGCAATCGAGCCGCCGCCAGCACCGATAGTGCGGATGTCGTAGACCGGAATCATCATCGGCTGGTGTTCGAGCGACGCGTCGTACTTCACCACGGGAGAGCCGTCTTCGATGACCGCGGCGTCGAGGCTCGTCCCACCCATATCCACGGTGATGAGGTTCTCACGGCCGGTCACGTCGCCGACGTGGGATGCACCGATGAGGCCGCCCGCCGGGCCGGAGAGAATCGTGTGTACCGGCGCGGTTTTCGCGCTTTCGGCGGTGAGCGTGCCACCGCCAGAACGGGTGACGAAAAACGGCCCGTCGAAACCGCTCTGTCCGAGGTTCGAATCGAGCGTATCGACGTAGTTCTCGAAAATCGGTTTGATGTAGCCGTCAAGGACGGCGGTGCTCGTCCGCTCGTACTCGCGGTACTCGCCGGTGATGTCGCTGGAGACGGAGACGCTGACTTCGGGACGGGTCTCGCGGACGACTTCCGCCGCCGCCTGTTCGTGCTGGTCGTTTTGATACGAGTGGAGGAAACAGATGGCGATGGATTCGACGCCCTGTTCGTCGGCGAGGTACGCCGCGGCGTCGCGGACCGCGTCGGTGTCGAGTTCCTCGACGACCGCCCCGCTGGCGTTCAACCGTCCGGGGACGCCGATCCGTCGCCGACGGGGAACAAGCGACTCAGGCTTCCGATAGTTGATATCGTACATCGCGTCGCGTTCGAGGTTCGTACGACCGATTTCGTAGACGTCCTCGAACCCCTGGTTCGTGATAATGCCGGTCTTCGCGCCGTCGCGTTCGAGGACCGCGTTGAGTCCGAGCGTCGTTCCGTGGACGAACGCCTCCGTCGCTTCGAGCGATGCGCCGACCTTCCCGACCGAGTCGAGGACACCTTTCGACGGTTGGTCGGATGTGGTCACCTCCTTTTCGAGGTCGATACTACGGGTCTCGCGGTCGAAGGTAATCGCATCGACGAACGTACCGCCGATGTCAACCGCGAGTCGCTGTGTTTTGTTATCTCCACTCACGAAAGAGACGTTTTGTCGGTGACATGAAATACTTTTCGCAGGGGTGCGCAATACGTTCTAAAGTGAGCACAAATCGGACCCTAAATGACCATTGTTTGCTCAAATAGTTTAACTATATGCACAAAAAGCTCTTTTTGGAGAAACAATTAAGTAGATGTAGAGTTTGACAAGGTAACATGTCGAATAGTAACGAGAGACACGCAAACCGCCGCAGGCTGTCAAAATGCGGCGCGTCGCCGGACACGGGGGGACCCTCGTTTCGGTCGTGTCGGGAAGTAACAATCGGGACGGTTAGAGTACAATTCGGTTACTATTTCGGTTCAAACAGACAATAAGTGCAATTGCAATTCCGAATCGTCCAATGATTGGTTCAGGTACAGTACCACAGCGAAAACACCCGAGTCGAGAGCGAACGAGAGACGACAAAGTCAATGAGCGAAATCGAACTGGCCGAGTTAGCGAACGTCTGGCAGGGTAGCACGGGGTCGCCGCGAACTCTCTTCGAAACCGACGACCCGGCGTCGCAGACCGGGTCTTACGTCCTCCAACCCGACGAGCGTGTCCCGGCCGAGGGGTGGACGTCGCACGAAGGCGACGAAATTTCGGTCATCCTCGACGGCGAAATCGAGCTAGTGATCCCGGAGGGACGACACACAGTCTCAGCGGGCACGCTGTCGGTGATTCCGTCCGGCGTCGAGCACTACAGCGTCAACGACACCGACGGCCCGGTTCGGTTGATATACACGGTTCTCGGTGGTCTCTAAAGGCCGTCTACCGTCAGTTCGAGAGGATTTTGTGCCACGCTTTGTGGGTCTTCGTCACGGGGACGGCATCGTACGACTCGACCGCGTCGTGGGCCTGTAGCGTCGTCCGAAGGTAGCGTTTCACGTCCGACAACGAGGCGTGCCAAACTCGGAGGAGCAGGTCGTATTCGCCCATGTATTCGTCGATTTCGTAGATGAGTTCTTCCGTGGACACCTCTGCGATGAACGCGTCGAACTTGTCTTGGCTGAGGCCTGGGTCGAGCGTGACGAAAGCATCGGCGTACGCGAGGTCGGCCTCCTGCAGAACGAGCACGCCGAGGACATCGACGAGTCCCTCGTTCTGGAGTTTCTTCCGGCGGCGGCGAGCCGCGGTGCGCGAGAGTCCAACGCGTTCGCCCAATTCGGTGTCGGAAATGCGGCCATCACGGTTCAGTTCTTTGTAGATACGATAGTCGGTCTCGTCGAGATACTCTTTGAGGATGCCTCGCACTTTCTCATTTTCTAACCACTCCGACGTGGATTGAGTCTGTTTTTCCGCCATCTACGAGGTTGTTCGCCACCCGGGCATCTTATTTTGACGGTCGAAGGATAGCAGATAGCCACGAGATGGCCATAACATGATTTATTTTAGAAAAATAAGATAGTATAACGGTTATTGGACATGAATACTTTTGGGTGGTAGTGAATAAATTGTATCTAACTCGTGGAACAGCTATATTTAATATAGACACATAAATAATACAATATTTTGAAATGAATATTGGTCTGACATATGTGAGGAATACAACTTCGACCGCTGGTCTCAAACTGGTGGCGAGCGTACTACGTGCATGCACAACCGATTTTCCACGTCCCGCTGGACACCGGTTGCTATCGGTACGGCAGTTCTTTTCGTCGCGTCGGTTGTTCCGTCACCGTTTAAACGCCACTCGGGATGGCGACGGTTCGGCCCGGACAAATTCCTGCACTTCGTCGGCCACGCGGGCTATGCGACAGCACTTGCGAACGCACTCGGAACAGACGGGAGCGACGGGCGAGCGGCCGTCCTCGCAGTGTGTCTCTCCACCGCCCACAGTCTCGTCACCGGACGAGTCCAAACCCGGGTTCCCGGGCGAGAGTTCGAACTCGCGGACGTCGGTGCGAGCCTTCTCGGCGCGGTCTTGGCCGCGTGTGGCTGGTACGCCGTCCGGAATACACTCTCCAACGACCCGAACGTCGTTCCAGAAGAATCGAGGATGCAGACGGCAGTGCGTTGAACACGCCCCGGCCGAAGACCGTGAAATCACGTCCCGTCGAAAGGTGTGTATACGCGTGTGTTCACACGTGGTAGGATAGAACAACACCATCGCTGTTTTACTGCAACTTTGAGTTGGCTCGTACACAACGCCGCCAACGAACAGTACACCAACGAGGCGCGAAGGCAGGAGGTCGCTCGTGCAATTGCAGACGCTCGTATTCGAGCGCGGCGGACACTCAGGTGTCGTTCCCGCCCGTGTACTCAAGCACGGGCACGTCGTACTGTACCCGTGACAGACAGCGAAAGCGGGGCGAAGTGGCGATGGCGCTGGGTGACAGCCACCACACTGTTGTTGCTCGTCGCGTCGCTCGTACCGATTCCGTCCCGCCACAATCCCGATTTCGGTTCGTACGGTCCCGACAAATTCCTGCACCTCGTCGGGCACGCCGGACTCGCGGCCGCCCTCGTGGAGGCGTTCGACGACACTGAACAGTCGCTTCGGGCCGCGGTGATCGCCGTCGTCCTCTCGACAGTCTACGGCGTCGGGACCGAACTCCTACAGGAAAGCGTCCCGGGGAGAGAATTCGAACGGGGCGACGTGAGTGCGGGTTTCGTCGGGTCGGTTATCGGCGTCGTCGCGGTATCTCGCTTTCGAGTGACTCGCGTCGAACGCGACCGCAACCGCGGTGCCCAGCGGAGAAGATAGAACGAGAGAGACGAGACTATCAACTCGAATTTTAGGTCGGTTGGTAGACGTACCGTCCGTCCTCGTGTCTGACGAGTTCGAGATCAACGAGGTGTTCGAGGACCGGATAGAGCGTAATAACTTTCATACCGAGCGTGTCGCGGAGTTCCTCGACTGTTCCCACGCGTTGCAGTTGGAGATAGAGGTAGACGAGCTTCGTTTGCGACGACGAAAGCGTCTCCGGAAGCGGGTCAACGGACCGCTCGGCTTCGACCGCGGCGGTTTCGTGTGGTGGGACCGGCACCAGTTGAGGATTCTCGTCGAAGGACACTGTCACCACTCCATACCGCCGTTGATGCCGAGTACCTGTCCCGTCATGTAACTCGATTCGTCGCTGGCGAGGAACCGAACGATGCCCGCGATATCCTCGACTTCCGCGAACCGGTTGAGAGGGATACGCTGGCGAATCTTCTCTTGTATCTCGTCGCCCACGTCGGCGAGCATGTCGGTGTTTGTGAACCCGGGTGCGACGCAGTTCGCAGTCGTTTTGTGCCGCGCCAGTTCGAGCGCGATGGTGCGCGTGAATCCGAACAGTCCGCTTTTCGTGGCCGCGTAGTTGGCCTGCCCGAAGTTCCCCTGTTGGCCGACGACGCTCGAGATGTTGATGAGCCGACCGTGGTCGGCATCCTTCAGGTCGTCGTAAAAGACCTTCGTGGAGTTGAACACGCCGCCGAGATTCACGTCCACGACGCGTTCCCAGTCCTCAGCGGTCATGTTGTCGAACTTGCGGTCAACTGTCACGCCCGCGTTGTTCACGAGCACGTCAACGGGTCCGAAAACCTCGTGAACGCGGTCGCGCATGGCCGCAACCTCGTCTTTCTCACAAACGTTCGCTTGGAGTGCGATAGCCGTCCCACCGGCGTCCTCGATTGCATCGACTGCGTCGTAGGCTTCGGCCTCGGAGCGACGGTAGTTGACGACGACGTTCGCACCCGTGCCGCCCAGTTCTTCTGCGATTCCCCGTCCGATTCCCCGTGATGCGCCCGTTACCAGGCACGTCCGTTTCGTTGAGTCGGTCATAGTTATCACTGCCAGTGAATGCACGCGAACGTCGTCGTACGCCCCCTGCCGAACCAAATGGTACGAGACGCTCTCGACGTCGCTCGCGCGAGTCTTCCACTTGCGTCACTTGTTAGATTGTAGTCATTCTATAAAGAAATTTCTCACCCCTGACAAATATCACCACAATATCGGTCTGGACCCCCCTCTACGGAGAGCCGTCAACTGACGCGGGAACGAATAAAACAGACGAACTACCCGTGTGTCTGCGTGATGGGCTCCGGCACCTTCGAGCGCCGACCGTCGTCGAGGCGTTCGAGGTATTCGACGACAGAGCAGGCCCATTCCCCATCGTTGCAGGGGTAGACACCGATTAACTCACCGTCGTCGTAGACCCCGAGACAGAGCGTCGGAAGAGACACCACGTCGTAGTGTTCGTCCGCAATCGAAGACACGATTCGTCGCTCGGTAAACGCCGCTTCGAGCGCGACGTCGTTCGTCGTTGCCCACTGCTTAAATTCGCGGATGTGTTCGAGCAATTCGGTTCCGTACGCCGTGTTTGCGAGGGGTCCGTCAACACGGAGGTCACTGCCCCACACGTAGACGTCGTAGTCGTCGATTCGGCCCGCGTCAACGAGTTCTGTGAGCTTCTCGACTGCCGCTTCTTTCGTACATTCCGCACCGATTTCTGCGTCAGCGCGGAGGAATAACTTCACACGTTTGGAATCGTCCATTCTCGTGGTCATGGCAGGTACTGCCAGTCAACGTAACTGGGATTGCTAGTACGATAAACTCCCCAAAAACTCTTTGCACGCTCACATATCCTGTAAGTAGTCAGTGCATAACGCCGCCCTCACGGCGTGCTATATAGCATCTGGAGTGATTACACGACACGCGTACTCGTCGCCGGTTGCATCTTCGTGTGCTGTGTTCGGTCTCGGTTCGTGGCTCCGGCCGCCGCGTCGTGGTCAGTTTCTATCCCGCGTGTTCTGGTCCTCACGCCGCGTTTCGTGTCTCCCAGACGCGCGCTCTCTTGCTTCCGGTTCGGGGTCAACGAGCACGACTGCCTCGCCTTCGATGACGGTTTCGTCGTCTTCGTTCGTAACCGACGTCGAGAGGCGGAAGCGGTCCGTCGCCAACGCTTCTGTGACTTCCACCGTTGCGGTGAGTCTCGACCCGATTCGAACGGGGTTCAGGAATCGCATATTCTGAGAGAGATAGACCGTGACGCCGGGCAGGCGGGCGAGCGCGGCGCTAATGAGTCCAGAGACAAGGGTACCGTGGGCGATTCGACCGCTGAATCGGGTTTCGGTGGCGAACGCGTCGTCGAGGTGGAGGCGGTTCGTGTCGCCGCTGGCCTCCGCGAAGGCGTGAACGTCCTCGTCGCTAATGGTCTTCGAGAAGGTAACGGTGTCACCGATTTGGATGTCGTCGGCGTTCTCGACGGTTCTCGTTCCCGTCCAGTCGGGGTCGTCGTAGGCGACGCTCTCGACGTTCGGGTCGGAGCGTGCGTGGCCGTTCCCGTTGCGGTTATTGAACCCCAACGCGGCGAGTGTCGCGCGATTCGCCTCGACGACGCTGTTTGCAAAGTGGCTGGAGGCTCGAAGCCACGCCTCGGTCAATTGCTGTGCGCCCGCCGACGGAGTCGGTGACGTCCGGTTCTGAGCAGTGTTTTCACGTGTCATCGTATACGGTCGTAAGTGCGGTTCTGCACCCGCTCGACTTAGGAACTTCGGTGTATGTTCACAAATCACTATTCGGGACCGAACGGGTTATTGCCGGCTCTGATACCATACGCTACCATCTGCTACCACTAAATGGTTCTGAAGGGAACCTATATGTTCCTGCAAGTACAACTCAGTCGTAGGCGATGACGAACGACCCAGACGATGCGGCGTGGCCACCGGCGCTGTTCGCATCACAGTTTCAGAAAGCCAGCGAAGAGTTCACCCAGCAACAACTCCGCCTGTTCGAGCAGTTGATGACGGCGGGAACGGGTTCCTCAGACGGGTACTCGATGGGTGACTTCCCCGACCTTGGGTCGATGAGTCTCCAGACCGCGGTCTTCAAAACGCGCGTGCAGAGCGGTGGGAGACTCAGTATCCCCGATGCCGAACGCGACGCCCTCGATATCGAAGAGGGAGACCTCGTCCAGGCGTTCGTCGTCCCAATCAAGCAACCACGTGGTGATTCAAATGAGTGAACAAGCAAATCCGTTCGCACAGTTCTTCCAGTTACAGCGTCGCTCCATCGAGCAGAGCCAACAGAGCATGCACCGAGGCGTCGAGTTCCAAAAACAACTCACGCACATGATGGCCGACGGCATGAAAGCCCAACAGTCGGTCAACCGGAAAGGAACCGACTTCGCTCGGACGGCGTTCAAGTCGTACTTCGACATGATGGACTCGTCGATGCCGGGCGACGCCCGGATGTACGGGGACATGAAGGAGATGATGGACGAGCAGTTCGACAGTATCGACGAGATGACCGCACAAACGTGGGACGCCATGGAAGAAAGCTTCGAGGAGAACGCAGAAGCCATGGACGAGTTCATGGACCGGTCACTGGAGTACTTCGACGACGCGACCGAAGTCTATCTGGAGGGTCTGCGAGAGGCGGAAGAAACCTCGACGCAGGTCACCCCAGATAGCGCAGAGTAGTCAACTGAGTAACTATTTTAGTCCGCCCGAGAGTACCAATACCCATGTCACAACAGACGGAGGACGAGTGGACGAAATACGCCACAGAGATGAACGAGTCGATGTTCGCGGCACTCGAACGAAACGTCGAGGCACAGTCACAGTTCGTCGAGTCGTGGCTCGACGCGCTCGAAGACACCGAGATGTCCTCGGAGACGATGAGCGAAGGACTCAACGGTTACGCTCGCGCCTACAAAGTATGGATGGAAGCCGCCGAACAGCAGTTCGAGCGAGCCAGCGACGCCTTCGAGGGCGAAGACGTATCGACCGAGGAGTTCCGCGACATCTGGCTGAAATCATCGAACGAGGCGTTCAAAGAGGTGATGAGCACTTCCGCGTTCGCGGCGGCGACGGGGCAGACCGTCGAAGACGTGATGGAGATGCAACAGGAAGTCGATGCGGCGGCGCAATCGACGCTTCGCACGCTCGGGTTCGCCACGGAAGGCGACATCGGGGAAGTCGCAGAACGCCTCGTCGAACTCGAACGTAGACAGCACGCCGTGGAAACGAAACTCGACCGCCTTCTCGATGCGATGGACGTGGAGGGATGACGCCGGTCACCTTCGCCTTAGACCTGCAACGCCGACAGTGGGAGCAGGCCGCGGAACTCGTTGACCGGACCAACGCCGTGTCCGACCGCGCCGAAACCGTGTCGGAGGTGACGGTTGGGCAGACGCCGAGCGAAGTCGTCTACGAGGAGAACAAACTCAGACTGCACCACTACGAATCGCAGACTGAGACACAGTACGACGTGCCGATTCTCATCGTCTACGCGCTCATCAACCGGCCGTACATCCTCGACCTCCAGCCGGACCGAAGCGTCGTTCGAACCCTGCTCGAACAAGGCTTCGACGTCTACCTCATCGACTGGGGTGAGCCGTCGCGTCTCGATACCCATCTCACGCTCGACGACTACGTCTCCCGGTATATCGACAACTGCGTCGATGTCGTCCGCGAGCGCTCGGGACAGGACTCGATCAACGTTCTCGGGTACTGCATGGGCGGAACCATGAGCGTCATGTACGCGTCGCTGTTCCCCGAAAAAGTCAGAAATCTCGGATTGATGGCGGCGGGACTCGTCTTCGACGAGACGGGCGGCGTCCTCGAACGTTGGGGTTCCGAGGAGTATTACTCTCCGAAAGCCGTGACCGACACGTTCGGAAACGTCCCCTCGGAGTTCCTCGACGTCGGGTTCGCCCTGATGGACCCCGTCGAGAACTACGTCACCAAGTACGTCCGACTGTTCGAAAACGTCGAAAACGAATCCTTCGTAGAGAACTTCGCTCGGATGGAACAGTGGCTCTCGGACGGTATCGACGTTGCGGGCGCAACTTACACGCAGTTCCTGGAGGACATCTACCAGCAGAACAAACTGGCCAAGAACGAACTCGAACTCGATGGGAAGAAGATAGACCTCGACCGTATCGAGATGCCGCTCGTCCAAATCGTCGGGGAGTACGACCATCTCATCCCACCGGAGGCGAGTGTCGGTTTCAACGACCTCGTGCCGAGCGATGACACGTCAGTCATCGAGGGACCGACAGGGCACATCGGACTCTCGGTCTCGTCGCGTTCCCACAGAGACCTCTGGCCGAACGTTAGTGACTGGTTCGCCGAACGCTCGGATACGAGCGCAGAAGTGCCGCGAGACGCACACCGCGAGCACGGAATCGAAGATGGAACCGAGATCGAATCCGAAGTTGCGGAGAAATCTGCGTCCGAAAGCGAGGCGACCGAAACCGAACCGCACCACGAGACGGAAACCGAGTCACAAACAGAGCCAGAGCCGCAATCCGAGACAGAAGCCGAGTCGCAAAACGAGACAGGAGCCAAGTCACAAAACGAGACAGAACCACAGTCAGCGGCCGACGCGGAACCGACCGCCGACTCAGAATCGACAGCCGAATCGAGCGTCGAGACAGACGTATCGGACGGGGAGACCGCCGAGGGAGAACTCGAATCGATCGATGGAATCGGTCCCACGTACGCACAGCGCCTCGCGGCCGCGGGGATAACGACAGTCTCCGCGTTGGCCGCCGCGGACCCCTCGGAGATTGCGGCGACCATCGACGTGCCGATGTCACGGGTGAGCGCGTGGGTCGAAGAGGCGTCCGACCAAACGAACTAATCTTTTCCGGGCTCCCTTAGACGGGGAGTACCGGCACGTTCGCAAGGCGAATGACGCGGTCCGTGCAACTGCCGATGTGGGGCAGTTGGAAGTCAGAGTGGCCGTGTCTGCCCATCACGATGAGGTCGATATCGTTGTCGTCGGTGTAGTCGAGGATAACCTCGTGAGGGACGCCGCGCTTACAGACGCGGACGACGTCGAGGTCGAGGTCCTTTGCCTGCGTCTCCACCGACGTGAGCAACTCCTCACCGCGGTCTTCAACCTGTTCGAAGAAGAGTTCGTCACTCGAAAACGCTGGGGTGTCGCCGTAGACTCGCTTATCGACGACGTACAGCGTGTGGACAGTCGCGTCGTACTTCTGTGCGATGTCGAGTCCGTACTCGACGCCGCGATCTGAACCATCGCTCCCGTCGATAGGGATGAGAACATGGTCGTACATCGTACACGTATATGCAGTCGCTCCGGATATGAAACTTTAGCCTATTTGACGTGAGTGTCGGGAATCCGTGTCGTAACTCGAGACCGATAGCGTCGGTGAGTCGTCGTACGCAGGTCACAAGGGTCGCGGGCCACGCGAGCGAGTTGACTCATAGTGTTTCGTTTAGTCACCCGAACCGGGTACCGGTGGCGTAAATAGATACCGAATAGTCTATCAATAATGACCGAATAGTGTGTCGAACAGGTGTCAGTCGTACGCCAGACATAATTGGTAATTACCATTTACACAAGTACGTCTGTAATGGCAGTATGTTCTCATACCGAGAGCTACCGAGATAGTCGCACCGTGGAGACGAAGGACAGTTGCGAACGCTACATAGTAGTACTCCACCCACTCTCCACTACGCGTTGTCGAGGAGGTACAGTCTAACGAAAACCCAACTATCGTCGGCAAAAAACGAATCTGAAGAGTCCGCTTCCTCTGTGGGTTCATGCGCTCGTGAGAACCCTACAGCTACCGTCGTCAGTGAGTGTTAGTCAGCCGACGGTTTTTGCGTCTGTGCACCGACCAGCAGTTGGTCTGGGTGCTGGATGTGGTTGACCGTCCGCGGCGATTCCGCTTCTTTTCCGGCTTGGTCTTCGCTCTTTATCCTGATACGGCTATTGACACCAGCGGTGCCGCTCATATCGAGTTTCGTCGTGAACTCTACCTTGTGACTGTTTTTGACCTTCACGCCGGGGTGTGTAGAGAACTCGGATGCTAACTCGCCGATTGGGAGGAACCAGAAGTAGTGGCCATTCCACTTGCGGTTCAGGCCGGCCGCGACACTACCGGTGGCGACCACACTAACGTCCTTCGTCGCATTTGCCTCCACCTCCTCGACAATCATTTCCACCGCGACCTTCTCGTTTTGTGGGACGTGGAAGGTCTGTTGTTGCGACCACTCTGTCTTGTCTGATCGCTTCTGTTCTTGCGTCGTCGTCAGCGAGATCTCGAAACGACGCCCGGTACTCGCGGTGAAGATGTCGGGAGCGACGACTCCGATGCTTACATCTTTCCCGTACGAGAGCTTCTCTTCGAGCGACCAGGAGAACGTATCCTCCTGCGTATACGTATGCTGGAAGGTAGCTTCTGACGGGTAATCGTTCGGCCCGTACGTCGTTTGGTAGACCTTCTTGCTGTTCGTATGCTGGTTCTGGATCTGATAATCGCCCGACGTCGGGTACAGATCGAGTCCGTAGCGGTTGTAGTAGTCTTGGAACGTCGAGTTAGTGTGGTCCCAGTCCCAATTATTTCCGCCGCCGCGTTGGTTCATCCACTCGTTCGTCCAATCGCCGATCATCTCAATGATTTCCATTGTGAATCACGTCAATACAATAACACTAATAGCAAATATAGGTTAGCCAACAGTTTTTTCTGGCTGTAATAGAGGACGGGTCATATCCGTGAGCTGAGGCGGCGCAAAAGTACCGAGATTAGCCGTCCGCCGAGACAGAGACTGTTGACGCAGGGCGTCAACTCGACGGGCCGAACGACGGGTACCCACTCGTGGGATTCGTCGAACAATCGCCACACTGCGGTCCAGTTATTTTCATTTCATTCCAATATAGTTAGTAATTAGAAACTTATTTGTATATCTAACAACATATGTTAACTGGTAGTACACCAATGCCTACAGAACTACGCACAGTCGGGTTCTCGTTCGCGGACGTTACAGGACGAGAATACACGGCTTCGAAGGATGTGAGCGTTCACGGACCGATCAGAGCGGCCGAAACCGCCATCCAAAGCTTCGACATCGGCTACGATGGCGAAGACCACCACATCATGTCCGAGAAGATTTACACCGACGCCGACGTCAACGGCGAGACCGTGACGGTCAATCTTCAAGCACTCTTCCGTGACGCCAGCGGACACATCGACGACCCCTACGGTGGCAACATCGATGTTCTCGTCGTTGCAGAAACCGAGTAACTCGACGAACTAACGCGGGTTTTTTCGCCGTCGTACGGCAACGCGTGTGATTACTGACGAGAGGTACTCCGCCGAACGGTTTTCGCCGGACGCTCACAATCCCGTCGCGCAGGTAGTACACAGTCCGGCGTCGTCGCGGTAGTGTGTGTCGCAGACGAGTGACCCACACTGACGACATCGATACTCGGCGGACGCCGCCTCGCACACCTGACAGAGACCCTGGATGCTCATCGCATCTCGTTGTACCCACGCGAGGCATAAACGCTCGTCGACCGGAGACTGGGGGTCGGGAGCCGGTGAAGTCTCGCCGCTCGCAAACGCCTGCCGAGTAGGCGGTGGCCGTTACGTATCGGTCTGCTTGAACGCGCCTGCGACGAGAAGTGGGAAGACGAGCGTCGCTTCTGCTTCGATTTGCGTGTAGTTCGTCTCTCGCTCTTTGATTTTCCCCCACGAGACGGCTTCGTTCGGTGGCGCACCCGAGAGGGAACCATCGCCTTCCATGCCGGTCGAGATGTAGACGACGTAGTCCGCGCCGCCCCGAAAGAGGTTCGTCATAATGGCGTGGTGTTTCGGCACACCGCCGCCGACTGCGATAAGTCCGGTCGTATCTGCCAGCAATCCGTTTTCGATGAGCGAGTCGTAATCGTCCAAAATCTCGATACCGACTTCCGAGTCGTACCCCTGCCGGTAGTAATAGAGGAAGTTCCCCACTTCAGCGTCGGTGAGCGCCGGGCAGTACACCGGCACGTCGTTGTCCGCCGCCTGCTTCAGGACCGAATCCTCATCGTCGAGGGTCGCTCCGAGTTCGCGTGCGAACGCCGTCGGTGTGCGGACCTTCTCTTCTGCGAAGAAGTCCTCGAAGAAGTCGTAGAGATACTGTTCCAGCCAGACGTACCGGTCTGACGGAACGTAGAGGTTCCCGAGGCGATTGATTCCACGCTCGCGGAGAGCGGCCTCGTCGGCGTCCCACTCGCCCATCTTGAACGGCTTTGCCGTCTTGATTACGTCTTCCGTCAGCGACCCGGACGTCGTGATGAGCACGTCTACGAACCCTTCGCGGACGAGGTATGCGACTACCTCTCGCAATCCCGACGAGATTATGTTCGACGTGAGGGTGAGATAGATAGTCGCGTCGTCTTCCTGCATTCGTTTTGCGATGTCGATGGCTTCCGCGAGTTGCGTCGCCTGAAAGCCGGTCGTCGCGTAGCTCTCCAGCAAGTCGTCGAAAGAGAACTCACCGCGGAAGTCGTACCCGCTGACGTCGGGGGTCGATAGCTCTTCTTCGCTCCCTGGGACGACGTGTTCGTGGGATTCGTCTTCGGCCATTTACCGCCGATACTCGGTGGCCGGGTTTTAATTACTCGGGATACGATTCGCTTTCGCGGCGCGATGTGAACTACGGCGTGTCGCGTCGGGCAACGGGCACACGGGCGAGGTTGACAGACACATACATATTCATATTTGGCACAATCCTAAACTGTTAGTGAGCATTGGTCGTTCCGCGTAGGTGGGCCACGTTCCGAAGCTATCCAACGGTCACCGTGAAGCCATGATTGTCACCCGAAGAATCGCGGTTAGTTCAGATATCATATATGAAATAGACACCACTCATATGGGTGTCAACTGCTCTAAAATCCGTCGAGAAATAGTACACAGTGATTACAGAGACCCAACTAACACAGTACTAACACATCAGATGAATGGTGTTCAAGCAGTGTCACGACACTCCAAACTCTGCCGCTTCAGATACCGTATCAGAAACGTCCCCGGCGGAGAAACCGCGTCAGTTCGTCCAGACAGTCTTGCGGTTGACGAACTCTTTTATCCCAGATTCGGAGAGTTCGCGGCCGTAGCCGGCGTCTTTGATGCCGCCGAACGGGACGCGAGGGTCGGACGTCACCATCTCGTTGATGTAGACGCACCCGGCGTCGATACGTCTGGCGAGTCGCTGGCCCCGTTCGCGGTCCTCGGTCCAGAGGCTTGCACCTAAGCCGAATCGGGTGTCGTTAGCGATGTCGATAGCCTCCGCTTCGCTGGACGCCTCGTAGACGGCCGCAACGGGGCCGAACGTCTCTTCGACATCGACGGGGCACCCGTGAGGAACGTCAGTGAGCACCGTCGGCGGGTAGTACGCACCCTCACGGTCGAGGGGTTCACCACCGGTCAGAACGGTGGCACCGTCAGCCACGCTCTGTCTTACTTGGTCGTGAAGCTCGTCCATCAGCGACGGGTCGGCCTGTGGACCGACATCGGTCGAATCGTCCATTGGGTCGCCGACGGTGAGGTCCTCGAAGGATTCGACGAGACGTTCGACGTACTCGTCGTAGACTGCCTCGTGAACGATGAATCGCTTGGCGGCGATACACGATTGCCCGCCGTTCTGGTTGCGAGCCTGGACACCCGTCGCAACGGCGGCTTCGAGGTCCGCATCGCCCAGTACGATAAAGGGGTCTGAGCCGCCCAACTCCAAGACGGTCTTTTTGAGGTGCTGTCCAGCGGTCTTCGCAACCGCTCGGCCCGCGGGTCCACTTCCGGTGAGCGTCGCCGCGCGAACGCGGTCGTCCGACAGTACGCTCTCGACCTTGTCGGAGCCGATAAGGAGTGTCTGAAAGACGCCCTCTGGATAGCCGGCTTCCTCGAAAACCTCCTCCAGGGCGAGAGCACAGCCGGGGACGTTCGAGGCGTGCTTGAGGATACCGACGTTCCCGGCGGTGAGATACGGCGCGGCGAAGCGGATGACCTGCCAAAACGGGAAGTTCCACGGCATCACGGCGAGAACCGCACCGAGCGGTTCGTGGACGGTCTCGACCGACGTTCCGGGCGGACTAGGGTGGTGTTCGGCGCCGAGGTAGGCGGTCGCGTGCTCGGCGTAGTGGTCGCACGCCCACGCACACTTTTCGACTTCGCCGAGCGCCTGTGAGATGGGCTTTCCCATCTCTTTCGTCATCAGTTCGGCGTAGCGCTGTTTGTTCGCTCGAAGTACGTCTGCCGCGTTCGAAAGGAGCGCCTCGCGCTCACGAATCGGGCGGGCACGCCACTCGTCGAAGGCCGCGCTCGACCGCGATAACGCCGCTTCGACGTCCTCGCTGTCGTGTGACTCGTAAGAGCCGACCTGTTCTCCCGTCGCAGGGTTTATCGCTTCCATATCGGTAACTATTGTCACGCGCAAAATGTTATGGTTTGCGTTTATCTCGCCGACACGATGACCGGTCGAACACACGCGGTACACGTTGAATGACAACATTTCTAAATATTCGATAGAGA
>NZ_AOLN01000011.1 GCF_000337815.1 Haloferax mucosum ATCC BAA-1512 | reverse complement strand
GGGGGGAGTACCCCCGTGCGCTTCTTCACATTACTTCCAATGCCACGGTTACATTTAAGGCCGTCGAACCGAAGGCGCATCGTCATGCGGTTTCATGGCGGACAAGTGCATAAATGGCGATTACTCTCAACGGATAATGTCGCGCGACTGGAGGCCGGCCGTTCATCCCCCGCGTTGTACGTGCGGTCTGACCGGGTGTTGGTCGCGCAGACGAAACTGACAGGGCTGTCGTGAAAGGCGTATCGACTGGCGAATTAAGTCTTTCACGCACGTGCGTACACGCGCGTTAAGAAGGTCGAGCGTTCGTCAGGCTACTCGTCGAGGTGCTCGATTCCCTTTTTGGAGACGTTCCCCTTGGTAATCTTCCCTTCCATCCACCCCGGTTTATCTTCGGGTGCGTCGCTGTTCCACGCCCACGCGTCGAAGATGTGAACCTTGTCGGTTCCCTTCTCTCGAAGCCGAATCTCGATTGCGTTCGACTCGGCCTCATCTTCAGAACCGTGAGGGTCGAGCCGGCGTGCCGCCTTGAGCGCCGCTTGGCGTGGCATACTTCCCGAGAAGACACTTGTCTCTGTACCGTCCTCCTCTCGGAGCACAAAGTTCCGCTTACCGTCCTCGCGTACCATGATTTTCCACCTCTATGCCAATGAACCACATGGCACGTCATAAATATATCGCCGATTTTCGACCGACGACGGTACTGTACTTATATACTTGCCCCAGCGAGAGGTGCCTATAGTAGTCAAAAGATGAATATGTAATCGGATGTGAGCGTCAGTTCGAGGCGAAAAATCACCCTCAACGAGCAGACGGAGACAACACTTATGTATTCCCTGCGGCGAACCAACGGATAGACCCCCAGATGGTCCGGAAAAAGAAGCTCAGTCCGAGTGGCGCCAAAGACGAAAACGGCGAGTACCACAACGTCCACGTCAACCTCCACGAAGATGAACTCGCAGTCGCCGGAATGGAGATCGGCGACGAGGTATTCGTTCGCGTTCGAGACGGCAAAATCATCATTCAGAAAGCAGACCCAGAACAGGTCGAACACGACTTCTGATACGACCCCGTGACGTCTCGAAATAATTCCACCGACAGCGAACCGCACAAAGTACCACAATGAACCCCTACGCTCTCGCCAAGCCGTTTCTCTTCTCGCTCCCGCCGGAGACCGCACACGGGACTATCCACGGACTCCTCAAGACGGTCCGCGGGACGCCCGTCGAATCACTACTCGAACGCCGATACCGCGTCACCGACCCGCGACTTGCGACGAGCGCGTTCGGACTCGACTTCTCGAATCCGGTTGGAATCGCCGCGGGGTTCGACAAGAACGCGGAACTACCGACTGTCCTCACGGCGCTCGGATTCGGCCACGTCGAAGTTGGTGGCGTAACGGCGAAGCCACAGACCGGCAACCCGCGTCCCCGGATGTTCCGCCTGCCCGAAGACGGGGCGCTCATCAATCGTATGGGTCTCAACAACGACGGCGCGGACGTAGTCGGAAAACGACTCTCGACGGGAGCAACCCCCGACATTCCCGTCGGCGTCAACCTAGCACTCTCCGAAGTGACGCCGACCGAAGAGGCCCCGGAGGACTACCGCTACACCTACGAGCGTGTCGCCGACGGCGCAGACTACTTCGTCGTCAACGTCTCGTGTCCCAACAGCGAGGGCTTCCGCGACCTGCAAAACCGCGACTCGCTGGAGGCGATTCTCGGGACGCTCGTCGATGCCGGTGCCAACCCGCTTCTCGTGAAACTCTCGCCCGACCTTCCGGACCCCGCGGTCGAAGAGGCCCTCGACGTCGTCAACGACCTCGATTTGGACGGCATCATTGCGAGTAACACAACCACGTCGCGCCCCGACTCACTTCAGAACCCGAACCAAGCCGAACGCGGCGGTCTCTCCGGAAAACCAATCGAATCGGCCGCAACAGACATGATTCGGTTCATCGCCGAGCGGACCGACGCGCCGATTGTCGGCGTCGGCGGTGTTTCAGACGCAGAAAGCGCCTACCGGAAAATCAGGGCCGGCGCGTCGATAGTCCAACTCTACACGGGCATGGTCTACGAAGGCCCGGCTATCGCCCGGAACATCAACCGCGGACTCGTCGAACGACTCGAACGCGACGGCTTCGACTCAGTCGCCGACGCTGTCGGTGTAGACCTGTAAAAAACGTTTTTGAGGGCGTTTCAACAACCGATTGAACCTCAGTCTTTGATGATGATGAGTGCGCCGTCGGTCTCGACGAACTCACCCTCGCCGGAGTAGGTACGTTCTTCGTTGACCTCGAACGCGTCTGGACCGAGTTCGACACCGGCGACGTGGAGTTCGTCGCCGACGAGTTCGTAGTCGTCCTGTGCGAGTGCGGCCTCGATATCCGGAACCTTGCTTCCGTACTCGGGGCCGACGATGGAGTAGTCGAGGTCGATACCCGAGATGACGGACTCGATAGGCGGCTCCTCGTCGGTCGAGGTGAGCGAATCGACGTGCATCACGCCGCTGATGTCGTCTTCGAGACCAGAGATGTGCCCGTAAACTTCGACCTCGCCGAGCGGCGCGTTCATCGAGAGTTGTGCGTCGCTTTTGTATTTCCGGAGCGCGCCGACGACGGCCATCGCGGTTTCGCCGGCCTCGAAGTCGGCGTCGAGTCCGAGCGGGTCGGGCCACGACTGGTCGTGAACGCTCGACTCGTCGTACATGTCGCGCCACAGTTCCTCGGTAACGTGTGCGAGGATGGGTGCGAAACAGACGAGGAAGCGCTTGTGAGCGGTCTGGAGCGTGTAGGCCGCCGCGGGGTCGTCGCCCTCTCGAAGCCGCTGTTTTGCGATTTCGAGATAGTCGTCACAGAACGTGTGCCAGAAGAAACTCCGGAGGCGGTCGCGCGCCTTCGAGAACTCACGGGTCTCCAGTTTCTCGGTGACGAATTCGAGTTCGCGGTCGAGCGACGCGAGAAGCCAGCGGTCGATGGCCTCCAGGTCGTCGTGGTCGAACGATTCCGGCGCGTCCTCGGTGAGGCTCTCGACGAGTTTGGAGGCGTTCCAGAGCTTTCGCATCAGTTTCTCGCCCGCGACAAGACCTTTCTCTTGATACGGCAGGTCGTCGCCGACGGCGCTTCCGGCGGCCCAGTAGCGAGCGGCATCGACTGGGAACTTCTCTAGGACCTCGTCGGGCGAGACGACGTTGCCGACGGACTTCGACATCTTCTCGCGGTTCTCGTCGAGGACCATTCCGTTTATCATCACGCTGTCGAACGGAACTTCGCCGGTGTGCTCGTAGCATTTGACGACCGTGTGGAACAGCCAAAAGGAGATGATGTCGTGGCCCTGCGGGCGCATGTCGAACGGGTAGAGTTCCGGCTGTTCGAGTTCCATCGTCTCGGTTTCGGGGTTCCAGTCCCACCCACCGTTGATGAGGGGCGTCAGCGACGAGGTCGCCCACGTGTCGAACACGTCGTCTTCGGCGACGAACTCGTCGTGGCCGCAGTCGGGACAGCGATCGACCGGCGGGTCGTCCGAAAGCGGGTCAACCGGCAGGTCCGCGCGGTCGGCGACGACGGCGTGTTCGCAGTTCTCGCAGTACCAGACCGGGAACGGAATCCCCGACGAGCGCTGGCGAGAGATGGCCCAGTCCCACTGGAGTCCCTCGATCCAATTTTTGTACCGCGTGAACATCTTTTCGGGATACCAGTCCATCTGCTCACCCGCTTCGAGGTACTCCTCGCGCTTGTCGAGCAGTTTGATGTACCACTGGTCTTTGACGAGGAACTCGACGCTCGTGCCACAGCGTTCGTGGACGTTGACCGTGTGCGTGATGGCCCGCTTTTCGAGCAGTGCGCCGACGTCTTCGAGGTCGGGTACGATAGCCTCGCGCGCCTCGTTCGCAGACAGTCCGGCGTACTCACCCGCAACGTCAGTCATCGTACCGGATTCGTCGATAGCGACGCGGAGCGGCAGGTCGTGGGCCTGATACCACTCGATGTCGGTCTGGTCGCCGAAGGTACAGCACATGACGAGCCCGGTCCCGGTTTCGAGGTCAACGCGCTCGTCTTCGAGGATTGGGACGGTCTGACCGAAAAGCGGCACCTCGGCTTCCTGTCCGACGAGGTGTTCGTTCTCGTCGTCGTCGGGGTGGACGAAGACGGCGACACAGGCAGGAAGGAGTTCGGGGCGCGTCGTCGAGATGACGAACGACTCCTCGGAGTCGGCGACGCCGAACTCGATATCGTGGAAGTGCGCGTGCTGTTCGTCGTCTTCGGTCTCGACCTGCGAAATCGCGGTCTCACACTCGGGACACCAAATCGCCGGCGCTCGCTGGCGGTACTGGCGGTCCTTCTCGTAGAGGTCGATAAAGGAAAGCTGGGAGACGCGCTGGACCTCAGGTGAGATGGTCTGGTACGTCTGTTCCCAGTCGATGGAGATACCGAGGTTCTGCATCTTCTCGGTGAACTCCGCTTCGTACTTCGAGGTGACTTCGCGGCAGAGATTCTGGAACTCACGTCGCTCGTAGTCTTGGTGTTTGATACCGAGTTCATCCTCGGCCAGAAGCTCCGACGCGATACCGTTGTCGTCGTATCCGAACGGGAAGTAGACCTCCTTGCCGCGCATCCGGTTGAACCGGGCGACGAAATCCTGGAGGGTGAAGCCGTAGACGTGGCCCCAATGGAGACTCCCGGACACCGTCGGCGGCGGCGAGTCGATAGAGAATACAGTGTCGGGGTCTACCGCACGCTCCGGGTATGCGTACAGGTCTTCGTCAACCCACCTCTCTTGCCACTTCGCCTCGACGGTTTCCGGGTCGTATTCTCCGCTCGGCATTGCGTTGCCGTACCTACTGCCGGGCGGACTGTTAAACGCCTCGGTTAGATGGCCGACGTGACGGATTTCGAGCGACCGAGCGGTGAAACGGAAGAGGCTTCTCAGACCGTCGCCAGCGCTTCGTCGAGATCCGAAAGCAGGTCGTCAACGTGTTCGACACCCACGGACAGCCGAAGGAACGAATCCGAGATACCGAGAGTATCCCGGTCGGCCTGCGAGAGCGGCGAGTGCGTCATCGTCGCCGGGTGTTCGATGAGGCTTTCGACGCCCCCGAGACTGACCGCGAGCGGGAACTCGTCGAGGTGTCCGAGGAACGCGGCCGTGCCGTCGGGGTCGGTGTCGAGTTCGAACGAGAGAACGCCGCCAAATCCGGACTGCTGGCGGGCGGCGAGGTCGTGTTGCGGATGCGACTCCAGACCCGGGTAGAGGACGCGCGTGACGGCGTCGTGTGATTCGAGGAAGCGCGCGATTTCCATCGCGTTTTCCTCGTGTTGGCGCATCCGAAGCGGGAGCGTCTTGATGCCGCGGAGCGTCAGATAGGAGTCGAACGGCGAGAGCATCGACCCCATGCCGACGCGCTGGAGGAACGCGAGTTCGTCCATGATGTCGTCGCGGTCGGTGACGACGGCACCACCGATGGAATCAGAGTGGCCGTTGAGATATTTCGTGGTGCTGTGGACGACCACGTCGGCACCGAGCGACAACGGGTTCTGGAAGTACGGACTGAGGAACGTGTTGTCAACGCCGAAAACCGCGTTCCAGTCGTCGGCGATAGCCGCAATCGCCTCGATGTCACAGAGGTGCATGAGCGGATTCGACGGCGTCTCCATCCAGACGAGTCGCGTCTCGTCGCGCATCGCGGCTTCGACTTCGTCGGTATCGGTCGCATCGACGAACGTCACGTCAACGCCGAGTCGCTCGGCGAACAGGCGGTTCAGCATCGTCTTCGTGCCACCGTAGAGGTCTTCGAACGCGACGATGTGGTCCCCGGGGTGGACGACCGCTGTCATGGTCGCCGCGATAGCCGCTGTCCCGGAGACGAACGCGAGCGCGTGTGTACCGCCTTCGAGCGCCGCGAGTCGGTGTTCGAGAGCGTTCCGCGTCGGATTCGAGAGCCGAGAGTAGAGATACTCGCCCGCGTCGGGGTCGAGCGATTCGAGGTCGGCATCGGGGTCTACGTCGGGAATCGAGTACGTCGAAGAGAGATGGACCGGGATGGTAACGTCCTCGACGCCCGGTGCAGGTGTCTGGCCGCGTTCGCCGTGGGTCACCGCGAGAGTCTCACGGTGTAATTCATAATCGTTCATACGAGAACCGCAACGAGTTACATCCTAAAAGTTTCTATCGTATTCTGACTAAATGCACAAAAGGAATGACGTAGAATTGTAAATTACCACAAGTTATTGTTAACGTCCTGAACGACTGTTCATCGCCGAATTTGTCGGAGCGATGATGGGCGCGACGCCGAGACTCCGGCCGGAAAGTGGGTTCAAACAGCCACGCATGTGCTACTGCTGAGCCACGCGGTGGCGTTTCTCGTCGTCTCGCTTTCGGTCAGCAGTGCTCACCGCTCGGCGGTGAGACGCTCGTAAAAAGTCGAATCGAGAGCGCGCTTACGCGAGCGCCGACAGGTCGAACTCGAACGCCGCGACCGGTAGTTCGAGATCGTGTTCGACGATGACTTTGGGATGCAGTTCACCGACGACACCGACTTCCTCACCGTCGATGACGACAGCGGCGGTCCGTCCGGAGATGAACGACGGGTGGTCTGTCGGCGGCGTCTCGAGTTCGACATCGAAGTCGCGGCAGAGGGCCGCGAGCCGACCTTTCGCGTCTTCGTAGGTCGCGTCGTGACGAGCGAGCACGGCGGCGACGTGGCGAGCCTCAGAAACGCGCGTGTTCTCGTCGTCGTCGCGGTGGGCCACGTGGCCGATTTCCGCGAGGTCCTGCGGGTACGCTCGGTGGGTGTTATTCTCCAGAACCATCGTGAGCGACGGGAGCACCCACGAGCGGAGCATAGTGTAGTCTTCGCTGTACGGTTCGGTGATAGAGACGGGGTCGCCGCCGCCGAGCGTCGCCGTCCCGGGTTCGACATCCATGCGCTCGTAGTTCTCTTCCTCGGATATCATGTGGAAGTTGAGCAGGTCCTCGAAGCCGAGACCGACGAGCGATGTTCGCGCGGCGTCTTCCAGTCGGGAACGCTCGTGGCGCTGGCCGACCGTGCCAACGTCGGGGTAGCGCGGTTCGAGTTCGTTGAAGCCGTAGGCGCGGCCCACGTCGTCAACGAGGTCGAGTGGGTGAAGCACGTCAACGCGGTACGGTGGGATAGAGACCTCATAGACGGTCTCATCGCCTAGTTCCGCATCCGCGTCCAGTCCGGAGCGCTCGAACAGGTCGATGACCTCGTCGAGTTCCAATTCGACACCGAGGACCGTCTCGATTCGGTCGTGACTGACGCGTTTCGTCTCGACTTCGAAGTCGGGTTTGACGACGGTGCCGCCTTCGTACTGCACCTTGATATCCTCGATAGTTGCCCCGCGGGCGGCCAGCGCGTAGCAGATGATGTTGCACATCCGGTCGATAGTCCACTGGTCGGTCCCGGTCAGTTCAACGAACAATTCGCGCGAGTCGGTCGAAACTTCGGTTCGGCGGCCGTTGATGACCGGCGGGAACGAGAAGAGACCGATTTCGTCGTAGATGGCAGGGAACCGCTCGTACTCACCTACGAGGTCGGCGTACTTCCGGCCCGTCTCGTGTCGTTCGAGCACTTCGGCGGGCGTGAGTTCCTCGTCGGAGTCGAGCGCGACGAAGGTGTCGCCGTCGGGTTCGATACCGGTGTAGGTGATGGTGTTCCCCGAGGCGTCTTCCGAGAGCACCTCGCCTTTCAGCATCGTCAGGTCGTGGATGCCGATGGCACCTTTGGCGCGCTTTCGGCCCATCGTCGCGTGCAGTTTCTCTTGCAGTTGGATGAGCGAGTCGAGCGCGGCCTCGTCGAGGTCAACGCCGCGGACGACCGCACCCGTGACGTAGGGTCTCTCTTCGGGGACTGACTCGTCAACGGCGATAGTCCAATCGGAGTCGTTCGTCTTCGGGACGGCCACGCCGCGGGCATCGCCATACTGGTAACGAAGCGACCGAGCGACGCCTTCGACAGAGAGGCGGTCGAGACGGTCAGGACCGAACTCCAGTTGGAACGCCCCGTCGTCGGTCACGCCCTCGAATTCGAGGCCGAGCGCGAACAGGTCGTCTTTGAACTCCTCGTCGGACTTGTCTTCGTGGCCGGTCAGGCGGCGCAGTTCGTCTGGTTGAACGTCTACGACAGGCATTACTTGAGCACCTCCGTTTCGCGGAGCAGATCGAGGTCACACATCGTTCCGTGGACGTCGCGGATATCGTCGAACCCGTACATGAGCATCAACAGACGCTCCAGCGCGAGTCCCCACGCCATCACGTCGCACTCGACGCCGAGCGGCGAGAGGACTTCCTCGCGGAACATCCCGGAGTTGCCGATTTCGATAAGTTCGCCCGTCTCGGGGTGTCGGCCGAACAGTTCGAACGACGGCTCCGTGTAGGGGTTGTAGTGCGGTTTGAACTGGATGTCCGTGATGCCGAAATGCGAGTAGAACTCCTCGAAGGTACCCATCAGGTCGCGTACCGAGAGGTCTTCGGCCATCACCCAGCCCTCGATCTGGTAGAATTCGAGCAGGTGCGTCGGGTCCAGCGTGTCGTTGCGGTAGACCTTTTCGACCGAGAAGTACCGCTGCGGTGGCTCTAACTCGCCGACTTCGTGACCGGAGAGGTAGCGCATCGACAGCGACGTAGTGTGGCCACGCAGGGCGACGGCGCGGGCGAAGTCCTCACTCCACGGCGAGTGATAGCCGTCACCGTCGTCGCCGACACCGTTCAGGTGGGCCGAGCGAACGCGGTCGATGAGGTCCTCGGGGATGTCTTCCATCGGCGGTACGTCGAGGGCGAAACGGTCCCAGTGGGTTCGCGCCGGGTGGTCCTGCGGCATGAACAGGCAGTCGTTTATCCAGAAGTCCGCGTCGGCGTGCGGGCCTTCCATCTCCGCGAAGCCCATGCCGACGAGCACGTCTTTCACGCGGTCTGCGGTCTGCCGAAGGATGTGTTTCTTGCCGCCGCGAACTCCGGGCGCGTCGGCTTCGACGTTGTACTCGGTGAACTCGACGTCTTCCCACTCACCGGAGGTGAGCATCTCGGGCGTGAGTCGGTCAACCGTTTCGGCCGCCTCGACGCCCTCCATCAGCGCCGTCACGCCCTCGTCCGTGAGGGTGACCGCGCGGATAGTTCGCTCGTGGCGAACGACGAGGTTCCGCGATTCGAGTTGGTCGAGCACGTCGGCGGTGACCTCGTCGCCCGCGACGAGCGCCGCGAGCGCGGCGGCTTCTTCGTCACTGTCGGGGTCGGCGTCCGCGTCGGGGGCGAGTTCGCCCGAGTCGATGCGGCCGTAGCCCTTTCGCGCGAAGTTCGACAGCGCGATATCAACTTGGGGACCGCCGAGCGACGACGCGCCGATAACCTGTCCCATCGGGACCGATTCGCCGTCGTCCACGTCGAGCGCGGCGCGGTAGAGTCGAACCTCCGGGAGGCCGTCGTCGGCGTACTCGACGCCCTCGTCAGTCAGTTCGATGTCTTCTTCGACGGTCTCCGTGACGGAGACGAGACCGTCGTCGCGGAGGTCGAAGACGGCACCCGTCACCGTTTCGGGCTTCAGGTCCGTCTCCTCCGCTAACTGTGCTATCGTCTGTTCGTCCGTGGCGCTCGCGGCGTTCAACACCGCGACCTGTGATTCCGGAAGTCGCATCTGGTTCGTTGTGGCGTTAGCCGTCTGGTGGTCGGTTAGCAGTTTCGAAGCCTCGCCGTGCCGGCGAGTCTGACCGGAGGGGGTCGGTTTCGTCCGTCGGGCGCGGTCACACCCGAGTGGAGTCCGCCGACCTCAGGCGGTCAGAAAGAAAAAGCCGAACCCGTCGGTGGTCGGTTCGTGAGTGACGCAGACACCATCACAGACAGGTTCGGATGCCATTATCTTCGGGGATGACGTGTTCATTCAAAACAATTCCGGAATCGTGGGGCGTAGTGTCACGACCGTCGCTGATGCCGCCAGCCTGCAACGAATCCGACAGGGAGGGTAATCCACCACGTCAGTATGAGTCCGTAGACGAGCGCGACTGGACCGGCAATCGCACCCGCTTCCAGTCCCCCGATGAGCCTGGCCAGCGTCCACTGGTCGAAGAACATCGCAGACTGGACGTTCTCGGCGAAGACCGCGAGTGCACCGAGCACCGACACCACGAGGGCCGCACCGAGATACGTCCCGAGGACGGTCACGACGCCACCGAGGCCGCCCCGTCTGGCAGATGCGCCCGTCGGGACGACCCAACGCCACACGAAGATGCCGATTGCGAACGCGACGGGCGTCACGATGACGGTAGCGACGAGCCCGAGAAGCGGAAATAAAAGGAAGAACGAGCTACCCCACGGCTGCGACGCGGCCTGAACGGACTCGAAGACAGCGAGTGCGCTCACGCCGAGGACGAACACGAACGCGGCGACGAATGCTGCAGCCGCCATCGTGTACGCGGCCGCAACATGCGGAGCGTCGCCGTGAGGAAGCGACTGTGGAGACGGGAGAGAGGGAGTCGAACCCATAGTCGATATCGTGTTCGACGTGGCATAACAGTTTCACTCGAAGGGGCGTAATCCGCAGACTGCACATGGGTCGCACCCCGCGTCGGAACTGAGAGGATACCTTCATATCGGCAGCACTCCCACGGGCGACGAAGACGTATGCGAGATTTGGACGCGATGCTGTCTACGATTTGCCTCGGCGAGGAGGCGGCCCTCATCGTCAAACCACCGAACCGCCCGGACGACAGAGACGACGTTGACGCCGTTCTCGTTCAGTCGAATCCGGCCTACGAGTTCGACGACGGCGAGGTGACGTACCGAGTCGTCGAAGACGATGACCGCTATCGCGTCCTCGCGTCGCGCGACGTTGGCGACCCGGTTCGCGTCCTCGGCGAACTCCGAGCCGTCGTCAACATGAGCGCGTGAGCATCGACGCTCGTCTACGCCACGTTCTGTTTTCGTAACGTCTCACCCGATTCGAATCGGTCGAGCGAGAGCGCCGACACGTCTCTCTCGCATACGAGTCCGACGATACCGCCGCCGACGATGAGAGCGTGCATAGTCGTTTTTGAACTCCCTTCATCGTCATGACCCTATATGTGACACACTAGCAATTCACGAAACGTTCACCAGACAGCCCCGAGTAGGTGACGTATGGTTCGGATTCTCTCGGCGGACGCCGTCCGCGAGGTCCTCTCGCTTCCGGAGTTGCTCCCGGTGGTCGAGGCGGCGTTCGTCAAACAGGGTCGCAGAGCGGTCGAACGACCGCCGAGGGCGCACTTCCCCGTCGGCATCGACATGGACGCGGACAGCGAGGTGAGAGAAGACGACGCGGAGGAAACGACGGGCGATACCGGCGACCTACCGCCAGAGCGCGACACTCGCCCACCGCTCGGGACGGCGCTGACCATGCCGGCGTACATCCACGGTCGCGCGATGTACGCGACGAAACTCGCCTCGGTTCACGCCGCAAACCCCGACCGCGGGCTTTCGCCCGTGAACGCGCAGGTCGTCCTCAACGACGCGGCAACCGGCCTTCCGCTCTCGTTTCTCGACGGAACGGTCATTACCAACGCTCGAACGGGCTGTATCGGCGGGTTGTCCGTGACGCATCTCTCGACCGGTCCCGTCCGACTCGGCGTTCTCGGCGCGGGAACGCAGGCTCGGTGGCAAGCCCGCGCCATCGCCGCCGCGGCCGACGTCGAATCCGTCCGCATCTACTCGCCGAGTGAGTCGCGCGAGACGTGTGCCGCCGACCTCCGAGACGCGGGTCTCGACGCGGAAGCCGTCACGTCGCCGAAAGCGGCCGTTTCGGACGCGACCGTCGTCGTCACCGCGACGACCAGTACGGAACCAGTCTTTTCGGCTGAGTGGCTCGCTCCCGGAACGCTCGTCATCGCCATCGGTGCCTACACCGGCGAGATGCAGGAAGTCGGTCCCGCGACGTTCGAGCGCGCGGCCCGCGTCTTCGCGGACGTGCCCGAACCAGTCGCGGCCGTCGGCGACGTGCGTGAATCCGGGCTTTCGGAGGCCGACCTCCTGCCGCTTTCCGACGTGTTCGAGGGGAAAATCGGCCGGCAGTCGGACGACGAGATACTACTCGTCGAGAGTGTCGGCTCCGCGGTACTCGACGCGGCGGCGGCGGAGTACCTGTACGGGAAAGCGAGAGCGAACGACGTCGGAAAGACGGTTCGGGTGTAGACAACCGTCAGACGCCCCGAAAACCAAAAATCTCGGCGTTTGTCTCGCTCGCACTCGACAAACCACCGTATCGTCCTTCGCGCCTCACGAGCAACCGCCTCGCTAATGCTCGGCGGCTACCCCTCGTCGTTCCGTCTCCAAGTCGATGTCGAGCGAATCGAGGACTTCCTTCGCCTCGTCGCGCTTTTCGTGGTGGTCTTCGAGGAACTCGCGCATCAGCGTCGCGGCCTGTTCTTTACACCCGCCGCAGAGGCGCTCGCCGCCGACGCACTCGTCGTACACTTCCTTGGCGAGTTCGTCGTCGTCGCCCGTGAGGAGGTACGCGTAGAGTTCGTAGACGGGACATTTGTCGGCCTCGCCACCGAGTTCGCGCTGTTCGTCGGCAGTGTCGCGGCCGCCGGTCGTCGCTGACTTGACCTTGTCGTAGCCGTCTTCGGGGTCGTCGAGAAGCGAGATGTGGCTCGCCGGAATCGACGAAGACATCTTCCCGCCCGTCAGGCCGGTCATAAAGCGGTGATAGATTGACGACGGCGGGATGAAGCCGTAGCCGCCGTGGCGGGCCTCGACCTTCCGGGCGAGTTCCTCGGCTTCTGCAACGTCGAGGTCGAACGCGTCGATGTGCTGGTCGTATCGCCGCTTTTCGCCCTCGATGTCCTCGATGAGCGCCTCGAACGCCTCGTCGGTCGCCTGCCGGGCGAAGAAGCGAACGCGGGGGCGGAGCGGTTCACGACCTGAGCTGTTGAATCGACGCAGGAGTGCGTTGTATGCCGCTTCTGAGAGGGTCTCAGGAGGTGAGATATCAAACGGAACTAAGGCATCGGTTACCTGCTTCCACTCGTTTGCACTGTGGTCATGATTATCCAGTTCAACGAGCTGTTCAATGTCGACCTCCACTTCAGATGGCGAAACAGAGCCCGGATTAAGGAGGTAGTTTTCAAGACCTCGGAAGATTACCTCAGCCTGCGCATTATTGCAGTTTGCTTTGACCATGGGCGACTCCATTCCAAGCCCACCCTCGAATGCACGCTCAATTTCGTGATAGAACCACTTGAGGCACTGCCGTAAATCATCAGTGACCTCGTAACTGGAGTACGCCTCGGTTACTTTAAAGAATCGCATCCGCGTCGAGAGGTCACGAGCGAATCGAACGTGCGGGTCTTGGTCGGGACCGACCGGAATGACCGTCGGCTTGGGGTCGTCCAACTGCGGGTAGAGGATGTCGGCCATCTGCGTGACGACCGACTGCATGTGCGAGATGTTCGTCTCGCCGTCGAAGCCGTAGATGGACTCGAACTCGGAGAAGTTGGCCTTGCCGCCGAGTTCGAAGGCGAGTCGCTGAAGCGTGTCGTTGTCCGACTGCCGGTAGAGTTCGCCCTCTTCGGGGTCGAATCCGAGCGCGATGAGCGACAGCAGGTAGTCGCGGCTGTGCTCGTTGATTTCGTCCCACGCGATACCGCGGGCGGAGTGCGCCTCCATGTCGGCGATGAGACCGTACGCGTCGCCGCCCTGCTGTTGATGCCAGATGATTTCGTCGAAGACGAGTTTGTGGCCGATGTGGGGGTCGCCGGTAGGCATGAACCCCGAGAGAACGGCGAAGTCGTCGCCGTCGCGCATCGCTTCCAACACGCGCCGGTAGTCGCGGTGCCCGAAGATGACGCCGCGGCGCATCAGATAGTGGGGGTTCGGCACTTCGTCGAGGACTTCGTCGAACTCCTCGATGCCGAACTCCTCGAACAACTTCCGGTAGTCGGCGATGGTTGACGAGCCCCACGGGTCGAGAGCGACTTCGTCTGCTCCCTGTGCTGTGCCTCCGTCGGTGCGGATTCGCTCCGCGGGTTCGTCTCGTGTCATGGCGTGAGCCGACTGACCGAAAGCCAGTCTATCTCTCCGTTGGCATCGGTCAGCGCAAAAACCATTCGCTTGCGGACACCGCCAGCGAGTCGAACGTCCAACGAGAGGTCACGCGGGACGAACGTGTGGTCGGGCGTGACCACGCGCACGAGGAACTCGGAGTGTGAGAGGTCGTCTACCGTCTCGAAGTCGGTGTAGACGCGGAAGTCAGACCCGAACTTGAAGCCGCTTTTCGGAACCGTCTGCATCTCTCTGAGCGAGGCGTAAACCGCAAGCCTGCGGTCGAATCGCTCACCTTCGACGTCGTGACCGCAGGATATTACGTCGGCCTCGTCGATGGCGAGCACGTCCTGTCGGGCGAGATACGCGGCTTCGAGAAGCGACAGTTGAAGCGGGCCGCTGTCGGCGTTGCGGCCGTAGAGGCGCTGACCGAAAAAGCCGCCCTGATAGAGGCGGTCCACGCCATCCCACACGAGCGCGCGGTCCGAGAGGAGTTCGGCGTCGAGACCGGTGGGGAAGTCCTCGAAGGCGGTCCCGTCGGGAGCGTAGTCGCCGGTGTCGAAGTACGTCAGGTCGCCGTCTTCGTCAACGATGGCGAGCACCACGTCTCCGGAATCCGTCCGGCGGGCCGCCGAGCTTTGCTCGGCGACATCGCCGAGCGAATCGACGGGAATCGGCTGTCGCTCGCCGACGACTCGCATCCGATATTCGACGTCGCCATCCCACGGTCCCTTGCCGCGGGGGTAGACGAGGAAGTCAGCGCCCTCGGCGTCGGCGACGCCGGGCCAGTCGTCGCGGGCGGGCGAGAGGTAGAACCCGCGGTCGCGGAGGTCTTTGTAGACGACGAAACCGAGCGTCGTGCCAGTGCGCGCGAGGAGTTCGCGCAGGCCCATCCCGTCCACGCCGTCGATGTCGCCGCGCGAGAGCAGGTGTGCGGCCTCGACGGGCGCGACGTCGAGGTCGTTGCCGCCGGTCGGTCTCCCGTATCCGCGCGAGTCGTGGAACCGCTGTCGGGCGTCGCCCGGGAGGTGGACGACACCGTCTTCGAGGCGTCCTTGCATACCCGAATCGGGGCGTCCCGACGACAAAGGGACTGCGATGCCGACAGCGCAGGTTCCAATACGTCTCGGTTAGCTGTGTTCGCAGGTCGAGTCGAGACACCGCCGGCCGCGACCCGTCTCGAATATCGGGAGTCCGCAGTCGCAGTCGGCCGCGACCACACCCGCCGGAATCGAAAACGCGGTCTCGCACTCAGGATACGCGTCACAGCCGGCCAAGAGGCGGCCGTTCCGCCGGATGATTCGCATCGGCGACCCGCAGTCTGGACAGTGCCAGTCGCCGTCGAACCGGTCTCGAACGCGGTCGTCGAGCGGGTCGCACTGGCGGTCGATACAGACCTCGAAGGCCGCCCCGCGCTCGACGCGCATCAGGGGAAGTCCGCAGTCGTCGCACGTCGAATCGAGGACGATTGCACCGGCTGGGAGGCGGAACTCAGTTCCCGAGTCGAGACCGACGACCGCACCGTTCGTTCGAACCAGCGGCTCACCGGTTTCGGGGTGTGCGCCGACCGGAATGCCAGCCTCGCTGGCGGGGTACTCGGCACGGCCGGTCACGTCGTTCGATTCGACGGTGAGGACTTGCTCGCCCGCGCGGGCGACGAGACCAAACGACCTCGGTCCGGATTCGACGGTCAGCGAGTCGGCGCGGGTGAGCCACGCGACGGGTTGGTAGCCGGAGACGTCGTGGACGAGCACGGTTCGGTCCGGCTTGACCACGACGACGACACGGCCGCGTTGAGTCCGGTCGCGGGTGCCTTCGAACGTGACGGTACAATCGCCAGCGAAGATTCGGATGGATTCCATGCGTCGGACGTGGTCCCGCACTCCGAGTTGAACCTACGCGCGAAGGTTGACGTACGAAAGCGGATAGATGGGTTGGTGGGTGGGCTGAGCCATGCCGCGGCACGAAGGCCTTTGGTCGGGCGCTGTGGAGGGCAAACCATGGACGCGAGCGTCGTGCTGTTCGACATGGATGGCGTGTTGGTTGACTCGGAGCAGTACTGGCATGCTTTCGAGGACGACTGGGTGTTCGCCGAGGCCATCGAAGACGGCGACCCGGCCCACGAGGAAATCACGGGCATGAACTTCCGCGAGATATACGACTACCTCGACGAGACGTACGGAACCACCGTCTCGAAAGACGAGTTCGTCGCGGCGTACCACGAAAACGCCGAGGAACTCTACGGCGAGAACGTCGTCTTGATGGACGGTGCGGAAGCACTCTTTTCGGACCTCCGCACGGCGGGAAAAGTGGTCGCTATCGTTTCTTCGGCTCCACAGGCCTGGATTTCGACCGTCCGCGAGCGATTCGACCTCGACCCGCTCGACCTCGTGCTCTCCGCCGACGACATCGACAAGCCCGGAAAGCCGGAACCCCACATCTACGAGCACGCCGCCGCAGAACTCGGCGTCGCACCCGAAGACTGCGTCGTCGTCGAGGACTCGATAAACGGCATCGAATCGGCCGTGCGGTCGGGTGCGTACACCATCGCCTACCGCATCGACCACAACGCGGCGTTGGACCTGTCGCTGGCGGATGAAATCGTAGACGGGCCGGAGGAGTTGCGGGCGGCGTTGCTCGGCGAGGACGAGTGAACCGAGTAGAGACGCACTCGGTGAAAATCAGCCCCGAACCGACGAAAGATCGGGGCTGTCGTCACTTCGTTGCCGACCATTTCCGAGATGCAGGCACACTCTTTTGAGCAGGGGGCAAGTTGCCCCCAGCTACTTGCCAATTACCGGGTCTCTTGCGATTGCCGGGTCGAGGACATTAGTCCAAGTTCCGCAGTTGCATCAGTCTAACCGCGATGGTCAGCGTCACTGCAATGAACTTCAGTCCCATGAGTGTACCAACACACATGGTCGGTGGGCAACCACGATTAGTCACCCACTAGACAATACGGTACTCAGGCATAAAAATATGTTCCTGTAGTTGAGCAGACAGAATGTGTCTGAAGGCCACTACGGAACGCAAAATTTCGATTTCATTCGTGCTAACTATCTGTGAATCCACAATATATAAAGAATTGTACACTTCCCGGATTGTAAGGTGAGAGCCGAACAGACCGACTGGTAAAAGACGAGTAGAAGCGCGGTAGGATAAACACCCACCGCCCTGTGTGTTGGTACAGCTTTTACTTCGGACTTGATAGATATAATTCTTCCCCATACCAACCGACAGAGCGGATAAATCACTGGTTCGAAAGCGCAGGCTAGAAGCGTCATTCACTAAAGGTAGAATCGGACTGACGCTCTAAGACCTACGTCACCCGAACCGTCCGCGACTCCCGAATCGGGAGCAGTGGCAGGTCGGGGAACGTCACTTCCACGACGAACTCCAGTTGGTCGTCTTTTGCGCCGAAGACGCCGACAGGGACGGTCACGTCGTCGGAGAGGTAACACGTTTTCGCCGACATCTCGACGTCGTTGACGGTGACACGAACCCCGATAGAACCGCCGCCGCCGCCGTTCGTGACGCGGATGTCGTGCATGTCGCTCTCGCCGCGGCCGACCGAGTCGGGGAAGTCGCCCCAGTCGATTTCGGGTGCTGGAAGGTTCTTCGCGCTCTTGATGACGCGCTCGGCGACACCCTTCGAGAGTCCCGCGCGAGTGAGTTCTTTCACGCCGGCGTCGAGCACGTCGGCCGGGGCAGAAATCCCTCCCGTCGCAAGTTTGCGGGCGCGTCCGGGGCCGATACCGTCAACCGCCGTGAGCGCCGCGGCATCACTACTGACACCGTGTTCGACGCGTGCTTCGACGCGCTTTGCGAGGTTGGCCGCGCGAGCGTCAGCGAAGGTGTCGAGGAACTCGCGGAGCGCAGAGAGCAAGCGAAGCGCGTTCTGTCTGATGACCCACGCGTCGCTTCTGAGTTCGCTCGGCGTCGAGTTCGCCATGCTGGCGTGGAGAATGGCGAGTACCTTTCGTGGGCCGTCTTCGAGTTCGGTCGAGACGCCGGTCAGGACGGAATCGACGGCATCGACCTCGGACTGGCGGGCCGACACCTGCCGGAAGTCTGCCGCACCGGCGACCGTTTCGAGGATGTCGTCCGCGGAGATTCGGTCGCGGTTTGCGAGCGTCGAAAAGCGGGTTGCGGTCCCCAATCGAAGGTAGTATTTCGAGGTGAGCCGACCCAGCGCGGTCGCGTCGATAGCGAGGTCGTCGTCCATCTCGACGAAGCCGCGAGAGACCAGTCGGTCGAGCACGTCGCGGACGCGCTCGCGGAGGTCTTCGAAGTCGTAGGCCGCCGGGTTCGACTGCGCCCGGCGGTAGTAGAACGTCGTCTCCAACCACGACAGCACGTCGTCGAGGTCGCGGATGGTCCCCATCGCAATCTCGGCGTTGAGGTGCGAATCGAGGTCTTCGGCGAGTCGTGATTCGATTTCCTTGCCCTCGCGGAGCAGGCGGCGATACTTGTTCTGGTCTGCGTGGTCGCAGACGACCCAACCGTAGCCGACGTCGTCGTAGCCGGGGCGACCCGCCCGTCCGAGCATCTGGAGGATGTCGAGCGGCGAGATATCGACCTCGCCTTCGAGCGGGTCGTGGTGTTTCGTATCGCGGATGACGACACAGCGGGCGGGGAGGTTCACGCCCCACGCGAGCGTCGAGGTGGAAAAGAGAAGCTGAATCTTGCCCTCTTTGAACCACTCCTCGACGGCTTCGCGGTCGTCGCGGGCGAGACCTGCGTGGTGGAATCCGACGCCGTCGAGGACGCCCTTCCGAAGCGAGTCGTTGCTCAGTTCTTTGGTCTCGTTGTGGAAGTCGTAGTCTCCGCGGGCACCGATTGGAACGTCGCGTTTGGCGAGTTCGTCGCGGGCTTTGGCGGCGGCGCGAACCGCGTCCTGCCGCGAGGAGACGAAGACGAGTGACTGGCCGCCGTCGCGGATATGCGGCTCCGCGAGGTCGAACGCCCGGTAGAGTCGGCGGTACTTGTCGGCGAAGGAGTTCTCGCCGTGGGTGTAGGTTTTGACCCCCGCGTGGAGGTCCACGGGACGGTAGTCGTCGCCGAACTCGAAGGTCGTCTCGTCGGGCGCGTCGAGCCACGCGGCCACGTCGTCGATGTTCGGCATGGTCGCAGAGAGCGCGACGATTCGAGGGTCACAGATGCGTCGCATCCGCGAAACGGTCACTTCGAGGACGCCGCCGCGGGTCTCCGAATCGAGCAGGTGGACCTCGTCGATGACGACGCAATCGACATCCTCGATAAAGGAGTACCGCGCGGAATCGTGTTTGCGAGTCGCCGAGTCGGTCTTTTCGGGCGTCATGACGAGGATGTCGGCGCGCGCGGCGCGACGCGGGTTCAAATCACGTTCGCCGGTGACGACGTAGACCGAGTAGCCGAGGTCTTCGAAGCGCTCCCACTCGGACTCCTTCTCGGTCGTCAGCGCGCGCAACGGTGCGATAAAAAGCGCCGTCCCCTCGTCACGGAGCGTCCGGCAGATGGCGAGTTCGGCGAGCGCCGTCTTCCCGCTGGCGGTGGGCGCGGAGGCGACGACGTTGTGGTCGGTGTCGAGGATGGCGGACAGAGCCTCCCGTTGCATCCTGTTGAACTCCTCGAATCCGAACGCATCGGCGAACTCGGGGACCGCCTCGGAGACTTTCACGAAGCGCACCCCCGGGTGTGTGTCGATGCCGGAAGCGAGGCGAAGACGAGCGTCATACACGAAGCCGAGTCGTCCGGGGGGAAAGGCGTTTCTCCATCCAACGCGGTCGCTCACTGGGTGAAAAGTACAAAAGAGAGCCGGGGCGAGTGGGACCGAAAGCGGTGGGAAAGCGGCTTACGCGGCGACGGCGAGCGCGGCGATGAACGACCAGTTCGTTCCCGCGGTGGCCTCTTTCTTCTTCGATTCGACCTTCGACAGGTCGCGGCGGTGTTTCCAGTTCATACCTGTTCTAAATCTTTACTCGCGTATAAGTTTTTCAGTTTCATGATACATCTTGCACGGTTGTACATGCACGATGATGGAAAGAGATGATATATTCGAACCATACGTTTTCTTTTTCGTGATTATAGTGTCCGTTTGACCGATTTTTGACAAGCAGTGATAACACGGGGCAACCCGTCGCAGGCCGTCGATTTCGTGTGCCGCCGTTGCGGTCGGGTGCTCGGTCCACGACGTTTCACTGTCGGGAGGCTGACGCTACGCTTACCCTCACGTTTTTTCCCGGTTGCCCCGAAACTGACTGACCATGCGCACGCGGCGGAAGCCAGACTGGTTGAAGATGCGACCGCCATCCGGCCGGCGTTTCACCGATATCAAATCCACGCTCCGGGACCGCGACCTCCACACCGTCTGTGAGGAGGCCAACTGCCCGAACCTCGGCGAGTGTTGGAGCGGTGAAAACGGGCCGGGGACGGCGACGTTCATGCTGATGGGCGACCGATGCTCGCGCGGTTGCAACTTCTGTGACGTGACGACGGGCGGCATGGAGCCGCTCGACCCAGACGAACCGGCGAACGTCGCAGACGCAGTCGCCGAAATCGGCCTCGATTACGTCGTGTTGACCTCTGTGGACCGCGACGACCTGCCGGACCAAGGTGCGGGCCACTTCGCGGAGACGATTCGAGAGATCAAACGCCGCGACCCGGGCATCCTCGTCGAAGTGTTGATTCCAGACTTCCAAGGCGAGCCAGAACACGTCCGAAAGATAATCGATGCCGGTCCCGACGTCATCGCTCACAATATCGAGACGGTCGAACGACTCCAGTGGCCGGTCCGCGACCGTCGCGCGGGTTACAAACAATCTCTGTCGGTGCTCCAGCAAGTGACAGACGAGTCCGACATTCACACGAAAACCTCGATTATGCTCGGTCTCGGCGAGTACGCTCACGAGGTGTACCAGACGCTCTCGGACCTCCGCGAGGCCGACGTGGACATCGTGACGTTCGGCCAGTACCTCCAACCGTCGCGGAGTCACCTCGACGTGTTCGAGTACGTCCACCCGGACGCGTTCGACACATGGCGAGAAGTCGCCGAGGAGGAACTCGGCTTCCTCTACTGCGCGTCCGGCCCGATGGTCAGGTCGTCGTACAAAGCCGGTGAACTGTTCGTCGATGCACTCCTCCGCGAGGGGACGAGCGTCGAAGAAGCGCGACAGACTGCGCGTGCGGCGGCGGGTCAGTAACGACCAGAGAATCAACACCGCACCACCAACAACACTGGAACGCCGTCGGACCAGAGAACCGAAAGACGGCAGTCGAACCAGAGAACTGAAAGACGGCAGTCGAGCTAACATCGACAGCCGAGTGACGGTAGCTAGCGAACCACTCGGTTACGATTCGAAGGCGCACTGGCGTCAACCTCGACCGCGTTTTGCAACGTTGTCGATATTTCCGATTATTTCTCGGTGATGTGTGGGTTCACACTAATGACCATCAGGAAGAATCGTTTAGGAGCGAAAATGTCCAATTTTGTCCCGTGTGGGTTTACATAGCACGGCATGTGTGGAGGTATTCCGAGTCAAAGTAAATTATATACGAAAACAATATAACGGCGGCGGGAGTCGATTTTGCCATGAACAGGAGGGTTCTCCCGTGAGCGTGCTTCAACGTGACCCACAGGACCAGGTACAAGTACTCGACGAGAACGGAGCCGTCGTCGGCGAGGTTCCTGACATCGACGACGAAACACTGGTCGAGATGTACCGTAACATGCGTCTCGCCCGGCACTTCGACACGCGGGCGGTGAGTCTCCAACGACAGGGACGGATGGGAACGTATCCGCCGCTGTCGGGGCAGGAAGGCGCACAAATCGGCAGTGCAACCGCGCTCGAAGACGACGACTGGATGGTTCCGAGCTACCGCGAACACGGCGCGGCGATGATTCGCGGCCTGCCGCTGAAACAGACGCTTCTCTACTGGATGGGCCACGAGAAAGGAAACGAGATGCCGGAGGGTGCGAACATTCTGCCGCCGGCCGTGCCCATCGCCTCGCAGATTCCGCACGCGACGGGTGCCGCGTGGGCGAACAAACTCCGTGGAGAGACCGACACAGGTGTTCTCTGTTACTTCGGTGACGGTGCGACCTCTGAAGGCGATTTCCACGAAGCGCTGAACTTCGCGGGCGTCTTCGACACACCGAACGTCTTCTTCTGTAACAACAACCAGTGGGCGATTTCCGTCCCCCGCGAGCGACAGACCGCCGCGGAAACGATCGCACAGAAGGCGACGGCCTACGGCATGGACGGCGTGCAGGTAGACGGGATGGACCCGCTTGCGGTCTACTCCGTGACCGAGGCGGCACTGGAGAAAGCAAAGAACCCAGGCGAGGGCGAGACGCGCCCGACCCTCATCGAAGCGGTCCAGTACCGCTTCGGCGCACACACCACCGCCGACGACCCGACCGTCTACCGCGACGACGAGGAAGTCGAGCGATGGAAGGCGAAAGACCCCATCCCGCGGATGGAGACGTTCCTCCGCGAGACGGGGCGTCTCGACGACGAGAAATACGACGCAATCCAGACGGACATCGAAGAGACGGTCGCAGACGCCATCGAAGCGGCCGAGTCCGACCCGCGTCCGGACCCCACCGAGATGTTCGAATACGCCTACGCCGAACAGACCCCGGAGATTCGCGCCCAGCGCGAAGAGTTCGAAGCGCTCCGTGAGAAGGTCGGCGACGAAGGATTCCTCAGAGAATGAGCGAGCAGAATCTCACTATCGTACAAGCGGTACGGGACGGTCTCTACACCGAAATGAACCTCGACGACGAGGTGTTGGTCATGGGCGAAGACGTCGGCAAAAACGGCGGTGTCTTCCGCGCGACCGAAGGCCTCTGGGACGAGTTCGGTGACGACCGCGTCATCGACACCCCGCTCGCCGAGTCCGGCATCGTCGGCACGGCCGTCGGCATGGCCGCGATGGGCCTAAAGCCGGTTCCCGAAATCCAGTTCTCGGGCTTCATGTACCCCGGCTACGACCAAATCGTCAGCCACATGTCGCGGTTCCGCACCCGCACTCGCGGGCGGTACACCCTCCCGATGGTGCTCCGCGCACCCTACGGCGGCGGCATCCGCGCCCCGGAGTCCCACTCCGAATCCAAGGAGATGTTCTACGCGCACGAGGCGGGCCTGAAGGTCGTCATCCCCTCGACGCCGTACGACACGAAGGGACTTCTCATCTCCGCGATTCGTGACCCCGACCCGGTCATCTTCCTCGAACCGAAACTCATCTACCGCGCGTTCCGCGGCGAGGTTCCCGAAGAAGATTACACCGTGCCAATCGGCGAGGCCGCCGTTCGCCGCGAGGGGACGGACGTGTCGGTGTTCACCTACGGCGCGATGACGCGCCCGACGCTCGAAGCCGTCGAGAACCTCGAAGAAGAGGGTATCGACGCCGAGGTCGTCGACATTCGAACCATCTCGCCGCTCGACCGCGAGACCGTCGTCGAGTCGTTCAAGAAGACGGGTCGCGCGGTCGTCGTCCACGAGGCCCCCAAGAACGGCGGCTTCGGTGCCGAAATCACGGCGACGATTCAAGAGGAGGCGCTCCTCTACCAAGAAGCGCCTGTAAAGCGCGTCGCGGGCTACGACGTGCCGTACCCACTGTACGCACTGGAGGACTACTACCTCCCGTCTGTCGCCCGCGTCGAAGAAGGTATTCGTGAGGCGGTGGACTTCTGAAAACAATGGCACTTGAGGAATTCAAACTCCCCGACGTCGGTGAAGGCGTCGCAGAAGGCGAACTCGTAACGTGGCACGTCGCACCCGGCGACGAAGTAACCGAAGATCAGGTACTCGCAGAGGTCGAGACCGACAAGGCGCTCGTCGATGTTCCCTCGCCGTTCAACGGGACGGTCAAGGAACTGCTCGCCGAAGAAGGCGAAGTCGTCCCCGTCGGCAACGTCATCATCACCATCCAGGTCGGTGGCGAAGCCGAAGCCGAAGCCGAAGCGGCCGACCCCGAGACCGAAACACCGACCGACTCGTCCGCCGACGAAGGCGACGAGACCGAGGCTAAGGCCGACTCCGGCGGGCGCGTGTTCGCCTCGCCGAGCGTCCGACGCCTCGCCCGCGAACTCGACGTTGATCTCGCGTCCGTCGATGGAAGCGGTCCGAGCGGCCGCGTCACCGAAGGTGACGTTCGGTCGGCCGCCGAGTCCGCCGAGGCATCCGCGTCCGAGGACGCTGGCGAAGACCGCCCGCGCAACGTCGAGATAAACGGAAAGTCCGCGACGGCAAAGCGCGACGAGGGAACCGCGGCGGTGGCCGAAAGCGCCGACCGCGACAAGACGCTCGCCGCGCCCGCGACCCGTGCGCTGGCCGAAGAGAAGGGCGTTGACCTCGACGCCATCCCCGCAAGCGAGATGCGCGACGGCGACGCGTTCGTCACGCCCGAAGCCGTCTCCGAGTACGCAGAAGCCCAGCAACAGGCACAGGCCGCAGACGCAAACGCCGTCTCCGCCGAGGCCGATGCGGGCACCGCGTCCGCCGAGACGACGAGTGCAGACACCGGTCCCGCCGCCGGCGAGCGCGTCCCCTACAAGGGCGTCCGCAAGGCTATCGGCAACCAGATGGAGCAGTCGAAGTACACTGCACCGCACGTCACGCACCACGACGAGGTTGACGTGACGGAACTCGTCGAACTGCGCTCGCAACTCAAACCCGTCGCCGAAGAACAGGAGACGAAGCTTACCTACATGCCGTTCGTGATGAAGGCGGTCATCGCGGCGCTGAAGGACTTCCCGTACATGAACTCGCAACTCGACGAGGAGAACGAGGAAATCGTGCTCCGCGACGAGTACAACATCGGCGTTGCCGCCGCGACGGACGCTGGTCTTATGGTCCCAGTCGTCCACGACGCCGACCGCAAGGGCATGCTCCAACTCGCCGACGAGATGAACGAGAAGGTCCAGAAGGCCCGCGACCGCAAGATTTCGCCCGCAGAGATGCGCGGTGGTACCTTCACCATCACCAACATCGGCGGTATCGGTGGCGAGTACGCGACACCCATCATCAACTACCCCGAAGTGGCGATTCTGGCGCTCGGAGCCATCAAAGACAAGCCGCGCGTGGTTGACGGTGAAATCGTGCCGCGAAAAGTGCTCACGCTCTCGCTGTCGTTCGACCACCGCATCGTTGACGGCGCACAGGGCGCTCGCTTCACGAACCGCGTGAAGGAACTGCTCGAAGACCCCAAGCTGTTGGTGCTCGAATAATGGTCGTCGGAGACATTGCGACCGGAACCGACGTGCTCGTCATCGGTGCCGGACCGGGCGGCTACGTCGCCGCGATTCGCGCCGCACAGCAGGGCCTCGACACGACGCTCGTCGAGAAGGACGCCTTCGGTGGTACCTGCCTGAACTACGGCTGTATCCCCTCGAAGGCGCTCATCACGAGCGCAGATCTCGCTCACGAGGCGGGTCACGCCGAGGAGATGGGTATCCATGCAGACCCCGTCGTCGATATGTCGCAGCTGCGCGACTGGAAGGACGGCGTCGTAGACCAACTCACCGGCGGCGTCGAAAAGCTCTGTAAGGCGAACGGCGTCAACCTCGTCGAGGGAACCGCCCGCTTCAAAGACAAAAACGCGGTCCGCATCGCACACGGCGGCGAAGGACAGGGTTCGGAGACCATCGAGTTCGAACACTGTATCATCGCAACCGGCTCGCGCGTCATCCAGATTCCCGGTTTCGACTTCGCAAACGAGCAGGTCTGGTCGTCGCGCGACGCCCTCGCGGCCGAGACCGTCCCGGACGACCTCGTCGTCGTCGGCGGCGGCTACATCGGAATGGAACTTTCGACGACGTTCGCCAAACTCGGCTCCAACGTCACCGTCGTCGAGATGCTCGACGACATCCTCCCGACCTACGAGTCCGACGTGGCCCGCGTCGTCCGCAAGCGCGCCGAACTCCTCGGTATTGACATGCACTTCGGCGAAGGTGCAAGCGGCTGGCGCGAGGACGACGACGGTATCGTCGTCACCACCGAGACCGAAGACGGCGAAGAAAGCGAGTACTACGCCGACAAGGTGCTCGTCGCCGTCGGCCGCTCGCCCGTCACGGACACGATGGAACTCGAAAACGCCGGTATCGAAGCCGACGAACGCGGGTTCATCGAGGTCGATGACTTCCGCCGGACCGACGTAGACCACATCTACGCGATTGGCGACATCGTCGCCGACACGCCGATGCTCGCCCACGTCGCCTCCCAAGAGGGCGTCGTTGCGGCCGAGCACATCGCCGGCGAACCGGTCGCCTTCGACAGTCAAGCCGTTCCGGCCGCCGTCTTCACCGACCCCGAAATCGGCACGGTCGGAATGACGGAAGAAGAGGCCGAAGAGGCCGGCTTCACGCCCGCAATCGGTCAGATGCCGTTCGGTGCGTCCGGCCGCGCGCTCACCACGGGCCACGCCGAAGGCTTCGTCCGCATCGTCGCCGACGAGGACTCCGGATTCATCCTCGGGGCGCAAATCGTCGGTCCCGAAGCGTCCGAACTCATCGCCGAACTCGCGCTCGCTATCGAGATGGGCGCGCGACTCGAAGACGTCGCGGCGACCATCCACACCCACCCGACGCTCGCCGAAGCGGTCATGGAGGCCGCAGAAAACGCGCTCGGGCAGGCGATTCACACGCTGAACCGGTAATTCAGCAAAAAGGCGGCTTTTTTACGCGGTCGAATCGGCGTCGAGTTCCGGGTCGAAAAGGTCCTTGACGCGACACTCGAAGCGCGCGGCGAGTTTGAACGCCAGTTCCAGCGAGGGGTCGTCCCGCTCAGTCGGCGTCGCTCATTCGTTATCGAGCCACCACAGTCCCAACATCGTCCCCACCACTGCCACGGCGGCGGGAATCGACTGATCGACGCCCATCGTTTGGATATTAACGAGGACGACACCTTCGAGTTGGGCGGCGACAGCGAGAACGACGAAGGCGAACCCCGCTACCCATATCTCGGGTGTGTCAACGTCACTAATTGACATAACTTCCGATACGATGCCCCACATGATAAGTGTTAGCAACCCTCAGTAGTCACGCTTCGTCGGCTTCGAGGATGTTGTCGTCCTCGAACACCTTGCCGAGACGGTTCATCGAGGAGACGACGACGTCACAGGCCGGACGAACGGCGTCCTTCGGAGCGAAGCCGACCGAGAGACCGGCGACTTCGAGCATCGGGAGGTCGTTCGCGCCGTCGCCGACTGCGACGGTTCGGTCCATCGGAACGTCGTGTTCGGCGGCGTGGTTTTCGAGAGCGGTGTCTTTCGTGCCCTCGATGAGCGGCCCCTCCACGTCACCGGTGAGTCGGCCGCCCTTTACAGGGAGACTGTTCGAAACGATATCGTCTACTTCGACGTCCTCTTTTTCGAGTGCGCGCTCGACGCCGCGGCGGAACCCGCCGGTGAAGATGGCGACGTGGTGGCCGTAGTCGCGGAGGCGTTCGATGAGGGCGGCCGCGCCGGGCCGGAGTTCGACCTCGTCGTAAGCCTCCTCGGCGAGTTCTTCTTCGAGTCCTTCGAGCAGGCGGGCGCGCGACCGCAGACTCTCCGCGTAGCTGATCTCGTCGTTCATCGCTCGCTCGGTGATGTCGGCCATCTCGTCGGCGGTGCCGTTTCGTTCGCCGAGAAGGACAGTCATCTCCGAATCCGAAAGCGTGCCGTCGAAGTCAAAGGCAATGATTCGCATACGTGCCCGTCGTCCTCGCGGGGTTTCAAACCTTCCGCGTCGGCAGTTATCTGCGGCCGACCCGACCGCGCACCCACATACCAGTTGCGTAATTGACATGCAGTATGGACGACTCGCACGACGCCGAACACGAGACACTCCGCGAGGTAGAAGCCGACCTAACCGACGACTTCGGCGACAACGAGGAGAGTCCGCGGACCCTGTATTCGGGGTCGCCGTCCGTCTCGCGGGTCTCGACAATCCCGTCGAAGGGCTGTTTCAAAAGCGCCAGTTCGCGGTCCTTGACGAAGCCGGTGTCGAGCGTGAAGACGCCCGAAAACCCAGTCGCCGAGATACGACCGGTGATGACGTGAAGGAACTGAAACAGGTTTCAAGTCGGCGTACATGACGAGCGTCAAGAGGACGTGGAGACCGGCCCGCGCCAGCCGACTCGCCTCGTAGTGTTCTCTGAGCGCCTCTGTCAGGTGGATGCCGATACCGGTGAGGTCGTCCGGACTGGAGACGTACCGGAGGTTACTCTCGGCGGCCCGGTGATAGGGACGGACCCGGCATCGGGAAGCGACGGGCCGACAGCCAACTCGGTCATCGGCGAATGGTCGGGGCGCAAGCTCATTTGTTTACTCCACCACAGGTTTGTTAATAATACTAGTGCGAACGCGGGTAGAAACGCCGGCGGAACGAACCACTAGTAGATTCAAAGCGTGTGCGAGACATTTACAATGTCACGAAATCAGCCGTTGTGACAACTCTTAACCCCTGTGAGTCTGTGCCTATCCGCATGAAGGTACTCGTCACGGACCCGATTGCCGACGCGGGTCTGGACCGGTTACGCGAAGCCGGTTACGAGGTAGAGACCGCATACGATGTCGAAGGCGACGCGCTTCTCGAAGCCGTCTCTGGCGTGCACGGACTCATCGTCCGCTCCGGAACACAGGTCTCCGAAGACGTGTTCGAAGCGGCATCTGACCTCGTTATCGTCGGCCGCGCCGGAATCGGCGTTGACAACATCGACATCGAGGCCGCGACCGAACACGGCGTCATCGTCGCCAACGCGCCCGAAGGGAACGTTCGCGCCGCCGCCGAACACACGGTCGCCATGGGCTTTGCCGCCGCGCGCTCGATTCCGCAGGCACACACCCGTCTGAAAGACGGCGAGTGGGCGAAATCCGACTACCTCGGCAACGAGGTCAACGGCAAGACCCTCGGTGTCGTCGGTCTCGGCCGCGTCGGTCAAGAGGTCGCAAAGAAGTTCGCCTCACTCGGGATGGACATCGTCGCGTACGACCCCTACATCGGCGAGGAACGCGCAGAACAACTCGGCGCGGAACTCGTCGAGTTCGACCAGTGTCTCGCCCGTGCCGACTTCTTGACGGTTCACACGCCGCTGACGCCCGAGACGGAGGGTCTCATCTCAGCCGACGAACTCGAAACCATGGGAAGCGGCTACCTCGTCAACTGCGCCCGCGGCGGCGTCGTGGACGAAGCGGCCCTCGCGGCGGCCGTCGAATCCGGCGTCATCGACGGGGCCGCAGTTGACGTGTTCGCCGACGAACCCGTTTCACCCGACAACCCGTTGCTCTCGGTCGATAACGTGGTCGTCACGCCACACCTCGGTGCGTCCACCTCGGCGGCACAAGAGAACGTCGCCGTCTCGACGGCCGACCAAATCGTCGCCGCGTTCCGCGAGGAACCCGTGATGAACGCGCTCAACGCGCCCTCCGTCGATGAGAGCGCCTTCCCGCGCATCCGGCCCTACATCGGTCTCGCCGAAACCGCGGGCAAGATTGCGGGCCAACTCCTCGACGGTCGCCTCGGCGAAATCGAAGTGACCTACAACGGAGAGATAGCCGCCGAAAACGTCGAACTCGTCACCGCCTCGGCGCTGAAGGGCGTCTTCACGCCGCTCGAATGGCAGGTCAACGCCGTCAACGCCCCGAAGATTGCGAAAGAACGCGGTATCGAGGTCATCGAGTCGAAGTCCCGCCAGTCGGAAGACTTCCAGAGTCTCGTGACGGTGACGGTCCGCAACGGCGACGAGGAGATGACCATCTCCGGGACGCTCTTCGCCGGCGACGACCCGCGTATCGTCCGCATCAACGGCTACCGTCTCGACGCCATTCCCCACGGTCACATGCTCGTCGCCCGAAACTACGACAAGCCGGGCGTCATCGGCTTTATCGGGACTATCCTCGGCGAACACGACGTCAACATCGCCGGGATGTTCAACGCCCGCCGCTCCAAAGCGGGCGGCGAGGCACTGACCGTCTACAACCTCGACGACGAGGTGCCGGCGGACGTCCAGCAAAAGCTCCTCGACGACGACCGAATCATCGACGTGGACGCCATCACGCTCTAAACAGCCGCAATCAGCGGAACCCGAGCGACGACGCCACGCTCGCCACCGCGCGGCCGACGGCGGCCCGAACAGTGGCTATCGGCCCATCGGCTCGGTTTGACGGCCGTCGGTTCGACGACCCGCTCGCCGAGTGCCGACCGCGTTGCGGGTGGGTTCGACGCCGACTCTCGGCTAAGAGCTGTTCGTATCGGTCGATGATTTCCTGACGGTCCTCGTCGGCGGCGGCAAGTTCCGCCTTGAGTTGTGCGTTCGCCCGACGGAGCGCGTCGTTCTCGCGTTGGAGCGCGGTCTCGTCCGGGGTCGAACTGACCCGGTTTTCCGGAGGAGGTGACGCGGCTGTAGTTCCCGAACTGCGCCCGGAGTCGTCCGGCGGGTACGTTCTCGACCCGGCCCCGTCCCGGCTGACGGTCCCGGTCGGCATGCTACTGAGGGACATCGTGTGCCACATAGTACCACAGAATCAAAAGGATGCGTCAGACGGATCCCTGACGCGCGTCAGCTATGTCTTCGATGCGGGGTAGAAAGCGTCTGGGTCGAGCCGTGATGGTGGCCAGCAGGCTGTTTCAGCCGTTTCGTTGCGACGACAGCAGACCGAACGCACGCAACCCCAGCACGAATCCCGGGAACGCGAGAAACAACAGCGCATAGACATCGCCGAAAGTCGCACCGGGGCGAGCGAGATACGTGATCACCCCGTAGATTGCGGTCGAAAGACAGATTCCAGACGCCACCGCGAAGCCGGCGGCCGCGTCGTCTCGGAGCGGCTTGCGCCAGTCACCCATGTCGTATTTCGAACATTCTCTCGGCGTGTAAATAGGTGCCGAGAAAACGGGATGTGGTTACCGCGTCACTCCGCGAGGTGTTCCAGCACTGCTTCGGTGTCGTTCGGAACGGGTTCTGGGTCGTCGCCCGCTTCGAACGCGGCGTCGGGGTCCTTCAACAGGTGCCCCGTCGTGAGACAGACGACTCGTTCGTCGGCGTCGATGGTACCCGATTCGCGGAGTTTTCGAAGACCAGCGACGGACGCGGCGGACGCGGGTTCGACGCCGACGCCTTCAGCCGCGAGGTCGCGCTGTGCCTCGGTGATTGCTTCGTCGGAGACGGCGACGGCGGTGCCGCCCGTCTCGCGGATACCGGGGAGCGCTTTCGGCGCGTTGACCGGGTTACCGATGCGAATGGCGGTTGCCTTCGTCTCGACTTCGTCCCACCGCTTGGTCTCGTCCCAGTCGTGTTCGATGGCTTCGACCATCGGCGCGGCACCCTCTGCCTGAACGCCGGTGAGTTTCGGCACGTCCTCGGGGTCGAGCGCGCCCGACTGCACGAGTTCGCGGAACGCCTTGTAGAGCGCCGACGTGTTGCCCGCGTTGCCGACGGGGAGGACGATGCGGTCCGGGTAGGTGCCGTAGTCATCGGAGAACGCTTCGAGAATTTCGAGACCGATGGTCTTCTGGCCTTCGAGACGGAAGGGGTTGAGTGAGTTGAGCAGGTACGCCTCGCCGCGGGCGGCGAGGTCTTGGACGATGTCGAGACAGGAGTCGAAGTTGCCGTCAACTTCGAGGATGCGCGCGTCGTGCAGGGAGGCTTGTGCAATCTTACCGGCGGCGACCTTTCCGGCAGGGAGAAGCACGAGCGTCTCCATCCCGCCGCGAGCGCCGTAGGCGGCGAGTGCGGCCGAGGTGTTGCCGGTCGAGGCGCAGGCGAGTCGGTCCACGCCGAGTTCTTTGGCGACGCGGACACCGACGGTCATCCCGCGATCTTTGAACGACCCGGTTGGGTTCATCCCCTCGTGTTTGATGCGAAGCGTCTCGACGCCGATGTCGGATTCGAGACGCGGGACCTCGTGTAGGGGCGTCGCGCCCTCGGGGAGCGAGACGCCTTCTTCGAAGGGAAGTGCGGCGTTGTATCGCCAGACGCCGCGGCCCTCGAAGTCGTCCCACGTCGGCGGGGATGAATAACGGACTTCGAGGAGACCGTCGCAGTCGTCGCAGGTGTATCGAATGTCCTCGAAGGGCGCGAACTGCGCGCCGCACTCGATACATTCGAGCCAGGTGCCGTCTTCGGCGACAGATGGCTCCTCGGGAACAGGTGCCGTGAGTTCGAGGCTCATTGCTCGGGCGGTGGCACCAGAGGGACAAAAACGGGTGGGTTCGGGCGGCACCTGCCGGCCGAGCGAAACTGACACCCGAGTGTGGTGATTCTGTAGTCTTACTCGCCGAAGTTGTCGATGCGGGCGTGTACGTCCTCGGCCCACTCGTCGAGTGCGGTGTGCATCATCTCTTTTGCCTCCGGGAGCGGCGTCGCCGTGTACTGGTAGACGTAGCCACCGGGGTCGAGTAGGCGGCGTTTTCGTTCCGCCAGCCCCTTATCTAAAAGCGTCGTCAGCGAGCGATTGACGTTGCTTCGGTCGCGGTCGAGGACCTCCGCGAGTTCGGCGACGGTGCTTCCGGGATTGTCGAGAAGCGCAAGATACGTCCGGCTCTCGTGGCTCTGGATTCCGAAGACGCAGGCGAGGACGTGCCCGAAATCCGGGTCGTCGGTGTCCATCAACTCGTCCATGTCCGGTGCATCGGTCATGCACATCTGTTCGCCGTGCGTCGAATTAAAGCCTCACCTGCCGGAAACACAACCGCTGTCGTGGGACCGACATTCCGTCGTGAAACTCGCGGAGGCCCGACGGGGTAGACGCGGTGCAGTCGGTTATTCGGTGTCGTCTTTCGCGTAGCCCATCTTCGTCACGCAGGTCCGCATTCCCGCTTCGTCTTCGTGTTTGTGGAGCGTCGTCGGGGTGTCACAGTAAAAGGTCGTACCGTCGTGTCTGAGCGTGACTTCGTGGATACCACCGAGCATCTCCGCGCGGACGATGATACGGCGTCCCTCGCGGAGCGCGTCGAGGATTTCGTCTGCGGTCAACTCTCCGGACTCGACTCGGAGTGGCTCGGGCATAGTCCTACATCTCGGTCGAGTCGTATCAGTATTGTCGGTAGAGGACACATGTGCACTGCGAGCGTCAGAGCGCACCGAAACCGAAGTGAGCACGAATCGCCCGCGAGAATCAGTTCGTCGTGGACTTCGAGCGCTGTTCGTCGTCTGTGACCGGGACTTCCACGCCTTCAACCGCTTCCGCGACTTCCGTCTCTTTTGGCGTGTCGATGTGCCAGCGGTCGATTTCGTTTTCGAAGCCGCGGAGCGTCTCCGAAACCTCCGATTTCAGCTCGTCGTCGTTGACGTTCACCTCGAAGACGAACTCCTCGTCCGCCGTGCCGCGGCCGACCTTCTGGATGTTGGCGCTGACGAGTTCGTTGTCGAAATAGTAGGGAGCCAACTGGGTCATGACGTTCCGATACACGGTGTCTTCGACTTTCCGGAGGGCTTTCCGTCCGGCGGAGTCGGCGGCGCGGGCGACGTAGTTGATGGAGTCTTGCCACGATTCGACCGCTCCCTCGTCGTCGCCTGCTTCGACTTTCTCGTACGACCGCGAGAGTTTCTCACCGGCGGTTTTGAGGTCGTCGTTGGGCGTCTTCCCGGCCTTCTCACCTTCGCCTTCGCCGACGCTCGCCTGTTGTGACGTCTTCTCGCTCACGTCCTTGGAGAGGCGTTCGTGCGATTTGGGTCGCCACTCGTCCCAGTCATCGAAATCGTCGCCCCCGACGTCGGCGTCGCGGAGCGCACGGGTGATTCGCTCCCCGTGTTCGACGACCTCGTCCCAGGTACCGCGGCATTTGAACCCGGAGATGCTCTCTTCCATATCGTTGCCCAAACTACGTGCCAGACAGTATAAACTCTGCGAGGAACTCGATTTTCGACACTATCGCTCGCCGTAAATAACGCGCTCGGCGACGGCGTCGAGGCGTGCCGAAAGTCCCGCGACCCACGCCGCGGGCGAGACTGCGCGCAACGACGAGGCGGCGAGTTCGATTCGCTCCCCTTCGAACGGGTCTGTCCTCTCGGTTCCGGTCGCATCGACGACGGTCGTCATCGCACACCGGCCGCACGGTTCGCGGGGCGGGTCGGTCATGCGACACGCTTCGAAACCACCACGAATAAAAGATGGGTTCAAGCCGGTCGCGGTGGGCTTATACGCTCGAACGTGTTGCACCGTGTCATGGGATACCGAGTCGTTGACACGGAGACCGTCGAGCCGGTGTCGGACCGGCCGTGCGAACTCCGGCGCGTCGGGAGCGAGGCCGGACTGGAGACCGTCGCGCTCAACCGCTTCCGGGCGGTCCCTGGCGAGCAGGTACCGCTCACGTATCACTATCACACCGAACAGGAAGAGGCGTTTTACGTCCTCTCGGGGACGCTCTTCGTCGAGACGCTCGACGGGACGTTCGAGGTTCCGACCGACGGATTGTTCGTCGCCGACCCGGAGAGTCCGCATCGCGCGTACAACCCCGAAGACGCGAGCGAGCCGGTCGAACTTCTCGCGCTCGGGTCTCCTGCGGTGTCCGGCGATGCCGAGCGATACGAACCGGACGAAGAATGACCGACGCCGACTCACGAGAGCGGACAGAACAGGACCGCGCCGACTCGCAGGGGCGGGCGGGACAGAGCCGCGCCGACAGCCCCGTAGAGCGCCCCGAATGGGACGACGAGTACATCGACCGCGTCGCCGATAACCTCGTATTCAATTACGACCTCGAACGGGACTACACGGTTCGTGACGAGCGATTCGACCTCTTTGCGTCGATGCGGATGGAGAGCCAAAAGCAGTTCCTACACCGGTCTGTCAACTACGCCAATCACCACGCGAGAGAGTACATGTTCGCCCGTCGCGTCGAAACCCCGACGATTACCGAATTGGAGCGACTGGTCGAAGTCGGCCACGCGCTCGCCGACGAGTGGGTCGAACCGAGCGAAGAACATTTCGGGACGGATTTCACGTTCGTGCTCGTCGCCGACGCGGTGCCCGAGTCCGTCCGCAAGTTCGTTTCCGACTTTTCGGACCGGACGCTCATCAAGTTCGGTTACCACGGTCACTACGAAGTGAACGTCGCGGTCGTCGCGCCCGACGACGAGGACGCGATTGCGAGCCAAAACGCGGATTCAGTCGCCGCCTTTACGCTCTGGTCGGCGGCGTCGCCGGTCGCCTCTGGGGGGCTGTTTCGACGACTCGCCGAGCGATTTCGAAAACGGTGACCTGCGGGCGTCTCAGTCGTCGCTCGGTTGCGGACGACCGCCACCACCGCCGCCACGCGACCCACGAGCGTCGCTGATGTTCTCGTAGCCGAGTTTGACCAGCGACAAGGCCAAGTAAATCAACACGAGCGCGAGGACGATTTGGACGACCGCCGAGACCATTGCGAACGTCCCCGCCTGTTCCATCCACGACGGATTCATGAACTTCGCGTAGAGGTTGTCGTGGAACGCGATCCACAACAGTCCGAGCGACGTGATAATCGTCATGAGCGCCATCGGCGCGCCGGTGCTGATGAGTTGCTTCGAATCGTCCCAGTTAGCCAGCCAGACCGTCGTCGTCAAGAGCGCCAGCGCGGCGAGCAGTTGGTTCGCGCCGCCGAACAGTTGCCAGAGCGTCAACCACGACCCGCTCGTGATGAGGATGTACGCCGGAAGGGATTGGACGAACGCGTTGCCGTAGCGGTTCGTCGCAAACTCCTCGACGGGCGTCTCGGGCGTGCCGACGATTTCTTCCATCATGTAGCGACCGAGACGAACCGCCGTGTCGGTCGAGGTGAGAAGGAAGCTCACCAACACGAGCGCCATGAATGGCCCACCGAAGCTCGTCGGAATCCCGAAACTCGACAGGATGACGCCGCCACCGGCCGCGAACGTCGGCAGTGCCAGACCGATTCCGCCGCCGACGTCGGGTGCAACGATAGCGACCGCGGCGAGCGCGACGGTGGCGAGCAGTCCCTCGCCGAGCATGCCGCCGTAACCGATGGCCCGCGCGTCGGACTCCTTGTTCAGTTGCTTCGAGGTCGTGCCCGACGAGACGAGCGAGTGGAAACCGCTGATGGTCCCGCAGGCGATGGTGATGAACAAAAGCGGGAACAACGGCGCGCCGGAGCGACCGATAAAGCCGTAGAACGGGTCGAGATTCGTCACGAGCGGTTGGGTTGGGGTCGTGACGAACGTGCCGACGATGATAGCCACGAGCGACCCACCGACACCGGCGTAAAGCAGGAACGACGAGAGGTAGTCGCGGGGTTGCAGGAGAACCCACACGGGAAGCGCACTCGCAACCGCGCCGTAGATGAGAATAACCGGGACCCACGCCGCGGTGTTTCCGTTGAACGAACTCGCGCCCGGGAGCCACGCACCGGACCCCGAAAACAGGACGAACGTATCGGCCGGGGCGCGAGCCGCCGGTTCGAACAGCGCAATCGGGAACTGAATGCCCGCGTACACGCCGATAAACATCGCCGTGACGAAGGCGACGGTCCCCGGCAGGAACGGCAGGTTCAGTTGGTAGAGATACATGCCGAACAGCACCGCGAGAACGATGTAGACCAGACTCGCGGTGGCCGCCTCGGGGTAGGCGTTAAACACGATAGCCACGACGAGCGCGAACACCGCGACGACGAGGACGATAGTGAGGAACGCGAACCAAAGAAGCATGTTCTTGCCGCGCTCGCCGACGTACTCGCCGATGATGTAGCCGATGGACTTCCCGTCGTGTCGCAGACTGCTCGACAGCGATACGAAGTCGTGGACGCTCCCGAGAAGCGGATTCCCGATGGCAATCCACGCCAACGCGGGGGCCCAGCCCCACACGACACCCGCCGTAATCGGGCCGACGATGGGCGCGCCGCCCGCGATACTCGAATAGTGATGCCCCAGTAAGACCGGCTTTTTCGCCGGAACGTACTCCTGTCCATCCTCGTATTTGTGCGCTGGTGTCTCTCGGTCGTCGTCAAGTTCGACGAACTGCGCGAGATACCGCGAGTAGCCGAAGTACCCGACGGTAAACAACGTGAGTACCGTGACGACCAGCCAGATTACTTGTACCATGGTATTGGTGACCTATGTCAGACTCACGAATAGTCGTCTTAATTGTAACGATAGATGTGAATGTTCCATTCGAAAACAGGACCTCCGGACGGCGACGGGACGGAAAGACGGCCGAGAACAACGGGAGCGTGTCAGACCGGCGTCTGTACGCCGAGTTCGACGTCGAGTTCGTCGGCAACGTCGCCGAGAAAGTCGCCTTTGATTTCGGCGACGCGCGTCTCGATGGCCGCGACGAGCGGTGGTTCGAGGGTGTCGCGGAGTTCGCGGAGTCTCGCCTGTTCGGTCTCGACACGGTTTCGGAGGAATGTCGCACCCCGACCCTCCTCGTCTGGGTCGGGTTCGGGCGTGAGGCGGTTGACCGCAAGCCCTCGAACGTCGAGTCCGTAGGAGTCGAGTTCTTCGACGGCGCGTTTCGTCTCCCGAATCGAGAGTTCGTCGGGGTTGACGACGAGGAAGAAGGCGGCGTTCGCTTGGAGCGTCTCCTTGGCGAACGCGAACGCGTCGCGTCGCTGTTCGAGTCGGGCGATAATCGGGTCGCCGTCCATCATCCGCCGCGGTTCGTTGTTCCCGATTGCCGCGCGCTCGAACAGTTTGACGGACTGTTTTCGCTTGTGGAGGAGTCGTTGAATCCAGCCGTCGAGATGGCCCGGAAGCGAGAGCAATCGGAGCGTCCCGCCCGTAGGCGACGTGTCGAAGACGACGCGGTCGTAGTCGTCGGCCGAGCGCATCACGTCGATAAAACGGTCGAACAGCGCCGACTCGTGAGCACCGGGCGTTTGGTGAGCCATCTCTATCTGGCGGTCGATTTCGTTGACCATCGCCGGACTCACTTGGTCACCCATCGCCCGCTTCGTCTCCATGAGGTGGTCACGAACCTCCGTCTCGGGGTCAATCTCCATTGCGTCGAGATTCGTCTCACCTTCGACGGACGACGGGGAATCAGTGAACTGCTGGTCGAACACGTCGCGGGTGCTGTGTGCCGGGTCGGTCGAGACGAGGAGCGTCCGAATTCCGGCGCGGGCGCACTTGACGGCGTAGGCGCTGGATAGCGTCGTCTTGCCGACGCCGCCCTTCCCGCCGAAGAAGACGAATTTACGCATCGTGAGGGAGGTTAGAGGTGGTCGTGTGCATGTCGAACGTAGTTCGCGCGCATGTTAGAAGTGGTACTGGTGGCCCTTGCGTTCGAGGAGCGACCCGCGGTCCCACATCCGACGCTCCCACGCCTCGAACTCGTCTTCGAGAAACGGAAGCAGTTCGGCAGTGTAATACGAAACGGGCGACGGGATGCCGAAGGCGTCGGGAAAACACGCGAGCATGAACGCGTCTTCGTGGTCTTCGGCCTGTTTTTCGATTTTCTCGTAGGCGGGGTGAGAAATCATCCCGTGGTAGAGACCGCGTAGCCACTCCGCGGCGAGTTTGCGGAACGATGCGATTCGTTCGACAAGTGCCATCAGTTTACATACTCTTCCGTTCCGGGACAAAAACGTGTCGTTCACGAACAATCACGTCGGTTCCCGCGCGTTCATAAGCGAGGCCGCGGAAAGGCAGTCAATGAATCCGCACGAGGCGATTCCGGTGACAGTACTCGGCGGGAGCCTCGGCGCGGGGAAGACGACGCTTCTGAACCACCTGTTGACGAACGCGGGTGACCGCGACATCGCCGTGCTCGTCAACGATATGGGTGCTGTCAACGTCGATGCGGAGTTGGTCGCGTCGGAGTCCGACCTCTCGGTCGGAAACGGCGTGACCGAACTCTCGAACGGGTGTATCTGCTGTGAGTTGCAGGACGACCTCGAAACCGCCGTCGTCAGACTCGCACGAGAGCGGTCGTTCGACCACCTCGTCGTCGAGGCGTCCGGCGTCTCGGAACCCGGCCCGGTCGCGCGACTGTTCGTCACGTCGCGGGCGGCCGCGAGATACGAGGTCGCCGGTCTCGTGACCGTCGTGGACGTGCGTCTCTTCGCGGACACCTTCGTCGGTGGCGACCCGGAACGAACCGTCGCCGAGGAAAGCGACGGCGGGGTTCGCCCGCTTTCCGATCTCTTGGTCGAACAGGTCGAAAGCGCCGACATCGTCGTTCTCAACAAACGCGACCTCGTCGCCGACGCCGAACTGGGGGCGGTCCGCGAGGTCGTCGAAGCGCTCCGCCCCGACGTCGAAATAGCGGAGACGGCCTACGGCAACGTCGCCACGAAGAGACTGCTTGCTTCGCTCCACGACCCCGATGCGCCGGTTGGGTGGCGGACCGTTCTCGATGGGAACGAGGGCGACTCTCGTGTCAGTGACGGCGACGATGGCCACGGCGACGGCGACGACAGCCATCGCCACGGTCACGGCCACAATACCTCACACGCCGAAGCGACCTACGGCATCACCTCGTTCGTCTACCGACGACGGGCACCTCTCGACCCCGACGGTGCGGCCGCGGTGCTCGGTTCCCTCCCCGACTCGGTCGTTCGCGCCAAAGGCTCGCTGTGGCTCGCGGGGACCGAAAGCGTCCACTACACATACAGTCAGGCCGGACCCTCGGCGACCGTCACCGCCGCTGGGCCGTGGATTGCGACGCGTCCATCGTTCGAACAGGACGCGTACCGCCGGAACCACCCCGAACTCGACTGGCACGACACGTACGGCGACAGACGAACCGAACTCGTGTTCATCGGCCGCGACATCGACGAGGCAGGTCTCGCGGAGGCGCTCGACGAGCAGTTGCTCGAACCGGGGGCGTCAGTAGCGGACACCCGTTACCCGACCGAGGCCGGAAAAGAGCGCAGACTCGCCGAACCGGGGCGGAAAGAGCGACTGACGGCGATGGGCGGAGGGGCGGGAGATGAGTGACGGTACGGGCGAAATCGAGTGGGGCGACGGCGACCCGCGAGTGCTGTTCGTCATGAACCTCGGTCTCTCGACCGTCTTCGCGTCGATCGTCGTCTACGGACTCTCGTCTCTCGACCTCGCGGCGTTTTCGGTCGTCAACGTCGCGTCGGCGGCGCTGGTGTTGACGGCGGTTACATACCTCGTAACCAAGTGAGGCGGTTCGACGAGTAGACTATTCTATTCGTGAACTACCCGCAGGGGACCGCTGGCGGCCGATAGCCGCATTTATGTCCTTCGGGAGTCCGCATATTCGGTAAGATGCCAATCGAAGACCGAGACGATGCGTACCTCATCACGCATGCGCTGGCGAAGGACACGCTCTCACGCCTTCGGGACGTGGAAACGACGCAGGTCGCATTCCGGAAGGGCCTCGTCAAACTCGGCCGTATCTGTGGCTACGAGATTATCGACGGCGCGATGGAAACCGAGTACGTCAGTATTCAGACGCCGCTCGCTGAGACGACCGGTGAGCACGTGAAGGGTCTCGACGACGTGGTTATCATCAACGTGCTCCGCGCCGCGACGCCGTTCGTCGAAGGACTACTCAAGGCGTTCCCGCGCGCGAAGCAGGGCGTCATCTCTGCCGGCCGCGACGAAGAAGCCGGGATGGACGACCAAGGCGGCTTTCCCATCACCATCGACTACGTGAAGCTTCCCGAAATCACCGAGAAAGACACCGTCATCGTGGCCGACCCGATGCTCGCCACGGGTTCGACGATGTGTGCCGTTCTCGACCACATCCTCGAAAACGCCGACGTCGACCCCGAAAAACTGTTCGTTCTGTCTGCCGTCTCGGCTCCCGACGGACTGCTCCGCGTTGACGGCGAATTCCCCGACGTTGACCTGCTGACGGTCTCCATCGACGATTACCTCGACGACAACGGCTACATCGTCCCCGGTCTCGGCGACGCCGGCGACCGCGCGTTCCGTACGACGTAATCCGCGTCTCTTTCCTCTCTGTACTCGCCGTTCGCATCTGTGCGACTCGTGTTCGGGTAACGACTAAGTTACCACCCGCGCACCTCCGAACCATGGACGATATTCGCGTCACTGGAGGGACTCGACCATGAGCGACCCGTGCGACGGGTGTGGGCGCGCGGTCGAAGATGCGCTCGCCCGGGCGGTCCGCCTGCAAGTCGATGGCTCGGCAGTTGACGACCAACGGCTTTGCCCGACGTGCTTCGCCGACTGGATAACGAGATACGAAGAACAGATGTCGCCGAAAGCGTCGTCGTCGGCGTCGTCCGACTCCGAGATAATCGTCGATTGAAGCGCGGCCGACGGACAGACGGGACAACCCCTTCTTTTCGGGTCGAAAAGCGCCCGACTCGAATCCGATTGTGTTCGAGTTGAACGTCCCGAACTGCACCCCCGTTACCTATTGTGAGAGAGGGTTACACGGGGTTCGGTGGGGCGAGCCATGAACTCGCCGAACCCCTTCGTTTCGTGTCGAAAAACGTGTTCTGACGGCGGTGACGCCGACGACTCGTCGGCCACCGTGTGGGAATCAGTCTACGGACGCTGGTCTCGGCGTCGTGTCGTCACTCCAGTTCGACTCGACCGCTCGTCGCGCTCCGCAGTCTGTCGCGGAGACCGGGTCCGTCTTCGACGGGGACGCGAACCGAAAAGGAGACGCGCTGGTCGTAATCGGCGTCGAACTCGACGCCGGTCGATTCGAGGATTCCGCGCACGTCGCCGGAATCGTCGTACTCGACGGTCGCGGTGAATCGCTCGTGGGGAATCTCCGTTACGACACCCGCCGCGTCGAGGGCCTCCTTGACGGCGCGGGAGTACGCTCGGGCGAGTCCACCGACGCCGAGGTTAGTGCCGCCGTAATATCGGGTTACGACCGCGGCGACGTTGCGAATGTCCTGTTGGACGAGGACGTTCAACGCGGGTTTTCCCGACGAACCGGTCGGCTCACCGTCGTCGCTCTGGTACTCCCGGAGCATGACGTTCCCATCGCCGGGGACCGCAGAAGAGCCACTGCCGGCGGGGACTCGATACGCGGGGACGTTGTGTGTCGCGTCGGGGTGTCGCGCTTCGATGTCGGCGACGAACGCTTCCGCCTCCTCGACCGTCTCGGCGGGGGAGATGTATCCGATGAACTCCGAGCCGTTGACCTCGAAACGGGCTTCGGCCCGTTCCGCGACGGTTCGATAGGCGTCAGTCATGACTTCGAATTGGCGTCGCGGCATGCAAAAACATTCCTTCCCGTGCGGGCCGTGCGCCCGCTACGAGAGGACCGAGAAACCCGAACTACTGTCCGCAAGTGTTGGCGTACGACGTACAGCCGTTCTGAATACAGACACCGCACAGGTGTCGAACGTCCGAAATCGTCGCCCCACAGCACATACACGCACGGGTTCGAGTCATGACATAACATACCTCATTGAACTACATAAGTACTGTCCAGTTTAGAACACGATGTGGAGCAATTTGTTCATTAAAATGAGTAATGGTTGTTCGTTCGAGGTTCGATTGTCGTGATTCGTTTATCTATTCGAATAATTCCTGAGTCAGGCGATAGTGATTCGGCGGACGAAATCGAGACTCGAAAGCTCGTTGAGCAGGTCGCCCGGAACCGGTTCGTCGGTGATGATGTAGAGTTTCGGGTCGTCGGTGAACTCGGGGTCCTCGCTAATCGTCTGCCGGATGGAGATGTCCGCGTCGGCCAGTTTCGAGGTGACGGTTGCGACGATACCGGGTTCGTCGGCGTCGGCGACCTCGACGGTGAGCACGGAGAGGTTGAGCACCGGCGCGAGGTCCATCAGACTCGGAATCGCCGAGATGTTCTGGAAGATTTGGCGGAGGTCTTCGTCGGCGAGGATGGCGTCGGTGGTCGAATCGACGACTCGCCGGTCCACGTCGGCCTCTCTTGCGATACCGGTGTTCGGTATCTCGATGCCGCCGGAGACGACTCTGCCCTCGTCGTTGACGGAAAAACCGCGTTCCAAAAGGAGTCGAATGACAGCCTGCTGGCTCGGACTGCCCTCGAACTTCTCCATAATCTCGTCGAACATTCGTTAGGTCGGGGGTTTGCGGTCAGCCACATTAAGTGGTACGTCGGCCGCTTCGAACCGAGGGCCGAGAACCGCCAGACACGTGCCGGGTTCGGAACACGGCCGACTCCCGGAGATGGGTTTAACCGTCGGCGCGAACACCCGTCGTGCATGCGCGAGTTACGTACGTGCGACTTCTGTGGGACCGACGCGGTGGGTGTCTTCGAGGTACTGCCGCCGGAGTTGACTCCTGCCGACGACCAGCGCCGCGTCATCCTCTGTGAACACTGCCAAGAGACGCTTACCGACGTGATTGCGCCGCTTTTGTCTCGACTCGGCGTCGGTGCGGACGTGGACATCCCCGACGACGCGCCAGCAGAGACGGGTGCATCCACGACGCCGACGAGAGCCGGAGGTGAGTCAGTCGGCAACGCGGCGTCTGTCGACGTGGAATCCGTTGACCCCGCGCCGACGCCCGACGAATCGACCGACGGGCAGGACGACAAAACAGGTGGTGAATCGGTCGAGACCGAACCAAGCGGCGACGAACCGACCACCGGTGAACCCACCGAGGGTGACTCGCCGGACCCGCTCGGTGACGCGGGTCACTCGGCGACCAGCGTGGAAGCCGACGAAACGAGCGAAAACGACTCCGAGACGACTCCGGGTGTCGAAGCCGACCAGACGGGAGCGTCTGACGCGTCAGAGACGGAATCGGCGGACGAAGAGAAGTCCGGAGACAGCGACATGCGGCCCGAACCACCGAAGTTCCGCAAAGTCATTCGCATCCTACAGAACCGTGAGTTCCCCGTCGAACGGGCGGAAATCGAGTCGTTAGCGTCGGGCGCGTACGACCTCGACGACGACGAAGTTGCGGACATCTTCGACTACGCCATCGAACGGGACCTGCTCGTCGATGACGGCGGCATGCTTCGTCGCCCCTGAAGCGAGGGGGAGGAGAGAAGCGGGGAAGAAAAGAGAGGCAGGGGCGAGGCGATTCTCGGCCTAGAGTTTGCCTTTCGTACTCGGCGTGTCGGAACGCCGCGGGTCAACTCGCGTCGCATCGTCGAGGGCGCGCGCGAGGGCTTTGAACAGCGCTTCGACCTCGTGGTGGGCGTTTTCGCCTTCGACGCCGGCGTGGAGCGTGAGTCCGGCGTTCATCGCCAGCGACATGGCGAAGTGTTCGGCCATGACGCTCGTGAACTCGCCGACGAAGGGCTGTGAGAACTCGCCGGAGAACTCGAAAAACGGTCGTCCGGACACGTCAACGACGACCGAGGCGACAGCCTCGTCGAGCGGGACTTTTCGGTCGGCGTAGCGGACGATACCGCGTTTGTCGCCGAGCGCCTCCGTGAAGGCCTCACCGACGACGATAGCCACGTCTTCGACGGTGTGGTGGTCGTCGATGTGGAGGTCGCCGTCGCACTGGACGGTCAGGTCGAACAGGCCGTGTTTGGCGAAGGCTTCCAGCATGTGGTCGAAAAAGCCGATGCCGGTATCGACGACCGCGTCGCCGTCGCCATCGATGGCGAGTGTCACGTCGATTGTCGTCTCGGCGGTCTCCCGGGAGACGGCCGCGGTTCGGTCGGCGTCGCTCATGTCGCGTTCGAAGGGAGCCGCCCATATATGAATTCTCGTCGTGGCCAGTTTCGGCGATGCGGCGGGGAACGCGGCACGTCGACAGGCTCGCCGACCCGACGGCCCGTCGCCGGTACAAAAGCGATTAGTCGTCTATCTCCGGCGGCGGTCCCGCAGTGTTGACGCTGACCGAATACCGGTCGTGGTAGGCGAACACCGCCGACGAGACGAGAAACGAGACGGCGACGAGCTCGGCCCACGCCACCCCGGAGACGAGCGAAAACGGATAGAAACCGAGCCAGACAGCGCCGACGAGCGTGGTCGTCCCGAGCGAGAGGAAAAGAAAGTAGACGCTCCACGGCGCGTCGGTTCCGGTCGCCGTCTGCAGATACACGTCGAGTTCTCGGCCGGCGTCTGTGAGTTCGACCGTGCCTCGGCACGTATCGTAGTTGATGAGTCCTAATTCGTCCATCTTCGGCGCGTGAAACTGGTACAACGCCGTGTGGACGTTCTTTCGGTCGTCATAGGACAGTTGTTGGGGGTCAGTGCCCCGTTCCCAGGCCGCGACTTGTGCCGAAACCGCTGAGAGTTCGACGGGACCGTCCGCGTCGAGTTGCTTCAGGTAGTGCAAGGCGTACCGCCGCCTGCGGTTGCTCAGCGCCTCGAATACGTCGTCGCGCGTCGGTTCGGCGGCCGACTCACCAGCCACGGTCGAGCCAGTCCGGCCCACGCTCCCGTCGATTGGTTTAGATTCACTCATGGGTGTTCCGGTGAGGGATAGTAGTGTTTGCGCGTCAGTGTACACTCGGCCGAACGCTGTCGTTCGATTGGCCGTGTCCCCGGTTGCAAACGCAACTATAGGTAGCCCCAGCACTGCCAGCACGTACTGCATCACAGACAGTAGCTTAGTTACGGACCTCGTAGCCCGAATAATCGCAGTGTAACCATGATATTCACCGCTTACTGGAGCTGTTACGACTACCATGATGTCGTCTCAGCCGAGTGAATACACAATGTATATCCGAGAAACAGTATTATAAATTGAGCATATCAATGAATAATCCATCGTCAGACGCTCGTCTGCCGGAAGTTCATACCTTCGGATGAGAAGGGTCGTACATGCAGCGCAAGGGAGCGCTGGTGGTTGGCTACACCATCTGCGTTGGGGGGCTACTGCTCACTGCCCGCTCGGGAGTTGCCATCGCGCTTGGGGTCGTGCTCGTGTTGTTGGCAGTCAGTGCGGCGGTTATCGACGGAGGGGAACGGGACAGACGATAGGAAAGCGGGTTCAGTCACGATGCGAGACAAGAGACACCGACTGAGAGGTCGTCGCCGATGACGCGACGTGGGCCGGTAGCGAGTCCGAAGCGCGACGTGGTGACGCTCAGTATGCTCCTCCTCAGCGGGCCGTTTCTCAGTACGTCTCGCCCCGAAACGACGGCAATCGGGGTGTTGTTCGTCGCGGTCGGCGTCTACGGAACGGTTGACAGCCTCGGCAGACTCGTCGAGCGCTACGTTCGGTTCTGAGGGCGATTAGAGGCGGGTGGACAACCGTCTGCGGCGACTCGGCCGTGACGGCAGGGTTCGGGTTGTCTCCAGTTGCCTCAAACTGGTCCGTGCTCCGCAATCCTACACGTCTCTCGCTTCTTCGAGCGTAAACCGACCCTCGTAGAGCGCGGTGCCGACGACAGTCGCGGCCGCCCCGGCGTCTCGGAGCGCCCGAACGTCTTCCAGCGAAGCGACGCCGCCGGAGGCGACGACAGGAATATCGACCGCATCGACGACGCGAGAGGTCGTATCGAGGTGGACGCCTTCGAGTCGGCCCTCCACGTCCACGTCGGTAAAGAGTATCGCGGCGGCTCCGAGGTCCTCGTAGCGGGCGGCGGCCTCGGCGGGGTCGAGACCGGTCCCCTCGGTCCATCCGGAGACGACGACTTCGCCGTCTTTCGCGTCGAGACTGACCATCACGCCGTCGGGGTAGTCGGCGGCGAGTTCGGCGACGATATCGGGGGTTTCGACGGCGGCAGTGCCGAGGATGACGCGGTCAACCCCTCGGTCGAGGAGGTCGCGGGCACCCGCCGCGGTGCGGATGCCGCCACCGAGTTGGACCGGAACTTCGACCGCGTCGAGGACTGCATCGACCGCCGGAGCGTTCTTTCGGTCGCCTTCGAACGCGCCGTCGAGGTCAACGAGATGGAGAGTTTCCGCGCCGGCATCGACCCAACGGCGAGCGGCCTCGACCGGGTCGCCGTACGTCGTTTCCGTGCCGCGTTCGCCTTGGACGAGTTGGACGACTTCGCCGTCTTGCATATCGACCGCGGGGACGACTTCGAACTCCGGGAACATACGCCAGTGTGGGCGAGCGACGTGCCTAAACGCACCGAATGCGGAGACTGTCGCTTCGCCACGAGACGAAGTGGCCGGCGTGACGACGCGAAATTCGAGACGCGCGAGCGGCCGGCTATCTGTCAGCGAATCTCAGTGCTCGGGTAACCGAGAGTCAATAGTTCGGAACGGCTTTGTCTCGCCGGGATACAGACACACTCAATGAAACTCTTCGGTTCCAGCGGAACGCGGGGCGTGGTGGGTGAGAGCCTCACCCCGGAGTTCGTTCTTCGCGTTGCGAAGGCCGCTGGCACGGTCTGGAACGCTGACCGCGTTGCCATCGCACGAGACACGCGAACCACGGGAGAGATGTTCGTCAACGCCGCCATGTCCGGTCTCGCCAGCGTCGGCGTCGATGTGGACGACCTCGGCGTCGTGCCGACGCCCGCCGCCGTCAAGTACTGCGAAAACCAGCGCGTTCCGGGCGTCGTCATCACGGCGTCGCACAACCCGCCGGAGTTCAACGGCGTCAAACTCGTCGGCGACGACGGCGTCGAACTCGCCGTCGAAGAGTTAGAGCGCATCGAAGACCACATCCTCGCCGAGGAGTTCGACGTGGCCGCGTGGGACGGCGTCGGCGCTACCCGAACCGTCGAAACCGTCAACGACGACTACCGCGAGGAACTCCTCGCCAGTATCGACCGCGAGGCAATTGCGGACGCGAATCTCACCGTCGCGCTCGACCCCGGTCACGGTGCCGGGTCGCTCGTCACGCCCGATTTCCTCCGCGAACTCGGCTGTGAGGTTCGGACTGTCAACGCCCAACCCGACGGCCACTTCCCCGGTCGCCAGTCGGAACCCGTCCCCGAGAACCTGCGCGACCTCGAACGACTCGTCCGCGCGACCGACGCCGACGTCGGAATCGCTCACGACGGCGACGCCGACCGGGCCGTCTTCGTTGACGAACACGGCGATAGCATCTCCGGCGAAGCGTCGCTCGCGGCGCTCGCGGCCGCCGCCCTCGAACCCGGCGACGTGACCGTCTCCGCGGTAAACGTCTCTCAGCGACTCGTAGACGTGTGTGACGAGGTCGGTGCCGACCTCGAACTCACGCCCATCGGCGCGACGAATCTCATCACCCGCATCCGCGAACTCTGGCGCGAAGGCGAGACTGTCCCCGTCGCCGGCGAGGGCAACGGCGGCGTCTTCTTCCCGAACTACCGTCTCGTCCGCGACGGCGCGTACATCGCGGCGAAGTTCCTCGAACTCGTCGCCGAGCGCCCCGCGAGCGAAATCGTCGCCCCGTATCAGGGCTACTACAACGTCCGCATCAACCTCGGATACACCGAAGAAGCCGAGTTGACGGCGATGCTGAACGCCGCCGACGAGTACGCCCAGTCGGCCGATGCGACGCCGAACACGACCGACGGCTACCGACTCGACTACGGCGACGCGTGGGTGCTCGTTCGCCCCTCGGGGACCGAACCGAAGGTTCGCGTCTACGCCGAAGGACGAAGCGAAACGCGTGCGACCGAACTCGCCGAAGACGCCGCGGACGCGCTCCGGGCCGCCGTCAAAGACCTATAGGCGAGTAACGACTTTTGGTCAGGAGCGAGACGTTGCCGTATGGACGCCGACAGCCTCGTGACTATCGATATCAGGCCGCCAGCGTCACGCGCAGAGATACGAGGCGTCTGGCGGGTGAACGCCCGGTGTTGGGTCAAAGCGTACGACCACATTCTGCCGCCCGAGGCACTTCCCGACCGGAGCACGCCGCCCGACGAGACACGGCTTCGGGACCGACTGGACTACGCCAATACGCTCAACGAGACCGAATCGGGGCGGCACGTCGTCGCAGTCGAAACCCAAGGGGAAACCGACGAGGTCGTCGGGTTCGCCGCGACTCGATGGAACGACGACGAGACCAAGTCGTTCGTCGGCGACGACGACGCCGGATTGTGGCTTCTCTACGTCGAACCGTCGCGGTGGGGTGAGGGTATCGGGTCGGCACTGCTGGCTGACGTTGCCGCCGCGGTTCCCGACGGGTACGACCGTCTCGTCCTCGAAGCGTTCGCAGAAAACGAGGCCGCAATCGGGTTCTACCGCTCGCAGGGGTTCGAGACGCTTTACCGAGACGAATCCGAGGTCGGAGGCGAAATGTATCCGGTGGTCGTCATGGCGCGCCCGCTCACAGGCTAATCGCCGCGAAGACCAGCGCCAACCCGCCGAAGACGAGAAGCATGAAGCCGCGTTCGAGGTCGGTGGCGTCAATATCGTCGTCCGGGGGGTCCTCCCGAGTCGGGTCGAGGACGAACTCGGGGTCGTCGGAGCGAGCGACGCGTCGGGCGGCCGCACCGCTTTTGAGCAGTCGGGCACCGAAAACGAAGCACCCGAGACCGACGGCCGTCGCCACTACGAAGACCGCATTCACCATCGTTCTACTCTCGTGTTCATCTGTTCAGTCGTCGTAGACGTCGGCGGGGTCGAAGACGCGCTCGCCGACGTTCTCGCCTTCGACCGTCCGGTAGAAACACGACCGGTGGCCGGTGTGGCACGCGCCGACGTTCTGTTCGACGAGATAAAGAAGAGTGTCGGCGTCGCAATCGACACGAATTTCTCGAATGTCCTGTGTGTGGCCGCTCGAAGCACCCTTTTCCCAGAGTTCGTCGCGGCTTCGTGAGTAGTAGTGCGCTCGCCCCGTCTCGATGGTCCGTTCGAGGGCTTCGGGCGAGACGTAAGCCAACATCAGCACCGCCCCGGAATCCGCGTCCTGCGCCACGGCAGGAACGAGTCCGTCTTCGCCGAAATCGACATCGACCGTCATGGCTCTGCTTCGTGCCACGGATTCACGAAGGATATCTCTTGTGCGTCGTCAGTCGTCAGAAATCAGACGATTCCGAGCGCGCGGAGGGCACCGAAGAGGATGTCACCGTAGACGAACGCGACGACGAGACCGACGAACATCGGGACGATAAACGGGATGCCAGGCGAAATCCAGACCGAGTTGCGCGTCGAGACGAGTTCGAGACCGCCGCGCAGTTTGTCCGGCGTCGTCCCGTAGGCGGACCCCTCGATTTCGTCGAGGAACGCTTCGGCACCCCATGGGTCGTCGGAGTCGGGAGCAACACCGGAGTCGTCATCGGCGTCGTGAGTGAGTTCGGACGCTTCGGGGTGGTGGTCGGTCCCGTCTGCCGATTCAGCCGCAGTGTTCTCGCCTTCGGGAGTTCCCCCGTCAGTCGTCGCGCGGTGGACCGCACCGTCGGTCGGGTCGAACGTCTCGCCGATGCTTTCTGGGTCACGGAGCGACGCCGGATTCGCTCGGACGTCCGAAAGCGTCAGACCGCGCCAGCGGAGATACATCCGAAGTGCGTCGAGGTCGAGTCCACTTCTGGTGATGCCGTCGGGCGATTCGAACAGTCGGCCGTGGGCGGTCGAAAGGGACGAGACGGAGACTCGGCGGCCGACGAACGAAAGCGGAAACTCGAACTCGCCGTCGGCGAGGTTGCGAGCGGCGAGCAACAGCGGATAGGCGAGACCGACGATGACGGTGTTCGTGAGGATGGTCATCGAGAAGACACCGAGTCGCGTCGGCTCTGCGAGTGGAAAGCCGACGCCGACGAGTTCGTAACTCGGGAACGTCGGAAGGAGAATTGCAAAGACGATGAGAGCCTTCGCGTCGGCACCTCCGAAGCCACCGAGTCGCCAAAACAGGTACGAAAGCGGGACGACGAAGAAGACGCTCACGCCGACGCGGATGAGATAGAGTCGGTCGAAGACCGTCTCGGCCGGGAAGTGGCCCAGCAGTTCCCACGCGAGCAAGCCGAGTCCCAAGGCCGCAAGCGGATACCAGACGAGGTTGGGGACGCGCCGCGTGCGAATGTCGCGCCACGCGGTCCACGCGAGAACCGGGATGACGACCAGTCGCAAGAGGTCAGGGAGCGTACCGATACCGAACATACCGGCAGACGGAGGGGAGAGGAGTTAGGTGTTCGGGACGGGTATCAAACCTGAAACTGGCTGTGCCGGGGAGCAATTAAAACAACGCGGGTTCGAAGTGCGATACCGAGACGACTGTAGGGGCAAATCACCGCCGATTCGTGACGGTACTGTTGCTCACCGACGCGGCGTCAAAAGAAAATGCTGAGTTAGCGCCTTAGATGACGCGGTTCTGCAGGTAGTCGAGGTGCTTCGCGTTGTAGACGATCTTGACCTCGTCCGCAGTAGGCGAACCGATACAGGTGAGACGGACGTCCTTGTCGTTGACTTCCTCGTCGGAGAGGATCTGCTGCATGTCCATCTCGATGTCGCCTTCCTTGACGATGGCTGCACAGTTCGCACAGGCACCTGCGCGGCAGCTGAAGGGCCAGTCGTAGCCCTGCGCCTCGGCGGCTTCCAGGATGTATTCGCCCTGGTTGACCTCCATCTCACCGTAATCTTCGGCGTCGAGACCGGCGTCAGCGGCCTTGTTGAAGAGGTCGTCGTCGTCGAGGTCCCAGCCTTGGTCATCAAGAACTTCGTAGTTGAGGTAGGTTACCGTGGGCATCAACAAGCGATTCGGAGGCCACCCCATTAGACTTTGCTGTTCCGTGCGCCGAATTTGGGCCACATGGCGGCTTCTATCACAGATAACGGGTAACACACAACATGTCAAGCAGTAATTGAATTCGGGTGTGAAAGGGGAGAAATATAGCGTCTAAACGACACCTGAAGTGAGAACACCCGAAGAAAACAGCGCGTACGAAGCAATCGCTGAGAGCGACGGCGTGAGCATCCAAAAGAAGATGACGCGACCCGTCGTTCCGGGGTCGAACAAGTCCTGTGCGGAGAGTTCGTCGGGTGCCTCTTCGCCCATCTTCGGCACCTCATCTTCGCGTTCTGCGGCGAGGGCGTTGACCGACACTTTCGGTGCTTCACCACCACTGAGCGCCTCGCCGAGCGTGACGGTTCGGGTGGCACGGCCCCACCCGAGTCCGACGATGCACATGGTGGCGCTCACCGCGAGACTCGCTGGGATGCCGATTGCGGAGAGAAACGAGATGAGCGACGCACTCACGGTCTCGACGATGAGCGCGGCGAGGATAGGAAGTTGCGTGAGGTCGTTTCCGACGGTATCGAGCGTCCGGCGGGCGATGGTGAACGCGCCGAGACCGATTGCGCCGGCGGCCAGGAGGATACCGGCGTTCATCCCAATCGAGCCGTTGCCGACGAGCGGCGCGACGGCGTTGGCGACGTTGGACGCGCCCGCCGAAAACGCCATGTAACAGGCGACGAGGACGACGAGAACGGTACTGGCGAACTCGCGTACAGTCGTGTTTGGACCAAGTGTGAACGACGGAACCAACCGGTCGCGGTCGAGTTCCACGAGCGGGCCTGGACTCTGATCGAGTTTGAGCCATGCGTCGAGGTAGGGGTAGACGTAGCGACCGATGACGGCGCAAATCCAGAAGGCGATGACGGGGGCGACAATCCACCACGAGATGATTTCGAGCATCACGCCAGAGTTGAGCGACCCGCGGGCGAGGCCGAGACCGGCGATTGCCCCGACCGCCGTCATCGACGTGGAGGCGGGGACACCGAAGGTGTTGGAGACGAGAAGCGCCAGGCCGACGAAAAAGAGGACAGCGACGCTCGCTGTCAGCGTGAACTCGCTCTGTGGGACGATTTCGCCGCCCATCTTGGCGACGACTTCGCGGCCGATGGTCCAGCCCCCGAGGAGCGCGAACCCGGTCATCAACGCCGCCGCGGCGAGTTTTCCGAGCACGTTGCTTCCGACCGCCGGGCCGAAGGCGACTCCCGTAGACGACCCGCCGATGTTGAATCCGACGAACACTGCCACCAGCAGTCCGACGAAGAGGAGTACTTCTACCACGCAGTCACCTAACGGTCCAACCACAAAAGGGACGGCGGTCGGCCGGTGAGACGGTGTGTCGGGTTCCCGTCAACCTGATGCGACAGCGTGACTGTTTCCGGACATCCGACGCGGCAGTGCGGTCGATTCCCGACAGTCTGATTCGACAGCCAGTCGAATTTCATCAGCCCGTCGAGTCGCTATCAGTTCGACGCGGTTCGGATTGCTTGGTCGAGGTCTGCGACGATGTCGTCAACGTTCTCGATGCCGACCGAGAGACGGACCATGTCGGGGGTGACGCCCGCGGCGGCCTGCTCGTCTTCGGTGAGTTGCTGGTGTGTCGTCGATGCCGGGTGGATGACGAGCGTCTTCGCGTCGCCGACGTTGGCGAGAAGCGACGCGAGTTCGACGTTGTTGACAGTGCCTTTTGCGGCCTCGTAGCCGTCGGCGAGACCGAAGGTAATCATCCCGCCGTACCCACTCGAAAGGTACTCCGAGGCCAGCTCGTGGGTCTCGTGGGATTCGAGACCGGGATAGTTCACCCACGACACCTTCTCGTGGTCCGCGAGGAATTCGGCGACGACCTGTGCGTTCTCACAGTGTGCGCGCATCCGAAGCGGGAGCGATTCGAGCTTTTCGAGCGTCTGCCACGCGTCGAAGGGTGACTGGGAGTTGCCGAGGTCGCGTAGACCACGGGCGATTGATGCGTATGTGAACCCCGCATCGCCGAACGTCTCCGCGAAGTTGACGCCGTGGTACGCCGGATTCGGTTTGGCGATTTCGGGGTAGTCGTCGGCGTACTCGCTCCACGGGAAGGAGCCACCATCGACGAGCACTCCGCCGATGGTCGTGCCAGCCCCGTGAATCCACTTCGTCGTGGACTCCCAGACGATGTCCGCGCCGTGTTCGATGGGGTTACACAGGTAGGGCGTTGCGAACGTGTTGTCCACGACGAGCGGCGTCCCGTGGTCGTGGGCGATGTCGGCAATCGCTTCGATGTCTGGCGTCACGAGCGCCGGATTGCCGATCGTTTCGAGGTGGACGAAGGCCGTGTCCTCGTCGATTGCCTCCTCGTACGCGTCCACGTCGAGCGTGTCCACGAAGCGGGTCGTGACCCCGCGGCGCTCGACGGTGTGCGTGAGATACGTGTAGGTGCCGCCGTAGAGCGACGAGGCAGAGACGATGTTGTCGCCGGCGGAGGCGAGAAGAAAGTTCACGAGGTCGAACGCGGCCATCCCCGAGGCGGTGGCGACCGCGCCCACGCCGCCTTCGAGCGAGGCGAGACGCTCCTGTAACATCCCGACCGTCGGATTCATCAGTCGAGAGTAGATGTGACCTGGTTTTTCGAGGGCGAACTGCGCCGCGGCGTCGGCGGCGTCGTCGAAGACGTACGACGTGGTCTGGTAGAGCGGCGGTGCGCGAGCGCCGGTTTCGGGGTCGGGGTCTTGTCCGGCGTGCAGACTCCGCGTGTGGAATCCGGGCGTGGTATCGTCGGTCATATCTCGACTGTCGGCGGCGACGGGCCTAAATCGCGGTGTCGCGTGCAATTCCCGCCGGTGTCTGCAATTGATTCGCATGCGTCGCTGGACGGACCGCAACACCGCTGAACCCCGCCGAATCGGCGCTACCGACTGAAAAGCGACGAGTGAACCGGTGCGAAATCGGTGTCGGTGTCGGGTTCGCCGCCGTCGGTCGCCGTGTCCGTTACGGCCCGGCCGGCGACGCCTTCGGCGACGAAGTCCGCCAGCGGCGGGCCGACCTTCTCGGGTTCGACGAGGAAGGCGTCGTGGCCGTGGTCGGACTCGACGACGTGGTGGGCGACCGGGATGCCGACACGACGGAACGCGCCCGCCAGCGACTCCGACTGGTCGGTCGTAAAGTGCCAGTCGCCGGTGAAAGAGACCAAAAGCGCCTCACCCTCGAAGGCGGCGAGTGCGGCCGCGTCCGACTCGTAGCCCTCGGCGAGGTCGAAGTCGTCCATCGCGCGCGTGAGATACAGGTACGAGTTGGCGTCGAACCGGTCGGTGAACTTCTCAGCCTGATAGTCGAGGTACGACTCCACCTCGCGGTAGGGGAAGAACACCGCCGCCGGGTCCGCGGGGTAGGCGTCGCCGCGACCCCCACGCCCCGCAGACCGCCGACCGAACTTTCTGTCCATCGAGTCCTTCGAGAGGTACATCAGGTGACCGAGTTGCCGGGCGAGACCGAGACCCTGTTCGGGATTTGGGTGGTCGTCGCCGTAGTAGTCGCCGCCGTTCCAGTTCGGGTCGGTCGTGATGGCGCGCCGGGCGACGGCGTCGAGACCGAGACACTGCGGGTCGAGGCGGGCGGCCGACGCGACGACGACGAGGCGAGCGACGTCGTCGGGATACCGCACGGCCCAATCGAGGGCGTTCATGCCGCCGACAGACCCGCCGACGACGGCGTGAAGACGGCCGACGCCGAGCGAGTCGAGCAGGCGGCGCTGGGCGCGCGTCCAGTCCGCGACCGTGACGGGCGGGAAATCGGTTCCCCACGGCTCTCCGTCGGGTCCCTCGCTCGCCGGACCGCTGGTGCCGTAACACGACCCCGGAACGTTCACGCAGACGACGTAGTACTCGTTCGTGTCGATGGCTTTCCCCGGCCCGACGATGTCGGACCACCACGCGCGTGCTTGCCCGGAGACGCCCGATTCGTCGCCGTAGCCAGCGACGTGCTGGCTCCCGGTGAGACCGTGACAGACGAGCACGGCGTTTTGACCCGTGAACTCGCCGTAGGCTTCGTACGCGACTTCGAGGTTAGGAATGCGCTTGCCCGACTCGAACTGGTGGTCACCGAGGTCGATAACGCCGGATTCGACCTGTCTACCGACAGGGGTTCGGGTGCGACTCATGGCGCTGTACCCCGGTTCGACGACTGCCGACTCAGCGCGCGCTCGATGGCGTGGTCGAGGTCGGCGATGATGTCGTCGGCATTTTCGATGCCGACAGAAAGCCGAAGCATGTCGGGTTCGACGCCCGCGGCGCGCTGTTCGTCAAGTGAGAGTTGGGCGTGGGTCGTCGATGCCGGGTGGATGAGGACCGTCTTCGCGTCGCCGATATTGGCGAGGAAACTCACGAGTTCCACCGACTCGCAGACCGTCTTTGCGGCCCCGTAGGCGGCCTCGTCGTCCGCGCCGTCGAGACCGAACGTGAGCATCCCCGCGTACCCACCTTCCAGATACCGCGACGCGAGGTCGTGGGTCTCGTGGGTCTCGAAGCCGGGGTAGGTGACCCACGCGACACCCTCGCGCTCGCGGAGGAACGCGGCGACGCGACGGGCGTTCTCGCAGTGAGCATTCATTCTGAGCGCGAGCGTTTCGACGCCTTGGAGCGTCTGCCACGCGTCGAAGGGCGATTGGCAACTGCCGGTACTTCGAACCGCTCGCTGGCGGACGGTCTCGGCGAAGGCGCGCTCGCCGAACCGCTCGACGAAATCGACGCCGAACGCCGGGTTCACCCCGGAAAGTTCGTCGTAGTCGGCCGCGTCCCACGGGAAGGTACCGCCGTCAACGACGACGCCGCCGATGGTCGTTCCGGAGCCGTGGAGCCACTTCGTCGTGGACTCCCAGACGATGTCCGCGCCGTGTTCGATGGGGCGGCAGAGCGCGGGTGTTGCGAACGTGTTGTCCACGACGAGCGGCGCGCGATTATCGTGAGCGACGTCGGCGATGGCTTCGAAATCGGGGGTTTTGAGCGATGGGTTCGCCACCGTCTCGACGTGGACGAAGGCCGTATCCTCGTCGATGGCCTCCTCGTACGCGTCGATGTCGAGAGTCTCGACGGTTCGGGCTTCGATACCCCGACGCGGCGTGGTCTTCGAGAAGTACGAGGCGGTGCCGCCGTACATGTCCTCGGAGAGAACGACGTTGTCGCCGACGGAGCAGAGAACGGTCGTGATGGCGTCGATTGCGGCCATCCCCGAGGCGGTGGCGACCGCATCGACACCCGATTCGAGGGCGGCGAGTCGGCGTTCAAGAATACGAGTCGTCGGGTTCGAGATGCGCGAGTACACGTCGCCGTCGGCCTCAAGCGCGTAGAGGTCCGCGGCGTGGTCGGCGTCCTCGAAGACGTACGACGTGGTCTGGTAGAGTGGCGGGGCGCGGGCCCCTGTCGCCGAGTCGGGGTCCTGACCGGCGTGGAGACCGCGAGTGCGGAAGCCTCGGTTCATGTATGAGGTGCATAATACTGTACAGATGAATAACCGTCAGTTACGGCAATCGTTGCCCGTGTCCGGAGCCAGCCGGTTCGGAGGCGTATCTAACATATTGACACTCTGATTGGATGTGTCCAAAAATCATCCACATTAAGAGAGTTTAATCGCCGTATTGTCTACTTCGGAAAGTAAATTGCATACGCCCGCGGGGACGAGTACACGCATGAAGTGTCTCAGGGCTCACTTCGACGCCGACGAAAACCCGTTCGGGAGCCCCTACGACCTCTTTACCGTCGATGGCCAGTGGCCGCGCGGCGAGTTGCGCGACCTTCGGCTTCGCTCCGACGGGACGGTGGTCGAGCTTTGTATTCTCGAAGACGTGCCACCGAACATCGAGTCGCGGCTGGCTGAGCACCCGGATATCGTCGATTTCGACGTCGGTATTTCGTCCGACGGCGGCGCGGTGTGTCACGTCCACCTTGTCCCCGACGACGGGGTCCGGCAGTTGCTCGAACTCGTGGACGAACACGACCTACTGCTCGACACGCCGATTCGACTCACCCGCGACGGCGTCGTCGTCAACGTCCTCGGGAACCACGCGCAACTGAGAGGTGCCGTCTCCTCGCTACCGGATTCGCTCACCGACGCCTTCTGTGTCGAAGGGTTGTCCGACTACGAACCCGTGCGGAACGGCGTCCGCTCGGAACTCACGAGTCGCCAGCGCGAAGTCCTCGAAACAGCGGTCGAAAGCGGCTATTACGACATCCCGCGGCAGATTTCTATCGAAGAACTCGCAACCGAACTCGACTGCTCACAGAGCACCGTCTCCGAACATCTCCGGAAGGTCGAGTCGAGAGTCCTGACCCGGCTTGGATAGCCACTATATAAAGGGCCGATGGGCATCGGCAGTAAGGCCATCGGGGACTACCCCGTACCTCTATGTATGTCAGAAGCACCGCAACAACACCGTGAACAACCGCCGGGCCCTTCGGGCGTGCCGGTGGTACACAACACGCTCCAGTACGCGGACGACCCGCTTTCGTTTATCACCGAGGTCGCACGCGAGTACGGCCCAGTCGCCGAGTACGACATCGGTGGGATGTCGTTCTATCAGCTGAGCGACCCCGAACTCGTCGAACACGTCCTCGTACAGGAGAACCAGCGGTACATCAAGGGCGAACTCTTTCAGGATTCGCTCGGGACGGTGCTCGGAGACGGCCTGCTCACGAGCGAAGGCGAGTTCTGGCGGCAACAGCGCCACCTGATGCAACCGTCGTTCCTCCCGCAGATGCTCGAACGGTACAGTGACGTGATGGTCGAGTACACAGAACGGATGCTCGCGTCGTGGGAAGACGGAGAAACGCGTGACATCCACGAGGACATGATGAGCCTGACGGTCGAAATCGCCGCCAAGACCCTCTTCGACGTGGACATCCGCGACGAAGAGTCAGCCGTCGGCGATGCGCTCGAAACCGTCATGGACTACTCGTCCACCTCGCTTCGCCGCCCCGTTGACGTACCGCAGTGGGTTCCGACCCCGCGCAACCGTCGGTACAAACAGGCGCTCGAAGACCTCACCGACGTCGTCGGCGGCATCGTCGAAGACCACAGAGCGGGCGAACTCGACCCCGAGTCGAACGACATCGTCTCGCTCCTGTTGACCTTCCGCGACGACGACGGCAACCCGCTTCCGGACGAGCAGATTCGTGACGAACTGGTCACCATCCTGCTCGCCGGGCACGAGACGACGGCGCTCGCGCTCACCTACACGCTTCACCTCCTCGGGAACAACCCCGAGCAGGCCGACACCCTCCGCGACGAACTCGACAGCGTCCTCGACGGCGACAGCCCGTCGTTCACGGAGCTCGACGACATGACCTACACCGAACAGGTCGTCACCGAGGGGATGCGTATCTACCCGCCCGTCTGGGAACTCGTCCGCGAGGCCGCCGAACCCGACACCGTCGGCGGCTACGATATCGAACCCGGACAGACGGTCTCGGCCCAGCAGTGGGTCATCCACCGCGACCCCCGGTTCTACGACGACCCACTCGACTTCCGCCCGAGTCGGTGGACGAAAGAGTTCAAACGCGACCTGCCGAAGTTCGCGTACTTCCCGTTCGGCGGCGGCCCGCGCCGTTGTATCGGTGACCGGTTCGCGCTCCTCGAAGCGCGCCTCGCGCTCGCCACCATCGCGCAGTCGTGGACCGTCGACCCGACCCACGAACTCGAATTCGACCCCTCGATTACCCTCCGCCCTGAGGGTACCGTCGAGATGGTCGTCAACCGACGGTAACCGTCGGTACTCGGTCGATTCGGTCCCCTACAGGCTCAGACGGTGAACTCGAACAGTTTGTAGGAGTCTTCACCAGTGACTGAGCCGGGGTTGACCCCTTGAACCGGCTGGGTGTTCCAGTAGATACCGATTGTCGTTCCTGCCGCCGTACTTCCCGAAGGGTCGAGATACACAGTCTCGCCAGCCTCCCACGTCGGTCCGATGCCGACCTGCGGGTCGTTGTCTCCGCTGGCTTCGGTGAACGTCTCCCTCTGACTGGCGTACGCGTCGTTCGCGGGCGTACTACTCGTGGGAGACCCACCGATATCCAGTTTTTTTGAACCCATAACGTACAGATGGTCGGTCCTCACGGCATCGCCTGCTTCGAGCGTGACAGCGACTATTTCTCCGTCGTCAACGACCGTGTGCGAGACTTCTATCATCGGTGCTGGCGATGGCTCGGACGAAGCCTCACCGAATACGAACGTCGATGCCGTCGCAGCGAGAATGACGACGACCGACACCAACACAACAGTACCAATCACCTGGGATACGCCTCGACCGTCTCGTCTCAACGCGGGAAGCATTGACAGCAGATAATAGTTGAACAGTAAGAAACTGTCGTCTGATTTCCACTCAGCAGTGCGGACATCGGCTGATTGCCGCTCGATAGAGACACCGCACAGGGTACAGACTCCGCAGTACGGAACGTCGCATCCGAAAGAATATGCGAAAGTCGCTTTCCGTCGCCGACAGCGTACTTACCGTGTCTGTTCTTCGGCGAGTTCGGCTTCCGCGGCTTCGATACCGGCTTCGACATCCACATCGACACCGGCGTCTGCCATGGCCTCGCCGACGGTTCTAATCCCGCGAACGATGTGTTCGGGGGCGAGACCGCCCATGTTGGAGACGCGGAAGATTTGCCCGCCGAGGTGTGCCTGCCCGCCGGAGATGCTGACGTTTCGAGCGGTCACGCCGTCGAAGAACGCGTCCGAGTCGTCTCCGTAGACCGCTTCGGGGAGCGAGACGGCGGTAAGCGTGTTCGACAGTTCGGTCTCGCCGTCGGCGTTCGCAAAGAGTTCGAGACCCATCGCCTCGAATCCGGCGCGGAAGGCGGCAGACTGTCGGCGGTGACGCTCGATTCGGGCAGACATCGTCTCTTCGACGATGTCTTCGACCGCGACGGCGAGCGCTCGGAAGAGCGGGACAGCACTCGTAAAGGGCGTCTGGTGCTGTTCGGCCTTCCGGAGGTGCCAATCGAGGTCCTCGTAGAACGGCGCGGTCTCACCGTCGATTCGGTCTTTCACGCGCTCTGTGACGTACATCGCGCTGACGCCCGGCGGCGCGGCGAGCGCTTTCTGGGAGTCAGTGATGGCGATATCGACGTTCCAGTCGTCGATTTTGAACTCGTCGCCGCCGATGGACGTGACGCCGTCAACGACGAACGTCGCGTCGTGTGCCGCGGCGACCTCGCCGACCGCCTCGGCGGGATTCAAAAGTCCCGTCGAGGTCTCGTTGTGGACCATCGTGACCACGTCGGTGTCGTCGGTGATGGCCGCTTCGACGGCGTCGAGCGGGATAGACTCGCCCCACTCGACTTCGACGCGGGTCACGTCGGCGTAGCGGTCCGCGATGCGGGCGAATCGGCGGCCGAACTTGCCGTTGACAAGCGACACGACGTTGCCGCCGTTGCCGACGAGGTTGGCGACGGCGGCCTCCATACCCATCGTCGCGGTTCCGTTGAAGACAAGAGACGTTCCCTCCTCGGCGGTAGACGCTCCGGAGCGCGTCGAATTGGTGAAAATGTAATCCAGAGCGTCCTGTGCACGCTCGTACACCGCTTCGAAGTCGGCCGACCGGTGAGACACCATCGGCTCGGACATCGAGTCGAGCACTTCGTCGGTGACCGGTACCGGACCGGGGTTCAAGAGGAGGAAGTCCTCTGCCATGGTTCGACCTCACGCTCTCGCGTGATAAGGGTCGCGGGTCTCCGCAAAGGATGCCAATTGTCGTCCCACGCACGCGTTCGCGGCAGAACAGTAGCATAGAAATATGTATTTTTGATTGTTATTTCGGTTGTAATGGTCGTCACCGGCGTTGCGATTGCCGTCGCTTGAGTCGGTGCAACGCCGACGTCGGTCGGTGTGTTTACCCCCGGGTAGTTCGACCATCATACCGATGACGACCGCCGATGCTGACGCCGAGTCGAACCCGTATCTCCGCGACCCGCCGACCGAGTTCGAACCCGCCGAATCGCTCTCGCGCGAGGCGGCCGAGGCGCAGGCGGCTCTCCTCCGCGAGGCGGTCCGCGAACACGACCACCGGTACTACGTCGAGGCCGAGCCGCTCGTCTCCGACGCGGCCTACGACGCGCTGTTTTCTCGTCTCGTCGCGCTCGAAGGCACCTTCGACCTCGACACCACGAACAGCCCGACGCGTCGTGTCGGCGGCGAACCCATCGAGGCACTGGAGGCGGTCGAACACGTCGCACCCATGCTCTCTATCGACCAGAGCACCGACGCGGCCGACCTCCGCGAGTTCGACGAGCGCGTCCACCGCGAAGTCGGCGCGGTGGCATACGTCTGCGAGCCTAAATTCGACGGTCTCTCCGTCGAACTCGTCTACGAGGACGGCGAGTTCGTCCGTGCCGCCACCCGCGGCGACGGCCAGCGTGGCGACGACGTGACCACACAAGTGAAGACGATTCCGACGGTACCGCTCTCGCTCCGCGGCGACTACCCCGACAAACTGGCCGTCCGCGGCGAGGTCTACATGCCGAAATCCGACTTCAGCGACCTCAACGCCCGACGCGTCGAAGCCGGTGAGGACCCCTTCGCCAACCCCCGGAACGCCGCCGCGGGGACGCTCCGGAATCTCGACCCCTCGGTCGTCGCCGACCGCCCACTGGCCGTGTTCTGCTACGATATTCTCGATTCGAGCGCGACGCCTGACAGCCAGTGGCAATCACTCGACCGCCTCCGCGAGTGGGGACTTCGCGTCGCCGACAGAGTCGAGCGCGTCGAAGACGTGTCGGGTGCAATCGACTACCGAAATCGGATGCAGGACGCCCGCGACGACCTCGATTACGAAATCGACGGCACCGTCATCAAGGTGGATTCGCGGACGGCGCGCGACCAATTGGGAACCAAGAGTCGGTCGGTTCGATGGGCGTTCGCCTACAAGTTCCCGGCGCGCCACGAGGTGACGACCGTCCGCGACATCGTGGTTCAGGTGGGCCGGACGGGGCGACTGACGCCGGTCGCGCTTCTCGACCCGGTCGATGTCGGCGGCGTGACCGTCTCGCGGGCGACACTCCACAACCCCGACGAAATCGACGCGCTCGGCGTCGCCGTTGGCGACCGCGTTCGCGTGAAGCGCGCTGGTGACGTGATTCCGCAGGTCGTCGAAGTCGTCGAAGCCGACGAGCAACACTCGTCGGCCCGCCGGACGGAGTCCGGCCAAGACGCTGGCGACCGCTACGAGTTCCCCGACGAGTGCCCGGTCTGCGGGAGTCCGGTTGACCGCGACGGACCGCTCGCGTTCTGCTCGGGTGGGCTTTCGTGTCCGGCCCAGCGCGAGGCGTCCATCGGCCACTTCGCAATCAAGGGCGCGATGGACATCGACGGACTCGGCGAAGAGCGTGTGACGCAACTCGTCGATGCCGGACTCGTCGAGACCGTTGCCGATCTGTACGACCTCTCGGTGTCGGACCTCACCGAACTGGAGGGCTGGGGCGAGACGAGCGCACAGAACCTTGTCGATGCCATCGAGGCGTCGAAAGAACCGTCGCTCGACTCGTTCCTCGTCGGCCTGAGTATCCCCGAAGTCGGCGAAGCGACCGCCCGCGGTCTCGCCCGCGAGTTCGGGTCGGTAGACGAGTTGCCCCTCGACGAAGACATCTCTGCGTCCGCCTTCGACGAGTTCGAATCTCGGCTGACGACCGTCCCCGACATCGGCGAGACGGTCGCGCGTCGCGTCCGCGACTTCTTCGAGAACGACGACAACCGCGCCGTGGTTCGGTCGTTGCTCGACCACGGCGTCGAACCGGAACCCGTCGAAGCCGGTGGCGACGAACTCGCCGGACTGACGGTCGTCGTCACCGGGTCGCTCGAAGTGAGCAGAAGCGCTGTCCGTGAACTCGTGGAATCTCACGGTGGCACCGTCACCGGGTCGGTTTCAGGGAACACCGATTATCTCGTCATCGGCGAGAACCCCGGCCAGTCGAAACGCGACGCCGCCGCCGAAAACGACGTGCCGACGCTCACCGAAGCCGAGTTCGAAGCGCTACTCGCGGACCGCGGTGTGTCGTACCCGCCTGCGTAACGACGACTCACGACGAAGTACGACAAGAAAGCATTGCGTCGAAGGTTGGCGAAAGCCGCCTCAGAGGTCTGCTTTGCGGAACGACAGATAGCCGAGAATCGGTGGGACGACGATCCACGCGAGCAGGATTGCGAGAATGAACCAGCCGTTGAAGTAGAACGGAAGCGACTCCTCGAACACTCCTTTGATAGTCAGCCGCTCGCCGAGACTGGCCTTGAACAGGCGAGCCGCCACGGCCGGACCGTACAGCTCTGCGACCAGCGTCTCGTAGGCCCGAAGCGGATTCAGGTACTTGATGAACAGGCGCATCTCGATGACTTGCGTCATGCTCAGTGTACCGAGACCGAGCTGGTCCATGGCCCAGTTGACGACCCGCGGGACGCCAGTCGCCACCGTAGACCAGAGGACGGCAAAGATGAAGTACAGCCCGAAGGTTCCGAACAACGCCTGTCGTTGCGACGTCGAGGTCGCAGAGAGCCAGATACCGATAGAGACGAAGGAGGTGGCGAGAAGCCCCGAGAGGGCGACCTGCCCGGCGTACGAGGCGAACATGACCTGCCCGCCAAGGAACAACATCGCAAACATGGCGATGACGAACCCGACGAGCATCGAGACGAGGACGACGAGCGTCCGGCCGACGAGCTTTCCGAACACGACGTCGCGCCGGGAGTTCGGAAGCGAGAGCAGGAGCTTGATAGTGCCGGACTCGCGCTCGTCGATGAGCGAACCGTGGGCCGTCACGAGTGCGATAAGCGCGAGGACGAACCCGAGCATACCCGCGTACGAGAAGCTGAACAGCCCACCCGGTGCGGTAGTGAGACCGAACAGCGTCTCGGAGTTCGCTCCAGCGCCTTTCAACAGGACGCCGTAGAACAACGCCGTCGAACCGCCGATGAGCAGGGCGAAAAACAGCGTCAGACCGATGAGCCACCGAGAGCGAAGGGCGTCACGGAAGTCCTTGCGAGCGACCGATTCGACCGTCATGCGGACACCTCCGTTTCCTCGGTGGTCTTACCGCCTTCGGTGTACGCGATGAAGATGTCTTCCAGCGACGCCGTGTCAGTCTCGAAGTCGGCCACGGTCGCGCCACTGGCTTCGATAGCCTCAATGACGCTGGTCTTTGCGTCGTCGGTACACGAGACGGCGAGTCGCTCGCCGTCGGCATCGACCGAAGAGACACCCTCGACGTTCCGAACGGCGGCGAGGTCCGCGTTGCCGTCCACGTCGAGACGGAGGACGGAGTCGGTCCCGATTCGACTCCGGAGTCCTCTGATGCTGTCTTCGGCGATGAGTTCGCCGTTGCGCATGATACCGACGCGGTCACAGACCGCTTCGACCTGTCCGAGTACGTGGCTGGAGAAGAACACCGTCGCACCGCGTTCGGCCTCCGCACGGACGATTTCGCGCATCTCTCGCGCACCGGCCGGGTCGAGTCCCGACGACGGTTCGTCGAGGATGAGCAGATCGGGGCTTCCGGCGAGCGCCATGGCGAGTGCGAGCCGTTGTGTCATCCCTTTCGAGTAGCCGCCCGCACGGCGACCGGCGTCTTCGGGGTCGAGACCGACCCGGGAGAGCAGTTCGTCGGGGTCGTCGTCGGCTTCCTTCGACTGGATGGCGAACTCGACGTGTTCGCGGCCTGTGAGCCGGTCGTACACGTCGTACCCTTCTGGGAGGACACCGGTACGTCGGCGAACGGCCACACTCTCGGCTTGCGCGTCGTGTCCGAGCACGCGAATCGTGCCTTCTGTCGGACGCACGAAGTCGAGAAGCATGTTTATCGTCGTCGATTTACCGGCTCCGTTAGGGCCGAGGAACCCGAATACCTCTCCCTCCGCGACGGAAAACGAGAGGTCGTTGACGGCGGTGACGCTGGGGGTCGAAGACAACTGGAGTGTCTCGAACACTCCATCGTCGTCCTCGAACCGTTTCGTCACCCCGTTCAGTTCGATGGCGGCCATGGGCGGGCCTGCGTCGTACTGGCTTAAAGTGTTTTAGGTGCAGAAATCAGCGGCGATAACATCACCCCCGAAATTGACGAGGCGAGACTCATCTTCGAACCCGTTACGTCTGCCGGTTTCTCGCCGGGTCGGTCGGGAATCAACCCTCGAAGGAACCGCGCAGTTCGACGCTTACACTTCGTCGTCTGGGTCGTGCGAGTCGGCCATCTTCGTCGCTTCGGCGGCGTATCGCTCGCGCAGGTCGTCGTCCGTGACCGGTTCGAGGTCCGACGCCGGTGCGTCGATGGCGGCGGTCGTGACCATCCGTCGCTGGTGCATGACGGCCGCGGCCAACTCCTTGCGAAGTTCGTACGCGCCGTCAGTCGTCGCGTACGTGAGTATGATGAGGTCCCGGTCGTCGTAGGAACGTTCCACCAACCAGAGTTGCGTGGTGTCGTCGTCGCTCATGGCCCGTGGTTCGGACGGGCGTCCCTTACAGGTGCCGCATCTGTCGATGCCGCGGAGGACGCTGACGCATCTGCTCGCAAAAACCCCATCTCGACCGAATAGAGAACGCGCTCTTGGCCGCCTCAGATGTCGTTTCCGGTCAGCTCTTCGACTTCCGTGGCGAGCGTGGAAAGCGCCTGCGTGCTCTCGTCGGTGGCAGACACGATGCTATCGGCCGCGTCCTCGGTATCGACCGTCCGGTCCCGCACGTCCTCGATGGTCGCCGTCAACTCTTCGACCGCCTCGGCTTGCTCGTCGGTCGCACGCGACACCTCGGCGACGCCGTCGGCGGCCGTGTCGATTGACGAGGCGATCTCTTCGAACGCTTCCAACATCTCCGTGATACTCTCGTCGGCGTGTTCGATGCGGTCGTTCGACTCGGTTGCGGCGGTGACCGCCTCGTCGGTCCGCGACTGGATACCCTCGATTTGCGCCGTGATATCTTCTGTGTGCTGGCGCGTCTCGTCGGCGAGCGATTTGACCTCTTCTGCGACGACGGCGAATCCGTCGCCGTCTTGCCCGGCGCGCGCCGCCTCGATGTTCGCGTTGAGCGCCAGCAGGTTCGTCTGTTCTGCGACCTCCGAGATAATCTCGACGACGGCTTCGATGTCGTCCATGCGGTCGCCGAGTTCGGTCACGCGGTCAACGAGTTCGTCACTCATGTTGACGACGCTCTCCGTGGCTTGGCGCGCCTCACTGTTCGCCTCGCGGCCCTCTGCGGTGGCCGTCCGGGCTTCTGCGGCCGCCGTATCGACTTCGTCAGCGGTCGCCGCGACTTCCTCCATCGTGGCGCTGAACTGTTGCATCTGCGTCGCGCCCTCATCAAGGAGGTCGCGCTGTTCTTCGATGTTCTCGACGATGTTGTCGGCGGCGGACGCGGCGCGGGTGACGGCGGCAGTCGCCGTTTCAGTTTCGTCTTCAACGTTCGAAGCCAGCGTCGAGAGGTTGCGTGCGGTTTCGTTGACCGCGTCGGCGACGAGGAGGAGTTGTTCGTCTACGACGTCGCTCTCGTCGATAGTGGCCCGCGCGTCCAAGTTTCCGCGACTCAACTGCGTCAGCGTCTCTTGAATCTCGGAGACGAGTGCGGCGACTTCGCGGTGGCGTTCGACTTCCGACGTTCGGTTGCGGACAGTCTGGAGGACACCGACGAGTTCGCCGTCTTCGTAGAGCGGCATCGCCGTGTGGCGAGCGTGACACTCCGCGCCGCTGGCGCCGGTGAACGTCTCTTCGGCGGCGTAGAGCATGCGATTTGCGTCGTCCAGTTCGATGCCTCCGAGTTCGGCCGCGCTGTCGGGATTGTCGAGTACTTGGTCCGCGAGGACGGTCGCCGTCGAGTCGTCGTAAAAGAGGTCGCCGAGGTCTCGGCGGCCGAGCGCCGTCGCGGCAGTCGTGCCGGTTAGCGACTCGACGCCCGAGTTCCACGCCGCGATGCGGCCGTCGCCGTCGAGAACGAACGCCGGAAGCCCGACACCATCGAGAAGGACGTCGTCGTCAACGTTCAAATCAGGCGCGTCAGCGGTGACGGCCACGGTACCACCGTCGGTGACTGGCGTCTTGTCGCCAAACCACGACCGGAGATGAGCAAATAGTCGGAGTGCCATATGAACCCACGTTTAATATCCACACACGAGTAATTTTCGTGAACAGTATCAATTTTGAAAATGAATGTGCAGGTTCGCTATATAGCGACACACAATAGTCATTTCGACACACAGGAATGCAATGGTGACTATTTCGGGAGTCGATATTTGAGGAGTTAGAATTGCGAAGTTCAGATTTGGAAGTTGGTTCTACGGGTCTATTTCGGAGGGACGGGGCAAGGCTGGCGTCAATGTCGAGGGCGGGATTGATGTCAAGGAGTAAGGAGTCGATATTCGAAGTCCGGGAACGTTCCGGCCCGACGCGTCAGCCTCAAGCCGATTGCGCGGTAATCCACCGCAGATGGACGCAGGCGCGGTCAGCGAACGAGCAAGTACGCTCCCGTCCGACCCCGGCGTGTACCAGTTCGTCGCCGGTGAGACGGTTCTGTACGTCGGCAAAGCGGTCGATATTCGCGCTCGCGTGCGGTCCTACGCCGACCCGCGGTCCGAGCGTATCTCGCGGATGGTCGCCCGCGCAGAACACATCGACTTCGCCGTCACCGACACCGAGACGCAAGCACTGCTCCTCGAAGCGAACCTCATCAAGCGACACCAACCGCGATACAACGTCCGCCTCAAGGACGACAAGTCCTACCCGCTCGTCCAACTGACGAACCACTCGGTTCCGCGAATCGAAGTCACACGCGACCCCGACGACTCCGCGACGGTGTTCGGTCCCTACACCGACAAGGGCCGCGTCGAGACCGTGCTCAAGGCAATCCGCGAGACCTACGGTCTCCGCGGCTGTTCGGACCACAAATATTCGAATCGCTCTCGGCCGTGTCTCGACTACGAGATGGGCCTGTGTACGGCACCCTGTACCGGCGAAATCGCCGAAGAAGCCTATCTGGAGGGTGTCGAATCTGCAGTCCGGTTCTTCGAGGGCGAAACCGGCGTCCTCGCCGACCCACTTCGCCGAGCAATGGAAACCGCCGCGCAGGAAAACGAATTCGAACGCGCCGCCAACCTCCGCGACCGACTGGCAGTCGTCGAATCGTTCCACGGCGCGGGCGAGGCCGCGGTCTCCTCGCAGGCCGACGAGCGCGCCATCGACGTGCTCGGCGTCTCGCTCCGCGGTGATTCCGCGACGGTCGCCCGACTCCACGCCGAGCGCGGGCAGTTAGTCGATAGAACCCGACACGACCTCGACGCGCCCGAGGGCGAAGACCGCACAGCCGCCGTCCTCTCGGCGTTTCTCGCGCAGTTCTACGCCGAGCGTGAACTCCCCGACGGCGTCGTTCTCTCTGAGCATCCCGACGACGAAGATGTGGTCTCGTGGCTCGAATCCGAGGGCGTGAGCGTCCGCGTCCCCGGCGCAGGCCGCGAGGCGAAGTTAGTCGAACTCGCCTTGAAGAACGCTCGCCGTCGCGCCGGCCGCGACGATGGACTCGCAACGCTCGCCCGCGAACTCGACCTCGATGTTCGCCGCGTCTCCCGAATCGAGGGGTTCGACGTGAGTCACGCGCAGGGAACGGCCGTCGTCGGAAGCGACGTGTGTTTCGTCGATGGGAGCGCCGAGACCGCCGACTACCGCCGTCGGCGACTACCCGAACGCAACGACGACTACGCGAACATGCGCGAACTCGTCCGCTGGCGAGCGACCCGCGCGCTCGAAGGCCGCGACGACAGACCGGACCCGGACCTACTCCTCATCGACGGCGGGAAAGGACAGTTGAACGCCGCACTCGACGCGCTCGAAGAAACCGGCTGGGACGTTCCAGCTGTCGGAATCGCCAAAGACCGCGAGTTGGTCGTCACGCCCGACCGAACCTTCGACTGGCCGGACGATGCGCCGCACCTACACGTCATCCAACGCGTCCGCGACGAATCCCACCGCTTTGCCGTTCAGTACCACCAGACCCTCCGCGACGAGGTGAAGACCGTCCTCGACGACGTGCCCGGCGTGGGACCGAAGACTCGGCAGGCGCTCCTCACGCGATTCGGAAGCGTCGAAGGGGTTCGGGAGGCGTCGCGTGCCGATTTGACCGACGTGCCCGGCGTCGGCGAAAAGACCGCGACAGAAGTGAAGCGACGGCTCTGACCGGCTGATGGCGCGCGCTCGGCGCGGTGGTACTGAAAAAAGTTGGAACTGTTGCGTGGAACGAGTGAGAGCGGCTTACGCGATTTTGCCGTACTGGTCGCGGAGCTTCTCGGCCGCGTCGTCCATGAGGTCGGCCTCGTAGTCGTCGAGGTCCCATTCGACGACCTCTTCGATGCCGTTCGAACCGAGTTTGACGGGGACGCCGAAGGCGGTGTCCTCGTAGCCGAATTCGCCGTCGAGGACGAGCGAGCCGGGGAGCACTTCGCCGGTATCGTGCAGGACAGCCTCGACCATGTGGGCGACGCCGGTTGCTGGACCCCACTGGGTCGCGCCCTTACGTTCGATAACGTCCATGGCGGACTCCTTGAGGTCGCCGAGGATTTCGTCTTTCTCGTCGGCGGAGAACTCGGGGTCGTTTCCGTTGACGCGGACCTTCGAGAAGACGGGGACTTGCGCGTCGCCGTGCTCGCCGAGGATGGTCGCTTCGACGTTCTTGACCGGCACGTCGAAGCGCTGGCTCAGGACGTAGCGGAAGCGAGCGGAGTCGAGGCGGCCGCCGAAGCCGATGACTTTGTGGCGGTCGCGGTCGCCCGTCTCGTAGAGGTGGCGGTTGAGCAGGTCAACCGGGTTCGACGTCGTAATAGAGACGAAGTCGTCGTTGTACTCCGCGAGAGAAGAACCGATATCGTCCATGATGGGCGCGTTGTCGCCCGCGAGGTCGATACGGGTCTGTCCCGGCTGTCGCGGGATACCCGCCGTGATGACGACGACGTCGGAACCGGCGGTGTCCTCGTAGCCACCCTGTTTGACGACCGTGTTCGAGTCGTAGGCGATACCGTGGTTCGTGTCCGCCGCCTGTCCGACTGTCTTGTCTTCCATCTTCGGAATGTCCACGAACACGAGCTCGTCACAGACATCACGAAGCGCGAGGTTGTACCCAGCCGCGGCACCGACCGTGCCAGCCGCACCAATCACGCTAACTTTCGTCATACCACATTAATGACGCTGTGGATTCCGAGTAAACGTTTCGGAACGGGCACCACAGCGCTGTCTGTCGATTATCTATTCGTCAATTGACGAATTGAGTGGGTAGATTCGGCGTTGGCTCGGGGCGTTCTCATCGCTCCCTCGGCGACGCCGTGGGGTTTTTCGACATACGTCGCGTCCACACGGATATGAGCGACTTCGACAAAGAAGCGGAGCGTCAGCGACTTCGTGAGAAGTACGAGCGAGACGAGGCGAAACGTCGCTCGACACAGCGGATGAGCGAGCTATTACTGCAGGGTGCGACGATGACGAACAAGCACTGCGACCAGTGTGGCGACCCGTTGTTCCGCTACGAGGGACAGGTGTTCTGTCCGACGTGTCAGTCCGGTGAACAGGCGGCGGCGAGCGAGGACAAACCCGCGGATACAGCACAACACGCAGAAAATGCCGCTGAAAGTTCGGAGGCCACCGCCGAAGGTGCGGCGGGAACCACCGCTGAAGGTTCGGGGGCCGCCGTCGAAGATGCGACGGGAGCGAACGGACGAGTGACGGCGGCATCAGACCCTGAAGATGTCGGCCGTGACGCGACCGACGCCGGTGTCTCCAAGGTCAACGCTTCGGATGCCGAGGCGGCAGAGGTCGATACGTCTGGCTCCGACGTTGCAACTGGCGGTGTCCCCGAAGCCGACGCCGCGGCGTCTACTCGAGGTAAAACGGAGACAGCCGGAAGTCAGGAACCCCGTGTAACCGACCGACCGACTCGTCGCGTATCGACCTCGGCGCACACCGCGGGAACTCGGGAGACGACCGAACACGCGTCCCGCGACATCGACGGCGACGTGTCGAGCGCGCGCGCGTCGCTCGTTCGGACGCTGACGTGGGCCGCAGAGAAAGCGGAATCGACGGACGACCCACGGCAGGTCATCGAATATCTCGAAGTCGCGCGTGAGGCGGCCGAGACAATCGACGCACTCGACCGATAGTCGGCTTCGAAACCGCACCGGACGCCGGTAGAATTTACGCCCTCGCGGACCTCGTTGCCATATGGACATTCTCATCCCCATCGACGGGACGGACGCGAGCAAACGCGCTCTCGACTTCGCCATCGAGATGGCAGTCAGGATGGGAGCGACGCCGTACGTCGTGCACTTTACGAACAAACAGACAGACGCGACGGAAGCGATTCTCGAAGACGCTCGGGAGCGACTCTCCGCGGCCAATTTCCCGAACAAACCGGCACTCAGCACCATCACGGTGGACATCTGGACCGCCGACCGAGTCGGCAAGGAAATACTCGAAACGGTCGAGAAAAACGACTACGACCACGTCGTCATGGGACACCACGAAAGCGGCACGGTCGAGCGAGCTGTCTTCGGAAGTGCCGCCGAGACGGTTCTCCGAGACGAGAGCGTCCCGATGACCGTCGTCCCCTAACAGGACGGCAGTCCGACACCGAACTCTCGAAGTCCGACTCAAGCGGACCGAACCGGGCGAGACCCGCGTTCGACGCGCGTGAATCCGTCGTCAACCGCGGTGAGTGAGTGCGTACACTGGACGAACAGACTCCGCTCGTCAGCGCACGACTCAGTCGTACAGAAGATGTCTCGGTCCTCGACGTGGCTGTCGTCGTGCTGTGGTTCGCCGTACAACACGCGCTGGCGGGTCGGGTTGTCGGTGTGTGAGAAATAGTAACTCATGTTCGGGTAGTCAATTGGTCTCTAGCCACATAATGTTTTCTTCGAGGCAACAATATTGGAGATAATCAGGAATCGTGATAAGAACTGTCTCGGTTCTCGGAAGAGTCAGTCGGGTTGCCCACAGTCACAGTGGCCACGAGTGTCTGCAGTCACCGAGAACAATCAGCGGTAGTCGGAACCGATGACTTCCCGAATTCGTTCCGCAGTAACCTCTCCGACGCCCCGAACCTCACGGAGGTCATCTTCGTTTGCCGTCATAACCGCCTCGACGCTCCCGAACGCTTCGAGCAGGGTCCGAGCCGTCACGGGACCGATGTCGGCGATTGCGGAGACGACGTACTCCTGTTGTTCGTCGAGCGTCTTCGCGCTCTTGCCGCCGTGGACGCTCACGTTGCGCTCGCGGTCGGTCTGCTCGCGGCTGGCTATCGTTTTGAGCATTTCGGCGGTGTCGTCTTCGCCTTCGGTAAAGAGGACGCTCACACCGAAATCGACGGCGACAGAGGAGAGTGCGCCCCGAATCGCGCCGGGGTGGATGTTCCGTTCTTCGTAGAGACCGCGGCCCTCGATGATGAGAAGCGGACGCGCGTAGTGGCGCGTGAGGTCGGCGATTTGCTCGAATATCGAGCGGTCGCCGCCCGTGAGCGTGTCGAGGAAGTCCGAGACGCTCTTTCGCTCGACTGCGACCCGGTCCGAAAGGATGTAGTCGCCGACAGCGAGCGTCTCCAGTCGCGTCGTCAGGTCGTCGCGCTTCGAGAGCGTGCGAGCGATGTGAGAGTCGAGTTCCCGCTGGTCAACGACGATTTCGACGCCTGTCTCGTCGTCAGTTCCCGCTTTGGCAATCGTCGCGGTCTGGTCCGACTCGTCGTCCCCGCCGTCGCTCTCGGGCGTGTCCTGCTCGCCGTCAGATTCCGCACGGGCCAGTTGCTCGTCGGAGGGGGCGAACTCCGTGAGGTCCGGCTGTCCGTTCGTCGCGCTCGCGGCAGTGGTCGATTCCGCCGCCGCAGGATTCGCCGCGTTCTCGCTTCCCGAATCCGCATCATCGACCCCTTCATTTCCGGTGGAACCGTCGCGCTCGCCACGTCCGTCGCCACCCCCGCCCGCGAACTCGTCGAGGCCCCGTTGTGAGTGGTCGAGTTCGGCCTCGATGTCGGCCGCGGCACCTTTGAGTTCGCGGAGTTCGTTTTTCATCGTCTTCTCGCGTCGCCGCGAAATCCAGAAGTAGGCCTCGTCGCGGGTGTCCTCGGCGAGGAGGACGACCACCCGACCGTCCGCCTGTCGGCCGGTTCGACCCTTCCGCTGGATGGACCGAATCGCCGTGGGGACCGGTTCGAAAAAGAGCACGAGGTCGACTTCGGGAACGTCCAGCCCCTCTTCTGCGACGGAGGTGGAGACCAACACTTCGAACTCGCCGCCTCGGAACTTGTCGAGTGTCTCTTGTTGTTCTTTCTGCGACATCCCGTCGGACCCTTCGCGGTCGCCCTGCCCGACGAATCTGCGGACCGAGAAGCTCTCTGAGAGGAATTCCGTGAGCGCTTCAGCAGTGTCGCGCGATTCGGTGAACACGATGACGCGCTCTCCGTCGTGAATACCGAGCGTCTCGGCGAGAAGGATTCGCGTCTTTCTGAACTTCGGATGGAGACCGTCGAACGACTCGGCTTTCCGCATCGCTTCGCGGACTTTCGGCTCGGCGACGAGTCGCTGGCTTGCCTTCGACGCGCCCGACGACCGAGCGGCGTTACGCTGACGCTCGAAATACCGCCGCACCGACTCGACAGACTGCGTCTCGACGAGTTCGACCGCTCGGCGGAGTTTCATCACTTCCGCGTGCGTTGACATGCCCTTGTACCCCTCCGACTTGTCGGCGTTCATCAGACGCTGGAGTTCTCCGCGCATCCGATTGAGGTCTTTCTGCGACACGTCGGGTTTCGTAGAGCGCGCGACGCCCAAGTGCTTCAATTTCTCCAGCCGATCCGTGATAACCTCGTTGAGCGCGTCCCGAATCTCCAGAATTTCGTCCGGGAGTTGGATGCGGTTCCACTCGACATCCGTGTCGTGTGTGTACTCGGCGACGTCCGCGTCCTCTTCGGTCATCACTTCAACGTCGGCGATACCGAGGTTTTCACAGACTTCGAGGATGGCTTCCTCGTCGCCTCCGGGCGATGCGCTCATCCCGGTGACGAGCGGGTCGGTCGCGTCGGCGTGGTATCGCTCGGCGATGTAGACGTAGGCGTAGTCACCGCTCGCGCGGTGGCACTCGTCGAAAGTGAGATGCGTCACATCACGCAGTGAGATTCGATTGCCGATGAGGTCGTTTTCGATGACCTGCGGGGTTGCGATAACTATCTGGGCATCGTTCCACAGCGCGGCGCGGTCGTCGGGCCGAACGTCGCCGGTGAAGACGACGATTTCGTCGTCCGGAATGGTCAGCGCCTCGCGGTAGAAGTCCGCGTGCTGTTGGACGAGTGGTTTCGTCGGCGCGAGAAACAGCGACTTCCCGCCGGAGTCGTGTAACCGCTCAGCAGTGACGAGAAGGCTCACTGTCGTCTTGCCAAGTCCGGTTGGAAGACAGACGAGCGTGTGGTCGTCGCGCGCGGCACCTGCGAGTCGAATCTGGTAGAGTCGTCGTTCGATGAACGACGAAACGAGTTTCGGATGGTCTACGTACGCGACGTCCTCGGAAGCCGACATCGGTGACGATTATTCGTCCTCTCGAATAAGCGTTCGCAGAGGACGGTGAAAGTGAACGAGTCCGCCGACGAAAACCGCGGTGGCGGTCGTTAGCTCGCGCTGTCGGCGGCGTCGATGTCAGGGTCTTCTGGTCGCGCTGTCGGGAGCGACGCCCCAAGGAGCGACGCCCACTCAGCGACTTTTTCATTGTTCGATTTGGACATAGCGCTTCCCCAATCAGATATACTCTCAACAATAATATATAACGGTTGTGCCGATGGTAGGGCAGAAATCGAGTTCGCCGCGACTCTCCCGAATCGATTCAACTAGAAGGAGGTGACTTCGGGTTCCACCCGAAACGGCGGGGAGACGGCAATACTCCGGAGTCCCATCGAAAGCTGTGGGAACGGAGAACGGTTAGTCTTCGCGTTCGCCCGGTCCCCACGAGTCGGGGACTTCGATGACGTACCGACCGTCTTCGCGGAGCGAGATGATATATTCGTCGCGGTCGTACAGCTCCATGAGGTTGAGTTCGTACTGACCGGGGTTGACGATTTTAATACTCTCGAACTGGTCGTTGAGTTCCTCACGAAGTTGGTCGAGATTCGGTCGGTCGTCGGACGACGGTTCGATAACCGTACCGTCGGTATCGGTCGGGGCGTCGTTCGGAGCGGTACCAGACTGTCGCTCGGTCGGTGCGGTCTCAACCGGTTGTTGTGCCGTCTCCGGGTCAACCGGGGTCTCGACCGATTCGCGGCGGTTCGCGTCCGCGGCGGCGAGTTCTTCCGGCGATACGACCTCGCTTCGGGCGCTCTTCTGTGAGTTGTCTTCGTCGGTCTCACGGGCGTTGATTCGGTTGGGTTGTCGTTTGACCGAATCGCGCCGTCGCTCGTCGGACGCGTTCGACGGTTGTTGGTTCTGCGTCTCCCGCCGGTTCGAATCGCCGGATTGTGAGTCGTCGGGGGCGGCGGGCCACTCCCCCCACTCTCGCTTTTGTTGCTTCGGAGCGTCCGGTGTCTGTCGAGTGTGTTCTGACCCGGCGGTGTCGTTCGACTCCGCAGGCGGTCTGTTCGAGTCGTTTGGTTCGGTGGTGTTCGAAGACGGTTTTGCAGTGTTCGACGAACCGGTCGATTTCCCCGCCGACCGGTTGGGTTGCTTCGATTGCCCGGAGTCTGCAGATTCACTCGTCGTTCGTGCGTTCGCCCAGTCGCTGACGGTCATCGTGTCGTCGTCGCCTCCGGGACGAGACTGGGACTGTTCTGCCCGCTCGCGGACCGCGTCGGCCGCCGAGGACGTCAAGTCCCGCGTTCCGGCGCCGCCTGTCTGCGGAGCGTTGTCACTGTCGCCCGCCGGTCCGCCAGTGCTGGACGCGGGCTTGAACTGAAACTTGTTGCCGCCGCAGCTTGGGCACCCCGAAAGCATCTCTTTCGAGCCGTCGGGGAACACCTTACCGCACGTCGTGCATTGATGTGGCATTGGTGGATGTTAGCGCCGGATGGCGCGTGTTGGCGTTCGTCGGCCCCCTACTTCCGCGAGACGAGCGCGCTGATGAGATTCTCGTCCTTGTGGAGCGTCTGAATCTGATTTGCAGGACCGATAACCGTGAGCTTTTGTGTCGATTGCCGACCCATGAGTCGGTCAAGGAAGCTCTGGTCTGCGGTCTGCGAGCGCGGATACGTCTCGATTTCGATGCCGTTGAACTCGTCGGGACTGATTTCGGCCATCGTCACCTCGATGAGTTTCGACTCTTCGTCCGGCGATAGTCCCTCTTCGAGGATGACGATATTTCCGTCGCGGACGCCATCGAGGATGAGCCGAATCTTCTCCATGCTGGTGAGATTGGCCATCCGATTCCCGCTGAAGAGGTCTATCTGGACCCCATCGGAGGTGCTGTCGGATGCCGTTGCTTCAGGCATGGGAGATCACCCGAAGTACTCCGCTATCTTGGCGTACACTTCGTCCATGTTCTCCCCTTCGAGCGCCGACAGTTCGACCGTTTCGTGCTGTGGGTACGCGTTTGCGATGCGTTCGACGTTCGAGTCTTCGAGGTCGATCTTGTTCGCAAAGATGAGCACGGGCAGGTCTTGGCTCTCGATGATGCCGATGAGCATCGTGTTGACCTGCGAAATCGGGTCTTTCGTGCTGTCGAGTACGTAGACGACACCGTCAACGTCCTCGCGGAGCCAGTGCATGGCTTCGGCGACGCCCTCGGTCGCCTCTCGGGACCGGCGGACGGCGTCGTCTTTTTCCATGTCGTGTTCGAGGAACTCCTTGTAATCGACTTTCGTCGTCACACCCGGTGTGTCGACGATGTCGATAGTGACCTTCTTGCCGTTTCGCTCGATTTCGACGTTCTCTTTCCGTCGAGCGCGGCGGGTCTCGTGAGGGATGTGGCTCTCGGGACCGATTGCGTCACCGGTCCAATCACGGGCGATACGATTTGCGAGAGTCGTCTTCCCGGCGTTAGGCGGGCCATAAATACCGATTCGCTTTGGCTCGCTCTCCGAAAAGAGCCGGTCAACGACTCGTGAGATGCTGTCTCTGAGATCTGTGAGCAGTCCCATCCTGGGCCTCCCGCACCTCCCGACCACGTCGTGGAGGGCGTATGGAGGTATCACCCAACCGGACTCACTTAAGCACTACGTCAGACACCAGTCACGTTCCAGACAAAACAACAGAAAGAGTGAAACCCTCGCTCTTCGCCTCGAACTGAACGAATTCGATACTTTAGCTCGTGTCAGAACCCGCTGTCGCGTCGGAAACGGTAATTCGCAGGTGTTCTACATTCTTGTTTTCGTGTGTGCGCACACGAAGCGGTGGGCAGTCTGAATGGTCGAATAAACGTGGTATTAGGTCGGTCTGTCACTCTGCGTGTTACTTGACGCACTGGGGTCGTGGTATGCGATGCCACGGGATGAAACAAACCTCGGGTGGACACCCCCACCCCTTTGTTTCGGGTGGAACACCACGAAGGGGTGGGTGGGGGGTGACCGCTAGACGGCAGTCGAGTATTAATTCAATCTACCTCCACCACAACAATAATTGATTTTATCCCAGTGCGGATATGGTAGGACAATATCAGTAATAAAACCACCTCTTTACAAAAGCCACCGAGACCCCCGTCCTTCTGTTTCACGTCTCCACCCGAAACAAAGGGGTGTGGGGCATCCGAGAACCAAGGCTTTCCTGTCGAACTGGAGATCGACCACTTAATTGCACGGAAAATGGGGGGTTAAGTGACTCTCAAAACGTCGCTACCTGCTCATTTCAGCTAATTCCTGTTTCCCCGGTTTCCACACGAAACGAAGGGGTTCTCCAACCCAATTTTCACCTCGGTACACTGGTACCGTCGCTTCTCCATCCTAGGTTACTCCAGCTACCCGCTTCGAATTCGGTTCGTGGTCGGGTTGTCGCTCCGCCGTCAACCGCCCAATTCGGACTCGACCCGAAGCCGTCCCGGTTACCAACGCACAATCCGAGCATCACCCTCGCCGACGCGAAAGCATCCAGCGACAGCACCGAGTCTCCGATTGCGACGCTACCTTCGTCCCTCCGCTTCGAGTCGAAAGTTCTCGGTCTTCGTTTCTACGTTAGGTTCCTACCAAACCGACTCCGGTCATCACGCTCGTCCTAGTCGGTTGCACTCGACCTCCTCGTACTTATTCGAGGACCTACTCAACTTTCGAGAACACTTTGGAGACGAGTACATCTAACATTCCACTCTCGGAGGATTACGCGGGAACTTCCTCTCCCGAACGACTCGTACCGAAAGCTCTCGAACGACCCGTACCGAAAAGTTCGGCACATCGGACTCCCGCGATTATATCTCCAACTCTCGTGTTGAAACACTCCTCTCCGCCCGCGTTTCGGGTGTGGAGGGTCGAACAAGTCGGAGAAGTAAGTTTTTTGTACCAACTGTTCGTTTGGTTCCTTTGCATCATCTGGAATCGCCTTCGCTGGCACGAGGCGAAGATGCCGTTCGTTACCGGCATCAAGCTCTGAAATGGCCGATGTTGGCGAATATTCCACTTGAAACGAAGGGGTACACACGATGGACGAGGACGACAACTCACGAGGAGGGAATCGACGGGAAGACGGTGACAACCCTCGACGCGATGACGACACCGAGGCTGGTGATACACCGGCTGAGACCAGTGCATCCACCGAAGATGCCGTATCCGCCGAGGATATCGACATCCAGGCGAGCATCGGTCCCGATACCGACACGCCCGCCGATGACCTCGACCAGCACAAAGACCCCGACGTCGGACTCGACAAGGTCGTCTTGAACGACGACGAGGGGTCGAAGGGACTGTTCGACGACCTACTCGCCGGCGAACCGATCTTCGAGAACAAGGAAGTCCTTCGCCCATCGTACACGCCACACGAACTCCCGCACAGAACCGACCAAATCAACCAGATGGCGACGATTCTCGTCTCCGCACTGCGCGGCGAGACGCCGTCGAACATCCTCATCTACGGAAAAACGGGAACGGGGAAGACGGCGAGTGCGAAGTTCGTCAGTCAGGAACTGGAATCGACCTCCCAGAAGTACGACGTTCCGTGTGAAGTCGAGTATATCAACTGCGAGGTAACAGACACGCAGTACCGCGTGCTCGCGCAACTCGCCAACAAGTTCATCGAAAAGAACGTCGAGCGCATCGAAGCGGAACAGGACCGACTCGACGAGATGCGCACGCGAGCGACCGAAGACCCGAACGCGCTCGCCGAGACGCCCTACGACTCCATCGCCGAAATCGACGAGCGCGCGGACGAACTCGCCGCCGACGCCGACGAGATGGAGACCGTTCCGATGACGGGATGGCCGACAGACCGGGTTTACACGACGTTCTTCGACGCTGTCGATTACAAAGAACGCGTGGTCGTCATCATGCTCGACGAAATCGACAAACTCGTCGAGAAATCGGGCGACGACACGCTCTACAACCTTTCGCGGATGAACTCCGAACTCGACAACTCGCGGATCTCTATCATGGGTATCTCGAACGACCTGAAGTTCACCGATTTCCTCGACCCGCGGGTCAAATCGAGTCTCGGCGAGGAGGAAATCGTCTTCCCGCCGTACGACGCGAATCAACTCCGCGACATTCTCCAGCACCGCGCCGACGTGGCGTTCAAAGGCGGTGCGCTCACTGACGACGTGATTCCGCTCTGTGCGGCATTCGCCGCACAGGAACACGGTGACGCGCGTCGCGCACTCGACTTGCTCCGAACGGCCGGGGAACTCGCCGAACGCGGACAGGCCGACACCGTCGAAGAGGCGCACGTCCGACAGGCGCAGGATAAAATCGAACTCGACCGCGTCGTCGAGGTCGTTCGGACGCTTCCCACGCAGTCGAAAATCGTCCTCTTTGCCATCATCCTGCTCGAAAAGAACGGCGTCCGCAACATCAACACCGGCGAGGTGTTCAACATCTACAAGCGCCTCTGTGAGGAGATCGACGCCGATGTCCTCACACAGCGCCGCGTGACCGACCTCATCTCGGAACTCGACATGCTCGGCATCGTCAACGCCGTCGTCGTCTCCAAGGGCCGGTACGGCCGAACCAAGGAAATCAGTCTCTCGGTTCCCATCGACGAGACGGAGGCGGTCCTCCTAACGGACTCCCGTCTCGGCGATATCGAAAGCGCACAACCGTTCGTCCAAGCGCGATTCGACAACTGAACGAATCGAGTAGCGATTCGATATTCGAAGCGGTAGAGTCTGATTCCGTTCCGTGACGTTCCTATTCCAGAGCTACGCCGCGACCGCGCCCGACGGCGGATTCGACGCCGCTCTCGATTCCGATTTCGAACCCGACGCATTCCTCTCGGTCCCAGCGGTCTTCAGTTCAGTTCGTGACCGTTCCGTCTCCGGCGTGGTCGTGGTCACTTCGACAGCCGACACACCGGAGACGCCGGAGACACTGATTGACGATTCAGACTCGGCAACTGCCGCCTGTTCTGCCGCGTGGTCGAGAGCTATCGAAGAGCCAGCATCCGTTGGTGGGGTCGCCATCAGCCCGGCCGTTTCGGGGGTGACGGGAGACACGGTGAGCGTGTTTGCGAGCGTGAGGCGAACCCATCCGAGGAAGGGAATGCGGATGCGGGCGATGCCTTGTATCCACTCGGGTCGAACCGGGTCGCTGATACTGCTCACCTGGTCGTATCGCGGGTTGTTGTCCCCCTTGGTGATGAACGCGTCGTAGGGTGCGGGACAGTGAGCGAGTTGCTCGCAGTTCTCCGCGGAGATGTAGTCGGAGTTGGCCTTGTCGTACCAATTTTCACCTTTTTCCACGTGGAACATTGCACGGTGGATGATAGGGGGACCAGCCGCGCCCGGGTCGTGGTAGACGACGACGCTTCCGTCACCACCGAAGGAGCGATAACCGACTTCGGCTCCCGTTTCGGCGGTGACGACGGCGGTTCCATCGACGGCGGCGTCGGGGACGTAACGGTCGGGGCCGGAGATAAACACGAGGTCGCCTTTGTGCATGTGGGGTTCCATGCTCCCACTTTCGACGGCGACCATGGGTGGCCAGACGCCACTGATAGCGAAAAGAATCAGTCCAACAGCGAGGACGGTGAGAACACTCGTTAGTACTTCGCGGATGAACAGTAACGGTCCCTCGTCGAAGTCGAGACCGTCGAACAAGTCGTTGGAGGGCGGGCGGCCGTCGTCGGCACTCATCACTCTCTGTTTGGCCGGATTGGATTTCAACGTTCTGGGTTTCGGCATCCTTTTTGCCGCGCTCTGCCGACTCCGCGGTGTGCCACTGGAGACGCCGGCGCGCATCGTCCGGGCACTCGTCAGTCGCGGCTACAACGCAGAACGCGAGGCCGTGACTCTCATTGCCGGTTCGGACGACCCGGGCAACACGCTCGCCCGCGTCGTCGAAACCGTCCCGGACGACGCGCTTCGAATCACCGCCGACCACGTCCGCGAGGTGCTCGCGTCTGCGCCCGCCGCGGACCCGTCCGGAACCGCATCACAGAGCGCCGCCGCAAGCGACCCCTCCGTTTCCGGTGCAGTATCGGGTGACAGCACAACTCATGCTGGACAAAACACTCCAAGCGAAGCGAAGGGGTCTCCCACCGGACGGAACACAGACCAGTCGGTTCGCTCTCTCGACATTGCGAACGATATGACCGGTCAATCGACCGGCACCGGGGAGTACGACGACTTCGTGAAGGTGTTCCGCGACCGATACGCGAAACTCTCGAAGATGTTGCGCGGACGCGTCAACCACCGTCCGACCAAGGCGCTTTCGAACATGTCCGGTGGAGAGGACGCGGAACTCATCGGACTGGTCGATGACGTTCGATCGACGAAAAGCGGCCACTGGATTATCGATCTCGAAGACACGACGGGGACGTTCCCGTGTCTCGTGATGAAAGACAAGGGAATCGCGTCCTACGTCGATGACCTCCTGTTGGACGAGTGTATCGCCGTCGAAGGGACCCTTTCGGGCGACGGCGGCATCCTGTTCGTCGATTCGATGCACTTCCCGGACGTACCGCGAAGTTACCGTCCGAACACCGCCGACAGACACGTCCAAGCGGCGCTCATCTCCGACGTCCACGTCGGCAGTCAGGAGTTCATGGCTGACGCGTGGAACCGATTTGCAGAGTGGCTCCACACCGAAGAAGCAGAACACATCGAATATCTCCTCATCGCCGGCGACATGGTCGAGGGCGTCGGTATCTACCCGAATCAAGACGAGGAACTCGACGTAATCGACATCTACGACCAATATGAGGTGTTCTCGGAGCATCTCAAATCGGTCCCCGGCGACATCGATATCGTGATGATTCCGGGCAACCACGACGCGGTTCGACTCGCCGAACCGCAACCCGGTTTCGACGACGAACTCCGCGATATCATGTCCGTCCACGACGCACAAATCACGAGCAATCCGTCGATGGTCACGCTCGAAGGCGTCAAAATACTCATGTACCACGGCGTCTCGCTCGACGAGGTTATCGCCGAACTGCCCTCGGAGAAGGCGAGTTACGACGAACCTCACAAGGCGATGTACCAACTCCTGAAAAAACGACACGTCGCGCCGCAGTTCGGCGGTCACACGCGACTCGCACCGGAGGAACTCGACTACCTCGTCATGGAAGACGTTCCCGATATCTTCCACACCGGCCACGTCCACAAACTCGGCTGGGGGAAGTACCACAACGTGCTCGCGGTCAACTCAGGATGCTGGCAGGCACAGACCGACTTCCAGAAGTCCGTCAACATCGACCCTGACTCCGGATACGCACCTATCGTTGACCTCGACACGCTGAACATGACGGTTCGGAAATTCTCCTGAGACGGGCACAGCGGTCGTTTGAGCCGTCCCGGGTGTTCTCTTTGGCGATTCAGAACACGCACTGAGTCTGTTCGGCCGTTCTCCGAACCCCTTTGCTTCCACTCGAACTCGGACGGTCCCTCAGTCTTCGCTGTTCGCGTGTTCCCGCGTTCATCCGCGTGTTTCCCTTCACCCGAGCGTCACGTCCAGATAGAGCATCACGATGACGCCGGCCATGGTTCCGAACGTCGCCACCCGCTCGTAGCCGTTCGCGTGCGTCTCAGGGACGATTTCGTCCGAGATGACGAACAACATCGCACCCGCGGCGAACCCCATCGCGTACGGGAGGAGCGTTTCGGCGTATTGGATGGCCCACGCACCGAACACGGCGAGTGGAATCTCGACCAATCCGGCGCGGATTCCCGCGAACGTCGCGTACGTCGTGTCTCGAAGCCCGGCGTTGACGGCGGCGATAGAGACGGCGAGTCCTTCGGGAATGTTCTGGATACCGATTGCGAGCATCAGTGGGATGGCGGTTCCGAGGTCGCCAGAGCCGAATCCGACGCCGACCGCGAGACCTTCCGGCATGTTGTGAATCGTAATGGCGATGATAAAGAGGACGACAGAGGCCATTTTCTGGTCCGCTTCGGGGCTTTCGGTGCGCGTCTTCCCGGTGACGAGGATGTGGACGTGTGGAATCCACAGGTCCGCTTGGTCGAGAACGAGAACGCCGATGACGAATCCGACGAGTACGGGAATCGGATTCCCGCCCGCGGCCTCGATACCCGGAAGGATGAGACTCGTGAAACTCGCCGCGAGCATGACACCGGCCGCGAAGCCGAGAAGTGTATCGAGCGACCGCTTCGACGGGTCGCGCCACACCAAAATGAGGAGTGCACCGACCATGTTCAGACCGGCGATGACGAGTCCCCCCACGAGACCCTGCATCACGGGATTCGACCCGGCAATGGAGACGAAAACGTCCTGTATTGACGTCACAGACAGTCACCGTCCAACTGCCGAGCAGTACATCTGGTTGTCATAGGTTCTCAAAAGAGAGACACGCATGTATGCGCTCTGCCGACTATCGAAAGGTGAGAGACGCCGCGTCGATTAGTTCGTTTCGTCGAGATAGTACCGAACCGTCGGGGTTCCGTCGAAATTCGGACCGTATCCGACTCGTTCGAAGCCGACGTGCTCGACTGCCGTTTGGAGCGGTGTCTCGGATTCGAGGACGAGCACCTCGACCGGCAGGTGCTCACTGCTGGCGAACCGGAGGGGTTCTTCGAGGAGTCGTCGAACCGCATCTTCGGTCCCGCCGAGTCGGGTTACGTGAAGGACGCCATCTCGTACGTCGAATCCGACGAAGCCGAGCACCGAGTCATCGACGACCGGCGCGTCGGCGTTCGGGTCGGCATCGGTTTCAGCGGTTGCGATACGGACCGTTCGGTCGCGTATCAACCGACGCATCGCTCGTTTTGGCGCGTCGGCGACGGCGGCGAGGGCCTCGGCGTCCGCTTCGACGGCGTCTCTGACTTTCATACCTAGTCGTTCCGCGCCTTGGTTTATAAACTTCAGCACGGAAGAAGGTCGAGGGGCCGTCTCGGCGGCGGATTCGGTGGTGTCGGCAACCGTTGAAACGGAGGATATAATTATACGTCCACCTGCGTTAGCCCCTCGCATGTCTGTACATCGAGCGGCTCAGCGACACGTCCCGGCGGTGGAACGATGCGCGTAGTCGCAAAGTTCGGCGGCACCTCGCTCGGGAGCGGTGACCGAATCAATCGCGCCGCGGACTCCATCGCCGCGGCCGTCGAAGCAGGACACGAGATAGCCGTCGTCGCCTCCGCGATGGGTTCGACGACGGATGACTTACTCGACGAAATCAAGTTCGAAGCCGACGACAGAGACCGCGCCGAAATCGTCTCGATGGGCGAACGAACCAGCGTTCGCATGCTCAAGGCGGCGCTCGCGGCCCGCGGTGTTGACGCGCTCTTTCTGGAACCCGGCGCGGACGACTGGCCGGTCATCGCAAACGACCTCGGCGAAGTCGATGTCGAAGCGACCCAACAGCGCGCCGCGAAACTCGCCTCGGAGTTAGACGGCGTCGTGCCGGTTATCACTGGTTTCCTCGCGCAGAACCACGCCGGTGAAATCACGACTCTCGGTCGCGGTGGCTCCGACACGACCGCCGTGATGCTCGGAAAGTACATGGACGCCGACGAGGTCGTCATCGTGACCGACGTCGAGGGCGTCATGACCGGCGACCCCCGCGTCGTGGAGGGCGCGCGAAACGTCGGCCGAATCACCGTTGACGAACTCCGGAACCTCTCGTTCCGTGGTGCTGAGGTCGTCGCACCGTCAGCACTCTCTTACAAAGACGAAGCGCTCGACGTTCGCGTCGTCCACTACCAACACGGCGACTTACTCACCGGCGGGACGCTCATCGAAGGCGAGTTCCACAACCTCATCGACATGCAAGAAGAGCCGTTGGCATGTCTCACCGTCGCCGGGCGGGCGATTCGAAACCGACCGGGCATCCTCGCGGACCTCTCTGTCGCCCTCCGCGACGAGGATATCAACGTCGAGTCGGTCGCATCCGGCATGGACTCTATCACGCTCTACGTCCGCGAAGACGCCTCGAATCAGGCTGAGGCGGTGCTTCACGACCGCGTTGTCGCCGACGAAGCCCTCTCGTCTGTCACCGTCGATGACGACATCGCCGTGATTCGTGTCACCGGCGGAGAACTGCCGAACCGTCCGGGCGTCATCCTCGAAATCGTCCGACCGCTCTCCGAGGCGGGTATCAATATTCACGACGTCATCACCTCCGCAACCTCCGTTGCTATCTTCGTCGCGTGGGCCGACCGCGAAGACACACTCGAAATCATCCAAAACGAATTCTAAGCCGATTCGACCGCGCTCTCCGACGCCGATTTGAGTGTTCTGTCGGGGCGCGGTCAACACCGTATTACTCTTCCAACCGGGCGATTTGCGTCGATTCGCTACCGAGTTGCCGACTGGCGAAGTCGGCCAGGACTGCCTGTCCGTGGGTGTCACCAACACAGGCGAGCACACCGATGCACAGAACCGTCCGAAAACGCCGAGAAAATGGCTTCTAACCCCGTTTTCCCGCCTGCATTATTCTTCACATTCGCGGGCGTGAGTGGTGATATGCGCTCGTACAAAGCGAAGATGGTTGAACCCATCACTCTTCCCTCCCGCGAGGAGCGGGAGTCCGCCATCGAACAGGCGGGGTACAACGTCTTCAACCTCGATGCTCGTGACGTCTACATCGACTTACTGACCGACTCCGGCACCGGAACCATGTCGGCGGACCAGTGGGCGGCGATGATTCGCGGCGACGAGGCGTATGCAGGAAGCGACTCGTTCGCCAACCTCGCCGAGTCCGTCCACGACGTCATGGGGTTCGAACACGTCGTTCCGACCCACCAAGGTCGCGGCGCGGAAAACGTCCTTTACGGCGTCCTCCTTGAAGACGGCGACGTCGTCCCGAACAACTCTCATTTCGACACGACGCGGGCACACATCGTCAACCAAGGCGCGGAACCGGTCGATTGCCCCTCGCCCGCCTCCCGCGACCCCGACTCGACAGCGTCGTTCAAGGGTAACTTCGACCTCGACGCGGGGCGCGCGCTCGTTGAGGAAGTCGGCGCGGACTCCATTCCGGTCGTCGTCCTCACCATCACGAACAACTCCGTCGCCGGACAGCCGGTTTCGATGGAGAACATCCGCGCGACGGCCGAGTTCGCCCGCGATATCGACGCGCTGTTCGTCATCGACGCCTGCCGGTTCGCCGAGAACGCCCACTTCATCAAGACCCACGAGCAGGGCTACGAAGACGCCTCTATCGCCGAAATCGCGCGCGAACAGTTCGAGCACGCCGACGCCATCACGATGTCGGGGAAGAAAGACGCCCTCGTCAACATCGGTGGTTTCGCGGCGATGAACGACGAGGCGATATTCGAACACGCAAAACAGCGTGCAATTCTCTACGAAGGCTTCCCCACGTACGGCGGTCTCTCGGGTCGAGACATCGAAGCGATGGCCGTCGGTCTCCGTGAGGCGGTCACGCCGCCCTACGTCGGCGAGCGCGTCGAACAGGTGGCCGAACTGGGCGACTTGCTCTCCGAGGCAGATGTCCCGGTCTACCTCCCGACTGGCGGCCACGCCGTCTACCTCGACGCCAGCGAGATATTCTCGCACATTCCGAAAGAACAGTTCCCCGGACAGGCCCTCGTGTGCGCGCTCTACCGCGAGGGCGGCGTCCGCGGTGTCGAACTCGGTGGATTCGCCTTCCCCGGAACGGACCGTCCGGACCTCGTGCGCCTCGCGCTCCCGCGGCGCACCTACAGCCGCGAACACCTAGAACACATCGCCGAGACGGCCGCCGAGGCGATGGCGAACGCCGACGAGTACGACGGCCTCGAAATCGTCGAGGAACCGCCGATGAAAGAGCTTCGGCACTTCTCGGCGAGACTGAAACCCGTCTCGAACTGACTGGCATCGGCTCTCGATACTCCATTCCCCCCGATTTTCGCGTCACGCTCCTTCGTAGAGCCGACTCGCCAGCCGTTTCGGTAGCCCGACCTCGCTGACACGCTCTGCGACGCGGTCGATATCGTAGTTGACACGGTGTTCTTCGACCGTCATCGAATCGAGGTCAACCACCGAGTAGGCCGCTCGCGGGTCGCCGTCGCGGGGTTGGCCGACGCTTCCAGGGTTCAATACGATTCCTTCGTCGTAGCGCTCGTACGCTTGGACGTGGGTGTGTCCCAACACGAGGAGGTCTTCCCCCGAGAGCAGTGCTGGGGAGAAGTCATCCGGATAGGTGTAGCGGTCGGGGTCGTCGGGATGGCCGTGGACGATTCGAACGCGGTCGTCGGCGACAGTCCGCGTCTCTGGGAGCGAGTCGAGCCAATCGAGCGACTCGGAAGAGAGCGCTTCGCGGGCGAAATCAACGCCCGCGGCGGCCATGCTGTTGAACCGAAAGCCCGTCGCGGCCGCGACTGCCCGGTCGTGGTTGCCGGAGACCGTCGGAACGTTTCGATTTGCCAGTGTCGTCACGCATTCTTCGGGCCAGGGGTTGTACCCCACCACGTCACCCGCACAGACTAGTCTATCGACCGGTGGCATCGATTCGAGGACGGTATCGAGTGCCGGGAGGTTTCCGTGCACGTCCGAAATAATGCCCAGACGCATAGCTTGCGATTGGCTCGCGCGAGTGAAAAATTCGAGGCCGGTATCGGCGACGGTGCCGACTCGGCTCGATTAGTTGCCGTTGTAGAAGGCGGTCTCGACCGAGTCGGTGACCGTCGCCGCGGCGGCACAGACTGCGTGTTCGAACTCGTGGTCGTAGAGTTCGCGGGCGGCGTCGGCGGCGGTGTCGGCCGACAGGTCGAACGCTCGCGGTTCGTCCGCTTCGTAGGTCGCAACGAGCGTCGGTTCTTCGACTGCCGTCACGAGGAGTGCGTCCTTGCGAACGATGCCGATGTACGCGTCCTCGGCACCGACGACGCCCGCGATACGCGGCGTGTCGTAGTCGTCTTTCTCGTAGTCGAGCGCGAGCAGAATCTCGACGAGCGCGTCGCGCGGCGTGTAGCCGAGGTCGAGTTTTTCGGCGATAGGGTCGACTTGTGACCCGTTTCCGACGACGACGTAGTCGCCGCCCTCGCGGACGCAGTTGTAGGCGATGTAGGGGTTATCAGTCTCTGGAGCATCGGGCGTCGGCCCGACGGTCAGGGTTCCGTCTCGGTCCATAACCCGTCGATTCGGGAAGGACCGAGAGGAGACGCGGTAGGCACCGATTCCGGGACCGACGACGACGAATCGTCCGACGTACATACACGACAATGGATAGAACTGGTGCAAATAGTTGGTGGTTTATGCACGTCTGTTCGGTTGACTGGCACTATATGGCATGGGCGAACCGACACGCAACGTTTACAACTACCGACGAAGTACGAAACGATGCGAAGTCCCATGGGGTAGTGGCCAATCCTGTTGCCTTCTGGGGGCAACGACCCAGGTTCGAATCCTGGTGGGACTATACTGGTCAAACAGTTCGAACGTCGGGAGGTGACTCCCGGAAGTTCGAATCCTGGTGTGACTTTTTCCGTTCTCTACACCTTTCGGGGCGATGCTGTCCCCTGTTCTCCAGTTGAAACGAAGGGGTGACATTCTGAACCCGTGGGGGACCGTTTCGGGTGGAGAATTAGTGTTCTCAGTTCACTCAAACTCCGAAAGCGGAAGATATCGGAGTAGAGTCACCGTTCGACGCTCGTCTCTTTTCAGCGGTCAACCGCGAGGAGTGCTACGCGTTCTTTGACGAGTGCGGCGAGGTCGTCGTCTGCCATGGCACGTTCCTCGTCGCCGATGTCGAAAAAGTCGCAGACGAGCGATTCGTCGTAGTTGCCGAGTGTTTCCGCGGGCGTGAGGTCGAGGCGGTCGAACAGCGCGGCCTCCGCCGCTGGTTCGTCGCCGCCGTCGATGACGATAACGACGGGGTGCGTTCCATCGCTGACACCGATTTCGAAGGCGCGATTAATCTGGCGGCGACCGCTGGCGTAGAGGATGAACTCGACGGCGCGGTCGCGGGCGATTTCGTTGCCGCGAGAGATGGCTCGGTCGGCGAGTTCGACCGCCCGTTCGAGATGGTCGCGGTCCACGATGTACCGTGCATCGAACGCTTGAATCGTCGCTTCCGTGTCGTCTGCGACTGCTCCGACGGTGGCGATGAACGCGTCGAGGTCGGAGACGGTCGCGTTTGCTTCGAGTACTCTCATTCGAAATCACCGAGGCTGGCCTGCTGGTCGGCGCGGTCTTTCGCCGTCTCGAAGCCCGAATCGTCGGGGACCGCGTCGTCCGGCGCGTCCGATTCGTCGATGTCGTCCATCGACGGATTCTTTCGACCCGCCGCTTCGAGGATGTTCTCGGCGGTCTTGCGGCGGCCGCGGAGCGCGGCGAGAATCCGCGATTTGTCTGCCTCGCGGAGGTCGGCGCGGGTCTCGACACCCGCTTCGAAGAGCCGGCGGGCGCGCTTTCGACCGACACCGCGGACGCCGGCGAGGTCGAGCAGTTCTTCGCCGACGCCGTACTCGACGCGCTTTTTCGCCTCTCGGACCGCGTACACCGCGTCGAGGTCGAGTTCGGAGGCGAGCCGCTCGGCCGCACCCAAGAGCCACTCGGCGGTTTCGACCTTCCCGCGGATGTCGCCCGGGCCGACCCCATAGCGCTCCGTGATTCGACTTTCGTCAACCTCTCCAACCCAGTCTTCGAGTAGGGTGGCGGTTTTGAGCGCCGAGAGCCAGTCTTCGAAGGCGACGTCTTCGTACTCCGAGGGGACGCGCCCGAGGAACTCGGGTTCGCGTTCGTAGCACAGTTCGGTGTAGGTCTCTCTATCGCCGGACTTCAGGTACAGTTGGTACATGTCCGGCGTCCGGCAGACGAGGTGGTAGAGACCGAGCGGGGTCGGGTAGGTCTGGTCGGTCTCGAACTCCTCGACAGTGTCGCCGTTACCGCTATCGTCAGCGTCGCCACCGCAGTTGTTTCCGTCTCCGCCTCCGCCCGCCGAGACCATCTCGCTCGCTCGCTGGAACCCGGTGGAGTCGTCGGCTGTCTCTTGCTTCGTCTTCTCTCGTTTCGTCTTCTCTCGTTTCGTCTTCTCTCGTTTCGTCTTCTCTCGTTTCGTCTTCTCTCGTTTCGTCTTCTCTCGTTTCGTCTTCTCGGGCGTCTCGCCCGCGAGCGCTCGCAGTTTCTCCGAGCGGTGTTTCGCACCCCACTCCAGCCCGTCGATGATTTCGGCGGCGCTCATCGGGTCGAGATAGAGCCGCGAGACGGTGTGTCCGACCGGCGTCGCCTTGATGGTCTCGCCTTCAAATTCGATGAAGCCGTTCACGTCGAGGTAGTCGAGCACGCGGTCTGTGACCTGTCCAAGTCGCTCCGGGTCGTCGGTTTGCGTGGCGTAGAGCGTCTGGTCGAGAAATTCGAGCAGGCCCTCGCGGGTGTGTGCGAACCCGGAGGCGACGGTTGCGAGCAGGTGCGTCCGAAGTGCGGGCTCGGCCGCCAGTTTCGAGCGCACGTTTTCCGCTTCGGCCCAGATGTACCGCTCGAACAGTTCGTCGCGGGTGTCGGCGTCGGACGCGAGTAAGACCGCCTCGCCGTAGGGGTCGAGTCCGGGGCGACCGGCGCGACCCATCATCTGGTGGACTTCGAGCACGTCGAGCGGTTTCATGCCGCCGTAGTCGCCGTCGTAACGTTGCCAATCGCGGACGATGACGCGCCGACTCGGGGTGTTGACACCGGCGGCGAGCGTCGGCGTCGCCGAGATACACTTGATGAGTCGGTCGCGGAAGGCGTCTTCTACGAGCGTTCGGTGTTCCGAGGCAAGCCCGGCGTGGTGGAACGCCGCGCCCTTGGCGACGACGTTGGCGAGGTCCTCGGACGTCTCGGTGTCGGAGACGTCGCGTATCTCGGCGGCCAACTGTGCGAGTTCGCCGCGTTCGTCGCCCGTGATGTACTGTTCTGTCACGTCGGCCATCCGCCGGGCCGCAGACTCCGCGTTGCGTCGGGAGTTGACGAAGACGAGCGACGACCCTTGGTCGTCGTCGTCGTCACCGTCGAGAGCGTCCGCGACGAGGGCAGGCGCTTGTCGTTCGCCGCGACCGACCGAAACTTCGCGCTGGCTCCCGTCGTCGAAGTTGATGGCGTTGCCGTAGTGAACGCCCATCTTGAGGTCGATGGGACGCCAGTCGGACTGGACGAGTTCAGCGTCTAGCCACTCGGCGACTTCGCCCGCGTTGCCGACGGTCGCCGAGAGCGCAACGACCTGCAAGTCCGGGTTGAGTCGGCGGAGTTTCGCCAGCGTCACTTCGAGCGTCGGACCGCGGTTACGGTCGTTGACGAGGTGGACTTCGTCGGCGACGACACACGAGAGTTGGTCCATCCACGCCGCGTTGTTGCGGACGAGCGAGTCCACTTTCTCGGAGGTGGCGACGATGATGTCGCGCGAGGAGAGCCACTCACCGCTGGACTCGTAGTTGCCCGTCGAGACGCCAACGTCGATGCCGTACTCTTCCCACCGTTCGAACTCGGCTTTCTTCTCGGAGGCGAGCGCTCTGAGCGGGACGATGTAGAGCGCTTTCCCTCCTCGCGCGACGCTCGACAGCATTGCGAGTTCGGCGACGAGCGTCTTCCCGCTCGCCGTCGGGACGGCGGCGACGAGGCTTTCGCCGTCGGTCAGGCCGGCCTCGACGGCCTCGGCCTGCGGCGGATACAACTCCTCGATACCCTCGTCGTGGAGGGCCTCGGGAACGCCCGTAGGCAGGCTCGTTAGGTCCGCTGTTCGCATTGCATCCACCTTGGACCGTCCCTCGGTTTAAGCCATCGGGTCGGTCGTGGACGCCTGGAACCGTCAGACCCGTGGGACCCGTCGGCAGTCGTCGGCAATGCTATGTACGGGCCGCCGGAAGATGCCGACATGAAAGTCGAGTACGACCGCGACACCTGCACTGGCATCTTCCAGTGCGTCGATGAGTGGGAGGCGTTCACGAAGAATCTCGACGACGGGAAAGCCGACCTCGAAGACGCAGAAGAAGTCGAAGACGGCACGTTCGTCCGCGAGGTCCCAGAGGACGCCGAGTTCGACGCGAAGTTCGCCGCCCGCGTCTGCCCGGTCGAAGCCATCCGCATCATCGACGACGACGGCGAACAACTCGTTCCCTGAGCCGACTCCACTGTCTCAGTTTTGTTAGGTTACTAAAATGTGCGACGGCTGACCGTGGGTTGGTCTCCCGAACCCCTTCGTTTCGGGTGGAGATTCGCACGACGAGAGACTGTACAGATTTAAGCGGCGCGACGCCAACGTGCGACCATGAGCCAAGCGACGAAAATCGTGCTCGGTACCGTCGGCGTGTCAGCCGTGTTGGCCTTCGTGTTCGTCGGGATGAGCCTCGCCTGAGGACATGTTCGAGACGCGCACACTGCCGTCGGACCTCGAATCGGTCCGCGACGAGTACGCACCCGGAGCGCTCGTCGTGGACGTAAGCGGGGATTTCGACACCATCCCGCCGGAAGCGGCGGAGAACCTCGGTCTCGTGGTCGAGTCGCTGTCACCGGCGGCATACCCCGACGAGTGGCTACCAGACGCGGTACCGCAGGCGGTGCGCCGATACGCCTCCTCGGACTTCACCATCGGAATGCCGGGCGACGGCACTGTGACGTGGACTGAACAGACGTCGCCGCCGGTCGTCTTAGTGAAATACCGGGCGAAGGGGACGCCGGACGACTTTTTGGATTTCCTCATCGCCGAGGCGCTCGTACAGGCAGGGACCGACGATATTCCGGAACACTTCCTGCCCTTCTTCGGCGAGCAGTACCGCAACCTCGCCGACGCGATGCCGCTCGGTCCGAACGAGACGTATCAGGTCGCGGCCGCCCTCTACGAGGGGTGGGTTGGTCTCCACACCCGCGACGCGTTCTCGTCGTGGGACGGACGACACGACCGCCTGCACGACGCGTGGGTCGATGCGGGCGAGCGGCTCGACGAACGACTGGCGAACCTCCCGCGGTTGGTCGCTCTCGGCCAACTCTCGTTCCCCGAGGCAACGGAGTTCGCGTGTTCGGCCGTCAAACACGGGCGCGAGCTTCCAGCGCCCTTCGCCGCACTCGACACCGTGGCGTACCGCGACCACGGAGCGACCTACGCGGTCAAGTGGGCACAGAAGACGTTCGAACAACTCGCCGAGGCCCGAGACGAACAGGACGAACAAAACGACCCCGCGTAGCGTCGGCACGCGACGCTCACTGCTCTCGTCTTCGCTTCGACCATCACTCGCAAGAATAGATTCGACCGCTGACGCAGAGTGACTGCTGACGTGTGCGTCTCGCTCAGAAGTCGGTCGTGACGGTGCCGTCTTCGTTGAGGTCAACCACGCCGTCGAACAACTCGCGGAACCGGTCGAGCGTCTCTTGGTCGTGGACTTCTTTCGAGAGGTGGAACAGGCCGACCGCATCGTACTCCTTGAGTAGCCCGAGAATCCGCTTTGTCGCCTCGTAGGCGCGGTCTTCGCCGGCGTAGTAGGCCATCTCGGTCACCGAATCGACGCTGAGTCTGAGTTTGCCGTCGTAGCTCTCTAAGAACTGCCGCGTCTTTTCGACGATGGCGTCGAGGTCATCAGGTGAGGCGACGTAGTAGATGTTATCGGCGCTTCGTCTGGAGTAACCGCGTTCGATTGAGAGCGCGTCGAGGATAATCGCGCGAGATTCATCGACTTCGTAGTGCTCTATCTTCTGTTCGACCTCTCGTGCGGTGGTGCGCGTCGAGATGACGAGGAACTGGTCGGTATCGACCTTGAAGAAGTCCGTGTCGATGCGGTCAGTCTCGCCGATGCTCGGATGAACGAGTAAGATTCCTGTGCCGCCCGGAATCGTCTTGGGCGCGTCTTCGATGGCGAGCTCGTAATCCATACGTCATGCAGTTACCGTGCGGACTTAATCCTTCATGCCATTTCGCCCATGTGTTCGGCGTCGGATTCGATGCTCGGACCTGAAACCGCCCGGTAGCCGCGTCAGAACAGCGAGTCGGCGGTCGCCGCGCCGATGACGCTGAACACCGCGCCGACGCTCGTCGCTTTGAGCGTGACGCCGAGCACCGCGAGGTCGAGGCGCACGCCCATCGCGTCGAAGAGCACGCGACCGGATACATCCGTGAGGAACGTTCCGGGCGCGCCGAACGCGACCGCGAGAATGAACACCGAGAGGTACGAGACGCTAATCAGTGAGATGAAGCGGATCGGAATCCCGCCGACTTCCCGTTCTCTGTCCGGGTCACGGTCGTCGGCCTTATAGAGTGCGCCGTAGCCGACGGAGAAGACGATAATCACCGTAAACGCCGCTTGTAGGGGTGACATGTTCTGTGCGAGTTTCCACACCTCCTCGGTCACGACGAACGGTCCAGCGAGGAGGAATCCACCGACAATCTGTTGGGCGGTGTCCGAGAGCGCGAAGCGGCGGCGTACTCCAACCATACCCCGGTCGTGGCGACGGGCGTAATTAAAAGGCGCGGGGCGCGCGGTGTGCGGCGGACACCCCGTCGCAGTACTCGAACGGATAGCCATCCCGCCGCCGTGCTCCGAACTGATTTAGTCCCCGCACTGAGAGGAGGACGTATGAGCGTTCGTGACGAGTTCGACGCCTGGGCGGCCGACGGCCGCGACAAGGGCATGGAGGACCGACATTGGCACACCGCGAAGCACGCCCTCGCGCGGATGCCGGTCGAAGAGGGAGACACTGTCGTTGACCTCGGAACGGGAAGCGGCTACGCCCTCCGCGCCCTCTACGACACCAAAGGAATCGGTCGCGGTGTTGGTCTCGATGGCTCGCCGGAGATGGTCCAAAACGCCCGCGAGTACACCGACACCGACGACCTCTCGTTTCTCGTCGGCGACTTCGACGACCTCCCGTTCGACGACAACAGCGTTGACCACGTCTGGTCGATGGAGGCGTTCTACTACGCCGCCGACCCGCACCACACCCTCGAAGAGGTCGCTCGCATCCTCAAGCCCGGCGGCACGTTCTTCTGTGCGGTCAACTACTACGAGGAGAACATTCACTCGCACGTCTGGCAGGAGAACATCTCCATCGAGATGACCCGCTGGACCCACGAGGAGTACCGCGCCGCCTTCCGCAACGCCGGTCTCTACGTCGCCGCGCAGGACTCTATCGCCGACATGGACATCGAGATACCGCCGGCAGAGGAGTTCCCGACAGACGACTGGGAGACCCGCGAAGAGATGGTCGAGCGCTACCGGACCTTCGGAACGCTCCTGACCGTCGGCGTCGCACCGTAGCGTCGGCGTTCACCGTAGCGTCGCCAAACTCGGTCGCTGTTTTTCGCGCTAAATCTTTATTCGAGGATGTGCGCCGCAGTCGGGTCGAAACCGACTTCGAGTGTAGACCCGAGTTCGAATCGCCCGTCCTCGCGTCCCGACTCGTCGTCTACCGTCACCGCCACGTCGGTTCCGTCCCAATCGAGTCTGAGACGGGTCGTCGCGCCCTGAAACTCGGTATCGACGATGGTCCCGCGAATCCGGTTCATACCGCCTTCGATGCGGAGGGCCTCCGGTCGAACACAGAAGGTGAGCGTCTCACCGGGGGCGGCGCTCGACTCGCTTTGCGACGCCGCCGATTTGCCGAACGTTCGTCTCCCCTCCGAGAGCGCGAACACGTCGTCTCCGACGCCGACTCGCAGGCCCCCCGTTTCCGGTCGAGATTCGACGACGGCGTCGAAGACGTTGTTCTCGCCGACGAACTCCGCAACGAATCTGGTTCGCGGGCGGTGGTAGACTTCGCGGGGGTTGCCGACCTGTTCGACGCGCCCGCGGTTGAGCACCGCCACGCGGTCAGAGACGGCCAGCGCTTCGGACTGGTCGTGAGTGACGTAGACGGTCGTCACGCCGAGTTCGGACTGGATGTGCTTTACCTGTCTCCGGAGTCGGTCCCGAAGGCGGGCGTCCAGCGCGGACATCGGTTCGTCCAACAAGAGCAGGTCCGGGCCGGGCGCGAGCGCACGGGCAAGGGCGACACGCTGTTGCTGGCCGCCCGACAGCGAATCCGGGTCGCGGTCCTCGAAGCCCGCGAGGTCAACGAGTTCGAGAAGTTCGGCGACGCGGTCGTCTCGGGAGTTGCCTCCCGGTGTGTCGGTGAATCGAAGCCCGTAGGCGACGTTTTCGCCGACTGTCAGGTGCGGAAACAGCGCGTAGTTCTGGAAGACGACACCGACCCCCCTCGCTTCGGGTGGAACTCCCGCCATCGACTCGCCGTCGAAGCGGACAGCCCCTTCGGTCGGAGATTCGAAGCCGGCGATACACCGAAGCGTCGTCGTCTTCCCACACCCGGAGGGACCGACGAGCGTGAAGAATTCGCCTTCTTCGACCGACAGCGAGACCGAGTCGAGAGCGGTCGCCGTCCCGTAGCGCTTGGATACGTTGTCGAGTTGAAGTTTCACGGCTTTTCCTCCGTCACGTTTCTCACTCGCCGGTCGGCGCTCATAATTCTCCCCACCTGCCGCCGAACCGGTCAACCACGAAGAAACTCAGCGACGTGACGGCCAGAAGCACACACCCCATCGCGGTCGCGGGACCGAGTCGGCGGCCGAGGAATCGCTCGACTGCGACGGGCATCGTGTAGCTTCCCGACCCCTCTGCGAGGATGATAGTCGAATCGAACTCGCCGATGCTGATGGCGACGGCGAAGGCCGCTCCGGCGACGACGCCGGTCCAGACGAGCGGGAGTTCGATGTCGAGTAGTGCCCGCGTTCGGGTCGCACCGAGGCTTCGGGCGGACTCCACGAGTCGGCCGTCGAGGCGGGAAAAAAGCGGCGCGACGTTCCGGGTGACAAACGGGTACGCACCGACCGAGTGGGCCGCGACGATTGCGAGCGCGCCGGTCACGCTGATTCGCGTGCCGAACACGTCCACGCCGAAGACGAGACCGCGGAGCAAGCCGAGTCCGACGACGATACCGGAGACGGCGAACGGGGCCATCGACAGCACGTCGATGAGACCGCGTCCGCGGTACGTCCGAGTGGTGAGAATCGCCATCGTCACGCCCATGGGAACGGCGACGAGGAGCGTCCCACCGGCGAAGACGAGCGAGTTCACGATGGCGGGGAGCGGTTTTACCTGAAAGCTCGCGCCGGTCGCCTGTCGTTCGACGAGAAACGCGTAGTGTGAGAGCGTCAGGCCGCCGTCGCCGCCGGTGACGCTCGCAAGAATCATGCTGGCGATGGGGACGATGAAGACGAGACCGACGATGGCGGTGTAACCTGCGATACCGGCGGTTCGAAGTGTCGATTTCGGCGTTACGTCGCTCGGCAACACCGACTGTCGCGGCAGTGGGTTTGCGGTCCCGCCGGCGGCGCGTTGGTTCGCTTCGTACCGGAGGTACACCGCGGTCAGGGCGATCGAGATGACCGTCTCGATGACTGCAAGGCTGGCGGCTTCGGCGTAAGCGAGGTCGCGCACTTTCGAGTAGACGAACACCTCTATCGTCGCCAGTTGGAACCCGCCGAGTGCGAGGACGATGGGGAACGACGCGAACGTAAAGATGAACGTCAGGGTCGCGCCGATGCCGATAGACGGCAGGAGTTGCGGGAGGACGACGTCGCGGAAGGCTCGGCGGGGTGTCGCACCGAGCGAGCGTGCGGTTTCGACGGTGCGGGCGTCAACGCTCTCCCACGCGGCGGTGACGATGCGAGCGACGAGCGGCGCGTTGTAGAACGCGTGAGCGACGATGATAGCTTCGAGCGTGAAAAGCAACTCCACCGGCGGGAGACCGACAACAGAGAGCACGCGGTTGAGCGTCCCGTTGCGCCCGAACGTCGCCACGAAGCCGATAGCGACCATGATGGAGGGCATGACGAACGGGAGGATGGTCAGCGAGCGAAGCGTCTCTCGGCCGGGGAACTCGAAGCGGGAAAACAGCCACGCGGCCGGTAGTCCGAGCGCGAGGCTGGCGAGCGTCGAGTAAAACGCCTGTTTCGTGGTGAACCAGATAATGTCCACCAGATAGAACTCGCTCGTCAGAATCGCCACGAGTGGCTCGATGGTGAGACCGCCGTCTTCGAGCACCGCGTCGGCGAAGACGGTCGCAACGGGATAGTAAAACAGGACGAGCAGGATGACGGCGGTGAGTCCCGCGACAAAAGAGAGCAATCGCTGTTCGAAGAAGCGAGCGACCCGGCGAACCGGGATTCCGCTCACGTCACTTGCTTGCGAACTCTTGGGCCCACGCGTCGGTCCAGTCACTCAGGTTGTCCTTGAGGCGGTCGTAGGAGAACGTGACGGCTTCCGGTGGCTCGTGGGCGTATTTGGCGAAGTCGTCGGGGAGTTCCGCGGTGGTCGTCGCGGGGAACGCGACGTTGCGGGTGGCGATTTCGGCCTGTACCTCGGGGCGGAGCATGAAGTCCATGAACTCGCTTGCGAGTTCCGGATTCGCGGCGTCGGCGAAGGCCGCCATTCCCTCGGGGTTGGCGTATCCTTGGTCGTTCAGGAACCGAATCTGATGTTTGGCCATGTCCTCGCCGGACTCGGCGGCGTACACTTGGTCGGTCGAGTAGGAGACGACGATGGGCGCTTCCTCGTTGGAGTAGGCGGTGTAGGAATCTTCCCAGTTGCCGAGGACGCGAACGTCGTTTTCCTTCAGTTCCGCCCAGTAGTCGAGATAGCCGTCTTCGCCCTTCGCGTCGATGGTGTGGAGCAAGAACGCCTGGCCCGTCGCCGACGACGTGGGATTCTGTGCGAGAAGCGCCCCCGAGTACTCGGAGTCGAGAAGCCCGTCGAACGTCTCGGGAGCGGTGAACCCGCCGTCGCCGTAGGACTCGTTGTAGACGAGCGAGATGTAGCCGGTGTCGTACGGAATCGCCCGCTCTTTGGGGTCGAATTCTAGTTCCTCGTTCACGTCGTCGCGGCGCGAGAGGTCGGACGTGGAGGTAAACAGCTCAGAGTCGAGTTTGGTGTCGATGCGGACGAGCATCTGCGAGTCGAGACCGACGTAGAGGTCGGCCCCCGACTCGACGTTCCGAAGCGAGCGCTCGATGTAGTGGTTGACGCCGGAGTCTGGCGTCTGCCACTCCAGTGTGGCGTCGAACTCGGCTTCGAACTCCTCTTTCAGCCACGGTCCGGGACTCGTGCTCGGCGCGTCCACGAACGACCCGTACGTCCCGACGGTGAGTGTCGGCTTGTTTCCGCCGGTGGTCGTCCCTTGCGTCGTCGTATTCGTCGAACCGCCCGACTGCTCTGTCGTCGTCGAGTCGGTCCCCGAACCGGTACAACCGGCGAGGAGTGCAGAAACACCGCTGGCACCAGCGGCCTTGATGAAAGTACGTCGTCTCATTACTGGGTTGTTGTACTCTGTGGTATTTAACGGCCGTGATGTCCCGTATCTCGTTATCTGCGTCTGAGAGGTTGTGAGACGGTCGTATTTTGGGGAATCATTTTCTTTCTTGAGAGTGTACTAACATAAGTGTCCAACTCGCGTCCGTACGTTCTCGGCGGCGTTCTCGCGGTGTTCGCGTTGCTGGCGGCGTTCATCCTTGCCGACGTGTTGGCGACCGTCTTTTTCGCCATCACTGTCGCGTATCTCCTGATTCCGCTCAGACGCCGTCTCGAAGCCCGCGGCGCGTCTCGCTGGGTCGCAAGCACTGTCGCCACGGCCATCGCCGCAATTGCCGTCGTCGTCGTGCTCGCACCGCTTTTCGTCATCCTCTTTCTCCGCTTGAACGATATCTTCAGCCTCACGGCGCTCCTCCCCGATACCGTCTCGTTCGAACTCCTCGGTACCGTCTTCGAGGTAACAACCGACGAGGTACTCGCGGTCGGCTTCGGCCTCTTGGAGTCCCTCGGTCGCGTCGCCGCCACCACGGCTCCCGTCGCGCTCATCAAACTCACCCTGTTTGGCTTCCTGGTGTTTTCGTTGCTCCTCAGCGGCGACGCCGTCGGACGGACGCTTCTCGCGTTGGTTCCCGTCGGGTTCAAAGACGCCGCGCGGGCGCTCAACACGCGGTGCCGCGAGACGCTTTTCGCCATCTACGTGCTCCAAGCCGCCACGGCCCTCGGCACGTTCTTCATCGGACTCGTCGTGTTTTCGGCGCTCGGCTACGACTATGTGATTACGCTCTCGACGGTCGCCGCGGTGCTCCAGTTTATCCCCATCGTCGGTCCCAGTTTCCTGCTCGCGCTCATGGCCGCGTACCACGCCGCAGTCGGCGATTTCGGGGCCGCCGCGCTCGTCATCGTTGTCGGTGGCTTCGCCATCGCGTGGCTCCCGGACATTCTCATTCGCCCGCGACTCGCCGAGGAGACGGCCGACTTACCCGGGAGTCTCTACTTCGTCGGCTTCGTCGGCGGACTGCTCAGCCTCGGCCCAGTCGGTATCATCGCCGGGCCGCTCGTCGTCGCGCTCCTCGCGGAGTCGGTCGCACTCCTCGGCGACGAACTCAACGTCGAATCAAACGCCTCGGCCGCTGGCGACCCCGATTCGGTTACAGCCGCAACGGAATCATCCACGTCGCCGGCGCACGCTGACGACGGGAGTTCTCCCGAGCCGTCGAAGCCACCGGAGGGGACAGACCAGTCGGAACCGACCGACGTTTGAGCCGCCTCTGACTCCGCTTCCCGCCGTCGCAGGCGACGACTACTCTTCGACGAGCGCACCGTCTCGTGCGTTCCACTCGGTCAGGCTTCCCTCGTAGAACTCGACGGTTTCGTAGCCGAGGTGCGAGAGGACGACGTAGGTGTGGCTGATTCGGCGCGCCGTGTTGCAGTAGAGAATGATTCGCCGGTCGGACGCGACACCGACGTCGTTCAGAATTGCGTCGAGTTCGTCGCGGGGTTTCAGCCCGCGTGTCTCGTCGTCCACGAGTTCGCGCCAGTCGAGGTTGGCCGCGCCGGGGAGGTGACCCGCCGCGAACTCTTCTGGGTCACGGGTGTCTACGATGACCGCTTCCGGGTCGTCCAACGCCGCTTCGACGGTCTCGAAATCGACGAGTGGCGTCGATTCGGGCGCTGAGACCTCGTAGGTCGTCTCGACCACGTCGGACGCGTCGCTCGTCGTCTCGCGTTCGCGGTTCCACGCGCTGAAGTCGCCGTCCAGGAGATGCAGTTTTTCGGGGTCGTGGCCGTACAACAGCGCCGTCACGAGAAACCGGGCCGCGAAGACGCCGTGGGTGTCGTCGTAGGCGACCACGTGGTCGTCGACCGCGACGCCTGCGTTCGAGAGGAGTCGTTCCCACACGTCGCGTCCGGGGAGCATCCCCACGTCGCCGTCGGCGCTTCGGAACTCGTCGAACGGAATCGAGGCGGCTCCCGGAAGGTGGCCGATACCGTCGAACTCCCAGCCGTCTCGCACGTCAACGACGCGTACGCCACCGAGTCGGTCCGCGAGCCACGCCGCGGAGACCACGTCTATCATGCGACCACCTATCCCGTCCGTGGATTTAGGTTCGTGGCTCTTTGCATCCCTCGCCCCGTGTCCGGGGTACCAGACGATGTTGCCGGTTTATTACCACGGTGGCTCTATCGACCGCAAAACGGCGGTTGCGGGACCAAAACCGGTGGCTCAACCCCCTATCTTGGGGTGATAATTGCCGCATCACCCGGGGTCAGGACGTACATGCCGTCGCTGTGAAAGTTATGGGGGTTGCTTACGTACGAAGAATTGCGATGTCAAACTCCGATTACGCAAAGGACGTACTCGTCTCTGCGGACTGGGTGGCAGACCACCTCGATGAGTTCCAGAGCGACGACCCGGCGTACCGACTCGTCGAAGTGGACGTGGACACCGAGGCGTACGACGAGAGCCACGCCCCCGGTGCAATCGGCTTCAACTGGGAGTCCCAACTGCAGGACCAGACGACCCGCGACGTGCTGACGAAGGAGGACTTCGAGGACCTCCTCGGTTCCCACGGCATCTCGGCCGATTCGACGGTCGTTCTCTACGGCGACAACTCCAACTGGTTCGCCGCCTACACCTACTGGCAGTTCAAGTACTACGGCCACGAGAACGTTCGTCTCATGAACGGCGGTCGGGACTACTGGCTCGACAACGACTATCCGACCACCGACGAAGTGCCGTCCTTCTCGGAGCAAGACTACGCGGCGAAAGGTCCCTTCGAGGATATTCGCGCCTACCGCGACGATGTCGAAAAGGCGGTCGATAAGGGTCTGCCGCTCGTCGACGTTCGCTCGCCCGAAGAGTTCTCCGGCGAGATTCTCGCGCCTCCGGGACTCCAAGAGACCGCCCAGCGCGGCGGCCACATCCCCGGAGCGAGCAACATCTCGTGGGCCGCGACGGTCAACGCCGACGGCACCTTCAAGTCCTCCGACGAACTCCGCGACCTCTACGCCGACGAAGGTATCGAAGGCGACGAGTCCACCATCGCCTATTGCCGCATCGGCGAGCGCTCGTCTATCGCGTGGTTCGCTCTGCACGAACTCCTCGGCTACGAGAACGTCACCAACTACGACGGCTCGTGGACGGAGTGGGGCAACCTCGTCGGCGCGCCTGTCGAGAAAGGAAACTGAGGCCGCGTCGGTTTCAGGTCGGTACTGATTCGATTCGTCGGTTCGTTTCGCGGTTCACATCGGCAGGACGCTGACGCCCACGGCGACGATGACGCCCACACCGAGCAACACCATCACGCAGTAGCCCATGATGTCGCGGACCGACAGTCCGCTGATAGCGAGCAGCGGAATGGCCCAAAACGGCTGAATCATGTTGGTCCACGCGTCGCCCCACGCGGCGGCGACCGCGACTCTCGGAATCGACTCGCCGGACGCTTTCGCGGCCGTGACGAGCGTCTCGCCGATGATGGCCCACTCGCCCCCACCAGACGGGACGAAGAAGTTCACGAGACCGGCCGTAACGAAGGCGACCGCTGGGAGTGTCCCGTCGGGTGCGACAGCGACCATGCCCTGTGCGATTTGGGTCGCCAGACTCACAGAGCCGTCCGGTGCGTAGGCCATGATACCCATGATGCCCGCGTAGAAGGGGAACTGGAGGATGATGCCCCAGACGTTTTCGACCGCTTCGACGATGGCCTCGATGTACGCCTTGGGCGTCCCGTGGAAAGACAGCCCCAAGAACAGAAACGCGAAGTTGACGATGTTCAGATTCAGGTTGTTCCACGGCATCGTTCCCGACTGCACGCCGTTCAAGAAGTACAGGCCGACGGCGAACAGGCCGACGAGACCGATTCCCATACCGATGACAGACGAGTGTTCGATGCGCGTTGCAAGCGTCGTGTCGGCACCGAGCGTCGCCGATGCGGTCGAACCGCCGTCGGCCGCCGCCTCCAACTCCGCGGGGTCGATTGGCGTCTTCTTCGCGTCCGACTTCGGGTACATCAACGCGAAGAGCGCCGGGAGAAAGAGGAATCCGACCACCACGACGAGCGCGAGGTTCGCCGCAGTGAAGATGGTCCCGCCGGTGCCGAACGTCGTATCGAGGATGCCCGCTTCGATGAGGAAGTTGCCCTCGGTGTTCAAGAGGAGTGGAATCGACCCCGCGAGACCGCCGTGCCAGACGACGAACCCGGCGTACGCGCCCGCGACGACGATTGGGAAGTCGATGCCGCGGACTTCGGTTGCTACCTTCCGCGCGAACAGCGCGCCGACGACCAGTCCGAGTCCCCAGTGAACGAACGACGCGCCCGCGGCGACGACGGGAACCAGCGCGGCGGCCCCCCGTTCGGTACTCGGCACTCGCGCAAGTTTGGTGAGAAGTACGTCCACCGGCCGCGTTTGTGCGAGCGCGTACCCCGTCATCAAAATCAGCGTCATCTGCATCCCGAACGAAAGCAGGTTCCAGAAGCCGCCGTACCAGCCGTCCATCAGAACCCCGCTTGCGTGTCCGACAAGCGTCGTCTCCGCACCCGGTGAGACGAATGCGAACGCCAACGCGTACGCGACTCCCGTCAGGATGATTGCGAACACGAACGCGTCGGGCAGGTAGCGCTCGACGAGTTCCGAACTACGCTCCGCCGCAGACCTGATGACATTCACCATGGCTTGAACTACCATAATTATAAATTGATATAATTTTTAGGTTTCGACCTGTCTTCGGTCACAACCGTCGGTCGAGCGACTCCATGTGATTTTCACTTGTCTCGTCCCGTCGCAGAGCGCCGTCGGAACTCGCCGCCGCCGATGGGTACAAACCCGCCTCGGACGTACACGCGAATATGACAGATTTCCTCGACTCGCTCCGCGACGCACACGAGACGCCGCTGTCTCGCCTCGGTTCTTCGAAAGCCCTCTATGCCGTCACCGACGGCGAGATGGACGGTGACGCGGTTCGCTCCGCGGCCGCCGACGAGGCGGACGCCGCCGCCGACCTGTTCGACCGGTGGGCCGCCGACGAACCGAACGACGGGGCCGCCGCGCTCTTTTCGAACCTCGCCGAAACCGCCCGTGAACACGCCGACACGGTTGATTTCGAACCGTCGGCTGACGAACCGAACGTCTACGATGTTCTCTCCGAGTTCGAATCGACCGACGGTCGCCTCGGTGGCGCGCTCGCCCGCGCGCTCGTCTCACTGAAGACCGTTGAGCAGATGGTCGGCTTCTTCGTCGGCGACGCGGACCCGATGACCGCTAACGACTTCCGCACGCTCAAATCCGACCTCAACGACCAACTCGACACCATCGAGGTCGCTATCGACGACCTCGTCGAGGACGACGCAGTCGCCCGCGAAGCCGCCGACGCGGTAATCGAAGCCGCGTACGACGAGTACGTCGAGACGCTGGAAGGAATGGGTGTCAAGCCGAAGAACGTCTGCTGAATCGAGTGGTTTACATGTGGTAATATTGGGAACTTTAATATTTTATAATTAATAACATGGTGCATGGTCGAAGAAGGACGGCTTCCAGGGATAAACAAGCTAACTGAGGCATATTTGGACGCTTGGGATCAGTTTGGGACGAATCAATTTACTGCCGAGGGACTGAGAAATGAATTGCTTAGAGAGAGCAACGAACCAGAAAATGTACCAGACGAAAATTCGATATACAGCAGCTTGTACCGGGCTGCAACTATTGGACTCGTAACTTTCCATGGTGACAAGAAATTCAGCATTCGGATAACGCCGGAAGATAACAAAGACGTCAGACATGAAGTCGCGGTCGAACACATCGATCGCCTATGGGTGGAAATAAAAGATGAATATGATGAACGAATGAGTGCAGACAAACAAGAGAACCAAGATAAATCAGTAATTGAATATCAGGAAAATAGATATTTGCGAACGTTTGTTGGATACAACACAGACATAAAAGAGAATCTAGAGGGCTATTTCCAAGCAGCCCTTGATTTGGATGAACACTCTGGGGTTGTACTGGAGAGTTGGGTTTCTGTCGCAGAAGCGGCAGACAAGTTATCGAACAATCTTTGTAATGACGAACAGATGGAAGACAATGGGTTCTTGTACCGATTTAAGAAAGAGGGTGAAGAGATAACTAAAGATGAAGATGATGAGCGAATCATTCGGATATTTTTAGCTGAAACTCGGTTCTCGGACTAACAACTGACTGGGTTTCGTGCTCCAGTTGAAACGAAGGGGTATGTCTGCCGAGCGTCAGACGCTCAGCACGTTTTCACGGCGTTTCAGCCACCGAACCCGGTGTTGTGTCTCAGACGCCCGGCACGTCTTTGCGGTATTCGAGCACTTCCTGTCGGGCCTCGCGCACCGTCTCCGCAACGTCGCCGTCGAGTGCTTCCGCGAGGTCGTGGAGCACGGTCATGTGACGGGCGAGGCGGCCGTGGTCCGGTCCTTGGTCGCGGGTCGCCAGTTTCGCCAGTTGGTCGGACTGCTCGTAGAGTTGCTGTTGTGTCTCGCCGTCGGTCGCTTCGGCGGCCTCCTTGAGCAGATTACTCGCGCGTTCGAGTTCAGGTCGTGTCATACGGAGTGGTACGACGAGGCGGCGGAAAACCGTTCCTCCGGTGACAAGCACCGCCTCGCTCAAGTACACCGCGACCTAACGGCTGACAATGAGCGAGTCCGGTCCCTTAGCCGCCGATAGACCCGAGGTAGACCGCGAGTTCCACGTCGATGCTCCGTTCGACCCGGCGGGCGACCAACCCGAGGCAATCGAGGCACTGGCCCGCGGGTACGGCGAGGGTGCCGACGTACAGACCCTGCTCGGTGTCACCGGTTCCGGCAAAACGAACACCGTCTCGTGGGTCGTCGAAGCGATTCAGAAACCGACGCTCGTCCTCGCACACAACAAGACGCTCGCCGCCCAACTATACGAGGAGTTCAAGAACCTCTTTCCCGACAACGCGGTCGAATATTTCGTCTCGTATTACGACTACTACCAACCCGAGGCGTACATCGAACAGACCGACACCTACATCGACAAGGACATGTCGATAAACGAGGAAATCGACCGGCTCCGGCACTCTGCAACCCGGTCGCTTCTCACCCGCGACGACGTTATCGTCGTCGCCTCGGTCTCCGCAATCTACGGTCTGGGCGACCCGAAGAACTACACCGACATGTCCTTGCGTCTCGAAGTCGGCGAAGAACTCGGCCGCGACGACCTCCTCAAACGCCTCGTAGACCTCAACTACGAGCGCAACGACGTTGACTTCCGGCAGGGTACGTTCCGCGTCCGCGGCGACACCGTCGAGGTCTTTCCGATGTACGGCCGCTACGCCGTCCGAATCGAGTTCTGGGGCGACGAAATCGACCGGATGCTGAAACTCGACCCGCTGGAAGGCGAGGTCAAATCGTCCGAACCGGCCGTCCTCGTCCACCCGGCAGAACACTATTCAATCCCCGAAGAACAGCTCGAAGGCGCTATCTCCGAAATCGAGGAGCTGATGGAAGAACGGGTCAAGCACTTCCAGCGACAGGGCGACCTCGTGGCCGCACAGCGTATCGAAGAGCGCACGACCTTCGACATCGAGATGCTCCGCGAGACGGGCCACTGCTCGGGCATCGAGAACTACTCGGTCCACCTTTCGGACCGCGACCCCGGCGACGCGCCGTACACGCTTCTCGACTACTTCCCCGACGACTTCCTCACCGTCATCGACGAATCGCACGTCACGCTCCCGCAAATCAAGGGCCAGTACGCCGGCGACAAATCCCGGAAGGACTCGCTGGTGGAAAACGGCTTTCGCCTCCCAACGGCCTACGACAACCGCCCGCTGACGTTCGAAGAGTTCGAAGAGACGGTCGGCCAAACAATGTTCGTCTCCGCGACGCCCGGCGACTACGAGCGCGAGCACTCCGAGCAAATCGTCGAGCAAATCGTTCGCCCGACGCATCTGGTGGACCCGAACGTCGAAGTCACCGAGGCGACCGGACAGGTCGACGACCTGATGGCCCGCATCGACGAGCGAATCGACCGCGAGGAGCGCGTCCTCGTCACCACGCTCACGAAGCGGATGGCCGAAGACCTCACCGAGTATCTCGAAGAGGCAGGCGTTGACGTGGCCTACATGCACGACGAGACGGACACGCTCGAACGCCACGAACTCATTCGCTCGCTCCGCCTCGGCGACATCGACGTACTCGTCGGTATCAACCTGCTCCGCGAAGGACTCGACATCCCCGAGGTCTCGCTCGTCGCCATCCTCGACGCCGACCAGCAGGGCTTCCTGCGCTCCGAGACCACGCTCGTCCAGACGATGGGCCGCGCCGCCCGCAACGTCAACGGCGAAGTCGTCCTCTACGCCGATGAGATGACCGACGCGATGGAGGCCGCAATCTCCGAGACGCAACGCCGCCGTCGCATCCAACAGGAGTTCAACGAGGAACACGGCCACACACCGACGACCATCGAAAAGGAGGTCGGCGAGACGAACTTACCGGGGAGCAAGACCGACACGCGTGGCGTCTCCGGTGACACCCCCGCCGACGCCGACGAGGCGGCAGAACAGGTCGCGTTCCTCGAAGACCGGATGCAAGAGGCCGCCGACAACCTCGAATTCGAACTCGCCGCCGACATCCGAGACCGGATTCAAACGCTCCGCCGCGAGTTCGACATCGACGCCCTCGAAGACGGCGTCGCGCCCGAGTATCCCGACGATGACGACGCCGGACTCGCCCCGCCGGACGAGTCTTGAATGAACGCATCTAACTCCCCACCGACGCTGACGTTCGCCGCTGGCGGCCTGCTCCGCCGTGCTGACGGTCGTCTCTGCCTCGTTCACCGACCCCGGTACGACGATTGGTCGCTTCCGAAAGGAAAGCTCGAACCCGATGAGACGTTGGTCGAAACCGCCGTCCGCGAGGTCACAGAGGAGACGAGATGCGAGGTCGAATGCGGACGCTTTGCCGGGCGATACGAGTACCGCGTCGGCGACGATACGGCCACGAGAAGCGGTCCGAAAGGCGTCTTCGTCTGGCACATGCGACTCGTCGAAAAACGAGCGTTTGAACCCGACGACGAGGTCGATGCACGCCGGTGGGTCGCTCCCGACGAGGCCATCGAACGACTCACCTACGAGAATGAACGCGCACTCGTTGGGCGCGCCTGCGACCGCTGAGACGCCCACAGATTTCGGGTCGGAACACATGTCGCCGCTTTTTCGACGCCCGTTGATGTGGGGACAGTACCCAAAACCTGTATCGTCATCAAGACTTATTACCCGGACTTCGCTATGCCCGACCCACCGTGATCCACAATTCGGCGGACAAACCGACAGGACACGCCGTTCACCACGTCTATCCGAACGGAGGAATTACCTGAATGACCTCCGAAGTCGAGCGGTCGTCGTTCGATAGGCTGGCAGGTCGTTCGACACCGGAACTCCCGGTGTGCGATGCGGTCGCACCTTCTGACGTTGGTGAACACGCGCGGGTCGATTCCGCTGACAATTCGGTGTGCAGGCTGTTTTCGTCGCGTCGCTCCACACGAGCGGGCGCGGAGGCTACTTCGAACTGAAACAACGAGAACCATGAGCTCTCAGTCTCTCAGTCACGTCCAGAAGTCGTTCTTGAAGTACCAACACATTCTCGTGTTCATCGCACCCATGCTGTTCCTCGCCGCCGTGTTCACCATGGCGCCGACACCGGCCGACGCCAATATGGACTATTGGCTCCAATACTGGTGGCTCTTCCCGGTGTTCGTCACCGGGGCGACTATCGTGAACACGGTTGGAATCAGTGGGTCGGCCCTGTTCGTCCCGTTCCTCATCTTCATCTTCCCCATCTTCGCGCATCCCCTCGAACCCGCGACGTTGGTGAAGGTGGGTCTCATCAGCGAGGCGTTCGGCCTGTCGAGTTCGGCCGTCGCGTTCATCCAGTACGGACTCGTTGACCGCCGACTCGCGCTCACCCTCGTCGCTGGTTCGATTCCGTTCGTCGTCGGAGGGGCGCTTCTCTCGTTTATCATCCCGGAAGTCGTCTTCCACGCGCTTCTCGGTATCGCGCTCCTCGCGGCGTCGTACCTGCTGTTCAACACCGACCTCAGTCACGAGGAACCCGGTTCCAGCTCCAGTTCGAACTCGGACCACACCACGGCAACCGACGGCGGGACCGCCTCTGATCTCCCGAACGACCCCGGAAAGCTCGGTCCCGCAGGCGTCCACACGGCCGACGACGGAACCGTCACCCGTGTTGACCGCGAGGGCGACGATTACCGCTACACCCGCGGCGGCTACCTCCGTCGCTTCGCCAACTACAGCATCGGCGGCACGTTCCAGGGTCTCGCTGGCTTTGGTATCGGCGAACTCGGTATCATCTCGATGCTCGGGACGAAGGTACCCGTCCGCGTCGCCATCGGAACGAACCACATCGTGGTCGCGCTAACCGCCATTCTGGCGTCGCTCGTCCACGTCTTCGGCGGTGGTCTCGTCGGCGGTCACTCGCTGTCGCTCGCCAGCACGCCGTGGAACATGGTCGTCTTTACCGTCCCCGCGACGGTTCTCGGCGGCCAAATCGCTCCGTACGTGTCGAACGCGCTGGAGACTGACACCATCAAGAACTTCGTCGGCGTTCTCTTCGCCATCATCTCGCTGGCGCTGTTCCTGATGGCGTTCGGCGGGTTCTAACCGAGCCACCCCACTCTCGCATCGTCCAGTTTCTGAACCGAACCCCAACCTACTCCACTCTCGAACCCAACGTCCAACCCAGCTATTCCGATGTACGACCACATCCTCCTCCCGACCGACGGGAGCGACGCGACAGACGAGACAATCGAACACGCGGCCACGCTCGCTGAGACGTACGGCGCGACCGTCCACGTCCTCTCGGTCGCCGACTCGCGCAACCGATTCGAGACGCCGTCCGCCGGTATCGCACCCGACGTGTGGGAGAAGTCAGAACGCGAGCGCGCCGAAAACGCCGCCGACGCGGCTATCGACGCCCTTCCAGATACCATCGCCACCGAAAAACTCGTCGAGGAAGGTGTCCCGCACGACGTCATCCTTGACTACGCGGAAGACGCCGACATCGACGTCGTCGTGATGGCGACACACGGTCGAACCGGACTCGACCACTATCTCGTCGGGAGCGTCACCGAACGCGTCGTCAGAAAATCGGCCGTGCCCGTCCTGACCGTCCGGACCAGCGGCGACGAGTAACCGGCGCTCAATTCCGTCGAACCGGCGATTTCGGTCCGTAGACTCTGATTCTCGACATCCCTGATTTCCCGAGTTCTTCTGTAGTTCCCTTTGGTTCTCCAACCTCGGGTATTCGTCCCCGGAGAGAGTCCTCTCTGTGACCTGCCGGGCGAACCGCCGCTGACGACTCGTCCGCACACGTAAAACAAACACAATTGCACTATCACAAATTTGGTTGGCAAATCTTTTATCGCTTCGACCGGACCTTTGGGTACAGTCGGTTCCCCCGCGAATCTCTCGATTCGAGGCCACTGCGGCCGCTTTGTGAGTGGCTACACTATCTCTGACGCGAGTGGATTCGCCGGAAACCCGACGGTCGAAACACCATGAGTACTACAGCAACGACCGAACTAGACGAGATGATACGCGCAATCCTCGACCGGGCGACGGCGAGGACCGAGACGGACCTCTCCGACGAGACGCTCGACACGCTCCACGAGGAATCACAGCGAAATCTGTACGACGGCGCGACGCGCGAAGAAGTGTACGATGTCGTCACCGACGCCCTGACTGCGCGTATCGACCGCGACCCGAGTTACGACAGCCTCGCGGCTAACGTCTTCTTGCAGGGCTACTTCGAGGAAGTCGTCGGCTCGCGTCCGGACGACGAGACCCGTGACGACGTCTACCGCGACACGTTCGTCGAGAACATCCGTTTCGGCGTCGAGACCGACCTGCTCGACGAGCGGATGCTCATCTACGACCTCGACGACCTCGCCGCGGAACTCGCGCTCGACCGCGACGACCTGTTCGACTACACCGCGGTCGATACGCTCTATCAGCGCTACTTCCTCCGCACTGCCGACGAAGAACGACTCGAACTCCCGCAGGCCTTCTTGATGCGGGTTGCGATGGGTATCGCCCTCCGCGAAGACGTGGCCGACCGACAGGAACGCGCCAAGGAGTTCTACCACCTGCTTTCGACGCTTCGGTTCCTCTTTTCGACGCCGACGCTCTTCCACGCGGGAACGACGCACCCGCAACTCTCGTCGTGTTACCTCACGACCGTCGAAGACGACCTCGACGATATCTTCGACTCCTACAAGGCCCACGCGAAGCTCTCGAAGTGGTCCGGCGGTCTCGGCAACGACTGGACGAACATTCGTGCCGCTGGCTCGCTCATCTCTTCGACCGGCGTCGAATCGACCGGAACCGTGCCGTTCCTCAAGATTTCCAACGACGTCACCTCGGCCATCAACCGCTCGGGCAAGCGTCGCGGGGCGGCGGCCGCCTACCTCGCCTGTTGGCACATGGACTTCCCGGACTTCCTCGACCTCAAGCGCAACACCGGCGACGAGCGCCGTCGCACACACGACATGAACACGGCGGCGTGGGTGCCGGACCTGTTCATGAAGCGCGTCGAGGCCGACGAAGCGTGGACGCTCTTTTCGCCGGATGAGGTTCCGGACCTCCACGAGACGTACGGCTCCGAGTTCGAGGAACGCTACGAGGAGTACGAACGACTGGCCGACGAGGGCGAAATCGACCAGTTCGAGCGCGTCGAAGCCGCCGACCTCTGGCGGACGATGCTCACGCGCCTCTTCGAGACGGGGCACCCGTGGATTACGTTCAAGGACCCCTGTAACGTCCGCTCGCCGCAGGACCACGTCGGAACGGTCCACTCGTCGAACCTCTGTACCGAAATCACGCTCAACACCTCTTCCGAGGAGACGGCCGTCTGCAACCTCGGCTCTATCAACCTCTCACAGCACGTTGCCGCCGACGGCGACGGCTTCGACCGCGAGAAACTTGCCGAGACCGCGGAGACGGCGATGCGCATGCTCGACAACGTGGTGGACCTCAACTTCTACCCGACCGACCGCGCGGAGCGCTCGAACATGCGCCACCGCCCCGTCGGTCTCGGCATGATGGGCTTCCACGACGCGCTCGTCGAGCTGGGCGTGCCCATGGCGTCGGCCGACGCCGTCGATGTCGCGTCCGATGCGGCCGAACTGCTCGCGTACCACGCGATTCTCGGCTCCTCGAAGCTCGCCGCCGAACGCGGCACCTACGAGACCTACGAGGGTTCGAAGTGGGACCGCGGTCTCCTGCCGCAGGACACCGTCGATATGCTCGAAGCCGAGCGCGGCCGCGAGATTCCTATCGACCGGACCGAGACGCTCGACTGGGAGCGCGTCCGCGAACACGTCGCCGAACACGGGATGCGCAACTCCAACACGATGGCCGTCGCGCCGACCGCGACGATTTCGACCATCGCGGGCACGACGCCCTCTATCGAACCGCGCTACTCCAACCTCTACGTCAAATCGAACATGTCCGGCGACTTCACGGTCGTCAACGAACACCTCGTCTCGGACCTCGAAGCCGAGGGTCTGTGGGACGCGCAGATGCGCGACCTCCTGACGTATCACGACGGCTCTGTCACCGACATCGAGGCGATTCCGGAGGACATCCGTGAACTCCACCGCGGCGCGTTCGAAATCGACCCGCGGCACCTCCTGCACCTCACCGCACAGCGCGCCGTCTGGATCGACCAGAGCCAGTCGCACAACGTCTTCTTCCCGAGCACCGATGGTGAACTCCTGAACGAGGTCTACCGGACCGCGTGGAAACTCGGTCTGAAGACGACTTACTACCTGCGCACCCTCGGCGCGTCGCAAATCGAGAAGTCCACGCTCGACACGAGCGAGTACGACGACACGCAGTTCCGTGGTTCCTCCGGCGGCGACACCGCGGATGCGTCCGAATCCGACTCTGACGACTCGACGGAAGAAGTCACGGATGGCGGTCGATCTTGTGATCTCCCGAGCGTCGAGGACCCGACCTGTGACGCCTGCCAGTAACGACGTACCGACTACAAACACGACGGCACGGCCAGCAAGACAACAGACGGCACCGCAAGCAAATCGGTCACAGACGACACCAATCCACAGATGCCGATAGTCAACAACGACAATCAACACGACCCGAACAAGATACTGCCTATCGACTACGACTGGGCCCGCGAGTACTACAAACAGGGCGTCGCCAACAACTGGGTTCCCGAGGAAGTCCCCATGGGTGACGACGTCCAACAGTGGAAGACCGGCGACCTCACGGAGTCCGAGCGCCGTCTCGTCGAGTGGAATCTCGGCTTCTTCTCGACGGCCGAGTCGCTCACGGCGAACAATATCGTCCTCGCCATCTACGACCACGTGACCGCGCCCGAGTGCCGCCAATATCTCCTGCGGCAGGCCTACGAAGAGGCTATCCACACGGACACGTTCATCTACTGCTGTGACTCGCTCGGCTTCGACCCGGAGTACATGTACGGCATGTACGACCGCATTCCGACTATCGAGGCGAAAGACGACTACGTCGTGAGCCTCACGCAGGCCATCGACAACGACGACTTTACCATCGAGACCGACGACGACCTGCGCGCGTTTCTCCGAGACCTCGTCGGGTTTTACGTCATCATGGAAGGCGTCTTCTTCTACGCCGGATTCGCCATGATGCTCGCGCTGAAGCGCCGCGGCAAGATGGTCGGCGTCGGCGAGCAGTTCGAGTACATCATGCGCGACGAATCGCTCCACCTCAACTTCGGAATCGACCTCATCAACACGGTTCGGGACGAGAACCCCGGCGTCTGGACCGACGAGTTCGAAGCCGAAGTCCGCGAACTCATCGTCGAGGCCGTCGAACTCGAACGAACCTACGCCCGCGAGGCGTGCCCGCCGGACGTACTCGGCATGAGCGCCGACCAGTTCGCCGAATACGTCGAATACGTCGCCGACCGTCGCCTCGGACAACTCCGGATGAACGCCGAGTTCGGAACCGACAACCCGTTCCCGTGGATGACAGAGCAGGTTGACCTGAACAAAGAAAAGAACTTCTTCGAGACGCAGGTCACCGAGTACCAATCCGGCGGCCAACTCGACTGGTAACCGGCAGACCCGTTTCGACGGCCTGCGTTACGCGTTCGATTCCGCCAACGCGGCGCGGTGTTCTTCGCGCTTCCGAAGCGCCGAGTCCCGCAGTTCGCGCTCCTCGTCGGACTCACAGACCAGCTTCGGGACCGGTACCGGCGTTTCGTCTTCGTCCAGTGCGACGAACGTAAAAAACGACGTAATCGTCGCTCGCTTTTTCCCCTCGCTCGGACGCTCGGCGGTCACATCGACCTTGATATCCATGCTCGTCCGCCCGGTGTCGAAGACGTACGCCTCGACTGTCACCACGTCGCCGACGTCGATGGGTGCAAGAAAGTCCACGTGGTCCATCGACGCCGTCACGACCTGCCCCTCAGCGTAGCGACGCCCGGCGATTGCGCCGCACACGTCCATCCATTCGAGAATGCGTCCGCCGAGTGCCCGCCCGAGATTGTTCGTATCGTTCGGCATCAGAATCTCACTCATCTCGGCGCGGGACGCCGACAACGACCGCGTTTCGACCGACGGTTGTTGCTTCATGCACGTCGGTCTCTCGCGGACGCTGTTAACTTATTCTACGTCGTGAACAATAGAAATAAAATTGAATTAATCGTCCGGGTTCCCTCGGTGGCGGCGATGACGATGTCGGTGTCAGTGGCGGTGTTGGCGACGGTACCGGTGTCGGAAGTGGCGTCGGTGACGATGCCGCCCCGCCTATTCGACGCGTTCGGTCTCGGTCTCCATGCCGCCGTCTTCGATTTCGATATCGACGGCGTCCGACGAGATGTCCGCCGTCTCGTCGAGGTCGAGGTCACCGAGTATCTCGCTGATGTCGTCTAACCCGAGGAGTTGCCGGGTCTCTTGGTCGAATCCGAGACTGTCCAGACCGGCCGACGCCTGCACGTCGGAGCCTGTCAGTTGCTTCCCGTAGCGACCGAGCAGTGAGGTGAGTTCCTGCGGGAGGACGTAGGTCGTAGACGGCGACATCCCGATACTTGCCACCGTTTCCATCCCCTTGTCGATGATGGCGCGTTCGCCCATCGACTCGGCGGCGCGAGCGCGGAGCACCGTCGAAACGGCGTCACCCTGTGCGCGCAGGATCGCGGCCTGCTTTTTCCCCTTCGCTTCGATGATGTTCGCCTGCTTGTCACCCTCTGCGGCCTCCACAGCGGAGCGACGTTTACCCTGCGCTTCGAGAATCATGGCACGGCGACGGCGCTCGGCGGAGGTCTGTTGTTCCATCGCGCTTTCGACGGCTTTCGAGGGCTTGACCTCGCGGACTTCGACGGACTCGACGCGGACGCCCCACTCGTCGGTCGGTTCGTCGAGTTCCCGGCGGATACGCGAGTTGATGTGGTCGCGTCGTGCCAGCGTCTCGTCGAGTTCCATGTCGCCGAGGGCGGCACGGAGAGTCGTCTGCGCGAGAAGCGAGACGGCCCGCTGGTAGTGGTCAACTTCGAGGAACGCCCGTTCGGGGTCCATCACGCGAATGTAGACCACGGCGTCGGCCGTGACCGGCGAGTTGTCTTCGGTGATTGCCTCCTGTCTGGGTACGTCGAACGTCTGTGTCCGCATGTCGAAGCGGTACGTTTTGGAGATGAACGGCGGGACGACGTTCAGCCCCGGTTCGAGAATTCCGTTGTACTCACCGAAGACGGTGAGCGTCCGCTTTTCGTACGCTTGGACGATTTCGACGGCGTCGTACACTGCCGCGATTGCGAGCGCGAGGGCGACGTAGCCGGCGAGCGTCAGCGGCGTAACCGGGAAGGCGATGACGGCGATGCTGAACACCACCACCGCAACTGCGAGGGGACCGACCCAACGCGGAATGCGGGATGGACCGCTATCCACGCGACCGCCGCCGGACCCAGACGGTCTCGATGCCTCCGACGTTGACGCGGAGAGCTTTCCGAGTTGGTAGAACAGGCTGTCCATACAAGAGAGTGACACCGAAGCCGAATAAAGCTACGCGGCCACCAAGTATTTGTCTCCGAGCACCCGAGCGGCGGGTATGACAACGAATCGCGGCGGTATCGACCTAGAGGACCTGCTCAAAATCATCTTGGTCCTCGTGGTCGTCTGGCTCGTCCTCGAAATCATCGGCGAGGTGTTCGGCCTGTTTAGTGCGCTTATCGGGCTTGGACTCCCGCTTTTCGGTCTTGTCGCCGCGGCGCTCATCGTCCTCTGGTTCCTCGACTGGATTTAAGCCTCTCGCCGGTCCGGTCGCGGCGACGGCGACACGCCTTTGTGCGTCACCCGTGAGAAACGGGCGTGTACAGTCTGAACGTCCCGGTTCCGGGGCGGGTCGCCCGCCTCGCGTCCGACCTGTTTCCGTATCTCGCCTCGTTCGACCGCGTCCGCGACCGACACACGCTCGTCTGCAAGCGCTTCGAAGCCGACGATTTCGACCGTCTCCGCGAACGACTCCGGCAGACGCTCGTCGGGCAACCGGCGTTCGATGCCCGCGTGACCGGCATCGACTTCTTCGAACAGCCACCTCGCGGTTCCGCACCGGTCGTCTATCTCGAAGTCGAGAGTCCGGGGCTCGTCGCGTTACACGACCGACTCGTTGACGAATTCGGTGCTATCGACGGTCTCGAAGGCGACGACTACACCCCACACGTCACGCTCGCCCGCGGCGGGACCGTCGCGGACGCGCGGGCGGTCGCCGGAAGAGACATCGAACCCGTCACGTGGACCGTCTCGCAGATTGACCTCTACGACTCGTCGTTCCACGAAAGCGCCGCTTCGATTTCGCTTCCGACCTGACCCGCGGTGAAAACTGACGACGAAACCAGCTCTTGGCGAGCTACTCGCGGGCGTGTAGTCGCATCCCCATCGGCTCCTGTGGGTGCATCGTCAGCGACCCGCGGAGCGAGAACGGTTCGTCGCGGATGTAGTCGAGTTCGTACTGCTGGGCGACGGTTCCGAGGATAAGTCGCCCTTCGAGCATCGAGAGGTGCTTGCCGATGCAGTGGCGCGGCCCGCCGCCGAACGGGAAGTATGCGAACCGCGGTCGGTCTCGCGTCCGCTCCGGTGCCCACCGGTCGGGGTCGAATTCGAGCGGGTTGTCCCACCAGCGTTCCGAGCGGTGGACGACCCACTGCGGGAGCATGATTGCCGAGCCGTCCGGAATCCGGTAGCCGCCGAGTCGAACGTCCACTTTCGGTTCGCGGAACATGACGTACACAGGCGGATACAGCCGCATCGCCTCGTTTAGCACGCGCTCTGTGTACTCCAACTGCCGCACGTCCTCGAACGTCGGCGTCCGACCGCCGAGCACGTCGTCCAACTCGCGGTGGAGCTTCGCCGCTACGTCGGGATGTTGAGACAACAGATACCACGCGTACGTCAGCGTCAGCGCCGTCGTGTCGTGGCCCGCGAGGAGCATCGTCATCAACTCGTCGCGGAGGTTCGTTTCGGTCTGCTCGCCGGCGTCGTAGGCACGGAGGAGAATTGAAAGTAGGTCCATCGGCTCCCCTTCGACCGAGTCGTCGGCCGCCACTGACGACGCCGGTTGCCGCCCGAACTCGGTGCCGCGGCGTTCTTCGACGATATCCCAGATGAGGTCTTCGAGAACCGACAGCGCCTGTTTGTACTCGCGGTTTTCTCTCGTCGGTGCCCAATCAGGCGTGAGAAACCGAACCGGGTCCGGTTCGAAACGTGCACCCAACGGTTCGAGATTTTCCTGTACCTGCCTGATTCGCTCGTCGTCGAGGTCGGTCCCGAACATCGCATCGACGATGATTTCGACCGTCAACCGAGCCATCTCCAGTTGCACGTCGATGACGTCGCCGTCGGTCCACGTCGATAGCATCGACTCCGTTCTGTCGGTCATCATCCCGGCCATCGTCGAGATGCGTCGCATGTCGAACGCCGGTTGCGCCAGTTGCCGCTGTCTTTTCCACGTCGAACCCTCGCTCATTAGCAGGCCGTCACCGAGCAACTCACCGATTGCCCGGTCCTGAAACTGCGGCTTTCGGAACTTCGACGCCTCGCTCACGAGCACCGTCTCGATGTCGTCGGGATTCGTGAGCATGTAGGTGTCCAACGGTCCGAGGTCGAAGTGGATGACGTCGCCGTAGGCGTCCGCCACTGCCGTCAGGAAACTGAACGGGTCACGGGCGTACTGCCTGCTCGCGCCGAAAAGCGGGATGCCCTTCGGTCCGGGAGGGGTCGTGCTCATCGGGTATGTGTTGGTTCGAGGAGGTAAGAACCACACGGCGGCGGCGATTGGCGGGCAGTTCGCCGCGTCGGGTGCGCCAATAAAAACCTCCCGCAGGGGTGCGGCAGAGGTCCTATTCGCTGAACCGCCCTACAACAGCGTATGACGACACCTTCGTCCATGACGCTCGTCGCCTTCGGAGTCGGCCTTCTCGCGGCCGCTGGCATCGTTCTCATCTTGGCGGTCACGCTCACGACGTCCCGGCAGTGGTGGCCGCCGGGCGACAAGACGTGGGCCTATTACCTCCATTGGTCGCTCGTCGGCGCGTTCAACGTCTCGATAGTCGTCACCGCCGTGTTCGATTGGAATCAGTGGGTTCTGGTGCGACCGGCGTCGCTCGTTGCCGGAGGTGTGCTTTCGGCAGTCGGCGCGGCCGTCTTCGTCCGGAGCGCGGACGTGATGCAGTCCGACGAAGTCCGCGGCGTCACCGGCGACCTCTACACCGGCGGTCCGTACGCCTACAGCAGAAACCCGCAGTACGTCGGCATGATTGTCGGTATCGTCGGCTTCGCTCTCCTGACGAACTCGCGTTTCGTCGCCGTCCTCGCCGCGGCGCACGTCGGGTGGGTGCTGTTGTTACCGCTCGCCGAAGAGCCACACCTTCGCGCAGAATACGGTGCCGAGTACGAGGCGTACGCGTCCACCGTTCCCCGGTTCGTCGGACGACAGACGATTCGGGAACTGACGAACCGATTGGATGGGCACGAACTGACGAGTTGACTGGGACCGACTGACGGACACAAACTGAGAACTGACGCGGACCGACGAACTGGACGCGAACCGACGAACTGACTGCGATACGGCCGCCAACACCCCCTTCGACGGGATACAACCGTCACGCACCTTCGACGCGTTACGGTCGCGGCGGGTCGCCGTCGTAGGCGTCGTGGTCGTTGTAGAAGTTCAGCATCGCAAATTTGAGTTTTTTCGGGGTGATATCGACCATCTCGGCCCGTTCTTCGACGGGGAACGACCCGCGAACGCCGTACTTGCCCATCGACGAACTCTCGCGGGTGTATCGCTTGTCGGCGAGGATGCGAACGCCGTAATCGTCGGGCGCGCGAATCACGCGCCCGAGGGCCTGTCTGGTCTTTCGAATCGTCGGAATCTCGACCGCATAGCGCCAGCCAGCGTCTTTCTTGCCGCGGTAGATGCGGTCGTAGGCGTCTTGGACCGCTTCGAGTCGCTCCGAGAGATGCGGATACGGGACGCCGACGACGACGACGGTTCGCGCGTCGTCACCGTCGAAGCTCACGCCCTCGGCGAGCGTTGCCCACAGCGACGTGAAAAGCACCGCGCCGTCTTTGCCGACGAACTCGCGCCGCATCTCCTCGGCGCGGACGCCCGGTTCGTCCAGATAGAGGTCGATATCGACCGCAGAGTTCCCCCGGAGTCGTTCGTGATAGCGCTCTGCTTCCGAATACGAGGGGAAAAACACGAGCGTATTTCCGGGCGTGAACCGTGCGGCGTCGGCCAGCAACTGCTCGATTGTCTCTTGGGTTCCGGGGTCGTCGCGCTCGGAGGAAAACAGCGCGGGCAACGAGACGGCGAACGTCCGGCGGTTCGCCTCCGGATATTCGAGACCGTAGGCCATCGTCACCGGGTCGTCGAGACCGAGTGTCTCTTCTGTCACGTCGAAGGGCCGGAGCGTCGCCGACATCAGGATGCTCGCGTGAACTTCCTCGAACAGTTCGCGGGTTACTTCCCGCGGGATGCAGGTGTAGAGTTCGGCGCGGCCGTAGATGTCGTCGGTGCCGCCGTCACGTCGGACCGAGAGCATCGGATGGCGACCGAGTTCGCCGCCCATCTCCATCCAGTCGGCGATGAAGTTCGCGGCTTGGAGCGTCTGACACTCCTGCCGTGTCGTCGCGTCGCCGTTTTTGTACTCGTCTTCGTACTGTTCGTCCAGTCGCTTGCCCAACTGCAAAGCGAGTTCGACTTCGACGTCGATGCCGCGGCCCTCGTACGATTGGAGGAAGTCCATCGTCAGGTCGTCGCGGCGGCCTTGGCTGGCAATCGACAGGTCGTACCAGTTCTCGCCGACCTGTTCGCGCTCGCCGAAGCCGAACGCCTCCTCGTAGCTCTCTCGGAGCGAGTCGAGGAACGTGCCGATGACGTTTCGGGCGCTTTCTGCGCGGGAGTCATCGACGTCCTCCAACTCGTTCATGGCGCTTTCGAGGGTGTTTTCGGTGAGTGCCCTGCTCGCGTGGTCGCGGGCGGCTCCCTCGATGTTATGCGCCTCGTCGAAGACCGTAATCACGTCGTCGGGGTCGCGGTCCAACCACCGGAAGAACTGCTCGCGTATCATCGGGTCGAGCAAGTGGTGGTAGTTGCAGACGACGAGGTCGATACCCTCCATCCCCTCTTTCAGCAACTCGTAGCCGCAGAGGTTCTGCTTGCCCGCGTACTCGAAAATCTCGTCGGGCGTCCGCACGTCGTCGAACAACCACTGGAAGAACTCGTCGGTGTTGCGCGTGAGGTTGTTGTAGTAGTGCTCGCAGTAGTTGCCTTCTTTCAACTGCTCTAATTCGTCGTCGATAGCGTCGAGTTCGTCCGTGACGGCGCTTCTTGCGTCCGCCGCGCCGGATTCGCCCTCGCGCATCTGGTCGAGAAGCGTCTGGGCTTGTTCGGAGAGTTCGGCCTTGTCGGATTCTTTGTCGACGATACTTCGGGTGGTGTCACGGAGGGTCTGACACTCTTGAAAGCCCACGTCGATGTGGCACATCGAGGATTTCCCGCGGAAGACCACCGCACGAATCGCTTCCTCTCTCGTGATGGCGCGGGCGTCCTCGACGAACTGCCGCATCTGCTGGTGAACGTTCGTCGTGATGACGACTGTCTTGTCGTGCTCGCGGGCGTACGATAGCGCGGGCACGAGCGCGGAGATGGTCTTTCCGGTCCCCGTCGCCCCTTCGAAGAGGACGTTCCGCGTCTCGTCGAGGGCTTCTGCGATGGTGTCCATCGCCGCTTGCTGGTTCGGATACGGCTCGTCGTACGGGAAGAAACGCCACGCTTGCTCCGGGTCGCCGCTATCGTCGGGTGAGCCGTTGGCGTGGGTCACGAACACAACTCGGCCGCCATCCGATTAAAAGCCTCGGAGCGACACCCCCTCGATGCCGCCGTACCCGATATAAGTGTATCCCTGCGGTGCGGCGGTTTCACCCGGCCGAGAGAGCATTATTTGCAACGCTGTTGACCGCTGTCGTATGGCGTCAGAAACAGCCACTGCACGAACCGACTCGACAGCCACCGAACCGTGGGAAGCGGGCGTCGCCGCCGGCGCACTCGCCGCCATCGTCATGGGCGCGATGATGGTGTCGCAGATGCGTCCGGTCCTCGAAGTCGCCATTCCGTCGATGTACGCGCTGACCGGCGGCGCGGCGGGCTTCACGATTCACGTCGCCCACGGCGCAGTTCTCGGCGTCGTGTTCGCGGGTATCGCCGGTGCCGCCGAACTCGATTCGACCGCGAAGTCCCTTGGTGCGGGCGTCGCGTACGGCGTCGCGCTCTGGGCCGTCCTCGCAGTCCTCGTGATGCCGGTCTGGCTCGGAGTCGTCGGCTCGCCCGCGAACCCGCCGCTTCCGAACGTGAATACGACGAGCCTCGTCGGACACGTCGTCTACGGTGCGGTCCTCGGAGCGGCCTATCCGACGGTCGAAGGACTGTTCTAACGAATCACCCCGGCGCTTTTTCGCTCCGAGCTACGCGTCCAGCAGTTCGACGATGAGTCCCTTCTGGGCGTGGAGGCGGTTTTCGGCTTGCTCCCACACGAGCGACTGCTCGCCTTCGAGCACGTCGCCCGTGATTTCTTCGCCGCGGTGGGCCGGCAGGCAGTGCATGACCTGCGCGTCGGTTCCGGCGAGCAGACTCTCGTTCAACTGGAACCCCTCGAACGATTGGAGTTTCTCGTGGCGCTGTCCCTCCTGGCCCATCGAAATCCACACGTCTGTGTAGACGACGTCGGCCCCGTCGAGGGCCGTCTCGGGGTCCGTCGTGACGGTCGGTGCGCGTCCGAGTCGCTCCGCTTTCGCAAGCACCTCGTCGTCCATGTCGTAGTCCGGCGGCGTCGCCACCGTGAGGTCGATGCCAGCCATGGCACAGCCGAGGACGAACGACTGGCCGACGTTGTTGCCGTCGCCGACCCACGCCGCCTGCACGTTTTCGAACGCCCCGACGTGTTCGCGGATCGTGAGCAGGTCGGCGAGCGTCTGGCACGGGTGGGCGTCGTCGGTCAGGCCGTTGATGACCGGTGCCGTGGAGTGCTCGGTGATTTCGAGCAGGTCGCCGTGGTCGAACAGCCGGGCCATGATGGCGTCGCCGTAGCGACCGAGCACGCGGGCCGTATCCGAGAGCGGTTCGCCGTGGCCGAGTTGGATGTCTTCGGGACCGAGAAAGAGCGCGTGACCGCCCAGTTGGGTCATCCCCGTCTCGAAGGAGACACGCGTGCGGGTGCTCGGCTTCTCGAAGAGCATCGCCAGCGTCGTTCGGGGCAGTCGCGTCTCGTCGTCGCCGGCCTTGATGGCGGCGGCGCGGGAAAGCACGCGGTCTAACTCCGATGCGCTGATGTCGTCGATGTCGATGAAGTGTGTCGTTTCGAGCATTGTGATGTGTGTCGAGTCGATGCCTCAGTCGTCCGCGAGACGTTCGCAGACGGCGACCAGCACGTCGATGGCGCTGTCGAACTCGTCGAGTTCGAGGCGCTCGTCGGGCGCGTGGTCGAGGTCCGAATTGCCGGGACCGTAGGTCGCCATCGGGCAGTCCCACGCACCGGCGAAGATATTCATGTCGCTGGTTCCGGTCTTGCGGAGCAGGCGGGGTTTCGTCTCCCCGACGCCGCGGATGGCGACGCGGAAGGCCCGTGCAACATCGGTACGAGGGCTTTCCATCACCGGCGGAATCGGTTTGTTCCAGTGGACGCTCCCGCGAGTGAGTTCGCCTTCGGCGACTTCGCGCACGTCCTCGATGGTGAGACGCGGCGGGACGCGGAACTGCACGTCAACTGTCGCTTCGACCGCAAGCCCGTCGTCCGTCGGCCCGCCGTCGAAGCGCACGGGCTTCGTCGTCACCGTGTCGAAGACGCCGTCGCGCTCTTCGTCGAAGAAGTCGGCCACGTGCGACCACCACGCGACGGCCGACTGGATGGCGTTGTCCTCGGGGCGCGAGGAGTGGCCGAGTTCGCTCGTTGCGACGTAGGTTCCCGAGAGAAAGCCGCGGTATCCGAGGGTCACGCCATCCCAACCGGAGGGTTCGCCGTTGACGACGGCGGCGGGTTCCTCCCGGTCTTCGACGAGGTGCCACGCACCCCGCGAAGACGTTTCCTCGCCGACGACGCCGACGAACGAGACGCCCGTCTCGACGGCCGCGGCGGCCATCGAACAGAGCGGCCCGGTCGCATCGACGCTTCCGCGACCCCAAAGCAGGCCGTCTTCGACCGTCACGGGGATGTCACCGGGAACCGTGTCGATGTGCGAGGTCAGTAAGACCGAGTCGTCGGCGGGTGCGCGGACGTTGCCGACCTCGTCTATCCAGACCTCGCGGTCGTGGGTCTCGAAGAACGCCTTCAGCACCTCGGCGGCGGCCTCCTCGTCGTCCGAGACAGAGGGCGTCGAGACCATGTCGTAGAGGAGTTCGCGCGCCTCGGCCCAGTTGCTTCCCGCGGTCAGCTCTGCGGGTGCGTCTGTGTGTGCTCCCGAGTCGTCCTCTCCTGTGGCGTCGTGGTCGATTTCGGCGTTCATGACAACACGTTCGTCATCGCGTCCACCGCGCGGTCCGCGTGCGTCTCGTCGATTATCAGCGGCGGGAGGAACCGCACGACGGTACGTCCGGCAGGGAGCGCGAGCAGTTGCTCGGACAGCGCGAGATGCTTCAGCGTGCGATTCGCGCCGCGTTTGACCTCGACGCCGACCATCAAGCCGTCGCCGCGAACGTCGCGGACCGGCAGGTCGTGTTTCTCGACGACCGCTTCGAGTTCGCTCGTGAGGTAGTCGCCGACTGCGGCCGCGTGGCCGGGCAGGTCTTCCTCGACGATGGTGTCGAGCGTGGCGTTCGCCGCGGCACAGACGACTGGTCCGCCGGAAAACGTCGAACCGTGGGAGGCCGCGCCGTCGGCAATCCAGTCGGCACAGAGCGTCGCGCCGAGCGGTAGGCCGTTGGCGATGCCCTTCGCGCTCGTCAGGATGTCGGGGACGACACCGACGTTCTCGCAGGCCCACAGCGACCCGGTGCGACCCATGCCGGTCTGAATTTCGTCGAAGACGAGCGCCGCGCCCGCGTCTTCGGTCAGGTCGCGGGCGGTCTGAAGGTACTCCGCCGTGGCCGGGTTGATGCCGCCTTCACCCTGAATGGGTTCGAGGAAGACGGCGGCCGTCTCGTCGTCGACGGCTTCGGCCAGTTCCTCGGCGTCGCCGTAGGTGACGAACTCGACGCCGCCAGCGACCGGCTCGTAGGGCTTCTTGTACTTCTGTTTCCACGTGAGCGCGAGCGACCCGAGCGTGCGGCCGTGGAAGGCGCGCTTGGTGGCGATAATCTTCTCACGTCCGGTCGCCGAGCGCGCGAACTTCATCGCCGCCTCGTTGGCCTCCGTGCCGGAGTTACAGAGCCAGACGTTCTCGATGTCGCCGGGGGCGACGGTTGCGAGTTTCTCGTAGAGTTCGGTGCGGACCTCGACGGGATACGACGCCTGCACGTAGGTCAGCTTCGCGGCCTGCTCCTGAATCGCAGAGACGACGGCGGGGTGTGAGTGGCCGAGCGCCGCGACGGCGTAACTCGCGCCGAAGTCGAGGTATTCGGTCCCGTCGTCGGCGTAGAGGTACGCTCCCTCACCGGCGTCGATGGTGATGGGTTTTTCGTTGAAGACGAAGCCGCTCATTTCGCTTCACCTGCCGCTTCCTCCGCTACCAGCGCACCGGGCGACACGTGTGTGCCGCCGCCGTTGAGCGCCGTTACGATGGGGTCGTTCAGGTTCGCGTCGGCGACGACGACTTCGGCGGCCCCGCCGTCCAGCGCTTCCTTCGTCGCCATGACTTTCTTCGTCATGAAGCCTTCAGCGGCGTCTTCCAGCGCCGCAAGCTCGCTTGGCGTGTCGGCCGTTTCGATGAGCGTCGATTCGTCGTCGGGGTCCTCGTAGACGCCTTTTACGTCGGTGAGGACGACGAGTCTCGCGCCGAGTGCGCCCGCGACTGCGGCGGCGGCGCGGTCTGCGTCGGCGTTCACTGGGACGCCGTCGTCGGCGAGCATCGGAACGGTCACGATAGGCGTGTAACCGTCGCCGAGGAGCGTTTCGAGGAGCGAGGTGTTCACCGCGGTAATCTTTCCGGAGTGGTCACCGCGCTTGATTTTCTTTTTGCCGTCTTCGACGACGCGGACGGCCGACTTGCGCGCCCCGGTGAGAAGGCCGCCATCGACGCCGGAGAGACCGAGCGCATCGACGCCGGCCTCGCGGAACAGCGCCGTGAGGTCGGTGTTGAGCTTTCCGGGCATCACCATCGAGAAGACCTCCATGGTTCGCTCGTCGGTGAAGCGGCCGCTGACGCCGGCGGGCGATTCGACGTAGGTCGGTTCTTCGCCGAGTGCTTCGAGCGTCTCATCGACGGCGGTCGAACCGCCGTGGACGACGACGACGTCGGTGCCGTTTGCGACGAGATGCGCCACGTCGTTGACGGCCCCTTCGGGTTCGACGGCTTTCGCGCCGCCGATTTTGACGACGACGGGCGGTTCCGTTCCACCGTCGGTCATCAGATTCGCGTCGTTATCGACGAGCTGTTCGTGTGCCGCGAGCAGTTCCTCGCGTGTGTATCCTGTCATGGTCGAAATGGTGTGAGAGGTGGTCAGTCGGGGGACGAATGTTCGGAGTCGGTGCGCTCAGGGTGAGCCAATCGGGTGGTAGCCGGTGAATTCGAGACCGGCGGTCTCCTCTAAGCCGAATGCGATGTTGGCGGCGTGGACCGCCTGTCCGGCGGAGCCTTTCATCATGTTGTCGATGGCCGAAAAGACGACGAGTCGGCGGTTCGTCGGGTCGATTTCGAAGCCGACCTCGCCGTAGTTGGTGCCCGCGACGGACTTCGGCTCGGGGTAGCGATAGACGCCGCCGCCGCCGGCGACGGTGCGCATGAACGGTTCGTCGCCGTACACGCCGCGGAACGCCTTCCACATGTCGCCTTTCGAAACCGGGTCGTCGGGGAAGACGTGACAGGTCGCCGCCGCCCCACGGACCATATCGACCGCGTGGACGGTAAACGAGACCGAGAGACCCAGATACTCCTGAATCTCGGCTTCGTGACGGTGTCCGGTTGGTGCATAGGGCCGGACGATACCGGAGCGCTCGGCGTGCGACGACGCCTTGCTCGCGCCCGCGCCGCCTTCCGAGGAGCCGACTTTCACGTCCACGACGACCTGCTCGTCACCGGAGAGAATTTCGGCGTCGAACAGGGGCTTGAGACCGAGAATCGTCGCCGTCGCGTTACAGCCACCCGCCGCGATGAGTTCCGCGCCGGGGAGGTTCTCGCGGTTCAGTTCGGGGAGCGCGTACTCCGATTTGTCGAGGTATTCGGGACACACGTGGCCGTCGTACCACTCGTCGTACTGCGCTTCCTCGGAGAGACGGAAGTCCGCAGAGAGGTCAACGACGGTATCTGCGGCCTCTTGGAACGCGTCGATGTGCTCCATCGAAACGCCGTGGGGCGTCGCGGTAAAGAGCACGTCCACGGATTCGAGGTCCGCAGGCGAGGTAAACCGAAGGTCGAGGTGACGAAGATTCGGGTGGACGTGGCCGACGGTCTTGCGCTCATAGGAGCGACTCGTGGTCTGTGCCACCTCGAAGTTCGGATGGCCATCCAGGAGGCGCAGGAGTTCGCCGCCGGTGAAGCCGGACCCGCCGACGACGCCCGCGGTGAGCGTCTCGCTCATACGGAGGCCTCCGCGAGCGTCTTTTCGCCTTCGACCTTCGATTCCAGCCAACCGACGACCGCGGCGGGAACGTCCACATCGACGGCGTCGTTGAGCGCCTTGAACTCGACGGTGTGGTTGACCTCGTGGACCGTATAGTCTTCTCCCGCCTCCATGAGGTCGATACCGAGCAGGCCGCCGCCGACGGCGTCGGACGCCTGCTTCACGAGTTCTTTCGCGCGGGCGTCGAGTTCGAACGCTTCGGCATCTGCGCCTTTCGCGGCGTTGGTGAGCCAGTGGTCCGACGTGCGGGTCATCGCGGCGAGAGGCTCGCCATCGGCGGCGAGGACGCGGATGTCGCGGCCGGGTTTTTCGACGAACTCCTGAATGTAGAACACCTTGTGCTCGTAGTTTCCGAGCGTCGCTTTGTGTTCGAGGATGGCTTCTGCGGCCGCCTCGGAGTCGATTTTCGCCATCAGGCGACCCCACGACCCGACGACGGGCTTGAGGACGCAGGGGTAGCCGAACTCCTCGACGATGTCCATCGCTGAATCGACCGTGAAGGCCACTTTCGTGTTCGGCGTGGGGACGCCCGCGTCTGCGAGTGCGAGGCTGTTTTTTGCCTTGTCGGCGCAGATGTCGGCGGTCTCGTGGGAGTTGACGACGGGGATGTCGTACGACTGCAGGAAGCGCGTGATGTAGAGGCTCCTGCTCGTCGCCAGACAGCGATCGACCACCACGTCGAGTCCGTCGAACGATTCCGGCGGCTCGGTGAGGTCGAACTGCTCGTTCCGAACGTCTATCTTCGTCACCTCGTGGCCGCGCTCACGAAGCTCGTTGAGTAGGAGCTTCTCGTCGCGGCGAATCCGGGAGTAGAGCAGTCCAATATGCAATTTACTCTCCCCAGTCCTCTTCGAGTTCGGGTGCTTCTTCGAGTGTCACGGGGTCGAGTGAGACGACTTCGAGTTCCGCGCCCGTGGCGGGACTGTCGATGATTTCGCCGACTTCGACGTCGGACGGCAGGTCGATTTCTTCGCCGCTCAGCGGGTCTTCCGCAGTGATGGTGTCGCTCATTACATCCTTGGCTGGACGATGGATGGTATTAAATCCACCGAAAATTACACAGCAAAAAATACTGTAAAGAAGGCTCTAGCGGAGATTATCGGGCGAATCGGCCGGTTTCGGAGACCGGTCGAACAACACGTCGAGCTTGGGTGCCACGCTCACTCGACGCCGGGGACGGGACCGGTCGCGGAACCGGTCGAATCGTCCCCTGCGTCGGTCGCGGTCGCGGTTCCGGTCGCGGCCGTCGCGGACCCGAAACCGCTCGTCGCACTCGTCGCGGAGCGGTCGCTCGCGGCGGTCGCGGCAGACGGACGACCGGATCGACGTATTCGCGTTCAGGCATACTTCGAAACCTCCGTGTCGAGTGCTTCGGCGGCGGCCGCAAGCGAATTGCGCGCGTCGGCGACGGCGACCGAATCGGCTTCGAGTTCGGTACGGGCCGTCGAAAGCGTCGCTTTCACGGCGGCGGGTGCAGGTCCACCGACCGAATCGCGGCTGGCGACGCTCTTTGCGGGGTCGAGTGCGGCTTCGACGGCCTCGGCTGTCACGTGCGTATAGAGTGACTCACCTAATACGTCCGTAGCGACGGCGTCAAGTGTTGCCACATCGGGGGTTCCGTCGGAGCGCGACGCCGCCTCGGCGACGACTTCGTGGGCCGTGCGGAACGGCAGTCCGGCCATCGCCAGCAGGTCGGCGACACCGGTCGCCGTCGAAAAGCCGTCGCCCGCGGCCTCTGCCAATGCGTCTTCGGGCCACGTCGCGGAGGTGACTGCCCCGGCGGCGACGGCGGCCGCTTCGGTCACGTCGTCAACGGCGCGGAAGGCGTGGTTGTGGGCGCGTTGCAGGTCGCGGTTGTACGCGCGCGGCAGTCCTTTGAGCGTCGTCAAGAGACCGGTGAGTTCGCCGACCGCGTCGCCAGCGACGGCACGGACGAGTTCCATCGTATCTGGATTCTTCTTCTGCGGCATGATGGAGGAGGTTGACGAGTAGTCGTCAGAGAGTTCGACGAGTCCCTTGTTCGAGAAGACGACGAGGTCTTCTGCGAGTCCGGAGAGCGTGACGGCGTGGGTCGTCAGCGCCGACAGCGTCTCCGCGAGGAAGTCGCGGGTCGCCGAGGCGTCCATCGAGTTCTCCATGACACGGTCGAAGCCGAGTAAGTCGGCGACGAGTTCACGGTTCACGTCGAACGGCGTGCCCGCGAAGGCCGCCGACCCGAGCGGTGACTGGTTGATACGCTCGTACGCGCACACGAGACGGGCGCAGTCGCGGGCGACCGCTCGCTCGTACGAGAGCAAGAAGTGTGCCACCGTCGTCGGTTGGGCGGGTTGCAGGTGCGTGTAGCCGGGCATCACCGTCTCGGTGTGCTCGGCGGCCGTCTCGACGAGCGACTCGCGGAGAGCGAGTGCCGCGTCGAGCGCCTCCAGCACGTCGTCGCGCAGACGGTAGCGAATGCAGGTCGCTACTTCGTCGTTGCGCGAGCGCGCGGTGTGCATCTTCCCGCCGTCGGGACCGACGATGTCGATGACGGCGGCTTCGATGGCCTCGTGTACGTCCTCGCCGCCGGAGAGTGCGTCGTGACCCATCGCTTCCACGTCGTCGAGTGCGTCGAGGATGTCGGCGGCGACGTCCGAGTCGATGATGCCCTGTGCCACGAGCATCACGACGTGTGCCCGGTCGACGGCGAGGTCGGCCTCGAAGATGCGCTCGTCGGCCGCGAGGCTCGACATGAACCCGCGGGCGGGACCACCGCTGAAACGGTCCCGGCGGATGACGCCCTCGGAGTCGCCGTCCTCGCCCGTCATGTTATTCGGTACTGCCGCCGTCGGCGGCGAGTTCGGGCTTTTGTTTCGTCGCGCTCTGGTTGGCGAGACGCGCCTGGAAGCCGTGGTACTTGGCGACGCCCGTCGCGTCGGCTTGCTCGATACCATCGACCGTCTCCGTGTTGAACGACGCGGCCGATTCGGAGTACGCGGCGTAGTTGGAGTCGCGGCCGACCGCGCGAGCCTGTCCGCCCTCGAATTTGATGGTCACGGTGCCCGTGACGCGCGCTTGGGTCGTCTCGATGAACGAGTTCAGCGCGTCCATGAGCGGAGCGTCGATGAGGCCTTCGTAGGCCTTCTGGGACCACTCGTCGTCCACGGTGGCCTTGAAGTCGCGTTCTTCTTTCGTGAGGACGAGTCCTTCGAGCGCCTCATGCGCGCTGAGGAGCGTCGTCGCCGCCGGGTGCTCGTAATTTTCGCGCACCTTGAGACCGAGCATGCGGTCTTCCATCATGTCCGTGCGGCCGACACCGTGTTCGCCCGCTTTCTCGTTGAGGAACTCGATGAGTTCGAGTGCGTCCATCTCCTCACCGTCGATAGCGACGGGGGAGCCGTTTTCGAACTCGATTTCGACGAGTTCGGTTTCACCCGACGGCTGTTCGGTCCACTCGTAGATGTTCTCTGGTGGGACGTAGCTCGGGTCTTCGAGGTTGCCGCCTTCGATAGAACGGCTCCAGAGGTTCGTGTCGATGGACCAGACGCCTTCGTTGCCGCCCTGTACGGGAAGGTCCTTCTCGGCGGCGTACTCCATCTCCCACTCGCGGGTCATGCCCATCTCGCGGACGGGGGCGATGACTTCGAGGTCTGAGGCGCGCCAGACCGCTTCGAAGCGGAGTTGGTCGTTGCCCTTACCCGTACAGCCGTGTGCGATACCGTCACACCCTTTTTTCTCGGCGAGTTCGAGAATCGCCTCGGCGATGACCGGGCGTGCGAGCGCGGTGCCGAGCGGGTAGCCCTGATAGTCCGCGTTCGCACAGACGGAGTCGAGACAGAGCTGTGCGAACTCGTCTTTCGCGTCGATGACGTAGTGGTCGAGACCGAGCGCCTCTGCGGTTTCGTAAGCCTCCTCGAACTCTGCTTCGGGCTGGCCGACGTCTACGGTGACGCCGATAACTTCGTCGTATCCGTACTCTTCTTCGAGAATCGGGACGCAGACTGTTGTGTCCAGTCCGCCCGAGAACGCGAGTGCGACTTTCTTCATGTACCTGTTTGTGGCATGGACTTGTAGATAAATTCTTTGCATTCAAATTGTGAAATTAAGTAGTAGAGATGCCAATAGGCACGAAAAGCGAAGATTAGCAATTTCGACGTGTCCCCGAAGGATATGATACTAGTGGCCCTAAAGGGCCGGTCGTCGTCGGGTTCGGACAGCGGCGGCTCGCAGCGGGGTAAAAGTGGCGAGGGTGCTGCGAGTCGCCATGGTTGCGTGTGAATACACCGTCGTCCGTATTAAACGCTTTCGGGGACGCAACCTTCGCCGGCGTTCACCCCCGTGGTTCACTCTCGTGCGTTCTGTCGCGCCAAACAGTCACCAGAACCACATTTTTGTCTCTCTCGGACGATTCACTTCTCATGCACTGGCCCGCAGTCACCACTTCGGTATTCCCGCTCCAACTGGTGGTTTCACCCCTGTTTGTGGGGTCGCTTCTCATCGCCGCCGCCGCACTCGGTGTGATGGTCAAAGCCGCGCAGGTTGCGGTTGACCGTCTCACCGCTGTCGCGCGCGCGTTCGAGATTTCGGACGCCGTCCTCGCATCTACGATTGTCGCCGTCGGGACGAGTCTCCCCGAAATCGGGTCGCATCTCGTCGCCTCCGCGGGTATTCTCTCTGGAACGCTCGACTACCGCATCGCGTCGGCGACTGTCATGGGCGGCAATATGGGCTCTTCGACGGTCCAACAGACGCTTCTCGTCGGGGTTTTCGTCCTCGGTATCGGCCGAACTGCGTTTTCGCCCTCGTTTTTCCGCTCGACGTACTATCCGATGATACTCGCATTTGCCGCGACGCTCGCGCTCTCGTTCGACGGAACCATCTCGCGTCTCGACGGTGCTCTCCTGTTGGTTGGATTCGGGATATACGTCGTCGCGGGAATCCGAACCGCGCGCGAAGACGGTCAGTCGTACGATGGACGGAGCACGAACCGCACCCGCGACGCTCTCGTCGCGGTTGGCGCGCTCGTGCTCGTCTTCGGGGGCGCGTACGTCGTTCTCCTCGTCGTTCAAGATGTCGTGGAAACACTCGGTCTCAACGGGTCGATGGTCGGTGTCGTTACGATCGGTCTCGCTTCTGCCCTCCCGGAGTTGACAACCGTCGTCGAAGCCATCCGGCGGCGCTCAGCAGATATCGCTCTCGGGACGCTCATCGGGTCGAACGTGGTGAACCCGCTCGTCGGATTCGGACTCGGCGGGCTGATTTCGACCTACGCTGTTCCACCGTCTGTAATCCGCTGGGACCTCCCGTTCAAACTGCTCGTAGCCGTCGGCTTCCTGTTCGTCCTCCGTCGGAACGCCGGCGTCGCAACCCGGCGAGAGGGCGCGTGGCTCGTCGGTTCGTACTTCTTGTTCGTGAGCGTTCGGTTCCTCTTCTACGCGACGTGACCGCCTGTCCGACACACTCGGCGACGTTACTCCGTCCCATTTTCTTCGACCCCGGCCGACTCGTCGCGGAGTACGAGTCGTTCGACGAGGTCCGACCGTTGCATCAACACCGTCCCGAGCGCGCTCATGACGAAGACGTAACCGACGGCGAACGCCGGAATCACTTCTCGCATCACGGGCGTCGTCCCCGACGCGGCCAGCGCCGCAATAACCAGCGAGAACTCGCCGCGCGGCACCAACCCGACACCGACGCGGAGCGACCGGTGCGCCGAGAGACCGTACGTGCGACCGCCGAAGTAGCCGGATATGACCTTCGCTGGCGTCGTCAGCACTACCGCGAGCGTCAACGGAACCACGGCCGCGACCAGCAACGCCGGGTCGGTCCCGAGACCGATCCAGACGAAGAATACCGCCGCAAACACGTCTCGAACCGGAATCAGTAGGTCTTCGATTCGCTCTCGGTGTCCGCTCGTGGAAAACCCCATCCCGACGAAAAACGCCGCGACAGCCTCGCTCACGCCCAGTGCCAGCGCCGCACCGGAGACGGGAACGACCACGGCGAGCACTCGGAGGACGAACGCCTCCTGATTTCCGATGTCGAGGACGCGTGCGAACAGTCTCGTGCCGTACCGGACGGCAACGAAAAGAAGCCCGAGAAAGCCGAACGCGATTGCTAACGACCGACCGACCGCCATGAAACCGCCTTCGCCACCGAGGACGAGCGAGGTGACGACGGCCAGATAGACCGCGATGGCGAGGTCTTCGAAGACGAGCGTCCCCAAAATCGGCTCGGATTCGGGGTCGGCAATCCACCCGAGGTCGATGAGCGTCTTCGTCACGATGGCGGACGACGAGATGTAGACGATGCCGCCGAGGAGGAGCGCTTCGACGAGCGACCACCCGAGTCCGAGTCCGATTGAGATACCGAGCGGGAGGTTCACACCGAGGTCGATGACGCCGGCGCGCCCGATTTTCGACCCGGACGCGCGGAGTCGGTCGAGGCTGAACTCCAAGCCGAGAAAGAACAACAGGAGGACGATGCCGAGTTCTGCGAGGAGTGCAATGACCTCGCCGTCGGCGATATACGGGACGCCGAGGCGACCGGCGACGTACGGCCCGGCGGCGACGCCGCCGACGACGTACAGGGGGATGACCGACAGGCCGAGGCGCAGTGCGGCCGCTCCGGTGAGCGCGACGACGACGAACAGGTAGCCGAATTCGAGGAGCGCCGCCGCCATCAGCCCTCTGTCACGAGTTCCGCGAAGTTGCGGCAGGCTTCGCGCGGGCCGATGACGACGAGCGTATCCCCGGCTTCGAGCGTCGCATCACCGCCGGGAGAGGGGATGACTTCGTCACCGCGCTGGATGGCGATGACCGACGCGCCGGTCACCTGTCGGAGGTTCGACTCGGCGAGCGTCTGCCCGGCGACTTCGGTATCGGCACCGACTTCGACCCACTCGATGAGCGTGCTGTCGCCGAGCAAGGTCTCGATAGTGGTCGATTGCACCGGCTGAAAGTACGCCCCTTCGAGGAGTGTTCCGACCTGCCTTGCGAGTTTGTCGTCCAGTTCGAACAGTCGCTCAGAGTCGCTGTCGGCGCTTTCGCGTCGAAACACCTCTCGTCTCCCCGAGTTGTGCGTCACGATGACGAGCCGACTGCCGTCATCGAGTTCAACTTCGTGTTTCTTTCCGACGCCCGGAAGGTCGCTCTCGTAAATGGTCACGACAGTCCCCTTCGTCGGCGAGTGAAATAAAATCGCGTCACGGTGTCACAATACGGTACCCGAGTCGCCGGCTTCAGGCGACGAGCCAGAGCGTCCCCGCGATGGCGACGCAGGCGGCCGGCGGAATCGAGACGTTGTCGTCGATGACGTAGCCCGCGATGACGGGTTTCGCGCCGTCGGCGAGGGTCGCACCGGCGGCACCCGCGGCGGCGGCCGCGCTTCCGACGACGAGTCCGGACGTCGGAATCACGAACGGCGCGGCGAGGGCGAAACAGACGGTGAACATCGCCGCGAGCGTCCGCACCGACTTCAACTCGCCGACCGGCGCAGAGCCGAGAAGCCCGCTAATCGGGTCGCCGATGGTGAGCATGAGCATTCCCGGCACCGCGACGTGGGGGTCGAACACCAGCGCGACCGCGGTTTGGCTGTAGACGTACAGCGCGTAGCCCGCGAGGTTCTGTTGTTCGTACTCGCGGGTGAGTTCGTCGTAGATTCGCCAGTCGAGTCCGCCGAACAGCCGGAGTGTTTCGAGGACGGTCACGACGACCGAAAGAAAGACGAAGAGATACCCGAGCGTCTGCCACGTGACGAGACCGAGGACGTACAAAAGTGGCACCCCGGACCCGCTCGCGTGAACCAGTCGCCGCTTCACTTCGGCGGTGCTCGGGCGGCCCACGGCTAGATTACGCCTCGACGACCTCGTTTTCGTCGAGCACGTCGTCGAACGAGGTTGTTCCCGCGCGCAGGCCGACGAGCGTCTGCACGAGGCCGTCTACCGGCACTCGAACCTGTCGGCCGCTGTCGCGTTCGCGGATGGTCACGGTGTCTTTTCGGTCGCCTTCGAGACCGTCGCGGTCGATGGTGACGCAAAACGGCGTGCCGACTTCGTCCTGTCGGCGGTAGCGCCGACCGATACTGCCGGAGTCGTCGTAGACGACCGCGAATCCGGCGGCTCGAAGCTCTTCGGCCACGTCGTCCGCGAGGGTGACGAGTTCCTCGACGTTGCTGACGAGGGGGAAGACGCCGACGTTCGTCGGCGCAACCGCGGGCGAAAGCGAGAGGAACGAGCGTTCTTCGCCGTCAACTTCGTCGGTCTCGTACGCGTGCGCGAGAAGCGTGTAAACCGTACGGTCAACACCGAACGACGGTTCGACGACGTGCGGCGTGATATGTTCGCCCGCTTCGGTCTGCGTCTCGACTGCGAAGTTCGCAACGTCGGTTTCGACGGTGACTTCCTCGCCGTCGATGTCGAGTGTGACTTCGTCGGCGTCGAAGGCGTCGGGGTCACGCTCGGCGAGGGTTTCGAGCGCCTCGGCTACGTCTGCGGCCTGCGCGCCGAATTCCGGACCGAGCGTCGCCATATCCGGGTCAACGACCGCGCGTTCGACCGTCTTGGGTTCGTCGTACTGCTGGAAGACGGTGAAGTCGTCGTCACCGTACTCGCCGTGTTTCGAGAGGTCGTAGTCGCTTCGGTACGAGAAGCCGGCGATTTCGATCCAGTCGCCATCGACTTCGCTCTCGGCGTCCCAACAGTCCGCGGAGTAGTGTGCGCGCTCGCCAGCGAGGTGCTGACGGAACCGGAAGCGGTCCATATCGACACCGACGGTCTCGTACCACTCCTGGGCGACGCCGAGGAAGTAGCCAATCCACGCGTTGGCGATGATGCCTTCTTCGACGGCCTCACCGATGGTCGTCTCGATGTACTCGCCGTCGTCTTTCTCCTGTTCAGTCGCGGGGTAGAGCAGTACTTCCACGTCTTCGACCGCCGAGAGGTCGGCTTCGTCGCGCTCGGGGTCGATGAAGTGTTCGAGTTCGGCCTGTGTGAACTCACGGGTGCGGACGATGTTTTTCCGCGGGCTGATTTCGTTGCGGTAGGCGCGGCCGATTTGGGTCACGCCGAACGGGAGTTGATTCCGCGCGTACTCCTTGATTCGCGGGAACTCGACGAAGATGCCCTGTGCCGTCTCGGGGCGGAGGTAGCCGGGCGTCGTCGAACCGGGACCGATGTTCGTCTCGAACATCAGGTTGAAGCTCTCGACTGACTGCCCGGCGAGGTCGGCACCGCAGTTCGGACAGGCGAGTTCGAGGGCGGAGATTTCCTCGGCGGCCGCTTCGAGCGAGAGTGTCTCCGCGTCTTCGAGGTCGGAGTTGTCCTCGATGAGGTGGTCCGCACGGTGCGATTCACCGCATTCCGCGCACTCGACGAGCATGTCGTCGAAGCCGTCGAGGTGGCCGGACGCCTCGAAGACGGGTTCGGGCATGATGGTCGGCGCTTCGATTTCGAGGTTGCCCTCTTGGACGGCAAAGCGCTCGCGCCACGCCTCTTCGACGTTCGACTTCAGAGCCGCACCCTGCGGGCCGTAGGTGTAAAAGCCACCGACGCCGCCGTACGCCTCCGAGGAACCGAAGAAGAAACCGCGACGCTTCGCCAGTTCGGCGAGCGCGGCGGACTCACTGCCCTCACTCATGCAGGGCCTCCAGCAGGTTGATGTCGCGGACGATGCCGATGAGTTCGTCGCCCGTGACCAACGGAATCTGTTCGATATCCTCGCGGATCATCGTCTGTGCGGCGTCTTTCGCCGTGACGCGCGTCGAGACGGTCACGAGACCGTCGGTCATGAAGTTCGAGACCGGTTCTGCGGGTATCTCGACGTTTCGGGTCGGAATGTAGCGGTTGCCGACCGCTTTGATGCCTTCCCACATCCACTTGTCGTCCTGATTGGCGACGGAATCGCCGGTTCCCGCCTCACCTTCGACGACGCGTGCGACTTCGATAATATCGACTTCGGTCACGATACCCGCCAGCGACGCCTCTTTGTCGAGGACGACCGCGTAGGGGACGTTCGCGTAGTAGATTTCGCGTTCGACGACCGGCAGGGGAACCTCGACGTACGTCGTGTTCACGTCGCGGGCGGCGAGTTCGCCGACCGGCGTCTCGCCGTCGATGTCGCCGCGAGCGATGGCGCGAATCACGTCGGTGACGGTGATGATTCCCTCGATGGAATCACCATCTACGACGGGGACACGGCGTGCGTTTTCCGTGACCATCATCTCGGCGGCCGCTTCGAGGTCGTCGTCGGCACTGGTGGTCGGTACTTCGCGGACGAGGACCGCGAGTTGGTCTTCGTCCGGGTGTTTGATGAGATCCTCTCGAGAGATGAGACCGCGGTATTTCGTACCGTCGTCGGTCTCTTTCACTACAGGAACGGAGGAGAACCCACGCTCTTGGAGGTATTCCAGAACGTCGTCGCGGGTGCCCGGAAGGGACACCGTCACGACCTCCTCACCGGGAGTCATCGCGTCGGCTACTTTCATACCCCCGCTTTCATCCCCCCGCCTAATGTACTCTGCGAACGCTTTCGGCTGTTTGACACGCTTCGGGCAAAATATCGTCAGCCAATCTCTGAAAAATTCGTTCACTCCGTCTCCCCATCACCGCCGACCAGTTCTATGAGGGTATCGCGCTTCGCGGCCTCTCAGCACGCGCTTCTAAATCCTCTTCGTCTCGCTATTCGTCGTCGGCTTCCGCGTCTTCGGCTTCCGTTTCGTCGCCGTCGGCCGGCGCTGTCTCGTCGTCGCCGTTCGGCGCGTACCGACGAATCGCGTCCATGTTGGGGAAGAACTTCTCGGGGTCGTCGTGTTCGACGACGCCGACGATGGTTCCGTCGAGCTTCTGGAGATACGTGTACATCAGCCCGACTTCGTCGGCGACGGTCGCACATTCGAGCGCGTGGCGGAGGTCCCACGCACCGGCGATGAAGACGGCTGTCTCGATATCTGGCGCGAAAAGCGCCGTCACCATGTAGACGCGGCCGTCGTTTTCCGCTCGGTAGATTTCGTACTCGGGGAACGACGACTGCTCGAAGAGATCCGAGACCACTTCGGCCTTGTCGCCGGGGATGACGTACGCGAGACCGAACGCGTCGTCGTCTCCCTTCAGGCTCGATGGGCCGAACGGCCCGGTGTCTCCCGCGGCGATGCGGACTGTCGTCCACCCGTCCGCTTCGAACTCGTCGGCCATCGCAGTCATGTCGTCGAGCGTCGCACCCCACGCCTCGCGGCGACGGTCCGCCTCGCCGGCGATACGTTCAACGTCGGGTACTTCTTCGTCTCCGAGTTCGACCATATCTCTCGTGGACGATGGACATGGTAAAAGGCATCGAAGCACAGGGGGACGCACGTCACGCCCACGTGCTGTCTCAGTCCGCGATAAAATGCGAGACACGGAACGTTCGGCTCGTTCGCCGGACGGTCGGTCAGTAGTTGATGCCGAAGACGACTTCCATCACGAACGAGGTGGCGAGGATGCACACCGACGCGAGGAACAACTTCGTGCCGCTCGATGGCAGGTCGCTCGACTCTGGACGGAGTGACGACGGTAGTATCGCATCGAGCGCGCCGACGACGAGTTTTTCGATGCCGACCGGTTCGTCACTGCCCGAAAAGAGACCGCCGCCGTCTCCTCCCTTCCACGCCGCTTTCGGGCGAATCTTGAGCGAGGAGTAGCCGAGCATGGCAAAGCCGAGAAAGAACATGAGCCACTTTGCGCCCTGCAAGCCGCCTCCGGCGGCGAGGCTCACGAGAGCGGTTCCGGCGAACACCACGCCGGTAAGGACGACGGCGTAGACCACCGCGTCGATGGTCTTGAGACCGATTCGGCGTGGGCTGAATTCCATCGGTTACTGGACGAGGGTTTCGAAGACGGTCGACGGCTCTTCGTACTCGGTCTCGTGGCGGTGACAGAGGCTTAGACGACCCTTGTCACCGACACCGAGTTGTCCGGGACGTTCGTGGTCACAGACGCTTCCGAACTCCTCGCGGAGATACGTCCGTGCCGCGTCTTCGTCGTCGTTCTCGGCGTAATCTGCGGCCTCGTTGATGTGTTTCATCACGCCGCCGGGCACGTCGATTTCGCCGAACAGTTCGGTGACGATTTCGTCCATTCCGGACCGGTGGGTTTCGCGGCCGAGCAGTTCGCGGACGCGTTCGGTCACGGATGGACTGGCGCGCTCGCGCTCGCGGAGCACCTCACGGAACACCTCGATGCGCTCCCACACTTCGGTGTCGAGGTCCGTGTACGACTCCGGCCGAATCTTCACCGGACAGCGCGTGGAGAACGGACACCCAGCCGGCGGGTCGCGCGGGCTTGGCGGCGTCCCGCGAAGCGTAATTCGGTCGCGTCCGATGGTCGGGTCAGGCTCCGGAATCGACGAAAGAAGCGCGTGCGTGTACGGGTTCGCCGGCTCGTCGAACATCTCGTCGGCCGGGCCGATTTCCATGATGTTTCCGAGGTACATCACCGCGACACGGTCGCAGATGTGCCGAACGACTGCGAGGTCGTGTGCGATAAAGAGGTACGTCAACCCGAACTCGTTTTGCAGGTCTTCGAGGAGGTTGAGAATCTTCGCCTGCACGGACACGTCGAGCGCCGAGACAGGTTCGTCGAGGATGATGAAATCGGGTTCGAGTGCCAACGCGCGGGCGATACCGATGCGCTGGCGCTGACCACCGGAGAACTGGTGCGGATAGCGGTAGTAGTGCTGTTCCTGCAGTCCGACGGTTTCGAGGAGTTCACGGACGCGTTCGCGCCGTTCCTGCGGCGTCTTCCAGTCGTGTACGTCGAGCGGCTCGCGGACGATTTCCCCGATGGTCATCCGCTCGTTGAGACTCGAATCGGGGTCCTGGAAGACCATCTGTACGTCTTTACGGAACTGCTTGAGGTCGGACCCGGACAGCGTCGTGATGTCCGTGCCGTTGAGTTTGACCTCGCCCGCGGTGGCCTCTTCGAGGCGCATCAGCGTCCGGCCGAGCGTGGACTTTCCACACCCGGACTCGCCGACGAGACCGAGCGTCTCGCCGCGTTCGATGTCGAACGAGACGCCGTCAACTGCCTTCACAGGGTTACTGCTGAGGAGTCCGCCGTCTTCGTAGTACGTCTTGAGACCGTTGACTTCCAGAATCGTATCCTGGGACGTCCGCGTCTTCTGTTCTTCCTTCGTAGACGTTGTGCTCATCGCGTGTCACCTCCTCGTACCTCGCCGTTTCGGTGAACGGCGACCGCCTCTTCTGTCGAAACGTCGTCGGGATAGAGCAGACACGCCGCGCGGTGGGGTCCGGACCCGTCGCTTACGTCCACTGGTTCGGGGTGGACCGTGTCACACTCTTCGAACGCCTTGGGACAGCGAGGGGCGAACCGACAGTAGTTCGGGTCTTCGTTTGGCGTCGGCACGTCGCCCTCGATGGTTGCAAGACGTTCCCCGTCTTCGAGTCCCTGTCCGGGAATAGAGTTGAGAAGCCCCTGCGTGTAGGGGTGTTTCGGGGACTTGAACAGCTCGACGACGGGTGCGCTTTCGATGATTTCGCCCGCGTACATCACGTTGACGCGGTCGGCAATCTCGGCGATGACACCCATGTCGTGCGTGATGAACATGATACCGAGGTCGCGTTCCTCTTGCAGTTCTTCGAGGAGTTCCAGAATCTGCGCCTGGATGGTCACGTCGAGTGCCGTCGTCGGTTCGTCGCAGATGAGCAGTTCGGGGTCGCACGCGAGCGCCATCGCAATGACGGCACGCTGTCGCATCCCGCCGGAGAACTGGTGGGGATACTCCCGGACGCGACGGTGTGCGTCCGGAATCCCGACCGCTTCGAGCAGGTCGATGGCTTCCCTCGTCGCTTCTGATCCGCTCATACCGCGGTGCAGTCGCAGTGCTTCCTTAATTTGGTTCCCGACGGTGTAGACGGGGTTCAGACTGGTAAGCGGGTCCTGGAAGACCATTGCGATGCTTCCGCCACGGATGGCGCGCATCTGCTTGGGCGACTTGTCGAGGAGGTCCTCGCCGTCGTACATGATGCGCCCGTTTTCGATGCGTCCCGGCGTATCGACGAGCCGCATGATAGAGCGGGCGGTAACCGACTTTCCGGAGCCGGACTCGCCGACGATACCGACGGTCTCACCGCGGTAGATGTCGAACGAGATGCCATCGACGGCGCGGATGACTTCCTTGTCGGTGTAGAACGCGGTTCGCAGGTTCTCGACCGACAGGAGCGGCTCTCCTTTGGTTCGTGATTCGGTCGCTTGCTCGGTGCTCATGCACCACCACCTCCTGCGGCGGCCTCGGTTTCACTGCCAGTGTCTGCCTGCGGGTCGATGGCGTCGCGGATGCCGTCACCGAAGGCGTTCAGCCCGGTCACGACGAGCGTGATGAGGAGCCCGGGCAGGAGCGAGATGTGCCAGGAGGGGCTGGCGACGTACTGCTGTCCGTCAGCGATGAGCCGTCCCCACTCGGGCGTCGGCGCCGTGATGCCGAGACCGAGGTACGAGAGACCGGCGACGCTGATGATGATACCACCGAGACTGAGCGAGGCGTAGATGAGCATGTAGCTGAACACGTACGGAGCCATGTGCTTCCGCATGACCTGACTGGGTGTCTGACCGAACGACTTCGCGGCGTCGATCCAGTCCTGCTCGGAAACCTGGAACGCCGGACCACGTATCGACCGCCAGATGAACGGCCAGTAGACGATGCTGAAGATGAGGATGATAAGCACCGCCCCGTCGTACAGTTCCTTCACCCACGTTCCACGGAAGACGACCAGCATCAAGATGAGGACCATGATGACTGGTAACGCCTGAATCGAGTCGGATACGAGCACCGCCGCGAAATCAGCCAGCCCCTTGTAGTACGCCGTTATCATGGCGAGGGAGAGACCGATGATTCCTGCGATACCCATCGAGACGACCGCGATGGTGAGGGATACCCTGGCCCCGAACACCAACTGTGTAAATAGGTCCTTCCCATTTGTGGCTGTCCCGAACGGATGGAACCTCCCGTAGTCGTCGTAGGTCATCGGCGCGACGTTTTCGTCACCGGCACCCTGCGAGCCGGAGCCGAGGTTCGCTTCGCCGACGAGGACAGTTTCGACGTTCTGTGTATCTTCGTTCCAGTAACTGGTTTCGTAGTCGTACGGCTGGAGAATGTTCTTCTCCATGGTGGTCGGGCCGAGCGCAGGCGCGAATACCGCCATAATCACAAACGTGATGGTGATGATAAGCCCGAACTTGCCCCACGTGTGACCGCGGAAGCGGTTGACGACGTCGTCACGCGGCGTCCAATCGACGCGACGGTAGTGACGGCGGAAGGTCTTGTACCCGTTCCAGAGCCATCCGAGGACGGCGAAGGCGTACGCGTAGACAACGACGACGCGGACGGCCCACGCCATCGCCGGTGAGACACCGAGGAAGGTCCCGACGTACTTCGACCCGTCCCAGTATCCTTGGTTCGCAATCGTCTCGCGCGAGACGAGCGTTGGAATTCCGTCTACTGCCGCCTGCAGCGACTGCACTGCCGCCGCACCGGGGTCTCCGGGAAGGAGGTTCACGACGACGCCGGCGAGCACGCCGACGACTTGGAGGATAGCACCCAGTTCGACGCCGATGAGGACAGCACCAATCGCGGCCCAAATCAACGCAGGCTGGGGATTCTCAGCGACTCGTTGTCGAAGCGGAATTTCGGTTTCAGTTGTCGTGCTCACTGTGAATCACCCGTCGTACCCGACGCGCGGGTCGATAACCGTGTACAGGAAGTCTTGCAGGATGTTCGTGCCGACCAGGATGAGGATGAAGATGTACATCAGCGTCCCGATGAGCGGCAGGTCACCGTTGATGGCGGCGTTGAAGAACAGCCATCCGAGACCGTTGATAGCGAACACCGTCTCGACGAAGACAGAGCCGCCGAGAAGCAGGAATGCTTCGCCCGTGATGATGGGAACGAGCGGGATAAGCGCGTTCCGGAAGATGTGCTTCCAGACGAGCGACCGTCCAGATACACCTTTCGCGCGCGCGGTCTCGACGTAGTTCGAGTTGATAGTTTCGAGCACTGCCGTTCGGCCGATACGCATCTCGTTACCCATCGAAGCCGAACCAAGAACTAGCGCCGCTGGCGCTATTTGCTTTGTGGCTCTAATAAGCGAATTGAACCACCCGCCCGGATCAGCCATGAACCGTTCGATTGGTGACTGGAAGAAGCCGAGCGCTGGCGGTGTGACGACGTTCGTCTTTATGATCCACGTTTGCCACGTGAAGAGACCGTTCGTCCACGCCCCCAACTGCGACAGGGCAGTGACGAGCATGATTGCCAGCCAGAAGTTCGGCATCGCACGCCAGACGATTCCGCCGAAGGAAGCGACGTAGTCGGACGGCGTGTTCGGGTTCAAACCGGCGTAGAAGCCGAGCGGAATCCCGACGAACAGCGCGATGACTACCGACCAGAAGCCGAGCCAAATCGTCCGAGGTGCGTACACCTCGATAAGCTCGTACGCGGTCGTCCCGGGTGCGATGACCCACGACTGACCGAGCTGGAAGGTAAACAGGTCGTACATGAAGTCAAAGTATTGACTCCAGAGTGGCTGGTTCAAGCCGAGGTTCGACCGTATCTGTTCTGCCGCCTGAGGGTTATACTGCGTCCCCAGAATCGCTGACACGGGGTCGAGAGGGCCCAGACGGATGAGTGCAAACGTAATCGTCGTCCCGAAGATGACGACAGGAATCGACATCAGTACCCTGCGGAGGAAGTACTGCCATCGACTCATGGCACCACCTCGCAGACCGTTCGAGCGGACATTATTGTAAGGGTTTAATGAGTGGTATGGATATGTCTTGCGTTTCCGAGTCCTAATGTCGCAGTTTGAGCGACAGTTCTATCTGATTCTTACAGATAGTAGTGACTAACTGAACGCTTGTCAAAAATATTTGAGCGTTTCGATATAGACGGACTGTGTGAGTCCGTCTGGCGTGGTCGTATTACCGGTTGAGCTGAACCTTGTTCAGCTTCTGGCGGCTCGGACCCATGCCACCGAACGGTTCGATATCGACGGCGTCGTACCAGAACCGCTCGTCCTTGCGGTTGTAGATGGGGAGCATCGCCACGTCGTCCCAGTTGGACTTCTCGATGTTGAGGTAGCCCTCGTCACGGACCTGCTGTGCCTCGTCGGTCGGCGCAGGGTTGTTGACGACCTTCTGGTAGGCGTCGGTCGCCTTCTGGGTGGAGTCGCCGTTTTCGGACGTCCAGTTGACGTACGAGATGGGACCCTGCTTCGACGTGTCGGTTTGTGGCGGGTTCAGCAGCTGCAGGAAGTTGTCAGCGGCCGGCCAGTCGGCAATCCAGCCGAGCGTGTACGCTTCGAGCTGACCGTTGCGACCGCGTTCGAGGAGCGTCGAGAAGTCGGCCTTCTGAATCTTCATGTTGATGTGAGCCGACGCGAGCTGGTCGCGCAGAATCTTCGCCATCTCCTCCCACGTGTTGGAATTGTACTGGGTCCACTGGACCTCGAACTTGTTGTCCGGACCGTAGCCAGCGTCTTCCATGACCTGTTTGGCCTGTTGGATGTCCGTTTCGGCGACGCTGTAGGGGTATTCGGACTCGACGAGGTCGTCCGCCGCTTGCGCTCCACCGGGGAAGATAGTCGGCGGCGTGAAGAGGTATGCCGGGGTTCCGCGGCCCTTGAACACCTCGGAGACCATCTGGTCTTGGTTCAGCACGTACGCGAAGGCCTGACGAACGGCCTTCGGGACCTTGTCCATGTTGAAGCCGACGTAGAAGATCGAGAGCGTCGGCACACCAACGTAGTTGACGGTCTTGCCGTTACGAACCGGACCGTACTTCCCGATTTCACGACCGAAGTCGTCGGTCGTCTCCACTTGGGTCTTTCCGGGGTCGTACTGCGCGGTTGGCAGACTGAAGTAGTCTGCGTTCTCGTTCATCGCGTAGTTGTAGCGGGCCGAGTCGTCCTCGATGACCTGCCAGCGGACGTTATCGACCTGCGCCACGTCGCCGTAGTAGTCATCGTACTTGGAGACGGCCGCGGCAGTACCCTTCTCCCAGAAGGTGAACTCGAACGGACCGGCACCGATCGGGTTCTTGCTGGCGAACTCGGTGTACTCCATCTCGCCCTCGTAGTCGTCGATGTCGCCGACGACACCTTCCGGCAGTGCCGCGAAGGACGTGTAGGCGAGCATTTCGAGGGTGTCGTGGAACGGTTCGGAGAGGTTGACGACGAGTTCGGTCTCGCTTGCGGCTTCGAGGCCGAGCGTTCCGGGGACGTAGTCGCCTTCGTCGTCCGTCTCGTGTTCGATGCCGATAGAGTCGAGGACGAAGTAGGCGCGACGGCTGTTGTCGGATGCCACGAGGCGCTCCCACGCGTACACGAAGTCGGACGCTTTGACCTTCCGTCCGTCGTGGTACGTTGCGTCGGCGAGCTGGAACGTGTACGTGGTGAAGTCCTCGGAAGCCGTGTAGTCCGTGGCCAGCTCGTTTTCGACCGTCGGGAGCGCGTCCGGATAGGACATCAGGCAGTCGAAGACCTGCTGGATGACAATCCCGGACGACGTGTCGGTCGCGGCGACAGGGTCCATCGTCGTGATGGTCCCGGTGAGGATACGGTTGAAGACGGAACCGGAGAGTTCGGTTCCGGTCTGCTCTTCGGTCGTCGTGGTGTCTCCACCACTCGTTTCCTCAGTTGTCGTAGTTTCGTTGCCGTCACCACCGGTACAACCGGCGAGAGCGGCAGCCGTGGCGGCTCCGCCCGTTGCTTTAAGGAAACGGCGGCGCGAGAGTTTGTTAGTGTCTGGCATTCGGACCAATCTTCCCAGTCCTTGTGGATAAACTTACCGTATTCGATTTGTTTGATATAGTGTAGCGAGGGTGGGTAGTAGTTCCAACTCAATCGGCGAATTCTGCCAAGAGACTTCTTAGGACGGACGTTTTACTTTTTAAACCAGTTTTGGAGACGACAGAATAAGGAGACAGAACCGACCTCTTCGACCGTTGTTTCGGGCAACTTATATAGGGGTGACACTATGTATCATGCATGACGCCGGATGCGACGGCTTCCGTCGACGACTCGGGCGCCGAGGTTATGGCCTCGGTGGATAGCACCCAGACGGGCCAGCGTCTTATCATCGCGGATATCTCCCGCGACGACGCGTGGCTCGCCGCAGACGTAGCCGACGCACTCGCACTCGACGACTGGCGATAATCCGCCGGTTCCAGTCTCGTTTTCGACGACTTCACCGGAGTGACACTCCGGCGAGCGAGACCATTCACATTTTAGTCCGACTCGCTCGTGAGACAGTGCATGAACGCTCGAACGGTGACAGTGAGCGACGAGTACGTCGCTCGCCTCGAACACGGCGCGGACTGGCGTGAGGAGATTGAGGAGTTCTGCGCGCGGAAGGATATCGAGTCCGCGTGGTTCAGCGCCATGGGTGCCGTTCAGGACGCCGAACTCTGGTATTACGACCAGGCGGACCAAGCGTACCAGTCTGTCACCTTCGACGAACCGCTCGAAGTCGCTACCTGCGTCGGCAACGTCGCGCTCCTCGACGGAGAACCCTTCGCGCACACGCACGCGGTGCTCTCGCGCCGAAGCGGGCAGTCGCTCGCGGGCCACCTCGACTCGGCGACCGTCTTCGCCGGTGAACTGTACCTCCGCGCGTTCGAAGAACCGCTCGACCGCGACCGCGACGACGTAACCGACCTCGACCTCTGGTTGTAGACGTGCGAGAGGAGGATACGCAGTACTTCGCGCGCATCGAAGACCGACTCGACGAGGCGTTCGACCTCGCCCGCGCCGCGAAATCGACGGGCTACGACCCGAAAACCGACGTCGAGATTCCGGTCGCAAAGGACATGGCCGACCGCGTCGAGAACATCCTCGGAATCGACGGGGTCGCAGAGCGCGTCCGTGAACTCGAAGGTGAGATGTCCCGCGAGGAGGCCGCCCTCGAACTCGTGACCGACTTCGTTGACGGCAACGTCGGTGACTACGATTCCCGCGAGGGCAAGGTCGAAGGCGCGGTTCGAACCGCCGTTGCCCTCCTCACAGAGGGTGTCGTCGCGGCACCTATCGAGGGCATCGACCGCGTAGAAATCCTCGAAAACGACGACGGAACCGAGTTCGTCAACGTCTACTACGCCGGTCCGATTCGGTCGGCCGGCGGGACCGCACAAGCACTGTCCGTACTCGTCGCCGACTACGCCCGGTCGCTTCTCGGCATCGACGAGTACAAAGCGCGTACCGACGAGGTCGAACGCTACGTCGAAGAGATCAATCTCTACGACAAAGAGACCGGGCTTCAGTACTCGCCGAAAGACAAGGAGACCCGCTTTATCGCCGAGAACATGCCCATCATGCTCGACGGCGAGGCGACCGGCGACGAGGAAGTCTCGGGCTTCCGCGACCTCGAACGCGTCGATACCAACTCCGCTCGCGGTGGGATGTGTCTCGTCATGGCCGAGGGTATCGCGCTCAAGGCCCCGAAGATTCAGCGCTACACTCGCCAACTCGACGAAGTCGAGTGGCCGTGGCTCCAAGACCTCATCGACGGGACCATCGGAAAAGACGACGACACAGACGAGGGTAGTGACGAAGGGGCGGACGACGAGAGCGCAACCGAGTCCGAAGCCGGTGTCGAAGACGATACCGAAGCCGAGTCGGGCGGAGACGCGGATGCTGACGGTCCCGACGGCTCGGTTCGCGTCGACCCTGCGACGAAGTTCCTCCGCGACCTCATCGCGGGCCGCCCGGTCTTCGGCCACCCGTCGGCCCCAGGCGGTTTCCGACTCCGCTACGGCCGCGCCCGAAACCACGGGTTCGCAACCGCCGGCGTCCACCCCGCAACGATGCACATCGTAGACGACTTCATCGCCACGGGAACGCAGATTAAGACCGAACGCCCCGGGAAAGCCGGTGGCGTCGTTCCCGTCGATTCTATCGACGGCCCGCTGGTCAGACTCGCCAACGGCGACGTCCGCCGCATCGACGACCCCGAGGAAGCAAAGGAGTTGCAAAACGGCGTCGAGAAAATCATCGACCTCGGCGAGTACCTCGTCAACTTCGGCGAGTTTGTCGAGAACAACCATCCGCTCGCACCCGCCTCGTACGTCTTCGAGTGGTGGATTCAGGACTTCGAGGAGACTGACGCCAACGTACAGGCGCTCAGAGACGACCCGACTATCGACCTCGAAGACCCGACCGTCGAGACGGCCTTGTCGTGGGCGACAGCGTTTGACGCGCCGTTGCATCCGAAGTTCACCTACCTCTGGCACGACATCTCAGTCGCGGAGTTCGACGCCCTCACAGACGCCGTTGCCGACGGCGAACTCGTCGCCGCCGAGGTTGACGGCGGCACCAGCGCGCCGCTCGAAGCGGACAACGAACCAGAACACGGCGAAGAAGGAACGCTCGTCCTCGAACGCACGCCCGCTATCCGCGAGACGCTCGAACACCTTCTCGTCGAGCATCGGCAGACGGACGAAACGCTCAGAGTCCCCATCTGGCGGCCGCTCGCCCGCACCCTCGGACTCTCAGACGACCGAGAGCGAACGTGGTCCATGGAGGACCTCTCGATCCGCGCCCGCGAGTGGGACGACGGCGACAATGCCATCGAGGCGGTGAACGAAGTCGCCCCCTTTACGGTCCGCGAGCGCGCACCGACCCGCATCGGAAACCGGATGGGCCGCCCTGAGAAGTCCGAGCGACGCGACCTCTCGCCCGCCGTTCACACACTCTTCCCAATCGGTGAGGCAGGCGGGAGCCAGCGCAACGTGGGCGACGCCGCCCGACACCGCGGCGAGTCGGGTCGGCGCGGCGAGATTTCGGTCCGCATCGGACAGCGAAAATGTCCCGACTGCGGCGCGTTCGGGTTCAAAGCGAAGTGCTCGAACTGCGGCGGTCACACCGAACCGCACTACGAATGTGACGACTGCGGGTCCGTCGTCGAACCCGACGAGTCGGGCCGCGTCTACTGCGACCGCTGTGAGTGGGAAGTCGAAAGCGCCACGTGGCAAGAAATCGACCTGAACGCCGAATTCAGAGACGCTCTCGAACGCGTCGGCGAGCGCGAAGCCTCGTTCGATATTCTGAAGGGCGTCAAGGGTCTTACCTCCGCGAACAAGACGCCCGAACCGATCGAAAAGGGCATCCTCAGGGCGAAACACGACGTGTCCTCGTTCAAAGACGGCACCGTCCGCTACGACATGACCGACCTTCCGGTCACCGCGGTCCGCCCCGAAGAACTCGACGTGACGGCCGACCACTTCCGCGAACTGGGCTACGAGACCGATATCGATGGCGAACTCTTGCGATTCGACGACCAACTGGTCGAACTCAAAGTTCAGGATATCGTCCTCTCGACGGGCGCGGCAGAACACATGATGCAGACTGCCCACTTCGTTGACGACCTACTCGACCAGTTCTACGGCGTCGAACGGTTCTACGAAATCGAGGACCGGGACGACCTCATCGGCGAACTCGTCTTCGGGATGGCTCCGCACACGTCCGCGGCCGTCGTCGGCAGAGTTGTCGGATTCACGACAGCGGCGGTCGGATATGCTCACCCGTACTTCCACGCCGCGAAACGTCGGAATTGTGACGGTGACGAAGACTGTGTGATGCTTCTCATGGACGGTCTTCTCAACTTCTCGAAAGAGTATCTCCCCGACAAGCGCGGCGGGCAGATGGACGCGCCGCTCGTGATGTCTTCGCGTATCGACCCGTCCGAAATCGACGACGAGGCGCACAACATGGACATCGTTCGGCAGTACCCCAAGGAGTTCTACGAAGCCACGCTTCGGATGGAAGACCCGGACGACTGGGAAGACGAAGTGACCATCGCCGAGGAGTACCTCGGAACCGACCGCGAGTACACCGGCTTCGACCACACCCACGACACGACGGACATCGCCGCCGGCCCGGACCTTTCTGCGTACAAGACCCTCGGGTCGATGATGGACAAGATGGACGCACAGCTCTTCCTCGCGCGGAAACTCCGTGCCGTTGACGAGACTGACGTGGCCGAACGCGTCATCGAATACCATTTCTTGCCGGACCTCATCGGGAACCTCCGAGCGTTCTCCAGACAGGAGACGCGGTGTCTCGACTGCGGTGAAAAGTATCGCCGGATGCCACTCACCGGTGAGTGCCGCGAGTGCGGCGGGCGGGTGAATCTCACGGTCCACCAAGGCTCCGTGAACAAGTACATGGATACGGCGATTCAGGTGGCAGAGGAGTTCGACTGCCGGGATTACACCAAACAGCGCCTCGAAGTACTCGAAACGAAACTCGAATCGATTTTCGAGAACGACAAGAACAAGCAGTCCGGTATCGCGGACTTCATGTAATCGGCTGGAAGCGCACGCCTCGGTTCGAATCTCGACGCGTCAGTCTCGAAATTCAACACGAACCCGTCGGCGATGACGGTGTTACAGTTCGGTCATTTTTTCCGCACATTCAGGGATACGAAGCGGAAACACATACGAAACAATATAGCTTCTCACGCGCGCGAGAACGAAAAGCCGCTATCTTCCCGAGAGTCACGTTCACCGAGAGGTCGCCGTTACAGTGTCGGCCTCTCACGATAGCACAGTCGCCGGAACGACTTGTTGAGAGTTGGTGCGCCAACGCTGGCTCACAGACCCGCGGGTCGCCCACTCATAATTCTATATCGCAGTATCTAATTTATCATTTATACCGAGGTTGAGTGCCAGCTCTGTGCTTCCGCTGGCCGAACCGGACGACACATCCATCCGATTTTATTGGTCTATGTCACCAACAAACACGCATGGCCGAACGAACACAGCCGACGGTGGGAATGACGGTGTACGCTGAAGACGGCCGGGAACTCGGAACCGTTCGCGGCTTCGACGAGGACGGTTTTTTCGTCACGACGCGTGAGGGTCTCGCGGGACTATCAGTCGAACACGAACGCGCCGGCCACGAGTTCGGCGAGGCCGAACTCGTCTGGCGATGTAGCGACTGTGGTGAGGTGGGCGAACTCGACGACTTGCCGGATTCGTGTCCGAATTGTGGCGCACAGCGTGAGGCGCTCTACTACTGGACCGAAGACTGACGAGACGGCGTCGCCCGACGACCGCCGTCGAACCCGTGAGACTCCCCGATTTTTATCGTCCGCTGAGTACAGGTAGCTATGCGAATCCTCGTCTTCGGCGCGGGTAGTCTCGGCACCCTCGTCGGCGGGCTACTAGCCTCGGTCCACGACGTAACCCTCGTCGCCCGCGACCCACACGCCGCGCGTGTCTCGGCGGACGGTCTCGACGTCTGCGGCGCGGTGGATACACAGGTCTCGCCCGCCGCGACGACTGCCGAGACGGGACACGACGCCGACCTCGCGGTCGTCACGGTCAAATCGTTCGACACGGCCGCGGCCGCCGAAGCGCTTGCCGACTGCGACGTCGGTGCCGTTCTCTCGCTCCAGAACGGTCTCACGGAGGAAATCCTCGATTCGCGCCTCGACGCGACCGTACTCGCCGGAACCGCAACCTATGGTGCTCGGCTCGTCGCCCCCGGCCGGGTCGAGTGCACCGGCGTCGGCCGTGTCGTCGTGGGTGCGCTCGGTGGTGGGACTTCCACCCTCGCAGAACGTATCGGAAAGGCGTTCCGGGACGCCGACATCGACACCCTCGTTGCCGCGGACATGCCTCGTCGGCGCTGGGAAAAGCTCGCGGTGAACGCCGGAATCAACGCCGTCACCGCACTCTCACGGGTCGAAAACGGGCACCTCGCCGCGGGCGAGGCGAGCGACGTCGCTCACCGAGCCGCCCGCGAAACCGCCCGAGTCGCCCGATTAGAGAACGTCCGACTGCCGAACCGTGTCGCCCGCGACGCCATCGACCGAGTTATCGACCGAACGGCGAAGAATCGCTCGTCGATGTTGCAGGACGTGTCGGCTGGCTCCCGGACGGAGGTGGACGCAATCAACGGCGCGGTAGTCGATGTTGCCGCCGAGCACGACTTTGACGTGCCGACGAACCGGACGCTCGCGGCGCTCCTTCGGGCGTGGGAGCGCGGGCAAGATATTCGATAATCGATAATCCGAACCGGATATCGCGGTCACCAAAGCCCGCTCGCTTCGACTACCGAGCGAACCAACAGCCGCGTGGCTCGTGTTCGTCGGACTTTGCGTGACGGCATACTACAGAGCTTCGTCGCCGAAACGCCGTTATTCGAGGTAGCCGAGGTCGCGGAGTCGTTCCTGGGCCTCGTCGTCCATCTGTTCGACCGAGTCGTCCGAGACGTCGGTATCGAGCGCGTCGGTCCACGCACTGCCGATGGCGTCTTCGAACTCGGCGAGCGCACGTTCCGTCTCGGCGATGGCTTCGTCGTCCGAACCGGCGAGGTTATCGGTCTCGTCCGGGTCGGTGTCGATTCGATACGCTTCGTCCGGAACACGGTCGATTCGGGTGTATTTAGCATCGACGCGCCGGGCCGAGCGCATCCGGGAGTAAAAACGCGAATCCTCGGGGAGGACGATACCCGCGTTCGACGCCTTCTCTTCTAATTGCTTGAGTTCGACGACGGGACGAGAGTACTCGACGAAGGCGTATTCACCGTCACGTCGCTGTCCGGGGTCGTCGTTGGTCGCCTCGGCGAAGTCCCGGTAGTCCACGGACAGAAGCGACCGCGTGCGGTCGAGTCCGACGACGTCGTCACCGGGGCTGGTAGGTGTACCGCCCTCGACGCCGAGCGAGTCGAGGACCGTGTGGTAGAGGTCAACCAGTTCGACCTGCTCTTCGTGGCGTCCCGCGCCGAGTTCGGGGTGTTTCACCAGCAAGGGCACGTTGATAAGCGGGTCGTACAGGCAGAATTCGTGGCCGTACAGGCCGTGTTCGCCGTGGAGTTCGCCGTGGTCGGCACAGACGACGACCATGGTGTCGTCCCACTGGCCGGTCTCTTTCAGGTGGTCGAACAGACGTGTGAGTTGGTCGTCGATATGAGCGATTTCCGCGTCGTAGAGGCCGCGGATGTCCTCCCACTCGTCGTCGTCAATCTCGTATGCGCCGGCGTTGTACTCCTTCGAATTCTGGCAGACGTCGGTCGAATCGACGCCCGGCGCGAACTCCGATTTGTACTCTTCCGGTGGGTGATACGGGAGGTGAGCGTCCATGAGGTTGATGAACGCGAAGAACTCGTCGGAGTCGTCGATGAACGCTATCGTTTCGTCGATGACGGTCGGCGTCTTCGAATCCGCTCCGTCGCCGCTGGCGAGGTACTCGTGGGCAGTATTGCCGAGGCTGACGAGCTTGTCGGCGAGCGCCCGGAGCGTGTCGCTGTCGTTCATCGTCTTCCACGCCTTCGCCAGCGGGCCGGAGAGGAAGTCTCCCGGCATGACTTCGAAGAAGTTGTCCTGTTGGTCGAAGCCGTCGGTCAGGTGGGTATACGGCGTAATCCACGCGTTCGAAGAGTAACACGCGGTGTCGTAGCCAGCGGCAGAGAGCGTCTCTGCGAGCGTGGTCGCCCCTTCGAGATAGGGGTTTTCCTGATCTGCACCGTGCTGACTCGGATACATGCCGGTGAAAAGTGAGGCGTGCACCGGGAGGGTCCACGGCGCGGGCGCGACGGCCTGTTCGAACACGGTCGCCTCCTCGGCGAACCGTTCGAGGCCCGGCGTCGTCGGGCGGTCGTAACCGTACGGGGTGAGATGGTCCTTTCGGACCGTGTCCATGACGACGAAGAGGACGTTCTCGGGCGACTCGGTCATACCCGTGGGTGTGCGGTAAGCGCCGATAAAAGTCCTGTTCTCGGATGCGTGCCGCGAAGAAAATCCCGAGAAGACGCCTTAGAACGGGGCTTGTGGGCCTTGGTCGTCTTCGCGGTCTTCGCTGGTGTCACCGGGGAACGACGGACTGGCTCCGCCGCGGCTCTCGCCGCTCATGTCCCCGTCCATGCCGGTGTCGGCGTGGACTTCGTTGATTTCGGGAATCTCTTTTACCATCCGGGTCTTAATCGCCTGAATAGTCATCGGCGAGATACCGCACCCGGAGCAAGCACCACCGAGGAGAACCGTCACTTCGCCGGTTTCGCGGTCCAGGTCGCGGATAGCCGCACTGCCACCGTGCATCTGGATCTGCGGGAAATTCCGACGGAGGAAGTTTACAACACGCTCTTTGAGGTCATCCTCGCCGTCCTGCGTCTCCGTGCTCATGCAAACGGCTTCGAAGTGTACGTGCTTAGGCCTTTGGTTCGGGGTTACGATTCGACGCCGAAGACCCGTCGTAGCTCGTCTTCTATCTCTTTGACATACCGTTCGAGGACGGATTCGAGCCGGTCGTCGTCGATCTCGACGGCGGTGAGCCGGTCCGCCGGATTCTCGGGAAGCTCGACCGTGAAGTCACCGTCTTCGTAGAACGGTTCGGACTCGTTCAGAATCTGCTGGTCGATGCCGTGAATGAGCGACGAGTCGAATGCGTCGTTCATCGTCTCGAAGGCGTTTTTGTACGCGCGTTGGAGTTCGGGAAAGTAGTTGGCGTACTTGTCCTCGAACTTCTCCGGGTCGAAGTCGGCCATACTCGGTTCTTTCCCGTTGCCAGCAAAAAATCGGACGATTAGCCGGTGCGTTCCGCTCACGGCTGTGATTCCATATAGCGGATGATGGTTCATCACTACTCTCGGTACGGAGCACTATGTGGAACGGAGAGCGCTTTAGACGCCGAAAATGGAGTGACGTGCCGTCGTCACTCGATGAGTGGGGTGTCCACCCGAGCGGAGAGCAGTTCGCTCGCCGCGAAGATGGACACGAGTTCGTTGATTAGCTCGTCGTACGACTCTTCGTCCTCGCAAAGCGCGTCGAGTCGTTCGACGGTTCGACGGTTCAGCTCAACCATCTCTGTTTGTTCCTCCGGTTCGTAGCCAACCGGGTATTCGTATTCGAATCTGTGTGTTCTCGCGGACGCCATCGTCTTACCCTGCCCGGCCATGCGGGCCGGTATCATGTCATACACAAGCATCCGATATGAGGATTTCGTGGATTTTGGTGTGTACGAACGAGAATCTGCGGCTATTCTGACTTCTGAGATAGTTAGCAAACCCGCATCGATAAATCATATATTGCGATATCTAATTAGTATTGGCGTGCGAACTCGCTCCGGACAGACAGCGAGTCGTGAGGGAATCGAGTGAGTCGCTTGTTATTTGTTAACTGAGTACACACTCTGTGTATGGCGACCGACTCGGACCTGTATACTGACGACGGCGTTCTGAAGAAGAAACACTACAAGCGCGAGCTACACCGGTTGCAAGAAGAGTTGGTCAAACTCCAGTACTGGATAAAGGAAAACGACCTCCGGGTCTGTGTCGTCTTCGAAGGCCGCGACGCCGCGGGAAAAGGCGGCGTCATCAAGCGAATCGTTCGACGGCTCAGCCCGCGGGTCGCGCGTGTCGTTGCACTCGGAAAGCCCACAGACCGCGAACAGGGGCAGTGGTACTTCCAGCGCTACGTCGAGCAGTTACCGACCGAAGGGGAGATGGTACTTTTCGACCGGAGTTGGTACAATCGAGCGGGCGTCGAGCGCGTGATGGACTTCTGTACCGACGAGGAGTACGAGGTGTTCCTCCGTACCTGCCCGGAGTTCGAGCGGATGCTCGTCCAGTCCGGAACGATTCTTGTCAAGTACTGGTTCTCCATCAGCGACGACGAACAGGAACGACGCTTCCAGAAGCGCACCGATGACCCGAAGCGACGGTGGAAACTGAGCCCGATGGACCTCGAAGCGCGCTCGCAGTGGGTCGAGTACTCGAAGGCGAAAGACGAGATGTTCGAACACACCGACATCGAGGAGGCACCGTGGAACGTCGTCAATGCCGACGTGAAACGCCACGCGCGACTGAACTGTATCTCGCACTTGCTGGACCAAATCGACTACGAGGACCTCACGCCTGTCCCCATCGAACTCCCACCGAGACAGGACGACACCGGATACGAACGCCCGCCAATCGACAGTCAAAACTGGGTTCCAGCGAGGTTCGGAGAGAACCCGGTTGACGAGTGATGGGTCAGTTTCTTTTACGCTAACTGCTCGCCGACGATGCGGTCGGCCTCGGCGATGAACGTCTCAACTTCGCCGTTCGGAATCGTCGCGCCCGCGGCAACGTCGTGGCCGCCGCCGTCACCGCCGACTGCACGGGATGCCTCGCGCATGACCGCCGAGAGGTCGAGTCCGTTTTTCACCATCACGTATGACCCACGCGAGGAGACTTTTACTTCGCCGTCTTCTTTCTTGGCGAACGCGAGGACGGGAATTCCGTGTCGCGTCGCGTCGGTCCCGACGGCCATCCCGGCGACGATGCCGACGATAGTCTCGCGTATCTCGTCGCCCGCGTCGAACCACTGCAGGTTTTCTTCGACCGTGACGCCGTTGTCTTTCACCCATCGAAGCCCGTTCGAGAGGTTTTTGCGATGGTTTCGAAGGAGCCTGCGTGCTCTGTCGAGTGCGCGGTCGCGCTCGCCGAGACAGACTGCGAGACCGACGTCGGCCCGGTCGTACCGCGCCGTCGCGTTCAGAAGCGTCGAAAACTCGCTGACGTCGCGGAGTTCGGTTCCTTCGGTCTCCTCGGTGAGGACGTACGTCGTCCCCACGAGGTCGTCGATTCGATTCGCCGGGACACCGCTGGCGATTGCGCGGCGCATCAGCGCGCTGGCGAGCGTTTGTCGCTCGTCGCCCGTCAGGTCCACCCAGCGCTTCCATTCGCCGTCGTCGTCACGGCACGGCACGTCGAGCTCGGTCAGAAATTCGATTGCGCCCGCTTCGTTGTTCGAAATCCCCGGAATGCGAACGTCGGTCGCGTACTGGAGCAGTTTCGGGAGCGCGCGGGTCTGGCGACCGTAGATACGAAGGTCGGTCCCTTCTTCGACGACGCCGGCTTCGACGCCTTCGGCGACGATGCCCGCATTAGCACCGTGGAGTTCGCCGTTCGAGTCCTGCATGTCGCCGACCGCGCCGACGACTGCGAGCGCCGCGAGGTCGCGGTTGTCGCCGCCCTCGGGTTCGAGTGCGCGAGCGAGAACGTAACTCGCACCCGCTCCGGAGAGTTCGGTCGCGCCGTCGAGACCGAACCGAAGCGGGTTCAGGTGGTGTTCGGTCTCTACGCCGTCGGCGGGCTGGTGGTGGTCCGCGATGACCGGGTGGAAGTCGCCCGCGGCCTCGTGGTCGGCGACGATGTCGAGTTGGCCGCTCCCGAAGTCCGTGAACAGGACGGTGTCGTAGTCGGTGGCGGCGATGTCGGCGACGGCCGCTTCGTCGAGTTGGCGACAGAACACCGTCTCGAACGGGATGTCGGCGCGTTCGAGTGCGGTCGAGGCGATGCCGGCACTCGTCAACCCGTCGGCGTCGATGTGCGAGGCGAGAAGCACCCGGTCGGCGTCGCGGAGGCGGTCCGCACAAGCCGTCGCGTGCGCTGTAAGTTCGGGGACGGGTCCGTCCATCAGTTGAATACTCACGCCGTCACCGGCATAAACGCTGGTAGTTCGGCGGTGAAACACCGCGGTCGGGCGTCGTGCATACTGCGTCGCAGTTGCCCTGTCTCCGTACAAAAGTGTTCGCTCGACCGACGCGAGGCCGCCGGAACTAGATTAGAGTCGCCGTCTGACGACGAACAAGAGCGCGGTTGCGAGTGCCGTCGAACCGGCGACGAATCCCCATCCGGCCCCGTAGCCGACGAATTCGACCGCACCCCCGAAAAGCGGCGGTGCGAGTAGGCCGCCGACGTTGAGCGCTGTTTGGCCCCCGGCTGTCGCCGCGCCGATGTCGCCGTCGTCGACGACGGCGCTCAAACAGGAGTAAAAGACGCCGGTCGAGCCGTGGATAGTCAGACCGAGCGCGACGAAGATGCCGACCGTCATCACGAGCGACCTACCGGTACCGACGAGCAGAGCGAACAGTCCGACCGAACCGGCGAGTTGGACGAGTGCGACCGTTGCCGCCCCGCGCGCCCCGCCGAGTCGGTCGGCGAGGCTTCCGGCTCCGATACGGCCGATACTCCCAGTCACCTGCGTCGCCGCGAGGACGCCGCCTGCGATAGCGGGGCCGCGGCCGACCACGTCCTGCACGTAGAGGACGGTGTAACCGAGCATCGAGAAGATAGACGCGCCGATAAAGAGCGCGGCGGCGACGAGAGCGACGTAGGCGCGGTTGTCGCGCAGACCGCCGAGTCGCGGGCGTTCGAGGCGGCCGGTCCCGGCGTTTCCGTCGTAGCGAGTGGCGAAGACGAGCGCGTACCCGACCGCGACGGCCGCGATGAGCCAGAAGCCCACCTGCCACGCGGCGACGACGGCGATACCGGTAATGATGAGCGACGACGCGCCACTGCCGACCGTCACGCCGACCTGTTTCAGACCCATTGCGAGGTTCGTTCGGCCGGTGGGTGCGGCCGCGACGATGCCGCGGTTCGAGGCAGGCATCGCGGTCGAGTAGGCTCCACCGAGGAGCGCCGCCGTCACCAACAACAGCGCGTACGAGGGCGGCGACAGCGAGACGCCAACGAGGGCGATGGCGAGCGCGAGGAGACCAACGACCATCACCGGCTTTTCGCCGTAGCCATCGACGGCCGCGCCGCTCGGGAACAAGACGAGCGTGTAGCCCAACAGCCCGGCGGTCACGAAGACGCCGACGAGGGATTCTGAGATGACGAACTCGTCGCGGATGAATCCGGTTGCCGCGAAGATGGTGTAGTAACAGAGACTCGCGGCCGTCTGCCAGCCGGCGACACTCCCGACGGCCCGCCACGACCCGCTAGTGGTGTGGTCGGCTGTCGCGCCCGTGGCCGTCGCACCGCTGGCCGCCGCGGATCCGCCGTCTCGCGTCACTCGTTGTACGTGGGCGCGGCCGTCTCGACCACGTCGCAGGCGAGCGCTTCGAACGTCGCCTCGCCGGGGACAACGGTCACGTCGATGCCGTGTGATTCGGCCGTCTTGCGGGTCGGCGGACCGATTGCGCCGACGACGGCGCTGTTCAGTCCGGCAATCGTCTCGTCGCGGAGACCCCGCGCTTCGGCGGCGTCGAGCAGGTGTTCGACCGTAAGCGAGGACGTAAAGAGGACGGCTTCGAGGTCGCCCGCGGCGGCCATCTCGGCGGCTTTGCCAGCGCCCTCGGGGCGGACGAGTCGGTAGAGCACGGTCTCGTGGACCGCCGCGCCCGCCTCGCGCAGACCGTCGAGAAGGGCTTGACTCCCATGGTCGCTTCGAGCGACTTCGACTGTCGCGCCGTCAACCTCGGGTGCGAGGTGTTCGACCAACCCGACTGAGGTGTATTCGTCGGGGACGCGAGCAACCGTCCAGCCCGCGTCGCGGGCGGCGTCGGCGGTCGCGGGGCCGATACAACAGAGGACCGCGTCGCCGGGTTCCCACCCAGCCTCGTCGAGGAGTTCGACGCCCGTCTTGCTCGTGAGGATGACGAATTCCCCGTCTTCGGGCCTCGAACCGGTCGGCTCGATAGCCAACATCGGGTCGGGGACCGGCGTCGCGCCGAGCGACTCCAGCAGTTCGACGGCGCGGTCGATGCGGTCGTCGTCGGGTCGGAAGACAGCGGCGCGAACTTGCTGGCTCATTCGGCGTCCTCCGTGTCGTCGGCTGTCGCCCGCTCGGCAATCGCGTCAGCGCCGCCACCGAGGAGGAACGCTTTCACGCGGTCGCGGGTGGCCGCAACGTCGCCGACGACGGTGATTGCGGGTGGTTCGATGTCCGCTTCGTCGCGCACATCGACGATGGTATCGAGCGTGCCGGTTGCGACGCGCATGTCGGGCCACGTCGCCCGCTCGATGAGCGCGACCGGCGTGTCGCCGTTCAGCCCTGCCTCGCGGAGTTCGGCGGTGTAGAGCGGGAGTTTTCCGACGCCCATGAGGACGACGAGCGTCCCGCCGGTCGCGGCGAGGGCGTCCCAATCGACCGCGGACTCGTCTTTCGTCGGGTCTTCGTGCCCCGTGACGAACGACACGGACGAGACGTGGTCGCGGTGGGTGACGGGAATGCCCGCCGCGCCCGCCCCGGCGACAGCCGAGGTGATACCGGGCACGATGTCGAACGGAATCTCGTTTTCCGCGAGGTGTTCCATCTCTTCGCCGCCGCGACCGAAGACGAACGGGTCGCCGCCTTTCAGGCGGACGATGTCGTTGCCTTCGCGGGCGAGTTCGACCATTCGGTTGTTGGTGTACTCCTGTGGCGTCCACTCGCCGCCAGCGCGTTTGCCGACGTCCTCGCGCTTTTCGGCCGGAATCAGCTCCAGAATCTCCGGGCCGGGGAGCTTGTCGTGGAGGACCACGTCTGCCTCGTCGATGAGGCGGGCAGCCTTCATCGTCAGCAGTTCCGGGTCGCCCGGGCCGCTTCCGACGAGGTAGACCGTGCCGACGGTCTCGTTTCGGGTCGATTCGTCCGCCGCCGCGTCATCGGTCGCCGTCTGTTCGTCCGCCATCGTCATCTTACTCCTCCGCGGCCTCCTCGCGGGCGGCTTCTATCAACTGCCCGGCACCACGGTCGCTGAGGGTGGCCGCAAAGTCGCGGGCGGCAGTGGCGTGCGTGCCAACCGGCAGGTTGCGGGACGTTTTGATGGACTCCGTGCCGTCGGTTGCGAGCACCTGCACGTCCACGTGGACGTGTTCGCCCTGCAGGAGCGCGTGAACGCCAATCGGGGCGATACACCCGCCGCCGAGTTCGGCGAGGATGGTTCGTTCGACGGTGGTCTCGACGCGGGTTCGCGGGTGGTCGAGTTTGTCGTTGACGAGGTCGATGACCTCGGGGTCGGACGCGGTCACCGCAATCGCGCCCTGTCCGGGCGCGGGGACGAAACTCGTCCGCGGCAGTCGCTCGTAGTTGACTTTCTCGTCGAGACCGCTTCGCTTCAGTCCGGCCTCCGCGAGGACGATGGCGTCGTACTCGGTTTCGACCTTCCGGCTCATCGCCTGTCGTTCGAGTTCGGAGAGTCCGTCGAACCACTCGTCTGCGCTCTCGTCGAACTCCTCGTCGTGGTCGGTCTTGCCGCGTTTCTCCTGCCGTTCTTTGTCGTTTTCGACGCGAGCTTCGTGCTCGCGTTGGAGGTGCGTGGCGAGCAACTTCTGGATGCGCGTATCGACGTTCCCGCGGAGCGGCGCGACTTCGATGTCCTCGCGGTAGGTGAGCAGTTGGGCCTGCCGGCGGAGCGACGAGGTGCCGACGACGGCTCCCTCGGGGAGTTCGTCGATATCGTAGCCTTCGGCCGTGACGAGCACGTCGCCGGCGGGGGCGCGCTCTGGGACGCCTGCGACGACGAGGTCGTTCGGCTTCTCGGTCGGCATGTCCTTCATCGAGTGGACTGCGATGTCGAGTTCGCCGTCGAGAACGCGTTCGTCGAGCGCGCGGACGAACGCGCCGGTCTTACCCAGTCGGTGGATGAGTTCGTCCTGAATGCGGTCTCCCGTCGTCTCGACTTCGACGAGTTCGACGTCGAGGCTCCGGCTCACGAGCGCCTCCTGTATGCTCGCGGCCTGTGCGCGGGCGAGCGCCGACCCTCGCGTCGCCAAGCGAAGTGTCCGTGTAGTCATACGCTGTTGTCCGCCCTCCGCGTTGAAAAGCCCACCAGTTCGCGCCCGTCCACGTTCGGCCGTGACGCACTGTCATCACGGCGAATCCGCAAGCGAAAGTTCGATACGTCGCTCGCGCGACGACTCTCGCAATGCCCGCTTTCGATTCCGCCCTTCGGCAGGTCGGCGACTTCGTCGTCGTCGCGTTCCTCTTTTTCGGCCTGCTCCCCGTGTTCGGGCCGCTGGACGCTCTCGTACCGCTTTTCGGCTTCGACTCTCCAGCGTGGCTCGGCTTCGTCCTCGCGGGCGCGGTGGGGTTCGTCCTGCTGTGGAACCGCCCGCTTCGACTCCGTCTCGTCGTTCGGGTGTGGCTCGTCGGACTCGTAACGACGCTCACCTACGTCACGCTCTTTGCGCTCTTGTCTCTGCGGGAGAACGCGCTCGGAATCGCCATCGTCTGGTTGTTGGGCGTCGGTCTCGGCGTCGTCAGCGCGTATCCGCCCCTCTGGCGACGGGCCGAATCGCGGCTCCGCGTGGAGTGAGCACTCGGCAACGAAAGGTGGTGGACGGCACTGGCCCGTCCCGAGTGACGACGAAAGACAGTGACCGTCGATGCGAGCCGACCCTCCAGAAGCGTTAAAAAGTTGTTCTTCCACAAACAGTTTCGAGTATGCGTCTCACCCTCCAGTCGCTTTTGACCGCGTTCGTCTTCGCGTATCCTGTTGCGTTCATCCTTCTGCCGGACCCCACCGGCATGTTACCGATGCTCGTTGGTCTCGTCTCGACCATCGTTTTGACTCCCGTAATATATCTCTGGTACCGGCGCGCGTCCTCGTAGCACCGACTCCGAAGTCATCATCGCGTTTGTAAATCAGTGTGTTCGTGTAGAATTACTGTACTATCATGCTGTTCGACAGCGACGATGAAGCGTGCACAGGATTTTCCGCATCGCCCTCGCGTTCGGTGCCGCCGCCGTCGTCGCGCTCCCGCTCGGACTCTTTTTGGCCCCCGACCCGACCGGGTTCACTCCGTTCCTCTACGGCCTTGGAATAACCGCCGTCTTGGGTCTCCCGGCTCTGTTCGGGTTGCGACGAGTGTCGTCGTAATAGCGAAAATACGAGCCGGGTCGGCTCGGGTCGGCTCGGCGGTTGTGGAGTTACAGCGCCGTCTTGTACGCTTCCAGCGTCTCTTCGATGTCTTCGTCGGTGTGAGCGTAGGAGACGAACTGCGATTCGAACTGGTTCGCCGTGAGGAAGACGCCTTGGTCTTTCATCTCCTGCCAGAAGACGCGCTCCCAGCGGTCGGTCTCGGCCTTCGACACGTCCGCGCCGGTCTTCGGACACGCGTCGTAGTTGGGGCAGGATTCGTGTTGTGTACACCCGTCCGCGCACGCGTCGGCACGGTCGGCCGTCCCGTGGCGTGTGAAGACGGTTTTGAACATCGAGTCGGTGCCGACGACGGTGTACTCGGGCGCTTGGTCTTCGAGGATGTCGGTGATACCGCGGCGGAGTTTCTCGCCGAGGCGGTTGACGTGGTCGTATACGTCGTTTTCGGCGGCGTACTTCAGGTACTCGTGGCCCGCGGCCACCGTGACCGGATGGCCCGAGAAGGTGCCCGACTGGAACACGTCGCCGCCCGGGGTGAACTGCTCGATGAGTTCGGCCTTCCCGCCGATTGCGCCGACGGGGAAGCCGCCGCCGATAATCTTTCCGAACGTCGTGATGTCCGGCGTGACGCCGAATTTCCCCTGTGCACACTGGAGTCCGCCGACGCGGAACCCGGTGATGACCTCGTCGAAGATGAGAAGCGAGTCGTGTTCTTCGGTGATGTCGCGGAGAGTTTGGAGGTAGCCATCGACCGGGTGAACGATGGCCGTGTTTGCGAGAATCGGCTCTGTCATGACCGCGGCGATGTCGTCGCCGTGTTCCTCGAACACCTCACGTATCGCGTCCGCGTCGTTGAATGGGACGGGAAGCGTGTGTTGGGCGAACGCCGAGGGGACGCCGCGGGTACTCGGTTGCACGTTGCCCGGTTCGCCCTCGACGAGCGTGGACTCCTGTGCGCCGTGGTAGCCGCCTTGCATGATGACGATTTTGTCGCGGCCAGTGACGGCGCGAGCGAGGCGAACCGCCGAGACGGTCGCTTCGGTCCCGGAGTTGACGAAGCGAATCATCTCGACCGAGGGGACGTGTCGCGCGACGAATTCGGCGTGTTCGACCTCGATTTCGGTCGGCGCGCCGTACATCGGCCCGGCCGCGGCGTGCTTCTGGACGGCCGCCTGTACGGGTTCAGGAACGTCGTGACCGTAGAGAAGCGGGCCGTACCCGAGTACGTAGTCGATGTAGCGGTTGCCGTCGGCGTCGATGACGTGTGCGCCGTCGCCGCGCTCGACGAAAAACGGAGAGGGCTGTGTCGCCCTGACAGAGGAGTTTACGCCGCCAGCGAGGACCGAAAGCGCTCGGTCGTACAACGCCCGGGACTCGTCGTGTCTCATGCGCGGCGGTTCGAACCCTCGCGTCAAAGACCTTACTGGGTCGCCCGCTCGGCGGCGTCGGCGTCTCGAACCGACCCGGCGAGAAGCAGTCCAACCGCGTCGTTGAGGGCGTGAATCGCCACGAGGACGACTACGTCGCGGACGAGCAGATACATCGCCGTTGTCAACAGTGCGGGGACAGCGATTCTGGCGACTGCCTCGCGGTCCCATCCGACCGCGTGGCTCGCGGCGAACGCGAGAAAGGAGACGCCTCCGGCGAGAAGCGGACTGCCGGTGAGTTCGAGGAGTCGCTCGATAGCGTAGCCGTGAAACAGCACTTCCTCCGTGATTCCGGCGGTCGTGGCGACGAAGAGCCGGTGTCGAACCGAAAGCGACGTAAAATCGGCAATGTCGTCGTCGAGGCTCCCTACCCCGAAGCGGTCGAAAAGCGGCGCGGTCACCGCGTTTGCCGCGAAGAGGACGACGACACCGCCGCCGACAGCCGCGACGAACGAAAGTGGGTCGAGCGTGCGCCCGGTCATCGACGAGAGCGAACGGCCTTCGACGAAGACGACGTAGCTACACAAAAGCGCGAAGACGATCCATTTGTTCGCGTCGCTCACGAGGAGGTCCGCCCGGAAGTCGTCGGGTTCGGAGAGGTATCGGTCAGTGACGAGACCGACGGCGGACATGCCACCGAGCGCGATAGCGAGACCACCGAGCACTTCGACACTTACCACGGGAGGGCACCGCTCATCGTCACGTCGCTTAGTGCGGAGCGGAAAAATGGTTTCGCGTGGGTTCGACGCGTCACCGAGTCGAACAAATCCCTTCGTCAGACCGCGTCGCGCCCGGTCTTGCCGGTTCGGACCTGCATCGCGTTCTCGACGGGGAGGATGAACACTTTCCCGTCACCTTTCTCGCCGGTGTGGGCGGCGTCGGCGATGGCTTCGGCCACGTCTTCGGCGGGCGTGTCGGCGACGACACACTCGATTTTGACCTTCTGGTGGAGGTCAACCGTGTACTCCTCGCCGCGCCACTGTCCTTTCTTCGCCGGCTGTGACCCGCGGCCGGAGACGTTCGTAACCGTGAGCGACGGTGCGCCGACCTCGGCGAGCGCGGTCTTCACGTCCGCGAGTTTGTCGGGGCGGACGACGGCCATGACGAGTTTGATACCCGTTTCTGCGTCGCTCATCGCTCGTCACCTCCGTCGGTCGCGGCCATGGTGTCACACTCGGCGGTCCCGCCGTCGGTGCGAACGTCGCTCTCGTCGTCGGCCGAGGTACCTGACGTGTTCTCATCGCCAGCAAGCGTACCGGACGTGTTCTCGTCGATGGTGAAACCGCCGTCAGTTGCAGTCGGCGTCCCCAGTCCGGGGTCTGGTCCGGAGTCGCCGACGAACTCGGGGTAGACGGAGACGCCGTGCTCACCGATGTCCAGCCCTTCGAGTTCTTCTTCCTCGGAGACGCGGAGGCCGAAGACGGCATCTGCCAGGGCGAAGACGGCCGCGGAGGCGGCGATGGTCCACAGGGCGATGACGCCGACACCGGCGACCTGCATGACCAGTTGCGTGGCCGAAAAGCCGCCGACGGCGAACACCGGAATGAGGGCCGTGCCGACCGCACCGGCGACACCGTGGACAGCGAAGACACCGCACACGTCGTCGATTTTCAGCGAATCGACGGTCCAGCGGTACGCAGGGAGGACGATTGCGCCGCCGAGTGCGCCAAGGACGAGACCACCCCACCACGTGACGTGCGGAACAGCGCCCGTGACCGCCACGAGACCGGCGAGCAGACCGTTCGCCATCCAGAGCGGGTCGGGCTTGCCCTGGTAGGTCGTCGAGACGAGCATCGCGGCAACCGCGCCAGCACCCATCCCGAGGGTGGTCACGAGCGCGACGCGGCCGAGTGCGGCTCCCATGAACTCCAGACCGCCGCTTTCGGTGGTTGCGAGGACGGTCGCCTGCGTGCCGACGTTGAAACCGTACCAGCCGAACGCGAGGATGAGCGTCCCGAGGACGGCCAACAACATCGAGTGGCCCGGAATGGGCTGGCTCTCGCCGCTCGCGTCGAAGCGGTCCTTGCGCGGGCCGACCATCTTCGCGCCGACGAGACCGGCGACGCCACCGCACATGTGGACGACGGTCGCACCGGCGAAGTCGAGGTAGCCGACGCCGAGGGCGACACCGAGGTAGCCGCTTCCCGAGAGGAGGCCGCCGGACCACGTGAGGCCCTGTACGACGGGGTAGATGAATCCCGTGATGGTCGCCGCGAAGACGACGTAGGCACGGAAGTCCATGCGCTCTGCGACCGCGCCGGAGACGATGGTCGCGGCGGTCATGGCGAAGACGGCACCGAAGAGCCAGTCGATCCACGCGCCGGAGTCGCCGATGTACGAGAACGCGGCGGCGACGTCGATGCCGCCGGGCGAGGTGAGACCGCCGACGATTGTCGCCACGCCCGCGCCGACGACGAAGTAGACGAGGATGCCGAGCGCCCAGTCGGTCATGTTCTTCATCAGCACGTTCCCCACGTTCTTCGCACGGACCTGCCCCGCCTCCAAGAGCGCAAAGCCCGGTTGCATGAAGAAAATGAGGAACGACACGACGAGTATCCAGACGTAGTTGACGCCCTGTGCGACGACGCCGGGATCAACCTGCAGTGGACTCATAGGTGTCCACCTCTCACCGGCACAGGTGAACAATCGAGTATGTTTTCACCGAATCTGTGTAGATTGTGGTGCTTCATCACGGTCGAGGTTCATGACAACATATTACATAAGTATGGGGGTTGTACTGTGTCACTTTTGGCGTATTAAATTCTACAAACGACCAATCTATGGTAGAATATTACGCGTATAAGGTTGTAATCTGTCCAGAAAAGAGACTCACGTCCGGATTTCTGTGGACAGATGTTTCAGAAAATATTGCCGGTTGGTGGCGTTTTGCCAGCGCGCGCCGGGCGTTCGCCCCGCGCAGTGTGGTCGTTGCGTTCGCGGTCGGTTGCAGTCGCGGTCGAGCGTGGTCACAGTCACCGACTGTTCGGGAGCGATTCAGCGACACTCTCTGCGAAGTTATCGGACTACGTCCGATAGCCCGCCGAAAGCTGCTTCGCCACGCTTTCGGCGAAGTTGCCGAGCTACGCTCGGTAGCCCGCAGAGAGTGTCTTTGCGACACTCTCTGCGAAGTACGTAATAATGAGGTCCGCACCCGCGCGCTTCAGCGACAGGAGCGACTCGTGGGCGACGCCGTCGAGGTCGAGCCAGCCCTTCTCGGCGGCGGCGTGGAGCATCGCGTACTCGCCGGAGACGTTGTAGGCGGCGACCGGGTGGTCGTACGCCTCGCGGATGTCCCGAATGATGTCGAGGTACGGCAGTCCGGGTTTGACCATCAACACGTCCGCGCCCTGCTCCACGTCGAGAGCGACTTCACGCATGGCTTCGCGGGCGTTTGCGGGGTTCATCTGGTAGTGTCTGCGGTCGCCGAAGGCGGGCGCGCCGTCGGCGGCGTCGCGGAAGGGTCCATAAAAGGCGCTCTCGTACTTCGCGGCGTAGGACATAATTGGAATGTCCGAGTAGCCGGCGGCGTCGAGTCCTTCGCGGATGGCACCGACCATCCCGTCCATCGCGGCGGAGGGGGCGACCATGTCGGCACCGGCTTCGGCGTGCGAGACGGCCGTCTTCGCCAGCAGGTCCAGCGTTGGTTCGTTCTCGACGGTGAGCGTCGGGTCGTCTTCGGCGTGCGGCTCCAACACCCCGCAGTGACCGTGGTCGGTGTACTCGCAGAGACAGACGTCGGTAATCACGTAGGCGTCGGTTTCGGCTGTGATGCGCCTGACCGCCTCCTGTACGACGCCCGCGCTCGCGTACGCACGAGAACCCTGCTCGTCTTTCGACTCGGGGATGCCGAAGACGATGACGGCTTCGACGCCTGTTTCGAGGACTTCGGAGACTCGTTCGACCGCCGCATCGACGGGCACGCGCTCGTGTCCCGGCATGGATTCGATGGGGACGCGCTCGTCTGTCGTCGCGTCCACGAACACGGGCGCGACGAGGTCCGTCTCGTGGAGTGTCGTCTCCGAGACGAGCGGTCGAAGTCCGTCCGTTCGAAGCCGTCGCGGGCGGTCGGTGAGGTCCATACGAGCGCTTCGAGCGGCGGCGGCAAAATGCCGTCGCTCCCGACGTGACCGAGTATCACAACCGCTTTGTCAGCGCTGAAAAAAGCGCCACCGATGAGTGCCGTTGTCGCCGAACTGCCGGGATTTCTCCGCGACCTGCTCGCGTCTGACCTCGCGTTCGTCGCCCTGTTTTTCGTATTCGTTCTGGAGGGTGCGATGCTTCTCTACGTCGCACCGAGCGAACTGCTCGTCCCCGGCGCACTGATTCTCGTCGGCGAATCGAACCTCGTCCCGATTCTCGGTATCGCGGTTCTCGGTGCCACTGCCGGCCAGTTCGCACTGTTCTGTGTCGCTAAACGCGGTGGGCGCGACTACCTCCTCTCGCGGTCGTGGTTCCGGGTCAGCGAGGGCAAACTCGACCGGTTCGACGGCTGGTTCGACCGCTGGGGGCAACTCGTCGTTCCGGCAAGTAACACGATGTTGTTCACGCGCGGGATGCTCACCGTACCGGCCGGATTTGCCAACATGTCGGCCCGGCGATTTCTCGCGTTGTCGGCGGCGGGAACGCTCGTGTTCGAGGGCGCGCTCGCGGCGCTCTATCTTCTCGGTGGTCGCGTCCTCGCGTAAAATAAGCCGTCCGCGATTAGCGCTTGGAGGCGGTATGGAATCGGCATTCGTGGGGAGAGTACGTCCGTGAGTAGGGCGTCACTTCGTCCGGTTAATGTCGAGTTTTTCCTTTAGGGCGGCGAGTTCCTCAGACTCGGCGAGTTCCTCGACCCGCTTGCGGAAGTGTCGCTCGCAGAGGCCGACCTTGATGTGGTCTTTCTCGGCGGCGTATGCGGCCTCACGGTCGCAGTAGTGACACTGCATATCCCCCCTTCGGTTCCGATAGGATTTAACTCTACGCCCCTGGCAGACGACGACGTTAGGTACCAATTAACATGGTTAGAGACCATTTACCGCCGCCGCGAATCGGGCGTAGTCGGACCTCGGCGGCCCAGCGCGGCCGAGTCGTTCGTCGTGAGCGTCGCTCCCACCGGTTGCGAGCAGGTCGTGCGTCTCGATGGCGTCGTCGATGAGGCTCGTCTCGACTTCGTATCCGTACGGATAGTACCGTTCTACGGCGTCGAGGTCGGCACAGAGTTCGAGCGCGGCGGCCGGGTCGCGGTAGCGAAACGGGTGTGCGAGACCGACGACCGAACACGCATCGCGGAGCAGACGCACGCCGTCTTCGAACGATGGGAGGTCTCGCGGGACGTAACAGGGACCATCGCCGCCGATGAGTTCGTCGAAGGCTCCTTGATAGTCGTACGGGGCGTCGCTGGCGTCGATTGCGCGGGCGATGTGGGGGCGGCCGATGCCGTCGTGGAGGGAAACGTCGAGTGCGACACCGGTCGTCTCTTCGACGCGTTCGACGATTTTTCGCGCGCGTTCGACCCGGTTTCGCTGGAGGCGTTCGACTTCGGCGGTGAGCGCCGGTCGCTTGCTCAGACCGTAGCCAAGCAGGTCCACCCGGCGTTCGCCGGCATCGACGCGCAACTCGATGCCGTGGACGATGGTCACGCCGTCGCGCTCGACGACCGGCGCGTCGAGAGCCGGATGATAGCGGTCGTGGTCCGTCACGGCAACGACGCTCACGCCGCCCGCGCGAGCCGCATCCGGGAGCGTCTCGATGGTCAGCGCCCCGTCAGAGGCGGTCGTGTGGAGATGCAGGTCCGCGGCCGGAGGGTCCTCGCTCATAGCTGTCGTCGGCACGAGAGGGGGACAAACGTTGCGCCATGTTTGTCATTAAGGTTCATTAAATTCTACAATGGCTCTAAAGACATACATGGAAAATCATTAAGAATATGGGCTGAACAGCTGTGGGTGTAATGCGCCTGAACGGACTCGGCGACGCCATCGAACGCCACGACTATCCGACAAGCTCGACAGACTTCGCCCAGCACTACGGCGACGAGGTAATCGAGCTACAAAACGGCCAGGAGACAGTCGCAGAGATTCTGGCCCGTCTCGGCAACGAGACGTACACGTGCCCGCAGGACGTGCGGGACGCGCTCTTTACTGGCGTCGGCCACGAGGCAATCGGTCGTCGGTACTACAGCGACCGCGACCCGTCCCCATTCGGTGAGGACGGACCGCAGATGCTCTCGTTCTGAACACGCACGTCGTCTCCACTGCGGCCCCGCTTTTCGTTTCGAAGACTCCGCACTCGACGCCGAGCCTTCGGCTCGTCGGTTCTGCGGCCGAGAGAATCGTTTCGAGTTACTTGAGCCACGGCAGGTCCACGGGGACCGAGCCTTTCGCGTAGCCTTCGACGCGGCCGGACGGCCGGAGTCGGAAGACGACCGCCGGGCGGTGCCGAACGTCGGGTTTCTCGCCCATGATGGCGGCCCAATCGTCGTCGGGGAACGACGAACAATCGACGAACAGCGTCACGCCACCGCCGTGTTCGGCGAGTTGGCCCTGTCCGTTCGTCTTCGTCTGTGCGGTGTCTCGAATCGCGGCCACCGGATTGCTCACAGAGCGTCGATTCGGCGGGAGCGGGCGGGTCACCTCGATGAGCGCGCCGCCGGCGCGCGTGTTCTCGGCGCGGAAGTCGATGGAGTGTCCGGTCGCCACCTCGATTTCGGGCGTCACGTCGTAGCCCGCCTCCGAGAGCAGGTAGGCGACGTCGAACTCGCCCATCGCGGCGGCCATCCGTATCGGGTCGAAATACTCCGACGTGCCGAGTTTTCCGGCCATCACTTCGCGGTACTCGTCAAGGACACCCGTCGCAAAGAACGACTCGTAGAACGCCAGCGCTTCCTCGCGCGTCGCGTCCGGGAACCCCGCGGCGTGGTCGTAGAAGAACGACCGCGTGGTCTCTCGGCCGTCTTTTGAGAGGAACACGGGAAGGAAGAACCACGAGAGGTGCGGGTAGGGTTTCAGCCACGGCGATTCCTCGAACAGTTCGGCGATGAGTTCGCGTTGCGCCCATCGAGACATCTCGAACGGCGCTTCGCCGAACCCCTCCTTGTCGGTTCGCCACAGCGAACTCGGTGTTTCGGTGTTTCCAACCCAGTAGGCGTGGTCGTCGGTCCACGCGAACAGAGCGGTATCACCGTTCTCCATGTCGAAGCGTCGGGCGTCGTAGCCCGCGGGGGGCGCGTGCCACGGGTCGTTCATCTCGGCACCGAGGTTTCCGTCGAGCGGTTGGAACACCTCGCGGACGACCCGCGTCTCGTCCCAATGACCGGGGGCGTAACGAAATCGGAGAGGACGTGCCACACACGGTGTAGTCCGGCGATTGTTTTTACCCTTTCCTGCCCACCGACGTATTTATCATAATTGTGAACATCTCCGATAACTATATGTGGCACTCACACTCATGGTTTAATGAACCATGTCAATGGGTGCCTATGACGAAGCCGAACACGAACGCCGCGAGCGCATGACGAGTCAGGTCGAACCCGGCACCGACGACGACCGGCAGACCTACCGTGGCACCGTCGAGTACGACTCCGGTGACTCGACCGATGCGCTCCTCGAACAGTTCAAGCAGATGAAATCCGACGACTAACCCGCCACCTTCTCACCCGCTACCGCGATGTCCTCGTGAGCACCGCGGCCGCAGTGGAGACGAGCGTCACGGCCACGACGTGCCCGCCGACGGCGACGAGCAGTACCCGTTGGTCCAACACGAACGGAATCAACACCACCTGTGCGACGCCGAAGCCGACGTTGAGATAGTTCACTCGCTTGACCGAGCGGGCGGTCGGGTCGTCGAATCGGTATCGAATCGCTCCCCAGAGGTTGACGACGGCGGCCCACCACGACGTGCCGATGCGGTAACAGAGGTCCCACAGCACGAGGAGCGTCAGGTAGACGACCACGACGGGCGGTTTCGGGCCGAAGAGACTCGTCATAAGTGGCGTCTCAGACTGCTGGGGGTCGAAGACGAACAGGTGCGTCACGAGCGCGACGAACGCGAGTACGCCCAAGACGACCTCGATGCTCGACCCGAAGAGCAAGCGGCGGTACGGCGCGGGAACAGCGACGGCCCGGGTCTGTTCGCCCATCCGGAGCATCACGACGCTCCCGACGGCGGCGACGACGATTGCGACGGTTCCGGCGATTGCCGCAATCCACAGGTCGTACACCCACGCGAGGAAGATAACGGCGACCTCGAACACGGCGATTTGGATCGCAATCGCGCCCGCTTCGCCGATGTTCACGCCCGGTAACGCGCCGACGATGCTCTCGTAGACCCACGTCTCGCCGTACTCGGTCGTGTCGCTCACGCGCCGACCCTCCGTGGTCGCGGGTACGAGTAGCGATACGCGACCGGCTTCGGTCTCGCCCTCGCGCTCAGTCTGGGCACTCGGCTCCGTCTTGGGAGCGACACTGACCGGCCGCGTGTAACGCGTGCAGTCACGGTGTTGTCGTCGGCGTCTCGGCGGGAACCGTTGTCGAGTCTCGTTCTTCGAGAAGCGCCCGCTCTACCGCGATGTCGAAGGGCGTCTCCTCTACGTCCACGATGTCGCGGATGCGGTCGTCGGTGACGACGACCGGGTTCCGGAGACCCTCGATGAGCGGTCTGGCAACGCCGGTTTCCACGTCGGTGACGAGACCAATCCAGTACGACGAGAGCCGCGGCGTCAACACGGGAACCGGAACGATGCGCGGCGATTGCCCGAGTTGTGTCCCGACTCGCTGGAGCATTTCGCGGTAGGTGAGTACGTCGGGACCGCCGATTTCGTAGGTCTCACCAGCGGTCTCCGGGTGGTCGAGCACGCCGACGAGATAGGCGACGACGTCTTCGATGGCTATCGGTTGGCACCGCGTTTCCACCCACTGCGGCGTCACCATCACCGGCAGGCGCTTTGCGAGTTGGCGGACCATGTCGAAACTCGCACTCCCTGCGCCGACGATAATCGCCGCCCTGAGCGTCGTGAGTTCGGGCGACGACGACGCGAGGATATGTTCGACTTCGCGGCGCGAACGCAGGTGCGCCGAGAGTTGGTCGTGCTCTTCGCCGAGACCGCCGAGGTAGACGACGCGTTCTACTCCCGCGGCGTCCGCCGCGTTGATGAAGTTGCGCGCCGCGAGTCGGTCTCGCGCCTCGAAGTCGCCGCCGGACTGCATGGAATGGATGAGGTAGTAGGCCGCATCGACACCCACCATCGCTGGCTCGACCGTCTCGGGTTCGAAGATGTCGCCTTCGACCACTTCGACGTCGGCCGGACCGTCGTACCGCCCCGCCTCGCGGACGAAGACGACGACGTCGTGTCCCGCATCGAGCAGGGCTGGGACGAGATGCCGGCCGACGAATCCGGTCGCACCGGTTACGAGAACTCTCATGTGATATGCAGACGGCTCACTGGATGTTAAACGCTCTCACCACTGACATGCGAGGCGCGGACGACACGCGGGTCGCCTTCCGGTCAGTCGTCCGTTCGAACCGCGTCCCAGCCGGGCGTCTCCGGTGCGCCGCGTTCGACTTCGACCACGTCTGGGTTGGGCGCGTCGCGGGCGACGTCGCCGACCACACCGGCCAGCGACCGCCACGCATCGACCGCGCTCCCGGCCCACGATTCGCTTTCGAGCGCCCGCTTTCGCGCCTCGCGGGCGCGGTCGGCGTCAACGTCGGTCGAACCGGGATGCGACCCGACCGCGACGCCGACGAACTCCGCTCTATCCGCGGGCGACAGGCTCCGGTCTCGGAGCCGTTCGACGACGCCGGTCAATCGCTCCGGGTCGGGATGGGCGAACACTTTTGCGCCGAGGGCGTGGGGTCCGAGGAGAAGTCCGCGCTGGTCTTCCGGCGGCGTTCCGTCGAGCAGGCGCTCGCCGCCGTACTGTCTTTCGACGCGTTCGCACTCGGTCTTCTGTTCGAGGACGAGGTTGTGGCCCGGATACTCCGCGCACTCGTCGGGATACAAGTCGGTGTCGTGGATGCGGCACTGGAGCGTCTCGGGGTCGAGAAACGCGCACGAACGGAGCCACGTCCGCTCTAATCCGAACGGACCGACCGGTTTCGGCGGCTTTCGCATGCCGACGAAAAACGCCGGTCGTCCGGCGATAGCGGCCACTTCGACACCGCCGATTTCGACGCCTTCGCCGGGCGGTGCTTCCCACAACCGCGGTGTGAGAACGTCGCCGAACCCAGCGTCCACGAAGTTGCGAATCTCGTCGCGGGTCAGCGGGACGAGGTTGTACGTGTCGTCCAGCGGCGCGCGCGGCCCGCGTCGTTCGTGGTCGAGCGAGACGGGTGAGACCGGTCGCCAGTCGATACAGCACCCAGCACACTCCTCGCAATCGACGCGCATGCCGTAGAATTTGCACGCGTATCGACATGAAGGTCTCGGCGGTTCGCCGGTCAGTTCGGTGTCGTATCGTCACATATCGGCCCACGGGCGGGGCGTTTTTCCGGGTCCGACACCTCAGTTCTCGTATGACCTCAGAACCGTGTGATGTCTGCGGGAAAGATGTCCGTATCGCCGGCGGCATCGGCGACCTCTGGAACTTTCCGACTTCCTCGTCTGGCGGGATGACGCTCGAACTGGTCGATGGGTCCGAACACTTCCTCTGTTTCGAGTGTATGGAGCGCCTTCCGGGCGACCACGAACCGACGGCTGAAGACGTGGCGGCGCTCTAACGCGCGATTGCGCCGAGCCAGTTTCGACCGCGACACGAGGCGGTGACTTCCTATCCGGTAGCCGTCGCTGTATTCGCCGGGTCGTAACGATGAACAGTGGTCTTAGCCCTCCGTCCGCCTCGGATTCACTTGCCTGTGTGCCCCTTTCCTGTGTTCCTCTGCTAACTCCTGCCATGCCGTTTCTGAGGGGGAGCGGTGGATTTAGGCCCACCCGCCGACAGCAACCATCGTGGACCCGTCGCGCATCATCGACTCGTTTCCCGCACCCAGTTTCCGCGGCACGCAGGAGCAAGCACTGCGCGACATTCGAGACGCCTTCGCCGACGGCAACGACGTGGTGCTGGTTCGCGCGCCGACCGGGAGCGGTAAGTCACTTCTCGCGCGCTCTATCGCGGGTGCGGCGGCGACCGTCGAAGACACCTCGCCTGCCGAAGCGACCGACGCCTACTACACCACGCCACAGGTGTCGCAACTCGACGACGTGGCCGAAGACGGTCTCCTCTCGGACCTCAAGATAATCCGCGGGAAGTCGAACTACAACTGCATCATTCGCGGCGAAACCGAGACGCCGGTTGACCGCGCTCCTTGCGCCCGCAAGCGCGGGTTCGACTGTAGCGTCCGCCACCGGTGTCCGTACTTTTCGGACCGCGCTATCGCCTCGAATCGTCAAATCGCGGCGATGACGCTCGCGTATTTCATGCAGACTGCCGGTTCCGACGTGTTCAGAAAGCGCGACGTGGTCGTCATCGACGAGGCACACGGTCTCGCCGAGTGGGCCGAGATGTACGCGACTATCGACCTCAAGCCTCGGACCGTCCCGATTTGGGACGACATCGGCGTCCCCGACCTCGCGGACGCCGACGACCCCATCGAACGCGCCGTTCGGTTCGCAGACACGCTTGTCGGCGTCTGCAAACGGGCCAAAGACGAGTTGTTGACGAAATCCGAGTTGCTACCCGAGGAGGCCGCCAAACGCGACCGGCTCCAAGAACTCATCGGCGAGCTGAAATGGTTCGTCGATGACTACCGCGACCCGCAGAGTCCGACGACGTGGGTCGTAGACCAACACGACGGCGAAGGCTCGCCCATCGCCATCAAGCCGCTCGACCCCGCGAAGTACCTCCAGCACACCGTGTGGGACCGCGGCAACAAGTTCGCACTCCTCTCGGCGACGATTCTAAACAAGGCCGCGTTCTGCCGTTCCGTCGGTCTCGACCCATCGAACGTCGCGCTCGTGGACGTCGGTCACACGTTCCCCGTCGAGAACCGCCCGCTGTACAACGTCGCACAGGGGAAGATGACCTACGAACACCGCGACGAGACGCTTCCCAACATCGCCCGTCTCATCGTCCGGTTGATGGCGAAACACCCCGACAAGAAGGGACTCGTCCACTGTCACTCCTATGCGATTCAGGCGGAACTGCGTCGTCGTCTCGCCGAGATGGGTCTCGGAAATCGCATTCACGGACACGACCGAAACAACCGAAATACCGAGTTGGAGACGTGGAAGGCAACCGACAGCCCCGAAGTGTTCCTCTCGGTCAAGATGGAAGAGGCACTGGACCTGAAAGGCGACCTCTGTCGCTGGCAGGTCCTCTGTAAAGCGCCGTATCTCAACACGAACGATTCGCGGGTCGCACGGCGTCTCGAAGACGGCCAGTGGGCGTGGTATCGCCGGGCCGCCCTGCGAACCGTGATTCAGGCCTGCGGGCGCGTCGTCCGCGCCCCCAACGATTACGGCGACACCTACATCGCCGACAGCAGTCTGCTCCAGTTGTTCGAAAAGACGCGCACCGACATGCCCGATTGGTTCGAGGCACAGGTTGACCGGATGTCGAAGCCGGACCTTCCCGAGTTCGACCCCATCGCCGCCGGTGGACGCGGCAGCAACGTGACGACGGGACAGTCAGGATTCGGTGGCCAGTCGGCCGGACAGTCGGGGCCTGGAACCGGTTCGACCACGACGAGTTCGGGCGGTAGCCGGTCCGCTGGTGGGCGGTCGTCAGGCGGCAAGTCCGGGGGCGGCCACTCTCGTGGCGGACGCAGTCGCTCGCAATCGGATTCGAACGACGATGGTCGCGGCAACCATCCGCTTTCTGACGTCTGGGGCGAGTGATTACAGCGCGAAGCTAACCGCGATGGACACCGACGACCCCAGCATCAGTGCAACGAGTGTCAGTGCAATCAGTTGCTGTCTGTCCATGGGCGTACGACGTGGCTGGGTAGAAAAGAACGCTTCGGCATCATTCGCAGGTGTGATAACGGGAACGGGGCTGGCCTGCTTCGTAGTGTGTCCGCCCACTGCGAGGCACGCAGTGACTCGTTTCTACGTATCTCTCTCCGTGTGCCAATTGTGTCTCTGTCACTCTGAACGATTGGTGCAGTAAGTTCCGTCCGTCAAAGCGCATCTGGAACTCTCTGCCGAATCAACAATGATTGTTGGTGTTGTTGGGTGTATGTGGTTGGGAAATCTGATTCAATATGTGTATGTAAACCAATCCGACTGCATAGTTTTGGTTTGGCATTCTTTCTCACGAAATAGTTAACACTACTGCCACTGAATCGCTGTGTATCGGCCATGCACACCACCGCACTCGCCACGGCGATTACACTGTATCGTAGTGGGACGCTCACGCTCTCGCAGGCGGCCGCCCGCTCCGGCTACTCCGAGGACGAACTCGTCGTCATCCTCCAGCGCCACGGTGTGACGGTGCGCGAGGACACGCCCGCGACGGCAGTTTCTCCCGACAACCCTGCCCGCGCGGACTAACGGTAGCTCTCGCTTTCGATAGCTCGACACTCGGTAGCCGACGAGGGTGTTTGCTCGGCAACGTTTTTCGAAAAGAGAGCGCGCTGTCTCCCGCTCGTATCCTTCCGACTCCTCGATAGTTTCGTTCCTATTCCCCTTCTTCGTCCTCGACGGCCTCGTCAGGCAGGATGTGAAGTCCCGAATGACTCTTGAGGACGGGAACCATCGCGGCGTCAGGGTCGAAGTAGTCCGGTCGCGGGATGGTCTTTGCCTCGAACGTCTCCGGGTCGAGTACCTGTACCGCGTGTGCGTCTTCGACCGTGACGACGGTGGTCTCTTCGGCGTCGTCGAGAGAACCGAGATGTTCCGCGTCTGGCCGTTCGCCCTCTTCGAACTCAGATTCGTACTCGTCGCCAGATGTGAGACGAACCCCTTTCAGGCGTCCGCGGTTACTCTTGACGAGGACCGGCCCGTCGCCGTCTTCGGGGTCGATAACGTCGCCAGCGGTGTATCGCGGGAGTCGCGCGACGAACGTGACGCGGTACACCTCGTTGCCGTCGCCGTCCTCCGTGACGAGCGTCGGGTGTTCTTCGATGGTGCCGCCAAATCGCTCACGAATCTGTTTTGCGACGCCGCTTCCCATCTGGTTGGTCGAGATCTTGATGTCCGGGCCGTCGGGCGTTCGGTTGACCTCCGTGATGAAGGCGTTGCGGTCGCCTTTGTCCTCGCGCTCGGCGATGTAGGATTCGGCGATTTCGATGGCCGTCTCGGCCTCGTCGGTCGTTGGTGTGCGGTCGTCGGCGCGGACCTGTACGAGACTGGCGAAGTAGCCGCCGGCGATGCGGCCGCACCGCTTGCACGTCTCGCGGGCGATACTCACCGGGACGACGACCGACTCTTCCAGCGGCGTCCCGCGGACGACGCCCGAAAAGTGGCAGTGCATTTTGATGTTGTTCTCGTCGATTTGCTCGGGTTCGACCCCCCAGCGGACCTCCTCCGCGTTGAGGTGGACGCCGAGCGAGTTCGATACCTCCTCGATGGCGATGTCGGTGTAGTCTCGCGCGCCGACATCGACCCATCGGTTTCCGCGGTGAATCGCGCCGCACTGCGCGCAGACGCGCACCTGCACCTTGTCGGGCGCGTCCACGAGGTCGAAATCCTCGAAGTAACACGCGTCGCAGAGCACGTCGTCGCGCTCGCGGGGCATCCCCGGGAGCTGTTCCGGTCGCTCCGGAATAGGGTCCCCACACCGAGGGCAAAAGTCGCGGGATTCGCTCATTGACGGCTCTAGTCCGCTCGACCGCTTAAATTCCGCGTCACGTCTGTGTCGTGTGCCGTCTCCGATTCCCCCGAACTCCCGGGTTACTCGATGGTCTCGCTCGGGTCCAAATACGTCGCGGCCACCTCGTCCGTAACCTGCGTGAAATCGCGGTAGAACGCACCGACGGCTCCGAACGCCTCGGGGGCTTCGACGGTCACGACGGCGTCACACTCACCTTCGAGGTCTTCGATTGTGTGAGGCGGCCCGACCGGAACCGCGAGCACGACGCGTTCTGCGCCACTTCCTCTCACCTGTCGGAGACAGGCGCGGGCGGTCGCCCCGGTCGCAACGCCGTCGTCAACGACGATAACGCGTTTTCCATCGAGGTTCGGAAGCGGGTCACCGTCGCGGTACAGCGAGATTTTCTCACGTGCCACCTCCGCCTCGTGTTTGCGCTCTCGGTCGAGGTAGTCGTCTTTCACGCTGAGATACGACACGAGGTCCTCGTTCCACCACGCGCTTTCGTCACCCGCGACGGCCCCGAGTGCGAGTTCCGAATTTCCCGGCGCGCCGACTTTCGAGGCGACGACCACGTCGAGCGGCGCTCTGAGCCTGTCGGCCACCTCTCTCCCCACCGGTAGCCCCCCACGCGGGATTGCCAGCACTACGTCCGCCTCTTCGCCTCGTTCGTCGAGGAGGTCTGCCAAGCGTCGGCCCGCGTCTTCTCTATCGGCGAACATCTCTCCTAGCGATACGCACCCAGTCGGCAAAATGGTGTGTCCCGATTTCCCGCTTCGGCGACGCAAAAACGGCTTCGGACGCATTACTTCTGACTCTCCCAGTCGAACGCTTCCGGTTCACTATCGAAACCATTGCCGTCTGTGACACGGAGGTGACCTGTGAACGAGCCGACCCGTACCCGATTCAGTTACAACCGTGCGATAAATTCGCACTCCAACAGCGTTTATTAGCCGGATTACTAAGCACACCCTATGGAATGGAAACCGGACTGGGGACTGCGTGGTCGCATGGCGTTCACGATGTTTCTCCTGTTCGCACTCTACATCGTCTTCGCAGGGGTGCTGTTCGCCTACTTCCAGAGCCTCGCTATCATGGTCGGGTTCATGGGCGTCTTCCTCTTTGCGCAGTTGTTCTTCAGCGACAAACTCGCGCTTTACAGCATGGGCGCGACCGTCGTTGACGAAGACGACGGCCCACAAGCGAAGAAACTCCACGCGATGATCGGTCGCCTCTCGCAACAGGCCGACCTGCCGAAGCCGAAAGTCGCCATCGCCGACACCCGCGTCCCGAACGCGTTTGCGACGGGTCGCTCGCAGAAGAATTCGGCCGTCTGCGTCACGACTGGACTGATGCAGACGCTCGACGACGACGAGTTAGAAGGCGTCATCGCGCACGAACTCGCGCACGTGAAGAACCGCGACGTGATGGTCATGACAATCGCATCGTTCCTCTCCAGTATCGCCTTCCTTATCGTCCGCTGGGGCTGGTTCTTCGGCGGTGACCGCGACCGACAGAACATGCCGGTCATCGTGGCCATCCTCGCGTCGCTCGTCGTCTGGATTATCTCGTATCTCCTGATTCGGGCGCTCTCGCGCTACCGTGAGTACGCCGCCGACCGCGGGGCCGCCATCATCACGGGCCGCCCGTCGGCGCTGGCATCCGCCCTGACCAAGATTTCGGGCCGGATGGAGAACGTCCCAAAGCGCGACATGCGCGAAACCTCGGAGATGAACGCGTTCTTCATCATCCCCATCAAGTCGGACTTCATCGGTCGGCTGTTCAGCACCCACCCCTCGACCGAGAACCGTATCGAGCGCCTCCGCGACATGGAGCGCGAGATGGAGACGTTCTAGGTCGGTTTCACCCGCGGCGTTTTTTCTGCGACCGCCCGATGACTGTCCCACGACGCTAAGTTACCAGCCACCTTACCGGTGGCCATGGGACTCTTCGATTCAGTCCGCGCCGCACTTGGCATCAGCGCCGAGTCAGACGCGACCAGCCGAGCCGACCCCGACGACCTCTTCGGGATGAGCACGGCGTATCTGACGATGGAAGCCGACCTTGGATTCGACCCGTCTAACGAAGCGGCACTCTGTTTTTCCTCCGTCGATAGCACCGACTTCGCAGACACCGTCGACGCCGTCGAGGCTATCCTCACCGCCGGAGAGGAAGAGACCGGGACCGAGTTCCGTCGCCACACAGACGGTCACGGCTACAACTGGGTAATCCTCGTTGACGACGACCCAGAGGACCTCGTGACGAGTGTCCACTTCGCGGCCGACGAGTTCATCGAACGCGGCTACGGGTCGCGCCTGCTCGCGGCACTCTTCGGGTTCCGAAAGGATGGCGACCGAGCCTACTGGGTGTACTCGTTCCGCCGCGGCGCGTATTACCCGTTTTCGCCACAGGGAACGTCGAACCGGAACCAACAACTGGAGTTCAAACTCGAATCGGTCCTCAACGGCGAACTCGAAATCGAAGACGACGAGAGTTACTGGTACCCGCTTTGGCCCTCGACGCGAGATGGGCACCCGTGGAACTGATGGCTTGGCCTGCCTTGCTCTGACCTGACCTGACCTGACCTGACTCGACTTCTTTCATCGCCACCGAACGTCTCGACTTCCAACTTCAACCTCCGTCAGACAGTCGTCATCGGGTAGCCGCAGTCCCTCGATTTCACTTTCACTCCGCTGTTAACGAGGGTTTATGTGGGTATGGGCGGAACGACTGGGTATGGCAGAAGACGACCTCGAAAGTCTCCCCGGTGTCGGCCCGGCCACCGCCGACAAACTCGTCGAGAGCGGTTACGACAGCTACCAGTCTATCGCAGTCGCCAGCCCCGGCGAACTGTCTAACAAGGCCGACATCGGCTCTAGCACGGCCTCGGACATCATTAACGTGGCCCGTGACGCCGCCGATGTCGGTGGCTTCGAGACCGGTTCGATGGTCCTCGAACGACGCCAGCAAATCGGCAAGCTGAGCTGGCAAATCGACGAAGTGGACGAACTCCTCGGCGGCGGCCTCGAAACACAGTCCATCACCGAAGTCTACGGCGAGTTCGGTGCCGGTAAGTCTCAGATTACGCACCAACTGGCCGTCAACGTCCAACTCCCGCCCGAACAGGGCGGCCTCGGCGGCGGTTGTATCTTCATCGACTCCGAAGACACGTTCCGCCCGGAGCGTATCGACGACATGGTCCGCGGTCTCGAAGACGATGTCCTCGAAGCGACGCTCGATGACCGCGGCATCGAAGGCTCTATCGACGACGAAGAGACGATGACGGCGCTCGTCGATGACGTCCTCGACAAGATTCACGTCGCAAAGGCGTTCAACTCCAACCACCAGATTCTCCTCGCCGAGAAGGCCAAGGAACTCGCCGGCGACCACGAAGACACCGAGTGGCCGGTTCGCCTGCTCTGTGTTGACTCGCTTACGGCACACTTCCGCGCTGAGTACGTCGGTCGTGGCGAACTCGCAGAACGCCAGCAGAAGCTCAACAAGCACCTCCACGACCTGATGCGCATCGGCGACCTGTTCAACACGGGTATCCTCGTCACGAACCAGGTCGCGTCGAACCCCGACTCCTACTTCGGCGACCCGACACAACCTATCGGTGGCAACATCCTCGGCCACACCTCGACGTTCCGTATCTACCTCCGCAAGTCGAAAGGTGACAAGCGTATCGTCCGTCTCGTTGACGCGCCGAACCTTGCCGACGGCGAGGGAATCATGCGCGTGCAGGACGGCGGTCTCAAGCCCGAATAGACCCGGCTTCCGCTCCAAACCCAAGACTCCATGTCCTCCCTTTCGCTTCGAAACCACGACGTTGAGCACCAGCAGTCGTGTCTACTTCCCAATCTCGTCTGGGAAGACTGAAACGACTATCTCCGAACTGAACACCGTCTCCCTATCGCCTCACCGTCTGTCAGTTCCCACAATATTGGGGATGTGGTTCAATACTGACGCCCTCGGAAACGACTACTCACGTAAGTGAACGTGATGACACAGCGAATCGTGGTCGTCGTCGGTGGAACTGGCGGGACGGTGGTCTCGAATCGACTCGCCGACTGCGGCGTCCGCGTCGAGACCGACTTCGTGGTCGAGGCTACCGACCCGGACGACCGAGTCGTACGTACAACGAATCGTACTGGCTGACCGCCAGAGGAATGCTCTGAGGGACGGACGATGCAAGACCAAGAGAACCCACAATCGACCGAACAGGCGGTGCCCGACGAACTCGTTCGGGCTATCGAGAACAACCCCGAAGAAGTCGCCGTCCTCGTCGAACGACTCGGTCTCGTCAACGACCGCATCGACGTGGTCGAACTCGGCGTCGGCGCGATGGACGACGAGATGGTGCACTCGATCGCACGAACCGGGAGCACGCTCGCCGAAGTCGCCGACGCGGAAGACGCCGATGCCGAGCCGCTCGGAGCGGTCGGACTCCTTCGAGCGACGCGAGACCCGGACGTCAAAGCCGGACTCGGCTACCTCGTCGCGCTGGCCGCGGCGCTCGGGTCGCGGACGAACGAAGAATAAGCGCGCACCCGAACGACTTCAGTCGTCGTCTTCGGTTTTCGTCTGCTCGATTTCTATCTCGCCGTCGTGAATCTTCGCGCCGTCCTGTGCGACCTGTCGAGCGAGGACAGCGCACTTGACGCGCATCGGCGAAATATCGACGCCGAGCATCTCCGTGATGTCGTCGGTGTCCATCTCGTTTAGTTCCGAGAGCGTCGTCCCCGGGAGCCGCTGGGTGAGCATGCTCGCGGACGCCTGACTGATGGCACAGCCATCGCCGGAGAACGCGACGCGCTCTATCGTCTCGCCGTCGTCGGCGAGTTGCACGTCCATCGTGATGGTATCGCCGCAGGAGGGATTCTCCCCCGTGTGACTGAACGTCGGCGAGTCGAGCCGGCCGTGGTTTCGGGGGTTCTTGTAGTGGTCCAAAATCTGCTGACGATACATGTCTGAGCCAATGCCCATTGTGTTCGTCGGGGCTACGCCCGAGCGCGGTAAAAGGATTCCGGGGCCGCAAATCGGCCGATTTCGCCGGGTACGCTCGCCCAGCAAAAAAGAGCGGAACCCGCTTCGGGCCGCAAGCGGCGTGCGGTGACTGTTCGCGGGCGACAGCGAGCGTGTTGAGGGACGCCGAGCGTGTTCAGGCGAACAGTTCGCGGGCGATGTCGAGCCCTTCGACTAACGCGTCTACTTCGTCTTTCGTGTTGTAGATGTAGAAGGACGCGCGCGTCGAGGCGGCCGCGCCGAGTTTGTCGTGAAGCGGTTGCGTACAGTGGTCGCCGGCGCGGATGGCAACGCCCTGCTCGTTGAGGATGCTGGAGAGGTCGTGAGCGTGGACGCCGTCGAGGTTGAACGACACCAGTCCGCCGCGGTCGTCGCCCGGCGGACCGTAGATTTCGATATCGTCGAACTCGCTGAGTCGGTCGTAGGCGTACTCGGCGAGGAGTTCCTCGTGGGCTTGGACGTTCTCCATGCCGATGTCGTCGAGATAGTCGATGGCGGCGGCAAAGCCGATGCCCTGTGCGATGGGCGGCGTCCCGGCTTCGAACTTCCACGGGAGGTCTTCCCACGTGGCGTCGTCGAAGGTGACGCGGCGAATCATCGACCCGCCGTAGTGGTACGGTTGCATCTCGTCGAGGATATCGCGCTTACCGTAGAGCGCACCGATGCCGGTCGGACCGCACATCTTGTGGCCCGAAAAGGCGAAGAAGTCGGCGTCGATGGTCTCGACATCGACCGGGCGGGTCGGTGCCGATTGCGCGCCGTCAACGAAGATGTACGCGCCGACGTCGTGGGCCATGTCCGCGAGGTCGGAGACGGGGTTGATGGTCCCGAGCGTGTTCGAGATGTGGACGACAGAAACCATCTTCGTCGAGTCGTCGATGAGTTCCTTCGCGTGTTCCATGTCGAGACGGCCGTCCTCGTCGATGCGGATGTAGCGCACCTCTGCGCCGACTTTCTTGGCTATCTGTTGCCACGTGACGAGCGAGGCGTGGTGTTCCATCTCGGTGAGGACGACGGAGTCGTCCGGACTCAGTTCGTTGAGTCCCCACGCGTACGCGACCGTGTTCATCGCTTCGGTCGTGTTCTTGGTGAACGCGACTTCCTCGCGTCCGCCAGAGGCACCGATGAACTCGGCGACTCGGTCGTGGGCGTCCTCGTAGGCGATAGAAGCCTCTTGGCTCAGGTGGTGGATGCCACGGTGAACGTTCGAGTTGTAGCCGTGGTAGTACTCGACTATCGAATCGACAACCTGCTTCGGGGTGTGGCTCGTGGCGGCGTTGTCGAGATAGACGAGCGGTGTCGTGTCATCGTCGTGTTCGCCCGGCGTCGAAGTGTCGCCGCCGACGTTCCGTTCGAGGATGGGGAAATCCGACCGGATAGCGCCGACGTTGACGGGATACGATTCCTTCGCTTCCATTACAAATACGTTACCCCCGTAGGCACAACACGTCTTCGGTCCCGGAATCGCTTCGAAACCGATTCCAGTTACGTCGTCTGTCTGATGGTGTCGGAATCAGTGACAGTCCAGCCGTTTCGGCGGGTACAGACATCGACGTGCCCACCCCTTGTGTGCCGTTTTGGGACCCCCCGATTTGCCATTCTCTCGCTTCTGACCGTGCTGAATCGAACATATACACCGTCCAAACAAATCAAGTAGCTCACGTCCCACTGTATGTGTATGACTCTCTCCCCCTCACTCGCGTCTTCGAGTTTAGACGCGCTTCCGACACAACTCGCAATTTTGGACGCGGAGGGAGTCATCATCTATACGAACCAGACGTGGCGCGAGTTCGGCAACGAACACGGACGCACCGACGATAGTAGCTCGATTGGGTCGAACTATCTCGATATCTGTGACGTGAGTGGGGATAAGACGGCAATGACGGCGAGAGACGGTATTCGGGCGGTCGCTCGCGGCGACCGCGACACGTTCTCGTTCGAGTATCCGTGTCACAACGAGAACGAACGACAGTGGTTCACGATGCGTGCCTCTCGGTTCTCGGTGGGCGACGAGATGTACATTCAGGTCATCCACCTGGATATCACCGACCGAAAGCGCGCCGAACTGGAGGTCGATGAGAAAGCGGCGCGACTGCAGAGCGTCGCCCGCATGCTCTCACACGACCTCAGAAACCCGCTTTCGGTCGCGTCGGGATACGTCGATTCGCTTCTCGAAGAGGGCGTCGTCCCGTCGCAACTCGAACGCGTCGCCAACGCGCTCAGCCGCATCGACGAAATCATCTCCGACGCGCTGATTTTCGCCCGCCACGACTCGGTCAATGAACTCGTCACTGTTGACCTCGAAACGCAAGCCGAACGCGCGTGGGAACACGTCGAAACGGGCGATGCCGAACTGGTCGTCTCCGACACGGTCGTATTCCGCGCGGACCCGAATCTCCTCGGACACATCTTCGAGAACCTGTTTCGGAACGCCATCGAACACGGTTGCGACACCGACGATTGTGGCCAGCTAACCGTGACCGTCGGCCCGACCACGGGCCGGACGGGTGACCCCGGATTCTACGTCGCAGACGACGGTCCCGGCGTTCCGGCCGAAGACCGCGACGAGGTGTTCGAAGCCGGCTACACGACAGGAACAGACGGAACCGGGTTCGGACTGGCTATCGTCACACAAACGGCCATGGCACACGATTGGTGTATCGAACTCGCCGAGTCGGTCGGCGGTTCGAGATTCGAGATTACGGGTCTCGAACTTCGAGCGGACGGGGAAAGCGAATAACCGGTTCGCGTTTCGCACTCGACTGCTCGGCGTATCGAAGCAGTGACGGCTACAGCAGTGCGGCGAGAGACCAGCACGGAGAACGCCTGCGTTAGCGAAGCCAGAGCAGTTGCGCGTGGAGCGTGCCGCCCACTTCGAGGACGGCCGCTTCGTCCACGAGTCCGGCGTCGATGGCGACGGAGACGGACTCTTCGCCGACGATGTTGGCGACGGTCGCGCGGGTGAGGCTCTCGACGACGGTGTCTTCATCGACGGTTTCGGCTTCGTCGCCGCCGTAGAAGTCCTCGGTCACGTCCAGCGAGACACCGCCGTCGGTGTACGTCTCGCCGATGCAGTCGGAGTCACAGACCGACACGAGGAGTCCTTCGGGCGTCTCTCGTTCGCGGAGGAGCATCAGTAATCCTCGACCAGTTCGGCTTCGGCCTGCTCGCGGATGTCGTCAGCCTGCTTTTGTGCCTGTTCTGCTTCTTCCTCGCGGCCGAGTTCTTCGAGTGCGCGCGCCTTCTCCTCGTGGACCGTCGGGTTGCGCATTCCGAGACGAATCGCGTTGTCGAAGGCGTTGACGGCGTCTTCGTTCAGCCCTCGCTCGTGGAGGAAAAAGCCGCGATTGTACCACGCCTGCGGGAAGCGCGGGTCGAGTTCGACGGCGCGCTCTGCGTGGTCTAATGCGTCGGCGGTCTGGCCGGACTCCCACAGCGCGTACGCGAGGTTCGTGTGAGCCGTCGCGGCGTGTTCGCCGTCGTCGTCGATGTCGAGCGCTTCGTAGTACGACCCGATTGCCTCGTCCCACTCTTCGAGTTGCGCGTGTGCCGCGCCCTTGTTCGCCCACGCCTCCTGTGCGAGCGGGGAGCCGTCGTCCGCGAATCGAGCGGTGCGCTCGAACGCTTCGGTGGCTTCCTCGAAGCGATTGATCTGCATATACGAGAGGCCGACGTCGAGCAGTTGCTCCACATCGACGTCCTCGGGGTCGATGTTACGCTCGTCGAGGATGTCGGTGAGGACGCGTGAATCGACCGGATCGACCTTCGTCGGGTCCACCGAAAGCTCCGGCGGGTCGAGCGAGAAATCAGAGTAGTCCTCGTCGAACCCCTGGCCTTCCGAGAATTGGTGGGGTCGGTTGCCGTCGTCGGTCATATAGCCGGGTTTGGGTGTCACGGCGGTTAAACGCTACGTCAGAGCGGCGACACCGACCGCTTTTTAGCCTCGCAGAGGTGACCGTCTGCGAATGACTGCGCCCTCGATGACCGTAGTTTCGTTCGTCCGGCACGCCCACTCGCCGTACATACCCGATGCCGAACGGAGCCGCGGGCTTTCCCGTCGAGGTCGCCGCGACGCCGCACGCGTGACTGCCCACCTCGCCGATGTCGCCGATATCGTCGCCACGAGTCCGTACGAACGCGCCCGAGCGACCGTAACGGGCGTCTCCGACGCCGCCGACGTACCGCTGGTCGTTGATGAGGACCTTCGTGAACGCGAACTCGCGGGCCGACACGTCGAGGACTTCGACGCGGCCGTCGAGGAGTTGTGGGCGGACCCCACGGCGTCCCATCCCGGTGGCGAATCACACGCCGAAGCCCAAGCCCGCGGCGTGGCCGCCGTAGACCGACTCGTCGAGGCCTACCCCGGTCGCCACGTCGTCGTCGGCACCCACGGAACGCTCATGGCGCTCGTGTTCAACGCCTACGACCCACGATACGGCTACGAGTTCTGGACCGGTCTGTCCATGCCCGACGTGTACGAAGCGACCTTCGTCGGCGACGCGCTCGCCAGTCTCGTCCGGACGTGGGTCCCGCCGGACGAACGGGCGGCTGTCCTCGACCACGGCCCGACCACCGAACGCGGCGGTGCGGACGACTTCGAGGGATGATGATTTTTACGGGAAACGACTTCGACGAGCGACGCTTTCGACTGCTGACGGTCCTCCCGATAGATACCGACGGTCGCTGGCGACGCCAACAGACGATGCGTCTCTGTCGCCGGGAGACAGTTAAGTTCGATTCGACCGACTAGTCTCTCATGCGATTGTTCCTCGCAATCGACCTTCCGCCGTCGCTCTCGGAGGGCGTCGCCGAAGTGCAGGAACTGCTCTCAGACGCCGAAAGCCTCCGGTTGACCGACTCCGAACAGGCGCACGTCACGCTGAAATTCCTCGGTGAGACGCCGACGGACCGACTCGATACGGTCGAAAACGCGGTCGAAGACGCCATCGAAGCGGCCGATGTCGAGCCATTCGAGGCCGAAGTCAGCGGACTCGGCGTCTTCCCCTCGCTCGACTACATACGGGTCGTCTGGGCCGGTGTCACCGACGGTGCACCCGAGATGACGCGGCTTCACGAGGCGCTCGAACGCGAGACGACGGCTCTCGGCTTCGACGCCGAAGCCCACGAGTTTTCGCCTCACGTCACGCTCGCTCGACTGGACGATGCCCGCGGAAAAGATCACGTGAGACGGGTCGTCGAGCGGGAATCGCCGACGATTGGGACGTTCCGCGTCCCGGAAGTCCGACTGAAAAAGAGCGAACTCGGTTCCGCCGGTCCCGACTACGAGACTGTCACGCGGTTTTCGCTGTAAGTGGCGGATTCGGCGTTCCTGTCTCCTGTTCGGTGTTTTGTCTTCTGTTCGACGTTCTCGTCTCCGCTTTCTCCTCGGTGCATCAGTCGTCCGTCGGTTCACGCCGCCTTCGACGGTCGATGACGCGCCGAAGCTCGCCGCGAATCGCCTCTCGTTTGAACAGGACGAACCCGACGAAGATGAGGACGAACCCGGCGACAGTCGTCCGCGTCGGCGCTCGCTCGACGACGACCCACTCCGCGAGCGCGGCGAAAAGCGGAATGACGTACTCCAGAATGCTCACCTCGATTGGGCCGATTCGGTCGAGAAGCCAGAAGTACAGGAGGAAGCCGCCCGCGCCGGCGATGACTGCGAGATAGCCCGTGGCGACCAGCGCGTGCGTGTTCCAGACTGCGGTCGCGGCGGACTCCCACGGGAGCGCGATACTCGTCACGTGGAGCGTCACAGCACCGATGAGCATCATCCACGCTTGAACGGAAAGCAACGACATGTCCGTCTCGCTGTCGTGGGTGAGGACCGCGCCGAGCGCGAATGCGATTGCCGACCCGAACACCAACACCGCGCCGACGAGGTTCGACGAGAACAGGTTTTCGGGGTCTGGGTTGGCGATGACGACGAGGCCGAGGAACCCGAGTACTAGCCCTGTCGCCTTGAGCGGAGAGAGTTGCTCCTGTGTCGCCGTCAGTCGAGTGAGCGTCGGCGTTGCGAGCGGGATGATGCCGAGGAGAACTGACGCCACGGACCCGGGGATGTAGACCTGCCCGGAGAACAAGAGCGCGTGGTGTGCGCCGATGCTGAACACGCCACCGGCGAGAATCGGTCGCCACTCGTTTCGTCCGGCGGGGACGAACCGGTCGCCGCGGACGACGGTGAGCGCGAACAGTAAGAGGGCCGCAACGTCGAACCGAACGGCTCCGAGAAACGCCGGCGGAACCGTTTCGAGGGCGATATCGGTGGCGAGAAAGGCGCTCCCCCAAACCGCGGAAAGCGCCACGAAGACGGCGAGTGTACGGCCCCGACTCATTCGTCATGGGATTTCTCGCCGACGGTACTGAATGGGTCGGTTGGGTTGTATCGTGCCGGAACCGGCGGCTGTGCCCGGAATGTTCCGTTCTTCGAACCCCGGCGCTTCGGTTCGGATGTCAATCGGACCGCACCCCAACGTGCGGGCGCATCTCACACTGCTAAAACGCGAAGGAACAAGATTTTATGCGGAGGATGGAAAGTGTAGCCCACTATGGGTAAGAAGTCGAAGGCTAAGAAGAAGCGTCTGGCGAAGCTCGAACGCCAGAACAGTCGTGTCCCCGCGTGGGTCATGCTCAAGACCGACATGGAAGTTTCCCGAAACCCCAAGCGTCGCAACTGGCGGCGGAGCAACACGGACGAGTAAGCAATGAGCGCAAACGACTTCGAGGAGCGCGTCGTCACCGTCCCGCTCCGAGACGTGAAAGCAGTGCCGTCCCACGAGCGCGCAGGTCGCGCCATGAAGCTCATCCGCGAACACCTCGCCAAGCACTTCAAGGTCGAAGCCGACAACGTGCGTCTCGACTCTCAGATCAACGAGGACATCTGGGCGCACGGTCGGCAGAGCCCGCCGAGCAAGTTCCGCGTTCGCGCCGCTCGATTCGACGAGGACGGCGAGTCGATCGTCGAAGCCGAACCGGCCGAGTAAACAGTGCTCCGCGCCTCCTTCGCCGGTTCGTCCTACATCGGCGTCTTCGCTCGGGCTACCGACGACGTGCTTCTCGTTCGCCCGGATGCCGACGACTCGCTCGTCGAGCAGATGACCGCAGAACTCGACGTGCCAGCGGTCCAGACGACTATCGGCGGGTCTGGCACTGTCGGTGCGCTAGCGACCGGTAACGAGAACGGTCTTCTCGTTTCGAGTCGCGCGACGACCCGCGAAAAGGAGGCCATCGAAGACACCGTAGACCTCCCCGTCTACGAGCTTCCCGGGCGTATCAACGCCGCCGGAAACGTCGTTCTTGCGAACGACTACGGCGCGTACGTCCACGCGGACCTCTCCGACGACGCCGTTGAAGCCGTCGAAGACGCACTCGACGTGCCCGTCGAACGCGGCGACCTCGCCGACGTTCGAACCGTCGGGATGGCGGCCGTCGCCAACAACCGTGGCGTCCTCTGCCATCCGAAATCGCGCGAACCCGAACTCGAAGCTATCGAAGCGCTTCTCGACGTTCGCGCCGACATCGGCACTATCAACTACGGCGGACCGCTCGTCGGCTCCGGCCTCGTCGCCACCGACGAGAGCTACATCGTCGGCGACGACACGACCGGCCCGGAACTGGGTCGCATCGAAGACGCCCTCGACTACATCGACTGAGGGCCTCGCGTCCGCCCGTTTCGCGGTTTCTTTTCGCTCCGAGTAGGAAGACTCTTCCCGCTTGCCACCAGACCGACGTGCATGAGCCAGTTCATTATTGCGGGTACCTTCACGAGCCGTGGTGTGGTCCACGAGTTCACGAAGACCGTTGAAGCGCCGAACGAGAACGTCGCAGAAGAACACGCGTACTCGCTTATCGGAAGCGAACACGGAATCAAGCGCACGAAGGTCGAACTCACTGAGGTGTCCGCGGCATGATGGGTGGTGGCGGTCAGCAGCAACTCCAACAGCTCTCCCAGGAACTGCAGGCTCTCGACGAGGAGATCGAATCCCTCAAAGCTGAGGTTTCGGACCTCAACGACGAGAAGGCCGAAATCGACGAGGCAGTCGAAGCCATCGAGACGCTCGAAACCGGTTCGACCGTGCAGGTCCCGCTCGGCGGTGACGCGTACCTCCGCGCCGAAGTACAGGACATCGACGAAATTATCGTCTCGCTCGGTGCCAACTACGCGGCCGAACAGGACCAGACGACCGCTATCGAATCCCTGCACCGCAAGCAGGACATGCTCGACGAGGAAATCGCCAGCATCCGCGGACAGATCGAGGACCTCGAAGAGGAAAGCGACGAAATCGAACAGCAGGCGATGCAGGCCCAACAGCAGATGCAGCAACAGCAGATGCAACAGATGCAACAGATGCAGGGCGAAGGCGACGACGGCGACGACGAGTAACCTCACTACCTCACTATTCAGATGTTCGACGGACTGAAGAAGAAACTCAACCGCTTCCGGAAAGACGTCGAAGATACCGCCGAAGAGAAGGCAGAAGCGGCCGCTGAGGACGCTGACGCCGACGCGGAAGCGGACGCTCCCGATGCGGCGACGACCGCCGACACCGACGCGGTCGATGCCGAATCCACCGAGACGACCCCCACGGCGACTGACTCGGTTGCTGTCGAGACCGACGCCGAGACACAGCCAGCCGAACCCACCACGGAGACGGCCGAGGCTGACGCCGCGGTTGACACCGACGATGGGACGGGAGCCGAAACCGGAACCGAGTCGGCGACTGCATCGACCGACAGTCCGGCGACCGAGACGGCATCCCAACCCGAATCGGCGTCGGAACCTGCGTCGGCGGCCGCCGAACGCGAGGCCGAACGCGACGCTGACGGCGACGACATTCCGGAGTCGCTCGCCTCCGACGCCGCGAAAGCGGCGCTGTCGAACGAGGACGAAGACGATTCGTCCAGTGCGAGCCGATTGAAGCGCGCCGCCGCGTTTGCTACCGGGAAAGTCGTCATCGAGGAAGAAGACCTCGAAGACCCCCTGTGGGAACTCGAAATGGCGCTCCTCCAGAGCGACGTGGAGATGCAGGTCGCAGAGGAGATTCTCGACACCATCCGCGGGAAACTCATCGGCGAGACGCGAAAGCAGGTCCAGAGTACGGGCCAGCTCGTCTCCGAGGCGCTTCACGACGCACTTTACGAAGTCATCAGCGTCGGCCAGTTCGACTTCGACCAGCGCATCGCCGAGGCGGACAAACCGGTCACGCTCATCTTCACCGGTATCAACGGCGTCGGGAAGACGACGACCATCGCCAAGCTCGCTCGCTACTTCGAGAAACAGGGCTACTCGACGGTGCTCGCCAACGGCGACACCTACCGCGCCGGTGCGAACGAGCAGATTCGTGAGCACGCGGACGCGCTCGACAAGAAACTCATCGCCCACGAGCAGGGTGGCGACCCGGCGGCGGTCATCTACGACGCCGTCGAATACGCCGAGGCGCACGACATCGACATCGTGCTCGGCGACACGGCCGGTCGTCTTCACACCTCCAACGACCTCATGGCGCAGTTGGAGAAAATCGACCGCGTCGTCGGCCCGGACCTCACCATCTTCGTAGACGAGGCCGTCGCCGGACAGGACGCGGTCGAACGCGCTCGCCAGTTCAACGACGCGGCCGCAATCGACGGCGCGATTCTCACGAAGGCCGACGCCGACTCCAACGGCGGCGCGGCCATCTCTATCGCGTACGTCACGGGGAAACCAATCCTGTTCCTCGGCGTCGGACAGGGCTACGACCACATCGAACGGTTCGACCCCGAAGCGATGGTCGAACGACTTCTCGGAGACGAGGAGTAACCGCTCGGGACCGAACACGACGGTCCGTCGGCCGTCTGTCGTCTCATTTTTGCGCGTTGCAACACTGACATCAGTCTACTATAGTAGCGTTTGCAACTGCTGACAGCCGATCGAACGACAGCGGTCTATCGAGTGTGCAATGACTTGCAAACGCTACTATCGCTCCGACAGAACGTCGCGCCAGCGTCGTCTCAGTCGCGTCCGCGTCACTTCCGCCGACGTCGCCGACCTCGAACGAGCGCGACGATACCGACTGCGACGACTGCGACGACAGCGCCGAATCCGGGCGTCTCGGTCGTCGTCGACCGCTCGGTGGTCGCTTCCGTGGGCGGTGTCGTCTCGTCGTCCTTCTCGGTCGTCGTCGCCTCCGGCGTGGGCGTCTCGTCAGTCCGGGCGGTCACGGTCCCGGCCGACACGCCATCGACCGACACGTTCGTCACGCCGCCGCGTTCCAGTTCGACGTCGAGCGCGACGACCGCCCGCTCGCCCGCGCCGAGAGTCACGTCGCGCGACCCGACGACGGTCCCGTTTGCCGTCACCGCGACGGTCTTTTTCACGCCGAAGCCGCGGGGATTAGTGAGTTCGGCCGTCACCGTAAGCGACTGTCCAGCAGGTACGCTCGGCCGGGAGAGGGTCGCACCCTCCACGGAGAGCAAGTCGCCCGATTCGACGCCGACGACGAACCGGGAGAGACCGGGCGAGTTCGCTCGGAGCCTGTGCGTTCCGTTGTCTCGCGTTTCGACAGTCGTCTCGACGCGATTCCACGCGTCGCCGTGGAACCGGTACAAAGAGAGTTCGTCCGCCTCGACACCGAGCCGAGCGAGTCGGTCGGCATCGACGGCAACCGTGAAGGCGGCCGCGTCGATGGTCGAATCGTCGATTTCGTGGTCAACTCGGAGCGACCCGAGGACGACGCCATCGAACCGGGTCGTCGGGCCATCGTTCGCCTCGCCAGAGTCGTTAGCCTCGTCGGCGTCATCTTCGGCTGGCGAGGCCGTTCTGTTCGACGTCGTCACATCGACTGTCGTCTCCGAGACCGACGTGTCGAGAAGCGGTGCGTCGCCCGCGACGGCGAGGGAGTAGTTGGACGCGCGGTTCGTCGTCACTGTGAGTCGCGTCAGATTCATCCCGCCGGTTTCGACACGGCCGTCGAAATCGACCGCGACCGGCTTGTCTCGTGCGGGATTCCCGACTGAGACGTTCGTCACGTTCTCGTTGGTCTCGTCGTCTTCGACGCGAACGACGGTGTCGGGACGCGAGCGACCGTCCCCGTCGTCGTTCGAGCCACCTCCGCTTTGACTGCTGTCTCCGCCGTCCGATGACCCACCGCCGGACGAACCGCCGCCGGAACCGCCTGCACCGCCGCTTCCGCCGTCGTCGCTGTCGTCGCTGTCGTCCACTTGGATTGAGATACTATCGGACTGTCCGCTCGCGCCGTCTTTGCCGGTCGCGTCGGTCGCCGCCGAGAGCGTCGCGGTCACGGTACCGCTTGCACTCGGCTCGAACGTTGCGACGTAGCCGGACCCGACTGCCGTGAACGCGTCTGTCGAGAGCGTCGCCGACTCCGCGCCGGAGACGGTCACCGTGATGTTCGTCAGCGCTTCGGAGGCGCTGAAACTCACTCGAACCGTCTCTCCCGTCGGATTTTCGACCGTGAACTTCGACACGTCCGGTGGCGTGTTCAACGCGAGCGTGTTCGTCCACTCGTGTTGGTCGGTGCCCTCGGTGTCGGTTGCGACGAGTTCGACGTCGTAGTCGCCGTCGTCGTCGGCGGCCGCGCCGTCAACGGTGACGTTCGCGTCGTAGATGTCGTCGCCGTCCCCGTCGGTCAGCGCGACGGCCGCTCCCGCGCCGAACGATGTCGCATCTGCGGTGACAGCCGTCACGCCGGTATCGTCGGTCACGTTCGCGCTGATTTCGAGCACGTCGCCGTCATCGACCGCGCCGTCGCCGTCGGTCGCATCGGTCAGCGTCGCGTTCGTCACGACGGGACCGGTAGCGCTCACGGTGAGCGGTGCCGTCGTCCCGCTGTCGTCGTTTCCGACCGTGTCTTCGACGACGAACGTCGCGGACTGCGTGCCGCCGGACGCGCCGGAGCCGACCGCGACGGTGGCTTCGTAGGTGTCGTCGCCGTTGCCGTCGGTCAGTTCGACAGGCGACCCGACGCCGAGGTCGGAGAGATACGCCGTCACCGACTCGACCGCGGTCGTCGCGTCTGTGACGGTGATGCTGACTGTCACCGAGTCGCCGACGCCGACAGTGCCGTCGCCGTCGGTCGCGTCGGTGAGCGAGAGACCGCTCATCGCCGGCGGCGCCGTATCGAGCGTGACCGTGCCGGTCGCCGCGGTCTGTGCGGTTCCGCCGGTGTCGTTCGCGGTGACGCTGACGGCGCGGTCACCGTCAGCCGGGACGCCGCTTTCGTCGACGACGAGCGTCGATTCGTAGGTCCCGTCACCGTCGCCGTCGGTGAGTTTCACGGCCGACCCCGCGCCGAAGGCGGACGCGTCGGCGAGGACCGCCGCGACTGCTGTCGTCGCGTCGGCGGCGTCCACGGAGACGACGAGCACGTCACCGTCGCTTACGGTGCCGTCGCCGTCGGTCGTATCAGTGAGTGTGACGTTCGAGAGCGACGGGGCGGTCGTGTCGAGCGTCAGTTGCGGCGTGCTGACGGTCTGTGCGTTCCCCTGTCCGTCGGTCGCTTGAATCGTGATGCCGCGGGCACCGTCCGCCGCGGTCCCGGTGTCATCGACGGTGACGGTCGCGTCGTAGATATCGTCGCCGTCGGCGTCAGAGAGCGTGACTGCCGACCCCGCGCCGAAGGCGGACGCGTCGGCGACGACCGACTCGACGCCTGTGAGGTCGGTCGCTTCGACCGAGACGGTGAGGTCGCTCCCGTTCGCAGCGACGCCGTCGCCGTCAGTTGCGTCCGTGAGCGTAGGATTCGACAGCGACGGGGATGCGCTGTCGAGAGTCGGTCCGCCGACCGTCGTCATCCCCTCGTTGTCGGCCGCATCGACCGCGGTGAAGGTGACGTCGTGTGCCCCGTCGGACGTTCCCGCCTCCGAGACCGTGACTGTCGCGTCGTATGTGCCGTCGCCGTCGCCATCGGAGAGTGGCACCGCCGACCCGGCACCGAACGCGGAGACATCCGCGGTGACGGTTGCGACAGTCGTGTTGTCGGCGACCGTCACGTCGAGCGTGAGTTCGTCGCCGCCATCGACGGCCCCGTTTGCGTCGGTCGAATCGGTGACAGCGTCGTTCGAGAGTGTCGGTGCGGTCGTATCGAGCGTCAGCGGGTCGGTCGTACCGGTTTCGGTGTTGAACCCGGCGTCGGCCACGGTGACTGTGATACTGTAGTTGCCGTCGGGGTCGGCGGCCGAGTCATCGACTGGGACCGTCGTCTCGTAGGTGTTGCCCGACGCGTGTCCGAGTGCGACTCCTGAGCCGAGACCGAACTCGGTCAAGTCGGCCGTTACGGTCTCGATACTACTTTCGCCGTCCGAGACGGTCGCTGTCACCGTGATGTCGTCGCCGTCGCCGACGATTCTGTCGCCGTCGTCACCGACGCTCACGTCCGAGATAGTCGGTGCCGCGGTGTCAACGGTCACACTTCCGGTCCCTGCCGTCTGGGTTCTTCCCTGTGCGTCTTCGGCGACGATTGTGAGCGAGTGCGCGCCGAGCGTCGCGTTTCCGCCATCGACGCTGATAGTCGCGTCGTAGCGGTCACTGCCGCTGTTCGTCAGGGTGACGTCGCCCGCGCCGAACGCGGACGCATCGACCGTCACGTTCCGAACCGTCGTCGCGTCGGTCACGTTCGCCGAGATGGTCAGCGCGTCCGCGTCGGCGACGACGCCGTTTCCGTCGGTCGCATCGGTCAGTTCCGCGTCGTCGAGTACGGGCGCGTCGGTGTCGAGCGTGAGTTCGCCAGCGGACTGGTTTCGGTCGTTTCCGGCCGCGTCGGTCGCGGTGACGACGACCGTGTGATTCCCGTCGAGACCAGCGGTCGCGTCGGAGACGGTTGCCGTCGCGGTGTAGGTACTTCCCGTGTCGTGCGGGAGTTCGACGACGCCAGCGCCGAACGCGGAGAGATTCACCGTGACGTTCACGACACCGCTCGTCGCGTCGGAGACGGTCGCAGTGACGCGAATCGACTCGCCGTCGCCGACCACGCCGTCGCCGTTCGTCGCGTCTTCCGCGCTCGGCGAGAACGACGCGGGTGGAGTCGAATCGAGGGTGAGTTCGCCCGTCGCGGTTGTCACGTCGGTCCCATGAGCGTCGGCCGCGACGATTTCGACGGAGTAGTTGCCGTCGGGGTCGGCGGTCGCGCCATCGACGGTGACGGTCGCGTCGTAGGTGTCGTCGCCGTTGCCGTCGGTGAGAGAGACCGCCGACCCAGCGCCGAACGCCGAGAGGTCGGCCGTGACGGAACCGGCCGTGGTCGCGTCGGTGACGGTCGCCGAGACGGTCACGCTGTCGCCGTCGGTCACGAGACGGTCGCCGTCGTCCGAGAGCGTCGCCTCCGCCACGCTCGGCGCGGTCGTATCGAGCGTCAGGGTCGGCGTCGTCGCGGTCGAAATCTTGCTTTTTTCGTCTGTCGCGGTGAGTTCGACGGAGTGGTCTCCGTCGGGGTCGGCGGTCGCGTCATCGACGGTGACGGTCGCGTCGTAGGTGTCGTCGCCGTTGCCGTCGGTGAGAGAGACCGCCGACCCAGCGCCGAACGCGGAGAGATTCGCGGTGATGGACGAGATGGTAACGGTGTCGGTGACGGTCGCCGAGACGGTTATCGAATCCGTGTCGGCGACGACGCCGTCTCCGTTGGTCGCGTCGGTCACCGTCGGATTCGTGATGGTCGGCGGCGCGGTGTTCAGCGCGAGCGTCCCCGTCGAATCCGTGCGTTCGTTGTCGCCGTCGTCGGTCGCTGTCACCGTAACGCCGTAGTCGCCCTCGCCGGAGGAATCCGCTTCGTCGACGGTGACGGTCCCGGTGTAGGTGCCACCGCCGCTGTCGGTGAGTTTCACGGCTGGTCCCGCGCCGAACGCGGAGGCGTCGGCCGTGACGTTCACGACGCCGCTCGTCGCGTCGGTGCTGTTCGCACGAATCTCGATTTGGTCACCGTCTTCGACGATGCCGTCGCCGTCAGTCGCGTCCGTTATCGAGAGGTCAGAGAGCGTCGGGTCCGTCGTGTCGAGAACGAGCGTCTCGGTCGTCACGGATTCGACGTTGCCTTCGGCGTCGGTGGCGGTGAGTTGTACGGAATAGCTTCCGTCCGAGGCCGCGTTCGTGGCTTTCACCGTCGCCGTCGCGTCGTACACGCCGTCGGCGTCGCCGTCGGTCAGCGTCTCGCTTTCGCCGAGGTGCCCCCAGCCGAACTCTCGCCCGTCGAAGGTGACGCTGGCGATATCGCTCGTCGCATCCGAGACGTTCACGTCGAGACGGAAGTCGTCACCGTCGGCGAGAACGCTGTCGCCGTCGGCCGCGTCGAGTAGCGTCGCGTTCGACATCGACGGCGAGATGGTGTCTACCGTCGTGGCTCCCGACCGTCCGCCCGCGCCGTTCTGGCCGGTTGAGTCGTTTGCGACGAGCAGGTCGGCGGTGAAATCTCCCTCGGTGGTCGTGTTCCACGTCGCCGTGTAGGTGCCGCCGGATTCGGCGAAATCGGACGCTGTCAGCGTCGTCGTACTCGGGCCGCTGACGGACACCTCGATGTCGGCCAGCGTCTCCGAGGAGTCGAAACTGACGGTGAGATTCTGGCCGCTTGGGTTGGTGACGGCGTAGGACGTGATGTCCGGCGGGGCGCTGATTGCGACCGCCGCGCTTTCGTTCGACGCCGACTGCCCGGCGAAATCGACCGCGGTGACGGTCGCGTTGTAGTAGCCGTCAGGTGCGGCCGCCGCGCCGTCGGTAGTTGCCGTCGCGGTGTAGATGTTTCCGGTGTCTTTCGTGAGGACGACGGCAGAACCGGCACCGAACGCCGAGAGGTCGGCCGTGAGTTTCGACCCGTCGAGAGTCGGTCCCGCCGGGCCGTCGGTGATGGCGGCTTCGATGCCGAACGTGTCGCCGTCGTTGAGCACGTCGTCTTGGACCGCGCTCCCGGTGAACTGCACGTTCGAGACCGACGGCGTCGAGGTGTCGATGGTCAGCGTCGTCGCGCTCGTCGTGTTCCCTTCGTTTCCTGTGCCGTCGGTGTCGGTCGCGGTGAGCGTCACCGAGTGGTTGCCTTCGGTCGGCGTCTCACCCGAACCGACGGTGATTGTCGTCTCGTAGGTGTCGCCGCCCGTATGACTGAGTGGTTCGGCGGCGTCTGCACCGAACGCGCTGAGATTGGCCGTCACCGAGTCGATGCTCGTCGTGTTTTCGACGACAGTCGCGCTGACCGTGACATCGTCACCAGCCGTGACGTAGCCGTTGCCGTCGGCGTCGTCGGTGACAGCAAGGTTCGAAACTAACGGCGGCCCGGAATCGACGATGACAGTTCGTTCTTCGCCGCTCGCGCCGTTGTTTCCGTCTTGGCCCTTGGCGACGAGCAGTTCGGCGGTGTAGGTGCTGTCTGCTGACGCCGTGTAGGTCGCCGTGTACCGGTACGGAGCAGAGGTGTCCCCGGTCGAAAATATGGAATCAGTAATCGCGTAGTCGATGAACTTCTCTTCTGTCGTCGGATTCAGCGAGGCGTTGTAGAACGCGACGTTGATGTCCTCTAACTCCTTCGAGGAGGTGAAACTGAACTCGACGGTGCGGCCGGATTTACTTTCGACGGTGAAGTCCGAGATGGTCGGCGCGGACGCCGCGGACACGACACCCGCCCCGAAGCCGATATCTGTCGTCGCGGCCGGCGCGACGACCATCGTGGAGAGAACCACGACACCGACGAAAAAGAGCTTGAGCGTATTACGAGCGTTCTTGTCCACGAATCTATTTTGATATTGAAATTGAATGTCCGAATGACTCGACTCGTCCGTGTGCGTACGTGTATTATCCGACATGAAGCTGTGGCTGATAAGGGCACGGTCGTAATTATCAAAATTGTAATTTGCACCTCGGGTACGATGTCAATCCCCGGCGTGCGAAGCTACTCGACCGCGAGACCGACGCCGAGTGCAACCATCACACCGCCGCCAACCCAATTGAGACGTGACGTGACCCGCGGCGATTCGAGTGCTTTCCCCGCCCGCTCCGAGACGAGCGCGACGAGACAGAGATAGACGGCCGTGAGAACCGCGTACGTCGCGCCGAGAAGCGCTATCCTGCTGTCCGCGCCCGCTCCCGTGCCGGCGAAGTTGGGGAGAAACGCGAGGAAGAACAGCGCGACCTTCGGGTTGAGCGCGTTCACCAAGACGCCGCGGCGAAAACTCCCGCCCGAATTCGTCTCCACCTGCGGGTCGAACTCGCGGTTTCGGATGGCGTTGATGCCGAGATAGACGAGATATAGCGCACCGACGTATTTCACGGCGCGATACGCAATCGGCGCGGCTCTAAGCAGTGCCGCCAACCCGAGCGTCGCCGCGGCGGTATGGAGCAAGACGCCGGTGGCGATGCCGAGCGCCGATCGAATCCCCGAACTTCTGCCTTGTACCCCCCGAGCGAGGACGTACACCGTATCTGGGCCGGGCGTGAGAATGAGCGCGATAGACGCGGCGCAGAAGGCGACCATGGTTGCCGGTTGCAGGCCAAACACGACGCCAGTCATGAGTTCTGACTAGCGCGTTCCGGATGAAGTACGTGGGGTTTCGGGAAGGATTTGGTTCCGGAGCGTCGCGTCGGCACTCTCGCGGTCTGCCAGCAGTTCGACGTTCTCCGCGAGAATCTCTGCCAGCCGGGTGAAGTACTGCGGCGTGTGACCCGCGATGTGGGGTGTGATGAATACGTTCTCGAAGTTCCAAAGCGGGTGGTCCTTCGGGAGTGGTTCCGGGTCTGTCACGTCGAGTGCGGCCGCCCGAATCCGCCCGCGTTGGACCGTCGTGACGAGTGCGTCGGTATCGACGACACCACCGCGGGCGACGTTCACGAGGACGGCGTGGTCCGGCAGGGCGTCGAACGCGTTTCCGTCGATGAGTCGTCGCGTGTCGTCGGTCAGCGGACACGCGAGAACGAGATAGTCCGTCTCCACGAGGGCGGATTCGAGTTCGTCGAAGCCGAGCACGCGGTCGGTCGGACCGCCCTTTTCGGGCGTGTATCGAACACCGACGGTCTCGACGCCGAAGGGGTCGAGGCGTTCGACGACGGCCTGCCCGATTGCGCCGAGACCGACGACGGTGACGGTTGCCCCGTTGAGTTCGCCCATCGCCTGAAACGACCGCCATTCGCGGCGCTCTTGGCGGCGGATTCCCTCGTCGAGGCGGCGGGTAATCAACAGGAGCCAACCGATGACGTGTTCGGCGACGTTGGGACCGTGGACGCCGGAGGCGTTCGTGAGCGCGATGTTCCGCTCGCGGAGGGTCTCCATCGGCAGGTGGTCGTAGCCAGCGGCCGCACCGGCGAATAGCCGGAGGTTGTCGGCGGCGGCGAGCACGTCGTCGGAGAGGTACGTCCCGGTGATGATATCGGCGTCGCCGGCCGCGTCGAGGGTCTCGTCGGTCGTCTTCGGGTGGACGATGGTCGCGTCGGGAAGCCGTTCGCGGAGCGCATCGATGTACTCCTCGGTGGGGATACCGTGGGCGGGCTGGTCGAGCACGAGGATTTTGGGCATCGTCAGCAACGTCGCCGGCGCGGCCGATAGATGTTCGCCCGCGGACGCGACGGATAAAGCCTTTACCGACGCGACGGCGTAGGAAGGGACAATGGTACTCGATAATCTCGGGAGTTCTCTCCGTGGCAGTCTCGACAAGCTACGGGGGAAGTCCCGCCTCGACGAGGACGACGTCCAGGAGATCGTCAAGGAGATTCAACGCTCCTTGCTCTCCGCCGACGTCGATGTCAGTCTCGTCATGGACCTCTCTGACTCCATCAAGACCCGCGCGCTCGAAGAAGAGCCGCCGGGTGGTACGAGCGCCCGTGACCACGTTCTGAAAATCGTCTACGAGGAACTCGTCGGTCTCATCGGCGAATCCACGGAGATTCCGCTCGAATCGCAAACCATCATGCTCGCCGGTCTCCAGGGGTCGGGGAAGACGACCACCTCCGCCAAGATGGCGTGGTGGTTCTCGAAGAAGGGCCTTCGTCCGGCGGTCATCCAGACCGACACCTTCCGCCCCGGTGCGTACGACCAGGCCAAACAGATGTGTGAGCGCGCCGAGGTCGACTTCTACGGCGACCCCGACTGCGACGACCCGGTTCAAATCGCCCGCGACGGCCTCGAAGCGACTGCAGACGCTGAGGTGCACATCGTGGACACGGCCGGTCGCCACGCCCTCGAAGACGACCTTATCGACGAAATCGAGGAAATCGAATCGGTCGTCCAGCCCGACCTGAACATGCTCGTCCTCGACGCGGCAATCGGGCAGGGTGCCAAAGAGCAGGCCCAGCAGTTCGACGAGTCCATCGGCATCGGCGGCGTCGTCATCACCAAACTCGACGGGACGGCGAAGGGTGGCGGTGCGCTGACCGCCGTCAACGAGACGGATTCGTCCATCGGCTTCCTCGGCATGGGTGAGACCGTTCAGGACATCGAGCGCTTCGAGCCGAACGGCTTCATCTCCCGCCTGCTCGGCATGGGTGACCTGAAACAACTCTCCGAGCGCGTCGAACGCGCCATGACCGAGACCCAGGCCGAAGACGAGGACTGGGACCCCGAGGAGATGATGAAGGGGAGTTTCACCCTCAAGGACATGCAAAAACAGATGGAGGCGATGAACAAGATGGGACCGCTCGACCAAGTCCTCGACATGATTCCGGGCTTCGGTGGCGGCATCAAAGATCAACTCCCGGACGACGCGATGGACGTGACGAAAGACCGGATGCGGTCGTTCGAGGTCGTCATGGACTCCATGACCGACGAGGAACTGGAGAACCCACGCAAGGTCGGCGCCTCTCGCGTCAGGCGCATCGCACAGGGGTCCGGACAGGACGAAGAGACGATTCAGGAACTCCTCGAACAACACCGTATGATGGAACAGACCATCAAGCAGTTCCAGAGCATGGGCGACGGCGACATGCAACGGATGATGAAGAAACTCCAGAACCAAGGTGGCGGTGGTGGCGGTATGGGTGGTCTCGGCGGTATGGGACCGTTCTAAGCCGTTCTGTTGGTCTCGTCTGAGCAACCCTGCTTCGTCCCCGCTCGTTTTCCGTCTCGACTTCGATACCGCAACCGACCGACGCCACGTCAGTCAGACGTGCTCGATACCCCCGACTTTTAACGTTCGAGGCCGTCGCACCCCACAATGACGGTGCGCGACGTGGCGGTCGAGGCCTACAAGGAAGCCTTGCCTGCGCTCGCTGCGAGTCTCGTCGGTGGTCTCATCGCCGGGGTCGTCCTCAGCGGCATGCGCGCCGAACTCCGGGCAGTTCCGGGCTTGCTCGTGCTCGTCCCTGCGCTTCTCGCCACCCGTGGCAACGTCTACGGCTCGCTCGGCGCTCGCATCGCCACCGGTCTCCATCAGGGACTCGTCGAACCGCACGTGACCAGCGGCGACGAACGACTCCGTGCCGCCGCGACGGCCGCACTCGCAAACGGTGTGCTGACAAGCACGTTCGCCGCCGTGGTGGCGTTTTTCCTCCTGACGCTCCTCGGCAGTGCGGTCGCGCCGCTTCCGGTTCTCGTCGGCATCGCAATCATCGCCGGACTGCTCTCGGGTATCGTGCTTACTGTCGTCGTCGTCACCGTCGTCTTCGCCGGGTACCGCCGGGGCCGAAATCCGGACACAATCGTCGGTCCCGTCGTGACGACGACCGGTGACGTGTTCGGCATCCTCTTTTTGCTCGTCGCCGTCAGGACCGTCCTCGCGCTCGCGGGGGTGTTCTGAGTGCCGACCGAGTGGACGGTCCGCGACATCACTCGCGCGATGCTCCCCGTCTTGCTCGTACTCACGCTCGTCGAACTCGGAAGCGGTCTCGTCCTCGGAAGTTTCGAGGCGCAGTTGCTCCAATATCCCTCGCTTCTCGTGCTCGTGCCGGTCACTATCGGGACGGCTGGCAACCTCGGAAGCGTACTCGCGGCCCGGCTCTCCACGTCGTTTCACCTCGGGACGCTCTCGTTTTCTCCCGCCGACGACGAACTCACCGGAAACGCAATCGCAACGCTCGCGCTCGCCATCACCGTCTTCCCGGTCATCGGTGCCGGAGCGTGGCTCGCAACGCTCGTCGTCTCCAGCGACCCCGCGTTGACGTTCTGGACGGTCGTCGTGGTCGCGCTCTCCAGCGGCATCTCGCTCGCTGTCTTGGCCGTGTTGGTGACGTTCACCGCGACTTACGTCGCCTACCGGTTCGGACTCGACCCAGACGACGTGGTGATTCCCGTCGTCACCAACGTCTGCGACGTGTTGGGGGTCGTCGTCCTGTTCGTCGTGGCGCAGTTGTTGGTTTAGCGTCGCTCGATTCCGGCGGCGCGGGAGTGACCGACGCCGATTAGTCCGCTCGGACCAGACCCTCCTGCGTGCAGTTGTCGGCAATCCTTCCGGTACTCTTCGAGGTCCTCCCGCGAGTCGCGCGCATCGCCGCGTACATCGCAGTCGGCGTCTTCGCCGCGAACCTCGTCGTCGCGTTCGGTCTCGTCGAGCGAATCGCCGGTCTCTCGCGGTATCTGACCGGTCCCGCGAACCTCCCCGACGAGGTCGGAACGGCCATCGTCACGACCGCCGCATCGACGACCGCGGGCTACGGGATGCTCGCCGAATTCCGCGACTCCGGCGTTCTCGACGACCGAGCGACCCTCGTCGCCGTCACCATCAACACCTTTTTCGGCTTCGTCCAGCACATCTTCACGTTCTACTGGCCGGTTCTCATCCCCATCCTCGGCCGCGAAGTCGGGTTCATGTACGTCGGCGCGCGAGCGGCCATCGCGCTCGCAATCACCCTCACGGGCGTCGTCGCCGGGGCAGTGCTCCTTTCGAGCCGAAAAACCGCAGTCGCATCCGACTCCACACCGGTCACCGAGACCGACGGGTCCGGCACCCCACCGGCCGACGCCGCTTTCGACTCCGACGACGATTCGCTTCGGACGAACGTCGAATCTGCCGCCCGGAGTACGTGGAACAAGCTCCGGCGCATCGTCCCGCGACTCGCCGTCGTCTACGTGGCTATCACGCTCGTCCTCCGGACGACCGACCTCGAATCGTTCACGACGCTCGCCGAACCGCTGACGACTCTCGTCGGACTCCCGGGGGCCGCGGTCCCGGTCGTCGTCGCCTTCGCGTTCGACACGACAACCGGCGCGGCGGCCATCGCGCCGGCTATCGGCGAGACGTTCTCGCCGAAGCAAGCCGTGGCGACGATGCTCATCGGCGGTATCATCTCCTTTGCCGTCTCGACGTTCAAGCGGTCGATTCCCTTCCAGTACGGCATCTGGGGACCCGAGTTCGGGTCCAAAGTAATCGCCGTCAACACGGCACTGAAAGTCGTCTTCATCGCTATCGCGGTGGCGGTGTTGGTTGCGTAACCGTTCGAAAACGAGCTTTACTCGTCTTATCGCTCGTCAGGGTCGATTGGCCGCCCGTCTTCCGTCGGCGGCGCGATGTAGTTGATGAGTTCGTCTACCGTCGGGTCGCCGACGGTCACGTGCACCTCGATGTCGCCGAGTTCGTCGGGGTTGCCGACCGCGAAGTTGACGACACCTTTGAAGGCGGCCTGCTTTTTCAGCGCGAACGAGAAGCCGTCGTCGTCTTTTCGCTTTGCGAACTCGCGGCGGGCCGTGTCGAGGATGGTCTGTTCGTGCAACCGCTCCGAAAACCGCTCTAACTCGTGGGTCTCGCCGACGAGTGCTCCCGGTTCGTGCGTGAGTTCGGTGCCGGGAAAGAGGTTCTTGACGGCGTCGCCGACGCGGTCTGTCACTTCGGTGTCGCGGACAGGCACTTCGATGCGAACGTCAACACTGTAAATCATGCTTCGGCCTCCGTGACGGCCTCCGGACCGTCTTCGAACAGGAGGGTAATTTGCTCGCGGTACGCCTCCAGCGTGTCGGTGTTCTCGATGACCACGTCGGCGCGGTCCATCGCTTCGCCCATCCCGAAGTCGAGTTCGCGTGCTTCGCGCTTTTTTAGCGCCTCGACGTCCGTGTCGCTCGCGTCGCGGTCGCGGTCGAGCAGGCGCTCTGCGCGCGTCTCGAACGGCGCTTCGACGCTCACGAGGACGAACTCGTCGCCGAAGGCCTCGCGGAAGCGGTCGAGTTCCACGCCCGAGCGAAGCCCATCGACGAGCACCACGTCGTTCGATTCGAGGTGGCCTTCGATGACCGGCAGTGAGCGCGCGGCGATGGCGTCGTCGCCGTCTTCCTCGCGGAGGGCTTTCGCTATCTTCCCGTGGTCCGTCGCCGGGTCGAGACCGCGGCGGCGACACTCCTCGCGGATGATGTCGCCCATCGTCACGACGGGGATGCCTGCTTCGCGGGCGACGTCGGCCAGTTCACCCTTCCCGCTTCCGGGCAAACCGACCGTCCCGATGACTCTCATAGCCGGTGATACCGCGTTGGCGCTGTTAAACCCTCCCTTCACGTCGCTCCGGGCGGCCGAACTACCTCGTCGCCGCGGCGGTCTTCGAACCACTGTTTGCCCCGTCGCTTTTCGGTTCTCGCTCCGTAGGTGTCGTATGCGACAACGCTCCCTCATCGTCCGTGCGCTCTGGTTCGTGTTCGTCGGTTGGTGGGCCACCCCGGCTATCGTCAACATCGCGTGGCTCCTGAACGCAACGGTCATCGGCATCCCGCTCGGTATCTCGCTCATCAACCTCGTTCCGACCGTGTTGTCGCTCAAAGAGCCTCTCTATCAGTTCGAGGACGAGAGCACCGAGGGTCAGCGGTCGCTCTTCGTTCGCGCTGTCTATTTCGTGTGTATCGGCTGGTGGCTCGGTTGGCTGTGGGCGAACGTCGCGGTCGTGTTCACGCTCACGATTATCGGACTCCCGGTCGGCATTTGGATGCTCAACCGGTTGCCCGCGGTCACGTCGTTGTATCGGTTTGACGGATAGAACCCGATTCGTTTTTCTTGCAGGGCCGATTTGTGGGAGTCGAGGGCGCGTAGCTCAGTTGGACAGAGCGTCGGACTTCTAATCCGATGGCCGCGGGTTCGAATCCCGTCGCGCCCGCTCAGTCGCGTTGCTCCTTCGCGGGCGCGACTGACTCCCACTCGCTTCGCTCGCGGGAGTCAGTCGCGCTTTTTGTGTTTGTGTTAGTCTGCCGAGCGACAGCGAGGCGTAAACAATATTCCATCGCCTCGGGAGAACTCCTTCAGATATGAGGGATATCGTTGGTCTCCTCGCGGCGACGCTGATTTTCGTGGTCCTCGCGTACAATCTGGTGTTCAGTTTTGCCAACGAGGAGTGGTTGAACACCGTCTTTCACGGGGCGAGTCTCATCGTGGGTGTTCTCTTATTGGCTTCTTACTTCGGCTTCACCCAGGCTGTTCCCGTGGCTGTTGACCCGCTTCTGTCGGCACTCACGCTACTCCTCGCGCCGTTATTTGTTGTCGAACATCTCACCGAGCGTGGTTCACCATATCGACAGCCAACCGTCCGAGTAGAGGCGGTCTGTGGAGTACTCGCGGTCTCGGTTCAGTAACTCCGGCGCAGTCGCTCACCGGTGAGTCCAAGAAAAATACGGTTCTGAATCGGGCCGACGATTCGAGTCGATGCGCGAGTCAGGTGGTGGGTGTATGTGTCCTATCCGGGAGCGCTCACATTGCGCCGCCCATGCCGCCCATGCCGCCCATACCGCCCATGCCACCCATGCCGCCAGCGGGTGCGCCGCCTTCGTCGTCGTCGTCGCCGGTCTGGCCACCGGAGAGGTCGCCAGCGGCGATGACGTCGTCGATGCGGAGGATCATGACAGCGGCTTCGGTCGCGGACTCGATGGCCTGCGTCTTGACGCGGAGGGGTTCCACGACGCCTTCGTCTTCCATGTCGATGACTTCGCCCGTGTAGGCGTCGAGACCAGCGGCGAATTCGCCGCCGTCGTGACGCGAGCGGAGGTCGACGAGGGAGTCGATGGGGTCGAGACCGGCGTTCTCGGCGAGAGTGCGCGGGATGATGTCCAGCGCTTCGGCGAACGCCTCGACGGCGAGCTGTTCGCGGCCGCCGACGGAGTCAGCGAACTCGCGCAGGACAAGCGAGAGTTCCGTCTCGGGCGCGCCGCCACCGGGGAGCACCTTGCCGTCTTCGAGCGTCGTGCGGACGACGCCGAGGGAATCCTCGATTGCGCGTTCGAGTTCGTCAACGACGTGTTCCGTGCCGCCGCGGAGGATGAGCGTGACGGACTTCGCGTCTTCGACATCCTCGACGAAGATGCGCTCGTCGCCGCCGATGTCCTTCTGGGCGACGGAGCCGGCGAAGCCAAGGTCGTCGGCTTCGATGTCGTCGAGACTGCTGACGACGCGGCCGCCCGTGGCGCGGGCGAGGCGCTTGAGGTCGGAGGATTTGGCGCGGCGGACGGCGAGGATGCCTTCCTTGGCGAGGTAGTGCTGGGCCATGTCGTCGATACCGTCGCCGACGAAGACGACGTCGGTGCCGACATCGACGAGCTTGTCAACCATCTCCTTCAGCTGTTTTTCTTCCTGGTCGAGGAACTGCTGAAGCTGGTCTGGGTCCGTGACGTTGACTTCGGCGTCGATTTCGGTCTCGCGGACTTCGAGTGCGTCGTCGAGGATGGCGATGTCGGCGTCCTCGACTCCGTAGGGCATGTTCTCATCGACGCGCTCTTTGTCAACGATGACGCCTTCGACGAGTTCGGAGTTGTTGATGGTGCCGCCGACGACCTTCTCGATAGAGACGTTGTCCGTGTCGATGCTGTCGTCGTCCTTGACGGCCAGCACGGAATCGACGACGAGTTCGGCGAGCAGGTCCTTCGCGGACTCTGCGCCCTTGCCGGTCATCGCCGTCGCGGCGATCTTCTGGAGGGTCTCGTGGTCGTCTTCGGTGACCTCGATGGCGTTGTCTTCGAGGACTTCCTTGGCCTTCTCGGCGGCCTGACGGTAGCCCTGCGCGATGGTCGTCGCGTGGACATCGGATTCGAGGAGGTCCTCGGCCTGGTCGAGGAGTTCGCCGGCGATGATGACGGCCGTCGTCGTGCCATCTCCGACTTCGGTCTCTTGCGTCTCGGAGACTTCGACGATCATGTTGGCCGCGGGGTGGTCGATATCCATCTCCTTGAGGATGGTGACGCCGTCGTTCGTGACGACGACCTGGCCCGACGAATCGACGAGCATCTTGTCCATCCCTTTGGGGCCGAGTGTCGTGCGTACGGCCTCAGCAACAGCCTTTCCGGCTGTGATGTTCATCGACTGTGCGTCCTGTCCGGACGTTCGCTGGGAGTCTTCACCCAGAATGATCATGGGCTGACCCTGCTGCATTCGCTGGCTCATAGACATCGCTTGATTGTTTGTGATTCTATAAAAACATTGCGCTTAATGGTATGCTAAAACGCATCACAGTGTCGGGGTACAGACCCGGCGTTGGCGGGCGGTTAGCCGCGTTTATTAACGGCGTTCAACCGCACCAGACGCGCCCCGTCAAACGGGTCGGTGTAGTCGATTCCGAGATGGTCGTACACGCCACGCGGAATCCCGATGTCGGCGAGACACAAGTCACCTACCGTCGCTTCCGGGCAGACTCTCCCGGTCTTCGGGAGCGCCAGTGTCAGCGTCGTGTTAGGACCCACGGCCGCGTTCGACGGTTTTGGTGCTCTCGGTGTTTTTGTCGTCGCCCGTCTCCGCGGTGGCTTCCGATGTCTCGGTGAGAGCCGCCGCTTCGCGGGCGACTTCCGCGAGCGTCCGCCCGCCCGTGTTCCATCATCTGAAGGAGTCCGAGACCGACGGTCTCGACCGCGACTCGGTCCACATCGCGCATCTCGTCGGCGGTGACGGCTGGCACGGCCCGCCCGTGTTCCATCTCGAAAGTCGTCGTCACGACTCTCCGTACGGGGTGCGAAAGAAAGACGGTACGGGGCCGGTGCCGCGTCGGCGACGGTCTTCGTGACGGTGGCGTCTCAGTTCAGTCGTTCTGCTTGACGTTGAAACCGCGCGTTAGGTCGTTGTGCTTGCGTTCGAGGTACGAGTACACCGCGCCGTGGGGGGCACCGTCGAGAATCATATCGACGGCGCGACGGACGACTTCGACCTCTTCGGGCTGGCCGATGATGCCGAGCGTCGAACCGTAGATGACAACGTCCGCGCCGGTCAACTCTTCCATGAGTTCGCGGGTGCGACCGTTCTCGCCGATGAGTCGGCCCTTCTGCCGCCGCATGTCGTTTTTATTTCGAGTATGTCGGTCGATTTCGATGAGTTCGAACATCATCATGTCGTCGTCGAGGAGCGCCATCGCGTCCTCTGGGGCGAAGCCGCGGCCGACAGCCCGAACGACGTCGGGAGCGACCATTCCGAGAACGGGGTCGCCGACGCTGTCGATGGCGACACTGCCGTTTTCGGAATCGACGTCGAGTCGGACTTCCGCACGACTCTCGATTTCGCGGAGCGTCGAGCCACCTTCGCCGATGAGAACACCGATACGGTCCTGCGGCACCTTGACGTGCTGCATATCACTGGGTATCCGGCCGAACGGTTTAAGCGTTCGCTCGGCCGCGACCCACGTGTCTTAGTCGCATACGTCGCCGCAGTCGGTTATTCGTCCTCGTCGGCCGTGACGAACTCGTACAGCGAGTCGCCATCGGCGTCGGCACCCTGTCGGCGGAAGAAGTTAGCCACGTTGTGGCAGTCACGCCGGAGGAACTCCTCGGCGTTCGGGTGATGGACCGTGACTGCCTGTCCGAGGTCGATGACGACGAGTTCGCCCTCGTGGATGATGAGATTGTACTCGGAGAGGTCGCCGTGGACGAGACCGGCACGGTGAAGGCGACGCATGTACTCACGGACGACTTCGTAGGCTGTCTGCGGGTTCTCGACGTTTACTTCGGAGAGGCGACGTGCCCGGTCTTCGACCAAGCCGACGAGTTCCATCACGAGGACGTTCCGCTGGACGGCGATTGGTTTCGGAACCCGGACACCGGCGCGTTGGGCACGTTCGAGGTTGGCGAACTCCTTTCTGACCCACGCGCGAACGACTTGCCCTTTGTCGTGGCCGATATTTTCGAATCGCGGGTCGCCTTCGAGGTAGTCGCGCATGTGGCGGAAGTCAGAGGCGTTGATACGGTAGATTTTGACGGCGACGTCGTCTTCTTCGCCGCCGAGTGCTTCGAAGACGTTCGCCTCTTTCCCGGTCGAAATCGGCCCGCCGAACGCGTCGATGTAGCCGTCTTGAACCAGTTTGTAGATGGCGGCGAAGGTCGCGTCGTCGAATACCGACTGTTCGACTTTGAACTGGTCGGCGTCTTTCAACCGAATTCTGAACTCGTCGAAATCGCGGTCCTTGCGACGTGCGATGCGGTCTGCTTCGTCGTCGGAGACGTCTATCTCCTCCCACTCGTCGCCGAACGCCTCACCCTCTTGAGGTTCGACCATGCCGAACTCGTCACTCATTGGACTACAGCTACGAGAGGCGAGCTGAAAAGGACACAGGTGCTGTCTTCGCGCGTTCGTCGGCGGTTGGCGTCCTGTTCACTTGGGTTCGGAACGCTGTCGGTGCGTCCACCGGACCGTCGGTGCGACCTGGCGCGGCCCACAGCTGGCGCGCTCGGACTCGACTCGTTACTGGATGTGGCCTTCGCGGCGAAGTTGGTCGGCTTCGGACTTCTCGTAACGCCACGTCACGTCGGCTTTCTCGTCTTGCCAGTCCCACGGCTCGACGAGGACTACGTCGTCTTCTCGAATCCAGATGCGTTTTTGCATTCGACCGGGAATGCGAGCGGTCCGCTCGACGCCGTCGGCACAGCGGACGCGGATACGATTGGCACCGAGCATGTTCGTCACGACGGCGAACACTTCGTCGTCGTTCGGCATTCGGAGGTCTCGGCGGCGCTCGTTCTCGTCGTCGCTCATGCGCGAGCGTTTGATGGCGTCATGTTTAAACCCGCCGACGTTTGTCCGGCGCGAACCGTCGGTACAAGCGACGCGTTTAGGGTACTCCCTGCACGCCGTCGTGATATGCTTGATAAACTTGGAACGAAGGGTATCGTTGGAGTCGTCTGTCTGCTCGCTGGAATCGGCATCGTCGCCGTCAAAGCGCCAATCGTCGCGGCCGGTCTCGCATTTGTCGTCGCGGGGATGGGTCTCGTCGCCAGCGGTCTCGCCGAAGGCGTCATGAAAATGTTCGGGATGGCTTGAGCGCGGTCAGGCTATCGAACGGTCCGGAACACAGCCGGATTACTGTATCTTCTCGCGGCCGGGCGCGATGAGTTCGTCGAGGTAGTCGGCGAGCGCGCCCTTCGCGTCGGCCGGGTGGAGTTCGCCGGATTCGAGGTCCGCCTCCAGCGACTCGTAGTCGTCGTATTCGAGGTTCCCGCCGTACTGATCGGGGCGCTCGACCACGACGCGCTCGAAGCGCGGGAAGACGTGGTACTCGAAGATTTGGAGAACCGGATTTTCACGCTCTTCGCCGTCGTCGGTCGGTTCGGGGTCGGCCGTCGGCGGGCAGAATGCGCCGTTGACCTTGTCCTCGATGTCTTCGGTCGAGTCTTCCATCGAGATGGTGACGCCCTTCGACGACGACATCTTGCCGATGCCACTTCCCAAGTCGGCGATGAGCGGCGTGTGCAGACAGGTCGGGGCGTCCTCGTTGATGCTCGGAAGCGTGTCGCGGGCGAGCATGTGAACCTTGCGCTGTTCCATCCCGCCGATGGCGAGGTCCACGTCGAGGTAGACGATGTCGAGCGCCTGCATGATGGGGTAGACCGCCTGTGCGACGGTGACGCTGTCGCCGCTTTTGATTTCGGCCATGGCGCGCTCGGCGCGCGAGAGCGTCGTCTCCAGTTCGAGGGCGTGCAGGTCGAGCACGTAGCTCTCGTCGAGTTGGAACTCCGACCCGAGGACGAACTCGGTTTGACTCTCGTCGAGACCGTAGGCGATGAACTGTTCTTTCATCCGCTCGGCCGTCTGGCGAATCTCCTCGAAAGTGCCCTTGCCGTTGAGGTAGGCGTGTACGTCAGCGAGAAGTACGACTACCTTGAAGCCCGCCGCTTGGAGGTCGATGAGCTTGTTGGCGGTGAGCATGTGACCGATGTGGAGGACACCGGAGGGCTCGTAACCCACGTACGCTCGCTTGCCCTCAGAGTCGTCGGCCAGCGCGCGCACTTCGTCCTCCGTGACCACTTCGGAGGCGTTCCGAGTGATCAGGTCGTATGCGTCCATACGTATCGGGTGACGGGGATGTGGGATATTACTTCTGGAACGCCTCTCGGTGTCGAAACGGACAACAGGCCGCGGTCCTAACTCCGGGTGATGTCCGACTCCGGAACCCGAACCCGCGCACCGATACTCATCTTCGCCGCGCTCATCCTCGCCGTCTTCGGCCTACTGGCGGCCATGTGGGCCTCGGTTCGCGGCGGCGACCTCCTTCCGTACATCCTCGGCTTCGCCCTCTACTTCCTCGCGTTCCACATCTACCTTCCCTATCGCGTCCACAAGGATGCGACGTTCAAAGAGCGGAACGCGACGTTCTGGGCGGCGCTCGCTTTTTTCGTGCCGCTTCTCGGCGCGGCGACGTACTTCGCCGTGATTGCGCTGACCGGCGACGACACGAGCGGAAACTGAGGGTCATCGCCGTCGGGAAGCAGTCCGGGTCCAGATGACTGCTAACGAACAGCTTAACACGCCTCTGACACGAGTTCGTCTGTCGGTGGCTTCCGACGAACTTCTGCGGTCGATACGGCGGTGGCTCATGACCGTCGTGTTCCTGTTCGCTACGTTGTTGTATCTCGTTTCGGCGGCGAGTCGGGGAGTGTATTTGGACAACGTTATCGTGCTCCTCTCCGGCGGAATCGCGTTGACCAGTCTGTTCTATCTGGGCGACGATATCGTGCCCGTGTGTATCGAACAGACGCGACGGTATCTCAAGGAGATTCCCCGAGAAGACGAGTGAGACCTGTGGACTCTCACAGTGGTCTATCGCGTCGGGTACTCAGCACAGACAATCACACCTGGGAATTCTCAACGACCATCATAACCCTGTCAGCGCCGGTTCTCGGCGCGATGTTCGGAGATAATCTGGTCCACCATCTCTTTTTGTTGTTCCTTCTGTCGTTCTTCGGCTCGGTCCTCCCAGTCCGCAATCGCGGCGGCGACGTCCGACTCTCTGGCGACGGCGAGTTCGTCTATCTCCTGAATCGCCACGTCGTCAGCGGGAGCGACCGGGATATCGGCCTCGAAGAGCACTTCGTCGGCGACTTCCGAGAGGTTGCCCGACCGGAGGACGACCTTGGGGTCGAACTCGGCGAGTCGCTCCGCGGTCGTTCGCCCCGCACCGCTGGCGTCCCGGAGGTAGACGACGTCTCCGGCGGCGATACCGTACTGTTCGACGGTTTCGTCCAGCGCGCCGTTAGTGAACTGCTCGACGACCTTGACCGGCATCAAGTTTCTGCTGGACTCGCTCGCTTCGCTCTCTCCGTCGGGGACTTCCCACTCACCGTCGCCCGCGGGAATCCCGTCGGTGTTCACGTCCGCGAAGTTCGAGTGGTCGAGTTTCCACAGCGACTTCAAGCGGTCGAGTTTGTCGGTGAGTGCTTCGTTTTCGGCTTCGAGCGATTCGACCGTGCGCTCTAAACGACCGTTCTCGCGTTCGAGCCGATTGATTTCACGACGCTCGCGGGCCTCTCGGCGCTCTTCGCGTCGCGCTTCGGAGAGTTCCGTTTTGTACTCCTCGATGGTCTCGTCTTTCGCTTCGATGGTCGATTTGAGGTCGTCAACGTGGGATTCGAGGCGCTCGACGCGGGATTTGAGGTCGCTGATTTTGCGCTCTTCGGGCGTGCGCTCGGACGATTCGTGAGCGTCCGCTTCGGATTCGTCGCCCTCGTCGCCGCCCTCGTCGTCGAGGTCGCGGAGGACGGCTTCGACCGACTCGTCGTTTACGAGCACGCGGGCGATGACCTCCTCGCGGTCCACGTCGGCCGGAACTTTCCGCGAGATGCGTTCGAACTGGTCTTCGTGGTCGTCGAAGGCGAACAGCGCGGCCGCGAGAGCGTCGCGTTCGTGGTCGTTCTCGTAGTCGATGTCGCGGGTCCGGTGGAGCTTTTCGTCTACCGGGATGTCCGACGGCGGTTCCCACCCGGCGGCGTCGAAGCTTCGCCGGAACTTCTCGACCGTCTCGGGCATCGGGTGTACGTCGGCGGCGACGAGGCTGGGGCGACCGCGCTCGATGAGCCATTCGATGACCGCGGCCGTGTCCGCGGTTCGCGTCGAGTGCACGTCGAGGACGCGACCGTCGAAGCCGACGACGGCGACGGCGGTGGTCGTGCCGGGGTCGATGCCGACGATGACCCGGTCGCGGCGTTTCACGAGCGGTTCGAATTCGATGCCGTCGCGGCGCTCGCGCTCGATTTCGACTCGGGTGTCGCCGGAGCGGTGCGTCGAGACCGGAATGTCTTGCGGGCGCGCCTCGACGGTGAAAAGCGCCTGCGAATAGCCGCCGTACTTTTCGGTCACGTCCTGTTCGAAGTCGAGATTCGCGTCGGTGAGCGCGGATTCGACTTCGCGGGCCTGTTGCCTGACGGAGCCGTGAATCCGGCGCGTGTAGCGGTCTTGACTCCAGCCGCCTTTCCCGGTCGAACGCCCGCGAGAGACTTTGACGGTGGTCGTATTTTCGAAAGCGGCGACCTCGTAGCCGACGTTGGCGAGCGCGAGGCGAGCGGCCGCCTCGGCCTCTTTCATCGGGTCTTTTCCGTAGGGGACACCGTGACGCGAGGCGACTCGTGAGAGCGGTTCGGGACGCTCCGCGCCCGTCACCTGCACCAAGCGCGTCTCGTGGGGAAGCCACCGCAGAAACCGAACAAGGTCGTCCTTGTCGGTCGCCAGTTCGTACATGTTGTCGGTGGCGACGAACGCGGGTTCGTCGCGCTCGATGAGTCGGCGTAACTTTCGGAAGGAGACAACGTCTCGTTCGATTCGGACCTCGTCTGACTCGGTGTCTCTGGTGTCTAACACGACCAGCGCGTACGACGGCGAATCGCCGCGGATGTCGCCGCTCTGGATGTCAACGCCGAAGACGACCGAGTCGAGCGCACTCGTCCGGTCGTTCACGGCGGCGACTAGGGACGCGCCGAATATATACTCCACGCCGGTTTTGGGGTCGCTTCGAGGGACGAAATCGAACAGTGAGTTTGCCGACGAAAGTACACCGCACCGCGGAACTGCGCTACGACTGGACTGACACGAAACAAACAAGTCATCTGTATCTGAAATCGGTACGATGAGCTCTGATACTCCCTCCCCGCCATCTATGACCCCGCGGTCACTGACGCGGATGGCTCTTATCGGTGTCGTTGCCCTCCTCCTTATCGCCGCTCCCATCGCTGGCCTCCTCGCGTGGGAACCAGTCGAAGAAGGGAACGTGAAGGTCGTAAAGAAGTGGGGCGCGACGACGGACACCGTCTTCCAGCCCGGTGCGCACCTGATTAACCCCGTCTCGCAGTCCACCGTCTCGCTGTCGGTTCGCCCGCAGTCGTACACCATGTCCGGAAAGAGCACTGAGGGTGCTCAGCAGGGTGACGACGCGATTACCGTTCTCACACAGGACGGTCTCCGAACCGATATCGACGTGACCGTCAGATACCGCGTCGATTCCGGTCAGGCCGTCAAGTTCTACCGCAACTACCGGACGCTCGACAGCGCCGAAGAACGCCTGATTCGGCCGTCGATTCGCTCCGTGCTCCGGACCGAGGCCGGCCGCCTCCCGGTCACGGTTATCTACACCGGCGAGGGTCAGACGCAACTGAAAGCCGCCGCCGAAAAGGAACTCTCCAAGGAATTCGCAAAGGCCGGTCTCATCCTCGAAGCCGTCCAGGTTCGGAACGTCGAACTCCCCTCGGAGTACGCACAGGCGGTCGAAAAGAAGGAAATCACGGAACAGCGCCGCCAACAGAAGCAAGACGAACTCGCAGTCGAGGAACTCGAAGCGGAGCGCAAACGCATCGAGGCACAGGGACAGGCCGACGCCAACCGAATCCTCGCCGAGTCGCTCTCTGACGAAGTGCTCGCCCAGAAGTACATCGAGAAACTCGACGAGACCGACACGGTGTACATCCCGGTCGGCGAAAGCGGCTACCCGAAGTTCGTCCGCTCACTCGACAGTGACGGGTCGGCTTCGACCGCCTCGTCGGCATCCGATTCGAGTTCGGACTCGCCTCCGACAAACAGCACGAGAAACGCGACGTCAGCCTGATGCGATTTCGCCGGGAACTCGCGGTCGTGGTCGCGCTGTTCGTCCTCGTCGGCGCACTCGCACGAACTAGCGCGGGACGATTCGTCCTCCCGCTCGTCAGTGTAGCCGTCGTCGCCGCACTCGTCATCCTCCTGTTCCGGACGCCGGCGTACTCGCGGACGACGTTCGGCCCGCGAACGCGAATCCTCGAATCGACGCCGAACACGACGGACACCGCCTGCGTCGAGTGTGGGTCTCCCGCGACGACGCTCCGACGATACGTCCGCGAATGGGTCGTCCTCGGCGTTCCCGTCGTCCTCCTCGACGACGGTGAAAACCCGGTTTGCGACGACCACCGCGACTGAGACGCTCAACTCCCACCCCCCGTTTTCTTAGACCAACTTTCCTTCTGCGACGAACTCGACGCGACCACCGACACGAACAGTGACCTCACCGGCATCGCCAGCCTCGTCGCTGGCTTCGAGGTGGAGATGCGAGGGGCGGCCCATCTCGTACCCCTGTTCGACCGTCACCTCGATACTCGACGTTCCGAAGTACTCGTGCCGAGCGAGGTAGCCCGCGAGACAGCCGTTTGCGCTTCCGGTTGCGGGGTCTTCGGCGACGCCGTAACCGGGTGCGAACATCCGCGCCGCGAGGTCGTTCACGTCGTCGCGCGGGTCCGGGCAGAATGGCAGGAGATTCTCCGGGCCGCCATCGTCGAGGAATGCACGGTACGCGGGCAGGTCGACTTCGCTCCGACCGAGTGCGTCGCGGTCGCGGAGGGGAATCATCAGTGCCGGGAGCCCGGTCGAAACTGCCTGCACGGGCCAGTCGGTGTCGAGGTCGTCAACGTCGAGCGAAAGAACGTCTGCCAGCGTCTCGTGGGCGAACTCGTCGCCGAATTCGGGTGCGTTCTGGGTCATCCAGTACACCTCGTCGTCGCCCTCCTTGCGCACTTCGACTGGTATCTTCCCGACACCGAGGTTCAGTGTGATTTCGTCTCCGGCGTCAAAGTGCGTTCGGAGAGTGGCGGCGGTCCCGAGTGTCGGGTGCCCGGCGAACGGAATTTCACCCGCAGGTGTGAAGATACGAACGTCGAACCCCGCTTCCGGGTTTCCGCCTTCGATGAAGGTCGTCTCGGAGTAGTTCATCTCCTTTGCGAGCGCCGCCATCTGGTCGTCAGAGAGCGTGTCGGCGTCTTCGAAGACGGCCAGTTGGTTCCCGGCGTACTTCTCGGTCGCGAACACGTCGAGGATGTGAAAGTTATTCGTTGGCATACAAGTTCTGCACTCGGAAGCCTAAAAAGCGTACTGCGCCCAAATCGGTTTCTGCGGGCTACTCGTCCGCGTCGTTCTGCGGACTACTCGCCGTCGCTGTCGGGATACGGAATCTCGACTTTTTGGCCGTCTTCGGCGACGAACACGTCGCCGGTGTAGACCTCGCGGGCCTGTTCGAGAAGCGGGTCCGGATTCGCCGCATAGCGCGCCGAGATGTGGGTCAGCGCGAACCGTCGAACGTCGGCGTCGCGGGCGACTCGCGCGGCCTCGCGTGCGGTCGAGTGGGCGGTCTGTTTGGCTCTGTCGGCTTCCTCGTCGGTGAACGTCGCGTCGTGGACGAGCAAATCGGCGTCGCGGGCGACTTCGACCGTCGAATCGAGCGGGCGCGTGTCGCCGGTGTAGACGACTTTCCGACCCGAACGCGGGTCGCCGACGACCTGTTCGGACTCGACGACGGTGCCGTCTTCGAGTTCCACGTCCTCACCGGCGTGGAGGCGACCGAATGCGGGACCGACCGGAACGCCGAGTGATTCGGCCTTCTCGCGGTCGAATCTGCCGGGTCGGTCGTCTTCGACGAGCGCGTAGCCGATAGACGAGGTTCGGTGTTCGGTCTCGAACGCGCGAACTTCGTAGTCGTCGTCGCGGTAGGCGACGGTACCGGGCCGGACTTCGTGGACGGAGACGTGGAATCCGGGTTGGTAGCCACCGGCGTGGACCAGTGTTTCGAGGTGTTGTTTGCTCCCCGGCGGACCGTGAATGGCGAGCGCGTCGTCGCGCTCGTTGAAATCGAGGGTCTGAATCAGTCCGGGGATGCCGAGAATGTGGTCGCCGTGGAGGTGCGTGACGAAGAGGTGGCTGATGCCGAACCCCGTTCCGAACCGCATCATCTGGCGTTGAGTGCCCTCCCCGCAATCGAACAACAGGCGCTCGCCGTCGCGGTTCACGAGGAACGCGCTCGGCGCACGCGCCGTGGTGGGGACGGCCCCGCCGGTCCCGAGGAAGGTCGCGCGCATGGACATGCCCAACAATGATGGCGGCGGGACTAAACGTGCGTCGAATCCGCCGCGGACGCGGACGCGCTGGACGCTCCCGGAACCGCGACGGACCGACCGATTCTTACCCGACCGTCTGCTACGGCAGTCCAATGGACGCGCCGCTGTGGACCGAGACGCACGCGCCGACACTCGACGACCTCCCACAGCCGGAGGTCCGCGAACGCCTTCGACGCGCCGTGGACGAACCGATGAATCTCGTCGTGCAAGGCCCGCCGGGCGTCGGCAAGACCGCCGCTGTGCGCGCACTCGCACGGGAGGCCCACGCCGACCCCGAAAACGACCTCATCGAACTCAACGTCGCGGACTTCTTCAACCAGACGAAAAAGCAGATTCGACAGGACCCGCGCTTCGAGCAGTTCCTCGACGGCCGCAGTCGGATGGCGAAACGCGACATGATAAACCGCGTGCTCAAGGAATCCGCGAGCTACGCCCCGATGTCGGGTGAGTACAAGACGATCGTCCTCGACAACGCCGAGGCCATCCGCGAGGACTTCCAGCAGGCGCTTCGCCGCGTGATGGAACAACACCACCGGACGACGCAGTTCGTCATCACCACGCGTCAGCCGTCGAAGCTCATCCCGCCGATTCGCTCGCGGTGTTTCCCCGTCCCGATGCCCGCGCCGGACGACGACACGCTCGAATCGCTCCTCGCGGACATCCTTGACGCCGAAGACGTCGCGTACGACGACACCGGGCTTCAGTTCCTCGCTGACGCGTCGAACGGAAACGTTCGGAAAGCCGTCCTCTCAGCTCAGCGAACCGCAACCGAGGCCGACGGGGTGACTATGTCTACGGTTCACGCCGCCCTCGGCGACGTGGGCTTCGACGACGAGCTGAAGACGCTCCTCATCAACGCCCGCGACGGCGACATCAAAGACGCTCGCAAGACGCTGACGACGCTCCTCGACGACGAGGGCTACGAGGGCCAGGAACTCCTCCGTGATATCCTCCGCGTCGCCGACGCGACCCCCGAGCGATTCGCCGACGGCGAACTCGCCCGCCTACACGAACTCGCCGGTGGCGTCGATTTAGACCTCGTGACCGGTATCGACGACCGCCTGCACATCACCCACCTCCTCACGAGTTGGGGCGCGGACGTCCGCGGTGAGGCCTGAATGAACTTCGCTCCCGGCTACCGACGCTTCGCCCTTCCGGCGTTCCTCGGCGCGGCAGTCTCGGCGTTCGTCTTCCCGCCCGCAGGCGCAGTGTTCCTCGGCGTCGGCGCGTTCGTGCTTTGGTTCTTCCGCGACCCGGAACGCTCGCCGCCTGACGAACCGGGCGTTATCTCGCCCGCCGACGGACGCGTCTCGGTTATTCGCGTCGAAGACGGTCGCGTCCGCGTGGGCGTGTTCATGAACGTCACCGACGTGCACGTCAATCGCGCGCCCGTCTCGGGGACGGTCAACGACGTGACTCACCGTCCCGGCGCGCACAAACCGGCGTTTTCGAAGGATTCAGACCGGAACGAGCGCGTCGATATCACCGTCGATTCAGACGACGACACCTACGAACTCTCGCTCATTGCCGGCGCATTCGCCCGCCGGATTCACCCCTACGTCGCACCCGGCGACGAACTCGCCCGCGGCGACAAAATCGGACACATCGACTTCGGCTCTCGGGCGGACGTGTTGTTACCGCCCGAGTTCGGGTCGGAAGATGTCGTCGTCGAGAAAGGTGAGTCGGTGCGGGCGGGCGAGACAGTGTTGGCGCGGCGGGACTGAGGAACAAGACACCCAATTGACAACAACTTTCTACCGTGGCGGTGTCTGTTCTCGCATGTCCGCCACAGCTCATTCTTCGTCCCCAAATTGGTGGTACGGCGTCGCCTTGTTCCCCGTTTCGGTGCTTTTCGGAATACTCGAATTACTGTCTCGGCAGTCCCTTTCGAGAGCGCTTGTACACGACAGCCTGGGTGACTATTTCCTGTATTTCGTCATGTCCATCCTCTCGCAGTGGGGTGCGATTCTCTTCGGTCTCGTCGTGTTAGTCGCACTCGTTTTGGACATCCGCGGATTACGGAACAGCGAGGCACTGTGGCGACCCAACTGGGCGTGGGGACTCCTTGGGCTACCCAATCTCGCGGTCGGGGTGTACCCACCGATACTGGCCGCGTCCGTGCCGCTGTTGTCGTTCTACCTCTACCGGCGCGGGAAACAGGTCGGAACACCGAGTTTCGGGCCTTGAGACGGGCAAACGACCATCACACTACGCTCCCCTTGAGAAAGCCGTAGCCGAGCAAGACGACGAGCACTAACACGCCGAACGTCGCCTCCAAATCGACCTGAAAGCCGATTACGAGCAGGAGAACGAAGTTTGCCGCTAAGAGCAGGAGGGCGATATCCAGGCGTCTCCGGAGACTAGCGTCTGCCATGGCGCGATTTATTTACAGCCCTCTATTCATCATTGTCATCCATCTACCTACTTCGGCGGGACAGTCTCCGAAGAGACGAGTTAGGATTCTCGATGCAACAGATGCACGTACCGAACTAACGACCGGTGGACCCGTCGTTCGAACACCTGCTCGACTTCCCAGCCAGCGTCCTCGGCTTCCTCGGTCCACGACCGGTCGGCGACCATCACGCACCGACTCGAAACTCGCCCAACCTCGGCTAACGCCCCGCCGACCAACTCCGCTAACGAGTGGCGCGCAATTTTCGATTGCCGGCCGTACGGCGCGTCGAACACCACCCCGTCGATAGAATCGTCACAGAGCGGCAGTGCGGTCGCATCGCCGCGGACGACGTGGCCGTCGCCGACGTAGTGAGCGACGTTCACACGCGCTCCCGCGGCCATCTTCGATTGGGCATCGACGCCGACCACGTCGGCACCGACGAGACCCGCTTCGAGGAGGACGCCGCCGGTCCCGCACATCGGGTCGAGGATGCGCGCGCCGGGTTTCGCGCCGGCCATGTTGACGAAGGCGCGGGCATCGACGGGGGCCATGCTCCCCGGTTGGAAGAAGGGTCGGTCCGTGGGCTTTCGGTCGGCGAAGTCGCGGACGCCTTCGACGACTGTCCAGCCGACGAGACAGGCGTCTTCGGAGAAATAGACGCGGAGTTCGTGGTCCGGGTCGTCGAGGTCAACGTCGAATTCGCGGGCAACGAGTGCGGAACCGATGCGGCGCTCGGCGTCGGTCGTGCTTACGTCCGTCAGGCTTCGAACGTCGCGGGCGCGGACCGCGACGGTCCCCTCGCGGTCGATGGTCGCCGCTTCGACGACGGCGTGGGCGGCGTCGATAGTGGGGTCACAGTGCCCGACAAGTTCCACGACGCGGCGGGTGTACGCGAGATGTTTCGCGCGCTCCGTGTCCACGCCGCGGGCGGTGGCGAGGCCGGGCGCGACGACTGTCACGTCCGTCGCCGCCGACTCGGCCTCGCGGGCGGCGAACGCGTCTTCCTCGCCGGCGAGTTCCAATCCGTACACGCTCGGACCTGACGGGCCGCGAAAATGAGGGTATCGGTCGTCGGCAGGCGTCAGCGGGTAGTGGGGGCAGATGCAGGAACAGAAAGTAGAGAACCGGACCGCGGTCGAGTCCGGACTTCGTTTCGACGGCTGGTTTCGAACGGCGGCCGCTGGACGCTTGTTCACGAAACCCTGACCGTTCGCCGACGGCGAGATTTATATTGGATGGTCCGAATCCACCCGCATGGCCTCTCTCGACGCCATCCTCTGGAGTGCGGCGACGCTCGCATACGGTCTCGGCGACTACGTGACAACCGTGCTCGGTGTGCGGATGGCAGGCGTTCAGGAGGGTAATCCCATCGTTCGACTTATCTCCGGCGGCGACCCGGGCCCCGGTTCGTTCGCCGTCTTGAAAGTCGTCTCAGTGGCGCTGTTTTTCGCTACCTACTGGGTCCTCAAACCGACGCTCGCCCGACTCGCTGTTCCCGCGGCACTGACACTTCTCGGAGCGGTCGTCACCGCGCGGAACGTCCAGATTATTCGTCGCCGCGCGTAACGTGTCAGCCCACCGCACCAATCTTTTTAAATCTTAAATACGTGTTTTAAATCGTTACATGACCGGCCCCAAGGACACCATCACCATCGAGAACGTCGTCGCCTCCACGGGAATCGGCCAGGAACTTGACCTCCAGAGCGTGGCGATGGATTTAGAGGGTGCCGATTACGACCCCGAGCAGTTTCCCGGTCTCGTCTATCGGACGCAGGACCCGAAGTCCGCGGCGCTCATCTTTCGGTCCGGAAAAATCGTCTGTACGGGGGCGAAATCGACTGACGGCGTGCACGAGAGTCTAGAAATCGTCTTCGACAAGCTCCGCGAACTCCAGATTCCGGTCGATGACGACCCCGAGATAACCGTCCAAAACATCGTCACGAGCGCTGACCTCGGCGAGAATCTAAACCTCAACGCAATCGCTATCGGACTCGGTCTCGAACACATCGAGTACGAACCCGAACAGTTCCCGGGGTTGGTCTATCGGCTCGACGAACCGAGCGTGGTGGCGCTTCTTTTCGGGTCGGGGAAGCTCGTCATCACGGGTGGAAAAAAGCCGCAGGACGCCGAGGATGCGGTTGACGTCATCATGTCTCGCCTCTCGGACCTCGGGTTGTTGTCCGGCGCGCTCTAATCGGTCGCTGTTTTCCCAGTCGAGGTGTCGGTCGTGTCATCTCGCGGTGTGCTGGCCGGTGTACTCGCACTCGGACGCCGGCACCGAACCGACCGAACCTAAGTTCGTCGCGTTCGTGCCGCCGGTATGGACGCGCTCATCTTGCAGACGACCGCCTCCGGCGCGCCGGTCTCGGCCGTTGCCGGAACCTTCGCGCTGTTCGCGCTGTTTCTCTCTATCACCGCCCACATCGCCGCGCGAAACGTCCTTGGCGACGTCGAGGTGAAAAAAGCGTTCGCCGTCGGCCCGGTCCCGGCGGCCATCGCCGTCGTCTTCACCACGTTCGGTTGGAACTCGTTTCTCGCGCTCGGCCTCGCGCTCGCGCTCGATTTCGGATTCGTCAAATTCCTCTACGGCCGGTCGAACCGCCTCTCCGCGTACATCGTGGGGATTCACTTCGTCGTTTCGGTCCTCCTCGGGACCGTCCTCTTCGGTCTCCTCGTCATCCTGTCGAGCGCGCCGGTGTAACGCGTTCTGAACGCCTCTTTGGAACACTTCTCGAACGCCACCCCGAGCGCCGCCACGTCCCGCGTACTTTCTTCACCGAGGCCGTCGAACCGTCGGGCGTGTCCCCCCGCCGACTCGTCTGGAACGATACGGAGCGTCGCCCGACCGCTCCACTTCGGTTGCTCACCATGCCCATCGTCGTCGTGTTGGTCGTGTTGGCCCTCGCGTTCGGCGTCGTCGGACCGCTCGGGACCGTGCTCTCCGGTCGGCCAGTCGCTTCGGTCGTCACCAACGTCGTCTCCGCCGGCGCAACCGGCATCGCCGGTCTCGTCGTCGCCCGGTACATCGACAGACGAACGCTCTCTGACCTCGGATTCGGCATCGACCGCGACTGGATGCTCGACCTCGGGTTCGGACTCGCTCTCGGCGCGGTCCTGATGGGTGGTATCTTCCTCGTCGGACTCGCAACCGGCTGGTTTACCGTTGACAGCGTCGGATTCGGCGGTGCTCGACTCTCCGGTGTCGCGTCGCTGTTGGCACTTTTCGTCGTCGTCGGCATCTCCGAGGAACTGCTCGTTCGGGGCGTCGTGCTCACGGATATCTCCGAGGGACTTCGCTGGAAGTTCGACGTTCGAGTCGCGTCCACGGTCGCGCTGGTCGTCTCGGCGGCCGTCTTCGGCGTCATCCATCTCTCGAATCCGAATTCGAGTCTCGCCAGCACGCTCAGCATCACGCTCGCGGGCGTCATGCTCGGTCTCGGCTACGTGCTCTCGGGCGACCTCGCAATCCCGATTGGGCTTCACATCACGTGGAACTTCTTTCAGGGCGGCGTCTTCGGCTTCTCCGTCAGCGGTCTCAGCTTCGGCACGTCGGTCGTGGCGACGACCGAACGCGGGCCGGACGTCATCACTGGCGGCGCGTTCGGTCCCGAAGCGGGACTGCTCGGTGTCGGCGCGATTCTCGTCGGCACGGCGGCTATCGCGTGGTACGTCCGCGCTCGCTACGGCAACCTCCGATTCGACCCCGGCGTGACGGTGCCGGAACTCCGCTGGAAACGCGAGTGAGAAAAACGCGGTCGCTCGACAGTTTCGCTACTCGACTAACCGCTCGATTTCGGTGACGAGAATGCCGCTCGCACCGACGTTCTTGAGGTCGCTGACGACTTCGAACACGTCCTGTTCGTTCACGACGGCGTGGACGGCGACGGTTTCGTCGCCCGCGACGTCCATCACGGTCGGCCCGCCCAGCCCCGGAATGACTTCCTTTACCTCGTCGAGTTTGTCGCGCGGCGCGTTCATCATCAGGTAGCGCTTGTCCTCCGCGGACCGGACAGATTCGAGCGCCATGACGAGTTGGGCCACCTTCGGGTCGTCTACGACTTCGGGCCGGGCGAACAGCCGAACCGACGACGAGAGCACTTCGTCAACGATTGCGAGGCGATTCACCCGGAGCGTCGTTCCGGTCGAGGTGATGTCGATGATGGCGTCGGCCATCTCGACGTGTGGCGTCAGTTCCGTCGCGCCGGTAACCTCGACGACTTCGGCGTCGATTCCGTGTCTGTCGAAGTAGCTTCGGGCGATGTGCGGGAACTCGGTGGCGACGATTTTCCCTGACACGTCCTGTGGCGAGTCGATGTCGCCGTCTTCCGGGGCGGCGAGGACGAGTCGGCAGTTTCCGTACTCTAAATCGAGCAGTTCGGCGAGTCTGTGGCCCGACTCGCGGACTTGGTCGAGTCCCGTGATACCGACCTCGGCGGCTCCGTCGCGGACGTACTCGGGAATGTCGGCGGCGCGAGCGAAGAGCACGGTCACGTCGGGATCGACGGTCCCTGCGTAGAGTTTCCGCTCGGCACCGTTGTCAAGGTGGAGTCCCGCACGTTCCAGAAGCTCTATCGTCGGCTCGTGCAGGCGGCCCTTGTTGGGAACGGCGATTCGCATACCGTTCCGTCTCGTCCCGACGCTAATTGACTTTCGCAAGCCGGAATTATTTTTGACAGGTCACGTGTCCAGTTTTACATGGTTCCTGTTACGTTCGTCGGCGCGTTCGTCGCCGTGTCCCTCCTCGGGTCGGGGTGGTCGTGGCTGAGCGCCCGCCGACTCGAAAAACGAGACGGGTCGGTTCAGCGGCTTAGACGGCGGATTCGGAGTCTCTGGCTCTTTGCCGCGGCCCTCTTTGCAGTCGTCACCTTGCTGTTCGATGCAGACCGTGAACTGCTCAGCCTCGCCGGCCTTCCAACCGGTTGGCCGTGGCCGATTCTCGGATGGCTCTTCGTCGCGGTCGGTGCCGCGGCCGTCGCAACCGTTTCCTACCTCGGCGCGTTCCCGGTCGCAAAGCGCGTGCGCGGTGTCGAGATGAGCACGGGGACGGCCGCCGCGATAATGTTCCGATACCACCTCGTCGTCGCGGTTCTCGTCTTCTCCGTGGTGACGCTGTACCGGGCCGAAATCAGAAGTGGCGTCTCGCATGGCGTGTTTACGATTCTGGTACTCGGTACCGCAGGATACATCTTTTCGACGCCGCTCGTCGGTCTCTCGCAGACGACGACTGAACCGGACGCGGATGCACAACAGAGACTCGATAATCTTCAGTCGCGTGTCGGTCTCTCGGTCGTTCGAACCCGACTGCTCGACGGCAACGGCTATCGCTCGGACCACTTCGTTCGCGGCCCGGTCGGTCGGAAAACGCTCTTCGTGACCGACTCGTTTCTCGAACGCTATGACGACGACACGGTCGCCGCCGTGCTCGCCGTGCTCGCCGTCCAAGCGGAGCGAACGAACCGATTCACGTACGAGATGCAGTTGCTCTCGGCTACCGCCTTCGGCGGCCTCGCGCTCTCCGGACTCGCACCGACAAACAGCCTTCTCGTCTTCGCCAGCGTCGGCGTTTTGTCACTTGTGGTCGGAATCACGCTGAGTAAGCGACTCAAGCTTCGGGCCGACGACGCGGCGGCGGCGCGAGTCGGACACGACACGCTCGCGGATACGTTAGAGCCGATACGAGAGGAACTCGACCACAGTCGTGGGTCGGCCCTCTCGTTCGAACCGGATTACGACGCTCGAATCGACCGACTGCGACAGGCCACAACCGAAGGCTGAGGTGGCTCCGCCCGCGACCGGCGGGCTGTCTTAGCCTTCGGCGGGCTGTCTTAGCCTTCGGCGGGCTGTCTTAGCCTTCGGCGGGCTGTCTTAGCCTTCGGCGGGCTGTCTTAGCCTTCGGCGGGCTGTCTTAGCCTTCGGCGGGCTGTCTTAGCCTTCGACGAGCGCGTCGATGAGTCGGTCGAACCGGTCTACGAACCGCTCGGGAAGCGACGGTGACACTTCGTTGAGGAGCTTCGTCGTCCGCTCAGGGTGGGTGAGGACGAGCGTCACGCGGTTGTGAAGGTCGCGTTCTTTTTCCACGAGGTCGCGCTCGATGAGGTGGTCGAGGTGCCACTCCAGCGTGCTCCGGGCGACGCCGATTGCGTCGGCGACGTCGTCGGGGCGGGCATCGCCGTGTTCGAGGAGGTGTCCGAGAATGTCGCGGGCGGTCTCGCGTCGGACGAGTGCGAGCGCGCCGCGTTCCCAGTCGTCGAACTCCGGCGGGAAGTAGTGCGTCCGTCCGTAGAACTCGGTTCGGCGGACCGTCTCGTCGGAGAGCAGTCTGCGGACGTGGTGTTGTACCTGCCCGGGAGCGAGGTCGAGCGCGCGGACGAGCTCGTTGAAGTGGACTCCCGGATTGTGCTTGATGTGGTCGGCGACGCGGATTCGTGTCTCGCTCATGGTTCGTTTACCCCCGTTTCGCGCTCGATACGCCGGGCGTAGTAGATGGCCGCGAGGACGAGTCCGGCCATCACAAAGTCCAAGAGATGCTCGAAGACGTGGTGGTCGAAGTCCGTGAGGATACCACCGAAGGTGAGCGCCGAGACGGCGGCCCGTGAGGCGAACGCCAGAAGCGCCAGCGCGATGAGCAAGTGTGACCGCGTCCGTCGGCGGAAGAACACCGCCACACCCAGCCCGGCCAGCACCACCGACGAAATGCCCGCGAGGGCGACGACGACGGTTATCCACGGGCTTTCAGCTTGGACGTGCCCCGGAACGAGCGCGAGGTTCAACGGGGACTCCATATCCCCTCATAATTGGGGTCCATACCTAAGGACCTTTGCTCGTTCTCGATTTTCGGGAATCGGACTAGTATCGGTTGATTCGGCTTCGAAGCGGCGGGCGCGTTCGCACCGCGACCGCGAGACGGTGGATTGACGACACCCCCGGACCGAACGAGCGACATGGATACGCTCCGAATCGCAGGCGGACAAGTCCTTCGCCCCGACGCGACGATCGAGGATGCAGACGTGCTCATCGACCGCGACGCGGGAACGATTCTCGACATCGGCGCGGGCCTCGACGCCGATGCGGACGCGACGCTCGACGCCGAAGGCTGTCTGGTCACGCCCGGATTGGTCAACGCCCACTGTCACGTGGCGATGACGCTCCTCCGCGGCTACGCCGACGACAAACCGCTCGATACGTGGCTCCGCGAGGACATCTGGCCCGCAGAGGCCGCGCTCACACCCGAAGACGTGCGCGTCGGTGCCGAACTCGGACTCGTCGAGATGATCAAATCCGGCACCACGTCGTTCGCGGACATGTACTTCGACGTCCCCGAAATCGTCGATGCTGTCGAGAAATCGGGGCTTCGCGCCCGACTTGGCCACGGTTCTGTCACCATCGGCAAGGACGAAGCCGACGCGTGGGACGACATCGAAGAGAGCATCGAGGTCGCCCGCGAGTTCGACGGGGCCGCCGACGGTCGCATCCGAACGGCCGTGATGCCGCACTCGCTGACGACGGTCGGCGAGGAGTACCTCCGCGAGGCCGCCGTCGAAGCCCACGACTCCGACGTTCCGGTCCACTACCACGCCAACGAGACGTCCGACGAAGTCGGACCCATCGTCGACGACCGCGGCGAGCGACCGCTCGCGTACGCACAGGACCTCGGCATGCTCACGGAGCGCGACTTCCTCGCTCACGGCGTTCACGTTGACGACGAGGAGATTTCGCTTCTCGCCGACGCCGGAACGGGCGTCGTCCACTGCCCCGCGTCGAACATGAAACTCGCCTCCGGGATGGCACCCGTCCAGAAGATGCTCGACGCGGGCGTCACGGTCGGTCTCGGCACCGACGGAGCCGCCTCGAACAACGACCTCGACATGTTCGACGAGATGCGTGACGCCGCGATGCTCGGCAAACTCGCGGCCGACGACGCGAGCGCCGTCGCCGCCGAAGACGTGGTTCACATGGCGACCGCCGGGTCGGCGGCCGCTATCGACCTTCCGGGTGGCGCGCTCGAAGTCGGCGGCGTCGCCGACGTCGCCGTCATCGACCTCGACGCACCGCATCTCACGCCTGCGAACGACCTCGTGAGTCACCTCGCGTACGCCACCCGCGGCTCTGACGTCCGACACACCGTCTGCGACGGGCAGGTGCTGATGCGCGACCGCGAGGTCCTGACGCTCGACGAATCCGCCGCGATGGACCGCGCCAGCGACGCTATCGCCGCGCTCTGCGAACGCGTCTAACGCCCGAACCGACGGGTGTCTCTCACCCGGCTAACTCGATTCGAAGGCCGTCGTCCGTGACGCGGACTTCCATCCGTTCGAACGTCCGACAGTACTGCGAGACGTGTCGGCCGTCGCTGTGGTCAACCATAATCGACTTTTCGAGGAGCGCCGCCTCGTGAAGCCGTTTGACCTCCCTGTACGCCGTCGAAAGCGGCACGTCGGCGCGGGAACTCAACTCTTTGACCGTCAGCGGTTCGTCGGCCACACGCAACAAATCCGGGACCGCCGGTGCGCTCATCAGGGCGAACAGTTCCTGTTCGGCGACCGCTTCACCATCGTTTATGATGAGCATTTGGCTCGTGTGATAATCTCTGTGTTGACACTTGTAGATTCGGGCACGGTGAATCTCCCTTCGGTAGGGTTTTCGGACCCCTGTTCGAATCCACGGGTATGAGCGAACACTACGCTCCCGTCTCCGAGCACCTCGACGACGTTGAGGCCGCTCGAAAAGAGGGACGCCGCAAGATGGACTGGGCGCTCCAGCACATGCCCATCCTGCGAGAACTCCGCGAACAGTTCGAAGCCGACCAGCCGTTCGCCGGCGAGGTCATCGGCATGGCCATGCACGTCGAAGCGAAGACGGCAAATCTCGTCGAACTGCTCGCGCTCGGCGGCGCGGAAGTCGCGGTCACCGGGTGCAACCCGCTTTCGACCCACAACGACGTCTCCGCCGCGCTCGACGCGAACGACGACATCACCTCGTACGCCGTCCGCGGCGTCGATGACGACGGCTACTACGCGGCTATCGACGCGGTCGTCGCCCACGAACCGACCATCACGGTTGACGACGGCATGGACATGGTCTTTACCATCCACGAGGAGTACCCGGAACTCATCGAGACCATCGTCGGCGGGGCCGAAGAGACCACGACCGGTGTCCACCGTCTCCGCGCGATGGACGAAGACGGCGAACTCAAGTACCCCGTCTTCGCCGTCAACGACACGCCGATGAAGCGGCTCTTCGACAACATCCACGGCACGGGCGAATCCTCGCTCGCAACCATTGCCATGACGACGAACCTCTCGTACGCCGGGAAGAACGTCGTCGTCGGCGGCTACGGACACTGTGGCAAGGGCGTCGCAAAGAAGGCCGCGGGCCAGAACGCGAACGTCATCGTCACCGAGGTTGACCCCCGCCGCGCACTCGAAGCCCACATGGAGGGCTACGAGGTCATGCCGATGGAGGAAGCCGCGAAGGTCGGCGACGTGTTCATCACGACGACCGGCAACCGCGACGTCATCACCCGCGAGGACTTCGAGCAGATGAAAGACGGCGCGCTCCTCGCCAACGCCGGCCACTTCGACATCGAAATCGACCTCGACGCGCTTTCGGACCTTGCTGTCGATGAGTACGAGGCCCGAGACGGCGTCGAAGCCTACGAGATGGAAGACGGCCGCCGCCTCAACGTTCTCGCCGAGGGCCGCCTCGTCAACCTCGCGTCGCCCATCGCGCTCGGCCACCCGGTCGAGGTCATGGACCAGTCGTTCGGCGTGCAGGCCGTCGTCGTCCGCGAACTCGTCGAAAACGGCGACGCCTACGACGCCGGCGTCCACAACGTCCCCGACGAACTGGACCGCGAAGTCGCCGAAATCAAGCTCGAAGCCGAGGGCATCGAGTTCGACGCGATGACCGACGAACAGCGCGAATACATGGGTAGCTGGGCCCACGGGACGTAGCGCTTCCACGGTACTTCCCCGATTGAGTGGTTGTGACAACATTTATGTTATTGGTTGGGCTACACTCAACCGTGAGGACGGAAGGGAAGACGATGATCCCTCTGTGAAGGGGTATGAGACTTCCTAGCCCGTCCGACCAGTGGAAGGGAAGACGATGATCCCTCTGTGAAGGGGTATGAGACTTCCCAGCCCACTGAGTTTCTTAGTTTAACACTGAATCTCGGAGAGAAACCTTTCCGCACTCTGGCAGTTTCCGCTCTTATAGTTTGTTCGGAGGCTGTATGCCATCATATCTGAGACTTGTATCCCGGGTGTTTTGGCGCTGTCTCTCGTGTTAACTTCGATATCCGGAATCTCTAGTTGACCATGCTGTTGTAGTGCAGACGATACTCGTGAGGCGGGCGTATCCCACACTTCCGCGTCAGGAACTAAGCGTATTGTGTCGATACCGCTGAGGTCGATTCGTGCGCGATGGTGGAGCGGGTTGAGGATTTTTGCAAGTGCAAGCGTTTGTAGCGCTTGCGGAGCGTCAGGTCTCGGGAGATAATCAGCTAGCAATTCGGTTCCGACAGTCGGATTAAGATGGTGATACGTACAAGCGAACGGTCGTGCGTGATTCCACGTCGTTTCGTCATGGCCGACTGTCCCATCGCTGTAACTGTACTGTTCTAAGTTCCGCAAAAGCTCTCCAAGATGTTCGGTTGGTAGACTTGTCCCTTTGAGCTCATTAACCGTGCCACCGTATCCGTAACTGGTCGTAAGTGATTCGACTAACCGGCTCACCGCATTTTGGAACACGTTACCCGGTCGACTACTGGAAACACACCAACACCCTGCCACAACGTAATGGCTCCCCTGCGCGTACTGCCCGCTTTCGTCGACAAAAATGTACAGTGTCTCGCTCATCAGGACCAGTCTACCTACTGTGTCAGAATTTGTAGGACGAGACAGTATATCTCATCTGGTTTGAACCGCAGTCGAACGCTCTACTGGCGGACTGCTCCGCCTATTTTATCACAGCGACTTACTGACGTACGACCATGTCTTCGAACAGAAAGGGAGACCGACGCGAGCGCGAACTCGTGAACAGACTCGACGAGGCCGGGTTCGCGGTCATGCGCGCGCCCGCCTCCGGGAGCGCGACGACGCGCGAACTCCCCGACGTGCTCGCGGGCAACGGTGAGATGTTCTACGCAATCGAGGCGAAAGCCTCCAGCGGCCGGCCGATTTATCTCGACGGCGAAGAGGTCGAAGCGCTCATCTACTTCTCGCAGAACTTCGGCGCGAAAGCCCGCATCGCCGTCAGATTCGACCGCGAGGACTGGTACTTCTTCCACCCCAGCGACCTGTATGTGACCGACGGCGGAAACTACCGCGTCAAAAAGGAGACGGCGCTCTCGGAGGGCGAAGATTTCGAGTCGTTCACCGGCGGCCCGAAGCAGACGCGCCTCGGCGACGACTAACCCGGCGAACGCCCCGTTCTCCGGGCGAGTTCAGGCGCGCGCTATCGGCTCGCCGACCGAGCGCGCGCCGACGAATCCACGCTCGACGCGACTGAGACGCGACGTTGGGAAGCGGTACGCCCGCAAGTGACCGAGGTCGGCGAGTCCGGCGTCCGCCGGAAGCGACCCGAGGTAGACGGCTTCGAACACCGGTTCGTGGTCGCCGTAGTGGGCGTTGCTCTCGTACTCTGAGACGAGCGTGCCCGTCTCGGTCGGCGTTTCGTCCGCGCGGCGTTCTATCGCTCGCGTGACGACGAGCAGGCTTCCGGTCTCCCTGTCGTGGACGAGGTCGCCGGGATGGTGCTCGTGGTCACGGCAGAGTTGCGGGCCGCGTGCGTCCATCGGGACGAACGTCTCGTCGCCGCAGACGGCGCAGGTGGCGCTTCGCCGACCTGGCGGCGGCACTTCGCCGCGGGTAATTTCGATTGCGACGCGGCGGAGGTGCTTACAGCGGGCGTGTCTGATGGCGTGGTCGGGACAAGTACAGGTTCGGGCGTCCACATCGACCACGTAAGTGCCGCCGTCGGTTTCGACGACGTACCGGCCGTCTCGGAGCGGTCGCACGGCCATCGGCTCGGTGCGGGCGCGGCGTGCGCGACCGGTCAACCCGTCCGGCGACAACGTAGTTTTTCGGCGCACCGGGCGGGGAGACGACGCGGGTGTGTGTGCGGTGTGCGTCATGATTGGTGCGGGATTCGACCTGTACCAGCGGCTGGTTGGGGTCAGTTTCCGTCACCAACAGATAGGTTCCGAAGCGACCTAAACCCTCGTTTCGCGTGGAAAATCGGCCGCGTGAGTGGCTCTCGTCGGCCATCCGCCCATCGAAGACCTTTTAGAATGGCCGCGGATACGTCGTCGCATGGCTATCGAATCGGAGATGCGTCGGAAGATTGCCGTCTCCATCGTCGCGGTCGGGGTGTTTATCACCCTCATCGTCGGCATCGGTTCGACCTACAATCAGAGCGGTCTCGTCGCCACCGGCGGACTCGCACTCGTAGGCGCTATCGCGGCATTCGTGCTCGTGATGGCAGGTATCGGCGTCTGGCTGTCTCGCTCCTCGTAACCCGTAATCTGCAGTTTACGACTCACTCCTCGCAACTCGCACTCCGCAGTTTACGACTCACTCCTCGCAACTCACAACCTGTAATCTGCAGTTTACGACTTGCAATTCGTAGCCGGTTCTCGACGATACTCCGCGCTATCTGTGCTTCTCGTCAGCCTCAGCGCTCCGCTCGCACGTCAATCCGCGCTACCGGGTGTTTCGTCGGTTGTCGCCGTCGACTCCGCGCCGCTCGTTGCCGTCTCGAAGTACTTCATCGGGTGAGAAATAGTGTCACAACGGTCGTCGCGGTTCACACAGAGGTCGTACGCCTGCATCGTCTCGCAGGTCGGCGGCGCGTACTGCGACCCGCTGGAGTCCGCGAGGACGGTCGCCCGCGTTTTCAGCGACTCGGCGCTCGCGTCGCCGACGACGCCGCCGACTTCCTCTGGACTGAGACCGACGCCGACGAGAAACGCCGCGAGTGAGAATTCGGCTTCGTTCGAGAGCGATTCGCCGTCCTGTGTGCGCGACAGAAGCGATTCGACACAGGGCGGGAAGTGGTCGGGACTGACCGTGTCCGTGTAGACGACGTTGACCGCGCCGCGGTCCGAAAGGAGGTTTCGCAGGCGTTCGACGTGGGGCTTGAGCGCGTCAGCGAGTTGGTCGCCCGCGTCGCTTCCGCGGACGGCGAACGGGAGGCCCTCGGCGACGCGGCGGCGCACGGCCTCTCTGAGGAGTTTGTAGAGTTCTTTTCTGCCAACACGAACCGCGCCATCGGCGAGCGAGCGATTGACGAGTCGCCAGTCCGCTCCCCAGTCGGTGTCGCAGTAGGTGAGGTAGGGACCGATATCGACCCAGTAGTATTCCGGAGCGCGGTGGGCGTTTTCGGTCCGCTCGGCCCGTACCGAACCAGCCAGGTCGAACTCGCGGAGCACGTCGTCGAGACTGGCGCGAGCGTCGCTGTTGATGTCATCCCCGGTCGCTTCGAAGTCGGCAACCATGTGCTCGTAGGCGGTGTCGGCCTCGGCGCGGGCGTACTTATCCACCGCCGCGGGCGTCTCGACGAGCGAGACGATAATCCGAGAAATCGGATACGAGAGGAGTTCCGACTCGGTGTCCCACGCGTAGGGGTCTTCGGCTTCGACGGTGCCCTCCATGAGGGCGCGTTCGACGCGCTCTACCCCACGCTCGACGGCCGGGGCGTCCTCGGCGACGAGCGTTGCAATCGCAACCTCGGCCGATTCGACCGCCTGTCTGGCCGCGGCGAAAAACGGGTATCGAGCGTGGAGCGGGCGCATCCGCATACCGCCACGTTCCGGGTGCCCACCGATAAACGCGACGGATTCGGCGGTGGCGCGCGTGGCGATGGCACTCGCGGCGACGACGCATCACACTACCTATTACGGATTACTCCCTCAACCTCTCACGTGCCACACTTCGACTACCCGTGTCCGGATTGCCGCTCGACGACCAGTCTCCACGATGCGGACTGCCAGTTCGAGGGAATCCCGTGGGTCGAGGTCGAACGTGCCTACATCGACCTCGTCTCGGTTCTCACCGGCGGTCCGTGCGACGAAGAGACGCTTCGCCGCGAGAGTCCCGGCGAGTGGGGACCGCTCCGGCAGGCCGCACTCGGGCGGCTCAAACGCGACGAACGGGTGTCTGAAGCCAAGTCGGGTGTTCTTCGACTCCTCACGGCTGAGGAGTTCAGAGAGGAGGTGTCCGAGCCGACCCACGAACCGATGCGGACCCTCCACCAGTACGGAAGCGTCCCCGGCTGTCACGACAACGCCGTCTTCGCCATGATTGCGTGGTACGAGATGGTTGGTCTGTCGTGGCCTGAGACGCGCGAAAACGTCGTCAATTGGCTCCGCGAGACCGGCGCGTGGGACCGTGGCGGATTCGAGGAAGCGACACCCGCCGAACTCGTCGAAAAAAAGCGCCACGTCTACGACGCGGGCTACGGATGGAAGGAAAAAGCCATCTCGGCAAAGCGCGTCATCGACCGCTACCGTTCCTGAAGTCTCAATTTCGTCGCTCCGGTCGGCGCAACGGTTAGTAACGTTTCGCCCCTTTGATGTGTCGTGAGCACTCCCGAAACTGCAACCGTCAGTGACGCCGCCGCGCCGGACGCGACGCGCGGAACCCGACGCGCTCTCGCCGTCGTCGTCGCCATCGTCTTTATCGACCTCCTCGGTTTCGGCGTCGTCATCCCGATTCTCCCGTTCTACGTCCGGGACTTCGCCGTCAGCGACGTCTTCATCGGACTGCTCGCGGCGTCGTACTCTATCATGCAGTTTCTCTTCGCACCCATCCTCGGCCGCATCTCTGACCAGCGCGGCCGTCGCCCCGTCATCATGCTCTCGCTTCTCGGAAGCGTCCTCGCGTGGACCGTCTTCGGCGTCGCGGGCGAGGTTGACGTTCTGTTCGGGACCTCTCTCGCGGTGGGGACGCTGTTCGCCTCGCGGATGCTCGCGGGCGCGATGGGTGGAAATATCGCCACCGCACAGGCGTATATCGCCGATATCACGCCGCCGGAGCGCCGTGCGGGTGCGCTCGGACTCATCGGTGCCTCGTTCAGTCTCGGATTCATCTTCGGACCGGCCATCGGCGGGTTGATGGCCTCCGACCTAGTCGTCACAGCCGCTCGGGACGTACTCCCCGCGTTCGTCCCGGTGACGCGCTTTTCGCTTCCGAGTTTCACCGCGGCGGGCTTGAGCCTCGTAAGCCTCGGCTTCGCGGGCGCGTTCCTCCGCGAACCCGACCGCAAGCGCGGTCCTGCGGCGTCGGCGACGACGCTCGTCACCCAATTCCGCGGTGCTCTCGCGGACGACGACCTCCGCGGACTCGTCGTGTCTTTCTTCGTCGTCTCGGTCGCCTTCTCTGGGATTCAGGTTATGTTCATCCCCTTCGCGGCCGATATCTACGGCTACGGCGAGACGGAGACGGCGCTGTTTCTGACCTACATCGGGATTCTCGGCACGCTGAATCAGGGCGTCGTCGTCGGGCAACTCGCTCGTCGCATCTCGGAGGCGAAACTGGCGGTCGTGGGTGCGTTGGGACTCATGCTCGCTCTCGCACTGCTCCCGTTTTCGCCCGGCATCGGGCAGTTCCTCCCGGCGGTTGGCGGCCCGACGTGGCTCACCCGCGAACTCCTCGCGCTTCTCCTCGTCGGTGCGCTGTTGTCGGTCGGTAACGGGCTGTTGAACGTCTCGCTTTCGACACTCGTCTCGACGTCAGCCTCCGACGACCAGCAGGGAAACGCCTTCGGCGTCACACAGGGTGCCGGGAGTCTCGGCCGAACGGTCGGCCCACCGACGATGGCGGCGCTCTACGTCCTCGCGTACTGGTCTCCGTTCGTCTTCGGCGCGGTACTCGTCGTCCCGGTCGTCTTCGTGCTCGCGGCGGTCGCTCGAACGCCGGGCACGTGACCCCTGATGAGACCGAACGTCCTCGCCCTCCTGCTTTTATACTGCTCCCGCAAGTGTTAGGCCGACCGAGTCAGAGGTTTATCCGTGCTTTCGGTTCTCCCTGTCTCGCCGCTCGTCGTGCTCTGTCTCGTCGCGGCGGTCGTCTCCGGCTCTATCGGCACTATCGCGTGGCGTGAGGGGACCGAACCCGGTTCGAAATCGCTGTCAGTCCTTCTGTTTTCGGCGTCGCTCTGGGCGGTCTCCTACGCGGTTGCACTCACCGAGTTTGACCTCTCGGTTCGGTTCTGGTACCAACTCCCTATCGAGGTCGCACAGGCTATCATCGCCCCGGCGTGGTTCGCGTTTTCGCTTTCGTACACCGGCCGCGGTGAACTCCTCACACGCCGCCTCATCGCCGTGCTAGCCGTGTTTCCGACGCTCACTGTCGGCGCACTCGTTGTGAACCCGACGTACGAACTCCTCTGGACGAACTACCGTCTCAACCCGGTCTTCGGCGCGGCGACAGTCAAGTTCGACCCGAAGCTCTGGTACCAAATCCACGCCGTGTACGGCTACGTCATCATCGGTACCGGTCTCGTCCTCGTCGTCGAAATGCTAGTCGAGCGATTCTCGCGGTACCGCGAGCAGGCGGTCGCGCTCGCAATCGGTTCGGTCGCTCCCACCGTCGCCCACGTCGCCCACACGTTCGGTTTCGGCCCGCTCCAAATGGTGAATTTCACGCCGGTCGCGCTGTCGGTGACGGGCGCGACGTTCGGGTACGCGCTCTATCGGTTCCAGTTGTTCGGGCTCTCGCCCGCGACTGGACGATTGGGCCGGCGGGCCGCCATCGACGACGTTGCCGTCGGCGTGCTCGTCCTCGACCGCGAGAACCGAATCGTCGATGCCAACAAGGCCGCGACGTCGCTTCTCGACCTCGATAGCGCGGTGGCGCTCGATTCGCTTTCGTCGGTCCTTCCCGGCGTCACGCTCGACGACGACCGCCAACTTGTCGATGTGACCGTCGACCGCCGCCGCCGGACGTACGAAGTCACCGTCTCGCCGGTCACAGACCAACACGGTCGGCGTCTCGGGCGCACCGTCACCGTCTCCGACGTGACGGGTCGTGTCCGCCGTCGCCAACGACTCGAAGTGCTGAATCGCGTGCTCCGGCACAATCTCCGAAACGATATGACGGTCGTCATCGGTTACGCCGACATGGTCGCCGACCACCTCCCGCCGGCCCATCGAGGCGCGGCCGACACGATTCGAACCCGCTCGAATCAGTTGCTCTCGCTCGGCGAGAAGGCGCGCACGGTCGAACGCGTCATGGCCGATATCGACAGCGGGAGCCGGTTCGACGCGGTCGAGACGGTTCGAACGGCAGTCGCGGCGATTCACGACGACTTCGACGCCGGGACCGCGACTATCGACGCGCCCGACTCGCTTTTTGTCACTGGGAGCGAACAGGCGACGAAACTACTCGTCCGCGAACTCGTCGAGAACGCCCTCGAACACGGTGGTGACGACCCGACAGTTCGCGTCTCGATTTACGACGTCGATTCGGACCTCGTCGTCTGCGTCGCGGACGACGGGCCGGGCGTCCCCGATTACGAACGGTCGGTAGTCGAAGACGGTAGCGAATCACCGCTCCAACACGGAAGCGGACTCGGCCTGTGGGCGGTCCGCTGGACGGTCGATTCGCTCGGCGGCCAACTCACGTTCGACGTGGACGACGGAACGACGGCGACCGTTCGCCTGCCGCACTGGCGTCTGCCCGAAGCCGACGGGATGGTGCCAGAGTCGGAAGAAGCGGAATCAGCGCCAGACTTGACGCTGGCGGAATCGGCGCTAGACTCGACGTCAGAAGGGAAATCGACGGGAGCAGAATCGGCGTCCGAATCGACGTCGGCGTCGTCGTCCGTCTCAGATACGTGAGCGCGCACGGCGCGTCGTCGCCGCATCTCTGGGCGCGCTCGCTCGTCGTCACTCTCAGCTAACTATTCGGAACCCGGTGAGGACACCCCGGAGAGAGAAGAGTCGAAGCGTCGTGTCGTTCGATTAGTCGCTCTGGATGCGCGGGGCGAGCATGTACGTGATGTTGCCCAGTCCTTCCGCAATCTGGTAGTGAAGTTTGACCGGGAACTCTTCGCCGAGTTCGACGGTGACTTCGGCGTCGGTCGGAATCGCCTTGTTCATGTCCTTCAGGTAGTCGAGGGAGAACAGCGAGTCGGCGTCGCCGGCCTCGATGCTGATGAGGTCTGCCGGTGGAAGCGACAGGTCAACGTCGTCGGTGTCGCCTTCGGCCTCGACGTGGAACGTCTCTTCTGTGCTATCGACGCGGAGACGGATGTGGTCGGAGACCATGTCGGCCGCCTTGATACCGCGGGCGAGGTGGGTGCCTTCGAGGACGATGTTCGCGGGCAGGTCGAGGTCCGGAATGTCCGGTTCCTGCCGAATCGAATCGGGGTCGATGAGCGCGAGCGTGTACGAGAGTCCGTCGATGCGGATGTTGAGCTTTCGCGTCTCTTCGTCGAGCGTGAGGTGAATCAGGTCGCCCGAGCCCGCCATCCCGGCGACCTCTTCGAGACGAGAGAGGTTGACGCCGATGACGCCGCCGTCAGCCTCGTAGGATTCGAACGCCGCCGCGTCGAGCGTGAGGTCCACCATGCCGACGTTCGCGGGATCGACAGCGCGGATGGAGAGACTCTCCTCGTTGAGTCGAATCTTACACTCATCGACGAGAACGCTCACAGAGTCGAGCGCATCCCGGAGCGTCGCGGCACTCACGATGGCCTTGAACATATGTGCCGTCGTACGACAGCGGTCTTAAAAATACTCCTGATTTGACCCAGCCATATCTTCTTCCCGCACGCCTCCCCGCGTGTGTGCGACAGAGCGACGAGGAATCCGAAGGCGAACGAGTGCTCCCTCATCGGTGTCGTCGAATTCGACCTCACCGCCGAGTACCATCGTTCCCCACTGGACCAACCACAGACCCACGCCGCTTCCGTGGCGCAGTTCGTCTTCGCTCTCGCTGTCAACGACGCGCCGTTCCATCTCCGGGATTCCGTCGCCGTCGTCTTCGACTTCGACGACGAGCACCTCGTGGTCCGCCGAGTCGTCGATTACTGCCCGTATCTCGACCTGCGGTACGTCTCCGTCGCTGTAGTGGACGATGGCGTTTTCGACGAGTTCGTCGAGCACCGATTTGAGTACCTGTCTGTCGGTTTTGATGTCGATGCCGGGCGAGACCGTCACTGTCACGTTGGCGTGCTCGTGACGGGCGAGAATCGTCTGTGCGGTCTCTTCTGCGACCGTCCGAACCGAGACGTCCGTGACGACCGCTTCGTCTTCCGTGAAGACCGTCTCTACGGTTCGGGCCTTCTCGCCGAGCGAGACGAGACGCGTCGCCGCTTCACGGATGCGCGCCGCAAAGGCGTGTGTGTCGTCGCTCGCCGCCGCGTCGTCTCCGATGAGGTCGGCGTAGCCGGTAACGACGTTCATCTCGTTGCGGACGTTGTGCCGGAGGACGCGATTCAACACTTCCAGCCGCTGTCGTTGGACCTCCCGAAGGGTCACGTCACGGAAGACGAACGACTCCCCGATATGCCTGCCGCGGCGGTCTTCGAACGTCGAACGGACGACGTCGTAGCGGCGGCCGTCGCTCCCAACGTAGTTTGCGTGTCCGTCTTCGTCCACCGGAAAGTCCGGGACGACTTCCTCGATAGGCGTGCCGAACACCGCGCGTCGCTCGACGTCGAAGAGCGTCGCCGCCCGTTCGTTGAGACTGAGGACGTGTCCCGTCTTGTCAACGACGACGACGCCGTCTTCGAACCCCTCGATAACCTTCTGTTCGCCGATACGGCGGTGAGAGAGGTCGATATCGAGGAACCTCGACTCGAAGAGCGCGTACGCGAAACAGAGCCCGGAGAGCCAGAGCACCATCGGGATGTAGTCGAGGTCCGCAATGGGCGCGGCGTCAGTAAAGGAGACGAAACCCGCGGCCAGCGGAATACTCGCTCCGAGGAGCATCGCGGCCGCCTGCCGTTCGTAGATGTGTTCGTAATCGCGGACGGACCGGAAGATGACGACGATACCGGCGAGAAAGACGAGATTCGTGTAGAGGAACTGGACGAATATCCACGGCGAAAAGGCGAACGTCGTAACGGCGAGACCGCTCCGAGAGACGACGGATGCGTCGGTCCATGCGGCTTGGAACAGCGGATTCGTCAAGATGGTGCCGATGGTTACGACGGGGACGACAGACAGAGCGGCGATGGCTCGTGGACGTTGCGTGAGTCGTAGACCGAGATACTCGCCGACGAAACGTGCCCACACGACGGGGAGTATCGTACTCACTACGAGACCGGCCACTGTCGCGGCCGTCGTCGTCTCTGCGGAGAACCCGAGCACGGCAACGCCGGTGAAAAATGCCCAGATACCGCTGAGAACGGTGAGGACGACGAACCACCACGTCGCCGCCGAGTCACGGTAGCGAAGGGCGGTCCCGGCGAGCAACAGTTCGACCCCCGCGGAGACGAAGTACGCCACGACGAAGAGTCCGGTCGTACTCATCTGTCGAACACACTCTCTCGTCCCTGACTCGGTCGCCGATTTCGGCTGTGAGAGCGGGTCGCCGAACGTGCGCCGTTCATACTCTCGCCGTCTAGAACGGCCGCACGTGGGTAATATCTTCTCCAGAGGAATTATAACGCGATATCTATTTTCTGCTTTCACACCCGGGATTCATATGAATAGTTGCGCAATCACTCAAATATGTCTGCTCCCACGCGGCTCCGAAACCTCATCCGAGACGAAGTCGGTTCGTGCTGTGACGCCGACGTCGAAGCGCGTTTAGCTCAGCTCACGGAACTGAAAACGGACCTTCCGGACGAATACGAAGCCGACCTCGCGGCGATGAAGGCGCTCGGAAACGACACGCGGTACCGCGTCGTTCGGTTGCTTACTGCCGCCGACGAACTCTGCGTCTGCGAGATTACGCCGCTTCTCGACGTGAGCGAGAGCGCCGTGAGCCACGCGCTCTCCGACCTCACCGACGCCGGTCTCGTCACTCGCCGGAAGGACGGCACGTGGCGATACTACCGCTCGACACCGCTCGCAGAACGGCTTCTCACCGCCCTCGACGCCGACCGAGGTGACGACGAATGAGCGACGACCCGACTCGGGTCGCGTTCGTCTGCGTCCAAAACGCCGGCCGAAGCCAGATGGCGACGGCGTTCGCCCGCCGCGAGCGTTCGACGCGCGGCGTCGGCGACGACATCGAGGTCGTAACCGGTGGGACCGACCCCGCCGACCACGTTCACGACGAAGTAGTCGAAGTGATGGGAGAACGCGGCTTCGACCTCGCGGACGAGACGCCGCGAGCTATCAGCCAAGACGACATCATGGGCGTCGATATCGTCGTCACGATGGGCTGTTCCGCGGAGGGAATCTGTCCGATGACGTGGCGCGGCGACGCCCGAGACTGGGCGCTCGACGACCCCGACGGGCAGGACCTCGACGCGGTTCGAGAGATTCGAGATGACATCGAAGCTCGGGTTTCTGCACTGTTCGACGAACTCGTCGGCGACGACTGACAGTTCGCACCCGAAGGAAGCCGACGGCGGTATTCCCCCGAGTTTTCGACGGCCACCGCCGACTAGTCTTCGAGAGCGACCTCTCGGCTCGTTGGTTAGCCGAACAGTCGCTCACGAAGCGACCGTTCCCGCGGGCGCTCGGCCAGCAACACGTCCGTGTCGAGGTCGTTGAGGACGGATAGCGTCAACGACCCGCCGACGAGTCGTGACAGCAGACCAGACTCCGTCGCTCCGACGAGGACGAGCGACTTGCCTGCCGCCGCCTCTCTGATTGCGGTCTCCACGTCACCCGTCTCGACCAGCAACTCGACCCCGTCGAGTTCGTGTTCTGCGACCCACTGTTCGAGGAATGCACGGCCGGTCGTGGCCTCGTCGGCGACGTGTAGCACCGAGATGCGGGCGTCGGTCGTCTCTTGTAACGCCCGTGCGACCTCGGCGGACAGGCCGGACGAATAGCCACCCGCGGTCGGGAGCAGTATCTCGCTCGGGTCGAACGTCTGCCCGTCGAGGACGAGCACGTCACACGGGAGGTCGTGAGTCAGTTCGTCCAGCGGGCCTTCGACACGCCCGCCAGCGATCTTTGCGCCGCTGTGGCCTATCACGAGCCTGTTGACGCCGTGTTCGCGTGCCACGTCGAACACCTCGTCGAGACCCTCGTGAGAGAGAACCGTCTTCGTGTCAACCGGCACGCCCAACTGTTCGGCGTCGGTTCGCGCGTCGGCCATGAGCTGTTTGGACGTCTGTGAGATGCGGTCGCGCTGGTCGGCGGCGGCCGCAAGGGAGGTCTGGTCCGGCACTTGAATGACGTGCGTCACGACCACTCGTCCGCCGTCGGACTTCGCAATCGCCGCCGCAAGCGTCACGAGCGCTCGCTCGGTTCGTGGGTTCGAAACGGCGACCATCGTCGTCGGCGCAGTATCGACGCGACCCGTCCCATTCGGGGCGACCGTCGCCGCCGCTTCGACGACCGTGGGTGGCAAGCCGTCGCTCCGGGAGAGGATGTACCGCCCGAGCAACCCCTGTCTATCGACGTGGTTGCGTGCATACGCGAAGTACCAGACGACGGCACCGACGATGAACAGTCCCGAGAGGAGGAGTTCCTCCCTGCCGACGTACGCCAGCAGACCAAGCGACACCGCGATACCGACGATCGGTGTGAGCGGGTAGAGCGGAACCGTAAACTCCGGGTCGTACTCCGGGTCCGTCTCCCGGAAGACGATGAGCGCCGCGTTCATAAGCGCGTAGACGACGAGATGAAGAGCTGTCGCGGCTTTCGCAAGCACCTCGATGTCCCGGCCGAGCGCCGCGATAAAGAGGATGATAACCACACCCGTGACGAGAATCGAACGGTAGGGGGTCGCGTAGTTCGGGTGGATTTTGTTGAGCCAGTTGGTGACGATTTTATCTCGGCCCATTGCGAAGTTAATCCGGGCCGACGCCAGAATCGACGCGTTCGCACTGGAAGCGGTCGCAAGCAGTGCACCCAGCGTCACGACGGTGACGGCGAGACCGGCGAGTCCGCCGGGGAACGCGACCCGCGTCGCCTGCGTCAGCGGTGCGCTCTCGTTTAGTTCCGGCCACGGCACCACGCCGAGCATGATGCTCACGAGAATCGCGTAGAGAATCGTCACGATGGTGACGCTCCCGATGACCGCCAACGGCAGATTTCGACCGGGGTTTTTCAACTCCTCGGCGACGGTCGCAATCTTCGCGTAGCCGAGAAACGAGACGAACACGAGCGCCGTCCCCGGCAGTATGGCACCGTACCCGAACGGCGCGACACCACCGTCGCCGAGGAGCGTCGCAACGTCGAACGAGAGCCAGCCCTGCACGGCAAAGAGGGTGAGAATCATCAGCAAGATGGTGACGATGACCGTCTGCACGCCGCCGGTCTCTTTGGCACCGATGTAATTCACGCCGACGAAGACGGCACCGGCGACGACCGCACCGACCTGCACCTCGTTGAGAAAGGCCACTCCGGACATTGGGATCAGTGTCGCAAGGTACTGCCCGAAGCCGATACTGTAGAACGCGGAAGCGAACGCTAACCCCATCCAGTCACCGAGACCCGCGATAGAGCCGAACAGCGGTCCGAGCGCGCGGTTGACGTAGTAATAGCCACCACCGGCTTTTGGCATGGCCGTTCCGAGCTCGGAGACCGACAACGCGTTCACCAGCGCGATGAGACCGCCGACGACGAACGAAGCGACGACGACCGGACCAGCGGCTCTGGCCGCGGCACCGGGTAAGACGAAGATACCCGCACCGATCATCGTCCCGATTCCGATGGTCAGCGCCGACAGGAGACCGAGGTCTTTTGCGAGTTCTTCGTCGCTCATCCGCCTACCTCCGTGCTGTCTGTTTTCACTCGCAACGCCGAGAACTCCCGGCCGCGATTCCGTATCGCGGTCGAGACGGCCGTGAAGCCGGTCTGGCTTGCGAGACGCATCGCTGTCTCACTCGCGGTGCCCTGAACGAGACAGACGGCGCTGTGCGAACAGAAAGCGGCCGCCGTGTGGTCGGCGCCGAACGCCGATTCGACGACTGTTCCGACGATATCTGTCTTCTTCATGGCCGCTATTCGGTTGTAGAATACTATAAACTAATGCTTTTTATTTCAAATTTGGAAATTCAGGCGGGTTTCATTTCTAATATCGAATCTACACGGCGTGAGAAGAGAAAAGAGAAAAGAGGATAACGTGGACTCGGACACCATCACCTCGACTCAGTATCGCTGGAACCTCTACTAGGGACGACAGCGTCGAATTTGGCACTGCTGGGTCATTCCCGGCCGGACAACACGTCGTGAACGCGTTTCGTGGTCTCGCTGTCGCTCGAAGTCGCTCGACGAGTCGTTCCGTATCGGACATCGGTGCCTCTCAAACAAGCGTTATATGAGTACACCGGGTATCTAACTTCGCAAATCGAAACTCGAAACCTCCAAAAATGCCATATCGAAATACCGACCACCGGCTCGACGAGATTGACCGGCGCATCCTCTATGCGCTCATGGACGATGCGCGTAACATGTCCGCCAGCACGCTCGCGGCGGAGGCCGGTGTCTCCGGAGCGACGATCCGGAACCGGATTCACAAGCTCGAAGACTCCGGAATTATCCGCGGGTCCACCACGAAGATCGACTTCGAACTGGCCGGCGGCAAGCTCACCAATCTCTATCTCTGCGACGTTCCCGTGACCGAGCGCGAGGCACTCGCTCACGAGGCACGGGAGATTCCCGGCGTCATCAACGTCCGGACACTGATGACCGGCCGTCGCAACCTTCACGCCCTCGCCGTCGGCGAGAGCACAAGCGATCTCCGGCGCATCGCGCGGCGGCTCACGGACATCGGCATCCACATCAAAGACGAAGACCTGCTCGAAGAGGAACTGTTCGCTCCCTACGGGCCATTCGACCCCGACGATGGTGGTCACGCACCCGAAGCGAACGACTTCATCAGCCTCACAGGCGACGCGAGCGTCGTCGAGGTCACCGTCCAATCCGACGCTCCTATCGCCACGCTCACGTTGGAAGCCGCGTCAGGGCAGGGTATTCTTGACGAAGAGACGCTCGTCATCGCCATCGAGCGCGACGACCGCGAACTCACCCCTCACGGAGACACGGTTATCCAACCGGACGACATCGTGACTATCCTCTCGAGAGCCGGCGAGGACGCGGACTCCCTGTCGGCGTTTCGCGGACCGCAGACGGAATCGACCCCGCGCTGACCGTATCGACCCCACACTGACCACATCGACGACGCCCACGCCACAGCGCCCGCGCTCGAACCGGATGTTTCCAGACGGTATCCGATGTGCCTTTCCGGTTCGACCACGTCACACCCGATATGAACGCGAATTCGCCGGCCGTCTCCACGCTGAACGTGTCGGACAACCGAGTGAGATAACCATGGCGCGCAAGGACCATTACTACAACAAGGCCAAACAGGAGGGCTACCGCGCTCGTTCGGCATACAAGTTGAAGCAACTCGACGAGGACGCTGGGCTGTTCGGACCCGGAAACACCGTCGTTGACCTCGGTGCCGCCCCCGGTGGGTGGCTTCAGGTCGCCTCCGAGAGGGTCGGCGACCACGGCAAGGTCGTCGGCGTCGATCTCCAGCGAATCCGAGACCTCGACCACCACAATATCGAGACGATTCGCGGCGACATGACCGAAGACGAGACGAAAGAGCGACTCACGGCCAGTATCGGCGAGGCGGGTGCCGACGCCGTCGTCTCCGACATGGCACCGAACATGACCGGCGAGTACTCGCTCGACCACGCTCGCTCTATCTACCTCGCTCGGCAGGCGTTCGAGGTCGCACAGGAACTCCTCGCCACCGGCGGCGATTTCGCCGTGAAGGTGTTCGACGGACAGGACCTCGCGGACTTCCGCGCCGACATGGAACCGGAGTTCCAGTACGTCCGGTCGATTCGACCGAAAGCCTCCCGCGACAGTTCCTCCGAGCAGTATCTCGTCGGCAAGCACTTCCTCACCGCTCCGGTCCGCGTAGGCGACGAACTCGACGTCGAAATCGTCGATGTCGGAAGCGAAGGCGACGGCATCGCCAAAGTCGAGGACTTCACCGTCTTCGTTTCTGACACGGAGGCTGGCGACACGCCGACTGTTCGCATCACCGACGTGAAGCCGCGGTTCGCCTTCGCCGAACCAATCGACGACTGAGCGCGCTGACCTCGGTAGCTCCCGCGTCATCGACGTAGAATTCCACATAAATCGTGTCTAAGTCAGGGAAAATATTATTGTTGGGTGACACGACTCTGCTAGGGAGTCTCATGTCAGCAGATACGACGACTGCCGAGTCACAATCGCTGTTCACCGGATTACCGTCGGGTATCGTTCCGTACGTCGCCATCCTCGGTGCGTTAGCGTCCGTGTACGCTCATCTCTCGCTCGCACCGGTGGTGATGGGGTTCAACCAGACGCAGGCGATTCTGTTCGTCCTCGCTGGTGTCGGCTTCCTCGCGGGTATCGCCGTCTACCTGAGCAAGTTATGGCGGCGTGAGTTCTATCTCGTCGCCATCGCGTTCGCGCTGGCGCAGATTGTCGCGTTCTTCGTCATGAACGGCCCGCTCAACGACATGGCGGTTCTCTCGAAGAGCGGCGAGGCCGTCTTCTCTATCGCGGCCGCGTACCTCTATCTGAACGAGTCGCCGAACGCCGACGCGACCATCTGAGTTCCACTCAGTATCCATTCGTCGTTGCGTCCGAGCGGTCGGGCGTTCGCCGCCACACCGTCTCTTTTCACTCGACTATCACGAGGTCGAGTCGGAGACCCGTCTGACACCCTTTCCAACCGCCGCGACAGTGTCCCGTCGCAAGGATGTCGCCGAACGACGTGTATGTCCCACAGTTCGGACAGCGGATTCCCATCTCCATGCCGTCTCGCTCGGTGAGACGGATGCGACGCTCGACAGCCATACAATGTGTGGTATGCTACCAAAAGAGATAAACCGTCCGACGGCGTCGTCTCTCAGTCTGCGACCCAACCGTCGTCTGCGGCGTCTGCTCTGCCACCGAGGAGTGCAACGGTTCCGTAGACGAACGGCGTATCGACGATTGCGATGAGGAGTTTTAGGAGGTACTGTCCGATGATGAGTCCGACGAGTACGTTCCCTTCGAGCACCTGCCCGATACCGAGCACCTTCGGTGCGACGAAGAACGCGACGCCGACGAAGATGACCGTGTCGAACGCCTGACTCGTCGCCGTCGAAGCGATATTTCGGAGCCACAGGAGCGACCCGTCGGTCGCATCCCGGATTTTGTGGAAGACGATGACGTCCCAGTTTTGACTCACGAGGTACGCAAAGAGGCTCCCGACGACGATGTTCGTTCCCGAAGAGAGCACCTCGGCGAAGTTGCCGGCGAATTCGGCGTCTGCGGCGGGTGCCGCGATGGTCCCCCAGACGAGTACGAGGAGCACGAAGTTCATTGCGAAGCCGACGTTCACCATCGTCTGCGCGGCCCGACGGCCGTAGAGTTCGGAGTAACAGTCCGACGCGAAGAACGTGAGCGCGTACGCCAGCGCCGCTCCCGGCATGAGAATCGCCGCGCCGACGAACGGCAGTTCGCCGATGAACGACGGAAGCGGAATGGCCAGCAGTTTCGATGCGGTCAGCTGTGCGGTCGTCAGCGCCGTGACGAACAGTCCGACGAGCGTGATTTGACCGACCTCCGCCCGCCCGTCACTCATCTTCGTCGAGTCGGTTGTGTCGCTCGTCGATTTCGTCGAGGATGTCCAGCGTCTTTCGAATCGACGCGCGGACCGCATCGCTCCGGTTTACGAATTTCTTGTCGTCGCCGACGTGCTCGTCGAGGTCGGTGAGCAACTCGTCGGGAATCTCGACACTTATCTTGGCCATACTCTGCGATTCTCATGAGAATACTTAACGCCTTTTCAACGGTCTCAGCGCCGATACCTCCGGTGTCACTCGATTGGTTGGTCGGAGCGGGCTATTCGAGTATCCGACGGGCGGGTGCGAGGTTCCGACGCCCGCCGAACGTGATTACGAACAGCACTCCGAGACCGACGCCGTATGCGACCATCAGCGGAATCGTCACGAGGAACATCGTCGTGATGCTCGCCGGGGTGAACACCGCCGCGAGCGCGAGGATGACGACGGTAATCTCGCGCCAGCGATTCCACATCACGTCGAACGTGATGCCCTCGCTGTTGAGAAGCACCATCAAAATCGGGACGTCGGCGAGGAGGCCGATTCCGGCCGTGGTGAAGAACACGAGCCAGAAGAAGTTGGTGATGCGGTAGGAGATAATCATGTCCGCCGCGAGCGCGTCCTCGACGAGGAACGTGATGACCGTCGGCGCGATGTGCGTATAGCCGAGGGCGAGACCACCGAAGAGACCGGCACCGAGCGCGCCGACCCACAGGAAGATGGTCGAACGGTGGCGCATGACGATGTTTCGCTCGCGGAGCGCGGGCCACGCGAAGTACGCGAGAAGCGGCAGGGTCGCAAACGCCGCCAGAATCGTCGAGAACTTCACTTCGAGGACGAGCGCCTCCATCGGATGGAGCGTGATGACGCTCCAGACCTCGTCCGGCGTCACACTGGACGGCAGGCGACCGAGGAAATTGTCGTACACGACCTTGATACCGCCGCTGTAGAGCCAGCCGAAGGTCGTTGCGAGGACGAACATGAACCAACCGATGATCCAGAACGCCCGCGAGGTAATCGAATCGACGATGAACGCGATGTCCTTGTAGTAGCCGCCGATGTCGTCTTCGTCGGTTTCGCCGCCGGTGAGTTCGTCGAAGAACGCACCGCTCGCACGGGTCGCCCGGTCTTCGAGTCCGTCCGACTCCTCGGCTTCGGCCTCGGCGGCCTCGCGGTCTGCTTCGGCCGAGTCGAAGCGGTCGATAAGCGCCTGTGCCTTTTCTCTGTCACCGTCGTCGATGGCCGCCGACGCCAGCGCCATAATCTCGTTTTCTTCGCGGTCGGCGAACGCCTCGGGCGGTGCGGCGCGGATTCCCGACGCGTCGAGCGACGAGAGGTCGAGTTTCGTCGGGTCGCCGACGCCGATTTGCGTCCGCTCTATCTCTTGGATGTCGCGGAAGACGAGGTACGCGAGACCCAAGACCAGAGCGAAGATGGTACCCCCGATGACGAACCCGCCGAGGACGGCTTCGGACCCCGGCATGAGGAAGCGGTACTCGCTCTCGGCGACGACGAGCGCCTCGTTTGCGAGTTCGACGCCGCCGTACTCGTAGAAGGCGTAGACGAGGAGTCCACCGACACCGCCGGTCCCGGCGAGAAGGTTCCACTGCTCCGTCGCGGTTGCTTTCAGCGCTATCTTCTCGCTTCCGCGCTTAGCCGTGACGACGACCCGCGCGAGGTAGAGACTGAAGGCGTACAGCGAAATGACCGGGACGGCCCACATAATCTGCGTGAACGGGTCCGGCGGGGTGAACAGCGCACCGACGGCGAAGATGCCGACGATTGCGTGCCGCCACTTGTCGCGGAAGAGTTCGTAGGGGACGATTTCGGTGTACGACAGACCGGTCACAGCCAACGGCAGTTGACTGGCAAGGCCGAACGAAACGGTGAGCAGGAAGATGAACTGCGACCACTTGACGATGGAGTATTTCGGGTCGAATCCGGCGTTGTACGCGCTCCGCGCGAGGAACTCGAAGGTAAACGGGAAGAACACGAGATAACCGTAGGCGACGCCGCCCGCGAACAACAGGAGCATCGTGAGTCCGATGAGCGCGAGTTTCCACGGCGCGACGGGCGATTTCGGCCACATGTTGCGCGCTTTCAGCGCGTCACGTGAGAAGTAGATGAACGGCGGAATTGCGAAGAGGATGCCCACGACGAGCGCGATTTTCGCCTGTAAGAGAAGCACGTCGAAGGGCGTCTGTGCGATAATATCGAGCGCACCCTCCGTCGTGGCGTCCATCTTGGCTTTGGTCACGCCCTTGAGGAACTCCCAAACGTAGAGACTGAGTGCGTAAAACGTCCCGAGGAACCCGAACAGAAAGACGATAAAGACCTTTTGGAGGTCTTTTTGCGCCGCTCGGAGCATAGCTCCCGCGGTCTCACGACCGGCGGCGAGTGTCTGTTTGGTGTCCTCGTCGAGGGCACTGGACATACGTACGTGGCGAAAGCAGTCTAGCCGTTATCAATCTTTTTCACCGCCGCTCCGTTTGCGGTCGGTTTCGGGCCGCCCGCTCGGCACGATGCGAAAAGACCTATAACAAGCCGGAAGCGTAGGTCACCTGAATGGCGGACGAGGAGCGCGACACCGGCCTCTCTGCGGTCGATGACGAGCCAGAAACCTCAGACGGCACCGAGCAGTCTTCGTCCACCGGCGGGTCCGACGACGCGTCTACGGCGGCCGACGGTCCGACAGACCACGTGACACCGCGCGACGAGACTGTCACAGACGGGTCCGTCGAGCCTGCCGAATCAACTCCTGCACCGACTGCCTCCGTCACCAGCGCGGAAGCGGGTATGCCCGACGAAACCGCTTGGGAAGACCGTGGCGGCACGTCTCCGCCGGACGGCGTCGAGGAGAATTTCGACGACGAGTTCGACGACGACCTCGACGACGGCGTTCTCGGCGGCGCACCGGAAAGCGACCAAGAGATGCCGCTCACTGCGCACATCGAAGAGATGATTCGCCGGCTGGCGGTCGTCTTCGGCGTCGCGGGCCTAATTACGCTCGTTCTCTTCCCCGGTGCGGACATCCTCAACGCGATGGTCGATATCGAGGCCAGACTCGGCATCACGATTCCGAGTGCGACCGACGTCATCAACTTCCTCTGGAACTCCCACATTCCCAACGCCGCGGACCTTTCGGACCGCCGTCCGCGACTCTACGGCCCGCTCGAACTCATCCTGACGAAACTCAAGGTCGCCGGTCTCGCCGGCACGGTCATCGGACTGCCGGTCTTCGTCTACGAGACGTACCTCTTCATGCGCCCCGGGCTGTACAAAAAAGAGCGGAAATACTACCTCGCGGCCGTTCCGACGAGCCTCGTCCTCGCACTCATCGGCGTCGCGTTCACCCACTTTATCGTCCTCCCGGCGCTCTTCGAATACCTCACACAGTACACACAAGACACCGCGACCGTCGCCTTCGGTCTCAAAGAGACCTTCAACCTCATCCTCATCCTGATGGGCTACATGGCCATCGTCTTCCAGATTCCACTGTTCATCGAGTTGGCCATCATGATGAACTTGGTCACGCGACAGTGGCTCGAAAACCGTCGCCTGCTCTTTTGGGGCGCGTTCGTCGGTCTCGCGTTCCTCGTCAGTCCCGACCCGACCGGGATGGCACCAATCATGATTGGCGCGACGATGATTGGACTCTTCGAGGGGACGCTCGCGGTCTTGCGGTGGACCGGGAACTGACCACCGCACGCGATAGAGATGGTGTCTCTCTTTTCGGCCCGTCTATCGCGCAGGCTCGCTCACCGTTTCGGTTCGTCTACCGCTCGTTCGACTCTCTCGCGGTAGCACCGTTGAGTGCCCGGAACAACTTTCATATATTGGTTGAAAATACGATATGATGGCGGACACAATCGCGTGGGTGGTGCTCGTCTTCGTCCCGTGGTTCGGCGTGAGTGTCTTAGTCGGTATCGACGCCACGAAACACAGTTCTCACAACGCCTTTCTCTGGGGATTCTCGGTTTTCGCCGGAGGGGTTCTTGGGTTGGCTCTTTATTTAAATCTCGGGAGAGACGAACCGGGATACCGCCGTGTCGATGCTGACGCCCAGTCGCGGTCCGACGCCGGTGTCGCTCCCACTCGTACAGCCCTTATCTCCTGTCCGAACTGCCACTCGCGCGAAGCGGCCGACCGCGACACGTGTCGCTTCTGCGGCGAGTCACTCGACGAGCGTGAAGCGACGAGTAAAACGAATTGACGGTCTACTCGGCTCTCTGTAGCACCGTCGCCAACCTGCCCACGACGAATCTCTCGTCGCTCGGCGGCTCGACCCACGTACGTCGGTACCTCAACCCACGTAGGTCGGCACCTCTCCCCCGCGTTCATCAGCTCCTCAACGATCTACCTCTCGTTCGTCAACCTCCTGTCCCTCCACTGCACTTCCGTTTTCGTCACGTCTTTCGGCCGCGACCACCCCTTCGACGCGCGTCTTCAGGCCCTCGTTCATGGCGACGAACCCGGCTCTCGTCTCGTCGCCCATGTACCACAGAAGCGGTCCCGAGAGCAGTCCCGTGAACGCCTCCGTGTGCTCGAATCGAGTTCGTTCGCCGCCGTCGAGCGGTTCGAGATGAAAGCGATGCTCGCCGTCGAACAGTCCCGACACGACGAGGTGGCCGACCCACGCGAGTTCGCGGTGTTTTTCGCACCGAACTACGTCCGGTTCGAAGACGGATTCACGCCCGCCGGGTGGCATGAGGTGAACGGTGAGCGTCGCGCCCTCGTTCGGCCGCCCGGCGATGCGCATAAAGGGGTTCCACTCGGGGTAGTGGTCGAAATCGACGAGTACCTCCCACACCCGCGCCGGCGGGGCGTCGATGTCGATACTCGTGGTTATCTCGTGTGTCATACGAGATAGTTCGCGCTCCAACACCGTGAATTTCGCGCGGAACGTTCATTGCGAGTGCGGAGAGACACGGGGTATGGCAACCCTCCTTCTCGCCCGACACGGCGAGACGACGTGGAACCGCGCCGGCCGCGTACAGGGGTGGGCACCCGTCTCGCTCACAGAGCGCGGACACGGACAGGCCGACGCCCTCGCGCGCCACGTCGCAGACACCTACGACATCGACCGACTCGTCTCGTCGGACATCGAACGTGCCCAAGAGACTGCACGTCCGATTGTCCGCGAATCCGGTCTCGAACCCGTCCTTGACCCGGCGTGGCGCGAACGCGACGTCGGCTCGTTTCAAGGTCTCGACTTCGACGACGTGACCGAGCGATACCCGCAGTACGCCCTCTCAGCCGTCGGGTCGCCCGCCGCCCGCGAACGCCCCCCGAGTGGTGAAAGCCTCGTGGAGGTCCGCCGACGCGTTCGAAACGCGCGGACGGGGCTCGCGGACTCGCTTTCGCCCGACGAAACCGTGTTAGTCGTCACGCACAGCGCGCCGATTCGGCTCTCGCTCGGTGAGGTCAAAGGACTCGATATCGTCGAGACGATGCTGTCACAACCGCTCGAAAATGGAAGTCTGTGCGAACTCGACGTCGAAGTCGTCGAAGGCGACGAACCGCTCGTTCACGTCGTCGCGGAAAACGAGACGCATTTTCTCACGGCGTAGCGCGCCGGCCTACTTCCGCATCGGATACTCCTGTGCGAACACGTCGTCAACGAGAAGTTCGTCGTCGTCCGCGGTCTCGTCGGGTGCCGCGTCGTCCGCGGCGGGACTGACGCTTCCGGTTCGGTACCCGTGTAAGTCGAGCGTCACGTGGTCGAACCCGGCGTCTTTCAGATGGTCGCGGGCGGCGCGAACGAAGTCGGCGTCGAGGGCGCGGTCGAGTTCGTCGGGTGCGACTTCGATGCGGGCGAGACCGTCGTGGTCGCGGACGCGGAACTGCTCGAAGCCCCACGTCCGGAGAATCGTCTCCGCGCGTTCGACCCGCGAGAGCCGTTCTTCAGTCACTTCGAGACCGGTCGGGATACGAGAGGAGAGACAGGCCATCGAGGGCTTGTCGGCGACAGAGAGGTCGTACTCGTCGGCGATGGCGCGAACCTCGTCTTTCGTGATATCGTGTGCGAGAAGCGGTGAGAGAACTTCTAACTCCTCGACTGCGCGGAGACCCGGTCGGTGTCCCTCGCCGGGGTCCGAGGCGTTGGTCCCGTCGCAGACCGTCTCGATACCGCGCTCGCGGGCGGCCTCGTACATCCGCCCGAGACGCATCGTCCGGCAGTGATAACAGCGGTCGTCGTCGTTGACGACGAAGTCCGGGTTGTCGAGTTCGGAGAATTCGACGGTCACGTGTTCGATGCCGATTTCGTCGGCGACGCGCTTTGCGTCCGACAACTCGGCTTCGGGAAGCGTCTCGCTTTTTGCGGTGCAGGCGACCGCGTTCTCGCCGAGGGCGTCGGAGGCGAGTGCGGCGACCACACTGGAATCCACGCCGCCGGAGAAGGCGATGAGGACGCTCTCCCGTTCCGCGAGTGCCTCGCGTACTGCGTCAGCCTTCGCCGCGACGTCTCGCTCGCTCATGGCCCTCTTTCCCGGTGGACGGTCAAAAGCCCCTCGTCCCCGGCCCGAACGACCGGGTCGGACGGCGTGCGCCGAGCATCCAGTCGCGGCACACTGCGTCGTCCGGCAGTTTCCACCCCGCGACTTTTTGTCCTATGCCGCGATAGGTCCGGCCGAATGGACTTCGAGACCATCCCGGGCGTCGGCGAGAAGACCGCCGCGGCGCTCGCGGAACTCGACGACGCCGAACGAGCGCTCACCGACGGTGACGTGGCCGCGCTCGCGCGAGCGCCGGGACTCACCGAGGGCCGGGCGGCGGCCATCGCGCGCGGCGCGATTCGACGCGACCACGACGACCCCGGCGGGTTCCTCGCAACCGACCGCGCCTCGGAGATTTACCGCGACGCGCTCGGTCTCTTGCAGGCCCGAACCGTCACCTCGTACGCCGAAAAGCGGCTTGAGACGCTGTTTCCCACGGGGTCGAAATCGCGCATCGAGGAGGTTCGTGCGTTCGCGGGCGACGCGACCGCCCTCGACGCCGACCCGGACGTGCTCGCGGCGCTCTCTGGCGTCGAACCGCTTTCTGACCCGAACCCGCGTCGCGTCCGTGAGCGATGTATCGCCACCACCGACGCGGAGCGCTACGCCGCGGCCAAAGAGACGTTTCCCGAACTCTCCATCGAAGTCGTCGAAAACGCCCGCGATATCGGCGAACTCGCGCGGTCGTACTCGACAGTCGTCGTTCTCGACGAGTCGTTCGCCGGCATCGACGTCGAAGGCGACGTGCGGGTTCTCCCGGACGCCGCCGAGCGTACCGACGAAGTCGTTCCCGAACGCCTTCTCGCGTTTTTCGCCGAGAACCGCGAGGCGCTCGAAGCCGCGGCCGCGGTCCACGAGGCCGCCGGTATCGACCCACCGTGCGACGTGGCCGCACTCAGAGACGCTCTCGACCGCCTCGACGACGACGGAACCATCGTCGGCGACGACGAACTCGAACGCCTCTCAAACGCCGTCTCCGACCTCGACACGGCCGCCTCAACCGCTGAATCGGTCGCCAACGACCGCCTGCGAGACGTCATTCGAGAGCGCGACGTGACCATCGAGGGAACGGATTTCCTCTCGCTGGTCGAACAGGGCGCGCGGGTCGATTCGTTGCTCTCGCGGGAACTCGAAGACGAGTTCGACGAGGCGCTTTCGGCCGCCCGCGAGCACTTCGTCGAGTCGCTTTCGCTCCGCCCGAGCGAGGCCGACCTCACCGAACGAGTCTTTCCCGAAGACCCGTCGTTCCCGCTGGGTCACGACGAGGAGGCGGTCGGCCGTCTCCGAACCGAACTGAAGACCGCCCGCGACCGCCGCGCCGCGAAACTGAAAGCCGATCTCGCGTCGGACCTCGACGACCTCAGAGAACCGGTCGAGACGCTGGTCCGCGACGCGCTCGAACTCGACGTTCGACTCGCAGTCTCTCGGTTTGCCGACGACTTCGACTGTGTCTTCCCCCAATTTACCGGCCACGCGGGCGACGACGGCCCCGGAACGTTCACCATCGAGGGTGGTCGCTCGCCGCTTCTCGACGTCGATTTCGAGGACGTAGCCCCCGTCGATTACGACGTCTCCGGCGTCACACTTCTCTCGGGCGTCAACAGCGGCGGGAAGACTTCGACGCTCGACCTCGTCGGTCTCGTCGTCGTCCTCGCCCACATGGGACTGCCCGTCCCCGCCGAATCGGTCCGACTCTCGCGGTTTTCCGAACTCCACTACTACGCCAAATCGCAAGGGACGCTCGACGCCGGAGCGTTCGAGAGCACGCTCCGCGATTTCGCCGCGCTCACCGACGGCGCGGCCGACCGCCTCGTTCTCGTAGACGAGTTAGAGAGCATCACCGAACCCGGCGCGTCGGCGAAAATCATCGCCGGTATTCTCGAAGAACTCGCCGAACAGGGCGCGGCCGCAGTGTTCGTCTCGCACCTCGCAGGCGGCATCCGCGAGGCCGCAGACGTTTCGGTCGCGGTCGATGGAATCGAGGCTGTCGGACTCGAAGACGGTGAACTCGTGGTGAATCGCTCGCCCGTCAAAGACCACCTCGCGCGCTCGACACCCGAATTGATAGTCGAGAAACTGGCGGGCGAGCGCGAGACGAGTTTCTACGGCCGATTGCTGGAAAAGTTCTGACCCGCGAACTCACTCGCCGCCGCGCCACTCCTCCCGAAGCAGGCCGTACCGAATCGTATCTCGGTACGCCCCATTGACGTAGATGCACTTTCGCTGGCGACCTTCCTCGACGAACCCGAGCGACTCTAAGAGACCGCGAGATGCGTCGTTGTAGTCGAACGCCGCCGCACCGATAGCGGGGGTGTCGTACGTCCGGAAGGTGTAGTCGATGGCGAGCGAGACGGATTCTCTGCCGTAGCCTTCGCCGTGGACCTCCGGAATCAACCAGTAGCCGAGTTCCGGACGCTTGAAGTGCGCGTCGGCGACGGTCACCTGTCCCAGTCGTCTGATATCGTCGTCGTCGGGTTCGACCGCGTCGGTTTCGTCGGATTCGAGACAGACGAGAAACTGGTCTGGTGCGTTTCGATCGTCGGATATCTCGTACTGTTCGCGGTTCCGAAGCGGGTTCCCGAGCGAGTACCGTAGCTCTGGGTTTGCACCCGCCCGCTGGAGAAACGGGATGTCCTCGCGTTCGGCCGTTCTGAGCGTCACCCGCTCGCCGCTCGCAGTGCGTGCACCTGGCATGGGTGGAGTGGTTGGGCGTTCACAATACGCTTTGTGTGTGGACCGCCCGGCGATTCTACCGCTCGATTTTATTACAATTCAGTGATAGTCACGCCCATATCCCCTGATTCAGACGGCACCCTCTCTCCCGAACAGCAGTACGAAATCACGTATCGGGCGGTGAAGAACGCACTCTGGCACGTACCCGGGACGAGTGTGTACCTGGTGTTTCTCATCTTCGCGGCCGCTATCGGACTGTTCACTTTTGCGTTCCCCGCGTTGGGTTCGCTCGCACAGGGCGATACCGGACTGTTCGTTCTCGCAGTCGGCCTCTTCGGTCTCTTCGTCACGGGTGTTGCGGGCTACCGAATCTACCAACTGATTCAGTAAGTGACGTACCGGCTTGTCACCTCCCACCGAACCGTCGCAATGACGCCGACGAGACCGAGAACGAGTGTAACCATCGGTACGATTGTTGTCGGGTCGGCGTAGTCGATGTTCGTCTCGAAGGCGAAGGCGTGGTAGGTACCGTCGCGCTCGACGAGTCCGGGGAGGGTCTTGGAGTCTTCGAACTGGAGGACTTCACCGTCAAGTGCGCGGTCTACTGCGTCCTGACTCGACTCGGATAACTCGCTGTACAGCGGCGGTACCGTCTCCGGCGTCTCTGCCACTTCTCCCTCGTACTGGTACGTATAGTCTCGGTCCGCGCCGAATCCGAACCCGAGCATTCCGCCGCCGAGGAGAGCGAGCGAGACGAGGAGGGCGATACGTTGTTTCTTTGTGGTCATGTATAGACGAACTGAACGAGCCTCATTAAAGCATGTACCGAGATACCGTCAGACACACCAGCACTGTGTCTCAATACCAGATGCTCGACGCATGTCGCAACCGCGTTTTCGTCTCCCTCGCGTCTCACGGTATCCGGTAAACGATTAAGTCCCCTGCGCGTGGTACTATACTCGATGAGGGAGGACCCGGGAGCGGGGATGTTGTCGTGGGACGAGACGGTCTTCCGCGACGAACACGTCTTCGAAATTGACCACGTTCCGGAGACGTTCAACCACCGCGAGAGTCAACTTCGGAGTCTGAAGTACGCGCTTCGGCCAGCGGTTCGTGGCTCTCGCCCCCTGAACACGATGGTTCGTGGTCCGCCGGGGACGGGCAAAACGACCGCGGTACAGAAGCTCTTCGGCGAGTTGGGCACGCAGTCGGGCGTCCGCACCGTCCGGGTCAACTGTCAGGTCGATTCGACCCGTTATGCGGTGTTCTCGCGCGTCTTCGAACATATCTTCGAGTACGAACCACCGTCGTCGGGCATCTCGTTCAAGAAGTTGTTCGGCCAGATTACCGACCGTCTCGTGGAAGACGACGAAGTGCTTGCCGTCGCCCTCGACGACGTGAACTACCTGTTTTACGAAAACGAGGCGACCGATACGCTCGGGTCACTCCTTCGCGCTCACGAAGCACAGTCCGGAGCACGAATCGGCGTTATCATCATCTCGTCGGACCTCTCGCTCGACGTTATCGACGAACTCGACGGACGCGTCCAGAGCGTCTTCCGCCCCGAAGAGGTGTTTTTCCCGCGGTACGACGTGGACGAAATCGTCGATATCCTCCGCGGACGGACCAAACGCGGGTTCCACGAGGACGTCATCGGCGCACCCGAACTCGACCAAGTCGCCGAGTTCACCGCCGACAGTGGCGACCTTCGGGTGGGTATCGATCTCCTTCGGCGTGCCGGACTCCACGCCGAGATGCGCGCCTCCAGAACGGTCGATATGGAGGATGTCGAAGCCGCCTACGACAAATCGAAGTACGTCCATCTCTCGCGGTGTCTCCAAGGGCTGTCGGACCCCGAGCGCGAACTCGTCCGAGTCGTCGCCGAGTACGACGGCGAGCGCGCTGGCGCGGTCTACGAGGCGTTCAACGAGGAGACCGGACTGGGCTACACGCGCTACTCCGAACTCGTGAACAAACTCGACCAACTCGGCGTCATCGAGGCTCGATACACCGAAATCGAAGGCCGCGGTCGAACGCGGTCTATCTCGCTCGCCTACGATGCTGACGCCGTGTTGGACCGACTCTGACCGCGGCACAGCGCCGACGAATCGCCGTAATCAGGGCTATTTTTACTCGCCGCGCGAGTCGCCACAGGTATGAAGACGACTGGCGGAACCGACGCGCAGAAGCGCCGCGCCGCTACGGCCGCGGTCGAAGCAGTCGAAGACGGGATGGTCGTCGGCCTCGGCACCGGCAGTACGACGGCGTTCGCTATCCGGGCTATCGGCGACCTCGTGGCCGACGGACTCGACGTACGCGGCGTCCCGACCTCTTTTGCGGCCCGCGAACTCGCCCGCGAGTGCGGAATCCCACTCGCCGACCTCGACGAGGTAGACGCAATCGACCTCGCCATCGACGGGGCCGACCAAGTGGCGACGACCGACGGCGCGCTCGTCAAAGGCGGCGGCGCGGCCCACGCCCGCGAAAAGGTGGTCGATGCATTCGCGGACCGTTTCCTCGTCGTTGCAGACCCGTCGAAGACGGCCGAGACGCTCTCGCATCCGGTCCCGGTCGAAGTCCTGCCGTCCGCCCGGAGCACCGTCGCCGCCGCCGTGTCTGCCCTCGGCGGCGACCCGACGCTCCGCCGTGCTGAAAAGAAAGACGGTCCCGTCGTCACCGACAACGGGAATCTCGTCCTCGACTGTGAGTTCGGCACTATCGACGACCCCGACGCGCTCGCAACGTCGCTCTCGCGGACGCCCGGCACTGTCGAACACGGTCTCTTCGTCGGCCTCGCCGAGACGGTCTACGTCGGCACCGACGACGGCGTGGACGTTATCGAGCCGTAGCTCGGAGGCGACTCGTGCAACCGAATTCTTCTGTTCGCACGGACGACGCAGTCGCTCTGCGGTCGGTTATAAAAGAACGAGAGGTCTAAGACCGATTTACAGGTCGCGGGGCTGGACCGTCTTACGGTCGTTCTGCTCAGCGCGGCGAGCAGCGTCTTCGAGAAGCTCCTTGACTTCCTCGTCGAGAGCGTCGTAGAAGTCCGAGGCCACGTTCTTGTCGTTGAGCGCTTCCTTGACGGCTGCCTTGACAATGAGGTCTGCCATACAGGATGACCTACCGATTCTCCTTTAATAAACTTTCCTATATTGGACGTTAATACCGCCGGATTTGGGGGTTATGGCGCTTCTATAAGGACGGATTTCGCAGGAACAATCTCCACTTATATATTCTTTCCCCAACCGAGAGAGAACGACGGATATGAGTACGCCACAGGCCAACGTGCGGCTATGCGCGACATCTTGGAGTCCGTCGCGGACGGTTCCCTCTCGCCCACAGAGGCCGAGGTACAACTCGCGGGGTACGCGACGACTGACGCCGGACGGTTCGACGCCGCCCGAGAGACACGACGCGGCCTGCCCGAGGCTATCCTCGCGGACGGAAAAACGCCCGACGAAACCGCGACGCTCGCCGTCGCCGCAGTCGAAACGAGCGGCCGCGCACTCGTCACTCGGGCGAGTCCCGCCCACGCCGAGGCCGTTGCGGACGCGCTTCCTGAGTGCGATATCGACCGCGACGCCCGCGCGAAGACGGTCGTCGCCTACGATTCGCCTTTCGAGCGCCCCGAACTCGACGCTAGCGTGGCCATCGTCACCGGCGGCACCTCCGATGCAGAGGCCGCGGGTGAGGCCGCTGTCGTCCTCCGCGAGATGGGTGCGAGCGTCGAGCGTATCGAGGACGTTGGCGTCGCCCATCTCGGACGCGTGCTCGACCACCTCGACACACTCCGCGAAGCCGACGTGCTCGTCGTCGCCGCTGGGCGCGAGGGTGCGCTTCCGACGGTCGTCGCTGGACTCGTCGATACACCGGTCATCGGGCTTCCAGTTTCGACCGGCTACGGCCACGGCGGTGACGGTGAGGCGGCGATTCTCGGCATGCTTCAGTCGTGTACCGTACTTTCGGTCGTCAACGTCGATGCCGGATTTATCGCCGGTTCGCAGGCTGGGTTAGTCGCTCGCGCGGTGTCCGACGCCCGTAATTCCGAATAGGGGTTGCGATGTTTTCGTCGTCCTCGCGCGCACACGCGCGATGGCCTTACAAGGGTCGGGAACTGTGTATCAGACACCGGCTTGGTGGCTGCCGGACCGCAAACGATGCCAGTATGTGACCACTGCGGGTCACACGTCTCCGAGCGTTTCGCGCGCGTGTTCGCCGACAAAGACGGACAAGTTCTCGCTTGCCCGAACTGTTCGGCGAACGCCGGTATCGCGGAGGTCGCTCGACAGCGTGCCCGCACTGCATGACCACTGAAGCGCACAAAGACCACCACGCGAAGCCAACAATCGGTGTACGAGGCCGGGCGTAGGGTTCATACCCGTGTCCCGGAAACCATTCTCTCGTGCACTTCGTCTACGTCCTCCGATGTAGCGACGGCTCGCTGTACACCGGCTACACGACCGATGTCGAGCGACGCGTCGCGGAACACGACGCCGGTACCGGTGCAAAGTACACCCGCGGTCGGACGCCGGTCGAACTCGTCCACGTCGAGGAGTTCGACTCGAAGTCGGCGGCGATGTCGCGCGAATACGAGATTAAACAACTCACGAGAGCGGAGAAACTGACGCTCATCGAGTCGGAGTCGAAGCCCCTCGCCGGTTCGTAACGTAGTTTTTTGGCTCGCCGACAAGAGGTGCGCATATGGACGAAATCTCTTTCGGGACGGATGGGTGGCGCGCCACGTTGGACACGTTTACCGACGACCGCGTCCGCGTGGTCGGACAGGCGGTCGCGGACTACCTCGAAGACGAGGGCTTCACAGCGCCGGTTCTCGTCGGCTACGATGCCCGCGAAACCTCGCCCGGCTTCGCCGAATCACTCGCGGAAGTCGTCGCCGGAAACGGGTTCGACGTGCTCCTCCCAGAGCGTGACTGTCCGACCCCGCTCGTCGCCTATGCCATCGCCGACCGCGGCCTCTCGGGCGCACTCATGGTCACGGCCTCGCACAACCCGCCGGAGTACAACGGCGTGAAATTCATTCCGTCTGACGGCGCACCGGCACTCCCCGAAGTAACCGACGCCGTCTCCGACTATCTCGCCGAACCCGACCTGCGTCCCGAGTCTGAACGCGGGACTATCGAGCGAATCGACGTGGTCTCGCCGCACGCCGACCACGCTATCGACCTCGTCGGCGACGACATCTCCGGGCTGACGGTCGTCTACGACGCCATGCACGGAAGCGGTCGCGGCGTCACCGACGCACTGCTCGAATCGGCCGGTGCCGACGTTATCCGCCTGCGATGCGAGCGCGACGCCGATTTCGGCGGCATCTCGCCGGAGCCCTCGGCGGAGTATCTCGACGGACTCGTCGAAGCGATGGACGAACACGACGCCGACCTCGGGGTCGCAAACGACGGCGACGCCGACCGAATCGCCATCGCAACACCCGACCGCGGCGTCCTCGACGAGAACCTCTTTTTTGCCGCCGTCTACGACTATCTGCTTGAATCCGACTCCGGCCCGGCCATTCGGACCGTTTCGACTACGTTCCTCATCGACCGCATCGCGGAGGCGCACGGCGAGGACGTCTTCGAGACCGCGGTCGGCTTCAAGTGGGTCGCCGACGCGATGCGCGAACACGACGCGCTCATCGGCGGCGAGGAGTCAGGCGGCTTCTCGATCCGCGGGCACGTGCGCGAGAAAGACGGTGTTCTCATGGCGCTTCTCGCGGCCTGCGCCGCGGCCGAAGAAGGCTTCGACGCCCGTCTCGACCGCATCAGCGAGGAGTTCGGCGATATCGTCGCCGACAAAATCAGCATCGACTGCCCCGACTCCGAAAAGGCCCGCGTCATCGACGAACTGGACGACGAACTCCCCGAGACGGTCGCCGGCCGCGACATCGCCAAGGTCGTCACGCTCGACGGGTTCAAACTACTCTTAGACGACGGGTCGTGGGTGTTGGTTCGCCCCTCCGGGACCGAACCCAAGATGCGCGTCTACGCCGAAGCGGGCAGTGCGGACGCCGTTGCAACGCTCCTCGATGCGGGCCGCGACCTCGTCGAACCGCTCGTCTAAGCGTCCTCTCGCGTTCGCTCTCGGTACTCGTCTTCTCCCGCGGCCGGCGGGACGACGCCACGATACGCCGGGGTAAACAATGGGAGAGTCTGAGCGTGGTCCGTCAGCGCGACGGTTCCACCGGCCGATTCCACGAGATTCGCCGCTTCGAGTTTCGGCAGGTGGACGTGTCGGATACCCATCTCGGCTTGTTCGACGATCTGTACGTCAACCTCGTCGGGCGGAAGGTCAGTCGTCCGAACCGCGAGCGCGACAGCGAGGTCCCACACCGACGCCGGTTCCGTCCTGTCGTGTAAATATTCGAGGACGTAGCGGCGAGACGGGTCCGCGAGCGCATCGAACACGCGGTCCCAGTCGGTGAGGATGTGGTCGCTCCGGTCTCGTTTTGCCATGGCCTCGACCTCCTAACACTTACCAGCGCGGGCGTATATCTATGTCGATTGGTAACACCAATCACGGAATTGGCGGTCCGAAATGGTTCTCGACTTCGGTTCACGCGTCTCTCGACCGGTTTCTGTCTCTCTCACTGTTCGTTTCAGTCCTGTTTTCGGGTGCGAACACCGCGAAACCGCTCGGCGTCCGAGTCTTCGCTTTCGGGTTCGACGTCGAATCCGAGCGAGTCGTAAAACGGGCGGACGCGGGCGTCGAACCCGGCGACGAGTCGTTCGCGTCGGTCGAGTGCGTCGGTTACGAGTTCGCGTCCGATACCCCGTCCGCGACGGCTCGGCGAGACGGCCACGGCGTCGATATAGTCGCCGTCGAGGACGAGCGCGCCGACGATTCGGCCGCCCGATTCGTCGTCGTTCGACACACTGGCTTCGGCGACGAGACAGTCGCCCGCGCCCAGTCGCGCTCGAACGTCGCTCGCGTCTGTTTCGAGGAGTCCGGCGTCGAGCACGCGCATGACGGCGACTAACTCGTCTGGCGTTCCCTCGCGGACGGCGACATCGCTCATCGTCTGCGCTGGGGCGCGTGAGAAGAAAGGTCCGGCGGAGCAGACGTGGCGTCGAGTGGCTCGTAGGCGCCTTCGTAAATAGTTTACATAACGGTCTCTCGGATGTGCGTTTCGGGCGGCAAACACCGAAAATAGCACCGCGAACGCGTCTTTCCTGTCCCTCCGACTATCCGCCCTTGATGAGTCTGAGCACCTTCACCCGGTCCGTTTCGACCGGTTGGTCTTCGGGGACGGGGCGGCCGTCCACGAGAACGGACACTTCGTGGGGGCTGAGTTCGACTGCCTTCACGAGGTCCGCGTAGGTGCCATCGTCGCCGACGGTGACCTCGTGGGTCTCCTCGCCGACGACTTCGACGGTCACGTCCATACCGGGGCGTGGGCGGCCTGCGGGTTTCAGTCCGTCGGCTTTTCGGCCGTGGTCGCCGCGTTCGTGCCGCCGCACCGTCTCGGACGGTTTATGTGCGGGGCGGTCCGTGGGATGGTTATGAGCGAGGCCGCGGAGTCGGGCGACGTCCCGGCGGGTCGTGAAATCTGGATCGAGAAGTACCGACCGCAGACCCTCGACGACATCTACGGACAAGAAGAAATCGTCGAGCGCCTGTGCAGTTACATCGAGCGCGACGACCTGCCACACCTGCTGTTCGCAGGACCGGCCGGTGTCGGAAAGACGACGTCTGCGACCGCCATCGCCCGCGCTATCTACGGCGACGACTGGCGCGGAAATTTCCTCGAACTCAACGCCTCTGACCAACGCGGTATCGACGTGGTGCGCGACCGAATCAAGAACTTCGCGCGCTCGTCGTTCGGCGGCCACGACTACCGCATCATCTTCCTCGACGAGGCCGACTCGCTGACGAACGACGCGCAGTCGGCGCTTCGCCGGACGATGGAGCAGTTCTCCGACAACACGCGATTTATCCTCTCGTGTAACTACTCCTCGAAGATTATCGACCCTATCCAGTCTCGCTGTGCGGTCTTCCGATTCTCGCCGCTCGGCGACGACGCCATCGCGGACCAGACCCGCGACATCGCAGAGACGGAGGAAATCGAACTCACGGAAGACGGTCTCGACGCGCTCGTCTACGCCGCAGGCGGCGACATGCGCCGCGCAATCAACTCCTTGCAGGCCGCGGCGACGACCGGCGAGGTCGTTGACGAGGAAGCCGTCTACATGATTACTTCGACCGCCCGCCCCGAAGACATCGAGAAGATGGTTCGCGCCGCCATCGACGGCGAGTTCACCGCGGCGCGAAAGCAGTTAGAGACCCTCATCGTCGATACCGGGATGGCCGGCGGCGACATCATCGACCAACTTCACCGGTCGGTCTGGGAGTTCGACCTCGACGAGCGCGCCGCCGTCCGCCTCATGGAACGCATCGGCGAGACCGACTACCGAATCTCGGAAGGCGCGAACGAACAGGTGCAACTCGAAGCGCTCCTCGCGTCGCTCGCGCTCTCGGAGAACTGAGTCGTCTTCGTCTTTCGGTCTTTTTCCGACACCACCGTCTCTCTCGTCCCTCGTCCGATTTCGATGCGACTACTGCGGCCGGAACTCGAATCTCGCCCCGCCGGCCGTGCCCGACGTGACGTCTGCTGACCAGCCGTGGGCCTCAGCAATCGATTCGACGATTGCGAGTCCGTAGCCGATACCGTCTTCACCGGTCGTCTCGCCGGGTTCGAACACCTCGTCGCGGCGGCCGGGTTCGATACCCGGTCCATCGTCTTCGACGTAGAAGCCGCCGTCGAGACCGCCGACATCGACGCGAACGTCTTCGCCGGCGTGTTCGACCGCGTTTCGAAACAGGTTCGTGAGGAGTTCCGCGAGTCTGTCTTCGTCGGCCTCGACGACGACCGAGTCGGCGGTCGTCAGCGTCGCGTCGGCGGTCTCGGTGCCGTCCCACGCCCGCCGTGTCACGGCCTTGAGAGCGACCGGCGAGGTCTCATCGACGAGTTCGCCGCGCCGCGCCAACGAAAGAAGGTCGTCGATGAGTTCGCCCATCTGTTCGAGCGCCTGCGCCGCGGTGTCGAAGCGTTCTTCTGAGCCGGTTTCGCGGGCGAGTTCCAGGTTCCCGCGGGCGATTCCGAGGGGGTTTCGGAGGTCGTGACTGACGATGTTTGCGAACTCTTCGAGCCGTTCGTTCTGTCGTTCCAACTCGCTTTCGCGGGCCTTTCGGTCGGTGATATCGGTGTAAATCGCGTAGCCAGCCCCGCGTTCTTCGCCGGGCGAGAGCGGAACGACGTTCAAGATGAACTCGCGCACGCCGTCTTCGGTCCGTCTACAGACCTCGCCGCGATAGCTCTCGCCGGTCGCAACGAGCAGTTCCGGAATGGTCTCTTCGACGTCGGGTTCGGGGACTGGGTCCGACTCGGCTTCGAGTGGGACGATTCGACCGAGGAGGTCGCTTTCGACTACAGCCGCCGCGTCGTAGCCGAAGGTCGCCTGAAACGCCTGATTCACGTCGCGGACGGTGACTGCGCCTGCTTCGACGTCGTAGGCGACCGCGGCGTCGGAGACGTGTTCGAAGAGTGCGCTCGACCGGTCGCGCTCCTCGCGGAGTCGCGCTTCGGCCCGGATTCGCTCGGCCGCGACGGCCACGTGGGCCATGAGCAGTTCGGCCAGTTCGACGTCCTGTTCGTCGAACGCGCCGGCGGTAAACGAGGTGGCTTGGAAGACACCGATATCGCCGATTGGGACGCTCAACGCGGACCGGTACATCCGTTTGACCGGCTTCGCGTCGGGGTGGTCCCGCACGTCGTCGATGATGCGTTTTTCGCCGGACTGGTAGACCTCCGCGGCGACGCCGCCTGCTTCGAGCGGGACGTGTTCGGCCGCGTCCGCGGGCGCATCAGACGAGATCGCCGTCGGAACGATGTAGCCGTCTTCGACGATACCGACGTAGCTGATGTCGAATTCGAGGATGTCGTCGGTAATCCCGACGGTTTGGTCGAACAACTCGTCGAGGCTCGTCGCCGCCGCCAACTCGGTCGCGCCGCGGTGGAGTCGCTCGATTTGCTCGCGGCTCTTTCGAACCGCAGTCTCCGACTCGATTCGAGCCCGCGTTTCCGAGACGTACGAGACGAGTAGTTCGGCGAGACGGAGGTCGGTCTCGTCGTACGCGCCAACGTCGTTCGAGATAGCCTGAAAGACGCCTTCGTCGCCCATCGGCACGCTCACGGCGGAACGGTACGCCGACTTTTCAGGTTCCGCGATGGGGTGTTCGAGCACGTTATCGACGAGCGACGACTCTTTCGACCGGTAGGTCTCGGCGAGAAGTCCTGAATCGGACGGAATCGGTCCCGCCTCGCCGAATTCGTGGTCGTTTGCGGTGACGTAGAAGCCGTCGTCCCTGTGAACGAAAAAGGAGGTGTTGTCGAACTCGAGGATGTGTGCCGCCAGCCCGATTGCGCGCTCGTAGAGTTCTTCGACCGTCTCGGCGGTGATAAGTGTCGTCGTTCCTTCGTAGAGTCGCTTGAGTCGATCCAACTCGCTGTGTGGTTGTCCGGTACTGTCGCCGTCGGTGCCGAGTTCGTCGGTTTCGGGGGCGGCCGTTCGTCTCTCCTCGTCATCCTTGACGTCCCCGTCGCGCTGTGCGAGCACCCATCGAATCTGCGATTCGAGGTCCGAGTGGTTACCGCGCCGCACGTACGCATCGAATCGTGCCGGGCGCTCGACCTCTTCGGGTTGCTCGTCGGTGTATAAAATGGTCGCCACGCCGGCTGGAACTGTCACGTCCGAGTTCGAAACGACGGCGCACGCGGCGGTCCCGGCGGCGTCCACGTCACTCGACGAGGTTACCGTGATTCCACTTCCAAACTCGACGGCGTCGTCGAAGTCGTCGTCTACGAGAACGGTTCGTTCCGTTGCGTGCACGGCAGTCCACCTATCTGACGGCCACGAGAAATATAATCGTTGCGGCATGTTTTCTCACGCCAAGACATGTGTTGTCGTTGAACACTTTCTCGGTCGAGTTTCGGGCATCGAACGACGGCGACGCACACGTCGTTCTGTAGGTCGTAGACGATAGTACACGTCGCGTCTTCCGTCGTTTCTTGGTTCCGAAAGGCGGGAAACGGTCTGGCTGTTCCGGACAGTATTGCCCGGAACCGGCCGTCTGCGCCCATTTCCCGGAACTGTTTTACCCGACGGTAGACCAGAGTTTGGCAATGAGCGAACTCGAAGCGGAGTACCGCCTCGACTATTTCGAGGAGGAGGGCTTCCACCGGAAGCAATGCCCCGTGACGGGCGTGTACTTCTGGACACGCGACCCCGACCGAGAGACCTGCGGCGAACCACCGGCCGACGACTACACCTTCATCGACAACCCCGGATTCGACGAGGAGTACACGCTGGAGGAGATGCGTGAAGAGTTCCTCTCGTTTTTCGAGGACCACGACCACGAGCGCATCGAACCCTACCCGGTCGCCGCGAACCGCTGGCGCGACGACGTGCTGTTGACGCAGGCATCTATCTACGACTTCCAACCGCTCGTCACGTCCGGCGAGACGCCACCGCCGGCGAACCCGCTCACCATCTCCCAGCCCTGTATCCGAATGCAGGACATCGACAACGTGGGCAAAACGGGCCGCCACACGATGGCCTTCGAGATGATGGCCCACCACGCCTTCAACGCCCGCGAGGAGGCCGGTGACAAGTACGCCTACGAAGGCGAAGTCTACTGGAAAGACGAGACGGTTCGTCTCTGCGACGAGTTCTTCGAATCGCTCGGTGCCGACATCTCCGAAATCACCTACATCGAAGACCCGTGGGTCGGCGGCGGCAACGCCGGTCCCGCCTTCGAGGTGCTCTACCGCGGCGCGGAACTCGCCACGCTCGTCTTCATGTCGATGAAACAGGACCCCGACGGAGAGTACGAACTCAAGGACGGCAACTCCTACTCGCCGATGGACACCTACATCGTCGATACCGGCTACGGACTCGAACGGTGGACGTGGGTGTCACAGGGAACGCCGACGGTCTACGAGGCCGTCTACCCCGACATGATCGACTTCCTCAAGGACAACGTTGGCATCGAACACTCCGACGACGACGAGGAACTCATCCACCGCGCGGCGAAGCTCTCGGGGCACCTCGACATCGACGAAATCGACGACCTCGCCACCGCTCGCGCCGAAGTCGCCGACGAACTCGGTGTCGATACCGAGGCACTCACTTCACTTCTGCGCCCGCTCGAAGACATCTACGCCATCGCCGACCACTGCCGGACGCTCGCGTACATGTTCGGCGACGGCATCGTACCCTCGAACGTCGGAACGGGCTATCTCGCTCGCATGGTCCTCCGCCGCACCAAGCGTCTCGTTGACAACCTCGGCGTGGACGCGCCGCTAGACGAACTCGTGGACATGCAGGCCGAACGGCTGGACTACCAGAACCGCGACACCATCCGCGACATCGTCCGAAGCGAAGAGCGCAAGTACAGAAAGACGCTCGAACGCGGCTCTCGCAAGGTCCAGCAACTCGCCGACGACTACGCCGAAACGGGCGAGCCGATTCCGGTCTCGGAACTCATCGAACTGTACGACTCACACGGCATCCAACCCGACATGGTCCAAGAAATCGCCGAGGAGCGCGGTGCGACCGTCGATATCCCCGACGACTTCTACTCGCTCGTCGCCGACCGCCACGAGCAGGCCGATGCCGAAACAGCCGCGGACGACCACGACGAACGTCTCGGCGACCTTCCGGCGACGGACAAACTCTACTACGACGACCAGGAGCGAACTGAGTTCGAAGCCGTCGTCCTCGACGTGTTCGAACGCGAGGAGGGTTACGATGTGGTGCTCGACCAGACGATGTTCTATCCCGAAGGCGGCGGTCAGCCCGCCGACCACGGGTCGCTCGCCACCGACGACACGACGGTCGAAGTGACCGACGTGCAGATCGAAGGCGACGTCGTGCTCCACCGCACCGACGACGACCCCGGGAAAGGCGAGTTCGTCCGCGGCCAACTCGACGTCGAGCGCCGCCGTCGGCTCATGCGACACCACACGGCGACACACGTCATCGGCCACGCCATCCGGACGGTCCTCGGCGACCACATCCGACAGGCTGGTGCTTCGAAGGGCGTTGACCGCTCTCGCCTCGACGTGACGCACTACGAGCGCATCACCCGCGAGGAGGTCAAGCAAATCGAGCGCGTCGCCAACGAACTCGTGATGCGAAACATCACGGTCAAACAGGAGTGGCCGGACCGACGCGACGCGGAGAAGAAACACGGCTTCGACCTCTATCAGGGTGGGATTCCACCGGGCGAGAAGATTCGCCTCATCCACGTCGCCGACGACGTACAGGCCTGCGGTGGCACCCACGTCAAGCGAACCGGCGACATCGGCGCTATCAAAGTGCTGACGACCGAGCCGGTCCAAGACGGTGTCGAACGCGTCGTCTTCGCCGCCGGCAACGCCGCCATCGAGGCGACCCAGCGCACCGAAGACGCGCTCTATGAGGCCGGCGACGTGCTCGACGTGAACCCCGAAGACGTGCCCGAGACCGCCGAGCGCTTCTTCACCGAGTGGAAAGCGCGCGGCAAGACCATCGACCGCCTGAAGACGGAACTCGCCGAGGCGCGCGCCGCGGCGGGGGCCGACGAAATAGATATCGAGGGCACGCCAGCGGTTATCCAGCGACTCGACAGCGACGCCGACGAACTCCGCGCGACCGCGAACGCGCTGGTCGAAGAGGGTAAAGTGGCCGTGCTCGGCTCTGCCGCCGGTGGAAGCGCCCAGTTCGTCGTTGGCGTCCCCGACGACATCGGCATCAACGCCGGGCAGGTCGTCGGCGAACTCGCCGGTAAAGTCGGCGGCGGCGGCGGCGGCCCCGCGGACTTCGCGCAGGGCGGCGGTCCCGACGTTGACGCCCTCGACGACGTGCTCGACGAGGCTCCCGACGTGCTCCGGACCGTTCTGAACGCCTAACTCGCCCGGAGAACTCCCGGCGCGACGCTCCGTTTTCACGACGTTTTCGCTCGACTCGCCGACCGGCGAGACGGACGCCCTAAGTCGCTCGCGCGACGACCGACAGGTATGCCTACAGCAGTCTCCGACGGCGTCGAACTGTACTACGATTCGGACGGCGACGGCGACCCGGTCGTCTTCGTCGGCGACGCTGGATACGGTGCGTGGCAGTGGGGCTGGCAACACGCCGCTGTCGCCGGCCCGTTCGAAAGCGTCGTCGTGGACCTCCGCGGCTCCGGTCGGTCCGACGCGCCGGCCGGCCCGTACGCGGTCGAAACGCTCGTCTCAGACCTCGTGGCCGTCCTCGCCGACGCCGACATCCGGAAAGCACACCTCGTCGGACTCGGTCTCGGCGGCATGGTCGCGCTGGAAGCCGCCAGAACGACGAGTCGCGTTCGGAGCCTCGTCCTCGTCGGCACCGCGGCCTCGGGTGCTGAGATAGACCCCGAACCGCTCTACGGAGCACCGGGCGACCCGCACGAACTCCGCGAGTCGCTCGCGCCGGCGCTCTCCGAGGACTTCCGGACGGCCCAACCCGATGTCGGAGACCAAATCGTCGAGTGGCGGCAGTTGGAAGACGCGGACCCGGACGCGTGGGCGGCCCAAGCCGCCGCTCTCGCCGCGTACGATGCCGGCCCGCTCTACGACGTGACGGTCCCGACACTTGTCGTCCACGGCGGCGACGACCCGGTCTGGCCGGCCGACGGCGGACGTGCCCTCGCGGACGACCTGCCGCGCGGGCAGTTCGAGTCGTTCGACGGCGCGCGACACCTCGTCACCGTCGAACAGTCCCGCGTCGTCAACGACGCCATCGTCGGCTTCCTCGAATCGCTCGACGACTGAGGCCGCGATACTGCCGTGCAATCGGCTCCGACGACGCGCTTCCGCACTGTTCTGTTTCAAAATCGAGAACCATAATTAATATGCGATGGTGGCGGACTGACCTAAACGACATGTTCCGAGGAGGCGATTTCGATCGGGTTCGTTCGGAGAGTCACAGACGGCCGAGTTGGCGTCGTTCATCGAGGGATTCGACAGGCACTCTCGCTCACCGTGGTGGCGGGACCAACCGGGGCGCGTAACCCGATGGCCGAATCCACCGCGTCGGAGTTCGAAGGCAGTCTCGGGTTGCTCGACTGTATCGTCCTGAGTCTCGGCGGCATGGCCGGGTCCGCCATCTTCATCTTCCCCGGAACCACGGGCCAACTCGTCGGCTCAGCCGCGATTGGCGCGTGGTTTCTCGCCGGGGTGTTGATGCTCGCACTCGGACTGTGCTACGCTGAACTCACGCTCGCGTTCCCGAAGACCGGGTCGGTGGCGGTGTTCCCGCGCGAGACGCTGGGGTCGAACCCGCACGTTCGGTCGTTCGCAAGCTACCTCGAAGGAGTGGGGTACACGGTCGGGTGGGTACTCGCAATTACGATTTCGGCGCTCTCGATTCCGGACTATCTCGCGGTGATACTCCCTGCCGCCGCCGGAAACACCGTCGTCATCGCGGTCAGCGCTATCTGTTTGGCGACGGTGTGTAATCTCCTCGGCGTCGGCGTCACCAGTCGGGCGAATCTGCTCTTGACCGGGGTCGTTCTCGCCGTGTTGGTGCTGTTTCTCGGCGTCGGCGCGTCTCACGTCACCCTCGGACAGTACGACCCTGTCGGCGTGAGTGGGCCGATGAAGTTCTTCGCGGCCGTCCAACTCGCGCTCACGTCGTACGGCGCGTGGACGGTCATTCCGTCCGCCGTCGAAGAAATCAAAGAGCCGTCTCGGACGGTCCCTCGGGCTATCGTCGTCTCCTTGGCTCTCACCACGCTTCTCTACACCGGACTCGTCGCCGTCGTCCACGGCGTCGTTCCACTCGGACGATTTACCGCGGGCGATGTGGCGATAACCGCGCCACTCCGCGTCGCTACCGAACTCATGGGAGTCGAGTGGCTTCAGTACCTGCTCGCGCTCAGCGCGATTAGTGCCATCTTCACCACGATGCTCGTCGGCATACTGAGCGCGGGACGGGTCCTCTTCGCGCTGGGAGAAAACGGGACGCTCCCGTCCGTGTTCCGGACCACGAGTTCTCGGTTTCGCGTCCCGTGGGTCGGTATCCTCGGCGTCGGTGTCGTCGCCGGGGCACTCGCAACCGTCCCCGAGTACTTCTACCAACTGCTGGTCGTGGGTGCCATCGTCGGCACCGGACTCCCGTATGCGATTAACGTCCTGTCGTTCCTCGGCCTGCGATACTATCGAACCGACGTCTCCTCGTCGTTTCGAGCGCCCGGCGGAACCGTCCTCGCCGCCGTCTCCTTTGGGGTTCTCGGCATCGCCATGCTCGGACTCAGTTCGACGGACGTCGTCTGGTCCGCCGGCACGCTCGTCGTTCTCAGTGGATACTACGGCGTTCGGTACGTCCGCCATCCGAACACGGTAGCGCCCGCACGACTCGACGACCACCCGTAGCGACGCCGGTCTCACATGACAGGTCGGGTCGTCACGAACGCCGGCAGAACCCGGCTTAGGCGCAACGCATTTGCATCCCTGCCTACTGTATCCTGTCAATGAATCGGCCGAGACTCGCTTTCCTCGACGCATCGCACGCCGACGAGAACACGTCACGAAACTTCAGACGCGAACTGGCCGCCGATCTCGTCGAGTTCGATGTCACCGACGGACACCTCCCCGACCACTTCGAATACGACGGCGTCGTCATCACCGGGTCGTCGTCGTCGGTCTACTGGGACGACGAGTGGATTCGAACTCTCGTCTCGTGGGTCGCCGACGCCGACGACCGCGAGCTTCCGATTCTCGGCGTCTGTTTCGGCCACCAAGTTCTCGCGGCGGCCCTCGGGGGTACCGTCGAAGACATGGGCGAGTTCGAACTCGGCTACAGCGAAATCGACCGAACCGCCTCCGACGACCTCTTGGCCGGTATCAGTGACCGATTCACCGTGTTCACCTCTCACGGCGACGTCGTAACCGAACTCCCGCCAGGTGCGGAACGCCTCGCAGAAAACGAGTTCGGCGTCCACGCCTTCCGCCGGAATCACGCCTTCGGCGTCCAGTTCCACCCCGAGTACGACACGGCCACCGCGGAGGCGATTGCGAGAGAGAAAGACTTCCTGCCGGACGAACGGATTCAGTCCGTCATCGACGACATCACGCCGGAGAACTACGACGCCGCCTGCGAGGCGAAGCGTCTGTTCGACAACTTCGTCACCTACGCCAACCGCACGAGGACCGGGGCCGCCGAATCTACGGCGTAACCACTCGGTTTCACTCATCTGTTGGCACCCGGTTACGGCTGTTTTTGTGCACCATCGTTTCGTCCATCGCGTCGTCGCGTGTGCTCGAACGGTGGCTGGGTCACTGTTCGACCTCCTGGTCTGTGTTAGTACATGTCCCCGAGCTATATTTTACAGCGGCACATTTTCGACGGTAATAGAGGGACGTCGTTCCTGTCAAATCTGAGCGAATCGCTTTTCACCGACCCAATCACACGGTCTATCATGCTGGATTATCTCGGATTGGAGGAGGACCTGTCGTCCGAAGAGAAACTCGTCCGCGACGAGGCGCGACGATTCGTCGAAGAGCAGGTCAAACCCGACATCGGCGACCACTACGAGAAGGGGACGTTCCCGATGGACCTGATTCCGAAGATGGGCGAACTCGGCTTTTATGCGCCCAACCTCGACGGTTACGGCCTGCCCGGTCTCGGCCAGCGCGCCTACGGACTGTTGATGCAGGAACTCGAAGCCGGGGACTCCGGCCTTCGCTCGATGGCGAGCGTGCAAGGGTCGCTCGTCATCTACCCGATTCACGCCTTCGGGTCGGAAGCACAGAAAGAAGCGTGGCTTCCGGCGCTCGGGTCGGGTGAGGCCGTCGGTTGTTTCGGTCTCACGGAACCGCAACACGGCTCGAACCCGTCGGGGATGGAGACCCGTGCCGAGAAGGACGCCGACGGCTACGTGCTCAACGGCTCGAAGACGTGGATTACGAACTCCCCGATTGCCGACGTGGCAGTCGTCTGGGCGCGCGACGTTTCGACCGACGGCTCGCCGGTCCGCGGCTTCCTCGTCGAGACCGACCGCGACGGGGTGACGACGAACAAAATCGACGACAAACTCTCGATGCGCGCGTCGGTCACGGGCGAAATCGGCCTCGACGACGTGCGCGTTCCGGAAGAGAACGTACTTCCCGGCGTCGAGGGGATGCGAGGTCCGCTGTCGTGTCTCACGCAGGCACGATTCGGCATCGCGTGGGGCGTCGTCGGAGCCGCCCGCGACGCTTTCGAGGAGGCACTCCAGTACGCCAAAGACCGCGACCAGTTCGGCGGGCCAATCGCGCGATTCCAACTCCAGCAGGGCAAACTCGCCGAGATGGCGACCCAGATTACGAACGCGCAACTCCAGGCCCACCGACTCGCCGAACTCAAAGAACGCGGCGACCTGCGCCACCAGCACGTGTCGATGGCAAAGCGCCACAACGTTCGCGTCGCCCGCGACGTGACCCGAACGGCCCGCGAGATACTCGGCGGAAACGGCATCACGACCGACTACTCGCCGATGCGCCACATGGAGAACATCGAGACGGTCTACACCTACGAGGGAACCGACGACATCCACACGCTTGTCATCGGAGCTGACCTGACGGGAATCGAAGCATTCGAGTAACCCGCGGGAGCGGGTGACCCCGCCGCTTTCGCTATTGTGCGTGGTCTGTGACAACAGTACACATACATTTATATCTCCCCGACCATAGTCTACGATAGAGGCACCCCACAATGACCACCTCGGCTAAGGACCGTCCGGCGACGCTCGACCTCTCTCGTGAGGAGTCGTGGGTCGTCCACGCCGCCTTGCTCGCCGCAATCGAGCGGGCGGTCGATGCAGACGAAGAGCCGACGCCAGCCCCCGGCCTGCTCGCGCGGGTCGAAGCCGGCGATGAAGACTTCAACAGTGCCGAACTCGACTATCTCGTCGGCGCTCTCCGCGCATACCGCGACGAGGCCCCCTCTCGGGACCAACACCACATCTCGCACGTCATCGACCACATCGAGGCGGCCCAAGTATAGCGTCGCCGCGATGTCCGTTTTCGACCTCACGTCGTCCGAGTGGCTTCGCTAGCGAGGCGTTTTCGCGGCTGACGATAGCCCACAGCTAAATTTGACAGGGAATTTGTAATTTCACATTTACACCCATTCAGAATTGCCCGCCTCCAATCCTATCTCCTATATTGCTACATGTTACCAATACCAATTCTCGTTTGACATATCTACTTAGTAAATAACTTACCTATGGATTTGATAGGCACAATCCATGCGAACCTCCAACCGGTTTGAACTGTTGACGACGACCTTCCTCGTGGTGGCGCTTCTGGCGTCTGCGGTCGCTCCTGCGGCCGCCGCTTCGGCCCACTACGAGTTCGCAGATGACACCTACACTACTGAACAAGGCGAAGTTGTCGCCATCACGTTCAACGCCGCTGACGGCGTGAACAACACCTCCAAGGTGCTGGCTGGCGACAACAACACCTTCGATGTCTACCTCGGTGACTCCGATTCGGGATTCCTCGTCAACGCGACGGTCGTTGACGAGAACCGCGACGGCAACGTCACCCTCGAACTGAACACGTCCACTGCGGGACAGGGCAACGTTTCGTCCTACCTCACCGCCGCTGGCAACGACTCGCTGACGAACGCGACGCAGGCCACGGAGAACCTCTCCGACCCGCTCGACGCTGGCGAGTACTCGATGGCTCTCGGCTCGATGAACAACTCGACCGACACGGCATCGCTCGTCATCGAGGACAACGAGACCGAGACGACGACCGCAACGACCACGACCGAGGCGACGGAGACGACGACCGAAGTCACGGAAGAGACCACCAGCGGCTCCACGAACGAGTCTGAAACCAACGAGTCGGCGACCGACACGACGACTGAGAAGTCCACCGACACCGGCATCCCCGGCTTCGGTGCCGCTCTCGCAGTCATCGCACTCGTTGCGGTGGCGTTCGTCGCAGTCCGCAACTAAGACCGCTAGCTGACCTCGGTTCGATTTTCATCTTTTGTGCCGTGTTCTCTGTACCTCTGCCTGCTAGTCTCAACTGTTAGCTACAAATGACAATCTAGTAACTAATTTAACTATGGTCGAGAAAGTGTCGTTCGATGTCCCCCTCCAACAGATTCGAATTGTTGACGACAGCGTTTCTCGTGGTGGCGCTCTTGGCGTCCGCGGCCACTCCCGCGGCGGCCGCATCGGGTCACTACGAGTTTGCGGACGACGAGTTCAGCGGCGAACGAGGTGAGGTAATATCGATCACTGTCGAAGCGTCGGACGACGCTAACGACACGACGACCGTTCACATCGGCAACGAAGACCAAGGCTTTCTCGTCCACGCGACGGCCGTTGACGAGAACGGTGACGGCGAAGTCACGCTCGAACTGAATACCACGACCGCGGCTCAAACCGACCCATCGATATATCTCGACGTCGCTGGTGATGATTCGGTGACGAATCTAACGCAGTCTTCCCGCTTGCTCTCCGACCTGCTCGACCCGGGCAGTTACGACCTGCGAGTCGGGTCGATGGACAACCCGAACGACACGGCGCTACTCTCCATCAAAGATAACGACTCGGTGACCGGCCCGATTTCAGAGACGCCGGTCCCGGGAGTGCCCGAAGAGCCTGACTTCAAAAATAGCGTTGTCACGGTGACCCCCGGTGTCGATGACACCGCACAGATTCCGGTTGAGTTCGACTCCAGCGGGACCGCGACCCTCGCCATTGTCTCGACAGAGACCGGGTACAACACGTCCGTCGAACTGTTTGACGGCAATGGCGACTACAAGACAAACGTCTCGATTGACCTGACTGCAACCGACGAATCGCCGGAGGAGTACATTTCCGTCTCCAACGGTGACCGAATCGAGAGCATCTCGTGGAACGAATCGACGACCGACATCGAGTCGCCCCACCACTACGACCTCAGACTCTCCGACTCGAACGAGACTGTCAACGTCGGCATGCTCGCCGTCACGGAAACGGGGGTTGCGACTGACAGCCCCGAAACCGACACTGAAACCGACGCGAAAGCCTCGCCGACCGCAAACAGTACCACGAAAAGTACCACAGAGTCAACCGACACCGGCATCCCCGGATTCGGTGCCGCTCTCGCAGTCATCGCACTCGTGGCGGTGGCGTTCGTCGCAGTCCGCAACTAAGACCGCTAGCTAACCTCGACTCGATTTTTATCTTTTGTGCCGTGTTCTCTGTACCTCTGCCTGCTAGTCTCAACTGTCAGCTACAAATGACAATCTAGTAACTAATTTAACTATGGTCGAGAAAGTGTCGTTCGATGCCCCCCTCCAACAGATTCGAATTGTTGACGACAGCATTTCTCGTGGTGGCGCTTCTGGCGTCTGCGGTGACACCCGTATCGGCCGCGTCGGGTCACTCCGAGTTCGCCGATGACGAGTTCACGGGTGAACAAGGCGATGTAATCGAAATCACGCTGAACGCGCCGGATGACGCTAACGACACGGTGAACCTCCACATTGGCAGTGATGGCAACGGGTTCCTCGTCCACGTGACTGCAGTCGACGAAGACGGTGACGGCGAAGTCACGCTCGCACTCAACACGAGCATCGCTGGCCAGACTGAGCCTTCGATGTATCTCTCTGCGGTCGGCGACGACACCGTATCGAACGTCACTCAGGAGTCCGACCTCCTTGTCGACTTGCTCGACGCCGGCGCGTACCCGATGAAAGCCGGACCGATGGACAACTCGACCGACACGGCATCGCTCGTCATCGACAGAAACGAATCGTTGACCGACCCGATTGTGGAGACGCCTAAGCCAAAACCTCCAGAAGAGGTCAAGACGGGCTACGTCGCGCCACCTAACGAGGACGGTCTCGTGACGGTTCCACTCGTGTTTGACACCAGTCGGACGATGTCGGTCGAAATTTCGTCCACAGAGACTGCTTACAACACGACCCTCGAACTCATCGACGGGAACCGCGACTACAAGGCGAATCTGACTCTCGATTTGACCGCGACTGACCAGCCGCCGAGCGAGTACATCTCGGTCTCGAACGGCGACCAAATCGAGGACATCACGTGGAACGAGTCGGCGACAGAAGTCAAGACGGAACACCCCTACATACTGAACCTCTCCTCTCCGCAGAGTAATAACCGTGAATTGATGGTAATCGGCGAACCGGAGACTGAAACGCCGAAACCGACGACCTCGGTAGAGACGACACCGACCGAAAGCACGACCAGCGACCCAGCGACGACCACAACCGGAGAATCCACTGACACCGGTATCCCCGGATTCGGTGCGGCACTTGCCGTCGTGGCACTTGTCGCAGCAGCGTTCGTTGCGATCCGTCGCTGACGCCTGAGGTCGCCCACGCGACCCTCTCTTTTCCACGCAACCAACCTCTCTATCCCCGCTCTGTTGGAGCTTTTTGGCTCCGATGCGGGCGCTTTAGTACCACGCCCGGACAACGCCCCGTCAATGGCTATCGACCCGAACTTCGACCAGAATCGCGAGCAAGTCAGCGAGGAAAAGCTGGACGAACTTCGTTCGTCGGCAGACCAAACGACGTTCGGTGACGATGTCGCCGTCTGGGGACCCGTCGAACCGCCAGAGAAACTCGGTATCCACGGCACGCACGTCGCCGTCGATTACGACATCTGTCTCGCCGACGGCGCGTGTCTCGAAAACTGCCCGGTTGACGTGTTCACGTGGGTCGATACGCCCGACCATCCGGTGAGCGAACTGAAAGTCGAACCGACGAACGAAGACCAGTGTATCGACTGCATGCTCTGTGTCGATATTTGCCCCGTTGACGCCATCGACGTAGACGCCTCTCGGCAGGCGTGACTCCGAAATAAGGCGGTCGCTCGCTTATTCGCAGTCGAGGTCGTCCCCGTTGATTTCGCTCGGACTCCCGTCGAACCGCGTTGCGGTCGCTTCCGTCTCCGCGATGAGGAGTTCGTCTTCTGGACCGTAGAACTTGATTTCGACGGTGTCACCGGGTTCCATCGGTCTGTCGCCGCCGTATTCGACCGGATAGCGTCCGTCTGTTCTGAAAAACGGTCCGTCGGTCGCGTCGATGTCGTTCCAGTTGGACTCGGCGTATCTGACGCCGACGTCGTCGCGGCCGGTCTTCCCGTCAGTCTGCCAGCGGTTGTGAACCATTCGAATTGTCAGGCGCTCGCCCGCGCCGAAATCGCCGGTGCAGAACTCGCCCACGTCGCCGTCGTGATACGCTTGGTCCGTGTCGTCGCTGAACCGATTCGGATTGACGTAGCGGAGGTGCCCACCCTCGCCGTCGTCGCCCCGCCAGCGGACGAGTACCGACCCGATGTCGTCGCCCTCGAAGACGGGACCGTGTGTGTATTCGATTCGAATTCGGTCGATATCGCCCCGCGTCTCGCCGCCGCCGGAGTTCCAGCCGTTCCACGACCGGTGTTCGGGACCGAGTACGACGGTTGTCTCACCGAACGCACGAGCCTCCTGTGGCTCTGTGTACTTGTCTGCGGCGCCGAACACGTATCCCGAGACGGTCGCCGCGAGGATGAGCACGATAGCGACTAACAGTATTGTTGCAATGACCGTTGAAACCCCTCTTTCTGTTCTGCTCACGTTTCTTCTCTGTGAAGAGGTGGAACCTATCTGATAACGGTTTTGAGACGTCGATATGGGCGTTTTTTTGCCATATATCGGCCTTTCATAACCGAACGAACTCGCCGCGTCGAACAGGTATATGAAGTTAGAGAGGTAATTGGAAAGTGCCATGTCTGAGGACGTGACTGCGCTTCTCAAGCGCGCTTATCAAGACGAACACGAGACGGTGATGAACTACATGACGAACTCCATCGTCCTCGATGGCGTTCGGGCCGAGGAGATCAAAGAGTCGCTCAAGACCGACATTCAGGAGGAACTCACCCACGCCGAGCAACTCGGCAATCGGCTGAAGCAACTGGACGAAAAGCCCCCGGGGTCTGCGGAGTTCAAAGCCCGACAGCATGACCTGCAATCGCCGGAAGATAGCACGGACGTACTCTCGGTCATTAACGGTGTCCTCACGGCCGAAGAGGACGCAATCGAGACCTACCGTGCGCTCATCGACGCCGCCGAAGCGGCCAACGACCCCGTCACCGAAGACCTCGCTGTGACCATCCTCGCCGACGAGGAGGCACACCGTACGGAGTTCCGCGGCTTCAAGAAAGAGTACGACCGCGAATAGCTTCGACTCGACCACTCACACGCTCCCAACCGACCGATTACAGCCTCGACTCGACCGCCCCGACGTGCGTGCCGCGTCGAACTGACGCGGGGCGTACACCCGACCCTCTTTTTTGTTCCGGCGACGGCGTGGCATTCGACCCGTCGAACGCGACGATATCGACATCCTCCAGAGGCATCGCAACGACCCAGTATGTGGATGCGTCTCCGGCATGCTCGAATCGGAGTGGCGCGAAAAATACAGTCAGGACGGAGTCGGTCAGTCAGTCGGTCGGAACGGAGTCGGTCAGTCAGCCAGTGCGGAATCGGTCGGCCGGTGAGAAATCAGTCGGCCGATGCGGGCGTCTTGCTCGCGCCCGCGACGCCGGGCGTTTCGTCGAGCGCTTCGACGACGAGTTCCGAGATATCGACGATATCGAGGTCTTCCTCGTAGCCGCCGGTCTTGCGGCCGTCTTCGTACATCGTTGCACACATCGGGCAGGCGACGACGAATCGCTCGACTGCGTTGCCGGAGTCGGTGTCGTCCAGTGCCTCGCGGAGACGCTCTTCGGACGGTTTCGACTCTTCTTCGTGGTCTAACCAGAGACCGCCGCCACCGCCACCGCAACAGAACGAGTCGTCGCGGTTGCGGGGCATCTCGGCGAGTTCGACGCCGGTCGCGCGGATGACCTCGCGGGGCGCTTCGTACTCGCCATTGTACCGACCCAAGTGACACGGGTCGTGGTACGTGACGGTCTGCGCCGAAAGTTCGGTGCCGGCGAGACCGAGTCGGCCGTCGTTGACGAGGGTTTCGACCAGTTGGGTGTAGTGGTACACCGGGTAGTCGAACGACTCGTCCATCTCGGGGTACTCGTTTTTGAACGTGTTGTACGAGTGGGGGTCCGTACAGACGATTTTGTCGAAGTCGCAGTCGTCCATCGCGTCGATGTTGTCTTCGACGAGCATCTCGTAGAGACCCTCTTCGCCGACACGACGAACGTCGTTGCCGTCGTTCTGTTCGTCCTCGTAGAGGATGCCGTAGGAGACGCCTGCCTCGTCGAAGATACGGGCCATGGCGCGGGCGACGCGGCGGTTCCGTTCGTCGTAGGACGGGTAGTCGCCGACGTACCAGAGGAACTCGACGGACTCGTCGCGGGCGTCCGGCACCTCGAAGTCGAGGTCGTCAGTCCAGTCGGGTCGCTTGCGTTCCGGGTCGCCGAAGGCGTTGCCGTTCGAGAAGATGTTCATCATCGCCTCCTGGACGGACTCCTGTTGTTGGCCCGTCTCGGTGAGCCGACGATTCATCTCGGTGAAGTGCGTCAGGTGCTCGATATCGACCGGACAGGCGTCCATACAAGCCATACAGGCCATACAGGATTCCATCGACTCGGCGTCGATGACCGAGGTACCGCCGTCGGCGACGATATCGACCGAATCACCGCCCGCATCCAGCGACTCGCGGTAGGTCTTCAGGTCGAGAATCACATCACGCGGGTCGAGGTTGCGGCCGGAGGTTTTCGCCGGGCACGCGTCGGAACACCGACCGCACTTGGTACAGGCGTCCATATCGAGCATCGCCTTCCACGAGAAGTCGTCTTCCGAGACGTAGCCAATTTCGTCCGGCGGCGTGTCGGCCGGGACTTTCGGAAGCCGCCGGCCGGCCTTCTCGTCCGCGGTGACGACGTTCGCAAACGACGTGAGCATGTGCAGGGGCTTTGCGTACGGGACGGCGGCGACGAACGCCAGCGCGAGGATGGCGTGAGACCACCAGCCGAACCAGTAGAGCGTCTCTGCGAGACCCTGACCCATTCCGGCCGCCTCGAAGACCATGGCGACGAAGTAGCCGACGAAACTCACCGTTTCGAACTCGGGGAACTCGGTGCCGACGATGCGAACGCCCTCGATGACGTACCCGCCGACGCCGAGGATAAAGAGCGTCCAGACGAACGCGTCGTCTTCGAAGCTCGTGTGTTTCCCCCACAGGCGCGGGTGTCGGACGCCGTAGCGCCGCCAGAGCGCCATCCCGACGCCGACGACGAACAGCAGACCCATGAGGTCCATGACGAACGAGTACGAGAGGTAGAAGCTACCGACGAAGAACGAACTCCCCGTCACCCGCCGCCAGACGTCGATGTCGATGGCGAGGATGGTCGTTCCGATGAGGAGCGTCAGGAAACCCCACATGATGAACGTGTGCATCACGCCCGCGTACAGGTCGCGGTCGAACTGCTTTTCGTTCGAGAACACCACTTTGGTCGAGCGAATGATTCGCCCGGGGAGGTCGGACAGCCGGTCGAACGGGTCCGACCCGCCGCGTGCGTAGCGAGCGACGCGCTCGTACACCCCGTACAGGAAGACGAGGGACGCGATAGCGGCGAGACCGTAGAAGAGGGCCTCTCCGACCGGGCTAATAGTCCAGAAGGTCTCTCGTGTGACCTCTGCCTGTGCCACAAATTCCATAATCAATCACTAATGAACTGGGGGTTAAATCTTGTCACCCGAATCGCGCTCGCGTCGGGGGATTCGCTCCGGTGTGCGTCTTCAGACGGCGACGCTCACCGACAGGGCCACAGCGAGTGCGAGTCCGGCGGCGTCGCGTCGAGCGAACCGAATCACCGGAAGCGTGGGATTCCACGCAAAACACCGAGCGCGAAGCGCGAGCGCAAGGGCGTCCGCCCGCGCGAACGACCGCCGGAGACCGCCGGCCGCGACGAGCGACAGTCGTTCGTCGAGGCGGCGTTCGTCGCCGAGTCGGGCGGCCTGCGCCTCGCGGACCCGAAGCAGGTCGCGTCGGACGAGCGGGAGAAACCGAAAGACGAGCGCGATACCGATGCCGAGGGCGATGCCGATGCGACCCGGAACGAGTCGCTGAACCGCCGCCCGCGATTCGCGGACCGGCGTCGTTTTGACGTACGCGGCGGCGACGAAAAAGACGAGCAACACGCGAACGCTGGCGAGTGCGGGCTCGACGGCCGCGGCGGGTTCGAACCACGGCGCGCCGAGACGGGCCGCCTCGACGACGGGACCGACGGCGAGAAATGGAATCGCATAGCGGAGGCCGTGGAGAGCCGAAAGCGGTGACGTGTCGGCGGCGCGGAGACAGCCCGCGGCGACGAGACCGAGCACGACTAATCCGACGGGCGTCGTGTGCGCGAGCCCGGCGGCCGCAAAGGACAGTTGCACCGCGAGCTTCGTCCGCGGGTCGAGTCGGTGGGCGAAGGAGTCGCCCGGTTCGTATGTCAACACGGCGGGCGAACGTCGAGTTCTGGTAGTCGGTCTGCGGCCGCGGCGGGCGTCTCGTCGAGGGCGACGCGTCCGTCAGCGAGGACGACCACGCGGTCTGCGAGCGACGCCACGTCTCGAAGGTCGTGTGTCACGACGACGAGGCTGGTCCCCGACTCGCGGAGTTCGCTGAGGTGCGCGAGGACCGACTGGCGGGCAGGTTCGTCGAGACCCGTGAACGGTTCGTCCAAGACGAGGTGGTCCGGTTGCATCGCCAGCGCCCCCGCAATTGCGAGCCGTTCGACCTCGCCGCCGGAGAGCGAATCCACGCGTTCGTCCTCGCGGCCGTCGAGGTTGACGGCGGCGAGCGATTCGCGGACTCGACGGTCGATTTCGCCGCGGTCGAGACCGAGGTTTTCGGGACCGAAGGCGACGTCGGCACCGACGGTCGCCGCCACGAGTTGGTCTTCGGGATGCTGGAACACCATCGCCACGGCTGTCCGGGCGGCTACGAGGCGTTCTTCGACTGGGTCGTCGTTGACGAAGACGCCTCCCTCGTCGGGTTCGAGAAGCCCGTTGAAGTGGCGAACGAGCGTTGTCTTCCCCGACCCGTTCGCTCCCGCGAGGATGACACACTCGCCGTCGTCGATAGTGAGTGTGACGCCATCGACTGCGGCGGTATCGCCGTAGCGATGGACCAGGTCCCCGACGCGAATCATCTACTGTGCCGCGATGGCATCCGAGCGAACGATACCGACGGCGGCGGCGATTTTGAACGCCTCGACCGGGATGAAGGCGGCCGAGGCCGCCCAGAAGGCCGATTGGAGGCTGACCCCTTGGACGTACGCGAAGCCGACCGTCCCGAGCGTGTAGACGACGAGCGTTCCGGCGACCATCGCGCTGACGAGTCGCGGCGTACCCACGCGGTAATCGCGGAGTTCGACGCCGCCGTGGACGAGAGCGCCGACGAGCGTGGCCGCGAGCGGGTACGACCAGAGGTACCCGGCGGTCGGGCCGACGAGCGGAGCAAACCCGGCAGACCCACCGGCGAAGACGGGTGCGCCGAGTCCGCCAGCGGCGAGGTACAACCCCATCGACGCGCCGCCCCAAATGGGACCGAGGAAGATGCCCGCCAAGAAGACGACGAGCACCTGCATCGTCACCGGAATCGGTGAAATCGGATTCGGGAACGAGACGTACGAACCCGCACCCATGAGCGCCGCGAACAGGGCGGAACGGGCGATGTTGCCGACGAGTTCGTCGCCGACGAGTTCGACCGATTCGTGTTCTGTTGCCATGCGTGTCGCTGGCGCGTAAACCTAGTTGAAAGTATCGGTTTACGGGATGTAATACCGCCTCACCGGCGTTTTCTGTGGATTTACTGTCACGGTGTGCGTGTCTCGACCGCCTCCACTTTGGGCGATTCCGATCGCGCGCGACAACACGATTAAAGACGCTGGCGGTTCCATCTCTCGGGTATGGACGAGAAGACCGCCGAACTCCGCGATATCTTCATCGAGACGACCGGGTCGGACACCGTCACCGAACGGCAGTCCGAATCGCGCGGCTCCCTCGCCGACGTGGACGACCCCGAGGAAGTCCGTGCTCGCGTCCGCGGCCTCGTGACGACGATGCGCGAGCGCTACGAGTTCGAAACCGACCTTTCGGACGACGCGCTCGTCTCGCTCGTCGTCGGCTACTTCGACGGTGAGACGGACGACGCCCTCGCGGTCGAACTCGATATCGCGCCCGCGACGGTTCGAACCGCGCGGTTCGACCTCCATCTCGTCCGCGAGAGCGACCGTGAGTTCCCGTTCGACGCCGACCGCTTCGACAAACTCCTCGTCGGTGGCGCGGACGACGACATGCTAGCCGAGACGTTCGACGTCCCGACCGACGTTATCGACGAACTCCGACCTGTCGCGGAAGCCGACATCCAGTCAACGCGGGTCAACCACCGGTTCCGCGACGACTTCGCTGAGTTGCTCACCGACGACGACCTCTCCGGACGACTGGCCGAAGACGCCCGCCGCGACGGACTTCGAGAGGCGACAGAAGACATCGAGACGGACGTCTCGCTGTAGTCTCTGCTCGCCGCTCGTTTCGACTGCCTCGAACCGATACGGAATCCTGACACGAAACTAACCGGTAACGACGACGAAGGTTCTTAACCGGTTGGGGACATACCCCTGTGCGATGGCGCAGGCCCCGCAGAATCGAGACCTTACAGAGCGGTTTATCGAGTTCTACCGCAACTACTATCGAGAGGAAATCGGGACGCTCGCACAGCAGTACCCGAAAGAAAAGCGCTCGCTGTACATCGACTACGACGACCTATACAGGTTCGACGCCGAACTCGCCGACGACTACATCACGAAACCCGGGCAGTATCAGGAGTACGCCGAAGAGGCGCTTCGCCTGTTCGACCTACCGGCGGACGTCAAACTCGGACAGGCGCACGTTCGGATGCGAAACCTCCCCGAAACGGTCGATATTCGGAATATCCGGGTCAACGACGACCACATCGGGACGCTCATCTCCGTACAAGGAATCGTCCGGAAGGCGACCGACGTGCGCCCGAAAATCACGGAAGCCGCGTTCGAGTGCCAGCGCTGTGGGACGATGAGTTACATTCCACAGGGCGACGGCGGCTTTCAGGAACCTCACGAGTGTCAAGGGTGTGAACGACAGGGACCGTTCCGTATCGACTTCGACCAGTCGAACTTCGTCGATTCACAGAAGTTGCGCGTCCAAGAGTCCCCCGAAGGCCTGCGCGGGGGCGAGACGCCACAGAGCATCGACATCAACCTCTCCGACGACGTGACCGGGATGGTCACCGCCGGCGACCACGTCACCGCCGTCGGCATCCTCCACATCGAACAACAAACCTCGGGCAACGAGAAGACGCCAGTCTTCGACTACTACATGGAAGGCATCTCGCTCGCCATCGAGGACGAGGAGTTCGAAGACATGGAGATTACCGACGATGACGTGGCCCAAATCATCGAACTTTCTAACAAGCCCGATATCTACGAGGAGATGATCGACTCCGTGGCCCCGGCCATCTACGGCTACGAACAGGAGAAACTCGCCATGATTCTCCAACTCTTCTCGGGCGTTACGAAGCACCTTCCAGACGGCTCTCGGATTCGCGGCGACCTGCACATGCTGTTGATAGGGGACCCCGGTACTGGCAAATCGCAGATGTTGGCATATATCCGGAATATTGCACCACGCTCCGTCTACACCTCTGGTAAGGGTTCTTCGTCCGCCGGTTTGACCGCTGCGGCGGTCCGCGACGATTTCGGCGACGGCCAGCAGTGGACGCTCGAAGCGGGTGCGCTCGTCCTCGCCGACAAGGGAATCGCGGCTGTCGACGAGCTGGACAAGATGCGAAGCGAAGACCGCTCTGCGATGCACGAGGGCCTCGAACAACAGCAGATTTCGGTCTCGAAGGCAGGGATCAACGCGACGCTCAAGTCGCGGTGTTCGCTTCTCGGCGCGGCGAACCCCAAGTACGGGCGGTTCGACCAGTACGAATCTATCGGCGAACAGATCGACCTCGAACCGGCGCTTATCTCTCGTTTCGACCTCATCTTCACGGTCACGGACAACCCCGACCCCGACACTGACTCCGAACTCGCAGAACACATCCTCAAGACGAACTACGCCGGGGAGTTGAACACCCAGCGGACGAACGTCGCCAACTCCGAGTTTACCGAAGCGCAGGTCGAATCCGTCACCAACGAGGTCGCACCGGCCATCGACGCGGAACTCCTGCGCAAGTACATCGCCTACGCGAAACGGACGTGTTACCCGACGATGACGGAGGAAGCGAAGAACGTCATCCGCGATTTCTACGTGGACTTCCGGGCCCGCGGGGCCGACGAAGACGCCCCCGTTCCCGTGACGGCGCGAAAGCTCGAAGCGCTCGTTCGACTCGGCGAGGCGTCAGCACGTGTTCGGCTCTCAGACAAGGTAACCCGCGAGGACGCAGAACGCGTCACCGGCATCGTCGAGTCGTGTCTCCGCGACATCGGGATGGACCCCGAGACCGGCGAGTTCGACGCCGACATCGTAGAGACCGGGCGCTCGAAGACCCAGCGAGACCGCATCAAGAACCTGCTCGAACTCATCCGCACCATGCAGGAAGAGTACGAGGAGGGCGCACCGCACGAAGAGGTTGTCGAGCGGGCCAACACCGAGTTGAACATGGACGAAAAGACCGTCATCGACCAACTGGAGAAACTCAAGATGAAAGGCGACATCTACGAACCGCGCGGGGACGTCTACCGGGCGACATAGATGGACCGAATCTCCGCGCTCCGAAACATCGAAGACGCCATCCGGGACCTCGAATCGGGGGAATCTGACCTTGAAGGAACCGAACGCCGCGTCGTTACCATCCTCCGGACGTTCGCAACGGAGTTCGAGTCCGAAACCGGCGACGAAGCACTCGACGCGTGGAGAGCCGTCGGCGACGACCGTGTGGAAGGTATCGTCGTCCTCGCCGCAACGGCGGACGAGGCGACAGCACGCGTCCGCGACCTCTTGGCCAACGCGACCGACGACGGAGACGACGTGTCCTTTTCGGTCGAGCGCGTCTGACCGCCGCCCCGTGGTACCGGGGCAACATCGAAATTCAGCTATTTCTGAATATCCAATTCCGAAACAAGACGCCCTAACGACACGAAATACGGCACGTCGAACGATTTTTGTTCCGACTCCGTGACCGACTGCTCGTGCTGTTGGTCGTGACCTACTCGCAGGCGGCGCGGACGACACTTCGGAACATCTGCCGAACCCACGACAACGTGGTCGTCCGGCGATTCGGACGCGCCGCGTTATTCAGCGAGACGGAACTGGCCGCCTTTCTCGCGCTTCGACTCCGAGAGAAACACGACGCGGACGTGCAAATCGAGCGAACTGAGCCGTTCAACGAGTTCACTGCCGTCCCCGAACCGGTCCGCGAGGCGGCCGCGGCGTACGAGTCGCGGGACTCATCGGCGACGCCGTACAGCAAATTCGTCGTCGGGACAGACTACCCGTCCGCGTCGGAGATGCGAGACCGAGAGCTATGAGGCTTCGACTCCCCGACGGAACCGTTCGCACGGGCCGTGCTATCGACCTTTCTTCGGAGCGACTCGACCCTAACGAGGTCGTCGATGCGGTTCGAACCGACTCGGGGAGGGACGCAGACTGTACTGACAGCGCACCCGATACCGGGCTGTGTATCGAGTGCCCGGAGCCGGGGCCGGGGTACGACCGACTCGCCCGAATTCCCGCACCCAACTCGCCGCTGTCTCGCGGTGAACTGCTCGTTGCGGTCGGCCGTTCACGCGAATTAGCCACCCCGGTTGATGACGACCTCGCTCGACTCGAAGCGCGACTTCTGGAACGCGAACCCGACAGCGACGAGAACACTGCTACGCTCCCGGCGCCGTCGGCGTCCGACCTTCGGGAGGCGCGCCGCCGAGTTGCCGCCGCGGGCGACGACGAGAGTCGGCTTCGAGAGCGTGTGGCGACGCTCCGCGGACGACTCAACGCCCACCGCGAGGCGGACGACGAGGAGGCGGCGGCCGCCACGCAGTCAGAACTCGTCGAAGTCGCCACGGAACTCTCCGAGGTGGAGACGGAGCGCGTCGCCGCCAAACAACGTCTCGACGCGCTCGAACGCGCGGCCCGCCGCGCACGCGACGGCCGCGAAGAACGGCTTCGAATCCGGGATGCGATTGCGAACCGGCGGCGCGAGCTTCGGGCGTATCTCAGCACCGAACTCGGCGACGAGTTCGATGCCACCGTCCGCGAACTCGTCGCAGACGCGCGCGGCCCAAACGATTTCGTTCGGAGCGCAACCTCGGGCACGGGCAATCTTCAGCAGACGGTCGTGAACGGTCTCGCGGCCGTCCGAATCGCGGAGTTGAACGCCCCGGTCGTCTTGATGCGCCAGCCGTTCACCGATTTAGAAACTGCCGTACAATGGCTTGGGACGCCCGTCATCACGTGTTGAGCCGATAGCGTAGCCGGATGTCGCGGATGTCGGATTCGTACGCGTCTCCGGAGAGCCACGCACTCATTCGGGCATCGGTTTATATACCATGGAGCGGCCAGCCCCGCTGTGAACTCCGACGTTGACGTAGCCGTCGAGGGCGATGTCGCCCTCGTAACGGTCAAATTCGACAACGACGCGCCGGTTGACCGGCGCGTTCGTCTCCGGAACCGCCTCGACGGACCGGTCCTTCCACCCCGCCGCGATGGCGTTCCGGCCTCCGGTTGGGACGACGACGGGTTCGAGGGTACGGTCCCCGCGGAATCGACGATTGCACTCGGGTACGCGTGCCCGGCCGCCTCTCTCGTGTCCGGTACTGGGTCCGAATCTGTCTTCCATCCCGACAGCGACCTCGACCCCTCGACTGTCGTCGATATCGACGTCCTCGGCAGGGCTGACGAGGTGTCGGCTAGCCGACGAGATATCTCGACGGCCGCGGACGTGGTCCGGGAACTTGGTACGTCTCGTCCGCCAGCGGACGCGGTGCCGGCCGCGGTCGGTAACTCGTCCTCGGCCGCAGGCGACGTGGCCGGACGCGAACCCGCGGTCTCTGGTTCTGATTCGGTCGATACCGGTGTTTCGGACGCGGTTGGTGACGAGACGACACGAGACGATTGCGTGACGGACGCGGGTAATCGTATTTCACTGCCGTCAGAAACAGAACCAACGGATTCGCAACCACAGACTCGTGAACTGTCCATCGAACCGGAGTCGGAATTCGTATCTGAATCTGGTTCGGAACGGGAAACCGAACCCGCATCGGAACCGGAACCGGAACCGGAGCCGGAACCGGAAGCCGACCCTGTTCCGGTCTCACCCGCCACCAACCAACAGTTCGACGCGTCGCTTCTCGACCGCGCGTCGCGCCGAATTGAACTCGCCGAACGACTCGACGGCGCGTCGGTCGCCGAAGCGGCGACGGCTCTCACCGATTCGGACGCGCGTATCGAAGATGTCGAATCGCTCGACGCTGAACGAGACCGACTGCGCCGACTCGCCGCTCGCGCCACGGCGCTTGCGGACCGGGCGGCCGACGCCGACCCCGATGTGGACGCACTCCGGAGGCTCGCGTGATTCTCGCGGTCGTCTCCGGCAAGGGTGGGGTCGGAAAGTCAACGTTGTCGTTCGAACTCGGCGCGGCCCTCGATGCCGTCGTCGTAGACGCCGACCTCGGCATGGCGAACCTCCCGTACGCGCCGGGACCGGACTTACACGACGTGCTCGCGGGTCGAGCCGAGCCGACTGAAGCGGTCCGGGAGAGCGCGGCAGTCTCGATACTTCCGTGTGGGCGAACACTCGCTGGTGCCCGCGCGGCCGACGTACGACACCTCGACGACGCGCTCCACGCGGTCGAAGTCGCCTACGGGAACGTCGTCGTGGACTGCCCGGCTGGCATGCGCGCCAATGCCGGCGTCCCGCTCGCCATCGCAGACGCCTGCGTCATCGTCGCGTCTCCAAAACAGTACGCGCTGGCGGACGCGGTTCGGACCCGCGAACTCGCTCGGGAACTCGGATGCGGTCTCGCCGCTGTCGCGGTCAACCGTACCGTCGATGACCCGCCGGTCGATGCCTTCGCGGACGTTCTCGGCGCGCCGACCACGGCGATTCCTGCGGACGCCCGACTGGGCGAGGCTGTCGAGCGGTTCGAACCAGTCGTCACCTCGTCGCCGAATAGTCTTCCCGGGACTCGGATTCGACAACTCGCGTCGGCGGTTCGCGTCTGCGGTCGGTGAGAAGGAGCGTCGGATTCGTCGGTCGGGCGGTCGCGCTTGGAGTTCCCGTAACTCGTTCGTACGTACCCGTTCGCTGAAGTAGTGAGTCGCCCGAATTTCTCGTCAGTTCGTCCGTCGGCAGTTTCGTATCGGAACGCCGGGGTTAGTCGCGGAGCGCAACGTACGTTTTCCGGAGTGTCACGGGCGTCACGTCGGCAACGTCGGCGGCGGCGGACTGCGTGCAGTCTACGTCGAGGTCGCGGGCGGCCGTGTAGAGACACGCCGCGGCGACGCCGCAGGGGTTCTTACCGGCGATGAGTCCCTCATCGCGCGCGTCGGCGACGTACTCGCGCGCTCGGCGTTCGACGTCGCGGCCGAGGTCGAGTTTGGTTGCGAACCGCGGTAGGTACTCGGTCGGGTCGGCGGGTGCGACGGGAAGTCCGAGCTCGCGGTTGAGCGCGCGGTAGGCGGCTTGGTGCTCGGACTCGGTCGATTTCGAGACCGTACAGACCTCCTCGATGCTCCGGGAGATACCGCCGACGCGACAGGCGGCGTAGACGCAGGCGGCGGCGAAACCTTCGAGCGAGCGGCCGCGCAGGAGGTCTTCGTTCTGCGCCGACTCGAACAGCGAGCACGCTTGGTCGCGGATGTGGTTTGGAAGGCCGAGTGCGCCGGTCACGCGGCGAATTTCGGTGAAGGCGTACACTTGGTTGCGCTCACGCTTCGAGGAGATCCGAGCGCGGTTGTGTTGCCGGCGTAGACGGGCGAACTTCCGGCGCTTGCGACCCTTGATACGCGTCGAGCGGCCGATTTCGGTCGAGAGACCGCGGTCGTGACGAGACCGGGTGAGCGGTGCGCCCGTGCGAGCGGGATTGCGGTCGTCGTCGGCGAACGACCGCCATTCGGGACCGTGGTCGATTCGGTACTCGGAAACGACGAGTCCGCAGTCGGTGCAAACGGTTTCGCCGGCTTCCGCGCCGAGGTGTCCATCGCATTCGGGGCAGCCCTGGGTGGAACGTGCTTCGCTCATCACATTTGAAAATCGGTCCCGAACGAGTATTTAAACACGGGTTGAAACGGGGTTTCAACCCTGTATTCGGAGCGCTGAACGTACCGGTAATCGACACGCTGTGCTATCTAATTTGATATCGTTTAGCAACGCTTTTATTGGCGACAACGCGACTTTCGAGCGATGGGGCTGTCGGATATCGCCGCCGAATTGGAGACAACGACAACCGAACAGCGCCCGCGTTGTGTACCGACTGTCGATGACACCGATGTTTCACTCCGCGAGCGTTTCGACGCACACGCAGACGCGCTCCCCTGTGCGCCTGCGGCCGCGGAGCGGGTTGTCGAAACACACGGGTCGGGCAGATCACTCGGTGAGAGCGCGCGCGAAGCGGGTGTCGCCCCTGTCACGGCGGCGAAAGTCTTGCATCGCTGTGGCGAAGCGGGAGTGACCCCCCTCGCCCCCGAAGCGCGACGTATCGTCCGCGACTGGATCGATGGACGACTCTCGCGCGCCGACGCGCTCGCGCTCACCAACGCCGAGCCGTCGGAGTTCGCCCTTGCGACCTACATCGAGACGCACGACCCCATCGAACCCCTCGTCGAAGCCGTCGAGGGCGCGCTCACTGACCACGGCGACGCCGCGGTTGCAAAGCGCGATTCTCTGGCCGAGACCATGAGCTCGGTCACCGATATGCAGTTCTAACACGGGACAAACGCCTCCCCACCACCTCCCGTTTCTAGCGATTCGAGTAGTCTGCTTCCTTAGATTCGCAATTCGTACAAAAGACGCAGAGCCACCTTCAGCCTCGGACGTACTCGCCGACCGACGTGAGCACGCTTCCGGATGCCGAGACCGATTCGACGTCTTCGTCGAGAAGCACTGCGGCTACTGCCGCGACGCCCGCGGCGAGTTCGGAGTCATCACGACACGCTGGCGCGTCGGTCGTCGCGCGCGACTCGCTTTCTGGGACAATCACGTCTGCGTCGGAGAGCGACCCGAACGTCGAGACGACGGCGTCGATATCGGTTCCGATGTCGGCGGCTCGGGCGGTGAGCCGACCGATGGCGTCTGCTCCGCGGTCGGTCGCGGGCGCGACGAGCGCAACTCGGTCGCACGCCGTCGCGGCGGCGACCGTCGGATTCGACGCGAGCAACGGTGCGTCCACGAGCACGTGGTCGAACTCACCGGCGGCCTCGTCGATTCGGCCTTCGAGCGTCTGGGCCGCGTCGGTGGTCATCGCACGCGCCAATCGCTCGAACGGAGCGGCCGCCGGGCAGACTGCCACGCGACCGGTGGTCGAGACATCGAGTTCGACGAGTCCGGTTGTCAGCGGTTCGTCGGCCGCGTCAGTTACGAGTGCCGTCACGTCGGGGTCGAGCGGTCCAGAAACGTAATCAGAAAGCCCCTGCGTGGCGAGCGCCGCATCGAGGACGGCCACGTCGCGGCCGTCCGCGGCGAGCGCCGTCGCCAGTTCGATCGTGAGTCGCGTCGCGCCCGCGCCGCCGGTTGCTCCGACAAGTGCGGTGGTAGTCGGCTGTGTCATACGGCGACTGGTCCGGTTCTCGGATTAATAGCTTCGGTCGGTCTATCGAATTTGAGACCGAGACGCCGAGTAGCGCGTCAAAAATAGCGATTTGCCTACAGGTCTGACAGCGTCGCTTCGATGTCGTCCATCTCGTCGTCCGAGAGGTCGGGTCGCTCACCGGCGACGGCGTGGATGGGGTTGCCGCCGTCGTCTTCGAACCGGGGGACGATGTGTACGTGGACGTGTTCGACTTCCTGTCCCGCGGCGGGCCCGTTGTTGATGCCGACGTTCGTCGCGTCGGCGTCCACCGCGTCTTCGACGCGCGGGACGAGTTCGTCAACCGTGCGGAAGAGGTCCGCCGAGAGTTCGTCCGGAAGGTCGTCGAGACGAGCGTAGTGGTCTTTGGGCACGACGAGCGTATGCCCCGGCGCGAGGGGATTCACGTCGAGGAACGCAAGCGAGTGTTCGGTCTCGTGGACGATTCGGCCGTGGATGTCGCGCGCGGCGATGCCACAGAAGATGCAGTCGGACATACGTGAGATGTTGACTGGCGACGAAAAGAAAGTTCGGACCGATTTTCACCGATGGTCCGTCCGGCAATGGTTTCGCGGGAGTTGCTCGTGAGTGAGAGTCACTTCTCGCGGTGTCGGTCGGTAGTCCCGCGATGTGTTCCGCTTCGGGAGCCGAATCGCCGCTTTTCACCGGTCTCGTCGTTATCGGACTCCGACGCGGGCCGAAGTCGTCGAGTCGCTCGCTTCGCACCCACGACGAGGATGTCGAATAGCTTCAAAACCGGATAGAGAAGCAACTCGAAAAGCAGACCGCCGATAAGTTCGCCGAGCATTGGTTCTGCGAACTCGTATCTCGTGCCCCCAGGTTAATGGCTTTCATCCGCTGACATCGAGGGGAGTAGACTCGCCAACTCCTCGAAGTACTCGTCCAGTTCGTACCCTAACCGAGAGAGCCACACGTCGCGGTAGGCGGGATGCAGGAGTGGAACGATAGTGTAACCGAATCGCTCGCTTTCGACGGGTTCGAGCACGGTGTCGAGAAAGCCGCCGAGTGACCGCTCGTCGAGCGAAAAGATGCTCTCCGTGGCGTGGCGGCCGGTCGGGACAACCACGTCCGGGTCGATGGTTTCGAGTTCGGTCACGAGATGGTCCAGACAGTTCGACTTCTCGTCGGCGCTCGGCGCGCGGTTCGACCCCTCGCCGTCGGCGGGGAAACACTTGACTGCGTTCGTGTAGAAGACGCCGCCTTCGTGGCCGACGGTGGCCATCGTCTCTCGAATCCGGCGGCCGGAGTGCTGGGCGGTGTAGGACATCCCGGTCCAGTTGCCGCCCTGCCAGCGCTCGGCGTCGGGGTTGCCCGCGCCCGGTGCCTCGCCAACGACGACGACGGTCGCATCTCGGGGGCCGACGCCCCACGAAATCCGGTTTCGGCATTCGACGAGTTCTGGACACCGACTGCAGTCGCTCTCGACGACGAGCGTGTTCTCGGTCTCGGGAAACCGTGGGTCGGTCATCGACCTATTCGGTCAGCGGGAGCACGATGCCGAAGATGATGGGCGAAAAGAGCACGAGGAGGATGCCGAGCCATTCGGCGTCAAAAAAGAGCGTGCGCTCCCACCCGGGAATGTGCCCGCCCGACGACGCCAGTGCGACTTTCGCACCGACGGCACCGAACAGGAAGAGTACGAGTCCGAGACCGACGCCGGTCTTGGTCAATCGTGGGTAATCGAGGTTTCCATAACGTCCCATACACTTCCGAGATAGGCGAACCGAGAAAACCGTTGCGAGAGAGTGTGTGAACAGGTATCGAACCCTCGGGCGGCCGCTCAACGCGAGAGCGCGTCGGCAAGCGCGGGGGCGACAGACACGTCGCTCACGTCGCGCTCGATAGTGTCGGTCCCGACGACGCGTTCGATTCCGGCGCGGGAGAGCTTCGTCCGGGCGTTTCGAGCGAGAAGCGGGTGAACAGTGGCACAGAAGACGCGGCGTGCGCCGCCGTCGGCGAGGACGGACACCGCTTCGCTCATGGTCGTTCCGGTGGCGATGATATCGTCGGTGATGACCACGTCTCGGCCTTCGAAGTCGGCGTCGCTCGGCGTAATTTCCACGTCGGTTCCGGAGTGACGGACTTTCTCGAAGTAGTCGGCTTCGCCCGCGCCGTAGGCGTCGCGGACGGTTTGGGCGATGTCGATAGCGCCCGAGTCGGGCGAGAGGAAAAGCGGGTCGTCGAGGGTCGGAAGCGGTTCGGCGAGTCGTCCGGCGGCATCGACGATGTCCACGGGCACGTCGAAGAACTCGGCGACGGCGTCCTCGTGGGGATTGACGAGCACGACGCGGTCGGTCGTCGTGCTCACGGCGCGGGCGACGGCGCGGGCCGAAATCGGATGGCCGGGGTTGAACGCCTTGTCCTGTCGCGCGTACCCCATGTACGGGATAACCGTCGTAACCCGCTCAGCGCCCGCTTCGCGGACGGCGTCTTGGAGTTGGAGCAGTTCGATGTAGGCGTCGTTGCTGACGGTGCTGGCGACGACAGTCGCTTCGTCGGCGTCGAAATCGGGGACCGCCGCGAGCGTCTCGCCGTCCGGGAACCGGTCGTACTCGACGGCCGAAAGCGACTCGCCGAGTTCGGAAGCGAGCGCGGCCGTGAGTGCCTGCGAAGATGCGCCGGGTACGAGCATAGTGGTGCGTCTCTCCCGGTGGGTAAAACCGCTTTTCGTTGCGTTCAGCCACGACGCGTGTCAGCGAACCGCGACGCCGACCGCGTCGAGACCGAGCACCTGCGTCCGCCAATCGGATGTCGTCGTCCGAACACAGAACGTCCCCGCGTCGGTCACGGCGTAGACGGCCCGCGCGTCGTGCGCCAGTGCGACGACCGTCTCGTCCATCGGAATCGGGTCCGAAACCCACGCGTCACCGTCGCGTGCGACGACACCCTCCGGCCCGACGGCGTTGGCCCGCCCGTCCGGCATCGACGCGACCGCGGTCACGCGTCCGTCGAGTAAGTCCATCCAGCCGTTCCCGAGTTCGTACAGCCCGGACTCGGTCGCCGCGAGTGGTGTTCCCTCGCCGCCACCGAGTCTCCCCGTGGGGTCGGACACGTCGTGTACGTTGTCGAGACCGGCGTGTCCCAGTTCGTCGTCGTCGTCGATGCGGTAGACACCGTTTGCGGTCGCCACGAGACTGCCGTCGAGTGCGTGAACGTCATCGACGTCGCCGAGGTCGGTCCATCCTGATTCGTCGAATCGAGCGATGCGTCCCGTCTCGTCGGCGGCGACGACTCTGTTGCGGTGAAAGCCGACGGTCGTCGCGGGACCGAAGCCGAGTTCGTGGTAGTCGTCGCCCTGTATCAAGAGCACGTCGTCGGCGGTTGCGACGGCGACCTCGCCGGGCGAACCAGCCACGTCGCGGGGGTCACAGCGCCGGTCGATGCGGAACCCGCCGACGAGCGTGTCGGACACATCGACACCCACGACGCCTACGCTCGCGGCGACGTACACCGTCTTTTTTTCCGATTTGTCCGCGTACACCCGTTTTTCGTCGATAGAGAGGTCGAAATCAGCCATCCGTTGGTTCGACGTTCGATGCGGTATTCAGAAAGGATTGTGGTCGTTTTCGGAGACAGCGACTCGGAGCGCTCGCAGTCCGGGACAGACGGTTACAGAAACTCTCGAACTTCGGAGTACCACATGTCGTGGTGGTCGAGTTCGCCGAGCGCTTCGGCGACATCGACCGCGAGGACGTGCCAACAGCGCTCGCCTTCGTCGGGGTCGAGGTTGTAGATGGTGTCTTTACAGGTACAGCCACGGCCTTCGACCACGTATTCGTCGTCGTAGCCGACGACTACGTCGAAGTCGCGGTAGCGCTTCACGCGTCGCTCTGAGACGGCCTCGATGGCCTGAATCCCGCGGTCGCCGTGGGCGTCCGCGATGGCCTGCACGATTGGTGGCGAGAGCGCGCCGGTCTCGGAGAGGGCCGCTCGCCAGTCGTCAACCGTATCCACACCCTCGCCTTCGTCGGTGCCGGTGAAAACGCATTCGATGCCCCAACCGGTGGGTTTCGGGGGCCGCGTGGCGATTCCGTGACCGGCCGCGCGCCCGGCGATTCCGCGACGCATCGCAATCGGTTTCCGCCCGCGCGGGCGACTCCGGATATGCACGTGAGTGAGGGTGGCGTCGAAATCGAGGTGCCTGATGCCCGCGACGGGGCGTCCGAGGGGACCGGTGACGACGTGTTCTACAACCCGACACAGGAATTGAACCGAGACGTGACGGTGGCCGTCCTCCGGGCCTTCTCCGAGCGCGAACCGCGCGCCGAATCGTATCTCGACGCGATGGCCGCCTCCGGTATTCGCGGCGTCCGCGCCGCCGCCGAGGGCTACGACGTGACCTGTGCCGACCTCGACGCCGACGCCGTCGAACTCGCCCAAAAGAACCTCGACCGCGCCGGAAACGGCGGCGAGGCGGTCCTGCAAAACGCCAACGCGCTCATGTACGACTCCGTCTTCGACGTGGTTGACCTCGACCCGTTCGGCACGCCGATGCCGTTTGCGGACCCCGCGTTCGCCAACACCCGCGACCTCGTCTGCGTCACCGCGACCGACACCGCACCGCTCTGCGGCGCACACCAGAAAAGCGGTATCCGAAAGTACGGCTGTCTCCCCCAGAACACCGACTACCACCCCGAGATGGGCCTGCGCGTCCTTCTCGGCGCGATGGTCCGAACCGCCGCTCGCTACGACAAAGCCGCCGTCCCGATTCTCTCGCACGCGACCCGCCACTACGCGCGGGCCTACCTCGAACTCGACGAACGAGCGACGAAAGCCGACGAACTCCTCGAATCGACCGGCTTCGTCTACCACTGCGAGGACTGCCTGCACCGCGAGGCCGAATACGCTCTCGTCGCACACCCACCAGCGACATGCCCGAACTGCGACTCGACGCGCATCCTCGAAGCCGGTCCAATCTGGCTCGGTCCCGTCTCGGAACCCGAGTTCGTCGAAGCCGTCCGTGACGAGGTGACAGACGACTTCGGCACCGCAAAGCGCGCTCGGAAACTGCTCGACACCCTCGCCGTCGAACTCGACACGCCGACGCACTTCGACCAACACCGACTCTGCAAACTCTGGGGGCGGTCGGCGTCGAAGATGGAGACGTTCATCGAAACGCTCCGTGACGCCGGTTTCGACGCGACACCCGCTCACTACCACGGAACCGCGTTCAAGACGGACGCGACGGTCGCGGAGATACGCGAAGCCACAGCCGAACTCGACCCGGAAGCCTGAGTCACCGACTCACCCACACCCGAATTCGGGCTAGCTTCTTTGCCTCCCGTGTCGTTTTAGTGATACGTGAGCGCCAAGATTCGAACTGCCGTTCCCGTGGCACGGGCCGTGGTGGATACGGTCCGCGAAAAGGAGATTTCGTTTCTCGCCGCGAGCATCTCGTACTACACGCTCGTCTCGCTCATCCCGCTTCTCGTTCTCGGCGCCATCGTCGCAACTACCGTCGGCGGCGAACCGCTCCAGATGCAACTCCAATCCCTCGTCGAGCAGTATCTCGTTCCGACCGGCCAGGACCTCGTGCAGGAGGCCCTCTCCGATAGAACCGGTCAGGGAAGCGTCGGCGTCGTAAGTCTCGGCTTGACCCTGTGGGGCGCGCTGAAGCTCTTTCGCGGGCTGGATATCGCCTTCTCACGCATCTACGGCTCGGAAGCCGGGGGACTCGTAGACCAACTCCGTGACGGCGGTATCGCCCTCGCAAGCATCGGTCTCGGCACTCTCGGCGTCGCCATCGTGACCGCACTTCTCGGCATCCTTCGGATTCCGTTCGTTCAATACCTCTCCCCGCTTTTCCTCCTCCTCACGCTCTGTGCGGCGTTCTTCCCGTTGTACTACGTCTTTCCCGATGCGAACCTCTCGGCGCGGCAGGTCGTTCCGGGGACGCTCTTCGCGGCGGTCGGCTGGACCGCCCTCGGCGTCGGCTTCGGCATCTACGCGCAGGTCGCCGGGTCGTCGGTCGCGGGCGCGCTCGGGACGCTCTTACTCCTCGTGACGTGGTTCTACTTCTCCGGTCTTATCCTGCTTTCGGGGGCGGTTATCAACGCTGTCCTCGCGGGCGTCGTCAGCGTCGCCGACGCGTCGAAATCGGGCGACCGGCCCGGGGGACCGGGCGGAACGGACCGGCAGGTACAACATACGGGAGTTCGACATGAGGGTCGTACGGATATGAGCGACGACCGAGGTGACACAGATGGTCCACGGACGGGCGACGACGCCGACGACGAACACCAGACCGGCGCGTCCGTCTCGCCGCGTGGCGCTCCCGACATCGAGGAGTTGGAATCGCAGGTCGAGGAACTCCGTGCGGACCTCGACGCGTTCGAGGACGACGTAACCGACCGGACGGTCGAAAAGCCCAAACTCGAAGCCGAGTTGAAGCGGTACGTCCGCCGTCGCATTCGCCGCGGGAAAGCCCGTGGGTGGGGTCCCTACCTCGTCCTCGCTTACGGCGTCGTTCTCACGCTCGGCGCGTTTTATTATCTGAACTCGGACCTCATCGCAATGGTAGCGATGATTATCATCTTCCTCTCGACGCTCGGACTCTACGTCCTGTTTGTCATCTTCGGAATCGGCCTGAACGCGCTCGGCGTCCCCGGCCGCGCCATCGACGCCGTTCGAGAACGCCGTCGCTGAAATGTTTCTCCTCCAGACTCGCGGCGTCGGCGAAACCGTGCTTTCGACCGCGCCCGACGCAGTCGTCTTTCTGTTCGGTCTCGTCACGCAACTCGGCGACCAGTGGTGGTTCTTCGTCGCGTTCACCGCACTGTACTGGCTTCGTCGCCCTCGAATCACCGACCGACCGCGGCGGACGGCGGCGTCGTTCGTCGGTCTCGCCCTCGCGTCGCTCGCGCTCGTCACCGCGCTGAAAGTCGGCTTCGCCCTGCCGCGTCCGCCGTCGGCCGCCGTCTCCGCCGCGCCGGCGTGGCCGACACCGCTTTCCGACTTGTTCGTCGCGTTCACCACCGACGACGGCTTCGGCTTCCCGAGCGGTCACGCTCTCGGAACGACGGTCGTCTACGGCGCGTCCGTCGCGCTTCTCGACGTGTGGGACCGCACCCGCCGTCTCCTCGTGGCCGGTGCGCTCGTCGCAACGGTCTCGATTTCGCGCGTCGTCCTCGGCGTCCACTACGGCGTGGACATCGTCGTCGGCGTCCTGCTTGGTCTCGCGTTCCTGAAGGTCGTCTTCGCGGTCGCGGCCGCCGACGAGACCGACGCACCCGGCTCCCTCGACCCGATTCGACTGTTCGCGCTCGCGGCTGGTCTCAGTGCGCTGGCGCTCGCGGTTCTCTTCGTCACCGACGCGCCCGCACACGCTGAAAACGCCGCGGCCGCCCTCGGCGGGTCGCTCGGTGGTCTCGTCGGGTGGTCTCGGCTCTCCGACCACGAGTCACTGCCCACACTCTCCGCGCCGCTCGGACTCGTCTCGTTTTTCGCCGCGGGCGGGCTTTGGGTCGGCGTCGCCGCGATTTCTCCGGCGCTTCCCGTCACCGTCCTCGCAACTGCCGCGGTCGTCGCGTTCATCCTCGTCGCCCCGCAGTTGCAACTTCGACTCTCCGGTGACACGCCGACGCCGAACGCAGACTGAACGCGCCGCCTTTCAGTTTGGGTCGTCTCGCCAGTTTGGGTCGTCTCGTCTCACCACGATTCGGTCGTCTCTCGTCGGTCCCGAAGCGGTCGCTCAGGGTTCCATACGTGGAAAAATGGTCGGTATTCGGGTGTAACCGCTCAGAACGTTTCGAGGTAGCGGTCGAGTTCCCACTCGGAGACCGAGACGAGGTAGTCTTGGAACTCGGAACGCTTGGCCTGCACAAACTTCTCGAAGACGTGCTCGCCGAGTGCGTTCTGGATGACTTCGTCTTCTTCGAGCGCATCGACGGCCGCGCCGAGGTCCTTCGGGAGCGTCTCGATGCCGTACTCTTCGCGTTTCTCCTCGTCGAACTCGTAGATGTTCTCTCGGACCGGGTTGGGGCAGTCGAGACCGCGCTCGATGCCGTCCAGACCAGCGTGGATGAGCGCCGCGAGGGCGAGGTACGGGTTACACGACGGGTCGGGGAAGCGGGCTTCGATACGCGAGGCGGCCGGCGTGCGGGCGGCCGGCTTGCGGATGAGCGCCGAGCGGTTACGGTCGGACCACGCGATGTAGACCGGCGCTTCGTATCCGGGGACGAGGCGCTTGTAAGAGTTCACGGTCGGGTTGGCGACGGCGGTCACAGCGGGCGCGTGTTCGAGGATACCGGCGGTGAACTGCTTGGCGGTCTCGCTCAGGTCGAACTCGTCGGCACCGTCGTGGAACGCGTTCTCGCCGTCTTTGAACAGCGAGATGTGTGTGTGCATCCCCGAGCCGTTGACTCGCGCGATTGGCTTGGGCATGAACGTCGCGTGGAGGTCGTGTTCGGCCGCGATGGCGCGGACGACAGAACGGAAGGTTGCGACGTTGTCGGCCGTCGAAAGGGCGTCGTCGTAGGTGAAGTTAATCTCGTGTTGGCCTTCGGCGACCTCGTGGTGCGAGGCTTCGATGTCGAAGCCCATGCTTTCGAGACCGTAGATGATGTCGCGGCGTACGTCCGACGCGAGGTCCTTCGGCGCGAGGTCGAAGTAGCCACCGGCGTCGTTCGTGACGGTCGTCGCGCGGCCGCCTTCGTCTTCTTCGAACAGGAAGAACTCCGGCTCGGGGGCCGCGTTGATTTCGTAGCCCATGTCATCTGCGCGCTCGATAGCGCGCTTGAGAACGCCGCGCGGGTCGCCGATGAACGGCTCACCGGTGGACGTGTTGAACACGTCACAGATGAGGCGGGCCGCCGCGCTGTTTTCCTTCTTCCGCCACGGGAGGATGGCGAACGTGGACGGGTCGGGTTCGAGACGCATGTCGGACTCCTGGATGCGCACGAAGCCATCGATAGACGACCCGTCGAAGTAGATTCCCTCGGTGAACGCCTTCTCGGCTTGCGATGCTGGAATGGAGACGTTCTTTACCGTCCCGAGTATATCCGTGAACTGAAGCCGAAGGAAATCGACGTTCTCCGAGTCGATTTTGTCGATAACTGCCTGTGCTTCGTCGCTCAGCCCACCGTCGGTGAGCACGTTGTCTTCCGTCATTTTCCTGAACATGCGATTCCAACACCCGCACTATAAAGACCTTTCCGCTTAATGCAATTCCCCGCAGGTCGCCATAGAATTGGATATTCGTAAAATTCTAATGCCCCCGGACGGTTTCTGAATGTAATGACGTACGAAAACCTCGATGCGAAGCTCATCAATGCACTCCTCGGCGACGGTCGAGCGAGTCTGCGTAGTCTCGCGGAAGAACTCGACGTGTCGGTCACGACCGTCTCGAATCACCTGCGCGACCTCGAAGACGAGGGGGTCATCGAGGGATACACACCGCGTGTGAACTATGACGCGCTCGGCTACGACGTGACCGCCGTCATCCAACTCAAAGTCGAGGGCTCCGCACTCCCCGAGATTACCGAGCGACTCCGCACGGAAAAACAGATGATTTCGGTCTACGAGGTCACCGGCGACTACGACATCATCGCCATCGGCAAGTTCCGCGACACTGACGGCATGAACACACAGATCAAGAAGCTCCTCACCGACGCGGACATCCGCGAGTCGAACACGTCGGTCGTGCTCAACGCCGTCACCGAAAACGAGCAGTTCGAACTCGACGTAGACGAGTAGCAACACTCAGACGATTCGCGTTTTCACGTCGCGCATCTCCTGTTTGCAGTAGGGACAGCGATATCTCGTGTCGAACCCGTCGGGTGTGGTTTGCGTCGTCGTCTCGATTTCGTGAACGCCGATGTCACGACCACACTCTCGGCACTGAACCGCTGGCATCGGTTCGTCTTCGTCGGGTCTCCGAATTAAAGCTACTGACTCATGCGGATTGTTGTCACAATACAATCCATATCTGGAAGGCAACTGTTTCGACTGGAACTTCGACGGCTTCGGAGCCGTTCCGTCGTGATTTCTACGGTCTCCGTTCCGCTCGTTGCACGGCTTTTCCGAAGGCTGACATTTCGACTGGAGAGTGCGTGACGAGGACCCAGTTATCGGTCGATAACGTGGAGATGAAACGTTGCAGTTCGTGCGGAAAAGTGGGTCCCCCGTCATCGGACCACTCGCAGTCGTCTTCGAACGCGACCGGCCCAGTTTCGGGGGTTCCGCATCACTCACGATGTTCGCTCGCGGAGCCTTCAGAAAAAAGACGCCAGACGCTTAGAAGTCGTCTTCGAACACGAACGTCCCGTTGCGCTGAACGACCTCGCCATCGACTTCGATGACGGAGTCTTCGGACATATCGACGATCATATCGACGTGCTCTGCGCTCTCGTTGAGTTCGTTCTCCTCGCCGACCGTTTCGGGGTAGGCCGCGCCGACGGCTATGTGGACTGTATCTCCCATCTTCTCGTCGAAGAGCATGTTGTAAGTAAAGCGGTCGATACTGCGGTTCATGCCGATTCCGAGTTCGCCGAGATAGCGCGCGCCCTCGTCAGTCTCGAACACGCCATCGAGCACTTCCTCGTTGCGCTCTGCGCTGTATCCGACGACCTCACCGTCTTCGAAGCGGACGCGAACGCCCGAAACCTCGCGGCCCTGTCGGTACAGCGGAAGGTCGAAGTAGACTTCACCGTTGACCGAGTCCTTGACGGGGGCGGTGAACACTTCGCCGCCGGGAAGGTTGTGTTCGCCCTTGTCGTTGATGGTGCTGTTGCCCGCGACGCTCATCGTCACGTCGGTTTCGTCGCCCGATTTGATGCGTACTTCGTCGGCGTCGTCCAGAATCTCGACCATCTGCTGTTGGTGCTCGGCTTGGGCGTCCCAGTCGAGCGTGACGGCATCGTAGACGAAGTTCTCGTACGCTTCGGTGCTCATGCCGGCGAGTTGCGCGCTTCCGGGTGCGGGGTGTTGCGTGAGACACCAGCGCTTCGAGAGCATCTCCGCTTGAATCGGCTTGTACGCGCGCTTCCACGCCGCGTTGGTCTCGGGCGCGACGTCGCTTTGTTCGGTCGCGTTGGTCTCGCCGCGAATTCGGATGATGACGTCTGTCTCCTCGTAGAGCGCCTGCAAGTGCGACGGCGTCTCGAACTCGTCCGTGTCGCTGGCGCGGAGGAACGCGCGCATGAATCGCGGATTCGCGTCCATCGAGATGACGTTCGCTTCTCGGTCGCCGAGCAGTTCGTAAATCGCCGTGACGAGGTCGTCGGCGACTGCCGGCGCGGAGACGACGACGTTGTCGCCGGACTCAACTCGTGTGGAGTGCTCGACGATAGTCTGTGCGTGTTCGCGGATACGCGGGTCCATACCGCGTCGTGTGTGTCCCCGGGGCAAACACCTTTCGAAGCGTACACATTGCCGTCTGGAGCCGACACTGGTCGTCCGCGATTCGCTGTGTCGTCACGCGACCAGCGGCTATTTCTCGCGGGAGTTTGTCTGTTTATATCATGATTGACCTTCGAAGCGATACCGTCACACGCCCGTCCGACGAGATGCGCGCGGCCGCCCGCGACGCCGATGTCGGCGACGACGTGTACGGTGACGACCCGACGGTGAACGAACTCGAAGCGCGCGCCGCCGAGTCGGTCGGCATGGACGACGCGGTCTTCGTCCCGTCCGGGACGATGGGCAACCAAATCGCCGCCCGCGTCCACACCGACCCCGGACAGGAGGCCCTCGTCGATGTCGAAGCCCACGTCTACAAGTGGGAAGTCGGCGGCTTTGCCCAACTCTCGGGCTTGCAGGTCCGGGCTTTCGACGCGGGGTCCCGCGGCGTACCGACACCCGAGCAAGTCCGCGAGCACGCGCGGGAGGAGTCACTCCACGTCGCCGGAACCGGACTGCTCTGTCTCGAAAACACGCACAACGCTCGCGGGGGCGTCGCCGTCTCGAAAGCCGATATCGACGCGGCGGCCGACGCGGCCCACGAACTCGGGATTCCGGTCCACCTCGACGGCGCACGGTTGTTCAACGCCTGCGTCGCGCTCGACGAAGACCCCGCCGCGATGGCCGAGCGCGTCGATAGCGTGATGTTCTGTCTCTCGAAGGGTCTCGGCGCGCCCGTCGGGTCGATTCTCGCCGGGTCCGAGGCGTTCGTCGAGAACGCGGTTCGCGTGCGCAAGCAGTTCGGCGGCGGGATGCGACAGGCGGGTATCATCGCCGCGCCGGGACTCCTCGCGCTCGACAACGTCGAGCGACTCGCCGACGACCACGAAAACGCCCGCGTCCTCGCCGAGGGTCTCGATGCCGTCGATGGGCTGTCGGCCGCGACCCCCGATACGAACATCGTCGTCGTAGACTCCGAAGCGGCGGGGATGACGGCGGACGCGTTCGTCGAAGCGTGCGAATCTGTCGGCGTCCTCGGCGGGACGTTCGGCGAGTACCACACCCGGTTTACGACGAATCTGAACGTCTCGCGCGCCGACGTCGAACACGCGGTCGAACTCGCCGGTGACGCGGTCGAGTCTCGGTGAGAAACGCGGGCGACGCGCCCGTTACAGTTCGGGTTCGATGTAGACGAAGTGGACACGGTCGTCGGCCGACCTGAGTTCGGTTTCGATGTCGCTGATGTATCTGTCTATCTCCTCGGTGTCGAGTTCGGGGTCGAAGCTCACGTCGAGGGTGACGAGGAGTTTTTCGGGACCGACGTAGGACGCGCGGAACTTGTCTACGTGGCTGACGTGGGGGTCGTCGCGGACGATAGATTTGAGCCGTTGTTCTTCGTGCATCGGGACGTTCTCGCCGATGAGGAGTCGTTTGTTCTCCCACGCGAGCGCGATGGCAAAGCCCATGAGGAGGATACCGATGAGGAGCGCGGCGGCGGCGTCGAACGCCTCGATGCCGGTCAGTTCTGTCAGGCCGATGCCGACGAGCGCGAGCATTGCCCCGACGAGCGCGACGGTGTCTTCGGTGAACGCCGTCAGCGTCGTCACGTCGCTCGTCTCATGGAACGCTTGTCTGAGCCCGCTCCACTCGTACTCCTCGATTTGACGGCGGAGTTCCGCGTTCGCCTTCAGGAAGGCGTAACTCTCGAAGGCGATGGCTCCGAGGAGAATCGCGATGTTGACGTAGACTGGGTCGATTTGCGTGCCTAAGAACATGAACGGCTCTGCGCCGCCGCCGTGGCCCGGGTGCATCAGGGCGTTGTATCCGTGTTTCGCGGACTCCCAGCCTGCGATACCGAACAGCATCACGGAGACGAGAAACGAGTAGAAAAACTGCGCCTTGCCGAAACCGAAGGGGTGTTCGCGGGTCTCTTCGCGCCGACTGTATCTGATTCCGATGAGGAGAAACACCTGGTTCCCGGTGTCTGAAACCGAGTGATAGGTTTCGGAGAGCATCGAGGGGCTTCCGGTTGCGAGAAATCCGAGAAACTTGAGGACGGCGATGGCCCCGTTCGCAAAGAGAGCCGCAATGACGACCGACGTACTGCCTGCCATGTGGTGGGCCACTCCCCCCTCCCGGATAGACTTACCGACGTACGGACAGGTCATCTCGGCTGAATCGACTCTCGCGCCGCAGTCAGTGGGTTTCAATCCCCCCGACGCCTAGGCGCTGGTATGCTCGTCGTCGTCTCAGACACACACAGCACGGACGGTCACCGACTCTCGAACCGAACGCTCGAAGCGGTCCGCGAGGCAGACCTCGTCGTCCACGCGGGCGACTTTATGCGCGAGTCCGTCCTCGACGCCTTCATCGACGAGTCCGAGTCGTTTCTCGCCGTCTTCGGCAACAACGACGATGCGGCGATTCGAGACCGGATTCCCAAGGCGCGGAACTTCACCTACGGCGGCGTGGAGTTCGCACTGACGCACACGCGGCGCGGCGGCGGCACCGCGCTCACACTGTTCGGCCGTGAGCGCGGCGCTGACGCGGTTATTTTCGGTCACAGTCACCGACCGACGTTCGACGCGACCGGTGCGATTCCGCTTCTCAATCCGGGGAGCCACGCACAACCCCGCGGAAACCAACGGGCGCACGCGGAACTGGAGGAACTGCCGGGCGGCGGCGTACGCGGCCGGCTGGTCACTGTCGATGGCGAGGAGTTCGAGACGTTCCGAATCGGTCCCAGCGGACGCCGATAAGTCGAAGGAGGGCCGAAAGAACAGCGGGAACGCGAATGGAGGGTTGGAGCGGAGGGGCTTCGTGCGTTCCATGACAGGCGGACCGAGGCCGCGGGGGGAGGCGACGGCAGGACGGGGGCAGGGGCACCGAAGATGGCGTGTCCCGACCGTCGTGGGGGGCGAACGCGACCTCGCAGTTTGTCGTATGCGTTCGGCGGTCAAATACACACCGTAGGCTCAAAGGGTCCTTTTAGTCACGGAGTACGCTGATTGCAATCCATGCGATAAGGACCGTCAAACCGCCGAAAAAGAACAATATCCCCGGCGAGAGCGACCCGAACGATTCGGCGATGCCGGACCCTCCAGCCAGTTGCGTTGCTGTCTCCGCCGTCTCCGTCGCCTGTTGTGCAATCGTCGTCGTGTTCGCCGCCGGTGTCGGCGTCGCGGTCGGCGCTGGCGTCGCCGTCTCCGCGGTTCGAGTCGCCGCTTCGGTCACGGTTTCCTCGACGGTCGTGGCTCCGGCGTCCGAAGCCGTCGTCGCCGCATCCGCCGCGGTCGCATCGCCGCCGTCCGCGACGGTCGTCGTTTCGTCTGCTTCGTAGACCACGTTCGAGTCCGACCCGGACCCATCGGAGGTGTTCGCGTTCGTTGCGACATCGACGCTTCCGCCGTTCCCGCCCGCACTTTCGCCCGCGCTCCCGAGTCCGAACGGGACGAACGACTCCGGTCGGGCGAGTCGGTTCACGACGACCGAGCCGATACCGAGAACACCGATACCGCCGATAAGGCGCGTGAGCGCTCCTTTGAGTCCTTCAGTCTCGTCGTCGTCACCGGCGACGACGACCAGCGCGCGGTCGGCGGGCGCGTAGACGTTCATCTCGCGGCCCTTCTCGGAGTACCGCGTGTCGGTCACGTCGATGAGGTCCGCCTCGGCGAGATTGCCGAGATGGTACTGAACGTTCTGAAGCGACGTTTCGACCTCGGTTGCGAGTTCCGACGGAGTCGCGGGCGATTCGTGGAGGGACGCGAGGACCGACCGGGCGGTAGACGAGGAGATGGCGGCGAGTAAGTCGTCGGCTTCGTCGCTGTCGAGACCGACGACGCGCGGGTCTCTGTCGTCCGGGTCGTCGTCGGCGTTCCCGGTGTCCCCGGCGTCGGAGGGGAGGAGGTCGGCCATCTGTTCGCGCTACTCGCGTTTTCGGTATGAGTGTTTGTATCCCGTCACGTCCTGACGCCGAAATTGCTATACCCCGTGCCCGCGGAATCCTCGCACATGACCGACCCTTTGGTCGTAGACGGCATCGTCGATTTTCTCGTTGGTGACCCCATATTCACGGGCTTGCTCATCGTGATGTTGCTCTTCGTCTTCTTCGCGTATCTCCTCGTCCGCCGGACCCTGCTCGGCTTGAGCGAGGGATACGACGAGGTGCGTCGCCGGTAGAATGGTCACCGCGCACTCCACTCATTCCCGAGGTGTCCTGTCGTGGTAGCTATCGGTACGCTCGCCACCTTCGCCGTCGCCGCCCTTGCGAGTCTGTTCATGGCGTGGGCTATCGGTGCCGGGTCGTCGGGTTCGACGCCGTTTGCACCTGCTGTCGGTGCCAACGCCATCTCGGTGATGCGGGCCGGATTTATCGTCGGCCTGCTCGGCTTCGCCGGGGCCTTCCTGCAGGGTGCGAACGTCACGAACGCCGTCGGAACCGAACTCATCGGCGGCGTTACGCTGACCGCGGTCGCCGCGGTCGTTGCGCTTCTCACCGCGGCGGTCCTCGTCGCGCTTGGCGTCTTCACCGGTTACCCCATCGCCACCGCCTTTACCGTCACCGGGGCCGTCGTCGGCGTCGGTCTCGCCATGGGCGGCGTTCCAGCGTGGGCGAAATATCAACAAATCCTCTCCCTGTGGATTCTCACGCCGTTCGTCGGCGGCGGCGCGTCGTACGCGACCGCCCGAACGCTCCGCTCCAACGGCACGTCCGAACGAGTCACGGTTCCCATTCTCGCTGGAATCGTCGGCCTGCTGGTCGCCAACATGGAGTTTGCGAGTCTCGGTTCGAACGGGTCGTCTGCGTCCGTCGCCCGCGCCGCCGCGCTCGAACTGACCGGCGTCGTCGGCATCGGCGAGACGGTCTGGTTCGTCGCCGCCTCGCTGTTCGTTGGTCTCATCGCGGTCGCAATCGTCGGTCGCTGGATGGCTACGGACCAGACCCGCGGTCAGCGACGCTTCCTGCTCGTTCTCGGCGGCCTCGTCGCCTTCTCGGCTGGCGGGAGTCAGGTCGGACTTGCCATCGGACCGCTGGTTCCGCTTCTCGACGCGGTGACCGTTCCGCTCCCGGCGCTCCTCGTCGGCGGCGGTGTCGGTCTCCTCGCGGGGTCGTGGACCGGCGCACCGCGCATGATTAAGGCGCTCGCGCAGGACTACTCTTCGCTCGGCCCGCGTCGCTCTATCGCCGCGATGATTCCCTCGTTCGCCATCGCGCAGACGGCGGTCGCACTCGGCGTTCCCGTCTCGTTCAACGAAATCATCGTCAGTGCCATCATCGGTTCCGGCTACGCCGCCGGTGGCTCAGGCGTCTCGGGGCGGAAGATGCTCTACACCGTTCTCGCGTGGGTCGGCTCGTTGGTCCTCGCGTTCGGTCTCGGCTACGGTGTCTTTACGGTCGTTTCGACCGCATTCTCGGTGTGAACGTTCGTCGCTTCCGCGTCGTCCTCGCCGCGCTGGTCGCCGGTCTCTGGGCGGTGTTCGGTATCTACCACGTTGCGATGGCGGTCGTCACCGGACTCTCGATTCAGGGATTCGCCTTCGGGACCGTCGGACTCGGCGGGTTCGCGCTGTCGATTCGGTTTCGAGACCGCTCTCGACGGCTCAAAGACGGCACCGAAACAACGGCCGAACTCGTCGGCCTCACCTTGGTGTCGCTGGCACTGGTGTTGCTCTCGTTTACGCTCTTCGGATAACACAAAAACGTAGTACCGCCGTTCGTACCGCCTACGTGTCGGGTTCGACTTCGGCTTCTTCGTCGATACCGTCGTCGTCAGCGTCGGTTTCCGACACGTCGGCGTGCGTTCGGATGCGCGCTTTCATGATGCGCGTGTTGTCAACCTGTTCGATGCGGATGACGATGTCGCCGTAGGTTATCTCCTCGCCCTCTTCGACGAGGCGACCGGCGCGGTTGAAGATGAAGCCGGCGAGCGTCTCGAACTCTTCGCCCTCGGGGAGTTCGATGCCCAGAATCTCGTTTACCTCGTCGATGTTGACCTCGCCGCGGACGAGGTACGTATCTTCGTCAACCTCCTCGAACGGCTCTTCTTCGTCGCCTTCGAGGATGTCGCCGACGATCTCTTCGACCATGTCTTCGAGCGTGATGAGCCCCTCGGTGGTCCCGAACTCGTCGATGACGATGACCATCTGCATCCGGGTCTCTTGCATCTCGGCCATGAGTTCGTCGACGTTCTTCGATTCGGGGACGTGGAGTGTCGGCGAGACGATATCCGCGATGGTCACGCCGCGCTCGCCGTAGTACTTCTCGCGGACGAGATTCCGGATGTTGACGATGCCGATGACGTTGTCGAGGTTGCCGTCGTAGACGGGGACGCGCTCGTGGTCGGCCTGCACGCAGGTCTCGATGGCTTCGTCGATGGTCGCGTCTTTAGAGACGGCGGTCATGTCGAGCCGCGGCGTCATGACCTCTTTTGCAATCGTCGAGTTGAAACGGAAGATGCGGTCGAGCATCTCGCGTTCTTCCTCTTCGATGACGCCCTCGCGTTCACCCGTCTCGATGAGGTTCTGAATCTCGTCGCGCGTGACGTACGTCGTCTCAATTGCCGTCTGCCCACCTGTTATTTTGTTGACAACCCGAGTCAGGTAGTCGAAGAGGACGACGAGCGGGAGCAACAGTAGCTCTGCGTACTTCAGCGGGCGTGCAATGCGGAGAGACCAGGACTCGGTGTTCTCGACCGCGTAGGATTTCGGAGCACTCTCGCCGAACAACAGGACGATTGCTGTAATACCGAATGTCGCGATGGCAACGGCCTCTCCCTGTTGGAACCCGACAAAGACGAGCAGTCCGGTCGAGATGGAGGACATCGCGATGTTGGCGATGTTGTTCCCGACTAGGATGGTCACGAGGAGGCGGTGAGGGTCGTCCTTGAGCGCTTTCACCCGCTCTGCGCCGGGGACTCCGTCTTCGACCATCGAGTCGACGCGGTGTTTCGCCAGTGAGAACATCGCAATCTCGGAGGAGGAAAAGAACGCCGAGAGTCCGATGAGTACGATAATCGCAGCCACCCCGAGGGCGGTGATCGTATTGTCGCCAGCGGGAAGGTCCGAGACCTGTGCGACCGCGAATAACGTGGCTGGAAGTGATAGTAGCGGCGGCAAGCCCATGTAACTACACAGTCTTGCGTGGCACTGGAATTAAGAGTTACCCTCGGGTTCTCGTCCGTCGGTATTAGGTTGGTGTGCCCCGTCAGCCCCATATCAACATTCTCACAGGACCACACGGTTGGATGACAGAGAACTCCGCTAGTTCGGCATTGCGGCGGTGATACCCGCGAGCGAAGGGCTTAGGCGAGGGTCTTCCTAACGGCCATCCATGTCCGGCGACCAACCGGCGATTACGCTGTATCGGCTCCAAGCGTGTCCCTTCTGCGAGCGCGTCGTCCGTGTTCTCGACGAACGAGGTCTCGACTACCGGTCGCGGTTCGTCGAACCGATGCACGCCGACCGCAACGTCGTCAAGCGAATCTCGGGGAAGCGAACCGTTCCGGCCATCGTTGACGAGAACACCGGCGTCACGATGTCCGAGTCCGAAAACATCGTCGAGTATCTCGAACAGACCTACGGGGAGGCCGCATAATGGTTGCCTTCGACGTCGTCGAACTCCCCGACCACGACGCGCCGGGCGTGGGTGACACCGCTCCGGATTTCACACGCCCACTCGTCAACCACGAGTTCTGGGAGAACGCGTCGCTGTCGGACCTGACGGACGACGGCCCGGTTCTTCTCGTCTTCCACACGATGGACGGCGCGTTCCCGGCGACGTACATCTGGAACAACCTCCGCGACCGCGGTGTTCCGGAAGCGGTTCAAGCTGTCGGCGTCTCAATCTCGTCGCCCTACGAGCACAAGTCGTTCCTCCGAGAACGCGAGGTTGACGCCCGGTTGTTCGCTGACCCGGGGGCCGGCGTCGCCGCCGACTACGGCATCGAAAACGACCTCGACGGCATGGCCGGAATCACCGAACACCGGCCTGCCGTCTTCCTCCTCGACGACGCGCGCACGGTCCAGTACGTGTGGGTCGCCGACAAATGGCCTGCTTTCCCCGACTACGACGAACTCGCAGACGCCGTCGCGGACCTGTAATCGGCGTCAGCACTGGCGCGCGACTCGATTCCGTCGCCGGGAATCACCCGTCGCTCATCGTCTATTCAGCCACTCGCCAGTCGTCTACTCACTCACCAACCAGCCTCCATCCACTCACCATCCAACCTCCCGCATCCACTCACCATCCAACCTCCCGCATCCACTTTCGTCACGCTTTTTCGCCGCTCTCGCGTTCGTTCAGCCATGAGCGACGACGTAACAGCCGCCGCCGACGCCGTTCGTCACGGCGAGGTGGTTGTCTATCCGACCGAGACGGTCTACGGAATGGGCGCGGACGCGACGAACCCGGATGCCGTCGAACGCGTCTTCGACACCAAGGGACGCGACCGAGACAAACCGCTTTCAGCCGGTTTTCCGAGCGTCGATGCCGCGCTCGAATACGTCGTCACAACCGACCTCGAAGTAGCGTTCATGCGGCGGTTCCTTCCCGGCCCGGTGACCGTCGTCGTCGAACGCCGTGACGCACTTCCGGACGTACTCGTCGCCGGCCGCGACCGCGTGGGCGTCCGCGTCCCCGACCACGACCTCGCGTGCGACTTCTTCGAGCGGGCCGACACGCCGGTGACCGCGACCAGCGCGAATCGCTCCGGCACAGGTAGTATCACCAACCCGTCGCAACTCTCCGACGACGTCCGCGAAGCCGTTGCGGTCGTCCTCGATGGGGGGACGACGCCTGGAACCGAAAGCACCGTCGTTGACCCCGGCCGTGGAATCATCCATCGCCGCGGGGCGATGGCCGACGACATCGAGACGTGGCTCGCAGAGCACGCCGACTCCGAACCCGACGCGTAAGCTACTCAAAAGCCGAGCAACGACCGCAACGAACGGGTTTTCACGCCGCACGCTTCCCGATAGGCGCACTCGTCACACTTCGAGGAGCGCCGCAGTCGCGGCGGAACGAAATCGAGGTCGCGGGCGACCCGCAACGCCCGCCGATATGCGGCTTTGTTTCCTGTCGTGAGTCGGACGGTCCTGACGACGCCGACGGCTGGATATTCGACGAGCGCCCGCGATACCGACGTTTCGTGTTCCCACGAGAGCGCCTTCGCAAGTGCGACGGCCCGAACTCGCTGTGGTTCCCACACCCCTCGTTCCGGTGGCTCGCCCGGTGAAACGAGAGACGGTACGGCAGGGTCGCCGACGAGTTTGTGCGCGACGCCGCGGCAGTCTTTTCCGGTGAGAAGGACGTCGCGGCCGGCGGGTGCGGTGAGTTCGTCCCAGTCGTCCCGCTCTCGGAGTCGCCGAAGGTTCTCGCGGTACGTCTTCGGCGAGACGGCGATCGGATAGGTGGCGAGCGCGCTCTCGTCGGTGCCGAGGAGCGACGGATACTCGAAGGCGAGCGCACGAATCTCCTCGACTCCCGGCGGCGGCCCGCGAGTATCGTCGTTGCGGGCGTAGTAGAGTTGTCGCGGACAGTAAGCGGCGCGAGCGAGGTCAGACGCGGCGACGGGCGACGACATGGCGGGTCTGGCGTCGCTTTCGGATAAATAGCTACTCGCCCGACCACTACGGTGTGCGGGTGTCTGAACCTCGGTTTTCCACCCGCTGACGCGGGCGTCAATTAATACGTCTGTGACACTAATCGTTCTGCCATGGGTTCGTCGCCCACGTTTTCGTCGCTTCGGGTCTCACGCCCCGAACTCGCGGTGTTCGTCTCCGGCGTCACCAGCATGGGGCTTGAAATCCTCGCCGGGCGGATGGTCGCTCCAGAGTTCGGGAGCAGTATCTACACGTGGGGGAGCATCATCGGCGTCTTTCTCGCGGCGCTGAGCCTCGGTTACTACCGCGGCGGCAAACAGGCCGAGCGCGCGTCCAACGGGACACTCGTCCGCGTGTTCGTCGCAACCGCGGCCTACATCGCGGGCGTCATTCTCTTCGGCGACCTCTTTTTACAGTCCACGGCCGGGCTTCCGCTTCCGAGTCGGTTCGCGTCGCTTCCGGCGGTGACGCTCCTTTTCGGCCCGCCGACCTACCTTCTCGGGTACGTCAGCCCGTACGCGGCGGAACTCTCCGGGCGGTCGAAGGTCGGTGCCGCGTCGGGACACGTCTACGCTGTCGGCACCGTCGGGAGCATCATCGGCGCGTTCGCAACCACCTATCTGCTCATTCCGTCCTTGAGCGTCGCCGACATCGGACTGGTGTTCGGTCTCTTGTCGGTTGGGACGGCGCTCGCGCTCGCTCGCCCCGATATCGACCGGGAAGCGGCGGTCTGGAGCGTCGGCATCGCCGTCGTTCTTCTCGTCGCCGCGACGACCGGCGGTATCGGACTCGACTCCCGCGGGAACACCGTCTACCACACCCAAACCGCGTATCAAGAACTCCGCGTCTCCGACGCTGGTGGCGTCCGCACGCTCTACCTCGACGGCCAACCGCACAGTGCGATGGACCTCGATGACCCGACGCGACACGTCTTCGACTACACGTCGTATTTCCACGTCCCGTTTCTCCTTTCGGACGACATCGACCGCGTGTTGTTCGTCGGCGGCGGCGGCTTCACCGGTCCCCGGGTGTTTCTGGAGACGTATCCGAACGTGACCGTCGATGTCGTCGAAATCGATCCTGAAGTCGTCGCCGTCTCGAAAGAGTACTTCGGCGTCGAAACGTCCGACCGTCTCAACATCTACACGATGGACGGACGGCAGTACCTTCGGGAGACGAACACGACCTACGACCTCATCGTCCTCGACGCCTACCGGAAAGACAAGGTCCCGTTCGAGTTGACGACCGTCGAGTTCATGGAACTCACGTCGGACCGCCTCGACGACGACGGAATCCTCTTTGCGAACGTCATCTCCGCCCCCAGCGGTCCCGCCTCGAAGTTCTACCGCGCGGAGTACAAGACGATGCGCGAGGTGTACCCGCAGGTCTACAGTTTCCCCACCGTGGGGAGCGTCGTCGTCCAGAATATCGAGGTCGTAGCGACGAAAAACGACACGCACGTCACCCGTTCGGAGTTACAGACGCGGAACCAGCGCCGTGACATCGGTATCGACCTCGCGGCCGAACTCGCGTCGTACCGAAATTCGACGCCGACCGACGACGTGCCGGTGCTGCGCGACGACCGCGCGCCGGTGGATAGCCTCTTGGACCCGATGGTCGGCCAGCGCTACGTCATCCAGCAGACGAACGAGACGAACCGAACGGAGACCGACCGGAACGCAACTGCGCGCAACGCGGCCGCACAGAACGCCGTCGCACTTCGATAGATTCGGATTCCGTCAGAACGCCCGAGACTCACATCTCCCTTGACGTGAGTATCGTTGGGACGATGACGCCGACCCCGATGAGAAGCGCCCAGCGAATCCACGATTCTGCGGTGTAGTACCCCGAAACCAACCAGAGCGTGGCACCGAGGAAGACGAACAACACGGTAATCGCAAAATCCCGGTGGAGCATGCGAGACGGTTGTTGGTCTCCCGTCATATGTCTACTCCCGGATGATGTACTCGGAACCGGTACTTCGCACTCGGTCGCAGAACTCGACGTCGCATCCGACTGTCTCGACCATCAGCACCCACGCGGGCAATAAGACATTTGACACGAGCGCTCGACAGTCCGACTATAATGCCGCTCCAACCGCTCGATGTCCTCGGTGGCGTCATGTTTCTGGCGGGACTACTGCTGGTCGTTGGACTGTTTACACCGTCCGTCGTCGCAAGCCAGCGTCTCGGAACCGGTGCGACGCTCATGGTCCTCGGAACCGCCGCCGTCGCGGGACCGCGTATGTTCAAAACCGCACTCAAGAACTGACGCTCGCCGCGAGAGGACCCATCTTCGGAGTGTCTCGGGAGCTACTTTCACCCAGTCAATAGCTATAATATTTCACTCTCGCCATGTGCTCGTATGGGTTCCCAATCGGAAGCGACGCTGGAAGACGACGATACCGAAGCACAGAAGAACGAACTACTCGACCGAGTGCTGAACTTCCTCACTACGTATCTTCCGTGAGTGATCTCGGGAGCGCAGTCAACGAGGAGTGCGGTCTCAACCTTCGAAGTTCGCGGATTTGAGTGAGTACGCTTCACGGCTATTCCACCGCCACAGTTCATCCCGTTGACTTTTGTGGGTGGAGTGATAGGATTTAGCCAATGTATAATTTGGTCCACCGCTACGCCCCAGAGAGTCCCGGCGGGAGGACTGCCGTCGCAGTCGTTTCTTCCCTCGTTGGCGTTCCATCACTCATACTTGCAATAATGGGTTCTGGTAGCAATTTACACACGCTTCTGTTTCTCTTGGCCGGTCTCGCTCTCCTCGCCGTCGCCTGGTGTTTGACGCTCGGTGTCGTTCGGCAGGCGAACGAGGCACCCAACACAGTTCCACTCACCGAGCCGCGAGCTGATGCTGTATCCGAATCATCGACCGAAACCCCAATCGAGACACTCCGCCGCCGGTACGCCGAAGGCGAACTCAGCGACGACGCGTTCCAACGACAACTCGACAACCTCCTCGAAAGTGAATCGCTGGGCCAAGACGAACGCGAGCCGGCGCAGATGCTTGAGTAAGGCTCGATAACTCGACTCTGCGGATTTAGCGCTCGTTCGGTGGCTTCTCTAGATATCACACTTCGAGGCTGTCGTCATCCACTGCGAGTTTCAAGACGTGCGAACACGGCGAGGAGTCCATAATTCGTGGGTGGGTAGTCACAGAAGCGTCTGTGAGTGGTTCATACAACTTGCGTAATACGATAATTTTCCAGAGACTACAGCAATTGCTCGACGGACGAACGTCGGTCGGGGGTAGTCATCAACTAGACAGTCCCAGTGGCAGGAATTGAGAGTGGTTTTTGAATCCGCAGATGTTGGGTCTATTCAATCGGAAACCGAGAAGATATTGGAGATAATTGAGAGCGAAGAGGAGTAGCTCGAATCACTGTCGTTATCGTCCGATTTTGACCAGCTTCGAGGAACGACTATTTTCGTAACCTCCGGTGCGTCGAAGGTGGGTAAATTCGCGTCAAAATAAGACCGCCCGGATTTGGAATCTCGCTCGCAACGAGTTGCTCGTTGGTTCAAAGCCGTCTTTGTCCATCTCCCACGAACCCGGTGTCCCTCGCACACGCTACGCGGTGCTCGAATGTCAAGTTTGAGTCAAAATGGGACCGCCCGGATTTGAACCTCACTCGCTCACTGCGTTCGCTCGCTGGTTCAAACCCGGACGGTTGTCACTCTTTGGCTCATCACGTTGTTCTTCGCACAAAGAGTGGGACCGCCCGGTTTCGAACCGTCAGCGAAAACGGACCCCTGAGCATCGCCAAACCGTTGGCGAGACTCTACTCTGTTCGAGGTGGCAAACGTGGACATTGTTACAGGTTTAATTAAGGCTCAATTTATCGAGATGCGGGCCTCTCCGCAGTTCCATTTCTTCGAGCTTCGTGGCGGTGTCGTAGTGGCGGTCGATCACACGTTGCGAGGCGTTCACGCGCTCAGCGGTGACCTCCTTCGGGATGCCACGGTCACGGTGCCAAGTGATCGACCCGGTACGGATGTGGTGCGGTGCCCTCGACGACGGACACTTACTCGCGTGAGAGTGCGAACGGAACTCGCAATCTGGCGGGTCGTGACCGTGAGGACACGGGCCATGAACGCACGGCATCGTCGCGCGATAAGACCAGACACGAACGGTATTTCGACCAGGACGGCCACGAGTTGAGGTAAAAAGTGGCTGCCGACCGTGGTCATCGTGGTTCGACCAACGGTCATTCGCAATGTACTCCTGGAGAACATCGACGACCTCAGGAAGCAGTTTGACCATGCGCTCGCCCTTCCGCTTGTTTTTCAGCGGAGTATCGGTCTCGGGTCGGTGGACAAACTCGACGTAGCCCACATCGCTGTTAAAATCACGCAGATCAAGGCCGCGAAGCGCACCGAGTCGAGCGCCGGTGTGCCACGCGACTTCAAGAAACGCATGGAAAAGCGAGCCGTAGGTCTCATCGTTCGACCGGTGGAACTGGATGAGTTCGAGTGCGTCGTCGGTGGTCAGTTTGGTCTCGCGTGATTGGTCGTCTTCGGAGACTCGAGGAACATCGACCTTTTCTGCGAGACCGTCCTCGACGGCACCGATGTTTTCGAGGTACTCGACAAGCCCGCGTAGCGTCTCCATCTCGTTGTGGAGCGTGGTCGGGGCGATCCCCTCACCGGCACGGTAAGCGCGAAACTCGTCGAGAAGCCAGCCGTTGAGTTCGGACACGGTCTCGATACCGCGCTCCTCGCACCACGCGCCGAAGAGCTTGAGGCGGTAGTGGTAGGAATCGGCCGACCCATCGGTGAGTTCGGTCCGCCGTCTGTCGATGTACCGCTTCCAAGCGTCACGAGGCGACAGGTCACGCGGACCACTCACAGCAACCACCTCGCTCGGTGGACAACTTCACCATCAACAACCTGCACGTCCCGAAAATCCTCCGCAGTCATTCCGACGCACTTCGTCCCGCACACTGGGCACTCCTCAACGTACACATCAGTCACGGGTTTTCACCCCGACATACAGCGAAAGATGTGCACCACAGTTCTGACAGTCACTCGCAGGGAGTTCGATTTTCGTCCCTTCGCGGCACTCCGGGCACCGAACAGTTGTTTTCAGAAACTCGCTCGATATGTCTCCGCCACCGATTCGGTGGTATTCTGGTTCGCTCATAGGTTGTATTTCTCGTTGATTCGTTGTGCTATCTCTCGGAGTTTGCTGGCTCTCTCTGGCTTCTCGTCTTCGACTTTATTCGACCGAATCAAGATGGCACGAGCGACGTGAATCGCGTCGTCTTCACTCTTAATAGCGGATGCGGATGTACCGCCGTCGGTGAGAAGCGTCTGTTGCTCGGTGGTCTCCTCGACACCGTCGCCAGACCCGCAGTCGTCACACTCGTCTTGCCATTCGAAGACGACTGCTCCGCAGTCAGGACACTCCTCAGCGTAGTCGTGTCTCAGTAGCGACTCGCGTTTCTCCTGCCGTTGCTCGGGCGTGAGCGGGTCGAGTCCGTCACTCATCGCGCTGGACCTCCGCGTAGTCGGCTGCACGAAGCAGGATGTTCGCAAGCTCTCTCGCCTCGTTCGGCGACAGTTGGCTCAGCGTTCCGGCAGATACGCCGCCCTCTTCGTCGTCTCCCGTGAACAGCCCGACTGCTGCCCAGTCGGAACGACGTTGCGGGAACTATCTCGCGGTCATAAACCTCGCTGGCGTCACCGAGAGGTTCGCTCAGGTCGATGGGTGTCTGATGTCCGGTCTCTCTCATCGCAGGTCACCCCCAGTGAGTTGGGAGACCTCTGCGCGGATGTCCTCCAGGAGACCAGCGACATCGCGCTCGGACGCATCCTTACACGGCGAGCCACAACGCTTGCAACTCACTGTTCTGCACCATCCTGATGACCGTGGCCGCAGTCCCAACAGTACATTTCACCGTCTGCAACAACCGCATCGCCTGAGCCGCAGTCGGGACACTCACTCAGATTCTTGGCAGTCGTCTCTTCTGGGAGTTGGAACTCGCCTCCATCAGCAACCGCCTCAGTGACTTCGAGGCCAGCGAGGTGAGCCATGTGCTCGGCCTCTCCAGCAACTATCTGGCGAGCAATCGTCGTCGATTCGTAGGAGTTCGTCCGCCGGTCAAGTGCGCCCTTCTCAACGACGCCCACCTCCACGAGATCATCGAGATTCGGGTAGAGTTGACCATGACCGACTTCCTTACCGTAGCGTTCGTTGAGGACCTCCTTGATAGCGAGACCGTATGGGACGTCGCCATCGTTCTCGAGTTCAACGATAGCCTTCACGAGTTGTTGCTGAAACTCACTCAGATCGATCCAGCGGACGCCGCCATCGGCGACAGCACGCTCAGAAGAATCCTCAGCAACACGCTCAATCTTCCAGCGGAGCGGACTCGACGCGCCGGGATTCCACTTCGTGAACTTGAGGCCCGGCACGTCCGTCGGTTCGACGCCGTCGTGAGAGCCGTTGATATGACCGAGCCAATAGCCGACCTCGTGGCTACTGAGGCCAGTCTCAGTCGCAATCCGGCGCGCCGTGTAGACCATCCAATTACCGGGTGCGATTTTCGCGCGAAGGTGCGTGACGATACAATCGAGATTCTCAGAGTCGTAGCTCATGGTTCAAAACATCTCCTGCGCGATATCGCTCGCGCGGACGAATCCAAGTTCGCAGCCACACGGCTCAACAGTGTGACGGCCGGGACTGTTCGCGGCGAAGCCTTCGATGAGACTCCCACACGCGAGGCAGTTTGCAGACTGTTCGAAGGTCGTGTCGGGGGATTTATCATTCGCCCCCGAGAGGGTTTCAGCGGTCGTCATCATGGCCGACGACCCTCGACCGGGCTCCTGTGGCAGCAGGGGTCCGGACTTTTGCTCGGACCTGTAGCATCCAGTGAGAGTCGTCAATAGCGACAATGATACCCATCCGATATAAATCTTATCTACGATAGTGGATAGACATTTTCGACTATCGTGGGTAGGTTTAACTACTATAGCTGTAATTTTTGAACTATGTCTGACGATTTCCTGAGAGAGATGGTCAATAGAATCTCGTGGTTTTCGCCAGTTGACTACGAGATAATGATATTCTACGAGCAGCACGATATAGCGGTCACTGCGAAATCGATTGCAGCAAACATCGACTACCACCGCCAGTACGTCAACAAGCGGATGCGTGTCTTGGAAAACGCTGGTCTGTTTTCGAATACCGACGGAATCTACTCTTTGACCGACTTCGGCCGTGAGTTCCTCGCGGGCAACGTTTCCGAAGACGAACTGCCCGAACCCTGAGTGACCGTCAGGGCTTTCTGTACCACCCACGTACCACGCAACATGAGTACTGACACTGGCGAGAATGATGACATGGTGAAACTCAACGTGAAGGTCCCGAGGCGGCTTCTCGAAGAGATTGACGAACTCTCGAAAGAGTTGAACTACACGAACCGTTCGGAGTTCGTCCGTGAGGTCCTCCGCGATACGACCGAGCCAATCCTGACGCCCGGCGCGCAGGAAGGTGTCGCTGAAGGATACAGCGATGTTGCCGCTGGACGGACGATGTCGATGTCTGATGCGAGAGATCGACTCGGACTCTCCGACGAGTGACTGTTGACGAATGGGCCACAACATCGAACTCACCGAGACGCTGGTAGCGTCGCTCGAACAACTCGAAAAGCAGGACGCGAAGCGAATCCTCAACAAACTCGAAGACATTGAGGACTTCCCCGAACACTTTCTCGACCGTCTGAAGAACCATCCCGGGTACAAGCTTCGAGTCGGTGACTTCCGAGTACTTGTCGACTGGGATAAAGGCGAACAGATTCTATACGCCATCGACGTATTCGAGCGCAAGAAAGAGTACCGCGAACTCGGGAAGTATCGTGAAGTCTGGGGTTCGTGGCGTGACGACTGAGTAGTCTCTACAGACTCACGGACTTCGGCCGCGAATTTCTTGCTGGGAACTTCGATTGCAGACTGTTCGAAGGTCGTGTCGGGGGATTTATCATTCGCCCCCGAGAGGGTTTCAGCGGTCGTCATCATGGCCGACGACCCTCGACCGGATTCCTGTTCCAGCAGGGGTCCGGGACTTTTGGACCTGTAGTATCCGGTGAGAGTCGTCAATATCCACATAACGCCACCCCTACATAAAGCTTGATACAGTTCTGTATCATATGACACAGAATGGAATCTAATGAAACAGATATGATTCAGGAAGACTGTTTGCGTAATTTTACGGCATGGCCCCTTTACGGTCCAGATATGAGTCCGTGGAGGAACGACGCGATTGAGCCGACCTTGTCTCTCTTGGATCAATCTGGTCTTGATCTGAATCCAAAAGCGATTGTGCACAATCTCGAACAACAAATGCAACGGCCACCATCCCGCTCGACGGTCAATCGAGCGCTGAAAATGCTGCTGGAAGGTGGCCTCGTGGAGAAGGTTGATGGTGGCCCCTTCTATCGGATCACAGATGAGGGGAGTGCGGTCATCCGTGCCCAGCAAGACCCTTCGAAATACGATTTTTATACCGAGTAATTTCACACCCAATCGACCCCCAACTGCACGAAGACCTCGTGCATCCAGTCAGGTTCGTTGGGGTCGTCAACACGACCGTCATCGTCGAACCCATCGATGAGCGTCACAATCTCGTTGCTATCAATTCCGTAGACCCAGCGCCGAGCGCCGTGATGAACGTCAAGGCGAGCGGCATAGTCAGCGTCTGAGGTAATTTCGAGACGAACCTGTAGGCCGTTCAGCAACCGGAGCGTCCGACTGGTTCCGGTGGACGGCCTATCACCGATTGTCGTGGACATGGTGAGTCCGATGACAATCTGGTATATACGACTTGACGGGCGATGAACGAATCAGCCGATTTGAGGACCTAAAACGCCGAATTCTCGTGTGAAATTGGCTCTATCACTGAATGAGTGAAAATGAACGAATGAACGAATCACCGCGCAGTCTGGCGATTAGCACGATGAACGAATCCGGAGACGACCATTGATGGTATCGATAGTGATTTTCAAATTTCATCAAGTCGTTAGACAACCATCTACCGCGAGATTTCTCCACATATACAAATATCTATCCCGATAATTTTATTGTCTAATTCAATATCACTCTGGTATGTCAGTAATGGACACCATCAGAATGCTCACCGCGGTTGGAGTTCTGATTGCACTCGGGTCAGCTGGTTTTATAGCTGCTGATACATCTGGGGATGATGCAACCAACTTGGGATTGGGAGAAATATTCCAAACAGCGGATAATCCGTGGGAAGAGCCAACTATTGAGGTGTATATCAATGCGACAGAGGAACATAACGAGGAACGCGCAGTAGCAGAACTAGCTCGGTTCGCTAATACAACCGACCGAGAAGTCGAATTCGACCGGGTTAATTCCAGCACAAGTGCTGACCTTGTTATTGAATACACCGAAGAGATCAATTGTGTGAGTAGACGGCCTACGGCTAGTTGTGCATTTGTCGAAGGGACGGAAAACTTCACTATTATCTATGATGCGATAATCACGATAGATCGGGACTTGCCACCTAGCGACTCGCGCAACACTCTTAGGGATAGTTTAGACTATGTTTTCCACGTCGATGAAGAGAGGAACGAGGCTATCGAACAAGGAGATATAGTATGAGCCAGAAGCCTATTGGTACAACTAAGTCGGAGTTCAGTGAGGCTCTTAAATATGAATTTACCCGGCTCTTAGGTGGAACTACGATTAGGAACACCTCTGGAGCGTCAGAACTCGTTGCAGGCATTCTTCTATACCCCCACACTGTTCTCAGCGCAATAACGCGGATTACATTACTCGTCGGACTCGTGACCGCGTTCTCTCCTTTGGGACGGTTATACCGAGTGACATCCGACTTACTGTTGTTTGTTGTTGTTTCGCTAACGCTCGTGGGCCTCGCTCCAGTTTCTGCCAGTCAGGTTCTTCCAACGGCTATCGCTACTCCACTCGATGCTGTTGGTGAGTCCCTCGCAGACATTCTTATTGCTCTGATGAATCTCATCATATGAATTGACAGACGGAGTCTGGTGAGCCGTCTCAACGGCAATCTCGCTTGTATTGTTTGGGCTGGTGAGGCTGGCTTCGTCAGCGAAATCAGCAGTGTAGAAGACTACTCTCGGTAATTAATCGTCACTAGTCCATCGACGTGGTCGAAATGGTTGTCTGGAGTGACGAGCGTTCCTCCCGCCTCACGAACGACACCCGCGATGAGCGTATCCAGTGCGCCGATAGGTGTTCCGTTAGCATGGAGTTCTGCGTCGATCTTCGCCGCTTCTGCAGCGCCATCGATGGTAAGTGGGATTGACTCTAACCAGTCCAACCCGTCCCGCGTACTTTCGACACCGTCCGATCCGCGTAGTCTCGCCCCTCCAACAAATACTTTGTACAGCGCGACCGTCGGAGCGAAGTATGGTTGCTGGCTTTCTTCGAGGAACTCCGCGATAGCTTGCTCTCCCTCCAAGTAGTCAATGAGAGCGTTCGTGTCGAGGCTGTTCACAGTGATGCCTGCCGATTCTCGAAGTCTTCGTCAAACTCCTCACGAGCATCCTCCACTGCCTCACGAAGCCCCGACTCTTTCCACGAACCGAAGCCCTTCATTACGTCTTCCTCTCCTCCAGTGACTCGAAGGAGAACGTCAGTGAAGCTCTCGTCACCGCGCTTCATCGCACGAAGTCGCTCGTACACTTCCTCGGTCACAGTGATTGTTTTCGTTGTCACCATGTACACATACACGTACACATGGGAATGGGTTATCGAGGTCCAACACTATGTTTGGTATCTAATAGATGACGAAACTCAAAGTGATAGTTGGTAAGTGGAGTACCCTCGACGAGTGCACACGCCAACGGATCAAGGCCACACAGGAAGACGAAGGAATCGAGGATGCACATCCAATCCTCAACTTCGAGTCGTATGCTGAACTCAGCAGACTGTTCAGCCCGAAGAACCTCAGATTGCTGGAAGCAATCGCTACGGACTCACCTCAGAGTATCCACGAAGCCACAGAGTTAGTGAATCGTGACTACAAGCAGGTTCACCGGAACCTGACCGAACTGGAAGACATCGGTATCATCGAGTTCGAATGTGGTGAGCCGGGGCTACCCAAGAAGCCAGTGTTACCCTACGATGGTCTCGAAATCCATCTTCCGTTCGATAATTCGAACAACAACGTCGGTGCAGAAGCACCGTAGCCTGTGAAGTTTACAGAACTCACTCTTCAAGAAAGACGGCGAAGTCACGAGCGGGAGAACGAAATCCAGCTTCATCGATCCAGCGTTTGAGGTACTCATCAGCAGTCTCTGCCGAGATTTCACCGTCTTCGACGAAACGCACCAAGAGTCCAATTGACCCGGTCAAGCCCACGCCACGTTGCTTCGAAGTAGCACGCGCATCCCCATCGTCAGTGATGACGATTCCATCGGCGGCCTCTGCAACGGCTATAGCCTGCGCTTCTCCAGGGTCCAACGTTTCCAAAAGCTTCTCTTCTAATCTCTCTGCTGAGGAAGACGGAGTGACTACGGGGATTCCTTCTTCCAGTACGGCTAATGCATGTTCAAGATACAGGTGGGACTCAGTTCCTTCTTCGAGCTCTTCTTGGACAGCATCCACGGTCACGAGTCGCGGTAAGTCCAATAACAACTCAACGTGGTTCACCTGAGCAAAATTCGAGAGGACAGTAGTGTTGAGTACTGTCGCGTTCTTCGGTACTTCCGTCATTCGAGGTTACGAGCGGTTTCTATTTCGTCTCTCGCGGCAGCCATATCTTCGGGGCCGAATCGTAGCTCGATTCCCTCTTCTCGTAGTATGCCTCTCATCTCGAATCGGTTGACACCAGCGAGGCGGGCAGCAGTTCCCAAGGTAATCTCCCCGTCGTCGTAAAGCGATACCGCGGCGGCAATCCGCGCGTTCTCGTTTTCTTCGAAATATGCCCGTAAGACGTGGCGAATGGCATCGCTCTTGTTTTCGAAGATACCCGCTTTGACAGCCCCTTTCATGAGGTCGGTGAGATCGTTTGGAATGGTTGCGGTGGTTCGGGACATGCCTTCACTCAATACATGGTTTTCATACATTATATGAATTTTGCCGAGCCTATATTCCCCCACTGTCTTCGTCCGGGACAGTGAACTCACCGAAATGAGGTGATTAAGGTTCGACAAGCCGATACCGGGTTCCTCTCGTCGCACCCTCCTTCTCGATGAGTCGATAGCGTTCCAGCGCACCGAGATAGCGTCGGCGCGTCACCTTCGATTTTGCAGAGCCGATTCGCCGCTCGTACTCAGCGTGGAGTTCCGACGAAGGGAGTTCACCGTGCTCGTGGACGATATCATAGAGGAGTCGCTTGTGTGTCGAGAGACGCTCAACGTTCCGCTCGTGGACTTCGCCAGCCGCGCCGTCGGCGACCTCGTCCACGAGACCGGGACTAAGCGCACTGAGATCATCTTGATCGGCACGCTCCGCAGCACGTCGGAGATTCGTGATAGCGAGGCGAGCATCACCGGCCGCGAGTGATGCCATGTGCTGGATAGTCGCCTCATCGACCGCACCCGGATCGAGACCGTACTCGACGCGAGCGCGAATGATATCTGCAATCTCCCGGTCACGATACTTCTCCAGTTTTACTGACGCCGCGGCACGTGCCCGCGAGGAGACGCGCATATCCAGTCCAGTGAGAAACGCGTCCTCAGAGACGCAAACCATCAACGTCGTCACGTTCGGGACATCGTAGAGCATCGCAACCAGCGACGGGTCTTCGAGGACGTCCACCTCATCGAGAATGACAACAAACTGTTCGTCGAGGTCCCGAATTTTGTCGAGATACTCGCCGACGGGAGTGCTTCCACGGTCGAATTCGATGCCGAGGTTCGCATCACGCATCAGAGAGTGTAGGACACCAGCATTCGTGGAGTTCGAGAGGCAGTTGGCGTAGGCAGACCTCGCTCCGAGTGTCGCACGTTCGAGTTCAGCCGTGACGAATTTGGCGAGTGTTGTTTTGCCAGCACCCGACGGTCCGGTAATCAGGATATCTTCACCAGATTCGTCGTCTTCAATCGGAGCGAGATAAGACGAGAGATGACCGATTTCGGCATTTCGATGTTCTAGATCTGCAGGGACGAAGTTGTCCCGAAGTGCCCGGGCGTCGCGTATCATGCCCAAACCCTTCGCAATACCGGGATTTCAATAATTGCAAACCACAGTGAAAGTAGTCGAACGCAGGAAGAATTGAGAAAGATTCGGTCACCGAACTAACCGAGCGGACGTCGGTCTCCCCGTGACGGGTAGGTGAAGATTGCCCAGTTGAGTGCGAGAATAACGAGAAGGCCGAGTTCGTGGATAGCAAGCCCAGATAGTGTTGAGACCGACGGAACGCCGAAGAGGGCGATGAAGACGAACAGCAAGCCGAGTCCGACGAGCGTCGGTGCGAGTGAGATGAGATAGACGGCCCACACTGGCGTGCCGTCGGGAAGCGTCACGTCAACGTGCGCGTCATCGCGGAGGAGGCTGGCGTCGATGTCGGAAGCCCATGGGAGCGCTGCGAGTGCGTGGGTGAGTTCGTGGAGGGGAACAGACGGTGTCAGCAGGTGCCAGAGGAGACTCATTGGTCGATGACCTCCGAGATAAGGGGCAGTGCAACGGTCGTCGTCACCATGCCGATGGCGAGGTAGAAGACAACCACACTGACGAGCGGTGGGAATGAAACGTGGGTTGAGGTCGGTGCGATCATGAGTGCGACCAGTATCCAATCGACGAAGACGAGGTCGAGAAGCGCGCGTTCACGACCTCCGAGAGAGTCTTCGACCTGGACGAGCTTCTCCCAGGTTGTCGAGAACTGCTGGATCATTCGATCACCATCCGGAAGAGGAGAACGAAGAGTGCGCCGGCAACTGAGACGAACAGCACTGTCCACGCGATACTCGCAATGGTCCCCGGGAGAAGTGGGATCGCCATGCCGGAGATGAGAGCAAGCAGTACCGCTGGAAGGACGAAGTCCCCGGTCTTGTTGTAGACTGGGATGACGACGATAGCGACAATGAACATCGCAAGCGTGGGTTCGGCGATGAATCCCGACCATCCGGGTTCGCCGAAAACGCAGGTGTGAGCGTCGTTCTGGAACCAACATTCGAGGCTCATGAGACTCGCATCCCCCGGATTATCTGCCAGATACCGACGTAGTTGATGAACTGAACTGGCATGCCAAGCGGAACGACAAACCACCCGGGGAAGCCGATATTCTGGAGGGCTACGGGGAGCATGAGACTCCATTTGAGTAACCCGACGAATGCACGTGTGGAGTCGGCGGTGAGTCCGAGGTAGGACCCGGCACCGCCGCCAGCACGTTCAGCGCGGAACTCCGAGGTATTGTCATCGAACTGTGCAGCGTCGTCTTGTAGCCCAGTCGCTTTCCCGATACCGACGGCGGTGTTGAACCCAGAGCCTTCCATGATGGCTCCAGCAACCGCACACGAGATGACGATGAGCATGGGAACAGTGACTCTCATCTTAGTACCTGCTGTTGAACTCGGCCACGACGCCGAGCAATGCGATTGCACCACCGAGACCGATAACCTCGATAGGAATCGGAACGATTCCGAGCCACGAGACTCCGGTAGCGACAGCGACCGTCGTAACGGCTCCGACGCGAGACATCGTCGAGGGGAAGAGTGCGCCGACTCCGATGACCAGGAGATAGCCCCCGAGTGTGAGCCATCGCTGGTCAACGGGAGGATTAATGCCTGCAACGCCGGAGATTGGCTCTTGAACTGTCCGTTCGGACCCGTTTCTGACTGCAGTGAAGTTGACGACCCACTGTGTGTTGGTCTCGCCCGCCGAGAGCGGCTCCGTCCGCTGGTACGACGAGATAGAGCCGGTCTGGTTCGTCTGGTAGAGGACGTTACTCCGGTTCCCACGCTCGAAGACAGTCATATTGAGCGCAGTCGTCTGATCTTTTGGGTCTGAATAGACGAATTTGAGGACGTGAGGGTCGTCTTGTTGATCGATGTAGGCGTCCCACTGGAAGGTGTCTCCACTTGGACTTTTCCAGACGATTTCGCCGACTGTGAGCGTCGCAGAGGTGTTTGCGGCCGCGATGTAACTCCCAAGTTCGCGCCGGTCACCATCGTTACTCTCGATGGTCAGCCGGTAGCGCTGGTCCTTGGCGAGCGTGGTTTTGAAGATACCGTCACTGCCGAAGTAGTCGCCCGTGACAGTTCGCCATCGGAGCGTACCGTTCTTCTCGATAGGTCGCTCGACGTAGAGGACTGTCTCGCTGGTATCGAACTCGTTGGTGTTATCGACGAGTCGGAACTCGTTGTAGACGTTCGATTCGTTCTCCGGGAGGAGGTATGCAGTCTGTTGCTCGTAGATTGATCGAATCGCAATTGTTCGGAGGACGTAGTCATCGACACGGAGCTGAAGGACGTACCCTTGTCCTGGGGGGACACCAGTCAAGTCGATTGTACCGTCGGTAGCAGTCTTCTCGAAGACTTCCTTGCCGGTGAAGAGTCGTGCTTCGACGGACGCAGTCTCAGTGATGAGCGCACCCGACGAGACGTTTCGGATGTAAACTGTCGAGGGAGAACTGACTGACTGTGTCGGAGACGTCGTATCAGTCCCACTCCCGTACTGGTCGCTGACTCGGATGTGCCAATCGAACGAACCGGTCCCAGGATTGTACGTGTGTGAGACGGTTCCGTTGCTAGTGAGCGACTCTGTACCGACAACACTCCCATCGACAACGAACTCGGCAGTGATCGAATCGCCATCGAATTGGAAATCGCCGTCAGAGACGTCCGCTGATAGGTTGGCTGTTTGTGACGTCAGTTGCGACCCATCTTCTGGCGACAGCGACGAAGCGTTGATGACTGGGTCGAAGTGAGCAACCTCGAAATTCCTCGTCGAACTTGTTATTGAGCCACCGTAGGCGTCGGTGAGTTTGACGTACCACGTGTGGTTACCATCTGCGAGTCCAGTCGCGGTGGCTGAGACTGTTCCAGCATCCGAGGTTGTTGTCTCACCAATCTTAGTGCCGTCAACAAAGAACTCTGCAGTCACTGAGTCCCCTTGGGTGGTGTTGAACTCAGTATCTAAGACATCCACAGAGAGTGTCATATCCGACGTTCGGGATACCTCTCCACCACTCGGAGAATCGTTCAAGACAGTTGGTGCGTGGTTAGTGAACCGGACGAACTCACGGTCCACATTTGCGCTGGGATTCGAGCCTGCCTTTACGAAATCCACGCGGACACGGACTTTCGACGAACTGGAAGCTGAGAGATCAGCTGTCTTCGTTCCGGCTGTCGTGTATGTCGTGGCCGTCACATTCGACCAGGACCCAGAGAGATATTCTTGCCATGTCACCGTAATCTCAGTATCAGCGACTTCAGAAAGCTCAACGACACCTTCTGTTGTATCATCAACATCGTGCGACGACCCGATATACGAGCCATTAGTGCTTGTTCCGATTACCAACTCATCGGTGAATACGTCTATACCAGAAGTGGGTCCCTCACCGAACGGGCTGACGTCGTTGTGCCCCCATCCAATACCACCCGATGAGTAGATGGTACTCGGAGTAACCGAGAAAGAAGTTATCTCGCTTCCTGTCTCGTCGTTTGTGAGCGTAACCTGTAGTGTTCCGTCTGTTGCCCACTCACCCTGTACATTCAGACGGGTGTTATTCGGGATATTCGCAGGGACCGTCTTCTCAGTACCTCCGTCAACCGAAAATCGGACCTCTTGATTAGTGAGATCTGTTCGAATCGTATATCGTTTGCTCGTGTCAGACTGGACGGCGAAATAGAATTTGTGGTAGTACGAGTCTACCTGGTTGAAATATATCGAGTATCTAAACGTGTCTCCTTGTTCCGGATATGCTGGAAGTCCAGAGGTCGAGAAGACGTCTTTAGAATTCTGGTCAGAGAAGTGTCCGAGACCGTAGATTTCAGAAAGAGCGGCATCCGTCTCAGGCTTAATACTGCCCTTGTCACCTGAGTACTCGGACATATCACTGTCCTCGACATCCTCGGCGACTTGTTGGCCGCCAGTGTAAACGACCTCAGCGGCACTCCCTGACCCTTGGACAGAAACCCTTTCTAACGTCCCTGCTTGCAGATCGCTGTAGGTGTCGTGATCAGACCCAACAGCAGTGTTCGCTGCGGCCGCAGGTGTCGCGGTCACCGCGAGAACGGAGGCAATCAGCGCGAACAGAACGATACTAAGCCGCCGCATATCAGTATCCACCCCGGTACAGACGCTCCTGCTGTTTCTCCTCTTGATGACCTGAGTAGATCGCGTAGAGGATGATGTTGAGGAGGAAGATCGGGACTACTAGAAGGTACGCGGCGCTCTTGATACGCTGGAGCGGCGTCGCTACCCACGTTTCAGTAACGTAGGGTAGCGACTCGGCAACCAGGACCAGTTCGGCGACGGCAGTGTTGAGAAACATAACGAACGCAGCGACCTGCGCAAGGCCGAATGCGACGAAGATGAGCGTGCGGACTCTCATGCACGAATCCCTCCGTAAATCACACCACGAGAGACGCCAGTGACGAACATGCCGACGAGAACGAACCCGAGGAACCAGGTCATCGCCTGTTGCATGTAGAGGCAGTTCTGTGCCCCCTCGACGACGACTGGCGTGTCAGCGGAGCACCCAACGTCAAGGAACGGACCAACGATAGCACCGAGAACGTCCTTGACTGGAATCGAGACGAGGAACGTGATGGCGAGTTGGAGATACGTCGAGAGCGTCGGCATCAGAAATCACTCCAAAGATCACGGAGCAGGTCGTCAGCGTCGGCGATGGACGACCGCCAGACATCCTCATCGACACCGAACCCGCCTGTATCTTCATCGAAGACGTTGTCTGTCGCGTCCTTGGGCCAGCGCTCACGTTCGCGCTCGTATTCGGACTCGAATTCCGATTCGAGTTCGGGTTCCGGTTCGATCTCACGCTCCACCTCGTAGACAGGTTCGGTCTCGAATTCCGGTTCGAGTTCGGGTTCCGGTTCGATCTCATAGACAGGTTCGGTCTCGAATTCCGGTTCGAGTTCGGGTTCCGGTTCGATCTCATAGACAGGTTCGGTCTCGAATTCCGGTTCGAGTTCGACCGTCGTCTCGCCGTCAAGTTCGCGTTCGAGGTCTGTCGTCAGGTCCGTCTCAAATGGACGTACTGCAGTTCGACCTGCGGCGTCGAGACGCTCGCGTTCTTTCTCAACTGGGTCAGGCGTATCAATCTCCGCGCCAGTGGGCTGGCGTGCGATGGACTCCGTTTCGGGTTTGACACTCGGTTCTGTCGCTTGCTTACGACGCTTTTGTGGTCCACGAAGACTTTGATCGAGGGCTTGTCGCTGACGTTTGATCTGCACATCCACGGCATCCACAACATCCACGAAATCCGCGACTCGTAGGTCGATTTCTGGTACACTTTTCCTTCGCTGACTGTTTCGAAAGTTTTCAGCGACGGTCCGTCCATATGGATAATCCCATTCTTCGACCTCGCTACGTGTGTGAGACCGCCAACCATTACGTGTGGCCGGTTCAGATGATGATTTCAGACCTAACGGACGCACCCATGAGCTAATATCGTTCGAATCAGCACCAGGACCGGGGTCGAACGTCTGCCGCTCTTCGTACTCTGGGACACGGTCAGTAACCACATCGCCATAGCGCTGTGCTGTTTCGTATTCGACTTGTTTTTGGGCTTGCCGTGCAAGCTCTCTCCGCTCGTCGATTGGCTCAGCAATGTCATCTGCCTCTACTTTGTTTGACGCATCAGCATCGCGGCCACGAGGTCCGGCGAGGTCGAGTTGACCGCGTCCAGAATCACGGACGAACTTGTTGATCTTGGAGGCCTCTTGATGTGCGAACTCGTGGACGAAGTTGTTCTTAGTGCGTCGGATACGCCGCGAAAGCTTCGAAGCCCTGGGCTTCACACTACGCTTGTAGATGGCGTAGGCAATCTCTTCGTTGTCGAGGCGGCCGCCGGGAATCTTGTTGAGGACGCGCTGGCCGCGTGCAGACCGCGAAAGCACTGCGGTTGCGGTGTCGCTGAGTATCTCTTCGCTAGGTTGGATAGCGTACCGAGCAACGCGGCCTGCACGTCCCGAGTATCTTGCCGCAGTACCCATTGCTCCGACAGACCCAACGAGCGATCCCACAACTTCCCCAGACAAACGACCAGGTCTCTCATTTAGTGCTTTGTCGAGCTCTGTTCTTGCTGCACCAACCGCTTCATCGACGTCACCCACGAACTCTTCGCCTTGTCCTTTCACGGTTTCAGCGGCGGCGTAGCCGATGAACTCACCGGTTTCTTTGAGTCCGAGGACAACCGAAGGAACATTCAGAATCTGTCCAGCACCGGAGATACCGCCACGCACAAATTCTTCGCCACGCGGCCGGCCGGTTTCGGGGTTAATACTGAGGTTGTTGAACCAATCTGGTGCGTGTGGTGTGACAGCCTCGAAAACTTTCCGATTGTAAATCATGATGGGATTATACGAATTGAAATCAACAGCACCCTTGACCAAGTCGTCGTAGGTGGCGGATCCAGCGCGAAGATAGTCTTCGACGCGCTTGCCGTTACCAAGCTTAATTGGGAGGTCACCGAACTCCTCGTCAGGCCGTTCGGACGGCTTCTGCTCGCGTTCGACAGTTGCGACCCACCGGCCCTCATCATTGAGCCGAACGTTGCCCAGCTGTTCAGGATCGACACCGTGCTTCTTGGCGATGCGGTCCCGCGCTTGCTCACGTTCACTGCTTCCAATCCCTTCCAGCGCATCGCGCTGGCGCTCAAGTTGTTCCGAACTGACCGTCCGCACGACTCCTTCTCCCTGTCGGTTAGTGTCGATGAACGACCCCGTATGATTTGTCGGCCGTCGTTCCCGGGCACGTTCTGCGAACTTCTCTGACGCGTCCTCAGAGAAGGAATACCGCTGTTCGATTTCACGGCCGTCTGCAGTGTAGACGGTGGCAGTATAACCGTCTTCGAACGTTTCGTTAATCTCGATTCGCTTGACACCCCCATCGACACTACTCCGAGCGCGCTGTTCGACAGCCTCGAGTTCTCGGCTGTCCTGAAGCCTATCTCTCCCCGAGTCGGTCAGCCTGACTTCGACCTGCCCGGAGTCTTTTACGACGTACTGGTAATCGTCGTTTCCGAGACGGTCGCCGTACTGCTGGTCGATACTGTGCTCGTACTTGTTGATCTGTCGCTGGATAAGTGAGTTCTCGGTCGAAATATCGCCCGTTCGATTGATGACTTCCGGCGACGACCGGTCCCGGTCTTTGTCTCGGTTGCGACGCTCGTTTTCACTCTTTGTTTCTCTGACCTGCTCTTTGTATCGGTTGATCACCTCGCGGTCCCGGTCACGATTCGATTGCGGAGACGAGGCGGACGACGTCGAGTCTTGCTTGTCTTTCGACTCGTCGTCGTTAGAGTTCTGGTCCTTCTGGTCTTTTATCTCCCTGACCTGCTCTTTGTACTGCTCGACGGCCTCGCGGTCCGCCTCCCGACTGGAGTCGTTGGATGATGAGCCGGACGACGAGGAAGAGTCACTCGAGGAGCTTCCACCATCATTGTCGTTGGCTCTCTCACGGCTCTCGTCACGTGCGTCTCGGACGTCCTCTTCGTACTCTCTGGCGGCCTCTCGATCATCGGGCGACGAATCACCGACGTCTCCGGGAAGTGGCATTTAGAACACCCCCGGAAGGCTGTTGATGAAGAGCGGGAGACTGATTCCACCACCGATACCGCCACCTCCACCGCCACCAGCGATGGACGTTGCGAGCGCGGGACCGAACATCCCAAGTGCGAGACCACCACCGAAGATGAGCACCAAGTAGAGTTGCTGTCGGGTACTCCAATCGAGTTCGGCGAGTTTCCCTCGAGTCTCCTGTCGCTTCATATCCTGCTGGGTGACCTTGCTACCGAAGAGTCTCCAGCCGTCGCGGAACGAGAGCGCACGCCCCTCGTAGCCGTCTGTCTCAGCGTGGATGGCGACGTCCTTTCCACTTCCATCGGTCCGAAGATGCTCGTCGTAGTTACCGAGACGCCGCTGTGCACCCATGTAAGCCTCAAGTGGGTCGGTAATCTCGCGGCCTTCACGGAGTGCCCAGACCATCGAGTATTTGCCGTTCTGACGGTAGGGAAAGCCCAACCGGTCGGCTTTGTACGCTTGTCCGTCGGTAGTCTGATACTCGTGTTCTTCAGAGTGCCACGACCCAGCGATTGGTTTGACGACACCATCGCCGTAGATCGTGTTGACGATGGTGTCCGCGCCGGTGGTCTTGAGCATCGTCTTGTAGCCAGCGTCAACGAGAGCTTCACCGAGTTTGTGGCTCTTCGGAACGATACGGAGAACGAGGTACAGCGGAATTGCAACCAACGAGAGAAGGCCCTTGAGAGCCATCGCTGTCACTTTCCCGGAGCCTTCGCCGAGCTTCTTTCCAGTCTCGGCTGTATCAGCGAACGTCTCGTCAAGCCGTGCTCGGAAACGGGTCTGGTCGTCGGTACTGGTCGGGTTGTCTGTTGGGTCAAGTGGGTCGTTGTCAGTCATGAGGGGTCACTTCCAAGGGAGGAGAGAACTGAGGCCGCCGCTGTTCGATTGCTGTTCAGCACCGCGACGTTCCGTGGAGACGTGCGTCTCCATGATTGCACGGAGGAGCGTCCCGTCACCGAGGGACTGTCGGTCGGTTCGGAGTTCCTCGACGATAACGCGAATCGCTTCTTTCTCAGCGGGCGACCAGTCGCGGCGTTGGCCGTCGAAGTCGTCGCCATCGACGTCTTGTGCGACCTCGCGGAACACCCCGGTACAGAGGTCGTTGTACTCCCGTCCGAGGATAATCCGGTCGGCGAGGTTCTCGTTGAGGAGGCGTCGCTTCCGGTCGTCGTAGTAGTCCTCGCCGTGGTTGGCGAGCATCTCACTGGACGACAGATAGGGCTTGAGCACCGAGACGATGGACTCGTACTCGGACGATTCGACGTCGACGCCCGTGAGGTTCTCCCAGAGTTCGTCGGCGTCCATCTCGGCGAGAACGTCCATCGCCGGGCCTTCACTCGACGCACGTTGTGCGGTGGTGCGCTCGAGGTCGTTCGCGGCGCGCTCTTGGAGTTCCTGCTGGCGGTGCTGGTGGCGTTTATCTTCGTTTGGCATTATCGAGTCACCTCGGCGTTGTCAGTTCGGGCGATAACCGCGCCGTAGAGCACGATTAGAGACGTCAGCGCCCCCGCGAGGGCGAATACTTGCATTTCGGGACTGACGATAGTCGTCGTCTCGCCAGTCTCGGAGAGATGAGCGAGTGCACCGGACCGAAGCGCGAGGATACCCCACGCGAACGCGCCAAGAAGCGCGAATAGGCCGACGTTCCGGTGTTGGTCGAAGATGAGCGTGACGAGGAGCGAGAGCGTCCCGAACGCGAATAGTGCGTGGGACTGCGAGACGAGGAGGCTCACGACAGCCACCCCCAGACCGCTGCAACCGCAAGGAAGAGAACGATGTAGGGAAGAGCGAAGCTGGCGGTAGAGACTGTCGTTTGGATGTCTTTGGTTGTCTGGCTGGGTTTCTCGAACGCGTAGTCGATGGTAACTGTGGACCCATCGGGAACGCTCGACCCCGAGAGTCGAGTTAATTCTCCTGTCGAGGTGTTCCAGCGGTAGTCGGTTCCTTCGGTGAGTGTCGTCCCGTTGTGGACGACGGTTTCGTTATCGCCGTACTCGAAGGCGTCTCGCTCATCGACGTAGGTCCCGGCGTCCGAAAGCGTGATGTCTTCGCTCGTGGTGGCGACGACACCACTCTCAGCGTAGGCGACCGAGAGGCCGACGAAGGCGACAACGCCGATGATGAGGATTGCGGCGAACGTTTGGATTTGTGAACTCATGGCTCAGACGGGTGGTAAACGGAAGGAAGTTGGTCGTCCGCGCTGGGTTACCGGCCGCCGCCGCCCATCCCACCGAAGTAGGAGAGAGCGACGCCTGCACCGACGGCGATCAGTCCAACACCGATGAGCGTGAACGCGGTCGTCCCATAGTCGGCGAACGTCCCCGTCATGTTCGTCCACGCGTTCTGGTTGTCCGGGTTGGAGACGATGTCGGTGGAATAGAGCGCCCCGAGGACGATGAGCGCGACAACGGCGACGATGATACCGCGGGCGACGACCATGACCGAGCCGCCGATTTCAGCGGTGATGGTTGTCTCGTCGGAGAGTTCCCGGGAGCCAAGGCCGAGTTTATCGGCCGTCGCAACCCCCGCAGCGAGTGCGGTTCCCATGTCCGTCCCGGCGTGCTTGAGAGCGGCACGGTCGAACATGTCGTTCGTTTGCTCGGTACTGTCAACTGGTGTAACTTCGAGGTCGGTCTGAGAAGCCGGTCGCTCCAGCCCTCCGACGCCTGCGGTTGCACATGCAGACATACTTTCGCCCATGTGATGCTACAGTATATAATTTCACTTTACCTAATAATGAAAATAGTGGTTAGAAGGGTTGAGAAACCATATGGTGGGCCACATGGCCACCCAATATTATACATCCAATAGGCTAGTCTCCCTGTTTGTATGTCATCCCAGACACCCACCCATCCGGGGAAGACAGAGGAGCGGCTGTCGCCGGTGGTGAACTTCGGGCACAGAAAGAGCGTCCGGCTAAAAGCGCTCATTCGAGAGCACATCGACGTGTCGAGTCTCGACGAGAGCGCACTCAACGCCGAAACGCGAAGTGTCATCGCAAACAACGGCGGGCTATACATCAACGCACCAGTCGATGCGGTCGATTGGTTCGGCCTCTCACGAGGAGACCGCGTCCGTGTTCGGACGTTCCCTGATGCAATCGTCATCACTCGGGAGGACGCAGATGAGTTCTAGGGACGACGGACCACCGCAGAAGACGATGCGCGAACGGCTCATCGAGGAAGCCCAAGTTGAGGTTCACGAAGCCCGCTCGAAAGTCACTCGCGTCCGACTGATGTACGATGGTGTTCCCCGAGCATGGAGACAAGAGCTTCAGGAGGCCATTATCGCGTACTATTACGCACTTCGACCGCTTCGGACTGAGGGACTCATCAAGGACTGGTGGTCTTCCGCAGTACTCTCAGAGACGTGGACGCGAACGGAGGTCGTCGATACTGAGACCGTACTCGAAGAGTCCGACGACGGTGAGTTAGTGGAGGTCGAGAAGCCAATCACCGACGAGATTCCGTACCGTGGACTGAGTATTCTCGAAGACGTCGAGACCGCCACGGAGTCGAAAGTCGTCTCGGTAAGCGACATGCGCGGGGAACGCGAAGAGACCGTTTCTCGGCAGTTGGTACTCGACGCGCCGATTCTCGTGGACATCGCCGGAGTGCTCGACGATGCGGCGACGAAACTCGGCTTCGCGCCGTCTATCGAACTGCAGGATGCGGCAGGTGAGACCGTATGAGTTCGGAAGCCGAGCCGGAGATTGTTGATCGGATGGCGGCCCATACCGCTCCACAGAACCTCTCGAGCTACTACCCGGAGATGCCTGACAGAGTCCGCGAGAACCTGATTCTCCGTCGGAAAGTGTGGCCGCGGATGAACGTCTATAACGAAAACTGGATGTGCTTCCTTGCTGGCGAAACTGGTGACGGGAAGTCCTACGCGGCACTGAGGCTCGCGGAGGCTCTCGACCCGAACTTCGATGTTAGCCGTGTGACTTACAGCGTTGAGGAGTTCCTCGAACTGGCGGCGTCGGACCTCCCCGAAGGGTCAATTCTCGTGCTCGAAGAGACAGGTGTCGCTGCAGGGAACCGCAATTGGTACACGGTTGCGAATCAGGTGCTTGACGCCTTAACGCAGACGTGGCGACACCGCAACCACGGCGCAATCATGACCGCACCGGACTTCGATCTCATCGACTCACACGTCCAACGCCGGTTTCATCACCTCGGTATCATGGTCGGAAAGGACGAATCTGCAGGTCTCTCGAAGGCCCGCTGGAAGTACATCCAGACGAACAACGAGACGGGGAAGATGTACAAGAAGTACCATCGAATGATTGGCGACGATGGTGTCCTACGACGGCACAAGTGGATGAAGTTCCAACTCCCATCACCCGAACTTGTGAGGGAGTACGAGGCGACGAAGGGAGAGTACACGGACGACCTGATCGAGGACCTGCTTGAACGGGTGCGCGCTGAGAACGAGCAGGCTGAGGCCGAGCAGTTGTCACCGATGGAGGTAGCGAAGGAAATCCTCGACGAGAATTGCGTTGAGGAGTACATCAGTGAAGCCTCTGGCGGTGAGTACTTCGACCGCGACATCCTGAAGATGGATTACGGTGTGAGCGAAGCCGAGTCGAAACAAATCAAGAAATACGTCGTTCGGGAGGCAGACCTCGATGTCATGTAATCCGTCGGGACACACCCCCACCCCCTCCCCCTATAGTGTTTATATTAAATTGAGATACGCAAGTGGCGGTTCGTCGGGTCGTCGCCTTCGGCAGTCCTTCGGCGTTTCTTCGCGTGTCCGCCCGGCGAGCGCGCTACCCGCGGGGTCTTCGGGAGGTGTACGATGAGCAATCGAGTCGCATCGCCGCTAAAGCTCAACCTCGGGTGTGGTGACGACATCAAACAGGGGTGGCTCAACGTCGATTACCGTCCTGGAGAGATGGGCGTTCAAGGCGACGTTGTTGAGCCTGACGAGATACACGATCTCAACGAGACGCCATGGCCGTGGCCGGATGACTCAGCAGAGCGTATCCTTCTCGATAATGTCCTCGAGCACCTGGTCGATCCAGTCGAGGCGATTCTCGAAGCAATTCGAGTGCTTGCTCCGGGCGGTCGTTTGGAGATCGTCGCACCGTACCCGAACAATCCATCCTCAGCTCGGATTGATCACACACGTCAGATGCATCCAGTTGAGTTCCTCGACGATGACTGGCTGTTTCCAGAGCTGTCGGTAGTGGAGTGGTCCGTGTCTCGTGTGCGTGTGGGTCGCCTATTGCCGAGTGACCGGCTCGCACTCTGGATGTGCGATACGTTCGGGTTGTTCGGGATCGACTCGTGGAGCGTCGCCTTGGAGGTCCAGCGATGATCCGTCGCTTACGCCGTCGGATCAAACTCGGGTTTTGTCGGTCTCGGCTGTCTGATATCGAGGACACGATGGCGTCACTCCAGGGCAAGTCGAGATTGCCAGTCTGGTTGGTGTCGTTGCTGGTGTCGATAGAGCATCCTGCTGACGTTGACGAGCAGCGCGATCTCCTCGAGGCCGAGCACGAGTTCTACGAAAAGCGAGTCGAGATACTGGAGCGGTGATTACAATGAGAATAGCACAATTCGAAGGGGTTTACGAAGTCGTTTATGAGGTTGCCGATGTCATCATCACAGTCGACGTGAGAACATCTGATTGAGCTCCCAACGACTCGATTCTCATTTCGATAACCGAACTACAGAATTGCAAGACTGCTCTACATCAACAATGTGCTACACAAGAGCGAACCCGAATATCCTCTCCAGAGACGAGGACTTCAACGGGGCTTCAACCCAACTAGGGTTCGTCTGTAACTATCGGTCGGAGGGTATCATCGGCTATACGCTGGACGCTTCAACCCAACTAGGGTTCGTCTGTAACAGAGTACGCCTATCGCTTCAACGCGGTTCACGAAGGCTTCAACCCAACTAGGGTTCGTCTGTAACGAGGTCGTCGCCGATGCATGTGCGACCACCATCCGCGCTTCAACCCAACTAGGGTTCGTCTGTAACGCTTAGCCGTGTATCTGCCACCGTAAAGTGCGAACGGCTTCAACCCAACTAGGGTTCGTCTGTAACCCGCGCGAGCGTCGCTGAAGTGAACTGGCGCGAGGTCGCTTCAACCCAACTAGGGTTCGTCTGTAACTACGCGCCTAAGTTGGTGCACGGCGTTCACGACGACGGCTTCAACCCAACTAGGGTTCGTCTGTAACACCTCGTATCCCTGGTCGGTGAGGTAGGCAACTTTGCTTCAACCCAACTAGGGTTCGTCTGTAACTCGACCGCCGCCAGAGCCGGTGGACGATCCAATTGGAGCTTCAACCCAACTAGGGTTCGTCTGTAACGATGAACCTTACCGGCTCGTCGAACGTGTACGCCGAGCTTCAACCCAACTAGGGTTCGTCTGTAACGCCGTGGTCTTCGAACGGCGACGGTTCGAGCAAGACGCTTCAACCCAACTAGGGTTCGTCTGTAACCATGCCCAATTCAGGGGCACACAGCCTCCTACGCACTGCTCACACTCAACAGTTTCTGTCGACCTCCAATAGCCCCAAACCCCCGGGGGGTCGATGGAAATTCAGGTAGAATCCTCGAAACGAACTTCCGAGAATCGGCTATTCTCGTAACCTCCGACACCCCGAGGCCACCAAATCGGCCTGATTCCCGGCTTGATCGACCCCACCCGACTAGCTAAGGTTCCGGAATACAGAGATAGCTACCAAGACCGGAACCATGCAGGCACGTCCATATCCGTCGAAGGCAGGAAAGCGACTATGGCTCTCCCGCGACGAGCAGGCTAAACTCCTCTCGCTCGTCGAGGACGAATACCCACGTCGACGCATCGCTCTGGACCTCGCACTCCACGGTCTCCGTAGCGACGAAGTGCGGAACGTCGAGCCGCGACACTTCGAACGCCTCGACGACCAGGGGAAGTGGCGACTCACTGTCCCGAACGGGAAGACCGGGACACGTGACACGCCAGTCTCGCGGTCTCTACGCGAGCGCGTTAAGTACCTCAAGTCCGCGGCGCGGATGCGTGCCGACGAGCCGGTCATCGACGTATCGACTCGTTCGCTCCGAGACTGGATCGTCGAGGCGCGCGAGCAGTTGGCCGACGACCTCGACGACGACCGATGGCACGACCTCGGGATGCACGACCTTCGCCGAACGTGGGCGACGGATACGTTCTACTCACTTGCATTCGAGGGAGTTCCGATTGCCGAGGAGCTGACGATGGCGTGGGGTGGCTGGGCGATGACCGATTCTGGACGTGAGACGTTCCGGCGGAATTACCTCGGCCCTGTGCCGGACCACGTGACCTCACGCGCAATGGCACATCTCAATTTCCGGTAAAGGCACGCCGATTCGCCCAGTCTGTGCGTGATGGGGCGTTCTCGCACAGGGAATAGGGTTCATCAAGACTCTGAGCCCTAAAACAAAATAGTCAACTTATCTCAACATGTTCGGATTAGTCCTCGACTATCCATCGATGTGGCTCACCGTGGTCTTTCTGTGAGAAAATTTCCCCCAAATTCATTGGTTGCCGCTCGTTCTCCTCTTCAAATTCATCAACCCATTCGTTGAATTCATCTTCGAGACTTGAGGGGTCAGCAGAATCACTCCTGGCCAAGATTTCGATGACAGACCTCATCTCTGCCTCATTCAAACTGTCATGGTCTCCATTTTTTATGCGCTCGGTCACTGATTTCATATTCACTTTCGACTCAGGCAATCTTTCAAACGAGATATCAATCTCATAATTTCCATAGTAAGATGTTCTGGGTTCAAATTCTCCCTGAACAATTCCATGCTCAAGTGACATGGCAAATGGCGGGTGGAACCCAGTGTTCTTCTTTGTCTCTCTATATATGAATGAGATAGTATCTGTGATACATCCCACATGATTGGTTTTAGAGGATGGCAATTCTAGCTCTTTCTCAAATATTTTGTTTGCATCGAAGTACTCGAAAATATCTTTCCGTTGGTCCTCGTCGAGATGGTTTTCGAGAATTGAGAAATCTAAAAGAGCGTTGATGATGCGTTCTTTGATAGCCTTCTCCCGTTTGTATTGGCTCTGGTTGGAGTACCCACTTTTGTCGCTCAATAGGTATCTTCGATCTGCTGGACTCAAAATTCCACGTCCACGTTCTAATTCGTCTTGGTCTCCTGAATAAACCATTCTAGTTTAGTCTATCACCCATTTCAGTTAAGTTTGGCTCTTGTGAGTATCTCAGTATGAGCAAAAACCGGACGAGTATTTCGAGACATAAAAAAGGCAAATCAAATAGTACACTCCAGTGGGGAGTTGCGACGAAAATCGTCGGGATATATAATTATGTCTTGGCAGCTATTCTTCTGATTGCACCAGTCGAACCATCTTCCCTTTATGCTCTATTTACAATCCTGGGTACGATATTCTGGTTTGTCGGGTCGGTTATTGAATAGAACCTTTTTGATGTGTTTCCAATACGTATCTACAGTCTAAAGAAAAATTTTCGCGCGGGCAAGCCGCGCCGAGTAGGCGCGGCGACCCTCGTTTCATCTGTTTCATCTGGAGTCTGCGCAGCAGACTCCGGTAATCTTGGAGTGTGGCTCTTTAGCCACACATCTAACGGAGAATCAGGGGGGACCCCCCGGATTCGAAGTGACGGCGGTCGCGGTCGCTGGGCGGTCGAGACGACGTCCAGAAAATTGCAGTCGCTACGGCAGTGAAAAACCTGCAAAAGAAGCCGCATCTACACTGGAAAGATAGCGTTGCCACTCGGTAGACGGAACGTCAGCCGACGAGCTGACGCAGTTCACCGAAGCTGTATGTCAACGGAGCGGAGGTGTCGTAGGCCTCACCGACAACAGCGAACTCGCGGGCGAACTGCTTCCAGTCGTTCCCAGTCACCTCTGCCCACTTCGCGGCACCCGTCCGAAGGATACGCTTGACCTCCTGGCGCGTCGCCTGCGGTGCAAGCTCAAGGCGTTCACGTCCGTCCTCACGGTTATCTGCCCGCTCGCGGACGTAATTCCGAAGCCAGCGCTCCCACGGACCGTCACCATCGCCGTAGGTGTCTGCGCGGATGATATCCTCCGTCGCTTCTTCGAGTGTCGCGGAGACCGAGCGTCGAGCGGACTCGATGTGCTCGACGATCCCCTCCGCGATGTGCTTCGAAGCGAGCTCGACGTGACCGTATTCGTGAATCACGAGGTCGCCGAGGCGCTTCAGCGCGCGATAGACGGTATCGATGTGGACGCCAATCCGCTCGGCGAGGTCGGCCGGCGAGATTTGGCCGCCGTCGGTCACCAACTCGTCGGCAATCGACACGTCGGTCTCGTAGAGGTTGTTCGCGGCGGCGAACAGCCGAACCTCGTCGTCCTGTTGCTGGGCGATACGCGGCAGCGGGTTATCGATGACTTTGACCATTCGGGCCTCGCCGTCGACGCGGAAGTAGTCGTCCGCGACGTACTTCTGGTGGTCCGGTGTCACCGGGAGGTCGGACCAGTTCAGGACGTTCAGTAATCCCTCTTCGAGTTCCTTGTAAAGGCTCTCGACGTCCTTGAATCGGAGGACATCGTCGTACAGCGAGTTCTGATAGGAGACACCAATCTTCGGGTTCTCCAGTGGCGTTCCTTCGACGGCATCGGGGTTGCGGACGTGGTAGTGTTTGAACTCCTTCGGGAGTTCGTGTCCACCGACGACCTCGGCGGCGCGCATCGCGCAGATCGTCGCCGTGTGGTAGTACCCTTCGCATCCCGTATCATCTCGAACACTCTTCGCGTAGCCGCTCCGCTCACGGCTCAACAGTAACGAAATCCGGTGAAGTGTCCCGTCGATAGCGAACACCTTGCCGGTCTCGCCCTTCTTCGCGCGGACGTACAGCTCCGCGTCGGTGATGTTCGACGAGGCGTGAAGGCTATCGGGGTGGCACAACTCCGCGTTGATCTCGGTGAACGAGTTCCATCCAAAGGCGTTTTGCCGCTCTCGCAGTTCGGCAAGCGCGTGGTAGAGTAGGCTCGGGTAGTCTGTGAATTCGAAGTAGCTCCCGCGCGTCTCGACGTCCACGCCGAGAATACCGTGCGGGTTCGGAATCGACTTCCCGCTTTTCGACTCGACACCGGGCCAGCGCGGACGGACTCGGAAGTATGCACGTTTTCGGTTGTCGTCTTTCGCGGCCGTCCAAGAGTCGTAGCTCGCGGGATAGACCCGAACGAGGAACTCGGGGACGTCTTCGAGACGCCAGTCGTAGGGTCCAAGATCAGTATCGTCGTCGGGGACTGCGAGACCGGGATTATCGGCGTAACCGAACTCGATAGTCCACTCTTCGCCTCCATATTCGAGACCAGCACGTAAGTTTCCGTGCTCCTCGAAATCGTGCATTTTGTAGAGTGAGACGAGTCCGAAGTAGGTTTTCAGCGACTTGTCCCACTTGAGGTACGCCGCGAACTCGTGTTCTTGCGGGAGTAGGAACTGCCGGAGTGCGGCGAGACCCTGCGTGGCGTTTTGTCCGCGCATCGTCCGAGCACGCGACCCACGCTTCAGTTGGCGGGCGTGTTGCTCGGCTTCGGCGCACGAGTAGAAGTGGTCCTCGCGGACGTCCTTGCGGATGTGTGTGCCGCCACAGAAGCGACACTCTCCGGTCGGTTCGAGGTCGCAGTTCCATTCGTGAGCGAGTGCATCTTCTTCGGTTTCGAACGTCGCCTGGCAGTAGCGGCATGCCGCGACGTACTCCGGCATCTCGAACTCGATGCGGTCGCGCTCGTCCTGGACGTCTTCGTCGAGGTGGTCTGGAGTGTACTCGCCTTCAACTGCGGACGCGACGGTGTCGTCTTCGTCCGACGTGACGATGTCTGCTTCGTCGAGGACAGAGAACTCCGCGACGACCTCGCCAGGAGCGTCGTCGCTCACTGCTGATCACTCCCGACGAGGTCCCGGCCACAGTGCTCGCAGCGATGAAGTTTTTCGCTGTCATGACCGCACGTGGGGCACTCGTGGGTCACGCGCAGACCCCCGTCTCTTCGGGTGGAAAACAACCGGCAAAGCACGCCGGCTTACTTATATACCCAATGGGACCGCCCGGATTTGAACCGGGGTCACGGGCACCCAAGGCCCGAAGTATACCAGGCTAACCCACGGTCCCGCATATACGTCTCTCCCCGTCTTGGAGTAAAGCGTTTCGTTCCTCGTTTCAGGTTAGCGGGAAGAAATACGCGACTCCGATAGTCGTCACGACCCCGAGAAGCAACTGGAGCGGCCCGCCAACGCGAATGTAGTCCGAGAACTTGTACCCGCCCGGGCCGTAGACGAAGAGATTCGTCTGATAGCCGACCGGCGTCATGAACGCCGTCGATGCGGCGAACATCACGGCGAGGACGAACGGAAACGCCTCGGCTCCGAGTGTCCCCGCGGCTTCGATAGCGACCGGAATCATGAGCACGACGCTCGCGTTGTTCGAAATGACGTTCGTCAACAGCGCGGTCACGAAGTAGAACACGCCGAGGACTGCGAGCAATGGGAGGAAATTGCCGCTCATCACGACCATTCCCGCGAGGAGTTCCGCCGCGCCGGAGTTCTCCATCGCAATGCCGAGAGGGATGACGCCCGCCAAGAGAAAAATCACGTCCCACTGGACGGCATCGTACAGTTCGGTCGGTCGAAGACAGCCCGTAGCGACCATCGCAAGGGACCCGAGTAACGCCGAGACGACGATTGGGAGAAAGTCGATTGCGGCGAGAGCGACAACGCCGGTGACGATGCCGACGGCGACCGGAATCTTCGATTCGCGGTAGTCGTGGCGCTCGACTTCTTGGGCGACGATGAAGTTTCGGTTGTTGTCGAGGCGTTCGACGCTGTTGGCAGTCGCCTGCACGAGAAGCGTGTCACCGACTCGAAGCGGGAGTTTGTCGATTCGCCGTCGAATCAACTCGCCGCCGCGGCGAAGCGCGAGCACGGTCGCGTCGTATCGCTGTCTAAAACTCGCAGTTGCGAGAGATTCGCCGACGAGCGACGACCCCGGCGCGATGACGACTTCGACGAGGTTCTGGCCTTCGTCGGCGAGTTCGAGTTCGCTTTCGGTGACGGTGGCCGGAACGAGGTCGAGACCTTCTACGTCGAGCAGTTCGACGAGTGTGTTGCGGTCGGTTCTGAGCGTGAATACGTCGCCCGCCTGAATCTCCTTCGGTCCGAGTGGTTCGAGAAAGACGCTATCCCCGCGAATCAGTTGGAGGAGGTCAACGTCGAAGTCCGTCTCGACGAGCGCCCGCTGGACCTGTTGTCCGACGAGCGGAGAGTCCGCTCTGACGGTGACTTCGGTCAGGTACTCGGCCATCTCGAACTCCTCGGTCAGGTCGCCTCTGGGTTCGATTCGTTCGGGTGTGAGCCGTCGGCCGACGGTGAGGAGATAGACCATGCCGACAGCCATGACGACCGCGCCGAGCGCGGTGAACTCGAACATCGAGAAGGGCGCTTCGCCCGTGATACGCGAGTAGACATCGCTGGCGAGAATGTTGGTCGAAGTTCCGATGAGCGTCAGCATGCCGCCGAACATCGAGGCGTACGACAGCGGAAGGAGAAGCTTCGACGGCGACGTGTTCCCGCGTTCTGCGAGGTCTGTCACCATCGGAAGCAAGATTGCGACCGCGGCGGTGTTGTTGATGAATCCGGAGATGGGTCCCACGACGCCGACGGTCGCTCCGAGTTGCCGGAGTTCGCTGTCGCCGGTGAACGACGCAATCTTCGCGCCCAGTAGCTGGATGATACCGGTTCGCTGGACGCCCTCACTCAGGATGAACATCGCAAGGACCGTCAGCGTCGCCGTGTTGGCGAACCCCGACAGCGCGTCGCCCGGATACGACTCGAAGAGGACGATGGGTGCGCCGATGAGGCCGACCGAGACGAGCGTCTCCGAAATCGGCTGGACCAGCATCAACGTCACCATCACGCCGATTGCCGTCACATCGACGGGGACCGGTTCGGTCGCAAAGAAGACCAATGCGGCGAGGATGATGACGGAGACGACGACGATACCCGGCGTTATCGCTACCACGCGCCAACCGACGTACTGACGGTCGAAAAGCGTGCGGGATTCGGAACCCAGTGACGGTATCGAGGTGACGGTCGTGTAGCAGTAGTGAGCCGGACAGTCGCCCGATCGAAGCGAAAGCGGTCGTTATCGACCTTCTTCGCCGAGTTCGATGTCGGCGACGATTTCGTACGGCGAGTAGCCATTTCTGATACCGTCGAGAATGCGGAATGCCTCGCTCGGCGAGAGGAACTGCCTCGTGACAGCGAGACCGAGCGGTGTCGGGTCGAGACCGTCGATAAAGTCCCATTCGAGGAGTTTTCCGACGGTGTGGGTGGTCGGTATCTCCCCGAGCATTCGGTTGTTGAGCGCCTTCGCTTTCTTGCCGGCAACGACGATGTTTGCCAGCGTCTCCTCGACGGCGGCGGACTCGTCGTAGACGGTCCTGACTTCCTCCATCTCGCCTTTGAGGAGTTTGAACGCGACTTCGTCTTCGGTCATCTCCATCGTGTTGTGGTAGCTCGTGTCGGGTTCGACGAGCAGGTAGACGACGCCTTTGTCGTGATAGTCGGGGCGACCGGCGCGGCCGAGCATCTGGCTGAACTCCTGTACGGAGAGCCACTCGATACCCATCGCCAGCGTGTCGAAGATGACCTGTGACGCCGGGAAATCGACACCGGCGGCGAGGGCGGCGGTCGTGACGACGGCGGCGAGGTCCTGGTCGGCGAACTGGCGTTCGACGCGTTTGCGCTGTTTGTAGTCCAGTCCGGCGTGGTACGGCGCGGCGTTGTAGTCGATTTTCCGCGATATTTCGTGACAGCGTCGCCGCGAGTTGGTGAAGATAATCGTCTGGCCGCGATAGCCCTTCGACGATTTGGTGTCGAACGCCTGCCTGACGAGGCGGTTTTCGATGCGCGGTTTCTCCTGTCCGTCGGCGAAGGTGACGTGGCGTTCGATGGGCACCGGTCGGTCTTCGTACTCGACGAGGTTGGCTCGGAGGTTCTGTGCCAACCACGCCGGATTCCCGACGGTCGCAGAGAGGTAAATCCACTGCGCGCCGTCGTACCCGCCGCGCCGGTCCGCTCGCGTCTCGCAGAAGTGCTTGAGCCGAGAAATCATCCCGTCGAGGCGGTGGCCTCGCTCTTCTTCTTTCAGCGTGTGCACTTCGTCGATGACGACGGTTCCGATGTCGCCGAGGTCCTTGCCCGTCCGGAGCGCGTGGTCGATTCCCTCGTAGGTGCCGACGATAATGTCGGCGTTCGGGTCGAAGCGATTTCCGTCGTCGTTGATTCTGCTCGCGCCGACGCGAATCGTCACGTTGCCGAGGTGGCCGTAGCGGTCCTGAAAATCCTCGTGTTTCTGGTTTGCGAGTGCGACGAGCGGGACGAGAAAGAGCATCTTTCCCTTCCCTTCGAGCATCCGGTTGATGCCGGCGAGTTCGCCGACGAGCGTCTTCCCGGTCGCCGTGGCGCTCACCACGAGTTGGTCGTCGCCGTCGAGAAGGCCGTTGTCGATGGCGAGGCTCTGGACCGGAAGCAACGTCTCGAACCGGTCTGTCAGCATCGACTGCAGATTCGGATGGAGGTCGAGCGTCTCCGTCTCGACCAATTCGACGTCCTCCGTCGTCGCGCTGATAGTGTCGAACTTCGTCAGGTCGGGGTCTAATTCGCCCTGCAAGAGGTTCGTGATTCTGGTCAGGTCGCCCGTCTCGTAGAGGAGTTCTTCGAGGCGTTCTTGGGCCGCCTGCGTGAGACCTCCCGCGAACGAGAGTTCCTGTTCGAGTTCGCGGACCGCACAGTCCCGACAGACGTGTTCGTGGTCGGCTTTGATGGCCGTGTCGTCGGTGATGGGCGAATACCGGCCGTTGATGGCACACCGACGACAGGTCCGCACCGCGACGGCCTCCAACTGGTAGCCGTCGAACATCGTTTTGAGTTCCTCGCGGCCGGCTTTCGACGTTTGCTGTGAGATGCGGATTCGGGCGGCCGACCGGGCGAGTTCGACGAACTGGCTCGGGTCGCGCGGTTTCTCCTCGCCCTTTCGGATGACGAGAAAGCGAAGCGGACGCGGCCCCGCGTTCGTCTCTTTGAGTTCGAGTTTTCCGCGGAGCACCCGCTTTCCGTCCCGACGGGCGACGACGAGATAGCTATCCCCCGTCTGGTGGAGAAAGAGCGTATCGACGCGGGTGACCTGTTGAGACACATCCGTTGGTGTGTTCTCGCGTTATTTGAGCAGTTCGCTTCGAAAAAAGTGGACTGACTATGTGCTCGGCGCTTCTGCACCGGTTCCGCTGGTTCCGGTGACGCCGACTTCGGACGTTTCGTTGCCGACTTTGACGGTGAAGTCCGTCGTGGCGACGGTGATGCCGACGTGTTGGTCGGCGAAGTTCCGGAGCGTCGCATACGAGAGTCCGGAGGCGGTGTAGCCGTTGCCTTCGAAGTCGTAGTTCCCCAACCCGCCGCTCGGGTAGACGATTCGACTGTTGCCGCTGTCAAAGTCGCTCGCTGGGATGCCGAAGCCGCTGAACGCGCCGGTCGTCGGGTCGCCGTTCGGCCGCTGGAGTTCGAACGTGTACCGAAGGAAGACTCTCGTCTCTTTTTTCTGTTCGTCTTCGGTCGTATCGCGGAACTGCGAGACGCCGCCAGCCGCGCCGTAGTACCCCGCGTTGGCTCCGGGGAAGTTGTTGACGAGCGGGAGTCCTTGCGTGTCCACGAGCATCGATTCGGCGTCGCTCGCCGGGCCCATACTGGTCCCGTCGAGATAGCTCGCTTGCGACCCGGCAGGGTAATCGCCGTCCGCGACACTCTCGTAATCCGGGCGACCAGCGTTGTTGAACACGTCTAACGGTCGCGGCACGGGGCGAGACGTGTCGGCGTTCGAGACGCGCGAGTCGTTAGCGAGGACCTGCGACAGCGGGACGGTGAGTTCGTAGTGACCGGTCGTCCCCGGTGCGCTCTCGGAGACGCCCGTCGGGGCACTGGCGTTTATCCACGGAGTCGCGCGGAACACCGGGGTGAAGCCGTCTCCGAGGTAGCCGCCTTCGTAGGGTGTCCGCCCGTCTTCGTCTTCGACCGCGGCTTCGACGAGGTAGAATATCTTGGCGACCGTCTGGTCGAAGTTCCGCCACTCGACTCTGAATTTGGGGTCGATGGTGACCGCGTCGATTTCACCTTCGTCGTTCGTTCCCACGTTGACGTCTCCGGCACCGATGTTGACGGTCATCGCGGCGGCGTTTCCCGAGAGGGCACCCACACCGACCGCACCGAGCGCTCCTACTCCTGCAAGTGTCTTGAGATATGTTCTTCGTTGCATGGGTTTCGTGTGACGCCGGATTCTCCCACAGCGGGTTGCCGACGCCCGAAGCGCACTAACTGCGCTTCTTGATGACACTCTGCGCCACCGCCGCTTTGTTACAAGATTGCTGATAGACTGTTGCTACTTACTAACACTGACTGCAGATTGTTAGCCCCGACCTAGTATCCGAGGTATGTGGTCACCTACTTAGTGTGACAAAACGAGATATGGAAGGTTCCAGCGCCTATCCGTCGGTGAGTTCGATTGCGTCGTCGCCGTTCGGCACGGCACAGAGGAACGAGCCTTCCTCGTCGGACTCGTTTCGGTACCAGTGGACGACGCCGGCGGGAATCAAAAGCGAGTCGCCCGCTTCGACGTCGTACTCTTCGTCGTCGATGCCGACGACGTACCGCCCCGAGAGGACGTACTGCTCGTGTTCGACCTCGTTCGTGTGTTTCGGGACCGACGCGCCGGCGTCGAGGACGAACCGCCGGATGGCGAAGTTCGGCGCGCCGTCGTCGTCGGAGATGAGGACGCCCTTGGACATTCCGTCCGCCGCACCCACCGACTCGTACTCGACATCCGCGCTCCGCTTCACCACTGGCTTCGGTCGGGAATCGCTCATATCTCCCCGTCGATTGCCGGCCCGCGTAAGCTTTCCCCTGTCTTTTGGCCTGACTGCTTAAGGCCCTCCCATGGCTACTACGCGTATGCGAGGAATCCGCATCGGTAGCGCCTTCGGCATCCCGATTAGGTTGGACCTCACCTTCCTCATCGTCCTCCCGCTTTTCGCGTGGCTCATTGGCTCTGACGTCGCCAATCTCGCGCTCGTCATCAACCAACTCTTCGGCACGAATATCGACGGTGTTGCCATCTCGACCGGGTCGCTCCAGTGGATACTCGGCGGCGCGGCCGCTATCGGCCTGTTCGCTGGCGTGCTCCTCCACGAATTTGGACACTCACTCGTCGCAATGCGATACGGCTACGAAATCGAATCCATCACGCTCTGGCTGTTCGGCGGCGTCGCTCGATTCAAAGAGATTCCCGAAGACTGGAAACAGGAGTTTACGATCGCCGTCGCCGGTCCTATCGTCTCCGTCGCCATCGGGGTCGTCTCCTACGCCGGATTTCTGCTCCTCCCCGCCTCGCAAGGACCCGCACAGTTCGTCCTCGGTTACCTCGCGTTGATGAACGTCTCGCTCGCCATCTTCAACATGCTTCCGGGCTTCCCGATGGACGGCGGCCGCGTTCTCCGGGCGCTTCTCGCACGTACTCGACCACACGCGAAAGCGACGCAGATGGCCGCCGAAGTCGGGAAGGTGTTCGCCTTCCTCCTCGGAATCTTCGGGCTGTTTTTCAACCTCTTCCTCGTCGCGCTCGCTTTCTTCATCTACATGGGCGCGTCGGGCGAGGCCCAACAGACCGTCCTCAAGGCGACGTTCCAAGATGTCGTCGTCCGCGATATCATGACCGCCCGCGACAACCTCGACGTGGTCGAAGAAAGAACGTCGGTCACGGAACTCCTCGAACGGATGTTCGTCGAGCGCCACACGGGCTACCCCGTCCTCAGAAACGGCGACCTCATCGGTATGGTGACGCTCGACGACGCCCGCGGAGTCAAAGAAGTCGAACGCGACGCCTTCCGCGTAGACGACATCATGAGCGACGAACTGACGACTATCGACCCCGACGCCGACGCGATGGACGCTATCGCCCTCATGCAAGAACGCGGTGTCGGCCGCCTACCGGTCGTTGACGAGACCGGAGAACTCGTCGGCCTCGTCTCTCGGTCCGACCTCGTGACCGCGTTCAACATCATCCGCAGTCGCGGGTCGCTCGACTCCCTTCCACGGACTGACGCCGGTATCGCGCAACTCCGCTGAGAAGATTCCGACCGCTCATTTGTCTGCTTCTGGGTCGTCGTCGGTCTCCGAGTATTCGTTTGCCCCCGAGTCGTCGTCTCCGGTGCGGTCTGCCGCGTCGTCTGCTTGTGCCGCCCGCGCCGCTTCGACTGCCGCCTCACTCCCGTAGAGGGACACTGTCGCGTGCTCCCACACCCACGCCACGGCGTCGTCGAGGACGACAGCGTCGGCACCGGAGAGTTTGATTCGCGTCGGCCCGCCGCGGTTTGGATAGCTTCCGACCTCGACGCCGAACTGCTCGGCCACAATCCCGAGTTCTCGGGCGACCGCGCCCTCGGGCGCGTCGGCGTAGAACACTCGTGACGTTCTGTCCCCGGCGAACCGGTCCGCTATCGAATCGAACATCGGCTTCATTTCGGTGGGGATGCCCGGGAGGACGTAGACGTTTCCCGCTCGACACCCCGGCGCGAGTCCCTCGTCGTTTTCGAGTACCTCGGCGTCCGCGGGCATCGACGCGTACCACGCCACGTCGAGGTCGAAGTCGATGTCGGGGCGTCGTTCGAGGATGGCCGTGATGGTCGCTTCGACCTGTTTTGCGGCCTCGTCGTTGACGGCGACCCCCCGTCCGAGACCGGCCGCGACCGCCGCCATGGTGATGTCGTCCGGCGTCCCGCCGAGACCGCCGGTAACGACGACCGCGTCGAACGCGTCGCTCCACTCAGCGACCACGTCGGCGATGACCTCGTGGTCGTCCGGAACCGTCTGGATGCGCGCCACCGTCGCTCCGACGTCGGTGAGTCGCCGAGCGAGCCACGTCGCGTTCGTGTTCTCGATGTCGCCCGCGAGGAGTTCGTTGCCGACGGTGAGGATGGCGACCTGCATACCGTACCGGTCGGGGTCTGAGGAAAAAGGCCTACGCCCTCGCGCTCGCTTGAGTGTGCGCCGCACGCACGGGGACACAACGATTATCTCCGACACTGTTCCATGCTAGCATGCACTCGGTGGTGTATGAGAGATGCCAAAACGAGTCGTCTGCCGAGAGGCGGGCCACGACTGCGACTTCTCGGTACAATCCGAGGACGAAGCCGAACTCATCGAGTTCGTTCAGCAACACGCAGAAACGATGCACAACCTCCAACTGTCCGAATCGGACGTTCGAGGGCTTGCAGTCTCGGTCTGACTGCACTTTCTTTCTGTGGCTATCCCGAACGTGCTCGCACACACTACACAATGCTCGCCAGTTAAAATGAAGAGAGAAGGTCCAGGTGCGAGAATTGAACCCGCGTCTCAGCCTCCACAAGGCTGAAGGATAGTCCACTACCCCAACCCGGACACGTTGCAACCATCTGTAATCCGCTACGACTAAAATACGTTACGCTACGGTCCCGGAGTGACAGAACGTCACAGTGCGCGGCGACGACACCCGCAAAACGGACCGCCTCGTCTGTGGTGAACCTGACGGGACCGACTCGTCTGTGATTCGACCGTCGCGCTCACGTGCCGTGTTCGTGGTTGCTCCGTGGGCATTTACCTTCACAGCGTGCCGCCGCGGGAGCGGGAGTCTTTTGCCACGGTGTCTCCTACGGCCCGGTAGCAGTGGCTATCACGGACAAAATCTATCTCAAAAACCACCGTCAAATCGTCTCGCAACTGGATACGAACATTCCGAAGCGCGTGTTCAGCGGTGCGACCCTCGAAATCCTCTACTCCGGTGAGGGACTTGCCAAAGTTGACGACGCCACCCGCGACCGACTGCTCGACTTCGCACAGGACTTCCTCGACTGCGAGAACTCTGACGACATCTACACCGGGTACCCCGAGCGAAAGTTCATCGAATACCTGCTCGAACTCCGCGCACAAGGACTCGGTCCCGACGCCATCGTGGACGTGATGAGCGACGAGTACATGGTGTACGCCTACCCGGGTGACATGCTTTCGTTTCTCGACAACTCGGTTCGGACGCTCGAATCGGTCGAGGCACTCGCGGACGTCGAAGGCGACAGCGAGATGCAAGACGCGGCTCGACGCGCGAAGAAAGACTTGGTCGGTCCCCGTTAGCGGCGCGTAGTCGAGTCGCCAACGCGTCGAGTCGGAGACCGCTTTATCCGAGGCGGAACGACTGTTCGTCGCCCGCGTCGAGGTCTTCGAGTTGGATGACCTCTTCGACGTCGTCGTGGTCGTTTTCCAGTTGCTCGCGGAGATAGTTCACGTAGCCTTTGTGTTCTTCGAGCTGTTCGCGGAGATGTTCGGCTTCCAGTTCGAGGCGCTCGTGCTCGCGGATGAAGCTCTTCGGAACTTCGACACTCGGCGGGAACGACTCGTCTCCGTCGTCGCCCTCGCGCAACTGCTCTAATTCGTGTTTGGGGACGACCTGTACCTGACCGTCGTGGGCAACTAACGTGTCCACGTAGTCGCGGAAGACGGCGGACAGGGAGATGTCCCGCTCTTCAGCAATCTCCCGAAGGGTCTCGAACGCGTCTTCGTTGACACGAAACGAGATGGTTTTGTTCTTGTTGCCCATGATACTCGTCGGTCTGTATTCCGGACACTTAACGTTTCGTCAGACGAGCGGTCGTCCGCTCTGAAACTCCCACGAAAGACGACAAAATAGGGTGTGTCGCGTGGTTACGCGTTCAACTCGTCGGCCTGTTCGAGGCTTTCGAGCGCGGCGATGGCGACGCGTTTGTACTCGTCGGTGTCGAGGTCGTAGTGCTCGCGGGCCATCCGCGCGTACTCGTTGCCGTCGTCGTCGAAGGCGTCGATGCGGTCGAGCGTCTGTTCGGCCGTCTCTGTCACCCAGCGGTCGCGCGTCGCCGCATCGACTTCAGTGATGGATTCGGGCCGGACGGAGACGTTGATGGTGCCGTCGTCGGTCTCGTAGGTCCGGGGCTTGCCGACGACTGCGACGTAGGCGGGGGCATCGAGGTCGCGGAGCGTGCTCGCGGCTTCTGGCTGGTACTGGCCGGCGTAGACGAAGAACGTCCCCGTCGGATCGACGATACGGCCGCGCCAGTACTCGTTGTCTTCGCCGACGTCTTCCTTCTCGGTGAGCGTCCCGACGAGGAAGATGCGATTCGCGCGCTCACCCGTCGGCAGAAGCACGTAGACGGGTGCGCGCTCGTCGTCGGATTCCTTGAACGTGTAACCGGCGTCGTTGAACTCCTGTGCGAAGACGCGCCGGGCGACCTCTCGGGTGGGAATATCGTTAGCACTCATTTACATCGACCTCGCTTTGATGAGCAGTTCTTCGGCGTCTGCTGGTTCGCTCAGGCGTTCGACTTCGTTAGCGAGTACGTACCGACCGAGCGTCGGGCCGGTAACGCGGTAGTAGAACCCCACGAGGTCTCCGCGCATCTCCTCTTCGACGATGGTGGTATCGAGGGCGTCCATGGCCATTTGCTTCGCCTCGTCCAGTTCGATGCCGGTCTGTGCTTCGGTCATCTCGCGGTTGAAGATGACTTCGTGAACTTCGGTGCCGTCGTCCACGACGGCCTTGATTCGAAGGTCGAACTCGCCTTCGACGTTGCCGTGTTCTGAACAGCGTCCGTTTTGCAGGACGCGCGTACAGTCCTCTTTGGGGCACCGCTTGATGAGGCCGCTCCCGGACTGCATGTCCACGAGGGCGCCTTCGACGGTGGTCGAGTCGTCGCCGACTTCGATCTCCTCGTCGAGTTCCGCGATGCTCGTCGTTCGGTTGAGTTTCACGGAGAAGTTGCCCTGGTACTCGTCGGTGACGACGTTCCCGAGAGCGTACGAGACGCCTTCTTCGAGTTCGGGAAGTTCCGACGTGGTAAACGAGACGAACTTCATCCGGCCGGATTCGTCACCGAGCAGGCCGACCTGCGCGATGGCCTCGCTCCGGGGTTCCCAGAGTTCGACGACCTTCGCGCGCACGTCAACCCACTGTTCGTCCTCGTCGATATCGTTGAGCAGGGTCTGTTCGTTACCGCCGGCACCGCCGCCGCCGAGTTCGTCGCGTTCGATACCTGCTTCGTCGAGGTAACTGTTGACGACACTCCGGCGTGCTTCATCGACGGGGACGCGGTACTCGCTGACGAGGCTCTCTAGTCGTTCTTCGACCTCGTCCGCGGACACGTCTAAATGGTCCGAGAACTGTTCGGCTATCTCCACTGCGTGGCTTCGCAAATCAGTCATGGTCTACCTCGCCTCCACCTTGGTTTCCATTGGGAGGCATACGGACGTTGGCCGCGTACTCATATAAAAATGTCTGAGCCGGAGTGAAAGTAAAGCGTGAGTCTCTGAGAGCGAGGAATTGATAGCCACGGCGCACGCATGGTCGGACATGGACGACCGCCTCGAAAGCATCATTCGAAGCGCCGCCCGAAACGCCGGCAAGCGCTACGAGGAGGTCAAGCGCGCCTACCGGGACGGGCGCAACTCACCGGCCGCGCTCGATTCGCTCCCCCGCGACGACGACGGTCGAGCGAAAATCGTCTGTCGCAGACACGTCGAGCGCCGCGCCGCCGCCATCGACGCGGCGGGCCGTCCGGCGTGTTTCGACCCCGACCATCCCGACTGTCAGGGTTGTGTCGAGGATATCCGAGAGGGTGTCGTCGAGACGTGGTAATCCCGTGAGATTGCTCGGCGTTCGGAGACGTGGTAGGATTTTGTGGTTGTAGCACCACCCGCCGATATGGACCGCCCACTCGTCGCACTCGTCCTCGCCGGCGGCACCGGCACGCGCCTGTATCCCGCGAGCAGAAGCGACCGCCCAAAGCAGTTCCTCCCTCTCGGTGACGACCAGTCGCTCCTCACAGCAACTGTCTCTCGCGCCGATTTCGCCGACCACGTCGTCGTCTCCACGCGGCCGGCGTTCGCCGACGAGATATCCGACCACGCTCCCGACGCCGATGTCGTGGTCGAACCCGCGGCGAAAGACACCGGCCCGGCGCTCGTCTACGCGACCCACCGAATCGCCGAGTTGTACGACGACCCAGTCGTTGCCGTCCTTCCGAGTGACCACCACGTCGGCGACGGCTTCGCCGAGGCCGTGGTTCGGGGCGCGCGCGTCGCCGCCGACACCGACCGTCTCGTCGCCTTCGGCGTCGAACCAACGCGACCCGATACCGGCTACGGCTACATCGAGCCGGGGTTGGACCGCGGCGACTACCACGACCTCGACGCCTTCCACGAGAAGCCGGACGCCGACACCGCGACCCGATACGTCGAGGAGGGCTACCTATGGAACGCCGGAATGTTCGCGTGGACGCCCGAGGCGCTGTTTTCCGCGGCCACCGACTCGCCGCTCGGTCCGCTCGTGGATGCCCTCGACGCGGGCGACATCGACGGCGGGTTCGAGACCGTTGAACCGGTCAGTATCGACTACGCCGTCATGGAACGCGCCGCCGACGCGGCGGTCGTTCCGGTCCACTTCGAGTGGGACGATTTAGGCTCGTGGGACGCCCTCGAACGAATCTTCGACGCCGACGCGGAGGGCAACGTCGCGCTCGGTGACGACCCGGTGTTCGTCGATGCCGCAGACAACGTCGTCGCCACCGACGGCGCGAACGTCTCCCTCGTCGGCGTCTCTGACCTCGCGGTCGTATCGTGGGGCGACCGGGTACTCGTCGTGCCGAAAGCCGAAGCACAGCGGGTCCGTGACGTCGTCGCCCGACTGAAAGAACGCGGCCGATTCTAAGCCGTCGGGGGTTCAGGCGCTCCGCAGTCGGCCGCCGTCCACCGGGATGCACGCACCCGTGACGAAACTCGCGCGGTCGCTGGCGAGGAACGCGACCACGTCACCGAGTTCGCGCGGGCCGCCGATTCTCCCGAGCGGGATGTCGTCGGCCCACGATTGCAGGCCCGCTTCGTAGGTGTCGTGGTCGCCGCGCTCGACGCTAGCCTCTACTAATTCTTCGATCCGACTCGTCTCGTGCGCGGCCGGGAGGACGGCGTTCACGCGAACGCTCGGAGCGAGTTCCCGCGAGAGCGACTTCACGAGACCGATGACGCCGCGTCGGACCGCGTTCGAGAGGATGAGGTCGTCGGCGACTTCGTTGACCGTCGTGGAAGTGATACAGGTGATGGTTCCGGCGTCGCTCGCTTCGAGGTATGGACGGGCCGCCTCGACCGTCCAGACGGCACTCATGACGAGCATGTCGAACGCGCCGTACCACGCTTCTTCGGTCGTGTCGGCGAAGCCGCCCGGAGGAACACCTCCCGCCGAGGTGACGACGTGGTCGATGCCACCGAACGCCTCGACTGCGGCCTCGACGAGCGCGTCGATATCTGCCTTGCTCGTGATGTCCGTTTCGACGCCGAGCACGTCCCCAGCGAGGTCGGCGAGTTCGGCTTCTGCGTCGGCGAGGCGTTCCGGGTCGCGGCCACAAATCACGACGTTCGCACCTTCGTCGGCCAGTGCCTCGGCGCTCGCACGTCCGAGACCGGCCGAACTTGCCGTTACGACAACCGTGTCGCCGTCGATTCCGAGGTCCATGGGTGATGCGTCGAACCCCTGAATAAAAACGCCCAGCATCGAGACAGTCTCGGCGACCGCATCTCGACCGGTTCTCCGTTGTACCGCTTATCGGTCGTTCGCCTGTCGGCGGACGCGAACCTGTCCATCGTTCGTGACGCCGACGAACAGTCGTTCTCTGACTTCGCGCCCTGCGACCGCGTCGCCGGCGGCGTCGGAGACGACTTTCATCAGGTCCGGAGCGGCGTGGCTCACTTTCACGCCGACGTCGTCGCAGGCGTCGTACACCTGCGTCGGGACGTCGTAGAGGTCGCTTCCGGCCGGGATTTCGACGCGAACCGGCGCGGTGAGCGCGCCGACGAACGCCACGGTCTCTCGGGCTTTCTCGACGTTGTCTCGGGCGCTCGATTCGATGCTGGAGACGTTCGCACGCGAGGTTCCGAGGCGGTCAGCAATCGTCGCTTGGCGGACCCCACGTTCGCGTAGCGCGAGAACTTCGGCCTGTCGGCGGGTGAGGACGCTCCGTTCGGGGTCGAACCCCGCCTCATCGAGGAGGTCGTCTGCGTCGGGAACTGTCTCGTCGTCGCGTCCGACATCGCTCATACCACGGAGTCGGTCGCGGGTGCGGAAAAAGATACAGCAGGCTGACTGTCCACCGAAAGTCGGAAGCGGGCTGTCGTTATTCGCCCCAGAAGTTGTCCCTACTTCCGAGTGCTTCCGGTCGCTTTGGTCCGTCGCGGTCGGCTTCGTGGGTGGTCTCAGATTCGACGTCGGTGTTGGTCTCGATATTGGCCGATTCGTCTTCTTCGAACGGCAGTCGCTCGACGACCTTCTTCGCGCGGGCGTGACTTCCCTTGACTTGGTCGATTCGAACGACCGCTCGCGCGTCCGGGAGGAGTCCATCGACGAAGACGATGAACCCGTCTTCGGTTCGACCGACGCCAGCACCGCTCTCGTGGATGTCTTCGACGGTGACGATGACTTCTTCGCCCGGTTTGACGGGCTGTTGTTTCAGTTCGTATATAGGCCGGTCGTAGTGGTCACACCACTCGGCACCGCCACGGTCGCCGTAATACTGACACCCCATCCCTTTGATTCGCTCTGAGAAACTCGGGCAGTCGTCCGCGAGTGGACAGTCCGACATGCCGGGAGGTACACTATGGTCACTCTAAACGCTTGCGGGTAGGTCGCCGCCCTCTCAGACCTCCGTTCTCGACTGTCTCTCGCCCCGAAACTCTTTCTGTCGCTCGAACCAACCCCACAACGTGACCGAGCGCGTCCCCGAATTTGCCCTCCTCGTCGGTGTGTTTCTCGGCCTCTCGGCGGTCGTCTCTGGCGTCGTCCTCACCGGCGAGTTGTTTCGCTCACTCCTCTCCGGCGTGGTCGTCTGTTACCCTTTCGCCGCCTTTGGCGTCGTCCGCTCTGACAACCCGACCGAGGCGCTCTCGCCCCGTCTCGTCACCGTCTTCGGTGCCGTCCTCGGCGTCGTGATGCTTCTCGTTGCGCTTTTCGAACGTCCCGACGACATCCTTTCGGGGGTCGTCGCCAGTCTCGTCGTCGCGCTTCCGCCCGCCGCCTACGCCACGCACTTCGGTGCCGACGTCAACCCGCTGTCGCCTGGACAGACACTCGCGGTGACTGCCGCCGTGGGCGCGACGTTTCTCGCCTCCGCACCGCTCTTCGGGACTCTCAATGCTGTCGTCGGTCTGCTAGTCGGACTCCCGGGCGCGCTCTACGCCGACGCTCGCGGCCTGCGACTCACCCACCGCCAGCGCCGTCTCAGTATCGTTGCCGGGGTACTCGCTGGTGTCGCAGTCGCGTGGCTCAGCATCGTGATGCGCCTCCCGCTTGCGCCAACGACGGCGACGGCCGCGGCGCTCATCCTTGCGCCGAGTCTGTTCGTTGCGATTACGCGCGAGGAGTAGAATCTGCGCGGCCGTCAGGCCAGCGGCGTTCGCTCGACGACCGTCCCGTCGTAGGTCGGGTACTGCTCGACGATTTCACCGTCTTCGATGTCGCCTTCCTCTATCATCTCTTCGAGGAGCCACCACGCGACTTCGACGTGATTCGATTTGATGCTGTAGAACTCGTCGGGAACGCCGAGTTCGATAAAGCGCTCTGCCGGCGTGTAGGTCTTTCCGTAGACCAGCGTCCCGTCTTCTGTCACCTCGTCGAACGACCGACGCAGGTTCTGTGCCATGCGCTTGAGGCGATTGCGGTGCTGTGCGGCGTCTTTGAACACGGAGGTACAGAAGTAGACGCGCTCGTGGTCGCCCATCGCGTCGAGAATCGCTTCCTTCGAGCCATCGACCGCCGACATGTGACCGTCCTGTAGCTCGTAGCCCTTCTCCTGCATCCGGCGGTAGTTTCCGTCGGACATCTCGAACTCGTTGATGTTACAGAACTCCGCGGCTCCTTCGTCGAGGAAGTCGAGAAACTCCTGTTCGGCGCGGATGCCCGGAATCTCGAACGCCGGAGTGAGTCCCTCTTCGCGGGCGATGTAGAGAATATCCTCCCACTCGGTCCCGTGCATATCGCCCCAGAGTTCGAGCGGCGGGTGGAAGCGAATCTCGTCCAGTCCGGCCTCGGCGAGACGACGCATGTTCTCGCGGCCGCCGGGAATGCCGGTGTAGAGATGGATGTGGTGGTCCTCGCCGAATTCGTCCTTCAGAAGCGAGATGTAGTGACACGTCTTGTCGAGCGCCTCTTGCGGCTCGCCGCCGGTGATAGAAGAGCCGAGGGCGTCCATGCGCTTTGCCTCCTCGATGACGTCTTCGTCCGATTCGACGAGTCGCTCGTTGGCGTACACGTCGGTCACGTTCTTGCGATTCTCGCCGAGCGGGCAGTAGAAACAATCGCGCTGGTCGCAGTACCCGTAGACGAACATCACCATCTTTCCGCCCATGGCGCACTGTTCGCAGCCCTTCGAGATCATTCGTTGAACACACGATATACGTCCCACGTGCAAAAACCGTGCGAAACGTGCTTCGTACCGTCTGTCTGTTTTTCACACGCAGACAATAGACTGAATACACCCCAAAATCGTGATGTATGTATGTCAACATCTGACGACACGAACGTGTTGGAACGGTTGGCAAGCCTTCCGACGGTCCGCCACCCTACTGTCTCCCCCGACGGCGACGAAATCGCCCTCTACTACGACGGAACCGGACGAAACGAACTGCACATTCTCGACGCCGAGACCGGCGACCTCGACCAGTGGAGCGACGGCGAAGTGCCCCGAGACGCCAGATGGCCCATCGCGTGGGATGCCGACGGCGACCGCGTGTTCTTCCATCTCGACGAGGCTGGCGACGAGCAAAACGACATCTACGCGTTCGACCGGGGTGGAACCGTCGACCCCGTCGTCGAACTCCCCGGACAAAACAGCCTCTACGACGTCGGCGACGACGGCGAGACGTTGCTCGTCGGTTCGACGCGCGACGGACAGATGAACCTCTATCGCCACGACCTACCGACCGGTGAGACGACGAAACTCACCGACTACGACAGAGCCGTCCTGTTCGCTCACCTCTCGCCCGACTGTGAGCGCGTCGTCTACGGCGCGAACGAAGCCGCCGATACCGCCAACCTCGACGTTTACATCGCCGACATCGACGGCTCGAACCCACGGAGACTCGACCTCGGGAAAACCGGTGCTGAAACGGCGGCTACCGACTGGGGTCCCGAGGGCGAACGCTTGTTACTCTCGGACGACTCGCCGGGGCTGAACCGCTGTGGTGTCTACGACCTCGCGGCCGACGAGGTAACGTGGTTCGGCGACGGCGACTACGAGGAGGTACCCGTCTCGTTCGTTGACGGCGGCCGAACGATATTGGCGACGCGACCGTCCCACGCCGCGACGGTGCCGGTCGTCTACGACGTTCGCTCCGGCGATGTCAGCGTCTTCGACCTACCCGACGGCGTCTCCGGGTTCGGCATGCGGAGTGAACGACGCCTCAACGACGACCGCGTTTTGGTGAGCCACACGACGCCGACGCGTCGAACCGAACTCGTCGCGTACGACGTTTCGACCGACGAGCGCGAGACGCTTCTCGAAGCCGACCACGGCGACTTTTCGACGGACGATTTCGCCGACGCCGAGTACATCCGTTTCGAATCCGACGGCGTCCCCGAGACACCCGCGAAGGCCGTCTCTCACGACCCGTACGACGAACTCGAAATCGGCGCGCTGTTTTACGACTCCGGTCGGCGTCCATCGCCGCTCGTCGTGAACCCTCACGGCGGGCCACGCGCGAGAGACTCTAAGTCCTTCAGTCTCTACACGCAGTTTTTGATTCAGTGTGGCTTTTCTGTCCTCCAGGTCAACTACCGCGGTTCGACCGGGCGCGGACGCGAGTTCGTCGAGGAACTGTTCGACGATTGGGGCGGCGCAGAACAGGGCGACGTCGCAACCGCGGTCGAGCACGTCCTCGACACCTACAACTGGCTGGACGAAGACCGCGTCGTCGTCTTCGGCGGGTCCTACGGCGGCTACTCGGCGTACTGGCAGTCGGTGCAGTATCCCGACCTTTATGCCGCCAGTATCGCGTGGATTGGTGTCTCCGACCTCCACGACATGTACGACAACACGATGCCGCACTTCCAGACGCGACTGATGGAGTTGTATCTCGGCGACCCCGAGGAAAACGCCGACCTGTACACGGAACGGTCGCCGACGACGCACGCCGAGAACGTCGATGCGCCGCTATGTATCCTCCACGGCGTCAACGACCGGCGCGTCCCAATCTCGCAGGCGCGACTGTTCCGCGACGCGCTCGACGAACACGGCTACGAGGAGGGAACAGACTACGAGTACCACGAACTCGGCGACGAAGGACACGCCTCGTCGGACATCGACCAGAAGACTCGGACGTTCGAACTGCTCGCGGACTTCCTCGACCGACGCGTTGAGCCGACGACGGTGACCGCCGACGACTGACCGAACCCGCCGCCCGCGGACGGTTCCCCGAAAGCAGATATATCCCCGTGGCATAGGCATCAACGATGCTCTTGGTCCTCTGTGTCGATCTCGACGACGACCTCGGCCGCAAGACGGGACTCGATACGCCCGTCGTCGGCCGACAGAACGTCGAGGACGCCGCGGTGGCACTCGCCACTGCCGACCCCGAGGACTCCGACGTGAACGTTCTCTTTCAGGGGATTCAGGTTCACGACCAACTCCTCGAAGACGAAGACGAGGAGGTCGAAGTCGCCGCCGTTACCGGGGTGGAAGGAAGCGACGTGAAGGCCAACCGGGAAATCGGTGCGGAGATAGACACCGTTCTCGCCAGTATCTCGACTGGCGAGTCCGTCCACGCTATCGTCATCACCGACGGCGCACAGGACGAATCCGTCCTTCCGGTCATCCGCTCTCGCGTCCCCATCGACGGCGTTCGTCGGGTCGTTGTCAGACAGGCACAGAACCTCGAATCCATGTACTACACGATGAAACAGGTTCTCGCCGACCCCGAAACCCGCGGGACCATCCTCGTCCCGCTCGGCATCCTGCTTCTCATCTACCCGTTCGTCACCATTGCGAGTCTCTTCGACGTTCCCGGAGCCGTCGTCCTCGGTCTCATCTCGGCGCTTCTCGGCTTGTATACGCTCTTCCGCGGCCTCGGTCTCGAATCCGCCGTGGACGAGGCCGCCAACAGAGCCAGAAACGTCCTCTACACCGGTCGCGTCACGATTATCACCTATGTCGCCGCCGCGGCCTTGCTCGTCGTCGGTGGCGTCCGCGGATACGACCTCTTCCAGAACGTCTCCGGAAGCGTCAACGGCGACCCTGCCCCAGGTCTCATTCTCGCCGCGCTCGTCCACGGGGCGGTCGAGTGGTTCGCGGCCGCCGGTATCACGAGCAGTCTCGGGCAAGTCACGGACGAGTACCTCCACGACCGCTTCAAGTGGCGCTACCTCAACGCTCCGTTCTACGTCTCGGCCATCGCAATCGTGCTCTACGCACTCTCCGGATTTTTCCTCCCCGCGGGAATCGACGGCGTCCAAACGTTCGAACTCACCGGCCTCGCCGTCGCACTCACGGTCGGCACGCTCCTCGGTGTGCTGAGCACACTCACCTTCGCAGTGGTCGAAGCCCACTTCCCGACGAGCGCCGAGAACGACGGCGAACAACCGGCCTAAGACTGCCCATCACGCCTCAGCTTTCGCGGACGATGACGAACTCGGCGAGGTCGCGGAGATATTCCAGCGGTTCCGAGTCGTCAACGCCGGACGAGTCGAGCGCATTGAGCGCTTCGTCGGCCTGCTGTCGCGCGCGGCGGTTCGCCTCTTCGGGCGTCAAGTCGGTCACCTGTACGAGCGACGGACGGCCCATCTCGGCGTCCTGTCCGGTCGGCTTCCCTAACTCCTCGGCGTCGGCGGTCGCGTCGAGCACGTCGTCACGAATCTGGAAGGCGACGCCGACGCGGGCGGCGTAGTCACCGAAGGCTTCGACGACGTGGGCGTCGCCGCCGGCCGCGACCGCGCCCAGTTCGGCGGCGGCACGGAAGAGTGCGCCCGTCTTTCTGTGTGCTAGTTGCATGTACTCCGTTTCGTTCGACGGCACGGCGACGAGTTCGGTCGCCTCGCCCTCGCCGAGTTCGACCATCGACTCGGCGACGATGCGGGTCGCGCGGTCGCTGGACGACAGCAACGCGAACGCTTCGCCGAGCAGGCCGTCGGAGGCGATGATAGACGGCCCGTATCCGTACGCCGCCCACGCGCTCGGGGTGCCGCGGCGGATATCGGACCGGTCGATGATATCGTCGATGACGAGCGAGGCGTTGTGGACGAGTTCGACGCCGACGGCAAAATCGACGGCGTCTTCGGGGGACCCACCGACGGCCTCGCAGGCGAGGATGGTCACGGCGGGGCGGACGCGCTTGCCCCCCGCGAGAGCGACGTGGTCGAGTTGGTCGGCGAGTTCCGACGGCTCGACCGCCGAGACGACCTCTTCGAGGCGGTCGTTTACCATCGTGACCCGGCGCTCCAGGTATTCCATTGTCGGTTCGTAGTGTTGGGTAGGGAAGTACGTACCGGATTTCGAGAAACCGAGCGACCGGGGTTCAGGCCCCGATTTCGTCGCACACTCCCGGCGTACTTCTACGGGGATTGCTCCCCGGCTCATTCGTTCTCGACCTGTAAAAACGACTGGCGACCGAATTGGGTATTCCCCGAACTGCTCGATGCGTTTCCGGAACCGCGTGCGACCTCCTTTTCTCCGGCCGCTCACGGGTTCGCGGCCGCAAAAATATGGATCAAAAACGAGGTGAGTTATTCGAACCGTTCGATGAGTTCCGGAACCACGTCGAAGAGGTCGCCGACGATACCGTAGTCGGCGATGTCGAAGATGGGTGCGTCGGGGTCGGTGTTGATAGCGATAATCGTCTCGGCACCTTTCATCCCGGCGACGTGCTGGACTGCACCGGAGATACCGACCGCGAGGTAGACCTTCGGGGTCACGACCTTGCCGGATTGGCCGACCTGTCGGTCCTTCGGGAGCCAGCCGTTGTCAACGATTGGGCGCGAAGACGACAGGGTTGCACCGAGGGCGTCGGCAAGGTTCTGGACCAGTTCGATGTTCTCTTCTTCTTCGATACCGCGGCCGACGGAGACGAGCACGTCCGCCTCCGAGATATCGACGTCGCCGCCGCCGACCTCTTCGAATCCAGTTACGCGCGAGCGCACGCGAGACTCGTCGAGAGTGAAGTCGAACGCTTCGACGGCGGGTTCGCCAGCGGCTTCCGCGGCGTCCCACTCGCTCGGACGGATAGTGACTACGGCGCGGTCGGCATCGACTTCGACGGTCGATTCGACCTTCGAGGCGTACATCTCGCGGGTGACTTCGAGCGTCCCGTCGTTCTGGAGTCCGACGGCGTCGGTCACGAGCGGGAGGTCGAGCGCTTCGGCGACTGCGGGCGCGTAGTCGAGACCGTTGACGGTGTTGCCTGCGAGGATGTAGGTCGGGTCGAGTTCCTCGTACAGCGCTGTGATGGCCTGCACGTACACGTCGTGGTTGAACTCGTCTCCCTCGGAGACTGTGTGAATCGTGTCCACGCCGTCGAGCGAGAGTGCTTCGGCGAAGCCGTCCACGTCGCCGCCGATAACGGCGAGGTGGAGGTCGCCGCCGGTATCGCCGACGAGGTCGGCACCCGCGGTGACGAGTTCGAAGGAGACGTCGCGGAGGTCGCCACGGCGGTGTTCCGTAATGGCGAGTACGTCGCTCATTGGGAACCCACCCCCTTCTCGCGGAGGACGGTCGCAAGTTCGGCGGCCTGCGTTCCTGCATCGCCCTCGAAGTACGTCGCGTCGGATTCGGTCTCCGGTTCGTACACGTCGGTCAGCACGAGGTCGGATTCGACGGCCGACCCGTCGAGTCCGAGGTCAGAAAGCGTCATGGGTTTGATTTCTTTGGACTGAGCCTGACGGATTCCGCGCAGACTCGCGTAGCGCGGTTCGTTGATACCGGTCTGGATGGTGAGCACGGCGGGCAGATCAACTTCGGTGAGTTCTTCGACGCCACCTTCGAGTTCGCGGCGGACGTTGGCGACAGCACCGTCAACGTCGAGGTCGAGGTCGTTGACGACGGCGGCCCACTCGAAGTCGATCGCCGACGCGAGCGAGACGCCGGTCGCGCCGAAGCTATCGTCGTTCGCCTGAACGCCCGTCAAAACGAGGTCCGGGTCTTCTTCTTCGACGACCGCCGATAGCAGTCGCGTCTTCGCGCCCACGTCGAGGAGATCAACGTCGTCGAGCGCGTCGTCCCACACGCGCACCGCGCGGTCAACACCCTTGGCGAGCGCCATGCGGATGGTCTCTTCGGAGCGCTCGGGACCGATGGTCGCGCTGACGACTTCGACATCGTCGTTCTCCTCGGCGATTTGAACCGCCGCTTCGACCGCGTACTCGTCCCACTCGTTGAGGTCGTAGTCGAGGTACTGCTCTGCTACGCGGAGGCCGTCGAGTTGGAAATCCTCCTCCACCTCGGCAACCTCTTTGACGGTTACGAGAACTTTCATCAACGTTCCCTACCGACGGGGGCGAATAAACGTTTTCGCACCGTCGCCGTCGTCAGCGCGGGCGGTCGTTATGCCGTGTTTTCGTCCTCGTCAGGGAGCGAGATGAGGTTTTCGCGGCCGAGACGGAGCTTTTCGACCCGTCCTTCGTCGGCCATCGCCGACAGCAGTTGCGACACTTTCGCGTCGGACCAGCCCGTCTCCTTGACGATATTCGCCTGTTTCATCCGTCCGCCGTTTTGCTCTAAGAGCAGTTCGACGCGCTCTTCGTCCGAGAGCAGGTCGAGGTCGATATCCTGCGTTTCGCTCGCTTCGTCTTCGTCCTCGGATTCGAGTGTTGGCGCTGGTTCGTCTCGCGGCTCGGACGGTTGCTCGTCTCTCGTCTCACTCTGGGGTTCGCGTTGCGGCTCCGTCTGTGGTCGCTCGCGGCCCGACGGACGGCGACGCAGGTAGACAATCAGGCCCGCAATCAACACGACGGCCGCGACGGTACCGCCTCCGATGAGTCCGACCGGTAACTCTCTGGTCGAGTCGTACGTCACCGCCAGCTGGTCCGGCGAGTCGATTCTCGTCGGCCCTTCGATGACGAGCGCCCGGTTTTCCAGCGGGAGATTGGTACTGTTGACCGTGTAGCCCGGCGGGCTTTGGATGGTGAGATTCTGGTTCGAACGAAGCGACGTCACCCACGTCTCACCGTTCCCCGCGGCGAACGCGTCTCCGAGGCGCAGTCCTTGGTCAGTCTGCTCTAAGAAGTTCGTCCACGTAAACGTTAAAACGAGCACGCCCGTCCCGTTTTTGACGTATCCTCTCCGCGTGGTGTTCTGAATCGTCATCGACCGCTGAGTCTGCGTTTCGGCCGTCTGGCTGACCCGCTCGAACAGGTCGGCGTCCAGACCGACGTCCGCCGATCCTCGTTCGTACCGCCGCGCGAACTCCTCGAACGCCGTCGTCTCGTTTTCCGTGTCGAGTTCGTAGTACATCTCGATGCGCCAATCGGCGGACCGGTCGTTCTGTAGCTCGATGAGAATCTCGGTCCTCGGCGTCCGTTCGAGCGTCGATTGTTGGGCGACGAGAGGAGTCCGGTCGAGAGCCGCCGTGTCAGCGCTATGAGTGTCGGTTGTGACAGCGCCGGCTGTCGAGACTGGTGCCGCAACACCGGCGACGATGAGGGAGAGGACAACGATGAGGGCGACACTCCGCATACGTGAATCCGTTTCGTCCGGCGATGAAAACGCTTTCCATCGACTCAACGCCGCGTTCCGTCGCTATTGGTTACTGTTAGCATTTTGTAACTGAGTCGAAACGTCGGCCCCACGGGCGTCTCGACACAGCCCGTTTCGTGGACTGGCAACTCGTAAGAGGGTCATTTTAGTACTGCCATCGTGTATCCAACGTCGATGAAGGCCCTTCCGTTCGTCCTCGCCATTCTTCTGGTGGCGTCGCCGGTTCTCGGTGCGGTCGGTCCCGACGCTGTCTCGGGGCAGACCCCGGCTCTCAACGGGACGTCGCCCACGCAGACTCAACAGGTGTCGAACGAGACGGTTCGCGTCCTCGACATTCCCGAGTCGGCTATCGTGCAAGCGACAGTCGAGCCGCAACACGTTGACCTTGGCCCATCGCTCGACTTCGCGGCGCTCAGATCCGGAGGGCAGATACAAACCGGCGCATCTATCGAGCGGATCGAGTCGGCGAACGACGACAGCATCCGCCAGCAGTTGATTCTCGACGAAATAAACCGCATCGAACAGCGGGCTATCGCCCTCCAGAGTACACAGCGGTCGGTCATAGAAGCGTTCAACGACGACCAAATCTCCGCACGCGAACTGCTCGTCGAACTCGCCCGTATCGACGCCGAAGCACGCGGTCTCAACGAACGCCGTATCGAGCTTCGTAGCCTCGCAACTGAGACGCCTGATTTCTCTATCGAGTCTGCTCGGCTTGCGGCGCTCGAACGCGAACTCGACACGTTCACCGGTCCCGTCAGAAAACACGCCGTCGCCGTCATGACGGGGCGCTCGGACCCGACGCGGTTTTCCGTCCGAACGAGCGACACTGGCGTCGTTCTCAGCGTCGTCGCGGACGGCGAGTACATCCGCGAAGCGTACCGGGCCGACCTCCGGGACCGCGACCGGAGCACAGTCACGTACGAAGACGCGCTCGGTATCGTCGCGGACAACTACCCGGCCGTCTATTCGAGCCGTTCAGCTCAAAACGGGACGAACGTCATCAGCGCTGGCAACAGCCATCGCGTGCGCATCAATTACAATAGCGGACAACTGGCGGCGTACGTTGACGCCGGAAGCGGAGAAGTGTTCAAAGAGACCCAGCGCCGACCGCTCAGGGGTGTCTCCCTGACTACGCCAACGACGGAGGTTAAAGACGGTCTCTCGCTTACGGCGTATCGAACCTATCCCGGCGGTCCGCTCCGAATCCAGTTGAACGAGACCGAGACTGACACGCCGGTCGATGCGAACGTGACGCTTGGACTCGAAGCTAGCCAAGAGAGCACGCTGGTCGGACACACCGGTCCCGACGGGACGATTTGGACCGTCTCGCCGTCTGAGACGTTCACTATCACCGTCATCAAGGGTAACTCGGCGGTCGTCCTTACCACGTCGCCGACGACTATCCCCGGGCTTGCGACGAACACGACCGGGGAGTCCAACTCGACGCCCGACGGGGAGACGACACCGGCACCAACTCCCGGGACTCCAATCCCGGCGTAGCGGCGTTTCGAATCATCGACCCGGACGCTGACGAACGTTCTTATCGCATGCCGGGACCACACACTCTCGATGTTCCGTCAGTTCCACCGTTCGACTCGTGGCTCTTCTATTCTCATCGGGAGCGTCCTTCTCGTCGGCATCGTCGTCGTCATTGCCGGCGTCGTCGGCGTCGCCGCGTTCGAGGTCGCTGAGTCGTCCCCATCGCCGGCACAACCGACGGCGCTGTCGCTTTCGGTCTCCGACGAAACACTCTCGATAACGCACGAGGGCGGTGCGCCGCTCGACGTGGCGACACTCAGTGTTCGTATCTCGGTCGATGGCGAGACGCTCGCGCACCAACCGCCGGTCCCATTCTTTTCGGCGACGGGATTCCGACCGGGACCGACAGGACCGTTCAACGCGGCGGCCGATTCGGAGTGGACCGCCGGAGAGCTTGCGACTCTCGAACTCGCCGGGACGAACGACCCCGACATCACGACCGGGTCGTCGGTAGTCGTTCGCGTCTACGACGACGAGACGCCGGTCGCGGTGCTTCGAGCGACGGCTTCGTAGACTCCCGTCTGTCGGTGACAAGAAGCTACTGAACGTGCGACCGGACTGTGAGACCGAGACCGTGAGAACGCGGGCTGACTCTCCGTGAGAACGTGCGGCCGAACTTATTCCTCTGGCGCGCGTGCGATGGTCACGATGGCACGCGGGCTACCGGGCTGGCGTTGGAGGATGTGGTGTTCGATATCGACGAAGCCAGCGGCTTCGAACATTCGGTCGGCTTCGTCCTCGTCGTAGAAGAGCATGATTGCGTCGGCGAGCTTTTGGAAGACGCCGGATTTCGGGTCGTCGGGACCGACGACGAGTACCTTGTGTCCGGGCTTCACCACTCGGCGGAACTCTTCGAGTGCGACGACCGGGTTCGGCCAGTATTCGATCGACCCGGACGACCAGATGACATCAAACGTGTCGTCGGCGAAAGGAAGACGCTCGGCGTCGCCGCGGTAGAACCGAACTTCGTCGTTCTTGCCGAATTTCTTCCACGCTTTCTGCATCTGGTGGATGCTCTGGTCGAGGCCGTGTACGTCGTCGGTGTAGCGGAGCAGTCCCTCGGTCCCGAAGCCGGTACCGCACCCGACGTCGAGAACGCGGTCTCCCTGCTCGATATCGAGCATTTCGAGCGCCTCGTCGCGCATCTCCTCGTTCCAGATGAACGGGTTCACCTGGTCGTACACCTTCGAGAGGTACTTGTAGAACAGGCGGGCCCGCGCTTTGTTTTCGAGGACTCCCATCGCGCCGGGATTAGGACTCACCGATGATAACGGTGCGGATTCGCGGCGCAGTTCGGCACTCGGACGGGCGATTTATCTCGCCATTCTGGAATGTCTGTCACAGACTTTCCGCAAACACCTTATACAGCGCTTGTGCAACGTTCCTGTGATACGAGTATGCCGAGACAAGAGGTTCTCGAACGAATCAAAACGGCCGAGCAGGAGGCCGACGACATCGTTGAAGAGGCCGAGGCCAAACGTGAGGAGCTCGTCGCGGAGGCGCGCCGCGAAGCCGATGAGATTCGCTCCGAGGCCGAACAAGAGGCTGACGAACTCGAAGCCGAGCGTCTGCAGGAGGGACGCGCGGAGATAGAGACGGAGCGGGAACGCATCCTCGAAGAAGGCGAGGAAGCCCGTGACGAACTGGTCGCCGAGGCGGAAGACCACATCGACGACGCGGTCGAGTACGCCATCGGCAAATTCGAGGAGGCGGTTAATGCTCAGACCTGAGCAAATGAGCAAGGTCTCGGTGACCGGTTCGAAGGGCGTCATGCCCGAGGTCATCGAGACTGTCCACGATCTCCGACTGCTTCACGTCACCGAGTACGACGGTTCGTGGCAGGAGGAGTTCGGATTCGAGACGGGGACGCCCATCGAGGGCGCGGAGAGCGCCTCCGATAAACTCGTCACCGTTCGCTCGCTCAAGAGTATCCTCGGTGTCGAAGATTCCGACGCCGGTCGCCAGCGCATCGTCCCGGACGACGCACTCGGCGAGCCGCTCGAAGAGATTCGGGCCGAGGTCAACGAACTGGACGACCGCCGCTCCGAGCTCGAAAACAAGCTCCGGTCGGTGGACGAAGAAATCGACGCGATGGAGCCGTTCGTTGACCTCGGACTCGACCTCGACCTGCTTTCGGGGTACGACACCCTGCAGGTCGTCGTCGGACAGGGCAAACGCGAGGCCATCGAGCGCGCAGTCGTCGATTCGCCCGACATCAACGCGTACGAAATCTTCTCGGGCAAGCGCACCCACGCCATCTTCGGCCGCCCGGTCGAGGACGCCTCAGAAATGGCGCTCACGGACGCGCTCGTCGGCGTCGAGTTCACGACGCTCGATGTGCCGGACGCTTCGGGAAGCCCGGAAGACCACATCCGCGAACTTGAACAGCGAAAGCGCGAGCTCGAATCGAAGCTCGAAACCGTCGAGTCAGAACTTCACGACCTCGCGGTCGAAGAAGGCGAGTTCCTCCTCGCGGCCGAGGAGCGCCTCTCAATCGACGTCCAGAAGACGGAAGCGCCGTTGTCCTTTGCGACGACCGAAAACGCCTTCGTCGCAGAAGGCTGGATTCCGACCGAGCGTTACAATCGCTTCGCCAGCGAACTGAAATCTATCGTCGGCGAGCACGTCGATGTCGAAGAAATCGAACGCGCGGAGTTCTCCCGCGATGGCCACGACCACGCGCGCGAAGAGGTTCCGGAAAGTGGTGGCACCGCCGCCGCAACCGACGGCGGGTCCGTCGTCATGTCCGATGATGAACCGCCAGTCATCCAGAACAACAGCGGCGCAGTCAAGCCGTTCGAACTCCTCGTGCAGGCGGTCAACCGACCGAACTACCACGAGTTCGACCCGACCATTATCCTCTTCCTGACGTTCCCGGCGTTCTTCGGGTTCATGATCGGGGACTTCGGATACGGTCTCATCTACACCGCTATCGGGTACTACCTCTACGCGAGCTTCGACTCTGACGCGTTCAAGAGTATGGGCGGGATGACGATTGCGGCCGGTATCTTCACCACGATATTCGGCATCCTCTACGGGGAAATATTCGGATTCCACCTCATCACGGAGTACTTCTGGGAAGGCATGCTCCACATGTCTCACCCGCCGATCGAGAAGGGTCTCTCGCCGGCTACCTCCGAGTGGGCACTCGCGTGGCTCACCGTGAGCGTCGTCGTCGGTATCCTGCATCTGAACGTCGGCTACATCTTCGACTTCGTCGAGAAGTCGCAACTCCACGGTGCGAAGGAGGCAATCCTCGAAACCGGTTCGTGGATTCTCATGCTGAACGGCCTGTGGATTTGGGTCTTCAGTGATGCCCTCGGTGGTGTTCCCCCCGAATTCCTGTTCACGACGTTCGCCAGTGGCGGGCTTCTCCCGATCGGCTTCTCGGGCTTCTCGTACACTGTCGGCTGGGGTGGATTCGGACTCTACCTATTCGGTGCGCTCTTGCTGGCGCTGGCAGAGCCCGCTGAACTCGCCGAGTTCGCGGCCGTGCTCTCGAACGTCCTGTCGTACACTCGTCTCGGCGCTGTCCTCATCGCTAAGGCGTCGATGGCGTTCGCAGTCAACCTACTCGTCTTCGGTGTGTACGTTGACGACCACGGCGGGTGGCACTTCGGCCTCGGCGGAATGCCCGACGCCACCGCTGTGGCGGCGCTCGCTCCGGGTGAAACGCTGAGTTACCACGGATACGAAGTGACCAACGTCCTATTCGGCGGGCTGTTCCACTCCGGCGCGGCTGGCGTCGTCGGTGGACTGCTCGTCCTCGTCGTCGGCCACATCGTCGTCCTCGCGCTCGGTGTCACGAGTGCGGGTCTGCAAGCCGTCCGTCTCGAATACGTCGAGTTCTTCGGCAAGTTCTTCGAGGGCGGTGGCCGCGAGTACGAACCGTTCGGCTACGACCGTCAGTTCACGACCGAAGACTGAGTGAACAGGCGGTACCTTCTTTATCGACCGCTTCGATAGCGACGGCTCTCCCGGAATCACCGACGACAGCCGCCCGAATGCCGTATTTCACCCGATTATTTTGGGAACCTTTATGAGAAGGCTTGCAACACATACGAACGTTCGGAGACGACAATCCGGTACTCAGGAACACACAATGATTGAAGCAATTGAACCCCTCATGACTGCACTGCAGAGTGAAGCCGCTTCCTCGCCCGCTATCACCGCCGACGCTGCGGCGGCCCTTTCGGTCGGTATCGCCGCCTTCGCAGCCGGATACGCCGAGCGTGGTATCGGTTCCGCTGCGATGGGTGCCATCGCCGAGGACGAGGGTCTCTTCGTCAACGGGCTGATCCTTACGGTCCTCCCCGAAACTCTCGTCATCCTCGCACTGGTCGTTGTTTTCGCGGCCTAAGCACCCCTCCCTTTCCCATTATGAGTTTGGATAACGTCGTTGAGGATATCCGAGACGAAGCCCGCGCACGCGCAGAGGAAATCAGGCAGGACGGCCAAGAACAGGCGGACGCTATCATCGCCGAAGCCGAGGCCGATGCCGAAGACATCCTCGAATCGCGTACGGCAGACGTCGAGCAGCAGATCGAACGGGAGCGCGAACAGGCGCTTTCCAGTGCGAAGCTCGAAGCCAAGCAGGCACGACTCGGCGCACGCCGTGACGTCCTGCAGCGCGTCCGCGAGCAGGTCGAACGCGAACTTGCCGAGTTCGAAGGCGACCGCCGCGAAGAGCTTACGCGTTCGCTACTCGATGCTGCCGCGGTCGAGTTCGAAGATGAAGACGAAGTGAGCGTCTACGGCCGTGACGAGGACGCTGACATGCTCGAAACCATCCTCGCCGACTACGACGGGTACGAAGTCGCCGGTGAGCGCGACTGCCTCGGTGGCGTCGTGGTCGAAGGCGCGAACTCGCGTGTTCGGGTGAACAACACCTTCGACTCGGTCCTCGACACAGTCTGGGAGGACAACCTGAAAGAAGTGAGTACGCGACTGTTTGACGACCAATGAGCACTGCAGGCGGCTCGAATCCGGAATACGTTATCGCTCGTGTTCGAGCGCGACGCAGTGCCCTGTTCGGAGACGAGGAGTACCGTAAACTGGTCCGTATGGGGCCGGCCGAGATTGCCCGATTCATGGAGGAGTCGGAGTACGAGACCGAGATCAATGCGCTGGGGAGTCGATTCTCCGGTGTTGACCTCATCGAGTACGCGCTGAACCAGAATCTGGCGAAGCAGTTCAACGACATCCTCGACTGGGCAGGTGGCCGCCTCTACGACCTCATCGCACGGTACCTCCGCAAATTCGACGCATGGAACGTCAAGACCATCATCCGTGGTATCTACTCCGAGGCGCCACGCGATGAAGTCGAAGCGGACCTCATCCGTGCCGGCGAGTTCGACGACAAACTTCTCTCGCGTCTGCTTGATGCGAGCGAACTCGAAGAAGTCGTTGACCTCCTTTCCGGCACGATCTTCGGAGACGGCCTCGCGGCCGCCTACGAGGATTACGAAGAGGTTGGCGTTCTCGTGCCCCTGGAAAACGCGGTTGACCGCGCCTTCTACGAGCGACTGCTCGAAGGGCTGGTCGTCGGCGAAGAAGCCAAGCAGTACCGCGAATTCCTCAAAGCAGAAATCGACTTCCGAAACGCCCGCAACGCGCTTCGAATCGCCCGCAGTGGCGCTGACCTCGACCCGGTTGACTACTTCATCGAGGGCGGAACGCTGTTCCGGGCGACGGAACTTGCGGCACTGGCGACCAGTCCGGACGAACTGGTCTCGAAGATACGCGACAGCCAATACGGTGACCGTCTCTCGAAGGCGCTTTCGGACCTCGAAGACGCAGACAGCCTCATCGGATTCGAACGTGCCCTCGACGCGGCACTCTTAGAGTACGGTGACTCGCTCGGACACGTGTATCCGCTGTCTGTCACCCCAATCGTCTCGTATATCCTCGCCAAGGAGCGCGAGGTCGATAACATCCGGGCGATTGCCCGTGGCCGCGAGGCAGGGCTCGGCCCCGATGCAATCGAGGAGGAGCTGGTCATCCTATGAGCCAGGAAATCGCAGTTATCGGCAGTCCGGACTTCACCACGGGGTTCCGACTTGCGGGCGTCCGTAAGTTCGAAAACGTCCCGAACGAAGAAAAGGACGAAGCACTCGACGAGGCCGTTATGCGCACGCTCGAGGACGAAGACGTCGGCATCATCGTGATGCACGAACGCGACCTCGACCACCTTTCGCGCAACGCCCGCCAATCCGTCGAGCGAAGCATCGAGCCAACGCTCGTGACGCTCGGCGGTTCCGGTGGTGCGAGCGGTCTCCGCGACCAGATCAAGAGAGCAATCGGTATCGATCTGATGGACGAATAACCAAACATGAGTCAGGCAACACAAGGTTCCGTTCGTGAAGACGGAGTCATCGCAAGCGTGAGTGGTCCGGTCGTGACCGCCCGTGGCCTCGACGCCCGTATGAACGACGTCGTCTACGTAGGCGACGAAGGACTAATGGGCGAGGTCATCGAAATTGAGGGCGACCTCACGACCATTCAGGTGTACGAAGAGACCTCCGGTGTCGGTCCCGGCGAACCCGTCGAGAGTACGGGCGAACCGCTAACCGTCGACCTCGGTCCCGGGATGCTGGACGCCATCTACGACGGTGTCCAGCGCCCGCTGGACGTTCTCGAGTCCAAGATGGACTCGCCGTACCTCGACCGCGGTGTCGACGCACCCGGTATCGACCTGGAGAAAAAATGGGAGTTCGAACCGACGGTCTCCGAAGGCGACGAAGTCGCCCCCGGTGACATCGTCGGGACCGTTCCCGAAACCGTGACCATCGAACACAAGGTCATGGTCCCGCCGGACTTCGAAGGCGGCGAAGTCGCCGTCGCCGAAGCAGGCGAGTTCTCCGTCACCGAGGCGGTCGTCGAACTCGACAACGGCGAAGAAATCACGATGCACCAGGAGTGGCCGGTTCGGAAGGCGCGTCCGTCTGCGGAGAAGAAGACGCCCCGCGAACCGCTCGTCTCCGGTCAGCGCATCCTCGACGGGCTGTTCCCCATCGCAAAGGGCGGAACGGCCGCGATTCCGGGTCCGTTCGGGTCCGGAAAGACGGTTACACAGCACCAGCTCGCCAAGTGGGCCGACGCTGACATCGTCGTCTACGTCGGCTGTGGTGAGCGCGGTAACGAGATGACCGAGGTAATCGAGGACTTCCCGGAACTCGACGACCCGAAGACGGGCAACCCGCTTATGGCGCGGACGTCGCTCATTGCGAACACGTCCAACATGCCCGTGGCGGCCCGCGAATCCTGCATCTACACCGGAATCACCATCGCGGAGTACTACCGCGACATGGGCTACGACGTCGCGCTGATGGCCGACTCCACCTCCCGGTGGGCAGAGGCAATGCGCGAGATTTCCTCGCGTCTCGAAGAGATGCCCGGCGAAGAGGGGTACCCCGCGTACCTCGCCGCGCGTCTCTCCGAGTTCTACGAGCGTGCAGGCTACTTCACGACCGTCAACGGTCAGGAAGGCTCCGTCTCTGTCATTGGCGCGGTTTCGCCGCCGGGCGGCGACTTCTCCGAGCCGGTTACGCAGAACACTCTGCGTATCGTGAAGACGTTCTGGGCACTCGACGCGGACCTCGCAGAACGTCGGCACTTCCCGGCGATTAACTGGAACGAGTCGTACTCCCTCTACCGAGAGCAACTCGACCCGTGGTTCGTCGAAAACGTCCAGGACGACTGGCCCGAAGAGCGCCAGTGGGCGGTTGACGTGCTCGACGAGGAGAGTGAGCTTCAGGAAATCGTTCAGCTCGTCGGTAAGGACGCCCTGCCGGAGGACCAGCAGTTGACGCTCGAAGTCGCTCGCTACCTCCGTGAGGCGTATCTCCAGCAGAACGCGTTCCACCCGACGGACACGTACTGCGAACCCGAGAAGACGTACGGTATCCTCACCGCAATCCACAAATTCAACGACGAGGCGTTCAAGGCGCTCGAAGCCGGCGTCCCCGTCGAGGAAATTCAGTCCATCGAGGCGGCTCCCCGGCTGAACCGCATCGGTGTGCAGGAAGACTGGGATGCGTACATCGAGGACCTCAAAGCAGAGATCACTGAGCAACTCCGCGAGCTGTACTGAGACCATGAAGGAATACCAGACTATCACCGAAATCAGCGGCCCGCTGGTGTTCGCCGAGGTTGACGAGCCGATTGGCTACGACGAAATCGTCGAAATCGAGACTCCTCAAGGCGAAACCAAGCGCGGACAGGTCCTCGAATCCAGCGAGGGCGTCGTCGCAATTCAGGTGTTCGAAGGCACGACCGGTATCGACAGGAACGCGTCCGTCAAGTTCCTCGGTGAGACCCTCAAGATGCCCGTAACCGAGGACCTTCTCGGTCGCGTGCTCGACGGGTCCGGCCAGCCGATCGACGGCGGCCCCGAAATCGTTCCCGACGAACGCCGTGACATCGTCGGCGCGGCAATCAACCCGTACTCCCGCGAGTACCCAGAGGAGTTCATCCAGACTGGCGTCTCAGCCATCGACGGCATGAACACTCTTGTTCGTGGACAGAAGCTCCCCATCTTCTCTGCGTCGGGACTTCCCCACAACGACCTCGCGCTCCAGATCGCTCGTCAGGCGACGGTGCCTGAGGACGAAGAAAGCGGCGAAGACTCCGAATTCGCTGTGGTCTTCGGCGCGATGGGTATCACGCAGGAAGAGGCGAACGAGTTCATGGAAGACTTCGAGCGCACGGGCGCACTCGAACGCTCCGTCGTCTTCACGAACCTCGCGGACGACCCCGCAGTCGAGCGGACGGTCACGCCGCGTCTCGCCCTGACGACCGCCGAGTACCTCGCGTTCGACAAGGACTACCACGTTCTCGTCATCCTCACGGACATGACGAACTACTGTGAGGCACTCCGCGAAATCGGTGCGGCCCGCGAAGAGGTTCCGGGTCGCCGTGGCTACCCCGGTTACATGTACACCGACCTTGCACAGCTCTACGAGCGTGCGGGTCGTATCGAGGGACGCGAAGGGTCTGTCACGCAGATTCCCATCCTCACGATGCCGGGTGACGACGACACGCACCCGATTCCTGACCTGACCGGATACATTACGGAAGGGCAGATCTACATCGACCGCGACCTCAACTCGCAGGGTATCCGCCCGCCGATTAACCCGCTTCCGTCTCTCTCGCGGCTGATGGACGACGGTATCGGTGAGGGACTCACCCGCGAGGACCACGCCGACGTGTCCGACCAGATGTACGCGGCGTACGCAGAAGGTGAAGACCTCCGCGACCTCGTGAACATTGTCGGTCGTGAAGCGCTCTCCGAGCGTGACAACAAGTACCTCGACTTCGCCGAGCGATTCGAAGCTGAGTTCGTCAACCAGGGCTTCGATTCGAACCGTTCTATCGAGAACACACTCGAAATCGGCTGGGACCTCCTGTCGATGCTTCCGAAGTCCGAACTCAACCGTATCGACGAAGACCTCATCGAGGACTACTACCGCGAAGAAGCCGAGACTGCCGAAGCGGAAGCCTAACTCCGGCGACCCTCACGTTCGCACTCGGTTCCGATTTTCTCTTTATCTGTTTGTGAGCGCCCGCTCGGGAAGCTCCTTATGAGCGGAGCGAGTGTGTCTCGTATGAACGAACCGACGCCGAACCTCCGAGTGCTCACGGTCGTCGGCGACGAGCACCGCGAGCGACTCGAACGTCGTCTCTCTCCGCTGTCGGTCGAAACGATGTCGTCAGTCGCGGACGCGCGGCGACGACTCGGCGACGACACGATAGACTGTCTCGTCGTCGTGACCGACCGCTCAGAAGCTATCGAGCAACTCCACGGCGAGACTGCGGTGCCACTCGTTGCGGTCGTCCCCGAAACGGGGCAACTTTCGGACGCGGACGCACGCGACGCGGGTGCGTCCGACGTCGTTCCGGTCGTTGATTCGAACCTCTTCGAACGTCTTCCGGACCGGGTACAGAGCGCCGTCGCGTGGCGACGCCGCGGGACGGAAGCGGCCGACCGAATCACCGAGAACCTGAAAGAACAGGCGATGGACGAAGCGCCAGTCGGCATCACTATCGCCGATTGCTCGCTTCCGGACCGGCCGCTCGTCTACGTTAACGAGGCGTTCGAGTCGATGACCGGTTACTCTGAAGACGCGGCGCTGGGGCGGAACTGTCGCTATCTGCAAGGCCCGAAAACGGACCCCGAACAGGTCACAGCACTTCGGCGAGCCATCGATGCAGAGGAGTCTGCGTCCGTAGAACTCTTGAACTACCGCGAAGACGGCGAATCGTTCTGGAACCGGGTCGATGTTGCACCCTTGAGCGGCCCCGATGGCGAGGTAACGCACTACGTCGGATTCCAGACCGACATCACAGAGCGCGTCCGCGCGGAAGCGGCCGCAGAACAGTACGCCGCGCGGGTGGAAGAAGAACGCACCCGGCTCAGGACGCTCATCGACCACATCGAGGGACTTCTAGAGGACGTGACCGGCGCGCTCGTCAGAGCCGAGACGCGCCAGGAACTCGAAGCCGCCGTCTGCGGCCGAGTCGCTGAGACGGCACAGTTCGGTTGCGCGTGGGTCGGAAACTGCGACCTCTCGCCAGCGACAATCGTCCCGAACGAATGGGCCGGAATCGACGCGGAGTCGGTCGAACATATCGAAATCTCCCGCGACGACACCGACGACCCGACCGCTCGGGCCGTCCGAACGCGGTCCGTTCAGTCCGGGGCGGTCCCGGAGGGGCTGTCTGGCGACGACGCCCGATTCCCGTTCCTGTCGGCCATCGCGGTTCCGTTGGTTCACCGGGAGACACTCTACGGCGTTTTGACCGTCTACACGGCTATCGACGCGCTGGATGAGGAGGTGGCGGTCGTCCTCGGAACGCTCGGGAGGGCAGTCGGTGCGGCTATCGACGCCTTCGAGAGCCGTCGGTCGCTCCTCTCGGACGACGTACTCGAACTCGATGTAGACGTAAGCGACCCAACGCAACCGTTGGTTCGGCTCGCGGCCGCCGCCGAGTGCCAACTCACGTACGAAGGCGCGGTGCCGCACGACGACGGGACGCTCAGCCTGTTCGTTTCGACGGCGGAGGCGACCGACCTCGACGAAGTCGGAGTCGGAGTCGAATCCGACGGCATCGCTTCGATTTCACGGCTCCCCCGCGGAGACGACGTTGGACTGTACGATATCACGTTCACGCGGGGGTCGCTCGCGCACCTCGTCGCGGACGCGGGTGGCCGATTACTCGATCTCGATGCGGACACGAACGGCTGTCGGTTCACCGCCGTCGTCCCCGACCGAACGGTCGGACGAGCGTTACTCGACGACCTGAAGGCCGCGGCCGACGGCGTCGAACTCCGCGCCATCAAAGAGCGCTCGGCACCGCCGCAGACGCCTCGTGAGTTCGTCTCCGGCCTCAGCGCGGAACTCACCGATAGACAGCACACGGCGCTTCAACTCGCGTACCTCGGCGGCTTTTTCGAGTGGCCTCACGGCGTCACGGGCGACGAACTCGCCGAGTCGATGGACATCTCACGGGCGACGTTTCACCAGCATCTGCGGGCGGCCGAGCGAAAACTCGTCTCCGGGTTCTTCGAGACCCGTCTTACGTAGTCTCTCATCGTGAGTTCGTCGCATCGATTCTGAAATCCGACGAATTTCGCCGCGGCTGGCGGGCCAGACAGTAAAAGGTTAACACCCCAGACGAACAACCCCCGCCAAAGATGGCCGAAGACGTCAAGCCGACCCGCAAGAACTTGATGGCGATCGAGGATCGCATCGAACTCTCAGAGCGGGGCCACGACACGCTCGAACAGAAGCGTGACGGTCTCATCATGGAGTTCATGGACATCCTCGACCAGGCACAGGACGTGCGGGCGAACCTCAATCAGGACTACGAACACGCCCAGAACACCATCAACATGGCTCGCGCCATGGAAGGTGACGTGGCGGTTCGCGGCGCGGCGGCCGCGCTGAAGGAATTCCCGGAGATTACGACGCAGTCGAAAAACATCATGGGCGTCGTCGTCCCGCAGATCGAATCCTCACGCGTCAAAAAGACGCTCGACCAGCGTGGCTACGGACTTCTCGGGTCCTCCGCCCGCATCGATGAGGCCGCAGACGCCTACGAGGAACTCCTCGAATCCATCATCCTCGCCGCGGAAGTCGAGACGGCGATGAAGAAAATGCTCGAAGAGATCGAGACGACGAAGCGCCGCGTCAACGCGCTCGAATTCAAACTGCTCCCCGAACTGTACGAGAACCAGGAGTACATCGAGCAGAAACTCGAAGAACAAGAGCGAGAGGAGATTTTCCGTCTGAAGAAGATCAAGGCGAAGAAGGAAGAAGAAGAAAAGGAAGCGCGGGCGGCGGCCGAAGAGGCTAGCGCGTAACTTCCGCGACGGACGAAGCGTTCCGGGTATATCTATCGAGGGTCTCTCGGTCGGGGTACCGACCATTTTTCATCGTCGTACCGCGTAGTGGTCGCTATGTCCTGTCCCGACTGCGGCGGGGAGGAAGCCGTCTTTTCGGTTCCCGAACCGCTCGAAGAGTACACGCCGGAAGCGGCGCTGACGCTCGCGCTGTGTAGCGACTGTCTCCGCGTTCACCCGAGCGATAGCCACCCGACAGAAGATGCATCCCGACCTCTCGCGGGAGTCGTCCCGCTCGGTGACGGCGGTGCCGCGATTGCGGTGCTGGTGAGCCTGCTCGATTCGTTGGCGTTGAACCGGACCGGAATCGTAGATTGTGTGGAGTTCGCCGAACGGTCGGGTGTCGATGTCCAACTGACGCTCGGCCGACTGCAACGGGAGGCGACCGACCCACACTTCGACGTCGCTCAGCGGCAGGCGCAGTTAGAGTCGTTCCTCTAAGCCGTTCTCGTCGGGACACCGCTGTCTCCTCTTCTCGGTGAGACGCTACCTTCTCGCTATTGTTGTTACTCCTTTTCGCTATTGTCGTTACTGTCACTGACTCACGCTTGTGTGCGCGAAAACGCCGAGGAGGAGTCGTTTAGATGCCGGTCGAGTACCGGAGAATGCCCGCAATACCGCCGAACGCGTCGTAGAGCTGTTCGCCCTTCTCGAAGTCCGTACTGATGAACTTCGTCTCGGTGCCGCGCTGGTCTGCGAGGTCCATCAAGAACTCGATAACGTCTTCTCGTTCCTGCAGTTCGGCTTCCGAGCCGTCTTCGCACTCGTGTGTCGGCGTGTTGTGCCGGTGGTCGATGAGTTCGTGCTCCTCTTGTCCCCCACAGTCGAAGATGGCCACGTCCTTTCGGAGGTCCTCCGAGATGAGAAGGCGGTCTACCGACCCCATCACGAGGTTCTTGCGCGTCGCCTCGAACCCGTAGGTGGACTCGTTTCCGCGGTGGAGTTTCTCGAAGAACTCCTCCATCTGCTTTTTGTCCTTGATGACCTCTTGGTCGGCCAGCGCGTCCTGCCCGGCGTCAACGAGGTCGTACAGGCCGGACTCGTCCGTGTACGCCACGTCGAACTTCCCGACGACGAGGTCCTGCAGTTCGTGGTGGAGGTAGTCTCCATCGAGGAACTCGTCTTTCGTCGGCGAGGGACCGCCCACGAGGATGCCGTCCATATCGTGGCGTTGTGGGACGAACAGGTCGTTCGCCATGCCAGCAACTTCTTGATAGAAGTTGTCGATTGCTTCGAGGCGGAGACGGGCGAAACGCTGGGCGGACTGTCCACCTTTGCGCTGTTTCCCGGGAACGAGCGACGAGGCGCTCTTGACCGGCTCGACGCGTTTGCCTTTCAGCCACCCGACGTTGGCTTCGCGGCGGTCGAGGACGATGAGGCCGAACAGGCCCTTGTCCATGAGCATATCTTCGAGCGGCCCAGTGAGGAAATTCGAGTCGCAGTGGTACCGGAACGACTGAATCGGCTCTGGCGGACTTTCGAGTACCTTCGTGACCATATCGGTCTGGCCGCCACCGGAGTTGACCGCACCGGAGAACATGACGATACCGCGTTCTGGTGGGAAGGTGTCGTAGTAGCGGAGACGGTCTTTGATGCTCGTAAGCGCGTCTTGGACGTTCGTCCGCGTCTGCTTCGATTTAATGTTAGACGCTTCGCTGTGCTCTGTAATGACGTGTTCGACGACGTCAGATATCTGCTTGTCTTCGGGGATATAGATGGTGACGAGCTGAGTTCCTGAGCCTTCGTACTCTCTGAGGTCCTCGATGACCTTCTTGAATTCGTACTTCCGGCGGTCGTCGCTCGGCTCCTCGGCGTCGCTACTCATCACCCAACCTAGTCCGGCCAGCGGCTAAGTAACCTTTGACTGTGCACGCGGGACGATACCGCGAATCAACACCGAGAACGGTCGGCGAACATTTATGTGGCTGTCATGGGTGGACTTCGACGTTGGAATCATGGCACGGGTGTACGCAATTGCCAGCGCAAAAGGCGGGGTTGGAAAGACGACAACGACGGCCAACCTCGGGACCACCCTCTCGATGGCTGGTCACGATGTCGTCGTCGTTGACGGTGACCTCGGGATGCCGAATCTCGCTGGTGCCCTCGGCGTTGAGCCGGATGGGGCGACGCTCCACGACGTGCTCACCGGAGAGACGGCGGTCGAATCAGCTATCTACGAGGGACCAACGGGACTCTCGGTTCTTCCGGGGTCGGACGCGCTGGAGGCGTTCGCCCGCGCGAACGCGACGGAACTCGACCCAGTAATCTCGACGCTCAAAGAGAACCACGACATCGTCATCATCGACACGGGCGCGGGCCTCAGCGACGACACCTTCGTCCCGCTGAAGCTCTCTGACGAGGTCGTGTTGGTCTCGACGACGGAACGCGAGGCTCTCGGTGACACAGAAAAGACTCGACAACTCGCCGAACGAATCGGGGCCGAGATGGTCGGCGTCGTACTCACCAGAGTCAACCAGTCGAGTCCGAACGCCGACGTCGTCGCTTCGACTCTCGACGCCGGCGTCATCGCGGTCGTACCGGAGGACCCGGCCATCCGCGACGCACTCAGCACGCAGGTTCCGGTCGTCGCGCGCACACCCGACAGCATCGCGGCCGCGGGCTACCGGGCGCTCGCGGAGGCGCTCACGGGGAAACCGGTTCCGATTCCGGACCCGCCTGCGACGTCCGATTCGGAAGACGAGACGACTGATACGGAGCCAATTTCGGACGCCGAATCCGAGTCCACTGCACCCTCCGACTCCGACACGTCGGAAAACGCGTCAACTGAGTCGGTTGATCTGGACGCAAATTCGAAACCGGACACGGAAGCAACCCCTGACCCGGAAGCAGACGTGGGCGCGGACTCGGAGACGAACGCAGTAATCGACTCTGCGACTCCTCAAACTGACACCGAGTCGGCGACCACGCCAGACTCCGAATCCGAACCAGAGCCGAAACCGGAATCCGAGTCGGAACTCGAACCAGAGTCGGAACTCGAATCGCCTCCCGAGCAGATGGCAGACTCGGTCCCTGAACCAGAGTCGGCACCGTCTCGTTCTGAACCGGCATCTGACGCCATTCCCGACGCGGGTTCGCTCCCGACTGAGACGCTGGCAGAGTCGGCTCCCGATTCAAACGCCCCTGACGCCGAAGGGGACACCACCAAAGCCGACACCACTGACACCGACGACGCCGTCGATACCACCGATACAGACGATATCGCCGGCTCGATTCCGTTCTCCAGCGGCGAACCGACCGAGCCGGCCGAGCCGTCGCCGGCGCACGAACGCGAGTCAGATTCGGCTATCGGCGTCTCGACCGGAGAAAAAGAACTGCCGGACACCGACCCCGCGAACGCGTCCGACGCCGACGTCGCCTCGGATGTCGAGGAGACCGTTGACCCGCTGGCCGCTGACGTCGCCGACGAGTCGCCCGCCTCGGATGTCGGCGATGACCCACTCGCCGCGGACGACCCGCTCGCGGCAGATGCCTCGCTGATGGCCGAAGACGACGCTTCGGCGCTCGGAACCGACGAGACGCTCGTCAGTGACGACCCGTTGGCCGCCGACATCGACGGGGACACGAGTGAATCCCCCGCCGACGAGTCGCCCGCCTCAGATATCGACCCCCGGCGAGACGACCAGCTGGCCGATAGGACGGTCGTCGAAACCGGTGCCGACGCACCTACTGACGATGTGGACGACGCGCCGCCAATCGAGGACGCACCGGACACCACGGACGAACCGCTGGTCGCCGAGGCAGAACCGAGTCCCGACGAAGACGAACACGCGGACGACGACACCCCCAAAGCGGACGCCAACGGCGACGAAGAAGGCGTCTACACCACCTCGCTCGTCGAAGAGGTCGATTCGTTCGACGACGAGGAACGCGACGAAAAGAAGAAGGGATTCTTCAGTCGGTTCCTCGGCTAAACGGGAAGGCCTTTTACTCGCGTCTGCGGAAAGCCCCCTATGGCAGAATCTGAGTCCGTCCCATTTTGGTGGATCGTGTTGTTCCTAGTCCTCGCACTCGGCGGCGGTGCCGCCGCAGTCCTCTCTACCGGCGGGTCGCTCATCTCCGGCACCGTGGTACTACCGGTCGTATTCTAACGCGAAAAAGACGTTTTAGCCCGCAGTCACATCGACTCGGGCGCTTCGATGCCGATGATGGAGAGCGTGTTCGCAACCGCGTTCCGCGACGCTTTGACGAGTGCAAGCCGTGCGGCACCGACGTCTTCGTCGGCGTCGAGCACGGGGCACTCGCGGTAGAAGGTGTTGAACACTTCCGCGAGTTCGCGGGCGAACGTCGCAATCGTGTGGGGTTCGAGGTCGTCAGCCGCGGCTTCGACGACCGCGGGGAACCGCGCAATCGTCCGGAGCAGGTCGCGCTCGGCGTCGGTCGTGAGCACCGCGGGGTCGATTTCGCTGGCGTCGAGTCCGGCGGTGGTCGCCTCGTCGATGATGCCGCAACAGCGGGCGTGGACGTACTGGATGTACGGCGCGGACTGCGCCTCGAAGTTGAGCGCCTGGTCCCACTCGAAGGTAATCGTCTTCGTCGGCTGTTTCGAGACGATGTCGTAGCGAACCGCGCCGATACCAACCTGTCGGGCGATGCGTTCGATGTCGTCTTCGTCAAGGTCGTCGTCGCGGGTGCGACCTTCGAGGCGCACCTCGACTTCGTCGCGGGCGCGCGAGATAGCCTCATCGAGGAGGTCGTCGAGCATGACGCCCGTCCCTTTGCGGGTGGACATCGTCTCGCCGCCGGGGAGGTTGACCCACGAGTAGATGACGTTTTCGAGCTTTTCAGTGTCGTTTCCGAGGAGGTCGAGCGCGGCGCGGAGTTGACCGGCCTGTAGCTTGTGGTCCTCGCCGAGGACGGTCACGGCGCGATCGTAGTTGTCGAACTTCCACTCGTGGTGAGCCAGGTCGCGCGTCGTGTACAGCGAGGTGTCGTCCGACCGGAGGAAGACGAGGTTCTTTTCGAAGCCGTAGTCGTCGAGTTCGAGTTGCCACGCGTCTTCCTCGTAGACCGCGTTTTCGGTCTCCTTGAGGCGTTCTGCGAGGTCGCGGGTGCTCCCGTCGAACATGAAGCGCGTCTCTTTGACGAACTCGTCGAACTCCGCGGGAAGGCGCTGGAGGCACTCGCGCATGCCGCCGAGCACTTGATCGACGACGGTCTCGACGCGGGCGTACGTCTCCTCGTCGCCCGCTTCGATGCCCTGCAGAATTTCGGTGATCTCCTCTTCGGCGGCCTCGACTTCCTCGGGGTCGGCCGATTCGAGGAAGGCGTTGCCTTTGCGGTAGTAGCGAACCAAGTCGTACTCGACGCGTTCGCGCTCGGGTTCGCCGTCGAGGTCAGCCTCGTCGAACGCCTCGTAGGCCCACGTGAAGACGGCCATCTGGCGACCGGCGTCGTTCACGTAGTAGTGGCGGTCAACGTCGTTGCCGGCGAAATCCAGTAGGTTGGCGACGGCGTCGCCGATGACGGGGTTCCGGGTGCGGCCGACGTGAACCGGCCCGGTCGGGTTCGCGCTCGTGTGCTCGACGACGACGCTGTCGCCGGTCGAAGGGAGGCGACCGTACTCGACGTCGTCGGCCGCGGCTTTGAGCGTGTCGTCGTAGTACGCATCGTTCACGTGGAAGTTGACGTACGGACCTTGGGTATCGACCGCGTCGAGGTAGTCGTAACCCTCGACTGACACCGCTTCGGCGATGTCAACTGCAATCTTCGGCGGCGCGGCGCCGACGACGCCCGCCAGTCGGAAGGCGACGCTGGAGGCGAGCGTTGCGGGTACGTCCTCCGGCGGTTCCTCGACCCCGAGGTCGTCGGTGGGGAGGTCGAGCGACGAGAGCGCCGCAGAGAGCGCCGTCTCGACCTCCTCGCGGAACTGTCTGAACATGTACGCGGTTTCTCGGCAGGCGGCTAAAGGCCTTTCCGAAGCGTCCGGACGGGCTGACCCGTGTTCGACTGAACGTCCGTCTCCCCATTTCGGACCGTCCAATGGGGTTCGACCGAAACGTCCGCGACGTGGTGTCGCCGACTGATGCCTTACTAGTTAGGTAATAGTAGTATATTGTAAGCGGTCCACATTCAAATCAAGGCAGTTCGACCTGCCACCCACCCACCATGAGTCAATGCAACCACTGCGATGCGTTCGTATCGAGTAACTTCGTCCGCGTCTTCGGCGACCACGAAGGACGCGTCTACGCGTGTCCAAGTTGCTCGGCGAATGCGGGTATCTCACAAGTGAGCACAGAGCGGAGGGCTTCGACCCTCTGAATTAGCCCTTCCCTCGCGGGACAGCCCACTCCCGCCGTTTCCTTCTCCCGCTCCACCCCTCTTGCCCACCATTCCCACCATTCTACCAGCTCAGCCCACCATTCCCACTAACCTCACCGCAGTTTTCCAACCCAGCCTAATCCGGCCTCGCTCAGTCCAGCTCAGTTCAACCCTCCTGACCGACGGACTTACCCGTGCCCGATTGAAAGAGGGGATACGCGATTCAGTCGGCTCTATCTCCGAACCATCTCATTTATGAGGTGAATCTCAGTTACGATACGCTTATGGGACGAGCGTTCGAAGCGTGACGTATGTCAGAATCGGCAGTCGCCGCGACGGTCGGGTACGACGAGTTGGCCACCCTCAAACTCGTCGCGCTCGACGGCGGCCGGTCCGGTCCGGTCAAAGTCTCTTGTTCCGGCCTCGCTGACCGGCTCGACGTCTCCAATCAGACGGCGTCGCGCCGCCTTCAACGCCTCGAAGAGACCGACTTCATCGACCGCGAAGTCGTCGCCGACGGGCAGTGGATAACCATCACCGACGCCGGCGAGTCGGCGCTTCGCCGCGAGTACGCGGACTACCGTCGCATCTTCGAGACGCCCTCGGTCGTCGTCCTCGAAGGTGAGGTGACCGGCGGGATGGGCGAAGGCCGCCACTACATCTCGCTTCCGGGCTACATGGAGCAGTTCACCGAACGACTCGGCTACGAACCGTTTCCCGGCACGCTGAACGTCACGCTCGACGACGACGCCGTTCGAACCCGCGCGGGAATGTCCGCTCTCGATGCGGTCCCGATAGACGGGTGGGAAGACGACGAACGAACCTTTGGCCCGGCTACGTGCTATGCGGCCGTCATCGAAGCCGGCGACGCGTCCTACGACCCCGTACACATCATCGTTCCCGAGCGAACCCACCACGACGAGTCGCAACTGGAGATTATCGCACCGGAGAAACTCCGTGACGAACTCGACCTCGCAGACGGGGATACGATTACGGTGCGCGTCGAGGAGGCAGAGTTCGAATGAGTCGCTCCGCGGAAACCGACCGCGGCGCCGTTTCGCGCGTCCTCGACGCGTTCCGCGCGGGCGACCCGGTACTTATCCACGACTTCGACGACCGCGAGGGGGAGACGGATATCGTCTATCCGGCCGGTGCAGTTCGCCCCGCAGACGTGGCTCGGATGCGAAACGACGCCGGTGGACTCGTCTGCGTCGCCCTGCCAAGTGACGTCGCTGAGACGCTCTCGCTCCCGTTCATGGACGACGTCCTCGACCATCCGGCGGCCACTTCGCAGGACCTCGCGTACGACTCCCGCTCGTCGTTTTCCTTCACGGTGAACCACCGCGACTCGTTTACTGGTATCACCGACAGCGACCGCGCGATGACCATCTCCCGGCTCGCACCCGTCGCAGAAGCGACTCGCGCCGGCGAGTACGACGCCGCCGACTTCGGCGGCGAGTTCCGCGCGCCCGGGCACGTCCACCTGCTCCGCGGTGCGCCGAACTTGCTCGAAGACCGGCAGGGACACACCGAACTCGGGCTTGCGCTCGCCGACGAGGCGTCGCTTCCACCTGCCGTCGTCGTCTGCGAGATGCTCGACGACGAGTCCGGCGCGGCGCTCTCGAAGTCGGCCGCCCGCGACTACGCCGCCAGACACGACCTCGCGTTCGTCGATGGCGACCTGCTCCTCGACGGTCTCGTCTGAGTCGCCGGTTTAGTCCGTTTTCAGTGCTGTTATCGACGCTATTGTCGTTTCGGCTGTTGTTTCCACTATCGCCGTTGTCACTGTTGTCACCGCAGTTCACTGCTGTTCGTCGCGCCACGACCACTCCGGCTCCCAGCCGAGACGCCGTTTTGCTTTCGCCGTCGAGACCAGCGACTCGTGGCCTGAAAGCGACGCTCGAACGTCGGCGTCAGGGTACACTTCGCGTGCGAGCGTCGCGGATTCGACCGTCGTAGACGTGTCCGATGCGGCCGCCCAAAACACGTCGTGGCCCTCATAGTCCGCTTCGAGTGCCCGCCGAATCAGTCTCGCCGCGTCCTCGCGGCCGAGATACGAAAAGAGCGTATTTCGCGCCGTGTGGAAAAATCCGGCCGCTTCGAGCCCGGACAGCGACCGGTCCTGTTCGGCGAACGTCACCGTCGCTTCCTCCTGGCTCGGCATCCACGGGAACCGAAGACTGGCGGTCGTCGTCGGCGCGTCGTCTCGTCGCGCGAATCCCGCCGCGGTTTCTTCGGCGATGTACTTTCCGAGTCCGTAGGGGTTCGACGGCGTCTCCCTGTGGGCTTCGTCAACCGGAAGATAGTCGATTCGCGCGGGGTCGGGTTCGAAACTGCCGCCGATGGCGCTCATACTCGACGCGATGACGACGGTGTCGATGTCGAGTGCGGCCGCCGCTTCGAGGACGACGTACGTCGATTGGACGTTGCTCTCGAAGACGCGGTGTCCCGGGTCGTGGTCGGGCGTCGAGATGGTTCCGAGGTGGACGATGGCGTCGGCATCGACCGAACTGAGCGTCCCCACGAGGTCGCCCGCGTCCAAGGCGCTGACCCGGTAGTCGTGGTCGGCAACTGACGATTCACTGTGGCGACTGAGGTTCGTCACCTCGTAACCGTTCGCCCGGAGGTGGGCGATAACCGTCGGTCCGAGTCGGCCGGTTCCGCCCGTGACGGCAACAGATTCGAGAGCCATAGGCGGATATGGCGGCGAGCAAACAAAATCGTCGGGGCCGTCGTGGCCGGTTCGTCATGATTTTAGAGGGGGGCCTCCGAAGGCCAGTACATGGGATTCGACGATATGGACGTGTCCACGATTTGGATGAACGGCGAATACGTGGACTGGGACGACGCGCAAATTCACGTCCTCACACACGGACTTCACTACGGTACGGGTATTTTCGAGGGCGTTCGCGCCTACGACACCGACCACGGCCCGGCCATCTTCCGCTGGGAAGAACACCTCGAACGGCTCTACAACTCGGCGAAGCCGTACGACATGGACATCGAGTACTCGCCCGAAGAACTCACCGAGGCGACGCTTGAAGTCGTCCGACGTAACGACCTCGATGGCTGTTACATCCGTCCAATTGCTTACTACGGCTACGACTCGCTCGGCGTTAGCCCGCAGGACAACCCGACGGACGTCGCAATCGCCGCGTGGCCGTGGGGCGCGTACCTCGGCGACGAAGCGCTCGAAAACGGCGTTGACGTGATGGTCTCGTCGTGGCGCAAGCACGCCTCCAGCCAGATTCCGACGAACGCGAAGACGACCGGCCTGTACGTCAACTCACTTCTCGCCGGTGAGGAAGCGCGCCGCAACGGCTACGTCGAAGCAATCGTCCTGAACAAGGAGGGCAACGTCGCCGAAGGCCCCGGCGAGAACATCTTCATGGTCCGCGACGGAAAGCTCTACACGCCCGGACTCTCCCAGAGCATCCTCGACGGTATCACCCGCGACACCGTCATCACGCTCGCCCGCGAGCGCGGCTACGAAGTCGATGACAGCGCCGTCATCAGCCGCGGCGAACTCCACACCGCAGACGAACTGTTCTTCACCGGTAGCGCCGCCGAAGTGACGCCCATCCGGAAGGTTGACAACGTCGTCATCGGCGAGGGAACGCGCGGTCCTATCACCGAAGAACTCCAGACCGCCTTCTTCGACCTCGTGGAGCGTCGTACCGACGACCACGAAGAGTGGTTCACCTACGTCGAAGAGCAGTAATCCAGTCGCACACCGACTTTTTCACGCCGACACGGGATACCGCGATAGCAACGGGTGACAGATGACGACCTCGACGAGCGCCGGCTATTCGTTCGTAACTTGCCCGTCGGTCGATTCTTCGGTCACTTCGATATCGTACTCATCGACGCCTTCCTGTTCGGCGAATCCGGCCGAAAGGACACGCGTAAGGGCTTCTTCGACCTTCTCGCCGGTCTCCTCGATATCGTCGGGGTCAACTTCCATGACGAACCCGGTGGTGATGTTCGGCGCGGTCGGCATGAAGATGATTTCCCTGCCATCGGCGGTCTTCTTGCCGGTCTTGAACGCGGTCATTCGAATCCCCGGCCACGTTTCGAGACGGACGGGTTTCTGGAGGTCTTCGGTACCGGTAAGTGCAGTTTCGACCGCGAGTTTCGACGCGTTGTAGACGATTCGAACGAGCGGGACCTTGTTCATTGCCGCGTCGATGCCGGATTCGAGCACGCGGCCGACGGTGGTTCGCATGAGATAGCCCACCGACAGGACGAGAAGGAGGAAGATGATGATGGCGACGACGAAACCGAATACATCGGAGTAGGTATTGTACGTCCCGTTGAATTTGAGCAACTTCGTCACATAGGGGATCTTGATGATACTATTGTAGAAAATCGTGAGAATGTACAGAATGACGATGAGCGGGACGAGGACCACAAGACCGCTGGCGAAGTCGCGTCTCCACGAGGACATTGATATTCGGTACGTGAACCCGAGGGGTTAAGGGAATTTCTAGTACGCACGTGGTGTGGCGTCGCAGTGACTCCCCCCGATTTGGCTAGCTTAGATTCCGACGACGGCGCGGAGTGCGAACAACAGATTCTCTTTGCGCTCGCGGACCCGACGGTAGAAGTACTGGAACCACTTTCCGCCGTAGGGGGCGTACTGCCAGACTTCGACGCCGTCGGCGGCGAGTTTTCGCTGGGCGTCCTCGCGCACGCCCATGAGCATCTGTATCTCGTAGTCGCGGTCGTACTCCGCGCTGAGTTCGCGCGCGTATTCTATCATCTTCGGGTCGTGACTTCCGACGGCGATGTCGCCTTCGTACTCCCGGAAGAGGTACTCCAAGAGTTCCTTGTACACCTCGTCAACCTTCGATTTCTCCTTGTGCGCGATAGACGCGGGTTCGTCGTACGCACCCTTGACGAGGCGAATCTTCCCCGGCACGTCGGCGAGTCGCTTCAGGTCGTCGGGGGTTCGCTTCAGGTTCGCCTGCACGCACAGACCCATGCCGCCTTCGAACTCGCGGGCGACCTCCTCGAAGGCGTCGAGCGTCACGTCGGTCGTCTCGTGGTCCTCCATATCGCACCAAAGGAAGACGCCGTGTTCGTCGGCCGCCGCCGCGATTCGGCGATAGTTCTCGACGAATACGTCGTCGCCGACGTCGAGACCAATCTGCGACGGCTTCACCGAGACACAGGCGTCGAGGTCCGACGACGCGATGTCTTCGACCAACTGGACGTACGTATCGGCGTCCTCGTCGGCCGGGCCGCGCTCGTGGTAGTGCTCCCCGAGGAGATTCAGAATAACTGCCACGCCATCGTCGTTCATCTGGCGCGCGTGGTCGAGTGCCCCTGCCGCGGCCTCTCCCGCGACAAATTTGCTCGCAATGGGCGGAATCATGACGAAAGATAACGACCGTCCGGTATTCAGAGTTATCATCCCCGGCGCACCGTAATCGGACGACGACGCCGCCCCGGTCCGAAACGAACCGTCGGGACTTACATTCCTCCCCTCGGACGGATTCGTATGGTCGTCTCTCTCATCGCTACCGCCTTCTGGACGATGTTACCTGCGTATGTGCCGAACAACGCCGCCGTCCTCGCCGGTGGCGGCCGCCCCATCGACGGCGGCCGAACGTGGGGTGGTCGGCGCGTCCTCGGAGACGGGAAAACGTGGCGCGGAACCGCCGCCGGGACCCTCGTCGGCACGCTTCTCGCGCTCGGTCTCAACGCCGTCGAACCGACGCTCTCGGGCGCGGTGGGCACGGACCTCCCGACGTTCCCGGTCGCCGCCGGATTCGGTCTCGCCTTCGGCGCGATGCTCGGCGATATCGGCGCGTCGTTTCTGAAGCGTCGAACGGGCCGCGAACGTGGTGCCGCGTTCCCCGGTCTCGACCAACTCGACTTCGTCGTCGGCGCGCTCGTACTCGCGTACGTCGCCGCCCCGGAATGGTTCGCTGCGACGTTCACGCTCCCCGTCCTCGCGGTCGTGATCGTGATGACGCCGATTTTGCACGTCGTCACCAACGTCGCCGCCTACACCCTCGGGTTCAAAAACGAACCGTGGTAGTCGGGTCTCGGAGTCGCTCGCGGGAGGGCCTCGACAGTCGCTCCCGCGGCGCTGGGTCGAACCAACCCGCTTAAGCGCCCCGCTGAATCCTATCGAAACAAGATGGCGAACACAGAACTCATCGAGGCGCTTCGTGACGCCGACGCGGTCCAGTTCGGCGAATTCGAACTCTCCCACGGCGGTACGAGCAACTACTACGTTGATAAATACCTCTTCGAGACCGACCCGCGATGTCTGAAGCTCATCGCCGAAGCGTTCGCAGAACGCGTCGAAGGCGACGAGAAACTCGCCGGCGTCGCACTCGGTGCCGTCCCGCTCGTGGCCGCGACGGCAGTCGAGACTGAGAAGCCCTACGTCATCGCCCGAAAGAAGGCCAAAGAGTACGGCACGGCGAAGCGAATCGAAGGCGCACTCGAAGACGGCGAACACGTCGTCGTTCTCGAAGACATTGCGACGACCGGCCAAAGCGCCGTTGACGCCGTGGAGGCGCTCCGCGACGCCGGCGCAGTCGTCGACCGCGTTATCGTCGTCGTTGACCGCCAAGAGGGCGCAGAAGAACTGCTCGCCGACCACGACATCGAACTTCAGTCGCTTCTCACGGCCGAGGACCTGCTCGCCGACGCCGACAGCTAATACACGCTTGTGACTAATTCGCGCACCATATACAATCGAAGTATTCATTTTTGTGCAAGTACGAAGGCGAAGGCATGAACAGAGCAGAGAAGGCCGCACTCCAGTTGCAGGCCGTTTCCGTGCTCCGGATGCTCAAAGAGACCCGGACGTACGACGAACTGGCCGAACTCACTGGTCTCCCGGCCGGCGACCTCAACCGCTACGTCAACGGGCACGTTCTCCCCGGTGTCGAACGCGCCCGCGAGGTCGTCGAAGGTGTCGGACGCGACGCGCTCGCTGACGAGCTTGAGGCTCGCGTCCGCTTCGACGACGAGGGCTACGTCGATAACTCCGGCGTCGTCTTCGACCAGTCGTTCCTCGACCTCGTCGCGCCCGTCGCGGCGAACACGCTGAACTTCGAACGTCCGGACGTTATTTTGACCGCGGCGACCGACGGTATCACTCTCGGTGCCGCGATGGCGAGTTACTTCGGTGCGCGTCTCGCGTACGCGAAGAAATCTAAAGAGACCGCAGTCGAGGACTTCATCGAGTCGCGTCAGCGGCTCGCTTCGGGTATCGAACTGACCTACTACCTCCCCGCGAGCGCAATCGACGCCGGCGAGCGCGTGCTCGTCGTTGACGACCTCATCCGCTCCGGCGAGACACAGGAACTCCTCTTGGACATCGCCCTGCAAGGCGACGCAAACATCGCTGGCGTCTTCGCACTCATCGCCGTCGGCGACGAGGGAACGAACCGCGCCCGCGAACTCACAGATGCGCCGGTCGGTGCACTCAGCGTCTTCGAATAACCGCGTCGTTTCGGAATCGCGGACGAACGTTCTGCTGGCCGTGTTTCGGTGTCGCCGTTTACGCCACCACCATCGTGATTTTCAGACAACAATTATTCGATTATTTCTACATATCTGTTGACAAAAATAGTCACTTATATGTTGGTCGGTTCTCTCGAATCACTCGTTTAATACACATTCGTGTATATTCTCACCGACTGGATGGTAATCCTTATGTGTGCAATACGGGGTATGCTTAGTCGTGCATCATGGGGCTATCTGAAACCCTCGCAAACTACTTCGACGTGCATAATCACGGGTCCACAGTCAGGACCGAGGTTCTCGCGGGCATCACGACGTTCTTGACCATGTCGTACATCGTCGTGGTCAACCCGTCGATTCTCGCGGAGAATCCGAATATCCCCGGCACCGATGGCATCGGCATCCCCGGGTACTCGTTTGGCGAGGTACAGGCGATGCTCGTCGTCGTCACGCTCCTCGCGGCCGCGATTGCGACGCTCACGATGGCGTTCTACGCCAACCGACCGTTCGGGCAGGCCCCCGGACTCGGGTTGAACGCCTTCTTCGCGTTCACGGTCGTCGGCGCGCTCGGCGTCCCGTGGCAGACGGCGCTCGCCGCCGTGTTCGTCGAAGGGCTTCTCTTTATCCTCCTCACCGCTATCGGGGCACGTGAGGCGATTATCAAAATCTTCCCGCAACCCGTCAAGATGGCCGTCGGAACCGGTATCGGGTTGTTCTTGGCTATCATCGGTCTGCAAGGGATGGGAATCGTCGTGGACGACACGGCGACGCTCGTTACGCTCGGCAATCTCGCGTCGAACCCGGTTGCTATCGTCGCCGTCGTCGGTCTCTTTGCGACGCTTATTCTGTACGCCGCGGACGTCCCGGGCTCGATTCTGCTCGGTATCGCGCTGACGACCGTGCTCGGCTGGGTGCTGACGCAGTTCGGTATCGTTGCGCCCGATGCGGGCCTCGTTGTGGCGGCCGGGACGACATCGGTCTCCCTTCCTGCCCTCGGGGCAGTTGACCTCGTCATCCCCGGTACGGGGTCGGCCGTAACTTACGACATCACACCGCTTGCGGGCGCGTTCGTCTCCGGATTCAGTAATATCGAGGCGTTCAGTTTCGCCCTCATCGTCTTCACGTTCTTCTTCGTTGATTTCTTCGACACCGCCGGCACGCTCGTCGGCGTCGGGCAGGTCGCTGGCTTCCTCGACGACAACGGTGACCTCCCGGACATCGACAAACCGCTCATGGCCGACGCCGTCGGCACCACCGCGGGCGCGGCACTCGGGACGTCAACTGTCACGACCTACATCGAGTCCGCAGCGGGCGTCGAAGAGGGCGGTCGAACCGGTCTCACGGCGCTCGTCGTCGCGCTTCTCTTCCTCGCCTCGCTGGCGCTCGTTCCGCTCGCAACCGCCGTTCCGCTGTACGCGTCGCACATCGCACTCGTCGTCATCGGCGTCGTGATGCTCCAGAACGTCGTTGACATCGCGTGGGACGACATCACCCACACCATCCCGGCCGGGATGACCATTCTCGTCATGCCCTTTACGTACTCCATCGCCTACGGAATCGCGTCGGGCATCATCTCGTACCCGCTCGTGAAGGTCGCCGCCGGCGAATACGACGACGTGAGTGCGGGCCAGTGGGCGCTCGCCGTCGCCTTCCTCATCTACTTCGTCGTCCGAACCTCCGGAATGCTTCAAGCGCAGGTCTGATTCCGCGCGGCGGGGGTTCGGCGTCCCGATTTTTCCTCGGGCGCGGAACGATTCACAAAGTATTGAACGAAGACTTCGCAGTATCCGAGTAGCATGTCTCTTTCACGTAATCGGCTCGCCGTCCGTGGGGCCGTTTTGCTCCTCATCGTCGGCCTTCTCACGCCGTCTGCGGTCTCCGCTCTGACGTACGACCCTGCAGAACAGACGAATTTAGCACCGGGAACCGTCAGTAGTCCGGCCAACGGTTCGACCATCGTGAGCGTCCAAGGGTACACGTTCCAAGGAAATACGAATCCCAAGAAGCCCGCCCGCGTCGTCTCCGTCGGTGAACACGGGACCCTCCAGTGGACGTACAACGACTCCGTCGGCGGCAGTGCGTGGTTCTTCGACGCCGACCCGCTCTCGAACGGAAATCTCCTCGTTTCGTCGCCGCGTGGCGGTGACACCGTCGTCTTCGAACTGAACCCGGAAACCCAAGAACGCGTCTGGGAACACCGATTCGACATGGAAGACACCCACGACGTTGACGCCTTCGGCGAGGACAGACTCCTCATCGCCAACATGCGAGAGTGGAACGACTCCGCGGACGAAAGCGACGACCGAATCGTCGTCTACAACCGGACGAGCGGGGAGATAACGTGGGAGTGGTACTTCAAGAACCACTACCCCGCCGACACCGACGGCGGCTACAACGCCGACTGGAGCCACGTCAACGACGTTGACTACATCGGTCACGGGCGACTCCTCCTCTCGCCGCGGAACTTCGACCAAGCGGTCATCATCGACATGGAGACGAAAGCGGTCATCGACCGCCTCGGTGCCGACGACGACTACGGTGTCCTGAACGAACAGCACAACCCAGATTGGCTGACGAGCGACAACGGCACGCCCACACTGCTCGTCGCCGACAGCGGGAACAACCGCGTCGTCGAGTACGCAAGAGAAGACGGTGAGTGGGTTCGAACGTGGTCGGTCGGGTCGAACACGCTCAACTGGCCGCGCGATGCAGACCGGCTCCCCAACGGGAACACTCTCGTCGTCGATACGCTCAACCATCGCGTGATAGAGATTACGCCGACCGGCGAGGTCGTCTGGGAGTACTACGCGACGTGGGGACCGTACGACGCCGAGCGCGTCGCCTACGAAGACGAATCGTCCGGCCCGACGATTCGTGACCTGAACGCGAGCGGCACCTACCCGATTACTGGTAGTTCGAACATGACTGCCGGTGCAGGCGGGCGCTTCGGCTTCGTCAACGAGGTCCAGTCAACGTTCGCTGGAACACCGCTCGAAGAGTCGATGAACGGAATCTCGACTCGATTAGCTCACTTCCTGCCGTGGCTCCGCCCGGTTTGGATGACGCCGTGGGACCTCTTTTGGGCTGTCTGCGCCGGTTGTGTGGGGCTCGTCTCTACCGGCGGCGAACTCTTCGTAGCGCGACACCGGATTCTCGACGGGCTTCGGCGGTTGCTCGGCGAGTAGCGGGTGCCGACCTCTCTATTTTCTCGCCCCCTTTCGGAGCAATGTACTGCTACCGCACAAGACCACGGCACTCATAATCCGTGCATCCGTACGACCGACCGATGTCTGACCTCATCCTCTACGAACTGGACGGCTGTCCGTACTGCGCCAAGGTGAAGACCAAACTCGACGAACTCGACCTCGAATACGAGTCGAGGATAGTCCCTCGCGCGCACGCCGAGCGAACCGAAGTCGAAGAAATCAGCGGACAGACCGGTGTACCCGTCCTCGTAGACGAAGAACACGGTATCGAAGGCATGCCCGAAAGCGACGATATCGTCGAATATCTCGAAACGACCTACGGCTCGGCCGCGTAACTCCCCTTTCAATTCTGTCGTCGGCCTCCGCGCGGTGACCAACGACCGACACGGCTGACGATTGAGATTGACGGCGACAGTTGACGGCTAACGATTGACGACCGACAACCGACAGCTGGCGATTGACAACTGACGGCCGACGATTGACGACCCACGACCGTCTGGTCGAATCGCTCCCGTGGGGCACAGAACGATCTAAAAACCGGGGGTTCCCCGTCGTTAGATTTCGGCGGGGTCGCGGGTCCGCTCACGAATCAGGTCGCGGATTTCGTCCGGGTCGTCGATTGCGGCGAGTTCCTCGCAACTGACGATACCGGTCCCGTCAACCGACTCGCGCTTCTGTTTTTCTTTGACGAAGTACACCGAGCGAGTCTGCGTAATCTCCCCGAGCGAGGACATGATTTGGGCTCGCTTTTCCGCGCTCCGGGTGAACGACGAGTGGCCCGTCAAGACGTTCGATTTCCGTCGGCGACCGGCGTCTTCGCTCACGGCTTTGAACGGGGCGCGAGCGGTCGGGTGAACGGTGAACCCCGCCTCGGTGAGTACCGACAGGACGTGTTCGTCGTCGGGGTCAACGTCCGGGTCTTCCGGCGTCGGTTCGGCGTCTCGAACGTCTTCGGCACCTTCGAGGACATCGACCGGGTTCGAAAAGGGCCGATCGAACAGCTCTTCGAGGTGAATTGCGACCTCGATACTCGCGTTCATGCCGCTTTCGTACTTCGAGACGGTTCGCCGCGAGACGCCGAGTTCGGTTGCGAGTTGTCCGAGACTCCACCCGCGTTCTTTTCGCTCTTCGGCGAGGATGTCGCCGTCGAGACTGACGTACAGGCCGCCGGGTGCGGCGTAGATGAGCGGGGGAACTTCCTCGACGAACATGTCCATCGCGGTGTCCGGATTCAACACCGGCACACCGTGACGGAAGTAGACGACTCCGGGTTTGAGGTCCTCGTCTCGCGTTCGAAGCCCGACGACGAGCGGCGTCGCGTCGAGATACGAACCCAACCGCCGCATTTCAGAGCCGGTAATGCCGTCGAACGCGTCGATATTCCCCAGTATTTTGAGGAGCAACAGGTCCTCACCTCTGCGGGCGGCGAGGTCGAAGCTCTTCGGCCGGATGGCGATGCGGTCGCTCACGACAAAGCCCGCGTCTTGGAGCATCGCGGCGACGTTACCAACCAGCGCTGACCGGGACATAGGGGGCAATAAGCGATTCGGCCCATAAAGCGTTTTCCCCGCGTATCGCCGCCCTCACCGACATCTCTCCGTTCTTCGGGGCGTATTTATATAGTCGTATCCGACCCGAAAGGCGTTACTTCGTCGTCCGGTAACCTCCGTCGATGACGGTTATCGGCCTCGACGACACCGACTCCCGGACGCTCGGGATGTGTACGACGTACCTTGCGACCCTCGTCGCCGAGGCTATCGAATCGTACGGCGGAACCGTCGAGCGACGACTGCTCGTTCGACTGAATCCGGCCGTCGAACACAAGACGCGCGGGAACGCGGCACTGGCGATTCACACCGACCTCCCCGCCGGAACTGCGTTCGACCTCGCGTGTGACGAACTCGACCGTTGGGCGGTCGTTGACGACGAGCGGACCAGTCCGGGACTGGTCGTCGCGCCGGGGTCTCCCGACACTGTCTCGTCCGCCGTCGCCGACTTCGCCCGCGACGCTGTCCGCGACTTTCACGACATCGACGACGCGGTTACACTCGCCGAGAACTCCGGATTCCTGACCGACGGCTGGCACGGTGGTCGCGGCCGAATCGGCGCGCTCGCCGCTGTGGGCGCGTGGGCCGCCTTCGACGAGTGGACGTACGAACACATCTCGTACCGCGAGTTCCACCGGTGCGGGACGCCCCGAGACGTTGACTTCGATTCCGTCTTCGAGGCCGCGGACGTCGGCTATCCCGAGGTGTGGGATACTGTTGACCGCGAAGAGGGCGAAGCGGTCTGCGTTCCCAACGCACCCGGTCCGATTCTTCACGGCATTCGTGGCGACGACTATCGCACTGTCCGCGAAGTTGCCGCAAGAATCGATTCTGAGCCGGTAGACCGTGCTGCGACGTTCCTCACGAATCAAGGAACCGACGCACATCTCCGGGACGGAACGCTCGGCAACGTCAGAGACGGTCGTGCGTACCGCGTCACAGGGACCGTCGCCTCGGCACCCGAGACGCGGACCGGCGGGCACGTCTTTTTTGCGCTCGAAGCGGACGGCGCGACGGCTACGATGGCCGCCTTCGAGCCGACCAAACGGTTTCGAAACCGGGTTCGAGCGCTCCGAGTCGGCGACGAGCTTACAGTCTGCGGCGAAATCTCCGACGGAACGCTCAAACTGGAGAAATTCGCAGTCCGAAGTCTGGTCCGGACAGAACCGGCGACGCCTCTCTGTCCAGACTGTGGTCGGACGATGAAAAGCGCCGGTCGAAACCAAGGCTATCGGTGTCGTGAGTGCGGAACTGACGCGCCCGGGAAAATCAAGCGTCCAGTCGAACGGGACCTCGAACTCGGGTGGTACGAAGTCCCGCCGTGTGCGCGACGTCACATCGCAAAACCGCTCGTTCGTGGCGGCTTCGACGCGGCGACGCATCCGGAGCGGTAAGTCGGGGCGCTCCGTCGCGGCTCTCACTTGGACCGCACGACCAGTATATTCGTGTTCTCTCTGCGGTCAACGAACGAACTTCCGGCCGGCGGTTTCACGTCTACAACGAGCGTCCCGTCCTCGCGGTTCGCGCCGAGGTCAACATCGACATTTATACTCACCGTCCCGTCGCCGCCCGTCTTCTCGGCTTCGACCGTTTCGACGTCTGCCGTCCCCGATTTCACGATAACTGTCGCGCCCTCGACAGGGTTCCCTTTATGATCAACGACGGTGAAATCGAGGTCCTGCGCACCGGGACCGACTACGTCCGGCGACGGTTTCACGTCGAGTTCTGAGGTGGCGAGTCCCTGCACGCCGGAGAGCATGTTGAGCATGACGCTCATACTGGCGACGCCGACGACGAGCGCGACGACGAGTCGCACTGGGAGTCCTTCGATGGCTCGCGTGTCTGACCGAAACGTATCGAACATACCCCGTCTGGCCGCGGATTCGTATATAAACCCTCGTCCGGAGGTTCAAGTCACAGTACGGGACAACCCCGGCGTATGCACATCATCGGTCGCGCGTCGGACGAGCCTGGCCCAGTCTGTCACCTCGGAAACTACCGCGCCCGCGACGGCAGTGACGGCGCACCCGTCAGCCTTGACGTGAACAGTCCCCACGCGGCCGTCGTCGTCGGCAAACGCGGGAGCGGGAAATCTCACACACTCGGCGTCGTCGCCGAAGGGCTGGCTCAGGCCGAGGGTGTTGCACCGGTCGTCGTGGACCCAATGGGCGTCTTCGGCGGTCTCGAAGACGCACCGGCAGACGGGACGGTCCACGAGTCGCCGACAGTACGGGCTGATGCGCTCCCGCCGAGCGCGTGGCCCGAACTGCTCGGTCTCGACCCGACTGGTCCGGTTGGGTCGCTCGTCTGGCGACTCGCGGCCGACGAAGACTCGCTCGCCGATATGCTCGCGGCTGTCGAAGACGCTGACGCCGCTTCCGAAACCCGTCGGGCCGCGACGAACCATCTCGTACTCGCCGACTCGTGGGGTGTGTTTTCTGAAGATGGTTTGTCTCCGGAATCGCTCTGCGGGCCTACTCCGGACGTGCTCGACCTCTCGGGAATGGGTGAAACGCCGGCAAACGCAGTTGTTCGCGTCGTCGCACGCGGTCTGTACGATGTCCGAGTTGCGGACGCGGTAGCCAGGCTCCCGTGGGTGCTCGTCGATGAGGCTCACGCTTTCGTCAGCGGCGGTGACGACGGGCCGCGGGCGGCAGGCTCAGGTAACGAACCAGCTGGCGTCGCCGAACCGGCGCTTCGAACTATTCTCACGCGTGGGCGCGCACCGGGTGTCGGTCTCGTGTTGGCGACACAGCGACCATCTGCGCTTCCGGGGGTGGCCGTCTCGCAGGCCGACCTCCGAATCGTTCATCGCCTCACTGCCGGGCCGGACGTGTCGGCGATGGCCGCCGCCGACCCGACGTACTTCGACGAATCGCTCACCGCTCGACTGCCCCGAGAGCGAGGATGCGCGCTCGTCGTTGACGACACGACCGAATCGGTTCACGACGTCCGGGTTCGCCTTCGACAGACCCCCGACAGAGGCTCGACACCAGTTGCTGTCGCCCCCGACGACGCTTCCGAAACCATGGAGTAGCCACTCCGGGTCGGGGTTGGTATGGACCGTTCGGAACTGGCGCTCGTCGCCGCTGGTGGCTTTCTCGGCGCGATGCTCCGCTACGGCGTCTCGCTCGTCGTTCCCGGCGCAGGGGGAACGCTCACGGCGAACGTCGTCGGAAGCTTCGTACTCGGGACGTTCATCACCAGCGTCTCCTCGCGGCGCGCGCAGTTGCTCTTCGGCACTGGAATGCTCTCGTCGTTTACGACCTACAGCACCTTCGCCGTGCAGACGGCATCGCTGTCGATGCTGGGCGGCGTGGCCAACGTCGGCGCGAACTACACACTCGGATTCGTGGCCGCGGCCGCTGGCCTCGCGGTCGGGAGGCGACGATGAGCCTCTCACTCGTCTCTGCGGTGCTCGTCGGCGTCGGTGGCACGGTTGGCGCACTCTCACGACATCTCGTAGACCAGCAACTCGTCGGGAAATGGAGCACGGTAACGGTGAACGTGCTCGGAAGTATCGCACTCGGATTCATCGTCAGCGTTCCCTTCGGGGACGCGGTGGCGGCATTGGCTGGAACCGGTTTCTGCGGTGCGTTTACGACGTTTTCGTCGTTTGCTGTGGGCGTCGCCGAACTCCTCGACGCCGGCGACTATCGGACTGCCGCCCGGTACGCGTTCGGGACGCTGTTGGCGGCGTTGGTCGGTGTGGCGATTGGTGGGGTGATGGGCGGTCTCGTCGGGTAACGTCCTCCCTATCGAACGGACTCGTAGTTTAGCAGGCCCTCCGGAAGCCGAAAGCCCGTCTGGTCTCGTTCGAAGTCGAACGAATCGACGACTGCATCGAGTGTCAATGGTCCGTAGACGTGCGGGAACGAGCTTCCGCCGTCTTCGTTCGTTTCGTATCGAACGGGTGCTTCGAGTCGTGACTCGTCAAGCAACAGGAGGACCCACTCGTCGCGGTGTGCGTGTGCGACGTCGGCGACGACGACTATCTGGCCCAGTTTGGAGCAGTGAACGAACCCCTGCTCGTCGAGCGACGCTGGGCGGTACTCCTCCGTCTGTTCGAACGTCTCCCAGTCCGCTGGAGCGAGTATGTGTGCGATGTATGCCATGTCTCGTCTGTCGATTGACGGAATATTAGTTCACCCGTCCGAGTTCGACTCGGTTACACGAACTTCGGTCGAAACACGTCGCGCTGAGACGCGTCGTTTGGTCTGTAACGTTCGGAAAAGCGCCCGAGGCGGGACTGAACAAACCGAAGTTTGCGAAGGTCGGCGAGGCTCTTCCTCGCCGGGTTTGAACCTCAGTCGCTCTGCTTGCTGACGCTCGCGTCGCTCCTTGGTTCAAATCCTTCTGTCGGAGGTTTCACATTCCAACTAGTCGCTTGGCGACGAGACGCCTCGCTCGGAAGTTGGAAATTAGAGAAGCGCCCGAGGCGGGATTTGAACCCGCGTCACGACCGTGACAGGGTCGTATGATGGGCCACTACACCACCCGGGCTTACTGAAGTGAGTTTGCGGTACGGAGAGCGCCCGAGGCGGGATTTGAACCCGCGTCACGACCGTGACAGGGTCGTATGATGGGCCACTACACCACCCGGGCCCTCCGTCTGCACTCATTCGTAGCCGAGGTTTGTAGATAAGACTTACCATCTTCGACGCCCATGGCCCGCGGTACCGCGATTCCTGCCCCGAAGACATTTATATTGAGATACCCCATGCCAATATGTGACGACTCGCGCATCTTCGGTGCGTGACCTCCGGTAGCGTTGCCTTTCTTCGACGCAGTTGGCAAGTGTTATATGGGTGGCTCCCGAAATCTGCCGTAGTATCCCGTGACAGCTTCTTCCAGCACCCAGCAGCACCATACATGGTAGACGTAAGCCAACACAAACTGGTTCCGGAACACACGCTTCTCGACGATGAGGCCGTCGAGGACGTGTTACAGGAGTACAACGTCAAGAAGACGAATCTCCCGAAGATCAAGAGGAAAGACCCGGCGCTCCCCGAGGACGCAGAGCCCGGCGACGTCATCAAGATCGTTCGGAATTCGCGGACGACAGACAAAGCAGTCGTATATCGACTGGTGATTGAATGAATCGACAAGCGCGACGCGAGGTCTCTCGCAAGTACTTCTCTGAAGAACGGCTCGCTGAACATCACTTCCGCTCTTTCAACGCGTTCCTCGAACGCGGCATGATGGATGTCGTCGAGGAAAAGGCCACTATCGAGACCGACATTGGCGACAAAGAGGGCGAAGAGCCGGTCTACGTCGAACTCGGTGGCGTCCGCGTCGAGACACCCCGTGTCCGCGAGGCCGACGGCTCCGAGGAACTTCTCTTCCCACAGGAAGCACGCCTGCGCAACATCACCTACTCCGCCCCCGTGTTCATGGAGATGTCCATCGTCCGCGGCGGCGAAGAAGAAGAGGAAGTCGTCGTCGATACCGCTGAGACGAAGGTCGGACGGATGCCGATCATGGTCGGCTCCTCGAAGTGTAACATCGCAGAACTCTCCGACGAGGACCTCGTCGAAATCGGCGAGGACCCCGTTGACCCCGGTGGGTATTTCATCGTCAACGGTTCTGAGCGCGTGCTCATGACCTCCGAGGACCTGGCTCCGAACAAGATTCTCGCCGAGTACGACACGAAGTACGGCGACGAGATTCAAGTCGCAAAGACGTTCAGCCAGCGCCGCGGGTACCGCGCGCTCGTTCTCTGTGAACGCAACCGCGAAGGACTGCTCGAAGTCTCGTTCCCCTCCGTCTCGGGGAGCGTTGACTTCGTGACGCTTGTGCGTGCGCTCGGGCTCGAATCGGACGAGGAGATCGTTCACCGCGTCTCCGACGACCCCGAGATTGTGAAGTTCATGCTCGAAAACCTCGAAGAGGCCGAGGTTCAGACCCAAGAACAGGCCATCGAGGCGCTCGGCAAGCGCGTTGCTGGCGGACAGGGGAAGAACTACCAGCTCAAGCGCGCCAACTACGTTATCGACCGCTACCTTCTGCCGCATCTCCACGAGGAGGGTGCCGAAGAAGAAGAAGTGCGCATGAACAAGGCGTACTACCTCTGCCGCATGGCCGAGGCGTGTTTCGAACTCGCACTCCAGCGTCGGGACTCCGACGACAAGGACCACTACGCCAACAAGCGGCTCAAGGTCTCCGGTGACCTGATGAAGGACCTGTTCCGGACCGCGCTCAACAAGCTGGCACGCGACGTGAAGTACCAGCTCGAACGCGCGAACATGCGTAATCGAAACCTAACGGTGAACACTGTCGTCCGCTCCGACGTGCTCACAGAGCGGCTCGAACACCCGATTGCGACGGGGAACTGGGTGGGCGGCCGCTCCGGCGTCTCTCAGCTCGTAGACCGGACGGACTACATGGGTGTGCTGTCGCACCTGCGTCGTCTCCGGAGTCCGCTGTCGCGCTCGCAGCCCCACTTCGAGGCGCGCGACCTGCACGCGACCCAGTGGGGTCGCATCTGCCCCTCAGAGACTCCTGAGGGACCGAACTGTGGTCTGGTGAAGAACTTCGCGCAGGCGATGGAACTCTCCCAGAACGTCGAAGACGAACAGGCACTAAAGCGAGAACTTGCGTCGATGGGTGTCGAGGGAATCCCCGGCATCGACAGCGTCGACGCCACACCCGCAGACGACTAACATGGCTCAGGCACAGCGAGAAGCGAAAGTATACGTCAACGGTAGTCTCGTCGGGACCCATCCCGACCCCAACCAACTCGCGGCACAGATCCGGGAGGCGCGCCGACGCGGCGACGTCAGTCAGATGGTGAACGTTTCCATCAAGGAACGAACCCGCGAAGTTATCATCAACGCGGACGCCGGTCGCGCCCGCCGTCCGCTCATCGTCGTCGAAGACGGCGAGCCACTCCTCGGCGACGAACACGTCGAGGCGCTCGACAACGACGAACTCGACTTCGACGATCTCGTCGAGCGAGGACTCGTCGAGTTCATCGACGCCGAAGAGGAAGAAGACATCTACGTCGCGGTCGATGAAGACGAGATCAACGAGGACCACACGCACCTCGAAATCGACCCACAACTCATCTTCGGTATCGGTGCCGGGATGATTCCGTACCCGGAACACAACGCTTCACCGCGTATTACGATGGGTGCAGGGATGATGAAGCAGTCGCTCGGGCTTCCGGCGGCGAACTACCGGATTCGACCCGACACGCGACAGCACCTCATGCATTACCCACAGCTCTCGATGGTCAAAACGCAGACCACAGAGCAGATTGGGTTCGACGAGCGACCGGCCGCACAGAACTTCGTGGTCGCCGTGATGTCCTACGAGGGCTTCAACATCGAGGACGCGCTCGTCATGAACAAAGGCTCTGTCGAACGCGCCCTCGCTCGTTCGCACTTCTTCCGTACGTACGAAGGCGAAGAGCGCCGCTATCCCGGTGGGCAGGAAGACCGCTTCGAGATTCCGTCCCAGGACGTGCGTGGTGCGCGCGGTGAAGACGCGTACTCGCACCTCGACGAAGACGGCCTCGTCAATCCCGAGACGGTCGTTGACGAGAACTCCGTGCTTCTCGGAAAGACCTCGCCGCCGCGGTTCCTCGAAGAACCCGACGACATGGCTGGACTCTCGCCGCAGAAGCGCCGCGAGACCTCCGTCACGATGCGTTCCGGCGAATCCGGTGTCGTGGACACCGTCACCCTGATGGAGGGTGAAGACGGCTCGAAACTCGCCAAGGTGTCCGTCCGCGACCAGCGGGTCCCGGAACTCGGCGACAAGTTCGCATCCCGACACGGACAGAAGGGTGTCGTGGGCCACTTGGCTCCGCAAGAAGACATGCCGTTTACCGCAGAGGGCGTCGTCCCCGACCTCGTCCTCAACCCGCACGCACTGCCGTCGCGCATGACGGTCGGCCACGTGCTGGAGATGCTCGGCGGCAAGGTTGGTGCACTCGAAGGACGTCGCGTAGACGGGACCGCGTTCCAGGGTGAGTCCGAACAGGAACTTCGCTCCGCACTGGAAGACCGCGGCTTCATGTCCTCCGGGAAGGAGGTCATGTACTCCGGTGTCACCGGCGAAAAGATCGAGGCCGAAATCTTCGTCGGCATCATCTTCTACCACAAACTGTACCACATGGTGAGCAACAAACTGCACGCCCGCTCGCGCGGTCCCGTGCAGGTGCTCACCCGTCAGCCGACCGAAGGTCGCGCCCGCGAGGGTGGGCTTCGTCTCGGTGAGATGGAGCGTGACACCGTTATCGGACACGGTGCCGCGATGGTGCTCCAAGAGCGCCTGCTCGACTCCTCCGACAAGGAAAGCGTCTACATCTCCGCAGACACCGGCATGGTCGCCGTCGAAGACCGCGACCAGCGCCGCATCTACGACCCGGTCACTGGCGACGAGGACAACATCCACGAAATCGAGATCAGCTACGCGTTCAAACTGCTTCTCGACGAGATGGTCGCGCTCGGCGTACGCCCGCGCATCGAACTGAAGGACGCGGTCTAACCACACATGTCAATGCAGACACCCAAAGAAATCGGCAGTATCCAGTTCGGGTTGATGGACCCGGAGACGTACCGAGACATGTCCGCGACGAAGGTCATCACCGCGGACACCTACGACGACGACGGCTACCCAATCGACATGGGTCTCATGGACCCGCGTCTGGGCGTCATCGACCCCGGTCTGCAGTGCCGCACCTGCGGCCAGCACTCCGGGTCGTGTAACGGGCACTTCGGTCACATCGAACTGGCCGCACCCGTCATCCACGTCGGATTCACGAAGCTCATCCGTCGTCTGCTCCGCTCGACGTGCCGCGAGTGCGGTCGTCTCGCGCTCACGCAGGAAGAAGCAGAGGAGTACCACGACAAACTCGGTCGCACGAAGGAACTCGGCGACGACTGGAGCGACGTGATGAAGTCGGCAGTCCGGCAGGCCCGCAAGGCTCACCGCTGTCCGCACTGTGGCTCGCCCCAGCACGACATCAAACACGAGAAGCCGACTACCTACTACGAGGTCCAGAACGTGCTCGCCGGGGACTACTCCGAGCGCATCGCCGAAGCGATGCAACCGGACCCCGACGACGAGGACGACGAGGGAATCGACCCGGTCGTGCTCGCCGACAAGACCGGCCTCGACGCCGACCGCATCAATCAGGTACTCGCCGGCGAGTTCCGACCGGTCGGTGACGACCGCAAGGCGCTCGAAAAGGCGCTCGACCTCGACCTGACCGAAGAGGACATGAACAAGCTGATGCCCTCGGACATCCGCGACTGGTTCGAGGACATCCCGGACGAGGACCTCATCACGCTCGGTATCGACCCCGACCGGTCGCGTCCCGAGTGGATGATTCTGACCGTCCTCCCCGTCCCGCCAGTCACGGCACGCCCGTCGATTACGCTGGACAACGGCCAGCGCTCCGAGGACGACCTGACCCACAAACTGGTGGACATCATCCGCATCAACCAGCGGTTCATGGAGAACCGCGAGGCGGGTGCCCCGCAACTCATTATCGAGGACCTGTGGGAACTCCTCCAGTACCACGTCACCACGTTCATCGACAACGAGATTTCGGGCACGCCGCCGGCACGTCACCGCTCCGGCCGCCCGCTCAAGACGCTCAGCCAGCGCCTGAAAGGCAAGGAAGGTCGCTTCCGCGGCTCTCTGTCTGGTAAGCGCGTCAACTTCTCCGCGCGTACCGTCATCTCGCCGGACCCGACGCTTTCTCTCAACGAGGTCGGCGTGCCGGACCGCGTTGCGACGGAGATGACCCAGACGATGAACGTCACCGAGCGCAACATCGACGAGGCTCGCCAGTACGTCCGTAACGGGCCGGAGAGCCACCCCGGCGCGAACTACGTTCGTCGCCCTGACGGTCGTCGCCTGAAGGTGACAGAGAAGAACTGCGAAGAACTCGCAGAGAAAGTCGAACTCGGTTGGGAGGTCAACCGACACCTCGTCGATGGTGACATCGTCATCTTCAACCGACAGCCATCGCTCCACAGGATGTCGATTATGGCACACGAAGTCGTCGTGATGCCGTACAAGACGTTCCGCCTGAACACCGTCGTCTGCCCGCCGTACAACGCAGACTTCGACGGCGACGAGATGAACATGCACGCCCTCCAGAACGAGGAGGCCCGTGCCGAGGCGCGCGTCCTCATGCGCGTCCAAGAGCAGATTCTCTCGCCGCGCTTCGGTGAGAACATCATCGGAGCCATTCAGGACCACATTTCGGGAACGTACCTGCTCACGCACGACAACCCGCATTTCGTCGAGACGCAGGCGCTCGACCTGCTTCGTGCGACGCGCGTGGACACGCTCCCCGAACCCGCAGGCGAAGACGACGACGGCACCCCGTACTGGACGGGCCAGCAGATCTTCTCCGAACTCCTGCCCGACGACCTGGACATGGAGTTCACCTCGAAGGTCGGCGACACCGTGCTCATCGAGGGCGGCCAACTCGTCGAGGGGACCATCGACGAAGACGCCGTCGGTGCCTTCGGTGGCGAGATTGTAGACGTGCTCGCAAAGGACTACTCGAAGACGCGCTCGCGCATCTTCATCAACGAGATTGCCTCGCTTGCGATGCGTGCAATCATGCACTTCGGGCTGTCTATCGGTATCGACGACGAGTCGATTCCGGACGAGGCGACCGCGCAGGTCGACGAGGCCATCGACGCCGCCTACGACAAGATTCAGGAACTCATCGAAATCTACGAGGCGGGCGAACTCGAATCACTGCCGGGTCGCTCGGTCGATGAGACGCTCGAAATGAAGATTATGCAGCGTCTCGGAAAGGCACGTGACTCTGCTGGTGAAATCGCAGAGGACCACTTCGAAGAGGACAACCCGGCAGTCGTGATGTCGAAGTCCGGTGCGCGTGCATCCATGCTCAACCTGACCCAGATGGCCGGCTGTGTCGGTCAGCAGGCAGTTCGGGGCGAGCGAATCAACCGCGGCTACGAAGGTCGTACTCTGAGCCACTACCAGAAAGGCGACCTCTCGGCCGAGGCCCACGGCTTCGTCGAGAACTCCTACCGCGCCGGTCTCACCCCGCGTGAGTTCTTCTTCCACGCGATGGGTGGCCGCGAAGGGCTGGTGGACACGGCAGTTCGTACTTCGAAGTCCGGATACCTCCAGCGCCGTCTCATCAACGCGCTATCCGAACTCGAAGCGCAGTACGACGGGTCCGTCCGCGACACGTCCGGAACCATCGTTCAGTTCGAGTTCGGTGAAGACGGTACGAGTCCGGTGAAGGTCTCGTCGGACGACGAGATGCCGATAGACGTCGATAACATCGCCGACCGCGTCATCGACGCGGAGTTCACATCGACCGAGGAGAAAGAACGCTTCCTCGGCGAACGCGCACCGCCGACAAACCTCTCCGAACACGCAGAACCGCGTGTTGACGCCCGTGCGGGGGTCGAATCCGATGACTGATAACGCCGTAATCTCCGAATACGAACACGTCGATGCAGACATCGCCGACGTCGTCGAGCCGAAAGACCTGTCTCGACGCCTGAAGGGTCGAATCTACCAGACCATCGAAGACCGCGAGGGCGTCACCCTCGAACAGGCCGGCGAAATCGCACAGGCTGTCGAGGCGCGCTATCTCGAGACACGCGTTGACCCGCTCGACCCCGTCGGGACGGTCTCAGCGCAGTCTATCGGTGAGCCGGGAACGCAGATGACGATGAACACGTTCCACTACGCGGGCGTCGCCGAAATCGACGTCACGCAGGGCCTGCCGCGTCTCATCGAACTGGTGGACGCGCGGAAGACGCCCGACACGCCGATGATGACGGTCTACCTCGACGGTGAGTACGCCGAGAACCGTGACCTCGCTCACCAAGTCGTCTGGAACATCGAATCCACGAAGATTCTGGCGCTCGGTGACATCTCGACCAACGTCGCCGACATGGTGGTTCAGGTCAACCTCAACGACGAGACGCTTCTCGAACGGTGGCCGACCTACGACGACGAAGGCGTCGTTGCGAGCGAAATCGCAGACACCATCGAAGACGCACTCGGAGTCAAGACCCGCCGCGAGGGAACGCTCATCGAATTCGGTCCCGAAAGCCCGAGTTACCGTCGCCTCCTCCAACTCGTCGAGGAACTGCGCGACATCGTGTTCAAGGGTATCGAAGAGGTCTCTCGCGTCGTCATCCGCAAGGAACAGAACGACGACGGAACAGAAGAGTTCGTCCTCTACACCGAAGGGTCGGCCTTCGGCGACGTGCTCTCTATCGAAGGTGTGGACGCTTCGCGCACTACCTCGAACAACATCCACGAGGTGCACAAGCAACTCGGCATCGAGGCCGCTCGTGAGGCAATCATCGACGAAACGATGAACACGCTCAAAGAGCAGGGTCTCGACGACGTGAACATCCGACACCTGATGCTCGTCGCAGACATCATGACCAACGACGGGACTATCGAGTCCATCGGTCGCCACGGTATCTCCGGGTCGAAAGACTCCGTGCTCGCCCGCGCCGCATTCGAGGTCACGGTCAACCACCTGCTCGACGCCGCCATCCACGGCGAAGAAGACGACCTCAACGGCGTCATCGAGAACGTCATCGTCGGCAAGCCGATTGCAATCGGTACCGGCGACGTTGACCTCCGGATGGGGTCGCTCGACGTCCAAGATGCCGACGCGAACGCAGCACCCGAGCCGTCAGACGACTGAAAATGAAAGTTACGCTGTCGGACACGGCCCGTCGATTCATCGCCCTCTTCGAGGACGAAACCGGCGCGACCGCCCACGATTGTCTGGTCTTCGACGACCGGGTCGTCTTCCTCGTCGCCGCGGGTGACATGGCGACGGCCATCGGTCCCGGTGGGCGGACAGTCCAGTCCGTCGAACGACGAATCGACCGGTCGGTCGAGCTGGTCGAAGACGCCGACACGCCAGAGGCGTTCGTTGCGAGCGCGCTCGCACCGGCCGCCGTCCGGCACGTGACTCTCTCAGAGCAAAACGACACTGTCGCGTACGTCGAAGTCGCTGAAGCGGACCGCGGCGTCGCAATCGGTTCGAGCGGAAAAACCATCGACACCGCGCGCGAACTGGCGCGTCGCCACTACGGCATCGACGACATCAAATTGACGTAGCGAGGACGACCGTTCTCGCGGCGTCGCGTCTTTTTGTTTGAACACGGACACGCGAGCGGTCGCTCTGCGTCGATACGATGTATCTATCTATCTATCTATCTACAATTCGGGTAACGAACCGAACGACGACTCGAATGACAAGCCGAGCGACGAACTGAACGCCATTCGAGTATCCCGCGCTTCTTTAGTCGATTGTACGGCGCATCACGATTCATCACAAAACGCAACGATTGTCAGACTTGGTGGACGTATGCGCGGTCGTCCTTGTACTCGTCCGGGATGTCGCCGATTCCCCAGCCTTCGCCCGTGGTTTCGATGTAGTAGTAATCGCGGTCGTCGAGCGTCCAGTACGTGCCGGGAAGGTCGGTGCCGTAGATGCCGACGGCCATGTGTCCCGGCGGTTGAATCAGAACCATATCGTAGCCGAATGGCTCGCTCTGGAGGAGTCCGGCGAGCATGATACTCGTGTCTTCGCAGTCGCCGCCGAGTCCGACGAGCGTCTCAACGCTGAACTTGGTGAAGTCGTCGAACCCGGTCGAAACGTCGTCGGGAACGTACGGAAGACGCTGAACGAAGTCGATGACGAACTCGACTGTCTCCCGTTTTTCCGTGAAGCCGTTCGACACCGCTAACTCGTCGAGGATGCTTGCAAACCCGCCGATAAAGCCGCTTTGCATCTCGAATTGGACGAACTCTGGTCGCCGTCGCCCGTGGTCTCGGTTCACCGCCTGCATGTACGCGCTCTTGTACACGTAGAACGGAGCTTCCCATTGTCTGCCGGCTGTTCGGCCGACGATGCTGATGTCGAAGACGCCTTCGGCTTCGACGCGTCTGTATCCGTCTCCGGATTCGCCGCCGATTGCCGCCAACGTCGGTGGTTTGTCTCTGCGAATCGCCTTCCGGTCTGCGTCCCACCTGAACGGGTCTGTCTCCGCAATCAAGTCTATCTCGTCAGCGGTCGCGTCGTCGAGCGACGTCCCCTCGGGAACGAGCGCCGCAATGTAGTGGACGCGGGTCTCTTCGGCGGCGCTCGGAAACGTAATACCGACTGTCTCCGTCGTGGAGGACGCTCCGTCGGGTATCGAAAGAGAGGTCGTTTCGCGGGTGAACTCTCGACCCCGCGGGAACTCGACGAGCGAGACTGTGAGGTCTCTGTCTGAAACGTCGTAGCCATCGACGCTCTCCGTACGGAGAACGACCTCGGCCCCTCGATGAGAGTACCGAGCGATGTAGTTACGCCGGTCGAACACGCCCGGATTCGTCGCGGAGAGCGCGTTCGACGATATCGCTTTGGACGTGTCCGTGTCGGTCTCTGTCTCTGACTCCGCTTCCGTCTCGGACGGTGACGACGGCGTCGTGGTGGGTGTCGCGGTCGGCGTCGGGGGTGTCGTTGGCGTTGGTGTGTGAGACGCCTTCGGTGTCGCAGTGAGCGTCGGCGTCGCCGTTCCCGTCGCCGACGCAGATTCGAGGTCCAACCGCCGGGAGACGTTCGCGTCACGGGGGGCGTAATCCTCCGAGTCGATGACGCCATCGCCGTCAGTGTCCGTGGGTTCGGCGTCTGGCGAACTCGTACAGCCAGCGAGGCTCACAAGAGAGAGTCCACAAAGCCCCCTCACGAGGTGGCGTCGAGAGAGACGGGAGGCAGGACCGACCGCTCCGGTCGGGTTCGACTGCTCGGGCATCGTCCCTGATACGTTCTCGAATGTAGTAAACTACGAGTATTCGCCCAGTTCCCGATCGTCAGTCGGTCGCCGGATACCGGCCACACGTTTTTGGTCGCCGCGCGCACCGAGGTAGGCATGCTTTCGCTTCGACAGCGTTTCGTCGCCACGGTTGGTCAAATCGACGTCAGCCGACTTGCGACGTACGAGGACGCCGCCGGTATGGTCGTGGGGTTCGTCGTCGGGGCCGCACTCGTCTACCTCTTCGGGCGACTTGTCTTCGTTCCTGGAGTCACGAGCGTCGTCAGCGCTCGCAACGAGAACAATCCGACGTTAGAGACCGCGACTCGGACGTACACTCACGCGTTCGTCGTCGTCGTTGCGACACTTGTCGGCGTCGTCGGCGCGGGATTCGGGTCGCTTTTGACCGACACCACGCTCATCGTCGCGGCGCTGACGCTCGTCGTCGGCGTCGCCGGCCAAGAGGTCATCGGCGCGCTCGTCAGCGGTTTCTTTCTCGTCGCCGACCCGGATTTCAACGTCGGCGACTGGATTTCGTGGCCCGGCGGCGAAGGCGTGGTCGAGGCAGTCGATTTCCGGGTCACACGCGTCAGAACCGTCAACAACGAAACTATCTCCGTCCCGAACACCGAACTCACGACGAACGCACTGGTTCGTCCGTACGGCCGCGAACGGTATCGGGTCACGGAACGAATCGACGTGGCGTATGCGGACGACGTGGAACTAGCTCTTCGGGAACTCGCCGAGGTCGCGCGCGAAGACGAACGGGTGGTAGAAGACCCCGCCCCCACGTCGCGTATCATCGAGTTTGCGGGGGGTTCTGTGGGACTTAAAGCGGAGTTCTGGATCGAATCGCCGATGGACGTGAACCTCGTCGATGTCCGCTCGCAGTTCAGGCGGCGAGTGAAGTTGCGGTTCGACGAAGAGGGGTTGACGCTCGGCCCAGCCGCGGGAAGAGAGGTCAGCGGCCGCCTCGACGTTGACCTCGTCGCTGAGTGACCCTCCGTCGAAACGACACTCTCTCCGGACCGTTCAGTCCCTCTCCGTCAACGAGGAACCGTCATTTCCAATCGGTGAAACGCTCTCAGATTCCTCCTTAGGGGTCGCTAATCGCTCCTGAATCCGTCTCGCCGAGATTCGAAAAGGGAGGCTTAAGTAGCTCCATCTGGAATCCACGTTTACTATGGCAAACGGCAAATACGCCGCGCGCAAGCTCAAGCAGGACCGGCAGAAACGCCGCTGGTCCGACTCTGAGTACGCGCGCCGTGAGCGCGGTCTCGGCAAGAAGTCCGACCCGCTCGAGGGTGCCCCGCAGGGTCGCGGCATCGTCCTCGAAAAGGTTGGTATCGAAGCAAAACAGCCGAACTCGGCAATCCGAAAATGCGTCCGTGTTCAGCTCATCAAGAACGGAAAGCAGGTCACCGCCTTCTGTCCCGGTGACGGTGCAATCTCGTTCATCGACGAACACGACGAAGTGACCATCGCTGGTATCGGTGGTGCGAAGGGTCGTGCGATGGGTGACCTTTCGGGTGTCAACTACAAGGTCGAGAAGGTCAACGGCGTCTCGATGATCGAACTCGTCCGCGGTAACGCAGAGAAACCGGTGCGCTAACCATGTCGGAAAGCGACGCACCCGAACCCGAATCTCCCGCCAGCAGCGAGGAAGCCAAGCAGAACGCCCTTCTGTTCGGCGTCTGGGAAGTGTCCGAAATCGAATACACGGACCCCAGCATGAGCCGCTACATCAAGGCGACGCCTATCGCTCACACGATGGGACGTCACGCCTCGAAGCAGTTCCAGAAGTCCGAGATAAGCATCGTCGAGCGTCTCATCAACCGTCTCATGCAGACGGAGGACAACACGGGACACAAACAGAAGACGAGCAAAATCGTCAAGGAAGCGTTCGAAATCGTCAACGAGCGCTCCGAAGAGAACCCGGTTCAGGTTCTCGTCCGTGCCGTCGAGAACGCCGGACCCCGCGAGGAGACCGTCCGTCTCAAGTACGGTGGCATCTCGGTCCCGCAGGCCGTTGACGTTGCGCCTCAGCGCCGCGTTGACGAGGCACTGAAATTCATCGCACGGGGTACTCTCAGCGGTTCCTACAAGACCACGACCACCGCCGCCGAATCGCTCGCACAGCAGCTTATCGGCGCGGCCGACTACGACGTTCAGACGTACGCTATCTCGCAGAAAGAAGAGAAAGAGCGCGTCGCAGAAGCGGCCCGGTAATCTCTCATTTCTCTTTGTTTTCCCGCCGGCGAGCGGCCGCGCTCTCCGACAACGTTACGCTCTTCGAGACTGCCACGATGCTTATACTATCTGGATAATACGTCTCTCGTATGTCTCGACGGCTCTCAAGGCGGTCGCTTCTTGCGACGCTCGGTGTTGGTAGTGTTGGGTCTCTCGCCGGCTGTCTGCGTTCCGGCTCTTCCGGTCCGGGCGAAACCGACTCGCCGACGACCGACCAGGCTCCGACGACCACCGCGACGCCGACACTAGTGCCGCCGGTTACGGCGCGGTACGACCTCTCGACATCTCACGAACCGACAGCGGCCGAGCAGTCGTGGGAGCCGCCGTCGTCGCCGCCGACGGCCCTCCGCGTCGAACCAGTCGTCGAAAATCTCGAAATCCCGTGGGAGGTCACGTTTGCACCCAACGGAGACCTGTTCGTCTCCGAGCGCCCCGGTCGAATACTCCGCTACAGTGCTGGCACGCTCGACACGTCGTTCGAGACCGAACGCGTCATCGACGCCGGGTCGGTCGCACACGGTGAAGATGGCGGCTGGTGGGCCGCTGGTGGCGAAGGCGGGTTGCTCGGAATCGCAGTTCACCCCCGGTATCCAGACGTGCCGGTCGTCTACGCCGCCTACACGTACGACACCGACGACGGCCCACGCAATCGACTGGTGTGTTTCGACGTGACTGCGGACGACCCGGCGGAGACGGAGACGACTCTCATCGAGGGAATTCCGGGGGCGAACGTCCACAACGGCAGTCGGGTCGCGTTCGGCCCGGCGAACTACCTCTGGATGACGACCGGCGATGCGACAGAAGAGACGGCCGCGGCGGACCCGACGAACCTCGCAGGGTCGGTTCTGCGACTTGAACCCGACGGAACCGCCCCGTCCGACAACCCCGATTTCGGGCCGGAAGCCGACCCGCGACTCTACACTATCGGTCACCGGAACCCGCAGGGGCTCACGTGGCTCCCGGATGGGACGCCGCTCGTCACTGAACACGGACCCGGCGGAGCGGACGAAATAAACCGCCTCGTCGCCGGCGGCAACTACGGATGGGGGACGATGGACCCGACGAAACGCAACGCGGAAGGCTACGCCGACTCCGATTTCGCTCGCCCAGTCGTCAACACCGGGTCGAAGACGTGGGCACCGCCGGGCTGTGTGTTCTACACAGGGTCGTTCGATGGGTTCCGAAACCGTCTCGTCGTCGGCGGACTCCGCTCACAGCGACTCAACGTCGTCACGCTCGTCGAATCGGGACGCGACCTCTCCGGCGCGGACTCGGGGAGGGCGTTCGACGCGCCGTGGATGGACGACGCGTACGACGCCGTCGCGCACTCACGACTCGAAGACGAACTCGGTCGCATTCGTGACGTGACTCAAGCGCCGGACGGGTCGCTCCTCGTTTCGACGTCGAACCGCGACGGTCGGACTGAAAGCGACGACGTGACGTATCCGCGTCCGAACGACGACCGAATCCTGCGGGTTGTCCCGGTCTCTGAATGATGGGTGTGCGGTGAACACGATGCAGATAGCGTCTCAGTCGGCGGCAACGTTGGTGCCGACGACGTAGTGTTTCACGACATCGACGAGCGTCCGTCGGTACTCGCTTTTCGAGGGGTCCGCCGCGAGCGTTCGGAAGTGTTCTTTGAACGTGTCGAGAGACACGGACGGCGCATCGTCGGCCGCGGCGTGCGCGAGGTCGTAGAGCCGGTGGTCCGCGCCGACGAGGTCGTGGCGCTCAACTAACGCGAGTGCGAACGCCGCGTTCACCGCCGTAATCTCGGGGTCGGAGCCGCTTGTAACGAGTTGCCACCCCGGACGACCGGTCGGTTGCGGTCTGTCGGCGAGTGCGGCCGCGAGTTGCGATTCGAGGAACTGAACGAGTTTGTCCGCGGGCGCGACCGCGAGCGTCAGGTCGTCGGCGTAGATGTCCTTGCAGTGATTAGCTATCTGGTAGCAGTGTGCGAGCTTTCGTCGTTCGACTGCTCGCCCTGCGAGGGCGAGGAAGACGGCTTCTCGGGTCGATTGGTAGTGCGAGACGTGTCCCTCTTCGTTTCGTGCCATGTGCGACAACTCGTGAAGCGCGAGTTCTCGCGCCATCGCGCTGGTCGCGGCCTGCCGCGAGATGTTGAGGACGTGGTGGTCCTGATAGTGACCGGCCCACGTGCGCGAGTCGGGGTCCGCACGCACGTGAACGAAGACTGGATAGGAAAGCTCGAACTCGGTTTCGAACAGGTCGGCGGCGCTCAAGAACGGGTCTGCCGGTGCGCCCCCGAATACTCGGAGGTCCATTCGTATTTGAGTAATGTTACCAATAGACATGACTCTTACGCCGGTGCCCACGAACCCACGAACACCGGACAGTCTGACTATCGTGACAAAAATGCTCATACCCTGGCCGTAGGGCGGCTGAAAATGGCGAATCCGCTCGGCAAAAACACTACTCTTTTGACCCTCCTGCCGGTAGACCCCTGTATAATGGGCCGACGAAAGAAGATCGTCCAGGAATGTGAGAAACTGATGGACAAGCCGGAACAGATCCGGAATATCGCCATCGCCGCTCACGTTGACCACGGTAAGACGACCCTCTCCGACAATCTCCTCGCAGGTGCGGGCATGATCTCTGACGAGACTGCTGGCCAGCAACTTGCGATGGACACGAAGGAAGACGAACAGGAACGCGGTATCACCATCGACGCCGCAAACGTCTCGATGACCCACGAGTACGAAGATGAGAACCATCTCATCAACCTCATCGACACGCCGGGCCACGTTGACTTCGGTGGCGACGTGACGCGTGCGATGCGTGCCGTTGACGGCGCACTCGTCGTCGTTGACGCCGTCGAGGGTGCCATGCCGCAGACCGAGACGGTCCTGCGTCAGGCGCTCCGCGAAGGCGTCAAGCCGGCCCTGTTCATCAACAAGGTTGACCGCCTCATCAACGAACTGCAGGAAGGTCCCGAGGAGATGCAGAAGCGTCTCGTAGACGTCATCTCCGACGTCAACGAGCTTATTCGGGGCATGACTGAAGAGAAGGACTACGACTGGACTGTCTCCGTCGAAGACGGGACCGTCGCCTTCGGGTCCGCTCTCTACAAGTGGGGCGTCTCCATGCCGTCGATGGAGGAGACCGGTATCTCCTTCGGCGACATCATGGAACTCGAACGCGCGAGCAACCGTCAGGAACTTCACGAGCGCACGCCGCTTTCGGACGTCGTGCTCGACATGGTCGCAGAGCACTTCCCCAACCCGCTCGACGCCCAGCCCCGTCGTATCCCGACGGTCTGGCGTGGTGACTCCGAGTCCGACCTCGCGCGCCAGATGCGCGAAGTCGATGACGACGGCGAAGTCGTCTTCATGGCGACCGACATCTCGATGGACCCCCACGCGGGCGAAATCGCAACCGGTCGTCTCTTCTCCGGTACCATCCGCAAAGGTCAGGAACTCTACGTCTCCGGGACCGCGGGCAAGAACCGCGTCCAGTCCGTCGGTGTCTTCATGGGTGGCGAGCGCGAGGAACTCGACCGCGGTGTCCCCGCAGGGAACATCGCGGCCGTCACGGGTCTCCGTGACGCTATCGCCGGTTCCACCGTCTCGTCCGTCGAGATGACGCCGTTCGAGTCCATCGAACACATCTCCGAGCCTGTCATCACGAAGTCCGTCGAGGCAGAGCGCATGGACGACCTGCCGAAGCTCATCCAGACGCTCCAGCAGGTCGCAAAGGAAGACCCGACCATCCGCATCGAGATTAACGAGGACACGGGCGAGCACCTCATCTCCGGTCAGGGTGAACTCCACCTCGAAGTCATCACACAGCGTATCCGCGACAACCAGGGTATCCCGGTCCGCACCGGTGAGCCGATTGTCGTCTACCGCGAGCAGGTCCAGGGCGAGTCTCACGAAGTCGAGGGTGTCTCCCCGAACCGCCACAACAAGTTCTACATCACGGCGGAACCCCTCTCGCAGGACATCGTTGACGCGATCAAGCTCGGCGAAGTCTCGATGGACATGCCCGAACTGGAGCGCCGTGAGGCACTGCAGGAAGCCGGCATGGACAAGGATACGTCCCAGAACGTCGAACACATCCACGGGACGAACATCCTCATCGACGACACGAAGGGTATTCAGCACCTCAACGAGACGATGGAACTCGTCATCGAGGGTCTCGAAGAGGCGCTCGACGACGGTCCGCTCGCCGCGGAACCCGTTCAGGGGACGCTCCTCCGTCTTCACGACGCAAGGCTCCACGAGGACACCATCCACCGCGGTCCCGCACAGGTCATCCCTGCGACGCGTGACGCGGTCCACCGCTCGCTCATCGCGGGTCAGGTGAAGCTCCTCGAACCCATCCAGAACGTCCGCATCGACGTTCCGTCCGACTACATGGGCTCGGCCTCCGGCGAGATTCAGGGTCGCCGTGGCCGCGTTGACGACATGTACCAGGAAGGTGACCTCATGGTCATCGAGGGTATCGCACCCGTCGAAGAGATGATCGGCTTCTCGTCGGACGTCCGTTCTGCGACGGAAGGCCGCGCCTCTTGGAACACGGAGAACGCCGGCTTCCGCGTGCTCTCGGACAACCTCCAGCGCGAGAAGATCATGGAAATCCGCGAGCGCAAGGGTATGAAGCTCGAACTCTCGCAGGCTATCGACTACATCTAACGAGCGCACACCCGCGCTTTCTTTCGTTTATCCCGCACCCAGCGACTGCACTGCTCGATTGGCCCGCGGGCAGTGGGTCGTGATTTCGCTGAGACCAAATACTCGATACTCGACACCAGTACCCGGTACACGGTAGCCGATGGTCGAGACCCAATAGTCGAATGACATGTGTCAGCACGCAGTTGGCATCGGCAAACTGTGTCGGCTACGAAGGCTTATACCGCGTGGCCGAATCACGGACACATATGCCTAGGGGCACGTCTCCCGACTCCTGGTGCGTCGACGCGAAACCACGGCTGAGCCACGCGTCGCCGACAACACTGTCGGGACGGCCCACGGAGGTGGGACGATGAGCGCGCAGAACCTCGACGGCGAGGGCGACGCCGAGACTGACGGCGGTGGCGAAATGCCCAAGCCGCACACTGTCCGCCTCGAACTCGTCGATGAGCCTGGTCAGCTCCTCGCCGCGCTCCAGCCTATCGCCGAAAACGGGGGTAATTTGCTCTCGATATTCCACGAGCGCGGCAACCTCACCCCGCGAGGACACATTCCGGTCGAAGTTGACCTCGAATGCCCGCCGGACCGATTCGAGGGAATCGTCGATGCGCTCCGGGACGCTGGCGTCAACGTCATCCGCGCCGGTGCGGAGCATTTCGGTGAGGAGGTGACGCTCATCCTCGTCGGCGACCTCGTCGATTCTGACCTCTCGGACACGTTGTACCGTATCGAGGAGTCCGCAGACGCGACAGTCACGGACGTTTCGCTGTCCGCACCGTCAGGGACGAAAGAAACGTCCAGCGCGCGACTCAGACTCGCCGCGCGGTCGGGACAGACCACTGCGGCGCTCGCCGCCGTCCGCGACATCGCCGCCGAAAAGGAGTTACACGTCGTCGAACCGCTCACGGAGGAGTCGGCATGAGTTTCCGACTCGCCGTCCTCGGCGCGGGTGCCGTCGGCGGTTCTGTTTTAGACCTCGCGGACACGTACGGACACGAGGTCGTCGCGTTCGCGGACTCCGCATCGGCCGCCATCGACCCGGACGGATTGGACTCTCAGTCAGTTCGCGCGCGCAAAGAACGGGAGGGCGTCGTCGGCGACGGCGACCCGACCGCGGTGTTCGACACTGACTACGACGTGCTCGTCGAAGCGACGCCGACCACGCTCGGCGACGCCGAGCCGGGATTCTCGCACGTCGAACGCGCGTTGCTCGACGACCGCCACGTCGTCTTGGCGAACAAAGGCCCAGTGGCCGAGCGCTACGGCGACTTGCGCGCCCTCGAAGCGGAAAGCGAGGGCCGCGTCCAGTTCGAAGCGACCGTCGGCGGCGCGATTCCGGTCCTCTCGACGATTTCCGATCTCGGCGCGGGACACGTGACTGCCGCGCGCGGCGTCCTCAACGGGACGGCCAACTTCATCCTCTCGCGCATGGCCGCAGAAGGACTCGACTACGAGCACGTTCTCGCGGAGGCACAAGACCTCGGAGTCGCCGAAGCGGACCCGACGTTCGACGTAGACGGCATCGACGCCGCGCTCAAATTCGTCATTCTCGCTAACGTCTTGAGCGATGAAGCCACCGAATACCGTCTCGACGACGCCGGTGTCGAGGGAATCCGGAACGTCCCCGGTACGGCTCTCGACCTCGCCGCGGAGGACGGACGCACGGTTCGCCTCATCGGCGAGGCGACCGCCGATGGCGTCCGCGTAGCTCCGCGGTTGGTTCCGAAAGGCTCCACGCTGGCCGTGACGGGGACCCAAAACATCGTGCAACTGGAGACGCAACACGCTGGTCAATTGAACATTAGCGGCCGCGGCGCGGGCGGTCCAGAGACTGCAACGGCCGTTTTGTCCGACGTTTCCCGGCTGGAGTAACGGGTTCTCTGGCCCGTAGGGACCAGTTTAAAGCCTTTCAACGACTATCATCGTTCTTCATTTTGTGACTGTGGTATGGTTCCGCAAATCGCAGTACGGCGCTTAGACGGCTCGTAGAGCGTATCGAAATCGTTTTAGGGGTTTCAGCAAAAACACTCCCCACAGAGCGCCTTAGCGCGTGAATACACCAATGAGCGACAAACCCCACCAGAACCTGGCCATCATCGGCCACGTCGACCACGGTAAGAGTACGCTCGTCGGCCGACTCCTGTTCGAGACCGGCTCCGTCCCGGAGCACGTCATCGAGCAGCACCGAGAAGAGGCCGAGGAGAAAGGCAAGGGCGGATTCGAATTCGCCTACGTCATGGACAACCTTGCAGAAGAGCGCGAGCGCGGTGTCACCATCGACATCGCCCACCAGGAATTCGACACGGACGAGTTCTACTTCACCATCGTTGACTGTCCTGGTCACCGCGACTTCGTCAAGAACATGATCACCGGTGCCTCGCAGGCTGACAACGCGGTTCTCGTCGTCGCCGCCGACGACGGTGTCGCGCCGCAGACCCGCGAGCACGTCTTCCTCGCCCGCACCCTGGGTATCGGCGAACTCATCATCGCAGTCAACAAGATGGACGTCGTCGATTACAGCGAAGACAAGTACAACGACGTCAAGGAGCAGGTCACCCAGCTCCTCAAGCAGGTCCGCTTCGACTCGGACAACGCGACGTTCGTGCCGATTTCCGCCTTCGAGGGCGACAACATCGCCGAGCGCTCCGACAACACCTCCTGGTACGATGACGACATCCTCCTTGAGGCACTCAACAACCTGCCGGCACCGCAGCCGCCGACGGACGCGCCGCTGCGCCTGCCCATCCAGGACGTTTACACCATCTCCGGCATCGGTACGGTTCCTGTTGGACGTATCGAGACGGGTACCCTCAACCCCGGCAACAACGTGAGCTTCCAGCCCTCTGACGTCGGCGGCGAGGTCAAGACCGTCGAGATGCACCACGAAGAAGTCGATGGCGCGGGTCCCGGCGACAACGTCGGATTCAACGTCCGTGGCGTCGGCAAGGACGACATCCGCCGCGGCGACGTCTGTGGCCCGGCTGACGACCCGCCGAAGGTCGCAGAGACCTTCCAGGCGCAGGTCGTCGTCATGCAGCACCCCTCGGTCATCACCGCTGGCTACACGCCGGTCTTCCACGCCCACACGGCGCAGGTCGCGTGTACCATCGAGTCGATCGACCAGAAGCTCGACCCCGCGTCGGGCGAGGTTGCTGAGGAGAACCCGGACTTCATCAAGTCCGGCGACGCCGCTATCGTGACCGTCCGTCCGCAGAAGCCGCTCAGCATCGAGCCGTCCTCCGAGATTCCGGAACTCGGCAGCTTCGCTGTCCGTGACATGGGTCAGACCATCGCGGCCGGCAAAGTGCTCGAAGTCAACGAGCGATAACGATGCAACAGGCACGCGTTCGGCTCGCCGGCACGAGTCCGGAAGACCTCGACGATATCTGCGACGACGTCCGCGAGATCGCAAACAAGACGGGCGTCAACCTCAGCGGGCCGATCCCGCTGCCCACGAAGACGCTCGAAATCCCCGCTCGAAAATCGCCTGACGGCGAGGGGACGGCTACGTGGGAGCACTGGGAGATGCGCGTCCACAAGCGTCTCATCGACCTCGACGCTGACGAACGCGCTCTGCGCCAGCTGATGCGCGTTCAGGTTCCGAACGACGTCAGCATCGAGATCGTCCTCGAAGACTAAGCAAACGGCTCTGTCCGGTCTCTCGGACACACCGTTCGTGACGGAACGCCCGTCACACTCGCGGCTGTCGAGGCGCGCGTCCGGAGGGCTCTGCCCTCGAGCTGACTGTCAGCGCTAAGGCGCGTGTCACCTCACCTTCCATTCGATACGTCGATACTACATGAGCAGTGTGAGCGGACCGTCGGCGCATCGACTGTACGGTGTCGGTGACAGTTCGAGTGTCGGTAGCCACACTAAACCCGACACGCGGGATGCTATCGCATGCCCGGCCACAAGCGAAACATAGGGTATAAGTGTATCCCACAACTCCGTGGGAATGAGGGCTCGTAGATCAGTGGCAGATCGCTTCCTTCGCAAGGAAGAGGCCCGGGGTTCAAATCCCCGCGAGTCCATCAAATTCTAACTCGTCTACGAAGGTTCCACAAACCAGAGCAACAGCACTCGTAGACACAAATCTCGCAATTGAAAGGGCGGAACAAACACCCCGTCCATCGAGAATTGACGAGGGTCCGTTAGTCAGCACATCGCTGTCTGTCGATGAATCGAGTGATTTCGGGGGGTTGGACTGATGCGGTACTGCCCGACCTGCGGGACTCGTCTGAAAACAACGACGAGTCGCGGCGGTCTTCCGCGTCGAGTCTGTCCCGAGTGCCACGGAGGTGAGCGACAGTGAGACCCGACGACCTCGCCTCACTCGATTTCGAAGCCGAACGCGACGCCGAGACGACATCGTGGCAACGCGCCGCACCTGTTGGCGCGCTTATCGAGTCAACCGGTCCGGAAACTCACATCGTCACTCTGCCAGACGGCGCAGACGCCCATCACGTCGAACTGGTTGAGGACCACGGCCGATTCCTCGGGTACTGCGATGGGAAGGGATTCGAGTACAACGACGGGCCTTGTGCGCACCTCTGTACCGTCCGACAAGCCGCCTTTGTCGGTCTCTCCGACCTCAACGGTCGTCGAATCACCATCCCGCCACTCTCGTCTGTGCGAGCCGGTACCGACAGTGCAGTCGCCACTGACGGCGGGCGCATCGAACACATCGAAGCACCACCAACCGGACACGACGGCCATGTCTTCGGCCGACCGGAGGGCCAGCTATGACCCGTTCTATCCACTCTAACGTACCGACAACGACAGTCGAACAGCTACCACGCTATCGCGGGCGCGCACGCCCCCGCGAGAAGGGACCGCTTCGTACAACCACGGGGGGGCGTACTGCCATACTCCCTATCGCCGCCCCGTCTGCGTATTACGGGTGTAAACCAGTGCAGTACGGAGGTGGACAATGAGCCGGATGCAGTCGGACCGTAGCGGCAGTGCGACGGTCACTGTTCGGGTCGATGAGAACCTGAAAAAGGACTACACCAACGCCCTCGATGGGTCAATGAGTGACGACCTGCGGGCGCACATGGAAGAAGTCGCCCGAACCGTGCGCGACGAACCTGAAGACGACAACCTCCCGGAAGACGAAGCACTCCGAGACGGTTACATCGCACTCCGACGGACTGCCGAAGCGTACGACCCGAGCGGTCGTCGCCTCGATGTGGGCACTGCTATCTCAAAGGTTGCCGAGCGTGCGGGCATCCCGAAAGAAGCCGTTCGCCGCCGCATCCTGAAACCACTCGAACAACGTGGGTATATCGCTCCCAAGTGGGGCGACATCATCGTCTACCGACCTGAAGAAGTAGCGACAGCGAAGACAGAGACGAAGGCGAAGGCGACGAGCAACTAGGAAGACTCGGCGGTTCTTTTTTCCTGTCCGAAATGGCGCTGTATCTGTGCCTTCAGCACTCCCGAAATCGCCGAGAGCGGGAGCGCCGCAACTGCGAGAAATTCCAACGGACTGAGCGTGACACTACCGTCCATCGTCGTCCTCCTCGACGACACCACCGTCGGTGGCGATAGCCCAATCCTCGATGCGGCGTACACGTCCGCGCATGACGACGAGGTCGCCGTGCAGGTCGCGGTAAACCCACAGGATGAGCGCGCCTAGGCCCATCACCATGAGCGCCACGACCGGGTCAGTCGTCTGCAAGAGCAGGTCCGTCAGCTCACTCACCGCCGACCACCTCGGCGAGGACCGTCAGGAGCGGCCGGACGAGATAGAGGACGACGAGCGCGACCGCGCCGAAGAGCATGAGCTTCGTCGTCGTCTCGCCGCCGTGGGTCTCGCCCTCGCGGTCCACGACAACGTCCACGACCGACCCTTCCGACCCCCACAGTCCGGGACCGAACACGTCGATAGAGTCGCCGTCGTGGCCGGACCAAACGAGGTCGATAGCGCCGTCGGTGACCGGGTTGCGCGACACCCACTCGTCCGTCGAGCCGGCGATGCCGTCTAGGGCGGCTTCGGTATCGTCCGGTCCCCATCCGGGGTCGCCTTGGTCTGTGGTGATTTGGTCGATGGTGTTGCCGATGCCGTCGAGCACGCCCCCCATCTTAGTCACCTCCGAAGATGATTGCGGCGACGACCGCGGCGGCGGCCGCGACGACCGCGACGAGACCGAAGCCACCTGACTGGGTGGTTGGTGCGGGCGACGGCGGCGACGACCCGCCGCCGGTCGAGGACGACGAAGACGAAGACGACCGGAACCGCGACAAGTCGATGCGCTTGCCGTCGAGATAGGCGCGGGCGTGGTCCGGGATGTCAATGTCTGTGATGGAACCTGAGACCGCCCACCGGTCAGTGCCTGACCCGATGTAACCGGCCGCACCGTCGTCGGTCAGTCCGTCGTTTGCTCCCATGCCGCTGTACCCGGCGACGTCACCGTCAACATCGACTGTGTAGCCCGCTCCGTCGGCGTCATCGCCGGAGATGCGCAGGATACTCATGCCGACGAGTCACCTCCAGAGACGGCGGCGACGGCCGCGACGACCGCGGCCACGACGACCGCGACGACTGCGGCGGTCCTCGACGAGGATGGTGTCAAGGATGGCGACGAGGGAGACGACCCGGACGTGACCTGACCCATCCCCGACAACCGCTCGCGGAGGTTGCGGATTTGCTCTTCGAGAGCGGTGATTTCGGCGACCTGCGGCGAGTTCGACCCGCCGCCAAGGGTCGCTTCGACCTGCTCGGCGATTTCGTCTACACTGTCATAGCCACCGCTCACGCGGTCAGGGTCGATACTCGCGGAGCCATCGGGGTTGATGGTCACTTCGTCGCCGTCAGTGTTCTCGTTCGGGTCAGGCGATATCACGTCACCGGCGGGGTCACCACCGCCGGGCATCCCGCTTTCGGAGTTGCCGGGGTCGGGCGCGTTGGGATGGTCTATCGACCCGTATCCGCCGGTTGAGCTACCATCGTCGTCACGGTCGGAGAACGGCACGTGGTCGTCGTCATCATCACCACCGCCGCCCCCTATGTTGTTTGCGAGTTGTTCACCGGGTGTAAGCTCCTCTCTTGGGTCGATAGTCTCCCCGGCGCTCGGACTGTCGTCTGGTGCTATGTATACCATTGTTAGATGTGCCCCACTTGCAGTTCGACGAGTCGATTCTTCTGTATCGTGTCGCCGCTGTTCATTCTCAGGTCAACTTTATCGATGGACTCGGCCGTGATTGGGATGATGTGCCACGTGTTCGAGACGAAACGGCCGGTGTGGGACCCCTGTTTCGTCACGGTGTGTTGCGTGCCGCTGATGTCTGTGATGCGGATGCCGTCGATGCCGCGCGAGCCGTCGATGTGCGCGACGAGCACACGAACGGCTCCGAAGGTGGTCGGCAGTTGCCAGCCGACTCCGTTGGCGACAGTTACCCATTCTTGGTTAAACGTGGACGTGCCCTGAAAGTCGATACCGTCGGTGGCGTTGCGGTTTGACCACAAGACAGAGCCTTCGGCAGTCCACTGATTTCCGGCCTCGCCTGACAGCCAGTTACTCACCGGCCCATCCTCCTGCGATACGCGAGTTCGTGCCGTTCGGGTCACGGAATTCTACCGAGTCGATTTCCCACTTGTCGAACGTGCCGGTGCCGCCAGCCAACTTGAGGTCGAAGGTGTCGCCGCCGGTCGTGGTGATGCGTGCGGTGATATTTCCCGCGATGGTGATAACGAGTTCCTGAATCGTCTCTGCCGGATTCAGCGTGTAAGGGTACGTGCTCCCGTCGAAGTCGAACCCGCCGCCGTGGGCGTAGTTGTCCGTCTCGATGGTTCCGGCCGCGTTCGTCGCAACAGGCTGGCCGCCAGTCCCGCTGACCGGCTGGCTGAACTGCTTAATCCCCATTAGAGCCACCTCTGGAGGATGCTCGGCAAGAGTCGAGAGACCCCACCAGCGCGGTCGAGTTCGAGGTCAACGTTGTAATCGTACGTGTTCGTACCATCGGCGTTCGTGACCTCGATGCCGACAACATCGCCACGTTCGACAGGTTCGGAAACGTGGAAGGGAAACACGTCGTTATCCCCAACGACCCCGTCCCGGCCGATGACATCGACAATATCTCTCTCCCTCCCTTCTTCGCTCTCGACGAACGGACGGATGGATAGGTCGAGCTGTGGCCCCCGGTAGAACCGGGTTGTGACCTTCTCGATAGTGGCGTCTTTGGACACCTCGAAGGTTTCACGTTCGGTTGCGTCAGGACTCACATCGCCTGAAAACCGGCGGCTCACACGGTTGTTGAAAATTGAAGACATGGTAGTGAACCTCAGTTCGAGACCTGGGAGTACCAGAGCCGGGCGCTCGATGCGTTGCCGGGGTCCTCCGTGTTGTCGATTTCGACGCCGTCGGACGAACTCGACGCGCGGATGCGCAGTTCGATATGACGGCCGGGCTTCGCGTAGGGTGCGAGCGCGTACATCACCGGCATCGGGTTGTCAGACGTTCGTGCGTCCGCGAGGTGACCCAAGTCGCCAAGCGTGAACTCTGCCTTTACTCGCTCTTGGTCGGAATCAGTGATGACGGCGATAAGTTCGCCTCGGACGGCGTCGCCGGCGGTGCCGGTGCCGTTCCCGGTTGCGACGAGGTCGCAGAAGAAGAACTTCGTGTCTGCGGATTCGCGGTCTTTCCCGCCAGCACCCCAGAACAGGAGTTTGTCGTTCTTGACCTTCTTCGAGTAGATGGGGACCTCGGTGCCTGCTTTGAGAGTCACCTTATCGAGGTCATCGGCGTTGATAGGGCGTGCGTTACCGACGTTGATGAGACCGGGATTGTATCGGAGTGTCTCCATGCTTTAGACCCCCGGAATCGACACGTCACTGTCATCGACGCCTGCTTTCTCACGGGCCATGTTGAACAGATACGCGCCCGCTCCAACGACACCCATCGTCAGGGTGACGCCAAGGGCCGCGAAGCCGAGGTTCTGTGCAGATTCACCGGGGTCGTCCGTATCGACCTCGGTACCGAGTAGTTCGAGCGGAATTTTTGCCATTGCGTCTCCGACAACGGGCGATTGTGAAAAAAGAGGAAGTGTAGTGAAATACACTCAATAATTCAATTATTGAGCGTCGCATAGTACTCACACATTTACAATCGTTGTGGAATGAGTGTCCAGCACAGATGATTGGCTATCCGACACTGGTTCTTGGAACGCTCGTGGCCTATCTACGGGGTTCTGAGGAAACAAGACCATTCGTACGGAGTGCGTTCGGAATCGGCGTCCTCGCCGAGTGTGGCGCGCTCAGCAGTGTAGTACACTTCATTCGGTCGGCCGTCTCGATGCTTTCGGGGGTCGTTGCGTGAACGGTAGTAAAGAGCCTCAGAACCCCACGGACCAGCAGTGTGAACACTGCGGGCTGTTCTACGCGGCGCAGGGAGTACACAACCACCGGACGGGGTGTCCGCTTCGTGACTGGGACACGATGATTCAGCCACTACGCGATACTGGCGAGCGTGGTTCAGTCCCCGACAGTGACTCATCGGACCCACCGGAGCCGGAGGGCATCGAGGCGACGGATACGAAGACTGCACTGACCGACGGCGGGAACCCAATCCACGGCGCGCCCGAACCTATCACAGACGGTGGACGCGACATCGAAGACGACGATAGCTGTCCTGACTGTGGTTCTCCAGACTACTTCGATGCGAATGCAGTTCTCCGTGCCCGAAATCCCTCTCCAGAGGGGGCGACGCTCCTGAGACAACACGACCGCGTGTGTAGTTCCTGCGGCGAGGTGTACGATGTCTGAGGACGACACAACGCGGCAGACTCCTCCATCGCCCGGTGACACGTTCGTACGTGACGCTGGCGTCCCGAACGCGGGCGTAGTCGCACCGAACCACGCGGCCGCTGAGGGCGCGCCTGAAGTGGATACAGGCGAGACAGAAAGCAACTCCTCGGGCGGCTTTTTCGCATCGCTCTTTGATTCGAGTGCGACAGGGCCGACAGTTGACCAACTCGCAAAGGAGTACCCCGACTTGCCGCGGTGGTCTCGCTACCACCTTCGGATGCTTATCCGGGTGAGCGGCGGCGACGGGACGCCACCCGTGGTCGATGGTTTCGTCGGCACACTTCTGTTCGGACTGCCGGTCATATCCTCGATGAGACAGGACGAGAACACCGATGAGTCCAGTCAAGATGAGGAAGAAGCCGACGATGACCCCGCGGCGCTCGCCGCGGCGGGGGTGTGATGATGCAGGCGTTTCACACGCTCGTCGCGGGTGACTCCGGCGGCGGGAAGACGACGCTCATGCGCGAGATGCACGCCGAGTTCCCCGGCCTGAGCATTTGGGTCAACTTCACTGATACCGACGGCATCACCGGGCGCGACCTTGACGACGCCGCGACGGTCCGGTCAATCGGCGAGGCCCGCGCATCGGACGCAACGCGGCTGAACTGGGTGACCGAAACGCCGCTTCAAACCGCACGGCAGGCACGAAAGGTCGCCCACGAGTACCACGAAGCGACGGGTTTCCCGACGCAGGTTGTATTTGACGAGGGACACAACGTTCTCCCTGACGGTGAGGTTGAGTCTGACAACCCGGTGAAGAAGATGCTCCACGAAGACCGCGACAAGGGCCTGAAAGTTGTCATCGCCACGCAGGACCCATCAGACTTGGAGTACACGCCCATCAAGCAGTGCAAATACTGGGTGTGGGTCGGTGAGTGGTCGGTCTTTCACGACGGGTTCCTGCGGTACTTCAAAATCCCCCGCGACGACCTCCCGACCGAGCCATACCAGTACGTCGCCTTCGACAAGCGGATGAACGTACTGCACCGCGCGGAGACGCAGGAGGTGTACGGGTGACCCGAATCGTCGAGGACGAGGTTCCGGGCGACGGCCACGAATGGCGCTACTACCGGAAGCGCCCAGTCGTCATTCAGGCGGCGAAGGTCCGCCAGCGCGTCGAGGTCGAGACGCGCGAGGGGACGGTTGTTGCTGAGCCGGGTGACTATCTCCTCATCGGTGTCGAGGGCGAGGTGTACCCGTGCGATGCGGACATCTTCGAGAAGACGTACGACCGGGTGGTCAGGTCGTGACGTTTCCCGACGTGACCCGCCGCGAGATGCGCCGTATGGACCTCAGTTGTACTGTCGCCTTCGCCCCAACATTGATGATGTGATAATGTAAATTTGTTATCGTGACTGAATCAAAGACTTACAATGTAGTTGTGACGCATAGTGCCTTTAACGCAGTTGACCTTGACGAAGACTGGTTTGAAATGGAGATCGCTCACCTTGGATCGAAAGAAGAGGCAGAACGACAGGTTCGCATCTTAAATGAACATACAGACAGAACTATCGTTCTCGACGAGGCTGTGAGAATGGAAAATCACGACATCGACGCGGCTATCGTCGCTCGTTGACCCTGTCTCCGAAAAGACCTGAGAGTCGGAAAGATTCGGCCCGATTTGAGTCCTGCACACGGCGAAAAGACTAGGATACTAGCGATATTCTTCCGAGATGTGAGGTAACCGGAAATGAAGATGCAGGACTACGACAGCAAGGACGGAAAGAAGGTGTGGCTCAGTCGGAGCGAAGTTGATACGCTCCTCGATGTCGCGGACGGGACTGAACAGCGGGTTGCCTTCGCGCTCGGTGCTCGGTGTGGGCTTCGTGTCGCTGAGGTCGTCGATGTCACACCAGACGACGTAGTCGATACTGAGGTCGGGAAGTTCCTCCGTGTGTGGGAGGGGAAGGGTTCGAAGTACCGCGAGACGCCCATCCCGACCGACCTCGCGGCGACGATTGCGGCCGTCGGTGACTACCGAGACGAACCGAGTGACACGCCGGTCGTTGACCGAACGACTCGGACAGTTCGCAACTGGGTCACCAAAGCTGGTGAGCAACTGGTCGAGGAGACCGAAGACGTTGGTTGGTCGTTCCTCGGTCCACACGACCTACGTCGGACGTGGGGGACACTGCTAGTCGGCGCAGAGGTCGAACCGGGTCTAGTGATGGAGTGGGGCGGTTGGGAGGACTGGGAGACGTTTAGGGAACACTACCTTGGAGCGTACAGTCTCGAAGCACAGGCGCGAGGGATGGAGAAGATAGACTGGTTATAGTGGTCAGTATCGCTGGCTATTGCGTGGTGTAGGGCGAGTCGATTCTTCAATTACTTTCATATCCTCAACGAAGATTCGTTTTCTCCAGTCAGAGTCTGGTTCACAGTACCTCCCGATTTTGTAGATTGGCTCGGACTCTCCAACAGAGAATGCAACATCATCAACTTCCCATCTTGTCCCACCACTATCTTCTAAAATATCGCCAACCCAAAACTTGCATGAGCGAGATAGCTCTTTCTTCAGTCGGGTAGAGTGGTGCCAATTAAACTGGTTCACCTACATTTCCTCCGAATCCTCTCGTTGCTCGTTGGCGAGAAGTGAGGGGTCTTCAATTGCCAGTTTCATCAGACGCCGGATAGCCTCGCTCCGGGACATATCCATCGGCAGTTCCCCATTTAGTTGGCCTCTCTTTATGGCACGGTCAAAGTTTTTGACAAAATCGTCACCCACTTTGAGAGAGATATTCCGGGACCCACTTCCATCGGTCTCGTAGGCGGTGCTCATACAATCATTTATTGATTCAATGATTGAATACCTTGGGAAGATACTACCTCGTTGATGTGGTCGCTTAGGGAGTAAGTAATAAGTAACTCGTTACAATACTACCAAGCGCAATGGAAGTCTCAGTAAACGTGAGCATCTCCATGCCGCCGGAGATGCTAGAGAAAATCGACGAAAACGCCCGAGTTCACGGGAAATCGCGTGCGGCGTACGTCCGTCACCTCATCCAGCAGGCACCGGACTCACCGTTCGAGACGCCCGAACTCCAACTGACCGACGAACCGCCCGCAGAAGCATGAACAGGGGACCGTCCAAAGCGCCTGCCAGCAACCCGGAGGTCCCCGATTCGGAGCAGTCGCGCGCGGCACGTAAGTCCAGCGTTGCGTACTGCGACTGCGGCGAGGTGGTTCACTCGTGACGACCGTTCACCCGACGCCTGTCGCCGTCATTGAGAACGGTACTGCGTTCTACTACGAAGGTGCGAGTGCCCGACACGAGGGCCGCATCGAAATCTACGACGACTACGTCCGTCTCTGCGGCGGCCCGTCCTCGACGTGGGTCCCGCGCGAGAACGTCGAGCAGGTGCTAGAGGAATGAGTGACGAGTCGTTCGACGTGAAGCTCGTCGTCACCCGCGGCACCGGGTCACAGGACAAAGAGAAGATGCAGGTCGAGGTCTCGGCCGACTCCCTCGAAGAACTCGACGAGAAGGTGAACGGTGCCCGCGAGCGACTGCGCGAGTGGGCCGACGACATCCGCACCATCCAGCCCGACGGTCGCCATCGACACGACGACGCCCAGACGGAACTCGGAGGTGTCAACGCGTGAGCGTCGTTTCCTGCGCAGTCTGCGGACGGCGCGTGTACTCCGACGACCCCCACATGAGCGTCGAGGTCAACCACTTAGACGAGTTCGCGCGGGTCGCTGGAGTCACCGACTACGTCGTTCACGAGTACTGCGGCGAACGCGTGTTCGCTGGCTGGAGGAAACCATGAGCGCCCAGACGAATCTCGGGACGTTCACCGCGGGACTCTCGCCCGCGGAGACTGACGCCTACCTCGCCGTCGACGAGGGCGACGAGACGCCGACCGAGTTCGCCCGTCGGACCGGACGTGACCCGTCGACTGTGCGGACGCTCCTGTACCGTGCTCGGCGCAAGCTCGACAAGCGGGGTGGAGCGTGACCGACCTCGAAATCATCGCTCAAATTGGTGAAGCGTGGGATTCAGAAACCGCCAGAGAGGTCAACAACAACCTCGACGACGACGACCTCGGCATCATCCACGACATCTCCCGTAGCGGCGCGCACTACCTCGTCCGGTGGCCTGACGAAGCGGAGGGAGACGAGTGACCGACCTCGAACCGCTCTCCCCCGAGGAGGGCGTCACGCGCTTCCTGCGTCACCGTGAACCGAGCGTCCGCGAGTCGACCCTGCAGAACTCGCGCACTCGGCTGAACCACTTCCTCGACTGGTGCGAGGAGGTCGGCATCGAGAACCTAAACGACCTCTCCGGCCGCGACCTCGCCGACTTCGTTGCGTGGCGTCGGGGAGACATCGCCCCGATTACGCTTCAGAAGCAACTCAGCACCGTACGCGCGGCACTCGGCTACTGGGCTGACATTGAGGGCGTCGAGGAGGGACTACGCGAGCGTGTCCACGCTCCGGAACTCCCTGACGGTGCCGAAGCACGAGACATCCACTTGTCGGCAGACCGTGCCGAGGCGATTCTCAGCTATCTTGACCGCTACCAGTACGCCAGCCGCGAGCACGTCATCATGGCGTTGCTCTGGCGAACTGGGATGCGTCGGGGTTCGCTTCGGGCACTCGATGTCCGCGACCTCCACGCCGACGACCACGCCGTCGAGTTGGTCCACCGGCCGGAGACCGATACGGCACTGAAGAACGGCACGAAAGGCGAGCGGTGGGTCTACCTCGGCCCTGAGTGGTTCGAGATTGTAGACGAGTACGCCGCGACGAACCGTCACAGCGTTACCGACGACCACGGCCGCCGCCCGCTGATAACGTCGAAGTACGGGCGTCCGACCGGCGATACCATCTACAAGTGGGTCGGGAAGCTGACGCGCCCCTGCGAATACGGCGAGTGCCCGCACGACCGCGAGCCAGCGACGTGCGACGCGGTCGGGTCAGACGGCTATCCGAGTCGGTGCCCGTCGTCGCGGTCGCCCCACGCCGTTCGTCGAGGACACATCACGGCCTACCTCAACCGCGAGGTCTCGCCGGAGACGATTTCGGAGCGGTCGGACGTGTCGCTCGACATCCTGTACCAGCACTACGACGCGCGGACCCCGCGCGAGAAGATGAACGTTCGAATCCAGAACCTGCCATGAGTCACAACACTACCTGCCAGCCGCACAGCCCCGTGCGATTCCCGACCGGGACCTTCCCCGCGAGTCCATTTCCTTTCGTTCACTACGTTCACTGCAGTCAATGGACTCGCTTGCCCCCGTTCGCTTCGCTCACGGGGACCCCGCGAGTCCATCCGAATTTTACGGAAGAATCGAAGGACCGAGAGACGGCTGTCTCGTAGTCTCTTGCTGTAACACTTGTTGGTAACGCCGAGACTGACGGGGGTCGATAGCCGATAAATCTCGACTCAGACCAGCCACCACCGATTCACTAACTAAGATTCCAGTCGCATAGTGTCTCGTAAGAAAATATTCGTTAGCTGTGGGTACGTCGGTCGGAGCGTCGTCAGGACGGGTTTTCTGGGGACTTGGTGGCTCCGAGGCCGCCAACAAGTCGCTTGGTAGGGTGGTCTTACTGACTCAGACCTTTTATGAAGCTAATCTTAGTGGTGTCGAGATATCTGGCCTTTTCTACGAAATTCTGAATGGTTGAGTCTCTTGTCCTCGATTGGAAATTTAGAACCGATTTTAACTAAATCGGATTTCACGAAGGTATACACGATACTCGCGGTCCCCTTCAACATTTACGAGGTCTTCATCTTCGATCCTAAAACGAAACATACAGCCGGTCTCTGCTATTTCATCATCGTTACAGATCTCTTCAGCTAATTCCCGAGTACTTTCAGCCACATTCTGATAAGAGCGCAAGACGACCCCATCATGTTTATCTGGATCTAGCATCGTTTGATAGAACCTACCTTGGTCCTTTACTTCGTTACTTGGACCTACAAAAGTAGACATGTATTCGTGTCCTTCAAAAGATAATATTTTTGGTTCTTCTTTTTCCCTGGGTTTTTCTTCTGGTTCTTCCACTGATTCCTCCTCTCTAGCCTCCATCTGGCTTTGAATTTCACCTTGAATCCAATTGATGTGTTTTTGAATTACCTCTCGCCAACTGTCTTCTTCTGATTCTGGAGAAACAACCACCCTGTATTCTTTTTTACCGTAGGTCTCTACCAGACCTAATGCGGCGGCTCTGTACAAACGTCCGTCTAATTTTGAGCCTTCGGGTACATCTGCTGGGTCTCTATTCCGTAAGAGTTCGTTCTCTAAATTTTGAACGTCAAATCTTTTATCCCCAAAGAATTCCCAAGCATCAATATACGCCTCTACACTCTTTTCTACCCCTGGTTTATTTTCCATTGATATGTCCTCTAGTTCACAATACAATATCAACTATAATCAATATTCAGTATTATTGGAGCTCTGTTATAATGTATGGAATGGTCTGGAAAACAGACTTCTACACGTGTAAACTGAATACATCGAGAAGTCAATCGTTAGTTGACTTTGTTCTCGTTAATCACTTCACCCCCATCCGGAATATACGCATTCTCCAACCGACCAATCCGCGACCGGACTGCGTCGATATCGTCGTGGTAGCCTTCACGTCCCGAACATACATCCCTAGACCGACCAGCATGAGCACCACGACTGGGTCGGTCGTCTGCAACAGCAGGTCGGTTAGTTCACTCATCGTCACCACCGACGACCGTCAGCCCGAGTTGTGTTAGTGGCGGCTCCGACTCGTCCTCAAGGTGACCGTCCGAGGTCGACGGACGGGATGTCTTCCCCCTACGTGGGAAGACCCCCTTAGGAAGTGTGCCTAAGGGCACGCGCCTGCGGCGCGAAAAAATACAGGGTGGTACCTTCGGGGGTCGATGTTCCAGACGAAACAGGCGAAGTAAGGGGTTTGACGTATACCACTTCCTTCACGAACGTGTAACGAACTCTGGTGAATTAAGAGATACTCAACTTCAGTTCTTCATATGTCGGCATGATTTCTGGGTTTTGAGGATTGGCAATAACATGGATTGAGTGATCTGACTCTTCCTTTGGTGTGGCAATCCACAAGGGTATGAGAATTGAGTCTCCGGGAAAGATATCTCCTCGGACTTTGCCTTTAATTTCGTATTTACTACGAATTGGCGGGAAATATGGTGTCCAGTCCAAATCGAGTGAACCAACCAAATTGGAGTATCCTGGTACTACTTTATTATGTTTCTCAGGCACTGATTCAAGTTCGTTCAATATGGATTGGGGAATAAGAACTTCTGACTCATATCTGGTCGAGGAATCAATGTTGGTAGGTACACCTGGCCCACTCAGTATTTCTATTGGTTGTTCTAGGACAATTCCAATATCAATACATTTCGACACAAGTTGCCCAACTTGGGTGAATCTGATAAAGATGAGTTCGGACCTATCTCTCTGAAGTTCGAATGTCGTCGTCTTCTGTTCGGTTAGCAGATTAACCTCTTCTCTACTCTTTTCCCAATCTGGGGTTGGTGGCTGTTTGAATGGACGACACAGCGATGGAGATTCTGAAAACCCTATCTCGATATTAACCCCACGTAACTTCTCTTTGAATATCTCTACAGCATCTTCGTCGTCATTAAAATAGTTCAACCATGCAATCACGGTTCCACCAAAGGTCTTTACTGCACTAATTGCGAGCGAGACGGTTTCCATATTTACGTTATCAAGACCAGACGGTGGCGTTCCACTCTCTGCCATATCTCATATATGACCTACATTGTAAACAAATTGAGTATATTTGGAAAGGAATCAGAATATCTTCTCAGGTGGTATTTTTGCTTGGTTGCTCTCTCGGTGGCCACCTGCCCCATAGAATTTTAATCGCAAACAGGACGCATCGACAGTTCTCATTCGAGCGATTCTGATTCCCCTACCTCTTGCAGTATAGCATACAAAGACGTAGACCCCACCTTCGTCTATCAGTTTTTTATGATACCGCTTGAACACTCGAAACCGCCCAGTCTTCCCGCTCGCCCTGTTCAGCATCGCGGCCTTGATCTCGACAGGAGTCCCGTCGCTCGTCTTCGCGTCGTACCAACTCGTGTGTTCCATCTCCAGTCCGTACCGCTCTCGAGCAGCACGCTCGGCGAGCGCCCCGTATCTCGCCGCCTTCTTGGAACGATTCGTCGGCATGACCTATGACCCACCTCGATTTTTCGTCTCCTCGAGTTGACCGACACCGAAAATCCCGGAAATTCGGGATTCGGGTGACCACCGGGGTCCGGCCAAATGGGGCCATGCTGTAAGTAAGTATGCGGCCACGGGGGTGGTGTGGTGGTGGACACTCTCGGAGGCTGTCGCTGTCATGCAGTTTCCTCTTCCGGGGTGTCCACAACGTCCCGATGCATGCCTTCCTTCCACTCACGAACGCGGAGTCACTCTCACAGCGGTTGTGCGACCCGACGGCGTGGGTGGAGACGCGCGCGACGTCGCTCGTCTGGGTCCATCCGCACTACCGGTGGGCGTGTGGACTCGACGAGAGACGTGACGCGACGAGTCAGTAGAAACGACACACCTATTCTTCCCCGACGACGGCATTACTCGGCTTACCTTTGTCACCTGAACTCCCGTGCGGAGAGGCCCTGCGGCAGTTTGCGACGAGACGACCCCGATACACTCGGCGTCGTTCAGAATTCGGACGGGAGAGAGTACCTGATTCGATAGCTGATTATGTCATTTTATAATCAGAATTACTATATTCAACAACTATGAAATACTGGTCTATGTCCGGCCCGATTCGCGCACTGCACGTAGATGACGACCCGGATTCGACGGACCTGACTGCCACGTTTCTCGAACGTGAGAACGAGCGGCTCGACGTTGTGTCCGAGACCAGTGCCGAAGACGGGCTTCGACGACTTGCCGAGACGGACATCGACTGTGTCGTCAGCGACTACGATATGCCCGGCCGGACCGGCATCGACTTTCTCAACGCGGTCCGCGAGGAGTACCCCGACCTCCCGTTTATCCTCTTTACGGGCAAAGGCTCGGAAGAAGTCGCGGCGGACGCGATTTCGGCGGGCGCGACTGATTACATTCAAAAGGAGACGAGTACCAGCCAGTTCACCGTCTTAGCGAACCGCATCACGAACACCGTCGAGCAGTACCGAGCGCGCCGCCAATCCGAGCGTGCCAACCGGCGGCGACGTCAGACGCTCACCCGAATCACCGACGGATTCGTCGAGATGAACGCCGAGTTCACGGTCACCGACGTGAACGAACAGACGGTGGCACTGACGGGACTCGCACGCGAGGAACTCATCGGCAAGAACTACCGCGACGACATCGTCGCGGGACAGCCGAACACGGCGTTCGCGGAGTACAAACGCGTTCTCGAAACCGGCGAGATGCGGACGATCGAGGCTCGGTCCGACATCAACCCGAACCGGTGGGTCGAAGAGCGGATTTTCCCGACCGAAGACGGAGACGGGCTGTACATTTATTTTCAAGACATCACCGAGCGCAAGCGACGAGAGCGGGAACTCGAAGCACAGACGAGGCGACTTCAGGGTGTTCTCGATAGCGTACAGGCCGCGCTCTGGATGCGAGACACGGACAGCAATCTCGTCCTTCTCAACCAGAATTTTCGGGAGTTATTCGGCATCGAAAACGAGCGAGACGCCATTGGAAAGCGAGTGGACGAGGTGTTCGACGAAGCACGCGCCGCGCAGTTTCGGGCCATCGACGAGCGCGTCCTCTCGACGGGCGAACCGCTCGAACGGGAGGACGAAGTCGAAACGACGCGCGGGACGCGCGTGCATCTCGTTCGGGTGACGCCGATTTTCGACGACGACGGCGCGGTGTTTGCGACCGTCGGTGCCGCTGTTGACATCACCGCGCGAAAGGAACGAGAGCGGACGTTGACGGCTCTCCACGAGGCCGCCCAGAAAATAGAGCAGTCGTCCGACGAGGGGATGGTCTACGAGACGCTCGTCGAGACCGCAGAAAACGTATTGAATTTCGACCTCGTGGCGGTCGATGTCCGCCGCGGCGAGTACCTGATTCAGGAAGCGTGGAAGCTCAACAGCCGAGACGCCGAGTTCTTCGAGCGAACGTCCCTCGAAGCGAACGAGACGTTCGCCGCGCGGGCGTACAACCGCCAAGAGACCATCGTCATCGACGACCTCAGAGCGACCGAGGTCACACCGGCGGTCCCCGACTACCGGTCGGTGATGACCGTCCCCATCGGCACGTTCGGAACCTTTCAGGCGGTGTTCAGCGAAGTCGGCGCGTTCGACGACTCCGACCAAGAGTTCGCCGAACTGCTGGTCGACCACGCTCGGGTGAAACTCGCTCAACTCGACAGCGCGGCGGATGCCGACCGCGAGCAGTAACTCGTTCGCGTGTGTCTTCGGCGACACCACAAGTTCGGTTCAGGTTGTGAATCGAAGCCGAGCACGTTGACAGAGAGCTACGTAGAACTCATCGAAACACGTCTGGGTGGCACAGTACGACGAGAAATAAATTCGAGTTGGGGTCGCGGTGTCGCCTTACTCGCTCGGCGGGAGACCGTTTTCGTCGATAACGTCGCCATCGTCGTCAACGGTGACGATACCGCGGTTGTTGACGGCGTACGGGTCGAGACCGACTTCTTGGAGGAACTGCTTGTAGAGTCGCTCGGCCGTCTCGGCGTCCTTCTGCCGGTCGGATGCGCGGTCACAGAGTTCCACGAGGTCTTCGGGCACGTCGTTTTCGTGGACGATCCAGTGGTTGATGAGGTCCGACAGCCGGCGGATGGGCGACGTGAAGTGGCCGTAGATGTCGAAGTTGAGCGCGTAGTGGCCACCGAATGGGTCGTTCATGTACTTCGCGCGGGGCATGACCTTCAGGACGGCGCGCTGAATCTTATTGAGTGCGCGGGAGTTCGCGCTTTCGAGCGCGTCGTTGACGGCCTTTCGTGGTTCGTCCCACGACGTGGACTTGATGCTCACGCCGTCGAGTTCGGTGATTTCGCGGAGCGCCTTGTCCCACTGGTCGGGGGTCGGCTGTGGGTGGACGCGGTACATCGCTTCGACGCCGCGGTTCCACATGAGTTCGTGCGTGACGGCCTTGTTGGCCTTCAGCATGCACTCTTCGATGATGGTGTGTGCGCGGTCGCGGCTCGGGTTGAGAACGAGCGAGCCGTCTTCCTTGCGCTGTTCGTGGAGTTGGTCGGCGAGGTCGAACACCAGCGCGTTCTCCTCGTGAAGCGGCAGTTCGGGGTCGTCGAGGCGGTTCTCACACTGCGTGTACGTGAGTCGCTCGTCGGAGTGAATGACGGACTTGTAGATGTCGATAGATTCGAACGAGAGCGTGTCCTTTTTGATCTCCATCTCGACGGTGTGCGCCAGTCGGTCCTCGTTTGGAACGAGCGAACAGACCGTCTCGGCCAGCGCCGGCGGGAGCATGTGGATGGTGTAGGCGGGGAGATAGACGGTGTTGCCGCGCTTGACGGCCTCGGCCCACATCTCTGAGCCGGGGTGGACGTAGTGAGTCACGTCGGCGATGTGGACCCACAGCGTGTACGTCTCGTCGTTCTCGCGGATGCTCAGGGCGTCGTCGAAGTCCTGTGCGTCTACGGGGTCTGTCGTCCACGTCGTCAGGTCACGAAGGTCCTGTCGGTGCTCCAGTTCGTCTTCGATCTCTTCGTGGACGCCCTCGGTTCGCGTGCGCGCCTCCGAGAGGACTTCCGGCGGGAACTGGTCGCGGATTTCGAACTCCTTGAACAACTCCTCGCGCTTGTTCTGGAGGTGTCGCGCGAGTTCGGCGTCAATTTCGACCGGTCCTTGCCCTTCGGCGGTTCCGGCGTACGCCTGCGAGTCGTCTGACATAGCCCCGACTAAACGGGGCAAGGAGAAATGCGTGTCGGGGGCGACGCGCGAGCACCGAAGAAAACGAAGTCACTCCGAGACGGGTGTTACACCCTGCACAACGCGGAGTTACGCACACTTCGATTCGCGGCACGCCGTTTGCGACGGCGGAAGACGAGTCGCGTCAGTTTTCGTCCCACCGGCCGCGCTCGCCGGGCGATTCGTATCGCTCTTTGACGGCGTCGAAATAGCGCAATAAGAACTCCTCGTCGGAGATACCGTGTTCTTCGATATCGACGAGGAGTCCTTCGAGTTCCTCGCGCGGCTGGTGGCAAAGCCCTCGGTAACAGGCCTTACAAAGGTGTTCGAATCGCTTGCCGTGTCGTTCCCAGCGGTTCCCCTCTTTGTCGTATTCGCGCGCCGCCGACCGGGCAACCGAGTCACCGCATGCAATGCACACGACTCGCTTCCGGTCCCGGTTGGTCCGGGAGCGCCACATATCTGTGAGCACGACCCAATCGTACTTAGCAGTTGTTCCCATGCCGTCTGACGACTGTCCGACAGACGCCACTGTCCCGCAGAAAAACGAGGTTCCGGCTCGACGCGGAGCGGTCGATTTATCGGCAGTGAGCGTCCACGACCCGGTATGAAGGTCAAATCTCGCCATCACCTCCGGAGCGACGAAATCGACGCGTTGTGCGAGTCCATCGAATCGTCACTCGGCGTCCGCCTCGACGGCGACGCCTTCGAAGCGGTCGAATTCGCCGACGCCGACTACGACATCGTTCTCGTTGACGGCGAACCCGCGGTCATGTACATCGACGACCAGCCGTTCTTGACGGTCAAAGGCGCGAACCAGTTCCCGCCGACGACGAACGTCGTCACCGTGGACGCGGGCGCGGTATCGTTCGTCTCCAGCGGGGCCGACGTGATGCGCCCCGGCATCACCGAAGCCGACGACACCATCGAAGCAGGCGACCTCGTCGCCATCGCCGAGGAGACGCACGGAAAGGTTCTCGCGGTCGGGCGCGCGCTGGAAGACGGCGACGACCTCGTCGGCGACTCCGGGAAGGTCGTCGAATCCATCCACCACGTCGGCGACGACCTCTTCGACTTCTCGGTCTGATTTTCGGGTCGGTCACGCCCGCGTTCGAGTCGGCCGCATCGACTCACTCGGCGTACTTCTCGATGGCCGCTTCGTACCCCTCGTGTGCCAGCGCAAACGTCTCGCGCAGGTCGCGCAGTGGCGTTTTCGACGCGTCAACGCGAAGGTCGTTGTAGGACGGGTCCATCGCCCGGTCTTCGGTCGAGGCGACGACGACCGCCGCGCTCTGGATTTCGAGGTCGTCGCGCTTGTCGCCGCCCGCGGCGTGGCCCGCGCCGAGCGCGTCGATGAGGCGTTTCACGAGCAGTCCGTCGCGGCCGCCATCGCGGGCGCGTTCTTCGTAGGCGTCGGCGGTCGCGTCGAGGACCGATTCGTCCGTGAGCAGATTTCCGGCGACGGTGTAGTTGCCACCCGCTCGGCGGTCGTGTTGTCTTTCGTCGCCGCTCGCTTCTCGGTGACCGGCCCACCCGAGGCAGTCGTCGCCCGTGAACGCAAACGTCCCGTCGGCATCGACGCCGTGGAGTTGACGCGCCGCGCGCTTGTCGTCGGCGTTGAGGAGCGATTGGAGGGCGTCGTCCACCGCGAGACCGTCTTCGAGATACGAGAGGCCTCTGCGGCCGAGTTCGACGTTCGTGACCGCCTGCGTCGCCACCACGCCGTGTTCGCTCACGAAGGGACAGACGGCGCCGACTCCCGGCAGGCGCGTCGTCACGGCGATGCCGAACCGGTCTTGGTCGCGGCCGTCGGCATCGACGTACGATTCGTGGACACAGATGCTCAGGGTCATACCGTGAGACAGTTGCCCGCGCGGTAAACACCCGGCGGAAGCGTGTGCAACCGAGGCGGTCGCCCCGCGATTCGCCCGCCGACCATCGACTCGTGTCTGAAATCCGATAAACGTCTGACGTAAGAACTAACCCCATCGTGACCGCTCTACGTGCTATGGGTATCATGAGTAAGATTCTCGGTGGTGGTGGTTCCCGAACGACCGAGGACTACGTCGAACTCGACCTCGACGACTTTGACACCGCTCGCGGAGAGGCAGGCATCTCGGTCCACATCGCGGAAATCGGCGGACAACAGGACCTCATCGCCATCAAGGACGCCGTCTACGACGGCGACCTCGTTATTGCCGACATCACTCGACACACGACCTCCGACAACACGATGGAACACATCATCGACGACCTCCGACAGGTCGCGCGTGAGGTCGATGGCGACATCGTCCAGAAGGGTGACGACCAAATCATCATCACGCCGTCTGGCGTCTCCATCGCACGCCGCAAACTCAACACCTAATTCTTCGATTTCACTGCGGGCGGGAGACCCGCAACATACGGTTCGGATGGCCCGAACCGATGCCTATTCGGTCCCCTCGTCCTTAGAGTCGTCCGAATGAGCAAGGACCACATCGAGGTTCGTGGTGCCGAAGAGCACAACCTCAAGGACCTCGACGTCCGCGTTCCCCGCGAGACGTTTACGGTCGTCACCGGGCTGTCGGGGTCGGGCAAATCCTCCCTCGCGTTCGACACGATTTACGCCGAGGGCCAACGCCGCTACATCGAATCGCTGTCGGCGTACGCGCGGAACTTCCTCGGCCAGATGGACAAGCCGAAAGTCGAGGCGGTCGAAGGGCTGTCACCCGCTATCTCCATCGACCAGAAAAACGGAGCGAACAACCCGCGTTCGACCGTCGGGACCGTCACGGAGCTTCACGACTACCTTCGACTGCTGTACGCCCGCGTCGGCACGCAGTACGACCCGATTACCGGTGAGGAAGTCGGCGAACAGTCTGCACAGGACATGGTTGACCAGATTCTCGAACTGCCCGAGGGAACCCGCGCGAAAGTCGTCGCGCCGGTCGTCCGCGACCAGAAAGGGGAGTTCAAGGACCTCTTTTCTGACCTCGTCTCCGACGGCTACGCCCGCGTCGAAGTCGATGGCGAAGAGTTCGATCTCTCGTTCGAGACGCCCGAACTCGACAAGAACTACGACCACACCATCGACGTGGTCGTTGACCGCGTGACGGTCGCACCCGACGCGCGCTCTCGCATCGCCGACTCGGTCGAGACCGCACTGGAGGAGGCAAACGGCGTCCTCAAACTCATCGTCCCGGACCCGCCCGAAGACCTCCCCTTCGCGTCCAACACGCGCTCGACAGGCTCGCTCGCGGGCGACGGCGACGACCGGCTCGTCGTGGAGTTCTCCGAGGAACTCGGCAACCCGAACTCGTCGTTCCGCTTTTCCGAAATCGAGACGCGCTCGTTCTCGTTCAACAGTCCGCACGGCGCGTGCCCGGAGTGCGAAGGCCTCGGCGAAGCAAAAGAGGTTGACCCCGACCTCGTCGTCACCGACCCGTCGAAACCGGTCAAACACGTCTTCGAGCCGTGGAGCTACAACCGGACGTACTACCAGCGGCAACTCGACAACGTTGCGGACCACTTCGGAATCAGCGTGAACACGCCGTTCGAAGAGTTAGACGAGGAAATTCAGGACGCCTTCCTCTTCGGAACCACCGAGGACGTGGTGTTCGAGTGGACGACGAAAAACGGTACGCGACACAAAGAACACCCCTTCGAGGGCGTCGTCGGCAACCTCGAACGCCGCCACATCGAGACGGATTCCGACCGGACCCGCGACCACATAGAGGAGTTCATGGCCGTCACGACCTGCCCGGAATGCGACGGGTCGCGCCTCAAAGAGCAGTCGCGTCACGTCCGCGTCGGCGACACCTCGCTCCCCGAAGTCAACCGGATGACCATCGCGGGCGCGCTCGACCACTTCGAAGGACTCGAAACCGACCTCTCGGAGCGCGACCGAACCATCGCACAGGAGATTCTCAAGGAGATTCGCGCCCGTCTCGGCTTCATGACCGAAGTCGGTCTCGAATACCTGACGCTGGACCGCGAGGCGGCGACGCTCTCCGGCGGTGAATCCCAACGGATTCGACTCGCCACGCAGGTCGGGTCGGGTCTCGTCGGCGTCCTCTACGTCCTCGACGAGCCGTCTATCGGCCTTCACCAGCGCGACAACGACAAACTCCTGAACACGCTCGAAGGCCTGCGCGACCTCGGAAACACGCTCATCGTCGTCGAGCACGACGAGGAGACGATGCGCCGGGCCGACGAAATCATCGACATGGGTCCGGGACCGGGCAAACGCGGCGGCGAAGTCGTCGCACAGGGCGACTTCGACGACATCGTCGCGGCCGACAACTCCATCACGGCCGACTATCTCTCGGGGCGCAAGGACATCGACGTGCCCGAAACTCGACGCGACGGCGACGGCGAACTCGTCGTTCGCGGCGCGCGTCAGCATAACCTCAAGAACCTCGACGTGCCCATCCCGCTCGGGACGTTCACCGCCATCACCGGCGTCTCCGGCTCGGGCAAGTCCACGCTGATGCACGACATCCTCTACAAGGGACTCGCCCGCCGGATGAACGACAACACCTCCGTAGACCCCGGCGAACACGACGCAATCGAGGGCTACGACGAAATCGAGACGGTGCGACTCATCGACCAGTCGCCCATCGGCCGCACCCCGCGGTCGAACCCTGCGACCTACACCGGCGTCTTCGACTACGTCCGCGAACTGTTCGCACAGACGAAACTCTCGAAACAGCGCGGTTACGAGAAGGGCCGCTTTTCGTTCAACGTCAAAGGCGGGCGCTGTGAAGCCTGTAAGGGCCAGGGGAACGTCAAAATCGAGATGAACTTCCTCTCGGACGTGTACGTGCCGTGCGAGGAGTGTCACGGCGACCGCTACAACGCCGAAACCCTCGACGTTCGATACAAGGACAAGACCATCGCGGACGTCCTGCAGATGGAAGTCGACGAGGCGCTCGAATTCTTCGAGGCGAACTCGCAGATTCGCCGCCGTCTCCAACTCCTCCACGACGTCGGTCTCGGCTACATGCAACTCGGACAGCCCTCGACGACCCTCTCCGGCGGCGAGGCCCAGCGCGTCAAACTCGCGGAGGAACTCGGCAAGAAACAGACCGGGGACACGCTCTACTTGCTCGACGAACCGACGACGGGTCTCCACAAGGAAGACGAGCGCAAGCTCATCGACGTCCTCCAGCGTCTCGTTGACAACGGTAACACCGTCCTCGTGGTCGAACACGAACTGGACCTCGTGAAGAACGCGGACAACATCATCGACCTCGGTCCGGAAGGCGGTGACGGCGGTGGCACAATCGTCGCCAGCGGCACGCCCGAAGCAGTCGCGCGCAATCCCGATTCTCACACGGGCCGGTATCTCCGCGATTACCTCCCCGACGTGGACGCAGACGGCCCGCGTTCTGACCGACGCAAACCCGCGAAGATTCCGAACGACGACTAAGAGCGTTCCGAGCGCCGACTCATTTCGCTCGGGTTCGTTTCTACCATCGCTTCACGGGCCGCGAGGTCACCGACGGGTACCACCAGTAGCCGACGCAACCGAGGTGTTCGACCGCCGCGATCTGTCGTAGTCGGCGACGACGGACCACTGCCTGACGTGCCGCTTCTCGCCCGACTTTTTACTCGTCCGACACGTATCTCGACCATGCACCTCTACGCGGCAGTAAACAGCGCGGTTCTCTCTGTTTTCGGGTCTCCGGACGACCCGAGGACGCACCGCCGCCTCGACGACCACCGAATCGAGTGCGTCGCCGCCGACCGGCGAGAGCCGGGGCGGGCTTTCTGCGGCACCTTCGACGACGGCGTGTTTCGGACGACTGACGGGGGCGAGACGTGGCGTTCCGTGGGGGAAGATACCGTCTTGGAGTCGGTGACGAGCCTCGCACTCTCGCCTGCCGACCCGGACGTCGTGTACGCCGGAACCGAACCCTCGGCCGTGTTCAGGTCTGCGGATGGCGGCGAGACGTGGACCGAACTCGCACCGCTCTCCGACCTCGATTCGGCGGACACGTGGGCGTTTCCCCCGCGGCCGCACACCCACCACGTGCGCTGGATAGAACTCGACCCAGCGGACCCCGACAGGCTCTTCGTCGCGGTCGAGGCCGGCGCGCTCGTTCGGTCGTTCGACGGCGGCGAGACGTGGCAGGACCGCGTGCCGTCGAGCAAACGCGACACACACTCGATGGCGACGCACCCCGACAGACCGGGGCACGTCTGGGCGGCCGCGGGCGACGGCTACGCCGAGAGCGACGACGGCGGGGAGACGTGGACGACGCCAACAGAAGGTCTCGGCCACGGATACTGCTGGAGTGTCGTTGCCGACCCGAAGGACCCGGAGGCAGTCCTCATGAGCGCCGCGAACAGCGCGATGCGCGCCCACTCGGTCGAAACTGCGGAGTCCTTCCTTTACCGCCGTCGCGGCGACGAGCCGTGGGAACGCCTCGACGAGACTGGCCTTCCGACCGGAGCCGGCGTCACGCGCGCTGTCTTGGCTTCCGGACGAAAAGCTGGCGAGTGTTACGCCGCGAACGACCGCGGTCTCTACCGGACCGTCGAGTTCGGCGACTCGTGGAACCGGCTCGACGTGCCGTGGTCGGGGGAGCGACAGACTGCGTCGGGACTCGCGGTTGTGGCGTAGCGATTCGGGTCACTCGCAACCGTCTCACCGCCGGACCGAAGCGAGAAGATTCATGAGCCGTCGCGTCGACCCCCGATTATGTACGATTTCGCCGTCGTCGGCGTCGGTCCCGCCGGCGCGCGGTTCGCTCGTCGCGCGGCCGAGGCGGGCTACGACGTGCTCGCACTGGAGAAAGGCGAGGTCGGAACGCCCCTCGCGTGCTCCGGCCACGTCAGCACCGACATCTGGGACTACGTCCCCGACGAGGCCCGCGACCACCTCTTTCAGAATCGCATCTACGGGGCCGACTTCCACGTCGGCGGCCCGAACTCGAAGGCCTACCCGTTTTACAAACAGACCGAAGTCTCGAACGTCATCGACCGCGTCGAACTCGACCGGACGCTCGCCGATTGCGCCCGTGAGGCCGGCGCGGACGTTCGAGAGGGCTACACCGTCACCGCCATCGACGAACTCGACGATCGGGTCCGACTGACCGTAAGCGTCGCTGGCGAGGCCGGAACCGTCGCGTTCGATGCGAAGATGGTCGCCGGATGCGACGGGCCAGCGTCCCGGGTTCGGCGGTCGCTCGACCTCCCCGAACCCGGTGAGACGCTCCACGGCGTTCTCGCGTTCGACCCCGACCCGGACGACGGCGACTTCGTGGATGTCCACCTCACTGTCCCGCGATTCTTCGCGTGGCGCATCCCGCGCGGCGACGCGGGCGTCGAGTACGGCCTCGCCGCGCCGCCGGGCGCCGAAGTCAACGAGATGTTCGACGTGCTCACCGACACGTACGACGTGGAGACAGAGCACTTCTGTTCCGGTGCGATTCCCATCGGCCCGCTGGACCGGACGACGACCGACCGCGCGTTCCTCATCGGCGACGCGGCCGCACAGACGAAGCCCTTTACGGGCGGTGGCATCCTCTACGGGATGACCGCCGCGGACCACGCCGCCGAAACCATCGACCCCGACGACCCGGCAACCCTCGCCGACTACGAGGCCGCGTGGCGTGACGAACTCTCCCGAGAGATTCGACTCGGTCACCTCGTCAGAAAGTGCTACTCGTTTCCCGAGTGGCTCCAGCGCGTCGGATTACGGTCGCTCTCGGGCGAAATCGGTGTCCACATGGACAGACCGAGTTCCTTTTTCTCGCGCGAACACCTGAAGAAACTGTTCTGAGGCGGGCGGGCCGCCTCGCCAAAACGGCCGTTACTCTACATACGACGGCATGCGCGCCGAACGGGCGCTCCCTTCGACGAACGGAAGCGACTCACGAGTTGCCGGAATTCGCTCGCCATCGACGGCGACTTCGAGGTCGTCGGTATCGAGGTCGTACGGAACGAACGCGAAGCCGATGGTCGATTCGACGACTGGTGAGAAGACGGCTCGGGTGACGTTCCCGATGGCGTTGCCGTCGGCGAACACCTCGGCCCCCGTCGCCGGGCGCACACCGGAATTCGCGTCCGAGTGGGTGTCGGCGCGGAAGCCGACGAGACGGCGCGAGGGTCGGCCGCGGTTTTCGACCTTCGAGACGACTTCTTGACCGACGAAACAGCCCTTGTCGAAGTCGATTGCGTTGCGGACGCCGACGACGTTCGGGATGTTGCCGCGCAGTTCCGTCTCGAAAAGCGGCGTCCCGGCCTCTGCGGTGAGGCTGTCCCACGTCTGATAGCCGACCGGAATCGACGGGTTACCGTACAAGAGAAGCGCTTCGAACACGTCTTCGGCGTCGTTCGCGCGGCAGATGATGTCGTAGCCTTCCTCGCCGGTCGGGTTGTCGGAGGCGACGACCGTCACGCCGAGTTCGCCGCCGATAGAGCCGCGAACGAAGGACAATGCGGGTTCCGGCGCGCCCGCACCGGAGAGGACGCTCGCCACCTTCTCGGTCGATTGCGGGCCGTGGACGCCGAAGACGCCGAACTCCTCGGAGGCGTCGCGGATGCGGACGCGCTGGAGGAACGTCTTCGAACGCCACTCCTCGACGAGCGACTCAGCGCGGTTCGGCGGCGTAAACAAGAGGAGTCGCTCGCCGGCGTTGTAGACGTACATGTCCGTCTGGATGCGCCCGTCGGGGTCGAGAAGAAGGGTGTAGACGCCGCGGCCGTCATCGCTCGGGACGGCGTTCGTCACGGCGTTATCGACGTACTCGATTCGGTCTTCGCCCTCGACTGCGACGACGCCGTAGCCGTGTTCGATGACGCCGACGCCGTTTCTGACGGCGCGGTGGGTCCGCTCGGGGCGACCGTAGTTGCTTACGACTTCGACTCCGCCGCGCGTCTCGAACGTCGCACCGTGAGACTCGTGGATGTCGGCGACGAGTGTCATTACTCCCCGTTTCGATTTCAGCGCGTAAAACCCTCCCACTCGCGGTCGAGACACCCGGTTTCGCGCGGGCGTCTCGTGGGTGGTGTCGAATCCGACTCAGCGTGTTACAGCCCGAGCCGGCCACGAAGTCGGTCTAACAGCGACTCGTCGTCTTCCATTGCTTCGCTGGGGTCCGGAACGACGCGTTCGTCGGGGTAGATGAGCACCCGTGTTTGCGATTCTTCGACCACGATGAGGTTCTCGTCTTTGAGCGCCGACAGCGCCGCTTCGATGGTGTCGATATCGGCATCGACCGCGGCACGGAGTTCGAACACGGTCATTCCCTCGTCGTGGCGATCGACGAGCGCGTCGAGCACCGCGACCTCGATGTCGCGGCGGTTCCGGAACTCCCGCCTCGCTCTCATAGCCGACACATCGTTCGCCTCCTGTTTACCTGTACCGCCCGTCTGACGGATGTCCGACAGGCAGGGGGTACCTTTTTGTTCCCGAATCCCGGAATCCTCGCGTAATGGGACTTACTTGCCGTCTTCTCGGGCACTCCTACGGAGACTCCGAGACGGAACGGGAGCGCGAGGAACGCGGCGACGAGGTGGTCGTGTCGATTCGAGAACTCCAAGTCTGCGCGCGATGCGGACACGAACAGGTAATCAGCGAGAACAAGGAGGTGACCGCCATCCGAACGCCCGAAGAAGTCGGGATGACGGAGGGCGAAGCCGAGACCGCGGCGGCGGGATTCGAACCCGCGAATCCGCAACCGGGCGCTGAAGATACCGGTGCGCCAGATATCGAAACCGCGCCGGACCCGGAGACCGAAGCCGAAGCGAGCGCGGACGCTGGTGCGAGCGCGGACGCCGACGCGCAACCTGCGCCGGACCACCCGGCAGTCGATGAAACGGCCGAACGCGACGGCCCGGACAGCGTCGATGCGCCGTCGGTCACCGACGACGCAATCATCCTCGATGACGACGACGAGGAACCGGCCGCGCGCGACCGGACGCAGTGGCCCGACGAGGTTGACGAGGTCGAAACCGACGACCCGATGCCCGAGACGCCAGTCGATGGCGACGACGCGGAGTTCATCGATGCGGACGCAGAGGCCAACGACGCCGACGCAGGCACGGATGCGGACGCGGACGCGGCCCCCGAGCAAACTCGCAAGCGCGGCGCGTGGCCGGAGGCACCGGGCGAAGACGAAGGCTGGAACGCAGAGCCGGACGATGGCGAACCCGTCTCGGTCTCCTTCGGTGGCGGGCTGACGCCCGAAGGCAACAGTTCGCCGTCGCCCGAGACGAACGGGCAGTACATCGAAGCCGAGAGCGACGACGACTTCGTCCGCGCGGACGAGTCGAACGTGGCGAGCGAGGCGCCGGACGAGGCCATCGAATACTACTGTCCCAATTGCGGGCACGCGCGCGGCGCGTCGGCGTCGTCGATGCGCGCGGGCGACATCTGCCCCGAGTGTAAAAAAGGGTACATCGCAGAGCGAGAGTCCTGACCGCGCCACGCCCTCGCAGGCGTTGTAGAGTCACGAAACAGGTAAACCATCCCCTGTCGAAAAGGCGTCCATGAAGGAGTACAAGATGCGTCGTGGGGAGACGCTCGAAGAGCGAATTCCCGACATGGAAGCGACCGTCGAGGACTACTTCGGTCCGATTACTGAGACCGAGGAGTACAAAGGAAGCGACCTGTTCGTCGTCGGCGAGCCAAAGAACCCGGTGTTCAAGCGGGTCGTCGCCGGTGCGGTGAAATACAGCGGGAAGAAGGACAAACTCGCGGTCAACTTCGAAGAAGCAGACCCGACGGACCTCGACACCGAGGACCTCGAAGCCGCCGGTGAGGCGGTCAGCGCGAAAAACGACTTCCTGCTCGAAGCGACGGGCCGCGACGCGAAGTCGCGCCGTAACTCGATGAAGCGAGCGGTCGAAGACGATTCGCCGGACTTCTGAAGACGCCCCGTAGTGAAATTCGGCTTTCTTGCGCTCGCTGAACGTTCTAGTGGCGTCGCCTGCGATTCGGTGACTCGACCGCCTGACTGCCCGACCGCCCGACCGCCCGACTGCCCGTCCAACGTCGAATCCGGCGGAATATACATACTGCTACCATGCGACACACTGCTTGCGAGCAACTGTTACCAGCACCAGCTAGAGTTTTATTTCGAATACGAGTAAAAATCTCCGGCACGATTAAGTGAGACGGGAGCGAACTGAGTGGTATGGCTATCGAAACTATCTTGCTCGCCGTCGGGGCGAACGATGCGAAGCGACTCGACAGACTCGCCGAAGAGACCATCGACATCGCGGGACCGACCGGTGCGACGGTCGTCATCGGCCACGTCTTCACAAAAGCCGAGTACAACGACGCGCTCGACAACCTCGATTTCGACATCACAGCCGAGGAGGTCTCCGGTGACGACGTCGCGCGCCGACATTCTATCGTTCGGGAACTCGTCAGCAGGTTCGACGATGCGGGCGTCAGCTACGAAATTCGCGGTCCGGTCGGGGACCACGGCGAAAAACTCGTGGAACTCGCGGGCGACGTTGACGCCGACCGACTCCTCGTCGGCGGGCGGAAGCGCTCACCCACCGGTAAAGCCGTGTTCGGAAGCCTCGCACAGGAAGTGATGCTCGAATCTCCGTGTCCCGTCACCTTCGTCCGCGCGGACACCAAATAACGCCGCTCGCGTCGCCGGAACGACAACTGACTGCTGATAACACTATTCTCAGTCAGTTACATGTCTTCGGACGCCGTTGTTGTTACCATGGACCACTCTATCGAGTACCGTCCGTCGTTCGCACTGCTTACCGTCTCGCTCGACGCGGGCGAATCGATTCGCTCGGAAGCGGGCGCGATGGTCAGCTACGCCGACGGTATCGACATCGAAACGAGCGCCAAGGGCGGCTTGCTCGGGTCGCTCAAGCGGAGCGTCCTCGGCGGCGAGTCGTTCTTCCAAAACACGTTCACGGCGACGACCGCCGGTGACGTTTCGTTCGCGCCGCCGCTTCCCGGCGACGTCGTTCACCAGCGACTCGAAGACGAGACACTGTTCGTGCAGTCTGGGTCGTATCTCGCCTCCGACGTCGAACTCGACCTCGATACCTCCTTCGGCGGCGCGAAGACGTTCTTCGGAAGCGAGGGCCTGTTCCTTCTGAAATTGGAGGGAACCGGCGACAGTTTCCTGTCGAGTTACGGCGCGATTCACGAAGTCGAACTCGACGCCGGAGAGCGCTACACGGTCGATACCGGCCACATCGTCGCGTTCGACGGAACGACCGATTTCTCGGTCGAACGCGTCGGCGGTCTCAAATCGACTCTGTTCAGCGGTGAGGGACTCGTCTGTACCTTCACCGGTCCGGGAACGGTCTGGTTGCAGTCTCGCAGTATGGACGCGTTCCTGTCGTGGCTCATCCCGCAGTTGCCGTCGAACTCCCCTTCGCAGTGACGGTCCCCAACCGTTACTGACTCACGAGTAAATCTGCACCAAATCCCGCTCAGTTAAGTGTGGGGCGCATCCCTATTGGACTAATGGCGTACTACGTGGGCGTCGATCTGGGGGCGACGAACGTCCGTTCGGTGGTTGCCGACGACACGGGAACGGTCCTCGGGCAGTCCCGCGCTCAGACTCCACACGGCCCGACAGGTATCGCAGTTACCGAAGCAGTCCTCGGCGTCGTCCGCGAGGCGTGCGACGAAGCCGGTATCGACCCGAGCGACGCGACCGCCGCTGGCATCGGCGCGATTGGTCCACTCGACTTAGCGGAGGGTGCGGTCGAGAACCCGGCGAACCTCCCCGACACTATCGACCGAATCCCGCTCACCGGCCCGCTTTCCGTCCTTCTCGACACGGACGACGTGTACCTCCACAACGACACGAACGCTGGCGTCATCGGCGAACGGTTCCACTCGGACCGAAACCCCGATGACATGGTGTATCTCACTATCTCCTCGGGTATCGGCGCGGGCGTCTGTGTCGATGGGCACATCATCGACGGATGGGACGGAAACGCCGGCGAAGTCGGTCACATGACACTCGACCCGCACGGATTCATGACGTGTGGATGCGGTCACGACGGTCACTGGGAGGGCTACTGCTCCGGGAACAACATCCCGAAATACGCCCGCGAACTCCACGAAGAAGACCCAGTCGAAACGTCGTTGCCGGTCGAAGACCCCGACTTTTCTGCGGTGGACGTGTTCGAACACGCCGGACGCGACGACTTCGCAGACCACGTCATCAGCCAACTGGGCCACTGGAACGCGATGGGTGTCGCCAACATCGTCCACGCGTATGCCCCGCTCATTATCTACGTCGGTGGCGCGGTCGCGCTCAACAATCCGGACCTCGTATTGGACCCGATCCGCGCACAGATGGGCGACATGGTCATGTCGAACATCCCCGAGATTCAACTGACGACGCTCGGCGACGAGGTCGTCGTCGAAGGCGCGCTCGCCAGCGCGATGACCGGCGGTACCGGCGACCGCTCGCGTCTGTAACCCCGGCCGGCCCGGTCAGAACCGGATACTCGATTCTCGGATGTGGTTTCACGACCGATAGCGACGCCGATATCGGCATGGGCCAGGCGACGAATATCGCCCCCGAACCGCGATTCCGCACACTCGTCTGCCGTTTCGACCGAAGGCCCCTCAATTATCCCATTTGATACTCGGTGGCGCAGTCTTATAACCTCCCTCGAAAAAGTCGATGACGTGCACCCGACGACGCCGACACACTCGGCGCGCCGGTCGGCGTTTCCCCGTTCCCGCCGAACCACATGGTGCACGGGCGTTCCACCGGAAGCCTGGAACGGGACTCGGTCGGCATCCCCACCACCACTGCCGACCGTTCGACGCTGACGGGACCACCCACCCACACCCACCCACCCACCACGTCCCTCGGCGTCGTTTCACTTCTCAATGACCTCACAGCCTCCCAAGTGACACTGCTGGTTCGGTCGCCGCCGTGGCCGTCGTCGCGTGTGTAGCCGACGCCGTCCAATTTTTCTCCTTTCGCCCCGGAGGGAAGCCGTGGACCGTCGTCAGTTCCTCCGTACCACCGGTGCAACTATCTTCGCAGGAAGCATCGGCGCTTCTCAGACCGCTACCGCGCATCCCGGCCCGTTCGAACCGCTCGGCCGCGTCGCCATCGACGGCGCGAAAGAGGCAGTCATCTCGTCCGACGGCAACACGGTCGCCGTCGCCGCGACGACCGGCTATGCGACGGTCGATATATCAACGCCGGACCGGCCACGCGTTCTCGCCGACAGACGCGACTTGCTCGCGGACCGTGAGGACGGGCCGCTCCGCGGCATCTATGACGTGAAACTGGACGGGGACACGCTCCTCGTTGTCGGCCCGGCCAACCCGCGTCCCGGCGCTGTTGCCGGCGTGCTCGTCGTCGATATCTCCGACCCGGCCGCCCCCGAACGACAAGCCTTCTACGAGACGGAGTTCCCCATCCACAACTGCGTCGCCGACGACGGCCGGGCATACCTCACCGCCAACGATGGCGACGAAAACCCGCTTGTCATCCTCGACATCGAAACCGGCGACGAACTCGGCCACTGGTCCGTCGTCTCGGCCGACGAGCGCTGGGCCGACGTGCCGACGGCAGTCCGATCTGTCCACGACGTGTGGGTCCAAGACGGAGTTGCGCACATCGCTCTCTGGGACGCTGGCACGTGGCTCGTGGACGTTTCGGACCCCAAGACACCGTCGGTCCTCGGGTCGGTCTCCCCCGGCGACCCCGCCGAACTCTCGGAACTCTCAGTTCGCCAGCGCCACTTCGAAAGCCGGACGCCGCCCGGCAACCACCACTACGTCGCAACCGACGACAGCGGCGACCTCCTCGGCGTCGGCATCGAGTCGTGGGCAATCGAAACCGAGAACGACGACGGAACGGCGGCGCTCGCCGGCGGGCCGAGCGGGGTCGAACTCTGGGATATTTCGGACCCGACGAACCCGACCCAGCGTTCGACTATCGACCCGCCCGCGAGCCCCGACCCGACGGTCGAGGGCGTCTGGACGACGGCGCACAACTTCGATTTCCACGACGGGACGCTCTACACCTCGTGGTACCGCGGCGGCGTGAAACGCCACGACGTGTCGAACCCGTCTGACCCGGTGGAACTCGCGTGGTGGCGCGACCCCGACCGCGCGAGCTTTTGGACCGCGCAGTACGCCTATCCGTTCGCCGACGAGGGTGTCTTCGTCGCGTCGAGTTGGGGCGTCGGCGACAACGCGGCCGCGCTCTACACGTTTCCCGACCACGACGGCGAGCAACGTAACCCGCCGACGCTCGGTTCTGCCCCGGAAACCGGGTCGAACGCCTCGACGACGGCCGACACGAACGCCGTACCGACGGCCGAGGTAACCGCCTCATCGACACCCGAACGAACGTCGGCGACCGACGCGCCGGGCTTCGGTCTCGAAGTCGGAATCACGGTTCTCGGCGTCGCTACGTGGTGGTCTCGAAAACGTCGCCGGAGCGAGTGAGGGTGATTGGTGTCGCGCCCGACAAGTCTATCATGAACGACCGGGACAGCCTTTCTCTCGTCCGTTCGCGCGTGGTGAGAACCGTTTCATTCTCATACGTGGGTACCGAAGCCTCTGAACATGAGCGACGAGTCGGAGAGCCTCAAAGAGCGCGTCGAGACGTGGATGGTCGGCCAGATGCCCATCATCCAGATGCACGGCGGCAACAGCGTCGTACGCAAGGCCGATGCCGAGTCCGGGGAGGTCGTCGTCGAACTCGGCGGTGCCTGCGCCGGATGTGGCATCTCCAACATCACTGCCCAGAACATTCAGTCGGACCTCATCATGACGTTCGACGAGATAACCGACGTACAGGTCAAAGTCCCCAGTTCGGGCGACCACGGGAGCAGTACCGTCGAAGGCGGTCGCGGCGGCGAGTTACAGTACGGCGACGAAGGCCCTGGGCATTTCTAACCAGCTTTACAGAAGTGCAAGGAGAAAGCCCCGCCCTTCAGGGCGGGGATGAATCCGACAATCGACTACACAGCCCACCGGCTATAGCACGGCCTGATATTCCAACAGATACTTAAGAAACCATACATAATTACAAATGTAATGGTCACGGTGTCTGTCACCGCGAAGTTCCACAACCCCTCCCTCTCACGGCGCAAAGAGTGGCAACACGCCTCTCGCCTCTACCGTGACACCAAACAATTCTGCATCGACGGATGGGAGAACGACGACTTCGGCAAGTCCGTGACCACAGCCAGCATTGACAACGACCTCTACTCGGCCATCCAGAACCAAGCCATCCGAGAGGCGAAATCTGACCACAACAAGGATGGAGAAGTTCGATACCGAGAGAGCCAACCATTCGCCGTCAACAACCAGAACTGGGAAATCGACACGACCGAGAACGGCACGGTCGTCGTCGGCTTCCCATGCGTCTCTCAATGGTGGTACACTCCTATCGAAGTGTACGACGACATTGCCGACCCTGTTGACCGACTGGTCGAGGGTGACGCAAAGAAGACACGGCTACAGGTGTACCGCCGTGGTAACGACTGGTTCTGTACGTTCAACATCGAGTACGACGCTGACACGTCGGGTGAGACACCCATTGGTGTCGATATTGGTGAACGGCACATCCTCGCTGTGACGGCCTGCGGTGAGGACGAGTCGATGCTGGTTGCAGGTGGTGAGGCGAAGTTCGTTCGACGCAAATATCGTTCCCTACGCAATTCGCTATCAGAAGCGGGTGCGCTTCGCGCACGTAACCGGGTGGGTGACAAAGAACAGCGTCGGATTAAGGACTTGAACCACAAACTCTCCCGTCGTCTCATCACGTTCGCGGAACAATTCGAGAACCCCGTCATTCGAATCGAAGACCTCGAAGGTATCCGCGAGAACAGTTCGTGGTCGGGTGTCCACTCGTGGCACTTCCACCAACTCCAACAGTTCATCACGTACAAAGCCGAACACTCTGGTATTCGCGTCGAGAAGGTTGACGCCTACCATACCAGTCAGCGATGTTCCGCGTGTGGTTCAATGGGAACTCGTGATGGCGACCACTTTTGGTGTTCGGAGTGCGGTCGGGGACGCCACGCCGACCTGAACGCTTCTGAGAATATCGCACAACGGGAGGGTGAACCATGCACGGCCTAACACTTCAGGTGAGGCGAACCGTGCTACCTCGCTGGTTGAATAGCCAGCCGTCGTTGACGCCCGCTGTATGCGGGGAGGAAGGCCCCATTGACAGGGCTACACGCGCTGTAACGCACACCGTTGGTCACAACTCGGTGGCAACCTTCGACGGGTCACGCGAAAGCGTACTTGAACCCCGAGGAAACGCGCAACCTGAATATCCACTTCGTGGAATCCTCGCCCTTTAGGGCGGGGAGGATGTCAATTCGCCTACTTCACCAACTTCTCCGCACCACCCACTTCGGCCAGTATCCGTTGGCTCGAACTGCATCTCACTCGGTCGTGGAGAGGGTCACACAGCGTAGTCGAACTACTCCGCCAGCGCCGACTCCAGACTCGACGCGACCGACCGCGCTTTCTCCGCGAGTTCCGCCGAGATATGTCCGGCTTCGACCGCTTCGTCTAACTCGTCGTCATCGACGCGTTCGACGGTCCCGTCGGTGTGTTTCACCACGTCGACGTGGAGGTCGATGTAGCGAATCTGGTCCGGGAAGCACTCCACCGGGGTACAGATGTTGACGTAAGTCCCCTTCACCTCGCCTTCCGAACTTCGGTAGACGGTCGGATACCACCAGCGCCCTTCGCGGAACTTCGTGACCGCTACGTCTCCCGACTCGCGGTCGACGCCAAGGGCGTCGTAGGTGCCGCCGCCGGTCATTCCCCGGCGAACCTCGATGGTGCCTTCGGGGTCGTACTCGGCTACCTCGCCCGACCCGAGCGTGATGAGCCGGCCGTCGGGCTTTCCGTGGCCGATCTTCACGTCGTCGCCGTCGAGCGGACCGAACTGCGCAGTGACCACGTCAAACGGGAACTCGCCGTCGCCGACCGAGGCACAGAGCGCCTCCGCGAGGTCGACACCCGCGGAGGCCTTGGGAGACGCGGCCTTCGTCCGGTGGTGTCCGGGCATCGTCGTCTCGACGGCCCGGCGGTACTCGTCGAGTTCGAACCGGGTTTCGCGGCCGAACCAGACCCAGTTCGCCGCCGTCGGTGCGGCGACCGCGCGGGGCGCGTCTACCGGGTCATCGAAGACCGCGTCGAGTTCGGCGGCCACTTCGGCGGCGCGGTCGAGGGCGTCGTTCAGCGCGCCCATGTCCGCGTCAACGGCATCTCTGTGCCAGCGGATGCCCCACCCGTCGGGCGGGTCGCCGCCGAGCAAGTCGGTCATCCCGGCGAGTTCGCGGGCCGCGGCCTCGTCTCGCGTATCGACGCGGACGCCTTCGGTGTCAGGTTCGAGCGTGGCGAGACCGGCGATGGCGCGGATGTCGCCCGTGAGTTCGGCGCGGCGCGAGGCCCACGGCGGGGCCGACCCGGACACTTGGACACGAACCTCGTCGCCGACCTCGACGCGACCGTCGATGTCGCCGTAGGAGAGGTAGCCGTCTGTCTCACCGAGGTCGCAGACGGCACCGCCGCCGAGGGTCTCTGTCACACGGGCGTCGAACACTGCCCCTTTGGGTGCCGGGTCGTCCCACGCGAAGGTGTCGATACCGAGGGCACACAGTTCGTCGGTCGCAGTGGCGACCGCGTCGGACGTTCCCGTGACGCCAACACCCTGTCGGTTTCGCGTGGTTTCGACGGACACGTCGTGGTCCGACGAGTCGAACTCGGCGTCGAATCGCTCCTGAATCGGCGGAGACGCCTGCACCACGTCGTGGCCGGCGTCGAGGAACACCCGCGTCAGTGCGGTCGTGTAGATGCCGCGGACGCGGACCTTCATAGGTCGTCGGGGTCGCGGGCGAACTTCACGCGCGCCTCGACGGTCGGCCCAAGCGAGAGTTCGACGACGTCGTCGGAGAGGACTCGGCCGCCCTCGATGGGGACGCCCCACGAGTCGAATTTGAGGTAGCCGCGGAGGGACGCGCCGTGCGTGTAGAGGTCCACGTGGTCTACGTCGTGTTCCTGTACGTCGGTGGCGCTGTGGGCCATCTCCATGTCGGAGTAGAACCTGCCGCCGTCGCCGAAGAACCGTTCGAGTTGCTCGGCGTCCGATTCGACTGCGTCGCTCACGAGGTCCGACGCGGCCCGGAGGTCGTCGGTGTCGAGGCCGACCTCGCGGAGCGCCGCCTGTTCGCGGGGGTCGAAGTGCATACGCGCCCTTCGGAGTCGAGGGTTTAACTTCGCTCGGTCGGGCGCGACGACGCTCCGGGGCGAAGGTATTACCCGACGGGAATTCTCTCTTTCACGCAATGAAACGGAGACAAGACCCGGTCGAACGCGCCGCAGACGGGGAGACGGACCTCTACGACATCGCAACGTGGGAGGAACGAACCTCCGTGGACGGACTCGTGGTCGCGTTCCACTGGCTGTTACACGTTTCGTCCCGGGCCGTGATTATCCTCACCGCGTTTCTCATCTTGGCCGGTATCGGCGGCCTGTCGGCTATCACCGACCCGCAGGTCGGACTTCTCACGCTTCTTTCTGCGCTTCCGGCGCTCGGTCTCGCGGGCTACGTCTACTACACCGACGTCACCGACAACGAACCGCTTTGGTTACTCGTCGTGACGTTCCTCCTCGGCGTCCTGACAGCCACGTTCGCGGCCGTCCTCAACTCGGTACTCAGTAGCCTCGGCCAGCAAATCGCCGGCGAGCTATCGCTTTCTATCGGCTTCCTCGGGTCGGTTATCTTCTTCTACCTCGTCGTCGGTCCGGTCGAAGAAGTCGTGAAACTACTCGCCGTCCGGCTCTACGCCTACACGCACGACAGTTTCAACGCCGTCATCGACGGCGCGGTCTACGGCGCAATGGCCGGGCTTGGCTTTGCGACCATCGAAAACGCCCTGTTCATCACCCGAAACCTCCAAGCGTCTGGACTCGACGTCGGCGTCGGGAGCGGTCTCGGAATCATCACCGCCGGCGGCACGATTACGGCGATTCGTGCGCTCGCCGGGCCGGGCCACGTCATCTACTCGGCCATCGCGGGCTACTACCTCGGTCTCGCCAAGTTCAATCAAGAAAACGCCGGGCCAATCGTCATCAAGGGTCTGCTCCTCGCGGCGCTCGTCCACGCGACGTACAATACGACCGCCGGCCTCGGAACGGTCGCAATCGCGGGACTGACCGGACTCGGCGAGTTGCCGTCGTTCCTCGTCTACGTCATCATCTACGACGGCATCTTCGGACTGTACCTCATCGGAAAACTTCGGCGCTACAGCAAGGCGTACCACGACGCCCACGACAACGGCCCGAGCGCGGCGGCGTTCACGTCCGAACGGACCGAGTTCGAAGACTAACTGCGCGAGTTTGAACCCGACTTCGGCCTCGACTCCTACCTCCGCCGACCCGAACGCGGACTCGTTTCGAACACGCCTTCGTTCGGTTCGACGCTACTCCGCGAGCAACTGCTCCGCGTAGCCGTCGAGCATCGACTCGACGTACTTCGCTATCACATCGACTTCGACGTGAACTGCGTCGCCGACGTCTTTCTCGGAGAGCGTCGTCAGGTCGTAGGTCGTCGGGATGATAGCCACCGTAAAGGAGTCCTCGCGGCGGTCGGCGACGGTGAGGCTGATGCCGTCGAGACAGACAGACCCCTTCTGGACGACGTACGTCGAAAGCGACTCGGGGAGGTTGAACTCGAAGAACCAGTCGTCGCCGACTCGTTCGACGTTTCTGACCGTCGTCGTTCCATCGACGTGGCCCTGTACGATGTGGCCGTCGAAGCGGCCGTCGGCCGCGAGCGCACGTTCGAGATTGACTCGGTCACCCGCCGCAACCTCGCCGAGGTAGGTCTTTTCGACGGTCTCGGCCGCGAGGAAGACGTCGAACCAATCGGGTCCGAACTCCTCGACGGTCAGGCAGACGCCGGAGACGGCAATCGATTGCCCGTGGTGGAGGTCGTCGAACGCGAGGTCCGTCTGAATGCGGAGGCGGCGGCCGCCGTCGGTGTCGGTAACCTCGACGATTTCGCCCGCCCCTTCCACGATTCCAGTGAACATACCAACCGCTTCGGGAGACGCAACTTAATGATTCTCGTTTCTGTTTGTAATCACGTTTCCGTGATGGACTTGGCCGGGTGCGGTCTCACCTTGCGACCGCCACCGTGTGAACCATGTTACCTCGTCAATACAATTTTACCCTTATCGACCGCAGAGACCGTATGGACGTTCTCTCACGGCTTCAGAGCAGTTTCGTGACTGGGTTGATTCTCGTTGCGCCCCTCGCCGTGACGCTGTTCGTCCTTCAGTTTGCCTTCAATCGAACCACGGCGACGTTGCGCCCGCTAGTTCGCCAGATTACGCCGTTTCTCGCCGGCGCGCTCAATTACTCGGGCGACATCGCCCTCGTCTCGCAGGTCTTGGCGGCGCTCACCATCGCGGCGGCAATCTCGCTTCTCGGCTACCTCGCGTCGATAAGTCTCGGCCAGCGACTCTTCGGGAGTTTCGAGCGCGGCGTCCGCCTGCTCCCGCTCGTCCGAACGATTTACTTCGGCGTCCGGCAAGTCTCCGAGTCGCTCACCGAACCCACCGCCGGCTACGACCGAGTCGTCCTCGTCGAGTACCCGCGCGATGGACTGCACTCCATCGGATTCGTCACCAACGAAGCACCCACAGTGGTGTCTGAGGCGACCGAGGAGACGCTCTACACGGTGTTCGTCCCGCACAGTCCGAACCCGACCGCCGGGGCGCTCATCATGGTCTCCGACGACGAAATCCGCGAACTCGACATGCCGGTCCGCCGCGGCCTGCGTCTTCTCGTCACCACCGGACTGAGTGTCGATGACCCCGAAACGCTCCCGTCGGGTCCGGCGGCGTACTCGCCGTCGAACTCGGTCGGGTCCGACGAGACCCACGCCGACAAGAGAGACAGACCCGGAAACGAGACAGACCGACCCGCCGACGACGAGGCGCACGCCGAGTGACCGTCTTCGCGGCGCGACCCGTTTAGATTCCCCACAGGAGCGTGATTCCGACCGACGTCACCACCGTCAGGAGAAGTTGGAGCGGCGCGCCGACGCGGAGATAATCGGTGAATCGGTAGCCACCCGGTCCGTAAACCATGAGATTCGTCTGGTAGCCGATTGGGGTCATGAAGGCCGTGCTCCCGCCGAAGGTGACGGCGATGGCAAAGCCGAACGGGTCCGCGCCGAGTCTGAGCGCCGTGTCGATGGCGACGGGAAGAATGAGGACGACGCTGGCGACGGGCGTGATGACGTTCGCTAACAGCCCCGTCAGTAGGTAGAACGCGCCGATAACGGCGATTGCGGGCAGAAGAGGGGTGACGACGCCGAGTGCGTCTGCGATGAGGCCGACTCCACCGGTCAACTGGAGCGCGCGCCCGAGCGGAATCACTCCCGCGAGGAGGAAGATGACGTTCCAACTCACCGCGTCGTAGGCGTCGCTCGTCGAGAGACAACCGGTCGAAACCATCGCCGCGACGCCGCCGAGCGCGGCGATTGCGATGGGGACGATGCCGAGCGCCGCCAGTGCGATGACCGCCGCGACGATGCCGAACGCTCGGCCCGTCGTCGGCGACAGCGACCCGTTTTGCTCCATGACTCGCTCGGAGACTTCGCTCGTCACGACGAAATCGCCGCTGTCTCGGAGATACTGCGCCGTCTCTTCTGTCGTCTGTAAGAGCAACGAGTCACCGACGCTGAGTTCGATGTCTTGGAAGTGTTCGCGGACGAGGTCGCCGCCGCGTCGGCGCACTGCGAGGACCGTCGCATCGTATCGCTCGCGCAGGCGCGCGCCGCCGATAGTGTCGCCGACGAGACCCGATTCCCTCGGGACGACCAGTTCGACGAGTGCCACGCGCTCGGGGTTGTCGAGTTCGGCGTCGGTGACGGACGCCCGCGGAAGAAATCGCAGGTCGGCGAGGTCGCAAAACTGGCGGATGGTCGCGGGGTCGCCACGGACGGTGAGGATGTCCCGCGCCGCAACCTCTCTGTCGGAGTCGGTTGCGATGAAGTGTTCGCCGCCGCGGAGCACGTCGAGAATGTTGGCGTTGAGGTCGCGGTGAGTGTCGTCTGCGACTTCCTTGACCGGGGCGCCGACGAGTGGCGACCGCGACGTCACGAGCACGCGGGCGAGAAACGGTTCGACGCCGTAGTTCGCCGTTCGGTTCCCCGGTTCGATTCGTTCGGGAAGGAGCCGCGGAGCGACGACCAACAGGTAGACCGAACCGACGACGAACACGAGCGCACCGAGGGGCGTAAAGACGAACATCGAAAACGGTGGGTTCCCGGTCGTGGCGGCGTACGCCTCGCTGGCGACGAGATTCGTCGCGGTGCCGATGAGCGTCAGCGTCCCGCCGAGCATCGAGGCGTACGAAAGCGGGATGAGGAGTTTCGATGGCGACACCTGCGCTTGGTCGGCGAGGTCGGACACCATCGGGATGAACACCGCCACGACCGGCGTGTTGTTGACGATACCGGCGATCGGTCCCGTCAATCCGACGACCGCGCCGAGCAGTCGATTCTCGTTTCCGTTCGTGAACCGCGAAATCGCACTGCCGAGCAGTCGAATGGCTCCCGTCCGGCGAACCCCCTCGCTGAGGGCGTACATCGAGAGAATCGTGATGGTCGCCGCGCTCGAAAAGCCAGACAGCCCCGTCTGGAGGTCAACCTGCGTCCACGGTTCGAGGACAACGAGCGCCACGATGACGCCGATTGCGGTCACGTCCGGCGGCGCGACTTCGGTCACGAAAAGAAGCATCGTCACGGCCACGAGCGCGAACACCACGAGCATGCCGGACGTGACAGCTACCATATGGGTTGTCTGCCCGGGAGCGGCTTAACGGTGTCTCGAATACGACTCGTGAGACGGTGGAACAGAGCGCGGACGCGTCAGGCGATTTCTCGGTACAACGTTTGAGGCGCCGACTCACTCCCGGCTCGTGACGGGCCGCGGTATTTTTGTCCACCCGTCAACTATCGACGCGCAATGGGACTCGGAATCTTAGAGATGGTCGGTCTCGGTGCGACTCTCATCTTCGCCCTCCCGGTCGGCATCTACGGCATCAACCGCCTCGCCGACGGGCAGATGCTCTTCGGAGGCGGAATGGTGCTCCTCGCCGTACTGATGGTCACGCTCCCGCGGTATCTCACCACACCGCAAGACCTGCCGTCGATGGCGGCCGAAAAGGTCGTCGGCGGCGTCACGAAGAACGCGGACGACGAGCAGTAGTCACAGCCCGCTCCGGACCGACCGCAGTCTCTCGATTGTTCTCTCAGACGGATTCGAACGCCGCCAGCTTGCTCACCACTGCCGTGGGTCGAGACCAGTCGGCGCATCGACGACCATCTGCGGGCCGTCAGCGCCGACCACGAGCACGTCCGTCAGTTCGACGCGCCCGTGTTCTGCGTGCGTGACCGCGGCGCGGACGCGGAGGACGTTCCCGGCCGCCAGTTCGGTATCGCCGTCGAGCGTCGGGGCTTCGCGGGCAGAGAGACCGATGCCACCGCCGACGTCTCTCGTCACTTCGCCGTCCATCGAGAAGCCGAACGCGCCCGTTTCGGCCCGGATTTCGCTCCCGAGGAAGCCGGCGCTCGCGCCGGGGTCGGCTTCGACGAGCGTAACGTCGCGGGCGGCGTCACAGGCGACGTGCGCTCGGCGCTCCCAACCGCCGCCGGATTCGACGACGAAAGTTCGCGCGAGCGCGCCCCGATAGCCGCCGGGACCCCGCGGCGCGACCGAGACGACGATTGGCTCACCAGCGATGAGTTCGACCGCCGAGTCGTCCTTCGGACCGCCGCCTTCGTCACGCTCGCTCCGGTCTCGCTCGACGCCTCCACCGCGTTCGGCGCTTTCACTTCGACTCCCTGCTCGTACTGTCGTTTCGCCCGCGGCATCGACGCCCTCGACCGCGAGCCTCGCGTTTACCTGTCTGCGAAGTCGTTCCGCCGACAGCGGTGCGCCGTCCCAGACGAGCACGCCGTCGGGACCCATCCCGTCGGCTTCGTCGGCGACGTTCGACCGGGCGAGTATCTCGGCGGCGCGGGCGACAGCGCGTTTTGCGGCCCGTTGCGTCGATTCGATGGTCTCACGCTCGGTCTCGTCTTTCACTGCGCGCGCGTCTCTGACCGCCGCCGTCGAGGCGAGGTCGTAGCCCGCCGATTCGAGGTGGAGTGCGGCGTCGTGCGGAATCGTCCGAGACGCGAGGACGGTGCCTTCGGATTCGGACGCGGACGCGGCCAGAACCGCGGCCGCGGCTTTCCCGGCCGGTCTGTCGTCGGTGCGAACGGATGCCGCGTCAGCAACGACCGGAATATCGACCGTCGATGGAACCCGGAGATGTGTCTCGCCGGCGGCGCGGACGAACACGAAATCGGTGTCGAGTCGGCGGCCGGTGAGGTAGCGACCCGTCGGGCCATCGCCGCGACAGACGGCGACGAAGCCGACGGCGTCGCGCTCGTCGATGGCCGCGTCGATAGCGGCACCGCCTCGGGGACCGGACGGCACGCTGGATTACGCCTCGGGTTCGGGTGCGGGCGGTTCCTGTGCCGCATCGACGAGTTCCTGTGCGTCTGCCTCGCGGATTTCGTTGTGGAGGAGGACGCTGATGGGAAGCGTCGGCGCACCGCTGACGAGGTTTTCGAGGATGATGAGGCGCTCGCGGGCGCGGGACATGCCGACGTAGAAGACGCGGCGCTCGTTGTCGGTCACGAGCGGCACGGGACTCGTCGTCGCCGTGAACTCCTCGATGCCGCGGGCGTCGAGTTCCTCGTCGGAGACGGACGCGGCCATCTGCTCGACGACCTTCTCGGTCAGGTCCGTCGCCATGAAGACGTGGTCGGCCTCACGACCCTTCGCGGAGTGGATGGTGCCCACGCGGACGCGGTTGGGGTCCATGCCCTGATACTCGCCGGAGAAGTACGCGTCGATGGACTTCCGCTGGAAGCTCGTCACTTTGCGGACCATGTCGCTTGCGGACCCGCTACCGGGAGCGAAGGGCGCGAAGTTCTTGACCTCCTTCGGCTCGAACTCGATGTTCGTGATGTCTTCGACACCCTCGGTCTCCTGTCGCTCGTCGATGGCGTCGAAGAAGTCGTCGCGGTCGTTCGTTCCGAACGCGGAGTCCTGTAGCATGTCGGCGAGCCGACGCGCTTCCAGCCCATCGACCGGTTCGTCGGTCTCCATAGCTTCGACGGCGTTGACGTACTGGGTGAGCCGGTCGGTCCACATGCGCTGGTCGGTGAGCGTCGAAAACGGGATGCCCGACGGGAGGAACTCGTCGATAAACTGGAACATCTGGTAGCGCGCGCGGAACAGGACCATGACGGTTCCTTCGTCCTGCTCGACGGTGTAGCGGACGTTCCGGGCGAGTTCGAGCATCGACGGACTCTCGACGGCTTCGACCGCGCCGCCTTCCTTGCGGGGTTTGAGGTCCTTTTCTTGGCGTTTGTCGATGTGACGTATCTCTCGATTGACGACGTTGAGGACGTTCGACGGGAGGCGGTAGGAGTTCGGAAGCACCTCGTCGTTGTCGCGTTCGGCGTCGAGAAGCAGGTTCGGGTCCGCACCCTGCCACGCGTAGACGACCTGGTCGTCGTCGCCTGCGATGAGGACGCCCGTCATGTGCGGTTTCCACTCCTCGTACACGTCGTACTGGAGCGTCGTGATGTCCTGGAACTCGTCGATGACGAGATACTCGACGTTCGGGACGAGCGCGCGTTGCTTGACCCGTTCGAGCATGTCGGCGAAGCCGACGAGGTCGTTTTCACCCTTGTAGGCCCGCCACGCACGGATGGCTTCGGGGATGTCGATGCGGTCGTCGTCGGACGGCCACGTCGGGGTGTACTTGTTTCCTTCCTGCGCGTTGGGGTCTACTTCCGGCGGCAGGCGAACTTCCTCGACGTTCCACTGGAAGGGCACGTCGTACCAGTCGGCCACGTCGCGGCGGGTGCGCTGGAGCCACTGGCTCGTTGCGATTACCTTGTTTCCGATAGTGGTCGAGCGGGCGGTCCGACGGCCGGCACCGCCGTACTCGTCTTCGAACTCGATGCCGTACTCCTCGCAGAACCCCTCTTTGTCCTTCTCGCCGACGACATCGTTACGGGAGAGGCTCAGGAGTTCGTACGCCTTCGCGTGCATCGTGGAGACGTTCCCCTTCAGCGAACGCGGGTTGATATCGAGTCGTTCGGCGAGTCGCTCGCGGACCTCGGCCGCCGCGGCACGGGTGTACGAGACGACGAGAATATCGCGGATGGTGACGCCGTCTTGTTCGAGAATTTCCTCGACCTTGTCGAGCAAGGCCGTGGTCTTCCCGCTTCCCGGCCCTCCGAACAGGCGGGTGACGGTCACGTCGGAATCGCTCATTGTACACGTTCACGGCCTTATCTGTGATAAGCGACGTGCTTCGGACGAGGGCGAACGCGCCCGGTGTGGAATCGCTCGCCGGGCGTTCGCGGACGCACCGTCAAACAGGTGAGTGCGTCGAGAACAGGTGCTGTGGCTTGGTCAGTTCAGTACGGACGCGTCAGACCTCCGGCACCCACCCACACACGGAGCAGGTTGCCGCGCCCATGTCGTGCAATGCCCCGCATTCGGGACACTGCAATTTGTTATAGGATCGGTCCCAGCGTACCGGTTCCGTCTCGTGACCGCGGTCGGTCAAGAACTGGTCGAACAAGTCGTCACTGGGTGCTGAGGCCATACATGACATGGTATGACATACCCCTATTTAGTTCCTGCGACGAGACTGGTTTCCCGAGAATCGCCGCGGTAGCGCCTCTCGACGACTACAGGTCGTAGAGTTCGCCGTACTTCGATTCGACGTAGTCGAGGAACGCGTCGGCGGCGAAGTCGTCGCCGGTCGCCCGTTTCACGAGGTCGTTGGTCTCGTAGCGGCGGCCGTGCTGGTGGACGTTTTCGCGGAGCCACGTCCGAAGCTCACCGAACTCGCCGTCCGAGAGCTTCTCGTCGAGACCGTCGATGTCCGCCGCCGCGGCGTCGAACAACTGCGCGGCCATGATGGACCCGAGCGAGTACGTCGGGAAGTAGCCGAAGTTGCCGTACGCCCAGTGGATGTCCTGGAGACAGCCTTCCGCGTCGGTTTCCGGGCGGATACCGAGATACTCCTCGTATTTGTCGTTCCACGCTTCCGGCACGTCTTCGACCGCGAGGTCGCCCGAGACGAGCGCGCGTTCGAGTTCGAACCGAATGACGATGTGGAGGTGGTAGGTCAGTTCGTCGGCCTCGACGCGAATGAGGTTGTCTTCGTACACCTGATTCGCCGCCTCGTAGGCTTCTTCGACCGACGCGTCCACCGCGGAGAAGTGCTCGGTGAACGTGGGCAGGAAGTGCTTCCAGAACGCGCGAGACCGGCCGACGTGGTTCTCCCAGAGACGCGACTGCGACTCGTGGACCGAGAGGTCGCGGTCCTCACCGAGCGGCGTCGCGTAGTGTTCGTCCGGCAGGCCGAGCGTGTAGAGCGCGTGGCCGAACTCGTGGATGGTCGAAAACAGCGACCCGAGCGGATCGGACTCGTCGTAGCGGGTGGTCACGCGGGCGTCGAACTGCGTTCCCGACGAGAACGGGTGCGGCGCGGTGTCGAGGCGGCCGCGGTCCCACGGATAGCCGAGCGTCGAGAGTGCGTCGCGGGCGAGCGCTTCCTGCTCGTCGGCGGCGAACTCGCCTTCGAAGGCGTCGACGGCGAGTTCCGTGTCGGACTCGCGGATGTCTTCGATCATCGAAACGAGGACTTCGCGGACTTCGGCGAGAATCTCTTCTGCCTGTTCGAGGGGCAAGCAGGGTTCGTACTCCTCGAAGAGCACCTCGTAGGGGTCGCGGTCGGGGTCGATGTGCTCGGCGTACTTCCGCTTCAGTTCGACGTGTTTCTCCAGATGGGGCGCGAACTCCTCGAAGTCGTCTTCGGCTTTCGCCTGCTTCCACGCCGGAATCGCTTCCGAGGACGCCGCCGAAATCTTCTCGACGAGGTCGTTCGGGACGCGAACGGCGCGCTCGTAATCGCGGCGGAGTTCGCGGAGCACGTCGGCCTGTTCGTCGGTCGGGTCGTCGGCTTCCGCGGCTTCCAGCAACTCGCCGAACTCGTCGTCGGTCAGGAGTTCGTGGCCGAGTGCCGAGAGCGCAGACATCTGTTGAGAGCGCGCGGGCGTCCCCTCGTCGGGCATCATGACCTGTTGGTCCCACGAGAGAATGCCGCCAGCGTTCTCGACGTTGGCGATTCGCTTGTACTTCGTGAGCAGTTGCTCGTATGCCGATGCGGCTTCGGTGGAGGATTGTGCCATACCGGTCGGGTCGGAGCGGAGGCGTATTAAATCGCAGGAGGCGGCTATCGATGCGGGTGGTTTGCGTCGTAGACGCGCCTTCTCGGGGACCTTCGAACCGGTGACGCGACAGTCGTGGACGACCCCGCGAAAGCTCTTGCAAGACACGACGCGAACCCGCGAAAGCCCCCAGTGGACTGGACGGCGGTCGTCGCAGGTGATGTATTCGAGGGCCGTCGCAGACGTGTCTGGCCGCTCTCACCACCCCTCCACAAGCTCCCGATACGTCTCGTAACACCGCTCCAGCACGTCCAGCGACACGCTCTCGTCTTCCGTGTGCGCCTCGCCGGGTTCCGAGGGACCGTAGACGACACAGGTCGTCCCCGCCTGTGCCAACCATCCGGCGTCGGTCGCGTGGGGTTTCGTCACCTGCTGTGGCGTCTCGTCGCCGCGGGACTCGTGGACTGCGCGGGAAACGTCCAAAACGCGGTCGGCGAAGTCGGCGTCGTCACACGCCATCGGCGGGAGGTCCTGTCCGACGACCCACTCGACGCCCGCGACGGACTCAGCCTGCGAGAGGTCGGCGTAGCCGCCGGGGACGGTCCGCTCGTCGATGGTGACCTCACACCGGTCCGGGATGACGTTCCACGCGCTCCCGCCGTCGATTTCGGTGACGGCGACGCTTCCCGAGACGGCGTGGCCGAGGACTTCGGCGTCGGGGACGGTCAGTTCACGAACCACGCCGACGGCGTCACAGGCGCGATAGACGGCGTTTTCTCCCTGTTCGGGTTCACTCGCGTGGCTGGCGGTGCCGGTTGCGACGAGCGTGCTCGCCCGGCGGCCGCGGTGGGCGACGGCCACGTCGGTTCGGGCCGGACCGGAGTAGTTCGTCGAGCCTTCTGCGACGATGGCGTAGTCGAGTTCGAGACCAGCGTCGAGCGCGGCGCGGACGCCCGTACCGCCGACTTCCTCGCCGACGAACGAAGCGAACGCGACCTCGCGGGACGCGTCGGCCGCCGCGTCTCGAAACGCGAGCATCGACGCGGCGACGGCACCTTTCATGTCCGACGCGCCGCGACCGTAGAGGCGACCGTCCCGCGTTTCGACCACGTAGTCGCCGCTGTCGGTCACTTGCCTGTCGGCCGGCGGAACGACGTCGTGGTGGCCGACGAGGGCGAGCGAGTCGCCGACGCCCGAGTTCGCGCGGGCGACGACGTTCTCACTTTCATCTCTGAGAACTTCAGCGTCGGTCTCGTCGCGGAGCCACGCCTCGATGAAGTCTCCGACAGCGGTCTCGTCTCGATGGCTCGGAATCGAGACGAGGTCCGCCGTAAGTTCGTGAAGTTCGTCCATGCGACTACTTCGGGTTATTGACACAAAAGCCTGCGGCGTTCGACGCGGCAGAAGCGAGTTATCAGTGAGTGAGAACGGCCGACTCGACTTATTAGCCGTCCTCGGTACGTCTGCCTATGGCCCTCTCTTCGGCGTACGAACGGATGTTATGGGGGACGATGGACGTTCTCAGAATCTCTGATTCGGTCGAACGAAAGGTCGTCGCCGCGGTCGCAATCCAGTTCGGTGTCTCGCTCGCGCAGGCGGCGCTCCCGTGGGTTGCGACCGGAACGGCCCGGTTCGCACTCACCGGGTTGCTCTTGACGGGTGCGACGCTCGCGTTCGTCAACACGATTCTCATCACCCGGAAAGACATCGTCTCACCTATCGAGTCGATTTCGTCGTCGGCCGCTGGCGTCGCCGCGGGCGACCTAACGGCCACGCCTCCGAAGGTGGACGGCAACGACGAAGTGGCCAAACTCGCCGACGACTTCGGGGAGATGCACGAACACGTCTGTATCGTCGCCTCGCAGGCGAGTGCGCTCGCCGACCAACAGTTCGACGACCCGGCGCTCGACGAGGACCTCCCGGGCGAGTTCGGGGATGCTCTCGACCGGATGCACCGGAATCTCGCGGACTACACGCAGAACCTCCAGCACCTCGTCGAAGCCTTCGCCGACGCCACCTCGCGCGCTCAATCCGGCGACTTGACGGCCACCATCGACACGGCCACTTGGGGCGTCGATGACGACCGGTACGAAGCGGTCGCAGAGACGTACAACGACCTCGTGTACACGCTCTCGACGACGCTCGGCGAGGTTCAGGCGTTCGCACAGGAAGTCTCGGAGATGAGCGCGAGCGCCCAACACCACGTCGAACAGGCGAACGCCGCTAGCGAGGAGGTGGCCGCGTCTGTCAGCGAGATTTCGGACGGTGCGACCGCCCAGACGGACCATCTCCAGACGGTCGCCGACGAACTCAACACGCTGTCGGCGACGGTCGAAGAGATAGCCGCCTCCGCCGACGAGGTCGCCAACACCGCCGAGACGGCATCCGAGCGCGGCGAGGCCGGTCGAGACGCCGCAACGGAGGCGATGGAGGAGTTAGATGCGGTCGAAGCGCGCATCGACCACACCGCCGACGCGGTCGCCGAACTCGCCGACGGTATCGAAGAGATCGACGAAATCGCCGCGTTCATCGAACACGTCGGGTCGCAGACGGACTTACTCGCCATCAACGCGGCAATCGAGGCCGCCCACGCCGGCGAGGCCGGCGACGGGTTCGGCGTCGTCGCAGAGGAGGTCAAATCGCTCGCAGAGGAGACCCGCGACTCCGCGGACGAGGTGTCTGCGCTCATCGCCGACATCACAGAACACTCCGAGGAGACGCTCGCTGACGTGCGGCGGATGAACCAGCAGGTGTCCGACAGCCTCGACACCGTCGGCGAGGCCATCGGCGAGTTCGAGACCATCGTGGACATGGTTACCGACATCGACGCCAGCGTGGCCGAAGTAAGCGCCGCGACCGACCAACAGGCCCAGTCCGCACAGGACATCGCAATCCGGGTTGACGACGTTGCGAACATCTCCGAGGAGACTGCCGGACAGTCTCAAACGGTCGTCGAGACCGCGAACGAACAATCGGCGTCTATCGACGACCTCGCGGAGCAGGCGGGCGTCCTCTCGTCGCGTGCGGCCGACCTCGATGGACTCGTCGGGTCGTTCGACGTTATCGAAGACGACCGCGCCGTCTCCGCCCCCACCGACGACTGAGGCCGTCGGTTGGTCCCATAGCACACGTTCCTTCCGGCGATTGTCACCGCTTTTATCTACAACCTTATCCGTCACCCGCTCAAACCCACCCGCATGAAGATAGTGCCGGACACGAGCGCGGTCATCGACGGTCGCGTGTCCGAGCGAGTTGACGACGGCACCTACGACGGTGCCGACGTGCTCGTCCCCGAGGCAGTCGTCGGCGAACTGGAATCGCAGGCCAACGACGGCCGCGACACGGGGTGGGAAGGACTCTCCGAACTGCAGCGCCTCGCGGAACTCGCGGACGGCGGCGTCATCGACCTCCAGTACGTCGGCCGCCGCCCGAGCGCGGGCGAGACGAAGGGTGCCCACGAGGGCGACATCGACGCGCTCATCCGCGATATCGCCGCGGAGCGCTCTGCGACCCTCCTGACGAGCGACGTGGTACAGGCCGAAGTCGCCAAGGCGAAAGGACTGCGCGTTGAGTTCGTCGAAGCCGAGGTTCGCGGTTCTGGCGGTCTCATCATCGAACAGTTCTTCGACGACCAGACGATGTCGGTCCACCTCAAGACCGACACCAAGCCGAAGGCCAAACGCGGTGCCATCGGCGAGATGCACTACCAGACCATCGGCGAGGAGCCAACCGACGAGACGACGATGAAAGAGTGGGCTGACGATATCGTCAACTCCGCCCGCTCGTCGCCCGACGGCTTCATCGAACTCTCGGAGCCGGGCATGGACATCGTCCAGTTCCGCGACTACCGTATCGCAGTCGCTCGCCCGCCCTTTGCCGACGGCATCGAAATCACGGCCGTTCGGCCAATCGTCAAGACGAACCTCGACGACTACGAGTTTGCGGACGAACTCCGCGACCGACTCGCAGAGCGCCAGCGCGGCGTCCTCATCTCCGGGTCACCCGGTGCCGGGAAATCCACGTTCGCACAGGCCGTCGCCGAGTTCCTCAACGACAACGACTACGCGGTCAAGACGATGGAAAAACCGCGCGACCTGCAAGTCGGTCCCGACATCACCCAGTACACCGCCCTCGGCGGCGACATGGCGAAGACGGCCGACTCGTTGCTCCTCGTGCGCCCCGACTACACCATCTACGACGAGGTGCGGAAGACAGAGGACTTCTCGGTCTTCTCCGACATGCGCCTCGCCGGCGTCGGGATGGTTGGCGTCGTCCACGCCACCCGCGCCATCGACGCGCTCCAGCGTCTCGTCGGCCGCGTCGAACTCGGCATGATTCCGCAGGTCGTCGATACCGTCGTCTACATCGAAGACGGTGAAGTCCACACGGTCTACGACGTGAGCACCGAGGTCAAGGTTCCCGAAGGGCTGTTCGCCGAAGACCTCGCGCGTCCCGTCATCCAGATTCGGGACTTCGAGACCGGCCGCCCGCAGTACGAGATTTACACGTTCAACCGGCAGGTCGTCACCGTCCCGCTCGGGGAAGAAAAAGACGACAAGGAAAGCGGCGTCTCCCGTCTCGCAAAACAGGAAATCGAACGGGAGATTCGCTCCATCGCGCGCGGTCACGTCGAAGTTGACCTCAAGGGCCAGAATCGAGCGGTCGTCTACGTCGAAGAAGACGACATCTCCTACGTCATCGGCAAAGGCGGCGGTCGTATCTCCGACGTGGAAGACCGACTCGGTATCGACATCGACGTGCGAACCCACGACGAAAAGCCGTCTACGTCGGGACAGCACGCGGGCGCAACTTCCGGGGGACAGTCCGGCGCATCAGGTTCCACCGGCGGGCAGGCCGGTGAGGGCGCCGTCGTGACACCGGAAGTCACCTCTCGGCACGTCGTCATCCGGATGGACGGACACGTCGGCGAGACGGTCGAGGTCCGCGCCGACGACCAGTACCTGTTCACGGCGACTGTCAGCCGCGGTGGCGACATTCAGGTCTCCCGCGGGAGCGCCATCGCTGAAGAACTCGAAAACGCAATCGACAGAAAGCAACAGATTTCGGTCGTCCCGGCCTGAAGCGGGGATAACCGAGCAGGCAGTTACTTTTCGACTCGTTCGACACGTCGCAACTGATCTCGCGTGATACCGACTGCGAAGCGCGGTTCTGCGTTACTTACTCGGCGCAGCAGGCTTTTTCTTTGCCGCCGTCCGCTTTCGCCTGCGCCTGTTTCGGTGCGAGGTCGGTCAGCTGATAGAGATTCTGGCGTGCGTCGGCGAAGTAGACGTCCTCGTCAACGATACCGATTCCCTCCAGCCGTTCGAGTGCGTAGCGAACGGTTCGGGCAGAAAGCATCGACTCCTGTACGATGCCTTTCTGTGTGAGCGGACCGTTGTATTCGAGCACTTTGAAAACAAGCTTCGCACTCGGTGGGAGGTCGTCGAGACTCTCCTCTTCTGTTCCAGCCATCATTACGAATCGAAACGCGCTACCAGCATAAACCTTGTTGGCTGTGAGTAGCCGACAACGCTTTAGCCGTAGACGCCACGGGAAGAACGAACGCCTTTTGATGCCGGATATCGCAGAGGAACACATGGCCACGGAAACGCAGACCGGTCTCTCCAGTCATCTTCGTGGAGTGACGGTCACGACACTCGCCTGCCTCTCCGGCATCGCCGCCGCGGTGCTTTCCGGGGTACTGGTGGGGACGAACCCCGAGGCCGCGACCAACCAGTTGGCCGTGGGTATTCTCGGTGCGTTCGTTCTCGTACAGTTCCCGGTACTCCGCGTCGTCGGTGTCGATGTCAACGGGTTCGGCGTGAAGGACTACATCTACGTCGTCTTCATGACCTTCGCGCTCTGGTTCATCTCGTTTGCCATCCTGCTCACGTCGGGTGTTCAGCTGTAACAATGGCTGACGATAGTATCGCCGTCGTCGATTTGGACCGGTGTTCTCCGGACCGCTGTAGCTACGAGTGCTCGAACTTCTGTCCGCCCAACCGGACGGGTAAAGAGTGCATCACGCTCCGCGGCGAGGACGCCGAACAAGGCGGTCCCGACCAGGTCCGCATCTCCGAGGAAATCTGCCTCGGCGAGACCTGCGGTATCTGTGTCGAGAAGTGTCCCTTCGACGCTATCGAAATCATCAATCTCCCGTCGGAACTCGACGAGGACCCGACCCACCGCTACGGCGAAAACGCCTTCTCGCTGTACGGACTGCCCGTTCCCGAATCCGGGTCGGTCACGGGTATCCTCGGCCCGAACGGTATCGGGAAGACGACCGCCGTCCGCGCCCTCGCCGGCGAGATGGTGCCGAACCTTGGCAACTACGCCGACGACCCGACGTGGGAGGCCGTCTTGGACCGCTTCCGCGGCACCGAACTGCAAAACTACGTCGGACGAGTCCGCGACGGCGACGTTACAATCGCCCGCAAGCCGCAGTACGTCGATCAGATTCCCAAGCAGTTCGACGGAACGGCCCGCGAACTCTTGGAGGCGACCGACGAACGCGGTGCGCTCGACTCCTACATCGACCGCCTCGACATCGCCCCGGTCGTGGACAACGAAATCGACACGCTCTCCGGCGGGGAACTCCAGCGTGTCGCTCTCGCGGCGACTCTCGCCCGCGACCGCGACTTCTACTTCCTCGACGAGATTTCGCCGTACCTCGACATCGGCCAGCGCGTCACCGCGGCGCGACTTATCCGCGAACTCGCAGAAGAAGAAGACAGAGCGGTCCTCGTGGTCGAACACGACCTCGCAATCTTGGACCTGCTCGCCGACACGCTCCACGTCGCGTACGGTGAACCCGGTGCGTACGGTGTCGTCACCGACCCGAAATCGGTCAGAAACGGCATCAACGAGTACCTGAAGGGATACCTCTCGAACGAGAACATGCGTATCCGTCCGGAGGCAATCACCTTCGAGGAACACGCACCGCGCGAGACGACGAAGGCCGAGCCCCTCATCGAGTATCCCGAACTCTCGAAATCCTACGGCGAGGGCGAGTTCTCCCTCGATGTCGAGGGCGGGACCATCTACAACGGAGAAGTGCTCGGCATCGTCGGTCCGAACGGAATCGGTAAATCGACGCTCGCAAAGCTCTTTACCGGTGACCTGACGCCCGACGTCGGCGAACTCGACTTCGCACTCGACATCTCGTACAAGCCCCAGTACATCGAAATCGACCAGCCGATGCGCGTGGACGCTTTCCTGTCGTCTATCACCGACCAGTTCGGTTCGTCGTACTGGAACACGGAGATTGCGAACCCGCTCCAACTCAACCGCATCATGGAGCGCAATCTCACCGACCTCTCCGGCGGTGAGCGCCAGCGCGTCGCCATCGCCGCGTGTCTCTCGCAGGACGCCGACCTCTACCTGCTCGACGAGCCATCGGCCCACCTCGACGTGGAACAACGCGTGCAGGCCACCTCGGCGATCCGCCGCTACGCCGAGAACCACGATGCGACGGTCATGGTCATCGACCACGACATCTACATGATGGACCTGCTGGCCGACCGCTTGATGGTCTTCGACGGTGAGCCGTCCATCGAAGGACACGCCTCGATGCCCCAAGAGATGCGCGACGGCATGAACGACTTCCTCGCGGACCTCGACATCACGTTCCGCCGCGACGAGCGCACACAGCGCCCGCGCATCAACAAGCCTGGTTCGCAACTCGACCGCGAGCAGAAACGCTCCGGCGAGTATTACTACTCGGAATAATCGAGTCGGTCGCGCGGCGCGTCACCGACGTGCGTCGCCCACGCGTGCGTTTTTCTTCTCGGCTTCACGTCGTATCTCTTGTCTCACCTCACCCGCACTTTTGTCTCACCTCGCACCGCATCTCGCCTGCGTGTCCACACTCGCCACCGTGAGTGACACCGGTGTTACTACGGGCGTTTTCACGCTCACCCGCGAAGAGAGAGTATGACTGACACTCCCACCGCGTCGGCGTCACTCACCGACGCCACGCACCTCGGTCGCGTCGCACTCCGCGTCGAATCGCTCGACCGCGTCGTTCCGTTCTATCGAGACGTCGTCGGTCTCGATGTCGTGCGCGAGGGGACCCGCGCCGTCCTCTCAGCCGGAAACACCTCGCTCATCGTCCTCGACGAGATTCCCGACGCGCCAGCGAGAAAGCCCGAACAGGCCGGTCTGTTTCACCTCGCAATCCGAGTTCCCGACCGGGGCGCACTTGGCGACGCACTCGCCCGAATCCGCGACCGTGCGACGCTCAGTGGTTCGTCCGACCATCTCGTGAGCGAAGCGCTGTACCTCCGCGACCCGGAGGGAAACGGCGTCGAAATCTATCGTGATCGTCCGCGAGCGGAGTGGCCGAAAACCGGCGATGGCCGCGTGCAGATGGACACGCTCCCGCTCGACCTCGATTCGGTGCTGGCCGACGCTCGCGGTGACGACCGTGCACACGACTGTACCGACCTCGGACACGTCCACCTCGAAGTGACCGACCTCTCGGAGGCGCTCGACTTCTACGTCGATGCGCTCGGGATGTCGCTCCGCGACGACGGCTACCCGAACGCCGCCTTCGTCGCCGCCGGTACGTATCACCACCACGTCGGACTGAACCGGTGGAACGACCGACGCGAACCGACCGGCGACAGTCGCGGTATCGAGTGGTTCGAAGTCCTCGTCCCCGACGCGGAAACTCTGGATTCGGTCCGGGAATCGCTGACGGCACGCGGCTGGAATGTCGAACAGATGGAACGCGGCGTCGCGGTCTCCGACCCCGATGGAATCGAAGTTCGCGTCCGAACTGACCCGTCTGCCGCGCCGTAACCGGTCGATCCCGCGGAACGAACCATTTTGTCACTGGTCCTCAAAGTATGGTGTATGATACCAGACGATTCGGGAGACCGTCGGAGCGGCCTGACGCTTCGAAGCCCGGCGTTCGACAAGGGACGTCCGATTCCTCGGAAACACGGCTACACGACCGACAACGTAAGTCCACCGCTCGAAATCAGCGGGGTTCCGGCGGACGCGGCGTCCGTCGCGCTCGTGATGGATGACCCCGATGCGATGAAGCCCGCGGGGAAAATCTGGGACCACTGGGTCGTCTGGAACATCGACCCCGAGACGACCGATATCGCCGCCGGCGAGGTCCCGGCGGGCGCGACCGAGGGAGCGAACGACTACGGTGAGCGCGGATACGGCGGTCCCAACCCGCCGGACGGCGAGCACACCTACCGATTCGTCCTGTACGCGCTCGATACGACTCTCGACCTCGGCGTGGGTGCGACGAAAGCGGACCTGAAAAAAGCGATTTCGGGGCACGTCCTCGCGGAGACGCAGTTGACCGGGACGTACGCACCCTAAACCGGACTTTCTCGAATCTAGAACAGAAATAAAAGATGGACCACAGACAGAGACGCGGACGACGGGGACACCCGACGCGACGTTTCGCGCTTCGTTATTCGACTCGCTCGACGACGACCCTCCCGGGTTCGGGTTCGCACGCGCCCTCGCCATTTCGGAGTCGAACGTCGTAGCCGAAGGCTCGAATCACGTCCAGATTCGTCCGAACGTGGTCTGTGACCGCCGGAATCCGGGCGCGTCCGCCTGCGAGGGCGACCCAGACGAGCAGTTGGTCGGCCATGTTGGAATCAACGGGGGCGTCGCCGCGATGCCAATCGAGGAACGATTCTGCGGCCTCGCGGCCGACCGCTTCGGCCGGCACGCCGCGTTCGCCGTAGGCGTCGAATCCGGCGACAGTCTCGCCCGACTGCGCGACGACTACGACTCCGGTCCCCGGTGACGAACTCTCGACTGCGGAGACCGACGACCGAATCGGGACCTCGACGTCTGCGCCGGCGAGCGCGTCGCGGACGCCTTCGACCTGCCGTTCGCCAACGGACGCGTCAGCGAGGGACTCGCTGGCGACCGAATGGACGCGTACTTCGTCGAGTTGCGGGCGCCGGAGGAGTGCAAGCGGTGTCGGACTCGCCGGCTTGATTCGAACCGCGAGTCGGCCGCCGCCTGCCGGATAGAAGCCGCGGCGTCCGACGTACACGTCGAATTCGACGCCGAACGTCGCACACAGCGGGCGTTTCACGTATCGGAGATAGTCCGCCGGCGGCGACCACCGAACGTCGGTGCCGCCGGTGACGGTGAGCGAAAGCGGGTCGTCGAGTGCGACGGCGACCGGGAGAAGCGTCTCGGAGACGAGCGTCGTGCTTCCGGCGGTTCCGACCGATGCTTCGACCGCGTCCGTCCGAATCCCGTCGGGTACAAACTGAAGCGTCGAAGACCCCTCGTAGTCGCCTTCGACGTCCGCGTCGGCGACTGACGTTGCGACCGAGATGCACGCGAGATGTTGCGGCCTGAGACCGGGGGTCGAGCGGTTGCCGCGGATATCGTCCATTTCGAACGGCTCGCCGGTGACGAGAGACAGCGAAAGTGCGGTTCGAAGTAATTGACCGCCGCCAGCGGCACCATCCAGTCGATGCATTCAGCGGACGACCGTGACGGGACACGACGAGCGTTCGACCAACTCCTTGGCGACGCTTCCGACGAGTCCCTCGTACCGTTTTGAGAGGCCGCGGTGGCCCACGAAGATTCCGTCGGCATCGACGTCGTCGGCGTAGGTCGGAAGCGCCTCCACGGGGTCGCCGTAGAGGAGTTCGCTCGTGGCTTCGACGCCCGCGTCGGTGGCGCGTTCGACGGCTTTTTCGAGGACTCGTTCCGCACGCATCTCAGCGTCTTCGAGGCTCTCGGCGACGATTCGGTCGCCGCTGGCCGCGAGACCCGCGACCGGTTCTTCGCCCCCTTCGACGAGGATGCGCGGTTCGACCGAGTGGACGATTGTAACCGTCGCCCCCTGCGGTTCTGCCATGGTAAGCGCGTAGTCGAGCGCTCGGTCGGAGGCCTCCGAGCCGTCAACTGCAACGACGAAGTTCATACTCGAATACACGTGCTCTGAAGAGAAAAAAGAGAGGACAGAAAAACGGAGAGCGAAGTTATCGTGCCTAGGGAGTCAGTGAACGAGCCGACTGCAGGTACCGCAGAGGTTCTCTTCTTTCACGTCCACCTCGCGGACGGTCGGCGAAAACGACATAACGCACTTGTTGTTGTCGCAGTGTTCGAGTCCGACCGTGTGCCCGATTTCGTGGACAACTTCCTTGCGAATCCGGTCCGAGAGCACTTCGTCGGCCGGCTTGTTCGTGATGCCACCGTCACTGGAGGTCTGCAACCGGTATGTGGAAATGACAGAACCGTTACCATTGAGATAGGCGAGACCGAAGACGTAGTTTCGACGGCGGTAATAGAGGTCTTTCGCCGTAATCCCGATGTTTTTCTCACCGCGGCCGACGCGGCTCGTAAGTTCGATAAATTGCTCGGCACGGTACTGATTTCGGCTTCTATCGAACGCACCGTCCGGGATTGCCTGATTCGACTGCACGGTCACGTCGCAATCGTAGACGGACCGAAGCCCGGCGGAAGCCTCCCGCTTGACTGAAGCAGAAATATCCCCGATAGGCACGATATCGACAAGCATGCGAGGGATTAAGCGGGGACGCATGATAAATATCCCGACGTGAGAGACTCGTTGCGCGACGCTCTCGTAACACGGTTGCTGAGTTACGAGCGAGTGGTCGAAGTCGGTATCGGGCGGGAGTCAGCGGTGGCCGCCGAACTCGCAGAACGCGGCGTCGAAGTCGTCGCCATCGACGTTCACGAGTTTCCCGTTCCCGACGGGGTCCGGTTCGTCCGAGACGACGTCTTCGCCCGCGAAGAATTGTCAAATCCTGGACCATACGAGGACGCAGACGCGATTTACGCGTTGAACATCCCCGTCGAGTTGCATCGGCCGACCGCTCACGTCGCCCGTCGGGTCGGTGCCGACTTCCTTTTTACCACTCTCGGCTACGACGAGCCCTCGATTCCGGTCTCTCGGGAGGCGCTTCCCGGAGATACGCTGTACGTCGCCGACGGCAACCCCCGAAGCCAAGAGTAAGGCACTTCCCTTCTCATCACGCGGTTCCGATATGCACGCGGACGCTGTCGTCCTCGATATCGACGGAGTGCTCGTGGACGTCGCCGACTCCTATCGGCGCGCCATCGTCGAGTCGGTGGACCGTCACCACGGCACGACCATCTCCCGGGACGACGTTCAACTGTTCAAGGACGCCGGCGGGTTCAACAACGACTGGGAACTGACCTACGCGGCCGCGCTCTACGTCCTCACGGCCCGCGAGACCGATATCACGCTTCCGGCGTTCACCGACGAAATCGCCGCCCGCGGCGGCGGTCTCGACGCGGCCGAATCGGTCGTCGAAGCGTCACTCTCCGACCCGTCGGTCGTCTTCGACCAGTGGGACCCCGACGGGCTTCGAGAGACCTTTCAGGCGCTCTATCTCGGGGCTGACCGCTACCGCGACCTCGAAGGCGGCGAGCCACCGTTCGACGCTCCCGGCTACATCCACCACGAACCCGTGATTCTCCGCTCGGAGACGGTGGATTCCCTCGGCGACCGCGGACTCGGTGTCGTCACTGGCCGCCCCGCCGCCGAGGCCGATATCGCCCTCTCTCGGGTCGCACTCGACGTTGCCGACGACCACCGCTTTACGATGGACGACTGGGAAGAGGGCAAACCGCACCCGGCCGCTCTCGTCACCGTCGCCGAGCGACTTGGTGTGGAATCGGTCGTCTTCGTCGGTGACACGCTTGATGACGTGAAGACGGCGTTGAACGCCGATGCGGCCGACCCAGAGCGCGTCTACTACGGTATCGGCGTCCTCTCCGGCGGTCTCTCGGGCGACGACGGCCGCCAGAAATTCGCCGAAATCGGTGCCTCGGCGGTCGTCGAAGACGTCAACGAAGTCCCCGACCTCTTGGACTGATGTCGCCGCCGACGCATCTCACGGGGGGTCACTGATGGGGCATTTCCGCGCGTTCATCGTGACGCTTCTCGCGCTCGACGCCGTGGTGTTCGCCGTCGGGTCGGTGTTCACGCCACCGGACCCGGTCACGCAACTCGTGGTCATCGGCCCAGCGCTGTTGTTGGCCCCGGCGCTCGCGTGGTGGCTCGTCTACCGTGACGGCTTCGCTCGGGTGCAGGCGCTCGTCGAACCTGACGACGACGGGTAATCGAGACGACGGCGACGGTCCTCAAGACGATAGCGACGGTCCTCAAGACGATAGCGACGGTTATCCCAGACGACGACGGTCACTCCGACACAGAGGCGGCAATCAAGAAGTCTACAACGAGGCTCCCGGCGATGTACCGCGGAAGGTCCACAGTAAGAAGAGACTGGTGAATTCGAGCACCGCTCCAAGCCCGCCGGAGAGTTCCGACGACGTCTGGACGAAAATCAACACGACGAACCACGCGTCAGTGCTTGGTGATACTCCGAACGGCTCGTAGTTGAATCCGATTCTATCTGAACTGAAATATTCCACACTCACGACATAGGCAGAACCGTCCGGTCGCGCAATCTTTTACGTTGCCGCGGTTCGCAGGTGTGGGTATGCGAATCGCACTTCTCGGTGGAACTGGCGATATCGGCGAGGGTCTCGCCCTCCGCTGGGCCTACGACACGGACCACGAGGTCATCATCGGCTCGCGCGACCCCGACAAGGCCCGCGCGAAGGCCGACGAATACGAGACCGAACTCTCCAGTCGCGGCCGCGACGTGAAGATAAACGGCTTTACGAACGCGATGGCCGCCGACCGCGCCTCCGTGGTCGTCCTCGCCGTGCCGCCGTATCACGTCGCCGATACTATCGACGCCGTCTCCGACTCGCTGTCCGAAGACGACCTGCTCGTCACGCCAGCGACGGGCATCAAACGAGAGGACGACGGGTTCCACTATCACCCACCGAAAGCCGGGAGCGTGACGGCGCTCGTCACCGACGCGGCCCCGGACCACGTCCCTATCGTCGGTGCGTTCCACAATCTCGCCGCCGGTCGCCTCGCCGACCTCGACGCCGACCTCGACATCGACACACTGCTCGTCGCCGACGACCCTGACGCGAAAGAGACGGTCTGGCTTCTCGCAGACGGTATCGAGGGGCTTCGCCCGCTCGACGCCGGCGGTCTCGCAAATGCCTCCGAAATCGAGGCGTTGACGCCGCTTCTCATCAACGTCGCACAGCACAACGACGGGCTTCACGACCTCGGCGTCAGATTCCAGTAACTGGACTGAAAGCTACCCGTCGGGACTCAGAATCGGCTTTTCAACTCTTCGCGCAGGTCGTCGAGCGACGCGTCTTTCATCGACAGCAAGACGAGGAGGTGATAGACGAGATCGGAACTCTCGTAGAGGAGTTCCTCGCGGTCGTCGTCTTTGGCCGCGAGGATGGTCTCTGTCATCTCCTCGCCGAGCTTTTCGAGCACGTAGTTCTCGCCTTTCTCGTGGGTAAACAGCGTCGTCGTGTAGGAGTCCGCTGGTAGGTCGGCCTTCCGAGACTCGATCGTCGAAAAGAGTTCGTCGAGAACCTCGTCGGTCGGGGTGTCGGCGTCCATGCACCCACGACGGGCGGGCGCGGAAAAAGACCCTCTGGTTCCGGTGACAGGTGTCTTGGTTCGATGGCGAGTGCGCTACTTCGCTTCGACTTCCAGGTCGTCGAAAAACGCGAGGTCGTGGAGGCGACTGTCGGCGGTCAGTTCGGGGTGGAACGAGGTGCCGACGACCGGGCCGTCGCGGACCGCGACCGGGTTGCCGTCCCACTCGGCAAGCACGTCTACGTCGTTGCCGACGTCGTCGATGAGGGGTGCGCGAATGAACACCGCGGGGAACGGCGCGTCGAGTCCTTCGACGTCGAGCGGTGCCTCGAAGCTATCGACCTGTCGGCCGAAGGCGTTGCGGTCCACGGTCACATCGAGGATGTCGAGCGTCTCGACGCGGTCGTCTTTTGCGTCGCTGGAGGCGACGATGAGACCAGCGCAGGTTGCGAGAACCGGCTTCTCGGCGGCGACGTGAGCCTGAATCTCCTCGTCGATTCCCTCGCGCTCCAACAGCCGCGAAATCGTCGTCGATTCGCCGCCCGGCATCAAGAGCACGTCGCAGTCGGGGACGAGTCCGGCGCTTCGAATTTCGACGATATCCGCCGCGACGCCGTGGGCCTCGGCGGCCCGCTCGATGGCGTCAGCGTGTTCGGTTACGTCGCCTTGAACGGCGACGACACCGGCGCGTAGCGTATCCATAGACGAATCTCGGGAACGCGAGGACAAAAAGCGTCCGTTCGTTTGTCGGCGGTTCGGTGGGCGGTGGTCGTCGTTAGAACGCGAGCGCGTTCAGCACCAAGATACCGATGCCGAACAGTGCTCCCGTAGCGACGATGGTCTTCGGGTCGAGTCGAATCGCGTTGCGGTCTTCCGCGTCGAAGTAGCGGACGAGACCCGCGCTCGACATGAGACCACCGGTGTTCTGGCCCTTGCTCATGCACCACCGTCTGTGCGTCCACCGCCTAAACGTTTCGGCTCGTCACTGTCAGTTCGGGTCGTGACACAGAAACCGGAACGCCGACGGGCCATGAGTAATCCTTATGCGCGGGGGCAGGAAAGGTTCGCCGGGATACGATGACTGTTCGACTCTTGGACTTTTACGCGGACTGGTGCGGCCCTTGCAAGACGCAGGACCCGATTCTCGACGAACTCGAAGGCGACTACGAGAACGTCGAATTCGTCAAGGTTGACGTTGACGAAGAACAAGACGTTGCTAACCAGTATCAGGTTCGCTCGCTTCCGACCCTCATCGTCGAGAACGACGACGGCATCGTGGACCGCTTCGTGGGTGTCACCCAGCGTGACGACCTCGAATCGGCCCTGAGCCAAGCCGGCGCGTAACTGACCAAGTCGGCGCGGGCGCACGGCGAGTGCGCGAGCGCCACACGTTTTATGACCCATCGATTCGACCGCGAGCGACGGCGGTTCGTCTCGCAAACGTTATACGACCGGCCGAGGGAGTCGTATGCATGGCTAGTGACGCTGCGACGAAGCGGACGCTCGAAAAGCAGATTTGCATGCGCTGTAACGCACGCAACCCTCAGAAAGCGAAGCAGTGCCGCAAATGCGGCTACAAGCACCTTCGTCCGAAGTCGAAGGAACGCCGCGCCGCATAAGACCGCCCGCCTTCTCTTAGGACTCTCTCCGATACAGCGCGAACAACACGCCGATGAGCGCCAGCTGTACCACTTTGTCAACGACGCCGCCGAGTTGGAAGATGTCGGGCCAGTTGAGCGCCACGTAGAGGACGATTTGCCCGGCGGTAAACGGGATGCCGAGCAGAATCATCCACGAGCGAATCGTCTCGTCGCCGCGGAGAATCCCGATACTGCCGGCCGCGAACCCCGCCGCCGCCCCGACGAAGGAGATTCCGAGCGGGTCCGTGGCGTTCGCCGAGAGCGCCCCAACGCCCAACGCGAGGTGGATGAGACCGGTTATTGCGGCGAGGACGACCCCGACGTAGTGCAGTTGAGTCAGCTCGGCTTGTGTGCTTGAGGTTGACATCTCAGGCCTCCGGGTATTTCGGTTGGCGTCGTTCGGCCCGTTCGAGGGCGCGTTCGATAACGTCGCGGACGGTATCGCCGCCCGTCCCGCTTTCGAACACGTCGCCGTGGCCGGCGTACATGCGTTCGACGGTCTCCGGGAGTCGGTCCAGCAGGTCTCGAAGGCTGGCGATGACTCGCTCGCGCGACTGGCCGGGGAGGTCGGTCTTGCCGAAGCTTCCGTCGTCGAACGCGCCGTCGTTGTAGACGACGACATCGCCGGAAAACAGCGAACGGTCGCTCACGAGCGAGACGTGGTCGTCGGCGTGGCCGGGCGTGTGGACGACTTCGAACGTCTCGTCTCCCAGTACGATTTCGTCGCCGTCGGCGAGTTCGTGGGTCCGAAGCGGGTGGGCGGCGGCGGCGTACACGTCCGGGTCGAACCGTTCGACCACGGCGTCTAATTCGCCGATGTGGTCTCCGTGTTGGTGCGTGAGGACGACGGCGTCGAGGTCGTCGGTGTGTGTTGCGACGACGGATTCGACGCCCGGCATCGTTCCAGCGTCCACGAGGACGGTTCTGTCCCCGCAGACGAGGTACGCATTGCAAGTGAACACGTCCGCGTCGGCGGTGACTGAGATGACTTCCATACCGCCGTGTACGCGCTCGACCGAAAAAAGTCGGCGGGGCGGGAGACGGCTGGTGAAACGGGAGACGGCCGGTGAAACGGGAGACGGCCGGTGAAGCCAGAGACAGTGGGTAAAACGTGAGAAATTGATGAAGCCGACGAAGCAGGAGAAAGTGGGTGAAGCGTTAGAACGTCGGTGGAGCGGAACCCCGACGAAAGAGACCGCAGTGCGTAGTGACGACCAACTGTGTTGGTAGATTGCCACAAAATACGGGGTCGGTAAGGCGGACACGCCGCAGGAATGCGCTGGTGAGGCCTCTCGGGGGAATCGGTGGTGTGTCACGACCCCGGTAACATGGGATTCGTGCGACAAACCATTTTTCACTGTCGGTCGTGTACAACTTACTGTATGGGATTTGGGAGCTACGACGAGTCCGAACAAGGAGACCAGAACGTTGACTTCGACGAAGAAGACGGCGTTGCGACGAGCGAAGAGAAACACGAAGGGAAAGTCGATTTCGAAATCGGCGCGTCGAACGACGAACTCCTCGACCGGTTACAGGAGATTAAGGACGATTGAAGTCGGGAACTCGCGCGCTGGGGATTGCGGAGTCCTACACCGGATCAGCGCGCGCGCCCACACCAGACGAAACTACGACTGATTTTTCGGGAGACACGTCTCGCTCCAGCGACAGCCACGCCGACGCCGACATCGACGCTGGTGCTGACGCCGACGACACCGACCGCACCAAGAGCGTCTTCTGCGGCGCTGTCGTCCGTGCCGACGGCGTCGTCGATGGACTCGAATTCGAGACGTGTACCGTCGGCGGCGACGATGCGACCGACACGATAGCGGCGCTGTACTCGTCGCTCGGACGCGAAGACGTGCGGTACGTCCTCGTGTCCGGCATCGCCCCGGCGTGGTTCAATCTCGTAGACGTCTCCCGTCTCGGGGCCGCGTTCGACCGTCCGGTTCTTTCGGTCTCGTTCGAGGAGAGCGACGGCCTCGAAGCCGCGCTTTCGACGCACTTCTCCGGCGAGGCGCTGGACCATCGTCTGGAAACGTACCGTGCCGCGCCGCCGCGACACGCGGTCGTCGTCAACGGCGAACAACTGTTCGTGCGCGCGACGGGGTGTGACGTTGCCGAGGCGACACAGGTGGTTCGGGCGTTCACGCCGACCGGTGGCAGACCCGAGCCGATTCGCGTGGCGCGGCTGGCCGCGCGGGCGGCGCGACGGTTCGTTGGGGATTAAGCCGTCGCCCTCCTCGACCTGAGTATGGAACACATGGAGGGTCTCTGCGTCACCGACTGCGAGCGCTGTCCCGAACTCGTAGCCTCGCGGAGTCGCATCGTCAACGGCGTCGGTCCCGACGACGCTGACCTGCTTTTCCTCGGCGAAGCGCCGGGTGCGAAAGAAGACGACGGCGGCGAGCCGTTCGTCGGTCGCTCCGGTTCCGTGCTCGACGACGCGCTCCGCGAGGCGGGACTCGCCCGCGCCGACGTTCGGATTACGAACTGCGTCCGCTGTCGCCCGCCGGAAAACCGCGACCCGACGAGCGAGGAACTGACGAACTGTCGTGGCTACCTCGCCCGCGAGTTCGAACTCGTCGCCCCCGAACTCGTCGTCACGCTCGGCAAAGTCCCCTCGCAACACCTGCTCGACCGCAGTGTCGCCATCACGAACGAAGCCGGGTCGGTCGTGGACGCGCGCGTCGGCGACTCGTCGTATCGCGTGCTCCTGTCGGTCCACCCCGCGGCGACCCTCTACGACCGCAGTCAACGCGAGGGCTTTTTCGACACCATCGCGCGCGCGGCAGACCTCTCCGGACTCGCCGAGTCGAACGACGGACAGGCGAGCCTCGGCGACTTCTAAGTTAGAGAACCGTCTGCGAGCAGTCTGCGTCTTCTGCGAAGGTGGTTGTGAGTCGGTTCGAGTCTCTATGTTCGTCGAACCTGCGGAGGCGGTTATTCCCAGATGGAGCGCGCCATGCGCTGTGGGAAGCCGATGATGAGTTCGAGGACACTCAGCCCCTCTTCTTCCTCGCCGCGGATGTAGGACCGCACGCGCTGACTCACGAGCTCGACGGAGATGACGAGCACGAAGATGACGATGATAGTCGCCATCATGTTCGTGTACTTGAACAGGCTACGCTGGGTCTGCAGGATGTAGCCGATACCGCCGCCGCCGATGAGACCCATGGTGACGGCGATTCGCGTGTTGATTTCGAGGATGTACATCGTCCACGCGATGAAGGGCGTAAAGACCTGCGAGAGCATGCCGAAGACGACGGTCTGTCTGCGGTTCGCACCGGTCGATTCGATGGCCTCGATGGGACCGTCTTCGACTTCTTCGAGTGCATCGGTAAAGAGGCGGCCGAGGTTACCCATCGTGTCGGTCCCGATGGCGAGCGTCGCCGTGAACGGCGAGACGCCGCCGAGCGGGATGTAGATGAGCGCCCAGACGAGCGCCGGAATCGCGCGGATGACACTCATCGTGCCGCGGAAGATGAAGTTGAACGGGTAGGGCGTCACGCGCTCGGAGCCGAGGACGCCGAGGAGGAGCGCGCCGGGGATACCGAGGACGGTTCCGGCAAAGCCCATCGCCAGGGTAACGATTGCCGCGCCGAACAGGTCACGGCTCTGGATGAACTGCCAGTACTCTCCGAAATCGACGAACGGGAGACCGAACAGCGTCGTCTGCGGGAAGAAGTCGCCGAGGGCGTCCTGGAACTCCGGCCAGTAGTAGAGGATTTCCGAGACCGAAAAGCCGACTTCGGCGAGCGCTTCGAAGAAGATGAACCCAAAGACGACAGAGAGGGCGAACGCCATTCCCCACTTGATACGCTTTGTGAGGGTTATCTCTTGCAGTGAACTCTCGATTGTGTTCGTCTGCGTGCCGCCATCGGACCGGAGTTTATCGGACTTGTCGTCGCTCATGCGGTTGCCTCCGTCCCTTCGCGGATATCTTCGGTCTGTACGTCACCGTAGATGCGGTCGATGACATCGACAGTCAGGTCCTCTCGGTAGCCGTCGAAGACGAGTTCGCCGTCGCGCAGTGCGAGAAACCGCTCGCCGAACTCGCGGGCGAGGTTGACCTGGTGAAGGCTCGCCAGCGTCGAGAGGTTACGTTCACCGGCCGCGCTCCGGATGTAGCCCATCACCGTCTCGGCGCTTGCCGGGTCGAGACTGGCGACGGGTTCGTCGGCGAGAAGGAGATTCGGTTGCTGGACGAGCGCCCGAGCGATGCCGACGCGTTGTTGCTGGCCGCCGCTCATGCTACCCGTCTGTTGGTTCGCTTCGTCGAGCAAGCCGACGGTTTCGAGCGCTTTGAGCGCCTCCATCTTGTCCGGGCGGGAGTGCCACCCGACGAGACTGTTGAAAAACGACGTTCGGTTGAGCGCTCCCGTGAGGGCGTTCCCGTAGGCGCTGAGTTGCCCGAGAACGTAGTGTTGCTGGAAAATCATGGCCACGTCGTCTCGCGGGCCGGTGACTGGTTCGTCGTTGATGCGGATTTCGCCCGACGTTGGTTGTGTCAGGCCGTTCAGACAGCGCAAGAGCGTGGACTTTCCTGCCCCGGATTGACCGAGGAGCACGGCGAACTCGCCGTCCTCGATGGTAAACGAGACATCGTCCAACGCTCGAACGTCGCCGAACGCTTTCGTGAGGTTACGTACTTCGATGGTACTCATGGTAGATGCGCGAACGTCCCGTGTCTATCTTTCCTGTGCACGGGGGTTTCAAAATGATACTGCAATTGAATTGTTGGCTGTTCGACTACTGTCCGAGTGAGATACCCAGCGTGTCGATGACGTTCTGAATCGGCGCGTAGTCGTCGATGGTTCCGGGTTCGACGCCGGTGAACCAGAGTTGCTGGTCGTCTCCGAGGTCCTCGTTGATGAGGGCGTCCTGTGAGACGCTCGTGAGTGCGTCGGTGAGCGACGACTTCTTCGCGTCTTCGAGTTCGGAGCGGACGATTATGGGCGCACGTGGAATGGGGTCGGACGCCGCGAGCAGTTTGAGTTCGGGTGTCTCCGTTCCGAGGTCGCCGTCGTTCTCGGCGGAGACGTCGAGGAACTGTTCCGGGAACTGACCTTTCGGAACGTGCGACGCAACGGAGAACGCGCCGGTTCCGGCGGCGACGACTTCGTCGCGGTTGACGAGCGTCTCGCGGGCGGTCGAGTGGTCGGACCACTGACCGTCGAAGTCGTTCGCTTCGCCGTCGGGGGCGGTCCCCGTGTCGAGACCCGCTTGGTTCAGCATGTAGAGCGGGAACAACGACCCGCTCGTCGAGAGGCGGTCCGCGAACGCGACGGTCTTCCCTTCGAGGTCGGAGAGCGTCTCGATGCCGCTGTCGGGTGTCGTCGTTAGCAACGAGAAATACTTCGCGGCGCCGTACGCGACGCGGATACCCATGACTTCTGTCACGCCTTCGTTTCCGCCCTGAATTGCAATTGTCGGCGAGGAGTCCGCGAGGTCTGCCTGACCGGATTTGAACGCTTGGTACACCGCGGCGTAGTCCGCGGCAACATCCGAATCGATGGTCACGTCCGATTCGCTTTCGAGGTACTCGAAGAGTGGCTGATACTGTTTTTTGATGTCAACGTCGGATTCGGACGGTGTCAAGAGGAACTTCACCGCGTCCGAACCGCCACCGATACATCCACTAAGCCCCGCCATACCGAGCGCGCCGATAGCGCCGGTCGTTTTGAGGAAATTACGTCGGGAAGACATGTGACTCGTCAAAAGACTTCGACACACTGAGGTTAAACCTTCCTATTCTTTCTCCATATTACTACGTAGATATAAACTACTATTGTGCACTACCAGAGTAAACATAGAACAGTCGTCCAATTTCCGTCCTACGACGACGGTCGCCGGGACGGAAACTCACTTGCCTCCCGGACTCGCACGTGTGAACATGAGCACGACACAGGGCTCCGAGGAAACCCTCGCCGATGTCGTTATGGTCGATTACGGCCTTGGGAATCTCCGGAGTGCCAAGCGCGGTCTCGAACGCGCCGGTGCCAACGTCGTCGTCTCCGACGACCCGGCCGATTTCGAGGACGCAGACGGCATCGTTCTCCCCGGCGTCGGCGCGTTCTCCGAGGGGATGGAGAATGCGGGACCCTTCCGCGAACCGCTCGCGGCGGCCGCCGACGAGGGGACGCCGATTTTCGGCATCTGTCTCGGCATGCAGATGCTTCTTACCTCCTCGGAGGAGGCCGCCCACGCTGGCGAGGGCGAAGTCGAAGGTCTCGATTTTATCCCCGGCCGCAACGTCCGCTTTGCCGAGGGGCAAAAGGTCCCCCACATGGGCTGGAACGAACTCAACGTCCAGTGCAACCACCCAATCGTTGACGGTGTCGATGGCGAGTACGCCTACTTCGTCCACTCGTACTACGCCGTCACCGACGACGAGGCCGCGGTCGTCGCAACCGCCGACTACGGTGTCGAGTTCCCCGCGGTCGTCGCCAACGACGAGGGCACGGTCTTCGGCACGCAGTTCCACCCCGAGAAGTCCGGCGAGACCGGACTGACTATCCTTCGTAACTTCGTCGAGTTCTGCGCGGACCAGTAGGCCGAATCTGCCACCCCCGACGGCCTTTTGTCGGTACTCCGTCAAGGGGTGGCCATGCAGGCAGTCACGCTCGGCCCGGCGGGCACCTACTCGCATCGCGCCGCCCGCGCGGTCGCCGACGACGTCGCCTTCCGAGAATCGGTCACGTCCATCGTCAAAGCGGTCGCCGATGGCTCGTTCGAGCGGGGCGTCGTCCCCATCGAGAACAGTATCGAAGGGAGTGTCACGGAGAGCCTCGACGCCGTCGCCAACTCCGACGTGAGCGTCGTTCAAGAAATCGTCACGCCAATCCGCCACGCGTTGTTGGCGCAAGGCGAGTCGTTCGAGACGGTCGCCAGCCACTCCCAAGCGCTCGCGCAGTGTCGAAGCTATCTCGACGAACACTACCCCGACGTGAACCTCGAAGCGGTCGCCAGCACCGCCCGCGGTGTCGAACGCGCCCGTGCCGACCCGACGGTCGCCGGTATCGGCCACCCGGACAACAGCGGCGACGACCTCCAAATCGTCGCCGAGGACATCCAAGACCGCTCGTCGAACGCGACCCGGTTTCTCGTCGTCGCGCCCGTCTCGGCCCGCTCCGACGCTGGCGGAAAGAGTTCGCTCGTCGTCTATCCGAACGCGAACTATCCCGGTCTGCTCCTCGAACTTCTCGAAGCGTTCGCCGCGCGCGACATCAATCTCTCTCGTATCGAATCGCGCCCGAGCGGAAACCGCCTCGGCGACTATCTCTTCCACATCGACGCCGACGCCGGTCTCTACGAAGAGCGGATGCAAGCCGCACTCGAAGAAGTCGAAGGTATCGCCCGCAACGGCTGGGTTCGCGTGCTCGGGTCGTACGACACGCGACACGTGTTGTACTGAGTAGCCCGCCGCCCATGGCGGTCGAACGCTCCCAACGTGTGGGCACGGACACATCTTTCTTTGCGCTCGCGGACGTACACTTCCTCGTATGCAACGAAACCCGTTCGACGAGATAGAAGACCTGTTCGACCGGATGGGCCGGTCGTTCGAAGAGTCCGGTCTCGCTCGCTTCCAAGACGTCTCGCTCGACGTCGTCGATGGCGACGACGCAGTCGAAGTCGTCGCCGACCTCCCCGGGTTCGAGAAGGACGACCTCGACGTGGGCGTTCGCGGGCGGCAACTCACCATCGCCGCCGACCACGAGGAGTCAACTGACGTTGACGACGACCAGTACATTCGACGGGAACGAAGCCACCGGTCTATCTCCCGGTCGCTCACGCTCCCGACCGATATCATGCGCGAGGAGGTCTCCGCAACGTACCGAAACGGCGTGCTCACCGTGACGCTCCCTAAAGCGGAACCGGAGACTGACGACTCGACCGAAATCGACATCGAATAACTCGATAGGAGCCAGAATATCGGCGGAATGAGTGTCCTACCGTGCGAATTGCTATTCTATTTCCGGCAACGGTTATCTCCTCAGACGGCGTTTCTACGTCTCGGTGAAACACGATGATGCCACGCGCTAACCCCTTCGACGACTTCGAAGAACTGTTCGAACGAATGTCCCGACAGTTCGACGAGATGGGCCGTCAGTTCGACCGCTCCGGGATGATGTCCTCGGTTCGGAGCCACGAGATGGCCGTCGATATCGCCGATTACGACGACGAACTCGTCGTCTCCGTTGACCTACCGGGCTACGAAAAAGAAGACATCTCCCTGTCGGTCGCCGACCGCTCGCTGACGGTTGCCGCGCAGCGCGAACTGGTGGACGAACGCACCGAAAGCGAGTATCTCCGCCGCGAACGCCGCCACGAGTCCGCCCGTCGCGCGATTCGTCTCCCGGTCGAAGTCGATGATGAGCACACGTCTGCGACCTACCGGAACGGTGTCCTCACCGTGACGCTCCCCAAACTCGACGTCGAACCCGACGACTCCCGACACATCGACATCGACTGACGACGGTCCCCGACTCAGGGCGGCCACTTCGACTCATGGTAGTCTCTCAGCCACGTGGTGGTGGCGTTTTTTGCGGGAATTTCGATTCGTCGCCGCTGTTTTTGTCTCGCAGTTTCTGTCCTGTAGTGCCGTTTTTGTCCTGTAGTTCTGTTTTCACCCTGAACAGTGCTATCTCTGTCCCACGCGACGCGCTTTTTCAGTCCTCTCCCAACCGTGACGAATGCCTCCTTTTGGCAATATATGCCGCAATCAGACAGGCCGAGAAGTCGAGTATAGGAGTTATTTTAGGCCGGGGTACCACTACCACGATTATGGAATACGACCCGCAGGAACTGGAGGCGCGTTGGCGGGAGCGTTGGTCCGAGACCGGCCGATACGAGGCCGACCCGGACGCAGACGCCGACGACGCGACGTTCGTGACGGTGCCTTATCCGTATCCCAGCGGCGGGATGCACATCGGGCACGCGCGAACGTACACCGTTCCGGACGTGTACGCCCGGTATCGCCGCCAGCAGGGAGACAACGTCCTGTTTCCCATCGCGTGGCACGTGACCGGCACACCGATTATCGGCGCTGTCGAGCGACTCAAAAAGCGCGAAGAAAAGCAACTGTCCGTCCTCACCGACACCTACAACGTCCCCGAAGAGACGCTTCCGGACCTCGAAACACCGATGGGTTGGGCGCGCTATTTCATCGAGGAACACTACAAAAAGGGGATGCAGTCGCTCGGTCTCTCCGTGGACTGGCGGCGCGAGTTCACGACCAACAACGAACGCTACTCGAAGTTCATCGAGTGGCAGTACCGGACGCTCCACGAGCGTGGCCGACTGGAGAAGGGACTCCACCCCGTCAAGTTCTGTACGAACGAAGAGCAACCGGTCACGACCCACGACCTCTTGGAAGGCGAGACCGCCGAGTTCCAAGAGTACACGCTGGTCCGATTCGGCTGGGACCGCGACGGCGACGACATCGTCGTCCCGATGGCGACCCTGCGCCCCGAGACGGTCCACGGCGTGACGAACGCCTACATCGACCCCGAAGCGACCTACGTCGTCGCCGAGGTTGACGGCGAGACGTGGTTCGTCTCCGAGTACGCGGCCGCGAAACTGGAGTACCAAGCTCACGACGTGGACGTTCTGGAGACCGTCGAGGGTGCCGAACTCGTCGGGAAAACGGTCGAAAATCCCGTCACCGGCGACGACGTGCTCGTCCTCCCGGCGAGCTTCGTCGATGCCGACAACGCAACGGGCGTCGTCATGTCCGTTCCGGCACACAGCCCCGACGACTACGTGGCGCTCCAGGAGGCCAAAGCCGACACCGATTACCTCGAATCGTTCGGCATCGACCCGGCCGACGTGGCCGACATCGAGCCGATTCCGATTCTCGATATCGACTCCGAAGACGGCACCTACGGCGAGATTCCCGCACAGTCGGCGGTCGAAAACGACGGCATCGAGTCGTCGGGCGACCCCGCACTTGAGAAGGCCACGAAGAACCTCTACAACAAGGAGTTCCACGCCGGTCGCCTCAAGGAGTTCTACGGCGAGTACGCCGGCGAACTCGTCGAGGAAGTCCGCGACGACTTCAAGGCTGACGGTATCGAGGCTGGCCAGTTCGACGTGATGCAGGAGTTCTCCGAGGAAGTCGTCTGTCGCTGTGGTGGCGATGTCGTCGTCGCCGAACAGGACACGTGGTTCCTCTCGTACGACGACGAGGACTGGAAGCGAATCGCCCACGACGTGGCCGACGGTCTCGACGCTATCCCGGACAACACCCGCGACGAGTACCACCACACCATCGACTGGCTGAACGGGTGGCCGTGTATCCGGAACTACGGACTCGGCACCCGCTTGCCGTGGGACGACCAGTTCGTCATCGAGCCGCTTTCGGACTCGACCATCTACATGGCGTACTACACCATCGCCCACCGCCTGCAGGAGATTCCGACCGAGGAACTCACGCAGGACTTCTTCGACACGCTGTTCTACGGTCCCGACGCGGCCGACGAGGTTGACGATCGCGCGCTCGACCTACGCGAGGAGTGGGACTACTGGTACCCGGTCGATTACCGGTTCTCCGGCAACGACCTCATCACGAACCACCTGACGTTCTACCAGTTCCACCACGGCGAACTGTTCGACGAGGCGCAGTGGCCGCAGGGCATCGTCATCATGGGGATGGGTCTGCTCGAAGGCCAGAAGATGTCCTCCTCGAAGGGCCACGTCGTCCTCCCCGGAGAGGCCATCGACGAGTACGGTGCCGACACCGTTCGGTTCTTCCTGCTCAACTCCGCCGAACCGTGGCAGGACTACGACTGGCGCGACGACCTCGTCGGGTCGGTCTCCGACCAACTCGAACGGTTCTGGAACCGCGCACAGGACATCATTTCCGACCCCGGCCCGGACGAAAAACCGGAACTGGAGACCATCGACCGCTGGCTCCTCTCGAAGCTACAGGACACCGTCCGCGACGTGACTACGGCGATGGACGAATCCGAGACGCGCTCGGCCAGCCAGGCCGCCTTCTACAACTTCGAAGAGGACCTGCGCTGGTATCGCCGCCGGACGGAACTGGACCGCCCCGCCGCAAAGTGGACGCTCCGGACCGTCCTCGAAACCCGTCTGCGCCTGCTCGCTCCGTTCATCCCGTTCATGACGAACGAACTCCACGAGCAGTTGACCGGCACGCCGGCCGAGGACGCGCCGTGGCCGGAACCGGACGACGCCTTCGAAGACGAGACCGTCGAACTCGAAGAACGGCAGGTCGAGCGCCTGACCGAGGACGTGCGAGACATCATCGACGTGACCGACTCGGACCCCGAGACGATTCGGGTCTACGTCGCCGCCGACTGGAAGCGAGACGTGTTCGAGACGGTCGTCGAAAACGGCGACAACGTCGGCGCTATCATGGGACAAGTCATGCAGAATCCCGACCTGCGCGAGAAGGGCAACGCCGTCAACGACCTCGTACAGGACCTCGTAGACCAGACTCGCGGCCGAGACGAGACGACGCTTCGCGCCCAACTCGAACTGGACGAAACGGCGACGTACGAACGCGCCGCCGACTTCCTCGCCCGTGAGTTCGACGCCGACGTGGTGGTCTTCGCCGAAGACGACCCGGACATCACCGACCCCGCCGACCGCGCGTCGAAGGCGATTCCGTTCCGCCCGGCGATCCACCTCGAATAACCGCGCTGTCACCCGATTTTTTGCCCCCTCAGTTCAATTTTCACTGTTGATATCGTATGGCTTGTGGTGGTCGGCTCGCCTTCTATCTGTCTTTTAGGCCGGTTTTACCCCTAGACTTACAGTATCACGTACGATAATCAACGTATGTTGTGTGAGGACTGCGGCGTCGAGATGTACCGAACCGACGACGAAAAGCGGACCGACCTCGAAGACAGGCGCGTCTACGAATGTCCCGATTGCGGCGTCACGAAAGAACGCGCGAAGTACCGGCACCGCTAATCTTGGCCGCTACCGCGTCGCCAGTTACCTTATTCTCGTAGCGAACCTACACGTGTGCATGAGCGGAGATGACTCGATAACCCTCACACAGAGAGCGTACCGAACCGTCACGCCCGGGTCGAAGATGCATCCGAACGCGTCGATGGACTCCATCGGCTGGGCAATCTTCCTCGGACTCGTCGTGCTCATGCTTCCGCTGTTGCCGTTCATCGCCATCGTCTACACGCTGTCGAAGCTGTTTGGCTACCTCGCGGCACAGCGCGGGACAGACACTGAGCCGTGAAAGAATAGAATGAATGCCAGACGCGGGGTTCGCGCGACTTACTCGTCGGCGAGACCGAGGAGGTCGAAGGCGTACCCGTTGTCGTTTTCGTTTGCGTGTTCGTACGCGACGTGCGCCGCCGCAACGTCCTGAATCGCAAGTCCGGTGGAGTCGAAGACGCTGATGCCGTCGTCGTCCGTGCGGCCGTCGAGTTCGCCGAGGACGATGTCGCCGATTGCGCCGTAGATGTCATCGTCGTCGAGGACGCCCTCGTGGTACGGGACGTTGATTTCACCGGAGTGAGTCGTCTGCGCGTGGTCGTCGATGACGAGTTTCGCGTCGAGGAGAATCTCGTCTGCAAGTTCGTGTTTCCCTTCGGCGTCGGCACCCATCGCGTTGATATGGGTGTGCTCGCCGACGGCGTCACGCGGGACGACGGGCGATTCGACGGGCGTCACCGTGGAGAGCACGTCGCATCCGGCGGCCGCTTCGATGGAGCCTGCGCGGATGTCGAAGTCGTCTTCGAAGGCGTCGATGAAGTCGGCGACGCGCTCTTCGTCGAGGTCGGAGACGACGACTTCCTCGATGTCGCGGACTTCGCTGATTGCACGAAGTTGGGTGTACGACTGGACGCCGGCACCGATGATACCCATCGAGGAGGCGTCCTCGACGGCGAGGTGGTCGGTGGCGACGGCGGCGGCCGCGCCCGTGCGGAGCATCGTCAGTTCGGTTCCGTCGAGAAGCGCGAGCGGGAAGGCCGTCTCGGGGTCCGAGTAAATCATCGTGCCCATGACGGTTGGCAGGTCGAACTTGTCGCCGTTGTCGGGGTGGACGTTGACCCACTTGATGCCCGCCGCGTCCCAGTCGCCCGCGTCGAGGTAGGCTGGCATCGACCGGAAGTCGCCGTTGTACTGCGGCAGGTCGATGTAGGATTTCGGCGGCATCTGAGCGTCACCGGACTCGTACGCACCGAAGGCGTCCTCGATTGCCGAGATAAGCTCCGGCATCTGAACGTTCTCGTGAACGTCGTCTTTGTTCAGGAGTAGCGTCTTGCGCATGGAGACACGTTGCCGTACCACCTACTTAGTTCGTTCTATTTCTGCATGGAAGTCCAAGCCTTTTAGAAAAAGTGAGATAATTATCCAACTTGTCCGAACTGTATCTATTTCACAGTTAGCTGTCTTCGGACGTTGGGGCGGCGGTAATCGATATCCTTCGTTCGGTTTCGGCGGTTCGTAGGGTACACGAGAACGTGCTGTTTGGTTCGCTGACGTAGTCCGAAACGTCCAGTTGGTGTGTCGCCGTCGCCTCGGCACCTGCTTCGACAGGGAACGAAAACTCGTTGAACGAATACATCCCCGTCATGTTGAGACACACACGAAAGACGCCATCGGTGGACGACGTGTTTCGAACTGTAATCGTCAATTCAGCCGCCTCGTCAATCGGAATCCGGTTTGGTCCCTCGAACGAGACGAGTTCGAACGTGGGGTGAGGACCAGCGATTCGCTCGGTTGTGTCGGTCGAAAGCGACCACGAAACGCCAGAGCCACCGTGTTCGAACTGTAGTCTGAGTTCAGTTGCGAACTCGTATTCTGCTGGAACGGTGAAGGCGAGCCATCCACGTTTTCCTGACGCTGGCGGATACGCGTCGCTGACCGTCGCCGTGTCCGGTTGGATGGCGTGGAGAGCGGCGTTCCCAACGTTCTCTCGCGGGGCGAAGTCGTCGTCTCCCGCGAGGAGACGGAACGATTCTTTTTCGGGTGGCGTTCCCGAGTCCGACTCGGCAGAGACGTTCACGAACACGACCCACTCGTCGTCGAGTCGCTCGATTGCGCCCCAATCGACGTTCGAGACGTAGAAAATTGACGCCTGCGGATGCACCCATCTCGGGGTGACGACCGCGTCTCCGACGGTCGCTTCTTCGCCGAACGACAGTGGTCCGGCCACTCCGGAGTCGGTTCGTCCGAGACATCCAGCGAGTCCGACTGCGGACCCAAGACCGCCGCCGATTCCGGCGAGGTAGTCACGTCTGGAGGGCATAGCCGCGGCTACTCGGGAGTCCACAATATGTCTTCTGTCTAAAATAATCGGGTTGTCGCGCGATACAGCAGTGGAAAGCGTGTGAGTGTGGCAGTTACGTGCCTAAGTTCACATCGCGCCGCCCATACCGCCCATGCCGCCCATGCCACCCATGCCGCCAGCGGGTGCGCCGCCTTCGTCGTCGTCGTTGCCGCCCGTGGAGAGGTCACCAGCGGCGATGATGTCGTCAATCTTGAGGACGAGGTTCGCGGCTTCGGAAGCAGAGGCAACGGCCTGCTCTTTCGCGTGGGCCGTCTCGACGACGCCGGCTTCGAAGGCGTCTTCGACTTCGCCCGTGAAGACGTTCAGGCCAGCGCGGACCTGTCCTTCTTCGTGGGCCGCGCGGAGATCGACGAGCGTGTCGATGGAGTCGAGACCGGCGTTTTCGGCGAGGACGCGCGGGACGAGTTCGAGCGCGTCGGCGAACGCCTCGACGGCGAGTTGCTCGCGGCCGGAGACGGAGTCAGCGTAGTTGCGGAGACGCGACGCGAGTTCGACTTCGATGGCACCGCCGCCAGCGAGGACGCGACCGTCCGCAACCGTCGAAGCAACGACATCGAGGGCGTCCTGTACGCCGCGTTCGAGTTCGTCAACGACGTGGTCGGTCGAGCCACGGAGGAGTAGCGTGACACCGTGGATGTCGTCGCCGATGCCTTCGACGTAGAACAGGTCGTCGTTGCTGTCGCGGCGGATGGACGCGCGACCGAGGTCGGCCGCTTCGATGGAGTCGAGGTCCGAGACGACGGCCGCACCCGTGAGGTTCTTGAGGAACTTGATATCGGACTTCTTCGTGCGGCGGACCGCGAGGATGCCTTCCTTGGCGAGGTAGTGCTGTGCGAGGTCGTCGATGCCCTTCTGACAGAAGACGACGTCTGCGCCGGATTCGACGATCTGTTCGACCTTCGATTTCAGCTGTGCCTCTTCTTGGTCGAGGAACTTCTGAAGCTGGTCGGGGCTTTCGATGGAGACGTTGGTGTCGATGTCCGTCTCTTCGACTTCGACCGGTTCGTTGAGGAGCAGGATGTCGGCCTCGTCGAACTGGGTCGGCATGTCGTCGTGGACCGGGTCCTTGTCGATGACGGCACCGGTGAGGAGTTCGGACTCGGACGCGGAGCGGCCGGTCTGCGTCTCGATGGAGATGTTTTCGAGGTCAACGACGTGAGAGCCGTCGTGGGCTTCGACGGTGACCTGCTTGACGGCGCGAACGATGAGGTCGGCGAGAAGCTCCTTGTTGAGTTCGGAGCTTTTGCCGGTCATCGAGGTCTCTGCGACCTTCTTCAGGAGGTCTTCGTCGTCGGGTTCGACGGACTCCGCGATGTCGTCGATTTCCTCGCGGGCCTTCTCGGAAGCGAGGTTGAAGCCGCGGATGATGGCCGTCGGGTGGATGTCCTGTTCGAGGAGGTCCTCGGCGTTCTTGAGGAGTTCACCCGCGATAGCGACCGCCGTCGTCGTGCCGTCGCCGGCTTCGTCTTCCTGCGTCTCGGCGACTTCAACGATCATTTCGGCCGTCGGGTTGTCGATGTCCATCTCCTTGAGGATGGTGACGCCGTCGTTCGTGATGGTCACGTCGCCCATCGAATCGACGAGCATCTTGTCCATCCCTTTGGGACCGAGTGTGGAACGTACTGCCTCGGCGACCGCTCGTGCGGCCCGGATGTTGTACGCCTGCGCGTCGCGGTCTTTGACGCGCTGTGCGTCCTCTCCCATGATGATCATCGGCTGACCCTGTTGCATTCGCTGGCTCATAGACACCTCCTGATTGTTTGTGATTCTATATAAGACTTGTGCTGGTTGCACTCATAGAAGAATCGAATCGAACGACTCGATTCGCGCGCAATCGCGTGACTGAGTCACCCTCCGTTCGATTCCCGGGAAACCTTTGTTATGCTATTTCACACCACAATGTGGGTCGATTCACCCGTATTTATATACTACTTGGGGGTTGATTCCTTCCAATGAATTGTCACTGTTCCGACGGCGAATGCGTCGTATCCCGAGTCGTCGCGGACGATTTGAATCGTGTTCGTTCCCTCGACGAGGTCCGCGCCGGTGATGGTATCCACCCAGTACTGCCAGCCGTCGTTCGGCGGGATATCGAATCCCGAGAGTGATTCACCGTTGATTTTGATTTCGTGTTCGTACTCGCCGACGTCGAACGCTTGGATGCCTATGTACGGCTCTCGCGGTTCGTCGGTCGGCACTTCGAACTCGAACGCGTCGGTCTCGTCGCCGACGTCGTCAGCCCAGTCGAGGGCCAACGTCTCGGTAGTCGGATGGAGATGCGACCCGATGAAGACGGTCGCGTAGTTCGCGTGGTGTGGCACGCTCTGGCATTTCGATGCTGTCGATAAAAATTCGCGTGGTCGAGTCGATACCGCCGCGCGCGGCGTCAGTCGTCCTCCGGTAGTTCGTCCGCGAGGAACTCGCCGGACGTCTCGTCGAGCATCGGCTCGTCGTCTTCTTCGTCTAACACCTCTAATTCTTGTTCGTACAACCGCTCGGTGAGTTGGGTCCGCTTGTTGAGGCCCTTCTTCTCGCGGCCAGATTTGGTGTCAGGCATTGTCAGTCGTGCTATTGGCACCCATGGGGATGAATGTTTTGTCCGCTATACTGATACAGACACTATGAAGACACCACCGAGTGGTGTCGATACGGGTGATATGGCAGGCACACCGTGACAGCACGTTCGAGTGCAGCGAAGTTGGTTCGCTCGAATCTTCTCATTCGGAGAAAACGAGGAGAAAAGTTACCTTCCTATCGTGCGTACGAAAGCGGTCGAAGTTCCGAGTCGGCGACGATGGGCGAGTCGAATTTAGCCGCGACGACGACGCGTCGCTTGGGGCATCGTTTCGAGCGACGTGCCAAGCGAGGCATTTGAGGTGCCGAGTGAATGTGAACTGCCGTAGTGGACGACGTGAGCGAATAGCCCTCGACCCGCTCTGTCAGCGCTCGCCCGAACGCACCGCCCGTGGCGCGACGAGCGGCGTCGCTATGTGAGTTGCGTTCGGAAGAAGCGCCAGGAGAGGGATTTGAACCCCCGATCCCAGAGGGAACACGCTTTCCAGGCGTGCGCCTTACCGCTCGGCCATCCTGGCTTACAACGCAACGTTCCCGCCTGGATAATTTAAGCCCTTCCTTTCCGTTCGAATCGCGGCTCGGTGACGTATGTCACAGCCGCGACGACGACGCCGGCGGCGACCGCCACTGCGGCGACCGCCGCGACCGACGCGCCGATACCGAGTCCGAGGAGGACCGCGCCCTGTGCGAGAACGCCGACGAGGAGTACACTTACGGCACCCCACGCGAGCGCGGACCGGCCCCGCGGACTCACTCCTCTTCGACGACCGCGATGGCCTCGATTTCGACGCCGACGCCCTTCGGGAGGTTACCGGCTTGGACGGCGGAGCGCGCCGGCGGCTCGTCGTCGAAGTACGTCTTGTACGTGTCGTTCATCTCCTCGAAGTCGTCGATATCGGCGAGGAAGACGGTCGTCTTCATCACGTCGCTCGCGTCCGCCCCAGCCTCGTCGAGGATGGCCATCACGTTGTCGAGCGACTGCGTGGTCTGGGTGGTGATGTCCTCGTCGTCGAGGAGTTCACCCTCCGGCGTCATGGGAATCTGGCCCGCCGTAAAGAGAAGCGAACCGTTGGTCGTTGCCTGACTGTACGCACCGACTGCGGCCGGCGCTTCGTCTGTTTCGATAATGCGCTTCATACGCGGCACGATTCGCCACGACATGATAAATTACGCGGGAACGGTCCGCGTCGTCGCCGACTCAGACCGACTTTCCGGACAGGCCGATACCCGTGGCGAACACGCCGGACGTGAGTAAAAGCCCCATCCCGAGCGCGGTGACGACGTCGCCCTCGCTGAGTGCGACTCCGGCGACGACGACACTCGACACGATCAGAAAGAGGCCGAGGAGCGTGAGCGGTTTCGTGAGCGATTCGAGGGTCGAGTTGGTGTTGGGGAGTGTGACCATGGGTTGTCTGGGTTTGGTGGAGTGTGGTTCGTTCAGGAGTACGATTCGCCCGTTTCGATGGGACCGCTGAACGTCGAATAGAGGATGCCGAAGTAGGTGAATACGAGCGGCAACAACAGAGCGGAGGCGACGCTCAGGATGTTCAGCGGCAGTATCGAGATGATGGCGTCCGAGACGGTCAGCCCCGCCGCGGGGTCGGCTAACGGGAACAGCAACACCGCGACGAGCGCGACGAGCGCGAATACGAGAATCGGGACGGTCCCGAACGCGAGCGTGTAGCGTTCCGCTCGGAGCGTAGCGAGGTAGCCGCCGGCCGCGACGAGGGTGACCACGACGAGCGCGAGCGGAAGTGGCGCGAGCAGTCCGATATCGGTCCGGAACACCACGAGATAGACGAGGGTGGCCACGACGAGCGCGAGATACGCGCCGATCGCTTTCGGTCCGTAGCCGACGATGTCGCGCCGGAGTGCGCCGCGCGTCTTCATGCCGAGAAAGCCGACGCCAGCAACGACGGTGAGCGCAACGACTGCCAGTCCGACGACGACGCCCGGAATCGACACGAGCGAGTCGATGCCGAGGAGCCAGTGTGCGGTGAACACGCCGAGGAAAAACGGCGCGCTCACGCTACCGGCGACGAAAGAGCGCCCCCACCACGTCTGCCACGTCTCGTCGTGGCGCTGTTCGTACATCTCGGGGGCGAGACCGCGGAGGATGAGCGCCCCGAGGATAGCGAACATGAGCAGGTAGTGGCGGCTAAAGAGGTTCGCGTACACGGCCGGGAACGCGGCGAAAAGCGCCCCGCCGAAGACGACGAGCCACACCTCGTTGCCGTCCCAAAACGGGCCGATTGCGGCCAGAAGCGTTTCGCGCTCTGCTTCGTCCTCTCGGGTCGCAAACAACGCCCCAACGCCGAAGTCGAAGCCGTCGAGGAACAGGAACATCCCGAGGATGAAAAACACAAGCCCGAACCAAAGCTCTTCGAGCGGAAGCCCGAACAGCGGGTCGGTTGCGAACGCGCCGTAATCAGTCATCGCCGGTCACCCCCGTGGATGCGGTTTGGGGAGTCGTTTTGAGACTGTCGAGGCTCGGCGGTCCCTCGCGGATGATACGCCGGATGACGTAGGTGTACAACCCGAGTAGTCCGGTGTACACCACCGCGAAGCCGACGAGCGTGAGCGTGGCCTCGAAGCCGGTGAGTCCCGGTGAGACGCCGTCGCTCGTCTTCAGAACGCCCTGAATGACCCACGGTTGGCGGCCGACTTCGGTGACAATCCAGCCGACTTCGACGGCGAAGATACCGAGGAGCGACGACCCGACGAACGCCTTGTGCAACAGGTCGTCGTCGTACAACTCGTCGGTCCACCAACGATACGCCGCCCAGAAGGCGAGCAAGATGAACCAGAAGCCAGCGGCGACCATGAGTCGGAACGACCAGAAGACGATGGCGACCGGCGGAGCCTCCGTCTCGAACTCGTTCAAGCCGGTGATTTCGGCTTGTGGGTCACCCCCACTTGCTAACCACGACGCGCCGCCGGGAATCCCGATGCCGAGCAGTTCCTTGGCGCGCGGGTCGGTGATGTGTTCGAGACTTGTCGGGACGGCGAAGATGTACTCCGGGACGTAGCTGTCCGTCTCCCAGACGGCCTCCATGGCGGCGAACTTCTGTGGTTGCGTCTCGTAGACGTGGCGACCGTAGGCGTCGCCGTGAATCGCCTGAAACGGCGCGGTCACCAAGAGGACGACGAGCGCGATTTTGAGTGTCTTCCGCCAGAAGCGCGCGTCGCCGCCGTCGTCATCGTTACCGATATCGCGTTGCCAGATGTGATACGCCGCGACGCCGGCCATGAACAGCGCGACCGAAAGTACCGCGGCGTTCTGCATGTGGACGAACATCCACGGGAACCGCGGGTTGGCGTATGCCGCGATTGGGTCAACGAGCGAGACGACGAGTTGGCCGCTCTCGCTGGCGAGTTCGTAGCCACGGGGCGTCTGCATCCACGAGTTGGCGATAAGAATCCAGACCGCTGAGAGCCACGTTCCGAGACCCACTGCGACGGCAGAAACCATGTAGAGCGCGTCCGAGACCTTCTCGCGGCCGAAGACGAACACGCCGAGGAACGTCGCCTCAAGCATGAACGCCATCATCCCCTCCGCCGCTAACGGCCCGCCGAACAACTCGCCCGCGGCGGTCGAGAACGCGGCGAAGTTCGTCCCGAACTCGAATTCGAGGACGATACCGGTCACCGTCCCGACGACGAAGGAGATGGCGAAAATCTTCGTCCAGAACCGTCTGAGTTGTTCGTACACCGGGTCGTCGGTGCGGATGTCCTTCCACGTGAAGTAGATGAGAAACGGTGCGAGACCCATGCTCATCACGGGGAAGATGATGTGGACGATGGTGGTAAGCGCGAACTGCAACCGGCTGGCGATTACTGGGTCGAGCATAGTTGAGGGTGGTGGGCGCAGGGCAGACGGCTGGCTGGCGACAGGGTGCCCGTAAAACACCTCTGTATGCAGGGGACGTTAATGCAATCGTGCTTCCCAAAATCTGAAAACCATCAGAGGAGGCTTGAGACCGGTGAATTCTACATAATCATACAGCAAAAAAGCGGTCCGACGGGGGCTGGGGTGTCCCAGTGCGTCTCGATGTGGGTCGAGAGGCGGGACGTCGGTAGCCGACACCCGAGACGTGTTTCAGTCGAGGACTTCGACGTCGTACCCCTGCCCACGGAGGGCCGACAGCACTTCATCTACGTGTTCCGGCCCCCGCATTTCGAGGTCGAGTTCGACTTCGGTGGCGTTCAACGCAATCTTCCGTGAGGTGCGGTCGTGGCGGACGGCGTAGATGTTCGCCTTCTTGTCGGCGATAATCTCGATGAGTTGTTCGAGCGACCCGGGTCGGTCCTTGAGTTCGGTTCGAATCTTGAGGTACCGGCCCGTCTCGACGAGACCGCGCATCAACACGGTCGTCAGCGTGTTCATGTCGATGTTCCCGCCGCACAGCGCGGGGACGATGACCTCGTCGTCCTCGTAGTCGAATCTCTCGAAGAGAAGCGCCGCGAGTGCGACCGCGCCCGCGCCCTCGACGAGCGTCTTCGAGCGTTCGAGCAGGTACGTGAGCGCGACGGCGATTTCCTCGTCGGAGACCGTCACGACCTCGTCGACGCGCTCTTGGATGACTTCGAAGGTCTTGTCGCCCATCCGGCGGACGGCGATGCCGTCGGCGATTGTGTCGGCCTCGTCAAGCGTCTGTACCGACCCCTTCTTGAGCGAGTCGGCGACGCTGGAGGCCTTTTCGGCCTGCACACCGATGACGCGCGCGTCGGGATGCTGCTCTTTGATTGCGGTCGAGATACCCGAGATGAGACCGCCGCCGCCGATTGGAACGACGACGGTGTCGAGAGACGGACAGTCTTCGAGAATTTCGAGTCCGATAGTTCCCTGTCCGGCCATCACGTACTCGTCGTCGAAGGCGTGGACGTACGTCCGGCCTTCCGCGGCTTCGATTTCGTGGGCTTTCGCCTGCGCCTCGTCGTAGTCCGTGCCGTGGAGGACGACGTTGCCGCCGTAGCGCTCCGTGGCTTTCACCTTGGAGATGGGCGCGTGCTCGGGCATCACGATTTTCGAATCGACGCCCGCCCGCGTTGCCGCGAGTGCGACGCCTTGCGCGTGGTTTCCGGCGCTGGCGGTCACGACGCCCGCGTCCTTTTCTTCCTCCGAGAGCGTGGTGATGCGGTTCGTCGCGCCGCGAATCTTGAACGACCCCGTCCGCTGTGAGTTTTCGAGTTTCAGGTGCACTTCGGCACCTGTCATGTCGGAGAACGTGTGGGAGTACTCAAGTGGTGTCCGTCGTGCAACATTTTCGACGCGTTCACGAGCGGCGTGAATATCGGCAAGAGAGAGCATAAACGGAACTCTATGGGGTTGGTGTTTAATCGTTTGGGATTCGCTCGCCCTGAGTCCGTGCTGGCGATGCACACGTCGCCCGCGCGCGAACATCTCGCAGACCGGAGTCTGACGAGCGATTCGGCTACCGAGGTAAGAATGGGGGAAAGGGGGAATGCACGCGTGTGACGTGCAAGTTGTCTACTGGTCTCTGTACATATAAACGTCCCCCACCCGGAGTGAAAGTGTAATCGCAAGACATAATCGGGGTCCGAAGCTCGTCTGACGCTCGTCATTCGTGTGTCGGCTTCGCCAGAGTGCCCGCGAGCGATAGTCGAATCTCTGATAGTTTGGGTGATAGTAACACGCTCTGTCCCGAGGCGAACGATGGAGCGACGGCGCGACGGCACGACGGAACGACGTGCACACTCCCGAGCGCCACAGGTCACACGCGACCGTGAGTCGCCCGAAGCCGACGGTACCGGGTCGCTCACGTTCGAACGCGCATCCGCTCGTCGGTTCTCGCCGTCGTAGTCGTCTCAAAAAACGGGCAGTCGTCGGTCGCCGCCGTCTAGTGGGTCGTGAATACCGTCTGCGTCTCTTATCGCTCGTCGAGCGCCGGGAAGTCGAGGTCTGTGTCCCCGGTGTAGCGAGCGCGCGGGCGAATGAGACGGTTGTCGTCGTACTGTTCGAGGACGTGCGCAATCCACCCGCCGACGCGGGAGACAGCGAAGATGGGCGTGTAGAGGTCTATCGGGATGCCCATCTGGTAGTACGTCGAAGCGGAGTAGAAGTCGACGTTGGGTGCGAGACCCTTCTCGCCGCTGATGTACTCCTCGACTGCGACCGACATCTCGTACCACTTCATGTCGCCTGCGGCCTTGCCGAGCGCCTCGGACTTCTCGCCGAGAATCTTCGCGCGCGGGTCCTTGACGTTGTAGACGCGGTGTCCGAATCCGGCGACGCGCTCGCCGCGGTCGAGGGCGTCTTTGACCCACTCGACGGGGTCCATGTCGCTGTCGTCAACGTCCTTCAGCATGCGCATGACGTTCGCGTTCGCGCCGCCGTGGAGCGACCCCGAGAGCGTACCGACCGCGGAGGTGACCGCGCTGTACATATCCGAGAGCGTGGACGCGGTGACCATCGCGGAGAACGTCGAGGCGTTCAGTCCGTGGTCGGCGTGCAACACGAGCGCCATGTCGAACGTCTCGGCGAGTACCTCGTTCGGTTCTTCGCCGTTGAGCATGTAGAGGAAATTCGCGGCGTGATTCAGGTCGCTATTCGGTGCGACGTAGTCGTCGCCGCGGCGGAACCGAGCGTAAGCGGCGAGCACCGACGGCATCTTGGCCGTGATGCGCTTTGCCTTTTCGAGGTTGACCTCGCGGTCGGTCACGTCCTCGAAGTCGGCGTGTTCGTCGTACGCCGACATCGCGGAGACGAGCGTCCGAAGCGCGGCCATCGGCGACTCGTCCTGTTCGGCGAGTTCGCGTGCCACGTCGAGGATGCCGTCGCCGAGGTCGCGGTGGGCCGCCAGTTCGTCGGAGAACTCGTCGAGTTCCGAACTGGTCGGAAGTTCACCGTGCCACAGGAGATAGAGAACCTCCTCGTAACTCGCGTCGCGTGCGAGGTCTTCGATGGCGTAGCCGCGATAGATAAGTTGTCCCGCGTCGCCGTCGATGAAACTGAGCTCCGATTCGGTGACCAGCACACCTTCCAGCCCCCGCTTCAGTTCGCCTGACATACCCGGAAGATTGCTTACCATATCAAAAAAGCGTTATCGTTTTATCGCATATGTTATCGACCGCCATACACATACCATAGCAACGCTATCTTGCGATTTTTCACATCCACCGAGCCTAACCCCGACTTCGACGATTGTCGTCATTCAATAGCCTCTTAAAATCCCGCTCGGTTTGTCGGACTCACCCGCGAGGTCATATGGTCTGCCGGCGTACCACGACCGAGAGACGGTGCCACCGATATTCCTGACAAGTCTTTTAGCGTCACGTCGTGAAGGCGGGCGCATGAATCCGGAGGACATCGAGTACGAGCCTGTCAGCGTGAAGGCGGTCCTCGCCGAGATGAAAGACACCGCCGAGTTGCTCATCGACCTCTCGTACTCGGCTGTCCTCCACGGGAACGACGAACTCGCGGCCGAGGTCCTCGGTCTCGAAGAGCGGATGGACATCCTCCAGTTGCAAGCGCGCATGAGCCTGATGATGGCCGCGCGCAGTCCCGAGGACGCCGAAGAACTCGCGCCCGTTCTCGGCGTCGTCGGCGCGGCGGAGAAGATTTCCGACGCCGCGGGCGACATCGCCAAGATCGTCATCGAGGACATCGGCCTGCCGGACGCTATCCGCGCCGCGCTCCCCGAGGCCATCGAGACGACGATTCGGTGCGAACTCACCGACGATTCGGTCTACGCCGACCGGACGCTCGGCGACATCAACATGGAGACCGAGACGGGCGTCCGCATCGTCGCTATCCACCGCTCCGGCGAGTGGGTGACGAACCCGGACCACGAGACGATGCTCCGCGCGGGCGACGTGCTTCTCCTCCGTGGCCGCGACGACGGTCTCAGAACCGTCCACGAAGCGGCGACCGGCGTCAAATACGACCCGCCGGACGTGCCGGAACCGACGATAGAAGACCTCGAACGCGCTGTCGATTCCATCGTGCTCATGAAAGACATGAGCGAACTCGCTGTGGACCTCGCTTACGGAGCCGTCTTGTTCGACAGCGAGGGCGTCGCAGAAGAGGTCGAAGAACTCGAAGCGGAAGTCGATGCGCTCAAATCGCGGTTCGAGGCGTGGACGCTCCGGGCCGCGAGTCGCATCGAAGACCCCGTGTCGCTCCGCGGACTCGTCCATCTCGCGGGCGCGACCGAGATGATAAGCGACGCCGCCCTCGAAATCGCCGAGGGCGTCCTCCGCGGCATCGACGCACACCCCGTCGTCGCCGCCGCGGTCAAAGAGTCCGACGAAGTCATCATCCGCCTCCGCGTCGCACCCAAAAGCACCCTCGCGGAGGCCACACTCGGCGACCGGCGCGTCAAAACCGAAACCGGGATGCGCGTCATCGCGGTCCGCCGCACCGGTGGCCGCGAGTGGGTCGTCTCGCCGGGGTCGGACACCCGCCTCCACGGCGGCGACCTCATCATCGCCAAGGGAACCCGCGCCGGGGCCGAACGCCTCGGCGAACTCGTCGGCGACGAACGCGAATTCGACGGGTAACGCGAGTAACGCGGTCGGCGTGGGGTGTCTGAACCGGCGTTTCGCCGCTTTGTCTCTTCACCGTCTCGTCGCTTCGCTGTTTGGCCGCTTCCCACTCTGTCGCTCTCTCAGACCGTCTTGCTCAACCGATACGCCGACACGACCGTCAGCACCGTCGCAACGAGGAGCGCTGTCGCCGACGCGAGGACGAACGCGAGAATGAGGAACCAGCCTTCCGGACCGAGAACGGGGTATTGGCGCGTCCCTTGGAACGGCCCGAACAGTTCGAGGACGCGGAAGAGGTAGGCGGTCGCGGCGAGGCCGAACCCGACAACTACGCCGATAGCGGCGTTTCGCGGCACGTCGAGTGCCTGTACGAGACCCCCCGCTGGCGGCCGCTCGGGAACGTCGTCTGTCACGGTCGCCAGTTGCAACCGCGAGACCAAAGCGGCACCGCTTTTCGCCGACGAGTATTGCCGGACCGAACTCCTAAAGGGAAATGGGGCCGAGTTTCGCGGTATGATTACCTTGGGAACGGCGAGTGCGGCCCCCGGGGAGATGGACGTGGGCCGCCTCGAGGTGGGTGAGTCCCGCGACGGCGGGACTGTCGGCCTGCCCGTCGCCGTCATCAACGGTGCGTCGCCCGGAAAGACGCTCTACATGCAGGCCGCCTCGGATGGCGACGAACTCAACGGCGTCGGCGTCGTCCAGCGCGTCGTTCCGCAACTCGACCCCGCAGAGATTTCGGGAACGATTCTCGTCGTCGGTATCGTCAACTATCACGCGTTTCAGGTCGCCCAACACCGCAACCCCATCGACGACACGAAGATGAATCGCGCGTACCCGGGCGACGAACGCGGCACCTCGTCGGAACGCATCGCCGCCGCGACGTTCGAGGCCGCCCGTCGCGCCGACCTCATCTTGGACCTCCATCAGGGTTCGACGAGCCGGATGATAAACGAGGTTCGCGTCCGCTGTGGTCGCCACCACCGAATGCACGCGAAGTGTCTCCGCCTCGCCAAGACCTTCGGGTGCGGCTACGTCCTCGACCAGAAAGGCCCGGACGGCCAACTGGCGCGCGCCGGCCCGGACGCCGGTATCCCGACTATCGACCCCGAACTCGGTGGCTGTGTCGGCTGGGACGAAGAGAGCATCGAGAAGGGCGTCCAAGGCGTCCACAACGTCCTCCGCGACTACGGCTTCGTTGACGGCGACGTGGAACTCGAAGCGCAGACTCGCGCCCGTGGATTCGACCAGTACGGGTCGCCCGTCGGCGGTCTCGTCCGGTTCAAACGCGAACTCGGCGAACGCATCTCGACCGGCGACGTCGTCTTCGAAGTGACAGACGTGTTCGGGTCGCTCAAGGCCCGCGTCACAGCCGACCACGACGGCATCTTCTGGCGCGCTCGCCGCCTTCCACAGGTCGCCTCCGGCGAGTACGTCTGTTCTGTCGGCATCGACCTCGATACGTACTAAGCTCACCCTACCATGACTACACCTTCCCTCCCGTCCCGACTTCGACTCGCGTGTGATTCCTGTGAAACCACGTACGACGAGTGGCGCTGGCGCTGTTCGTGCGGTGCGCCGCTCGACTTCGATGTACAACCACGACCGACGCCCGCCTCGGCGACACCCGCTGACGCCGACTTCGACTACCGCCGCGGTCTCTGGGCGTTCGACGACTTCCTCCCGACGACGCCGCAGGCCAGCCTCGGCGAGGGAATGACGCCGCTCGTGGATGCGCCCGAGTGGGAAGCCTCGTTCAAGCTTGAGTACGTCTTTCCCACCGGGTCGTTCAAAGACCGCGGCGCGACGTCGACGCTCTCTGTCGCGTTGGAACTCGGCGTTGACCGCGTCGTCGAGGATTCGTCGGGGAACGCCGGTGCCGCAATCGCAACCTACGCCGCCCGCGCCGGCATCGACGCGGAAATCTACGTCCCCGCGTCGGTCAAGCCCGCGAAAGTGCGCGCTATCGAGCGCGCCGGTGCGAACCCGGTCCGTATCGAAGGGACGCGCCAAGATGTGACCGACGCGTGCATCGAGGAAGTCGAAAACGGAAACGCATGGTACGCGAGCCACGCGTGGAACCCGGCGTTCTTCGCGGGGACGGCGACTTTTGCGTACGAAGTCGCCGCCCAGCGAGACTGGTCGGTCCCCGACGCCGTGGTCACGCCGCTGGGTCACGGAACGCTCTTTCTCGGCGCGTACCGCGGGTTCCGCGCGCTCTACGACGCCGGGTGGATAGACCGGATGCCGGAACTCTACGGCGCGCAGGCCGCCGGCTACGCCCCAATCGCCGACGCCCGACACCACACGACAGACGAGACAAACGACGTGGCCGACGGCATCCAGATTCACAATCCCGTCCACGAGACGGAGATTCACGAGGCACTCGACGAGACCGGCGGCGACGCAATCGCGCTCTCGGCCGACGCCGTCGAAGACGAACTCGACAGACTCCACCGGCACGGCTTTTACACCGAACCGACGTGCGCCGTCGCGCCCGCCGCGCTCCGCGAACTCCGACTCGCAGGCACGCTCTCGGCCGACGCCGACGTGGTCGTGCCGCTGACAGGGAGCGGTCTGAAGTCCTAACTCGCGGTGAGGCCGTGACTCGCGGCGTTTTCGACGTCCGAACGACTCGTTTTAGCTCCGAAAAAAGCTCACTGCGCGCGGGTGTCGCCCGTGGTTCCGGCGTCAGTGTTTTGCGTCTCTTTGTAGGTGTTGAAGTCGAGCGCGTCGTTGAGCGGGCATTTCTGAGTTACCGCGGTCGTCGCAAGGACTGCGCCGACGAGGAGCGCCGCAACTGCGATAACGACCCCGAGTGTTCCCGCGGCAATCGTCAGGAATCCCGCCAGTGCCGCGGCGCCGACGATGATGAGCGCCGGTCCGAGGACGGCGCGCGCGATACGGTCGTATCCGCCAACATTCTTCTCCATGGTTGTCTCACCGTGTATGTGTATGACGCCCACACATGAATCAGTTACCGGAGATTCTCAGAAGCGAAGAACTGTGAGTGTCGCGGCGGCGTATGTGTCGATGATGATTTGATTTCCGCTGTCGATACTCGAGCGATGTCTTCACTCGCGTTTCTCCTCCCCAGCGACGACGAACCAATCGGGCGCTTTCTCGCCCTCACGCTCGTTGTCTACCTCGTGTTGACTGGTTTCGCAGGCGTCTGGCAACTGCTTTTGGCGATGGTCATCGCGCTTACCATCTGGACCATCGTGGTGACGATTCAGGGGTACCGGTACGGGCTCCTCGAAGGAACAGTCTGACTGAGACCGACCCGCGCCGCCGAGGTCACTGCCGCGTTTCCCAATCGATCCACTCTTGTTCCCAGCCGTGGCCGGCGTGCCAGCCGCGGCCTTCGTACTCGGGGTCCTCACGACGGGTTCGGTTTCGAACGATGCTGCCGGTCTGTTCGCCATCGACGAGCAACGGTTTGAACGAGAGCGGGCCGAACGTCTCGGCGACGTCACCATCTTCGATGGCGACGAGCGTCTGCTCGCCGACGCCTTTCGGCATGACCAGTCGGCCGCCGTCTTCGAGTTGCGCGAGGAGCGTACGCGGCGGTTCGACCGCCGAGGCTTCGACGAGGATACCGTCGAACGGGGCGTACTCTGCGAGTCCGTCCGCACCGTCGCGGCAGTCTACGAGGACGCCCCCGTAGCCCGCGCGCTGGAGGTTTTCCCGCGCTTCGTAGACGAGTCGACGGGTGATATCGACCGCGTGCACCCGGGAGTCGCCGACGATTTCGGCGAGTACGGCGGCCGTGTAGCCAACGCCCGCGCCGACGACGAGCACGTTATCTTCGGGTTGCGGGTCGAACGCGGCGAGGAGGCGAGCGACTGTCGTGGGCGAGAGAATGGTCGTGTTCGTCTCGCGGTGTTCTGTCGGGCGGTTCTGGTACGGTGAATCGGTGACGAACTCGTGGCGCGGGACACTGCGCAGTGCGAGGCCGACGGCCTCGGGGAGCGGGCCGAGCGACTGCTCTAACCCGTCCACCATGTCTTCGCGCAGGACCGAATTGTCCATGTTCGAACTCGGAGGTCGGCACTAATCAACCGCACGTTCGGCGACCACCGCCTGCAACTCCGTTCCCGGCACCTCTCGGACCATCTGGCGCTCGAATCCGGCCGATTCGACCCACGACCGAATCGTCGCGTCGTCGTAGAGGGCACCGCGACCGGTGGCGAGTGCGGCGGCCGCCCGCCGAGTCGTCGCCGCGGTCGAACACCGCCCGTGAATCGTGTCGATAAACACGGCGACGCCGCCAGGCGCGAGAGCGCGATATGCTCCCGCAACGAGCGATTTCGCTTCGGCTGGGTCTCGTCCCGCGAACGCGTCGCCGACGAACACGAGACCGAACCCGCTCACTGGCGGTGTCGTCGGGTCGCCCGCGACGAGTTCGATACCTGCCCGCGAGAGAAGCGGTCGAACGACTTCGACGGTTTCGGCGTCGTCGAGAACGGTCACGTTGCGGCCGCGGGCGCGGAACTCGCGGGCGAAGACGCCCGACGCGGCGGCGAGGTCGAGGACACGGGTCGCATCGGGTGACTCCCGGACGGCCGCGGTCACGCAGGCCCGGACGACGGCGTCGTCGGTGGCGTCGTGCGCGCCGAGTCGGTTTCGAAGCCAGTCGTCGGGGAGCGTCGGCGGTTCGCCGGTCGCCATCGTCTCCGGGAGGTCGGTGTACAACGAAAACGAGTCGAGGGCGTGCGGTAGTCGGCCAATCGAGCGCACGTCGCGTTTGGCGAGAAATCCGAGCGCGCGATTCGTGATTTCGTACTCGTCGCCGACGCGTTTGATAAATCCTATCTCGGCCAACGATTCGACGGCGATGCTGGCCGCTCGCGGCTCGATACCGGCCTCCGCGGCGACTGCGTCGGCGGTTCCAGCGTTCGTCGTGAGCGCGTCGATGACGCCGGTCTCTCGGGCGGCCCAGAGGAGTGCGAGCGATTCGACCGACGATTGCGACCGGTCCCAGGTGGGCATGGTCGCATCGACGGGGTACGAAAAGAAAGGTCGTGTGTTGTCGAAGCTGGCGTTACCAGACGGACCACGCCGACGAGGTCTGGTCCCGCGCGTAGACGCGCTTTGCGTCTTTCGCGTACACCATGTCGCCGGGGTGGTCGAGTTTTCCATGGCGGTATTCGGGCGCGTCCGAGCGAACGACGAGACCTTCGATTTCGACCTCTTCGTCGCCGAACGACTCCGTCTCGCCGACGACGAACTCGTAGTCACCGGGGACGTTGACGGTGACGCTCCGGGTCTCTTCGCGCTTTCCGTCTTTCGGGTGGATAGTGACGTTGACGCCGACGTTATCGACCACGCGGGTCCAGACGGTTTTCACGTCTTGTACCTGTGCTTCCTCGGCGCGCTCTTCGGGGCCGACTTCGATGCCCGTGATGCGGACGAGTTGAATCGCTTCGGGCGTATCGACGATGAACTCCTCGCCGAGCGAGATAGTCGCTTCTTTGGGCGCGGCGACCTCGGTCGAGACGGACGACCCGTCCTGCGAGACGACGACGTTCATGTCGATTTCATCGGGGAGCTCGACTTTCTCTTTGTGGACCTGACCGCACTCGGTACACCGGACGGTCGAGTGACCGCCGGGCTTCAGCACCTCGTGGACGGTGGGTTCGTCGGGCGAACACGACGGACAAGAAAGGGGGACGCGTTCACCGGCGTCGGGTTGGCTCATAGAGGCTGTTACCCCATCAGGCCGTAAAAAGCCGCCTTTCTCTTCGTGCGCGTGGGAGTCGGTGTCGGGGTAGATTGTGACGCTTTTCCGGCCGCGTCGCCTATCTCTGTTGTGCTCCGAACGACTCGCCGCCGGTACCTCGCAACTTTCGGAACTGCGGGTCTCGCGGTGACCGCCGGATGCATCTCCAGCGACGACCCGTCCTACGAGGGGACGTGGTCGCGTCGCGGCTTCGACGACGCGAGAACCGGCGTCTCGCCCGCGAGGGGGCCGACCGGCGGTCTCCACATCGCGTGGCGGGCGAGCGTACACGGTGGGTATCCGGTCAGTACGCCCGTCATCGCCGACGAAACGGTCTACCACCTTCACACCCGCGGGGGTATCGACCGCCGACACGACACTGCCGTCTCCGCGTTCGACGCCGCGACCGGCGAGGAGCGCTGGCGAACGACCGTTTCGGTCTCGGGGACCGACAGCCTCGCGTATCATCACGACTCGGTGGTCGTCGCCGACGACCGACTCTACGTTCGGACGTTCGAGGGACTCCACGCGCTTTCGACAGTGGGTGAACACCTGTGGACGCACCCGGTTCCCACGACGGCACAACCCTACCCAATCGTCGCACCGCCGGTGGTCACAGACGACGTCGTCGTGACCGCAACCTACGGCGTCCGCACCCCGCCGGTCGCCGTCGTCGCGGTGGACGCGGACACCGGCGAGACGAGATGGCGAGTCGGATTCGATGCTCGTCGAATACCGTGGACACTATCGGCCGCCGACGGAACCGTCTTTGTCCCCTTCCTGCGCGGCGACGCCGGCGTGGTCGCGCTCGACCTCACGACCGGGACGAATCAGTGGTCGCGGTCGCTTCCGGTCGATGGTCCGGTGACGATTTCGGCCGACACGATGCTCGTTCCGCTTCGTGAGAACGCGACGGAGTTCGTCGCGGCGGTCGCCCGCCGCACTCGACGGCTCGTTTGGCGAGTGCCGGCGGGGCGACGAACCGAATCGGGGGTCGCCGTCACCGATGACCTCGCGTACTACTGCGCCGACGGCGTGGTCGTGGCACGACGCCTCGACAGCGGCGACCGCGTCTGGTCGTTCGGCCCTGACCCGCGAGTCTCGCTCGGGTGGACGCCTGTCGTCGCCGACGAACTCGTCTACGCCGTCTCCGCCCGGGCGCGCGAAGGGAGCGCGCCTGCTACCCTCTACGCGCTCGACCGGGAGACCGGGACCCCACGCGGTCGCGGACGGCTTCCACGGTCGGTGACGCGCTCCGGGCTTGCCGTCGTCGGCGGAGCGGCGTACGTGGCGCTCGGGCACGGCGAACTGCTGTGTGTCGAATCCTGTTCCGGTGCGGTTGCCGGTCGCTGTCTTCTCGAATAACGTGGAAAAACGCGGTGTGGCGCGTGCTCAGGGCTGTGGCAGTTCGACCGCGTCGCCGTCGGCGTAGACCGTCGGGTCGCGGATGATGCCGTCGAGGTGGAGCGGCGCGTCGGTGTCGCCGCCGATGCCCGCGTCGTCGCCGATGGCGATGTGGACCGTCCCGGCGGCCTTCTCGTCGAGGAGGACGGAGCCGACGAGGTCGGTCACGCCGACGTTGGTACCGATGCCGAGTTCGGCGAGGTTGTAGGCGTCTCGCCCCACTTCCTCTGCCGCGGCTTCGACCTGTTCGCGGATGTCGTCGTCAGAAATCTCGGTGACATAGCCGTCTTCGACTTCGAATCGGAGGTCCTGTCCGTCGTCGAGGAGTCCATGCGGCATCATCGTCCCGTCAACGACGTAGGTGCCAGTCGCGGACGCGGGGCTGAGGAAGACCTCGCCCGCCGGAAGATTGGAAAACGAGCCAGAGTCGGCGATTGCGCCGGTGTCGGCGAGCCATTCGCGGTCACCGCGGACGAACGTGATGTCCGTCCCCTTCTCTGTGGTGACGCGGACTTCGTCGGCGTCGCCGACGGCGTCCAACATCGCCTTGCTGTGGTCGTAGATGGTGTCGTAGTCGGCGTCGAGACCGGTGACGAAGACCTCCTCGGTGATGCCGGGGAGCGTCGCACCGCGAGCACCCGCGTCGCAGGCGTCACCGCGTGCGCGAGTGTGACTGAGGCTTTTCGTCGTCGGCGCGAGGAAGGCGTCGCAAGACTGCATCGCGGCGGCGACCGGCGCGGGCGGCTCTTCTCCGTGTTGGTTCCCCGGCGGATAGCGGATGATCGAGGCGTCGTCGGTCACGTCGCAGGCGACGTCGTAGAGCGCTTCGCCGATGCGCGTTCGCTTGTCGTCGGTGACGACGAGGAGCGACTCGTCGGCGGCGAGGTCGAGACACTGATGGACCGCCGTCTCGCTCGCGGCGCGGAGAGAAGCATCGTCTGTTGGCATGTGGGTGCCTGCGTCACCTGTCGTGTTAGGCGTTCCCATCTGTACGCCCGCGCCCGGTTTTCGGCACCAAACGGGCGAGTTCACCCGCCACGACCGACTTCACTCACTTCGGAGATAATCCAGCGACTCACTCGCTCGAGAGTTAGTTTCTGTAAATTAACCATCGAAATAACTATGTTCGACTACGGTCGTTGCTCATCCATGATACGAGTGGGTGTCAACGGCTACGGTACAATCGGAAAGCGCGTCGCCGACGCAATCGAGGCGCAACCCGATATGGAACTCATCGGCGTGGCCAAGACGCAACCCAATTTCGAGGCACACACTGCAGTCGAACGCGGCTACCCGATGTACGCCGCCATCCCAGAGCGGTCCCCGTTGTTCGCCGAGGCGGGCATCGACCTCGCTGGCGAGGTAGACGAACTCGTCGCCGAGGCCGACGTCATCGTCGATTGTACGCCCTCCGGTATCGGTGCCCAAAACCGCGAACTGTACGAGACGCACCACACACCCGCTATCTTCCAAGGCGGCGAAGACGCCGACGTCGCCGACGTCAGCTTCAACGCCCGGTCGAACTTCGACGCCGCACGCGACGCCGACTACGTTCGCGTCGTCTCGTGTAACACGACTGGACTCTCGCGCATCATCGCGCCGCTCGAAGAGGAATACGGCGTCGAGAAGGTTCGTGCGACCCTCGTCCGCCGCGGCGGCGACCCCGGACAGAACTCTCGTGGGCCTATCAACGATATTCTGCCCAACCCGATCAAAGTCCCCTCTCACCACGGTCCCGACGTCAAGACGATTTTCCCCGACCTCGAAATCGACACCCTCGGACTGAAAGTTCCGGCGACGCTGATGCACGTCCACGCCCTCAACGTCACGCTCGAAGACGACGTGACCGGCGCGCACGTCCGGCAACTCCTCGAAGGCGAAGACCGTGTCTACGTCATTCCCGAAGGGCTCGGCATCGACGGCGCTGGCAAACTCAAAGACTTCGCGCTCGATGCGGGTCGCCCACGCGGTGACATGTGGGAAAACTGCGTCTGGGGCGAATCCATCGGCGTCAACGGCCGCGACCTCTATCTGTTCCAGGCTATCCACCAGGAATCCGACGTGATTCCGGAGAACATCGACGCCATCCGCGCGATGTTCGACACCGAAGACAAACGCGACAGCATGGAGCTGACGGACCGAACCCTCGGCGTCGGCATCTCCGGCGACCCTTCTGGGTTCTCTGAGCAGGCGCGCGCGGAGTTCGCTGACGACTAATCGGCGAATCGCCTGTTCAGCTTTCTACTCTTCTTACGGTTTCACGGCTGACTCACTCGACACGTACGTTTCATTGCGCGCCCGCCCGCTTGTTTTCGCCGTCTACTTCACCCGCTCGAACGCCACGGTTCCGGTTCCGAGGTCGATGACGGCCACGTAGAACGCGTCGTCAGCGCCGGGAATCGGGAGTCCGCCGGGGTTGACGTGCGTCGTTCCGTTTCGGTGTTCGACCGTCTTCTCGTGGGTGTGGCCGCGCAGGACGTAGTCGTAGGTTCCCGCGTCGATGAGGGCGTCCACTAGCCCCGATTCGGTCCCGTGATAGACGGCGATATCGTCGCCGCCGAGCGTCAGGTGCGCGAACTCGTCGTGATACGTGCCGAACGACTCGACCACCTCGCGCAGTTTCCACTCGCCGTCGTTGTTCCCGCGAACCGCGTGGAAGTCGAACCCCGCGTCGAACGGGGTTGCAGAGAAGGGCGCGACGATGTCGCCGCAGTGGACGACCGCGTCCACGCCTTCGGTTTCGAAGTGTGAGACGGCGGCTTCGACGGAGTCGAGGTTGTCGTGGGTGTCGGAGACGACGCCGAGTTTCATGGATGTCGACTCGACTCGACGGCGTCGGCTATCAATCTTGACCGACACTTATAGTCCGAGCGCCCGCTGTCGTCTGTATGTCCACTTTGCCATCGACTCGGAGGCCGTTATGAACGTTGACCCGAACCGCCACCGTGACGACGCCCACGACGACGAGTCGCCAGACGCGACTGACTCGGACATTCTCGTCCTCGCAACCGGCGACCGCGGAACCGTCTTCATCGGCGCGGTGCTCGTCGGGGGTTCGTCGTACGGCGCATTCCACACACTCGCAGTCCGCGCGGCTGGCTCGTTCCCGACCGGTGAGGCTCTCTCCGCGATTTTCACGCTCGCTGTCTTCGCAAGTGGCGTGGTCTTCCTCGTCGAGGGGGCTGCCAGTATCGTCGCCAAAAAGAACGCAGATTCCTAATTTCGACCTTCAGTCCTGCGTCAGCACTTCAACACCCGCCAGCGGCGCGCCAGTCAGCGCACGGATGTACGCGCCGCCAGCGATAGAGACGTGACCGAAGTCGGCTTCGTCCATGCCGTACATCTCGATGGCGCGGGAGGTGTCGCCGCCGCCGACGACCGAAAAGCAGTCGGTCTCCGAGATGGCTTCGAGGACGCCGACGGTGCCCGTGGCGAAGCGCTCGTCTTCGAATAGGCCGAGTGCGCCCTTCACGAAGACGGCCTCGGAGTCGCGGATGATGGGTTCGTACTCGTCAACCGTCATCGTGCCGACGTCGAGATAGGCGCGGTCCTTCGTCGTGATGTTGGCGACGGCGATTTCACCGCGCTCGTCCGTGTCGTCCTCGTAGGCGAGGTCAACGGCGAGTTTGATTTGGTCGCCGCGTTCGTCGAGGAGGGCTTCGATGGTCTCGCGGTTCGCCTCCCACTGGTCGTCGAAAAAGTCCATGCCGTCGAGGTCGAAGCCGACCTCGTGGCCGGCGGCGCGGAGGAAGAGTTCGCCCGCGATGCCGCCGAGCAAGAACTGGTCGACCTTGTCGCCGAGGTTGTTCATCACGTTGATGACGTCGGTCGCTTTCGTCCCGCCGACGACCATCGTCACCTGTCCGTCGAACTCGCGCGTCGCAATCGAGGAGTTCGCCTCGTATTCGGTCTCCATCACGCGGCCCGCGTAGGCTGGCAGTTCGAGGGCAAACCCGACGAGCGAGGCGTGCGAGCGGTGGGCCGCCGAGTAAGCGTCGTTGATGTACGCGTCGAAGTGAGGTGCGAGCGTCTGGACGAACTCGGTGTCGGCTTTGACTTCTGGGTCTTCTTCGGGGAGTTCCTCGTCGCACATGCGGGTGTTTTCGAGGAGGAGAATCTCGCCCGCAGACAGGGACTCGATGGCGTCGATAGCTACCTCGCCGTAGGTATCGGCCACGAACTGCACGTCGCGGCCGACGTGGTCTGTGAGGATGTCGGCGTGCTGTTCCAGCGAGACGAAATCGTCGCCGCCGGGGCGTCCTTGGTGGGCCATGAGGACGACGCGATGGCCCGCGTCGGCGAGTTCGCGGACCGTCTCGGCGTGACGGTCGAAGCGGCGGTTGTCCTGTACCTCGCCGTCTTCGACGGGCGAGTTGAGGTCGAGTCGAACGAGAACGCGCTGTTCGGGAGTGAGGTCGTCGAGCGTGTTGAACATCGGGTGGAAGAACGTGGAGTGGTTACTTAGTGATAGGCGGGTCAGGCCGAGAGGGCGGTCGATTAGAGTGAGTGATTACTGGTGCGTGACGAAGTGTGCGACGTCGAGCATCCGGTTGGAGAAGCCGTACTCGTTGTCGTACCACGTCAGAATCTTGTAGAGACCGCCGTCGTTGACTTGGTTGGTCGTGTTGAGGTCAACTGTACTGGAGAAGGGGAGACCGAGGATGTCACGCGACGTGACTTCGTCGTCTGTGTAGCCAAGGACACCGGCGAGCGGGCCGGAGTCGGCGGCGGCGCGGAAGGCGTCGTTGATATCCTCGACCGACGGCTTGTCTTCGAGGCGGACGACGAGTTCCGTGAGGGAACCGTTCGGAACCGGCACGCGAATCGCCATGCCGTCGAGTTTGCCGTCGAGCTGGGGCAGAATCTCGGTGGCGGCCTGCGCGGCACCGGTCGTCGTCGGGACGATGTTCTCGGCGGCGGCGCGGCCACGACGCTGTTTCGCGTGGGGGCTATCGATGAGGTTCTGGCTTCCCGTGTAAGCGTGTACGGTCGTCAGGAGACCGTTTTCGATGCCGAACTCCTCGTCGAGCACCTTCGCAACCGGCGTGACGGAGTTCGTCGTACAGGAGGCGTTGGAGACGATGTCTTCCCCGTCGTACTCGTCGTGGTTGACGCCGTAGACTATCTGCTTGACCGGCTCGTCGCCCTTCGGCGGTGCGGAGATGACGACTTTGTCTGCACCCGCATCGAGGTGGGCGGAGGCGTCTTCCTTCGTGCGGAAGATGCCCGTACATTCGAGCGCAACGTCCACGTCGAGTTCACCCCACGGAAGCTCCGCGGGGGACTGAACGTTGTGGAGGCTCACCGACGTGCCGCCGATGGAAAGCGAGTCGCCGTCGCGTTCGACGCCGTCGAGGCGACCCATGACGGAGTCGTACTTTGCGAGGTACGCCATGTCGTCGAAGTCCATGACGTCGTTGATGGCGACCAGTTCGACGTTCGGGTTGTCGAGGACGGCACGGAAGATATTCCGGCCGATTCGGCCGAATCCGTTGAGTGCCACCCGCACCACGTCCGATTCATCCACGTTCTCGCCCGCGCTGAGGTAGGATTTTTCACTCATGTTCGAGTAGTTTCCACGTATATATCCCAGACGCAAGAGTATACCTGTTTCGGTAAATCCGACTTAATCGAACGTTACCTTTCATATACAATCGCAATTCGGTCAGAAATAATCGCGGTCGGTCACACCCAGACGACAGATGACGCACAAGAACGGGCACAACCGAAGACGCCCCGCGCACGAGCGTCCCGGAGCGGGTTGTCGCGGGCAGAAAGGTTTTATCCCCCGATTTCATAGCGGCCCCCATGGTCAGAGACGACCGCGACGACCCGTTCGACAACATCTTCGATGAAATCGAACGGATGATGAACGACATGACCGGAGGAGACGCTGGCTTTGCCTCCGAAACCCACATCCACGTGTACGATGAGGGTGCCTCGCTTCGACTCGTCGCGGACCTCCCGGGCGTCGATAAAGACGCTATCGACCTCAAGTGCGACGGTGAAACGCTGACTATCAGCGCCGCCGGAGACCGCCGCGAGTACGACGAACGCGTTCGCCTTCCGGCACGCGTTGACGAACACTCCGCATCGGCAACCTTCAACAACGGCGTCCTACAGGTCACGTTCGACCGCGCTGAGGACTCCGCCGCTATCGACGTCGAGTAACCGACGGCGACACGGCTTCTCACGATTTTTTTGCAACCCGCTCGACGAGCGCCGCCAGTCGGTCGAAAAAGTCGTCGTCGTACTTCGCGTCGTCGTCGATAGTCGGCCGGGCGTTCGTCTCCGAGACGACGACGCGCCCGTCGGATTCGAGGATATCGACGCCGAGATAGCGGATACCCAACTCCTCGGCTACCGCCTCGGCGAGACCTCGGTGTCGCTCCGGGAGGTCGGTGCCGACGGCCACTGCCCCGCGATGGACGTTGTGTTTCCAGCGACCGTTTTCGCGGGCACCCTCGGACAGTCGGCGTTCGACCGCACCGACGACCCGTCCGTCGAGCACCATCGCCCGGTAGTCACGGGCGTCCGGAAGCCACTCTTGGACGAGATAGGACTTGTCACCGGTCGCCCGGTAGTCGTGGACGAGACGCAAGTGGTCTACGAGTCCCGACAGCGAATCGGGGTCGTGAGCCTTTGCGATGCCCGTACCGCGCGTCGTCGAGTTCGGTTTGACGACGACGGGGTAGTCGAGTCCCGCGGCTTCGACGGCCTCGACGAGTGCAGACTCACTCGCAGGATTCGAGACGTAGACGGACTTCGGAACCGGGATTCCGGCTTCCGTGAGTGTTGCGATAACGCCCGCTTTGTTCCGCGACGTGAGGATATCCTCTCGCGTGTTCACCCACGGGATGTCGTGTCTAGCGGTGACGACGCCGCCTTCCATCGCTCGCGTGGGGTAGACGAGTCCGACGTCGAACGAGTCGCTCGGCGGCGACGAGAGGTCGAGTACGAACTGTTTCGATCGAAGGTGCCCGACGTCGATACCACGTTCAGAAAGCGGGTCACGCAGTCGCTCAAAGGTCTCACTGCTGGTCGTCACCGCCAAGCGGAGCATACGCTACGAGGCGGGGTCCCGGATGAAAAGTTGGTGGGTTCGTGGTGACCCGTGCGTCGATGCGAGATTACGCGACGAGCAGTTCTTCGCCACGCTCGACGACGATGCGGCACGGCGGCGACATCTTGTTGTACGCGCGGCGGAAGGCGTCTTTCGCCGTTGCGGCGTCCTCGACGTCGCAGTAGATGGTAAAGACTCGCTCGCCTTTGGGGATACGAGCGGCGGTACCGACGACCTTCCCGAACGACTGGCGCATTCCGTCGGAAACACGGTCTGCACCGGCACCGGTTGCCTGCTTGTTCTCGCGGATGACGTGGTGCGGGAACTTGCGCAGAATCATCTTGTACTGCTTTTCGCCGGCGTTCTTGAGCATCAGACGGTTGGCCGAGAGACGGGCAGATTCGAGCGAACCATGGCGAATCTGGACGTCTTCTTCGACTACCAGGCTAATCTGGACGGGGTAGTCCTCGGGGTCCGCCTGCAGGTCGCCCATGTTGTGCTGTGCAATCTTCGAACCGGGGATACCCGTGATGTACTCACGTCGGGTGTATGCCGGGTTCTTGATCTCCCGGTACATAGAGGCGGGTTTGTCTGACATGGTTACTTGTGAAACCGAAGGGTCAGGCGGGCTAAAAACGCTTCGAAGCTTCACTGGCCATCCGGTCGTGTGAGCCGCTCACACGACGGTTCGGCCCGCTCCCGAATCGACACCACGGAGACTCCCGACACGACGTGCCGCTCGATTCGCTAGCCGTCGGCGTCCGGGTCGTCAGTATCTACTGATTCGGCTTCGGCCACCGCTTCGTCGTCGGTCGATGCTTCGTCCGGCGGTTCGCCCGTCTCGGGGTCGAGCGCGATGAACTCCAGGCCCTCCCGGTCGAGGAGATCGGCGGTGCGGTCGGTGATAGAGGGTGCGACGAGAACCCCACGAATCGGTTCGTCGTCGCCGAACTCCCGTCGCAGGGCGTCTACGTACCGGCGAAGTTGGCTCGCCGCCGAGGGACCGACCCGGCGGCGCTTTAGTTCCACGACGACCGGAACGCCGTCCGCGTCATCGCCGAAGATGTCGAGTGCGCCGGCGTCGCTCTGCCGTTCGGTTTCGAGCGGTTCGAACCCGGGTTCGAGGACCGACGGCTCCGCGAGGATGTGTTGTCGCAGGTCTTCTTCGCTCCCGACGAGTTCGAGGTCGCTCCGGTCGTCAACCGCGTATGCCGAACACTGCTCGACGCGCTCGAAGAACACGTCGAGTCGCTCGTCCGGACTCGACCGCGTGCTTCGAACCCTGAGCCGACCGTCGCGCACGCCCGCGGAGTGGGTACAACCCGGCGGTTGCCAGTTGACCGGCGTCCGTTTTTCGTCCGTATGGACGAGGATGGAACCGTCCGGTTTCAGGACGACTAATCGGTCACCGGGACCGAGTTCGCTCGTCGCGCGCCCGTCGTAATCGACCGTACACCGACCGAACACGGTGACCATATCGCCGCGTTCGAACGCCGATTCGAGGTGGACGAGCGCGTCGCGGTGTGTCGGCCGATGGAGTGTGTTCACCGTCATCCGGGTGTCGCACCGCGATTCGGGTTCGGCGGTGATAAGCCCCGCGCCGTGACCGGAAACATCTCCATTCGATGTCACTCTTATATCGCTCCCGTGCGTATTTGTACCATGGCACCCGACTTCCCCGAACGCAACCAAATCGAGATGCCGGACGAGGAGATAGACCGAATACTCCGCGAGGAGGGCGTCGGCGTTCTGTCGTTCGCCGACGGCGACGTCGCATACGGTATCCCGCTCTCTTTCGGGTACGACGCCGACAGAAAGCGGCTCTACTTCGTCTTCTTGCGCCCCGGCGAGACGTCGAAAAAGACCGAGTTCGCGGAGGCAACCGACCGTGCGAGTTTCACCGTCTGGGACGCACCTGCCCGTCACGAGTGGCGGAGCGTAGTTCTCGAAGGCGAACTCCATCCAATCGCCGACGACGAGTGGTCCCGTGTGCAGGAAGCGCTCGAAGACAACGCGTGGTACCCGAGTCTCTTTTCGGAGACTGAGCCGATGCAAGACATCCTCGGGTGGGAACTCCGCATTGACCACCAGTCGGGCCTCCAGCGTCGCAGTCCGTGATTCTTCGAACCGCCGCGTCGCGGACGTAACGCCGCCATCGCATAGCTGACAGACCGGTCGAACTGCCGCCGCTCGCTTGGCCTACTCGGTCTCCATCTCATCCGACTATTTAAACTACCCCGGATAGTGCGGGCCGGAATACCTCCGGGTACGGGACATCAATAGAAGTATGAACACATCCCCGACACTCACTGCTCGTAACTCTCCGTACGCTTCGAACGCCCACGACGCCGCGCAGGCCGCCGACCCGTCGGCCGTCCTTTCGGTACTCAGCGACGACGACAGCCGTCGCATCCTCGCCGCCTGCGACGGGAGCGCCCGAACCGCTCAGGAGTGCGCAGACGTGTGTGACGTTCCGCTTTCGACCGTCTACCGAAAACTCGACCAACTCACCGAAGCGTCGCTTCTCGACGAGCGTCGTCGGATTCAGACGACTAGTCACCACCCGCGAGAGTTCGAGACGAACTTCGATACGCTCTCGTTTTCGTTCGACGACTCCGGCGTCGGCGTCGCCTTCCGAAACGTTGCGACCGACGGCGGGGAAGACGCCGAGGAGCGACGGTCGTAATGTCGCACACTGTGCCTGTCGCCCGAGAAACGGAGTCGGAAGCCGCGTTCATGAACCCGGAGGTGGACTGATGAGTGCACGCTCGACGACCGGCGAATACGAGTTCGCGTGCCCACAGTGCGGTGAGGGGTTCGAAGTCAACCGCGGTATGCGCGGTGCCGTGCTCGACCGCGGGTGTCCAATCTGTGGGTCTGTGGCCTCGAAACGCGACTTCTCACCGCTTTCTCTGTGATTCTGTGTTCGCCGTTCGACCCGATTGCTCCTCAAAACCGTGTGTCTTCTTCTCACTCGTCAGGAAACAGTAGGCTACATATACATGTGTCTCCCGTACTACGAACAAGATGAGCGACGGCACGGACTACACCTTTGTTTGCCCGGTGTGCGACGAGTCCATGCTGGTCAACGATTCGATGCGCGACGCGCTTCTCGACAACGGGTGTGTCATCTGTAGCGCCTCGCTCACCACGGATGCGTTTTCCAGTGCGTGATTCGGATTCAGTTCACTACCTCTTTTCTCCCTCTCTAATTCGAGACAACTATCCTAGCAGTCTCTCGCTCCGAGAAGTAACAGTAATTACGCCCGACGCCAGTCTGCATGTACGAACCGATGTCTCTGGATCAACAGACAGAACTCTCGCCCGACGAGGTCCATGCGGTCCTGACGCGCCACGAGACGGGCGTCCTCTCGCTTGCGAAGGCTGACGAGCCTTACGCTATCCCTATCTCCTACGGGTACAACCCCGAAACCGACTGTTTTTATCTCCGACTCGTCTCCACGCCTGAGAGCGAAAAACGTCAGTTCCTCACTTCCTCGCCCAGTGCGCGCCTCGTCGTCCACGAGGCCGACGGCGACAGCTATCGGAGCATCATCGCCGACGGAACTCTCGAACGGGTTTCACCCGACGACTTGACCGTCGAGCGCATCGTCCAGTACGGGGACGCAAAACGACCGCTGTTCGAAATTTGGGGGGAGACGAAACGAAACCTCGACATCCAACTGTTCGAACTCACACCCGACACTCTGAGCGGCCGCGAGGTCGAACTCGACCCCGAAACGCACGACACGTGATATCTCGCCGTCGCCTAGTCGCCGCCGAACTCCGCCGTCTCACAACCTAATTCAATGCCCGCCGGAATCCGCGCGACTGTCGAGTTCGACACGCCGTCAGTGTGTCAAATCGCCTCGATTGCACACGCGGCGGATTCAGCCGTCAACACCGTTTCCAGAAGCGTCGTCGCCGACTCCGACACCGCGAGCGTCTCGGAGTTCGTCGTCGAAACCGAGGACCCGCCCGACGACACGTCGCTCGACCCAATTTTCTCCTACGGGTCGAAGCATCTCTACCGGTTTTCTCACGACGACCCGACCGGCTGTCCGTGCGAGTGCCTCGGCGAGTTCGGCTGTCCTGTAGACCGGTATTTCGCGTACCAAGGAACGCTCACGCTCGTCTTCCACGCGGCCGATTACGAACAACTCCAGGATGTCATCGGCGAACTCCGCGAGCGATTCCCCGGGACCGACATCAAACGACTCGTCCGGTCGCCGACGAGCGACGCGCCCGGAGACAGCATCTTCGTTGACCGAAGCAAGCTGACGACTCGCCAGCTCGAAGTCATCCAAACCGCGTACGAGATGGGGTACTTCGAACGGCCTCGCGGTGCGAATGCGACCGAAGTCGCCGCCGCGCTCGACATCAACCAGTCCACGTTTTCGGAGCATCTCGCGGCCGCGCTCACGAAATTACTCGGCGATATCCTCGAAGCGAGATAGCGTTCCGGCGACGGAGTATATAAACGTCCCACGCTATCGTGGTTATCAGTTGGTCCCGTTTGCGCAGTTTTGTTGGAGTATGAGTCAGGCTTCAGTTTCCGTCTCCACTCGCTCTCAGACTCGCTCGCCATCTGCCGACGCCGACCAAGTCGTTGCTGACTCCGAGACCATCGGGACGCTCTTCGACGTTCTCGACGACGCCAACGCTCGCTGTATCCTCGACGCGACCGACGGTGTGGCGCTGTCGGCGAGCGAAATCGCAGACACCTGTGATATCCCGCTTTCGACCGCCTACCGAAAACTCGATCAACTCGTCGATGCCGGTCTCCTTTCGAAGAGCCTGCGCGTCTCGCGGTCAGGGAAACACACCTCGGAGTACGAACGCGCTATCGACGACGTTACCGTCTCGGTCACGTCGTCCGGACTGGAAGTCCGCGTCACTCACCGCGCCGTCGATTCGTCCGAGTCAGTCGTCACGTGAGTGTCGGCACGTCGTCTTTTTTCCCGCGGAACGTTCTCAGTCACAGTTTTCGAACCAGTGAGGTGACTCGCGGGACTCGCTGGTTCAGAACCGGTCGGGTTGCATATTCGCGGGCGACAGCTCACTCGCTTCGCTCGTTCGTGTTGTCGTCCGCAGAAGTATGCCGCCTCCCGGATTTGAACCTGAGGACGACTCACGATGTTCGTCTTCCAGGGTTCGAATCTGTCCGGCGTCAGTTCTCGACCGTTCGCTCCGCTCACGGTCTCAAAATATGCCGCCTCCCGGATTTGAACCGGGGACAGCTCGATCTTCAGTCGAGTGCTCTCCCAGTCTGAGCTAAGGCGGCGCACTCTCACAGATGCACAGCGGCGAAAAAACCATTTCGAATTCCGGCGCTATGAATCGGCGTACTCGGGTTGCTCCCATCCGGTCACGTCGCTCGGGATGAGTTCGCCGTTGACGTGCCACTCCCGCGGCCGGAACGTGATTCCGAGAAGCGTCGCGTAGAATCCGGCGACGAAGGCGACGACGATGTTCCCGGGGATGCTCCCGACGCTGGCGCTGGTGACAAGCGTCGTCGTATCCGTGTACGCCGTGAGTTGGATGACCCACGCGGCGAGCATCACGAGGAACAGCGGGAGGTACACCCGTCGAAGGCGGTGGGCTAACGCCTCCTCGAACGGAATCTTCAGGTTCGGCTTGCGGTAGTCCTCGCCGAGTTTCTGTCGCCAGTTCTCGTCAACGACACCACCATCGGGGTCGAGCGCGTAGGCGAACACGTTCTGTTGGAACATCCGCACACGAGACCGCCAGATGTCGTACGCGCGGAAGCGGCGCGCCTCAATGGCGAGGAAGATACACAGCGTCACCACCCCGAGCAGGATGATGTAATGCGGGTGCGTCTGTGCAGAAAACGACCACGTGAGGATACCCGCCATCAGCGTAATCGCCCAATTGCTCGTGCGGTCCAGTCGTTCGCGCCACGATTTCATACGGTGAATTTCACCACGATAGAGGTGTGCAAACGACGACCCTGGCCCCATCGTCTCGTCGAAGACGCCTGCCCCGATGTGTGAATCGAGGTTTTGCTCGGGTGGTTCTCGCTCCCCTTCCTCGGACATTGTTGTTCATTTTATGCACAACTACCGAACGATAAGAGCCTTCTGGGTTCTGTGAATGCATCACTTTCGACAGTGGACGACTCCCGTTCGACAGGCGCAAATCGAGACACGCACCGCTCACGGGGGTAAAAAATTCTCAGAAGTCTGTTCGTCTGCGTACGGAATTACAGGCGCGTGAGGTTCGTCGCGCGCGGGCCCTTGGGGGCCTGCTCGATGTCGAACTCCACTTCCTGCCCTTCTTCGAGGTCCGGGCCGCCAATATCTTCCATGTGGAAGAACACGTCGTCGTCCGCGTCGTCAGTAGAGATGAAACCGTAACCGCCTGTGTCGTTGAAGAAGTCAACCTTGCCTTTCGCCATTGCCTTCGTACAACGGCCCCACGGACGGTTAATCCTTCCGAATGTGTGTCTGTGTTTCTCACACGGTTGCTATAGCAAGCCACCCAGAGCGGCCGCTCACGGAGGTAAAAATACGGAAGAAAGTTCGTCAGTCTGTGAAGTTACAGCGGATGAACGGAAACCTGCTTAGAGGCGGGTAACGTTCGTCGCGCGGGGACCCTTGGGGGCCTGTTCGATGTCGAATTCGATTTCCTGACCCTCTTCGAGGTCCGGGCCGCCAACATCTTCCATGTGGAAGAACACGTCGTCGTCCGCGTCGTCAGTAGAGATGAAACCGTAACCGCCAGTGTCGTTGAAGAAGTCAACCTTACCTTTCGCCATTGCCTTTGAACCCTGTCTCCTCATGCGCATAAGTCTTCTGAAGATGCCGTCACCGACATTTCTGACCGTCTGGGACCCTCGCTGAAACGGGTCAATTCATTTCGTCTGCACGGGGCGTATCTCTCGAAAAATAGCTACCCATAGATACCCTTTTGTCATTCTGAATAGATATAGACAACTGATGAACACCCTCCTCGTTACGGTCGATTCCCTCCGTGCAGACCACCTCGCACAGTACGGTTACGACCGAGATACGATGCCTGCGCTCGACCGGTTGGCCGAAACTGGGACCGTCTTCGAGAACGCGTTTTCCAACGGCCCATACACGCGTATCTCGGTTCCGTCGTTTCAGACGTCGCACCACCTCGCATACGAGGCGATGGACGAATTTCCGACGATTGCGTCCATTCTCTCGACGGAGAGTGACACTACGACCGCAGTCGTGGGGACACAGACCGGAATCGGTCTCGTTGACGGCGACTTTCGGTTCGATGAGACGATCGACCTCGGCAGAGATTCCTACCACGAAACGGCGACCAGCGAGCGGTCGCTCACGGAGAAGCTCCGAGACCAGATCAACCGCCCGGCGACGAAGATAAGCAAGTACCTCCAACGGCGCGAAAACGAGCGCCTCTACAACGCGCTCCGAACGCCCTACAACGTCCTCTTCGAAGACGGCGGCTTCCAGTACTTGGGGTATACTAGTGCCGAACGAGTGACCGACCGAGCGCTGTCGTGGCTCGAATCGAACGCCGACTCCGACTTCTTCCTCTGGGTTCACTACATGGAGGCACACCGCCCGTACGGCGTCCACGACGACGACCCGGCGTATCTCGATAGCCCGCTCGACGAAGACCGAATCAAGGCGTTGATGAAGAAAGCCGGGTTGCGGCCGGACGAAATCACCGACCGAGAGCGTCAGTTGCTCATCGACCTCTACGACTCCGACGTTCGGTACTGTTCGCGGCATCTCGACCGACTGTTCGACGGTCTCGAAAGCCGCGGTCTCTGGTCCGACTGCAACATCCTGTTTTCGAGCGACCACGGCGAGGAGTTCCGCGAGCACGGCGCGTTCTTCCACCGAAACTATCCCTACGACGAACTCACGCACGTCCCGCTCCTCGTGAAGACGCCGACCGTCGATACTCCGGCACGAATCTCAGAGCCGAGAGAACTGCTCGACCTCGCACCGACAATCACGTCGTTCCACCTTCCCGAGTCGGTGACCCCCGAGTTCGAAGGCACACACCTGTTTACGGGCGACGCTCGGACGGTCTTTTCACTCGGACAGCCGAACGAAATCGCCCCCGCGGTCGCCGTTCGGACCGACGAGTGGAAACTCATCACGAGCAACTCGGTGGACCAACTCTATGACCTTACCGCCGACCCGGCCGAAGCACGGAACGTTATCGACGACAATCCGGACGTCGCCGCAGAACTCCGCGACCGCATTCCCGAGCACCTCGTCACCCGCGACGTCAACCCGCCACGAGCACCGAAAGACGACGTGGACCGAGAGCAACTGGAAGCCCTCGGCTACATGGAACTTCGGGAGTAGCGTTCTCCGGCAGTAAGGCCGCACGAAGGCTCGCTAGCAGGAATTCCGGATTTGAACTTCCCCACTCACTGTGTTCGCTCGCTGGTTTAGAATCCGGTCGGGTTGCATTGGATTCTCACGCGGTTCGCTCCGCTCACCGGTCAGAATCACAAGAATGCCGCCTCCCGGATTTGGAATTTTAACGGTATATAGTAAGCTTTGTAATCAGTTGTGATAAACAGCGAGAAATGTCTAATGCCAGTGGTCAATATTCTGTAGAATACTAATAAGATGGACCTAAGCGATATACTGAAAAAAGATAGTCGTGTTTTTTCCCGGGACGATTATACATGCGTGGCGTGTAATTCAGAAGGCGATTATGATAGCCTCTGGGCCGCTTCGTTTGGTGATGAACATATCCGGAGAACCGTATGTACCAGTTGTGCTCAACGGATTATCAAACTCATCTTCGAGGAGGGTCAGCGAACACCCAACAATAACCGAAACCTTAGCGAGGACAACGTGGGACTGCAAACTGAACGATATCTTGATGAGACTTTCGCATCTTTCTTCCGCTGGCTATTTGGACTTCCTCTCCGGTTGACAATCATATTAATAAGACTCTGTATTTTACCCTTCTATTTGATATATTTATTTCTCAAAGAAAATGGGAGTATTGAAGCGTTCAGAGAGGGTTACGAGAGTTCAATGTCTGAAGACAAAAATGATTGATGATAATGGTGTCCAGAACACATTATTTATGTTCTGTTTCGAATGTGGAACTTGGACAATCGCGCCACTCCAAGACGTGACCCACTACATCGGCGATATCCTTAATTAGACTATAGTAGAATTTGGAAGTCTTTGCTAGGACATCCGCCAAAGACTGGTGTCTCTAAGAACGATAGAACAGGTGAATTCTTCTGGGAGAAATCAAATACCCCCGACCCCCTTTATACTTTCAAAAATTGACACGTCTGCGACTTCTATAGCGATGGCCTTTGAATCCTCTCCTTGAGCGTTCTTTTTGTGTAGAAACCCGATTCCAAGTGCGTTAGTCATCTCCATGCGATTCAGGGCTGTTGGACGACTACCATTCAACTCCTCCATGACTTCGTTGGTCTTGGAAGTCTCCGGGTTCAAGCTGGACTAATTCACGTACAAGTCGTCGGCGCTTCCAAGTTCGAGCCTGAATTCCCCTATATACGATACCAATGATAGTCACTCGTCAACGACCTTCGCAATCAGATGTGGTCCCTCATACGCTTCCAAAATTCCATCAGGGTCGTCAAGGTCGGGAGTCGTGTGGTGGCTTAGCTCCCAGCGAATCCAGTCCTCAAACCCCTCTTCGATGGTTTCGACCACGTCGCCGTTCTCAATGATACCGAGGTCGTGTAGCTCGTCGTCGTGGTACATTTGAAAGAGAATCTGCATTAGCTATTCTTCGTCTTCTGCCAGCGGAACGGCGTTGATATAGTGGTTATTCAATGCCCGCCTCAGGTGGTTCTCGTCATCCAAGTCATACTCTCCTTTTATCGTCGCCCCCAGTTCGCCAGTAGGGTCCTCGACTATCTCGCCGTCAGCAATCTTCCCGAGGACATCCCAGCCGTCCCGCTCTTCGTTGAGTCCGAAAATGCGCAATGCCATGTGTCTTCTCCGTCCTCGATAATCACCTTGATTTGTCATAAGCCTCCCGAGAAAGACTGATTCAGCCTGCAATGGCCTTCAACAGTGAAGACGCCCTACTTGATGGTGTAGAGAATGCGTCCAGAGCGTAGTCTGTCAAGGTTCAGAGTTCCGTATCGAAATCGGATTCTTTCGCCCATCGCCCGTATGCATCATCGCTCAGGTCTTCGAGGATATGACGTGAATCCTCGCTATCGTAGCCCGCCATCACATACCCATTCGAGTACGAGGCAGCCAGATACCGGAGCAGTTCCCGTCCATCCGTGTACTCGCTGATGATTGGGTCGCGTTCGTCCTGAATCCGGTCTCGAAGCGATTCAGCCGTCGGCGTCTCGCCTATCACCTCACCTTCAATTGTAACTCGAGCTACCTCCTCTGGGTCCTCCCACGGGTTTCTGGAGATGATGACTTCGACCATTTCCTAGTCTGAGTGATTCTGTCTGCGATAATAGAGTTACTGTCGTAGAATTTGGTCATAGGTGGTCTGATCATAACCCCAGGCGTCGAATGAGTCAGAACGCCAGACAGGGTTGAGGCGCGCAAAAGTCCCTGTCAAATCTCCCTCCACGCAGTGATGGAGTATAAATACGGTAAAACGCTGTCTCGTGAATTAGATGCGAGGAAAACAACTATGCCGCCTCCCGGATTTGAACCTGAGGAAGACTCACGATGTTCGTCTTCCAGGGTTCGAATCTGTCCGGCGTCGGTTCTCGACCGTTTGCTCCGCTCACGGTCTCAAAATATGCCGCCTCCCGGATTTGAACCGGGGACAGCTCGATCTTCAGTCGAGTGCTCTCCCAGTCTGAGCTAAGGCGGCTTGTACTCTTCCGAAGCCGGAGCGAAGGAAAAAGACTTTCGAATCGCCTGTCGGCGATGGGTCAGCGTCGCTGGCCCTCGGTTGCACTCGTCCGCGCCCGCTCTGCGCGCTCGCGGATACCCTTCAACATCTTCCGTTCCATAGCGAACTGGACCGGCTCGACGAACAGCCGATTCATCACGCGCTCTCGGAGCGTCTCCGAGCGCCCCCGGAATCTGACCAGAAGTCTCGTCGCGCCGGGCGTCACCTCGTGCAACACGAACGTCCACGTCGCCTGACTTTCGCCGGTCTCCCAGCCGGGAGCGCTCAATACGAGGCTCCGGCCCGGGTCAACCAACGCGACGTGGAACGACGGCGTCTCCGACCCGGGTGGTCCGAGTCGCACCTCGTCACCAACGTCGAGACGCTGGTATTCCGGGAGGATACGGTCTGCGTTGTGTATCTCTAACCCGAAGAGAGTCTCCAGTCGCTCGTAACTGTAGAACCCGCCACGGCTTTGCCCCAACTGCACCAGCCACGGCCAGACGACTCGCGCCGGTGCCGCAATCGTGATTCCACGCGTTGACGATACGTCGCAGTCGCTGACGAAATCATCTCCCGGAAGCGACTCGGTCGCTTCGTCGTTCGTCGCCCCCCACTGTCTGTGCCACGGTCGAACTGCGAAGTGATACGCGCCGGCGATTGCGCCCCCCGCGAGACCGAGTGCCCGGATGCGTCGTTTCGTGCCCATTGCCCTCACTGCGTGCGTGACGTTTGTCAGGGGGTGAAATAACGCTACCCCCATCGTCTTTCGGCTCGGGTGACACCGAACCAGAGTAGCCCGCCGACGACCGCCCCGAGAACGTTCGCACCCATGTCTGCCACACTGAACGCCCGGTACGGAAGTCCGGCCTGTACGACTTCGATGCCTATCCCGTAGACGCTCGCACCCGCGATTGCGACCCAGATTTCGTGACGGTCGCCGCCGCGTACTGCGAACGCCAGCCCAAACGCGAACCCCGCATACCCGAGTGCGTGCAACCACTTGTCGAGTCCGACGAGTCCCAGCACCCCGCTCGGCGAGAGGCTCCCCGGCGGTGTCGAACTCACCGACGCGACGAGGATGACGACTGCGTAGGCGACGACGGCCAGCCTTCGGCGCGACGTGGGTTGTGTGTCGAGACGACTCACTGTCGAGACGTGCGGCTGTGTTCGAGTAAAAACATTCGTGTGGTACCGTGGCCGTTCAGACGACTCAGGCCCAGTTCTCTTCGTCGTATTGTGTCGTCAGGTGGACTCGGGTGGATTCGAACCTCGGTCGCTATCGCTCCCTGATTCGATTCAGTCCCGGGTTCACGAATTCGCGCTCGCTGTCGCTCGCACAGAATTAGTGGACTCGGGCGGATTCGAACCGCTCCGTCAACCTCGCTACGCTCGGTTGCCGCAAGGTTCTCCCACCCTCACAGATGTTTCTGGACTCACGTTGTTCGCCACAGAAACATGGGCTCGGGCGGATTCGAACCACCGACCTCAGCCTTGTAAAGGCCGCGTCATAACCAACTAGACCACGAGCCCGTACCCCAACTGTACCGGTTCGCGCTGATAACGGTTTTTGTTTCCTTCGACTCCCGGAACCCTTAGACACGTAGGGACCCTGCGTGTCGAGTGATGCCTTCTCGCGCACGGACTGCCGTCTTCGTCGTCGCCGTGTTGGTCGTCGCGGCGAGTGTGGTCTATCTCACGAACCCGGGAGCCGTCCCCGGGACGACGTCGGAGTACGAGCGAACCACGCTCACGGTGGTCGATGCCGAGACGGGCGACACGCTCACGGTGGTCGATGCCCGGGTCGCAGACACCTATCCCAAGCGCTACGTCGGGTTGAGCGAAAGCGAACCCCTCGACGCGGACGAAGGCATGTGGTTCGTCCACGACACCCCCGGAACCTACGCCTACGTGATGCGCGGTATGAACTTCTCGATAGACATCGTCTTCGTCGCCGAAAACGGCACAGTCACGGGCATCCACCACGCCGAACCCGCTCCCGAGCGAACGAGCGATTCCGACTTGACTCGCTACCGCGGGACCGGAAAGTACGTTCTCGAAGTCCCCTACGGCTACACGAACGAAACGGGAATCGACGTGGGTGACCGCGTCGTCGTCGGGTGAAACCGAGACTCCTAACGACCGACTATTCCGGCGTTAATCCAGCGAGCCTCGCTTTCTGCGCCGCATAACTTTACTGCGCTGCCACGTCCGCATTGCCGAATGATGACACGCCGGGTCACACGTCGAGAGGTGCTCAAGGGTGTCGGTGTTGCTACACTCCTCGGGGGAACGACAGGAATGCTCACGGTCGGGTCGCGGCTGGTTTCTGGCGACGCGACAATCACCGACCCCGGCCGGTATCACCTCGACGGTGATATCGACAGTCTGGAAATCGCCGCCGAGAGAGTCCGCGTCGATGGACGCGGCTACACAGTCAGAGGTGTGACGAAGATATCGGGACGGAATCTCTCGATTTCGGCCCTCGTGATGGGCGACGGCGTCCGAATATTCGACGCGCGGCAGGTGTCTCTCGACGACTCCCGAATCGACGTGCGGGCCAACCCGCAATCGGACGTGGATACGCTCCTCTCTATCGAAGACAGTGAGCACTGTTTCGTGACGGACACGGTACTGTACGCCACCGACCGGACAGGCGTCCAACTAACCAACGCGCACGACAACCGGTTTCGGTCGTGTACGATGACCAGCGCAATCGTCGTCTCACTCACTAACGCGGACAGAAACAGGTTCTCCGACTGCGAACTGCTGAGCGAGGAGTCGGTCGTCGTCCTGCACGAGAGCGACCGAAACGTGTTCAAGTCGAACGTCATCGACTCCGAGTCCCCCGGCTTCACGCTCGTCAACAGCGAGCAGAACCGACTGATCAAAAACGAACTCGACATCCTCGTCGCCGGGTTCGTACTCCGCGAGAGCGACCGCAACCTCGTCCTGAAGAACACGGTCGATGGCGATTTGGGCGCTCGCGGCGCGATATTGGCGGACGCCGACGACAACCGACTCGTCCACAACGACTTTTGTGACCTCGTGCTCCCGCACGCTGACGACCCGTTGGTCGTCGTCTCGCCGGACTCGACCGGGAACACCATCCGGAACGTCGAGTGTGGTGCAGACTCCGAGCCGTCATCGGAGACGCCACCGCCGATGACGCCCAAACCGGCGGAACCGACGCCGGAGACACCAAAACAACCGAAACATGACGAACTGTACTGTACGGTCTCCGACGAGTAGCCCTGGGGACGAGAGAACGAAAGGTCCGAATGTCCTGAACGCGACCACCGAGACATGGGAGAACGCGTCTCGGAACTCGCTGAACTGCAGGGGTGGCGTGCGGAAGGGTTCGCCGCGCGGGTCCACTACCGAGGTGCTGACGACGCCTACAGCATCGAGTATTACGAACCGTCGAACTGCATCGTCTACTGGAAAGTAAAAGACGACGGCGAACTGGCGGTGCCGGTCAGCAGGGAGACGGTTCCGAACCCGCTCCGCGAACGCGTCCGACAGGACCTCGACGAGGCGAATATCGACCCCGAAATCGAGGGGCGCGTCCTCTAACCGCGGGTTCGAGAGCGCGATAGCACCGAACCGTATCGACGCACAGAGAGTCACGACGCCGGACTACCGGCCGAAAACTCGGTCCACCCGAGCACTTTACTGCGAGCGTCCCCTGGAACGATGTCGTGTCTCCCGATACAGACGATGACCCGTTCGAAGACCAGAAAGAGCGGGTTGACAACCCGATGCGTCGGCTGTTCTCCGAATACGGGCGTGAGAACACCTTCCAGTTCGTCGTCGGCGTCCTTGCGAGCATCGCCGCTCGGGTGTTGGACCTCCTCCCGCCGGTCATCTTAGGACTCGCCATCGACGCGATTATCCGCCAAGAGAAGTCCTTTGCGGCCGGATTCCCCGTCCTCCCCGAGGCGTGGATTGCACCGTTCGTCCCGCCGGGTCGAAGCGGCCAGTTCGTCCTTGCCGTCGGCATCATCGTCTTCAGTTTCACCGCCGGTGCCGTCTTCCACTGGCTTCGAAACTGGGGATGGAACTCCTACGCACAGCAGATTCAACACGCCATCCGGACCGACACCTACGACCGGATGCAACTGCTCAATATGGACTTTTTCGCCGACAAGCAGACCGGAGAGATGATGTCCATCCTCTCGAACGACGTGAACCGCCTCGAACGGTTCCTCAACGACGGCATGAACTCGTTTTTCCGACTGTCCGTCATGGTGCTCGCAATCGCCGTCGTCCTCATCTCCTACAACTGGCAGTTGGCGATGGTCGCACTCCTCCCGGTCCCCCTCATCGCTCTGTTCACGTGGAAGTTTGTGGATATCATTCAACCGAAATACGCCGACGTGCGCTCGTCGGTCGGTAAACTCAACTCCCGCTTGGAAAACAACCTCGGCGGCATCCAAGTCATCAAGACGTTCAACGCCGAGTCCCACGAATCCGACCGTGTTGACGACGTGTCGATGGATTACTTCGACGCCAACTGGGACGCCATCAACACGCGAATCAAATTCTTCCCGGCTCTTCGAATTCTCGCGGGTATCGGCTTTTCCCTCACGTTCGTCGTCGGCGGTCTGTGGGTGATAAACGGCCAAGGTCCCGGCCCGTTCACCGGGACGCTCGAAATCGGTGAGTTCGTCACGTTCATCCTCCTCACCCAGCAGTTCGTCTGGCCTCTCGCCCAGTTCGGGCAAATCATCAACATGTACCAGCGTGCTCACGCCTCCAGCGCGCGCATCTTCGGGCTGATGGACGAACCGGCCCGCCTCGCCGAGCAACCTGATGCTCCCGACCTCACCGTCTCCGAGGGCCGCGTCGAGTACGACGACGTTACCTTCGGCTACGGCGACGGCGAGACCATCGTCGAAGACATTTCTTTCGAGGTCGGCGGCGGCGAGACGCTCGCACTCGTCGGCCCGACCGGTGCCGGGAAATCGACCATTCTCAAGTTGCTGATGCGGATGTACGACACCGACGAGGGGAGCGTCAGCATCGACGGACAGAACGTCCGCGACGTGACGCTCTCCAGTCTTCGGGAGTCCATTGCGTACGTCAGCCAAGAGACGTTCCTGTTCTACGGGACCGTCCGCGACAACATCACCTACGGGACCTTCGACGCCGACGACGAAGACGTGATTGCGGCCGCGAAAGCCGCCGAAGCCCACGACTTCATCTCGAATCTCCCCGATGGCTACGACACAAAAGTCGGCGAACGCGGCGTGAAACTCTCGGGGGGCCAGCGTCAGCGCGTCTCTATCGCGCGAGCGATTCTGAAAGACCCCGATATCCTCGTCCTCGACGAGGCGACTTCGGACGTTGACACCGAGACCGAGATGCTCATCCAGCGCTCGCTCGACAGCCTCACCGCAGACCGGACGACGTTCAGCATCGCACACCGTCTCTCGACGATCAAGGACGCCGACCAAATCGTCGTTCTCGAAGACGGCCGTATCGTCGAGTTCGGCACCCACGATGACCTCTTGGGCGACAACGGACTCTACGCCCACCTCTGGGGCGTCCAAGCTGGCGAAACCGACCAACTGCCGGACGAGTTCGTCGAACGCGCCGCTCGCCGACAGGCCGAAATCGACGCTGGCGACGACTGACGGCGGCCGAGGACGGCGGCTGACGGCGACCACCCGGAGATGCCGGCGGTGAAGGCCGCTCGCGGACCGCCCACCACTAAGACGGCTCCCGCCTTTCTCTCGGCATGCGACTCTCCGAGGCCACTTGGACAGCGGTCGCCGACCTTGACACCGACCTCGCGCTCCTCCCGGTGGGGAGCACCGAACAACACGGTCCGCACGCACCGCTCGGTACGGACGCTCTTAACGCCGAATCCATTGCCGAAGCGGGTGCGGCGGCGTTCGACGGCGACGTTCTCGTCGGTCCGACCATCCCGGTCGGCGTCGCGGAAGAACACCGCGCCTTCGACGGGACGCTGTGGGTCTCGCCCGATACCTTCCGCGCGTACGTCCGCGAGACCATCGAATCGCTCGCCCACCACGGATTCGACCGCATCGTCGTCGTCAACGGCCACGGCGGCAACGTCGAAGCCCTCGCGGAGTGTTGTCGCCGCGTCTCTCGCGGCGGCGACGCCTACGCCGTCTCGTTTACGTGGTTCGACGCCGTCGGCGAACACTCGTCGGACATGGGACACGGCGGCCCACTCGAAACCGCACTGCTCAGACACACACACCCCGAACTGGTCCGCGAAAACCGAATCGAGGAGGCACGAGACGGCGGGTCGGACCACTGGGGCGAGTGGGTCTCGGGCGTCAACCTCGCACACGACTCCGACGAGTTCACCGATAACGGAGTCGTCGGGGACCCAACCGACGGCGACGCGGAGCGCGGGGAGAAATTAGAATCGCTCGCGGCCGACGCGCTCGCGTCGCTGGTTGCCGCAGTCGAAACGCGGAACCTCGACTAAGCGCGGGTGGCTACTCTTCTTCTTCTTCTTCTTCGTCGTCCTCACTTTCGGCGGCTTCTGCGGCTTCGGTGAGCGCGCCGCGCAGTTGCGGCATCGTGTTGGTGAGTTCGCCGACGAGTTCGTGGGCGTCTTCGACCATCTCGATGAGTTCTTCCAGTTCTTCGATTGCGTCTTCGAGGTCGTCGGGGTCGTCGAACGCCTCGGCGCGCTGGCCGATGACGAACCACTTTTTCGCCTGCCGGACGTGCTCGGCCGCGCCTTCGACGTCGAGCGAGGAGCGAAGCCCGTTGAGGACGCCGAGTACGTTGTTTGCGTCCGCATTCCACACGTCGTCCGCGTCCGGGAGGGACGAACGGGCCTCGTCGAGGTGCGTCTCGACATCGGCACGCATCTCCGCGGCCGCCTCTCCGAACAACTCGTCGTCGCCGAGCGTGCTTTGACTCATGCCAGCACATTCGGCACGTGGAGGTTTAAAAACGACCCCAAAAGTGAAAGTGAAATCGGGAGACTCGATTGCGGTCGCGGGTGATTTCTCACGGGATGTCACCGAGGTATGCCGCGTCCCGGGTGCCGCTTTCGACACGTTCTCGAAGCGGGTCGGCGAGTCCGCGCGGGAAGAACCACAATTCGGAGAGCGAATCGACCGCGAGCCACTCGACGCTCACCTGCTGAGGGTCTTTCAGCATCGGTTGAGTCCGCTCACCGGAACCGAGTTCACACCAGAAAAAGTGGTCTACGCGCTGGTCGTCGTCGCTTCCGTCCTCGAAGTGACTCGACGGCACGAAATCCCGGACGAACGCGAGCGACTCGACGGAAACCTCGTAGCCGGTCTCCTCGCGGACTTCTCGGCGCACCGTCTCTGCGAGGGTTTCGCCCCGCTTTTGCTCTCCGCCGGGTGTCAGATACCAGTGTTCGCGCTCGGACTGGTACTTGACCGTCAGGAGGCGACCGTCGTCAACGACGAGGCCGCGGGCGGCGATTCGCGGGTTCATGTTTCGACCGAGACGAGTTTCATTAGCGGGTAGCCGTCTTCCATCTCCATTTTCGTACGGGCGGTCACGCCCTCGTACTCGATTCGCATCTCGACTTCCATGAAGCGGCCCGTGAGTTCGGTGTAGTCGGCCGTCGAATCGGCGAGTTCGGTTTCGAGCGCGTCGTCGAGAATCGTGACCGACACGGACTCGCAGTAGGGCTGGTTCTCGATAGAGTCCGCCATCGCCCGTTCGAGACTGCGGGCGCTTTCGGGTGACACCGGCGTGCCAGCGAACTGGTGATAGAGCGTCCCGAATTTGATGCCCGCCTCGAAGCAGGCCGTCTGCGGGTCTGTAACCATAGCTGGAGATATGTCGCTCGCAATTAAAGTTCGCCGGTCGGTCGCGCCCCCGCGGGTACGAACCGGACCTTACTTAATCTCCCTTATCGGACCTAGAATCGAATGGACCAGCCGGTTTTGCTGACGGGGGCTGGCGGGCGCGTCGGCCAGGCGATATTAGGGCACATCGGCGAGGCCTACGACTGGCGGCTACTGGACCGCGAGCCACTGTCTGACGAAAAGATTCCTGCATCAGTTGACTCGACGGACGTGTACGTCGCAGACGTCACCGACGAGACCGCCGTGCGAAACGCCATGGACGGCGTGCACGCGGTTATTCACCTCGCGGGCGACCCGCGTCCCGAAGCGCCGTGGGACAGCGTCCTCCGGAACAACATCGACGGCACGCAGAAGCTGTTCGAAGCCGCCGTCGATGCAGGCGTCGAGAAGTTCGCGTTCGCCTCTTCGAACCACGCCGTCGGCGCGTACGAGACGACCGACAGAACCCCGGAGATGTACCGCACTCACCACGAGTTCCGACTCGACGGAACCGAGCTCCCGCGTCCGAGTAACCTCTACGGTGTGAGCAAGGCCACGGGCGAGACGCTCGGTCGATACTACCACGACCACCACGACCTCTCGGTCGTGAACGTCCGCATCGGCAACCTCACCCAACACCACCCGCCGAAAGAGTACGAACGCGGACAGGCGATGTGGCTTTCGTACCGCGATTGTGGGCACCTCTTCGAGTGCTGTATCGAGGCCGACTACGGCTACGAAATCGTCTACGGCATCTCCGACAACGACCGCAAGTACTACTCTATCGAGCGCGCCCGCGAAGTGCTCGGCTACGACCCGCGGGACAACTCCGCGGAGTTCACCTTCGAGGGCGAACCGCTGGACGAAGCTTGATTCGAACGGCAGGTTAGTCGAACAGACCGGTCACGTCGTCTTCACGCCGACGCTTTCGTCTGACGTGTTCTGTCAATCGCTGAAAGACGAGTCCGCGCTGTGTCTCGTTTTGCACGAAGTCGAAGACCATCGCGGTGAACTGCGTTTGCGTCCCCGTTTCGACCTCGGCGCGAGCGTATTCGATTGCGTCCGTAACGACTGACTCATCGTACCCGTCTCGCTCTTCTGCGAGCGTCTCGGCGGCGACGACGATGGCTTCGAATTCGAGGTCGCCGTAGGTAACGACCCGACCGTCGAACCGGAGTTTCGGTGGTGTGTGCCCGTTCTCGCCCGCGTCGGTAGCCGCAGTATCGGCGTTGGAATCTGCGTGCGCGGTGGCGTTGGTGTCCGTAGCAGTGGCGGCACCGGCGTCGGTGTTAGTGTTGCTGTCGGCTTCGCGGTCGCTCTCGGCGTCGGCAGTGGTACCGGTGTCGGCGGCGGTGCTGTTTTCACCGGCGGCCGCTTCGAGGTGCGCGAGATACGACCGAACGGCGTCGAGATTCACGCCGCGGTAGTCGTCGTCGAGACCGGACAGATACTCCCGTGCGCTTCGTGCGAGACCGACCGCGCCGGCGTCGTTGTCGTCTCGGACGTGGTGGACCGCCGCGGTAAATTGGATGAGTCCGTGGAGAAATCGCTCGTCGTCGGTCTCGTCTTCGAGACGGAGCCACGTTGCCTCCCACGCGCCGTGTGCCGCCCGGTACGCGCCCGCGTTGTAGATGGCGATGCCGGCGCGAAGCGAATCGTCCATGCGTGCGGTTGTCCGCGGACGACTAAAGGTTCCGCGCACGACGGTTTTACCCGGCAGGGCGGGCATACTTATCCGTGTTCGGAACATATGTGGTATAATAGCACATGACTAACCCCGAATCCCTCGACCGAGGTATCGAACGATGACCCAGTCCCCGGTTTGTATTCGCTGTGGCGAACAGTATCTGTTCACTCGGATGTACAAGGGTAATTACTGCCAGGACTGCCACGGAGATTGGACTCCGAAGCCACGGTCCGAGGAAGCGCCTCGTCCCCGTCCGCAGAGTCCCCATACCACGTCGTCTGTCCGACGGCGTGATGCTGGCGAGGTGGCCGAAGAACCCGAACCGCCATACGACGAGGCGTGAGGACCTATTTTTTGCGCGTGTAACCACCGGTAGCCGATGCTCCGGATTTTTGCGAGAATCGACGTTAGGATTGCATTAATCGGCGTCGTGACTCACCTCTTCAGTGGCTGTGTAGTACCGAACCCGAGAGACACGGAGGTCTCTCGAAAGTCGGGTTTCGTAGAAGATAACGTCCTGACGGAGATTTGAACTCCGGTCCCTGGCTCCGCAAGCCAAGAGGATAGTCCACTACCCTACCAGGACTGTCTTACTGCATCCTTCGGTACTCGACGGTTACTTAAGACGGTTACGATGTAGGATGCCAGTGAACCGCGGGACCACGCCACGGGCTTGGCTCGAATATCCCCGAGTAGCGGCACATTCTGGACACAAGCTCTTTTTTGTGAGATTCCCTACCAGTAGTCGTGAAACGACGCGCCCTCCTCGTTGGTGCCGCCGGGTTGTGTGCGACGCTCGCCGGGTGTACGAACGACGGTGACGACGGGAACGACAGTGACGGCGACGACGAGCAGTCGCCCACCGCCACGGAGACGACCACTCCGACGGAGACGCCCGCCCATCCGCGACTCGTCGGCCGGACCCTCTCTCCCGAGACGGCTCGTAACTGTTCTCCCGATGGCCAAGCGCAGATTTCGCACACGACGACGGGTGTCGAGATTTCCGGGTGCATTTGGGGGCGAAACGGCTGTTCTGTCGCCCGTCTCGGTCGCACCGACTACGATGTCGAGGCGGATGTCGCAACCGTCGTGGTCGAAACCGTCGAAGACGCCGAACCCGGTGAGGCGTGTACGCAGGCGATTGTCGTCCGTGGCTACGTGGTTCAACTCCGCTTCGAGGTCGGCCTTCCCGAGCAAGTCGTCGTCGTCCACGACGACGCGAACGGGCGGCGGGAGGTCGCCCGCCGAACTCGAAACGAAAGCGAGTCAAAACGACAATAACGCGGCGAGACGCGGCTCGCAGACCTCCGACTGCACCCCGAACTGCTTCCCGAACCGCACTCTCTAATCGCCGCCGAACGTTCATATCTGAAACCGGAGCTACCACCGCTATGTCACTCGATTCACACCGCCTCTCGGAGGCTTCGACCGAGCGGAAAACAACGCTTAAGCGCCGCCCTTCCCTGTTCGTCCATAGTATGAGTACGACGTGTGGTCTGCCGCGACGTGCGCACTTTGTGCAGGGAGGTGACGCCTGATGGGCGTCATCGAAGACGTCTACGACGACCTCGACACCGACGTCGCGTTCGAGGAGTTCGAAGCGGCGGTCAACGACAAGGTCGAACAGATGGGCGGTCTCGCGGACGAGGAAACCGCCGCGATGCTCATCGCCCACGAACTCCGCGACGAGGAGGTAAACGGCATCGCCGACATCGAACCCGGGATGGAGGACGTGAAGTTCCTCGCAAAGGTCGTCAGCATCGGCGAACTCCGCACCTTCGAACGCGACGACGAGGACGAAGACGGCCGAGTCATCAACATCGAAGTCGCCGACGAGACCGGCCAGATTCGGGTCTCGCTGTGGGACGGCATGGCCGCTGGCGCTGAGGAGAACCTCGAAGTCGGAACCGTGCTTCGCGTCGCCGGCCGACCCAAAGAGGGATACAACGGCGTCGAAGTCAGCGCGAGCAAAGTCGAAGAGGACCTCGACGCCGACGTCGATGTCCAAGTGCTCGACACCTACCGCGTCGAGGACCTCGCGCTCGGCCTGTCCGACGTGAACCTCGAAGGCAAGATTCTCGACACCGGAACCGTCCGTACCTTCGACCGCGACGACGGCTCTGAAGGGCGGGTCTCTAACCTCTCTGTCGGCGACCCGACCGGCCGCATCCGCGTCACGCTCTGGGACGAGCGCGCCGACCTCGCCGAGGAACTCGAAACCGGCCAGTCGGTCGAAGTCGTAGACGGCTACGTCCGCGAGCGCGACGGCTCGCTCGAACTCCACGTCGGCTCTCGCGGCGCAGTCGAGGCCATCGACGAGACCATCGAGTACGTGCCCGAGACGACGGATATCGGCGCGCTCGAACTCGGCCAGACGGTCGATATCGCGGGCGGTGTCATCGAGTCCGATGGGAAACGAACGTTCGACCGCGACGACGGCTCTGAGGGGCAAGTTCGGAATATTCGCGTAAAAGACGACACCGGCGACATCCGCGTCGCTCTCTGGGGCGAGAAAGCCGACACCGACGTTGACCTCGCCGACTACGTCGTCATCACCGACGTTCAAATCAAAGACGGCTGGCAGGACGATCTCGAAGCCTCCGCTGGCTGGCGCTCTTCGGTCACGGTCATGGACGACGCGCCCAGCGACGCGGGCGGCACCACCGATACCGACGCGGCCAGCACGAGCGACCACGGTCTCGGTGCCTTCTCCAGCGACGGGAGCGCCCCCGAGTCGTCCGCGGGCGACGACACTGCGGTCGAATCGGATGCGTCGTCAACGGCCGATTCGTTCGAGAGCGCCGGCGAGTCGGTCGAATTCACTGGGACGGTCGTGCAGGCAGGCAACCCGGTCATCCTCGACGACGGTTCGCAGACGAAGACCGTCGAGACCGACGCGGACCTCGGACTCGGGGACGAAGTGACGGTCAACGGAACGGAGACCGACGGCCGCATCGACGCGGAGACGGTCGAAGTCCACACCGGCGCACAGCGGTAACACGACCGTTTACACCCGTCAGCTCGGTAGAGAGCGGTGCGTGAGATAAAATCCAAGTGGCACCGCTACGGAAAGGATTATACGCCGCACGGACCCGATATGTGGGTATGAGTGTCGAGCTACCGTTCGCCCCGGTAGACGCGATTATCCGGCAGAACGCAGGTGAGTTGCGAGTCAGTGCAGGCGCCGCCGAAGCGCTCGCCAGTCGGATTCAGGACCACGGTGCTGAGTTGGCGATAGACGCCGCCGAACGGGCGACGGCGGACGGTCGCAAGACGTTGATGGCCGCTGACTTCGGGGTCCAGCAGGTCGTTGACCGGGACGACCTCTATCTCCCCATCGCACCGATCGACCGCATCGCTCGCCTCCGAATCGACGACCGCTACCGCGTCGCAATGGACGCCCGAATCGCACTGGCCGATATCCTCGAAGACTACGCCAACAACGTGGCGGGTGCCGCTGTCAAACTCGCCCACCACGCCGACCGCCGGACGGTCCAAGCCGAGGACATCGAGACCTACTTCTCTCTTTTCGAATAATGCGCTTCGGATACAACGAAACGTGTCTCGAACACGACACCGGTCCGCGACATCCTGAAACGGCCGACCGCCTCCGCGCGATTCGCCGCGGGTTGGCGAAACGCCACGGCGTCGAGTACGTCGAAGCGGCACCCGCCGAGAAATCGACCGTCGCCGCCGTCCACGAGGACGCCTACGTCGATGAGTTCCACGATTTCTGCCGGAGCGGCGGCGGCAACTGGGACCCAGACACCGTCGCCGTCGAACAATCGTGGGTCGCCGCGCTCGCCTCCGCGGGTCTCGCCGAGTGGGCCGCGCGCACCGCGCTCGACGGCGACGACGGCCGCGACACGCCCTTCTCACTCGGTCGCCCGCCGGGGCACCACGCCGTCGAAGACGACGCCATGGGCTTTTGTTTCTTCAACAACGCCGCCGTCGCCGCGCAAGCGGTCATCGACGACGGTCTCGCCGAGCGCGTCGCTATCTTCGACTGGGACGTCCACCACGGCAACGGCACGCAGGACATCTTCTACGACCGCGACGACGTGTTCTACGCGTCGATTCACGAGGACGGACTCTACCCCGGCACCGGCGAACTCGAAGAAACCGGCGAGAGCGGTGCTGAAGGAACGACTCTCAACGTTCCGCTTCGTGCTGGCGCGGGCGACGCCGACTACGTCTACTCGTTCGAAGAGGCTATCGCGCCCGCGGTTGAGCGGTTCGACCCCGACCTGTTCATCGTGAGCGCCGGCTTCGACGCCCACCGACACGACCCGATTTCGCGGATGCGCGTCTCGACCGAGGGCTACGCGATGCTCACGGCACACGTCCGGAAACTCTGTGACGATACCGACGCCGCAATCGCGTTCGTTCTCGAAGGCGGCTACGGACTCGACACGCTCTCAGAAGGCGTCGCAATCGTCCACGAGACGTTCGACGGCCGCCACGCCATGGAACCGGACGAGGACCCCGCCGACAAGAACATCGACCTCATTGACGATGTCCGAGACGTTCACGGTCTCGGGTCGAAGTAACGGGCCAACTCGCCGCCGAACGTCGCCGCGAGGGTGGCCACCTCGTCGCCGACGAGCACGTCGTATCCGTCTTCTCGAAGCGTCGATTCAACGTGTTTGCCGAGCGCGACGTCGAACAGTGCGCCGCTCGTCAGAAACGCCGTTGCGGACGTGAACTCGCGCTCGCGCTCGACGACGTAGCGGTCGCCATCGAGAAACGGCCCGTAGTAGCCGTTTCCGTTCTCGTATGCGCCGTAGAACCCTTCAGCGTGCTGTCTGACGTGAACCGGCGGGCCGACGTGGCGTTCGACTGCGGGCCGTTCGGCGACCGACAGTTCGACGAAGAGCACGGCGTCGTCGGCGGCGAACAACTCGGTTCTGAACACGTCGAAGCCGCGTCTGTCGAGTTCGTCGGCGACGCCGTCGAGCGACTTCCGGAGTTGCGGATAGAGTTGGTCGTCTACGAGGTCCGGCGCGTCGAAGACGACGGCCGCCGCGGTCGTCCCGCGGCGGTCGAGATGCGAGCGAACCTCGTTCGCGTCGAGTACCGGAGGGTCGGCGCGGAAAAATAGCTCCTCACGCGGGTCCGCGAGGAGGTCCCGAGCGTAGTGCTGGAGTCGCGCGACGTTCTCCGCCGAGCAGACGGCCGCGACGTTTCGCTCGGAGTCCGTCGGGTCGATGACGACGAGCGGGTCCGAAAACGTCCGTGTGCCGTGGTCTTCCGGGTCGAATTCGACCTGCGGGTGCCAATCGCTCGCCGCCTGTATCAGGGGTTCGAAGCCGCCGTGTTCGAGGACGAGGAGTTCGGCGAGGTAGCCCGAGAACCCTTCCGTTCGGAGATCGCTTCCGTATGCACCGATGCCTTTCAGGAAGCGCTTGAACACGCGCACGTCGGCGGCGAGGTCGTCGTCGAGATGCTCGACGAGGTATTCGTTGTGGAACGGCGTGCGGTCCACTGCCGAACGAATCTCAGGGGCTGTCGGCACGTCGTAACACGGAACGAGGTCCACGTCGAAGCCGTCGTAGTCGCCTTTGACGTACGGGTGTTCGGCGTACTCCTCGTGGCCGTTGGGGAGGACGGCGTGGCCGACTTCGAGTCCGTACGATGCTAACTGCTCGCGGTCGAGGTCGTCGGGAAACCGAACGAAGAGGTCGATGTCGCGGTCGCCAGAGAGCCACGTTCCGCGGGCGGTACTGCCGACTTGGAGCACGTCAGCCGTCACTGGCACGTCGTCGAGTGCGTCGTGGACGCGGGTTTCGAGTGCCGCCGCCGCGTCGGCGAGCGCTCGGCGTTCCGCCTCGTCGGGGTCGATGCGCTCGCGGACTGCGGCGACGACCGCGGCGAGGTCCGAGTTCGTCATGCCTGTTGCTTCCGCGTCGGCGGGCGAAAGCGTGACGGTGCTTCGATGGCCCCGTCAGTCGGTGTCATCCGTCAGCCGTCGTGCAAAAACGAAAGCCCTATGAAGAAACGTCGAATACGAAGGAGTGCAGACGAAAGCCGCCGTAGCTCAGTTGGTAGAGCACCTCGCTGTTAACGAGGTTGTCCCAGGTTCGAGTCCTGGCGGTGGCGCTTCTCTCACTTTCAACGCCTTCGAGCAACGT
>NZ_AOLN01000010.1 GCF_000337815.1 Haloferax mucosum ATCC BAA-1512 | reverse complement strand
GATAGAGAACTCATTCACAGATTCGAACCAGGGTATAATATGACCAATTAAATTAGACATGGCTAATTAATATCTTTGGTAGATATTATTTTATATTTTGGTAGAGAATCAATAGCCAGCAAGAGACCTATGGAAGGACAACAGAGACACAGCGCTCCGGACGCGAGCAGGAGTAACAGAGCTTCGATACTTCCAAACGTCGAAAAGCGGCATGCGTGTTTAGAGAGATACTGTAGGCGGTCTATCGTAAGAACCAGTCACGTCAGTTTCGCGGCCAGCAGACTCCTTTCGGGTCGGACGAACGCCGCACGAAAAACACGGAACTGTCCGCTACCGGAGCCAGGTAACTGATGCCACCCAAGAGCGCCGCAGAGACGACTTTGCGCGAACTCACCGTTGCGATGGAAGATGCCGTCGTCGGAATCTACCGACTCCAAGAGACGACGGGCGAACGCGTATCGACCTCGGAGTTGGCCGCAGAACTCGACGTCGAACCGCCGTCGGTATCAAGTATCTTTTCGAGGCTAACGGACCGGGGGCTGATAGACCGGGAACCGCACCGACCGGTTGCGCTCACGGAGTCCGGAAGAGAAGTCGCACTGCGACTCGTCCGGAACCATCGCCTCCTCGAAACGTTCCTCGTCGAGTGTCTCGGCTACGGTTGGGGAGAGGTCCACGACGAGTGTGATCGCCTCGAACACCACGTCAGCCGGCGGTTTACGACCTCGCTCGAATCGTTCCTCTCCAACCCGAAAGCCGACCCCCACGGCGACCCGATTCCAGACGCGAATCTCGACGTACCCACCGAACGAGAGATGGTGCATCTCGATACCGTAGACGAAGACACGACAGTCACGATTCAGCGTATCTTGGCAGGAGACCGCGAAACACTCGAATATCTCGCAAGTAGGGGACTCGAACCGGGCGACACGATTACCGTCGAAGAACGGACCCCAATCGGGCTACTCGTCGTTTCGACGGCGACTGGTCAACCACGATTGCCCACGGAGACGGCACGGCAAATCATCTGTTCGAGTAAATAATTAATCTGACTATACAGACCAATTATACATATTTGGTTTTTGATTTTAGGAAACTATGCGATAGTCGATAGTTCGTGGAAATTGTATTTCCCGGCTCTATACACAGTTACTGGGATACTAGATAGAGAACAATATTTGAAAAATTGTAAATGTTCAGAATAGTAAGAATTTCTAGAATAGTTATTTATCATACACAATAGAATGTATAACTGGTATGACGCCACTGACGTTCAAACACGCAACGGCAATCGGATCGATGGAACGCGCCCTCGAATATAGAGACCGCGTCGCGGACAAAAGCTACTTCGAACGCGTTCGGTTCGCAAACAAGGTGCTCGGCGGGGACTGGATTTTCCGACTGGCTGACGTGGTAGGTATCGACGAAATCGAAGCAAAGCGACCGACGTGGAGTCGGTTCTACGTCGAAAACGAGTACGGCACGAACCTCCCAATCGACCCCCGGGCACCCGAAACCGAAGAGTATCTCGGGATGAAAGGAGGCGCACAGGAACTCGGGTTCTACTGCGGGATGGGGTTCGACGGCTACGCCGACGCGCTCTCGACGGCTCGAAAAGTCGATTCGGACAGCGTTGACCTCCAGTACGGGGACTATCACCTGCAGTATCTCTCCGAGGAAACGCTCCACGAAGAGAACGTCTTCGAAGATGACGAAACGATCGAACCCGAGGCGTACTACCGAATCTACGGAGAAACGCTGAACCAACTGTTCGAAAATTTCGAGGAGATCACGGAGCGCATCCAAGGATACGACGACGGCGAGCATATCGACGAAGAGCTACAACGACGAATCGTGAACACCGCGGCGGGGTCGAAGATATACCTCTGTGGTGCTCACCGTGGATGCGGGTCACACCACTCGGTCAAAGAGGCGACTGCGTCCCGTCTCGACTCCATTATCACGTTCCTCTACGCGCGCTCTCTCGCGCGAGTCGAACAACCGCTTTCGGAACACAAGAGACGACGATAAACGCGAGACGACGGAGCGATAGTAGCGTTTGCGAGTCAGTTCACACTCGACCGACCGCTGTCGTTCGATCGGATGCGTCACCAGTTGCAAACGCTACGATAATCGCTGTCATCGACAGCCCGACGAGAGTACCGCGAGAGACTTCACGCCTTTTTGTGAATTATTGAACCATACTGACGACGAAGCCGGGCGTGTTACTCGCCCTGTAACGCTATCGACAACGCGACAGAGCCGACGAGCAGAGCGAGGAGCGCGAGGACTGACTGGGTCCCCGTTGCAGTGAGAAACACCGCGTAACCGACGCTCGAACCGAGCGCGAACACGACGGTACTGCTGACTGCGTGTAACAGCTCGATACGGAGCGTCGGAGCCTCGCTTCCGACCTCCGCCACGATGCTGAATCCGTTGCGACCGACGTCCCACGAGACGAGAGCGAAGCACGCGGCGGCGAGGAGAAATCGCGGGGCGACCCCGAGCATCCCGGCGAGCACAATCGAACCTGCGAGGAGCGCCGTTCCCAACGCGTGTGTGCCGCGAGACCCGCGGGTGAAGCCGACGAGGGCGACGACGGCTCCGAGTGCGCCAGCCGCGAGCGTGTACGTCGAGACAGCAGTGAGGACGAGCGCGACGGTGGCCGAGAGAAGCGCGACGCTACTGCTTACGAGCGGCGGCGCGTCGTCTGATATCCATGGGACCCTACGGGCCACGACTCAGCACCTCCGCGAGCGATTCGGACGGGCCCCACTCGGTGACAGGAATACCAGCGCCCCGGAGGTCGCTACACCGGAGTCGCCGCGTGAGCGACGCGTACCCGGTGCCACACGAGAGCGGCGACATCGAAGCCGTTGGGTCGGGGCTGAGAACTGAAATCGTACGTCCATAGGCGTCGAGACGACGTGCGACGGAAACCGCTTCGTCGTCAAAGAGCGGTGAGATAAACAGAATTTCCGCGTCTACGGGTGCGCGCTGGTGAATCTCGCGGACTACTTCGGTCGCATCGAACGTGGCGGCAGGCGCGTGCCACGCGAACGCGGAATCCGAGTCCGACCCGGAGCCAGAAACAGGAGAGTGGGCGGAACCGAAGCCGGAGCCGGAGCCGGAGCCGGGGTCGCCGGCCAACGTCTCACGAATGCGGCGTCGGTGCGCGTCGCCAGTGTTCGGCGACAGCCAGCAGGCCCGCGGCGAAAGCGCGGTGAGACCGACCGGAATGTCTTCCGACAGGTAGTGCGACGCGAGCGACAGACCGACAGTGGCACTCCGTTGGACGAGTGGCCCGTCACAGCCGTTCGCCGCGAGATAGGTCTCGGCGCGGGCGTCGATGAGGAGGAGAACCGTCTTGCGACGTCGTTCCCGGAAGTCGATGGTCGTGAACTCACCCGTCTTCGCCTTCCGTTTCCAGTCGATTCGAGAGAGTGGGTCGCCCGGCCGGAACTCACGAACCGAATGAAACGTAACGCCCGCTCCGGTCGTCTCTGACAGTGCTTGACCCGAATGGGCCGTCGTCTGTTGCCGAAATCGGGTCTCGGCGAGAGGTGTTTCGGGTCGGCGACAGACAACCGTCGTTGACGAATCCGAACAGAGCGACTCGCGCTTTTGGGTCCCGGACACGTCGCGGGTGACCAGAAGGGCGGGGTCGAACGTGTGGACACCATGCGCGGCTTCGACGGTGTACGAAAGCGTCACCTCCATACCCGGTCGAAGCGCGGTGGTAAAGCGCGGCGACCCCTCCGAGACGGTCAACCCGGCGGGAACGCCGTCGATGAGTCGGAGGTCTGTGAGCGTCACGTCGCCAGTATTCCGAATCGAGACGGTCACGTCGATTTCCTGTCCGGCTGTGGGGTCAGTGTCGCTGACGGTTCTCGTGATAGCGACCGTCTCCGGCGGCAAGGAGGCTATTCGTGAGTAGCCAGAGATGGTGGCTCCGAACAGCGCGAGGAGAAGTAGTGCTGGGCGCAGTGTGATGATTCCGAGACCGCCAGCTACGAGCGCCGCCGCGGTCACTCCGCTCGTCCCACGTGTCGATTCTTGGATGGGCCGTGTTCGCTCGGCGTCGGCATGGTCCGCATCGTCGAAATTCTCGGCATCGTCAACACCGCCAACATCGTCGGTACCGACAGCGTTCTCAGGGGAACCCGAGTCGGACGATACGGATGCGTATTGACGTGTCGTCACGGGTGGAGCGTCGTCGAGAGAGGCTTTCGCGGCGTCGGCAAACACAGGAGCGACGGGGGTGTCACCGGCCCGGGTTGCGAGTTCGGCGACAGCGTGTCGCGCCCGTTGAGCGAACGGCGGTTCACCACTCCAAAGCGAGCGAAGTCGCTGTCGAGGCGAGAGTGACGGAACAGCGTCGTCGGTGAAAAACGCCGCCGCAGACGGGTCGTCGGTCCATCTGCCATCGTCCAGTCGCGCTTCGATTTCCGCGCGAGTCACCTGTTCGCGCCGCAAGAGGATAGCGGTCGCCATCTCGCGGAGTTCGGAACGAAGTTCGAGACGCGCCGTCGGTTCGTCTTCTCGCCGGTCGGTCCACGAAATCGCGTCAAGCCGCCGTGCGAACGTCGCGCCGGGGTGTTCGTACCGCGGGCGGCGTTCGGGCGACGGGGGTTCGGTCGCGGCGGTCGGTCGAGTCCCGTCTGACGTTGACAGCGACGGAATATCGACACCGTCGCCGACGAGAGAGACGACCGCGAGCACGACGGTGAGAACGCCGATGAAAGCGACGGGCGCGGTGCGTACGACACCCGTCGGAGAGACAGCGTTCCCGAGCGCTGGCGACACGAGGAAGAAAACGCCCACGAGGCTCGACGAGAGACCGACGAGGAGAATCGCGCGACGAGACCCGCTCATGGTTCGGGAGGGGATTGCGGAACGTCGGATTCGACGGGTAGGAAGGCGGAATCGGATTCGGCGGAGGAATCGGCACCGTCGAGAGAATCGGCATCGGTGGAGGAACCGGCATCGTCAGGAGACCCGGATGCGTCCGCGACATCGCAAGCAGACGCCTCATCCGACGCGGACTCCATAGCCTGTCGAATCGACGCGAGTGCGTCCCGGGCGAGTCGTTCGCGCTCGTCGGTTGGGGACTTTCCGCCGTACCGGACAGCGCAGAACGCATCGGTTACCGACTGTACCGCGGGTTCGGGAAGGCCGGCTGTGACCGCAGTTCGCGCCAGTTCCGTGGGGGTTTGCGGTTCGGTGCCGGCGGGGTCAAGGAGGGAGACCATCGACTGCCACGCACGATAGACGTCGTTCATCGGCGGTGCATCGTAGGGAGACCCGACTGGCGTACTCGGCTCCGGTTCTGTGACCCGGCTGACCGCTTCGTCGTCAGCCGTGACGGAAACCGCGGCGTCACCGCTCGTGAGCCTCCACGAGACGAGTATGCCACCAGCGACGAGGAGCGCGATACCGAGGCCGAGTCGGACGATGACGCTACCAGACTGTGCTCCGCTCTCTGTGAGTCCGTCCGTCACGTCGGTGTCAGGCAGTGCGAGCGAGATGAGCGGTCGTCCACCGGGGCTGTTCGTCTGTGTGGCGCTCTCTTCCTGTTCGTGAAGCGTTACGGGAGCGCCCGGAGTTGTCTGCGTCGTTTGCGCCGGGCGCGCGGATTCCAGCGTCCCTGCGGCGATACCGAGCACTGCGAGTGCAAACACGGTGATAAGGAGGGCGAACACGTGGGACCGGTTCATACCTGAATGGCTCGACTAACAGGTCCGCGTGTCGGTGTATAAGCATTTTCAACGCGAATGACGCGGTCGGACAGCGAACCGACGAGACCAGCCGACGGGCAGGGAAAGTCGAAAGTGGCCCGTAGCGACGAGAGACGGAACTGCCGGAAGCAAGATTAGCTTAGTCCGAATATTCGGCGAGCGTGTCGTCCAATTGCTTCCAGACGAAGGCCGCGGACGCGTCGGACTCTCTGTAGAGATGTGTATCTACCACCGCGTCGTCTTCACGCGGGTGTGCGACTGCGAGAAACACCTCGTCGCCGTCGGGGTTTTCGATTCCGTAGCGCATATCGGTCGTTTCGAGCACGTCGATAAGCGTCTCTTCTGCCTTCGCTCCGACGACGCCGACGGGAACGCCGGACTGGACGCGTGCGCCGAGCGTCTCCTCGTCGTAGGCCGGGTCGGTCCCGACGAGAACGACTGTCCCGTCGTCCAACGAGGTGGTTGTCGAAATCGACGATGGCGACGACGCTATCGGAACGTCGTCTCCGACAACGACCACCTCGTCGGTGACGTGCTGAATCTCTGATTCGGGGACCGTCTCCGGTTCTGTGGCCGTCCCAGATGTTGTCTCCGTCTCGGGTTGGGAAGACGGGCGAAGAGCAGAACAACCAGACAGTGCGGAAGCCGAGAGGGAGATTCCCGCCGCTTCGAGGAGGCGTCGTCGTGAGACGACGCTATCGTCAAGCACCATACACTAAATACCATGTCTTGGTGCTTTAAACTAGTGTTCTAAATGGTAGAATATAGTTATAAAAAGTGCGCGGAGGGCGAGGTCGAATCAGGGTGCGACAGCGATACTGTGCCGTGAAAAGACGACTTAGACCGACCAGTTGCCGCTACCGGTGAGTTTCTTGTTGTCCGATATCGCGCCGCCGAGGTGGTACCACCACCAGACGCTCTTGTAATCGTACCGAAGCGTGTCCGTCGAGAGGTCAGTCTTCGCCTGGTAGCCCGGATGGCCCTGGACACTGTGTAGAGCGGGGGACGACCCCTTCGAGATTTTCCACTTGTGTCGGACGGATTCCGTCGTTGGCATGTCGTCTTCGACGACCCTGACGTTCGAGCTAGTGCTCGACCAGCCCCAAGACGCATTGGCGACGCCCTCGCTGTCAATGCCGACGCTGATGGATGTCGTCGTACTTCCCGGGGTCGTTTCGGGACCGTGTTTTCGGAGTGTCGCGTTGTTGAAATCGATTTTCCGCTTCATCGAATCGTTCTTCCCGTGACCGTCGATGTTGTCGTTGTTCTTGCTCGCGGAAATCGTCTGATTGACTCTGAACGAGAAGTAACGGTTGTGGTCACCGTCGGCGACCGCGCCGGTGACTCGTTTCTCGTAGGCACCCCACTTTCCGTGGATGTCTTCGACGTGGCTGTCGCCGAGGCACGTCCAACCGGAGGACCCCGGGCATTTCGGTGCGAATCCACCTCCCAGTTCTTGGGTTCCAACGCCCACCTTGTTCCCGTTTTTGTCGTACTTCCCGAGAAGTCGGTCAACCGCGGAGAGCATTCTGCGCGTTGCGTCTTTGGACTCCCGGTCGGCGATACCGACCGACTCTTCGGTCTTGCGGCGATAGACGTGCGTATCGAGTACGCCTTTGCTTCCACGCGGATGCACGGCCGCCATATACGTCCCGTCTTTCGGGTCGTATTCGAGCCCCCACGAGTAGTCGATGTCGTCTGCACTGGACGCGTCACCGTCTTCGAACCCGGAGGCGACGTTCGAACGACCGATTCCCGTCAGCAGTTCCGCGAGCGTGTCGTTCGCGTTGTTACCGAGGAAACAGAGCGTCGCACCGTTTTCGAGTAGCTGGACCTGCTTTTTTCTGGACTCTCCGGTTTCTGCGGCGAACAGTCCGACATCGACGCCGGACTCGACAGCCGAAACCGAACGCTTCGACGGGACGCCGAGTTGCACGTCACCGCCGGTGTACACCGTTTTGTTTTCGAGAGACCCACCGGGAGTCTTCGACTGTTCTGCCGCCGTGACACCGCTGGAGAGTACGGTTGCGGCGCTTCCACCGGCGGCGAGCGATTTGAGCATGCTTCGACGACCAAGATTCAGCAGTTGGTCAGTACCATCATTTGACATGGCGATTAGTGTTAGATAGACAACACATATGGTATTACCGACGGTACTATTAATGCAATCTATCCGAAATAATGGAGTCTACCCACTGAGACGCGCATTCGAATACAGTCAACTACCAGTTTGGGTTCTGGAGCAGTAACTGAACTGTGCGAGACGAGTGAGGGAACGGAGCGAGTGGGACCGACAGATATCGAGAGACGTAGGGCAGACATCAATACGGGTGTAACTGCCACCGAGCCAACTATATCACCAATTGTAACCCAACGTCCGAGAACGACGACGGACACGGATTCCGAGTCGAGTGTAAATCGGCTACGCAGTCCCGAGTACGCGTCTGAGTATCAGGACTACAGCCAGTATGAGTGCCGCCCAAAACAGAAGTGAGACGAACAATCCAACATCGCCGACTGAAGAAGGAAATTGCAGAAGCATAATGATGTTTTAATCACACTCTCTATAAGTATTCTCGTTCCACCCGTCCGGAAGAGAACAGATTGTCGTGTGGAGATGAGTCGGAACAGATTCCAAGTCAGGATTCCAATACGTTCTAATTAGTTGCCAAAAAGGTCGTGTATGACGACCGCCAGCTCGCCTATCGCGCCGGTGCAGAGTGATACCGAAACCGAAGAAGTCCGTTACTTGGGTCGTTACAGGGCGGAATTGCGGGATTAATCCTCGGATACGTCGCGTTGGGCGTCAGGTTGGGGTTACGGGCACCCTTATCTCCATCCTCGTAGCCGTTCTATTCGCATTCGGATTAGCAACGTATCTGTCCTACGGGGTGCGGACACGGGTTTACGGCGGTTCGTGGGAAAGAGATAGCCACAGCGTCGGAGACTCCGGCTTCTGAAAAGAGTCGAGTCGGGTGAATCCAAATTTTTTAATAATTCTTGAAATATGGTACGGTCAGAATACATACATGGTCGCAGAGAGAACACCGAAATCGAGGCGTGAGCCGCTCATCTCGGTCGAGGGACTCAAAAAAGAGTACTCGTCCGGCGACCAGACGGTGACCGCCGTCGATGATATCTCGTTCAGTATCGACCGCGGCTCTATCGTCGGCATTCTTGGCCCGAACGGTGCCGGAAAGACGACGACGATAAAGTCGTTATTAGGACTCGTCGAGCCCGATGCTGGCAAGGTGCTGATTGACGGCTCGGAGGTGAGTGAGGAACGGAAGCAGGTCTACAGCCGCGTCAGTGCGATGCTGGAGGGTGCCAGAAACGCATACTGGAGGCTGACCGTCGAGGAGAACATGTCGTTTTTTATGAGCCATCGCGGCATCAACCCCCGGTCGAACACCGACAGACGGCGACGGATTCTCGAAGAACTCGGCCTCGCTGACAAAGCGAACGTTCCCGTCCGAGAGTTGTCACGGGGGATGAAACAGAAAGCCGCGCTCGCGTGCGTTCTCGCACAAGACACTCCGGTTTTATTTTTAGACGAGCCAACGCTCGGTCTCGACGTCGAAGCGACGCGAGCACTCCGCTCCCATCTCGCCGCGCTCGCCGCAGAAGACGGGCGAACCATCATCATCAGTAGCCACGAGATGGATACGGTACAGGAACTCTGCGACCGCGTCATCGTGATGACGAACGGACGCATCGCCGCCGACAAAGAAACGCAGTCGTTCACTGACCTCTTCCAGGCGCAGGCCTACGAAATCGAGGTCGAAGACGATATCGAACAACCGGCGCGAACGGCCATCGAACGACGGTTCGATACCGCGGAATTCGCCGACTATCCTTCGAAAACGGAACTGACGGTCACGCTGGACCACAAACGAGAGGTGTTCGACCTGATGGACACGTTCCGAGACCACGACGTCGTGCCGGCGAAAGTCAATCACGCCGACGTGGACCTCGAAGAGGCATACCTGCAAGTGATGCAGAACAACACCGAGAGAGCGGTGATGGAGGGACCGACCAATGGGTGATATCCGAACGGCGGCGCTTTTCACCCGCGCCTCGCTCGTGAAGTCGCTCACGGTGATGAAGCGGTATCACGTGAACACCCTCGGGCGACTCGTGACCATCTACATGTTTTTCGCCATGATGGTGTTCGGCGGGCGAGCTGTCGCACCCAACCTCATCAACGACTCTCTCACGGGCATCGTCGTCGGCTTCTTTATTTGGACCATCGCGGTCGGGTCGTACTCGGCTGTCGCGTCCGATTTGAGCCGCGAGGCGCAGTGGGGAACGCTCGAACTACTGAGCATGTCACCCATCGGGTTGGGTTCAGTGGTGGTCCTCAAATCCCTAGTCAACATGTTCATCAGTTTCATGTTCGGGTTTGCAGTGCTCGTACTCATGCTTCTGACCAGCGGAGCGCAGATTTCCGTCGATCTCGTGAGCGTCGTCCCGCTCGCAGTTCTCAGCGTGCTCCCGGTGCTCGGTATCGGCTTTTTCATGGGCGGACTCGCGCTCCTGTACAAACGCGTCAGCAGTATCTTCAACATCATGCAGTTCGCTCTGTTGGCGCTTATCGCTCTCTCTCCGCAGGTCAATCCATTGGTGAAATACCTCCCGCTCACTCTCGGGAGTGCTCTCATCACCCAAGTCATGGAAGACGGGACGTCTATTACGGCGCTTCCAGTCTCGTCGCTGGTGACCCTCTGTGTCGTCGCGGGGGCGTACCTCAGCGTCGGTTATCTCGCGTTCTCGTATTTCCAGCGTCGCGCGCGACAGCGAGGTGTATTAGGACACTACTGAACCCGCCCGAATTGGGATACATGACCCTGTTGAAATCCTCAAAGTATGGTGGGAACGGCGTGCTGAATATAGAGGTGTATTGGCGAGACAAAAGGAGAGAAAGTGGCATCCTGTCTTCGACAAAAATGAGGTTATCTCTCTGTCCAACCTGTTCCGTCGAGAGCGACGTCTCCATCTGACTTGATAATGAACGCAGTCTCACGAGTGTCTGCACCTGACGAATTATACCCCATACTCGTATGTCCTCCATCGTAACCACCGACCACTACAATAGACTCTCCTTGCGCTCTCGCAGAAATCTCTGTAATGTGTTTTTGTTCATCAGGTTCCAATGAATAGAATTTTCCAAACGCAGTACGGCCATCGGCCCACACCCTAATTTCAAATTGGACTCTTTCCGAGAGCGTATTCCACAGATGAATTTCAGTTAGGCTCACTTGTGCTCCATCGGTGTTGGTAGGCTCGGACTCTGACGCCGACCCTGTAAGTCTCTTCTCAGAAACAGGACATCCGGTAAAGAGACCTACTGCGGACATTGCGAGGAATCCTCTTCTCTTCATGGATTCCCATGAGACATTGGTGAAACAAATTCTTTGAGAAGTAAAATTTTTCTGTCGCTTCGGAGTAATGACGGTCTTCTCATCGATACATCACTTGGTAGACTCACGCTCTCTATTCCCCCACAATCTCAATAAAAGTGTCATCGACATAGAATTCCGACAGAACCAGATACATAAATCATTCGACGGTGTGTACCCGACTGCAGTTCATCGTGAGAACAGATAGGTGAGGGGAGTCAACTCGAATCCGAACCAATGTGTCCCCAAACAGATGAGTCGAATCGTGAATACGGTCGTCGGTCGGTTCTCCGACGAAGCGTCGGTGCCCTCGTCGTCGGTCTCACAGGGGCAACGAGCGGCTGTCTATCCGGTCTTCCACCGGTCGGGCCGAAACAGCACTTCGGAAGACTCGACGTACCTCAAGCCGACCCCCCTCGGTACCGGCGCTGGCTCCCCGCACCGTCGGTTGCCGACGGTCTCGACGACGAGCACTACGGATTCCTCTTCAGGCGGCCGTCAAAACTGGAGTACCCCGCACCGATTCGATTTATCGTTCCTCGAAAGCGACTACTCAGAGAGACCGACTATTTCGGTATCGACTACGACTCGTACGGGACGATTCTTGAAACTCCCTTCGGGACGGTCATCGAAGCGGATTTCGACCGCCAAACAGTCGTCGACACACTCGCCGAGGGCGGCTATCAGAAGGCAGATACGTACACGGGTTACGACGTGTTTTCTCGTTCCGACGTACGTCGCCGCGCGGCCGTTAGCGACGACGCAATCGTCTGGTCGAACGAGAACCACCACGAGAGAGCGAATATCGAGTTAGTCGTCGATGCCGAAGCGGGAGACGTACCTCGGTATCACGAATCGAACGACGATTTCAAACGCCTCAGCGAGAAAATCGGAGAAAGTCGGATGGTCGAGCTAACCCCTCCGCTGGAGGGTGCTCGATACTGGATGAGTTGTGAGGCCTTCCGATTCGACGAACAGACTGCATACCACGTTCGGTCGTTCCTGTTTCCCGACGGAACGACCGTTCCCAAAGAGCGACTCAAAGAACGTGGCATCGGCGGAACGGTACTCACGCGTGAAGTCGAGAACTCGGACCTCAGGTTCGACGGGCGAATGGCGACGTTCGAGGGGCGAATCCCGCCGAAAGCAGGCGTCCATCCCTCGAACGTCAAACCCTCGTATCCGCCACAGGTCACGTGGGGCGTCACCTACGAGACCGACTCCGAGAGCGCGGTCGTCCGTCACGAGGTGGGCGAGTCGGTCCCAGCAGAACGCATCTCTCTCGCATTCGACGTGGCACGAGACGCACCGGGTGTGGGACACACCAAGCGGGTTGAGGGACCACTCTTTACCGATAGCAAAACCGTTGAACCCGGTGACACCGCAACGGTTGACCTTCGTAATCCGCCGGCGGTGAGAGTGAAGCCACCGCTTGAGGTAGACGAAGACACTCCCGACAGCGATTGGGAGACGCGTCCCGCGACGCTGTTGAAAGTAATTCTTTCGGGTGAGGTTTCGTACCCGTTGTTTTGCATAGCGTTACCCGACTCAGGAGGCACACAACGATGAAGAGTAGTGGTGCACTCGGCGGTAGTATCGAGAGAAGAGACGGTTCCGATGGTACTGGAGGCAGTCCGAACCCGAACACACGTACCGCGTTTCGGAGCGGGGTGTCCTATGCTCGAAATTAAATCGGCCGCCAGTCTGCTCACCGGCGTCGCCGCGGCATCGTCGGCGATTATCGGCGTCTACATCGGCTACCAAGCGTACCGTGGCCTGCGCCGAAACGACGAACCGGCGATGCGATATCTCTCCGCCGGAATGGTCATTCTCTTCGGCGTGACGTATCTCGTCGCCGTCGTCGGGCAAGGGTTACTGTCGTTTTTCTATCTGACAATCACGTATCAGTGGGTGTTCCGATTGGTCGTCCGCCTCCTCCAACTCGCCGGACTCTCGCTCATCGCTTACTCACTGCACATCGCAACCAACAGTCACCCCCAAGGGTAACCTCGCGCGGCTGTCCCGGTGACACTCACTCACTGAGGCCGCAACTACAGTTACGGCAGTTCGGCGAGCGTAATTGTATTAGGCCAGACACGTGTATGGACTCACATGGAAGTAAGCACCTCTACAGTCCGGTCTGCGGTTGGAACCGGACTGGCGTACCTCGTCGCAGCACTTGCGTTCGTCAACCGAATGGGAAAACGACTCGTCGTTTTGTCGGGGACTCTCCTGAAGCGACTGTGGCAGGGTACCCGCGACGTAACCGTAGTGGGTCTAAACCGAACGAGAGAGTTATTCTCCGGGCCAATCAAAGATATCGTTACCGGACCGGTGAGACGTATCCTGTTCGGTCGCCGACTAGACGTGTCGTTGGTTGCACTGCTGGTCGCGCCGATACTCGCGCTCGCGGCGGCGTGGTGGGTTGGTTCGACGTTCGGCTACTACGCGCTAGAAGAGTGGGCCCTCGGGACGTGGGACGGGACGAACCCGACGGCACTGGTGTTCCTCGGCGTCGGCTTCCTCCTCGCACTCGGTGCAGTGAGTTCGGCAATCAACAATGGCATCGTTCCGACGACGATACTCGTCAGTGCGCCGATTTTCGGCGCGGCGGTCACGCGGTACGGAACCGAAGTCACGTACTACTGGGGACCGACGGTGGTTTCGGTGCCCAACGCCGTCGGCGTGGCGACGCTCATCGGACTGGGGGTCGGAACGCCCATCGCACTCTGCGGGTGGATTCTCGGGATTGCGGTCCGGTACCTCGTTCACTTCGTTGGACACCGACCCGACGGCATCTCACAGTTGGGAGAACACTAAGTCGGGGCTGTGGACTCCTCGGACGAGCCGGGTACAATCGTGTGCAGATATTCGACGGCGACATCGAACATCGCTTCGTCCGTGAATACAATTTCTGTGGGAGGGTCTGGTAAGAGCCATTCGAGTACTTTCGTGAAGATTTGGTCGAACTTACGTGGTGGACTGTACGTTCCCCACGAGAGAAACAGCGTTCGAGACGCCGTCTCAACGGCTATTTCGTCTAGGGATATGAGGTCGTACGAAACGTGAGTTACTGTGGTGTCTCGCTGTCGCTTGGATAACGCAGACAGGTCACGAGGAGAGTCGTATCGGAAGAGGTTGCAACCCCTAATTTCGTACCAATACTCGCCGTCCCGCCACAACGCGATGGTCTCTTCCTCGCAGACGATGGCACTAGTGTTCGCCAACTCCCGATGTAACTCAGCGAGGACGTTACGACGGTCTGGGAGGTTGAGCCAAGCGACCATATCGGTAGTCCGGGTGGTGAAATGAGATAGCCACTCGTCATCACGCAAGACTGTGAGACTCGTAAATGGAAGCGAACCGGAAGGAGACGAGTCGAATATATGATCGAAAACAGCCACGACATCCGGTAGTGGCGCAGACAGCGTGATGCTATCTCGGTGAGGGTCGTCTCTAGCGATGGTGCACACTACAGAGAAAGGTTCGAGCGCGCTTTCATCGAGAGTTGGACCGTCGTGTTGCACGGTGATTTCAACCGTCGTCCCGCGTGGAGAGAGAACTCGCCAAGAGCTTTCGAGGATGTCACCGATATCGGTTGAGGAGCGTGCTCGGACGACGTGTGTTGAGTCTTCGAGACTGTGTCGAGTCATGACGGTTATTCCCAGAGTGTGGAATTTTTCCGGAGTCAGTTGCGGGACCATCAACGACGAACAAAACGCACAGCCACCGCGACGACAGATGCCAGCTAATAGTTCGTTTCCGCCTCAGGACCGAGTTATGCCGCGTGTCCGACTCGCTTCAGAATCTGCGGTGTGACGACGAGTTCGAGGACCGCAATCCCGACCATGAGCCATCGAACGGTGCTATCCTCGACGACCGTGAAGGCGATAAGGAGGATAACTGCAGTACTCACCAGACCGATACCGTAGTGAACAAGCGGATTGGAAAGTGGGGAACCCATACCCCAAGGGAATTGTAGGAAAGATATATTTGTTATCATATCATCTATCGAGACTGCTAAGTGGCTCAGCTATCTATCGAGACGCTGTAATGAACGTGCAAAAGGCGATTCTCGTCGAGTTGTTCTCGCTGTTACTCGTCCTGTTCGGCGGGTTTTATTGGGTACAGGAAAGTGGAAATAGTTTTCAACTGTTCGTCAATCTTGGACTCGCCGTCGGCGTGCTAGGAGTCGTCATTGGATTCATCGGCGAAGACGACTAGGTCATTTCCGCCGTCGAGGATTCGCCTCGCGCCGAATAACGGGCGTGTATTCGAGTAGAGACGATGCAGTTCACACCGAGCCGTCCACGTAGCCATGCGTTAGACATGACTCAACCGGCAGTAAACACGGAGGGTGGTGCTCCGCTCGCGCTCCATGCGCTCGGTGTACCGAACGGCGAACGTGCGCCGTAGACTGAAACACTGATTTTGGATGCACCCGCGATATTCGAGTCCACAGCCACGATGTCGATAAACTAACCCGGCGACCGCGGTTCTACCGACGAACATTGGCAGTTGTGAACGCGACTGCGATTGACCGCAGTGCTTCAGAACGCTCGATAACACCGTCGTGAGAGATATACTCCCAACGATATCTTACGGTTGCCCGCCGAAACCGCATTAACAAACACACTTTCAATAACCAAACCATAATTGTTTTCTAAGCGGCATCAAGTGTGCGAGGTATGATTGTGTATTTCGTGGAGGGCCTCGATGCGTAGGCCGTGTTCGAGGCGACAGTTCCTCGGTGGTCTCGCCGTGGGAACTGCGGGTCTCGTCGCGGGGTGCAGTAGTTCGCAAACCGAATCGGACGCGAACGACGCTTTCACCGTGGCGCTCGAGCGCGACCCGACGCGCGAAAAGTGGGACGTGTACAACGGCATCACACCGTATTTCACGCACGTATTCGAACCGCTCGTCGGCGTCACAGACGAGATGCAAACCGAGCCATTGCTCGCAACCGAGTGGGAAGCCGTCGACGAGACCACGTGGGAGTTCTCGCTTCGAGACGGTGTGACCTTCCACAACGGCGACCCGCTGACTGCGAGCGCAGTCGTCGATTCGTTCACCCGTGTCTTCGAACAGTGGTCGTGGGTCCCCGGCTGGATTGGCGTCGAACCCGACGGCGTGACGGTCGTCGACGAAGGGACGGTCAGGTTCCAGACGACTGAGCCGTTTCCGGCGTTCCCCGGGACGATTTCGCACAACTACTTCGGCATCCAACACCCCGACGCGACTGACACACCGGTCGGGACTGGACCGTTTCGGGTGACGAACGTCGAATCCCAGAAATCGGTGACACTCACCCCATACGAGGGCTATCGAGACGATGCCGAGCGGCCCTCGGAACTCACGTTCAAATGGATTGAGGACCCCAACACGCGGCTTCTCTCCCTCGAAAAAGGCTCTATCGACGTGGCACAGACGATTCCGAAGAGCAGAGCGACGTCAGTTGACGACGCCTCGGAGACGGCAATCGAAACGCAACTGACACCCTCTGCAGGACTCGTCGCGGTGAACCTCTACAAATCGCCGACAGACGACGAACTGCTTCGACAGGCGCTCAACTGGGCCGTCGATCAAGCGCAACTCGTGAAAAGCGCCCTGAACGGAATCGGAAAACCGGCTCGAGGCCCGATTTCGTCTGTGATTCCGTGGGCGGTCCACGACGACCTGCCAACCTACGGGCCCGACAGAGACAAAGCGCGCGACCTCGTCGAGCAATCGGGGTACGACGGCGAAACGCTCTCGATACTGGTCAACAGCGAAAACGCTGACGACGGAACGGTTGCACAGATACTCAACGGCTGGTTCTCCGACATCGGCGTCGAAAGCAAGATACGACAGGTTGACCCGGCGTCGTTCAACGACACGTTCACCGCCGGTGAGGCGCACCTGACGCTCGTCGGATTCGGGTCGAACAGCGCCGCCTGCGACTATCTCATTCGGGCGATGTTCCACTCCGACGGAAGCGACAACCGGAAGCTACACGAGCGAAACGGAACCGGCGTCTACAACCCCGGTCCCGAAGTCGACCGCCTCATCGAAGACGGGTACCGAGCCGAAACGATGGCAGAAAAGCGCGAGCACTACGGCGAGGTACAGAAGCGCGTCGTCAACACCGGCGCCATCATTCCACTGTACTACAACGAACACGTGCTCGGCCGACAGTCGAACGTCTCTGGAATCGACGGCCACCCAATCGGCAAAATGCTCGGTTGGTCCACTCTCGAGCGAAAATAAAACATGCCCGAAGACGAGCACGCACCGGTGCAAAAACGCCCGCATTTGCCGGACAGACCCGGTCGGCAGAACGCCCATGAGTAGTCGGTACGTCTGCAGACGGCTGGGAGCGATGGCTGTCGTGCTTCTCGGCGTCTCACTTCTCACGTACGGGATGATATTCGTCACGCCCGGCGACCCGGCGCGGACGATACTGACACAGCAGATGGGTGGACAGACTCCCACGCCAGCGGCCGTCGAGCAGTTTCGGGCGGCGAACGGACTCGACGACCCGTTTGTCGTCCAATACGCTCGCTGGATGGGCGGCGTGGTACAAGGCGACCTCGGCCAGTCGTACTACAGCGACCAGTCGGTGAGTGCGATGATCGTCCAGCGGTTGCCGAACACGATCGAACTCGCGGTCGCATCGATGCTCGTCGCGGTCGCAATCGCGGTCCCCGCCGGCATCGTAAGCGCGGTCAACCCCGAGAGCCGAGCCGACTACGCGGCGCAGTTCGGGTCACTCGTCGGCGTCTCGATGCCGAACTTCTGGCTCGGATTCCTGCTCATTATCGTCTGTTCGCTCTGGCTCGGCATCTTCCCCGTCGCCGGCGCGGGCGGCGTCGAATATCTCGTCCTCCCGGCGCTGACGCTCGGGTCGGGGATGGCCGCCGTCATTACCCGGTTGGTTCGAACGGCGATGCTCGACGCGCTCGATGCCGCGTACATCCAGACGGCGCAGTCGAAGGGACTACGCGAACGAATCGTCGTCTACAAACACGCGCTCCGAAACGCGCTCGTCCCCGTCGTGACGATTATCGGACTCCAGTTGAGCTACGTCCTCAATGGTGCCGTCGTCGTCGAGGTCGTCTTCCAGCGGCCGGGACTCGGGACGTTGCTGGTGGACGCGATTTTCGCGCGCGACTACCCAATCGTTCAGGGTGTGACGCTCCTCATCGGCGTCATCTTCGTCGTGACGAACTTCGCGGTCGATTTGACGTACCGCCGGCTCGACCCTCGAATCGACCTCAAGGGTGACACGGCGTGAGCCGAGAACCAGCCCCCAAGGCGGCACCCGCCGGCGGGCGTCCGCGATGGCGCGATGCGATGCCATCGAACCGACTCACGCAGGTCGGCGCTGGAATCGTTCTCGCGTTGCTCGTCATTGCGACGTTCGGGCCGACACTATCCCCGTACGACCCGGCCGAACAAGACTTGCAACACCGACTTGAGGCCCCGTCTGCAGAGCATCCGCTTGGTACCGACCAACTCGGCCGAGACGTGCTCACGCGACTGCTCCACGGGGCGCGGCTCTCGCTCGGCGTCGCCGCCGCTGTGACAGCCGTCAGACTCGTCGTGGGGACGCTCGTCGGACTCCTCGCTGGCTACGCCGGCGGGTGGGTCGATGAGGCACTGATGCGACTCGTGGACACGCTTCTCGCATTCCCCGGTATCATCCTCGCGCTCGTCATCGCCGGGATTCTCGGCCCGAGTCTCGTGAACGTCATGCTCGCGTTGGCAGTCGTCGGGTGGGCGTCCTACGCGCGACTGGTCCGAAGTAGCGTGCTCTCGCTTCGAGAACGCGAGTTCGTGACCGCCGCGCGCTTGCTCGGCCGGTCGCGGACGCACGTCGTCGCGCGTCACCTGGTTCCGAACGCAATCGCCCCGGTCGTCGTGCTCGCAACGCTCGATATCGGCGGTGTCATCCTCGGAACCGCCGGGCTTTCGTTCCTCGGGTTGGGCGCGCAACCGCCGACGCCCGAGTGGGGGACGATGCTCGCATCGGGTCGCAACCACCTACGCGAGGCGTGGTGGCTCGTCAACGCCCCCGGCGTCCTGATAATGCTCACCGTCTTCGGGTTCAACCTCCTCGGCGATAGTCTCAGAGACGCACTCTCGCCGACGCAGTCGGCACAACTCGGAGAGCTATGACAGACCCACTACTCCGTATCGAAGACTTACACACGCAATTTGGCACCGACAGCGGAACCGTCCACGCGGTTGACGGCGTGTCCCTTACCGTCGAACGCGGAGAAATCGTCGGTATCGTCGGCGAAAGCGGAAGCGGGAAGTCCGTCACCGCTCGGTCGATACTCAGAGTCGAAGACCCGGGACGAATCGCCGCCGGAACGATTGCGCTGGACGGGGTGGACCTGACCGACGCCACAGATTCAACGCTTCGGCGAATTCGAGGCGACAGCGTCTCGATGGTCTTTCAGGACCCCGCAGAGACGCTCAACCCGGTTTTTTCCGTCGGCGAGCAGGTCGCCGAGGCGGTCCGGATACACGACACGGACGGGTCACAGCGACTCCTCGACTACCTCAACGTCCCGCTGTTCCGGAATCGCTCGGCGTGGACGGATGCGCACGAACGCGCCGTCGAGTTGATGGACCAATTGGACATCCCGAACCCCGAACATCGGTCCTCGGGGTATCCACACGAGTTTTCCGGCGGCATTCGACAACGTGCCGTGCTTGCGATTGCGCTTGCGAGCGACCCAGATTTGCTGGTCGCCGACGAACCCACGACCGCACTTGACACCACGACCCAAGCCGAAATCCTCGATCGACTCCGAACGCTCCGCGACGAGCGAGAACTCGGCATACTACTGATTTCACACGATATCGGCGTCATCGCACAGACCTGCGACCGAGTGATTGTCATGTACGGCGGGAAAGTGATGGAGTCCGGACCAGTCACAGACGTGCTGACGACGCCGGAACACCCCTACACCCGGGCGCTCCTCGCGTGTTCGACGCGGAACGTCGATGCCGACGAGCGAGTCACCGCCCTCGAAGGCCGCCCGCCCGACCCGCTCGGTGGTCACGACGGATGCCCGTTCGCCGAGCGATGCGACCACGTAACGCCGGCGTGCCACAACGGAGACGTGCCGACGATAGAATGCGGCGAGAACCACCGCGTCGTCTGCTCAGAAGCACCGTTATCGGATGATTCAGCGAAAATCGAGAGGAAGACGGAGACGACGATGTCGGCGGCAGAGACACAGCCGTCGGAACCACACACGGAGGTGAACCGCGAGAAAGTCGCGCCGAACGACGAGGGAACACGATGAGTTCGGGCGAAACACGAGATGCAAACCGAGAGCGGACTGATGGCAGTGCCGCGGACACCGCACCTGTCGTCGAACTCCGAGACGTCGAAAAGGCGTTTGCGACAGAGCGTTCGATACTGAACCGGGTACTGCGGCGAGACGAAAACGCGGCCGCAAGGGCGGTTTGTGGCGTCTCGCTGACTGTCGGCCGAGGCGAAGCCGTCGGTCTGGTGGGCGAGTCCGGGTGTGGCAAATCGACGCTCGCAAAACTCGTCACCGGGCAGTTAGAGCCGGACAACGGAGCGGTTTTGCTCGATGGAACCCCTGTTGGAGACTATACTGAACGGTCGGGAACACAATGCCGTCGTATCGGGGTGGTCTTTCAAAATACCCGCGAGAGCTTCGATTCACGATGGACGATTCGGCGGTCGATCGAAGAGTCTCTCGGACCGGCCGCGTCGGAAAATGACGTTCGGACCGGCGGGGTCGAATCACTCCTGCGGAGCGTCAACCTCGACCCGAAGGTCGCCGGTCGGTATCCGGGCGCGCTTTCGGGTGGGCAACTCCAGCGCGTCGCTATCGCGCGAGCACTCGCCCACGACCCCGACGTTATCGTCCTCGACGAACCCGTTTCCGGTCTCGATATGGCGACGCAGGCGACGCTCCTCAACCTGCTCGACGACTTTCGACGGGAGTTCGGCGTCGGCTATCTGTTCATCTCGCACGACCTCGACGTGGTCCGCTATCTCGCTGACCGACTGGCAGTCATGTATGCCGGCGAAATCGTCGAGCGCGGCCCGGCACAGTCGGTGTTCGAACGGCCGAGCCACCCCTATACGGAGGCGTTAGTTCGCGCCATCCCGAGCGATAACCCGATGGATGCGCCGCCGGAACCACTTCCGGGCGACCCGCCGAATCCGGAAAACCGACCGTCGGGGTGTCCGTTTCATCCGCGGTGTTCGTACGCGGACACTCGGTGCGAGGAGTCGCATCCGGCGTTTACCGACTCCCGGAGCGGAGCGTCTCGGTGTCACTACGTCGAGGCGGTCGAATCAGCTGAATCCGGAACCGAAACGTCCGAACCGGTCGAAGCCAGGGACGAAACGTCCAAACCGGTCGAAATCGGGGACGAAAGGTTCGAATCGACCGAGACCGAGACCGAGGAGGCCAACCCAGTCGATTACGGTGCGAGATAGGGACGATGAAGTGTCAGTTTTATTTTCATGGCGACCACGGTATCGGCTATGGTCTCTCGAACGGCGACCGTTCTCGCCGCACTCGTCCTCCTCAGCGGTCTCTCTATCGTCGCTGGCGCGGTAATCGACTCGCCGCCGAAGTTGACGGTCGAAAACGACGATAACACGACGTACCGAGTGAAGGCGTACACCGTCGAAAGCGCGGAGAGGGCGATGGTCACGAACTTCATGGTCACTACAGAAGACGGCGAGCGAAGACGCGCGACGCTGTCACGGTTAGTCTGGCCCGGCGAGTTTCGAAACGTGACGCTGGCCGACGAGGGCGTTCCGAGACAGCAGATTACCGTCGAGCACGGCGAGACGGTAACGACCACAGTCGAAGCGTGGACGCCGGGTAACGTCACGTTCTACATCGTCGAGGACCTCAAAAACAACGAATCACACGTCTATACCAGAGTCAAGACCTGCACCAAACGCGAACAGGAACACAATATGCACTTCGAAGAGAGCATCAGCGGGAGTTCGACGTGTTCATCCAGCATGGGTTGGTTATTCACGAGTGAATCGCTGACTATCTGAACGCGTCTCTCACCGCGGCGACCTACTCGGCCGGTCTCTTCTCGGGAAATTCGTCTCTCGCTTCACAACGTTGGACGATGACGGCGAGCGAAACGGCTTGAACCGGAGCCACGAGGGCCGTCGTCAGGAACCCGCCCGCGACCGCAACGTGCCCCAGTCCCCACGCCGAAACGGCGAACATAGTAAAGAGCCAGAAAATCGTCCACCCGTGGCCCCGAGACTGTCGCACGCTTTCTCGAAGCGCCGTCGTGGGGCCGTATCCGGCGGCCAAAAAACCGGGGAAGAGGAACAACCGAACCAAAGACAGAAACAGGACGACGAATAGTAACAGGCCGAACAGGAGCGTTTCGACGGTGAAGTTCAGTGACGTGAGTAGCTGAGAGATACCGATACCGCCGACAAATATCCCGAGATACCACGTGAACGAGTCGGAGTGACGCTCGGAGTCGAGGGCGCGCGTAATCGTCAGCCAGCCGGCGGTCCCGACAGCCACCACGACGAGCAGTTCGAGCGCGACGGCGGCGAAGAGATACTCGACGCGAAGGTTGACGAGTGCGTCGAGGTCTCGTACGGTGCGGGCTGTCCCCTGCGGAAACACGTTGTACCGAAGCGAGAGGCCGCCCTGTCGAAGCCAGTTTGGCTCCAGCGCCGGAATCGGGTCCCACGTCCGAAGCCGGTCCGCAAGCGCGACGAGGAGACCGGCGACCACGAACGGAACGAAGAGAGACGGGTCACGCGCGATGCGGTCTTTCGTGGCCTTGAGGATGCCACCAAACCAAATCGCCGTGGGGTCGGGCGTCCACGCGTCTCGTGTCTCGACCGGACCCACCGAATCCGTCGGGCCTGCCGGGGCGGTCGCGTCTATCGAGTCTGCGCACTCCGCCACGTTCGATACGTCCGAAGGTTCGGCCGCGACAGTCGGCTCGGAATCGCCACTCGGTTCGTCGCTGGGTTCGTTCGTCATCGCGCTTCCTCCAGGGCGATAACGCGATTTCTATTAGCCGCATAGAGGGTGCCGTCACCGACAACCGGCGTCGAAATCGGAATCTGTGAGGGCCGGTACTCGAATAGTCGGTTGCCCGACTCAGCATCGATTGCGACCAAAGAGTAGGTAGACTTGACCGCGTACACGACTCCATCGGCGACGACGGGCGTCGTCTCCCCGTCGAACGGTGTCTGCCAGCGGGGTTCTCCCGTTTCGAGGTCGAGCGCGTGCATCGATTCGAGTTCGTCGGCGACGAAAATCGTCTCGTTTGCGACTGCCGGCACGCTTCCGGTCACGTTCGAATCGAGATACTGTTTCCACAATGCCGTCCCGTCGTCGGGGTCGAGTAACCAGACGGCCTCGCGGGACTGAATCACAAGCCCCGCATCGGTCGCTACTGGGGAGGTAAGTATCCGTTCGCCCAGTTCGCGTTTCCAATACTGCTCTCCGGTCTCGGCGCGATAGGCGGTGACTCGATACGGCCAGTTGGTCACGAAGACCAAGCCGTCTTTCACCGCGGGTCTGCTGAAAGCGGAGCTCATCGAATCGTCTTCGTTGTTGGTGTCGCGCCATAGCACCCGTCCATCGTCCGGGTCGAGCGCCGCGACCGAATCTAGCTCCGGAAGCGCGGCGTAGATTGTTCCATCGGCGGTAACCGGTGCGCGAGGGGTCGCGGGTCCGAAGAAACCGACCCCGCTAGCCTTCGGCCCGCGCCATCGCTCGAAGCCGAACGAGTGCTCGAAAAGCGGAACCGATAGGTCGAAGCCGCCGCCAGCGTTCAATCCGAAGATAGCCGTCGGCGACGTGGCCGCGAGCGTCGCGGTCGTGTAGACCGAACTGTGAACGCGAGCAGGAGTCGATTGGTACGGGCCGGGATGCCCGAACTGCCGTTCTCCGGTGTCGGTGTCGAGTCCGAGCAGGCCGTTGCCGACTGCATAGAGGGTGTTTCCGAGTCGAATCGGAGGAGTCGTCCCGAGGAACCAATCGGGCGCGTCGTGAGACCACGCAATCTCGACATCGCGCTTTGGTCCCGACGCTGTGGGGTGGTGACCAGTCCCGGCGGAGTCGCATCGGCCCATCGGCCACTCGGGGACCGGTTCGGTCGCAGACCCCGGAGAGAGGTCAGGTTCAGACTCCGTTTCCGACGTTGACTGCGCGCCGCGAGAGAGAGTCGGGCGAGTAAGTAGCCCAGTGAGCGCGACGCCGGAGGCTTCGAGAAATCGACGTCTAGAGGGAACCATCAGCATAACTGTTCAGCACAGTGTAAATAATTCTTGTCTATACGTCAACCGGGAAGAACGTAGCTCGGCGAGGAAGGTGAAGGGATAGATGGGGGTACGTTTTTACCACATCTGTTTGTCAATTTGGACATGCAGTGGTCCCCTCTCGCTCGCAGAGAGTGTCGAACGGTACTCACCTCGAAAGGCGCGTGGATACTCACCGCGCTCATCGTACTGTGGGGTTTTCGGCCCACGTACACGGGGTGGAACGCAATCGGACAGAATATCACCATCGGGTACATCCAACTGGGCGTTAATCTACTGCTCCCAATCGGTGCGCTCCTCCTCACCTACCAGTCGCTCATCGGTGAACGAACGACTGGGAGCATCAAATTCCTCATCGCCCTCCCGCTGAAGCGGACCCAAATCCTTCTCGGGAAGAGCGTCGGCCGGTTCGCCGGGATCGGCGCAATCGTGGGTGTCGCAGTGCTCCTCATCAGCATTATCGGTGTCGTCGAACACGGCACGTTCGCTGTACTCCCGTTCGTCGGCGTCGTGCTCGCAACGGCGTTGTTGCTCGCCGCGCTGGTCTCACTCGGCGTGTTGCTCTCGACGGCCGTCGATAGCACGGTGTCGGCCGCGGCGAGCGTGCTTGGATACATATTCGTGACGCTCTTTTGGAGCACCGTCGTCTCGAAAGTGTACACGGCGATTACCGGTGTGCCGGTCGATCCGTACGACGCGCCGGCGAGCGGGCCGCTTTTTTTCGCCCTCAGGCTCACGCCAGACGGCGCGTACAACGTCCTGACGAACTGGTTGCTCGGCGTCGGCAACTCGGCCGAGCAGTTCCACACCGTCTACACGAAACTCGCTCCCGGTCAGTTCATAAACGCCTTCGTCGTGGAGGCGGCGTTCGAAAGCGGCACCGCACCGTGGTACCTCCATCCCGCGCTGAGTATCGTTATCCTGCTCACTTGGATAGCTGTCCCGATGGCTCTGTCCCGTCGCGTCTTCAACAACGGTGATGTGCTATGAGCGAAGACGTACCTGTAATCGAAACGAAGAGGTTGACCAAGCAGTACGGCGACGTTCGCGCGGTCGATTCGCTCGATCTCGCTATCGAATCCGGCGACGTGTACGGGTTCCTCGGCCCAAACGGGGCCGGAAAGTCGACGACGATTGGTCTCCTCCTCGACTACCTGCGGCCGACAGGGGGAACGATACGCGTCTTCGGAAAAGACCCGCAACGAGCGCCGGTCGAGATTCACAACCGAACCGGTGTCTTGCCGGACCGATTCGGACTCTACGACGGTCGGTCCGCGCGACAGCACGTCTCGTTCGTCGCCGAGACCAAGCAGGTGGACGACGACCCCGAAGCGCTCCTCGAACGCGTCGGGTTAGCGAACGCAGTCGACGACAACGCCGGGGAGTTTTCGAAAGGCATGGAACAACGACTGGCACTCGCAATGGCGCTCGTCGGCGAACCGGACCTGCTCGTCCTCGACGAACCATTCAACGGTCTCGACCCACACGGCGTTCGTCGAGTTCGAGAAATCGTTCACGAGGAGAACAACAGGGGTGCGACGGTGTTCTTTTCGAGCCACGTGCTCGGCCAAGTCGAACTCGTCTGTGACCGTATCGGCGTCTTGCATCGCGGCCGATTGGTCGCAGAAGGGACCGTTGACGAACTCCGGGACGCGGCGGGTGCCGACGACGATGCGGTGATGGAAGACGTGTTTGTCGAACTGACCGACGCGCCCATCGAAGCGGGAGGTGAGTCCCGATGAATCGACGGACGTTTTTAGCCGCGAGCACGCTTTCGATAGCCGGACTCAGCGGTTGTATCGCAGACACGGAATATCGGATAACCGAGACGACTGCGAGCACGTCCATCGACTCGCTCGACTTCTCGGTCGTCACGGAAGAGTCTGACGTGACTATCGAACACCCCGCAGAGTTGGTCTTTACGCTCGAAAACACCGGTGACGACCCCATCAAAATCAAAAACTACGGCGTGTGGCCGTTCGGCGTGGTTGGTCTCGTCCAGACACCGGACTCGGACGAATACAGCGGTTCCACGAGGCTCTCCTCGCAGTCGTACGAGACGAGCGACCGCGTCGAAGTCAATCCGAGTGGGATGACGATCGATGGAGACCAAATAATGCAGACGCTCGAATCGGGAGAGCGCGTCCGCGAAACGTATCGGCTACACGGAGAAGAAATCTGGAGCGAAGGCACGTACTACGTTGACCCGAGCTTCCCCAATCGTCAACCGAGCTACGCGATAGACGACGATTGGAAGACGTTCGAATACCAAACCGAGGTCCGTATCGAAGCAAAAGAACGCCTCCCGTTCTAGCCGACGGCGAAACCGAGTCGGCATCGCAACCGAGAGGCGGGTGAGTCGCGGCGAGCGGCGCAACCGGCTCAGTCGGATGTCTCGAACCGGTCGGTGAGTTCGGCTGACGCCACATCGAGCGTATCCCGGCGGGCGCGGTCTTCTCGTTCACCGAGTTCGCGGAAGGTTTCGAACACATCGTCGATGTCGTCGCGGGTTGTACGGTGGCTACAGATAGAGAGTCGTAGAACAGTCCGGTCGTAAATTGCAGTCGTCATCACAAACGCGAGACCGCGCTCTCGAATCTCGTCGGCGATGCGCTGATTGAGCGTGTCGAGATAGTCGTCGATGGCATCCCGTTTTTCAGGGTCCGACCGAAGCGCCTGCTGGAGGTCGTTCGGTGCGTAGCGGAAGGAGTAGATGTACAGGTTCGGTTCGTGAAGCGCCTCGAAGTCGGCCGCCGACCTGACGAGAGCGTCGAGGTGTTCGGCGCACGCGACGTTTCGCCTGAGGAGCGCCCGATAGCCCGACACACCGTAGTGTTTGAGACTCATCCACACTTTTAGCGCGCGAAAGCCGCGAGACATCTGTGGCCCGAGTTCGTAGTAATCCAGGCCCTCGTATTTTGTCGGCAGTTTCCCTTCGAGATAGGCGGCGTCCATGGCAAACACGTGTGCCAATAACGACTGGTCACGGACGAGGAGACACCCACACTCGTAGGGGACGTAGAGCCACTTGTGCGGGTCGAGTGTAACCGAGTCCGCACGCTCGATGCCGCGGTACTGCGGGCGTTTCTCGGGGAGTACCGCGCCGACAGCACCACAAGCGCCGTCGGCGTGAAACCAGAGGTTCTGCTCCTCGCAGACGCGGGCGATATCTTCCAGCGGGTCGATTGCACCTACGTTTATCGACCCGACTTGTGCGACCACACAAAAGGGGATAGCACCGCTGTCTCGGTCCGCTTCGACGAGTCGTTCGAGGGCTTCGACATCCATAGTGAAATCGTCGTGACTCGGCACGAGGTGAACCGCGTCGCTCCCCAGTCCGAGAAGTTCCGCGACCCGATAAATCGAAGAATGGCCCTCGTGGTCGGCCACATAGAGCGTAAACCGGCCGGCCCGGTCGTCGGTCTGTATCCCTCGCGTCTTCGTATCGTACTCGGCCGTCTCCCGAAGGCCCGTGAGAATGCCAGTGACGTTTGCCATCGTGCCACCACTTGTGAATAACCCGCCGCAGTCTGGGTCGTAGCCAATCAGTTCGGCGAGCCATCGAATCGTTCGACGCTCGACTTCGGTTCCGGATGGAGCGGGTTTCCATCCACCGGTATTCATGTTGACTGACGCCGCGAGGGCGTCGGCAAGAACGCCCATCATCGTCCCCGACCCCATGACGAATCCGAAATATCGGGGTGACGTGTTGTGCGTTGCCGTCGGAAGCACCTTGTCGGACCACTCGTCCAAAATCGCGTCCGGAGCCTGCCCGGTCTCCGGGAGCGTCTCATCGAATAACTGTTCGACGTCGGTCGGCGACTGCCCGGGAAAGACGTCCAGTTCGTCGAGCGCTTCGAAGTACGCCGCAATGGTATCGACCGCACGATACCCGAGCATCCGAAATTCGTCCGGGTCCATGTCGACGTCGTCCGGGGCAGGTGTGTCGGAGTGCATATCAAGACCACTGCATGCTAGATAATAACTATCAGCAAATATCGGGAAGACGAAGCAAATGTAGTCTCGGTATACCAGCTGTATTCGACGAGTCAAGAGTAGCTACTTCGGAACTGAGACACCAAACAGCAGACTGGCGAAGTAACGACTAAGGCAATAGCTTACAGCATGACTTAGAAGCCGCCGTTCGAACCGAAAACGAAAGTCCAAAAAGAAAATCCGAGTCGAATCCGGGTTACTCGTGAGACTCCGCAAACGCACCCGCAAATTGGTCTCGCATCTCCCGGCGGAGGAGTTCGCTCATCGCTTCGTAAACGACTGGTTCGGGATAGTCGTCGAAGAGATCAACAATATCGTTGGCGCAGTCAGATTTGAGCGAAGCAAATTCGGCACTCCACGGCGGGTTGTTCATAGCCACCACTATTTCCCCACCTCGACTTATGCCTTTTCATTGAAATGATGGACGGTCAAATTCTCAGTTGTGGATAATAATTGCAGGCCGGCTTTCGAGTAGAGAACCACAACTAGTGACGACAAATTCGACAGAGAGACCGAAAGTGGCTGGAAACAGAGTTACGACGAATTCTCAACGGTTGCGTTACGAAGAGCCGTGAACCAGGAGTATAGAATTGTTCGTGCAAGATAGTACCATCTCGTGCTATTGTAATTTTTTCGATAACACAAGACTACCAGGACCAATATTCGCAGTACGGAAAGACGAAGCGAGACGAGCGAGGGGCGAAACGAGAAAAACGAGACGCGGTGAAACACGACAAAGCGAGAAGAGCAAAAGCCGGGAACGCGAGACAAAGCAAAACGAGGTAAGATGAGAGAAGTCGAGTCGGGTAGGGGAGCCGAGTCGGTCAAGTCGAGTCAGAGACTACAGACTGGTCACTCGGCTTCGGTGACAAACTCCTCAATCGATGGCTCTGCATCGCCGGACGGAGACGGTGAAATTTCTTCGAGACCACAGGACCGACAGTAACAATTCTGGTTCTCGGAGAGGGTCCAAATGGGAATCCCCGCAACGGCGTACTCCTCTCTGAACCGACGAAGCAAGCCTGTTGAGACGCGCGACTCGCACCGAACACACGTCTCCGTTCTCCGCTCTTCAGCACCGAAGACGCGGCTATCGACCGTTTGTGCCCGTCCGAACGTGGACACACTGTGGCGACGATTCAACCAGCGACGGAGTCGTGGATTCACGAAGACACCCGCAGAGAGACAGACGAACGTGAGAGCGAGCACGGTGAACGCCCCAACCAGGTCAGGGACCCCAGTGGCGTCAAAGAGCATCGTGAACGAGCGAAGGAGGCCGATCAAACCGATAAATAACAGAATCCACCCGACTATTTCGTACATCAACTCGGAGACGGTATCTGCCAACTCGACGATAGTGGAGGGCTGTTCTGACATCTCGTCCGTACTGATTCGACCGTCCCACAAAATGTTGTCTTTCTCACCATTCGAGTCGTGTTGTAGTCTTCTAAATCGTGGTTAGTAAAATCACGATTTAGCTATTCCGAAGGATTATCTTCCGTCCCCGCGAAGGCCAGCTATGAGCCATCCGCGTTTCGTCAACCGAAGCGACGAACTCGCGTTGTTGCGGTCGCGGTTCGACCGCGATACAGCGGAGTTCCTCGTCGTGTACGGGCGACGGCGACTCGGTAAGAGCGCGCTCGTCCGCGAAGCGATTCGAGAGCGCGACGATGCGGTCTACTGGCAGGCAACCGAGGAAACATCGGACGTGCAACTGTCGAGTTTCGTCGAAACGGCGCGCGAGACGTTTCCCGTCGTCGAAGATATCAAGCGGGACTGGGAGGCACTTTTGCGAGCACTCGGGCGGCAGGACGCAATCGTTGTACTCGACGAGTTTCCATACCTCATCGAATCGGACGACGCACTCCCTTCGAAACTCCAGCGCGTCTGGGACCTCCACCTCGAATCGACGGGAGTGACGTTGGTGCTCGTCGGGTCGTCGATCAGCGTCATGGAAGAGAAAGTGTTGAGCGGCGGAAGTCCGCTGTACGGACGACGAACCGGGACAATCGACCTGCCACCGCTACACCTCACCGACGCACAGGAGTTCTATCCCGATGCCGACCCGGAGACGATTGTCGAGACGTGGGGCGTCTTCGGCGGAACGCCGTACTACTTGCGCGCGCTCGACCCCGACGCGTCGTTGGCCGAAAACATCCAGTCGCAGATTCTGTCCGAACACGGCGTCCTCCACAACGAACCAGAGTTCCTGTTGCGCACGGAGTTCGGCATCCGAGAGCCACAGACGTACTACACGATTTTGCGGGCGATTGCCACCGGGAAACGCGAAACGGGCGAAATAGCGGATTTCGCCGGCGTCGGTTCGAACTCGCTCGGGACGTACCTCGCAAAGCTTCGGCGACTCCGCCTGATTACGCGAGACATCCCGATAACCGAAAATCCCAACGCGACGCGAAAGAGCCGGTATCGACTGAACGAGCCGCTCTTTCGGTTTTGGTTCCGCTACGTCTACGGTCAAGAGGGGCCGCTCACACAGCTCGGCGACGACGCCTACGACGAACTGGTCGCACCGTCCTTTTCGGAGTATATGGGTGCGATGTTCGAAATCGTCTGTCAGCGCGCGCTCCCGCGACTGGTTCCAAAGACGTACCGCGGCGTCGGCTACTGGTGGCACAAACAACACGAACTCGACGTCGTCGGGCTCGCAGGTGACGGAACGCTCGTCGCCGGAGAGTGTAAATACACGACCCGGCAGATGCACGAAGGAGACCTCGCCGACCTCGAACGAAGCGCGTCGCAGGTCGCGTGGACGCCTCCGGGCGGTGGTGACCCGTCGTACCATTACTGTTGTTTCTGCCGGTCCGGGTTCTCCGAGGGGTTGCAAGCGACCGCCGCAGAGCGCGACGACATCTCACTTTTCACACCGGCCGACATCGTGAAGTCACAGGGGTAAGTTGGAGCGGTGCGAACGGGACGCTCACGAATCACCACAGTCATCAATGCGGGAGGGCGACCGGAGTCTATGGGTTTCGTCGCCGAATACGAGATTACGTGCGAGTCGTTGCCGCTCGTCGCAGTCGCGGCGGCAGTGCCCGACGCGACGCTCGAAGTCAGGATGCAACCGAATCACGGCGGATACACGTTGTTCATCGTCCACGTGACCGGCGGCACAGTCGAATCGGTCGAGAACGCCTTCGAGTCGGCGCCGTTCGTCGGCGAGTACACACTCGTCGGGCGAACAAGAGAGACCCGACGCTACCAAATCGAACCGGCGGTCAGCATGGACGAACAACTCGGTGAGTGTATCGACGACCTCTCGAACTTGCGGGCGCTCGCCGCGACGGAGTCGCTCATCGACCGTATCTGCGTCACGCAAACCGGCTGGATTCAAAGCGGGTGGTTCGCCGACAGGGAAACCGTCGAGGAGTTTCGGGCGTTCTGGCACCGAAACGGCGCGTTCACACTCCGACGACTCACCCGAGACGACGAGGCCGAAACGCCAGGAGCGGGACTTACCGATTGCCAACACGAAGCGCTTCGAACCGCCTACGAGATGGGTTACTTCGAGATTCCGCGACAGACATCGCTCGACGAGGTTGCAAACGAACTCGGGATTACCGCCTCTTCGCTCTCCGAGCGCATTCGCCGCGCACAGACGCATCTTATCGAGACGAATGTCGGCTTGACGTGGCCACCGTTGCCCGAATGAGCCGCGAGCGGAGACCCCGTATATAAACGGCCGAACAGCTGAGAGACAGGGTTAGCCGAGACGAACTCGAACTTGTAGGTCCAACGATGGACCCGAAAACAGTCACATCGGCTGATGGAACCGAGATTGCGTACGAACGAACTGGAGACGGACCACCGATGCTACTCCTTCACGGAGCGTCCGCGACGCGGCGAAGTTGGGACACAATCCGACCCCATCTTGCCGAGGAGTTCAGTCTGTACATCCCGGACCGACGGGGACGCGGAGACAGCGGCGATAACGGCGGCGACGGCTACAGTCTCGACCGGGAAGTCGCAGACGTGCGCGCTCTCGTCGAAGCCGTCGATGGGACGCCGACGATATTCGGTCACTCCTTCGGCGGACTCGTCGCGCTCGCGGCGGCACCGACGCTCTCGCTCGACCGACTCGTGTTGTACGAGCCCGCGCTATTGGTCGGTGAGCACAGAGGCGACGACTTAGCCGACCGAATGCAAGCCCGGCTGGACGCTGGAGAGCGACAAGACGCACTGCGGCTGTTTATCGAAGATGCAGGAGGAGTTCCGACCGTCGAAACGTTGCCTTGGTGGCCCGAAGAGGCGAACACGCACCTCACAGAGACCGTCATCCGGGAAAACTACCAAGTCGAAGCGTACGAACTCGACAGCGAGCCTAACGTAGACGTGCCGACGCTCGTGGTCTCCGGGGAACGAAGTTCGAACCGACTCCGAGACGCGGCGAGCGAGGTACACGAACGCCTACCCGAGAGTCGCTTCGTCGAACTCGATGGAGTAGGACACATCGCAACCGAATCGGCCCCGGAGCGCCTAGCGACGGCGGTGAAGTCGTTCGTACGAGAGACCAAACCGGACGTGAAGGATACGTAGAGAACGAAGGATAGGAACGCTACCGACAGGAACAGCGGCACGCGTATCGACAGGGGATAAATAGAGCTAAAAAACAGGATGGTTCGGCGGTGGCACGGCGCGTACGAGTTGTTTCGACACCCACATTCTTTACCCGGGGTGCCGTGCGGGACGGTAGAAGATTCGATGACTCCGGAACAGGGTGGACACACGCCACTATCTCCGCAAGCAAAACGAGCCTTCGAGCATCTACAGCCGCTCATCCGCGAACACGACTCGGGAATGCCCGTGGCAGACGCACGTCAGCAGTTACAAGCCGCCGAGCAAGACGCCGACGCTATCGACGAACTCCTCAACAAAGGCTATCTGTACGAAGTCGAAGGGCGCGTTTACGTGACGTGATTCGACGGCTATCTCTCGGTGTGTGTCGTTTACAGAGTATCCGCCAAGTTTGACCTTTTGAACGATAGTAATGTCCATTTATTGCAAAGCAGTTCGGGCTGGAGAGCCGTTTTTTCGCTGAGATAGAAACCAATAATTCGAAAATTATTGTGGATAATCCAGTGTGTTAGAACCGACAATAGCTCTGCTCGTATCTCCGTTTAATCGGACTAGAACACATATTTCAACACAACTTCATGGAGACGCACCAATAAAATTCACAAATTAGGGTATAAATTACTATCTCAGACAACATAGGAACAACAATCAACTACCAGACACTATTATGACACACAGTATTGAAATTTTTCCAACATACTATCTCAGGAATCGTCTATCTTGACTGCTGGATGGTCGGGCTGTTGGCTCTGGCTCTCCCGGAATTCGAGCCGCTTCTGCTGGTCATCCGTGAGGTTCATGAACTCCTCTTCCGTGAAGTCCTCACTCGTTTCGATGTAGTATTGACCGAATTAGTTATCGCCAATCCCGTCGCCGTTGATGTCGAGCTTCCCAATCCCCTCAACTTGGTACTCTTCCGGTGGCATCTCACCCATATGAAGATATAAATCCCGAATCTGGGCGACAACGTGACCCACAACCAAGTCTTGCATCTGTGTTTCGTAGTCGAAGTAGTCTACGAACTCCATATTCGGAAGACAGCAACTGATGAGTTCGTCTTCCGGGTAGTCTGGTTTCGGGCCGTAATCGTCCGCCGTGTTCCCTCCCGTAAGATGACGAACGAGAACGGGCGAGATATCCAGAATTTCGCCATCCCGGAAGCGATATATCTTAAACGCTTTGACCATCTCCGGGTCGAAGTCCGAGTCAGTGATGAACTGACCGGGGTCTCGAAGTGCCTCGTAGAAATCCCGGAATTCCCGATGAAACTCATCCAGTGGGTAGTTCACGAGCGCTTCAAGCCCAGCCTCCAAATGTTCTATATCCCACATCGGAAGTAGAATATCCGCATCTGGAAACTCTTGTTGGGCCGCATACCTCGCCCGGACCTCCACTTGGCTCATGATACGTTGTTCTTCCTGCGTCCGGTCCTCGCGTTTCAGAGGGTAATCCTTAGTCGCGTGTTGTCCAATTGAACCATCCCATTCGACAGAGATAACATGTCGATTATTATTCTCATCGAAGACTTCGAATCCACAGTCTTCGTCGTCGTAGCCGAGGAGGTTAGCTTCCATGTTCATTCGTATTTCTCGTGGTCTTTTGATGCATTACTCGAGCTATCGGTACTGTCGCTACTACTGTTTCTAATGCCAAGGCGGTCTGTTACTCCTTCACCAACTGATTTAAGCCCATCTCCAAAGACGGCCCCGACGTGATTGAGTCCACTACGAGCACCATTGTTGAGCGTCTCTTTCGCGGTACTCGCAACGACACCTTTCCCAGCAATTGTCACCGCACCAGCCAGAGCTGAACCACCGATGCTGGCTGTGGCAAGGCCTGAAGCCCCGAGAACAGCACCAACTGCCATCCCCGCCGCCGGACTAACCATCTCTTTGAGCATCTTGCTTGCCGGACTATCGGGCTGATGGTCACGGAATTCGAGCCGCTTCTGCTGGTCATCCGTGAGGTTCATGAACTCCTCTTCCGTGAAGTCCGTGATGCTGAGTTCGCTGAAGTCCTCACTCTTCTCCATGTAGTGCTGCCGAGCACGCTTGTCTCGCAAGTCACGCTGTGCATCGGTCGGGTCGTCAGCATAGAAACGGAACCCATCAGATGTGAAGCCATCGGTTTCGGCAGCGGCATCGCGCCGAGCGTCCACCATAGTGTACTCGTCGGTGGTGCTGGTCTCGCCCGTCTCCATGTCGTGAGCGGAGTACCCCGGTTTGTCCGGATCGGTCTCTATGTCGTCGAAGCCAGGGTGGTCGAAGCCCCCGAAGTCATCGAAGTCCACGTCGTCGGAACCGTCGGCCACGCTCACGTTATCGAGGTCGTTCCCGCCGCCAGCGGCAGCAGTCATCATCGGACCCGAAGGGTCGGACGGTATGCGCTGGGCCGCTTGCTGTCCAGTCTCCCTGGCCTGGGCGACGACGCCGCCAGGATTGGTGCCACCACTGCCCATCCCACCCGAAATCGAACCGCTCCGCAAGTTCGAAACCGCATTCTTCGAACCGCTCAGTGCCTGCCCCGGACTGGGAGTCGGGAGATTCCCGAGTCCAGCCCCGGACAACCACTGCAACAGTTGCATATTCGTCAACAACGCCACCGAGGCAACCGTAAGAAGCGGCATCAAAAGCGAGATAACCTCGTGGACCGGACTGGATGCGAACGACGCATCGACGCCCGCCGCGGTTACCGCTCCGCTGAACGTGCTGAGCGTCCCCGACGTGAACTTCATGCCGACCGCGAAGATACCGGCGATGAGGACGCCACCCGGGATGAGCATCCCCGTCGCCTTGAACAACTTCTCCGAGAGATTCTTCGCGTGCTTGAGTGGACCAGCGTCGGCAACCCAGAACACGATGAGAAGTGGGAACAACGCGTAGGTGAAGTAGACGAGAATCTGCCGGGCGACGAGCATCACGAGCAGAAGTATCTGCGAGACGACGACGACCAACAGGATGACGATGCCGAGAACGAGCATGACAGACGGTGGAACCGTCCCTTCGAGTCCCCCGGCGGGGTTGTCCGAAAGGGAGACAGTGAGGTCAACCCCTTTCAAGAACAGGTCGATGCTCTCGTTCGATATCGTGAACGCCCACGCGAATACCCCCTTCGAGAACAACGACGACTCTCCCGGCGGGTTCACGACCAACAGAGCCATGAGCGCCGCGAAGGCCCGAGATATGAACCGGTACGGGTCAGTCTGTTGGTTTTGTGGGAACAGTTGGAAGACACCGAGGTACGAAAGCCCATAGAGGGTGAGAAGCGTGAAAAAAAGCACCGTCGAGAGGTCGTATATCTCGGAGAGTTTGGTCAACTCGTTCGGATGCAGTTTGAGCATTTCGGAGACGACGCTCGAAAAGAGGAGTTCGACCAGTGTGAAGACCGCATTCAGTATCCGTCTGTTGAACCACTTGAGGACATCTTTGATACCGAAGTCGATGACCAGTGGGAAGGCGGCGGCCGCAACGCTATCGGTAAGCCGTCTACCGAGCGCAACTGCGGCCCCAGCGAGCATCTATCAGCCGTTTTTTCTCACCCTATTTAATCTTTTATTGACAGTTGGATGCGGAGGGGTGCTGTCATGTTACATTGACTCAAACGGTTCAGCGTCGCCGCTCTTCTTCATCTTCGTCTTCCGCCGCGGGTGCGTGTCGGTTGGTGTTCGCGGCGACCGGAGCGGGTTCGAGGTCAGTTGCAGTGTTCTTTAGTCGAGAGGTCGTCTGTTTGACTTTCTTTTTCGCGCCCGCTTTCGCCTTCGACGCACCCATCTGCGCCGTCGATTGTAATCCCTTCCGTAAGCCCTGTTTACCGACCTGTTTGGCGGCAGTTTTGGCTCCCTGACTGGCGACGGACGCCGACAGACTCGCCCCGCTCGTTGCCACCGCCGCACCCGCTTGTGCAACACTCGAAAGTGCACTTCCCACGGAGCCAAGCATCTGCACGAGCATCAACGACGGTAAGCCAAGGACGACGATGACGATGAGCGCTTTCAGGAGGAAGTTCATCACGACGTCTCCCGGGTTCGGAGTGGCGAAAACACCGTTGGCAACGGGAGCACCGTCAGTGGTGGTACTCGACGGAACCCCACCAGCGAAAAACGGACTGGTCTCCGTGAGCAGTCCCATCCCCACAGCAAACACTGCGGAGATAATGACACCGCCCGCGATGAGCGTGATACACGTCTGGAACATCTTCGACGAGAGTTTCTGTCCGTACTTCATCGGGCCGCTGTCGGCTATCCAGAGCGCGATGAGCGCTGGGTAAAGAGCGTAGGTCGCAATGACGATGACCTGCCGCATCAACAGAAGGATGAGGAGAACGAGTTCGGCAGTGAGTATCGTCCCACCGATGAGATAGCCGGCTCCCAAGATGACGAACGGCGCACCAAGCGCGTTCGCAATCTGGTCACTCTGAAACGAGATTCCCGTGCCGAGTTCGTCGAGATAGAGGTCGGACAACTCGTTGGCGACGACGAAGGCGGCCGCGAACGCACCTCTATCGAGGAGGTTCGGACCCCACCCGGGCGGGTTCACAATCCAGATCGACGTCGTGGCCGCGAGCGCGCGGGCGGCAAAGCGAATCGGGTCCGTTCGCTCGGTGCTGGGGAACAGTTCGAACAGACCGAGCATCGCGGTGCCATAGAGGGCGACGATAACGAAGAAAAAGAAGATTCCAAGCTCGTACACGCCCTCGACGGCGCGAAGGTGCTGTGGGTTGAGATAAATGAATTCTCTCAGAATGTCGGAGAGGAGACCGACGATGAGATCGAACAGGCCGAAAAAGAGTTGGTTGATGACGTCTTTGATGGGACCTTTGATGCCGACGAGGAGGAAGAACGCGGCGTGGTTCCGTGTGTGTCCTCCGGACGCGGCACTGTCGGCTGTCTCTGAACGGGAGGGTTCACTGAGAGGCGACCGGATACGGTTGGTGGTGTCGGTTGTTCGGGTCATATGAGTTCTATCACGAGTTGGAAGCCGACGAAGTCGATGATGAGAAGCGGCGTGACGAGGAAGAAGAAATCTTTGAGCACGGTGGGGAGCGGGTTGGAGGCGGCAAAGGCGGCGTCTGGAGCGGTGGCATCGAGTGATTCACCACCGGCGAACGAACCATCGGACGGCGGGTCGTATGTACCCAGTCCGGTCAGGAGCGTGCTCGTCCAGATGAGCGCGGTGACGAAAAGACCGTACAGCATGAGTTTCGCACTGGTGGTGATGAATTTCTCACCGAGGTCGTTAAGACGACTCCACGGCCCGACTTCGACGAGCTTGAGGCCGAGGAGGAGCGGCAGGAGCGCGTACGTAGTGAAGATAATGAGCATACGAGCGACGAGCAGTAAGATGAGACCGACGCCGGCGATGAAAAGCAGAATCGAAGCGAGGAGTCCCCACTGAAACCCGACGAAAATCGTCATGGAGTCCATGCTCTGTCGAATCATCGAAACGCCGAGGCTTGGGTCGTAGGAAGATCGATAGTAGACTCCAGCGAGCGTATTTGTGAACGCGGCGAAGAACGCGATGAGTTCTCTGGAGACGAAGACGACGACGAAGTACTTCGTCGTCTGCTCTAAGTGGTACTGCAGGTCGGCGGCGTCGGTCCCCGGAAAGTACTGTGATATGAGGAGTATGTAGAGAAACGAGAGACCCGCGAGGACCGCGTACGCGCCGAGCGATAGCTTCCAGATGGTGTCGAGGATGGGGACTGTGGCGGGGTTCGGATAGAAGAGGAACGTTTCGAACCCGAACGAGAAGATAATCGTGAGCGCATCGAGAATCCCTTCGACGGTGTTGACGAGGAGCCACTTGATTGCACCGCGGATGACTTCGGAAACGTCGGGAATGCTGATCTGGACGAGAGCCATGCAACTGGCGGCGACGCTCCACAGGCCGTGTGCCTCGTCGATGAAGCGGGGAGAGCGGCTACTCATCTGAATGAAAGCTTCTACAGCGTACTGGAAAATGGAAATATAAAACATATTCTATCCCAGGGACAACGTGGGTATCTACCGAGAGATGGAAGCGAGAACTCGCGCACTTATCGTCTTACTCGTCGCACTCGTGCTTATCGACCTCAGTTGGACGGCCGCCGTCGATCACAGGAGCGCGTCGATCGAACGTCGCATCGAAGGTGTCGAACAAGACCAACAGGAGATCGCCGTGTTCGCGGGTGCGAGCGGAACGACAGCGAGCGGAACGCAGGAACACGTATCGCTGTACGCATACGACAAGGGTCGAGGAGAAGCGATAGCCGTTCCGGCACGAGTCGCATCGGTGCCGACAGACGGACTGTACCTCAATGTCGATGGTGTCTCGCACACGGCGGCAGTTCAGCAGTCGATGCGAACCGCGTGGGAGACCGCCGAAGCGAGCAAGCATCCGCCACGGTATCGAGGGGCGGTCGTTGACGTGTCGCCGCCGAAATCGTGGGAGATAGTCGGTGGGGGAAGTGCGGCACTGTCGTTAGCACTCGGGTTTGCGGCCACAAACGAGTGTGTCGAGTTAAACGAGAGCGTCGCGGTCACCGGCGGGTTATCGAGCGACGGAACCGTCGTACAGGTAGACCGAGTACTGGAGAAAGCGAAAAATGCGCGACAGCGGAATGTGACGACGTTCCTCGTTCCGGCCGGACAGGGGGTCGCAGTCGATGGTATCGAGATAGTTGGAGTGTCAACGTTTCGTGAAGCCGCAACGTACGGCTTGAACCAGCACCCATCCTGTATCGGGAACACGACGGAGCAAAGTACAATCGAAGCACCCATCGAACGTCGTGTGCCAACATAATACACTGATTTTGACATTTCGCAACATATTAGTGTGATTGAAAATATCGGTTGCATATGACAGATTTGCAGAGACAGCACGGCGTAGCGCGAGTGCTCAAAATAGCGATGGTCTTCATGTCGGTGCTCCTCGTCTGTACGGCACCGGTCGCCGCCGACGACGACGGCGATAAGGCCAAGGGTGAACTCAAAAAACAGATGAAGGATGTCGGTAACTTCCTCGCGGCAGTCATCGCGTTCGTTGCGGTGCCGAACGGCGCATTCGGCGTCTTCCAGTACATGACCGCCGGAACCGACACCGAACAAAGTGACAAAGGAAGAACACGGATTCGAAACTCGTTCATCGGCGTCGCCGGTGCGGCCGCCGTCGTTACCGCCGTCCGATTCCTTACTGGACTGCTCGGCGTCGGCCTCAGCTAAGTCACGAGTCACACCGTGACCCGCCCAAGAACGACTCGAACAATACGCGTACTTTTTGTTGCGTTGCTCCTGTGTACGCCAGCGATAGTCTCGGCGAGCGGTGTCCTCAGCGACGAACAAGCCCGCATCTTCCACTCCGACGACCAAGAACAAAACCCGGCGAGTATCTCGGGAGACGTCGAGTCGGGGACAGCCTACGCGAAAGTGTCTGACATCACGTACCGAACGACGAAACCGCAATACAAAATCGACGGGACGTCGCTCTACGAGTATCAACGTGATAGCCTCGATAGACTCAGCACGGACGAGCGGTCGTCACGGACGCTCCCGTCGTCCGAGACGAAAGACAGCGGGGTAATCAGAGACGCCCACGTCACACTGCTGGGGGTCCACGGCGGTGCGCAACCTCGATTGGGAACGAATGGGCACAGCCAACAGAGCGACTATCCGCTTCTCATCGGTTCTCGGGGCAAGGTCCTCAACTACGCCGACTACCGAATCAGTCCGAGCATGCCACCTGAAAACCACTGTACGGACCCGGACTGGGAATACTCCCACAGAGACATCGACGGTGACAACGAAACAGAACGCGTACGCCGAGACGGCTTCAAGACCTGTTACCGGTACGAATTACACCACAAAGTCGATCGGTGGGTGACAATCGAAGGAGAGCGATTCGACGAGGGAGGCGACACGATCTCGTACAGAGGTCTCTCTTCGAACGACAAGCAGACGTTGACAGTCCACGCTGAAATCACGGTCCGAATCGCACGGACTGCAATCGAGAAAGACTGGGACGACATCGGTGGTTGGGACGTGTTCGACGTGGACAGAGACAGAAATCACCGATTCGAACAAACCGAGGTCACCGACTCGACGGAGGTCCTCGTCACCGATGCCGGTTCGCTTGACGTTCAACAGACGGTCATCGAAGTGGACAACGAGACGAAACATCTCGTCCTCACACTCGACGGTCCACACGGGCCCGACGGAGTCAATCGTAACCAGCTATTGAATCGTCGGCTGTGGAGCTACCTTGCGCTTGGCGACGACCAATACGTCACAGGAACGTGGGGGACCTACTCGGTACGGCAGTATCACCGAACGACGAAACACACGAACGACGACCGAGACGTTGACCACGACCCCCCGCACGTCCCACGCACGTACCTCGTCGGCGTGGACCGGAACCCGACGGTGACGTCCACGGAATATTCGACGACCGAAGCCTCCGTTATCGGCTTCGAGGGCTACAACGTCAAGACGTCCCAAATACCGCAGAAACACGTTTCAATCGAACCCAAACAGCCGGTCGCATACCGACGAATCGTCATCTCCAACGCGCCGAAAACGGTCACGTCGATGGTCACGATTCACGGCCAAGAAATCGATGTTGACGTCACGAACAGGATTCAGTACAGACAACCGGAGATAGCCATCGAACACGTGCACGGAAAGCGTGTCCGAATCCACGTTGAAGACCCGAAAACGGGAGAGCCATTGACCGGAAGACGCGTCTATCTCTACGGCGGCACACCAGAATCGACGAGCGCTGATGGCTACGCCGTGACGAACGAAAACGGCGACCTCTACGCGTCTCGGACGGGCCCGTTTATTCGCGCACGAACGGAACGCGACGACTGGCGAACCACCGCTGGCGACGTCTTTTACGACAAACACACCGCCAGCAAAACCTACCTCCCGGAGGTCATCTTACTCGAACGCACGTACGACCTCGTTTCGACCGTCGCACTCGTCTCTCCCCTCATCTTCCTGTACTTCTACATCCGTCACTTCGGGTTCTTCGAGTAGAACCCTACAACTGTTTTTGTCAAATAGAAGAAGTAGTCGGAACAGCGAATCAGGACAGCGAGCTAGACGGGGTGACGTCGAGAATCCGCTTTACCGCCCGGCGCTCGTCCTCGGGGATTGCGTCCCAACCCACCATGTCGTTGTCGTAGAGGAACGCCCACACGTTCATGTCGCCGTCGATAACGTGGTGCTCGAAGTCGTTCGACAGAACTCGCATGCGCATCTTCCCCTTACCGGTGACGTACAGGAGTGACTCGGAGTAGTTCGCCGAGTTTCCGGCCTGCGCCTGCAGGACGAAGTCCCGCTCTCGCGGCGTCAGGTTCAGCGCCTCAATGGCATCGTCTCCGATGTCTTGGTGTCGCATCAACGCCCGGGTGTCACACTGGTCGTAGATCTCCTTGGCTTTCTGGTTCGCCATGAACTCGTCTACTGTCTGGCTGATGAGCGTCAGTCCACTTCCGTAGTGACGACTGTGGCGAGCAAACAGGTTCAGCATGTCTAAGGCCTGCTCGTGGCCGAGCATGTAGTGAGCTTCGTCGATCATGACGACCATCTTGCCGGTGTTCGCCTTCGCGCGCTGGAAGAGCCAGTCCAAGACGATGTGCATAATGAGTCCCTCGTTCGAGCCGTCGGCGACGCTCGACAGGTCGAACTGGACGACACGGTCTTGGAGCCTCACGTTCGTTTTTCCGTTGAGGTTACTGCGCTGGCCGCCTCGGTTGAACTCTTCGAGACCGAGAAGGACACTGTGTGCGTAGTCCGCGAGTCGGTCAGCCTGCTCTTTGCCTTCGATCGTCGTCTCGGTATGAATCGTCGTGATTTCGGGCCGTACGTGTTCGGGAACTTCGAGGAAATCACTCGGCGGCGTCCCGTTTGCCATCTGTTCGAGTAGGTCGAGAACGTCCTGAATGACCGGGCTTTCGTGGTGGTGCGTACTGATGTCTTTCGTAATCCCGCGTTCGAGGTAGGCGTATCGTATCGCGCGGCGCAAGACACCCTCTTCTTCCTTACTGAGTTCGCGTTTGCCTTGGAAGTGTGACTCGAATAGGCCCATTACACTTCGTATCTTGTCGTCGTATGGGTCTCCTTCGACGGCGCTGGTGTCGTCAACCTGTTTGATTTCGAGCGGGTTGATTCGAGAACGACTGTCGATAGTGACGCGTTGGCCGTCAACGGCATCGACGACGTCGCTAAAGCCGCCAACTGGGTCGATAATCAGCACCTCGGTTTCGGGGTCCATCATCAGCCGCCGCCACATAGAGAGTTTTGCGAGGTACGACTTTCCGGACCCAATCTTCCCCGAGATGAGCATGTTGTGGCCGGACTGTTCGAAACGATCGACGACGATAGGCGCATTAGTCGATAGCTGGAAGCCCATCAAGACACCGCTGGCTTGAACGATAGAGCGGTCGGTGAACGGGAAGGTCGTTCCGAGCGCATCTAAATCCATGATTTGCGTACTCCGGATGGTGTCTGTTGCGAGCGGTGCCATCGTCTGTTGGGACTGGAGTTGGCGGTCGTAAAGCGTCGTGACTTTTGTGTTGACCTGAGAGAGTAGCTGTTTGAGTTCCTGTGTTCCCTCGTTTAGCGTCTCTTCGTCTTCAGCGAGAACCTCGAAGTACACCCCGAAATCGAACAGTTTCGTCGAACCTTCGGTCAAGCCGCTACGCAGGCGCTCGACGTGCTGGAGTTGCTGTTCTTCTTCGATAGTGTTGAGCTTTCCATCGTTCTTCTTCCGTCGAATCTGAGAGGTGAGTCGCGTCGCACGGACGTTCAACTTCCGTTTCATCTCTTCGGCGTCCCGCGGGAAGATGTGGTAAGAGACCCGGATTTCGGCACCGTTCGTCGAAAGCCCGCTCGTAAACAGTGCATCGAGCCAGCCCGGAGAGACGCGACTCGGATAGCTCGAAATGATAAGTGAGCGAGCGTACTTCTCCGTTCCTTGTCCACCTATCCGTTTAAGATAGCTCTCCGACTCGATGATACGCTCGGGGGAAATCGAAAGGTTCGCCGTCCGAGACCGCTCGGTTCGGTCGGGGATAACGCCCGTTTTTCCGCTCTGTTCGCGCTGTGTGTCTTCCTTTACCGACTTGATTTCGTCCGCGAGTCGCTCTTCGGTTATCTCTTCGCCAGCCTGCTGGATGCGTTTTGCCGCCTCCGCGACGACTTCGTCGTTGACGCCCGTCGCGTCGGCGCCGCTAGACACGCCGCCACTGAACGGTAATACGCCACCGATGCTGAAGCTCGATGACGAGCGGGACGAAACTGCAATCCAGATCGTACTGAGAAGCATGGCACACCCGGCAAAGAGACCGAACGCAGGCCAAATTCCATACGTTTCGATTACCCAACTCAATCCGAAGAGGTCGTAGATCGTCCGAGTCATCGAGGCGATACTGTCAGCCTGGAGCGTCGTGATTGTGAAAGCCATTCGAGAATTACCTGCTATTTTGGGGAGTCGTGTCGGGGGCGTCCGTGCTTTCGGCCGAGTAGGGACCCGTGGGGAACGAACCGTTGACCGGCTGTTCGTTGTTGTAGTAGTGATAGAGAACGCTCATAACAGCGTCTCGGTCGGACAGTCTCGTGGTGCGGATGTCGAGACGGTGGAGACTGCTCGCAACGCGGTCGAGACGCGAATCTAGTTCCCGTAAGCACTGTTGTGTGCTGACACTAGATTCGGTTCCGTCGTGGAAGAACTCTGCGACCGGTTCGAGCGGTGAAAACGCGTCTGCGGCCGCCTGTAACAGACCGCTGTCTTCGTTCCGAAACTGATTGATCTGTGTTTCGGAGATCGGGACGACGACGTAGAACTGCCGTTGTTTCATATCGTTCCGCTTGATGAAACGGTCGAGCCAATCCGGGTACACCTGGCGACCGAGAGTCACCAGTTGGCTATCGGTCGAGTGGGTTCGACCCGCCGCAGTGACGTCCTTCAGTCGTTCGACGTGGTCAGAGATGTCGAATGTCGTCGGGTACGACACTATCTGAATGGGAAAATCCAGTGTTGCGAGGAACGCAGATTTGTACGTCTGGATGATCTCCGTTTTCTTTTCGGCCGTGTGAATTGACCACGACCGAGGGCTGATTTCCGCGATACCGACGAACTCGTCTTCGCCCGTGACAACCATCCCAGCGCCATTAACACTGTTAGGAAGGAACTCGTCGTGGGCTTCGAGAACGAACTCGAAATCAAGCAAATCCTGTGCGTAGTTCGGAATCGAGAGGCTCCCTTTTTCCGTAGTGTCGGAACGCTGTGGTGGCTCAAGTGTTCCGACGTGTGCATCGGTGAATGCGTCACTATCATCGTCACCGGGCTGAGCCTCGTCACTTGCAGGGGATGGACCGTCGGTCGGCTCCGAACGAAGGCCCTCCTCAACATCGGCTTTTGGCTGTGTTGGGGAGTCTACGTCTTCGGTACCGCCCGGTAGGTTCTGGTCGACTGCGTGGACGCCCTCGAAAGCACCCTTGCTCTCGTGCTCGTCAGAGGTATCATCTGAGCCGGCGTCCGCCGGTGTCTGTTCTCGATTCGTCGATGTCGATACGGTTTCTTCAGAGTGAGGCGCGGAAGTATCCGCAGTGCTATCGTCAGTCATCTTGCGTTGTGGGAGTGCTCTGGTTCGATTTAGAGTCCGTAGGTTCCGACTGGTTGGAGTCCGAAACAATTTGGTCCGAAGTGTGGACGACGTCTGCATAGACGATTGTATCACGGTCTCGGATTCGGGGTTTTAGGTAGTACGTGTCGGGCATGATTCTACGTCTCAGGGCCGCAGGGGCCCATTCGAGAGGGGTCTGTCCATCGGGTGTTCGGAGAACGATGGCAGCGACGCCCAACGTAGACAGGAGGACAATACCGAGAGTCGCAAAAAGCGGTATCTGCTTGATGAATAGGCTGGGGAAGATAACAACGAGCGGGACCGAGCCCAGAATCACGAGTTCGTCGAAGGTCAAGCCAAGGAAGACGTCAGTTCGGAGGATTTCTCCCGGAATTGGGACTGACTTCATTGTCAGCTTAGCTCTCTTCTCACTCAACAAAACAGTAGTGGAAACGAACCAGTTGCGTGTGCGAAGAAAATATGTATAGCAACAGTAGACCGCGAGGGAGAACCGGAGTGACGGCCGGTTCGCGGGGCTTCGAGTACGAGAGTAGATGTGTTTTCAATCCCAATTACAATAGTACGGCCGTAACGGTTATCTATCTGTAATTAGCTCCGCGAACCGAAACAGGCGTAGAATCAAAACTTAGTCCCTATATGACTGGTTCATAAATGGCACTTAAGTAAGAGCGGAAAATAGAAACCATGTGAGAAATGTGAAATATAGACAATATTATTTTTGGGAATTAATCAGCAGAGAAGTTATATTTATAATTCAAGTAACAATATACAGATTTAAAGTTGAATTGAGTATATTATTAGAGTATTCGTGATAAAATCGGTCGAGGTAGTAGATTTGATATCTGCAGTAAAGATAGCCACACAGTGTCGGTTAAGAGAATTGGGAGTCCAAAGATAGATTGCGACGATAGACGGATAAAATGCTTATTTTGGTCTTGTGACGAAGGCTGATGCCGTTACAAAGTCAAAATCACAGCGTAGTATCGTTGTAGGCCAAGTATTGAATACGAAAGGATAAGCATCAGAGTGGAATTATCCAGACAAAATATAGATTATAATTTATCATTAGAGTTTGAAACAAGTAGTGTTGCGAAGTTCGTTACACATCATGTATTCGAACTCCTCAGTTCAAAATGAGGTTAGAGCAACCAGACGAGATACCCAAAGCGTCGGGAGCACAGCGAAACAAACCGATTACGAGACGATTTCGGAGTCAGTCACTATCTCTAACCGATGAACGCAACCGCGACACTCCGTCGTCTCCGAAACCGTTCGGAGCGACGCTGTGCTCGGTCGGTACGACGATGTACGCGTCGATAGTCGCAAAGACGGTCACGAAGAATATGGCGCGGCGGCCCAGAAGTTCCCGGTCCCTTCGAGATACGTACTGACGGCACCGAGACCGCTCACATAGCTCACGGCGAACAGAACGGTGAGCCTCCCGAGCGCGCGTTTCCAGCGACGAAGGGAGACCTGCCCGAGGCCTGCGAGTAGCGAAGACAAGGCCCCGGCGATTGACAGTGTACAAGCCCGACGAGTCGATGAACCATCCGTGAGGCAATCATGTGAGTGTCCACGAGTGGCCCATACAATTCGTGAAATGCGATAGCGTCCAACGACCGCAAGGGCTCGACGGACGAACACCACTAGGGAAGTCACTAACTAGACGGTGCCTACGGTAGATAGTGTTACAAATAAATCACGGGGAGAGTGAGACAGACCCACCCGTACTGGTCAAGAATCGCAACATATAACCTATTCTTAGGCCAGCCTAAAAATATGCAAAACAGAGACTCCTCGGACAGCAGTCAACGTCGCAGAGATGTACTGAAGGCTGGTTGCGGTATCGTTGGCAGTGGGATACTTGCTGGTTGTCTCGGCACCAGTGACGACTCATCGTCGGGTAACACCGCGACTACGACACCACCGGACGAGCGGGCGACGACGGAAAGTGACAATCCAACACCGTACGAAGTGACCGTCAAACCAGCCGGAACACATACCTTCGAGACGGTACCCGAAACCTACGCGAGTTTTCCCGGGGCCTGGATGGATATGGCGATGTCATTTGGTATCAAGCCATCCGCGATGATGTCCCTCGAAGAAGAGCAGTTAAAATACTACGAAGCACTTCCTGAGGTTGCTATCGACCTGGGTTCCGTAGAGCAACTGTTTGACTCCGAAAGCTCGGGGTTCGACAAGGAAGTGTTCTACGAGGTCGATGCTGATGTACACCTGATGGACCCGCGGGTTCTCAAGCGGTACTCAGGGTGGACTGACCACGACCTAGAAGAGATAGAGCGCGACATTGGTCCAATATTGGGGTCGATGATCCGCTTCCCGTACGGACGTGACCCGTACTACACACTGTACGAAGCCGTCGAGAAGGTGGCGAAAATATTCCAGCGGCAAGCACAGTACAATGCATGGGTGACCCTCAAAGACGAGGTGTTTGCCGAGATACAGTCGCGTCTCCCGGACGACAAACCGACCGTCGGTGCATTCATCATCGACTTCGACATCGAAGGAAAGAACCTGATGGCGGCGAACATCAACGCGGTCCGAAACGATGGTAGGTCCTTGCGTAAGCTTGGTGTCAACAGTGCGTTCAAAGGAGAGTCTTACGTCCCGTACAAGAAAATCGGCTACGAGGAACTCCTCGAAGTTGACCCAGAATACATTGGACTCATCGATAATCTGACGACGGCAACTAGCGACTCCTTCCAGCAAACCCTCGAAGCAGCCAAGAACCACGAAATTTTGAGTGAGTTGACTGCGGTCCAAAACGAGAACTTCGTCCGGTCGGCCGGGACGAACATGGGGCCGATCATCGATCTCTTTTCGGCAGAGGCAGTCGCGATGCAGTTGTACCCCGACGAGTTTGGCGAGTGGCCTGGCTCGATTGGAGACGTCCCCACCCAACACCAGTTATTCGACCGCCAACGGGTCGCTGATATTATCAATGGAAGGGTGTAGGTCGCCGCAAGGCTGTCGGTTGACCAAACAAGAAAGCCCAGAACAGCACAAATCGGGGTAGTTAGAATGTCTGCTTGTTGAAAAGGTTTCGCGTCGTTTGGCCGATACCGCTACTTTCACCCGTAACGACCGCGATTTTGCCAGACAATCGCGTGCCATAGGTTGTTGAATATTTTGTCAGTGTATAAACTGTGGAGTGGGTGTCTGCTATTCTAGAATCGATAGGACGCGGGAGTAAAAATGAGTGCCGCGAGGGGGGAGCAGACCCAAGCGGGTCCCGGGGTCACACGCGCTCTTTGGCGACGATGCTATCGACGTATTCTGCCGCCGTCTCCCTCGCTACGTCCAGTTCGTCCGGGTCGTCGAGCACGACCGCACGAGTTCGGCCACCGTCGATGATGCTCATCAGCGCGTGCGTGGTGTGAGAGGGGTCTCGCTCCTCGAACACACCTTCGTCGATGCCGTGGTTAATCGCCGCCTTGAGAGTGTATTGAATGTACTCGTCGTTCTGTTTGAACCGCTCGCGGAACGCCTGGTTGTGTGGTGTCTGACTTCGCATCGCCAGCAGTGCGCCCAGAAGATGGAGATGGTCTTTCGGTTTGCAGAGCAGTTCGTCGAGCAAGAGTTCCAGCCGTTCCCGTGGGTCGGTCGTCTCTATCTGGTTGATTTCATCGACATAGAGTTCGATGAGGTAGTTGAGAAATGCGACGAGAAGGTCGTCTTTCGTCTCGTAGTAGTAGTGAACCGCGGCGGTCGATTTGCCGTACTCCTCGGCGATTTGCTTGATAGTGAGGTTCGTATAGCCCTCTTTCCGGAGTGCCCGATAGGTCGCCCGCATGATTTCCTCGTTCGGAGTCGCGGGGGTCTCGCCTGCTGAATCGGTCATTACCAACAACTACTCCGTGACTCGGATAACAGTTCGCAACGCGTTCGGCTATGTGGAGTCTAGTGCTCTATAGACGCCGTCGGTCGGCCGTCCCGATCAGCCCGAGAGCTTCTGTTTGAGCAGTCCGAGGAGGATAAACGGGAGGAGCGGAATGGACAGGACGAACAACCCTGCGACGATGAACGTTCCGATAAGACCCATCTCGGTGTTCGAGGAGTTATTCTGAACGGGGTAGACGGCTCGTTCCATACGCTACCTAGGTGAACTCAGCGTGATAAACTAATTGGTTAGTTAGTTAGTTTGGTGGATTTCCGTGTCCCCATTTTGACACCCTAGTTTCTAAGCCGTCCTATACCCCATATATAGCTACCTACGTGACTGACTAATTAGTAAGTTAGAAAAATAAGTAATAGGTAGTTTAGGTTATTCAGATAATTCAGAATATATGGATAGTCCGGATTTTTCAGATGATCCCAAAATAATGCACAGTGTGACCGAGCCACAGAAAAGCCACTAAGTACATTACGCCGCTGGACAAACCGTTGGTCTGCAACAATGAAGAAGGTCCTCGCAAGTATTGGAATTGGCAATGCAACCGTTGACACCGTTCTCCCCTCCGACACGGTTCGTCCGGGCGAGACGGTCGATGCAGAGGTACACATCACGGGTGGCACCGTTGAACAAGATATCGGGACGGTTCGGTTCGAACTGGAAACGCGATACCGAACAGACGAGGGCTACCGAGAGGTAGACATCAAACAGTACACACTCGCAGAAGGGCTTACCATCGAAGCCGACGAAGAAGAGACGCGATCCGTCTCGCTCGACATTCCGTACTCGACGCCCGTCACACTCGGGAACGCCGACGTGTGGATCGAAACGGAACTCGACATCAAGCGGGCCGTTGACCCCGAAGACAAAGACTATCTGAACGTCCGACCCGAACCGCGCCTCCAAGCGGTCTTCGACGCACTCGACGAGCTCGGCTTTTCGCTTCACAGCGCCGAGTGCGAGGCCGACCCGCACAGTTACTTCACGTCGAATCGGCGGTTCATTCAGGAGTTCGAGTTCCGTCCGACGTCGGGCGAGTTCAGCGGCGCACTCGACGAACTCGAAGTGATTCCGCGACCGAGCGCCGATTCGCTCGAACTGTTCGTCGAAGTCGATCGCCGGGGCGGAATTCTTAGCGAACTCGGTGACCTCGACGAGCGAACAGTCCAAACGACGATTCGGACCACGGACGTCGCCAAGGTTCGCAACGACCTCGAAACGCTGATTCGGAACAACGCCTGAATCCGTCCAACAGCAATCGGCCTCCGAACGCGACGGACGGGCTAGTGACGCACGTGCGTCACCCGCGTGCTTTCCGGCGACCGAATACTTTTGCGGGGATTTACCGTACCTACGGACGGCTATGACGACGCTCGAAAACATCGAACTGGGATTCGTTCCGCTCGGAGAGACGGGGCTACAGACGAGCGAACTCCAGTTCGGGACGTGGCGGTTCGGAAAAGAGACCGAACAGGGGAACGTCGAAATCGGAGCAGACCGCGCACACGAGTTGCTAGACGCTTACGAGGCCGCAGGCGGTCGTTTCATCGATACTGCGGACGTGTACGGCGGCGGAGAAAGCGAGCGCTGGATCGGAGAATGGCTCGAAGACAGAGACCGAGAGCGGTTCACGATTGCGTCGAAGATTTACTGGCAGATTCGCCCCGGCGACCCGAACAGTCGGGGAACGAACCGAAAGAACATCCGGCACCGAATCGACGCGCTACTCGACCGCCTCGGAACCGACTACATCGACGTGCTGTACATCCACCGCTGGGACGACGACACTCCAGCACGTGAGATGATGAAGACGCTCAACGGACTCGTCGAAGACGGGAAAGTCCACTATCTCGGGGCTTCGACGCTCCGACCGAACGCGTGGAAAGTCGCAATGGCGAACGAAATCGCCCGCGAAGCGGGATGGGAACCATTCACCGTCGCGCAACCCCGGTACAACCTCGTTGACCGCGAAATCGAAGGGAATTACCTCGGAATGGCCCGGTCGTACGGCATCGCGGTCTGTCCGTGGAGTCCGCTCGGACAGGGGTTTTTGACCGGAAAGTACACCCGCGAAGAGGGACTTACCGGCGAGTCGCGGGCCGCCGAATCCAGCCGGTTCGAGCGGACGTATCTCACAGCAGAGAACTTCGACGTACACGACGAACTCGAAGCCGTCGCCGACGAGGTGGACGCGACGCTGGCGCAAACGGCGCTGGCGTGGCTCATGCATCGACGCGGCGTGACGGCCCCAATCGTCGGCGCGCGCACCGTCGAGCAGTTGACCGAGAATCTCGAAGCCGCGACAATCGAACTCTCGGACGAACAAGTAGACCGGTTGACCGAATCGAAGGAAGGTCCGTACGCCGGGCTATAGAGTGAAACGGGAGGCTCTGTTGAAATCCACCTCACGTCTTGCGATTTGCTGAGGAGTGAGTTTCCAACAGGACCCGCGAAAACCTGTGGAAGGGCGACTCCCCACAATATCAACGATAAATGATTCTAACAGAGCCAGAGAGATGAAAAAGGAAGAGAAAAGAGACGAGGAAAAGAGAAGAGAGAGGGAAACAGAGAATAGTAGCGGCGGGGAAATCGAGGTGTGGCGGAGAACACTCAACAGACGAAAATTCGAGTCAGGTTGTTTCACTACCTGCTAATTCTGTTCGTACTCTACCTTCCCTTGGTTCCCTACTGGTACCTTCGTTCGGGACCGACACTCCTGTTGAACCCCATCGAAATGTTGGTCGCAGTGGTCAGCGGGTCGCTTCTCTTGTTTGGAGGAGTATCCCTGATAGAGAGATTCGTAAACACCAGTGCGAAAAGTCTCGTCGCGCTAAACGGGGTTGGGCTTGGATTTGGACTGGGTGCGAGTATCGGCCACTGGGTCGGGATTCCAGAAGAGGCGGCGGTTTTCCCGGGGCTGTTTGGTTCGCTCGTACTCACGGTTGGTCTATTTCACGTCTACGAGCGGTACGTCTTGTAGAACGCGTCAACTGGAACACGGCAGTCAGGGAGTTGCCGTCTAAACTGAGCGTCACAACGTTTTCGGAGAGGAGTGGTTTGCTATTGTGATGGAGCGTTATTTGCTATTGCGATGGCTTACCGATGTATTTTACTGGGTTGGAGGCCAGTCGAGAACCCGTGAAATCGAATGCCGATAGCGGAGACGGCGGAGGAGTCGATATCGACCTCGGGTTTACCGTCGGTCTCGAAATGCCGTTCGGCGAGAGCGTCAGGTGGGCCGCAGACGAGGGATTCGACTATATCGAACTCCTGCTCGACGGGAAGTACGCCCGGGAGCGAATCGCGGACAGACGAGATTCGATGCGGACGGCGCTCGAAGATGCCGGAGTTGATCTCGTCGTTCACCTCCCATTTACCGTTGACCCCGGGTCGCCGTTTACTCCGGTTCGAGAGGGGGCAGTCGCCGAGTTCGTCGCGGGGATGGACCTCGCGGCAGATCTCGGCGCGACAAAGGTCGTGTTTCATCCGTCTTCGGATGCGTGGGACATCGGCTGGTCCGACGCAGAACGCCGCGAGTACATTCACGATAGCGTAGACGAACTCGTCCCTGCGGCGGTAGACCGTGGCGTCGAACCGTGTCTCGAAAATCTCGTCTCCAGTTATTACGACGTGACGACGTTTCCGGCGTTACTGGAGCGCTACTCCGACGCCTCGATGACGTTCGACACGAGTCACGCACTCCTCACCGGGATGGACGAACAAGATATGGCGGGGTTCATTCGTGACCACGCCGGGCGAATCAGCCATCTCCACCTCGTCGATACCCGCGGCGGCGGTGACGAACATCTCCCGGTCGGAATGGGACATATCGACTTCGAAACGGTGCTGTCGGGACTCGCAGAGACCAACTGGTCGGGGACGGCGACGCTCGAAATCGGAACGGAGGATTACGATACGATTGCGCTCGGAAAGAAGCACGTCGAAGACGTGTTGGCGAGGGTGTGACTACCTGGTTGGACGTGTTACCTGCCGAGGTGCCCGAGATGCACGGTTCCAGTGCAGAGAGACACGAGTGGGTGTGTATTCCACTCGGATTTTGTATCAGCCTTATTCGAGGTATCCGAGGTTTGCGAGGCGTTCTTCGACGGCAGAGTTGTTCGTCTCGCTGACGTCCTGAACGTCGGGGTCGGGGTACGCCGTCTGACCCACCGGGTCAACGATAGGGAGCACCTGACCGTCCATTCGGTCGTCGGTCTCGACGCCGAAGGCGGCGAGAATCGTCGGTGCGATATCGAAGAGATGCGCGCCTTCGAGACTCGCCCCCGTGTCGATATCGTGTCCGACTGCGGCTACGATGCCGTAGAGTTTGTGGTTCCACGGTTCGGAGGGGTCACCGAAAACCCGGTCTGCGAGCATCGACGAAAGGAACTGGTCGAAGTTGCGCGGGACGAGGACGATATCGACTGCCGCGTCCTCTTTTGGCCCGTTGAGGTAGGCTTCGCGCGGTGCGACGTCGTCGAAGACCGGGTTCCCATCCGGGTCCGTGACCGCTTGCAGAAGTTCGATGAGTTCGGTGCGAATCGACTCGTAGTCGTCCGGCGGAACGATACCGCTCGGCTCTCTCCCTTCGAGGTTGATTCTGATACCGAGTTCCGTGCGCGAACGGAGATACGCAATCGAACGTTCGAAATCCACCTGGCGGGTGCCGGCGCTGATGATTGCTGTGGGGATACGACTTGCAACGAGTTCGTCGAGACCGACGTATTCGAGAAGCGCGCCGATTCGTTGGCTCGTCAGCCCGGTTCGGGCGAGCAGTTGTATCGCCTTTACGTGAAGACCTTGTTTGACCGACTGGGCGTCCACGCCAGCCCTGAGCTTCGAGTCACGAACAGTCGCCCACGTCGGCATCCCTTGGCCGCCGTTGACGGTTCGAACGTATCCGTGTCGGGAGAGAAATTCGTTGACGCGGAACTCGTATCCGTCGTATTCTCCCATCCCGTGGTCGCTGACGACGAACACGTTTTCGGGGCGGTACGCGTCGAGAATTGCGGCGAGTTGCCGGTCAACCGCGGCGTAGATGTCACGAACCGAGTCGAGGTCACCGGGTCGCTCGTGGAAGACGGTGTCTGTCTGTTGGAACTGAATGAATCCGAAATCTGGCTCGAACCGGTCTAGGAGGTATTGGAACGCGTCACCTCTCATGTTGACGAGTTCACAGTAGCGGTCGCTCGCCGCTTCGTCATCCGGTGACGGGTCTCGGGGGTACACGCGATAGTCACCAACCGCATCGCGCACGTCGTCTACAATTCCTGCAGGGTAGCCCTCCGGGTTCTCGGGGGCGGTGTAACCCGGAACGAGCGCGCCGTTGAATGGACGTGTCGGGTGGGTTACCGGTGCATTGACGACGACGCTCGAATAGCCGTGGTAGTCGAGAATCTCCCAGAGCGTCCGCTCGCGGACGTGGCTTCCGTTGACGACGCTCCACTCGTGTCCCTGAAATGAAAGAAAGTCGAACACCCCGTGTTTCCCCGGATTCATGCCGGTGTACAGTGACGGCCACGCGCTGGCCGTCCACGGAGGGATTTGTGATTCAAGGGGTGCGTAGGTCCCGTTCGTGAAAATCGAATGGAGTGTCGGAATTTTTCCTTCGTCGAACAATGGTCGTAAAACCGGGAGACACGCGGCGTCTAGGCCGACCAACAGTGTGTGTAGTGTTCCTGTCTGGCCGTTACTCATGGTCGTAGAACGATATTGTCGCGTTTTGTTATGTACCGTCTTCAAGAGCGGTCGCAAATCGGAAGTTAACCACTAGTGACCGGGGCGGAATCAAAGTGGCATACTAACCATTGCGGGGGATTTTGGTTCGGGCTCGCTCCATCTCGGGCGGGCACCTAACCGCTGTTTTCAGCCGCAAGCGTCGCTGTGACCGACTGCTGGGTCGCGTAGGGCGCACGTAACAAAGCCGTCAAAGTCTGTCTGTCAACACAGGAGTATGGTACAACGAAGTTCACTCGTTTCCGACCGCAACGTAACCACATACGAGGACCGACAAGCACTGCTTTCGTTCGGTGACCGGTGGTTACCGGACGTACTCGACGCGACGCTCGCGTACGCGCGAACACGAGACTACAAAGGATGGGATTACGGAGACGGGATGAGCAGTAAACTGCTACAGGCGCTCCCGTTCGAAAGCCGGTGGGTGAACCTCGCCATCCAAGAGTTGGCGAAGCGCCCGCCGATAAACATCCGGCCACTCTTACTCATCGAACAGCGGCGCAACTACAAGGGGACATCCCTGTTTGCGCTGGCAAATCTCAACGCCCATCAGTTCGCACAGGAGACAGAGCGCGAGCAGTCAACCGACTACCTGTCGGAGGCGAAAGCACTCGCCGATTGGCTCGTACAGAACCGAAGTGTCGGCTATCACGGATTCTGTGGCGGTCACAAACACGAGATACAACACCTCGAAAAGAAGGGCGTCCCGAACGACCCGGACGTCGTCTCGACATCGTTCGCCGTTAAGGCGCTTTTAGCCGCCGCACCACACGACCCGATTTACGGGCCAATCGCGCGGACGGCATCCGAGTTCGTCGTCGAGGACCTCGACTACAGGGAAGTTGACGGCGGTGCGAAAATCAACTATCACATGAACCATCCGGATACCTACTACACCCTCAATTCCGGTGCGCTCGGTGCCCGACTCCTCGTGGACATCTACGAGCAGTACGGCGACGAGGACGACCTCGAACGCGCGACTGCGATTCTCGACTTTATCGCGTCTCAGCAAGCACCCATCGGTGGGTGGACCTACAGGGTGCCCGCCTCCAGTTCGCACCTCTCGATGGACAACCACCACAACGGGTTCATCATCGATGCCTTCCTCAGGTACAGAGCCGTCACCGGGTCGTCGCGGTACGACGAGACGACCGAACGAGGGCTCGAATTCTATCGAACCGTCCTGTTCGAACCGGACGGCGCACCGAATTGGGACGAGTCGAAGGCCTACCCCCGAGATATTCACGCGTCTGCCACGGCGATAGCGGTCTTTACCGCCGCCGCCGACCTCGAAACCGCATCCCGAATCCTGTCGTGGACGCTCGAAAACCTCTACGCCGGTGACGGTCGCTTCTACTACCGAAAACACCGGTTCTACACCGCCAAGACGACGTTGATGCGGTGGGCGCAGGCGTGGATGGCCTACGCGATGTCCGAGTATCTGAACGCAGTGGTGCGAACCACGGACGGACAACTCAACGTGAGCGACGTCGAAACGAACGACGAGACGGAAGGCGAAAATCGGATAGACCAAATCGGGTCGGTCCGACCAGAGAAAGCGAACTCGAATGGGAGAGTCTGAGGGCGTATTTCCGTCGAAAGACAGTTCTGACGCCAGACGCCTTTTGGCGTCAAAACGGCTATTTCAGACACTGGAACACCTTTTCTGACGGCGAAGTTGATATTCTTGACGCAGGAATATATTTCTCGACGTCGATCAGTCCTTTCTAAGGAGATATCCGCCGGGTGTCGCTCAGCGAGAGTCGGTTCGGACTAAAAAGTAGGGAAACCCGAATCTACACTTTCTGTCGGAACGACCTGTAGAGGTGCGCGAGCGTTCGCATCCCGGCGACGTCCTGTTCGAGACTGTAGAACGGGTGGAGCGTCGGATTGAACTTCGCCTTGTACCGGTTGATACGACGGTTGTTGGCACCGACGAGGTCGTAGGTCGTTCGGCCGCGTTCTATCGCGTCGCACATGATGCGCCAGTCGAGCACGTCGTTGATGGCAACGTCGCTGTCGATATCGGTCCTGACGCCGCCCTGCCAGCGTGAGACCGTGTTTTTGTAGTCTGTGACGAGAATCCCACCTGCGAAGTCGCCGTCGAGTCGGAGCGTGTAGGGTCGGAGCTGGCCGTCCGGAAGCGAGGTGTAGAGGTCTTTGACGAACTCGGGCGACGCGTCGTAGGAGACACCCTGAGATTCGTAGCGGGCGGCGACCTGCTCGATTATCAACTCGATTTCGCGGAGTCCTCCCTCTTCGATAGTGTACGCCTCCTCGGGGGCGTTTCGGATGTTCGACCTCGCGTCGCTACTGAAGCTCATCAACACGTCCTCTTTGCCGCCCGAGAGGTCAACGTGGTACGTGTACAGCGGTGTGATAGTGTAGTCGTTCCACGAGAAGACCCGAAGGTCGTCGTAGCTACCATCGAGTCGGAGGTGCGTGTAGCGCGGCCGAGCCTCTTCTTGGACCCATTCGAGACAGCCGTCGATGAACTCGTGGTGACGCCGCTCGCGCTTCCGCTGTTTCATGTGGTCCATGTTCAGCAAAACCGGTCCGAGATACGCAACCCGGAGGTCGGGAGGCGGAGAGAACACTGTTGCAATCGGTCCTTTCGTGATTTTGAACACGGAAAACAGACCGACGACTTCGTCTCCTTTGCGTCCGACGAGTGGGTACAGTTCCGCACTGGAATGCGCCGCTTGTATTTCGAGGGCTTCGTACTGATGAAACAGGTTCGTGTGTGGAGACTGCGCTACGTACTCGTCCCATTGTTCGATGTCAGATTCGGTCGCACGTGTAATCTCGATACTCATTAGTCAAGTGACTAAACTGTCCCACCGACATGGCTTTGTTATACGCGTATTATCACTCGGATTGAGCCGACAGCGACGCGTTCCGACTCGGACGCAAAACAGCGAGTAGCAGTACTAAAACAGAAATGTACCGATTCGAACAGGAGTTTCGAATTGGAGAAGTGGTATCGAAGACAGCCGAAGAGTGGCAACGTTAGTAACTTTTCTATGGTCAATTCAGGACGGCGGTATACGACGTATAACACCAGATATGTGACTATTTCTGAGACGGAGGAACACGAGTTCCAAGCCAACTGTGAGGAGACGGAAGCAGAAGAACGGAAGCAGAAAACGACAATAGAAAACGACAATAGACGAAGGAAAACAGAAGGTACTTGCGAGACCGAAGAGACGGCGGCCGTCGTACGTAGGGAGTACCCTCGCGGATGTAAAATCATCTGAGACAAGCAGTAGAAGCTCTGTGATCCTGGATTCGAAGATTAAATACAGAGCAGTTGAACGTGCCGAAGACAGAGCTTTGGCCCGCGAACGGGTAGCAACGATATGACTGGATTATCCGACGAGGCTCTCGAACTCGTGACGAGCGAACCGCTGATGGCCCACCTCGCAACCTGCGTTGACGGACGGCCGCACGTTGCTCCCGTCTGGTTTAGTTACGACGCCGCGGCGGAGGGTATCGAAGTGCTGACGACCGGCCGCAAGCTTTCGAATATCCGTGAAAACCCGCGGGTCGCACTCTCGGTGCAGAAGGATATCGACGGGCGAGCGCAGTGGCGAGTGACCATGCTCGGCACGGCAACCGTTGTTGACGACGCCGACAAGAAACGTGAAGCGACGCGACGAATCAACCGGCGGTACGGAGCAGATGAATCCGCGTGGCCCGAAAACGAACTCGTTCGGATTTCGGTTGGGACGGCGACAGTGAAAACGTACTGAGACCATCGTGACCGGTGACCTCGGTTTCGTGGCCGGTGACCTCGGTTCTGGGGGTCGGTGTCAGAATTCGTCGGGTCCGAGGAGACGTATGAAAGTGAATAGTCGCTCCCCGGAAACTGAGAGAGTGGGTAACGTCAGTCGGACGTCTGTTGTTCGGTCGCCGAGCTATCGAGCAGTCGAATCTCTCTGGAGAGGCGGCCGAGGTCGAACGCGGCGTTCGAAAGCCGTGCGGCGATCAGCGACGCGACCATCGAGACGAGAAACGCCCCACCGAAGGAGGTGAGATACAGCGGGTCGGCAGACGGGAGGTGACTCCCGACGAGTGGGATTCCCGTGATTGCTCCCCGGAGGTCCGGGAAGTACGCGAGTCCGACAGCGAGACCGGAGAGACTGCTGGCGAGCGCCCCCGGTCCGGTGATTCGCGTCGAGTACAACCCGTAGACGAGCGGGAACGCGACGGCCGCGCCGAGCAAGTCGGCGAAGAAAAACAGCCGAAGGACGCTCTGGGCGCGCAGACTCACGTAGATGGCCGCGAGCGCGACAACGACGGTGAGTGCGCGGGAGCCAACGGCGAGTTGTCGGTCGCTCGGCGACGACAGTACTCGCGCGATGTCAGCAGTGACGAGGCTCGACAGGGCGTTGAACAGCGTGTCGATAGAACTCATCACGAGTAACAGGGCCAAGAGAACGGCCGCGAGGACGAGCCATTCAGGGAACGCGTCCTGCAGGAGGACGAAGAACGCAACGTCGGCGTTGTAGTTCGAACTCGTGACGTTGGTGACGACATCGGCGTTTCCGACGGCGACGATGCCGAAAAATGCGGTGACGAAGACGACCAGTCCGTTCGCAACCGCCGCACTTCTGAAGCTTCGTTCGACCGTCTGTTCGGAGTCGCTGGCGTAGATTCGTTGCCACCACGTCTGGTTGATGAGTTCCGCGCCGAGGATGGCGAATGCGAGTGCGAGTCCGAACTGGAGTCCGGCGAGCGAACCGAGGTCGAGCAACGCGGGGTTCGTTTCGGTGATACCGTCGAGTGCGGCGGTTGGACCACCCAGTGAAACGAGTGCGCCACCGACTGCGAGAAGCAAGAGGGGGAAAACGACGACTGCTTGGATGGCGTCGGTGGTGATACTGGCTCTGAGTCCGCCGTAGCTCGTATAGAGGAGGACGAACCCGCCGACGAGAAGAGCGGTTTGCCACTGCGGAACGCCGGCGACGAGCGAGAGTGCACCCGCGATACCAGTCAGTTCCGCGGCGAGGAAGATGAACATGTAGAGAGCGCTCACTACGAGGACGAACGCGTACATCGCGGTGCCGTACCTGGCGTGGGCGTACTCAGTCAACGAGTGGCCGTGTGGAATGAGGCGCCGGATTCGCGGGCCGAGTTTAGAGTAAACGAGCATCGGAACCGCCTCGCCGATACCGTATCCGACGACGGCGGCGATGCCGAATCCGGCCCCGGCTTCGGGTGCCGAAAAGAGCACCCAAACGCCCATGACCGAGGCAACGAGGGTCGCCGTCGTTCGACGTTCGCCCATCGAGTCGCGGGCGCTGACTAAGTCTTCGACCGAATCGACACGCCCGCGGGAGACCCACACTCCGATGCCGGTGAAGAGGGCGAGCGTTGCGACAGTCAACCCGAGGGCGACTTCGGTACTCACCATGTAGACTCACCGGATACCTCGGCCGTCGTATCGGACGTTGTCTCGTACGCCGCATCGAAGAACGCGACTTCGAGTTCAACCATCCGGCGGAACAGTCGGTCGAGGCGTTGCTGTCGGCGTGGCGAGGCGACCGCACCCGCTCGGTCGAGTTCGTCACGAAGCCAGTTGACGAACGTCGCAAAGTCGTCGGTCGCGTGAAGGTCGATCCACTCGGCGAGATAGAAACGCGACGGCGACCGATCAGCCACCTTGGTCGCCCATGTCAGGTAGACCCACTCGGCGGGGACGAGCACCGCCAGCGTCTCCGCGTAGCCTCCTTGGTGGGCGGCGCGTTCGAGGAGGTCTTCGAACGCGCGGGTCGTCGGCGTCGTAGACGGGTTTCCGTACGTCGATGCTGGAACGTCGAGCGCGTCGAACGAGCGCAGGAAGTAGTCGTCTTCGTCGTCGGTTAGCGTTCTGAGAAATTCGACGAATTTAGACTTCGCGGCCATCGTCGGGGCTTGCCCGACCGCGTGACCGAAAACGCCGACGAGTGTCTCGACGAATGCGTAATCTTGCACCAGATATCGACTGAACACGTCGGGGTCGATGTCGTCACGTCCGAGTTCGCGCGTGAATCGGTGTGTCGTCGCCGCGTCCCACTGGTCCCCCGCCCGAGCGCGGAGCCAGTCGGTAAATCTCGGCTGGTCCCGACCGGCGGCGTACTGGTCGTACGTTTCTGGAACTGACAACGGTTCCCCCGTGGTCGTGTCCTTCATAGGGGCCACTCCTCTTGTCGCCAAGCGGCGTCCCAAAATTTGTACTCGTACTGTGCGGAGGTGCGGAACAGTTCGCGGTAGCGCTCTCGGGTCGTTGGAGTCGCGGCCGCGGCCACGTCATCCATGAGGGTTTTACACCATTCGGTCAGTTCTGTGAACTCGTCGCCGGTGTACATCTCGACCCACGCGGCGTACTGTTTGTGGTCCGGAATCCCGTTGGCGGCGAGTCGCCGACCGGTTTCGTTGAATCCCCACATACAAGGGAGCAGTGCCGCGACGATATCACCGAACGTCCCGAGTGTGGCTGTTCGAACGAGAAAGTCGGTGTACGCACGAGTCGTCGGTGAGGGAGTCGTTGCCTCTAACTCGTCGGTGCTGATTCCAAACTCGGTCGCATACCCGCGGTGGAGGTCCATCTCCTCGTTGACGGTCGATTCGAGGAGTGACGCAAACGTTCCCATCGAATCGAGTGTTGGAGCCTTCGTCGCACCGAGAGCGAACAGCCGACTGTACTCGACGAGGTAGAGGTAGTCCTGTCGGACCCAATATTTGAACGGTTCCACATCGAGAGAACCAGTACCGAGCTGTTCGACCATCGGATGTGCGACGATAGCCGACCAAAACTCGTCGGCTTCGTCGTGAATCTCGTCGGTGAATGCCATGACAATGAGTCGGTGAATGTGCTGAAAAGAATTATGATGCGGTTGTATTATTTGGTTATTCGATTTGGATTCTAGAACAAGTAATATGATGAATATATAAACGAACAGAGAGTAGTTTATAAAACGGGAGTTGTAGATGAACTGGGACAGTTTGAACGGATTCCAGGATATTTCCGGAATTGAAACGTGTTGTGTACGTACCTAATTAGCCCCGTACTTTAACACAAAAGCCTGTCATATTGTTCACAAGATGTCGCGCGCAAACGTTGCGAGGTCGGTCGAAGTGCAGAATGTCGTTGCTTCGACCGAGGTTAGCTTCGAGCTCGATTTGGACCGCCTCTCACTCGATATGTCCAGCACGGATTACGACCCGGAGAATTTTCCCGGACTCGTCTATCGAACCCACGACCCGAAAGCCGCTTGTCTCGTGTTCCGGTCCGGGAAAATCGTCTGTACCGGTGCAGATAGTGTTACAGACGTAAACGCGGCAATCGAAACGCTGTTCGACGAACTGGACTCACTTGGTGTTCCCGTTCCGGACGACCCGAGTCCAACCATCCAAAATATCGTATCGAGTGCCGACCTCGGTGGAGCGCTCAACCTGAACGCGCTTGCAATTGGACTTGGTCTCGAAGCCGTCGAGTACGAACCCGAGCAGTTTCCCGGACTCGTCTACCGTCTCGACGAACCGAATGTCGTTATCCTCATGTTTGGAAGCGGTAAAATCGTGATTACAGGCGCTGAAGCGGTTGCTGACGCGGAATCGGCACTCGAAGTTGTTGATTCCGACGTTCGTGAGCTGGGACTACTTGGTTGACGTTTTGGTTGGTACTTGACTAGTAGTCGTTAGTTGTACGGTTGTAGCGAAACGGGTGACTAGGACTGCTGTGGGATTTACTCTCGCTTCTTGTAATCTAGTCGATGGTATGGCCTCAGAGTGTACACACACACACCACCTTCGCGTTTGTAACGGCTACGAGAGTCTCTAGAGTATCTGAACACACCCCCCTCGCGTTTGTAAATATAGCGGCAATATCCTCTCCGAAGTGGGTCTTCTGCGAGAACTCTCCTTCACTTATTCGTGTTACAAACGCGAGGGTGGTGTGTCTGAACGGGAACTTCGGCGCTACCGCGTTACAAACGCGAGGGTACTCCCCACCGTGTTACATCCGCGAGGGTGGTCTCCAACGACTACGTTACAAACGCGAGTGTACCCCACTCGTAGTTCTCTTCGGGAGGGTCGGCTTCACGTGTTACATCCGCGAGGGTGGTGTCTGACAGTGTTACTCGCGCGATGCCACTCTGTATTTAGTAAACGTAGATTTTGACATACATCCGTTCAGACGGCCATATCTGCCATAGTTACAAACGCGAGTCCACCCCCTCACTTTTATTATTGGTGAGTATGAATACCGAACCCATATGACATCTGACGAGGCTGGCGGGGGTGGTCGTGATCCCCTCTTTCGATACGATCAACCTATCTTTGCGAACGAGGACATTCTCAAGATTTCACACCTACCTGGCCCGGACAAAATTGTCGGCCGCGACGAGCACATGTCGAAAGTCGCACAGGCGCTCAACCCCGCAATTTTCGGTCGAGAGCCGACTCATCTGTTTATCTTTGGGAAGACTGGTTCGGGGAAGACGCTCACTGCTCGACTCGTCAGTGAGCGACTGCAAACCGAGGCGACACGGGAGGACGTCGAAGTAAAAATCGCGGTTATCGACTGCGGGGAGCAACATACTGAGGCGTCGGTTATCAAGACACTCGCATCGCAGGTCAACGATCCGTCGAAAAGCGGCATGACGATTCCCGAACGCGGGCTTTCGACCGGCGATTACTACAACCGTTTGTGGCAGGTCCTCGACACGTGCTCTGACGTCGCTATCGTCATCCTCGACGAGATAGACATGCTTCGGGACGACGAGGTTCTTCGCAAACTCTCTCGCGCAGGTGAAAACCAGAAAATAGTCGATTCACGGATTGGCATTATCGGCATTTCGAACAAGATCGACTATCCCGAAGAGCTAACTGAGCGCGTCAAATCGAGTTTCGCACACGACGAACTCGTGTTTCCGTCGTACGACGCGAATCAACTCCGGGAAATCCTCGAAAACCGTAAGGACGCGTTCAAACCCGGCGTCCTCACTGACGACGTCATCCCGCTTGCAAGCGCGCTCGCGGCACAGGAACACGGCGACGCTCGGAAGGCGATCGACATCCTCCGAAACGCTGGACGAATCGCCCGTAATGAAAGCGCCGAGACGGTGACCGACGACCACGTTCGAGCGGCGAAAGAAAAAAGCGAGGCGGACCGGTTCAGCGAACTCCTCGAAGGAACCGCCACGCAATCGAAGGCCGTTCTCTACTCGCTCGTGCTTCAAACCGGCGGGCGAAAAACCGCCGAAATCACGACGAACAAAATCTATCGACAGTATCTCACTGTCGCAGATGACCTCGATATGGACCAACTCTCTGAACGCCGGGTCCAAGAACTCCTACAAGAACTCGACTTCCTCAACGTCATTCAGTCGGAGGTACGCGGGCGTGGACGCGGACAAGGCGTTCACGGGACCCACCGACTACTCGAAGACCCGGATATTGTCAAACGAGTGTTGCTTCGGGATAGTCGAATCTCGACACTTGAATAACACTCTCACTGCGTTCGACTCATAGCGGCCGCCTAGTGGCCTGTCGATCCGTCTCTCTTCTGAGCCTTCTCTGATGGCCTTCCTCATCCCTTCCAAATTATCCATAGAATTCAAATTACCCAAATAATCTAAGGAACTCAAATAAGCAAAAGTATTTAAGAGGTTTGAATTATCTAAGTTTCCACCGAATCCACTTGGCCATTGTAATCGACCGAACACAGTTTCTTACCACCAGAAATCATCCTACATATTTTAAATAATCCAAATTATTCCTCTCCGGTACCGAGCCGGCCGCTACTCGATACGACCAATCCACGATTCGAGGCCGGTTCTCGGCTGACTCACCACGACACGACCGTGGCTCACACAACGCTCGCCTGTCCTCAGCACTCGTCTGCCCACTGCACCGTACAAAACCTAAACCAGCTGGGTTATCTATCCAACTTGAATTTCCTCAACCACCAAATTACCCGACTAATCTGCGTTATTCGCTGTCGATACCACGCTGTTCGAGTACCTGCTCAACGATTAGCTCTGGGTGCTCGGCAACGACAGACAGTGCGGCGTTGTGGAGTTCGCTCTTTTTGATGTTCTGTAGTCCGTGGTCTCGCGTGAGTTCGCGCTCCACGTCGTAGGTGATGATATCGTCAAACTCGGTTGCGACCGCTCCGAGAACGTAGAGGGCTTTGTGTACCGTTTCGTCGAACTCGAAGGCCGGGCTTTTCCGTGGGTCTGCGGGTTCGTCGGCTACGTCGGATTCGGTTTCCTCGGCTGTCGGTGCCCCGTCGTCTACTTCGGGTTCAGTGGTGGATTCTGAGTCGCTTTCGTCGCCCATCGCGGCATCGAGGTCACCGAACGGGTCGTCACTCATCGGCTGACAGCTCCGTTTTCGACGATTTGAGCGAGTTCGTCGTAGCATTCGAGTTGGTCGCACGAGCTGTCGTAGTCGCGTAGCGGCATGTGGTCTCGAATCGATGCGTCGATTGCCGACCGATGACGGATTCCAGGCTTTGGCAGGTCGTCATCCCACGTGCCGTTGTCGATCGCTTCGAAGAACGACGGGTCCGTATACGCGAACTCCGGGAGTTTCGAAGCGATATTCGGTTTCGAAACGAGGGCTTCGATGAGCCGCCGCGTCGGTCGGTCGTGGTCGATTCGGTCCCGGAGGTCGGTCGGTACCACCGCGAGAATATCGAGGTCGAAGTGCTCTCGTGCGGGCTGAATCAGACGCTTGACTGTCTTTTCGAGACCGGAGAGCGCCCCGGACTCGGGACGCATCGGCAACACCAGATTTTGCGTCGCATACAGGGCGTTGTCGTTGAGTTTTCCGCGTGCGGCGGGACAGTCCACGACAACGTAGTCGTATTCGTCTCCGAGAAGCGGATTGACGACGCGCTGTTTGAGACGCGCAGAACCCATCATCACGCCGCCGAGGTCTGACTCGACCTGCTCGATGCGGTCGTTCGAGGGCAGGAGGTCGATTTCGAAGTCGGTCTCTAAGATGAGTTCCCGGGGTTCGGTGTCCGCGTCGTCCAAGAGCACGTCTCCGAGATGCGACTCCGAGTAAAATTCCTCGCCGAACCCGAGGCCGGTCGTCGTATGGCCGTTCGGGTCGAGGTCAACGAGGAGGACGTTGCTTCCGCGGTGTGCGAGTTCGCGGGTGAGGTTGATCGAGGTCGTCGATTTGCCGATACCGCCTTTGAGTAGACAAACACTGACTGCGCGTGACATAATGGGCAGGGTATCCGTACTATCCAGATATTCGGCGTTCTTGAAATAATTATGGTTATCCTGGCCCTTTGGATGTCTTAAATAGCCTAAGAAATCTACATAATTTGAATAATTTACTGTTGCCTCGTATCTCTTTTCTTCTGGCACCGTCCAGCTTTCGTCCGCGCTAACACCCCCCTCAGCCATTCAAATAATTTAAATAATTCTAAGAATTTGGATTGTCTGTCTAGTTTGAATATTTACAGCCCCTCGAAAGAGCTGACTCAGTTGGATACCTTGTCAACCATATTATCTTGCTATTATCTTGCTATTATTTTGATATTGTCTTGTCACCTACCTCGTTTGCTCGCGTTCGGGCCACCTATTCCACACAACTCAGCGTATTTGCGTAGTCTCAACTATCTCGGTTCTCTCTAACATCTGGGCTATGCAACTCTCCCGAACTATCTGGGAAATCCAGATAATCCAAAGAATTCTAAAAGTCCAAATTATCTCATTTCATCGAACTTTACTGGGATTTCCCGGACGTTGACGAACGACTGTAACTCTCTCGACGACATTCTGAACCACAAGACTGTTATCCGCGTTATCTGATTGAACCAGATGAATACGAGTATGCGTCGCCGCAAATTCCTCTACACGTCCGGTCTCGGAGCACTCGGTGCTCTGGCCGGATGCCTCGGTAGCAAGTCCCCTCCACCGCGAAAGTCCAGCGTCGTCGCGGATTTTGAGACGAGCGATGGCTCTCTCGTCATCGACCTCGCCGACGAGACGTGGGTCATGTCCCGGTACGAACCAAACCACCAATCGATTTCAGGTGTCAGTCCGATTGGCATCGCCAGCGCCAAAGGAAAAGGCGGCGGTGTCGGCGGGCGAGGTGCCACCGGTCGCGGCTCCGGCGGATACTCGTCGGCCCCGCGAACGAAGCACGGTCACGCGTGGTTCTACGGCGGCGACTACGCCGACGATTGGTATGAAGACCACGGCAACGAAGTGTCTCGGTATGGCGTCGGTATCGCCGCCCTCGGTATCGCCTACCTTGGCTCTACGGAGGCGATGAAAGACGACGCACCGGACGCCGGTCCGGTTGCGTGGGACGAGACGTTCGACAACCCCGACGACACCGTGGCGTACGACCTCACCAGCCGAAACGAGTTCAACCGTGATGGCTGGTATCGCGTCGGTACTCACGTCGTCGGGTCGGACACTGACCACGATTTCCGCTGGGAGTGTTACGACCTCGAAGTCACCGGTCTCGGTGACGAGAAGTTCACCATCGAAGAACAGTGGAAAGTCTCACCGCGGATTTGAACACGCTCGCGGTCAGTGACTGGCCGCGACAGCGCAGTCACCAACTGCCCTGCGGTCGTCATCGCCGACGTCGCAGTCGCAACTGATGGTTCCGTCACCCCGCACGGATTTTCACGATGTCTAACACACGAACTGATACCGGAACGCTCCTGGCGCTCACATTCGTCGTCTCCTTCTGTAGCTTCGCCTACGAGTTCGTCTACTCCGAACTGCTGACGGTGATGTACGGTGGGACCGTGACACAGTACGTCATCACAGTCGGACTGTACTTCTTCAGTCTCGGCATCGGTGCGGCGCTCTCGGATGACCTCGATGCCACGGACCTCGGCGGGAACTTCTTCCGAACCGAGGTGTTCCTCGCCGCCGTCGCACCGGCAGGATTCCTGCTCATCGTCGCGCTCAACAGCGTCCGCATTCCGCAGTCGATTCCGTCGGAAGTCATCTGGATGACGGCCCGCCTTCCAGTCGTGGTCGTCGGCTTCCTCTCCGGCTTCGAACTTCCGTTGTTGACCCACATGGTCGATGAACTCGAAGACGGAGAGGCGACGATGCCGAACTGGCTTCGAAGCACGTGTGGCCAAATCCACGAGATTATGGTCTCGATTCTCGGCACGGTTTGGAATGTCAAACGAACTGACGGACGGCGAAGCGGCCTGTCGCTCGTGCTGGCGATGGACTACGTCGGTGGTCTCGCTGGTGCGGTCGTCTACGCCCGCGTCCTCTACCCGGGTATCGGGCTGATTCCGACGATATTCGTGTTGGCACTACTGAACGGCATCGCCGCGTTGGTCTTCGTGGCTCACTTCGGCGACTGGGCTTGGTGGCCTGTCGGCGGTGGCAAACGGACCTCTCGTGAACTCTCGATTGGTCACGTCTCGAAGACACTTCTCGTCGTCTGTCTCGTTCTCACCGCGTCGTACGCGGGTGTGGTTGCGAAACACGATACCGCAGACGAGCAACTGTCAGAACTCTACTTAGAACAGCAGATAGAAAACCGGTATCCACCGGGTGCGATGCGTGCAACCGTCACTTCTCAGGAGACGACCACGTATCAACACGTCATCCGGTACAACCGAACGTGGACGGGAACCGGTCCGAATCCGTACTTCACCGGCCGGACCGAACAGTGTCTTCGTTTAGGCTCTGCGGTCCAGTTATGTGAGAGCTGGGCGGACAGCTATCACCAGGGACTCGTCGATGTCCCCATGTCGTTGGTCGAACCCGGTCCCAAAACGAACGTCCTCGTCGTCGGCGGCGGCGACTGGATCGCGATTGACCACCTCCGAGAGTACGACGTCTCCGTAGACCACGTTGACCTCGACGGGGAGTTCATGCAACAGGCGAAAACGGACCCGTTCTTCCGGACGTGGCACGACGACGCCTACGAGTACGACAGGTTGAACACGACCACCGCGGACGGCTATCATTACCTTCAAGAGACGAACGAGACGTACGACCTCGTGCTTCTCGACATCCCCGGTGCGACCGACGACGACTTGCTCACACTCTATTCCGCGGAGTTCTACCGCTCCGTTCGAAACCACCTCTCCGACGAGGGTGTCGTCGCCACGTGGGGGTACTCTCCGGATAGTTACCCACAGCACCACAAAGCGTTCGTCAACACGGTCGGAACCGCTGGATTCACAAACCAACTTTCGTATTGGGTTCGTGAGGACCTCGATTCCGACGGCCAATCCGAACGCGTCGAGAAGTTCTACGTGTTCGCGCCTGGTGAGCGCCGACCGCTCACAGGAGACGGCGAAACAGCTTACGTTCGGACTCACGAGCAGTATCGAACCGTCAAATGGCACGCAGTTCCTCGCTACCGTGGCGTGCGAGTGAACTCGATCTTCCACCCGAACTACGACATCCTCGTCGATACCTAACATGCCCTCCCAACCCCACGACTCACCGACTGCACTGTACTTCGGCTACGCCAGCGAGGTGCCGAACCTGGCGTCAGTCGAAGTAAAAACCGTCCATCCGGCGACGTTGGTGGATTCGCCCGCGGTATTCACCGTCATCGGCGAGTCTCACTACGTCGGCCTGCCGTCGCTGGAGTTTCACGAACTCTGTTCGTGTAAGCCGCTCCCGTCAGAACAGACCCACGAGACACCGTTGGTTGCTGACGCCGAACACGAGTTCCGATTCGAAAGTGACCATCTCGACGCGCACACGACGGTCGAGGGGAAATCACTCGACGAGTTCCCCGGCCCGAATGAATCGAGCATCTCGTATCGGTTTGGGCCTGACGCGTGGACCACCATCCGAGTCGAACCGTCGGGGTCCGGATACGAGACGTACCACACCTATCCCGAGTACGACCTCGCGCTGTACACGAGAACCGAACTCGACCCGCATTCGAAGCACCCCGAACCGTAGCCGCAACACTCAATCGAAAGTCGCCCGCCTCAATCCAGTCCATCCAACCCTGCCCAACACAGTCCAACCTGCCCAACACAGTCCAACCCAACTCAAATCCAATCCATGACACAAAACACACAGCCTTCCTACGACGGAGACGTGACGCTCAACGGCTCGGAACAGCCACCGGTCGAACTCCGAGACCCCGCCGACGTGTTCGTCGGCGCTGAAAGCATCGACGGTGACCTCACCGTCCAAAACGCGGAATACGTCTTCACGCACTCGCCCGTAACCGGCTCCAACGCGGTCGCGGACGCCGAAACCGAAATCGCCGGCACCATCGAAGACGGATACGTCCAATCGGTCCCCGGCGACGTGCTCCTTTCGCACGCCGAAGACGTGTTTATCTCGGCCGACGCCGTCGATGGCACAGTCTCTGCTCCCGGTGCGGAAAACGTCTACTCGGACGACACCTCGCTCGCGGCCGATGCTGACTCCTACGACGTTTCGACGTTCGGTTGGGAGCAGTCGGGACGCGCGACCGACCCAGAAGCAGGTGTCTATGCGGTGGGGATGTCTCACGACATCGAGTTAGCTAACGTCCGCCGCGACGTCGAACTCTATCTCGTCGGCCACGGCCACGACGTTCGTGTCGATGGCAAAGGTGCCGAAATTTCCATCCACTTCGTCGGCTACGACAACACCGTCCACGTCGGTCCGTACCTCTCTTCGACTGTCGAAACCGAGACCGGATTCGACAACGATGTCGATGCCGAACCGTACCCGGCCGAAGACCTCGTCGAGATGTCGCGGAGCGAAGCCTACTCGAACGCCGGGTTCGGCCGAACGAAAGTGACGTTTCAGGTGCCGCACGACGGAGATGACTGGTGTTCGAACTGCGGACAGGCGGCCGAGGCCATCATCGAGCGCCACCAGCTGGAGGCGTTTTTCCTCTTCGGCCATCCCGTTTGGACCTTCGACCAGAGCACCAACCCCGCACACGAGTGCGAACACTGCTCGCCGAACGCGATTCGCGCCGAACTCACGGAACGAGAACGACGTACCATCTTCGACTGACTGTCGTCCGAAGATATATATCACACACCCCGGAAAATGAACGAAGTACGAATCTCGAACCGATATTCGAACACGACCCAACGAGATTTCGATAGGAGCCTCCCCACCGATGTCGAGAAATGAATCTACACCCGCTTTGATGTCTTCCTCCACGTGTCGGTACACGTTCGACCCGTCGATACAGACGGACGCACACCTCCAAACGACGTGGGAATGTCCCCACGAGGCCCATCCCGAAAGCGAACACTGCGTGTTCCACATGAGCCGGGACGAGCGGACCTCGCTCGACGTCTCGGGTGACGATATTGTCGAAGAACTCCGGGCGAATCTCCAGTCGTCGGACACCCGCGTCAACGAGTACGTCGGCGCGGACCTCCCGCACCTCTCGCTCACGTATCAGGATGTCAACGGTGAGACCAACCACGTGCTGAACTTCCAGCACGCGACTATCGAAGGGTTGGACCTCACGCACGGCAAACTCGAACAGGGATTGATTCTCCGAGAGGCGACCATCGGCCGGCTCAAGCTCAAGGAGGCGGTTCTCACGGGAACCGTCGATGCACAGCACCTGACCGTCCGAGACGAGATGACGACGAACGAGGCGACGTTCGAACAGGAAGTCTGGTTCGACGACGCGGTCTTTCACGGGGACGTTCACTGCGACGAGACGACGTTCTTGGCCGACACGAGCTTCGCGGACACGACGTTCCACGGCGCGGCGAACTTCCGAAACATCGAGACGAGCGGGAGTAGCCACGTGTTGAACGACCACATCTCGTTCGCCGATACGACCTTTCGCGGCGACGCGAGTTTCCGGCAGGCGACGTTCGATTACGTCACGTTCGAACGCGCGCAGTTCACTGCTGGTTCCGACTTCGAACACGTCAGGTTCGACGGCGACGCCCGATTCGACGACGTGACGTTTCAGGAGATGGCCGACTTCGACGAGGCACGCTTCGACGACGACGTCAGCTTCACCGACGGTCGATTCATGGCGTTGGCCGAGTTCCGCGGCGTCGAGTTCAACGGCGGTAGTCGGACGACACACGACGACGTGACGTTCGAGGGCGCGACGTTCGAAAGCGAGGCTGACTACAAACTCGCTCGCTTCCGGTTTTCGGACTTCAAAGATGCGGTGTTCAAAGGTGCGGTCAACTTCGACCGCGCGACGTTCACGGCGAGAGCGGATTGCCACCGCCTCCGAATCGCCGGCGAACTCAACCTCTCGCTCGCAACGTTCAACGGCGGCGTCAATTTCGACGACAGCACGCTCCAAGACGACGTCGTCGCCGAGGAGACGACGTTCGGCGGCGACGCTTCGTTCGAGGATGTCGCCTTCGAAGCACGAGCGCGGTTCACCGAGGTCAGATTCGAAGAGGACGCACGCTTCCGAAACGCGACGTTTCACGGCCCCGCCGAGTTCCGTGGTGCGCTGTTCGAAGGCGAGATGCAACATCTCGAAGCGAACGCGTCGTTCAACGAAGCCGTCTTCGAGGACGCCGCCGAGTTCGAAGCGGCGAACTTCACGACCGCCTCGTTCTGGGAGACGACGTTCCACGAGCAGTCGGACTTCCGCCGTGCGGTGTTTCACGAAACCGCCCGCTTCCGCGTCCGCAACGGCGAGCGTGACACGTACCTCGATTTCACCGACGCGACCATCTGCGGTGGGACGATTTCGCAGGTCTCCGGCGAGGCGACCCCGTACGACCTCACCCGTGCGACCATCGGCGACCTCCAACTCGAAGGCGACGGCAACGACCACGAACTACTCGACCACTTCAGATTCTGTCTCACCGAGTTCGACTGCTTCGACTTCAGCGACCACCACGGCTATCTCGAACGAAACGACTGGACGATTCACGACTTCGTCGGCAACACCGCGACCGGCCAGTTCGCCGTCGAGATGGACCACGAAATCATCGAGGAGACGTACCGAAAAGCACAGGATAGCGCGGATGCGGTCGGCGACACACCCGCCAGCCGGGAGTTCGAATTCAAGCGCTACTACTACAACCGCAAGAAGAACTTCGACATCATCATCAACGAGTACTCGCTGAACGTGTGGGCTCGCGGTAAGAAGGTCGCAAGCGCGGGTCTCAACCTCCTGATGCAGGTGACGTGTGGCTACGGAAACCGGCTTCCGCGAATCGCCATCTTCACGTTCTTGCTTCCGGCGGTGTTCGGGCTATTGTACGCCGTCGGCGGACCATTTGCGACACAAGCGGGGAGTGTTTTCGAGGCGGGTGCGGTCAACAAGACGGCACTCGAAGTCCTCTTCGACAACGTCTACTACAGCTATATTAGCTTCAGTACGGTCGGCTACGGCGATATCAACCCGATTGGTCCAGCCGCTCGTGTGCTGGCGGCGAGTCAAGGGATGTTGAACGGGCTGTTTTTCACCCTGCTCACGTTCACGCTGTTCAAGCGGGTGCTCGGTGGAAACTAACCCCAGACACACGCGCGAACGCGAGAATCGGTTTCCCACGCGGTCGAACTCCCACGCGGTCGAACGAACTACCGGTCACGCCGTCGGGTGGACCACCCACCACGCGACCGAATGACTGACTGTCCATCGCCGCGCGAACGCTACGTTTTCCTGCTCGGCATGTGTTGACTCGACAATGGCCGAATCGAAACGTGAAAAAGAACTCCTCAACCTCTCTCTCGAAGTCTGGCATCCCGACTGCTGGGGTATCGTCTCCACGGCCGAGGCGGGGAGTGGACTCGTCGGTCATGGCGCGGCGGTCGAGGGGAACTCGGCGTACGAACGCTGTACCATTTACGGAGAGTCACACGAACACGTTACGCAAGCAATCGAAGTCGCACACGAACTCTCATTTATCAACCATATCGAACCGATAGGCGGGGCCGCAAGCGAGACCGCCGTTCCCGCCGCAATCGGCCACGCGACCCAAGACGTGTTCATCGAGTACGTCGCAAACGAGGGAATCGGCTCCGCATTCTTGACGCGCGGCGTGCTCGTCGATAGTTCGTACCGAATCGAGGATGGCGTCGAGACGTGGAACCTTCTCGCGCACACCTCGCGGGAATCGCTGGGCCGACTGCTTGACGAGATCCGAGACGACCGCGACGCGGACATCTCGGTGACGAAAATCTCGCCCGCGTCCGAACCGATACGGCCACCCAAACCCGGCCGAACGGAACTGCTCACCCCACGACAACGCGAAGCGGTAAACCTGGCGCGCGAGCGCGGCTACTACAACTGGCCGAGAGAGGTGACGGCGCGCCAGTTAGCGGCCGAACTCGACGTGTCGAAGACGACGTTTTTAGAGCACCTTCGGAAGGCGGAAGCGAAGCTGATGAGTCGCTGATAGCGTCTGGTTTCTCGACCCTCCCATGGGAGGCGACACCTGATGTGCAAACGAATCGTTTGGTATCGTATGTCAGCACTCTTCGGTGCAACTGACGCTCGAACCGTGACTGAACGTTGTGAACGCTGGCGGCAGAACCAGCGGGTGATTGCATGAGTTGGCAGAGCGACGTGCTCGACGATCCGCGAACTATCGGTATCCTCGGCGGAATGAGTAGCCAATCGACGGTCGAATACTACCGCTATATCGACAGTGAAATCAACGACCGCCTCGGCGGCCACCACGCTGGCGATATCGTGATTAGAAGCGTCAACTTCGCCGATATCAAGGGATTCATCCAATCGGAGCAGTGGGACGAAGCGGGAGCGTATCTCGCCGCGGCCGCCCACGACCTCGAAGCCGCCGGTGCCGATTTCGTACTCTTAGCTACCAACACGATGCACAAGGTCGCACCGTCTATCACCGACGCGCTCGCTGTCCCGTTCGTCCACATCGTCGATGTCGCCGCCGATGCCATCCGCGCCGCCGGTCTCGACACTGTCGGGGTTCTCGGAACGCAAGCCACGATGCAGGAGGACTTCTACCGCGACCGATTCGCCGACCACGGTATCGACCTCGTCGTTCCCGACAAGGAGCACTGTCCGGAAGTGGACCGAATCATTTTCGAGGAGTTGACGAAAGGAGACATCTGTGACGACTCCCGAGACTACTATCTGGACGCCATCGACGCGCTCGTCGCGGACGGCGCAGAGGGTATCGTACTCGGCTGTACGGAAATCGAACTCCTCGTCAACCAGTCCGACAGACCGGAGATTCCGATGTTCGATACGACCGCGCTTCACGTCGAGCGAGCCGTCGAGTACAGTCTGCGTGCCGACGCAGAAGTGCGGTAACCCCCGGTGAACTCGTAACGCTATCGAAAACGGAATTTCCCGGACGAACAGGAATTCTCCGGAGGAACGCTGAACTCCCTATTGGAACAAGGACTCGACAGAGAACACGAAAATTCCCCAGAGAACACGAAACTCCGTCGAACTCCGAGGTAGTGCGCCGCTCGGCTTACTGCTGTGACTGCGACTGAACTGGCTCCGGTTCTGCGACGGTAGTTGCAGAACCCCTCGAAGTCGCTTTCTCCGCCCGCGGCGACGAGTGATACACCGCAGTTCCCTGCTCGTCGAACAGATGCAAGCGGTCTGTATCGACACCGAGGTCGATGGTATCGCCGGGCGAGATGGCACTTCTCGGTTCGGTCTTCACTTTTAGTTCCACGCCGCCAACCTCACAGTGAACGAGGAGCGCTTCCCCCAACGGCTCTGTCACGCTGACGACGGCTTCGAACGTCGCCGTGTCCGCCGGAAGCGACATCGCAAGCGAGATGTCTTCGGGACGAACGCCGAAGTGCGCCGGCGACCCAGCGATTGCTTCGAGTTCGTCCGTGGGTGGAAGTGGTACTTCGAATCCGTCGTGTTGGGCGGCGAAACGGTCGTCCTGTCCGACAACATCGACCGGGATGATGTTCATCGCGGGGCTACCGATGAACTCGGCGACGAAGCGCGTCGCCGGATAATCGTAGAGCAGTTGCGGCGAGTCAACCTGTTCGATTTCTCCGTCGTTCAACACCGCCACGCGGTCGCCGAGCGTCATCGCCTCGGTCTGGTCGTGGGTGACGTAGACGGTCGTCGTCTGCAACTTTCGGTGGAGTTCGAGGAGTTCGGTTCGCATCTCGACGCGGAGCTTCGCGTCGAGGTTCGAAAGCGGCTCGTCGAGGAGGAACAAGTCCGGTTCGCGGAGCAGTGCACGACCGATGGCGACGCGCTGGCGCTCCCCCCCGGAGAGCGCTTTCGGCTTCCGGTCCAGTAGGTCGGTGATGCCGAGCGTCTCGGCGACGTCTGCGACTCGTTCATCGTCGCCCGACCGGTCGAACAGGCCGTTCGAGTCGAGTCCGAACGTCATGTTTTCGGCCGCCGTCATGTGCGGGTACAGCGCGTAGTTCTGGAACACCATCGCCACGTTCCGTTTGTGGGGTGGCAGGTCGTTGACGACGGTGTCGCCGATGGTGAGCGTTCCGTCAGTGATCGTTTCGAGACCGGCGAGCATCCGCAACGTGGTCGATTTACCACAGCCGGACGGGCCGACGAGGACGAGGAATTCCCCGTCGTTGACGGCCAAATCAATTCCTTTGACGGCTTCGACGTCGCCGAAGTGTTTCGTGAGTGTCTCAAGTTCGATGTGTGTCATGCGTTATTTTTGTTGAATCGCAAATGTTTCGAGGAGCGGTCGGTGCAGGACGATGAGAACGAAAAGCGGCGGAAGCAGTGCAATTACTGCGCCGGCCATGATGAGTCCCCACTCCGTGAGTCCGGATTGGCTCGCGCCTTGCAGGAACTTGATGCCGACTTGGATGACCTGTTTCGACTGGTCGCTCACGACGATGAGCGGCCAGAGATACTGATTCCACGCGTAGATGAACGTAATCACGGAGACGCCCGCAATCATTCCCTTCGACATGGGAATCAGCACCTGCACGAGGAAGGCGAGCGGTCCGACGCCGTCGAGTCGGGCGTTTTCGACCAGCGACTCGGGAATCGACGTGAAGTGTTGTCGAAAGAGGAAGACCGCCGTCGCACTCGCAATATAGGGACCGGTAATCGCCAACAGGGAGTTCGCCCAGCCGAGGTCGGCCATCAACTGGAACAGCGGGACGATTCGAACCGGGACGGGAACTAACAGGGTCAACAGGATGAACGTGAAGACGGCGCGCTCGTACGGGAACCGATAGTACACGAGCGCGAGCGCCGCGAGAAGCGAGAGCGTGACCTTCCCGACGACGATGACGACCGACATCACGACCGAGTTCACCATGTACTGCATGAGGTTATACTCGGTCAGTGCCGTCTCGTAGTTCGACAGCCCGGCGCTCCCGACGCCGAGATTCGTCACCTCGTAGATTTCGGTCGTCGATTGTGTGCTCATGATGACCGCGAGGATGAGCGGGAGACCGACGAGGAAAATCGACCCGACGAGCGCGAGATGGACGAACAGGTCACCCTCGAAGCGCGCCGAAAGCGACGACCGCTGTGTCTCTTGGGTGGGTTCGGTGTGTTGTGTGGATTCTGTCTGTGTTGCCATGTGTTAGGCCCCGTAGTGTGCGTGCCGGTCGGAAAACCGGAGTTGGACGTACATCAGAAGCGACACGATACCGAACAGAATCATCGACTCGGCGGACGCTTGTCCGAGACTGCTGAACTCGAAGGCGTCGCGGTACAGTTTGAAGATGAGTAGGTTCGTGGCGTTGTTCGGTCCCCCGCTGGTCATGAGATCGACGAGCGGGAACGCCCCGAAGAACGCGTAGATGGTGTTCATCACGACGAGAAACGTCAGCGTCGGCGAGATGAGCGGGATATACACGCGGTACAGCATCGTGAGTCGCCCGACGCCGTCGAGTTGCGCTGATTCGGTGAGCGTCTCGGGTATGTTGTTCAGTGCGGCGACGAGGAAGATGATGTTGTAGCCGAGTTGCTTCCACACCGCGACGACGACGAGGACGAAAAACGCCAGCGGGCCGCTCGTAAACCAGTCGAACGTGAGACCGGTCAGCGCTTCGAGATAGTGGGTGATGATTCCGAGTGTGGGGTGCAACATGAAGAGGAGAATCGTCCCTGCGACGGCGGTCGGAAGTGCGTACGGCCAGATGGCCGCCAGCAGATAACCCGACGCGCCAGCTTTCACTTCGAACAAGAGATACGAGATGAAAAGCGAGGCGACGAGCGCACCGACGACGACGGCGGCCGCGAAGAGGAACGAGACGAGAATGCTCTTTTGGTACTCTGCGGACGTTGCGAGGGCGACGTAGTTGTCGAGACCGACGAACTGCTGTTTGGTTCCAAGAAGTAACGTTTGGAAGAAGCTCAGCCGGAGCGTCTCGACGGCCGGATAGTACAGAAAGGCGACGAGGACGACCAGCGTCGGAACCAACAGCAGGCCGGCTTGGGTCGCTGAGGTGTATGGTTTGGTGAAATCGCTCATAACGGACGTGGTGATACCGCGGTTGTGTTGGTATACGGTCGAACTGCGATGGTGGTCGAAAGCGATGCGTGGTCGAATCGCGCCGTGCGACCCGCTCAGTTGACTTTCTTGTTGTAGCTGGTGAGGGCGTCTTCGACCTGTGAGTCGATGGTCGCTAACCCGTCGCTGACGCTCTGATTCGAGTTCTGAATCATATTGACGTACCCCTCCTCGACGGTCGTACGGACCTTCGTGAACGTCCCCATGAGCGCACCGCGGGTCGCCGGCGAGTCCTTCGTCTCGCGGAGTTGGTCGATAGCGGTCCGGAAGTTGGGGTTTTCCTCGTAGAAGCCGTCGTCTTCGAGTTGCGAAATCGCCTCTTTGCGGACGGGGAAGTAGCCCGTGTTCGTGTGCCAGCGCTTCTGCTGTTCGGGCTTGGTTAGCCACGCGAGGAACTCTCCGGCGGCGGCTTTCTTTTCGTCCGAGACGCTCTTTGGTGCCCACAGCGACGCGCCGCCGATGACGACGCCTTGGCGCTTGCCGCCCGGGGTCGGAAGTCGCATCGTACCGAGCTCGAACCCGTTTTTCTTCGCACCGTCCGTCATCGGCGCGATACTCGACGTCGAATACCCGAGCATGCCCGTCTTCTGCGTCAGGAACGCTTGTTGTGCTTCGGACCACGCCTCGATGCCAGGGTTGAGATATTGCCCCTTTTCGTAGAGGTCCGTCCACCAGTCGAAGATGTTCTTCGAGGCATCGCTCTCGAAGTGTGCTTCCGTCGCTCGGCCGTCACGGCCGTTGTTGTTGTTTACGAACGGCTGGTTCTGTTCGGCGAACCACTGTTCGACGAACCACGAGTGGTTCGGCCACGTCGTTCCTTTATCGACCACACCGGCGTCGGTCAGTTCGATGGATGCGTCCATCACGCCTTGGTAGGTCGTCGGTGGACTTTCGGGGTCCAGACCTGCCTCTTCGAAGGCGTTTTTGTTGTAGTAGAAGATGGCGTTCGAGGAGTTGAACGGCATCGAGTGGAGCTTTCCGTCGATTCGGTAGTAGTTCAAAACCGAGTCGAGGTAGTTGTCGAAATCCACCTTGTCCTCGGGGATGATATCCTCGATGGGAGCGAAAACGCCGCTGTCGATTGCGAGTTGCGTCCCGATTTCGAAGATTTGCGAAATCGCCGGTGGGTTACCGGCCTGTACTGCCGACGTTGTCGCGTTCAGCGTCTCTCGGTAGCTTCCTTTCTGTGTCGCTTCGACGCTGATACCGTCGGCTTGCTGTTCGAACTCGTTTGCGAGTGAGTCGATTAGCTTCCCGATGTCACCGCCCATCGCGTGCCAGAATTTGATGGTCGTCGTTCCGGAACTTCCCGACCCGGCGGTTGTTCCCGTCTCAGTCGAACCGCCCGAACCACTCTCCCCGCCGGAATCTTGCGTCTGTTCTTGTCCTCCCTGCGAACAACCGGCCAGTCCCGCAATGCCAGCGGCACCGACGGTTCTGATGAATGTACGGCGTGTATTTCGATTTGTCATCCGACACCGGCCGGTCATTGGCACTAAATTTAATTCTTTTGAACATATCAATAAGATGTGGGATTGTGGCCACAATAGTATAACGTAGTAGTGGATATCCCTCTAGACATATGTTCCGTAGTACTGTTACAACGACCGAGGTGAGAAATCGCAGTAACAGAGAGTCTCACACATATGTCTAAATCATTAGGTGTATTTGGATTTATATTAGCGTGGTTTTGATTCTGTCTTTGTCATCTGTCGCCAGTGTAGGCAGTGAAAATTTCCTCAACAGACGGTTCCCGAACTGAGAACGTCTCAACTGTTCCCCCGGCCGATTCAATCGTTGCGAGGACGTCAATCCGTGCAGTGTCATCGCGCACTTGAACGTCGATCCTGTTGTCTGCTGTAGTGGTCCCGGTGACGCTATCGAGAGAGTCAACTGCATCAACAAGGCGCTTAGACAAGTCGGAAACAACAAACGAGACGGTTGCTTCAACACCTGCGTCCGATCGCAACTCATCTATACGGCCTTCAGAAATCAGGTGACCGTCATGAAGAATCCCGATCCGGTCGCATATCATCTCTACTTGTCCTAGAACGTGGCTGGAAAAGAATATCGTCACCCCACGTTCGTTTTCCTCGTTTACCAGATCGCGGATCGCACGTGCACCGTGCGGATCTAGCCCGGTGAATGGCTCGTCAAGAATCAACAATTCTGGACTACCGACAAGCGCCATTGCAAGCGCAAGTCGCTGTTGCATTCCTCGTGAGTACTCACCAGCTTGTTGGTCGATTGCACCTTCTAATCCGACTCGCGCAAGGAGCTTCTCTGGTGTGTCTGCAGCGCCTTTGGAATCAATAATATATTCGAGATGCTGGCGACCCGTCAGTCGGCCATAGACACTAAATCTGTCGGGGAGAATGCCGACACGTTGGTGAACGTCAACGAGGTCATCGTGCGGGTCATACCCGAGAATCTGGATATCGCCAGTCGTTGGCCGTACGTAATCCATGAGAATGTTAATCGTCGTTGACTTCCCCGCGCCATTCGGTCCAAGGAAGCCGTAGACCTCTCCGGTCTCTATCTCTAAGCTCAAGTCTTCGACAGCGGTTTCGGTTTCGTAGCGTTTCGTTAGGTCGGATATGGTGAGTGCGGGCATTGTTGGACTGAACTGTGTTCTCTGTGGTTATGCGAGGTCGGCTCGTTGGAAGACGTATCCCGAAACCAACAGTGGGACACTAATCCACAACGCGAGAATTCCAAGGGCGAGCGGTGTTGCGAGTATCGCAGATTGTGACCCATCAAAAACGAGCCCCACTACGAGAGCATTCGAAGTGATGTTCGGGAGCTGATCTGCAATAACTCCTGTAACCCACGACGCCGAATTCCCAACATCGAGGACCGAATTCGTGAGAACGTTGTACGCACCGATCGGCGTCGCGCGATGAATACTAAAGAGAAGCTCTGAGGCGGGTGGTTCGAGTGGATTGACGGGAGTGCCCGTAATGGCTGAAAAAACCTGGTAGCTAAGGAGATCGATCCAGCCGAGAATAAAGAGGATATAATATCCGAACGAAGCGGTCGCGGCTTGTAAAGATGTGTTTGCGACCGCCGAGATAGCAGTTCCGACACAGATGATGGTGAATACATAGAGAATCGATAGCAGGCTGAACAGGACGAACTGGCTCAAAGAGAAGATTCCATGTTGGATTACGCCAAGAAGTGAAACAAACACGAAAGTCACGAGAAGTGGGACACAAAGAGCGGCCGTTCGCCCAACGATTTTGCCCGTCAGAATCTCATATCGACGTTGGGGCATCCCGCTGACGAATTTGATGCTTCCAGACTCACATTCTCCGATTACAGACCGGTAGCTAACGAGTATCGCGGCAAAACCCGCGAAGAGTGTTACCGGTGTTTGGAATGCAGCAATGATTTGGTTCGGACCAAGCGCGTCAGCGACGTAGGCTGGCCCTCCGATAGAGAAGTAACTGGAGATAATGAGGACAAGACCAAACAACCGAAGCCCCTTGGACCGACTGAGGTCCGAGAACTCTTTGCGAGCTAAAGGGTACCATCGCATAGGCGAATATGTGTCTACTATCACATATTTTGTCTGGTTTATTACACTCATTAATGACAAATAGATTCGATGCCGATAGGCAACCGCTCGTACAAACATACAATTCCTATCGTGCCGACGTGCAGAAGTGATGGTTGAGCAGCGTGAACTACTCTGTTCCTCATCGTCCTCGATTGGCATTGTTCAGATTAGTTGATTCCAGTAGCATGCGAAGGCTTGCAACCATGTTTCTGCGGTGTCGGAATCAACGTGTCTGAAGTGGGTTGCGAACGATTCAGTCCGGCGTTTCAGCTCTTTGAAGACGCGTTCGACCGCATTTGTTTATATCTCCGGTGAAGGTGTGGGCCTTGTGACGGAAATCTTTGACTTCCATCTTTGTGTCGGGCCGCTCGATACGGCCCTCCGTCACGCGCTCACCTGTCGTTTCGACACATCTCCTGTCTCTCCCAGTTTTGCTCCCGTTTAAACTTACCGTGTTCTCATTTTTGCATATATACTACTATACTATCTCAGTCTAAAATCTGCTTGCGAACTTACTAATTTAGAAAATCTGAATAATTTAGATAATCTACTACTCTGTCTTTGAATATACCTGCTAGTATCGAATAGAAATACTTGTTACGTCCTGCGTGTCTAACATGTTACTTCGCAAGACTCTCAATGTAGAACCTCATACCAAATCGAATCTCGGCACCGAATTTCGATACAAACTCTCGACTTACTTTTTTATCGCTCTGGAGTATGTGGTTCTCTTCTATCTTGCATTCATTGAACAATATTATATCGCGGTATTGCCTAATATTCTGCACTTGTACGTGACTAAAACCCCGAGACGAACGGCTCATAGGACTGCCACGAGTGGGAGTGCGTAGGTTATACATAGTCCTCCGTCTACGCGCCGTCCCGCGGCAGGTGACAGCTTTCTTTGGTCTTTCCTCAGGCGTGAATGACTGGTTCTTCGTCGGCCGACTGCGAACTGTTTTTCAGCGTTTCACCTGACGCGGCGTCGAACAGGTGTAGATTCTCCTCGGGGAACTGTAGCGTGACTTCCTCACCCCGCTCGAACGTCTTTCCACCCGGAACGGCCGCGGTAAGTCGTTTGGCTCCGACGTTCAGTGTGACGTGCGACACGTCTCCGAGCGGTTCTACGAGGTGAACGTCGGCGGTAATCGGATTTTCGACGGCCGATTCATCGACGACTCGAATGTCTTCCGGTCGGATACCCATCGACACCCGACCGTGGTCGGCGATCGCTTCGGCGGTCTCGCCGGTGACGTCGTACGTGAACTCCTTGTGGACGAGTCGGTCACCTTCGGATTCGACGTTGATGAAGTTCATCGAGGGCGCACCGATGAAGCCGGCGACGAACTTGTTGGCCGGCTGGTGGTAACACTCCAGCGGCGTCCCGACTTGCTGTAGTTCTCCGTGGTTGAGGATAGCGATGCGGTCGCCCATCGTCATCGCTTCGGTCTGGTCGTGGGTGACGTAGACGGTGGTGACGTTCAGGTCGTCCTGCAACGCCTTGAGTTCGGTTCGCATCTGTGTCCGAAGCTTCGCGTCGAGGTTCGAAAGCGGTTCGTCCATCAAGAACACTTCGGGGTCACGGATGATTGCACGACCGAGCGCGACGCGCTGTTGTTGCCCGCCCGACAATTCCTTCGGATAATCGTCGAGGAGTTCCTCGATACCGAGCGACGTGGCGACGTCCTCGACTCGTTGGTTCCGTTCGTCGGCGTCGAGGTCGGTCGTCATCTTCAGACCGAAGCCGATGTTCTCACGGGTCGTCATGTGGGGATACAACGCGTAATTCTGGAACACCATCGCGATGTCGCGCTCTCGCGGCTCTAAGTCAGTTACCGACTCGTCACCGATGATGACATCCCCGTTGGTCACCGTCTCCAATCCCGCAATCATCCGAAGTGTGGTCGATTTGCCGCATCCCGAGGGTCCGACGAGGACGAGAAACTCACCATCGTGGAGTGTCAAATCGACATCGTCAACCGCAACGATGTTGTCGCCCCCTCCGGTGAACTCCTTCCGGAGGTTACGAAGCTCTAACTGTGACATGCGTTCTCCCCAACCTTTACCGTCAAACTATATAATGCTTTGTCATCACTACCCACGCGTAAGTCCCGAGAAATAGCGCTGTTGAGCCGAAGCGAACGTTTATATGCAACGCCGGTAACACAGGAAAGTATCTGGAGTCACTAACGACTCGTTCGTTTCCAGTGAGCCACAATGACAGAGCAACGTTACCGGAGTCATACAGACTCCATATACGAAGAGTTGGACGTCCCGCCAGTGGTCAACGCCGCCGGGACGAAGACACGAATCGGCGGGAGTCTCATCAGAGACGAAGCACTCGAAGCGATGAACCGTGCCGCTTCGGACTTCGTCGAACTCGGCGACCTCCAGGCGGCCGCTTCGGACCGCATCGCCGAAGTCACCGGCGCGGAAGCCGGTTACGTGACGAGCGGGGCGGCCGCTGGTCTGTGTCTTTCTGCGGCGGCGGCCATCGCCGGTCACGACGTTGCGGCGATGGATAGCCTTCCCGACACCAAGGGCATCCCGAGCGAGATACTGATGCCTCGAACCCACCGGACCGGCTACGACCACGCTCTTCGAACCGCGGGCGCGACTATCGTCGATATCGGGACGAACGACCTCCACCTCGGAACCGGCTCGACCAACGTCGAGCCGTGGGAAATCGAGTCGAACATCACCGACGAGACGGCGGCTATCGCGTACATGGAAAAGTCCTACACCAGTCCGCCGCTGGACGTTGTCGCCGACATCGCACACGACCACGACATCCCCGTCATCGTCGATGCGGCCGCCGAACTCCCGCCCCGTTCGAACTTCTCGCGGTTCGTCGAACAGGGTGCCGACCTCGTCGTGTTCAGCGGTGGGAAGGGCATTCGCGGTCCGCAGACGACCGGTATCGTCGCTGGCAAACAGGAGTACATCGAGTCGATTGCTCTCCAACACCTCGACATGCACGTCGCCGAGGCCGCGTGGTCGCCGCCGAAGCGACTCATCGACCTCGACAATTTCGCGGGCGTCCCCCGACAGGGAATCGGCCGCCCGATGAAGGTCGGAAAAGAGGAACTGGTCGGTCTCATCTACGCGCTCGATGCGTTCTTGGAGGAAGACCCGGCTGAGACCCAACGCGAGTGGCAGAGCCGCGCCGACAACATCGCGCGGGCCATCGAGGACGCCGGCTTGGCGACCCACGTCACCGGCGGGAGCGACGTCAGCGTCGCCCCCGAAGTCGTCATCGACATCGACGGCTCGTCCGATACCACCGCTATCGAACTAGTTCGCCGACTTCGTGCCGAAAATCCGCGTGTCTACCTCGGCGGCGACAAAATCGACGAGGGAGAAGTCGTTGCGAACCCGATGTGTCTCACCGACGAGGAGGCCGAGTACGTCGCCGGCCGAATCGTCGCCAACGTCGAGAACTAACAACAGAACGTAAAGTTATTTTAGTCAGTTTCTCTCACTGACAAACGCGATGGACTTGTTAGCAATAGTCGCACATCCAGACGACGCCGCAATCTTCTGTGGTGGCACGCTCGCAAAGCACGCCGCACGCGGCGACCACGTGACGGTCGCGCACATGACTCGCGGCGAGTACGGCGGTCTCGAAAGCGACACGGAAACAGAGGTTGCGACGGTCAGAAGCGAGGAATCCCGCGCCGCGGGCGACATTCTCGACGTTGACGAGGTCGAGTTCCTCGGCTTCAAAGACGGTCGCGTCCAGTACTCGCTCGAAAACCGACTCCAAATCGTGGACACGCTTCGAAAGTACGACCCCGACGTAGTCCTCACGCACTTCAAAGACGACATGCACCCGGACCACCAAGCGACCGCCCGACTCGTGACCGACGCGTACTACATGGCGTCGCTCCCGCTCGTCGAGACCGATTTCGAACCCTGCGACCCCGACAACATCTACTTCTTCGGGAAGCCCACGTCGTCGTTCGACCCCGAGACGTTCGTGGATATCTCCGGCCACCTCGATACGAAAATCGAGGCGCTCGAACAGCACGTCTCGCAGATCGAGTTCCTCGTTGACCACGGCGGTATCGACGCCGAGTTCGACAACCTCGTCGAGAGCCTTCGCGCCGAGGGGATGACGCTCGGAAAGCGCGTCGGCTGTACGGCCGCTGAGGGCTTCGCACCGCTTCACGAACAGGCTCGGGATTACCTGTCGAGCTAACGGGCGTACCGAATCCAGCACACTCGGTCCACTGAACCGACTACAACCACATCCGACTCACCAACATCCACAATGCGCGAACTCTCCACCGACGACGCACCCGCAAGTATCGGCCCCTTCTCCCAAGGTATCGAATCCGACGGCACCATCTACGTCTCCGGGCAGGGTCCTATCGACCCCGAAACCGGCGACGTAGTCAGCCAAGACGTCCGCGAACAGACGCGACAAACACTCGAAAACGTCGAGGCGGTCCTCCGCGCCGGCGACGCGTCTCTCGACGACGTCGTGAAAGCGACGGTCTTCGTCAACGACATGCGCTATTACGACCGCGTCAACGAGGTGTACGGTGAACTGCTGTCGTCTCCGTACCCCGCTCGAAGCGCGGTCGAAGTCGTGAAACTCCCCGTTGACATCAAAGTCGAAATCGAAGTGGTCGCCGAGGCGTAACCGAACCAGCATCGTCAGTCTGTTTTCTCCTCTGGATTTCGCTACAGCAATCGTATTCGTCCGGACGTTGGTTGTTATTCGCTAGTCCTTGATTGCCGTTGCCGCTTCTGGTTGCTAGTCGCTATTCGTTGATTGCTGTTCGCCAGCCACTATTCGACGCCGGGAATCGTCACTGGCAACGTCCCGGTTCCACCTTCGCCGCCGCAGAGCACGTCTGCGAGCGCTTCCAGCATCGCCGGCGAGTAGCCGTATCCCGTGACGTACGTCGAAATCTCGGGAAATGCGTTGAGGTCGTAGGGGTCGCGCACCGAGACTACGGCCAACTCGGTCGAAGCGTCGGCAATCTCGCGGACGACGCGCGCCTGTCCGATATTCGACCGCGCGTGGTACGTTGCGACGACGACCTGTTCGCCCCCGTCGAACGGGTGGTCGTACTCTTCGGCGTCCACGACGTCGTGGAAATGCACCTCGCGGTCTTCGCCGAACGCCGCCAAGAAATCGCTCGAGTCGTACCGGTCGTCTTCTGCGTCTGACTGGGCGGTCCCCGCGAAGCCGACGAGGTGAATCGGTGCCGACGGGTCGAACGGGAGCACGCCGTCACGGTCGCGGACGACGGTCACACCCGCGCTAGCGAGTTCGCGTGCGACTGTCCGCGAGTGCTCGACCGCCTCGCGCCAGTCAGCCGATGGGTCGCCTCCGCTGGCGACTCGCTTGCGTTTGTACTCTCGCACTCGCTCGAACGCGCTGTCGATGCGCGATTCGGAGAGTTCACCGGACTCGACGGCGTGGATGACGCGTTCGATGGCCTCGCGCTGGCGCTCGGGCGAGTGAGACACGAGCACCACGTCGCATCCCGCCGCAATCGATTGTACTGCGCCGTCGGCCGTGCCGACGGTGTCGGCGATGGCGTTCATCTCCAAACAGTCGGAGACGAGCAGGCCGTCGAATCCAAACTCTTCCCGGAGGATACCCGTCAGAACCTCCTTCGAGAGCGTCGCCGGGAGCGTCTCGTCGCCCGTAATCGCCGGGAAGGCGATGTGCGTCGTCATGAGCGCGTCGATACCGTCGTCGATGGCGCGGCGGAACGGGACGAACTCGACGGTCTCCAGTCGGTCTCTGTCGTGCGGAATAACTGGAAGCGACCGGTGGGAGTCGGTCTCGGTGTCGCCGTGCCCGGGGAAGTGTTTCCCGCAGGCGACGACGCCCGCTGACTGCAACCCCGACGCGAGCGCCGACCCCAACTCGCCGACGCGTTCCGGGTCGTCGCCGAACGACCGAACACCGATAACGGGATTCTCGGGGTTGTTGTTCACGTCCAACACCGGTGCGAAGTTCATCGAGATACCGAGTGACGCGAGTTCTTCACCGACGGTCTCGCCCGCCCACCTGAGTTTCGACGGGTCGCGCGTCGCCCCAAGCGCCATCTGACTGGGGAGTTGTGCGCCCCAGTCGAACCGAGAGACGACGCCCCCTTCTTGGTCGGTCGCAATGAGGAGCGGCGGTTCGCCCGCCTCGCGCGCGATGGTTTGGAGACGTTCCGAAAGCGACGCCACTTGCGACGGCGAGTCGATGTTTCGGCTGAAATAGATGATGCCACCGAGGTGGTGCGACGAAACTAACTCCGCGATGTCGTCGGTCGGTTCGCTCCCGTCGAACCCGGCGACGAACAACTGCCCGACTTTCTCTTCGAGCGGCACCGCATGGACTGGGCGCTCCGCTGTCAACACGTTGTCTGTCATTTCGACCGGACAGTCGCAGGCGACGGTCTTAGTGCTACTGTCTGACGCACACTACTGCCGCGCGTCGAACGCCGGTATCCGCGCACCGGCCGACCCACACGTGCCACGATTTGAGTCGCCGGTCGGTGCCGCGTCCGGACAAAAAAGCACCGCGAGGAGCGTTAGTGCTTGACGCTTCCCGAGGTAAGTCCCGAGACAATCGGCTTTTGGAAGAGGACGAACAGGAACAACAGCGGAATCGTCGCAACCGTCGATGCCGCCATCATCTGTCCCCAGTAGGTCTGGGTCTGCGTCTGGAACTCCTGAATACCGATTGCGAACGGCGTGACGCTGTCGGAGCCGAGCACCGACGCGAAAAGGACCTCGTTGAACGCGAGGAGGAACACGAACATCGACGTTGCGGCGATGCCCGGCGCGGCCAGCGGCATCACGACTCGGAACAGCGCGCCGAGTCGTGTACAACCGTCGATTCGTGCGGCTTCGCCGAGCGCGTTCGGAATCGTATCGAAGTATCCGCGGAGCATCCAGATTGCGAACGGGATGGTGAACGTCGAGTACAGGAAGATGAGTCCGTGGTACGTATCTTTCATCGGTAGGCCGACCCGCATCTGAATGTTGATGAAAAGCAGGTACATCGGCAGGAGGATGAGTACGCCGGGAATCATCTGCGTCCCGAGAATCGACAGTTCGAACTTCGTCTTCCCCGGGAAGTCGTACCGCGAGAACGCGTACGCGGCGAGGCTGGCGACGAGGATGGTGACGACGGTCGTCACGCTGGCAATGATGAGGCTGTTCAGGAAGTAATCGAACAGCGGGAAACGTTGCCACATCTCGAAGTAGTTCGAGATATGGAACTCGGTCGGGATGAGCGTCGGGTTCTCGGCCATCACCTGACTTCTGGATTTGAAACTGTTCATCACCATCATCCAGATGGGAAACAGCGCGAAAAGCAGTATCAACCCGAGCGCGAACCGCGAGAACGTATCGACGATGAGTTCGCGGCCGTCGGTCGTCAGTCGGAACGAGTCGGGAATCTGGCCGCCTTCGTCTTCGGTTCGGAGCGCGCCCCACATCTCAGATGGCACCTCCTTCGAACTCGCCGCCGATAACGCGCTTGTAGTAGATGTACGCGAGTATCATCGCCACGATGAACAGGATGGTACTCATCGCCGCGCCGAGACCGAACGACCAGTTGGAGAACGCGTAGTTATAGATGAACAACATGAGAACCTTCCCGGAGTCACTCGGACTCGCACCGAGTAACACGTACGGGACGGTGAAGTTGATGAGCGTCCAGACGACCATCAGGAGAACGATGACGACTGAGACGGGTTTCAATTGGGGCATCGTGATGTACCGGAACTTCCCCCACCGACCCGCGCCGTCGGTTTCGGCGGCCTCGTAGAGGTGTTCCGGAATCGACTGCAAGCCCGCGTAGAGCATAATCGCCGCCCACGGGAAGTTCTGCCACGTCCAGACGGCGGTGATTGCGAATATCGACCGCGGACCGATGAGCCAGAAGAACGACCCGTCGATGAGTCCGACCGACCGGAGGATGTGATTGATCATCCCCGTGTCGGTGCGGAACATCATCTGCCACGTCAGGACGGTCACGACCGCGGGCGCAATCCACGGAACCAACACGAGCGTTCGAGCGGCGAGTTTCCCCCTGAAGTCTCTGTTCAAGAGGAGCGCCGTCGCCAACCCGAGCGTGTAAATCCCCACGACCGACGCGACGGTGAAGATGAGCGTCTGTCGGAGCGACGTCCAGAACTCAGCGCCGACGATGCTGTTCGGATTGAATATCTTCGCGTAGTTCTCCAACCCGACTATCGGTGCGTTCCACCAGTTCGACACGTAGGCCGCGTCGAGTTCGACGAAGCTGATGTAGAAGCCCCATATGATGGGCAGAAAGTGGATGAGTCCCATCATCAAAAACGCCGGGAGGAGGAGTTTGTATGCGAATAATGTGTCGTCGCTGGTTCTGGGTAGCCGAACTTGTACCCAGTTCGGGACGGCTCTCGTGATACCGCTTTTGGCACGTTCTAACATGTGTCATCACTTCTCAACTGTCTCATATATATGTTCTCAAATTCTGGAGGGTAACCGTGTGTCTGACGCTGTCCGTCGAGACTCGTTTTCGGGGACGCTGTCGTTTCGTCGTTCTCGTCGTCAGTTCTCGCTGAGGACGTTGTTCGCCTGCTTGACCGCTTTGTCGAGGGCGGCTTTCGTGTCGCCTTCGCTCCAGTCGCCGCTGACGCCCTTCGTGAGAACGTCCGTGACGGCGTTTTTGAGCGTCCCTTCGACTTCACCCCAGCCGACAATCTGCGGGAACGTCTTTGCGCCCGGCAGAACGTTGTCGGCGAACGTTTGGTACAGCGGGCCGGAGAACTGTTCTTGGTCGAAGCCGCTTTTGATGGTCGGCAGGAAGCCGGTCATCGAGGCGATGTCGGCGTTGACCGCTGGCCTCATCAGGTACTTGAGCCACTTGGCCGCCGCGTCGGGGTAGTCCGTCCACGGGTGGATGCCAACGAGGTTGACGCCGTAGAACGTCGCAGACTGGCCGTTCGGACCCGCCGGTGGCTTGTACACCGCCATCGAGTCGCGCGTCGCGTCGCCCTCGGAGACGACTTTATCGACCGTGTTGAGCGAACTCCACGTCCCAGCGATGCGCTTGTTGATGAAGGCGCTGTCGCGGGCGGGACCGTCCCACTCGGCGGACGCCTTCGGCGCAACTTCGTGTTTCGTCGCCAGGTCCTTGTAGAAGTTGAGCGCCTCGACGGCGTTTTCGGTGTTAAACGTCGCTTCAGATTCATCGTCAGAGAGAAGCTTTCCGCCGGACTGCCACAGGAACATGGCGTAATACTGGGTGACGGCGTAGTTGTTCGCACCCGGCAGGCCGAACAGATGCTTCTCGGGGAACGTCTCTTTGAACTGTTTGCTGTGTTCGATGAGGTCGTCCCACGACGTTGGTTGCTCTTCGATTCCCGCTTCGTCGAGCATGCCTTGGTGGACGAGGTGCCCACGCGGACCCCAGAACCACGGGAATCCAGCGGTGATTCCGTCGTGTTTTGCGACGTTCGTCGGTTGGTCGTAGACGCCGTCGAGGCTGATACCGAGTTCGTCGAGGTCCATCCACGCGTCCGATTGAATCTGCTGAGGCATCCACGTCGATGCAATTTCCTCGACGTCGGGACCGTCTCGGCTGGTGATGCTGTTGAGTTGCTTTTGCTTTGCGTTGCCCCAGCCCATCGTATCGATTTCGACGGCGATACCCGTCTCTTCTTCGAACTTCGCGGCGTGTTTCTCGTAGAACTTCTCGACGCCGTTTGTTGCGAAGTGACGGGCTTGGAGCGTGATGTCCTGTTCCGTTTGGTTGGTCGTACTGCTAAACTGCCCGAGACAACCCGCTAACCCAGTTGCCGTCGCCGCACCGGCACCTGCGAGGAGTTGCCTCCGGGATACACTACGCTTACTAGTGTCTTCCATGAGACAGTACCACTATAGAAATACCACTATTTATAATTCATTGTTGTGTGTGGACGTGGTCCACGAGTTTATAACAGCTAGTCTACAAATTATCGGCCAACTGCGCCGCCACCACGACAAGTTATTACAGCATGGTCGAAATGTCGAATCATGAAAATCACCGGGTACGACCTCTACGAACTCCCTCCGCGCTGGTTATTCCTCAAGATAGAGACTGACGACGGACTCGTCGGCTGGGGCGAACCAATCGTCGAAGGCCGCGCGAAAACGGTAAAGACGGCCGTCTCGGAGATGCTCGACGGCTATCTCGTCGGGAAGGACCCGCTTCGCATCGAAGACCACTGGCAGGCGTTGTATCGAAGCGGCTTCTACCGCGGCGGACCGATTCTCATGAGCGCAATCGCGGGTATCAACCAGGCGCTATGGGACATCAAAGGCAAGCACTACGACGCACCCGTCTACGAACTCCTCGGTGGCAAGAGCCGGGACAAAATCAGGGTGTATCAGTGGGTCGGGGGGGACCGCCCCACCGACGTTATCGAGGAGGCACACCGTCTCGTCGATACGGGGTACACCGCGTTGAAGATGGACGCGACGAACCAGACGCGACACATCGAGACGGCCGCCTCGATAGAGCGAGTCGTCGAGCGGATTCGAAAAGTCCGCGAGGCGGTGGATAACGCGGTCGATATCGGCGTCGATTTCCGCGGTCGCGTCTCGAAGTCGATGGCGAAGACGCTCACGAACCGCCTTTCAGACCTCAACCTCATGTTCGCCGAGGAGCCAGTTCTCCCGGAGAACGTCGAACACCTCCCGGCAATCGCAAACCAGACCCAAATCCCGATTGCGGCGGGCGAGCGACTCTACTCGCGCTGGGATTTCAAACAGCTCTTCGGCGGCGGCGCTATCGACCTGATTCAACCCGTCGTCTCCCACGCCGGCGGTATCTCGGAGATGGTCAAACTCGCAACGATGGCCGAGGCGTACGACGTCGGCGTCGCACCGAACTGCCCGCTCGGCCCGATTGCGCTCGCGGCCTCCTTGCAGGTCGATACGCACATCCCGAACCTCGTCGTGCAGGACCACGGATTCGACATCCACTCACCCGACCTCGGGCCCGCGTACGACTACCTCGCGGACGCCGAAGTCTTCAGTTTCAACGATGGATACCTCGACACGCTCGACGACCCGGGACTCGGCATCACCATCGACGAGGAAACCGTCGAAGCGCGTTCCGAAGCACACGTCGAGTGGCACAATCCGACGTGGCGAAACGAAGACGGAAGCATCACTGACTGGTAGGCATCCCGCCACGAAACCGTTAAACCGCTCTTGTCCAACCTCGTGATATGACAGACCGGACTCGGATGCCGACGCTCTCCGCGCCGAAAAAGACGTTCGCCCTCGTCGAGGAGATGGCGGACTGCGACGGACCGGTCCGCGTCTCGGACCTCGCCGAGAAACTCGGGTACACCCGGAGTACGACCTACAAGCACCTCGCAACGTTGCGTGAACTCGGGTACGTCAGAAAAACCGGCGTGGAGTACTCGCTGTCGTATCGGTTCGTCTTGTTGGGAACTCGAATTCGCGGTCGTTCACCGCTCTACCGCGCCTCTAACGAACTCATCGACCAACTCGCACAGACGACGAACGAGACGGCCGGACTCTTCGTCAAACAGGGGTCGTACGGCGTCAACCTCTACCAATCGACCAGCGACCGCTCGGAGACGATCGAAATCGACCACTATCTCCACCGCACCGCACCGGGAAAGGCCATCCTCGCACATCTCTCGGACGACCGCGTCAGCGACATCATCGACGTCGCCGGGCTTCCCGCGCGCACGGACAATACGATTACCGAATCCGACTTGCTCGCAGACGAGTTGGCGAACATCCGCGAGCGCGGTATCGCCATCGAGCGAGGCGAACAACACCCTGAGCAGAACGGCGTCGCGATCGCTTTCGAATACGAAGACGAGATTGCCGCCGTGTACGTCGTCGGACGTGCTGACCGACTCAGTAGCAAACGACTCGAAGAAAACATCCCCGGGATGGTCCTCGGCACCGTCCGACGGACCAAGGAGCTACTCTGAGCCTCGAATACGCGTTGATTACCGCTCTGCCGGCGGCGCGAACTCGACGGCCGTCTTGATCTGTTCTTTGTTTCGCTCGAACGCGGCCGCTGGGTCTTCTGCGGGAACGACTTCGGTAACGATGTCCTCGATGAACCAGTCCGGAAGCGACGACACCGTGTCGATAGCCATCTCGAAGTGCGGAATGTGGGAGTTGACGCTCCCGACGAGGGCCTTGTTCTGGAGTACCATCTCGCGGTGGAGTCTCCCGCCTTCGACGTCGAACGACCAGTCGGCGGGAACGCCGAGAAGCGCGCCCACTCCGTTCGGCGCGAGCGCATCGACGACTTCGAACGCGTGTTTCGCGTAGCCGGTCGCCTCGACGGCGATATCGACGTGGCCGTACTCGTCCGGAATCTCGGGGACCGGCGTCTCGCGCGAATCGACGTAGGTCGCACCGAGTTTCTCGATGATGTCGATACTCGGGTCCGGCCGGTCACGACGCCCGAGGCAGTAGAGTTCGTCCACATCGTCAGCGAGACGCGCTAGCGTCAACAGTCCGAGCGGGCCGTTTCCGAGCACGAGCGCCGATTCCGGCTCCCACGTGAACGCCGACCGGGTTGCGAACGCGTGCTCGATGGCTTTCTCTGCGTTGCTCATTGGCTCGACGAGGAACCCGTTGGACGCAAGCGACGACGGAAGCTTGACGAGGAACTCTGCCGGACTCGTGAAGTACTCGGACATGTAGCCGTGAGCGTCCACGATACCGCGTTCGAGATACTTCCCGGCGGGTGCCATATCCGGCTCGCCGCGTTCGAAGTATTCGTTCGTCTCGCCGGGCGGTCGTCGGACCGTCGGGATGACGAGGTCACCCTCGTCGAATCCCGTCGTGGTCGGGTCAACGACGACGCCGATGGCTTCGTGCCCGAGAATCTGATAGCCGTCGCCCGGCGGGAAGCCGCCGTGGGTTCCCTTGATGACCTCGTGGTCGGTCCCGTCGACGCCGACTCTGAGCGTCTTGATGAGAACGTCGCCGTCTTGTGGCTCGGGCGTCGGCACGTCGATAACTCGCGGTGACTCTTCGCCGCGGTGGACGGCTATCGCGCGCATTGTTCGCTCACCCGTTCGGTTCGACCGTCTGGCACGTCGCTGACTCCGACATCCGATCTGTTCGTCCGCGTGTGACGCTTCCGGTGTCGTGACGCGGCGTCACCGACACAGAAACCGCTCGGTAACTCGTTCATCATCGCACACAACAGTGGGTTGGATGAAATACCTTCGGGTAACCGGGAGATTCGCCCACGCGAAGAAGTGTGACGGCCGGAACGGACTCCGGCGAGTTAGTCGTCAGATACGCAATCGCTCGACGATGCGCCGAAACGGGGAGACGCCGTGAGTCGGATTCGAAGTCAGAGCCGAAACCGGAAACGGGGTCCGAGGTTGACTCCGAGTTCGACTCGGGTCGTTACTCGCTCGTGAACGGAGCGAAGATGGACGAGAACTCGTACGGCGTTTGGTCGATACCGCTTTTGATGGGTGAGACCTCACCGGACCCGGTGCCGTTGTCTCGGTCGATAGACCAGAACGAAAGCAGACCGATGTCGTTGTCCTGTGCGAACGCGACCACCTGTTTGGCGTCCGACTGCGTGAACTTCCCGCCGACGTTATTCACACCGATCATCGGCGTGATACCGACCATGCTCCAGCGCTCTGTGGCCGACTTGTTGGGGAAGAGGCTCCCGAGGTCGTCGTGGAGGTTGCTCGCCGACTGGGTCACGATGTCTCCGGTCGGTTCGACCCACCCGTAGTTCATCGTCATGATGTTCACCGTATCGATGGTGACTCCCTTGTCGATGGCGTCTTGGAGCACGTCTTTGCCCTGTGCGGTCAGTCCCTTCGTTGACGTGGGAAGCGTAAAGGAGATGCTGACCTCGGGGCGGCGCTCTTGGAGCGTCGCAAGCGCCTCGTTTCGGCGCTTGACCGTGTCCATGGCGAACGCCTCCTCGTCGATGTCGAGGTGCGTCGCGCCGTACGCATCGACGACCGCCTCGAAGCGGTCTGCGAGAACCGCCGGGTCGTCGGTGCCGTCTGCGAGATACGGACCTGCCGCGCCGCCGAAGGCGATGATGACCTCGCCGCCGGCCGCGTGGAGGTCGTCGATGTAGCCGCCGACGGGCGACTCGCCGACGAGTTGGTTCGCGTCGCCGTCCCACGCCGGTTCTCCGTTCGGACCCGCGAGTACGAACGCGAGGTGGAAGTAGTTCGTTCCCGCCTCCGACGCGTGGTCTATCGGTTCCGTCCCCGAGTTCGTGGAAACGTGGTCGTAGGGCGCGAAGACGCTCGACGGCAGGCCGTCTGTCGGCGTCCCGCCACCGCCGCCATCGGCTGATTCGACCGTGACGGTCTGTTCTGTCGTGTTGGTCGCACCGTCTGCCCCCGTGACGGTGAGTTTGACCGCGTACGAGCCGGTCGAGTCGAACGCGTGGGAGATGGTTTTCCCGGTCGCGCTTCCGCCGTCACTGAACGACCAGTTGTAGCTCGCTATCGAACCGGTGGAGTCGCTCGCGTCGAACGAGACTGACGTTCCCGGCGTGACGGTCGCGTCGCTGACGGTAAACGCCGCCGTCAGGTCTCCGTCACCGCCACCGCCGCCATCGACGGGACCGATTTTAGTCCAGTACGCCGAACCGTCGGACGGCTGGGCGTTCCGCGAGGAGAGGTCGGCCTCCCAGATGTACCCGTCGTAGGTGACGCGGTCACCTTCCTGATACAGGGTCGATTCGTCCCACGCCGGCGGTGCGGCCGCCGCGGTCGATACTGCGCTCACGCCAGCGACTGACGTGACGAGTGCCGATACGTTCCGAAGATACGTTCGACGATGTTGTGTCATTGTTGGGTCGTAAACGGATTGAGGAGGGACGAGAACTCGAACGGTTCCTGTTCGATGAGAGTGCTCTCGTAGAGTTTGTCGCCCTCGCCGTTGTCGCGGACGAGTTCCCAAAACGAGAGCCACGGAAGGCCGTTGTTCTGTGCGAAGTCGAGCACCTGTTGTGCATCTTCTTGGTAGAACGTCCCGCCGATGTCGTTGACACCGATCATCGGCGTGAGTCCGAGCATACCCCAGCGCTCGGCGGCCGACTTGTCGGGATAGAGGTCGCCGAGTTGTGCGTGGACGTTCTCTGCCGCGCTGATGGCGTTTTCGGCGTTCGGCGCGATGTCCGCGCCGTAATCCATGGCCATGAGGTTGACCGCCTCCAGTTCGACGCCCTTGGACACGGCGTCTTCGAGCACGAACAGCACGTCGTTGGAGCCGTGGCTCGGGAGTCCGGACGGCATCACCGGGAGCGTGTACGAGACGCGCAGGTCTGGGTACTCTTCTTGCAACATGACGAGCGCCTCGTTCCGTCGCTGAATCGACTCCTCGTCGCGGCTGATGCGCGACTCCTCGTCGAAGTCGATGAACGTCAGGTCGTAGGTATCGACGACCGTCGCGTAGGCGTCTTTCAACTCGCTGGCGCTCGACAGCGACTCGGCGAGATACGTGCCGTTGAGACCGCCGAACGAGACGATAACCTCGCCGCCGTGTTGGTTCCGGAGTTCGGTCAGTTGCGTGCCGACGTCGAGCCAGTTGCTCGGTTCGCCAACCGTCTGACTCCCGGCCCACGCCGGCTCGCCGTTGTCGTCTGCGAGGACGAACGCGAGCGTGAAGTACTTCGTTCCGGCCGCTTCGACGTTGTCCGCAAGCGAGAGTTGGTCTTCCAGCATCATATCGACGTACGGCGCGAAGATGCTGTCCGGAATCGGATTCGCGGCGGGAACGCCGTCGGCATCGACCGTGAGTTGCCGTGTCGATGCTGTGGTGGTGCCGTCGGCGTCAGTGACGGTGAGTGAGATGGTGTAGTCGCCGGTTGCGTCGTAGGCGTGTGCTGTGGTCAGTCCGGTTTTCGTAGTTCCGTCGCCGAAGTCCCACTCGTAACTGTCGATGTCGCCGGTCGATGCGCTGGCGTCGCACGTGAGTTTCGCTCCGGGTTGGACGAACGTCGCACTCACGTCGAACGCGGCCGTCGGCGGGTCGCCCGCGTTCTCGGCGGGTTCGATTCCCGTCCACACGTTGGCGTCTGTGGCCGGTACGTCGCCTTTCGTCCACCACTCCGCCTCCCAGACGTAGGCGTCGTGGACGACGCGGTCGCCGTCGGTGTAGACCGTATTCGGGTCCCACTGTGGGTGGTCGGTGGCCGCCGTCGCCGACGAGACACCGACAGTGGACAGTCCGGTAACACCCGCCAGCCCCGCGACAGACCGGAGTATCGAACGTCGATTCTGTTTCATTTGTTGGCGTTGATGGTGTCGAGGAGGGTACCGTTGTAGTCCTGCGACAGTTCCCAGAACATCACGCCGCCGAGTCCGCGGGACTTTGCGAGTTTGACCTTCTCCTCGATGGATGCCGGGTCATCGTAGCTGATGAAGATGCCCTTCTCTTCGTTCCAGAGCCACGGCACCTGTCCCTGTTCGTTGACATTCTTCTGCCAGCCGTCGGCACCTTCGTAGTTGTTTTCGAGGTCGCCGTAGTCGAACGCGCCGGTGTTCGCCTGGTCGGGTCCGAGGAGGTCGTTCCACGTGCCCGGTGGGATAACCTCGTTTTGGTGCTTCGGGTCGCCCTGTTGCCAGTCGGCAAGCGAGAAGGTGTCCCAGATACCGTTTTCGACCTTACAACCGCGGCCGTAGAACGGCAGGCCGAGAACGAGGCTCGCGGGGTCTTCGACCGGTTCGCCGTAATCTTCCCACTGCATCCAATCGACCCAGTAGCCCTTGTTCTTCCAGATTTCGAGCGTCGTCTCGACGCTGTACTGTTGGGCGTCGCCCGACGGCGGGTAGTCGTTCGGCGTGCCGTATATCGGCGCGTTCAGCCCCGCGGTCTCGTGCCAGACGCCGGTGAAGTCGTACGCCATCATGTAGATTTCGTCAACGACGCGTTCGACTTCGCGGTGCTTGATGAGCGAGGCGTTCCAGTCCGACCCGCCGTTTGCGACAGAGAGGTAGTACGTCCGTCCGTCTTCTTTCTCCACGGCGTCGAGTTTGTCACGCACTGCCTGGAGCAGTTTGACGTGATTCGCCGGCCCTTCGGCACTGCCGCACTCGCAGACGCCACGGTTCGGACCGGGGTGTTCCCAGTCGATGTCGATGCCGTCGAAATCGTACTTCCGCATGAGTGAGACGGCAGTCTCCGCGAACCGGGTTCGGTTCGTCTCGTTTTTTGCGGCGTCTTCGAAGCCGGGTGAGAGCGCCCACCCACCGATAGAGAGTTTGAGCGTCGTGTCGGCGGCCGGTCCTTGCTTGAGGTCAGAGAACGACTGGAGCAGACTTTCGTGGTCTACTTCGCTGTCCGGGATGACGACACTGCCGTCCGCCTTCACGTTGAGGAACGCGTACAGAACGTCGGTTACCTTGTCGAAGGGGATGTCCTCGGGGTAGTACTGGTACTCCTCGTTGCCCTTCCAACTCGGGTAGTAGCCGACGATACTGAACTCATCGGACGGGGCGTTCTGCGAGACCGTGACCGTTCTCGTCGTCGAATCGGTTCCGTCCGCGTTGCTGATGGTCAGCGTGATTGTGTATTCGCTTTCGGAGTCGTAGGTGTGGGACGCGGTCTTTCCGGTGCCGGTCGTGCCGTCACCGAAGTCCCACTCGTAACTCGTGGGGCTTCCGCTCGACCCGCTCGCGTCGAAGACGACCTCCGACCCGGGTTCGACGTAGCCGTCGCTCGCAGTGAACGATGCCTTCAGGCCGCCGCCACCGCCGGCCTCGCCGATCTGTTTCCACATGTTGGCGTCGGTGGTCGGCTCGTCGCCTTTCGTCCACCACTTCGCCTCCCACACGTAGTCGTTGTGGGTGACGCGGTCGCCGCCTTCGTACGCGACGTCTGGTTGCCACGCTGGCGGCGTCTCTGCCGATGCGGTTGCGCTCGCGCCCGAGAGGAGTGCGAGGAGGCCTGACGTATTCCGTAGGTAGTTCCGTCTGCTCTGTTTCATGGTTGAACGTCGCCCTCGTCAGCGGGTCGTATCCCAGCAGAGGCCACCACTTCCGGGGCGGTATCCGGCGCCCCAACGGCGTCTGCCGATTTACACGACCGCACCGACTCGCTGGCGACGGGTACCGTACCGAGTAGCAATTATTAAATATTTATGAAAAATAAATTTTAGCATACTATAATTGGATTTTGCGGCCGCTATTCGACGCCTCCCGCCGTCCGGGACGCGTCGCAGTCGGCGTCTGTACTGCTCGTGAGTCGGGTTCCGCGAGTGTCGTGTGCTTCCGTTTTAGAGGTGTTCGAGAACCGTGTCGAGTAGCACTTCGTTTTTGTCGCCCGAGAAGGCCCAGAACATCAGCCCGCCGATATCGTTGTTGACGGCGTAGTCCGTCTTGATGCCGACCGACTTCGGATTGTCGTAGCTGACGAGCACGTCCGAACTCTTCGAGTAAATCCACGGGACCTTGGCCGTGTCGTCCCAGTAGTACTCGTATTCGGAGCTAGGTTTGAGGTTCTTGTTGATGTCCCAGAACTCCATGATACCGTTGTCCTGTCCCCACGTCCCGTCGGGCGACCCATCGAAGGACTGGTAGAGACCACCGTTGTCGCTACTTGCGACGTTTCCGAAGCTTCGGCCGTAGAACGGCAGTCCCATCGAGAGTTGTGAGCTATCGAACGCGGTGTTCGCCCAATAGCTCATCGCGGCATCGACGTTGAAGTCGGCCGCACGCGGGGATGGGTCGTTCTCCTTGAAGTACAGCGGACTCTGGTGGTTCGTGTATTCGTCGAAGGCTCCGTGGAAGTCGTACGTCATGACGTTCACGAAGTCGAGCAGACCGGTGTTCTGCTGGTGGTCAAGCCCTTCGTTTTTCTTCGGGTCCGCGGACAGCGCGGTCGTCAGCAGGTACTCTTGGCCGTCTTCTTTTTCTGCGGCGTCGAGTTCGGTTCTGACCGCATCGAGCAGGTCGGAGTACCGCTTTTTGTCGCCGTCGCGGACGTTGTTCCCGGACTTTCCGCCACCGCCGGGATACTCCCAGTCGATGTCGAGACCGTCGAAGTTGTGCTTGCGCATGATTTCGACGGCGGTCTTTGCGAACCGCTGTCGGTTCGCTTCGTTCTTCGCGGCGTCCGAGAAGTACTTCGAGTCGTTCCAGCCGCCGATGGAAAACAGGAACTTGGTCGTCGGGTCGTCAACGAGTTCGTCGAATCCGGTGTGGTCGTGCCACGATTCGGGTTCGAGGACTCGCATCGCCGCGTTCTCGCTGATGTAATCGACGGTCCCGTCCTGTTTCACCGTCAGGAAGGCGTAGTTGACGTGTGTAACCTTGTCCAGCGGGATGTCGCCGGGGTTGTACTCGCGGTCCCACTGCGCCCACTGCATGTAGTAGCCGACGACGCGCTTGTCTGTCGGCATGCCGCCGTCGCTCGCGGTGATGACCTTCGTCGTCGAACCGCTCGCGCCGGAGTCGTCGGTTACGGTCAGCGTCACCGTGTACTCGCCGACCGAACCGTAGGTGTGCGACGTGGTTTTCCCGGTACCTGTCGTGCCATCGCCGAAGTCCCAGTCGTACTGGGTGGCTGTGTCGCCGGACCCGCTCGCGTCGAACTGGACGGTTTCACCGGGATTGATGACGAGGTCGCTCGCGGTAAACGACGCCTTCGGGCCGTCGCCGCCACCACCGGCCTCGCCGATCTGTTTCCACATGTTGGCGTCGGTGGTCGGCTCGTCGCCTTTCGTCCACCACTTCGCCTCCCAGATATAGCCGTTGTGAGTGACTCGGTCCCCGCCGGTATAGGTCGCTTCGGGGTCCCACTTTGGGGGGTTCTCTGCTGCTGCGGCCGTACCCGCGCCACCGAGGAGCGCGAGCAGGGCTGACGTGTTCCGTAGGTAGCTTCGTCTGCTCTGTTTCATGATTCGGGCGGACCGTCCGACTGCGCACTCATGTGTGCAGTATTGCCGAACGTATCCTGTACAGTGATTGTCTGACACACTATAATAATTCTACGGCCAATGATATTTTATCCGACATAGGCTCAATGTTTGAAGCTCATATACCGCCAGTATTCGACCGACTGCGTGCCGATTCGGGTGGTCGTATTCGCACTTGCGTCGTCAATGATTTCGTAATAGTAACAACTCATTCTCCTCGGCTTCCGGTTCCATTTTACTCCAAAAGCAGTCTACTGGTCGTTAAACCTCCGAATTACCTATTTTTGGTGCTTTGTTTTTCCACGAGCTTATCGTGTGGCTTCATCCCGTATCTCCCCGCTCCTCGACATTCTGTTTCGTAATGCGAACGCCCGTTCGGATTCTATCGTGTCTTGCGATTATCGAGCACCCAGCGAAGCCGACCGACCACTCCATTACGGGCATACTCGTGTAATGGGAATCGTGTCCGTTGGTGGTTCCTTCTTGAGTTCGGCGGCTGGACCCGTTGGTTTGAGACGAGCGTTATTCGGTATCCGAACATCTCTATTACAACCATACGCGTGTAATTAGCCACCTGAACTGGAATTCTCTCCCGTGATTTGATTGTCATACGCTTTTGGCCACTCGTCTCTGGTTCCCCAGTCCGTACGCAGTTCTGTTCGATTTCCATTGGCTATTTTCACTACCGAGTTAGAATCTACATCAGCGTGAAAAACAGCTACGCGGCTACTCGAAAATGGCCATCCGTAGACCAATCACTGCGTATTCTACCCTCGAATCAAAATAGTGTGCTTAGTGCTATTAATGTGCCTGCTTGTCTCATCCGTTGGCATATTGGTTCAATTGGTCCTATATTGTTTTCGAATATCTGGGTATTATTATGTAAGTTTTAAAAATAAGGGTTCTCGGTGTCTCCAGCGAACTATACGTTCGAACGCTCCGCTACTCGTTTGTCGGTCCCGTCTGAATCGTCGGTTCGATATCCGCAAGCGCGTTCGAGACGGTGCCGTAGGACTCGACTTCGGGTGGCGCGTGGTCGTCGCTGTAGCCGTATTCGACCAGTCGGTTCCGGTTCAGACAGAGTTTTTCGTACTCTGGTTTGAACAGGTCGAACAGGTCGAATCGCGCTTCGAGTTCCGGGAACTTCGATTGGTACTCCTCGATAGTCGCTCGAACGTGCCGCCAGAGCTTGCGCTCTTCGTACCCCTCCCGGCGATTGAGCAGGTCCGCGACGTAGCGGAGCACGCAGACGAACAGCGTGCCGACGATGTGCTGGCACATCCCCTCGGGGGGACGCTGATGGATAATCTCGTCGTGTTCGTACAAGCCGTCCGGCAGTCGGTCGAGTTCGGGAAGCCAGACTTCGCTGACTGCGATTTCGTCCACGTAGTCTTTGATGGCGAGCCGCGTCGGCACTCCATCTCGCAGGATGAGCATCGTGTTCGTCCCGTGGGGCATGAAGACGAGTCCGTACTTGTAGAGATACTGCAGGAGCGGCGGGAGCAACACGTCGAAACACTCCGACAACCACTCGTCTACGGAGCACCCGGCGCGCTCGGCGAGTTTCGAGACGATTGGTCTCCCGTCCGTGTCTTCGTGCATAAGCGCCGACAGCGGGAGTACCTGCTCGTCGTCTTCGACGAGTGATTCGACGCTCTCGCGCCAGACCGCGCCCAATAACTCGTGGTACTGGTACGGCGCGTCTTCGAGTTGTGAGAACTTCGGGTGGTCGTAGTTGATGCTCGCAATCTCCCCCGGTAACACGAGATTACAGTCGTCTCTGAGGAACGAATCGCCGTCTCGAATCGACTTCACGTACTCCGTGACCCGCGGTGCTTCGAGCGCCTGCGTCCCCGGCAGACCCCGGTAGACGATGGTGTTTAGTACTCGAATGGGGACTTTGACGTGCGGCTTTTCGGGGTCTGAAACGTTCGTGAGCGTCCGCACCGACTGCTGTGGGAGATACGTGTTCGGCCCGGTTCCGAGCGGGACGATTGCATCGGTCGCAATCTCATCGGCGAACAACTGGCTGACGGTGTTGTTCCACTGCCACTCGTGGACAGGGAGGTAGTAGTACGAAGCCGGGTCGTGACCCTGATTGCGGAGTCTGTCGGCGAACTCCGCGGTCGTGTCCCCGAGTTGTTGGTCCAGGAGCGACTCGTAATCGAGACCGTCCACGCTTCGGAAGTCGGCGACCGCTCGATGAACGGCGACCCACACGAGCGACTGTGGGTTTTTCAATTCGGGCGCGTACGACCGGTAATCGTCGTAGCCGAACCCGATTCGACCTTTGTTGATAGTGAACCACGGGTGACCCTCCATCTCCCCTTCTATCTCGGGGTAGTCCATGTCGAGGATGCTCTTTTCGACACCAGACTTTCGAGCGTCGATGTGCGCGTCGGCGAGGAGCGTGTTGTTGTACTCTCGAACGAGGTGGCTCGCCGTTTCGGGCGCGACGCCGAGTGATTCGCGGGCATCGAGGAGGAACTGTACGGCGTCGGTCGCGTCGGTCCACTCGCTGTCTTCCTTGCGCTCGATGCTCTCCAACTCGACACGGTAGCTATCGAACGGCCGCGACATCGCCTCGAATCGATAGGCGACGTCGTCGTAATCGAGTCGATACTGCGTCCACTCGCCGTCCTCGCGGTCACCGTCGCTCTCCCGTTCGGTCGGTTCGAGCAACTCCTCGTAGAGGAACTCCTCGATCATCTTGGCGAGCAGTTCGCGGTTGACACCGGTCCACCGCCCCGTTTCGAGCGCCGTCGTAAGTGTGTCTCGTCCGTTCATCTTTGTCTCTCCATCGAGGATGTTATCTGTGTGTCTCGTCCGTCAACTGTTTCGAGGAACTCCTCGACCGCGAAGTCTTGGAAGACCGTATCTTCGTCTTCCGGGTAGACGGTGCGGTCGCAGAGTTGGTTCACGATATGCGCGTTTCGGTAGCATCCTAGCCCGAGGTCAGGCGCGCCGACCCCGTGGGTGTGCAGTTCCGCGTTCTGGACGAAGATGCGGCCCGTCACGTCGTCGTCCGTCCGGAGGCGGTAATCTTCTGTGACGCAGTATCGGCCCTGGTCGTCCCACTCGATAGCGGATTCGAGCGGCGACAGAAAGCCGGGTGTCGGTCGGTGATAGCCGGTCCCGAGAATCACGACCTCGCTGTCGTGGGTAAACCGCGTTTCGGACTGCCACTGCTCGCAAACGAGGAGATATCGCGGGTCAGTCTCTTCGGTGCGGTCGCCTCCGATACGGTCGATATCGGTGACTTCCGTCATCGCAAACAGCCCCACGTCGGGGTCACGGTCGCCGATGGACCGCCGGTAGAGCATGTCGTAAATCTCGGCGCTGGTGTTTACGTCGATGCCTTTGTACAGCAATCCTTGCTCGGGGTACAACTCGTCGCGGGTCTCCTGTGGGAGGTCGTTGAAGTACTGCGTGTACTCCGGCGTGAAGTGCTGTAGCCCGAGTTTCGAGTACTCCATCGGGAAAAAGCCCGCCGACCGAGTGAGCCAATCGAGGCGGTAGTCCGCGTCGGCCTGCGCGTTGAGCAGGTCCAAAAAGACCTCCGCCGCGCTCTGTCCCGACCCGATGACGGTAATCGAATCCGCGTCGAGACAGCGGGCCTTGCGATTTCGGTAGGCGGCGGTGTGGAACACGTCACGCTCTGGGTGGCCGCCGAGGGCGTCCGGAACGTGCGGGCGACTGCCAACGCCGAAGATGATGTCCTCCGCGCGATAATAGTGCTCTTCGCCGTGGTCGGGATGGCGGGCGATGACCTCGAAATAGCCGCCGCCGGCGTCGGCCGCATCGCCACCGTCGCTGGCGTCGTCGCCACTGCCAGAATCGCCGGAACCGTCTGCGCCGCCAGTGTCGCTTACGCTGTCGTTGCCCTCACACCATCGGATATCGGTCACGCGTCGCTCGAACCGACACGACCCGAGTCGTTCACTCACCCACTGGAGGTAGTCGTTGTACTCTCGGCGAGGAATTTGGAACCGCTCGTAGAAGTAAAACTCGTAGATGCGGCCGGTCTCGCGGAGGTAGTTCAGATAGCTGTGCTGACTCGTCGGGTCAGCCAGCGTCACGAGGTCGGCGAGGAACGGCACTTCGAGTGTCGTCCCCTCGATGAGCATCCCCTCGTGCCACGCGAACTCGGCGTCCTGTTCGAGGAAGACGGCATCGACCTCGTCGTCGGCGCTGTCGAGAAGCGCCGCGAGACCGAGATTGAATGGGCCGAGACCGACGCCGAGTACGTCGTGAACGGGTGTCTCACTCTCCTTACTCTCGGAGCCATCTTTCCTTCCACTCTCACCCCCGTTTTTCGGCTCGCGCTCACTTCGGTCACTCATCGTACGCACTCTCCTCGTAGAATCGGTCACGCTCACAGTGTACGAGCATGGCATCTTTGTCCGGAAGCGAAATCTCCCCTTTTCGGTCGAAGTGACATTTATCCAAGACGTGGTGTGTGCGCTCGCTTCGGATGTCCGGTTCGCCGACGATACGCTTTGCGTCGGTCGTCTCGAACTGAAACGCCGTAATTGCCTGAATCATGGCCGTTCCGTAGCCACGGGCGACGTACTCCGGCGGACCGAGAAGCACGTGAATACCTCTGTCGTCGGGGTGTACGTCGTAGCACTCACTGAGGACGTCGTCTTTCGCGTCGTACGTCTCCCAGTAGCTCATCGGCACGTGGTCGATGTAGCCGATGTACAGCGTGAGGTGGTCGTCGCTCACCTTCGCGTCGAGTTCTAACCGGAACTCGGACCGGGGCAGGTCGAGTTGCCAGTCCGGTTTCACGTGGTCGTAGCCGAACCACGTGTGGAGGCGGTCGAAGTCCCGCTCCAGTTCGAGTTCGGCGAAGCCGATGGTCCGGTCGATTGTTTCGTCGTACACCTCGTAGGCGTACTCTTGGCGCTCGGTCTCCACCGTCGCGGCCGTCACGGTGAGACCACCTCCAGTTCGCTGACGAGCGGGTTGTCGATGTCAACGTACACCGACTGGTTCGCTAGCGACCCGACGAGTTCGTCCATATCGTGGAATCGCGTCAGCAGGTTCGCCTTGCACGGCACCGTCGGCTCCGTGAGGAGTTCGTCGAGGAACGACGACGACGCGCGGTCGAACTCTCGAAGTGATTCGAGTTCCGCACGCAGTAGTTTGAGGAGTCGCGTTTCGTCGGCGAGGCCCGCGGTCCCGAAGGCGTTGATGAGACCGAAGGCGTTGTTGAGGATGATGTAGTACCGGAGCCGTTCGTCGGCAATCCAATCGGGACAGACCGACTCCGCGCGGTCGCCGATTCCCGGGAGGTGTTCGTCAACCCTGTCGTGAATCGACTCTGGCAGGTAGTAGCCCTGATTGTCGCGGTAGTAGAACGTGTCCGGATAGCCGTCTTCGAGCGACAGCACGCTGTTTTGTTGGTGGGCTTCGACGCCCAGTCCGCGCTCCAGATAGAGCCACAGAATCGGTCGAACCGACCGTTCGAGGTACTGCTCGAACCAGTCTTCGCTCACCGCGTCCGTCGAGCGCCCCTCGCGTTCCGCGAGCGTTTTGATTATGGTTGCGAGCCGCGAATCGCCGTCGCCGACGTGTTCTTGACACAGACCAACGACGGGCGTCGCGTTCATCGCGTCCGCGCCACGGAACGGGTTCTCTCGGAGGACCGTCTCGAATCCGGATTCGCCGTCACCGAGGTCGAGCGTCAAGTAGCCGGGGTCGGAGACGATGTCGAACGAGGGGAATCGCTCGGCGAGTTCGTCGCCGAGTTCGGTCTCCAGTAGTTCGGTGACGGCGACGCCTCGCTCCAACTCGTCGAGTTTGTTGGTTCGTTCGGAGTTGGTGATTTTGACGTTCAGCGACGCCTTGACCATAAACGGCGAGTCGGGAGCGTACAGCGTTCGCACCGACGATGTGGGATGGAACTCCCGGCCGACTTGGCCCACATATTCGAGTCCGTCGCCGAGATGTTCTTGGACGTGCGGTTGTTCGCGCAGATAGCCAGCCTGCCACGGATGGACCGGAAGCAGTACGTCGTCCGAATCGACGTGCTCGGAGACGAACGATTCGGGGACGTTCTCGTCTTCGCGGAGCGTCTCTTTGACCCACTCGGACGCGGCTTGTGTGCGCACCGATTTCTCTTTGACCAGCGACGGGTCCGCCTTGAAATACGCCAGCGGGAACGCGCCTCGAAGTTCCGGCGCGTACGTCTGTTCTTTGTGTGGTGGGATTCCCTGTCGGCTCTTCGGCGTCGGATGCAACTGGTGGCCAAACACGAGCGACTGCTCGGCGTCTCGGAACGAGGTGTCGAAGCCGTAGAGCCGCTCCGAGTCGTCCGTTCGTGCTTCGACGAAGCGCTCGATGTTCTTGTGGCTCTTGATAACTCGCAAGAGTAGTTCGTCACCCGCGCCCGTATCGTCACGTGTTCGTTTCAGCTCCGTCGTGACGAGATTCACGAGCGTCGGGTAGTCGAGTTTCAGCGTCTCACCGTTCGCAATCCGATAGACTGCGGGGAGGTCGAACTGGTGTCGGCCGGTCAGCGACTCGTACTGAAGCGGGACGTAGATGGTTACTCCCTGCTCCGGAAGCGACGCGCGGATGACGTCGTCGGTGTCGGCATCGAGCGGCGCGTCACGCTCGGAAATAACGTCGTAATCACCGGTTTCTCGGAGATAACAGTTGAGGAAACTGTGGAGTGTCGCAGATTCTGCGGGCGCTACGGAGTCGTCGATGTCTGTTTCGTTCATGAGTAGAGTTCGTCGGGGTTGGTTTCGAATTCGGTACCGCGAGCGACGACCGATTGCAGAAGCGAACGGATATCCTCGCGTGTCGTCCGAGGATTCAGAAGCGTCAACTTCAGACAGTTGATGCCATCGACGGTCGTTCGCGCGATAACCGCCTCACCGTCTTCGAGAAGCGAATCACGAATCGCCTCGTTCACGCGCCCGGTCCACGCTTCGCGCGTCGCGTCCGCCGGAACCGACTCGGGGACGTACCGGAAGAGAACGACGTTCAACGGCGAGTCGTGAATGACGTGTAAGTCGGGGTCACGGTCGATAAGTTCGACCGCTTCGGCGGCGAGGTCGATGGTGTACTCCATCAGCGAGGCGAGACCCTCGCGGCCGACCGCCTGCATCGTGACGAACGGCTTGAGCGCGTCGAACCGTCGGGTTGTCTGCACCGATTTCGACACGAGGTTCGGTACGCCGGCGTCGTCGTCGCGTTCGGGGTTCAGATACGCCGCGTTCCGGTCGATGAGGTCGTAAGACGACTCGTCGCGGACGAGAATCGCCCCACAGCTGATGGGCTGATAGAACATCTTGTGGAAATCGACCGAGATGGAGTCCGCGGATTCGATGCCGGCGAGTTTGTCGGCGTGCGCGTCACTCAACGCGAGCGCGCCGCCCCACGCGGCATCGACGTGGAACCAACAGTCGTACTTTCGCGCGCGGTCGGCCAGCGGTTCTATCGGGTCGATACTGCCGAAATCGGTCGTTCCGGCGGTGGCGAAGATTGCGAACGGCCGGTTTCCGTTCGCGCGAATATCGACGATTGCCTCGTCGAACGCCTCGACCGACAGACGGTACTCGGTGTCCGTCGGGACGGTAACGACCGCGCTTTCACCTAATCCGAGTTGCGCCGCGGCCTGCTTCGCGGTGAAGTGAGCCGCCTCCGAACAGAGGATGCGGAGGTCTCGGGCCTCCGGAGGCAGTCCGTTTTTCTGTGCATCGACGCCGTACTCTTCGATTAAGATCCGGTTTCGAGCGAGTAACAGGCCGACGAAGTTCGACTGCGTGCCACCGCTCGTGAAGACGCCGTCGCTTTTTGTTTCGTCGTAGCCGAACAGAGCACACAGTTCCGAGATGAACTGCTGTTCGAGGTGGGTCGCCGCGGGGCTTTGGTCCCACGAGTCCATCGACTGGTTCGCCGCGGTCAAAAGCACTTCCGCGGCGAGTGCCGGCACCATCGGCGGACACTGTAGATGCGCGATGCAGTGCGGGTCGGAGACACCGACGGAGTTGCGAAGAACCGGGCTGGCCCGGTCGAGCGCCGCCTCCAATCCGTCGCCCTCGGCGGGAAGCATTTCGAATTCGGCGAGTGTGTCCGCCAGTTCTTCGGGAGCCGCACCGGAGTACGGCGTGGCGTTTTCGAGGAACTCCCCGAGAACGATGTCGCACGCCTGTTCGATTGCCGCTCGATAGGTCTCTCGGTCCGCCTCGTCGTCTCCGAGGAACAGCCCTTCCATGTCCGGTTGTTCCTCCCAGAGCTGTTCTGCGTTGCTCACGCGAGCACCTCCTGTGACCGTCCGTGACGCACCGATTCGACCGCGGCTTCGACGGCGTCGTCGAAGATGCGACCGATTTCGTCAACGTCGTTCTGCGAGACGATAAGCGGCGGGAGGAACCGGACGACGCTACTGTGCCGCCCGCCCAGTTCCACGATGAGACCGCGCTCGAAGCAGGCCGCCCGAACGGCATCCGCGAGGTCCGAATGCACCGGGTAGTGGCCGCACGCATCGGGTTCTCCGGACGGGTCGACCATCTCGACGCCGAGCATCAATCCGCGACCGCGAACGTCGCCGACGGCGTCGTGAGCGTTTGCTGTCGATTCGAGGTGTCCGCGCAGGCGTTCGCCGACGCGTTCGGCGTGCTCGTGGAGATTATTTTCCACGACGTGTTCGATGGTTGCGATACCGGCGGCCATCGCAAGTTGGTTCCCACGGAACGTTCCGGCGTGCGCACCCGGTTCCCACTCGTCGAGCGAGTCGTCGTAGACGACGACTGAGAGGGGAAGCGACCCGCCGACGGCCTTCGAGAGCGTAATCGCATCCGGAACGATATCGGCGTGTTCGAACGCGTATAGCGCTCCTGTCCGGCCCAATCCGGTCTGGATTTCGTCCACGATGAGCGGGATGTCTCGCTCGCGGGTCATTCGTCGAATCTCGCGGGTCCACTCGTCGGCCGCGGGAATCGCTCCGCCTTCTCCTTGGACGAGTTCGACGACCATTCCGGCGGGGTCCGTGATGCCGCTTTCGGGGTCGTCGAGCGTGTTTTCGACGTACTGGCTGGCGAGTTTGTGGCACCGGTCGCCACCGACGCCGAACGGACAGCGGTACTCGTAGGGATACGGCAGGTGGTGGACGTTCGGCATGAGTCCGGCAACGTCAGCTTTCGGGTCCGTGTTGCCCATCAGACTCAGCGCACCGTTCGTCATGCCGTGGTAGCCGCCCTGAAAGCCGAGCATCGAGCGGTTCCCCGTGGCGGTCTTGACCAGTTTGATCGCCGCTTCGATAGCGTCGGTCCCGGCGGGACTACAGAACTGGATCCGCGCGTTGTCCGAGAACTCGTCGGGAAGCGTCCCAAATAGCGTGTCCACGAATCGCTCTTTGACCGGCGTCGTGATGTCCAGCGTGTGGAGCGGCCGGTCTTCCGCGAGAACCGTCTCCATCGCTTCGACCACTTTTGGATGATTGTGGCCGAGCGCGAGCGTTCCGGCCCCGGCAAGACAGTCGTAGTACTCAGTACCGTCCATGTCGGTGACGGTTACCCCTTTGGCCTCCTTGATGGCGTGCGGAAGGTTCCGCGGGTAGCTTCGCGCGTTCGACTCACGCGCGGCCTGCTTGGTGAGTAGCGTTTCGTTGTCGGTCATCGCCTTGTCCCCCGTCGGTTAGTCGCTTGAGTGTCGCAGTCCGCCATACAGTTTTAGGTCGGCCTAAAACAATAAAATTCTTTCTGCCGATTGAAAATTCACCAAAATTCATATTATTCAGATGCCTCTATCCCCCTGTGAGTCGGCACGTCGGTGCCGACTCTGTGCGCAAGCCATCGGGGGCCTTGGGTTTGCTTACACGGTCCCGCCGACTTCGACACCGATTTGCTGTCGAGGCGTCAGCCCGAACCGTGTTTTTAGGCTCGCCTAAAGTATTAAAGAGGTTTCGAACTCCTGTCAGACTCGCACGCGGGCACACCATATAGCAACGGTAGAAAACGAACTGTTGTCTTCCCTATCTTTCCATCTTTGTTCTCCGCCTACACGGTCATTTCGAGCGCTTTACACCCACGACACGCTCAGTAACTCAACGCTCTCTTTCGGGGTTGGTATCCGAAGAAATAGGGGTAGCGTCGTTGTACCACTCACTCGACAATCCAGCGTCGAGTCCGAACCTAGCGCTCGGTACCTTCTCTAGCCGAGCGCTTTTGCACGCTCACGGTGACCGTGTCGGCGGGTCGCGTCGAAAGCGACGGGGTGACGTCGAGCGGTGCCTCGGAGACGATTTCGAAGTCGAACTCACGCAGAAACATCCCGAGAACGATTTTCAGTTCCAACTTCGCAAACCGCTCTCCGATGCACCGACGCGGTCCGGCCGCAAACGGGAAGTAAGACCCCGGAGACAGCGACGACCGAAACTCGTCTGTCCACCGTGACGGCCGGAACTCCGACGGCGAATCGAACACCGTCTCGTCTCGGTGGACCACCCACTGCGGCAGTACGACAATCGTCCCTTCGGGGATTCTGTAGCCTCCGAGCGTTACGTCTGTCGTCGGTTCGCGGAAGATGCTGTACGCCGGCGGATACAGCCGTAGTGATTCGTCGATGACGCGTTCTAACCACTGCGAGTTCCGCACCTGTTCGAGAAACTGGTCGTCGTCGAACGAATCGACTTCGGCTCGTGTCCGCTGTAACACCGATGGTGTCGTTCCGAGAAGGTGTATCGTGAACGTCAGCGCCAGCGCCGTCGTCTCGTGACCAGCCACGAGCATCGTCACAATCTCGTCCCGTATCTCGTCGCGTCCGAACGCCGCATCCGACCCGCCGTGAGTGAGTAGTTTGGACACGACAGTCTCTTTGTTTCCGTCGCCGCGAGCGTGTGACTGGATAATTCTCTCGACTACCGAATTCAGTTCGTCGAGCGCTCGCTTGTACCGCCGGTTTCCGGGCGTCGGAATCCACTCCGGGACGTAGATATACGTCTCTCCGACCTGCTCGTAGTGCGCGAGTACCTGTGCGAACGACTCTTCGAGATTCAACGACGCTGACCGCGTATCGACGTCGAATAGGGCCTCCGAGATTATCGCTAACGTCAACTCCTGCATCTCGCTATCGAAGTCCAGAACGTCCCCGTCGGTCCATCTCTCGAACTGGCGGGCGGCCTGGCCCTGAATCACGTCGGCAAACCGCTCAGTTTGTCGCGGATGAAACGCGGGTTCGAGCGCGTGTCTGTGTTCGCGCCATTGTTCGCCTTCCGCAAGAACGAGTCCTTGCCCGAGGAGCGATGCCGTTACTCGCTTTTGGAACCCCCCTTTTTCGAAGTGTTCGTTTTCGTCGATGAGAATAGTTTCCACAGCAGTCGGGTCGGCGACGATTGTCAGTCGCTTTCCTGCGACGGTCAATCGCACGATATCGCCGTGCGTCTCGACCAAATCCGACATCCAATCGAGTAAATCGTGTCGCAACAACTGATGGGTATTCCCAAGGAACGGTATTCCCCCCGGACCGGGTGGGTCACCTAATACCGTGTCATCTGTCATCACCTGTTATTCGATCAATCAGTACATTAAATCCACAGTATAACACCGCATTCGTGATATAGTTTCAACACAAACGCTTGTCTATTCAAAAATATAACAGATATTATTTTCTACTCGGTTTGTGCGACAGACTCCGTCACGTTGACCGCATTATCGCGGTACCCCTGGTAGACCTTCCGCGCCCACGAAACTGCGGCAGGGCTATCGTTCATGAGTACTCCTTGAATGCCACCGTTGTTATAGACCGTCATCCCCGCCGTCTCGCCGTCTTCTTGCTCCATTATCCACAGCGCGTACGGCAGTTCGACGTCGGTCCGGTAGAACTCGACGTCTTCGTAGCCCGCGAGTCTCGCCATCGCTTCACTGCGAACTTCGATAATCGAGTCGAGGACATTGCTTTCGACGACGATTTCGACGCTCAGACCGTGTCCTTGTACGCCGCCTTCTATCGTATCAGGGTAGGTCGATAGCGCGGTCGGTGCGAGACCGTTCATTCGAGTCGAGATTGCTAACAAGTCGTCGCTGGCTTTGAGCGCCGAGTCGGGGACGTTCGGGTCGGACGGATAGACCGAAACACCGTCGAGAAACGCGAGGCTGACCGAACTATCAGAAGGAAGATAATTTAGGATATCTCCAGCGCGACTGAGACTATCCATGATATTCGTGTACTTCGTATATTCCGCCAACGCGAGTTCGCCTTTCGTCGTCGGAGCGTATCTGCTGTTGTGTCGCTCGACACAATCTATCGATTCGAGGTCGTCGATGCCTCTGTCGATTGTGGAACGCGATGTCCCGAGGATTTCGGTGAGTTCCGGTTTCGTGTACGGTTGGTCGGATACGGCTTCGAGAATCACACTTCGTTTGTGGAGGACATCTCGAAGTTCGCCGTTCTGCGTCAGGCTACTCATACACGAGAATTCGGATTACTGATATATAGTTATTGCAGAGATCTACGCGAATAAACTCACCGCGAACGCACCGTTTAGTGCAGTTGCCCACACATCAATTCGAAACCACTGTGCAATTTTGTGACATTGGGCCGCTTCCGGACCGTCTCGGACTGCCACTGCGAGGGTGACGTATCCGAGGCCGCCGATGACTAACCCTGCGGCGGCAATCAGGTATCCTTGCCCGACTGCGAGCACCGCGGCTAGAACAGTCACGCACCCGGCGAGCCACATACTCGGTGTCACACCGAGTGACTGGGTGAACGTCTCGATGCCGCTTTTCCGGTCGTAAGCCGTATCCGCGGCTTGGTGGACCACGTGGTACCCGAACGCGTACAAGAAGACGATACCGAGCGGGGTCACGACCCGCCCGTCGGCCGCTCCGCCAGCGACAATCACGACGGGGAGGATAACGCCGACGACATCGACCCCGGTCGTCACGAGGTGATTGAACACGCCGCGTTCTTTCAGTCGCGGCGGGTACGAGTAGGTGAATCCGAGTATCGAACTCACTGCCCCCACGAAGACGAAAAACGGCATTCCGCTTTCGATGCTGAGCCACGCCCAGAACGCGAGTCCCCCGATTAGTTCGACAGTGAGCATCGTCCAGAGGGTTTCGACACCGATTGTATCGACCGCTGAGGCGAGATGCGACTTCTCGGGATTCGCTTTGTCGATCGTGTAGTCGTGGATGACGTCGGCGATAGACGCCTGCGTCTTCGTGAGCATCACGGCGAGGAAGACGATTCCGAGTTGGTGATTTGCGTCACCGAATAGTTGGATAGGTGACTTTTCCACAAGACCGATTCCGATAGCGAAGTAGACGAGGTTGTAGCCGACCGTTTCTGGAAGGCGGTTGACGCGGGCCAAATCAGTGAAATAACTCCGAAACCCCGCGAGTGAACTCCCCCCAAATGAGTAATTTAACCTCATTACGTACTTTATTCCCGCTAATACCAGAAGTATATACCTCTAACTGTCATTGAATTCAAATAATTGGTTGTCGCAGACATTTTCGGCTCGTGTTCGGAACTCGGTTTGTCCACTGCCTCGCAGTTCGTACTCGACCTACGATGGCCGCCGCGTGACTATATTGGTATTTCGAAAAACATGAACGATAGCTGTACGGACACGGTCGTTTCTCGCTGACAGCGTCGCCACTATTTACTCAGTTAAAAATGTATTTTGAGAGCATCGCTGAGGTGGAACCGGCGTGGCTGTCGAAGTCGTCCCGAAGCGCAGATACGTGCCGCGGTTCGCTCGACATCAGCGCGTGGCCGTCACGTTCCGAACGAACGTCTCGAATGCGCCGCTTTCTGCGTGGACGTGGCAGTAGGTTCCGAGCGTTCGGTACTCGAAGAGACCGTCAGACTCGTCTTCGATTCCGCTTCCGCGCGTTACGTCGAAGGCGAATCGCGCATCGGAATCGACGTCGGTGCGGGAGTAGTGGAACTCGTGGCCTCGGAGCCGACCACCTCGTCCGGCCGTGAGCGTGTCCGTCGTCGCCTGGAGTTCGACGTGGTCGAGCGCCTGATACCGGTCACACATCTGCACGTCCGCTGGGAGGACGCCGGCCATCTCGTACGTCCCTTCGTCCGTCGTCAGCGACTCGGTAAGCGCCATCAGACCCCCGCACTCGCCGAATACGGGCAGTCCATCGGCGGCTTTTCTTGCGATGTCGCCGAGCGCGGGACAGCCATCCAGTTCGGGACCGTGCAGTTCTGGATAACCGCCGGGGAGGTAGACGCCGTCACACTCGGGTAACCCGTCGCCCGCGACCGGCGAGAACGTCACTACGTCCGCCCGCGCTTCGAGTTTCTCGATAGTCGCCGGATAGGCGAAACAGAACGCCGAATCCCGAGCGACTGCGACCCGAGACCCAGACTGCTCGGCTGGCGACCGCGCCGGCGGTCGTGGCGGCTCCCGCGCGACCTCGGTGAGTCGCTCAGTTCGAATCTCCGCCGCCGCCTCCGCGAGGTCGTCGTCGGAAAGCGGCGACTCGTCGCCCATGTGAAGCCCGAGGTGGCGGTCTGGAATTTCGAGGTTCGACCGCGGCGGAATGCGACCGAAGTACGTCATCTCGTCCGGAAGTGCGTCTTTGATACCGTCTTCGTGGCGGCCGCCGTGCGCCCGCTGGGCGATGATTCCGGCCACGTCGATGTCGCGTCCGGCGTGGTCGGCGTACTCGCGGAAGCCGTGGGCCGTCGCGGCGACGCTCTCCATTCCGGCTTTCGCATCCACGACTAACACGACCGGCACGTCGAGCGCCTCGGCAACCATGGCCGTACTGGAGCAGTCACCGTCGTACAGTCCCATCACGCCCTCGACGACGCAGATGTCGCCGTCGCCGTGATAGTAGTTGTGCCGGATGCCGTCGTCGCCTTCGAGCCACAGGTCGAGCGTCCGAGACGGCCGCCCCGCAACCTGTTCGTGGTGGCTTGGGTCGATGAAGTCTGGTCCGGCTTTCGCGGGCTGGACGCTGTGGCCGTCGTCTCGAAGCGCGCGAATGAGTGCCAGCGTTGCGACCGTCTTCCCGACGCCGGAACTCGTCCCACCGAGGACGAATCCTCTCATCGACCGCCCTCCGGTGCGGCGGGCGCACGAACGGCGAGTACCGAAAGGTCGGAGTACGGTGTCGATTCCCGACCGCTCCCGCCTGCGGACTCGCTGAGTTCGCCGAGCGTCGTTCGCGTGATGTGTTCGTCGTCGTGAGTCAGTCGCTCTAAGACGAGCGCCTCCAGCGACTCGTCAGCGCCGGAGTCCAGCAGGAACTCGGCGATGTCGCCGGGCATCAGGTCAAACGGGCGCGGGAGGACCAGCAGGTGTCGCTCGCCGACAACTTCGGCCAGCCGGTCGAGGTCGAAATCGAGTGACCCGCTCTTGTGGAGCGTGACGAATCGCGTGTCTTCCATCGGCGTCCGCGCGCGACTCGCGGCGATTTGGAGCGACGAAATCCCCGGAATTGCTTTGACCGGCCGCTCGGACACTCGCCGAACCGCCCGCTGAACTTTCCCGAGGAACTGGTAGCCCGAGTGGTTCGGGTCGCCCATCAGCACCGCTGTGCCGCGCTCGCCAACCGCGACGCGCTCGGTGAACTCGCTCAGGGCCTCGGCCTCGTCGTCGTAGCCGCAGGTGAGTAAGTCGGCATCGGTCTCGTCGGCGACGAAATCGACGACCGTCTGAAAGCCGACGACCACGTCGGCCTCTTGGATGGCTCGCAGGCCGCGCGGCGTCAGATACTCCAGATTCCCGGGACCGATGCCGACGCCGTAGACCGGATTGTCGGCGTCTTCGATATCTGGTTCGGGCGTCGCGGCCGCGACACTTGCCGGGTCCGGCCCGCTGTCGAGGTCGTATGGGTCGTCCTCACTCATGCGCGGTCAGGTCTACGTCGCCGTCGCGTACGTCGCTTGCGACGTGAATCAACTCGTTCGTGAGGGCGGCCGCGAGACCGCTTCCGCCGCGCGTTCCGACGTTCGTCACGGCGGGGACACCGTACTCCGCCGCGACGTCGCGGATTCGCTTTCGGCTTTCGGCGGCCTTGACGAACCCGACTGGAGTTGCGACGACGACCGCCGGACGAGTGCCGTTTTCGATGCAGTCGGCGAGCGCCAACGCACCGGTCGGGGCGTTGCCGACGACGGCGATTGCGCCCTCGTAGACATCCCGTTTGTCGAGTTCGAGAACCGAGGCGGCGGTGCGTGTCATCCCGGTCTCGGCGGCGAGTCCGGCCCCGTTGCCGATGGCCTTCTGCACTGGGCAATCGTGACCGCGCCCGGTGATTCCGGCTTTCGCCATCGTGATGTCCGTCACGATTGGTCGCTCGTCGAGGACGGCGCGCGCTCCGGCGACGGCCGGGTCGTTCTGACAGCGGATGAGGTGTTGGAATTCGGCGTCACCGGTCGCGTGCACCGCCTTCTGTCGGAGTCGGTCGTTGAGCGTCTCGTCGGGGACGAACGTCCGGACGATGTCCATGCTCGTCTCCGCGATATCCATCGCTTCCTGCGTCGTTGCACCGAGGTCCGCGTAGGCTTCGTTTTCAGTCATTGGTCTGCGTCACCGCGTTGGTCGTGTTCGCTTCGAGGTCTCCTTCGACCGAGAGGTTGATGTCCTGCAACCGTTCTTTCACGTCGGCGTCGGCGTCCCAGAGACCGCGGTCGATAGCTTCGAGGAGCGTCTCGGTGATGCTTTCGAGCGCCCACGGGTTCACGTCGCGCATCCACGCCTGTCGGTCCTCGTCGAAGGCGTAGGCTTCGGCGAGACTCTCCCAGAGGGTGTCGCTGACGACGCCGGTCGTCGCGTCCCAGCCGAGTGCGACATCGACCGTCGTCGAGAGGTCGCCCGCGCCTTTGTAGCCGTGTTCCTCCATGCTGTCGAGCCAATCAGGATTGAGGACACGCGCCCGCATCGTCTTGCGGACCTTCTCCTCGTTGGTGTAGATTTGCGGATTGTCGGGGTCGCTGGAGTCGCCGACGTACGAGGCCGGGTCAGACCCGGAAATTTCGCCGACAGCGGAGATAAACCCGCCGTGGAAGGCGTACCAGTCCGACGAGTCGAACTCGTCTTGTTCGGCGGTGTCTTCGATTTTCACCGTCGCCTCGACCCCGCTCAGGCGTCGTTCGAACGCTTCGTGGGCTTCGGTCACGCGGCCACGACTCCCGAGGGCGTAGCCACCCCACTGGACGTACACGTCTGCGAGGTCGCTTCGGTCGTCCCAGTTGCCTTCGTCTACCGCCTTGTTCGTCCCCGCGCCGTACCCGCCGGGCGTGGTCGTGAAGACGCGGTGCGTGGCCAGTTTCTCGGCCTCGGCCGCGTCGAAGCCGTCGGCTTCCAACTCCTCGGCTTCCTCCTCGACGTGCTTTTTCACGTAGTTCATCTCGTGCGGTTCGTCGAGTTCGACGACCGCGTCAACGGCGTCGTTGATGACGCTCGCGGCCTGCGGGAAGGCGTCGCGGAAGAGTCCGGACACACGCGTCGTCACGTCAACGCGAGGCCGACCGAGTTCGTCGAGCGAAATCGGTTCCACGTCGTCGATGCGGCCCGCGTCGGTCCAGACCGGTTCGACGCCCATGAACGCGAGGACCTGTGCGATGGTCTCACCGCGGGTTCGAATCGTCGGCGTCCCCCACGCGACGACGCCGAACTCCTCTGGATACTCCTCGTGGTCGTCGTGATGGCGTTCGAGCACACCGTCAGCGACGCGCTTGCCCACGTCCCACGCCGGTTTGGCGGGCACCTTCCGAGGGTCGAGCGTGTAGAAGTTCCGGCCCGTCGGGAGCAGGTCCACGCCGCCGCGAGTCGGTGCGCCGCTCCCGCCCGGTTGGACGTATTCGCCGTCGAGCGCGTCCGCAGTCTGCGGAATCTCGTCTTCTGCGGCGGCGATTCGCGGGGCGGCCTCGTCGCAGATGAACGCCAGCACCTCGCGGAGGTCGTCGTGCGCGCCGCGCTTCGCTCGCGCGTCGCCGAGTTGGTCGATATCGACGACGAGCAAATTCATGTTCACCTCGTCGTCGGGGTCGGCTTCGACCTCCGATTCGGGCACGTCGAAGTCGTGTTCCGCGAGGGTTTCGACCAGTTCGACACACTGGTCGTAGACGCGGTCTGCCGCCTCCGAGAGGTACATCCCGAGGTCCTCGTCGTAGGTTCCGGGTTCGTCTCGCATCAGGTCGTACTCGACGCCCATGACGCCCGCGACGCTCGCTCTGAGGCTCGGCGTGTCGGCGTTCGGCAGTCGTGTGAGGGCGACGAGGTACTCCACGAGTCGGTCGCTTTCCGGTGGTTCGCTCATCGTGTGGAGTCCCATCCGGATCTGCGTCGTCTTCACGTCGGTCAGGTATTCGTGGATGCGCTCGACGAGGTCGTCGAACTCGGCTTCTGCGCCGATATCGGCGGCGTCCTCGAAGCCGAGTTCGACCGCGAGGTCCAGTTCTTCGACAGCCTCCACGACGAGTTCTCGGAGGTGATCGCCGCGGTCGGGGCGCGCCTCGTCCATCCCCGCCTCGCGGTACTCACGGGCGAGTTCTTCGAGGTCCGCGAGGTCGTCGTAGGTTCCCGCGGTTCGCATGACGGGCGTCAGGTAATCGACGATGGCCGCGTACGAACGGCGCTTGGCCTGCGTTCCCTCGCCGGGGTTGTTGATGATGTACGGGTAGACGTTCGGCAGGTCGCCGACTAACTGGTCCGGCGCGCTCTCGGCGTTCAGGCCGACCGTCTTGCCGGGGAGCCATTCGAGACTCCCGTGGGTGCCGAGGTGGACGACGGCGTCGGCCTCGAACTCGTTTCGAAGCCAGCCGTAGAACGCGAGGTAGTCGTGGGGAGGTTGGAGGTCCGAGTCGTGGTAGACCTTCGAGGGGTCCATTCCGAAGCCGCGCGGCGGCTGGACCGTCACGAGGACGTTTTCGAACTCGACGCCCGGAATGGCGAAGGGTCGCTCTGGCGGTTCGCCCCACTCTTCGACGAGATTGTCTTGGAAGCGCTCGTCGGTCTCCTCGAACCACTCGCCGTACTGGTCGGCTGAGACGACGTCGACGCTCAGGTCCCGAACGTCCTCGGGTGCGACCCAGCGGTCGTCGAGAGTGAGTTGCGACGTGAGCGTGTCGATGAGCGCCTGTCCATCGCTTGGAACGTCGCCCACAGCATAGCCTCGTTCCTGCAGTTCGGAAAGCAGGTTGACCGTACTCGCCGGGCTATCGAGTCCGAACGCCGTGCCGATACCGTCGTCGCTCGGCGGGTAGTTGTGGAGGACGACGGCGACGTTCTTCTCGTCGTTCGGCAGGTACTGGAGGGTCGCCCAGTTGACCGCGAGGCGGGAGATGTGGTCCACGCGGTCCTCGATAGGAAAGTGCTGTTTCGGCGCACTGCCGACACCCGCCTCGTCTTCCATTCGCTCTTTTCCGCTGATGGGGTGGGTGATGACGTTGCCGTCGAACTCGGGAAGCGAGACGGAAAGCGCGAGTTCGAAGCCCATCACGCCGGTGTCACTGCTTTCGTACCGAGAGCGAGACCGCATCGTCGTGATTCCCTGAAGCACGGGGACGCCGAGTTCGGTGAGGAACACGTCTTCTGCGTTCGCTCCTTCGTCGGCCGCGTCGCGGCCGCGTTCGCTCATCGACAGCGAGAACATGAACGAACTGATCACGGCATCGACGAGCGGTCCGCCGTCGTCGGAGAACCAATTTCGGGCGACCCACTCGGCGTTTTCCTGTCCTTCCTCGTCGGTCGCGGGATTACAGAACGCCGGCAGGACGTTCGAGCCGAGTGACTCCAGTCGTTCGACCATCGCATCGACGTACCGGGTATTCGCGTGCGTCCAGTGCGACTCGTAGAACCAGAGCCCAATCGTCGGCTTGTCGTCGTCGAACGTATCGAGTAACTCCTCGTACTCGATGCCGGGGTAATTTGGGTGGTAGACGCCCTCGGTCGGCAGTTCGACCGGTTCATCGACGGTCGTGTCGAAATCGTCGTACTCGGCCGCGAGATACCGACAGAGGTTCTCGATGTTCACGACGCCGCCGCGTTCGAGGTAGTCGTAGGCTCTGTCGCGGTCTTCCTCCGCGACGGTCGTGTCCCGGAGTGCGAAGGCGTCGCCGGTGGCTTTGACGACGAGCGGGACGCCAGCCTTGGATAGTCGCTCGACGGCGTGGTCGTAGCCGGGCATGCTGTCTTCGGCACCGTGGAGCCAGAGCACGACCGCCGTCGCCGACTCCACCGCATCGACGAACGCATCGACGTCGGTGGCGTCGTCGAGGTCGCTCGAAGACCGGACGACGAGGTCGATTCCGTCGAGTCGTTTGGCGGCCTGCTGTACCGCCCCCAACTCGTTTTCGGTCGCCGTGTACAGGCCAATTGTTGGCATCTTTTGATAAAGCATTATTGCCCTACTACAAGTAAGGTTTCATATCTCATGTCTGCGCAGACGCTCCCGTTTCCCGCTATCGTCGGTCAAGAGACGCTCAAACGGGCGCTCTTGGCGGCCGGGGTCAACGACGAACTCGACGGTGTACTCGTTCGCGGTGAGAAGGGAACGGCGAAATCGACGACTGTTCGGGCGCTCGCGGAGTTGCTTCCCGAACAAGAAGTCGTGGTCGGCTGTCCCTACGGTTGTCCGCCGGACGACTCGGCGAGTCAGTGTGAGTCGTGCCGCGAGCGCGACGAGTTCGACGTCGAGACGCGTCCAGTTCCCCTCGTGACGCTCCCGCTCGGTGCGACCCGCGACCGGGTCGCCGGAACGCTCTCTGTCGCCGACGCGCTCGACGGAAACGCGTCGTTCGACCCCGGACTGCTCGCTCGCGCGAACCGCGGTATCCTCTACGTTGACGAAGTGAATCTGCTGGACGACCACCTCGTAGACCTGCTGTTGGACGCGGCCGCCAGTGGCGTCAACCGCGTCGAGCGCGACGGCGTGAGCGTCGAACACCCCGCCGAGTTCACGCTCGTCGGGACGATGAACCCCGAGGAAGGTGACCTGCGCCCGCAACTCAGAGACCGCTTTGCCCTCCAAGCGAGCGTCGTCGGCAGTCGCTCCGTCGAAGAGCGTGTCACGATTATCGACCGGGCGCTCGAACGCGGCCGCGACGCGGCCGACTCGTTTGATTCCCACCACGACGAGGTTGCGGCACTCGAACGCGACGTCCGGGCGGCCCGCGACCGACTGCCCGCCGTCTCTCTCCCGTCGGAGTTCAAGTCCGATATCGCCGAACTCTGCCTCGACGCGGGCGTCGAGGGCCACCGCGCTGACATCGCTATCGCCCGCACTGCCCGAACCCTCGCGGCGCTCGACGGCCGCACGAAGGTCATCACCGGCGACGTTCGTGAGGCCGCCGCGCTCGCGCTCCCGCACCGACTCCAAAACCGGCCGTTCGACGACTCGGCCGACGCCGACGACATCCTCGACGACCACTTCGACAGCGACGACTCGGACGCGGGAACTGAGTTGGACGACGCAGACACCGAGAACGACACTGATGACGACGGGGACCACGAAGACGGCGACGGGGATCACGAAGACGGTGACGGAAGCCATGAGGCTGGCGACGAAGACGAATCGGGAGGTCCCGAACGCGGCGCTGGCGACACTGATTCCGACCGCGACGACCGGGGCCACCCCGACAGCGGACCTTCGTCCAACGCCGAGAACGCGACCGACTCGGGCGGGGTCGAAACGACGCGGGACGGGGACCGTGAAAGCGACGGCCGCGGAAACTCGTCGGGCGGTGACTCCGATTCGGAGCCGAAATCAGACGCCGACGGCGACAGCGACGGCGGCGCGCCCGAGGCGACACCGCTTCTCCCCGGCCAGAAACGGGCGGCAGTCGGCGAGGTTGACGACCCGTCTCTCGACGACGTGGAACTCCAGTCGGACACGCCCGGCGGGGGCACGCGAGCGACAGTCGGCGAATCGCGGCAGGGCCGCGGGTCGCGCGTCCGGACCGAGCCGGCGACTGCCGCCGACGACATTGACGTTCCGGCGTCGGTCCGCACGGCGGCGTCGAATGGTCGCACTCGCGTCACCGACGCGGACCTCAAGACGGCCGTCAAGCGAGGGTCAGCCCGGTCACTCGTCGTCTTCGTCGTGGACGCGAGCGCGTCGATGCGTTCTGCCATGCGAGCGACGAAAGGAACGGTCATGACGCTTCTCGAAGACGCCTATCAACAGCGCGACGAAGTCGCGTTCGTCGCCGTCGCTGGCGATTCGGCCGAGGTGTTGCTCCCGCCGACCAACAGCGTCACGCTCGCGGCCCGCCACCTCAAGGAACTCCCGTCCGGCGACCGAACCCCGCTTCCAGACGGCTTGGACGCCGCACACCGACTGGTCACGGGTGCCGAGACGGATTCGTGTCTCGTCGTCGTCGTGACGGACGGCCGGGCGAACGTCGCCGACGGAAGCCCGACCGGTGAGACGCGGTCGGCGGCGCGGCAACTCGCAACGACCGACGCGTCGGTCGTCGTCGTCGATGCCGGCGATGATGGCGTCGGCGTGACCGATATTCTCGTCTCCGAGACCGGCGGGCGTCGAATTCCGCTATCCGAACTTTCAGCAAAACGAGTTGCCGACGCGGCGAGGTCGGCCGACGAATCCTAGTTTCGACGGGATTCCGCCGCCGGTTGCACGTGGAGCCTATACGCCCCGTGCGTGACGCCTTCGTCGTGGTATTCGACCGGCTCTTCGACCATCGCCAGTACGTCGTCACCGACGGCGATTGCAGTCGGAATACCCGAACACTCGGTTGTCTCGACGTGGCCGTCAGCGGCGTCGAAGACGCGGACGCAGTGGGTGTCGGCGCTTCGGAGCCGGAAGTTCTGCGCCGACGGGACGACGACGCGCTCGCCGACCGATTCGACGCCGCGAGCGAACCCGCCGGAGTCGTACGTCCACTTCGGGTCGCCGTCTTCGACTGCGAAGACGGTGTGTTCATTCGGGTGTCGGGCGTCCGGGTCGCGGGTCGATTCCGCGAACGTGTTGCCGGTCACGAAGACGACGGTCCCGTCTGCGACGCAGACGTGATTCGGGTAGGCGTACACCGTCTCGTCGCCGAGTGACTGTTTCGTCGCAAGGGCGACCGACCATCGCTCGCGGCCGTCGCCGTCGAGTAGATAGCCGCGCTTGTCGCCGTGACAGGCGACGGCGATGTCGTCGCCTGCGAACGCGACGTCGCCGACGCGGCGTTCGGCGTCGATTTCGGGGTCCCACGTCGCGCGCGACGCGCCGGTTTCGCCGTCGAGTACGACGAGTCCGTGTTGGTCCGCCTCGGGACAGCGATTGTACGCGACCGCGACGCGATCCCGTTCGGCGTCCAACGCGATTGGTGAGGCGGCGGTTCGGTAGCGCCACCGGACTTCACCATCGTGGTCGAAGCCGTAGACGACGCTCGTCCAAACCCGCTCGTCGCTGTCTCGTTCGTAGCGTCTGGCGATGGCGACGACGCGGTCGTCCGTAACCGCGACGTCGACGAGGTACGGCAGGAAGAACAACGACTCTCTCGTCGCGGTGCCGATGTCGTCCGTCGTCGCGTACTCCCAGCGTAGGGTGCCGGTTTCCGGGTCCAGCACGCGGAGGCGTCCGTCGCCGCCGCGCTCGCCGACGACGAGACAGTCGTCGCCCGCGGCCATCGAGACGATTCGGTGCTCGCCGCGCACCGACCAGCGCTCGCCGTCTTCGAGGGACGAATCGAATCCCGAAATTCGCCCGTCGGCCGTTCCGACGAACACCTGTTCGCCCGAGACGGCAACTGCCGACCGCGCCCAGTTGTGTCTGCTCGCGGCGGGGTCGAGAGAACCCAAGTCGCGTCGGTTCGTGAAGGCGTCCATCGCGGGTTACTCCTCGACTGGGAAGGTGTCGTGGAGGTCGTGGTGAGCCTCACCGAGGTCGTCGAGGAACGAGTCAGTCTGGTCGCGGAGTCGACGAAGCGACCGCTCGGCGTCTCGAACGGCGACGACGCGACCGCGGAGGTAGCCCGACTGCGGGTCGTCTCTGGGCGTCTCCATCGCCTCTTTTTCGAGGTCGACGAGCGCGGCGTCGAGGTGTCGTTGGGCTTCGTCGAGGGTCGCGGCGTTTGCGAGCGCCTGAATCGGGCCGGGTTCGTCGAGATAGCCTTCGAGTTCGGCTTCGGCGTGTCGTTTGACGCTCTCGTCTGTGGTGCCGGTGATGTTCATCAGTGCGAGTCGGAGTGCTTCGAGTTCAGCGCATGCCATTGTTAGAGTGATTGGTGTACGAGGTCGGAGACGATGCGGTCCCGTTCGAGATGGGACGAAACGATGCGTTCCGTGTCGTCGGGCGTCACGCCGCCGTACCAGATGCTATCCGGGTAGACGGCGACGATTGGCCCGTCGCCACACTGCCCGAGACAGGAACTACGCGAGACGTGGACGTCGCAGTCGTCCGACTTCCGCGCCTGTTGTCTGAGTTGTTCGAGAACCGTCGCCGCGCCGCTCGCGGCGCACGTCTGGTTCGTACAGACGGCGACGTGCTTGCCGGGTGCGTCGTGGACGTGCGGGTCGTCGCCGACGTCGCTTCGGTCGGCGTGTTCGGCCTGATGGACCAGCGAGCGAAGCATCGCACGCGCCCCGCCGTGGTCGTCTTCGTAGCCCGACAGTTCGACTTTGTACTTGCAGGTGTCACACGACATTTCGACGCTTCCGGAGCGCGCTTCCCGACAGCGGTCCGCGAGCACGTCAACGAGTCGGTCGTCGGTGCCGAGCGGCCCGGACGCGCCGGCAGTGACGTACGGGTACTCGCCACCGAAGGTCTCCGTCTTGTCGATGATTCGCTGGGTCAACACGCCGTCGCCGAGCATGTACGGGAGGACGACGACCGCGTCGGGACGGTCTTTTGCGACGGTGTGAAGCGTCTCTTCGAGGCGGGGCGAGGTCACGCCGATGAACGTCGATTCGACGCGCGTGAACTCGCGGCCCTCGTACAACAGGCGCGCGAGTTTGTGCACGTCGCCGTTCGAATCCGGGTCGCTCGACCCGCGCGCACAGAGCACGACCGCAACGTCGTCGTCGCCTCGTTCGACACCGAGGTCGGCTTCGACACCGCGAACGCGTTCGTCGAGCAGGTCAACAATCGACGGATGGATGCCGAGGTGCGACCCGAAGTGGAACGTCATGTCGTCGTGTTTCGTTCGGGCGACTTGGACCGCCATCGGCACGTCGTTTTTGACGTGGCTGGCGGCGAAAAGCGACAACGGAACGACGGTCAGACTCCGACAGGTCGGTGCCAGCGTCTCGATGGCATCCGCTATCGACGGTTCGGCGAGTTCGATGTACGCCGCGTCAACGGGGAGCGAAAGGTGGCGTTCGAGTTTGGAGGCGAGCGTCCGAACCTGTTCGTTCGATTTCTCTCTGCGGGACCCGTGTCCCACGAGGAGTACCGCGTCGTCGTCGAGTGATGTCTGCTCGGTGTGCATCAGTGTTCTACCTGTTCGAGGCTTCGGGTCAGTTTTCGACGCCGCGTCGGCGCGAACAGGTGGGTCTCGTCGCTTCCGTCGTAGACCCACCGCCCGAACGGGGCCGCGGCGGCGTCGTCGATGCCGAACCAGTAGCCGCCCGAGGAGGTCTCTTGAACGTCGCCGGTCGGCGCGTCTACTGGACAGGTGTCGAGTAGGCGGTCGATTCGCTCCAGCAACGCCCGGTCGTCGTGGACGAACGAGATACCGACTGTCCCGCTGGCGGATTTGAAACAGACCGTCCCGCAACTTTCGAGCAGGCCCCGAAGGAGTTGCTTCCGGGAGTCGTCGAACACGTCGAATCGGTAGCCACCGGCGTCGTCGCCGACTGGGAGACCGAACGCGCCGGTCGCGCTTGCGACCACGTCGCCTTCGATTGTCACGAGGTACTCGTCTTTCGTCCGGGTGACTGAGGTGTTGTGCGCGTAAGGGCGTTCTGTCACCTGCTGGTCGATATCGCCGCCGCCCGCGATTGTTGCGATTCGGTCGGCACAGGTTTCGTCGCTCGTGTGGACCGTCGCCACGTCGGATTCGATGTCGTCGCTTCCGGCGACGTGGCCCCACAGATAGGCCGTCTCGGGCGTACTCTTCAGGAGGTCGTCAGCAGGCCCGAGGTCGGGAGTGCTCACGCGTCCACCTCCCGGACGGTAATCGCGTCTGGTGGGCACGCTCGCGCCGCGAGGGTCGCGTCTTCGATGTCGCCTTCGACGGTCGCAACGACGCTGTTTCGCTCGTCGTCGCGGACGACTTCGACTACGCCCTCTGCGTCCACGTCGATTGTGGCGAGTCCCGCGTCGTCTTCGACGAATCGGCTATCGCGGGTGAGACACGCGAAGATGCCGTCGCAGGCCGTTCGGTCGATTTCGATTTCGAACATCTCAGTACTCGTATTTCTGCTCGTAGCCGCGGGGCGTCACCATCCGGTCGTCCCAGACGTACGTCTCCTCGTTGCCGACGAGTAGCGTCGTCGTCATGTCCACGAGGTCGGTCTCGCCGAGTTCGGGGAGGTCTTGCAGTTCGACGATTTCGACTTCCTCGTCGTCGCGGCCCGCGCCGTGGACGATTCCGACCGGCGTCTCGGGGTCGCGGTGTTCGAGCAGAATCTCGCAACACTTCTCGTAGTTCGACCGCCGCTTGCGACTCCACGGGTTGTAGATGACGATGGTGAAGCCCTCTTTCGCGGCCGAGTGCAGACGCGACTCGATGGTCGGCATCGAGGTCAGGTGGTCAGAGAGGCTGATGGTAACCGTGTCGTTCACGAGCGGCGCACCCAGCCGGGCCGCACAGGACTGTGCGGCGGGGACGCCGGCGACAACGTCGAAATCGACCATGCTCGCGGTCGCGCCCTTCGATTCGAGGATTTCGAGTGCGAGACCGGCCAGCGCGTAGACGTTCGGGTCGCCGCTCCCGACGATTGCCACGTCGTTGCCGGCGAGCGTTCGGTCGATTGCTTCTTCCGTTCGGGAGACTTCGCCGCACATCGGCGTCGAGTAGATGTCCTCCGCGCCTTCGACGATGTCGTCGGGGAGGAGTTCGATGTAGGTGGTGTAGCCGACGATGTGTTCTGCGTCTCGGAGCGTCTCTTTCGCCAGCGTCGTCATCTCACTCGCACGGCCGGGACCGAGACCGACCGCGACGAGTTGGCCGGGTTCGCCGTCGAAGTCGTCGATTGTCGCTTCGACCTTCTCGTCGGTCTGTTTCTTTTTCGACCCGCCGCATTTGGAACTCGAACTCGACGTGGAGTCCGTCGATTCCGAGGACCCGCCACACTTTGAAGACGAGGATTCGGACGAGTCCGTCGATTTCTCAGCCGACTTGCCGCCGCACTTCGAGGCCGACGCCTCGGCCGAGTCGGTCGTCTTCGATTCCGTCGTCGTTCCGCCGCACTTCGATTCGGATGCTGTGTTGCTGTCGCTCATGGTTAGAAGTCGTCAACGTCGCGCCCGCCGCGGGGCGTGACGAGGTACGTTTCGTAGTCGTTGCTCCACGGTTCTGTCTCGTGGGTGCCGATGAGAATCGACGTGCCCATCCCGCCGACGTCTTCGTCGTGGGATTTCGCGTCGCCGAGGGTCGTAATCGAGAAGGCTTCGTCGTCCAGATTCCGCCCGGCTTCGCCCCGGCCGGCGTCGTTGAAGATACCGACCGGAACGTCGTCGGCGCGTTCCTCACGGACGATGTCGATGGCGCGGGTGTAGTTTCGCCAGCAGTTGTACAGGACGATGACGAAGTTGCTGATGGCGGCCGCGCGCAGTTTCTCCTCGATTTCGTCCCACCCGCGCCACTTGTCGGACAACGAGATGGTACAGAAGTCGTTCGACAGCGGCGCGCCCATCATCGCCGCGCCGCCGAGGGCCGCGGTCACGCCGGGGACGATTTCGATTGGCACGTCCGTCGCGTCGTCGGCGTCGGCCATCGTGAACACGAGGTCGGACTTGCCGTAGACGTTCGGGTCGCCGCCGGAGACGTGCGCCACGTCTTCTCCCGCGCGAACTCGCTCGAAGGCCTCGCGGGTCAGTTCGACCTGCTGACCCATCGACGACCGGACGACCTCCGGACCGTCGTCGCTGTCTTCTGGCGGGAGTGTGTCGTCGTCGCGGAGGAACTCCTGATAGAGGTTCGACGCGACCACGCAGTCTGCTGTCTGGATGACTTCCTTGGCGCGTTGGGTCATGTGCGCCGGGAGACCGGGACCGATGCCGACGACGTAGAGGGTGCCGTAATCGTCGGGGGCTTCCTCGGGGCTGTCTGTCGTCGTCTCTGCGCCTTCGCTCATCGTCCCACCGCCACGGTCACCGCGTCGTCGTAGCGCTGTTTTTCCACGACCAGTTCGTGGTCACGGCCGCCAGCAATCGCGCTCGCTTCGGCGATGCCCGGCCAGCCGATGAGTTCCTTCGACCGCGACGGCGTCGGGCCTTCGAACTCGGTCAGCGTCTCTTTCTCGAAGTAGACGACACCCGAGCCGATTTCTTGGGCGGCGTCGAGCATGCCGGGTTCGTCAGCCTTTCGCGTGCCGGTTGCGACGAAGTCAACGTCGTCCCAGTCGCAGTCGGCGTCGTCGAGAGCGCGTTCCCACGCGGTCAGGAACTGTTCTTTTTTCGCGCCGGAGACACTTCCGGTCCCGAGGACGACGCCGTCGTCGCCGTTTCGCTTGAGGACGGTCACGTCGTCGTCGACGAGGACGGCTTTCGGGCCGTCGAGTCGAGCGACCGGCCCGAGTTCGTCGTTGAGGACGGCGAGGTTCGTCGCAACGGTCGAATCGCCGTTGACGACGTGCGTATCGAGTGCCTTCGCCTTGCTCTCGACGCCCTGTTTTCCGGCCGCCTCGGAGGCGGTCGTCATCGCTGGGACGGCACCGAGCTTCGAGAGGTCGTAGGCGACCTGATTCGCGCCGTGGTGCCCGCCGGTGAGCGGAATCGCCCACGTCAATTCTTCGTCCACGACGACGACCGCGGGGTCGTCCCACTTGTCGTCGAGGAGGCCAGCGGTCTTTCGCATGGCGATGCCGCTCGCCATGAGGCCGACGAAACAGTCGTATTCGCCCCAGTGCTCGGCGAACACGTCGCCATGGTAGGTCAGGATGTCGATGCGGTCGTAGTCGTCGGCGAGGTCACGTTTGATTTTCTCGGCCGTCTCCAGCTTTCGCTCGAAACTGACGATGCCAATCTCGCGTGCGACCTCTCCGTCGCTGTCTGGTGTTTCACAGTGTCCACTTCCGGAATCAGAATCACTCATTGTACATCACGCTCCTGTGTTTCAGAATCGGGGTCGGGGTCGTCGTTCGGCGCGTCGCCGCCGCGGGCCCAGTCGCCGTAGAGGAACGACCGCTCGTAGTCCGAGCCAGTGACAGCGTCGCCAATCATGACGAGTGCCGAGGCACGGTAGCCCGCGTCTTCGACCTTCTCGCCGATGGTTTCGATGGTGCCTTCGATAACGTCCTCGTCCGGCCACGAGGCGTGATAGACGACCGCGACCGACGTGTCGGGGTCGTGACCCTCGCCGAGGAGACGGTCCATCGTCTCCGCGACGGCGTGGGTGCCGAGGTAGATACAGACCGTGGTGTCGCCGAAGCCGACGAAGTCGCTGATGTGGTCTTCTTCGGCCGTGAGCGTCCGACCCTGCGGTCGGGTGAAGACGACGTGGTTGGCGACTTCGTTCAGCGTCAACTGCGTTCGGAGCGTCGCGCTCGCGGCGAACGCGGAGGTGACGCCCGGAACGAGGTAGGTCGGAACCCCTTCCTTCGCCAGTGCGTCCATCTGTTCGAGTGCGGCCCCGTATATCGCCGGGTCGCCGCTGTGGAGTCGGACGACCGTCTCGCCGGACTCGTAGGCGTCGGCCATCAGCGGAATCAGCTCTTCGAGGTCCTTGCCGACGCTGTTGACCTGTTCGGCGTGGTCGCAGTACTCGTCTAAGAGTTCGCTGTTGACGAGCGACCCGGCGTGAACGACGAGGTCCGCTTTCTCGACGAGTCGCCGCCCGGCGACGGTGAGGAGTTCCGGGTCCCCCGGTCCAGCACCGACGAAGGGAATCCCCTCCTCGTCGGTGAAGCCGGTGTCTGCGTCTCCGTCGACCGTCACGCCGACCCCTCCGAGTCCACGCCGTCGAACTTCGCGGTCGCAACGTCGCGTTCGATACCTTCCCGCTCGGCGTAGGCCAGCGTGTAGTAATCGCGCTCTTCGAGTTCTTCTGGGTCGGTCGTGACGAGTGTCTCGCCCTGTTCCATGAAGAGCCGGCGACCGAATTTCACGTCGTATCCGGCGTCAGTTAGTCCCTCGTAGGTCGCGGGGGCATCGGTGACCTTGAACAGAATCATCCGGTCGGGACCGGTCGGGACCGCTCCCTTAGCGGCTTCGCGGAGTGCGAGTCCGGTTCCCGACTCGATTTCGACGCCCAGCGCGGTTGCGAACGCGGTCATCGCGCTCACACCGGGCACGACTTCGAGGTCCACGTTGGGGTGGAACGCGTCGAGCGTCCGGCGGAGATGTCCGAACGTGGAGTAGACGTTCGGGTCGCCGAGCGTCACGAACGCGATGTCGCCGTCGTGAGCGCGCGTCGCTACTTCGGCGGCGGCCTCCTTCCACGCGCGTCGGAGTTCGTCCGGGTCGCGCGTCATCGGGAAGTCGAGGTCGCCGATTCGGTCTTCGGGGACGTGATTCAGTGCGACCGTCCGCGAGAGACGTCCCGGCGAGTAGACGATATCGACCGATTCGAGGATTCGCTTGCCTTTGACGGTCACGAGGTCGGCGTCGCCGGGACCAAGTCCGACACCGTAGACGGTCATCAGTCCAGCCCTCCGGCGTCGCGTCGGCCGACGATGATGTAAACCGGGTTGTTCGACCGGAAACTCGTCGCGCCGGCGAGTTCGTAGCCGTGGCTCACCTGCATCTGGACGACCTCGTCGAGGAGGTCGCGCTCGCGGAAGGCTTCGATGGCCGCACCGGTCGGTTCGACCCGTGAGACGTTCATGACGATACGGTCCACGTCGGTCTCGACGGCGTGGTCGAGCACGGCTTCGAAGTTCCGGCTTCCGCCGACGAACATCGCGTCCGCGTCTTCGGGGAGACCTTCGGGAGCTTCGGCTTCGCGGAGCGTCACGTCTGCGCCGTAGTCGTTCGCCGCGAGATTCTTGCGGGTCACGTCCAGTCGCTTTTTCTTTCGTTCGACAGCTGTCACTCGACTGACTCGCTGTGCCGCTTCGATGCTCACTGAGCCGGTACACGACCCAACATCGACGAAGTGGTCCGTCGGACGCAAATCGAGCTTTTCGAGCGTGACGGCTCTCACCTCCGTTTTGGTGGGTCCTGCTTTGGCGTCGTGAGGGAGCGTTACGCGTGGCATTCGAGTCAATCATTCTACCGGGTTCTGAAAACAATTATGCTTGTAGTACTCCAATCGAGTTTTCGCAACATCGCTGACGAGATTATTAAACCTCACTTGCTGTAAGGCAATCATAATTGATTTATGGGTTCGTTTTCGTCCTATGAACACGGAGCGACATCACTCATGCACATCATGGAAGGGTTCTTGCCGCCGTTTTGGGCGATTTTCTGGACCGTGGTTGCCCTCCCGGTCGTCGCCTACGGCGCGAAGCGAACCCTCACGGCTGTCAAGACAGACACGAGAACGAAAGCCCTCATCGCGGTCGGGACGGCGTTCGTGTTCGTCCTCTCGGCCCTCAAACTTCCGTCGGTGGTCGGGAGTAGTTCCCATCCGACTGGGACCGGCGTCATGGTCGTCCTGTTCGGCCCGGCGGTGACCGCCTTCGCCGCGACTATCGTCCTCCTCTACCAGTCGTTGCTCCTCGCCCACGGCGGATTGACGACGCTCGGTGCGAACGTCACGGCGATGGGAATCGTCGGCCCGTTCGTCGGGTGGGCCGCCTACCGACTCGTTCGGACGCGTCTCTCGCTCGAACAGGCGACGTTCGTCGCCGCCGTTCTCACCGACTGGGTGACGTATCTCACAACGTCGATTCAACTCGGGTTGGCGTTCCCCAGTGACGCCGGTGCCCTCTCGTCTGCGGCCGACTTCGCCGCGGTGTTCGCCGTCACGCAACTCCCAATCGGGATTTTCGAGGGACTCATCGCGGCGGCGATGGTCGGCTATCTCGTCCGCGTCGGGTCGGTCACGAAGGAGCGACTGGGGGTGACGGCATGAAACGACCGCTCGCAGTGGGCGTTGTCGTCGTCTTTGCCGTCATTCTCAGTACGATGGTCGTCTCAGGATTGGGTGCGACGGACGAGCAGGCGGTCGCAACCATCGAAACCAAAGCACCGAACTACAGTCCGTGGGCGAGTGCCGTCTGGGAACCACCGGGAAGCCACGGCGAACTGGCGTTTTTCGCCCTCCAAGGCGGTGTCGCGGCGTTCGTCCTGACGTACTACGTCGAACGTCTCCGAGCCGGGACACATGCAACAGACGCTTGAGCGCGTTCAAGCCGATGCAACCCCGCTCGTTGACGGTCCGCTAACGGTGTACTTTGTCCTCCTCTCGCTGTTTTTGACTGCGACGAGCGGCCGGATTTCGTCGTATGTGACCGCAATCATCGTGTTCTCGACACTGACGTTTCACGCCGTCGGTCGGTCCTACGTCACCTTCCTTCGGTATCCGATTTGGTTTCTGGTTCCCAGTCTCGCGCTCGTCGCGCTCGTCACGCCGGGACCCACGTCCGCTTTCCAGTACTGGATTTTCGATGTCTCTGAGGCGGGCGTTCAGCTCGCGGTGAAAACCGGACTCCGGTCGATAGCGTCGCTGTCGGTGCTCTCGTTTCTGGCGCTCACGACGACGGTTCCGCAACTCGTGTCGGCGTTGCGGGCACTGGGTCTTCCCGACTCGATCGTCGAGTTACTGCTGTTGGTCTACCGCGGGATTCAGGTGCTCGTAGACGAGTCGATTCGGCTGTACACCGCCGCGAAGCTACGCGGCGGCTTCTCCTCCCGACGTGCGACATTTCGAACGACGAAGCACGTCGCCGCGTCGTTACTGTTGAGTTCAATCGACCGCGCAGAGCAACTCGATGTATCCATGCGCTCGCGGTGCTACGACGGCGCTTTTCCCGTTCGGGACTACGACAGTCGCGGCCACGCCTATGCGCTCTGCTCGCTCGCCGTTCTGTTGTTCGCACGATTTGGAAATCTTTCGGCCGTCACCGCTCAATTCGGGGGTCTCCCGTGATTCGTACTGACGGCCTTCGGTTCGGCTACGACGACAGACCCGTACTCCGGGGCGTCGATTTCCGTGCCGAATCGGGCGACGTTACTGTCTTGCTCGGACGCAACGGTGCCGGAAAATCGACGCTTCTCAAGCAGTTCAACGGGTTGTTAGAACCCGACGACGGCCGCGTCGTGGTCGATGGCGAGACGATTCAGTACGACGCCGATAGCATCGCGGTCCTTCGCCAGACGGTCGGATTCGTGTTTCAGGACCCCGACGACCAACTCGTCGCACCGACCGTCGGACAGGACGTCGCCTTCGGACCGACGAACCTCGGTATCGATTCGACCGAGGCCGTCGAATGGGCGCTCTCTCGCGTCGGTCTCGACGGCTACGAAGACCGCCTCTGTAGTCGCCTGAGCGGCGGCGAGAAAAAGCGCGTCGCGCTGGCCGGCGTCCTTGCGATGAAGCCGTCTACCATCATTCTCGACGAACCGACCGCGGGTCTCGACGGCGACGGCACCCGCGCGCTCGTAGAGTTACTCCGCGAACTCACGAACGAGGGTATCTCGGTCGTCGTCTCGACACACTATCCGGATTTCGCCGTCGCCGTCGGCGATTCGTTTTCGCTCCTCGACGACGGGCGGATTGCACACCGAACGTCGTCGTTCGACGAGATTCCCGCACGGAACTACGGTCTGCGGCAGTTCGATTCTGCTCGAAATAACTAATTCAGAACCACTAGCTGAATTGCCGTGGCCCGATACTCTGGATGCTGAATACACGTCATACCGAAGTACCTCGTCTGTGGAAATTGAGCGGATTGACATCGGCTCGGCGGCCTCTCAACTCGTTTATCACGGCCACAAACCACCCGATGGAACGATTAAAAATAATTGTGTAGTAACATTTTTGGTATGGGTTTAAATACGTTATTTCATAATAGTTTATACTAATCCGGCGTTGGTACGTGATGGAATCAGCCCGCACGACGACCAATACCGGGCGATTCCGGAGATAACGATGAAACAAAACCGACGCGACTACCTGCGCACTGCATCTGCACTCCTCACATCGGCCGCCGGTGTGAGTGTCGCGGTATCCGGAGCGGAATCACCACCTCAATGGGACCCCGACGCCACCTACACGGGCGGCGACCGCGTCGTCTACGACGGCTACATCTGGGAGGCGAAGTGGTGGACGAAAGGCACAGAACCGAGCGTATCGAGCGGCAGTCCATGGAAACAGATCGGCGAGGCTGGCGGCGGCACGACGCCCGAAGCAGTTATCGAGACGAGCGCCGCGACCGTCTCCGTCGGCGAGACCGTGACGCTCGACGCCTCGAAATCGACCGGCGACATCGCTACCTACGAGTGGGTCGTCGGCGGCAGAGACCCCGTCACCGGCGTCGAGACCTCGGTACGCTTCGACAGCACCGGGTCGTATACGGTTACGCTGACCGTGACGACCGCCGACGGCACTACCGCGACCGCCGAGACGACAATCACCGTCGAATCGGCTGGTGGCTCTCCCGGAGAACTCACGCCCGAAACGACGATTGCGGAGTTCTTCCCGAACTACCAAGAGCGGTATATCCCGGACATCTTCCTCGACTTCATGCCCGGGAGCAACGACTCCGGGGGCGGTGTCGGCGGTGGCGGTTCGAGCACCGTCAACTGGACCGACGCCGAAAAGGCGGCCGAGTTCGACGTTGACCTCGACGCGATTCGAAACAACGTCTCCGACGGGTCGCTGACTTTCGGCGCACTCGGGACGCAGGCGCTCGACTGGGCCAAGCAGTTCCGTGCCGAGGGACTGCCGGACCACGCCGTCGCCCAACTGCTCCCGCGTTTGATGCTCTTGCCCGACAAGACCGAAGACCCGACCTTCCAAGGTGCCGGCCGGTCCGCCGCGTGGGACGAAACCGCCGGTCCGATTCCGGCCAGCAACGACCCTGCTCTCTTCTATCAGGACCAGTGGCCCACCGACGCTCGAAACGAAAAGGATGCGGAGGTCAAAGAGCGCGACCGGGTATACTTCCAGGCGCAAAACGACCCCACGTGGTCGGACGACTTCGACTATCTGAACAACTACGACAGCGCGCTCCTCGACACGCTCCAGAACAACACGCATCCGGCTACGGGTGAGCCACTGGGAGGAGACCGCTTCACCGCAAACGCGCCTATGGAGGCGAGCGCCGAGATTCACGGGAGCGACTGGTTCTGGTACCAGGTGTTGCTGTTCAAAAACACCAGTCCGGTACCGTATCACCTCGACGGGGCCGTCGTCTGGTGGCTCGGCCCGGCGAACTTCGGCAAGACGATGGCCGCCGGTGCGTACAACAACGAACAGCGCCCGAGACCCGGATACGGGCACCCACAGCGCGACATCGTCGAAATCACGCTGGAGGACAAACACGTGCCCGCGGCGTACGCCGATATCGACTCGACGCTCTCCGCGTACGCCGTCCGACTCGCCTACCACGACTCGCCGTACAACATGCGGACTGCCTACCCCGGCCAGTACTGGTCGCTGGAGGTCAGCGTCGGCGAACCGCTCATGAACAAGTTCGATACGTCGGCAAAACGCCAGCGTATCGTCGATATGATGGCCGAGACGGCCCACGTCGAATTAGAGACCGACATGGACCTCAACGACGACGTGGTGGACGCCATCGAACTGTACAACCGCGTCGGCAACTAACGACCGTCCGCGGTTTCAGCACTCGCGGTATTTGGTGCTGAACACCACTCGATTCTGCCCGTCCCACCGGCAACTAGGTGAGAAAGCCGACCCAGCATTGTCTGTGTTCCGGGCTTTTCGAGCGGTCGCGTTCGTTGTACACGACGAACAGCCCGTTTCGTGTTGGAACGAGGCGGTCAACGTCGGCGTGGTGGCTTGCTATGGGGTATCCTGCGGGACCACTGGGGACAGAAGCGACGAGTTCAGGTGCCGAATCAGGAGCGCGGACGACGAACCGATAGTCCGTGAGTGCCCCGTCGGCATCGAACCAGGCGAGCCACGGGAGAGAGCCGTCACCGCAGAGTGCAGTTCCCGAAAGCAAGAATCCGTCGTCAAGTGCGATTGCGTCACGACCGAAATTGCTGGTCGCCGCGAATCCGGTGGCTCGGTCGAGCAGGATTTCGCCGTCGGAATCGATGACGAGCAGTCTGGCGTCGTTCGCATCTGAACCTTCCCAGGCCTTCCCGGCGATGACGCTTGCACCAACATGGGGTTGGTCACTGTCCATAGCGTCGTTGGTGTCTATGTCTTGCTCGTGGGGCGCAATGCTGTCGAGCGTGTCGAAACTCCCGGTATCGGCGTAGTAGTACTCGCTGTGTTCTTTGGTCCCGTCAGATGAAATCCAAGTAACAGACGAGCCGCCGACGTATCTGAGTCCGCCCCTTTCGTCGGCGACGAGCGACTTACAGTCGTTGCCGGCGTACCGTTCACGCCAGTGCTCGGTACCGTCGTCGGCGTCGGCGGCGAGGAGCCACTCTCTGGTTCCGTAGACTCGCTCCCAGGACCCCGGCGACCGTCGGGAGTAGCCGCCTGTTTGGCCGCCGGCGACGACGCCGCCCGGGGTCGTATCCACCGTCTCGAAGCTGTCTCCGGAGCCGAACGGGTACTCTCGTTCCCAACGACGGACCCCAGCTCCCGTCACGGACGCCAGCCAAGCCGGCGGCTCTTCCTCGGACTTTTGTGTGTTAGCCGACAGGCTCTTCCCAGCGACGATTGGACCATCTGGGGCCGCCGTGACGGCTCTCGGTCGCCGCGTCCGGTCCCAGTAGAACTCCCAGTCAACGGTTCCACGTGGACTGAGTCGCTGCAGGAAGCCACCGAATCTGTCGCCAGTGCGGTCTCCCACGTCGTACCATCCGACTGCGTACAGTCCATCGTCACCGGTCGGTACGGCATCCGTTACGAACCGTTCACGCTCGGAGCCGAGGCGGGTCCACCACTGCACTATCGGCTCGTCTCTCATCGCGCACCGTCGCGTGCTGTCCCATCGACTTGGCGGAAAGACATGCCGAAACAAGTACATAGCGAGCCCAAAAGACTTCGCTTCTCTCGGAACTGTTTATCCCGTGCCGCCCCTCGACCGACCAATGCGAGTCCTCGACCGGAAACGATACTCCTACGTCTTGCTGGCCTGCGACGGGGAGGTCATTCTCACGTTCTTACTCGGCGGTCCCATAGAGCGCGACGTCTCCGTACGATTGACATCCGCGGAGGTCACTGCAATCGAAGCCGGTGACTCGTCGGCCGCCGATCTGGTCGAGAAATTCAGTGCCGACCGTTCGACCTACGAAGATAGACGAGTTATACCGACGGTCTGGCCCGGAAGGGACGATGCCCCCGGAACGTAACCTGCCAGCCGTGTCGTCAGTGTTCTTCCGTTTCGAGCGCCGTGTGTTTGTTCAGCAACCGGACGAAGTCTCTTTCCTCGACTGCAGTCAGTGACTCGTGGCTGGAGAGTTCCGCGAGAAGCCACTCGCCGGCACAGGTCTCGATGAATTCGGCCCACTCCGCGACCCGGAACGTCTCGAAGTCGTAGCAGGCACCACCGAGACCGTGGCCCTTGCCCTGAAACAGGTTGACCGCTTCGTCCTCGAAGGAGAGCCTGAGTTCTTTCGGCCACTCGGAACTGTGGGGACTGTCGGCATCGCGGTCCGGGCTGGAGATGACGTAGTAGGTTGCCATGAGTGGGTGAGTCGTTCGCTGGTGGACGATTCGAGACTGTGTGTCGAAGCCCCCAGCGTTCGTGGAGGCGGTCTAGTCGACTGTTTCGTCGGATTCGAAGGCGGCCGCGGCGAGGTCGTCGCCCACGACTTCCCGAAGCCCGTGGTCGAGTCGAACGGCGTAGTCCGCGCTCGCACGTGGATTGGCGGTCGAGAGTTCGTTTACCGACCGTTTGAACGTCCGCTCGAGCGTGCCGTCGCCCCGAACGATGCCAGCGTCGGCCGCGGTTTCGATGGACGCACAGACAGCGGTGACGTAGGCTTCGACCTGTTCGAACGGTTCGCTACTTCTCACTCCTTCTACGACGATGTCGGCGTACACTTCCTCCAAGAACTCTGCAGGGTCATCGACGCTCGCGCCAGCGGCGAACGCGCGGAGTTCATCGTCGAGGCGTTGCCGCCACGCCGTCGCGTCGTCCTCGACCGCTTCGACCGTATCGACGTAGGCGCGAGTATACACGGACGCGACGAATTCGGCCGGGTCCCCGGGCACCGCTCGCGTTGCAGTCGCCTCGATTCGTTCTGTGACGACCTCCAGCCACGTCTCTACGTTCGTATGGCCGCTGTTGGTGCGACCGACAACAGCGAGTGCTCGGGCATAGAGCCGTTCGAAGATACCGGCCCGCTCGATGCCGACCCACTCGAAGTCGGCCCGCTCTTCGGCCGCGGCGAGGACTTCTGTAACGCCGAACCTGACTTCGGCCGGTTCGGCCTCGACAGTGAGCGCGAGTGCGGTTCCCCAGACGGAACTGACGTAGTTCACGGGGTGTGGTGGGTTATCCGCCGCCGTCGCGCTACTTTCGACCTGCGAGAGCACCGCCTGCACCAGACGGTCGTGCGACCGGTTGCCGATATCGCCCCGCGTCACTACTGCTAGGAGGACCGCCGCGTCAACCTCCGCGAAGGCGTCGAACCACTCCATCTTCGTCGACCCGTCGATCTCCCAGCGGCATTCACGGAAGGTCCTGACAAGCGAGGTGACCCACTCCCGGGAGACGCTCGCCTCCCCGTCGGCCGCCCAGTTCACTGCGGCATCGCCAAAGACGCCATCTAAGAACGAGATTGGGTCAGTGACCAAGTCTCCCGTGGTTGCCACCGTCTCGATGCGGTCGGTGAGCGCTTCGAACCAGACACGCTCCCGCCGTGGCGAGATTCCGGACGCCGAATCGCGTTCCCGCCGTCGTGACCCCGTGGCCGACGAACCGTCGTCGAGTCCGCGCACGCGGGTTGACAGCGCCTCGCGGTAGACCGCCGTCAGGAATCGCTCTCGACGGGCCGTCTCGGTGGCCGCGTTCCGGGTTACGGACTCGTCGTACAGTTCGACCCAGTCCTCGAATCGTGGCGAGTCCGAAAACGGAAGCGCGCCGATTTCGTAGGGACCGTCGTTGACGCCGTCAGTGTTCTGCTCGACGCTGGCAAACGCCGCGAGGCCTGCCGCGTGGAGGTCAGCACGAACCGTCCACTCCTCGGCATCGAGGTCCGACGACGCGACAGTGTTGACGAGTCGGTCGCACGCACCGAACAGTCGCTCCGCACGGTCGAACTTGCGGTCTGCGACGATGCGCCGGACGGCCTGCCCGTAGACTTCGACGACGAACGCCACGGGGTCGTCGAGGTCAGCGGTCGTCGCAGTTCGGCAGAGGTTCTCACCGACAGCCACCAGCCAAGGCTCGATCCGGTCGTCGGGACACTCGTGTTCGAATACCCAGAAGCCGAGTGCGCCAGTGTAGGCGTGCCGGAGCAACTCCGCTCGATTATCCTGACGCTGCATGAACGCGACCGAGTCTCTGACCTGGGAGCCAAGCACGTCTACCCACGTCGAGAGGTCGGCGAGTGAACACGCCGCGCCAGCGACGGCTCCGATTGTGGACGCGAAACTGTTTCCGATGACGAACGCCGCGAATCCTTCCTCGTTGGTTGCGGCCGCCTGTTGGACGAGTGCGGCGACTGGCGCGAGCGCGTCGTCGGCCACCGTGGTGTCCGCAACGGTCTCGATGAGTCGCTCGGCCGCCGCACCGTAGACGCGACAGAGGAGCGTCAGTCCCGGTTCCTCGGAGATCGCCCCCGAATCGACCGTTCTGTGGAGGACCTGATCGACACACGCGAGTGCGCCGTGATTCGGTCCGGTCCCGTCAGTTGGCCACGCGAGCCGTGCCAGAGCGTTCGCAAATGCACTCACGAACGGTTCGCGGTCGCCGCCGACGGAGTCGCGTCCGTGCGGCGTCGCAGTCTCGTTCGTGAGGGCGACCGCACAGTCAGTAATTGCCTCGACCCACTCGTCAGTCGTGGGATTCTCGCTTGCCACTACTGCCATGGCAGTGCCGTAGACCGCTCCTCGGTAGCTGATAGCACCGTCGGTGTCGCTTCGATTCAGCCCGACGTCCCCGACGAGGTCGTCGAACAGCGCCAGCCACTGTTTTGCGGCACTCGGCCGCGCAGTCCGCGCGACGACAGCGATGGCATCGGCGAGCACTCGGCCCACAAACGCCGCGTCGAGGTCCTTGTCGGGGATGCCAGCGATTGCCGCCAGTGTACTCTGGTCCGTGATTCGATCCACGTCGAGCGTCAGACGGGACGGGCGTTGGGTGTCTGGCCAGTCCATCGCCGAAAGGAGGTCGTCGGCGACCGCTTGGGACGACCGTTCAGGTGCGGCCTCAGTGTCGCCCAGTTCGAATTCGGTTCGGTTACGCCAAGGGGCGACGTCGGCACAGCCGGTCCGGTCGGCGACGGCGTCGAACTGCTCGCGGAACTCGTCGTCACAGATGAGTAGTGCACCCGAACAGGTGCCGTCAGCGACCCACTCGACCAGCGTTCGAATCCCTGTCTCGCTCGTGACTCGTGCTGGCCCGGCACCATAGGTTGCGACCACGACCGCGTCCGGCGTGGCGTCGATGCCCGTGCTGATGTAGTCGAGCCGGTTGAGGTCGGAGAGCCTGACTGTCGCCCCCCACGTCGTGAGCTCCGTGGCGACGTTCGCCGCGAGCCGTCGCTTTCCGCTCGCTTTCGGTCCCGAGATGACGACGACTCCGCCATCGAGCGCATCGACGACCCTGTCGATGTCGCCCTCCGCCAGTCCGTCGTCCCTTTCGGGACCGTCGCCCGTGTTCGGAAACTCCCGCTTCGCTGCAGCCGCGTGTAACGCCTCTGGTCCCTCCCAATGCCAGGCACCGACGAGGAGAGAGGAAGCGTACTCGTCGGGTCCCGTTGCGACCTCGTCCAGTGACGACCCGATTGCTCGCATGCCAGCCCGAACCTCCGCGAAGGCGGCGCCCGCATCGGCGATAGCCGTCTCGGTCTCGGTGTGGGCCGCCAGTTGCTGACCGATCTGCGTCCGCACCGACTCGGACGCGAACACCCGAAGGTGATCGATCGTTCCCGGTGGGAGACCGAAGGCGATTTCGAGCGCCTCGGCCGCCCCCGCCAGCGGTCGATGGCGAACGAGCGGCTCGAACCACGCCGTGTCGTCGTCTGCGAGCGAACTCACAACGAGAGCGAGTGCGGTGGCGACCGCTGGCGACAGTGCGGCTGGCGCACGACCGACGCTTCCGACACGTGGATGGAGCGACGAGATTCGTTCGAGTGTCGCTTCACCGAGTGGCTCGACCGTGGTGTCACAGTCGCCGACCACCGCCCTGACAGCCGGTTCGACGAGCACCGTTTCGGACCCGTACTGCGAGAGCGAGAGGAAGGCCGCGGGTGTGACGGTCTCCTCGATAGTTCCGACCTGTTCTTGGAGTCGCTCGTCCTCGAACTCGTAGTTAGGATAGGTGATGCGTTCGACGAGCGACAAACGCGCCTCGTCACTCAGACCACTGACACTTCGATGGCTGGTTCGCTCGCGGATCTCGTCAATCGCATCGCTACTCTCTGCTGGCGGCGTCCGAACAACGAGTACAGAATCGACCCGCTCGACGATGTCACTGGACACGGGGAAATCGCTTCGGCACAGCCAGTCGAGGCTCCGTGGCCGTGTTACGAGGACTGCACCGCCGGGGCGAGCGAACAGGGCGTTCACGTTGGACTGCTCTCCGTCGGCCGAGTACGCTTCGTCACTTCGGCCACACGTCGCCGCGACGAAATCGTCGATAATCACGAGTTCGTCGTCTTCGACGGCGCTCGCCGCCGCAAGCCGTTCGACCGATGGGCCAACCCGCCGCACGTGATGTGATTTCCCGACGCTGGGTGCCCCGAGAACGAGTGTCACCTCGCCGGGTTCGACGACGTCGCACAGTTCGCTCGGTGTGACTTCTTGAATGACCTCTTTCATGTATTCTCCACGACCGACTCCGCCGATGACTGCGTCCGGATGGCAGACCCCGTCGAGTGTATGTGTTCAGTAGGGTTACTCGTGAGTATAATTGTTTACTGTTGACGGGCCATCGACGAGTCACTGGTTTTGGGAATTCTCTCATATTGTGCTCATTGACACGGGTTCCTGACTCGTCCCGTGAGGAGAGCTCGTGCTGTCTCGTCTTCGAGCAGCCCGGCAACGGTTTTCAGCGCCCCTTCCTCACTCACTATGATCCGGTTTAGTAGTATTCCTATTAGGTGTATATCAAGTACTCCACGCAGTGAAGTGACACCTAACAATCTATTGATTGGTCACATCTCAGTCGATACGGTATCTGCTCGGAGTTCTATCCAATTGAGACTGCATCACTCGCGGTCCGGTACCCTGTAGAGTGCTCTTCCAGCTTACGGATATCCTGTATGGTGATTACGGCACGGTTCGCATGAGTCAACTTTGAGAGTCCAACGAGGTCCATAGTGCAAACTGCGAAATTCAGTCTCGCAAAGAACGGAACTCCGTGGAAACGTACTGTTCACCGACTAAATTCTGGTTTCAGCCTTCACATCGGTTGTGTAACTTGTGCTATGATAATTCGCAGTTGAGTTCTAATTACTACTGACTCTGATTTCGCTGAATACTCCCCTACGGAATTCACGCCCTGTATGCAGCACGTCCTCTGAAACCGATCCCCGGTTGAGGATTTCAACAGGGACAACGAATTATTGCTTTCTCGGTGTCGAACGCTCTCGTCAAGCAGTTTTAGTGAGTACGTCAACTATATAATGACTATCATAACCCGATTGAGGCAACGCCGAGGTGGGCTGCGGACGATGAGACCGCTGTCAAAATCAATGACGAGTAACCTTGATTGTATAGTGCAATAAACACCATGCCAAGTTGGGTCTTAGCGTCGAGTTGTTGGACGTCATGGTACCTAACCGACTGCTGTGTCTCATCAACTCTTGGAGGAACACAATCTGTTATACGCTATGTATCTCGTTGATAGCATAGATATCAGACTTCACTCTCTCAATTAGGGGTGAGTGATCGGCTTGATTACGTCGAGTGAAATTGCATCGAAAGTGCTATGACTCCCTCAAAATCCTCGTCGGTCGGGTCTATAATCTGCGGTGAGTATTATGCGAGCGTCCGCAAATTTTTCATACAATTTGTGCAATGCGATATCTTCCAACAACTGCATTAATCGCTGGACGGTCGAACGCTGGTTGGGAACTTGACAGCAATTGACTATTAGATTGAACGGCTTGAATTCAATGATGTTAGTAATATTGCAATTAAATTTCACATATAATTTAGGAATAGATATGTGTTATTTACTGAACTCTGTATACTTAAAATTGAATTTAATATTGTTTAGCAGGGACTCACAAAGAAATGTATCGTAACACTGTAATTCCCACTAGTTACCTATAGTGGTGCCTTAGATTTGACTGTCTCTCCGTCTCCGTAGACATTCCCTTTGCAATCAAGTTCTGCAGTAACGGTACGACCAACCCCGACGAGTCTAAACTTCGCCTTCGCACGGTTGATGAAGTACGAGTCTTTTCTCACCCGATCATCAACCTCCTTTGAACCATTGACATATTCTGCGAGAGCACCGTGTGGATCCGCAGTAATAGTTGAACTTATCTCCTTGTAATCTTCACCATTATTATATTGCCAATCAATTCGATGCTTGAGGATGTATTCAGTCGTCGTATTCTGAACGCTTCCAACAACTTTGTCTACGTAGTCTTCACCTTCGTATCCTTGAATAGTAAATTTGTCTGCCGGTTTAGTTTTGACATCCTCATGAGACCACGAGATATTGGTCATTACATCCCCAATAGCGTCTACCTGTTCGTCGCTTAGTTTATTGATCTGTTCAATCGTATTATCTTGGGTATCTACCCACTCGATGTATTCGGCGACAGCATCCTTATCTGAAGGATCGAAGGAAGCATTACTACTTTTGTCTGCACTAACGATACTAGGTACCGCAAATGTGGCGGCAGCAGTGGCTGCACCTGCGGTTTTAATAAATCGTCGTCGGCTCTGCGAGTGATTAGGCTTTTCTGATACCATGTCGCGATTATACAGCATGGTGGCAGATAGTTAACATTAATTGGTGGAATAATGTCCCCCCACGCGAAAATATTGGCCTATGTGTATTTTTCATACTCTGGAAAATTTCTGCATCTCAAAATCAGCCCCTTATAAAATAAATCAAATATTGGTTTATTCTTATATTAGATATATTCCTTTTGGGATCTGGTCATCGCTATACTGTGGATTCGACTATGTTCCGGCACGTTTGAGGTTATGAACACATTTTAAGACGAGTGTGCGAAATTTCTAGTACTACGTTCGGCGCTACCGTGCGTTCGCTTGATCGTACAACGTGAAGACGATCTCACATCGATCATTGAATATCGAGACTCAATCGCCCACGCGCATAACATGCTGGTCAATGGGCTGGAAGGTGCGATGTTTAATCACGGTTTCATTCCTTCTTTTTGTAGTTTTCACGCAATCGAATCCATCCGTAGCCTTTGTCAGCGGCGAGTCTGCTGCAATGCAGGTAACCTAGTCGAGTTGTGTGTCATGGTCTTCCGGCCGTACAATGAACGTCTAGAACAGCTCGCGTTTGAGCATTGACGAGAGCCGTCGCTTTGGGTGTCTGAACGTGTAATTCGTGCAATAGTACCGTTTGCTAGTTCTCGCGGTCGAAAAAGTGGCATCAATAGAGGCATCAACACTCGCCATACCTTCTCTAAAATATATTAATAAGTTAGATATAATCAATGAGTAGGGATTGTTCCCCCTTCGCGGCAGCGTTTTTAACAACGTGACCGCTTTGTTTGTAAAGCGAGTAATTTTCGACATACACATCGCTGACTTTCCGCTTTACCTTCCAAGTTCTAACGCCGAAACCGACGCTGTCTAGTGATCCACAGGGCCTATTTTGTACCAAACTCTCAAGGAGACACAATATTACATACGCACGACACAGCGTACATTTGCACGGGTAGTAATGTTAATAGTCTGAAATATTATAAATTCGGCGGGAAGTGTTTACTATCCATAAACATCCAACAAAATAGATTTGAGGCATTATACTAGTCAACGTGCAAATCTATTAGATATGTGTTTATTGAACCATAGAAACCATTACTAAGAAGAGGTCTCACTGCTACCAGAACAGTTATTCCATACGACATGTAATCATGATGCAGGTCCTACAAGTATGCCCGGAAACTGGCAACCAATAGCAAGACGCGAGTTTAGAACCACTGTCAAGAGTCGATTTGTTTGGATTCTCCTAATCCCAATCGTACTTGATGGGCTATTGAATGTCATAACAAGTCAAACAGCTATACAACATCTGGGGAACCTTCGATATATTGCGTCATTTCAACGCGGCATTGGAATAATCACCCCAATTGCTTGTATTATCTTGGGAGCAAAAACTGTTGGAGGAGCACGTGGGGAGGGTTACCTCAAATACACAGCAATCCAGCCAGTCTCTCGAATAGGACTGCTCCTCGGGAAGGTTGTGGGCCGCGCAAGTGGTTTGATTGTGCCACTTTCCGCAGGAGTGTTCCTCGGCTACTTGCATGGCGTAGTGGGCGCAAATGCGCCCCCACTACTTCCAACAGTTGGATTTTGGCTTGCGAGTGTACTCTATGTTGGTACACTCATGCTCGCGATGGTCGGACTTTCTGCAACGTTTAAAAATGCTCTTGCACCCTCTGGCCTTGCTTTTATACTTGGTGGAGGGATGTTCCTTTTTTATGATAATCTACTCCCAATTCTATTGAAATCGATTTATGGTGTCGAAGAAGTTAGCTCTGGTACTAGCTTCGCTGTTAGCTCGGTACACTCGAGTGCTCCTTTAACAGTCTCAGCATTTTTAACTCGTCTCCTCCCTACGAACGCGTACTATACGCTCACAAATTGGACACTAGGGCTTCCAAATACGGATAGTTTGTCAATATTTGTAATTTATCAACTTACACCACAAGTTACAGCACTTGATGTAGTTCTACTTGAGAACGCTTTTGAGTCACAACCAGTCCCGGTTTATCTCCACCCACTTATGAGTGGGGCTGTACTAGTTTTTTTCTCAACTTTTGTCTTCGTTCTTGGCTATTACACATTCAACAACACCGACTTTAATCAATAATGACTGAAATAATATCCACAACGAACCTGGTGAAGAATTACGGAGATATTCGTGCAGTTGACGGTCTGAACCTCTCGATCGAAAGTGGTACAGTTTTTGGATTCCTTGGACCGAATGGTTCTGGGAAATCTACAACAATTGGAATGTTGTTGGGTTTGATTCACCCAACTGATGGTACGATGTGTCTTGCGGGGCATGATCCCCAAGTAGAACCTGTTTCAGTGCGTTCTAAGGTTGGTGTTCTCCCCGAGAACTTCACACCGTATCCATCTTTAACGGGTCGAGAACACATTAAATACATCTCACGTCTTCGTGGAGAAGAAATTGATCCCGAAGCTGCCCTTTCAGAGGTCGGCTTAGAACGTGCACAAGACCGTACTGCAACAGCATATTCAAAGGGAATGACACAACGACTTGGCTTAGCAATGGCGCTCATCGGCCGCCCACCAATTCTCATCTTGGATGAGCCATTTACCGGACTAGACCCGGATGGAGCACAACTTGTGCGAGACGTGGTAATGCGAGAACGTAGCCGAGGGACTACAACGCTCTTTTCAAGTCACATCCTCGGCCAAGTTGAGACACTCTGTGATGAGATTGGAATCATTTCACAGGGGACACTCGTTGCGGAGGGTTCAATGGCTGGATTGCAAAAAAAGGGAGAATTACTCACCCACACGACATTCAAGATCCAAGATCAGACAGACGACGCAATCGACTTATTAGACAGTTTGGAAATAGTTGAAAATGTGTCAAACACGGGCAGTACGATCGTAGTTGACCACGACTCGGAGAGTTCCCACCTAGACCTCGTACGTCAACTCCAAAAAAATGAAATCAAAATCACTGACGCCACAATTCAAACTCCCACTGTTGAAGACATTTATCGAGAGTTCACGTAACTCGTCAGGTATTTGTACCGAATATTGAACAACCGCTCAACGGCTACTGTCTGTTTGTGATTTCCTCAACTAGATTTTGTTCACCGAGTTCAGAACGCCCCACGTTCTAATGGGATACACGAGGGTATTACTATCGTGAACGTTACTACCAGATTATTCTCAAAATTCTGCCAAATTCGTCGCACAGTATTCGCTGAGTCGTCTACAAACTCGTAACGGTACAACTCAGAGTAAGTATTATATTTTACTAGTCGGTTCACAACCACTATTTTGTTTTTTAATATTATTGAATAGTTTTCGTGCCCTTTTTACTGCGTGTGGCGTTGTGTTGTTGATGAGACCAAGGAGCCCACCACTCTCACGGTGGACGCTTAACCAAAACTCTTGCGAGCCAATAATGATTAAACCAAACTGCGGTAGCCTTGCTGCCGTAGCAATCTCCACATCACTATTACGAAGTGCTGAATATTCTTTCCTATATTTATTTTTGAGTATTGTAATCAGATCCCTATGAATAACAAGTTCGATGGAACTACCATGGTTTAATCTTTCACAGATGAATTGGAGTTGTTGTGGAAATAAAATGGGGAGCAAGGCCTGGATCGGCTCATCATCTGGCACGCCTGAAATTTCCCTAAATGGTGCTGCTGGTGCGCGTTGGCTTGCCAACGTTACGTCTGAGCCATCTAACAGGTCCTGTTCAAGCTTAGACTCCCCTGGTAGAACAGAAAGGAGTTCACTTGCAGAATGAATTGCTTCGTATTCTTTAGACAATCTATTAAAATAATTGTAAGTTAGTCTCCCAAACCGAGTGAATTCACAATGCCGGCCATGACGAGAAAGAATGTTTTCTTCTTCGAGTTCCCTAATTGCGCGGTCAATAGTTGTTCGAGAGCTATCTAAACTCCCATACAACTCTCTCTTATCGCTAACACCGTTATCAATTTGTTCCAGAAGTTGATGCCGAGAAAGGATAACTTTCAGCGGGGACAGATGAGATGCCATACTTGTGAGCTGGTATACATTTTGTATTATAGTTTGATAATGGTTTCCTTTTATATTATTGATATTATTCTACTAGTGTTGCCTTGATAATTTGGGAAGTGATTGGTCTTTTGAGCAGGTTAATCGCAATCGTTTTTCATTTTCATGTTTAATTTCGTAGGTATTAATGAGTATAACACAAAAACAACGTAGATATCAGCTTCACAGAGAGTCCTGTTTTTGAGTAACCTTACTCACCGATAGTTCTCTCCAAAAGTATCTACTTACATCTCTCACCAGCTATCTAAAAATCAACGAGGTACACCAGTCTTTGGCGGGTACTCCCGCAAAGACTTCCAAATTCTACTATCGCTGTTGGTGTCTCACAGGTAGCCGCTGTTGTGACTTTGCTCGCAAAAGAGCACGTCCATCCATGTTGAAGCGTGGTGTTGTTTACCGGAGGTAGACCTAAACGAGACTCCAGCGGCCATACTCCCAAACGGCGGTGTACAGAACGAAGCCTATCGTAAACACACCTGCACCGACTGCGAGCGAACTGAACGAAGAGAACGTCCCCGAAGCGACAGATACAGCCAACAGCATTGCGGCCATACCTACTCCACACCCCTGGCTGAGCGATTTGAGACGCACGTGGCCGCCGTTCGAGAACTGTCGGACGACTTGATATACAAGCCCGAGGGTAGCGAGGACCGCGAGCGCGAGTACAACCGTCAGTCGTGACGGTGCGACAACCCCCACGACGGCGGTGACGAAGCCGCCGAGAGAGAGGCCGGTAGCGACCCGACTGAGGGTCCCGACGCGACTTAGTTTCGACGTATCGGTGGCGTCAGGAGAATCACCGACTGTATCACTCTCTCCCGACCTCATCTCGGGGACGTGTGATACCCGCTGGCCGACGTGGATGTGGGACCCGGGACCACCTTCCGGTTCGGTCCAGTCGGTGGACTTCACGACATCGACCCCAGGTGTGTCTACAGTCACGTCGTCGAACCGGACTGGTAAACCTGCCGCAACTTCGAACGCCGGATGGTCTTGCAGTTGAAAATGGAGATGTGGCTCTGACGAGTTCCCGGAGTGGCCGCATCGGCCGATCTGCTCCCCGCATTCGACGGTATCTCCCGGTTCGACCTCGATGCTTCCCGGGATAAGGTGGGCGAGGCAACTGTACTCCATGTTCGCGTGTCGAATCATGACACAATTTCCAGTGAGACTACGCTTGAGTGGATGAGAAAGCCCACCGGCTCGCTTGAGTTCCGGGTCACTATCGTGCACAGCAACGACAACCCCACTAGCAGGTGCGAGAACGGGTTCGTCATAGCAGTAGTAATTCTCGGTACTCGAATCGGTCCCCTCGGGACGGCTCCGCCCCGATTCGTCGGTGATGACGAAGTCGTAGGCGTAGCGCTGGGTCGCCGGAAACCACGAATGAGAGTACGCTTTTATCGGGCTCCCGTTGACGACTGTCCACGTTCCATCGACAGGAAGCCGATATCGCGTTGCCTGCGTGTATGTGTCCGGAGCGGGGAGTGACCCACGGTGTCTGATTCCAGCCACGAGACTCCCGAACAACTGCATCACGTCCTGCCGGAACATCCACGGGTTGAGCACCGAAAGTGGAACGCCGAGCAGAAAGGCGACCTGTCCGCGCCATCCGTCATTCATTTCGAGCCAGTCGCGCGGACCCTTCTCACCCTCGTCGAAGCCGAGTGATTGCTTGACCGTGGCACACAGCATCGATGCGAACGGCCACAGCGCGAACAGCCAGAACAGATGGAACAGCGTGAGTACCTCTAGTTGGGGGAACGCATCTCCGAGGAATCCGATGAACCCCAACAGTGTCAGGGAAGTCGGGCTGATAGACTTGACCCGCTCGCGGAGACGCGAACTAACTGACGTCGTATCTCTTACGTCCGACATATCGACAACTACGCTACACGTGAACCCGAATGGTCGTATGTGTTTTGTGGCCGTAACTCTAATACAATTCACACATTTGGTAGGCGTGCGCAGAATTCATGGCATGGTCGCTCGACTGGACTGACGCGACACCGACTATATATTACGTGTCACTTCCAGCGTGTTCGTCGATGATAGCGTTCGCTATCGTGTCAACGAAAACTACAACTTACCAGTACTGAATCGTCAGTTTCGTTCGCTTCGTGTAGTGCTTCGAGCCGCGACTGCGGTCGAACCTGAAAACATCGATGCCGACGACACTGTTGGTCGAGAGAAGCGTGACTGAGTGATTGAGAAAGCCCTGCCGAACACATCCCAAGGCGGTTGCACACCTCACATCACGTCGAGAGGGAGGAGTTCCCTCACGGCCGGGGACGCTCTGAACCCGAGGCAATTCGATGGATGTAGTGTGCTGAATATAGTGGATGAGTTCAGCAGGATACAAACGAAGATAGCGTTGAAAGCGTGTACTCAGCCACGCAGTTTTGAATATTCTTCGCGTCTCGCATCTTGTTTTCCTCGGTGGTAGAGCCAGAAGAAGACGAGTAGCGTCAGCGGGAAGAATATGATTGCGACGATAGCCAGTGGTGGAAAGAGGATAAAGAGCGCAAACGTCTTCCACGAAACGATTGTGTCGCGGGGCATAGTGAAACGTTGGTTGATAGAACGTTTAAATTTGAAGTGATCAACTCGCGCTGTACTCTGCACGGCCTTGACCCGATTATCCATCGGGGATTTCAACAGAGCCAACAGAGTCTAAATTTCTGCTATCAAACCGACAATTCTGGGTGCGGATATAATCAGAAGTGATACTCCCACGACGCCAAATACAACTCCACCACTTAGCAGTCCTTTTGTCAGTCTGAAATCGTATATCGAACCCACTGCTAACAGCCTCCCAAAATTGCTCTATACAGCGCGTTGACAGTTCATCTGGTCCACTTTTCACCATGTGTTTTAAAATATATTGCATTGATCATGTATTGGCTCATTATTTTCAAACTATCTGTCACTCGGGTTGGTGTCGATTCCGCATGGGTCGTTCCCGACCGTTCTATTGTAATATTGTCTACGCATTTTCACTACCATCAGTTAAAAAATAACATATAAAGGGTCCCGGGGTAGAATCAGATTTGAGATAAGAGTAAAACTTGGTCTCCTTGGAGAACATAAAATGAACCAACAGAATTCTATCAGCCGACGTACCGCCCTCAAAACAGCACTCGCAAGCATCGGTGCATCAGCATCTCTCGCGGGGTGTATGGACCAGTCAGATACTGGAACCCCAACAGAACGTGAGGAGACGTCAGAACAGACGACATCCGAAGAGGAAGAAGAAGAGTCACAGAGTATTATTAGCAGTGTTAAAACAGAAGGCACAGATTTAGTCGTCAAGCGCAACCCAGAGGTGTCCATAGATCGGATTACCCTAGCTAATCCAAATAGGCAACTGGCTGGAAACGCGGATATGACCGTTGCTACAACGGCTCGGTTCAACATTGCAGACCACGTACCTGGAGAACACACTATCACAGCGGTTAAAGATAGAAAACCAGTAGAATCTCAGACAATCACCCTCCGTCCAGAAATTGAGATTATCGAGGCTGGTCCTGGAACAAGTGATCCTAGTCTAGACTGGGATAAAAGGAGTAGTCGCTGGAAATTCCGCGGCTTTGTGCGTATTCGCAACACCGGGAACGCACCGGAAGGTATTAGATCACTTTCGTTCAGTGGTGGCGTTCCTGCGCCTACGACCGACTCTAATTCGCCGCTGAATGGGATTCGCCGCGGAAAATCAGTCAACATTGGGGCAGACTCTACAAAGGCCATCAGAACAGAGCATGTTCCGTTCGGGAACGTACAAAACGAGGACGTCACCTGCGGCACTGAACTGAAATTCACCGTGGAGGTTGAAACGAAAAATCTGGATAAAACGATACAGAAGGAGTTCATCGCAAAGTACGGGGAGGGAAGCGGAGAACCACCACTCGGTTGTGATATCGAGGTTCTAAGCGACGAATAGTTAGTGTATCGATCAACTACCGGTGAGCCAGCCATGTCCATCGGAGGAGTAGCACCTAGTTACGCCAGTTTGAGAAGAAAAGTGGGCGTCGTTTAGAACGGTTCTCGCAGGCCCTCCACAGACCCTACTCGCTAACGGCCCCACAGAACACGACCCTTCTCTCATCGGTCTGATGCTTCCCGAGAACCGTCTCATGAAACATAGCACCGTGATGCATACTTTGTACGGCACAACGCAACTTTCGTTTCATAAATTGTTAGTTCGACAGTAGAAAATCTGCACGCACTGTGACGAACGGACTGCAGATGTGGCGGCGTACGTTGGCTGGCGTCGCCGCGGCCAACGCGCTTCCACTCGTCGGAATCCTCCTGTTCGACTGGGGTCTCGCACACCTCCTGGTCGTCTACTGGGTTGAGATTACCGTTGGCGCGCTCCGGCAGACGCTGGAGGCGACGTTCGCGGGCCAGCGCGCCGCCCCGGAGAACTGGGCGGCCGCTGACTCACGGTGGGGGTGGCGGTCACCGTTCCGCTCCCTCCGTGAGAAGCGTGGGAGTTTTCGACTTCACCGGGCACTGCCGCCGGCTTACCCGCGTTCGTTCCCTCGCGTACTCGGGCTTGGCCGAGTGGTCATGGGCCTCTCGCTCATCAGTGGTGCCGTGCTCTGGTTTGCGACCGCTGAGAGTGGGGTGTTCGTCGAGAGTCTCCTCCTCGCGGGCGTGACGACGCTCGCCCGCGAGGGAACGACATTCGCGGATCACGTCCGCTCGCGCGACTACCGCGAACTTGTCCCACAGTCGATTCTCACAGCGCGGTCGCTCCTCGAAAGTGTTGCGTTCGTGGTAATCGTCGTCTGGGGAACCTCACTCGACCTGTCACAGACCGAGAACACGGGGTTCCTCTTCATGCTCGTATACTCCGCTCGCGTCGGGTTCGACGTGTACACCGCGGTCGGTCAGAGCGAGCGGTTCGACCCACTTGCCCCGAGCGAGGCCGATTTCGAGACCGCAGACGACGATACGTGGGCACCCGTCTCCGTCCCCGATGGAGACCCGACAAACGTGCTCCACACGAACCGCCACGCGGTGTGGGTCGGCGCCGTCGTTGACGGAATCCTCGGGATGCTGAACCCCCGACGCTTCGCCGCGGCGGCCGTCATCGCCTTCCTCGGGTACGTCGTCGCCGGGGTGACGTGGGCAGTCGTCGGTGCGAGTGCGGTCGTGGTGGTGGTCGTCGCACACACACTCGTGGAGCGAGACCTCCGGTGGGGGCACGTAGAGTACCGAGTGTGCGTAAATAGCATCGTCTGTCACGACTGCCTGCTGGACGAGCCGCAGTGGCGTGTCGAACGTGAGCGAGTCACGGACGTGACGGATCGGTCCGGACTGCTCGGACGCCTGCCGGGTGTCTCCTCGGTCTCGCTAGAGCAACGCGACGACAGTGATACTCGGGCACTGCGATACCTCGACCCTGCCGATGTACCGGTTGCAGAACGTTGTCGAAATCCAAAATCACAGGCCACACGCGGTGACGGTTGAGGTTTCGGCTCTGGATTCTACGGCCGCTGTGACACTCGAACGGGCCTATGCAACCTCGAAGGCTCAAACGATGGTCGCCGTCGATGCGGCCACGGGTGACCTCGTCTGGCCGCGTCTCCTCTCGTCTATCGACGCCGCCGACCACACGCTCGTCATCTTCAGCAGAGTCTCCGCGTACGAGCGACTGACGCTCAGTTGGCTCCTCCGTACTTGATGTTGATGTGTATCTCGTCGATCGTGGCCAGTAGTTTGTCTGGCAGTTCGTCCCGTAGCAGGCTTCCTTTTATCCGGTTCGCTGGCCCGGAGATGCTGATTCCGCCGACCGGCGCACCCGTTTCGTCACGAATCGGTGCTCCGACCGCATTCAAGCCCTCTATCGACTCGCCGAGGTTGAACGCATAGCCACGGTCTCGAATCGAGGACAGTTCTTCGAGGAGTGTTTCCCTGTCGGTAATCGTCTCATCTGTCGCTTCGACCAGCCCTCGCCGGTCGAGGATTCCGTCGCGCTCTTCGTCGGGAAGATACGCTAGCATCGCCTTTCCAGCGGCGAGTTGGTGGAGGTGGCGGCGTTGACCGACTCGTGCGGAAGTCGCTAACGGACTCGCACCCTCGGCCTTGTACAGGTGCACGCTGTAGTCGCCTTCTTTCGCAACGAGCCAGACTTTCTCGCCGGTCTCCTCGGCTAACCGGTCAACCTGTCTTCGCGCGACGTCGAAAAACGAGACGCGGTCGCGGGCGCTGATTCCGAAATCTAAGAGCCAGAGGCTCAGATAGAACGCACCGTCTTCTCTAAAGAGAAGGTCGTTGTCTTCGAGGGTGAGGAGATGCCGATGAATCGTGCTCCGAGCCAAGTCGAGTTCGTCGGTGAGTTCGTCGAGCGTACAGCCCGGTCTGTCCTTGAGCAGTCTCAGTATTTGAATCGACGATTCCGTCGTGGTTACCGGACGATTCGACCGGGGGCGCTCAGTCATGCTTTATCATGTAGTTCTATCTGGTTTAGCTTTTATGCTGATAGTGTGGAACGAATCTCGCTCGTTGAACCGTCTTATCGTTGAGTCTTGCCGTGACTTGCGTCCGCCTACTCTAACGTTGCCGACCGGATGTTTCGAATATCCGAGTTACTCGGACATGAGTTCTTGCGTCGCCGAGGACGAAACTATGGAAAATTGAGGTTACACACATACGACTGTAACGCGCCTCGACCAGTCAGTCGAGTTTACAATCGGTCTACATGAGGCTCATAAGCGGTATCTGTACGAAACTGCTGACGGCGTGTTCTAACTCATCCGTCCGTACACTGGTGGGCCTCGTCTCGAACGCTGATTCTCCCTGTTTGTTATGACCTCCCTTCGGAACATGGCCACCCAAGATATTCGTATTCTACTAATTCTTGTTTGTCCACGCTTAACGCTACTAAATCGGAACCAATTGAATTAAGTTTTAAATAATATCCACATTGGTTCTTGAATTCTCATTTCTGGCGCACACTATCAAATATATTTGAATTCTGTTCCATCCCGATAGCTTGGATACGTGGTGTCACCACCGACTGAAATCAGTCGGCGCAACTGTGCCTGAAACTCGGCCGTATTGGTGGACAATCTTGTCTATCTGTTTCCGTTGAGGACGACTTTCGCCTCGTAGTCTATCATCATCGAACATTGTGATTACTTCTCACAGAACTATTAAGTTATTACCTGTCGATTGAGGTAAATATGGTGACAGTCAGTGAACCAGAGATTCGCGCGGCGAACGAGCCAGTTCGGCACCTGGGAGCCATTTTTAGCGCGATTTCTCTTATTACATTTAAACTGACAACAGTCGCTTCGATGCGAGGCGATACCCGCTCTCACATCGGACACAACTGCTGGAACTAACTCACGACGTCCAAACGCGAGATCGCGTGGGTATCCAGACTGGCCGTGGCACAGACGGCAAACTAACCACCGGTATATCGACCACCACCAATGAGCGCACAAAAGGAACTCGACCAGCAAGACACCAGCAGTCCCGTGACGATCGCTGAGCAACCAGTTCAGGTATTGGATGCGGACGGCAACGTCTGCCCGAACGCAACGCTCCCGGACCTCTCAGACGAAACGCTCGTCTCGATGTACGAGGACATCAAACTCGCCCGTCGGTTCGACGAGCGCGCAATCAGTTTACAGCGTCAGGGCCGAATCGCAACCTACGCGCCCATGACGGGCCAAGAGGGTGCACAGGTCGCAACGAGCTATGCGTTGGACGAACAGGACTGGCTGTTTCCGACGTACCGCGAACACGCGGCGAAGTACGTGCATGGCGTCCAGTTGGCGTCACTACTGAAGCCACTTCGCGGGATTCGAGACGGCTATGCAGTCCCCGACGGTGTCAACGTCATGCCCGAGTACATCCCCATCGCAACGCAGGTGCCGCAAGCGATGGGCATGGCTTGGGGGCACAAACTACAGGGGAAGGCCGACCACGCGGTCCTCTGTCATCTCGGCGACGGCGCGACCTCCGAGGGTGACTTCCACGAGGGACTGAACTTCGCCGGTGTCTTCGACGTGCCAGCGGTCTTCGTCTGCAACAACAACCAGTGGGCGATTTCCGTTCCCCGAGAGCGGCAGACGGCGAGTGAAACTATCGCACAGAAAGCCCAGTCGTATGGTATCGAGGGCGTCCGCGTGGACGGACTCGACCCGCTTGCGATGTATCAGGTCACGAACGAGGCGCTCAACAAGGCTAAGGCACCGGCGGCCGGTGAACGACGTCCGACGCTCATCGAGGCGGTCCTGTATCGCTTCGGTGCCCACACGACGGCCGACGACCCGTCCGCGTACCGAGACGAGGACGAAGCGAACGAATGGAAAGCCAAGGACCCAGTTGACCGATTTGGGAAGTTCTTGTACAAGCAGGGCCTTCTCGACGAGCGTCTCGAAGCCGAGATGGATGCCCGCATCGAGGCGACGATTAGCGATGCAATCGAGGCGGCCGAACAGGCGGAATCCGACCCCAACCAGCTATTCGAATACGTGTACGACGAGATGCCCGACCGGCTTCGAGAACAGCGGGCCGAACTCGACGCGCTCCGCGAAAAGTACGGCGACGGTGCGTTCGACGGGGTGTTAGAATGAGTTCGGCGACCGCACCGGACGCCGACACGCCAATCGAGAAGCTCACTCTCGTTGAGGCGGTCTGCGACGGTCTCTACACCGAAATGTCCCGCGACGACAGTGTCGTCGTGTTGGGCGAAGACGTGGGAAAAAACGGCGGCGTGTTCCGTGCGACAGCCGGTCTCTACGAGGAGTTCGGCGACGAGCGCGTCATCGATACGCCGCTCGCGGAGGCCGGCATCGTCGGGTCCGCAATCGGTCTCGCCCTCTCCGGGATGCGCCCGGTAGCCGAGATGCAGTTTATGGGATTCATCTATCCCGCGTTCGATCAGCTCGTGAGCCACGCCGCCCGATTACGGAGTCGGAGCCACGGGCAGTATTCGGTGCCGATGGTCGTTCGAGCGCCGTACGGCGGTGGTATCCACGCACCCGAACACCACTCGGAGTCGAAAGAGGCCTTTTTCGTGCACGAACCCGGGCTGAAGGTCGTCTCGCCGAGCACGCCGTACGACGCGAAGGGGCTTCTCATCGCGTCCCTTCGAGACCCAGACCCGGTCATTTTCCTCGAACCGAAACTCATCTACCGCGCGTTCAAACAAGCCGTCCCGACCGGCGAGTACGAGGTCCCGCTCTCCGACGCTTCGGTTCGGCGGGAAGGAAGCGACATTTCGGTGTATACGTGGGGTGCGATGACGCGCCCGACGCTTATCGCCGCGGACAACCTCGCAGACGAACACGGCGTCGATGTCGAAGTCGTGGACTTGCGCACGTTGTCTCCTCTCGACATCGACACGATTGTCGAGTCGTTCAAGAAGACCGGTCGCGCCGCCGTCGTTCACGAAGCCCCGAAGACCGGCGGTCTCGGTGCCGAAATCTCCTCGACGATTCAGGAAGAGGCCCTCTTACATCAAGAGGCGCCCATCAAGCGTATCACCGGCTTCGACACGCCGATGCCGCTTCACGCAATCGAGGATTTCTATCTACCGCAGGCCGTGCGGATTCAGGAGGGAATCCTTGAGACGGTCCAATTTTAGTTCTCTCTTGTCGTACGGACTCTCTTCTCTCGACGAGTGGTGATTCATATTCACGAAGTGACTATTCTGTGTTGAAAAGACAGATAGATTACTATTCGGTCTACTGGGCACTGTCTAGTTAGGCCAGTGTGAGGAACGGGCAGGCCGTTGAGTGAATTGGTTAGAATGCTCGCAGACCTGCTCAGCGAGTGCGTTGCGGCGGATTTAGAAGAAACGTGGGGGCGTTCGCCGTCCAGCTTCACGCGACCAGTTGACCATCATACAATTTGCGCAATACTATAACTTCCACCGACGCATCAGTCGCTCGACGGACGAACGCTGGTTGTGGAGACCGCTAACTAGACAGTGCTCTTCAGCGTTGGCATTGCGTAGGGCCGCTCTTTCTATCGGGTTCTACGAATCCACTGCAAAACTAGAATCTCAGCAAATTACAAGACTGCAAGAGTACTTCAATATACCAACACGATTATGCCGAGGCATTTCTTTTCAGCAGTTATGAACCGACGTAGCGTACTCGCTAGCGTGGGGCTCCTAGCCACGAGTTCTCTCGCAGGATGTATGAACAAGACGCGTAAGAAGATAACGTCCGGCGACTCCACGGACGAAGACATGCTCAAGATTAGCAGCTCTAAGTTCTACAAGAGCGCACGGCTCACCTCTGGTGGCGATGGAACCTCCGACGAACTCGTCATCGATACGCACAAGAAACTTAACATCCGAGAGAAAGGTAGAGGGTTCGTGAAATCATCCGCACTCGTTCTCCTGAGCGACGGCGAGTGGAAGACCGAACGGACGCCTGTGTTCGACAAGACCACGTATCGGTTCCCTATCGAGAGCGACGGCGCGTACACCGTTGTTGCCACGGGGTCAGCAACCAACGGACAAGACTTCCCGGTCACCATAGAGACCGAAACCATCCTCGAACTCACCGTGGAAGACGGAAAGGTTAGCGTCGAGGGCGTCTATTACACCCAGAAGAGAGAAGTATATTAAGCGAGGAGACTATATGAGCGGCTCAGTTATATCTGTGCTTCCGCAACGATTCGGTTAGTGCACTGTCTAGTTAGTGACCTCCTCGATCGGAGTTCGTCCACCGGTTGCTTGATACGGTCTTTGAAAATCATAGTATTGCGCAAATTGTATGAACCACTCGCGGACGTTCGCATGACTGCCCACCCACGAATTATGGGAGTGGTCGATTCGCATTATGTGAGTCTGAAACCACTTCTCGATGAGGTTTCGCTCTCGTGAACGCCCCCAGAAATCTTCGATTTCTGGTGTGCGCACGAGACGCGTTGCGTCTCGTCACGTTCGAAAGACGCAAGCGTCTTTCGAGCCCACAAACTCGCTCTGCGAGTTTGGGACGTCGCCGTCCGCTCACGCTCCCACGTCTCTTCATAATCCGTCGCAACGCACTCGTTGAGCAGTCCTGTGAGCATTCTAACCAATTCACTCAACGACCTGCTCACTTCTCACGTTGGCCTAACTAGACAGTGCCGGGCAATTCTATATCTCAGACATCTATAATATATGCGTCTTTAACTTGTTTATCCTTCCCTCATATATTTTCTCTAACATATGGTGGCTCTGTTAGTTTTCTCACCTCGCTAGATGCTATTTTGCTGTTCGATTCACTCGATTGCGCTAAGTCAATGGAAACAGAGCGTCTCCGGTCGTTTTAGCGTTCGTCGAACGACCACGTTCCTTCGACGTCGTGAATCGAGAGACCCAACGAGTCGTACGAGGCCTTTACGCGGTCGTGGGCCTGCACGCGGTTGAAGTCCGCTCGACTCACGTTCGCGTTGCGACAGCCGATTCGGTCCTCGTCTGTCTCCCATTCGGGACTACACACCCCGACGACATACCGGACGGTTTCGTATTCTCGTTGGAGGTCTTCGTGAAGCGTGTCGGAAACAACGGGCGTGTGTGGCGTCTCGAAGCGGTCTTCCCAGTCGTCGTGTAGCCAGTGCAAATCTGGTTGGTCGGACTCGGCCGACAAATTGAGGGCAACCGTAATCACCGATTCACCGTGCCATCGGTCGTCTTCGCGGTACCTGACTTCGACTGATTTCTCTTGGACGTATCCCGTCACGCGGTTGAGCCACCGGTAGCCAACCACACTACTCACCGCAGTCGCACCGAGTGCGCCGAGGATGGTTCTTCGGGAGGGCATACTGGTACGGAAAGCACGCTCTATTGTGAATTGTTCGGCTGGTGGGCGCAGTGCGACTGTATGGCCACTGCGACGCTCGCAGGTCTCGTCCCCACTCCTCACAGCGACGTAGAACAGGACGCGTCAAAAAACAGGTTCGGGTTCGATTCGAGACCGGGCCTATCAGGTGCTCATCGGCTGACTTCCACGCTGTGGCGTCTGAATTTCGCGGTAGAACGCGACCGAGAACACCGTCAGCAGACTTCCGAGAAGCATCGACGAGAGCACGATTATCACGGTGTAGCCGCCCATTCCAAGGAGCATATCCGTCGAAAACGACTGGCTTTCGGCCGTTGGTGCGGGGAGCAACAGCGCGCCGGCTCCACCCGCTGCACCGCCGAGTATGCCGCCGCCGATGCCGCCAACCACCATGTATCCGAACGTGCTCAGAAGGTGTGCGCGGACGAGTGACGCGCTCTGTTTGAGACTACCGAGCGCGCTAGCGTCGTTGAGAACGATCTCCTGCGAGTAAAACTGGATGAAGAAAACGAACACCAGATACAGGAGCCCGATGACGAGACCGATGAGTCCCGCGACGATTAGCCCGGCGTCGTTTCCGACCGCGAACCCGACTCCGAGACCCATCATGACGGCGATCCAGAAGACCACTCCGAGTACGATGTTCACGCCGAAGACGACGAGCATAGCAACCAATAGCGGGACGTAATTTTCCTTCCCCGCACTGATGAACGTGCGCAACGAGGTCGTTCCGCGGAGAGCTTCGTCGGCCATTTTGATTAGGCCGCCGTGGATGAACGGCAGTCCGAGAAGCATTCCAAGGAGGAATACACCAGTCACTGTGATACCGATAATCGGGTTTATTTGCTGTGTGACGGTCGGAGCGGACTGGAGGAGTCCCAACAGGCCGAACAGGGCAACGATGAGGGGGTTCCGTGCCAGCGCGCCTGGAACGGATTGGAGGGCTTTACCAATTGCCATATCGGAATCGACAGACCATGATGGCATAAATGTGGTGGTGTCAGTAAAATACTATTCCAATCGAGTGGCAACTCGGGAACCCCAATTACCGACGGCCGAGTCGACGACGGCACGCTGGGGGTTCCCTCGTTGTGGTGGTCCACCGTGCGCCAGCGCCGAATGAAATACTCGACTCATAATTTCTTTAGACATATCTAATCTAAAGAATAGATAGACAGAATTAATATGTTGGCAAGAATAGAATTGAATGCGTTCCGCTGACACGGGACGCTGGTTGCAACGATTTCCAGATGAGTTCCTGCAACACGGGGTGGTCGAGTTCGGACATTGTTACATCCCCCTGTGTTACTACTTACGGATGCGAATCGATGCGGTAGCTCCAACTCCAATCACGCATCCGTCGTAGACCCGCCGAAAATAGCGTACTGAGAGGACGTTTTAGCTCTCGAATTCGGTCGGGTTCCTAGATACCTCATTTCCGTCCGCTTCTGCCGATGCGACCGTCTGTAGCAACTGTTCGACTGGTAGCTCTTCGCGGACGCCAGCGACTACGTCTTCGGGGGTCTCCATCGAGACCGGTGAAAGCGCGTACACTGGACACTCAGTCATATCCTCGATAATCTCGGGGTTCGTTCGCTCGGCAGTCGTGCTCCCCTCGTACTGGTTCAGCACGACTCCTGCGACTGCGACGCCTCGCCGACGAAGCGCCGCCACGGAGAGAGCGGTGTGATTCAGCGTCCCGAGACCGGACCGGCCGACGAGAATCGCCGGGACGCCGAGGTCGGCGACCAAGTCGATAACTTCCTGTCCGTCGGCGAGTGGCACCCGAAGCCCGCCGATTCCTTCGATTACGCACGGTCCGTCCCGATCGCGCTCGGTCTCGCACGTCCCGCGAATCGCCGAATATTCGAGCGTTCGGTCGGCAACGTCGGCGGCGACCGCGGGGGCGAGCGCTGGTTCGAGTCGCGGGCCGCAGGTTGCCGCCGCGTGGGTTCCGCACGCCGCCGCGACGAATCCAGCATCGTCGTCCGGCGGATGTCCGGTCTGCACCGGTTTGACTGCGCGAGCGTCGTACCCGGCCGCTCGAAGCCACCCGACGACTCCAGCGGTGACGACCGTCTTTCCGACGCCGGTGTCGGTTCCGACGACCGCGACGTTGAGTTTTGAAGTAACCATCGTCTCCATTTAGATGAGCCCGAGATCTCTTCCGGCGGTCTCGAACGCTGATAGACACCGCTCGATAGCCGCGTCGGAGTGAGTTGCCATCGGGGCGACTCGGATGCGACTCGTCCCGTCGGGGACGGTCGGCGGCCGAATCACCGGCGCGACGATATCCTGCTCTCGCAGTCGTCGGTCGAGTTCGATTGCATCCACTCTCTCACCGAGTAGGACCGGCAAGACGTTCGTCTCTCCGAGGACGCGATAGCCCACCGAATCGAGTCCCTCCCGAAGGGTCTCGACGTTCTCCCATAGCGACGCCCGCCGCGCTCCGTCGCGGGCGATTTGCAAGGCCGTGCGACTCGCACCGACGGCGGGGGGTGCCAAGCCCGTCGAAAAGACGAACGACCGGGCCTCATTGACGAGATACTCGACGAGCGTGTCCGACCCCGCGACGTAGCCGCCCTGACTCGCCAGCGCCTTCGAGAGCGTCCCAACTTGCACGTCGATGCTGTCGCTCAGTCCGTCGCGCTGGACGATTCCGCCGCCGTCTTCGTACAGGCCCGTCGCGTGCGCTTCATCGACTAACGTCCACGCGCCGTACTGTGCCGCGAGGTCGCAGATGGCCGCCAGCGGAGCGACGTCGCCGTCCATGCTAAAGACTGTATCTGTCACGATGAGCCAGCGCTCGTCGTCGGCCGCGTCCATCGACCGACTACGGAGTTTCACCGCGAGCGACGCCGCATCGCAGTGGTCGTAGACTACCGTTTCGGCGGCGGCGAGGCGACAGCCGTCGATGATGCTCGCGTGGTTGAGTTCGTCCGAGAAAATCACGTCGGGGTCGAGCGCCGCAATCGTTCCGACGTTCGCGGCGTAGCCCGACGAGAACAGGAGCGTTCTGTCGGTGTGTTTCACCGCCGCGAGGTCGTCTTCGAGTTCGCGGTGGAGTTCGGTGTCGCCGGTGATGAGCCGACTCGCACCCGAGCCGGTTCCGACCGCGCGAGCGGCCTCGGACGCGGCCCGCTGGACTCGCGGGTCGGTCGCCAGTCCGAGGTAGTTGTTCGCGGCGAAGACGTATCGCTCTCGGCTGTCGATTCGGGTTCGGGCGCTCACGTCGGCGGCGGGTTCTAGCGTCCGGCGCAGACCGTACCGCTCCCGGGTTTCGAGGTCGGCTTCGAGGTCGAAGCCGTGGTCTCGCGTCGATGTTTCCGTCGTATCCGAGTCCATGTTTCAGAAGCCGGGCATCAGTTCTGCCGGACCGAACACGCCGTAGTCGCCGGCGCGGTTTCGGCGGACGGCGGCTTTCAGATAGCCCAACGCCGGCCCGTTGACGTTGGCGGCCATGCTGGTCGCGTCGTCCAGTTGGAACGTGTTGGTTCCGCGCTCACCGTCGAACGTTCGACCGGTTACACGGACCGTCGTCGTAGTCGGCTTTTCGTCCTGTCGAATATCGAGAACTCCGCCGACGGTTACGTCGTCACCGTCGCAGATGCCCGCGCGTTCGAGAAGCACGTCGTCGGCGTGTTCCATGTCGTCGAATTCGAGAACGCCGTCGTGCGCTTCGATGACCGCCTCGATTTCCGATTCGTCCATCTCGCGGGCGGTCTCGATGTCGTAGCCGTCGAGGTGCGCGATGTCCTCGCGGACGGTCCCGCGGTTGTCCTCGTAGCCGGATTTGAGGCCGACACCCCACCAAATCTCGACTTCCTCGACTTCGACGAACGATTGGGCGGCGAGCGCCGCCGCGCCGGTGAGGAGTCCGGGAGTCGCCCCGGCACCGCAGACGAACGTGATTCCAGCGTCGGTGAGCGTTGCCTCCCGTTCGTCGAGCATGCCGATAACGCGAGAGCGTTTCAGCACGTCGATGAGCACGCCTTCGAACTCGGCGTCAGCGAACCGCTCTGCGATACGCGGGATGAAGTCGTGTTCGAGGTTCGGCAGTGCGAGCAACACCGCGTCGATATCCTCGCTTTCGTCGATAATGTCGTCTATCGGGGTCTCAGTCGGTGTCCCCTGCGTCGAGGCGACGATTCCCGCGCCGTCGCCGTGTTGTTTGACGGCCGTCCCGCCGTCGGTTACGCGGTCGTCGTTCGCTCTGGTTTCCGAGTCGGTGTCACCGGTCCCGTCGCCAGCGATGTTCCCTTCGGTCGCATCGAGCAGTTCTGCGACGTCGAGTCCGTCGTGGTTGACGGCGACGCCGTGTCGGTCGCAGGCCGCGACGGGCGTCAGTCCGTCTTTGTGGGTGCTGACTTCGAGCGTTCGCCGTCCGATACCTCCTGTTCCGAGTACTGCGAAGTTGATGTCGTCCATCTCAGCTTAGTCTTCAGTTATGCGTGTGTTGGTTACCGCGGTCCCGGCGGCCGTTTCGACCGCCGAGTCCTCGTCTGTTCGTCCGGATTTGACACGCTCCGGGTCGAACTCGTTTGCTTCCATGTTCGGTTCGAGTCCTGCGCGTTCGATAATCTCGATGTCGTCGCCGGGGGACTGGCCCTCGGTGGTGAGGTAGTCGCCGGTGAGAATTCCGTCCGCGCCGGCCTCGAACGGGAGGTGCTGTTCGTCTGCGTCGAGGTTCACCTCTCGTCCGCCAGTGAGTCTGACGCGCACCTCGGGGTGGAGCATCCGGTAGACCGCGATGGTTTTGATAATCTCCTCGGTCGTGATTTCGGATGCTATCTCCTCGCCGAGCGGCGTTCCGGCAACGGGGTTCAGAACGTTTACCGGAAGCGACGAAATGCCGATGTCGCGGAGGGCGAGCGCGGCATCGACTCTGTCGGTCGGCGACTCTCCCATCCCGAGGATGACCCCGGCACAGAGGTCCATCCCGACCGATTTCGCGCGTTCGAGTGTCTTCACGCGGTCGTCGAACGAGTGCGTCGAGACGACGTTCGGAAAGTACCGAGGCGAGGTTTCGATATTGTGATTGTAGTGGTTGATTCCCTCGTCAGCGAGAATTTCGGCCTCCTCTCGGGTGAGGATGCCGAGGCTCGCGTCTACTTCCACGTCCGTCTCGTCGCGGACGAGTCGAATCGCCCGGATAACGTCGTCCCACTCGTCCGGGCGCTTTCTTTTGCTGACGCCTTTCTCGGCGACGACGATTCCGAATCGCTGTGCGCCGTCGCGCTCGGCGCGCTTTGCCGCGTCGAGAATCTCCTCGGGGTCGAGAAAGCCGTAGGTTTCGATGCCGGTGTCGAAGTGCACCGACTGCGCACAAAAGCCGCAGTCTTCTGCGCAGTTGCCGGCTTTCGCGTTGACGATGCTACATGCGTCTACGGTGTCGTCGCCGAAATACGACCGAACGACGTCGGCGGCGGGCGCGAGGTCTGCAACGGGTTGCGCTATCAGCGCCAGCGCGTCTGTTCGGTCGAGTTCGCCGCCGTCGAGTATCGTTGCGACCGCGTCATCGACCGTTCGGTTACCTGTCTCGTAAACCACGATGCTAGTCGAGGTTTACGAAAGTGTAATTCTTTCGGGACTGTTCGTCGTCGGTCGGACTCTGTCGGTCGATAAAATCCGTCGAGTACTAGTGCTGAAATACGTATCATTGCTGATACTATGTTCCTCGAATTTTCGTGTTAGATGTCTCTTCGTTATCCAATTTGGGTCCGTATATTACCCAGCCAAGTGCTAACCCGGTTCTCTTTAGTGTCCAAAGCGCATGCGACGAAGATCGTATCTCTCCGCGCTCGCGGCTGGCATCCCGCTTAGCTCGCTCGGTAGCACAGGCTTGAGTACCGCCGAAACGCAAGACACCGGGAGCTATCTCTTCGAAGAGACTTTCGACGAACTCGCGTCCGCTCTCAAACCCGCATCCGACGAGTACATCGACGACTCGGTTCGAGGGTGGACCCACACACCGCCGGAAGGCTGGTCCGTCGAGCTGGCGGCCGACATGCCACAGGGAACGACCGAGTGGCAGGGCTGGAGTTTCACGACCGATGCGTTTTGGACCGCCGCCGCGGGCCAGGGTCGAAGCGAGTTCACGCGCGCCGACAGCGTCTTCGCCGTCGCCGACCCCGACGAGTGGGACGATACGGACTCTCCTGCCAGTGAGGGCACGTTCGACAGTACGCTCGTCTCGAAGTCTATCGACCTACCGGACGAAGCGTCTGTTTATCTCGGATTCGCGTCCCACTACCGACAAGAAGACGGGCAGACCGCAGACGTGGTGGTCTCGTTCGATACGGGTGACGAACAGACCGTGCTCCACTACGACGGTGCGGCTGACTCTGATAACGGGGGCGACGACGTGCGGAATGCCTACCCGGTCGTCGAGGTTTCCGTTCCAGACGGGGCGCAGACGATGGTCGTCGAGTGGCGACTTTCGAACGCCAGAAACGACTGGTACTGGGCGATTGACGTCGTTCGAGTGGCTAGCGAACCTTTCGACGGCGGTCCGAAACCGGGACCAGACCCGATTCAGCTACCGGACTCGCCGGACGGGACGAGCGACGAGAAGGTGCTCGTACTCGGACTCGACGGCGTTCGCTGGGATAAACTCCGACAGGCGAATACGCCGGTCTTCGACAGGATTCGTGAAGACGGTATCGGTGGTCCGTCGCAACTGTACGGGCCGCCTCTCGCCGACTCGTCGAGCGGTCCCGGCTGGTCCACGATTGCGACGGGCGTCTGGCCTGACAAACACGGCGTCACCGACAATAGTTTCGAGGGCAAGCAGTACGACACCTACCCGGACTTCCTCACGCTGATGGAGCGGGAAAACCCTGACCTGAGCACGTTTGCGATTATGGACTGGGACCCGCTGAGCGAGCAAGGGACGTTTTCCGACGCAATCGACGTGAAAGCCCCGGTCGAATCGTCGCTGAGTTGGTGGGACAGTGGTGAACGAATCGTCGCCACCGCCCGTGACCGCCTTCGAAATCAGAACCCAGACGCGCTCTTCGTCTACTGGGTGTTGGTTGATATGGTTGGACACACGAAGAGCGTCGGCTCCGACGATTATATTGAGGCAATCGAACAGAGCGACGCGTGGCTCGGAACGCTCTTGGACGCAATCGAGGCGCGTGAGACCCGGAGCGAAGAGGACTGGCTCGTCGTCGTCACCACCGACCACGGGTTCGAAGGCTTCGGCCACGGCGGTAACACCATCCAAGAGCGAACGTCGTTTGTGTACGCTATCGGTGACAGTATCTCGGGACAGACCCCGGAGAGACAACCCGAAGCCGTCGATATCGCGCACACAGCGCTCGACCACGTTGGCGTCACCCCCGCCCCGGGGTGGGACCTCGACGGCATCGTCTTGGGGACGCCCTCCAACGACCCCTTCGACGACCTGAAAAACCAGCTCAAGCCGGCTGAAACAGTCGATATCGACTCGTCGGTCCTTGGATGGACGCGCACGCCACCGACTGGATGGAGCGTCGGTTTCGCCTCGCAGATGGCGGAGCGCGGAACCACGGAGTACCGCGGTTGGTCGTTCGTCTCGGACGAGTTCTGGGCGCGTCGCAACCTGGACGGCCGGCAGAATTTCGTTCGAGCGAGGGACGTGGTTGCCGTCGCCGACCCGGAAAAATGGAACAGCGGTGGGAACCCTATCGACGACGGCTTCGAGTTCCAGACGACCCTCGAATCTTCGGCGTTCGACGTCTCCGGTCGTGAGACCGTCTCCGTCGAATTCCGGTCTCACTACCGCGGCACCGGTGGGCAGATTGCACAGGTGTTCGTTTCGTTCGATGGCGGTTCACAGACCGAACGACTCCGGTACGACGGCTCTGATGACGATACGTCGAGCCGCACCGAGAGCCTCGACGTGTCGGTTCCGGCCGAGGCAAGCACCATGACAGTCGCGTGGCGGCTGACCGCTTCCAGCGCCGATGGGTTCTGGGCAATCGATAGCCCGACTATCGACGCGCCGCAGTCCTCGTCGGAATAGGCCGGTTGTCGTCGCTCCCGGCGGAGCGGTCTCCCAGCGAGAACGCGCCCCCATGCTGGAAGCGTCCTCCCTTGCATAGTGGACCCTCTCGCATAGTGAACCGACACCCCTATTTTCGGCCTCGGTTGCCATTCACACAAAAGCAGATGGATTCGCACGAAAAAATCGGTGACGAGCAGACGACTGTGACGTGGACGACGCAGTTGCGTGGATTTCGAGGGCTTCCACTCCGACACCTGTTCAACGTTGCTGACTTCAGCCGTTCGTTGTGGTGGTCTGCACTGACTGTCGTCCCACTTGTTTTGCTCGTCGTCGCAGTGGTCGTCGGCGACGAAACCAACTATTTCTACAGCATGTACGCCGCTGTGATGATATTGTTTCTCTCACAGATGTCGGAACGATTCATACATACGACAATCGAATTCGGCCGGGAGACCGGCGAACTCGAAACCACCTACCACTTGGGAAACCCCAGTCTCTTCCGCGGCGGCGAGCAGACGACAATCTTGCTCGAAGACGTCGAGGCCGCTCGATTTTTGTCGTTTGCCGGCCATACGATGGTCCGATTACACCACCCGAGAGCGTTCAGCACCAAGCCGACTGCGTTTCTCATTCCACCGGACAAAGACTGGGAGTTTCGGAGGGTCCTCAAGCGTCACGATGTCTCGATTGACGGAGCGCCAGAAGGAGACTCGACTGATTGGGTGTGGGGACGGTGCGCCGTCACCGGAGTCTTCCTGGGGATACTCCCGGTGTGCGCCGCGTTCATTTGGCACCCTGCGTATTCGTGGAGCGTACTGCTTGTTCTGTTCGTGAATGCTATCTTCCTCCTGCGACAGGGTTGGTGAGCGCGCTTCGACTCGTATCTCTCTCGGAGTACGTTTCTTCCTCGCCGCGTTGCAAAAAATAGATAACAGATTGACTCTTTATCGGAGCTACATGAAAATCGATGTGGTTGACACGCTCCACCAGCCGGAATACACTGGTAAAAATCGGTGTGAGCCGTGTACGTTGCTGAACCTGTTTATCGCGGCGGTGCTCGGCTCTGCCGTCGCGCGGAAATCGAAACTCGCCGGTGCCGTCGCGTTCGGTGTCTCTATCGCTCTCATCTATCTCCGTGGTTATCTCGTGCCCGGAACGCCGACGCTGACGAAGCGGTACCTTCCGCCAGAAGTTCTCACGTGGTTCGGCAAGGACCCAGAACCGGAGCTTGCATCCGGCTTCGGCGGCGGCGCACCGACCACACCCGCTTCGGAGACCGCGGATTCGAGCACCCACGCCGTCTCGTCGGGAGCCGACGAAGCGGCAGAAAATGGGTCGCTCGCCGACGACACAGACGAGACCGGCGATGCGGACGCATCCGACGACGTCGCCGACACGTCCGACGAGGGCGTCGCCGCAGGCGACGAACTGGAGGTGTTTTTCGTCGAACAGGGCATCCTCGAACCGTGCGAGGACGCAGACGACCTCTGTTTGACCGACGAGTTCGAGTCGGCGTGGGCGGCCGAGACCGACCCGCTCGTCGATTCGGAGATTACGGCCGAGATGGTCGCGGAGGCGTTCGGCATCTCGACCGACGACGGCCAGGACCTCGAACTCGTCGCCCGCGACGACGCACAAATTCTGCAGGCCGACTCGACGTGGCTTGGTCAGTGGCCCTCTCGTGCCGCGCTTATCGCCGACATTGCCGCCAGTCGCGTGCTCCAGTCGGACGTGGTGGGATGGGACGCCTACGACCCCGAAGAGAAGGGGCCAATTCTCAACGGTCTTCGGATGTTCCTCGAAACGTGTCCAACGACGGGTGGCGACATCCAGATGGGCGAAGAAACCGTCGAGTCCTGCTGTAGTTCGCACAAGGTTATCGCTGTCACTTGCGAAGACTCCGGTGAACGCCTCTTTGAGCACCAACTCCCCGACGCCGAAGCCTGAAGTCGGGCCAACGGACTCTGTCTGGTTTCACTTCGTATCTGCCTGCCGAAAACTACAGCGCCGTCCGAATCTGAACCCGAACCCGTACTCAGACCCGAACGAAAAAACGTCTACGTCCCGCGAACGAAGCTAGTCAGTCGTCACTGGGAGTAAGCGCACCGACACCGGACGCGGGTTCGGCCCAGACGCCGTCTCCGAACTCGACAGCGTCGTTCCACTTGCCGACGACTGTTGCGACCGCGAGGTCACCAGTGACGTTGCTCATGGTTGCGATGCGCCCGAGAATCGGGTCTACGCCGGCGACGAACCCGACGACCGTCAGCGGAAGGCCGACCTGATTGAGGACGACGGTAAGCATGACGAGTCCGGCACCGGGAACGCCGGCGGTGCCGATGCTGATGAGGACGGCGACGAGCAGGACTATCACTTGCTCCGAAAAGACGAGCGGTTGCCCGACGACGTTCGCGGCGAAGACGACAGTCAACGCCTGTCGAATCGCCGCACCGTCCATATTTGCGGTGGCTCCGACTGGGAGGACAAACGAGTAGACGCGCTCGTCGATGCGGAGGTCGTCTTCCGCGTTCGTCATCGTCACGGGGAGGGTCCCACTCGACGAGCGCGTGGCGAACGCGGTCACCATCGCGTCTTTCGCCCCGGCGAGAAACGACCACGGAGACACGCCCACGACGAGTGTCATGAGACCGAACAGGTAGGTGACGACGACGTGGAGAACGACCGCGACGGCGACGCCGAAGACGAGTTCGCCGAGCGACGAGAACACGCCGACACCTTCGGTCCCGATGCCGGAAGCCATGAGTGCGAAGACGCCGACGACGCCGTATTCGAGGACGCCTCGGACGATAACGAACATCGCCTCCGTTCCGACTTCGAACGCCTCGAACACCGAATCGACGCGGTCGGCGAGAGAGTCGTTTCGGGCGCGAACGTACGTGAGCGCGATTCCAAATACGATGACGAAAAAGACCGTCGCCAAGAGGTTCCCGTCGGCCATGGCGGCAATCGGATTACTCGGAATGATACCGAGGAGGACTTCGGTGAGCGAGGGTGGGACCTGTGATTTCGCTTCACCGCCCGTGAACGCCACTCCGCGGCCGGGTTGGAGCACGTTTGCGACGAGGAGACCGATGAGACCGGCTATCGTCGTCGTAACCGCATACAAGCCGACGGTCGTGCCGCCGATGCGACCGAGGCGGGCGGGTGAGAGTTGTCGAATCCCGGTCAACAGCGTGACGATGATGATCGGGACGACGAGCATGTTGAGAAGGCGGAGGAACACGTCCCCGAGCGGAGCGAGAACGCGCATCTCCTCGCCGAATACGATACCGGCGAGAGACCCAAGGACGAACGCGAATGCGATCCGGTAAATCAACTGGACCGACCGATACTGCCTCCAAACCGAACTGAGTGTCGAGTACATACCCCCGGTAATAGCGTGGACTTCAAAGCGCCTCCCGTCTCGTACGTATTTGTAACCGACTACGACGCCTTTGTACGCACTGCGTGTGTCCGGAACCGCTCTCGACTCCAACCATCTCTCGATAAACGGCCTTGTCGGACCCGGGTTTGACACTCGTCGAGGCTCTGGCTGTGAGTTCTCCGATTTACGTGGCTGTGTGAAACTCGCAGACGACTGCAAGTGTTGCCGGATTGTGTCCGAACTCGGCTCCGCCAAGTCACTCCATTTACAACTTGGCACCGCGACATCCACACGGGATGACAGCACAGCTGACTCGACGACAGCGGTGGATTGGTGTTTCTGTGATTGCCCTCTGTATCGTGTTTTTCACCGTCGTCGGATTCACTGACGGGGGCTGGGGACCGCTCGAAGGAGTCGGATTTGCAGTTGTCGCCGGTGGGTGGGGCCTCGTCCGTATCACGGAAGACTACCTCACTACCGTACAGGAGGGACTTGTGCTCGCCGCCTATGCCTCCGGCTGTCTCGGAGTCGTCGCTCTCATAGAGGGCGGTGCCGTAGATATTGAACTCGTCGCCTTATTCATTGGTTGCCTCGTGGCTATTGCCGGGTTCCTCTATTGGGATGTGTGACTCCCGAACTGGGCTTGGCACGTCGTCGTCCACAGGGTGTGTCCGGTGGTTTCAGTCACCGATAAAATAGTGGTGGTGTTTTACGAGAGTTCCGTCCGCTCGAACCGCCAGAGACCGAACGCCAGCGGCAACACGAGCCAACAGAGGAGCACCAGCGCGGCGAACCACCATTCAGACCACACCGAAGTGGGCGCGCCGCCGGAGCCAAGAATCGTCGATGTCAGCGTCGAAAACGCGCTTTTCGGGTTGACGGCACCGATGAATCCCACGAGTTGGTCTCGAAGGGCTTCGGTACCGACGTCGTATCTGGCGAGCACGATACTCAGGCCGAAGGTGAACATCCCCCAGACCAAGGTGAACAAGACTACGAGACTGAAGCCGATACCGACGACGATACTCTCGGAGTTGATGCTGGACGACAGCCCGATGCTCACGCTGACGAAGGTCGCACCCAACACGAGCGCGAGGAGCAACACTCCGACGTAGTCCATCGGTGCAAACGACCCACCGAGAGCGAACATCGTGATGCCGCCGGCAAGCGCACCGACGACAGTGGCGACCGAGACGATTGCCGTTCGGCCGAGGAATTTGCCCAGCACGACGTCGGAACGCGTGTGTGGCAGTGACAACAAGAGCTTGATACTCCCGCTCGACCGTTCGCCGACGACCGACCGGTAGCCGATGAACATCCCGATGACGGGAAGCAGGAAGCCGATTGGCGACACGATTGCGGCCGTGAACGCCGCCGCTCCTAACTCACCGCCCAAGAACGTCCCAACTTTGGTGAAGAGCGCGGACAGTCCGACGAAGAAGACGACGAACGCGGCTACCAGACCGAGCAGTCGCCACGACCGAATCGCGTCCTGTACGTCCTTTTTTGCGATTGTAACGACGCTCATTCCGCGGTCACCTTTCCGTTCGTGTACGCGCTGAACAGGTCTTCGAGCGACTCTTCGTCCGTGTCGAAGTCGCGGACTTCGACGCCGGTCGCGTCGATTGCTTCGAGGACGGAGAACTTCGAGTTGGCGTCCAATTTGACGACGAGTTCGTCGGCTCCGGTGGTCTGGACGTTCGTGACGCCATCGACCGACTGCACCGCGGCGACGCTCTCGTCTGTGACCGCCGAAACGGCTACCGTCAGGACCGACTCGGAGTTGGTCTGCGCTTGGAGGTCGCTAATCGAGTTTTCGGCGACGAGTCTGCCGTCTCGGAGGATTCCGACACGGTCGCAGATGGCCTCGACTTGTTCGAGGATGTGGCTCGAAAAGAAAATCGTCGCCCCACGGCGGTTCTCTTCGAGAATTATCTCGCGCATCTCCAGCGCACCGTTGGGGTCGAGTCCGGTAGACGGTTCGTCGAGGATGATCAATTCGGGATTCCCGACGAGCGCCATCGCAAGGACGAGTCGCTGTGTCATCCCCTTCGAGTAGCCACCGGCTTTTCTGTCCGCCGCACCGAGAATACCGACTCGGTCGAGGAGTTCTTCGGGGTCGTCGTCGGCGTTCTTCGATTCGATTGCGAAGTCGAGATGTTGTCTCCCGGTCAGGCGTTCGTAGGGGCGGAACGCGTCTGGGAGGACGCCGATGTGTTCTCGAATCGTCGCCGACTCGGCTTGCGCGTCGTGGCCGAGTACCGTTACATCTCCCGCCGTCGGGGGGAGGAAGTCGAGAAGAATATTAATCGCCGTAGACTTGCCGGCCCCGTTGGGACCGAGGAAACCGTATATCTCGCCTTGTTCGACCGTGAGGTCGAGGCCGTGGAGGGCCGTGACGTCACCAAACTGCTTGGTGACGTCGTCGAACTGTATTGCAGGGGTATTCGACATACGACCTATCCTCTGTTGTGGGGGGATATAGTGAGGGTTCGTATTTTTCTGGCTCAGAAAATTGCTGAAGCCAATCGTTCACCATAAATCAGAATATAGGTGGGGACCCGTATAGAATCTCATTCAATCTCAAAAATATACTATTTTCACCCCTCGGTCAGTTCTCTGGACATGAACGGCGTCTTCCGATACGCTATCGGACTCACTCTGGCGTTCCTGCTCACGGCGGTGACGAGTCACTACTTCGGCGATGCGTACTTCATGATCTACCCCTCGATATTTCTGGTGTACGCGTTCACGATTGCGCTCGTGCTCGTTGACTCGTGGTATGTGCTCTCCCCGAGCGATACAAACCGTCGGCGACTCGGTGGCATCATGGGTGGTCTCGGGGCCTTTACTCTCGTCTTTTTCGCCGACACCGGTCGGTTGCCCCGTTGCGTAGAGTTAATGTAAACGCACCGTCGGAATATCGAGTATGAGCGATTCCGCGATGCGCGTTCGGGTTGGTTTCATCGGCGGGCTTTCGGTTCTCGTTTTTGTCGGCTTCGTGTTCTTGGGTCTGTCCGATACCGGGCTTGGGCCAGCCAAGGCCATCGTGGGTGCGGTCATGTTCAGCGGATACATCCTCTGGAAGGGACTTCCGAATCATCTCTCTCCTCGACGGGACGATATTCTCGTCGGCACGGTCTGCTTCCTCGGGTTCGGGCTTGTCGCTTGGGACGTGGTCGTCAACGGCGAGCCGGTGAGCGAGTCTGACCTCGTCACTTGGGGTGCTCTCTCGGTCGCGGTTCTACTCATATACGGGTGGGTGCGGATGGCGAACCGCCGTCCCGAGTGAGATAGGGTCCAGTATGGAACACAGCCACCGCTAAACGACACGAGCGAACCACTTAGACGACTCACGTACCTGGATACCGTCTTGGGAGATGGCATGTGTCACGGCCGGACGGGGATGGCACTCGCTCGACTCGCCATGGGTGAGCACCTCAACGACGACGCGCTCGTGGCCGAGTTCGTGAACCCAACGTTCTTCGATGGTCTCCGGTCCCGCTTACACCTCCTTCGTTTACGCGACCCCGACGCGCTTCCCTGCGTGCTCTTACTCGAATAAGGTGGGACCGTACCTATTCGAAATCGGAGGTGAGTTTGACATGCACATTATAAACAAATCATGTCTTGAATAAGACATAAAGAGCTAATATGTTTGTTAATATCAATTGATTCTGAAATGCCAGCCCCGATCAAAAACGACTCCGGTAACAAGGCGTAGTACGACAGCGAGTTTGCCCACGTCCCCGTCGGTGGTGAGGCACCTGAGACGAAGCCAGATACCCACGAAGCGTGCGCTTTGCGTGCAGTCCGTTCTCGGGCTGGGATAAGCCCGTTCGACTCCGGCTTCGTTATTTTTCACGGCATCGACGTCGAACACCCGTCCGCTACTAGTTGGTCGGTCGGCTAGCCGTCCGTCGGCTGGTCAGCCGGTTAGCCGGTCGGTTTCGAGACGTCGCAGAACCCCCGCGTCGTGTCGGCGACCTGTTCTTGACTTGGTATCGTCGCTCTAGGTTAGTGTACACTCGACCGAACGCCATCGTACGAGCGGGCGTGTAGCCAGTCGCATATGCTCCGTTCGTTCAGTACGGAGCACCACACTGCGGGCACATCTTCGGCCCGTCTCTCGGCAGTTCGAACCCACAAAGCGGACACTCGCCGTCGGTTTCGGGTGCCGTAATCTCATCGACCGCCTCGCTGGTCGTCGCTCGAACACCCGATACGCTCCCGATTTCGTCCGATGACGCCGGTTTTCCCGTTGCATCGACCGCTTCACGCGCAAACCGCGCTCGATTGGCGGCAAACGACTCTTCTTCGTCGTCCGTCGCCATCTCTCCGAGTGTTGCCGTTGGAAGTGCGCGCTCGTCGCACGCTTCGCACGCTCTCCGAGCGAATACGCCGAGGGCTTCCGCCGCTCGCCCGCGGATGAACGCGTTCTCGTCCACTAGTCGTGCACCGAGCGCGTCCGTCACAGCAGCGAGCCGCTCGGGATACTCACAGCCGACTATAACCAGCGCCGTCGCAAGGTGATAGCGAACGAGTTCGTTCTCGTCGCTGAGGTGGTCTCCGAGCGTCGGTACGTGGTGTCGAAGTCGGCGTGGGTCGCCGCCGGCGACGTATTCCAGCGCCTTCGCCAGTTTCTCTTTGACTTCGGGTTCGTCGAACGACAGCCCGACGCGGAGGTCAGCCAGCGTCTCGGGAGAGGCGACCATCTCGGGATGGGCACGAGCGATATACCCGAGGGCCTCGGCAGAGCGGGCGCGAACGTAGTAAAATTCCTCTTCGTCGGCCAATCGGTCTGCCAGCGCGGGGACGACCGCGTCGAGACGCTCGGCTCTCACTTCCGCGAGGGCAACGAATAGTTTCGCGGTCGCCAATCTCACCGGTCGCTCGTCATCGACTAAAAACGGCGTCAACGCTGGCGAGTGCTCGGAAATCGCACGTAGTTTCTCGTTTCCAACGGCGCGGAGTTGCCGAAGTGCCTCTTGTTTCGCCCGTCCCTCGGCTCCTTCGAGTCGTTCGAGCGACGCCGTGATATGTTCGTACTCGCCCGCCTCGATTTGGGTCCGGAGGCGGTCAGTCGTTGACGGCCGTCCCGATTTATCCATCGTTCCAATCAGCTCAACTACCGGTCCGTCTGCTAATAAAATCAGGGACGCGGGCGGATACGAAGACGGGCTTGTCGATCGGTTCGCTACCTACTCAGAACGCGGTCGTCTCGGTTATCATTCGATCTCGAACCCACGCTCGCGGAGGAGTTCCCGAACTCGCTGTTCGTGATCTCCTTGAATCTCGATATGCTCGTCTTTGACTGTTCCACCGGTGCCGAGCGCCGATTTGAGGTCGCTCCCGAGAGAGCCGAGGTCGGTGTCTCCTCGGAACCCGTCGATGAGTACCATGTGTTTTCCGTATCGTCGCTTTTCGGTCCGTACCGTGAGCTGCTGTGTGGCACGGTCGAGGTCGTCGAGCGGGTCGTCGGGGATATCGAGGTCTTCGAAGGGGTCGTCTTCACTCATCTCCGCGTCGATGTACGCGCGGGAAGCGTAAGAACATTGGTAGCACACCTGTCGTTCGGCAGTGCGTCGATAGAATCGGCGCACCGTTTTCGTCGCCTCCCGGTGTTCGACTCAGCCGAGCCGTTCGACGAGTTTTCGTGAACCCGACGTTCTTCGACGACCCAATATCCTTCCTCATAAACTGAGAACGCGCACCGTGTTTATCTCTTCTTGGTTTCGATGTTCAACTGAGAAGACACTATGAGAGAAATAATACAACCTACTATCGACTTTCGGCGTTCGAATGTGGTGCACAGATGGGATACGCTCGACTCGAACGGGAGGACGAGCTTATGAGTGATACCGACACACAGAAGACGGCTGTTGCGGAGCGAGAGGCCTACTTCGTTGGGGGCGGTATCGCTTCACTTGCCGGGGCCGCATTCCTGGTCCGGGACACTGGGATGCTTGGCGAGAACGTCCATATCCTCGAAAAGCGGGAGGTGTTCGGCGGTGCACTCGACGGTCGAGGTGTCCCCGAGGAGGGATACGTCCTTCCCGGCGGCCGCATGTTTAACTTCCCGACCTACGAGTGCACGTGGAATCTCCTCGATTCGATTCCCTCGCTCGAAGACCCCGAAACCAGTATTAAAGCCGAAATGGACGAGTTCAACGAACGGTACAGCACGTACGCTGAGACGCGACTCGTGGGGTCAGACCAAGAGATACTCGATGTTTCCTCTTACGGCTTCGAGACCCAACACCGCCTTTCGATGATTCGCCTCTTGCTTACGCCTGAGGCGACACTTGGCGACACTCGAATCGAAGAATGGTTCTCCGACTCGTTTTTCGACACGAACTTCTGGTATCTGTGGGCGACGACGTTCGCCTTCCAACCGTGGCATAGTGTTGCGGAGATGCGCCGATACATGCAGCGTTTCACGCAGGAATTCCCACGTCTGCACACGCTCAGCGGTGTCGCACGTACGAAATACAACCAGTACGACTCTATCGTCCGCCCGCTTCGACAGTGGCTCGACAACCACGGCGTCGATTTCCGCACTAACCACACTGTGACTGACCTCGATGTCGTCCCATCGCGCTCGGGGAAGACTGTCGAGACGATTCACTACGAAGGTGCCGACAGCACGGCGAAAGAGATTCCTGTCAATTCCGATGATCTCGTCTTCGTCACGAACGGTTCGATGACCGACGGCCTGAGTCTCGGGTCGATGACGGAAGCTCCCGACCTCAAGTCCAGAGGGACGTCCTTCGAGTTGTGGAGATCACTCACTGAGGACTACCCTGAACTCGGGACACCCAGCGCGTTTGCTGACCACGTTCCTGAGTCGAAATGGGAGTCGTTCACGCTCACGCTCCGCGAACCAGACTTCCTTGAACATATCGTCGAGGTCACGCGCGAAGAACCCGGCAACGCTCTCGTGACGTTTACCGAGTCGAACTGGCTCATGTCCATCGTCACTGCCGCCCAGCCTCATTTCGAGAACCAGCCGGACGACGTGAAAGTCGTCTGGGGCTACGGTCTCTTCCCTGAGGAGAAGGGGAACTACGTCGAGAAGAAGATGGAAGACTGCACGGGTGAGGAACTCCTCGAAGAACTTTGCTATCATCTCGATTACACCGAACACGTCGATGACCTCCGCGAAACTTCGACTTGTATCTCCTGCATGATGCCCTTTATCACCAGCCAGTTCATGCCGCGGACACCCGGAGACCGTCCAGATGTCGTTCCGACAGGGTCGAATAATCTGGCGTTCCTCGGTCAGTTCGCCGAAATCCCCGACGATGTCGTGTTTACTGTCGAGTATTCGGTCCGGTCGGCGATGCTTGCCGTCTACGAGTTCCTCGACGTTGAAAAAGAGGTGCCTCCGGTAAGTACCCACCAGTACGAGCCGGATGTGCTTTTGAACACCGCAAAGGCTGCCTTCCGGTGATAAACAGCGGGATGTGACGGGTCACACACCCGTCGAACCCCCAACTCAGGAGTAGTCCTACGCCACCGTCTGTTTGACATGATCACGATGCGGGAAGAACGTGCATCCTCACGAGCCACCTGTCGTTGGACGCGCAAATAGCCGGCTGGGTGTCTGTATAGGACTCGGCGTTCGTCTGCGCGTTGCTTCCGATAATCGAGATGTGGGTCGTCCCGGTCACGCGGAACGCGCTCTCCGGGGGCGTCGCGGTAATCGTCGGGTCGGATAGTGTGGATTGGTCAGAGGCCATAGTTAAACTATGTTAGGTAGTTCGGTTACGAACTCGTTAATTCCTCGCGGCCGGTGAGACAATCAGGTAACGTCGATGTTAGTGTGGTTACGTCGGCTACCCGCTTTCGAATCGTGTGTTCCAGACTTGGACGGTCGAGCCATACAGATACGGATGGAACGGAGGCAGAGGCGGAGACGGAAACGGAGCTATCGCCGAGACACGAGCGATGTCGGTCCCGACCAACTGATGTCATCGCACGCACATCAGAAAATTCATAATACGAGATATGTTATCTGCGAGTAATGTGGGATAAATGTCCCGAAAGACCCTCCGAGCGACGCCTGATTCGACGGGCGCGCCTTGCTTCGTGCGAATGTACTGTTTCACCGTGTCGCGTTGTTAGGAGTGTTCACGCATGAAACGCGTTCGACTGTTGTCTCTCGTCGTTCTCTGCGCAGTCGCGTTGAATGCTGGTCTCGCCGGTGTCGATGTTGCGTCGGCAGACCAAACGAGCGTTTCGATCTCGGGTGTTCGGACCGCACCGACGAGTCCGTCACCGGGACAGGATTTCACCGTGACGGCGAACATCTCGAATATGGGCAGTAGCGGGCAGGCAGTTGAACTGACTGACGTGTACGTTCGCGGTCCCGGCGGTACCGACGAGCACGGCCGCGTCGAGAATGTCGGTTCTATCGCGCCGGGCAATACGATTTCTGTCCCCGTCTCGCTTTCCCTCGACGAAACGGGGAGCCATTATCTCCGGGTTCACGCCGTCGTCAAAACGCGCAACGGCGGCCACCGGCATTTCGAGTACCCGGTGTTAGTGACGGTCACAGACCACGAACCGGTGTTGGTCTCGGTGCAAGCGTCTGAGTCGGCCGCCGAGTCTGAAACTCCAGTCAACGTCACAGTCGCCAACGGCGACGCTAAGCCGATCTCGTCTGTTGAGGTGCAACTCTCGGGGAACGGCTCGGCAACGGACCCCAAACGCATCACTGGTTCTATCGAACCGGGTGTGGACCGCTCATTCCGATATAACGTGACGTTCGACGACCCCGGAGCGCAGACGCTCTCTGCGAACGTGACCTACAAGACGAGCGGAGGTACCATCAAGACGGTCACTGACGAGACGACGTTCGATGTCGTCAACGAATCGGCAGGCACCGGAAACCGAATCGACGGGAAAATCAGACTCGTCGGCGTCGAAGCGTCCGGTTCTGGTATCGTCACCGTCCAAGGTGACGCCGCGAACGTCGGTGGCTCGAACGTCAAGTCAGTCCTGCTACGAGTCAAGGACACGAAGTCCGTGAGTCCGATGGGTGCCTCTGGCGAGTACTTCGTCGGCGCGGTCAACGACAGCAAGTTCGACACGTTCGAACTAATCGCCCGAACGGAGAGCAATGCGACCGAGATTCCCATCCGCGTCAGATATCTCGTCGATGGCGAACAGAAGACAGAGACCGTCCGGGTCAACCTCAGTTCGGCCCAGGGCCCCTCACGACCGGCTCCACAGATGGACAGAGAGCCTCCGGAGCGCCCGTCTCAAGTTCGTGATACCTCGTCTTCCGGCGGCTCTTTCAACTTCGGCGGCATCGTCGTTCCTCTGCTCGTCGTCGTTGGTCTCGTCGGTGGTGTCTACACTCTCTGGAAACGACGATGAGCGTCATCGAACTCGACGGCGTGGTGAAACGCTACACCAACGGTGACGAGGAAATCGCCGCCTTGGACGATGTCGATTTCACCGTCAACCGCGGGGAGATGGTCGCTATCGTCGGCCCTTCGGGGTCCGGAAAGAGCACGCTATTGAACGTCATCGGCCTGCTCGACACGCCCACCGAGGGGACGGTTACCCTTGACGGACGGGACGTGACGGACCTCGGGACCGACGGACTCACCGAACATCGCCGCGAGAGCATCGGGTTCGTCTTCCAAGCGTATCACCTCTTGCCCATCTTCACCGCGGTCGAAAACGTCCAAGTGCCTTCGATGTGGGATTCGACCGTTGACCGGAAAGACCGCGCCGAAGACCTCCTTCGTCGCGTCGGTCTCGGTGACCGACTCACGCACAAGCCGAATCAGCTCTCTGGCGGCCAGAAACAGCGCGTGGCCATCGCTCGCGCGCTCGTCAACGAACCGCATATCATCCTCGCCGACGAGCCGACAGGAAACCTCGACCAAGATACCGGTGCGACGATTCTCGACGAGTTGACGCGGATCAAAAACGAGGAGAACGTCGCAATCGCGGCAGTCACACACGATACGCAACTGACCGACTACGCCGACCGGACGGTCGAACTAGTCGATGGAGTGAGACGGTGATCTGAATGGATGCCAGTCGCAGACTACCGAGTCTCGTCATGGCTTGGCGAAACCTATGGCGAAACAGGCTTCGAACGATACTGGCGGCGCTCGGCATCGTCATCGGCGTTATCGCCATCGCCGGACTCGGAATCACCGGGTCCGCACTCCGCTACGGTACCGCCCAGCAGTTCAGCGATATCACGAATCAAGCGACGGTCATGCCCGGTGAAGACGCCGAACAGCGGTATCTGACGGAATCACAGGTCCAATCTATCAGAGGCGTCGCCTCGAACGCGACGGTGATACCCGTCAAGCAGGGCCGAGTTACGATTTCGTCACACACTGGAGAGTCGTATGCGAGCGTCGATCAGGTGACGAAGCCACGCGAGTTGTACAGCGCGCACAAAGGAACGATACCACAGCCGTTTCGGACTGGCGTCCTGATCAACAACGAAACGGCGGCGTATCTGAACGTCACGATTGGTGACCTGATAATCGTCGGCGACCAGTCGTACAAAGTGCGCGCGATTATCTCGGACGGCGGTATCGGCTACCGCGACAGTCGCGTCGTCGTCTCGCCGCCGGCGCTCTCGAAACAGGGTTACTCGTCGGTGATGATTATCGCCGAAGACGGCGACGCCGCCCAGTACCTCGCTAACGCGACGAAAGACCACTTCAACACCGAAGGGGAGGTCGTCCGAACCTCGTCGTACGGGGGACTCAACCAGCGAGTTGGCTCGCTTTTCAGCACGCTGAACTTAGTCCTCCTCGGCATCGGTTCGATATCGCTCGTCGTCGCCGGCGTCAGCATTCTCAACGTCATGCTGATGAGCACCATCGAGCGCCGGAGCGAGATTGGTGTACTCCGAGCGGTCGGCGTCCGACGCAAGGACGTCCTCCGGATGATTCTCGCGGAAGCGACGCTGTTGGGTGTCATCGGCGGGGCAGTCGGTGCAGTCCTCTCGGCGGGAATCGGCGCGCTCCTGTACGATACGCTTTACAGCGACCCGCTTCTCGTCTTCCGGTGGGCGAGTGCTCGCTATCTCATCGTCGGGTTCTGTTTCGGCGCGTTCGCAAGCGTGCTCAGCGGAATCTACCCGGCGTGGAAAGCGGCTAACAAGCGACCTGTCGAAGCAATTCGAAGCTAACGCCAGTCACACCCGGCTGGCATTTTCCGGCGTTGTCGGTATCCTACGAGTTCGACACGCTGGCTTTAGAACACCCGTTAGGTAGGCGCATCTACACGTTCGCTGGAATTTTACTCTCCGGGAGAAAATATCGGTAGTGATGAATAAATACGTAGAACGACTTGTGCGTTCTCTCATCGACGACCTTGACGAACCACTCCCAGTTCTCGGTCTGTTGTTCGCTGCGCTTGTCCTGTGGGCGATCTGTTAGATAGCTTCTGGGGTTCTTGACTCCCGTAATTACGCTTCTCCTCTCGTTCGCCACTGTCACGCTGTTCATCGCCGTCGTCAAATACTACAGATACCCCTTTTGGCCGCTTTCCCTGTCGGTTCTCGAAACCGGAACGAGCCGAAGCGAAGTCGAAAAACCGTTTAGGAGTCCTTGCCAGCCTGCTTGAAGAACGCGATTGCGGCACCGAAAAGCGTGATATTCTGGAGGAACGCCGTGAGTTCTTCCCCGCGCGAGTCCGAGTTAACCGCCCAACAGTCGTGCACCATATTTGGAATTAGTGCGACGAAACAGTGGGTTAGTCCGACCAGCGTTCCGCCTTCCCGAATTCGTCGTCACCGTCGAATGGCTCCGGGAGTTGCGTCTCGTTCTCCGGGTTTAAAAGAAGGTATCCCAAAGCGAGGGCGGTGTTATAGTCTATGTACTCCGGGTTGCGTTCGCCGACGTAGAGAGTGACGTTTTCGTACACTTCGAGACTGTCGTCGCTGTCTGTGTTGAGCGCCCACGACTCCCAGCGAACCCCTTCGTGACCGTCGATTTTGACGACGATGTTCGCCTCCTGTTTGCTATCGACGAATCTGAAAGCGGGTTGTGCTTCGAGGTGGTCGGTTTCGGTGCTCCAGTACTTCCAGCCCTCCCGAATTTCCCGGCGGTAGTCAGACTCCTCCGTGCTGGAAACTGAGCCAGCCGTATCGAAGTAGACACGGAAGTCGGTCGTATTCCACCCGTACGACCGGTTTTCGAGGTCCTGCTCCGGGATGAGTAACGTATCAACTGTCGCGTTCATGGCCGGGATTTCGGAGTGATTCTCGTGGTCGAGCCCTCGGGTGTGTCCTAATTCGTGGATGATAATCTCCCGAGTACTCGAAACCGCGTAGTCGTCTTCGATAGTGACGGTCTCCGGCGACACGGCCGTGTCAGATTTCGTGAGAATCGGTGCGCACCCGACCGTCAAATTGTCGTAGCCGTTACAGTAGGTGATGGTATCGACGAACCGAATCAGAATCTGTGCCTCGTCGGGGTCGCTGACGAACGTGTAGTTCGCATCGTACGAACCCGCTGTCCGATTGTTCCAGAAATCGAGTGCGCCCACGACCGCCCGTTCGTACGACCGGTTCTTGGCGTCCTCGGCCACGGCGTAGCCGACACGAATCTGTTCGGTCCCGAATGGGTTTTCGGGCGGTGTCGGTGTCGGTGTCATAGTCGGTGTCGGTGCCTGTGTCGTGACGGATTCCGGCGTCGCGGCGGCGGTCGAATTGGGAGTCGATGGAGACCCTTGTCCCACACAGCCAGCGAATAAAACGAGGAAACAGAGTAGAAGTACGGCTCGGTCCATGGAGGGACAACTGAACAGTTTTAGGATAGATGTTGTGATTGACGTCGGAAATTGAACGTTCGTTTACAGTATTTTCGCAGGCACTTGCGTCGAACGTTCCTGCCTCGATTCGCTTCTGTCTGTTAACCGCGTTCCGCTGGTGTCCAACGTTCCGTAGACTGTCCGATCGCCCCTAGCGGACTACACGTGAACTCGTGTCGAAATAACGTAGTACTTGGTTGTAACCGTGCTCGACAGCTACGATTGCCGCCCTTCTAACCACTCGATGAGCGTGTTCCGGTCGCTTCCGGCCCGCTCGGCTTCGATGAGCCTCGTTATGTCGAGGTGTCCCTGCTTGACGCGGTCTTTGACTTCTTCGACGGTTCCCGAGACGATGGCTTCGTAGTCCATCTCAGCCCCGGAAACGGTCTCCGACCGGTGTGTCGAAATCGGTGGAGAGCCGGCACTACTCACCGTCTTTGGTGGCTGTTCTGACGCTCGTGGGTGGCTTTCACCCCGAGTAGACGGCCCACCGTTTATCGAGGGGTCTCTCGTTGACTCCGACTTCGAGACCGGTGCCGCACCGGCCTCGGTCGCTTGGCGCGTGACGGTGCCGCTCCTGTCTTTGGCTGGCGATGCCGTAAGCGACTGGGGAGCACCTCCTCCATCGATGGCTTGGTCTGACTGCCGTTGTGGTTCTCCCGGTGCTGACCGTTGGCTCGATGTGCCTGCTGAGGGTGCCGGGCCGCCTCTGTTCGTGTTGCCCGCGCCTTCGCGTGTCGTCACGCCGGCCGATTCGTGAACCTCAGCTGTCGTCGCTTTTCGGTCTTCGTCGTCAACTTCGATTATGATTCGCATCTCTATTCACCTAGTTCAACACCGCGTATCTGGCTTCGACTTGGACGCTCTCGTTGGTGGTGTTTTGAATCGAGAGCCAGTACGTGACGTCGTCACTCGATGCGCGTTCTACTTCTACGTCCCAGTCGATCTGCGGGCCGCCCTGTTCTGGTGTGGTCGGCACGACGTACCACGTGACGTGCCAGTCTTCGGGCCAGCCCCACGTGAACCAGCGCCGACTGCTGTTTGCCGGGACGGTGCCGCGGAATTGAACTCCTGTTGTCATGGTTGTGTCTCCGTGTCTCTCTGCTCGGCGTCACTGCTCGCGTTCGTGCACTCGTTCATCCGTTACGACTCTCCAAGGACGGCGTAGCGGGCTTCCGCCTCGATCGTCGACCCCGTCTTGTTCGTGATGCTAATCCAGTACGTGATATTCTCGTGGGTGGCTCGTTCGACCTCGACGTTCCAGCTGAGTTGTGGACCGCCACTGCCGGGTGTCGTCGGAACGACACTCCACAGGACGTGCCACTGTGCTGGCCAGCCCCACGTGAACCAGCGACGCGTGCTGTTTGCGGGGATAGTCCCACGGAACTGGACACCGGTCCAACTTTGCGTCTCTCGCGCGCGTGGTACCAGTTCCCGGAGGTTCGGTCGGTTCCCGATACGCTGAGAGCTCGGTCGTCCGGGAGCGTCCTGTTGGGGCGACCCCGTCGAACGGAGCAGTTCCCGCGCTCGCAGTGGACTCAGCTGGGGCTGTCTGTCCCGTCGAAGGATTCCTTGGACACAGGCGAGGGCACCGACGACGATGGGTGATGCACTCGACGTTCCGCTGAACCTGTCGGTGTACCACTCGCGTTTGTCCGAACCGCCTTGGAGGTCGCCGTATCCCGTGGTGGTCACCTCTCGACCCCACCCTTGGGCGTCGATGATGCGCCCGTAGTTCGAGAAGCCGAGGCGCGACCGGTCTGGTCCCCAGTTGCTCCCGTGCGTTCCCGGCGGCGGCGCGCCCGCTCCGACGACAATTGCACCCGAATCTCGGTCTCCTCGCCGGAACGGATTCTCCCAGTCAGCGGGGAACCACGACGGTTTGGTGTCGTAAATCGAATCGTCGAGATTCTCGTCGCCGTTCCCTGCGGCTTCGACGACGAGGACGCCTTTTGCGACGGCATATCGGATGGCCGCCCAGTCGTCAGGCCACCATTCGATGGCGATATAGCCGTCTTGGTCCGCACGACTCTCGAAGTCGTTGCGCGGTCCCGGTCGATGAATCTCCAGCAACATGATGTCGCCACGAGCCAACCGGTCCGCCGCCAATCGAATCGCCCGTGCTGTGGGCATCGAGAAGGCGACGGCACTGATATTCGCGTCGGCCGCGATGCCGGTGACTCCGTAGTCGTTTTCGTCACCGCCGATTTCCCCGATGACGGCAGTTCCGTGGTTGTCGTTGGACGAGTTGGTGCCGCCAACGACGCCGCCTTGGTTGTGTTGATGGTCTTCGTGACTGAAATTCCATCCCCACTCTAAGTCGATTACCTCGACGCCGTCGCCCCTACCGCCAGCAAAATTCCACGCGTAGTGGGCGTCAACGCCTTCTGGAGCGGCGTCGAGGAATCCCTGCCGGGATACGAAGTTTGGCGTATTCACGGGCGGCGCGTCGTCTGTCGGCGTCATCGCGTTGAGTTCGCCGACTTCGATTTCTCCGACCGCGTCCGCTGGTTCGGCCGGTGGTTTCACGTAGGCGGATTCGACCGCATCGAGTTCGTTCAACCGCTCGGCCATCGACTCCATTCGTTCTGCATCCGTGTGAACGGCGTAATACAACGACAGGTCCGGTACGTCCGTGTCCGACTGGGACGCGACGGATTCGACGTCGGCACGCAACCGCTCTTCGGTCGCTCCAAAGAGCGGTTCGATAGTCGCACCTTCCTCGTCGAGGACGTCGGATAACGGGCTAATATCGGCGTTTGCGGCCGATGTCAACCCCTCCGGTCGAGCCCGTAACTTGACGTCGGGCTTGGCGACCATGACGAGTTCTGGTTCGCCTCGGATCTCTTCTGGTTCGTTTGTGTTCGGATTCATTCTCGATATCTCTCTTTCTGTGAGGCCCGTTCCGCCTCCTCCTCGATGCCGTCCAACCACTCTACGCGAGGCCCACCACTTCAAAAATCAACACAGTTGACATTAATTGTTGTCAGAAGGGTGAATGTATAGGATAGACCCCACTCGTCTGTCTCAGAACGACTGTTTTTCGGGTGCCATTACCACGTCCGCACCGCATGTGGTGAGTTATCATACTGGTCCGCGAGTGTGACGCTCAGCGCTGTGTGTTCACGAGTACTCGTTGGAGGAGTGGGAGGTGGACAATCCCGTGTAACTCCCGAGGCGGGGTGTTCGTTGCCCGCCGACAGCAGAATCATCCATCTATATCTGTTTTCTCCGAGAGCACACTACAGTTAATATCATATCATATCATATCATATTATATTATATTATATTATATTATATCTAAACCCGTAGATAGACATATGAACGTGCACCCCGGTGGAGCAACTCTTCAGACACCACGCCGATTAGATACTCGCTTCGGAGTCGTGGCTGGCCTTTACACCGCGACGTTGGTCTCGCCAGCGCTCCTACTCGTCGGAATACAGTGGTTCTCGTTGGGAAGCGACCAACTTGCTCTCGGTCTCCTCGGAGCAACTGGAGGACTCCTTACGGCCGTCGTTGCGTGGTGGGTTACGGGTCATGGGGGAATCGTAGCGTGGTTTAATTCAACGTGGCTGGCGATTCTTATCCCCGCGATTGGTGTCCTCCCGATATTTGCGTATTTTATCGATGTGGTTCTCTATCTCGGCTTTTCTATTTCGACTCTCCAAGCCGAGACGACTGCTCATCTCATCGGAACTGCTGGGTTTGTGTTGGGAATGGCGGCTTCGTGTCTGGGTGGTGTTCTCGTCTACATGGCTCGCAGGCGGCTGGTGGACGCCACGATTGACAACGGGACCGTCAGTAGTGAGTGGACTGCTGGGTGGTCGCGTCGAGACCGATTCAAGCTCGTGGTCAGCACGCTCATCACTGTCGTCGTTCTCATCGGACTGAGTATCTGGCAGCTGGGTTCTTGGGGTGTGATTACGTCGGCTATTGGATTCGTATCTGTAGTCGGAGTGTCCGCTTTCGTGTCCGAACGCACCTATCGTGTCACACCGGCGGGTCTCGAACTGCGTAACGAGTCAAAGTGGCTTGCCTCTCGTCGAATCATACCGTGGTCGCAATTTGAGGGCTTCAGCGTGACTGGTGACTCGGTCGTTCTCCACCGACGCCTCCCTAACATTGACGTCCGATTTTCGCGTCGAGGAATCGCCACCGAAGAAGCTGTCATCACGGACCTGGAACAGCACCTTCATAATCGAAATCACACTACTAACTAAAACGACATCTGTATCGGCGATTATCGCTGATTCCGGATGTGAGTCGGTCCGTAGGTCGGACGTCACGTGCTGAAATTTCAAAACCAACGTGACTCCCCTCAAACATCGAACATAGAACCGAGACGAGAGCCTATCGGGATGTAAGACCGATACCGTCGGCTAGTAGCTCGTGCGACCGGAGACCGTCGTCGTGGGTTGGCACGATATGCTGGACCATCACCTCGTTCACGCCGACGCGGTCGGCGAGTTGTTCGAAGAGACTTGCAAGCGTATCCGGGCTTCCTGACAGTGCCCGCGGCCACTCGTCGTCGTCGAGCGTGGCGGGCGTCGGTTCGGGGACACCGCCGAGTTCGTCGATGGCCGCCTCTACAGATGGTTTCGTTCCGACGCGTCCGCGTTGCATCCGTTTGTACGACGCTTCTGCCACCGCTCGCAGTCGGGCCGCTTTTTTGTCGGTTTCGGCACAGACCGCGTTCACCGCGACGATCCCTTCTGGTTCTTCGACGCTTCCGGCCAACTGCGAGGCTTGGAATCGCTCGCGGTATTCCTCGAAGGCGTGAGTAGCGAACTGCGGGCGGATGAATGCCGCGAAACAGTACCGTAACCCGAGTTCGCCTGCAATCGCCGCACTCGACGGACTTGACCCGAGAACCCACGGCGTCGGTAGTTGACGGCCCGACCGGGGAATCGAGAGGCCGTCGTACGGATGCGACTCGGGGTAGTCGTCGTAGAGGTGGTTGACGACGGCTTCGATCTTTTCCGTGTGGTCTTCGTCGGGGTTCTGGACGTGTCGCTCCGTGCCGAGTGCTCGGTCTGCCGCCGGCGAGCCGTTTGCTCGGCCAAGTCCAGCGTCGATACGCCCCGGTGCGAGCCCATCCAGCGTGCCAAACGCCTCCGCGACTTTGAACGGACTGTAGTGGTTGAGAAGCACCGCACCCGACCCGAGTCGAATCGAATCCGTTTCACCGGCGAGGCGACCGAGCAACACCTCGGGTGTCGTCCCCGCGATGGTATTCGCCATCCCGTGGTGTTCCGCCACCCAGAACCGTGTGTACCCGAGTTTCTCGGCTTGCGTTGCGGCCTCGACCGTATTCTCGTAGGCTTCCGTTGCGGTTCCGCCGTTGGGCACCGGAGACAAGTCAACGATGGAGAGTTTCATACCCGGCTTCTGCGATTGCGATGAATAACGGTTTGGCTAGCCGGAACCCTTGCTTGCTTTCAGACTTCAGCAACCGATGATGTCGGTCACCCGCGATGATTTAAACCAACGCAACCCAAGCCGTTATATGCGATACCTCACGGTTCTGGCCAAACCAAGCGGGTCTGGTGCATTCCATCCGCTCGGGGGACAGTTGACAGCTGAACCGTCTATCGAACGGAGAGCCATCCATCACGTCGAACTGCTCTCTGATGATACCGTGTTGCTGTTCGCCGAGGCAAGCGGCAGTCAAAAGCGCTATAACGAGATTATGGACGATTCTCCGCACGTCATCGACTATCTCGTCTCCGGTGACGACCGCTGGATGGCCGTGAGTCAATTTGAACCGACGGAAGTCCCTCGCCGAACACTGAAACTACAACGAGAGTCTCACCTGATACTTGAGACACCGATTCACTTCACGTCTGACGGAGAACTGAAGATAACGTGCTTAGGGACCGACGAAGCGTTCGAAACACTGTTCGACGAGATTGTCGAAGTGGATTCGGTTTCGTTCGAGCTTCTCGAGATGGGTGACTTCGAGCCGGACGAATCATCGTTCGGGAGAATGCTCACCGCTCGGCAAGAAGAAGTGCTAGAGGCGGCAGTTGAGTTGGGGTATTACGACGTTCCTCGCCAAGCGGCACTCGAAGACGTCGCCGAGATATTCGGAATTACTCCAACGACTGTAAGCGAACATCTTCGAAAGATCGAACGGCGTGTGTTCAGCGAAATCGTCCGCTGACGCGGTCGCTTTCAAATACACGCAGGATGACTCTTTACCGACGTAGTCTCCCCTCCGGGTCGTGTGAGTTAAAAACGACCCCACACCTGCGGCAGTATCCACATCCAGTTGCGGCGGTTATTCTCACTCACTCACGCTTCCGTTCCATGTACGCGATACAACTGCTGAACCCGGTTACCGAGTCAGTCCGATACCGATGACAGAGACAACGACTGCCCCGAAAACTGATGCATCGCTACTTGCCGACCAGCGGCTTGAGTCGTCCTACCGCGACGTCAACGGCGTCACGTTACACGTCGTGACCGCGGGTAACCCCGACGCTCCACTCGTCGTTTTACTACACGGGCATCCCGATTTTTGGTACGGGTGGCGCGCACAGATACTTCCGCTCGTCGAAGCCGGCTTCCGCGTAATCGTCCCTGACCAGCGGGGTTGCAACCTGAGCGATGCTCCCGAAGGCATCGACTCCTATCGGGCGTCAAGGTTAGCCGACGACGTACGCGCATTGATACACGGTGAAGGACGGGATTCGGCGCACGTTGTCGGACACGACTTCGGCGGTTTCGTCGCGTGGCACGTGGCGCTCCGTTACCCGTCTATCGTCGATCGGCTCAGTATCTGTAACGTTCCCCATCCGACTGTGTACCGACAGACCGTGCGGTCCAGTCTTCAACAGATTGTCCGGAGCTGGTACGTCTGGTTCTATCAGGTGCCGAAACTTCCCGAATGGCTGTTGAGCCGAAATGGGATGGATAACATGGTCGCTTCGCTCGAAGTGACGTCGAACCCCGGAACGTTCGACGACGAAACCATCCGTCGTTACCTGGCGGCCTGGCGTCACACCGGCGTCGGTCCGAGGGTAAACTGGTATCGTGGATTCCGACGGTCGGAAAACCCACCGCGCGACACCGTTTCTCAACCGACCCTCATCTGTTGGGGCGAAGACGACATCGCGCTCGTTCCCTCGATGGCAGAACAGAGCGCTGACTACTGCGACGATAGTCAGCTACGAATGTTCCCCGACACTTCGCATTGGGTGCACCACGAGCGTGAAGCGGTGACCGACGCACTGCTCGACCATCTCTCGTAAACACACAACGAACCGTCGTATTCGTGGCTCTGGTTTCGTGGGGTGGAATATCTCGGAATGATAGTGGTGTTCGACTCCGTTCGAATCTCCAGTCACTGGTCGTTCGTTGGTCGTGCTGAATACGGTACGAGATTCGTGACAATCTCATTCTTTTCTCTCAGAGGAACCTTCCTGAAACAGAGACAGTGTGTAACCGTCTTTTGTTGGTTAAGCGCTCGCACGGCCGCATCAAGCGCTCGACGGACTAAGTGAATGGGCACTCCGGCTTGCCCCTCGTGAGCGGTGGCACTATCTCTGGGCGGGATTTTTCGGTCTATTTCTGACGATCACGAATAATTAACTAACTCAGACAAGATTTCTAGCCCACTCTTCCCGTAATCTTGCCGAATATGGCGGAGAGGTAACGCCAAAACTGCCCATTCTCCGAAACTCTGAGTCCTCTGCGAGAAGTATTTAATATAGCGTTATACAATATATTCGTTCAGTCTCTTATCCGAGCCCAAATTCGCTAATCCTCATTGTCTGTCTCGGACAACGAGCTAATTAAAAATATCAAATTGTGAATCTTTTGTCTCATACTTCCAGAAAACACGGACACAAAACCAGCGTAGTCCGGAGTGAGTCGGATTCTACGGACGATACTCAGTGTGAGAACGACAATCGACCACAATCTCACTCACAACCGGACGCAAATGAGTGGGCGACGGACAACTGATAGGAAATCCACGACGTGATGATGGCCCGAGATAAGGTCACACAACGACGGTAGAGTTAGCTCTAGCCGAAGTCCGGACTCCTAGTGTGTGGTGGCGGTTCGAATACTCTCCCCGGCAATATTTGTCAGTCGGGAGTATGATTGAGGTACTTTCTCCGCAGGAGTTCGGGGACGACTGCGTGCTGAACAGGTATTTTTATGCATCAGAATCCGCTCAAAACACCCATTCATGCCTTCGCTCCCGTCTATTAGGACGTCTGATATATGAGTTGGCAATACACGGCTTTAGCGCTCCCGACGCTCTTTGCGATGGTCGTCTCGATACTGTTGGGTGTCTACAGTCTCCACCACATCCGAACCAACGGTCGGTCACCAGTTCTCTCGGCATTTTTCGCGGTGGACATCGGACTCGTACTCTGGACGGGGTTTTCGGCGCTCAAACTCCTCCACACAGACCCGGCGGTGAAGCTCGCGTTCTACCGGGCGTTGTATCTCGGCGTCGCACCGCTCGGTCCGCTCGTGTTTCTCTTCGTTCTCGTGCACACGGACCGCGTTCGTAAGATACGGCCGCGACTGCTCGCAGTTCTTCTGAGCCTGCCGTTCGTCTTCTTAGTCCTGTTATTCACGAATCCGGGCGGCCTCACGATTCAATCTACGAACGTCGTCACCACTGCGGACGGGTTGGTCATCCTCCGGGTCACTGTCGGCCCGGCACATGTCGTGCTACAACTCCTCTACAACGCGATTCTCTCCATCGCGGCGGTTGGAATTATCCTCTACGAGGCGTTCCGACTGGGCCGGTCGTACATCCAGCAGGCCGTGTTGGTCAGCATCGGTATCGCGGCACCGTTCGTGTTCGCGTTCTGTTCGTCGCTCGGCGTGCCGCCGTTCAACCCCGAGGGCGTCAATCTCGTGCCGACGTCCGCGGCAGTCACGGCGTTAGCTATCGGCATCGCAATCTTCAGATACCGGTTCCTCGAACTGCCACCGCTCGCGTACACCACCGCGATGGAGGCGTCACCCGACAGCGTCCTCGTTCTCGGTCCCAACGAGCGAATCGTCCACGTCAACGACCGAGGAGCCGACTTTCTCGACCGGTTCGGTTCGGAAGTTGGCGACTTCGTGACGGACGTCTCCCCGATGCTCGACCCGAGGACGCCGCACAACGACAGCGTCCGCGTGGACAACGACGACGTGCCGATGTTCCTCAGCGTGCGGTCTCAACGGCTCGTCCGGCAAAATCAGGTCGTCGGCTGGGTCATCGTCCTTCGAGACGTCACGGAACTCCACCGACAAAAACAGGTGGTCCTCGACCAAAACGAGAAACTCAGACTGCTCAATCAAATTGTTCGACACGACATTCGAAACGATACGGCCGTCGTCCTCGGCAACGCGCGCCTCGTCGAGGAGATGGTAGACGACGAGCGAGCGCGTACGCGACTGGAGACGATTATTCGGAACAGCGAGCACACGGCCGAACTGACGGAGACGGTTCGAAATCTGATGAAGACGATGCTCGAAGACGAAGAGACCTCGCGGGCAACGTCGATCGATGGGGTACTCTGGGACGAAGCGACTGAGGTGCGCGATGGGAACCCGAATGCGACTGTCAAACTTCCAGACGAGCGACCCGACGCGACGGTTCTCGCCGACGACATGCTCGGAACCGTCTTCCGGAACCTGCTCACCAACGCAATTCGCCACAACGACACTCCCGAACCGACCGTGCGTATCTCAGTCGAATCGCGTCAGGACGACGTACTCGTCAAAATCGCGGACAACGGTCCTGGAATCCCCGACGACCGTAAACACGAAGTGTTCGGACGCGGAGAGAAGGGTTTCGAAAGTCCGGGGACGGGGCTCGGCCTCTATCTCGTCGATACGATCGTCAGCGGTTACGGCGGCGACGTGTGGGTCGAAGACAACGCGCCTCGTGGCTCCGTCTTCGTCGTTAGATTCGAGAAGCCGGAATCCAGACGGGTTGAACTCGGTCGCGTCGCACTGAACCAGTCTGAATCCGATTCGGACCGACAGCCGAAACGGCCGTGACGACGCCGCCTTGGAACCCACCGCCGACCGATGACGTTCCGTGAAAGAGCGTGAACAGCACGAACGTCAACACGAATGGTGCGAGCAGGTGGACCGTCGCCGTCACGGCCGGGCTGTCGGCGGGGACGTGCGGTACGGACCGGCTCACGGCTATTCACACCCGGCGTTGTCTCCGCCACGAAGGACAGCGAGAACGGAGACGACGTTTTTGATGCCGTGAGCGGCCGAATCGGCGAGGTAGAACTCCGTCGTTGCCCCCTCGTTCGGGAGTCCACGTGGTCGGCATCGGCTACGTCGTCCGTGTTGGGTACGACGTTCGTGTCGGCTACAGCGTCCGTACCATCTGCGTACGTTGAATTGACTGGGTTCGTTAGATTATTTGGATTACTTGAAATGGCTGAGTTATCAGCACTATCTAAATTATTCTAGTTGTCCGAGTGTGCATGAGAACTGGAACGTGTCGCACCCCCTGTCCGGTCGCCGTTCGTCTCGAATTCGATCGCTGAGCCGAAGCCGACGGTCCGACTCACGACGATGAGGGACAGCGCGGTCGTCACGCCCGCGCCGACCGCGGCTTCGGTGACCGCGACGTCGAGGGCGCGGAAGACGAGCCAGACGACTGCGAGACCGAGCTGTAGACGCTAAACGACGCGAGAGTCGTCAACAGCGTTCGGACGAGCGCTGTCGCCGCCGTTGCGAGAGCTACCCCTGCGCATCGTCGAGACCCCCGCGGCTAAATCGGCTCCAGCCAGCACTCCGGGACGTACTGCATCCCGCTGACGGACGAACTCGACCAAAATAATCACATATTGGTATCCTACCAGAGTTATTTGACCATATTGGTAAGATAATGCGGTTCTTTATGCTTCTGTGGGAATATGGGTAGACATGGACGCAAGCTACGGTCCATCTGAACAGTACAGTCACGGTCGACCGTGCGGCCCACCGAGGTGAGTCGATGAGCCGACAGTCGGCCGACGGCGACCGGCGATGGGCACTGCTCTTCGCACTCGTTCTCGTCACGATGCCAGCGCTCACGCTCGTCGTCGCGTTCGCGGTGTTGAGCCTGACACAAACCGAGCTTATCGGCCAGCTCACGGCGTTCGAACTCGTCGAACTCTACGTCATCGAACTCGCCGCATTCGCCGTGTTTAGCTACATTCTATACCGAACCGGCCGGTTCGCGTGGGCGAAACACGACGACTCGGTTGGAGGGCCGCCGAGTGAACACACACCGGAGGATGAAGCGGTCTCTGACGCGCAGTCTGACAATACTATCGCTGGCAACGAGGCCGGTTCGACGGTCGGTCGCTCAGTCGAGACGGAGGACGGCGCATAAGTATCCCGCGGGAGGCGGAGCGGAGCGACGGCCAGTCGGCGCACCACAGAGCACAAAGCGGCGCACCACCCGCCGTCGGCATCGGCTTTGAAGGCATCGGGGCGCCGTGGTGGGACCTCGTCTTCACGGGCAATATTGCAGTCACGGCAGGTTTATCCGAGTTCGCTATCCCGGTTCTCGTCGGCACAGCGAATTAGCAAGCCGGGACAGTAGCGCCGTCGTCTCGTTTTCCCGCTCGTTTCGACCCGAGGTTACAGTGAGGTAACCAGCAGTTCGACCTCGTGGTTACTCGTTGTTCATATACTGTCAGGACTTCCTGAATATTGTAATGTCCCGGCTATTCACAACGGTAACCGTTGCGTTGATTCTCGTCATCACCGCCGCATCGCTCAGCACGAGTGCATTCACCGCGGCGAGCGTGGACCGCTCCGCGAACATCGACGTCGTGGCCGACCAGAACGGTCTGCTCGCGCTCACCGACGGCACCTCCGGCCCACTCGTCTACTACAACGACGAACAACTCGCAATCGACTTCGCGCAGGGAACCGCAACCGGTGCGAACGTTGACGCCGAGTTCGTCCTCGGCGACGCGAATGACTCGAAAGACGAGCACGCCTTCACGGTGACCAACAACGACGGCGAAGCACACGACGTCTCCGTCCAGTACGTCGCCACCCAGACCGACTCGAACGACGACGATAACGTCGAGTTTGTCGTCTTCGACGCCGACGGCGACGCGGTCGCAACCCTCTCCGAGGAGACCGACGCGCAGTCCTTCAGCGCCGGCGCTGGTGAGACGTTCTACGTGGTCGTTACGGTTGACACCGGACACGGCGTCTCAGAGGTGCTCGGGAGCGGTGACGACCTATCCGGCACCCTGTCGTTCACCGTTGACGACAATGCCGCGTAAATCACCGCTGAAGTCACTCGCGCACCGATTGTAACCGTATTTTCATACTCACAACCCATACACTCATGCTCCGGAAACTCCTCCCTGCGTTCGCCATCGCGGCACTCGTCGTCGTCGCGCTCCCTGCATTGGGGCCAGTTAGTTTTGGATACGTCTACTCCGACAGCATGGAACCGACGCTCACCGTTGACGACGGCTTCATTCTCGTCTCCGCGACCGACGTCGTCGTCGGTGACATCATCACCTACCGAACCCCCCAATCGGGCACGCTCGTCACCCACCGCGTCGTCGCTGTCGAATCCGATGGCTACGTCACCCGCGGGGACGCAAACCCCTCGACCGACCAGGCCGTCGGCCAACCGCTCGTCACCGATGCCGATATCGTCGGCGTCGTCTTCGAACCCCGAGGACGGCCGCTCGTCATCCCCGGTCTCGGTTTCGCCGCGGGCTTCGTCCAGTCGTACCTGCTCGTCCTGCTCGGCGGACTCGCCGCCGTCGCGCTCTCGTGGGAGGTACTGACCCGCCGTGACCGTCCGCGCCGGGACGTGCTTCGCTCCGGCCAGGTCGTGTGGCCCGTCATGCTGACGACGTTCGTCGTCGCGGCCGTGTTCGTCGCCACTGGCGCGGTCACGTACGACGTCTCGTCCGTCGTCACCGAGACGGGCGTCGGAAACTCGCTTCCGGTCGCCAGCGATGTCGTTTCCGACCTCTCGGTCTCGGTCGTCCAATCCCCGATTGCAACGCTCATCGTCGAGAGCGAGGGCGGGCGCGTCGTCGGCGTCGAAGACGCGACCGTTCCCGCCTCGGCGCTGAACCCGTTCGTGGTCGAAACATCGCGGCAGACAGTTCGCGTGCCGGTCATCGGGGCGACGGTACCGGTGGTAACGGGGCAGACCTACGAGGTCCCGTTCGCAGTCCGGACCCCGGACGCGCCGGGGACCGTCGCGGTGTCCCTCGCCGTGTACCCCTACCCGGCGACGCTTCCGGAATCGATGCTCGTGACGCTCCACCGAGTACACCCCGTCGTCGCGGCGGTCGTCTCGGTCGGTGCGGGGCTTGCGCCCTTCGCCGTCGCCTACTGGTTGTTGTTCGATAGCTCGCTACCGCTCCGACTGCCGCGGACGACCGGTAACCGGATACTCGAACGGTGGCTCCAATGAGTTCCCGACGAACACACCGTAACTCCGCTCGTCGCGGCGACTCAGGTCTCTCCCGACGTGCGTTCCTCGCCGCCGGCGCGGGACTGCTCGGGGTTGGACTCGCCGGGCCGAATGGCTCGGACGCGTACACGACGGCCGCCATCTCACGCGGCTCCAGTCTCCCCATCGCAACCGACGACGACGGACTGCTCGAAATCGACGCCGTAGAGAAGCTGTCGCCCGGCCGTCGGTCGGAATTGGTGTCGGTTCGAAACCGTTTCGGCCGGACGATTACGGCGACCGTCTCGGTTTCGACCCCTGGCGTGTCCCTCACGACAGACACGGAAACCGGTCCGTCGGTTTCGACGATGCTGACGAGCGGCGAACGGGTCGTCGTTGACGCCACCGTCGAACAATCGAGTCCCGCTGTCGGCGGCGTCCTCTCGTTCGTCGTCGAGGCGACCGTCGATGGAACGACTGCACGGCTCTCGCGGTCGGTCCCCGTCGAACGAACCGGAATCGACGGTCTCATCGCTCGCTGGCCGTTCGACACGATTTCGCGCGGTCGCTCGCCGGACGTCATCGGCGGCCGCGACCTGACTGCCTCCGGAAACGTCCGCGTGTCCAGCGGCCGAATCGGCTCCGCGGTCGAACTCCGCGGCAACGGCTACCTCGAACGTCGAGACGGCGCGCTCAACGGTCTCGACGCGTTCACCCTCTCGGTGTGGGTCAAATCCGACCGGACCTCCTACGACGGCGGCATCGTCTTCGGTGCGCGACCCGACGGGCGGGACGACGTGCTCGGACTGCGATACGACCGAGACGGTGCATTCGCGGGGTCGAACGGCGTGTTCTATCCGCGGAACATCGTCAAAGCGAGCGTCCGCGTCGGCGGCGCAGTCCTCCAGTTCGAAAGCGAACGGTTCCTCCAGACGACCGACTGGCAACACCTCGTGTTGACGTGGGAAAGCGGCGAACCGCTCCGACTGTACGCAGACGGCGAGCCGGTTTCCGCGCTCTTTCTCGGCTACGACGGCGGAACGCCCGCGTTCGGGAACTACCCGACCGGTGTGACGACCGGTTCTGACCGGATTCTCGTCGGGCAAGGCTCGAAAAACGACCGCTGGGATGGCCACATCGACGACCTTCGGCTCTACGACCGGCGACTCTCCGACGCGGACGTTCGAGCACTCTACGAGGAGTGAACTCGCACTTCACGACGCGTTAGCCCCACTCTCTCGACACGTTAGCTCGGCCGCGTCTCGGGACCGTTACCTCGGGGTAACGCGCTCGGTAACATCCGAGTGATTTCCTGTTTATCATCCAACGAGACACTCTGTTATCTATGAATTACTCCGAGACACCCACGACCGAGGTGCGGTAGCGATGTCGGTGCTCCCGCCGCGAGTCCGATGGTTCCTCGCAACGAAGGGCACGTCCGCCGCTATCGTTCTCGTCGTCGTCGGTCTCGTTCTCCTCGGGCCTGTCGGCGTCGCATACGCGACGCCACCGCAGACGCAGACGGTCGTCGAGGCGAGCAACGCCCAGACGTTCGAGACCGCACTCGGAACGAGCGCCGTCGTCACCGGCAATACGACGCTGTTCGCAGACGGCGCGACGCTGACAGAATCACCGGTGTACCTGCTCGAAGCAACCCCTGTCGTCTCGCTCGCGGCGACGACGACCGTTCCATCGGACCGCCCAGTGACGGTCGACCAGCGAATCTCACTTGTCGTCCGCGCAGTCGATGGCGAGCGGGTGTTCTGGGAGGAGACCGACGTGCTCGCCGACGAGTCGGCGGAGGTAACTGACGGCACCTACACGACCGAAACGGCGTTCGACGTCGCCGCGTTCCGCACGAACCGACTCGCCGAAGTTCGCTCCGAAATCGGTTCGTCGGGTCGCGTCGAGGTGTTCGTCCGCACTGAATCGGCAATCGACTCCGGCCGCTACACAGACGAACTGACCGTTATGACGCCACTCGTCGTCACCGGGGATAGCTACGAGTTCGGCGATACCCGTAACGCGTCCACGACCCACTCGACGCCGGTCGAACGAACCGTCACCGTTCCGCGGGAGGCGTCTTTCAGCGGCCAACTCGCCGGCGGCAGTCTCCTGCTCGTCGCCGGTGTTGCCGTCGCGTTCGTCGCCCGCAGGAACGACTTCTCGGACCTCGAATCCGAGATGGGAACACACCGGTACGGCGAGTGGATTTCGACCGGGACGCTCGGAACGCTCCCCGCCGACCGAATCCTCGTCAGTAGCCTCGGGGACCTCGTCGATGTCGCAATCGATTCCAGAAAGCGAGTCGTCTACGACCCCGAGTCGAGCGTGTACGCCGTTCTCGACGCTGGCTCGGTGTACACGTACGAACCGCCAGTGGCCGAATCTGCGGTCCCGACTGACGGGGGAAAGACGGTGTCAGTCGGTGAGGCGACTCAGTCGGACGAGAACGAACCCGACGACGCCGAAACGAACTCGGCCGACGAAGCGCGCTGATTCGTGGTGTTTCGACGCTTCTCTCTGTTTTCGATGCATCACAACTCCTCATTCCATCGGTACGTACAAGGTTCAATACGTTTCAGCACATCTACTTGTTTAACGGATTACGAATCAACACATATGTCCTCCACCACCAACTCCGTCGCGGCGAGCATCGTCGCCGCGAAGTGGAAGCCTCATATCGTCAGCACGCTCGCCGATTCGGGCGCACTCGGGTTCGGTGACCTCAAGCGAGAACTCGAATCCATCTCGAACAAGGTGCTCGCCAACGACCTCGATGCGCTCCAGGAGTACGGCATCGTCAGACGGCGAGTGCTCTCGGAGGACCCGCTACGCGTCGAATACGCGCTGACCGAAAGCGGCGTGGCTCTCAACGAGTTACAACAGGAACTCACGGCGTGGGACGACGAGTACCTCGGAAACGACGGTGCAACTCGAATCCTCGTCGCCGACGACGACGAGAACATGGCCGACCTCTATGCGACCGTCCTCGACGACCGCTACGACGTCGTCACCGCGGGTGACGGCCGCGAGGCGCTTCGGATGCTGGACGAGACTATCGACCTCGCCATCGTCGATAGACGGATGCCCGGACTCAGCGGCTCTGAGGTCGCAACCCGACGGGCCGACCTCGGTATCGACTGTCCGATCATCATCTGTACGTCGCTTCGGCCGGACCCGTCGGTCTTGACGCTTCCAATCGACGAATATCTGGTCAAACCTATCTCGCCGGCCGAACTCCGGGAGGCAGTCGCGTCGGTTATCGCGCGGAGCGACCTCTCAGAGCGCGAACGCGAGTACCGCGCGCTCGCCGCTCGTGTCGAGTCGGTCAGCACCAACAGCGCGTCATACCAGTCGGCGACGTCGTCGGCGTTCCGCGACGCGCTAGAGCGCCTCGAAGAACTCGGCGACGACCTCGATATCGACCCCGAAGAACAGCTCGTCGGAGGTGAGATGTGAGCGACGTGGACGCCGCGGGGTTCGACGCCGAGCGCGAGTCGAAACTCCTCGGCGTACTGGCCGCGAGTCGCCGACTGTTTCGTCAGTTGTCGGTCGAAGCCGTCGCGTCCGTCGCCGTGGACGAAGCTCGACAGATATTCGGGCTCGAACTGGTCGCGGTTCGCCTGCTCGACGACGGTGCGTTGGCGCCGATATCCTACACCGCGGGCGTGGTAGACGTATTCGGCGGCGACCCACCGGCCTACCCCCGCGACGACTCGGTCGTTTGGACCGCGTTCGAGACAGGTGAGACCCAGGTCGTCGCGGACACGACGCAGATAGACGCGCTTCGAGGACTTCCCGTCGGGAGCGGCGTGGTCGTCCCGCTCGGCGACCAAGGCGTCTTCACGGCGTTTTCGCGCGAACGAGCCGGCTTTTCCGAGACGGACGTTCGGTTGCTCGAACTCCTCGCTCTCGCGGTCGCAGAAGCGCTCTGGCGCGTCAAGCGAGACGAGCAGTTGGTCGCGGCGGAGACCAGACTCGAACTCGCAGTTGACGGCACCGGCACAGGAATCTGGGAGTGGGACCTCGTCGAGAACGAACTCGTCGTCCACCGAAGCGCCGCGACGGTGTTCGGCTACGACCCGCCGTCCGACAAGACGTATCTCACCGTCACCGAACACCTCGAAGACCTCTTAGAGCGGATTCATCCGGCGGACGTCAATCCGGTGGTCGAACGAATTGCGAACGCGCTCGAAACCGGGACCGTCGGCGGCGGCATCGAATTCCGCGCGTGGACGGGACAGGAGTGGCGATGGCTCCTCGCCCGCGGGCAACTCGAACACGGGTCTGATGGCGACCCGGTCGTGATGCGCGGCGTCGTCTCCGACATCACCGACTTACAGACGGTCGAAACGGAGCTTCGACGGACCTCGGCCCGCCTTGAAGCGATACTCGAAGCGGTGACCGACGTGGTCATCATCTACGACGCCGACGGGACGATACGCTTCGTCAGCGAGTCCGTCACATCGGTCCTCGGCTACGAACCGGAGGAGCTAATCGGAACGAAGGGAGGCCGGTACATCCATCCCGACGACGTGTCTTCGGTGCTCGACGTGGTCGAGAAAGCGCGCGCATCCAAGACGCGAGAGCGCATTCGGTACCGGATGCTCGCCGCCGACGGAACGTGGCGATTCGTCGAATCGATCGGCAATGGCGAGCCAATCGCCGTCGGCGGTGGCTACGCGACGAGCACGCGGGACGTGACGCAACAGGTCCGGCATGAACGGGCACTCGAAACGCTCCAGACGCGGACGAGCGACCTGATGCAGGCCGAAACCGTCGAAGACGCGGCGCACGAAGCGGTTGCGATTGCGAGCGAGGCGTTCGGTCTCCCATTGACCGCCGTGTGGCGCTACGACGCCGACAGCGACACGCTGATTCCAATCGCCGAAACGCCGCAAGTGAGGTCGGTTATCGGACCCGCACCCGTCTTCGACCGGTCCCGCGGCGTCGTCTGGGACGCGTTCGACAGTGGGACCGTACAGGTGCATCCGAATCTCCGGTCGAACCCCGACGTGTACGACCCGGAGACGGCCATCGAGACCGAGGTCATCGCCCCGCTGGGCGATTTTGGCGTCCTCATCACCGCCGCGACGGAGACGAACACGTTTTCCGAGCGAGACAAGGCGCTCGTCGAAATTCTCGCTACGACCGTCACGGCGGCGATACAGAACACCCGACGAAAGCGCGAACTCACCGAGGCGCGGCGGTTGTTGGAACGGTCAAACGAAGACCTCCAGCAGTTCGCCTATATCGCCTCACACGACCTGAAAGAGCCGCTTCGGACGGTTTCGAGTTACCTCTCGCTTCTCGAATCGAGCTACGATATCGAAGCGGCGCTTGGAAGCGACGCCGTCGAATTCGTGTCGTACGCGACCGAGGCCGCCGAACGAATGCAGGAGATGGTCACCGCGCTCTTGCAGTATTCACGCGTCGAAACCCACGCGAACGTTGATTCGACCGTCGAACTCGACGAGGCGCTCGAACTTGCGATGCTCAATCTCACCGTTAGAATCGAGGAGGCGGGCGCGTCGGTGACCACAGACGACCTCCCCACCGTCGTCGGCGACTTGCGACTTCTCGTCCAACTGTTCCAGAACCTCCTCGACAACGCCATCAAATACAACGACAGCGAAACGCCGACAGTCTCCATTTCAGCGACGATAGACGACGGCCGGTGTGAAGTGACAGTCGCAGATAACGGCGTCGGAATCGAAGAGTCGATGCGAGAACGCGCGTTCGACGTCTTCGAGCGCCTCGACGGGCGCGTCGGTGACGGTGGAACGGGAATCGGTTTAACGCTCTGTCGCCGCATCGTCGAGCGCCACGGCGGCGACATCCGACTCGACGATGCGGCCGGCGGAGGCACGGCAGTCAAGTTCTCGCTCCCGTTGGCGGAGGTATCTTCATGACGCCGCCAGTACAAGAAAGGCCCACGGCGATGCGTGCTGACTCCACCGGAGATTCGCGGCCGTTCGTCGTCCTCCACGTCGAGGACAACCCCGCGGACGTCGAACTCGTCAAACAAGTCGTTGGCCGGTCGGACCGCAATCTCTCGGTCACCGCGGTTTCCTGCGCTTCGGACGCGCTCGCGTACCTCCGAGGCGACCTCGATCTCGGAACGGCCGACCGCCCTGATTTCGTGCTTTTAGACCTCAACCTCCCCGATTCTGACGGCTACGAACTCCTCGAACAGATACGGTCGATGCCCGCAAGTCGGAGCCTTCCCGTCATCGTTCTGAGCGGGTCGGAGTCGCAGACGGATATCCAGCGGGCCTACGAGTTGCACGCGAACGCGTACTTGATTAAGCCGATGCACTATCCCGAGCTACAGTCGGTGCTCGAACGAACGTTCGACTTTTGGGCGCACGCGGCCGCGCTCCCCAACCGTCACGGTGTCTAACATGCCCGAACACGACTCACAGGCGACGGTAGAGACGATAGATGCGATAGACGTGCTCCTCGTCGAAGACAACGAGGCGGACGCGAAACTCTTCGAGAAGATGCTCCTCGAACCGCAAAGCGCCGCGACGGGGACGGACGAAGGCCCGCCGTTCCGCCTGCAACACGTCGGGACGCTCGAATCCGCGCGGGAGATTGTCGCCGATTTCGACGTCGTGCTCCTCGATTTGAACCTCCCAGATTCGAAGGGATTAGACACGGTGAGTGCGATTCTCGACGACGCGCCCGAGGCCGCGGTTATCGTCCTCACCGGCGTTGACGACGGTACCACCGGAACGACGGCGGTCGAACGCGGCGCACAAGATTTTCTCGTCAAAGATACCGTCACACCCCGCGTACTCACGCGGACGGTTCGGTACGCAATCGGCCGGAAGCGAAACGCGCTCGAACTGGAGAACAAAAATCAGGAACTCGCCATGTTGAACTGGCTGGTTCGACACGACATCCGAAACGACGCCGCGGTCGTCCTCGGGTGGGCACAAACGCTCGACTCGGACGCGACAGACGCCAACGAGACGGCGGTGAATCGAATCGTGAGCGCCGCAGAACACATCGTCGAACTGACCGAATCCGTCGGCGACTTGCTGGAAGCGTTGACCGAGGACGAACCGCAGTTGACCGCCGTCTCGCTGGTCGATACCGTACACAACGAGGTTGCAGACGCCGAAGCGCAGTTCCCGGACGTCGAGTTCAGAACCGACTGCCCGGACGAGGCGCTCGTCGAAGCGGACAGTTTCGTCGCTTCTGTCGTCCGCAACCTCCTCACGAACGCCGTCTCTCACAACGACAACCCCGACCCCGAGGTCGAAGTCGTCGTCCGAAAGGCCCCCGAGACGGGGGCGGACGGCCGCGACAGATACGTGCTAACCGTCTCCGACAACGGGCCAGGCATCCCTCCGGGGGACCGCGAGCGGATTTTCACCCGCGGGAAGAAGGCCCAAGAAAGCTCCGGTGTCGGCGTCGGTCTCTACCTCGTCGAAACGTTCGTCGAACGGTACGACGGGTCGGTCGAAGTCGAGAGTAATACACCGCATGGCGCTATATTCAAAATTGAGCTACCGGAAGCGACAGTTTCGGAGGATGGGCAATTTTAGCGTTGATTTACCCCGTGATTAGGCAAGATTACGGGAAGTGAGCTAGAAAATCTGTCCGAATCAGTTAATTCATTATAATTGTCAGAACCCAGCCGACAGATTCCACCTGTAGATAGTGCCACCGCCCACGAGAGGCAAGCCAGCGTGCTCATTCACTTAGTCGGGTGAAGTAGCGCCGAAGAAACAGCTCAACGCATTCACCAGCGGTTATCACAGACGCAGTCGTCTCACTCTCAGCAGGAAATCAGTGAGTCGCCAGATATTGTACAAGAGGATGGCAAAGAGGAAGTAGAAGAGTCGGACTCGATAACCCTTCGAAGATGCCTTCGGCAAAAAATATCAACTCGTACGCGAATTGGCATTTGTGTCATACATTTTCGCTCGGCCGGAAGATATCCACGATGTCAACTGTCTCGGGAGCGCTGGCGAGTGACTCGAACGCCTGAGTGCCAAAAATCTCGTCTGCAGTCGGATTGATTGGTCGGAGTTCGTACCCGTGCCGCTGGAGATACGCCGACACGATGTGTGCAGTTTTCTCGTAAGAGGTTGATGCCCCCACGACTGCAACCCGGTCATATCGAAGAATCTGACGGGGTTGGTCGGGGTTTTCTACCGGCATATTTCGAATAACGTGAGACAGACACTCAGTGTATCGCTGGAATCTGGCTCGGCAAATTCGGTCCGTGGCCTGCTGAAATAGGTGTAGACATCTATGAACGCGATATATAGGTTAACTGTTCAATGAATGTATTGATTACCTGGACCTCGTCGTCGTTGATAGTGTGCCCCATTCCCTCGTACAATTGCTTGGTTACGTTGCCACCAATCTCGTCCAACACGCGCGCTGTCTCGTGAACGCGTTCGGCAGCGACCCATGAATCATCGGTACCGCAGCCAAGAAAAACCGGTGTGCAATCGATCGACCCGACGTAGTCATCTCTCGGCTCTGGCCCGAGGAGACTTCCCGATAACACCACGAGACCGCCGTAGCGACGCGGATTTCGAGCGACGAACTCACTCGCAAGGCAACCACCTTGTGAGAATCCGAGCAGTATCGTTCGCTCGGGCGCTACCCCTGCATCAGCAGCCATCTCAAGTGCGCTCGAAACATGGTTGAGTGCTGATGAGAACCACGGTTCGTTGTCTTCGAAGGGTGCGAACCCTGAGTGAGGATACCAGGTACTGTTCGCTGCTTGAGGGGCAAGGTAGGCCACGCCGTGATGGTTAATCTCGTCAACTAATCTGAGAATCTGCTTGGCAGTCGAACCGCGTCCGTGGAGCATGACGACTGCAGCTTCTGCAGCTTGTGGGGGTGCACCCGCCGTCTCGATTGGTTGTCCTTGGTGCGGGTGCTCGTCTATTCCGGAGGAATCTACTCGCTCGTCCATTCGTCGCCCCCCACAGTGAAATCGAGTGGCTGCAGTTTCCCCTCGATCATCTCACGGTCTTCTTCGAGCCACGGTGGGAGAAACAGCGACTCCCCAAGTGTGTCCAGATTACCCTCACCTGTGAGTCCGGGAACCTCGGTGGCGAGTTCGAACAGGATTCCACTGGGTCCACGAACGTACAGCGAGTGGAAGAAATGACGGTCCTTCACTCGTGACACATCGTATCCACGCTCGCGGAAGAGGTCGTGCCACTCATAGAGTTGGTCTTTTTCAGGAATCCGCACGGCAACGTGATGGATGGATCCAGCACCCTCCCGACCAAACTCGGCGTCCCGGTCGAGGAGATCGATGACGGTCGCATGGTCCCCCTGTGCCTGATACCGAACCCGGTCACCAGCTTGATCAAGGAGTTCGAATCCCAGTGTATCCAGTACGCTCGCAGTGACGAAGACGCTCGTCGAAAGTAGCGTTACGCCGTGGATACCGCGAATCGCGTGCTGAGTTGGAACCGGACCGTCCACCCACGGCTCTACGTCTGGCTCACCGGTGACGAGTTCGAGTTGTGTGCCGTCCGGGTCGGAAAACCGAAGGATTGTCTCGTCGAACCGGTCGCGTGGTCCCTCAACCGTGACGTCGTGTTCGGCTAGTCGGTCCTGCCAGTAGGACACCGAGTTCGACGGGATAGTCAGCGCAGCGGTGCTGATCTGTGGCTTTCCGGGGCGACCATCGTCTTCGGCGGGGTACGGAAAGAACGTCAGGGCGGTACCTGGCGAGCCAGTTTCGTCACCGTAGAAGAGGTGCCGGGTGAACTTGTCGTTGAAGTTCACCGTTTGTTTGACGAGCCGAAGACCGAGCACGCCGCTGTAGAAGTCGACGTTCTCCTGGGCGTTGCGAACGATTCCTGTGATGTGGTGGATTCCGGATGTATCAGTGAGCATGTGAGTGGTATGCGAAGGGGCGCCGTGAGGCTTTGCTCCGTTTCTCTGGGTTCTGCCGAGCTTAGTCGAATCCGCCAGCACCAGACTGCGCGTCGGGGAGTGTCTTCCGTTCGACGGGTATGTCGAGTTCGTCGAGTGCGGCTTCGAGATGTTCCGCTTTGGCGTACTCGGCACCGTCTTGGAGTCGTTTTTCCTGTGCGAGGGCCAGCACTTCGCCGCGCCGATCGTCGGGAATCTCGAATTTGTCGGTCGCCAGCTCGATGACGAGACCGTTGTGATCGGTTGTATACAGCGAGTGGAAGATCCCACGGTCAAACTCGTTGTAGTGATGCCCGTGTTCTTCGAGCCCGGCACGGGTCTCTTCCAGCCGTTCGGGCTCGTACCTGAACGCGACGTGGTGGACACCGCCAATCGGTGTTCGCAGGCGGCCCGCGTTCGTCTCTCGACCGTCTTCGACGAAGAACGTCAGCATGCGTCCATCCCCCGTATCGAAGAACAGGTGTGTGATGTTCGGCGCGTCGAGATTAGGTTGCCTGAGGACGAGTGACATCCCGAGTACGTCACGGTAGAACGCGATCGTGTCCTCGACGTTGCTTCCGATAATCGAGACGTGGTCCAGTCCAGTCGTGTGGAGCGCACTGTCCGGTGTCTCGACCGTCACCGGCGGTTTCGTGAGTGTGGATTGATCGCTCATCATAGTATCGTTGTGTAACCTACTTCGTTTCCGAACCGGTATAAGCTCCCGCAGACAACGACAGCACCAGGTGACAGTCATGCCAGTACCCCGGTCAGATTCGGAGGCCGATCTCGGCGACGACTTGTGTAACGTGATCGACTCGCTCAGCCAACTCGAATCGAAGTGGCGACTGGTCGTTCTCTACGACCTGCAGTAGGTTGAGAAACGGTTTAACGAACTCAAGCGCTCGACCGGTGCGTCAGGCCGGACCCTCTCCCGGGTCTTGGATGCCCTCCAGGAGTTAGGATACGTCAATCGGCGTCTGGAAGAGGATGCACCCGTCGCTACGTTCTACAGCCTCACTACGAAAGGCGAATCGCTTTGCCCGGTGTTCGACAAAATAGAGGAGTGGACGAGTGAATGGGCTGGCGAATCGCGGTCCAGCTCTGATTGAGTAACAGTATCACCGAGCCAAACACTCCTAGAGAGCACGCAACTCCTGAATATTGAAGCCCCGCCGTCTGAAACGAAAGGGTAGATGACATCGGCTCTATCCATCTTTTCGACTCACGCAAATGTCGGTGAGAGCGAACAGGAAGTAACGCCACTGGAGTTATTTTTTGACCTCGTCTTCGTCTTCGCCATGACCCAGGTGAGTGGCTTCCTCGCCAACCATCTGACGTGGGTCGGAATCGTTCGTGGTGTCGGCTTGCTCGCCGTACTGTGGTGGGCGTGGGTCACCTATTCCTGGTTGACGAACGCAATTCCCGCTGAGGAAGCACTACCGGCACGACTCGTGCTTCTCACAGCGATGGCGGCAATGCTCATCGTCGCACTCGCTGTTCCCGACGCTTTCGGCGATGACGGCGTACTCTTCGGCCTTGCGTACTTCCTTGTCCGGGTATTGCATGTAGTGCTGTACGCGATTGCCACCGATCCGGAGACTCGAGATGCGATTTTGCGACTCGCCCCTGGATTTTTATTTGGACCGATACTCCTCATCCCGGCGGGATTTCTCGATGGATCGATGCAAGCATTGTTGTGGACCATTGCGCTCGCAGTCGACTACGGCGTCCCGTTGGTCCGAGGTGTGTCCGGCTTCAAAATCCAGGCGAGCCACTTCGTTGAGCGCTATCGCCTGATCCTTATCATCGCACTCGGCGAGTCTATCGTGGCAATCGGCGTCGGCGTCAACGCCGGTGACCTGGCGCTCACTCCGAGCGTTATCGTCGCCGCTCTCTCTGGAATCCTGCTCGTATTCGCACTCTGGTGGCTCTACTTCGACTACGTCGTGCTCGCTGCCGAACGGCGACTCGTTTCGGCGACCGGTTCGGAGCGAGCGGCCCTGGCACGGGATTCGTACAGTTATCTCCACCTCCCGATGGTCGCGGGAATCATCTTTACCGCGCTCGGAATCGAGCAGACGCTCGCACACGTCGGAGAGTCGCTTGGGGTTATCCCAGCCGTGGCGCTCGGTGGCGGTGGGGCACTGTACTTGATCGGACACAACCTCTTTCGATTCCGCGATACCGGAACGATCAGCATCCCTAGATTCGTCGTTGCTGTCGGGAGCTGTCTGATAATTCCGCTGTCGACCTACGTCTCAGCACTTGTTTCGCTGTTTGCGCTGATGGTTTTGTTTGTCGGTCTCTCGGGCTTCGAGACGGCCCGATCTGAATTTCGCCAAACGGTTCGAGGGAGCTGAATCGACGGCAGCGAAAACACTTACCGACCGCTGTCCGATGAAATCGGTATGAAGACCGTCTTTCACGTGGCAGATGGAGCGGACGACATTCAAGACGCGGCGATTCGATACGCCAAGGGTATCTTTCACGACGAATCCGTCGAGATGGATGCTGTCGCAGTCGTCGTCAACGCATCCGGTATCGAACTCGTTCGGTCGGACTCCGACTACGCCGAGGAAGTCGCCGAACTATCCGAGGGAGCTGTCCAGTTCGTAGCCTGCGAGAAATCGATGCAGGCCGCTGGACTGACGCCAGACGACATCCTTGACGTCGCCGAGACGGCCCCCACGTCCGTCGGAGAACTCACGCGGCGTCAGGAAGACGGATACCACTACATCAAGGTCCCCTGAACCTGTCCGAGTAATCCTACTCGGAGAGGAAGTCCGCGAACTCGACGGCCATCCCGAAGTCGCCACCGTGATCTTTTGCGATCTGGTGCGCTCGTTCGGCACCGTCAGCTGCCCAGTCGCGCTGCAGTTCGTAGAGGACCTGCGACCACGTGACTGGTGTCACACCGGCTTCGATCATCCGCTCCATCGCACATTCGTGATCTGGGGTCGTCTGTCCGCCAGATGCATCGGCAACGACGTAGACGTCGTATCCCGCGTCCACCGCTGAGAGCGCAGCGAAGCAGACACAGACTTCAGTCCAGAGGCCAGCGATGACCAAGCGGTCACGGCCGGTGGCTTCGACAGCTTCGACGAACGCCTCGTCCTCCCACGAGTTCATCGTCGTTCGGTCGATTACCTCCTCGTCCGGTAACGTCTCCGTGATCTCCTCAAAGAGAGGCCCGTTGTACTCTCTGCCGATGCTTGTGAGGACCACCGGGAGGTCGTACGCGTCGATGGTCTTTGCCAACCCGGCGACGTTATTCCGGAGTTTCCCGGTTTCGATGGTACTGACTCCGAGTACCATCTCGGGCTGATGGTCGATGAGTGTGATTGCACAGTTCTGGGGCGTGAGCAACTGATCGCTCGGAGTAGCAGTTACCTTGTCCATAGGATCTAAATTCGTCCACGCACCGGAATAAGTGCTTGCGGACAGGAACAACACCAGGTGACAAGGATGCCAACTCCCAACCCATATCCCATACTGACGGCCACAGTAGATGCCAGCGCTCGGAGTCCCCCCAAGGGACCGACGCGTGCGCTGAGTGTTGACCAACCGGACATTCCTTGACTCCAGAAGGTCAGGCCACCGCGACCCGAACAGAGGAGCGGATGACAGGAATGCTACCAGGTTCTACGATTGTCTCTCTCACTTATTAATGGCGTCGGGACAAAGGAGGACTCACGATGTTGTACGATCACGTTTCCGAACTGGAATTCGAACTAGAGGACTACGATCTCGAACAGCGCGAGCGGGACACGTCCAGTGGCTTCACCCGAGCGACGACCATCGTCTCGTTACACGGCGATGGCGAAACCGGGCGTGGCGAGGACGTCACGTACGACAACGACGCCCACGAAGCCCTCAACGGTTCCGTAGGAGACTTCCCCATAACGGGTGAATACACCCTCGACGAGTTTTCGGGCCAAGTATCCGAGATCGATCTCTTTCACGGTACTGAACCGGACCAATCGATATTCCATAATTATCGACAATGGGCGTTCGAGAGCGCCGCGCTCGACCTCGCATTGAAACAGTCCAACACGAACCTCGCCGATTGCCTCGGCCGCACGTACGACCCCGTTCGATTCGTCGTGAGTACGCGTCTGGAGGATCCGCCGACCGGCGACATCGTGCTCGACTGGCTCGACCGCAACCCTGAGCTAGAGTTCAAACTCGACCCGACATCGGAGTGGACTACAGAGGTCATAGAGCGACTCGCGGCAACTGACGCCGTCCGAACACTCGACCTCAAAGGGCAATACCACGGGACGACAGTCGATCAGCCTGCTGATCCAGAACTTTACAAGCGAATCATCGACGGCTTTCCCGAGGCACTCATCGAAGACCCGGAAATCAACGAGGAAACGCGACCACTGTTCGAAGATGAGAAAGCCCGTGTGACGTGGGATTACCCGATTCGAGGTGTCGAGACGGTCGAAAACCTCCCGTGGGAACCGAAGTGGCTCAACATCAAGCCATCTCGATTCGGCTCGGTCCAGTCGCTCTTCGACACAATCGATTACTGCCGAGAGCATGATATCCAGATGTTCGGCGGTGGGCAATTCGAACTCGACGTAGGCCGCGAACACATCCACGCAGTTGCGTCTCTGTTCTATCCCAATGCACCAAATGACGTAGCTCCGAAGGCATACAACGATCCCGACCCGGGCGGTGAGCTTCCGTCGAGCCCGCTCGCGCCGCCAACGGTTTCTCAGGGTCTCTCTTGGCAGTAGCGAGTGCAAACGACTAACATAGTTTCTGAGGATGGACAATTTTCGCGTTGATTCGTCGAGAAATTGGGCTAGACATCTGGGAAAATGAGCTAGGGAACTTGACCAATTTAGATAGTTCTCGGTGATTGTCAGAAATCAGCCGGAATATTCCGTCCAGAGATAGTGCCACCGCTCACGAGGGGCAAGCCGCTGTGTTCATTCAGTAGTCAGGTGGCACCAGTGCCGAAGGGACCAATTCAACGGCTGGTAAATCGCCATACAGCGGTTGATTTGGCTATGGTGCGGCACGCTTGATGTTATGAACGACACATTTCAAGACGAGTTCACGAAATTCTCGGTATCTTCTCACGCACGCCCCAATCGAGCACGATGATATCGTGGTCAATATCAGTACGGGAACAGGTATCGTAGCTCTCGAAGTGTGACCACGTGTTAGGGCAGGACATCTAGGACGAGTGGCTCCGATACGCCCGTGAGACGGCTGAGTGTCGCGGTATCGAGAACGTCTCGTTCGACCATGGGTCGTTTCGTGAACCGAACGTTGAGGAACCGGTGGATGTCGTCGTCGCAAGCTACGCTCTGTACATGGTTGACGACGAGGCAGGCAAGGACGGACTACGCGTTGCCATTGACGGACTCGCGGCGTTGAATCCGTGTTGCATGGTGTGGCCGACAAGATGCGCTTCGTCCCGACACAGGATGGGCTGTTCGTCGTGTACAACGAACGCGACCGGTCACAGTCGCCCGAACGCCGACGGACTTGGGTCGGGTATCTGTCGTAACTGTGCGTGGCCGCCGAGCGTCCTATCTCAGTCACCTGACGGCCGACCGGGCCACAGCACAGCTTCGAGTTTGTACGCGTAACGCCCGGATTGCACTTCACCGAACGAAAGCACGGCGAATCGCTCGTCAGGGTCACCACCGAGAACCGCGTAGTGCAGTTCCAGTCCGGTCTCGCTGCCGCGATACACGGGTTGCCCGTCGAACGTGTCCACCGGGAGTCCGAGAGACGACGAAATCTCCTCTGAGGAGACCCCTGAAAGATGCGCGTCCAACTCCGCGATGTCCAGCAGATCACTCGGTTCAATGGTGTAGCTCGTGTCCTCGGATTCGACTGTCAACGTGCCCGTCGCCAAGTCTTCGAGGTATTCGATACTGCTGTCCGCCGGTTCGAGATGCATGGTTCGGAATGTCCGGTTTCAGTCGTCGGTGCAGGTCACAGATACGCCTCGGTAATCCCCTCTTCGAGGGTGCCAGAGACCTTGATACGGTGGTCGAAGAACAGGCCATTGCCGCGATGCCAGAACGTGAACCTGCCATCGTGGCCGATGGTGACGGTTTTCGGTTCCATTCTGTCCGTGAACTCTTCGGCGGTCACCGTGTCCTCGTCTGTTCTGATCCACTCCACGTTCTTGAGTTCGAGCAACTCGTCGAGCGCGTACTGCTGGATCCGTTCGTTCCACGCCGACTGGTCGTCCCACAGTTCTTTCGCGACGGAGAGTCCGGACAGGCGCTCGCCGGTTTCGGTGGGCGAGAGGATCAGCTCTATCTCGTTGCCGTTCCATTCGGCGGTCGTAGAATAGCCGCTCCTGGTCGGCTTCTTCTCGAAGGTCCCGAATTGCTCGTCTTCGTACGTCTCGGGCTCCTGTGATTGCCCGGAACCGGGCGTTTCGCCGTCAACTTTGTTTCCGTACGATAGAGGCAGACCTAATTGCACCGTTTCGGTTTAGGTAGACGAGGGGCCGTCGAACCCGTCATACTCGGCGAATGGAGCGAACTGGAGTGCACTGGTTAGCTGTGACTGTATCTCCTCGTCGTCGGGGAAGTCGTGGGCGAGCAGTTCGAGCCGTTCGAGAGCCGACTGACGGTCGCCGGGTGTCCCCACCTGATTTTTGATAGCGTGAACCAGTGCCCAGGCGAGTCGCCGTTGGATCATCTGGTTGTCGGGATTGTCCCGAGCGAGGGTCTGGAGCCTGTCGAGGCGCGTTCGGAAGTCGTCGAGTCGACCAGCAGCCGCCTCCCGTTCCATGAGTTTACAGAGCCCAGCACCGAACTCGGACTGAATCTCCTCGGCATTGGGATGGTCTGTGGCGTGGGCTTCGAGCCGGTCGAGGTAATCCCCTGCGTCTTCGAACTGCCAAGCACCACTCGACGCAAAGACCGCGTTGAACAGAACCTGCGCGAAATCAGACTGGATCGCATCGGTGGCGGGATTGTCGGCAGCCAGTGTTTCGAGGCGGTCGACTGACCGCTCGAACGCGTCGAATCGGCTGTCCTCAGCTTGGTATCGTGCGGTGGTGAAGACTGCTTTCGAGAGTCGCTCCTGTACCGTCTCGACGTTCGGATACACCGTCGCCAGCGCTTCGAGACGGTCCAGTTGTGTGTCCACAACATCGGTCCGTCCGGCTTCGGCCGCGTGGAATGTGGCGTTCCAGAGCGCCGTCGCGAACGCTGCCTGGACGCCTGAGACGGCGGGATATGCACCAGCATGTGATTCGAGCTGGTCGAGCGAACCGCCGTTCGCGAGAACGTCCGCGAGGACGACCTGTATCTCCTCGTCGGTCGGATGTTCGCGTGCGAGCGCTTCGAGACGGTCGAAATAGTCCCGGTCGTGCTCGAATCGGCCTGCCTCCCGCTGGGTGAGGATCGCAGTCTGCAGCCCCGAAGCGAACGTACGTTGGATTCGCTCGCTCTCGGGAGTGGCCGCTGCGATGGATTCGAGCTGGTCGAGCCGCGTCGGGAGCACGTCGACTCGACCGGCGTCGCCCTCGTGGGAAATAGCCGTCTCCAGCGCTCTTGCGTAGTGACACTGGATTTCGGTATCGTCACGATGGCTGCTGGCGAGGCGGTGGAGGCGGTTGAGGTAATACTGTCCGTCCTCGAATCGGCCGGTGGTTGCCATGTAATACACCACCACGCGGAGGGTGTCGGCGAACTGGCGTTGTACCGCCTCGAACTCGGTCGAGGCTTCGGTGACGGATTCGAGACGCGACAGGACCGTCGTGAGGTCGTCCATCCGACCGGCCTCTCCCATGAACGTGACGGCGTTGTACAGCGAGGTGGCAAACGCGCTTCGGATCTCTGCGTTGTTCGGGAAGTCGGCGACGAGTGCTTCGAGACGGTCGAGATGGACGTGGAGACCGACGAGTAGCCCGGCATCCCCCTGATTCTGCGTCGCGTTCAGGGTCGCCTTTGCGAGTCTGACGTGAATCTTCTCGATGCCAGAGTGGCTCTCAGCGAGGGTTTCGAGCCAGTCGAGGAGTCTTCGTTGGTGTTCGAACCGACCGGCTTGGCCCGCGTCGGTCACGGCGTTGAATAGCGCGAGACTGAGCCTCGACTGTATCTCCTGGTGGTCGGGCTGGTCGTCGGCCAGTGTCTCGAGCCGGTCGAGAAGGTGGTCGAGTTCCTCGAACTGGCCGTGGCTCCCAGCGTGCGTGGCAGCACTGGCCAGGCTCTTGGCGAGATTGCGCTGGAGGGCATCGGTGTCTGGATTCTCGGAGACCAGTTCCGCGAGCTGTTCAAGGTCCGCTCGCTGTGCGTCGAGCCGACCAGCTTCGCCCCGGTAGTAGCTGGTGTGATAGAGCGCCTCACCGATGCGGGTTTGAATCGCTTCGTTGTTGGGATACGTGGAGACGACCGAGTCGAGATCGTCGAGGTAGGATTGAACCGCCTCGAACCGCCCAGCGCTCGCATTGTACGTCGCTGCGTTATAGAGTCCCTTCGCATAGCGGACGTGAATCGCTTCAGTCGGGGTGGCGTCGCACAGCTGTTCGAGTCGGTCGATGCGGGCGTCGAGGCGCTCGAATGCTCCGGCTTTGCCCTCCGCACCTGCAGCGTTGTACAGTCCGTTGGCGAGTTGGAGCTGTATCTCGTCGGTGGTCGGATACTCCATCGCGAGGGCATCGAGGCGGTCAAGGTGCGTCTGAAGCACGTCGAGCTGGTCGGCGTCGGTCGCATGATACACGGCATTGAACAGGCCTGTTGCGAACTGGGACTGAACTCCTCTGTGGTCCGGGTGCGCACGGGCGTGGGCTTCCAGCCGGTCGAGTGACCGCTGAGCGTCGTCGAATCGACCGGCCTCTCCCTCATGATATGCAGCGGTGTAGAGTGCGCGTGAATGAAGATATTGGGTCCTGTCGTCATTGTCGTATTCATCTGCCAGTGACTCCATGCGTTCGAGGTGGGTCGCCATGGATTCGACGCGTCCTGATGCCCCGTCATACCCGATTGCTTGCACCAGCGTCCGAGCTAGTAGCTGTCGAAGCGTGTCAGCGCGAGGGGTGTGCGCGACGATGGACTCGAAACGGTCGAGGGGAACGGAGAGCTGTTCGAACTGTCCGGTTTTGATTGCATCGACGATGGCTGCAAAGAGAGCGTCGGCGAGTGCCGACTGACTATCGTCGTCAGCGTTGTCCGACAGCAGCGACAGGATGCTGTCGACGTGTGACTGGCGGAACGCGTCGGTATCGGAATCGAGTGCGCTGAGGAGCGCCTCCACGATCTCAGCGTTGGCCGGAGGGGAGGAGGTAGGGGTGGCTTCAGCGGGAGGCTCGTCGCCGTTCATTACCCGATATCAGATTCCGCTGACAATAAACAATGTGATGGCCTTGTTGCGATTGAAAAAAAGCAGCGCTCGAAGCACTCGGATCGATGGGTGCTGCGGATCAAGACACAGCCGAGCATGTCGTCGGGGATCTGCAGGCCGGCCTTCGCGACGTCACCTCGGCCGTACGGTCGTCGGCAGCGAACGCCGGTGACGACGACCCCGCTGTCCGCGCCTGGGCTCTCGTCGCTTACTTGCGGGCGATAACCGCGTATGGGCGAGTCGCTGCCAACGACGCCAGTGTGTTTGAGGACCGTCTCGACGACGCAGCGTCCGTGCAGTCGGCGGCTGCAACCGTCGTCCTAACGATTAACGCGTGGACCCTGATCATCAAGATTCAGCTCGCAATTAGTCTCAAGAGTTCGTTGACGACGTTGGGGGCAGCGTCGGGGTCGGGTGGCTCGACGGGCCTCCCACAGGAAGGGTAATAAGCCTCTCAAACGAATTTCTTTACGAGCATCATGAGCGATCCACCGTCGATAGATTTCGCGGCTGAGTGGGATACAGTGCTCAATCGTCGGACAGCGGTCGAAAACATATACGATGTCGCCCTCCAGCTCGCTGAGCCATTGCGTGTCGCTGCAATCGCAGACCGAGTAGAAGTCACGCCCGGTACCGCACAGAAGTACCTCCGCTTCCTCACAGAACTGGGCGTCGTGAAGAAAGCATGCGACGTCCCAGCTACCTACGAGCGCAACGATGCCTTTCGAGTGGCGGCGAATCGAGCGGTTCCAGACTGAACACAGTGTCGAGAACTCCAAGAACGAATTCGTGAATGACTGACCAAATCGCAGACTACGAAGCGTGCGTAGGTCGCGTCTATTTAGTTACTGTGACTGATGGGTGGTGGTTGAAGCATCAAGTCGGTAGGCGTTCTCAATGGTGTTGAAGTCATCGTTGAATGCGTACCAGTAGTTCGTCTCCGTTGAAAACGTTCAACGTAAACATTGTGAAGAGTTGCTATTCCAGGGGTTTCTGCGAATGCTGTTGGAAATTCGAACCTCAATAAGTCACCAGGTGTAAAGAAGATTTCAGCAGAGCAGAGGTACCGTCTTCCACCAGTAAAGAGGCATTTCCGACATCTATCCTCCAGTTATATATTGAAGCAATAACACTGTCAAATATGGACGAGATACCAACACCGATTTTCGGAATATTGTCCGCATCAGCTATGGTACTTCTCATGTACTATGGTTCATTCTGGAATTTGAAGCTGGGTTTAGTGGTGTTTGTAACATATTTACTCGGTGTATCTTTATTAGTTCAGTATCGAATTCCCCTAGAAAAACCCAGCAATTCATCAATTGCACTACTAGTACTCACGATTACCCTAGCACCGTTTTTAGGAGTTACCTCTGACCTCCCGATAGGATCAGATCTACGTGTATCAATAATAATATTGATATATGGTATAGGGTTATGCTTGTCTGGGATCACTCTCAAAATATACACTGAACAGCGGCGTGAACGTTCCGTCTCAGCTACATTATAACCTGACTATCACTGTCTAGTTGATCGCCAGAACTGATATTCTTCGGTTTAGTAACTGACTCGGTCGGTGAAAGTGATAGTAATAGATGAACACTGCAAGCCATTGGCAGAGATTCAGCAGACATACGCATGAATTCCAATAGCCAAATACATCGACAAGAAACATCGCCTCTGAACAGTCCTGTTTCTCCGTGAGTCCATGTAGAAACGCAGCAGCTAAATTAGTCTAATGACGTTCAAATAACGCAACGTCAAAAGTCACTTTTCTGTCGAGGTCTACTGCAGCGTATAACCATGATTACTCTCTGTTGAGTTTGACAGCAGCCTCGTCGACTGCAACCTGTCAGCTAACCGAGGTGCCTACTTGAAAATTGCTTGGGACGAACGTTCTACGCTGAGGAGATACAGAACCGATTCTGTCTCTCTGAGCAGGTCTGAGAGTAGTATAGGTCGCTAGCTCTTCGAGCTGCTTGGTCCTATATAGACAGTGTCATTTGTCCGTTCCTGAGTTCAGTCCTCGTGAGTACAGGCGTATCCAATTTCAGCCCTCGATACTTTGTAATTGTCACAAATATTACAGTTATCGCCAACGATCCACAGCGCAAGATTACCACTTGAAGATAGGAAGCACCCGATCTTGCCTACAGCGCAGCTTGCTCCCCAAACGCTACCTGCGATAATTAAACAATCCCAGTTATAGCTCGTACAGTTGCGGGATACCACGGTTTCACAACCACATCGGTAGCAGACACCGCCACTGCCAGGGGGCGCAGTGTTATCCATCGGTTGAACCATACCACCAGAATCAGTGATATCATCGGAATCAGGATGCCCAAACGTGCTTGTTTCCTCTTTTACGGTTCCATCAATTACTACAGCCGAAGTTTCTGTATGCTCTGAAGTGTTAATTAAATTAACACTTGTCGGCTCTTCGTCTGTACTAGTCCAACGGAACACACCATCAGAACCGTCTTCTTCAACGTTTGATAGCATTACCGCGACAATTATAAAGTCATCTCCATCTGGGACAACGATTTTTCTGTACGTTCCATCCTTGAGATTGCAACCCCAACCATGGTCAGAGATATAGTCCAAAAGTTTGTTAGCCTCACTATCGGCCTGAATCATAGATATCGTCTGATCAATCTCTGAGCGAGATAATTCCTCAATATCTCGATCAGACTCAGGGGTGTCACCTGAAGCACTTGCTGTGGACGAAAGAAGCGTTGCACTGCCTGCAGCACCGATTGTTTTTAGCACACTTCTGCGATTGATGTCAGATTTCCTGGGCATCAACTACATCTTACTTTGC
>NZ_AOLN01000009.1 GCF_000337815.1 Haloferax mucosum ATCC BAA-1512 | reverse complement strand
GTCCACCGGCTCTGGCGGCGGTCGAATCCACACGGTGTTACAGACGAACCCTAGTTGGGTTGAAGCTCGGCGTTGGACGGTGTGAGCCTCTTGAGACGTGTACGTTACAGACGAACCCTAGTTGGGTTGAAGCCCGAGATGACGACGGCGATAGAAGGGACGAACGACCGGTTACAGACGAACCCTAGTTGGGTTGAAGCGTCTCTGCGAGTCCGTGCGTCCAGTCCTCCAGCCGGTCCGTTACAGACGAACCCTAGTTGGGTTGAAGCGAGTACGTCGAGGGTGAGGTTGTCGAACCTGATGAATGTTACAGACGAACCCTAGTTGGGTTGAAGCAGAGGATGTTGCCGGCGAGTCACTGATTGCGGGTTACAGACGAACCCTAGTTGGGTTGAAGCACGTAGTCAAAACCCAAGGACGAGCAAGGGGGCATAACAAGCTAAGGCGTTATGCCCCCCACACATCTCCTGGTTACAGAGAACCTGAGTCGGCTCAGTCCTGCTTGAACTGCACTTGCCAGAACCGCGACCGAACGTACCGCTGGTCACACGTCGGCTCATGGGACAGTTCGTCGATCCCAGGCGAGCGCTGGCGGGTCAACGGAAGTGAGGCCCCACACTCACCACAAACGAGCGCGGCAGGCTCGCCCTTCCGCAATCCATCGTTCGAGATCGACGTCTCCGAGCGGACGATCTCGAAGTGCGTATCTGAGGCGGAGAACGACCGACCCATCACTCCTCACCCCACGGGAGCAGATCAGTCTCAGTCAGCTTCGCATCAACAACGAGCGCAAGCGCCGCGACGGCGACGAGCACGCCACTGACGTCGGTCTTACCTGCGACCCAGACGACGACCGCGAGTGCGCCAACCCCAAGCGTGCCACGACGGAACCGCGTGCGGACGTCTTCAAGCATGCTCGAACCTCTCGACGTCAAGTGCAACACCCTGAAGCCGCTCGTCGCCGAGATATCGCCACTTGCACCCAGTCCATTCACGCTCGACGAGCGTGTGACCACGGCCTGAGTAGTCGATATCGCACTCCCGAGCGCGCTGTTCGAGTCGTGCGACGGGGTCACTCATGGATTCGGGAACCGCCATTACTCACGCACCTCCGTGAAGATGGGGTGGAGGTCGGCCCAGCCACGCCGGTCGGCGACGAACGCAACCCAGTTGAGCGCGTCACCGGCGCGCGTTGCGTCGAGGTCCTCGGTGCGCTTGCGGTCGCCACCGGCGACGACGTGGACAACGTTATCCCAGACGTTCCAGACGTGGGTCGCGCCCTCGCTATCGACGCCGAGTTCGAGGTAGTCCTCGTCGAAGACGTGCGTTGGCCGTCCGACCCAGCACGCGCCGGAGTAGCCGCGGTCGGTCTGGACGAGGGTGCGGTCATCGTCGGGACCCATAAGCCAGGATGACCGTGAGAGTGTTGCGACCTGTAGCTTGCCGCGGAAGTGGACGAGTGTCCGCAGTGGGTTTCCCTCGAGGTCTATCGTCTCGACATCCGGTTGGTTCAACACGCGGTCTTTCGTGCCGTTGAAATCGGTTGAGATTGTGGTTGACATTGCTTCTTTCCTGGAAGCGCGGTCGGCGTTGCAGCGCCGGTCGCTTTCTGCGACGAACCGCACTTTACAGTAGTTAGTATATTTGCTAACCACTTATAAGTTAGTGTTTTTGCTAACGTAATCATTTTCACTAATTATTAGTAAATGCGCTGAGTACTACATGTAGAGGTTAGCAAATAATACAATGGCGACGGTTGAATCCCGGCGTATGGCAAAAACCCGGGCACTTCTCACCCAGACCGAACGCGAACAAGTCGCTGGCGAGCATGGTAACGACCGAAAGTATCAGGCGACGTCGCGTATCCGACGACGCATCAAGGACGAGATGACGAAGGATATCGAAGTCCTCGCAGAACACCATCCAGATCTTCTCGACGAACTCCGAGAGGTCGTTTGTGAGGGGGAGTCCGACGAGTAGCGTCCAGTGGCCCGCGGGCTTCCGCCGTACTGACGAGCGTGACCGTGCTCGAAACAACAGTCGTCGAGGAACAACTCACGACCGGCCGGTTGGTCATCAACTGACAAGCGGGAAACCCCACCCTTTAGGGCGGGGAAGGTGACCGGAATGTGGTCGGCGAAGGACTTCGACGCCACGGAGTTTCGCTTATCGACTGCGCGGGAACAAACCAAACACCGCGTGCGCTGTCGGCGGTGTGACGCGGGGCTGAGTTACTGACGAGCATGCGATTCGAGTGTCCGGAAGGCCACCGATTCAAGAAGGTCAGCGGGGCAGGACACGAACGAATCGATGCGTCGTACGCGCGCTTTTGCCCGTTCTGTGAAACTCGACAGAGGTGTGTTGCCGTGGCCGACGGCGAGTGGCGTTGTACCCACCAAAGACGTCCTAGTCTGCCCGAGGCGTGGACTCGCCGTCCACAACAACTGATATGGAAACACTTGCGGCAGCACCCGTCAAAAATTCGGTCGCAACCACACATAAACAACCCTTCCCTCTTCGTCCCTACCTTCAGAGCGACGCTGTCCTGCCGCCGTCTGACTTCTGGTTTCGCTGTCCAGCGGAACTCGCTGAATATGACCATCTCCGACAGGAGGGTCTCTGGAGGACAATGCCCAAATTTCGGAACGAAGTTATCTAGTGGCATTCATACTGAAATTTCGAAAACAATATGTAGTCTGTTTGATTAAATTTGGCTGATGTCTGATAACAATCAGTTGACAAGGCGGGAAGTGTTGTTGTCGACCATTGGAGCGGGAAGCGCGACGCTGGGTGCCTCAGGCGTCGCAACAGCTGCCTCAGGCGATGAAACTCGGAGGCAACGGGGCAAGAGTAAGAAACTCACCGCGGAGGACGTTAAAGAGGCTCTCTCCCATGCAGAAGTCCACCCCGTGGGGTCCAACGCCGACGTAACCGCTCGGTCGGCGAAACTCCCAGACGACCTCAAAGTGTACTACGGGGAGGACAAAAATGCCGAAGTGCCGTCTGGCAAACCATACGCACTTGAGAGCTACGAGGAGTTCCGTCAGCGCGAGGTCCCAGTGGGGTTCACGTCGAAGGATGTTAGGGCCGCCGGGCTTGACTCGGACACCTTCTACTTCAAAAGAGACGTGGGTTCGGTGGGTATCAAGGAGATCGGTACCGAGTTAACATTCGCTTTCGGTACGGGAGTCAGGTTCAAAGCGAGTGGGCTTACAGAGGTGTCGGCGCTCCTCTCCGTGGATGTCTTTATTGAAATCGATGGTGCCGGTGAAGTCAGTATACCGATCTCCCAGTTCGGCGTCGGTTACGAGGTCAAAGACAAAGGACTCTGTATGGATGATCTCAAGTTCAGCCACTCGGTGCTACGGAAACTCGACATCGGGGTGTGCGTGACCGCCGGGCTTCAAGACCTCTCCGACGGCAGGTACAAGATCCCTATTGGATTTAAAGCATCGGCGTGTGCGGACCCGTGCGGAGGTAGCTGGAGCTGCGGTTACTGTCAGAAAGTCGGAGTCGAAACGAAGTGGACGTCACCAGAGATTCAGATCTAACCAATCGCTCATCACTGCACGACGGGAACGTCCTCCGCTTGGGTGGGGACGGACACACTAGTCAGTTGACTCCGCCCCTCAGTCCCGAGACGGATTTTTGCGTTCGCAGTGCTCACCAGTTTGGGCTCAGATACCGTCGACATCGAGATGTCGGACGATATATGATCCGGGACATGTAATCTTAAGATACAAACGTATGTTCAAATACGTCTTTGGAGGCCTTTTATTCATTTATTCGGCGTGGAGCGGGTACCACCTGCTCAAAAACGGACTGCTGTACCACTCGTTATCCGGCGTCGAGCCTACCTCCATCGGGACAGTTGTCGATGGGGAGCGGATCGCCGTCAAGGGGACCGTCACCATCGACGACCCCGCTCCCGCGAGCAAGGAGGTGATCCCTCACCCGAGTCGGCGAATCGGGATGTACGTCTGGCGAGTCGCAAAAAATAAGCCTGGAAGCAACAAGATCGACTTCAGAAATCTGAAGGTGAAAGCCAATAAGAAAACGGTCGGATCCGGCATCGAGGCCGGTACACTGGCGGTTTCCAGTGATGGCACAACAGTACGCGTCGATCCAACTTGGGTCCGTGAAGCCCACGGTGCACCGAAACTGACAGACTTCACCGTCGTTCCCGGCATGGGCTATCGGAATTTCCGCCTGTACCTCTGGCGGACACCATACGTGCGCCTGAGCGGAGACGAAGCGGAAGTACCGCTTGACCAACTTGAGGGAGTTGTCGAGAAGTACGACGCCGAGACATCGCTCGCCGACATGTGGCTCCAGTCGAGACCGCTCGAAGCGGGTGACACACTGACAGTGTATGGTGAAGTCCATTCAACCGGCGGAACGCCCGTGATCCGTGGCACCGACGAGACACCGCTGTTCATTACGAACGACAGTATCGACGGCCTCCGACGTTATCTCCTGAAACTGATGAGCAGAAATGCGAGTTCTTCTGGGTTCTTTCTGGTTCTCACTGTGCTCTTCGTATTTTATGCCAATTGGTGAGCGGCGTTTCACCTACCGCCAGCCCACTCTTGTCGGGACTCATCGTCAAAGCTGAATTCACAGTTACTCTCGAGATATTGTATTGAGAATAGCGGATATCTCCCCGAAAAAGACGTCGTACAATAGTCCGCTGGAGAGCGGCTGCTTCAGTGTAAATGAGTGAACCGCCTCGACATATATTGTTATGCATTAAAGGGTCTCAAACCTGGCTGAATTATGTTATTTCTGCAAATCTGACTGATTTCATAGAACTTATGACTCTCAGACCAGAATCTACGTGTGTTACCTGTCGGGGTGTCACCGTGACGCCCTTGCTTTCAAGAAGTCCTGAGCGGTTGTTTCTTCGTTCTAAAATATGTCCGCATCAAGGCTCAGTTAGAACGACTGAAGAATGCCTGCAACGCCTCGCTGTGGATGTCTATCTCGTGTGAACCGCCTCTCGCTTCCTTGCAGTCGCGGAGGGAATGTTCGGCCTCGGGTCGAAGCCACCGCCCGACTGAGGCCGCACCTCCTTCGGTTTGCTAAATCGTGAGCGGCGGCTCTTTTCGACGATTCGTCTCGCGGCTGTTTCCTCTTGGTTCTGTGTCAGTACCAGATAGCGGATAGTTTGTGGCGGGCGTTTTCGCGGCCTCGGTCGGAGAATCGGCGCTTAACAAGCGACAGAGCGTCTACTTCATTGGAATCAGCATCACATCCATTCACGCATTCCGCTCCATGAACGTAAAGAACTACATGATCGCAATGGCTGTCCAGAGACCGAGACAAGAGTCAGAACCTACCCCGATTTCCTCCAACACCCCCACCCCACATTTCCGACGTTCTGGTAAAAACGTGAATAGAACCCCTGATTGGGCGGGAACAAACTCCCGCCCAATCTAAAATTAGAACGCGGCTACTGGACTATTCACAGCTAACCTATAATAATGTTTGCTGTCGAAATAGCTCCGAAAAGTCTCGCTGGGACGGATGTATGCAAAGAACGACGGAAACGAGGGGTGCGTGTGTGGCCATCATGGTCGGCCCAGTCGAGGTGTTCGAAGAACGTCGGAAACGAGGGGTGGGTGAGTACTACTCCGAGAGCTGGGCCGCCGACTCACCGTCAACATCGGCGAAACGGTCGTCGGTCAACGCAATCTCGTGGACGATGTCGAGATCGTGGGCCGGTTGAAGACTCGCGTAGATGGTGATGCCGCCCGCGCGTCCTTGGTTTTCCTTCCGCGCATCGAGCACGTCGAGAAACGCGAGATTACGGACGAAGTCGCGTACGCGACGCTCGGTTCGTGGCTCGACACCGATCATGTCGCAGAGGTTCGTGTACGCTGTGTAGATATCACTGGTCGGGAACTCTTCACGACCGGTCTGCTTGTGGAGTGAGGTGACCGCCGCGAGCGTCGTCTTCTTCTGGACCGTCAACCCCCCAATGAGGTCGTGGAACCGGTCTTTCTCGGCTTCCCGCCGTGCATCCCGGACGTGGTCTTCGGTAACCGTCTCGGAACCCTGCTGTTGTGCGAGCATCCCGGCGTTCCGCAGGATATCAATGGCTTGCCGGGCGTCGCCGTGGTCCTGTGCGGCGAGTGCGGCACTCAACTGGATGACGCCATCCTCGAGGACGCCGTTGCGGAACGCATCGCGCCGATGCTCGAGAATCGAGCGGAGTTGGTTCGCGTCGTAGGAGTGAAAGTTGAGTTCGCGCGGCTGGAGCGACGACTTCACGCGGTCGTTGAGGTTCTCCGCCCACCGCACTTTGTTCGAAATTGCGATGATGCCGACCCGACAGTCAGTCTTCCCCGTCTCGCGCGACCGCGAGAGCGACATCAATAACCCATCGTCCGCTTGCATGTCCGCCTCGTCGAGGATGATGAGTACGACGTCATAGAGTTCGTCGAGAATCGCATAGAGTCGCGTGTAGTAGACACTCTTCGACAAGCCCATCTCGGGGACTGAAACCCCGGTCTGGTGCTCTTTGTTGAGCTTTCGCGCGATATGCGAGACCGCCTGCGTCTCCGTATCGTCGTCAGAACAGTCGATATACGCGGTGCCAATACGGACACCGTCGGCCATGGTCTCGGCGACCTTTGAGACGTGCTTTGCGACGAGACTTTTCCCCGTCCCGGTCTCGCCGTAGATAACCACGTTTTCCGGCGACTCACCGTCGATTGCCGACCGAAGTTGCATCGACAGGGCGCGAATCTCATCGTCGCGCCCGACGATCCGGTCGGGTTGGGGGACGTGATCGACGTCAACGAGCGATTTTTGCTCGAAAATCGGGTCGGGCTTGCCGAACACCTCGGCGGCAGCGTTCCCGGTTTTGTCGTCCATGGCTGTGACTTCCTCACTGGCACGTGTTAAATCCACCCCCTCATTTCCGACGTTTATCCCGGGCGAGAGTGGCTGTACCCTTCGAACCCGGCGACTCGTCAGAAAACTCCCTTCGACCGCGTTTCCAACGTTCTTGGCGGTCACACCCCTCGTTTCCGACGTTCTTCGGGTGTCCCCGGTCGAACAACCGCTTGTCGTGAGGTGGCTCTGGTGTCGAGTATTCGGGTTGTCACGGTAGTTGAAAGCACGCACCAAAACCGGAACTGATACTGACTCCACTCGGTGCTGATTCTCGACGAAGACGCGACTGATGACGGACCTGTGTCCGACAAGTGAGTGTTTGTGACAACTACTGCGGCTCGTCTGACGAAGTTATTTGAACGCATGGAACGTCGTGCGCGACAAGAACGACATGACTGTCAGGATCGGAATTACCAACCAGAAAGGTGGCGTCGCAAAGACGACGAACACGATCAACATCGCGGGTGCGCTCGCCGACCGTGGCCTCGACGTCCTCGCCGTCGATGCCGACCCACAGGGCTATCTCACCCACCGGCTCGGGTTTGAGAACCTCTACACGTCCGACCCGCCGACCTTCTACGATGCGTTTGCGAACCCCAACGACCACGATGTCAGCGACCTTGTCGTCGCCCACGGGGAGTTCGACCTCCTCCCGGGGAGCATCGATATGTTCGCCCTCGAGCAGGACCTCATCGCTAGCGGGATGCGCCCTCGCCAGCGACTCCAGATGCTGTTCGACGACGTCGATAATTGGGACGTAATCATCTTCGACGCACCGCCGTCGCTCGGCCCGATCAACGACAACGTCGTCCTTGCGACCGAGAACTTACTCGTCCCGGTCCGCGCCGACGAGTCGTCGAAGCTCGCCGTCCAGCACTTGTTGCGACAGCTCGACACGCTTGAGTCGAACTACGACACGCGCGTCGATATCTCGGGCATCGTCGTCTCCGACGTCCACTACCCACTCGACAACGAACAAAAGCGGATGCTGGAGTGGTACGAAGAGCGCTTCGAGGGCCGCGTCCCCGTGTGGGTTGTTCGACACCGTGCCGCAATCGAGCGGACGGTGAACTCTCACTGCTCGATTTTCGGAGCCGAGGCTGAAGGAACCGACATGACCGATGTGTACGCCGCAATCGCCGCGGAGGTAGACAATGAGTGACGACGAGATTGATAGCCGCTTGAACCGCCGGTTTGGTGGCGAGGATAATTCCCAGAACGACCAGCATGACACGAACGACACGAAGGCAGAGAACGCAGAGGATTCAGAGTGCGCAATGAACGCAGAGAAGCAAGTGCGCGTCACGAACCCATGGGATGCAGAGAGTGTCAAGAGCGCATGGAATGGCGTGACTGTCTATCTCCCGGACCCGATGAAAAAGCGCCTCGACAAGCAGTACCAGCGGCTCAACTACGAGTGCGACTTTGAGATACTGAAAGACCGGCACCTGAAGCCACTCGTCATCGAGTACGGACTCGACGCGGTCGCGGAGATGGAACCAGACGACGTCCAGAAGGCCATTGCCGACCTCGAACGGTGGTACTCAACTGAGGAACAAACGGTAAATAAGTAGCACCTGCTCGCTCCGTACCTGACTTGTGAATAATGAAACAGCCTCCCTCCGAGGATGTCACCTCTAACGGGAGTTGCTCGTCGGGGTTTGGTTTGAGACGGCCTTCATCTGCATCCACTTCGAGTTCAACGCCGTTCGGGGTTTCGTATTCCATGCCACCACTCTGGCATGTCGCATCTTAAATATCCGCCAGAATTAGCCAGAACCAGCATTATACAGTCGCCATATTGGTGAGCGAGTGCTGTTCGGTTTATCTGATTGCCGATACGCATTTCGTGGCGCAGTCGATTGTGAGATATATGTCGCCACAAACGACGCATAAACACGAAACGGAGGTTGTCTGGAAGCAAGACCCCTCAGGTCTCAAGTACCTCCGTGAGTTCCCGGTTAGAACGCGCAAGCGAGAGGGACTCCCAGAGAGTAAAACGAAGGGTTCGTTGTCTACGGCTATACCAACGTCTCACAGAGCGCGCCCAAGGGTCTAGATGGGTGTGTTCGAAAGCGACTGTTCGTTCCGTCGAAATCGAGTCCACCGAGGCTGGGCAATCAAGTACAGAAATGAGTCCCTGAGTAGCGGGTACCCCTGCCCTGCAGAATCCCAACTGTTCAGAAATTGGGCTCACCCATCAGGATAGGGCCGATCGCTAAGCCTCGGCGAGTGCGTACACCGTTCCATCAGCGTCTCCGACGTACACCGTCCCGTTAACTGGAACTGGGGAGCCCCAGATTGCCGGTGAACCAGTATCGTACTGCCAGCGAACTGACCCATCCTCTACGTTCAGTCCGTAAACAACACCGTCGAATGCACCGACATAGACCGTGTCGCGGACGACCGCAGGGTCATCTCTAGCGAACGGTGACTTAGTCTCAACCGACCACTGCTGGCTTCCGTCTTCTGTGGCGAACGCTCGTATTGTACCCGCATAATCGAGAACGAACGCGCTTCCATCTGCGACAGCTACACTCGAGCCTGTCTGCTGGGGAACATCGACCATCCACGAGCGGTCACCAGTGTCCCGACTAATCGCGTGCAATTTCCCATCGGTACTCGTTACGTAGACCAAGGCTTCATCTACGGCGGGTGCACCTTCGAAACTCGCTCGGTCGGCCGATGTGTACTGCCATCGTTGTTTCCCGGTATCTGTATTTAGCGCGCGGAGTGGAGATCCGATTCCACCGACGAACACAGTTTCCTCGGTTACTGCTGGTGCAGTACTCGTCCCACCTTCAAGCGGTTCCTGCCACTGGACCGAACCATCGTCCGAGTCTATCGCATAGAGGGCTGCGCCCTCTCCAATACTCCCTACGTAGAGACGGTTCTCGCTGACAGTTATTCCCCCCACGAAGCGTTGCGATGGCAGTGCGGTCCACTTGTGCTCCCCATCTTGTGTGGAGTACGCACGTACTCCACCATCCTGTGAACCTGCACAGACAAGGTCACCGACGACGGCCGGTGAAGAACGGACGTAAGTTCGCTGACTCGATAGCGCAGAAGACCACTTCGTGTCGCCGTCCTTTTCGTCCAACGCTCTGAGTTTCCCATCGTAACTCGCGACGAACACAGTTTCTCTCGCAACAGCAGGATTCGTTGCAACTCGCTGGCTCGTGTCAGCAGTCCATACAGTCTCAACTTCAGCTCTCGGCGCACTCCCCTCTGGCCGATAGGCGAGGTTTTCGGAACCGCCGCCGAGCTGGAGCCAGCCCCGCTGTCCAATAGCGCGTGGGATACTCTCTTGAGAGTCCGTCGCGGAACCTGTGGAAGATCCATTAATCGAATTACAACCGGCGAGACAGCCGAGGGCACCAGTCGCTGTACTTAAAAGAAAATTCCGCCTCGTTCGTTGGTCGACGCTGGTTTCGCTACTCATTGATTTACTTTTAGATATCAGACACCGTAATAGCCACGAACTTTCCAGTTGAAGTCCGAACTCGGAAGTTCTGTGTCGAAACCGAGCTTCCTGTCACCACGCAGTGCAATAGCAGCGTTCAGGTTCGTCGCCTTTTGCGCTCCGTCGAAGGCGCTGCCTTTGAATTTCGTCTTTACGTGACCTGCGTCGTCAACGTCAGCGTCAACTGTCGTGACGTACCCCTCATACACGTCTGACGAACCGCTAATTCCGACAGACGGGCCTTGATTGCCGCCACTGACCGAAACACCGAAGGAGACGTTTTTCCCGTGTTTTTTCTGCCTAACTGAAGGTTCGAATTTCAGTACGTCGAACTGGCTGAGTACGTCGATCTTGTTCGTCATCCAATCAATCCCGCCAGGAGAATACGACGTATCGAGAGGCGTTCCACCGGACCAGAGCCACATCATGTACGTCCAACGACCGTTAGATTCAGGCTCGTACGATCGGTACAGCATGACCAAGTTGTCTACCTTTGCATACTTAACACCGCTAACGTCGTCGGTAATGTGGTACGTTTCGTTCCATCCACCGATTTCGTCGCAACCGGTTAGATCAGGATTCTGATTCATCGGGCCGAGTCCACTGTCGCCAGTACCCGGCACGATACTGGAGGCATCAGTATTATGTTTGCCTGCTGTATTTTCCGCGATCTCCCGCATCTCCTCGGGACGTTTCATCTCCGACCCCGAGAGGTCCATAGTGAATCCACCTGTACCTTCTCGCGCAGCAACATCACCGTCTGCGGAAGCCGTCCCCATGATCGAGAGACTGACACCCGTCGTTGCAATGCTCTTCAACATTTGCCTTCGTCGTTGGTTAGGCATGCAACTCTTCATTGATAGTGTCAAAATATAATATTTTTCATTGAGCTAACTAGTTAATAATCTCTTTGACCGGCGTACACACGCCTGAGAATATTTGAGAGACCGCAGGCTTGTAGATCGAGACTACAAGCAGGTGCATCAGAATCTCACCGAGCTCAACAACATTGGCGTCGTCGCCCTCGAAACCGTGGAGAGAACGTTAGCCAAGATCCTCGGTGAAATCGCGTACACGACCGAGTTATCCTCGTCATGGGTCTCAACGTCGAAGCCCAGTTCGTACTCTTCGTGCTTGGTGACTCGGTCTACAGTCATCCATACGTCGAACAGAAGCGACGCATAGGGGACGTAAAACAGTCGCACTCCGCCGTGACCGCTCTTCGTGAACACGAAAAGTCCTTCGTCTTCTTGAAGCCGATTTCGATCAGCCACCGATTTGTGTAGCCGCGCTCGTGGTTCGCCTTCCGCTTCCGCACCGGGTTGCTGAACGACCTCTGAACCGAGCCACGGAGCAACTCAATGACGTTCTCGGCCTCTATGTCCGTCCGACTCGTCGAAAACGCCACTCGGTCGATCACCGGATCCTTGACGTCCACGACGCCGCTGATTCGTTCAGCGGCCTCCCGCTTCTTGTCGTCGCGGAAACTGACCGTTCGGATCTTCTCAGGGTCTTCGCCAACAAGGCATTCTATTCGATCTTTTGGAATTGCCTCCGAAATTATTATGCCATTATACGTTTATCACGGGTGTTTGTTAACTCACACGGGTTGAGAGAGGTGAAATCAGCTGATTCGGGGGTGAAAGACACTACTTATGATTACTCGGATAATCAGAAGTAGTTTGGCCGTTTCTGTGCGAACGAGTGTTTGCAAATCGACACAATAATTTAGGATTATCAAATTGGGTTAGGGAGTGACGAGAAGTCGGCGTTCCGTATAGCGGTATGTGGTTTGTGTACAGTTTCCCGTATTATCAACGTCTGGAGTCGTATCTTTGAGCGTCGAATCAAGGGTGAGATGCCCGAGAACGACGGTCCAGCGTCGCCACTGGGGGCACTGGTCAGGATACGATGACTTATCCTGAAATATACAAGTACTACTAGCTCTTTGTTGGTGAATAGACCAACACCCTTATCATGTTGGTATCCGTACCAACATGTGTAGATGGCACCCTCCGACGATGTTGAAGTCCTGTATCAAGACACCCGCGAGTTTGATAACAAAACCATCCACATTCGCATCCTCAGCGTTCCCGAATCGGAAAAGTTCCCAGAGGGTGTCAAATATGGACTTCACTACGGTCGGAAGGGAGGCGACGACCCTATCGTTCGCTACGATAACCACCACGGAGTACACGAACGACACGAGGGCGATACCGTCGAAGAAATTCCGTTCCCCGGGGTAGAAACACTACTCCGACGCTTCCGGGACGAAGTCGAAACTCATCGGTGACCGATTGGGTGCGATCTACAACAACCAACCATGCCCGAAAACACGCTCACTGTCCGTGTCGAATCGAACGACGAGTTCTTCGACCGCGCACTTGAAGCCGCAGCGAAAGCTGACGCTGGCGAGTTGACTGATGACCACTACGGTGTCTCACTCCCAGACGAGGCTGCACTTGCACGCGTCCTGAGTGAGAAGAACCTCGAACTCATCCGTACCACCGCCCGCGAAGAGCCACAAAGCCTCCGCGAACTCGCGCGTCTCGTCGGCCGCGATATCAAGAACGTCTCGAACGCCGTTAACGACCTCGCCGAACTCGGACTCATCGAGTTTGAGCAGGACGGCCGGTCGAAGCGGCCAGTCGTCTGGTACAGCGACATCCACGTTGAGTATGACCTCGGCGTTGGGACTGACGACAACGAAGTCGCTGCACAAGGGTGACGTACTCAGCTTGCACGCTGTCTTTCGTCTCCTTCCTCGTGGAGCGGCCTTGCTCCGAGTAAACGTGCAACTACGAAAGTATTCTAAGGATGGTTACCGGCGTGGGCCGGTGACCTCCAATGAGAACAGTCTGATGTTGTCCTTCACCCAATAAAAAATTATCGCGCTCCGCTACTCGCTGTCTTCGCAGATGAGTCCCTGAAGGCTCTGAAACATCTCAGGATAGTGTTCGCTGAGGACTTCAACATCGGCTTCCAGTCGCTTCGTAATTCGGCTTCTGACTTGCGACTCAACCTTGTACCGGTAGTTGTCCTTTACATCGGCCTCACCGCTCAAAATCTCGCGTTCTCTCTCGGTCATCAACGCTCGTCCTTCACTCATATTCCCAGCTACAATCTCTACACTGAAAAACTTACTCAATATGGTACATACTAAATATAGTAGGTATTAAGTGGGTGTGTCTATTACACTGAAGTGGAGGCAGTGAATGACCTCCAATGAGAACACATCCCGGATTGAGAAACTGAGAACAACGCTCGAACGCTGGAATCCGGCACTCGGGGCGATTTGGAACATCATCAAAATCGCCGGGGCGCTGGTCGCGTTCGGCGTCTGGCTTCTCAGGACGCTTGGGGCATAAGCCCCGAACTACCCCGAAAGGGGTTTCGCCGGGAGCAAGCCAACAGTCGGGCGAAAGCGGCTGTGAGAGATATGACCGAACCTGAACGAACCGGCCCCGTCGAACGGCGGATCGCTCGTGACGTCCTACGGTGGGCTAGCACGCCAATCGTGATCGCCTGGATCGTGTACGTCCTCGGCGGTGGCGAGCAGTGGCTCGTCGAGCGGACATCAGAAGCGACTGCAAGTACCGCTGGTGTCGTGCTGGCGGTGTTGGCGTTCGTTGCGGTCCTCGTGAGCGCACACGAAGTCTGGCAGTGGTACAACCGTCGTGACAGCGCCCGCGAGAACTGACCCCATATTTTACCGTCTCCCGTACCAGCCCGATCTCAGCGCCGAGAGCCTGGAAGGGTTTGATTTCAAATCTAATGTACCAGCAGAACAGTATAACGCAGTTTATGACCGACAAGGGTTATGTCAGTCATCGCTGCGAAGCCGAAGAAAAATTATCAATGCCACCGCTAGGAGAGCTACATCGGTAGCACCATCTCCTGTCGTTATGACTTCCGGCTTCCCGAATGGGGGTAGAAAGTCGATCTCCGTTTGATTACGAGCTTTTCTTCTATTCATGATCTTCACCTCCTACCACCTTTTTTCTCGCTAGATCGTTTAAGTCTTCCTAAATTTTACACTACCAAAACGTCCGAATTTCGTTCCTACAAGCTCTCTTGACCACTTGTGGTATTACTACTATAAAATATCAGATGATAACTGAAAGCCACTAATTCGCCCTCTATGAGTGTGACGACACGCCACGACTGTGTCCACACAACGTTCTACAGGGTCCGGGGTTATTGAATGTCAGAAACGGTACCGTTGTAAGGAAAAAACCCATTAAAAACGAAAGTCACCCGGCGGCCGTCACGGTCTCTCGGACTAGGCCGATTTCGGCGAGGACGAGGCACACGGCAGCGAGGGCCCGGACGGGAACGAGATCGACGCCGGTCCAGACGCCCGCACCGAAGAGCACGAGCGCAAGTGAGACGCCGACAAGCGCGACGAGCATCCATCCCGAGACGTGCCGGTTGTAGACGTGCTCAAGGACGAGATAGGCGACGAACCCGCCGAGGCCGCAAAAGAGCATCACGTAGTTGACGACGTCCAGGACGACAGCGTTAGTCATCGCTGTCCTCCTGTTGGGTTGCATTGCTGTTCGTGGTCGAGTCCGTCGAACCCGAGGCGTCGGCCCACCCGGAGATCGCGCCGGAAAGAGCGGCGGAGAGTTGGTCGGTCCGTCCGACGGCGATATCGACGCCCAAGAGAGCCGAGGTCACCGCCGCGAACGCCATCAGATGTGTCTGTGTGAGCTGTGCAGTTGGGAGAAGGACGTCGGCGAGGAGTGCTGCGGCGAACGCCGCCACGAACAACACGCCCCCCAACGCCCGGGCTTGTTTCAGTCGCATTCATGAGTCTTTGAGGGTTTTCGGTTGCCGCGACGGTCCCTCTCGTCGTCGCGGGTCCGGATTGTTGGAAAGGTGCTCGCCCTAGCGGGGGTCATCGCAGGAAAGGTTAAATTTCTGGACGAAAAGTCGGAAATATCGTTTTGAGCTTCGATCCACAATCCATCTTGCAGATACTGGGGGTGATTTTCAGCGGGCTTACTCCACTGATGTTCGCATTACCCCGCCTTCCGTACCTAAAATGCGTTGCGCGACCGGCAGAATTTGAAGACGGCTGGTTTTCTCTCCTTGTTAGAAGGCAGCTGAATCACGAGGACGACGGATTTGATGCTGTCGTAGAATTTGCTAGTAACCACCCTATCGGCGACGATTCATTCGTCGAGAGTATTTCCGACCATCCGGCTGTGGACTCTCAAAAACTCGAATCCGAAGGCGTAGCCTCTGTTATTGAAGAAATTCGGATACTGACTAAACCGAGGAATTTCAGCGAATGGATTTTACTGTGTTTTGACGAGGACAGTGACGGTCCACAAGGAGAACCAAAGAAAACCGAAAATCTTGGTTTCGTGAAATTTAATACCGACTCTCGTGGGAGCGATTGGCAATGGTTTGCGCCAGTTTCGGCGATTGAGCATACTGCTCAAGCTTTTATACAGAACCATGTTAGTAGATGGATGACATATGGTGCGATTGCACTGTTTCTTTCTGTTGCCTTCCAATTAGCTGCACTGGCACTCTAATTAAAGCCGTGCAGCGTGGCTGCTCAACTAAGACCTTCTACTCATCGACGACGCCGCGCCGGAGGAGGAATCCGCTGTTTCGATTCTTGCTTCGATTGCTGTCGCCCAACAGACTTGTGAGCATACGTCTGTTCAGCATGGTCAAATTGTTTGAACAGGAAGGCTGTTAACGTAACTGCAAACACCACAAGACCCACGCTTATCAGAACCCGTAGCAGGAAGACTACTACTCCAGGTACAGTGAGTGGTGGTAGGACTAGCGGATTTGTGTTCCACAATATATGAAATGTAGCCCCACCAAATACACCACCAACTACCGTACGGGATGCGTCCACCGCTGTCGGGGGCAATGAGTTCTTAGTTGTCGTACCGAACCACGAGCTCTTCCACCAGTCCCAGATATCCACAATATGTGGAAATCAGTAATCAAGTGACAATAGTTTGTCGACCTCTCTGACGGCGAATTGCTGTACAAGAAGAGACTATCAGAACTCACGCACAATGTGCCGACTCGGGTCCCAGCCCGAGGGCACAAACGACTTTAAATTTCGTTTCTTTCACGCCTGTTGGTGCTGCGACAGCCGCTTACTGCAGACTAAGAAACAGAACTACCGATAGAGAACTCAAAGCTCTTCGACTGTGTCCCACCCGTCTGGATGGGCTTTGATACCGCTGATATTCGATGTGAGCGTCGCGACGACGGTGTCGCGGTCTGCTTGGCTCATGTTGTCAGGGACTCGGAGTTTCAACAATCCCGTACCGCTAACGACTCGCTCGACCGTATCCCAGTCCGGGATCGACCCGTCTAAGTAGACTGACAGCGCGTTGTGGTCTCTCGCCTCGCGGGGCAACGACGACAACCCGTCGGGGAGGAGTTTGATTTCCATCATCAGTAGTCACTCTCCGTTTCGAACGCTAATCGAATGTTTTCGATTTTCAGTTCTAAGTCGGGGTTCCCTAACGATTCGGCGTAGACCAGTGTACTACGTGTGACTGGAATCCCATTCGCAACAAACTCTTCTGAGAGGTCCGCACGATGGACTTTTATCTTCGTCTCATTTTGGATACTGTCTACAACAAATTCGACAGTAATCGTCTCACGAGCGGCGCTTACGTCCGTCTCGTCAAAGACAGAGATGTCTTTTGTTGCTCCGTTAATGATCAACGACCCGTTCGTGAGATCAAAGACGACACCGGATGTCGGGTCTGCTGAGTTGGTCAATCCGACATAATACTGGTTTGCGTCAGCGGGCGCTGTGCTCGTATTCTGGTACATGAACGAGATTTCGCCCTTTATTACGGCGTTTGTCCGACCGTAGACGGTGTCCCAAGACGAGACATAGGCTTTGTCACCCGCAGTCTGCCCCCCGGAGACAAGCATCCCGCGGTTACCCTGTGGCGACACGCCAGCGTTCCCAGAGGATGTTGCCTCTAAGTCTTCGGGAAGCGTGATGGGCGCCGCTAAGAAGTGGTTGAATCCCTGAACACCCGAATTTTTCAGAACGTCCTTCCGGTTCGCTGTGGGTTGTAGCATTAGTTATCACCCTCCGTCGTCGGAGCGCTGTTCGCCTCGCTGTCGATCGTCATTGTCTCCATCTTAGTTACCTCCTGTGTAGAGCGGCGCTTCGCCGTCGAACCACACCCATCGACCTTCATCCTCGACGAACGCGGTCGCGGGATACGAGTCGAGTGTCGATTCGTCAGGGAGGTCACCTTTCGTGGCGAACTTTCCGAGCTGTACCACGCCGTTGACGGTGGTCGACGGGAGTGACACACCGATCGCTTCGTCAACGAGGTTCCACTGGTTTCCATCACCGAGATAGATTCGCTGGTCGTCCACGAGTCCACCTTGTGAAACCTCCGCGACACGCCCCTCCGTTGGCGCGTGTTGCTGCAGTTCGTTCGTGTTCGATACAATCTCGACGTCGTCGGCCATTGTCCGCACTATTGTCGAGAGCGGGATATCGCCGTTGCTCAGCGGTGCAATGGACGTTTGATTTTCACTCATCGTTAGACTCCGGTCATGCTCGCCACGCCGTCGGAGTGCCGGTGCGGGTCATCGCCTGGGGTTCGATAAACACTAAAGCGCACTCTCGAAAATCCTGGTCGCCTTGGGTAGGCACCCCGGCGTGCGTTCTTTCTCTCTTGCACGCCGCCTTCAGATTTCGCGTGTAACGGCCGATAATCGTGTCTTAAGCCGCGAGACGACTTCTTCGACGCGGTCACGGCTCCCGAGTTGTGTCTTAATTTGGCCGTTTTCGTCAGTGATCGACCACGGCTCCATTGCCGGCCCGGGAACGCCGGGAATCGAGAGCTGGTCAACGAGGTCCCAACCCGCATCGAAGCGGTCAATAGTGATGGTTGCTGTCTTCAGCGGCGTTGAAGTCTGCTGGACAATCGTGAGCGCCGCTTGATCAGCCGACCGCCCCGTGGTAACTCCCGGAATCGTCTCAACGACAGTCTTTGTTTCGTCGCCGTCGAAGCTCGGGAGTTCGTACGTCCCGCGTGTCCTCGCTTGGTAATCGACGACCAACGTGTCACCGTTGTCGATATCGCCACCAGCACGGACGGTTACAGTCCCTTCGAGCGGGTCGAACTCGTAGTCACTCCCACGCTCATACCGCGTGCCATCGGTTGCCCGAACAATCTCACCGGTCGATTGCAGGTGGTCGTCTGGAAGTGAGACTGCGACACCAACATCTGCAGTGATTTCTTCACCACGTACAGGCTGACTGGTACCATAGACGACGGCTTTCTCGGTGATTTGTCCTGCATCGGTCTCGACAGAGTAATCGACGACAGTTGGGTCACCTGATGCCTCGCGTTGGCCGGGTTGTGTCCACTCAACCGAGAGCGTTCCGTGCTGGTCGGTCGTCACACACCAGATGAAGTCTCCGCGTTCGGCGACTTCGTTGAAGACGTCGATCATCCTGCCTTCGTCGAATACACGATTGACGATGAGCGGTGTATCGTCGAGGTCCGCAAACAAGTCGAAGAGATCGACTTCGGTTCCCGCATCGTACGCGAGGTCGCCACTTCCTGAATCGAACGACGAGAGGGTGAAGCGACCACGAAGCCGTGGCGAGCCACTGTCGAACGCCCCATCAACAACGGTTCCATTCGATGCCTCGACCCAATTCTGGCCTTGGTCGTTCGAGACGGCGAGCGCTTGATTCCGTGCTGTCGAGTTGACGCTCGCCTCAAGCCGGCCACCGACAACCTGCTTGACCGTTGTGACGTCGTTCGTCTCAACGTCGATACTTGGTGGTTTTCGATGCGGTGTCGAAAGTGGCCGCCCGTCGTTGAACGACTCGTTCGCAACCGTCGTATACGACTCGTCGAAAAGAGCAACACTCCCGAATGACAGCGACCCATCCCCGGACGACCCGTCGTTGAAATAGACTGAAAGTGTGTGCGAACCAGGAGAGACAGACCCGACGACTTCGTCATCGATCCACCAGACCTCCCCGAGCGGCGTCGGGGGCGTATCGGGGTTAACAGTCTGGATAACAGTTCCATCGAGTGCGATATCGAAGCCAGAGTGCGTCTCATCCGGGATGAAGACTCGGACGGCTACGACGGCGTTCGAGAGCTCGTATTCAACGTCGAAGTCATAGTAGAACTGGTTACCAATCGAGTCGATTCGAATTGCTTCCCCACTCCCGAAGATACCCGACTCGATGACCGCATGGTTACTCGACGACCCAAGGAGCCTATCGAAGTCCGGGGCTGACCGAAAGTACGCAACATCGTGGGTCCGGAGCGTCCCAGATGAGATGTCGAGCGGGCTTGTATCCTCGAACGGTGCACCCATGAGAGCAGATATTATATCCTGGTCGGTATCAGCCGACAGCATCGGCGTGTCGGTCGTGATATCCGCATCAGGTGCATCGACGTTGGCCTGAAGACCAGTCGTGTCGATGAGCCCCTCGATGAAGTTGTGTGCCTCCTGCTCGGTGACGCTCTCTTCGACGCGGTCGAGGAGTTCGCGCCCACCTCGTGCGGTAAGGATAGTCGCCTCGGGCGTCTGCCGAGGCTTCGTCATCTCTTCGATGGGTTGGCGGATGCCATCCTTCCAGACACGGCATGGCGCGAGTTCGAGTTGCTTTGCGTCCCATTTTCCATCTCGTGGGACGGGAATCTCGACTCGTGGAAGTCCATTAAGCGTCGGAAGACGGCGCGGTTGAACTGACCCCTGTTCGATGATTCGCGGTCGGAGAGTCGCCCCGCTTGGGTGGTCAATTTCGACGTACCAGCCCCGTTGTGGAACGCGGTCGGGAAATGCCGTTGCCGTGGTTGCTGTCTCCACTGTTGTCGAAGCGGTGACATGCTCGGTGACTGCAGAAATACGATAGCGGTACTCCGTTCCCGGCCGCGGAGTCTCGTCAGTGAAGATCGCCAGACCGGCAGATTCCGTCGAGAGGTACTGGTAGTTGGAGAACTGCCCGAGACGCTTTTCAGCCCGTTCGATGGTGTAGTTGTCTTCGTTGTCGGCGTTGTCGCTGATATCGATATCGACGCTCGTCTTCGAAACTGACACGACCGACGCTCCTGGCGTCGGCAAGAGCGTGACTGGTGAAATTTCAGTCCACGACCCCGTCCCATCGTCTGTCTCGTGCCTAAGTCTGATGTCGTATTCCTCGCCGTCCAGTAAGTGTGTAATTGTGAGTTGTGTCGTCTTGTGACTGACCGTCCCGTCGTCAGTAAATTGGTCACCCGAGTTCGTGACGCGGTGTTGGACGCGGTACTCTCCAACGTTTGCGGTATCATCCCAAAGTGCTGTGAGAGCGTCCTCGACCGAGGCGTCTGCGTTGAGTCCTGTGATAACCGCGAACTCCGTCGTTTCGCTCGCACTTACTGGAGTCGATTCGCGGCCGTCACCGAACGCGACAACTTCAATGAGGTAGTCAGTGCCGTCAAGAAGATCAGTCGCGGTGTAGTTTGTCGTATCGGGAGGGAGGTCCTCACCGACTTGCGTCCACGTCGAGCCGTCATCGGTCGAGACACGGACACGAAAGCCGTCTGCATTGGACGCGTTGTTTGTCCAGGTGTTGGCGAGTTCTCGTGTTCCCGGCGTGGTGTTGAGATCTGATGGCGCGGGGACGACAGTCGCTTCGTCAACCTCGACCGATGGGCGTGACCGGAGTCCAGAATCGTCGGTCGCAGTCAGTCGATAGTGGTACCGCGTTGATTCCGTCCGCCCCGTATCAGTAAACGTCGTTGTCGTCCCGCTCAGAGCCGTCGTATAGTCCGCCAGTGTTGTTCCCGATGACGTCGCCCGATAGAGGTCATATGTTGGCGTGCCGTCCGATGTGACAGACTCATACGTGATGTCTATCTGGTCGGTGCTTTGGGCTGTTGCCGACGGGTTCCCTGGTGGGAGCGGTGGCAGTTCAACATGGTCCACCCATACCGTTGTCGTCGCCGCCGAGTTGTTACCGGCGTACCCGTAGAGTTCGAGTTTGCCAATTTCGTCGCTGATGTTGATATCAGAGACAACGAGTGATCCATCCCAGTAAATGTCTGTATTGCCGTTGTCGCGCTGTTCGGCCCGGAATTTGTACATCTCTCCTTCGACAAACGATGGAGCAAGCGTGTGCTTGTTCCCGCCGACAGACAGGATGACAGGTTGGCCCTCTTCTAGTTCGACAGCGTTATTCGAAAATCGGATCTCTGCCATCCCTGGGTTTTGCGACCCAGCAGAATTGGGGTTCGCACCACAGTAGAACGCAATACTTGACCGTGGTGTTGGGATAGTCCGTGAGTCGGTTGTGGTTGCTTGGCCCTCGTGGACCAGTTTTCCCGCATAACTTCCGACGACGGCATGTGAAGCGTCTCTCGTAACCGACGACCAGTCAGTGACGTCCTCGAAGTCCTCAAAGACGACCATCTATTTCCGCACCACCTTGCGGTCAACGAGGTCGAGCGACTCGTTAGCTGACTGGGCGCTCGTCGAGGCAACCGGCTCGAGTAAGTCCTGCAACCCGACTGGCGTTGCGTCCGTCTCGTTCATCGGATTTTCGAACAGTACGGCAGTCGAACCTCTGGTGAGTCGCATGTCTTGGGCGTGCTGACCCCCGGTCGGATCTTCGAACAAGAGTTGCGCCTCGACAGCCACTGGACCGAGATGGACCAGATCAACGTCTACGAGCACCCAGTCCGAGGTACCGAGCGACACGTTCGACCACGTCTGGTTCACGTCGTCCCACGTCTCCGCTGTGAGAGTTTGAGTGCGGTCATCCATCGTCAATCTGACGAGACCGTTTTCGACGACGATCCTGCCGACAAACTCGTGGGCGGTCGCAAAGACGCGTTGCCACTGTACGTTGTCGTTAGCGTCGAGTTTCGAAACCCCTCGGTCGTCCCACACCCGGCAGTCGGTTTTCCCCGTTTCTGTGTACGGCAAGCCATAGATGAGCGTGCTCGTCGCCGTCGGGGCCGCGGCAGTGTTGTATATATCTACGGCGCCGAACTGCGTCGTCCGTGTCGTGGTTGGCGTGGCCACCGTCGTCATCCCGTCGTCGGAGAGCCATCGCGTGAGTGAGGTGTCAGCCGCTGACGGGATGGCAATTTCAGACGTAAGGTTGTTGCCGTGGTCGTTGTTCGCGTCTGAGACCTCCATCGTGACGGCCTTGAGATGTGTCCGCCGAGTCCCTGCCTCAGAGAGGGTCGCGTTGACGCGATGTACTTGCCCGCTTACTTGTGCGTCGAGTGGCCGCGATGACCCACGTTTGGGAACGTAGTAGCCATCGAACGCAGTCTGTCCGTCCACGCCGTAGAATGGAATTGCACTATATTCGTCGGAGTTGAGTAGTTCTGAAAACGATGCAGCGAGACGGCCTGCTCTCTCGCCAGCGAGGAAGAACTCAAAGGGAATCTCGCCTGGCTCAAGAGAAACCGACTTTGAGACGGACGTCCCTTGTGACAGAGTTGCCAGAGCCGCCGTGTTGCGTTGTGAATCGCGACCCAGCGACAGCGTCACGCTGTCTCTCGTCGTGAGTGTGTACAAACGCCGTCTCATAGGTATGGGACCTGTTCGTCGATGTCGAGTGCGCGGTCGAACGACCCGACCACGTTGCACGTTATCGTAATCTCGACCGCTGACGCGTCCTCAGCGCTCTCAGTCACTCGTGGTCCTTCAGGGATGTGGACTGCACGAGGCGAGCCAAAGAGCCCTGGCTGGCCATCGAGTGTGTACGTACCGTCGTGATAGTGTCCAATGTGGAGCGTAGCGCTATTGATCGAGTCTGTTGTTGCCTCAGAAACGAACCGCGAGAACACATCCGCTTGCGTACGAGCATCGGCGCCAGTCGCGTCAGTCGCAGTCAGATTGGTTTCGTCACCAGTGTCGCCCATCTGGAGGTAGCCGTGTTCACCGAACGGCGTCTCCGACAGTGACGCGGTGATCTCGTACGAGCGCGTTCCCCCGCCAGCGTCAATGACGAAGCCCTGGCGATTTCTTGTTGAGTCACCGAGGACACTCTCATCGGAATCGCCTTCGAGGACGTCAATGAGTCGCGCACCGAGTTCGCCCGTTGGCCCAATGAGATATTGGCGGACGATATCGCCGACGACGTTATAGTCTTTTGACAGATGGAATATTCCAGTGCATTGCTGGCCGTCAAGGTTCGCTTCGACCTCAAGGACGGCACCCGTGAGTCTTGTGACCATGGTGAGTATGAAAAATCGGCGCACTTACCCGGCGCTCAAGGGTGATTCGAAATCAGTTCAGGTTTTAGAAAATTTGGGCTTAGGCGCGGTCCATCCGGCGGCGGAACTCGTCTAAATCGTAGGTGTGGTCGCCTTTCGGGAGGACCGCAACGACCGTCATCGAATCGCCGCTAATCTCGTAGATGACGCGGTAGCCGCTATTCCCAACTCGCTCTCGGTAGAAGTTGTATCCCCCCGACCCCGAGAGATACGTCAGTCGCTGTTGGGGGACGCGGCCCCAACCAATTTTCTCCTTCCAGTCTGCGATTTTGCGGAAAATCCGCCCTGCGTGGTCGGGGTTGTGGGTTTGAATATCAGTGAGGTCGTCTCGCGCACTTGGGAGAAATCGCAGTTTTGACGGCGCGCGCGGCACGCTTAGTCGAGTTCGATACCGAGGTCCGACGCGACCTCGTCGAGCGTGAGGTGCGACTCATCGTCTTCCAACTCGTTGAGGCGTTCCGCGATTGCGGCACGCTCGTCAGGAAGCATGTCGTCTTCGTTCGGTGGGTGGGCTGAGTCGCCGTCTGTAGCCATCTCTATCCTAGGGATGAAGGCACAGAGTTAAAGTTTTACCCTAAATCGCCACGATATCGCCCCGGAACTGGACTGGATTGGCTACGAAGCCGCCCGTAGAAGGTGCCGTTCGTCTCTATGCAGTGGCCCAAAGGGCCACTGCATGCTCAACAAGTTGAGAATGTCCTCGGCCAGTTGGCGTCATCGGTGTGGCAGTAGTCAGTCAGCGGGCTGTTCGCGGGTGTTGGGGCGAAGGCCGGACATCCGCTCCCACTTCGCGTGGCAAACACGACACAACGTGACAAGATTATCCATTGCGTTGCGCTTCCCGGGGTCGTCGAACTGGCGGGCAGGGACGATGTGGTGTACGTCGAGTTTGCGTTCGTGCTTTTTGATGTGTTCTGGTTGGGTGACTCCGCAATCCTGACAGCGGAATTGGTCGCGGCGAGTAGCTGTCTGGATTCATTTTTTTGGTGTGGTTGCAGGGCTACGCTTATTGAGCGTCAGGCGAAAGTATCAGAAAATGGTAGAAGTGGACTGGGTCCGGACTGGGAAGGCGGTGGTCCGGGTACTTGTTGGATTTTCAGTAGCGGTCGTGGTCCTGGGCGTGTTGTTTGCGTACTTTCAGAGTCTGGCCGGGGTGGTGTTGTTCGCCGTCGCCCTTGCAGTAGCGTACTATCTGTTCAAGCGGTACATCGCAGGGACGCACGTGAGCGTGAATATCAAGAAGTAACCGGCCCGCAACCAGAATCACAACCCGGAGATCTTTCGTTTGATGTCGCTGATGGCTTTGTCGATCTGATTCTGGCTCTTCCGTTCCATTTCGCGCCGAAGACGTTGGAAATCGACGTCTTTGATGACGACGTCGCCCTGGTTGACTGTGATGTTGACAGTGGATGATCCGTCACCACCATCGCCGCCGGTGGCCTCGTATACAGCCTGTTCGGTTCGGTACTGGTCCAGTTTTTTTCGGTACTGTTTCCTTTTAGACGAACCAGGAAGATTCGCTCCGATGAATCCGCCGAGACCAAACAGACTACCAACTGCGTGGCCGACGCCAGGGACCTCTTCCCCAAACTCGTTCGCTGTTTCTGGAATGAAGCCGAGGTCGTATTCCCATTCGGGCTTTTTCGGGGGGTTTGTTCGACCACCTCCGACGGTAGACACTGCGATAGGGTCGACGTCCTCGACTTCGAGTGGGCCGACCTCCTCGACGCTGAGTGGCGACGGATCATCAACACCAAGCGTTGGTTCCTCAACGTCGAGTGTCGGTGCTTCCACGTTGAGGTCGCCGAGGTCTTTGATACTAACTTTCCAGTCGGGCTTGTCTACGCCGACCTGCCACGATGGACGGGTGACCGACAGCGGGACCCAGTTTGGTTTCTGAATCTGGACATTCTGACCGCCAGTCGGGAAGAGGTCCGACACGACGTTGCCGAGAACGTTCCCGAGTGCAGGACCGAGCATGTCGGAGAGTATACTCGGGAGCGACCCAGCGGCCTCACCGGCCGCCCCGCCGCCCGCTTCGACGAGGACGTCACTGACAGCACCACCGAGGAGGTCATCACCCTGTCCAACGTCGCCGGCAATATCATCTGCTGTCTCCCAGACTTTGTTGAGTAAATCGACTTGCTTCGTCTGCAATTGCCGACTGAGAGCCGCCTCTTTCGACCGGCGCTCGCCGTGGCGTTCGAGACCGTCGATAACGGCCGAGAGCGTGACGTCGCCGCCGATCCCACTACTGGAACCGCCATCAACGCGGGCGGTTGTTGACCCGCCCGGGCGGACGGCAACCTCGGGGTCACCAACGGCCTCTTGGATGACATCTCTGGTGTGCCGCAGGCTGTCCCGGTCAACATCTACCCGCAGGGCTGCACCAGCCGTGAACTCGCTCTCAGACATTCAACACACTTCCCGTTGCATTACTCACGATCTGCATCAGTTCGAGGTCTCGAATCGAGTACTCACGTACTTGCTCGGGTGGATGACCGTGCATCATCGCCAACCCGACAAGATAGTCGGTAGTCAGTCGCTTGTCGGCGTCTGGGACCGCGTCGCCTTGGGCGTAGGCTCGGAGGCGGTCCGCTCTGTGTTTCCCACTGTCGAGAGACTATCTACCCGGCTGTATGCCCACCTGATATATGCGACGGGAAGTTTCCCAACCGCCTCGACGCGGTCGCCGTAGGACGCCGATGCGTCGTGGTAGGGTGCGTCTTCAGTTCCTTGGGCGACCATGTGTATGCGTTGGACTGCGTGGTGTGTGACGGTCATCTCAGCCGAGACCTGAGCCATGTCTCCGGCGGTTAGACCCGCAAGTTCGATGCTATCGACTGCATGGTTCCAGGATTCGATACCACCCTCACTCGGAGAGTAGTGAGCTTCATCACGTGCCCATCGAGCGCCACGCTGTTGAGATTCAAGTTGAGTTATCCGCTGTTTGACCTTCTTGATGGCATCTGCCTTGTCTTCGTCGGCGTCGGTGAGGTCTTGTTTCGTCGCTTTGAGCTCGGCAATTTCGTTGTCGATACGGTCGATCTCGTCGGAGAGGTCGTAGCGTTGTGTTCGGAGTGGCATGGTTAGGATACCGTAACGTTGCTTACATTATACGTCACGGGGTCGGTGAGGTCGGTGTCGGGTGCAACGAGGTCTTGCCAATTGTACGACTGCGGCTTTAGGCCGGTCAGGTTGTACGAGGTCGTCGTTCCCGAGCCATTGGTCGTCGAGACGGTTCCATTGACTGCAGTGAGACGGTCGGCTGGCGTAGTTGCACCTGTGTCTCCGAACGCGCGCTCAACTGCTCCGGGGCCGGAGTAGATGCCTGTGGTCGAAAGCGTCGGCGTCACATCCCCGATAACAGCATCGACAGGGTGGCGGCTTGTCCCACGGTGGAATCGAGCACTCGGTGACAGCGATAGCGTCGCGTTCTGGAGCTTATCGATGGAGACGCCGTCAATCTGGACGTCGAAACCGTGGAATGCGACGATTTCGCTGTCTGTCGGTTTCTGAATGTTCGACGGTGTGATTGATGACGACAGCTTCTCGTCACCGTAAATCATCGTCAGGTCAAGCGTCACGGCCCCTCCCTGTTGGTAGGTGATTTGGGCGTCTGTGACGATGCACATTGCGAGCTCCCGCTCAGAGGTTGCAATCGCTTGGTCAGTTAGATAATCAACACCCAGATACCATCGTGAGGAGGGCATTCGGCCAGGTTCGAAGCCGTCGTTTGCATCGTTGTTGAAGACCAACTGGTGCCAGTTGTTCGTCGAAAGTTCTCCTGAGATGTTGAGCGCACCCTGGAAATTCTGTGCCAAAGAGGCAACTGAAACGACCGAGTCCGGGTCACGGATACGTCGTAGTTCGTTTGAGAGCGATGCTTCACCGATAGTCGGATTCTTGAACGGGAGGTTGAACGTCGCCGTCTCCATGTCCGGGTCGGCCCCAAACGACGGCTCGGGCGTGAACGCGACGGTCGAACTGCCAGCGCCGGCGCTCATCGCTTACCTCCGCTGTGTATGGGTAGCATGGTTGTTAGCTGAAGTCGTCGTATCCGCGGAAGCGGATGTCAAACGAGTACTGGTAGAAATCGCGGTAGATCTTCGAGTCGTTGCGCTCGTTCTCGATGAAGAGCGTGTGGTAGGTCGCCGGCGTCGACGTCGGTGGGAACGAGCGGTGGGCGAGGATGGCGAGCCTGACGTTTCGGACGAGGGCCTCGAACGCGTCGCCGTCCGCGATATGGCCGCGCTGGCCTTCGTGGAGTGCTTCGATGCGGCAAGAGAGTATCGCGTCTTGCTTGTGTTCGTACTCGGTCCCGACGGCGGTGGGGTCCGTCCGAACCGAGCCGACGCCGACGAGGTTCGAACGTGCGAGGTCCTGCTTCCGGGACCGAATCCCGCCGTCGAGCTTGTTCGAGTCGTCCCGATTGACACGCTCCAGGTCGTCGGGAAGACCGCCCGCGAAGTCGGCCTGAATCCAGCCGAGGACGTCTTCGACGAGCGTCATCGCTGGATCTCCTGACGGAGGTCCTCGAGCCCGTTTCGGATTGCCCGGGATTCGGGAATACCGCCGGTCTCACTTCCCCAGTTGACGGAGTCGGTTTGAATCCACATGTCCTTCGCCTCCCAGTAGAAGTGCAGATCACCGGTGATCGTGTGGGGTTCGACACCCAGTTCGAAGAGTGCGGTCAGCCCTGGCCACTCGATGCGGAGCTGGACCGACTGCTGGGAGCGCTTGACGACGGGGTCCTCAGCGGCGTCCCAGATGAAGGAGATATCGTAGTCGTTCGCGGCAGCGTACGCCTTGAAGTTCTTCTCGACGGCGTCTTTTAGAAGCGGCCCATAGTCGTCGCGAAGCGTCGAGGCGACGTTTGAGAGGAGCGCTTGCTCTGCGAGCGCCTCGAATTCGTTTTCGAGTTCTAATCCCATCGTCAGAGTGTTGAAAAGCCGGTGTAGTTGGCAACCGTTTCTTCCCACTCCTCTTTGAGCGCGGCTCGTTTCGACCCGCGACTCGTCAGTTGGCCGTCGTCGGGGACGCCCGTTGTGGCATCATCGTCGAGGGTGAGACGCATCGCCGCCTTCGCCGCGACCGCCTCAACGACGTCTTCGGGGACGCTTTCGACGAGGCCGTCGTCCGTCATCGACACGGTGTCGTCGAGTGGACCATAGCGATATGTTAGCCGGCAGAAGCGCGTGTTTGGGTTGTCCCAGGGCTTGCGGACGAAGCGTCGGCGATAGATTCGCAAGCGCTTGCGGCGGTAGTCCAGCGTCCACGTGTCGCCCTCCTCGCTGGTGACGTCGTCCCACGAGTTTCGGCCGTCGCGCACTTCGAGAGCGTCGCCTTCGGCGGGGTCTATGGGGAGCGGTTGTTCGTCGAGGAGAACCGTCGCCGGCGACCACGAGACGGCGTCTTGGACGTCGAAGACGGGCCACGTGCGCGGTTCGCTGGGGTCGCCGACTCGAACAGGATGGAACGCTTTGCCAGTCTCGGTGACCCACGTTTTGGTGACCGCAACCGCTCGGCGTTTTGCCCGGTCGCGCTCCCATTGCGGTGCTGTAGACGGGTCTGTGTCACTCGCGGCCGTAAGGACAGCGTCGGCGCTCGCATAGCGGACATCGTCGGTCGCAGACGACATGAACGCTTACTCCTCGCCGGTGACTTCGGCGACAGTCGTCTCGACGACATCAGGTTCGAAACGCGTGAGGAACTCGGCCATGTCGGTGAGGCCAGCCGTTTCAAGGTCGATGACGCTGTCGGTCTCAACGCTGTCTCCCAGTACGTCTTCGATAGCGTTGCGAGCGCCGGCGCGATCATCGCCGTTCTGTTCGGCGACGTACAGCACTTCGAGTGTCTCGTCGTCCCACTTCTCGTCGTCATCGGTCTCAAGTTTGGCTTCGAGTTCGTCGATGGTGTGGTCGCTGGGTTCGAAGGGAGGGTCGGTCGCAGGGGCTTGCAACGTGCGGACGATGTCGGCGGCCTGCGACCGAGAGAACCGCTGGATATACTCGTCGGTCCGCTGTTGGGAGACCTCTGCGGCCTCGTCGCGCTCGATGCCGGCGATAGCCCGGAGTCCGTCGCGGTAGGGCTCTTCATCGTCCTTGCCGAAGACGCGGCCGTGGTCGTCAAGGCTGAGCTTCTCGAAGAGCTTCTTTCGCTTGTAACGGTCGAACCCCTCGTAGAAGACCTCTGGTGGGAGATAGTTGCGTTCGAGAAGTGCCTCAGCAAGGCGCTTGGCGTCGTAGATGACCTCGAAGTCGTTGCGGGCTTCGAGGGCGTGAACTCCCATGTTGGCGTTCTCGACATGATTAGGGTCGAGATACGTCGGTAGTAACGCAAGGTAGACCTGCCCCTGTTGGAATTTTGCGGGGCCGTTGTATCCCGCACGTTCGCGGATGTCAAGGTCGGCTTTCATCGACGCGTCGCCGGTGTAGCGGAAGCCGACAAATTCGACTTCGGCGTGACCTTTGTCTTCGAATTTCTGTGCGCTCTTGAGAGTCGTGACTGGCATTAGTGTCGCTCCGTAGTAGTGGTGGTAGCGGTAGTTGTGTCGGTCACGTTTGTTACTCTGCGAGGTCGCGCAGAAGGCCGCAGGAAGCGAAGTCGCGGTTGACGACTTCGTGGTTGAGGAGCATGAGCGCCTCGTCGCGGTAGTTGCCGGTGGCGAGGTAGCCCTGCGACTGGCCACGACCGGCAGTCTCGACGTACGGTTCGGCGAAGTTCTCGATTGACAGTCGCGGCTGACCGCGGATCGTGTCCGTGGGGACGATGAAGATAGACGAGAGGTCACCGTGCTTGATTGCGTGCTGGTTGCCTATGATCGGGATGCCGTCGAAGTCGCGGTAGCGGGCAGTCCCAGAAAGACCACGGATGGTCTCTGCGTCGCCGACACTCTCACGCGCGTAGTCAGCCATCGCAGCCACGTTTCGGACGTTGTTCCGGTCGGCCGCAAGGTCCGACAGCACACCCGCGGTGTCGTGGCCGGTGAGGATGGCGGTGTCGTTGAACACATCGACGCCCGCGAACTCGTTCATCGAGTTGAGAAACGAGCTGAACAGGCCAGCCGTCAGTTGGCGAGTGCCCGACGCGCCGTTGTGATCGACGAACGAGTCGGCCCACGAGTCTGCCGACCGGTCAATGCTGCCGTAGTCGAGGTCCCCGTCATTGTAGGCGTTACCGTTGGGGTCCGTCGCGTTGGCTTCCTCGTCACTGGACGCGATGACGCGGTCGAGCGTCGTGATCTGGTCAACGTCCGCGTACGCTGTGTCACCTTGGAAGACCGCCGAAGCGATGCCGTCGCGGTCGATTGCGAGGTCGAGTTGTTGCTCCTGTAGCTCCCAGAACTCCTCGAAGCCGACCGCGTCCTCGATGGCCGCACGGATCTCCTGGAGGTCCGACACCTCGATGACGGTCTCCGAACGCTTCGGGTCGTACTCGACGGGTTCGATACCCATCGTCTGGCCGGACGAGATGACCCCACCCTCAGAGTGCGTCTGGAGGTCAACGGGTGTGGTGGCGGCCCGGAATGCCTTTGCGGTGACCGGGCCTTCGAGTGAGGCGTTGAACCGGTCTACCTGGGAGAGTGCGTTGTACCACTCGTGTTCGTCGTTGTACTGGGCGTACAGCGTCGCATTGAAAATCGCGTTGACGTGCGCCTCAGTCGTCGTATCGTACTGTGCCCGCTGGAGGAGACCCTCGTTCCAGTCCATCGGGACGTCGCTAAGCACGTGCGATTCTATGAACCGCTCAGGGGTGTTGCCCCCGGCGTAGCTCATCATCGGGTGCGCACTCATTCGCCATCACCCCCAGTGAGCGCGCCCGACGCCCCGACGGTCTCTGCCTCGCCGCTAGGGGCGGTGGCCGTGGTCTGGCCGGTCGAAATGAAGTCTCCCTTCTGATCGACCGTCTGGACGAGCTTGTCCGAGAGGTCGTCACTCTCGGTCATCTTCTGGACCAATTGATCAGCGAACTCGTCGTCCTCAGCCATCTTCTGGCCGAGTGCGCCGGCCATCTCGTCGAGGACTTTGTCGTTCGTGATGGCGGCCGCCACATGCTCGTTGAACTCTGCGCTCTGGAGCATCTGGTCAACGTTCTGCGTTGCGGCAGGAGGCTGTGCCTGACCTCCGTTCTGGTCAGCGGCGGGCGCATCTGCTCCAGCGCCGTCTCCGCCGTCAGAGCCGTAGCCCTCGACAGTCACACCGGGGACGTTCTCGGCAATCCACTCGGCTGCGACCTCTTCGACGTCTTTGTTCATCGATTCTGCATAGTCTTCAACGAGGCTTCGGGCGTCGGAGTCGCCGACCTGTTCGACGAGGTCGAGTGGGTTCATGTCACCGTCAGTTTGCTTTTGATCGATTTCGGTACCATCGTCAGTCGGGTTGTCACTCATCTGAGTCGTGTCCGTAGTCGTGTCTGCATCTGCATCTGTTTCCTGCGCGTTGCCGTCACCGGCTTTTTGATCGGTATCGCTCCCGTGGACGGAGTCGAACGCATCGACGAGCGCCGACGCATCCTTCTGTTCACTGGCGTTGACCGTCGCAGACAAGACAGTCATCGCATCCTCGGTCGATAGCGACGTCCGAGAGGCGACCGCGCCAGCCGCGTCGCGCATCTCTTTTTGGTCAACACCAGCGCCGTCGATGTTGGCGAGTTTCTGGTCAACCTCGTCGCTCATCGCGCGCAGTTCCTGTACAACTTCATCAGGGTCAACGTCGCCGTCGCCTGCTTTTTGATCGACTGCCTGGAGGATCTCGAACGGCGAGGAACCCTCTGGAAGGTCGTCCAAAACGGCTCGGGCTTTGTCGGCCGAGCTACTACTGTTGCTGAAAATTCGCATCGTCAAATGTGGCCACAACCCCTCGAAAGACTGGCCAAATCTCCGTCATCGGGGGCGCTATGTAGTCGTTTGTTGCGACCTGCCTGTTCGGCAGACGTCAGTCGCGGAGCCGGTCGAGAAGCGAAGCGGCGAGAGAGTCGTCTCCTTGACTGGAACTGGAACTGGAATCACGGAGCTTCTGTTCGACGCGTCCAGTCATCGAGTCACGCCGCCGAAGCCGCCGCCGAATCGACGCTTCGAGGATTCCCCCGTGCTTGAAGTCAACGACGTCGAAGTCTGCTGCCGGATTCATCACGAGGTCCTCGTGGCCAATCGTCACCGCGTGGAGGTCGCAGTTGGTCGTGACACACGTCCCGTCTGGCTTAGCAACCTCCTCATTCGAGTAGACTGTGATGGAGTAGCCGCCGTAGTCGCCGTTGAGACAGCGGAGTCGAGCAAGCTTACTCATCGTCGTCTCGTTGCCGAGGTTCGAAACAAGCTGGAAGCGGTCGCCCTCGACGACGGTCTCATAGCGCTGTCCGTCGTCAGTCGTCCAGTCCCACAGCGGGACGCCGACTGGGACGTCGTCGTGCTTGTCGGAGATGATTCCGGGCTCACGCTCGGACAGCATGAAGCGGTCGAGGGCCTCCCGGACAGCTTCCATCTGGATTTGCTGACCCGACCGATCGACGATCTCGACCGACGCCGGCCCTTCGATGATGAAGTCGTCAGCCTCGAAGACAGGATGGTGCCACTCGTTGGGGACGTCCTCTCGTGTGAGCCGGCGGTCGCGGACCTGCCCCGACGTGTCCGTGATGGACTGGCCGACTGCGGCCTTTGCATCGACGCCGGCGTCTGGATGGTTGAGTACTTGGATGCTCACCGGCCGGTCACCCGCGTAAGGTGTTCGATTGGGCCTTCAGCCACCTGTTCGAGGTCTCCGAGAGAGCCGTAGATACTCTGATGTGGGTGCATGAGTTGCTTGTCGTCGGGCCAGGCGTCAATGTTCCAGTCGGCGACGGTCATCCCGCACTCCAACTCGCAGACGATAGCGAGGATAGGGTGAACGAAGTCGTCATCGTCTGGAGGTGCGAGGATGCGGTAGAGGTCAACGCCGAACTCAGTGGGGTCTTCAGTTGGGCCTTCGGTTGCGAGCGCGCGCTTGATGTTGGATGGAAGGTCAGATGGCATGGGTTACTGGTTCGGGTTCTGCGGTTGTGTCGGCTGTTCAGACTGTCCGAGCTGAGGTTGACTGTTGTCGGGCGGCCATGACTGTTCCGGTGGTCTATCCGACGGTGTCACCGCCGTGCTACCATCTGTGGGCGGGGCGTCCGCCGGCGTGGAGTTGCTTTCCGGCTCGGCGGGGTCGATCTGCTGGTCAGGGATAATGAGCTGACCGTCCTCGACAGAGACTTTCGTCCCAGTCTGTTGAGCGAGGTTGATACCTTCGAGGACGTCAAGCGCCGACAGCGACATGTCGTCGCGCTCCGGATCGACGAACTTGAGTTCCCAGTCGAAGTGGCCCTCCACGCGCTCGATGAGCCGGCAGAGCGTGTTCAGTGCTTTCTCGACGGTGTCCTGGTGCGCACTTGCGACGGCCGCGTTTGTGATTTCGAGTTGCTCACCCTCAGCGTTGAGCCCGCCTGTGTCAGAGAGTTCGTTCTCGATAGCGTCGGAGATGCCGAACATCGCCCGGACTTGCGACATGAGGCGCTCGACCATGGGTTCGCGCCCGTTGATCCCGGCGTCACTCGACAGGTCGAGCATTTCGATTTCGACGTTGTCGGGATTCCCCTCGTAGATGAGCCGGCCCTCTTCCCACGGATTCTTCGCCTCCTCTTCTTGGAGCGACGCTCGAAGCGACGACCGGACATTCTTCCCGTACGCGACGAGGAACTTGTCGGGGAGTTGCTGGTCGTTCTGCGGGTTGAGATACTGGAGTTCGTAGTTGCGCGACCACTGGAGGATAGCCTGGAGCTTGATGAGAGGCAAGACCGGTGACCGACCGTCAAGGCCGTTCAGGACGGGGAAGTGCCGCGCCCAGTCGATGACCTCGTGTTTGAGGAACAGTCGCTGGATGTCGTTGTTGCGACCGCCGACCTCCGCGTAGCCGACTTCGGCGAGTTCGGCATGGCATTCGGGACAGACCTCGGTCGGTGAGTCGGCATCGACGGCGTCGAACGTGAGGTCCGTACGCTCCCAATACTGGTCGCGGTGCGCGGGGCACGTCCACCAGCCGCCATGACGGTTGTGCTCGTCGAGTACCGGTCGGACGCGAAGTGGGTCGGCATGAACGAGTTCTTCGATCTCCACCGCCACCCAGCGCCCGGACGCGGAGACCGACCGGCCAGCAACGCGCGTCTCGCTGGTGACGTGCTGGTAGCGGAGACGGGCGAGGATCGTCGAGACACCGTAGAACGACTGGTAGTCCTCCTCGTACTTCATGAGCGACGCCAGCGACTGGTCGTCGTCATTGATGGTGTCGAAGCGACGCTCGTAGCATTCTTTCTGCTCGCGCGACGGCGTCTCGAACTCCGTCCCACCACAAACCTCGCACGCCTCTCGCTCCTCGCTGTAGGACGTCCCGCAAGAGGTACAGCGGTGGGTGAACGCCGGGACGAGTACCGGGAACTGGTTGCGGTACATCTCGTCGCGGAACCGTTTGACTGTTGTCGCAAGTTCCGTCGAGTTGAGTGTGAACGTCTGCAGGTCAATCGAACTCCAGAGCCCGCCCTGGTTCGAGACACGCTGGACGGGGCCAATCTCGTTTGTACCCCGAGAGCGACCACCGGTAGACTGTGGCGTCCCGGCTATCTGTCCTTGGAGCATCTGTTCGACATCGCCGTCGGGCCAGTCGATAGCGACCAGCTCGCCGCCGTCATCTTCGCCGAGTGTTGTTACTCGTGGAGGCATGTGTTGTATCACCAGTTGAGGTGCTCGAAGTCATCGCCAGAGACGCGGTTGACCGTGCCTTCCGGACCGCGCGACGCAATCTCAAGTGCGTCGAAGCGGTCGTCGTGAGCAGCGTCGGGGAACGGAAGCCACTCCTCGCGGATGAACGATTCCCAGCGCTCGTTCTCTGTAGACGCGACCTTGATTTTGCCCTGCTGGAATCGGTTCGCAAGGCGCGTGAGTCGGTCTTCCTTCTCTCCCTTCGACGACGTCGGCGTTACTTGGTATGACGGCTCTGCGACGTCGGCGTCCTCGTACGTCGCCGGGTCCGCGATGACCTCCGCGATTTCCTCGCCGGCGAAGTTGCTCTCGACGAACAACTCACCAATGGGCAGTCCAGAGAGGTTCGCGGCGATGAAGTCGGTCGCCGCCTCCTTCCACATGAATCCGCGGTCGCGCCAGACATCGATGGCGTACTGCTGGTCGTTCTCGCGGTCGTAGGCGACGACGCCCAGCGCCCAGTAGTCAGTCTCGCCGCGCTGTTCGACAGCGAGGTTGTTGGGGTTCGCAAAGTCAAGCCCAGCATACCACTCCAAGGCGTCGTAGTCGTCGCGTGGAATAGGATCGACAAAGCGGAGCCAGTCGAGGTCGAGGACGCGGCCGACCGCGGCTTCGGGGTTCTGTTGGTTCTCCGCACGCCATAGCCCTGCGCTCCCGGCCTTCGAGACGACCTTCGTCAGAACCGTCTCAGGGCGCTCGAACTCGGGCCATAGCGTCCGGAACTCCGTGTCGCCAGCGGGCTGGATGCCGTCGTCGATGATCTCGACTTCGGCGGGGACGTCCCGGATGGTGTCGTAGACGTTGCCGTCGGTCCCGTGGACCTCGAACGCTTCGTTCTCGATGACCTGCCAGTCGGGCGTCGCCCGCCAGACGCGAGCGGCCCACCCCGGGCGTGAGACGTTCCGAGCGATGAAGTCGTCCCACTCGGGGTTGTTCGTCGAGAGGATGTGCTCGCGGTAGACGTCTTCGGGCGTCTTGCGCGTCCCGATGACGATGTTGATCGACTTGTGCGGGAGGACCGTCGCCCCCTCTTTGGCGGCGACGTTGTCGCTGAACTCCTCGAAGTTCTCCGAGATGGTTTCTCGAAGCGCTGTCGTCTGATTCGCAAGCGTTGCGATGTCGTCGTAGATGATGATGTCGTAGTGCGACCCGGTGTCCGACGTCCGGATTGACACGGGTTCGAGCGTCGGCTCAATGTTCGTCCGGCCGGCTTCGAGTTGGATTGTCGTTTTCGAGTCGTCGTAGACCGGGACGTTGTAGCGCTCGCACGCTGACTCGATGGATGCGACCGCCGTCTTCGCCCGCTTGTTGGCGTGGTCTTTCTTGTGCGAGACGATTGCCATCCGGATGCTTGGGAAGTTGACCGCGAGCCACGCCGGGATGACCTCAATCGTTGAGACGGTCTTCGCGTAGTTCCGCGGCGCAAAGAGCGCGAGATTCTTCGGCGCGCGCTCGTCGTAGACGGCCTCCCAGATGTGCTGGTACCAGTCCTGGAGGTGTGACGGCGGCGCGAGGATGCCGTCGGTTCCCAAGTGCTTGATCGAGAAGCTAAGCGGATGAGCTGTCGGCCGGTCGCGGACGAGTTTCGCCAGCGACTGTGTGGCCCTCGGCGTCGAGTCGGACGTCGTGGACATCCTATCGCACCTCCCGGATTTCGTGGCGGCACCAGTCGTGGACGACATGAGTTGACGCTGGTGGGTTCTCGACGAACCGTTGCTTCGCCTCTTGCATCAGGTCAACGAGTTTGTGGTACGGAAGCCCCTCTGAAGGGACCTGCTCTTGTATCCACGCGCACGCCGGGTGGTCGGCTTCGGGGCCGCTCCATCGAAATCGACGGCCGGCCAATGGCTGTTCACGGTAGCCACGCATCCGTGCCTGGAGGACGAGTTGGTTGAGGTGTTGGCGGGCGGTCTTGAACGCCCAGCCGGTGTTGATGTCGAAGCGGTCGGCCATCGCTTCGGCGATGGAGTAGATGTCCCACGGCTCGCTTTCGAGGGCGTCGAGCCAGAACTCCCGGTAGTTGCCTCGTGGGATGGGGTCCTGGTCAGCCGGCGTCGCCGGCGGTGAGAGGGTGAACTCGTGGCGGGCAACATCGGTGATGTTGTCGCGGACGAGGTCGGGCATGTACCGCGACCGGGCGAAGTCCGGCTGTTCGTTGACGTAGCGTCCGAACTTCGCTTTGTGATCAACGCCGGCACTGTCGCTTGTGAGATGTGCGGCGATGTGAAAGGCGAGAGGAGACATCGGGAACGGGCTACGCTTTGAGGTCGTCGGCGAGGTCTTCGATGATCTCCTGTGTGCCCTCGTCGAGGCCGTGGGTGTGGTCAACCTCGCCGTCGACGTTGACGTTGAGTTCGTCCGGCCCGCCGAGGACCTCGACCTTCTGGTCTTGGTAGCCAGCCATCTCGCGCCGGGCAAACTGTCGTTTCTGTAGATCTGGTTGGTCGCGACGGAGGCCGACGACCGCTTCCCGGTACTCCGGTGGCCCACCACGTTCGGCACCCGCTGGATACTCGTCGCCAGACTGGATGTGTTTGACACCGTCAACGAACGCAATCGGTCGGTCGTGCTCGGTTGCCCACTCGGGTCGGCGTGGATCGTCTTCGGCAAGGAACGTCCAGTTTGAGACGCGTTTGTCTCCCTCGCCTTGGTGCGACTCCATCTTTGGGACCATCGCAATGACGGGGTCGTCGCCGACAGCAAGTGTTTCGAGGTCACGGCGGGCGTCCTGGTAGAGTCGCTCGTAGCGCTCAGCCGATTGCAGACGGACGTCGGCGTGTTTCTTCTCGATCTGCCGGATGATCTCGTCTTTTGGCTTCTCGTTCAGGTAGTTGCGGATGGTTGACTTTGCGTAGTCGCCGATGCCCTCTTCCTCGAAGCGGTCCCGAATCTCTGCGGGCGAGAGATTGTCGAGGTGGTGCCATTTGAGGGCAAGCGTAACTCTGCGTTCGCGGGTAGACATGAGTTGGAAAAGGTCCTGTAACGTCCGGGGTGTAATTATACTTTAAATACGGTACGTCGATGCCTCCGATACCGCGCTAGAGGCGAGGCATCGATGGTGAGGTTCGTTCGGCCGGGAATCTTATCTGGGCTCTCGACTGCGCTCTCGAAGTCGATGTTCGAAGATGACTGCGGCTTTGAGCATCCCCGTGGCGTACGCTTGACCGTTGGGCGTGTCTTCGATACTGGCGACGTAGCGGGAGATCTCGTTGGCGACCGCGTCGAAGTCGGCATCGGTGACGCAGTACGCGTTGAGGTCCTCAGAACGGTCGGGGTTGTTTTTGCTCATGGTATTCGATTACGGCTTCGAGGTCGTCGAGTTCGGTGGCCGACCAGTAGCCGCGGCGCTCGGCTTTGGGACGGTCGACGGCGATAGGATGTGCAGTCAGGATTTCGTGAGCGTCGGTCGCGACGACTGTGACGAAGTCGACGCCGCCGATGCGCTTCTGGAAGCGCCACTTGTGACGGTTGACCTTCTTTGGGACGCCGTCTTCGATACACTCGCGGATGAGGTCTCCCGAGACGTGCCGGTTCGGCCCTTTCGAGAGGCCTTTGGCGTGCTGGATGACGTGGCGTGTCGGCGAATATGCCGCAAACTCGGCTGGAGGAGCTTCGACGGCCATGAATACACGTGACTTCAGAAGAGCGCGAGCGGTGCTGGGTCGTCTTCGTCGAAGGCGACGTCGTCGAACGCGGCCTCGAGGAGCGACCGGACACGGCGCTCGATTGCGGCGTCGACGGCGCCGTGTTGCTTCGGCGACGATGCGCAGACGGCTTCGTGCATCCCAACTCCGGGGCGGAACTTCGTCTCCGAGTGGCAGTGCGGACATCGTGGTACGTAGTGGTTGAGCATCCACGCACTCCAGAAGCCCTTGTCGGCGAGGCGCTCGGCGACGGCAAGCCACACGAACGTGTCGAGTTCGTCGGTCGAGGCCTGTTTGAGCCGGCGGATGGCGAGGGACGCCGCTCGGGTGAGTGGGCTGTGTTCGGTTCCGTCGCGAACCTCGCGTTGGACGCGTCGGAAGTAGCTGGTGAGTGCGGTGGTTGACGAACGATGTTCACCGTGGGTGAGCGCGCCCTCACGCGCTGCCGTCCAGTGGACGCCCCACGGGTCGGCGACGACTTCGTGGCCGGTTGTCCCGTCTGGGAGGTACTGTTTGTCGCCGAGTGCAGCGCCGCTGCTCGGGTCGAACTTACAAGTGCCTTTCATAGGATGGACGCGAGGCTGTGTCGGACTCCGTCATCGACGCCTCCCGCAACGCGTCTCGGTCGGCCGGGTGCCCCTATTTGGTTTGTAGAGCTTGTGCCACGAACTTAAGGGGAATAGATACCCGTCAGATTGACGCATAACTGGGGCTCGAACCCCTCAGGTGCTGGCCGTTTGGTGGAGTTGTTGCTGCATGGAGGGTGAGTGCCAGTCAGTCCTCAACTTAGTAACTGATTGGTAGACTGGCTGTGAAGAGGTCTCCTGGTACAATCACGTGGGAACCAGGCATTGCGGATAGAATTCTGGAACTACGTAGAAAGTTTGGTCTTCCTATGATAGCAGCCTAAAGTAAATGATTCAGATGGTGTCGTCGCGGGACGATGATAGTGTATATCGGATTCAGTTAGCCAGATTCTTTGACATTTCATCTCGAACCTGACTGTTAATGCTCCTTCAGATTGGGAGGACTGCTCTTCCCCACACCACCCCAGCCCCCACTCCGTCAGCCCCCACTCCGTCAGCCCCTTCAGTAGACCTCAATCTAATCAATCTGGGCCTTATCACGCTAACTCTCATCATTTCCTATTATACCTACAGGACACAACACCTTTCCACGAACATCTTGGACGTGTCTTTGTCGGATGGAGTGATGGAATTCCTTGTGAAAAACAGGTCCCACACCTCTCACGTTGTATTGAGAATCAAGCTCCGGGCTCAACTGCCCGGAGAATCAGAACCGCGTGATCTTGGGGATTTCTCGCTGATGAGCCCTGAAGAATCGAATCTCAACTATCTGTATCCAGAGCGGTCTGGCACATCAAAAACACCCAATCTAGCCTATCGGGTTGAGCTTGGCCCGTTGGACTTCACACGCTTTCGTACAGTTATTCCGGGAGTTCCGGTGAGGCAATCTACCACTCTAGATCAACCTCAACGGTGTGAATATAGCCAGACAGAGATACACCTGTATAAAACAATTGAAACGTTCGAAGACGTTGAGGACCTTCGGCGACAGTGCAGAGGAAAACTAAAACCAGAACGTCTCCGGCGCACTCCTCCTTATCTCATTCCTTCGAACGTAGAAAAAATCGTTTTGGAGGTGCATCAAACGGGAGAAGAGTACGTGATAAGACGGTTAGAAGACGATTGGCAAATAGCGAGCAAACGGAAACGGAAGGTGAAGATAGACGGGAACGAATACCGATTGGTTCGAGAACGTGTCCCCAAGAACATCTTTAAGATGATGTACTACTTCATTTCAATCTACCCTATATTAAATATCTACTACTTCATCCGGTACGATTTGCGGTGGAAGCTCATTGACCCCTGAGGAGGAAAAGGTCGCCTATTCCGCTACCCTCGCGGGTAATGCTTTCGTATTCTAGTTCTCCCGACTCCCAGGTAGTAGCAAGACCCAGAGGACAGTGCCCGATATAGTCTTTCTATGCAGCACACCACATCAATCACACTCTGTGGATTTCCACAGCGTTGCCGGCTTAGGTGGTCGGGAAGTGACGTTTGCGGCGTGCGTCCCGCGGGTCGAACTCCGTTTCGACGAGGCCTCGCTCGTCGAGTGTGTCGATACCGCGTGAGATAGACGACCGTGACAGTGAGGTAAGGTCGATCAGTTCAATCGTTGACAGCGGGCCGTTGATCACGAGTTCGAGGTAGACGAGTTTCGTTGCGGCTTCCGCGTCGTCGAGTTCCTCGGGGATGCCCAGTGTGTCGGGGGCGCGGACCGAGACGTTGCTCGCGCCCTCTTCGGACTCGTCGAGGACACAGCGTCCGCAGGGGTACCGGAGGCGCTGTTGTGCTCGACCTCGGGTTGTGTCTGTGGGTGTTGTTGCTTGGAGACAACTGCAGTCGCGGTCGGTGTGGTACGCTCCCTGGTGTTGGTACGATTGGGCTATCCAGACGGTGTCGTCTTCATCGCCGTCATCGCGTGCAATGCGTTCCGTGCGTTCTTGTCTTGTAATGGTTGGCATGCGTTCATTGAATCTCGTTCGATAGCTCTTGTTCGCGCTCGTCGAGTGCGTCTTTGATCGCCTGGCGTTCGCCCCCGTGGAGTGTTCGTTCGACCGCTCGGTAGGCTCGGACGAGGCCGAGCGTCTCCAAGCCGCGGATGCGGGCGAGGGCGAGTTGGCCGGATGTTCCGGTCCCGGTGTCTGGTTCCAGGGGTTCGGCGAGGAAGCGCGCCGGGTCTTCCCCTTCGTCGGCTTCGATTCGTGGGAAGCGCGGCCGCTCATCGTGGTGGGCTGACTGCCATTCGGTCGGCATCCTGTCACACGACCTCGTTGGTGGTGGGCCGTGTGTCGTCCGTGGTGGTTACCATGGCCCGGCTGCACCCCCGTCCGAGGCGACGGCGTGACCGCCGGAGTTGGCGTCACTGGGTGCGTTCATGAAGTCGGTCATCGTCGTCGGCACCGACGATGTCAGGAGGCCGCTGTCGGTGTTGTCGCGGTAGTCGATGATCTCCTCGAAGAGATCGGGATTCGTTTCGCCCAGTACACGGAGGTTCACTTGCAGCGCAGCTGGGGACGTTGACGTATCGAGGTCGATGCCGACAACCTGGGCGGCCGAGCGCATGAGTTCTCGCGTGGTCTTTGTCGAGGTCGCTCCCTCGAAGACGTGTTCGCGGAGTTCGGTCGCTGTCACGCGTACCTTTCCGGTGTCAGTCACTCCGGCACGTCGGCCGACTGCGAGTTGAATGCGCTTCACGCGCTGGTCGCTGTCGAGGTGCTCGGGTGGCTGGCGGCACTCTTTGGGCACGCCTGGACGCCACTTCGCTGCTTTCTCGTGGGGGACCCACAGGTGTGGTACCTCCGGGTGCGGCTCGACTTCCAGCCGTTCGATGACGTCCTGCCGATACTCTCGAATCGACGGCTTCGAGTGGACGTTTGCGATGTCGCGGATGGCACGTTCGAGTTCGTCATCGACGAATGAGTCCTCTGGGAGTTCGTTGCAGATTGCGATGACACAGCGCTCGTGTTTCCCCATCGAGACGCCGTCGTCCTCGCTGTCCTCGGAAACGTGCTCGAGCATCTTCTCGGCGTCTTCGAGAACGCGGTCGAGACGGCGCTCTAGCCGTGCGGCACGACCGCCATCTCGGTATGTCTGGATCGCGCGTGCGAATGTGACTCCGTACGACTGGTCGCTTTGCTTCGCCGCTGCTCGAAAGTCGTCTTTCACTTCGGGGTCTACCCGGACTGTGACTCGGGTCGTCGGCACGCCGTTGAACTGAGAATTTTTTTCTTTGCCGTCGCCCTCGGACGAGCGACCCGATGCCTTCACGAGTCGGTCTACTCGCTTTTCGACACCAGCGTAGCCGTCGGTGTCCGCGTATTCTCGCATCGCGGCCTCCGCTTCTCGTCCGAGATAGCCCTCGATACTGCCGAACTCGGTTTCGACGTGTTCGACGAAGCGTTCCCACTCGGCTTTGGGGACTCGCCAGTCGAGACGGATGCGGTCACGCATTGGTCTCACCTCCACGAACACGGTTCCACCAGTCTGGTGTGAACCGGTGGTCTCCACACCCACCACTCACACCAGTCTGGTGTGAGGCAGGGAAGGGGGTCGGTGGTTCCATCGGAACCGACCCCCTCGTGGTTGGTTGGTGATTCGGCTGTTTCAGGGTGGTAACGAGTCCGTTCGGCGTCTCGGCCGCCACGCCGCCGGACACTCTCGGGGCGTCCCGCAAAGAAAAAAATTTTCTCGCGGGACCGCGGCTGGTGTCGTTCGTGTTCGGTCCCGTCACCAGGTTACCCCCAGGTACGTGGTGATCGGAAGCACACGGGACACCGCAAACAGTCGAGGTGTGTTTGCGTGAGCCTGTCGCTCGTCGAGGGCGCACTCCGAGAGTGACGTGCTCGACCGACATCAGCGCACCTCCGACAGCATCGTCTGGACGTCGTCTTCCATGAGCGACGCGAACGGGAGGACTTCGTCGAGGAGCCACCGGCCGAACACTTCCGGGCGGTCAGTGGAGAAGACGGCGACATAGCCCGATGCAGAGATCGTGCCACAGATGAGGTCGCCGTCCCAGAGGTAGCTAAACCCGTACTGGTTGTACGTCCCTGACCCGGCACCGAAGTGGGCGTCCCGGTGGAATATCGTCCCGGACTTCGCTTGCCCGTCGTCGTCTTCGTCGTCATCAAGCGCGTGCTTGTAGCTGACCTGCCAGCAGCGGCCGTCCTGGTCATCAACGTGCTTCGCGAACGCTGTCACATCGATATGCGCCCGGGCGATCCCCGCCCCCGCAACGCTGATCAGGCGCTCGAAGAGCCACTCACCATCCGATGAATCGACGCCGACGAAACCAGCGTCGAGGTCGGCAACGAAGTCGGTGACCGAGACCTTGCGGCTCTCGACGCGTTCGGTGTGAATTCCGTTATCCTCGACGTGAACTTCTTGTGCCGTTGTCTCAACACGGTCGGCAGCTCTTCCGTGGTAGATCTCCTTGCCGTCGAGATATTTCGTTGACGCTGTCGCAAACGCTGGGTACCCCTCACCAAGTCGCCGGGGAATGTCGGTGTTCGACGCCTCGTTCTCGAGAAGACCGAGAATAGCGCGAATCATTCGTCACTCACCGCCTTCCCGCACTCTCGACAGAAGTTATCTGCCCCCGAGCAGATGTGGCCGTTCGGGCACAGGACTTGCCCACTCAGGGGGGTGTCGCTCTCGACGGTGTAGCCACCGTCGGTCTCGATGCCATCGCCACGGTCGATACTCGTGAGGTGTTCGAGAGTGTCCGCAAGTTCATCGATGAAGTAGTCTCGCGTCCAGTGGTCCATGTCGAGACCCGTGTGGTTTTCCATCTGGTCGGTGATAACATTCGCGTACGCTTCTGGGTCCGCAGTTCCACGTGCATCGCGGACGATGTCGTCATCAACCCATAACTCCTGTAGGAGGTCTGCGAGCGTGATGTACAACGCCGTCTCCCACGCGTTCGCACAGCCGTCGTAGTCTTCGTCGGCCCACGCGTAGAACGTGTGAAATCCACACCGGCCGCTCATAGTCATGCCACCGAGGTCGTAGTCTTGGAACTCCTCGGCCGCGTCTGTGATGTATTGCTGGGGCAGAACCCGCCCGCCGTCGGTGACGAGTTCTTGGGTCGTCCCCTCGTACACGGGTTCCCAGTCGCCGTTGTTGAGGTGTTCGAGGAGGCGCTCGGTCTCGATTGAGCGGTCGGTGTTTGTGGCATCGACGGCGATCAGTTCGACCGTGTCCTCGCGGGAGGTCGTGGTGACTTCGTACCACGCGTCCGTCCCGGACTTGACGGTCGTGCCGAGGACGTCGTCGAGTGTGTGGTCACTCATCCCGTGCGTTGAACCGGTTTCTTGACGAACATCGTCATCCGAATTCATCTCCCATCACCTCCAGGCTGAGAACGACCCTTCACGCGGATCGTCATCTGGACGCGACGGTCAACCGTGAGGATGACGTCCGGTTTCTGAACGCGCTGGAACAGATGGACGGCCTCACGCTCGAATGCATCCAGATGCTGGAGACCGACGCTATTCCAACCGACAGAGAGGACCCGACCACCCGGCGCAGTTAACTGAGCAAGCGCGTCGCGCGCTTTCCAGATGCCACCAGATGGGCCTCTACCGACCGTATTTCCGTCGTAGTGTTCGTCTGCCTGGTCGGCATCGAACGGCGGGTCGAAAACCACGACGTCGAAGTACCCTGTTGTCAGGTGCTCATCCAGTTCTGTGACGTCGTGATGCGTATCCGCGTCACGGCTTTCGTCGATGTCGTTTCGGTGGACCTCCCCACTGTACCGAAGCTTCGTTTTGCCGGCACAGGCGTTGAGGACGTTTCCTTCGAGGTAGGACTCGACGACCTCACGGACCTGTGGACACTCGAAGGTCCAAGGACCGAGAGAGATCGGAGTACCATCGGGGTGCCGTCTTCCTATCTTGTGGAGTGCGAATGGAACCTGTTGCCCGTGACGAAGTCCAGACGGCACCGCGTCGGTTTCGATTCTCATGCTATCACCTCACCAGTCGCTGAAGTCGTTGAATTCGGGACATTGGACGGGGAAAATTTGTCAATCGTTCTCGGACTTTTACGTGTATGACCGGCGGCACCCGCGCGGAGGCCGAGCCCGCTCTTGGTGAGCAGGCCATCGCGCAGGCTGTCGCCGGTCCGGGCCGATTCGGCGCTCGACCCGGTTCGAAGTTCAACGTACTTCATCGTTGTCTCCGTCGGTCGCGGGAGTGCGGACGGCGTTGTTCTGTTCGACGAGGTCGGTGATTTTCTCTGCGCGCTCGTCGTCGGTGACGAACTTCGAGAGCATCCAGTCGAAGCGGTCGCGGACTGTGGCAACGCCAGTGGTGGTCAGTTCGTACTGGTTCGTCCGCTTGTCGAGTTCGCTCTTCGTGATGAGGTTCCGTTCAACGAGCGTGTCGAGGTTCGGGTATAATCGGCCGTGGTTGACATCGCTGTTGTAGTAGGCTTCGAGGTGGCGCTTGATTGCCAGCCCGTACATCGGCTCGCGGGAGAGCGTGACGAGGATGTCCCACTGGAACGCGGTGAGGTCTGTGGTGTATACGTTTTGTGCGGTACTACGGTTCGTGCCGGTTGGTTTATCCGGTGAGTCCTTGTCTTTAGACATGGCTTTCGTAGCTCGCTGGAATCGCCAGCGGAGCGGTGAGATCGGAAGCCACGTGATGGGTGTTGGTGCACCCATTACACCTTTTGCAGGCGGTGCGTACACGGCTTCCAGTTAGCCCTTCAGATTGTCTGCATAAGTATTTTGCTGACGATTGTTAATCTAAAGATTAACAGAGAGTTTATCTTCAAGTAGACACGTCAACAATGATTTGACACCGGAGAGCCTATGAGCATCCTTGATACAATTTCGACAGAGATGCGCAAGTCCGCAGGGTGGATGGTCCCGTCCGACGATCGGATTCTTGAACTCATCCGCGAGTACGGGAATCTTACACCCTCTGCCGTCAGCCATTTCGGTGGACCCTCTCGCCAGCACGCAAGTGGGCGTATGTCGAAGCTTGCCGAATACGGGCTCCTCAACCAGGTTTACCGCGGTCTCTACGGCATTACCGACAACGGCCGGGCCTACCTCGACGAGGACCTCGACGCTTCGACACTTGAGCCGGTCGATGAGTCCAACGACTAACGACATTTTAAATACACCTCGGAAGTGTGCAGACCGGCGTGTTCCGGTGCTCTAGTGAGCCACGCGGACGGCTGCTTATCGGAGTTTGGTTGGGGTATCGGAGACTGCACACGACTATCATCAGTGACAGTCCCGATAAGACAAATGGAGGCGTTTCCGATGCTTCCGATAGGAATCGTGATTTGCTGATTTCAATCCGCTCGCAATACTCTACACCTCAGGAAGGACAGAATTTCCGATAGGGGATTTCAGTTTCCGATAGCAGTAGTTGGCAATCCGATTTCTTCATTTGATCTGTGCTGAAAATGAGTCAATAGATTTGACAAACAGGTGAGTTCATTGGCTTCTCGGGTTTATATCAGATGTTGAGTGCATCCTCAGAGCCGAGCTGTACATAATACACGTATCCATCTTATAAGTGCAGAGATAACTACGGAAGTACTCAACAACCGGTATTGTAAGTAAACATTACATTCATATCTTACAATCATTTCCTACAATGGCCGTAGACAGTGGTTCACTCGTTCTCCCGCTTATTGTACTCGTAATTGTCGAGTTGAGTGGCGTCGCTCGTGATGTCGACCTAAAGAAAGCTGTTCTCAGTGATTATCCACCAATTCTGTTTTCATTTTTAGATGGTGGCATGGAAATAATACCTCGTTTCGGTCGGTTCAATTTCATTCATGGAATGAATACAACACTCATCCTCTTCGGAGTCCTGCTACTCTCTGGTGATACACTCGGGTTGGCACTTCTTTCATCGATGATTTTGTTTGTAGTTTGGGTTGCATTGCCCCTACTCGAAGTCAAAGAGTACGACGATATCCTAGCAACGGGGACATCACCGACATCAATTCATTGGCATCTCGGGTCGGGAGTTATCGCAATCCCCTATACTGTTGTTTATGAGCGATATCTTGAAAATAGTGAATTTGCCCGTCCTCTGCTCGTATTTGTTTTCATATTCGCTGCTGGGGTGCTTCTTATCAATCTGGAAACAGAGCTCGAAGCAGCTTACAGTGATACCTGATACTTCGTGCGTTCTTATGCGGCGTGCGGGGGTCTACTTCACCTTGATGAATTGCTCTGTTGCATCCACTCTCTCTATCCACAGTCGGTCTTTGCAGAAAACGAGTAGATCACCAACTGCTTCGAAACGTGAGTTCTCTGTTCGTGGTAATCATCCACACTACCCTTGAATAAAGAACTCGGAGTACTATCTACTGATAGACGTGTATGACCGGTCGTTCCGCGACCCGTGATGTTCGACGAGGTTGTAGTGGCGCATCTTCGAGAGGTACGACCGTACAGTCCGCTTCGTCTTCGAATCCTCAACGCGGTCCTCGTACCGCTCGTACAGATCGGCAGGCGAAATTGGCCCATAGTCACGGACGATATCGTAGACGAGTCGCTGTTCGGCCGTCAACTGTGAGAGACTCTTTTGCCGCAACTCCTCTCTAGCGTCGGGAATCGCCTCCTCAACGTTCGCATCCGAAATTCGAAGGTAGCCGTTCTCAGTCGCCGCTTCCGAAGCGAGCCGAAGCGACCGAATCGCCGTCCGGGCGTCTCCATCGGCTGCACTCGCAATCGCCTCGAGTTGTCGCGTCGAGACTGCACCCGGTCGGAAGGCGTGGTCTGCTCGTGCTTGAAGAATCTCGGCGAGTTCCTGCGTTGAGTAGCAGTCGAAGTCGATACGCCGACCCGTGCTCACTCGGCTTCGAACCCGGTCGGCCATCCCGGCGAAGAGATCGTCTTCGTCGTTTCCGAGATAGAGGACCGACAGTGCTGGCGCTTGATGGAGGTCGTAGAGGACGTCCGTATCGGCGAGTTGGTCGGCCTCGTCCAGGACGACGATACGCGGGCGGTCGGGGTCGTCGGTAAGCCGCGACGTGAGCTCCGCCGTTGGCGTCGAGTGGCGATTGACCGGGATTCCCACGAGGTCCTCTGCAATGACTCGGAGGACGTCGCTGCGAGTCGGGTGCTTCCAGCAGTTGACGACTGTTGAGTCGAACTCCTCGCCGTCGTCCTCGAGGAGCGTCAGGGCTAGTTTCGCCAGCGTCGATTTCCCTGTGCCAGTAGGCCCGAAGGCGTAGACGTGGTCACGAGCGTTCATCCTCGGTCGGAGCGCCGAGAGGAGGGCATCCATCTCGTCGCGGCGGTGGAGGATGAGCTCGTGGTCGGGGACGACCTCGTCATCGAGTACTCGGGGGTCGTGGATCATGTCTGTCGATTTTTCGTCAGGGGGTGATAACGATTCGGACGATAGAACAGCGTGCAGGATTTTCCAGTGTCATCTATGTCGACCCCCGGGGGTTTGGGGGGTATTGGAGGTCGACGGAAACACTTGAGTGGGAACCGCCTGTAGAGTACTTGTGGCACTTAAATCGGCCATGGTTACAGACGAACCCTAGTTGGGTTGAAGCCAAGTCCCGCAGGCGGCCCGGGCGGGCGAGGCGGGTTACAGACGAACCCTAGTTGGGTTGAAGCACCAATCTTGATGTTAATATGGCGGTGAAAGCGACACCGTTACAGACGAACCCTAGTTGGGTTGAAGCGATTCGCACAACCGCCGAGTCAACGATATCCCTAATCGTTACAGACGAACCCTAGTTGGGTTGAAGCCTCGACCCGGAGGTAGAGGAGCCACTCGAGTACGAGGTTACAGACGAACCCTAGTTGGGTTGAAGCCGGGCGGTATGGTCGGAGTGCCGGATAGCAACGGTTACAGACGAACCCTAGTTGGGTTGAAGCGGATAATCGCCGACGATGCCACCCTTCGCGGCCCGTTACAGACGAACCCTAGTTGGGTTGAAGCCTGCCACTCGAAGTAGATTGCATCGCAGTTGTCGCACGTACCGTTACAGACGAACCCTAGTTGGGTTGAAGCCACGCGGTGGCTCCAGTCACGCACCGACCTGTTGATGTTACAGACGAACCCTAGTTGGGTTGAAGCCC
>NZ_AOLN01000008.1 GCF_000337815.1 Haloferax mucosum ATCC BAA-1512 | reverse complement strand
GCTTCAACCCAACTAGGGTTCGTCTGTAACACACCAAGAGGTCGCACTCCCCGTGCAAAACATCCGTGCTTCAACCCAACTAGGGTTCGTCTGTAACTACTCCTCGTCGAGATGGATGGGATTCGTGTCGCCCGCTTCAACCCAACTAGGGTTCGTCTGTAACTCGGCGAAGATAGACGTCCACACGTTGGGGTCAGCGCTTCAACCCAACTAGGGTTCGTCTGTAACCATGCCCAATTCAGGGGCACACAACGTTCTATGCACTGCCCACACTCAACAGTTTCCGTCGACCTCCAATAACCCCCAAACCCCTGGAGGTCGATGGAAATTTAGGAGAATCCTCAAAACGAATTTCCGAGAAGTCAAATTCATCGACGAGGCTCGCCGGGACGATCTTCGCGGCGATGATACCACGCGAAGGGGTCGGCGCACAGACGGCGAAGAGGTAGACACCGCCGGCTTCGAGCAGGTGGTCGTGTTGGCTCCGTCGGAGTAAGAACCGTCCGCGGCGCTGCGCTTCGCCGTAGACGACCATCGCGCTCTTGATCTCGACGACAGTCCCGGGTTCGAGGAGACAGATGCCGACGAACGGAAGCTCACGACTCGACGTGAGTAACTCGGTGGTGAGCGCGTCGTGATGTTCGTGCTCGTGGTCCGAGACGTGACGCAGTTCTGTGTGGTCCTGGAGAAGCGTCGATTCGACGGTGTCTCCCGCCTTCCGAGAGGGCGCGAGACTCACGCAGACCACCCCGTGGAAGGACTATTTAAACAGCTAGTTAATTCCGAAACCCCTTCAAGAGTAAAATGTACAGATAGAGCCTGTACTACTAGTAATTTTAACTCCTGAAAGTGAGAAGTGGGACCGCTGAGAGTCGAACTCAGGTCCTACCGACCCCATCGGCAGAGGATACCACTACCCCACGGTCCCAGGGTGTATTCAAAGCGATGCGTGTCTTGCGGTTAAGCCCTTCGTTTCGTTGTGAGGTGGGGATGAGATGCCGTGCTACGAAACCGCACTGTCACATCGCGGTTCGACTCCATCGAACGCGTTTCGCGGGTGCACTTTTATCGCTCCGAAGACAACGACGGCACATGGCCACGTTACTCCAGAGCATCCCACTCGGCCTTCTCCCCGTCGTGTTGATGCTTGCAGTCCTCCTCGCGTTGGGCGTCGCAGTCGTCCGGTGGTGGTCGATTCGCCGCGGCTCAGAACCGGAACCACCGGCTGACCGCCCGGAGGAGTCACACGGCTATCCGTTGGCGTCGTGGCGCTACGTCTACGACCTCGACAAGTCTGATGCGAAACGAGAGGTGTCGTCGGTTCACGAGCAGGCGGAGATGCTCGCCGACGCGGAAAAGAAACGCCGAAGAAAGTAGCGCTTAGAGTAACACGGCTTCCAGCGAGACGACCTCGCCGGAGTCGGCATCGGCGTCGCCGACGAGTTCTCCGAGGCAGACGGCCGCTCCGTCGTCGGTGAAACAGGCCACGAGGTCGCCGCGGCTGGCGTCGTCGTCCACGTCGAACACACCGGGCGCGTAGACTGGTGCACCTGTTGCGACTTCGCGGGCGGCGCTTCGGGCGATAGTGACCGCCGGAAGGTGGGTCAGCGCCCGTTCGGCGGGCGAGACGATATCCCGAATCCAGGACTCGTCGCCCTCTTCGGCGAAGGCGAGCGCGTCTTTCAGGTCGTGGAGGTCAACGAGCGTCGAATCGTCGAAGGGGTCGGTCGCGGTGCGGCGCAGGTGGCCCATGTGGCCGCCGGTACCGAGTGCGAGACCGAGGTCGTGACAGAGTTTTCGGATGTAGGTTCCCGACTCACAGCGAATACACAAGAGCGCCTGTCGGTCCTGGACTTCGAGGAGGTCGAGGTCGTAAATTTCGCGGACGCGGAGACGGCGAGAGACAGCGGATTTCCGCGGCGGTTTCTGGTAGAGTTTGGTCTCGAACTCCGCGACGGTCGTCTCGATATCGGCAGGGGCAGGACCGTGGAGTTCGAGCACGGAAACGTACTCTTTCGAGCCTTCGAGAAAGACCTGCGCCATGCGGGTCGCGTCGCCAAGAAGGATAGGAAGACAGCCAGTCACTTTTGGGTCGAGCGTCCCCGAGTGGGCGGCGCGGTCGAGACCGGCCATATCACGGACCCACCCGGTCACCTGGTGGGCCGACGGCCCCGGCGGTTTGTCGAGGTTGACGACGCCGAACGAGAGCAGGTCGCCGACGCTTCTGTCTTCGGGTGGGTTGCGGAGCATGGTCAGAAGTCGTAGCGGACGCCTTCGACGGGGTATTTGCCTTCGTCGTCCGCGGCGTCGTACGATTCGACGGCGGCGGTGATGATTTCCGGTACTTCCGTTTCGCCCCAGCGAGCCGTGTTGAGTGCGATATCGTAGATAGAGAGATCGGTGATGTCGATATCGTAATACTCGTCGTAGCGGAGCTTCTCGCTTTCCTCGCGGGTGACAGTCTCGTCGCGGGCGACGTCGATGGCTTTGCCCTCGCGGTCGGCGATCCGTTTTGCACGGACGGCAACCGGCGCGTCGAGCCAGAACCGAAGGTCGGCGGCGTCTCCGGCCAACCATCCGGCGAGTCTGGATTCGAGGAGCACGTCGTTGCGTTCGAGCGCGATGGTTCGGAGACGACGGTCGAGGTCGCGGTCGATTTGGTCGTCTTCCTCGGCGAGTTTGTTGAACTCGACGGCGGTCATGTCGCGCTCCGCGGCGAGTTCTCGGAAGATGTCTCCACCGCTTATGTGTTCGAGGTCGAACGCCTCGGCGAGCGCGGCGGCGGTCGTACTCTTTCCACTGCCCGGCGGTCCGGAGACAGTTAGTAACATATCCATGCTCGGTGGGGTTGCCTAAAAGAGGTTATCGTTGGCGACGGTCTCTGTGGTGACTTCTCACAGCCGCCAGGCGACCGCTCGGTCGGTGGTGCTCGAAAATCGTGAACAGATCGGTAGATGCGGTGGGCAGTCGGCGCGTCCGCTTAGGACGCCGACGGCGACATGTCGATGTTGAGCGCCTTGCGGATGATCTGGGTGAAGCCCATCGAGCAGAGGAAGTACCAGACAATCCACGCCTGCATGGGTCCGAGAACGCCCTCGGTCCACTCGACGGTCCCCTTGAGCGGAAGGACGAGACTCTCGACCTGAATGTGCGGCTGGGCGTTCCCGCCGACGCCGATAGCCCAGTACATCCAGAGGAACGCCGGGATAGTGAGGAACATGATCCAGACCATCGGGCGGAACTGCTCTTTGAACATCCCCATCTGGTCACCCATGGCTTCCATCTGCTCTTCCTGAATTTTCTCCAGTGCCGCGTCGTCACCGCGTTCTTTGGCGTCCTTCTGTCGCTGTTGGATGTCCTTCATCCGCTCTTGGTACTTGCCCATCTTCTCCATGTCCATGAGATTCGCCTGCAGGAGCGTGGAGTAGAGACCGGTCGCGAGCGCGATTACCATCACGACGGCGTAGAACGGGAGCATCTCGGCGACCGGCCCGAGCGCGAGGTCCATGGCCCCACCGATGAGATTTCGGACTTCGGAGACCGAGTAGCCGAGGAACAGGCCGACGGTCACGACCGCCGCACCCTTATCGTACTTCGACCACGAGGAGCCACCGGTGTCGATGGAGACCGACGAACCACTTGACCCGGACGACGAGCCGTCGTCTTCGAGACCGGCGCGAGTCGCCGCCGCGTCGGCAAGCCGGAAGCCTTCGTCGCCATCGACGAGGATTCCCTTCTCGATAAGGCGGCCCCACTGGCCGCTCGTGAGCTCGTCACGAACGTCAGCCCACGCGACTTCTCCGTCGTCCGCCCGTTCGAGGACGGTATCGACGGCGGCGCGCATGTCGGCGTCAGAGCCGACGAGGTCGCGCACCCTAGATTCGATTCGTGCCATTACGACCCCTTTAGCAACCGGCCGTTATCAAGGTTTTACTCTCCGGCCGAGCCGACACACAGCGACCGCTGGTGTGTCGAGTCGTCCGTTGGCGGCGAAAAAAGCGGCTGTGCGCGTCGATTACGCGTCGATTACGCGTCGTCGAGCGTGTCGGCGATGTCGTCGAATACTTCGTCTGGCGTCTGTTCGCCGTCGACTTCGACGAGAACGCCTTCGTCGCGGTAGTGTTCGATTACGGGTTCGGTGTTTTCCTCGAAGACCGAAAGCCGCTCGCGGACGGTCTCTTCGGTGTCGTCGTCACGCTGGATGAGGTCGCCGCCGCAGTCGTCGCAGACGCCCTCTTCTTCGGGCTGGTTGAACTTCACGTGGAAGTTCGTGCCGCAGTCGTCACAGACCCGGCGACCGGTGAGCCGCTCGACGAGTTCCGATTCGGCGACCGTGAGGTAGAGAACGGCGTCGAGGTCGGCGATTTCGGAGAGGTATTCGGCCTGCGAGAGATTGCGCGGGTAGCCGTCGAGGACGTAGCCGTCGGCGTCTTCGAGTGCGGCTTCGACGATTTCGTTGACGACCGCGTCGGGGACGAGTTCGCCCTTCTCCATGAACGACCGAGGCGTTCCGAACTCGGTTTCCATGTCCTTGTTCGCACGGAGCGCGTCACCCGTCGTAACGTGCTCGATGTCGTACGTTTCGGCGAGTCGCTTCGACTGTGTGCCCTTACCTGCGCCCGGCGCTCCGAGCAGGAGGATGCGCTTTCCCATAGATACCACCATCCGGCGAGAGCATATAGTGTTGAAGATACCTGCTCAGTTCTGCGACAGACTTCGTCAGAGGATACGGAATATATTGCACCGATTCACGGACTAAATCACTAAACGACCCGGAACCAGCCGATAGTATCGGATATAATTGCCGATTCCACCGACGCGAGGCGATACGTTCAACGGGTCGGGTCGCATCACACCATCCAATGAGCGATTCGTTACGCATGCGCGACGCGCTCCAAGTGGCGTTCGCCCGCGCCTACGGTCGCTGGCGCGCCCTCGAACGCGGGTGGCGAGCGACCGTCCTCAGTCTCGGAGTCATAGCCGCTATCGCCGTGGTTGGGCCGTGAGCGACGGGGCACTCGCTCGCGTTGGCCGTCTCGCTCCGGGTCTCGCCCTCCTCGTCGTCCTCGCTGGCGGCGCAACAGTCGTCGCTGGGGCAGTCCCCGGCGTCAACGCGCTCCTCCTCGGCGTCTTTTTCGGCGCGGTCGTCGCCAACACCGTCGGCCTGTCCGACTGGGCGCGCCCCGGCGTCGAGACGCAGAAACTCCTCCTCGAAACCGGCATCGTCCTCCTCGGCGCTCGAATCGCGCTCGACGAACTCGTCGCGTCGGGACCGGCGCTCGTCGCCCTCGTGGTCGCCACGGTCGTCGCCGGCGTCGTCCTCGTCGAAGTCGTCTCCGGGCGCGTGTTCGACCTCGCCGACGAAACCGGGTCGCTCCTCGCGGCCGGAGCGAGCGTCTGCGGCGTCTCGGCGGCCACCGCTATCGCTGGGACTATCGACGCAGACGGCGAGGCGCTCGCACACGTCGTCGCCGCGGTCCTGCTCTTCGACGCACTCACGCTTGCCGCGTTCCCGATTGCTGGCGACCTACTTCCCCTCAGCGGCCGTCAGTTCGGCGTGTGGGCCGGGTTGAGCATGTTCAGCACCGGACCGGTGACCGCCGCGGGGTTCGCACACTCCGAAATCGCCGGCCAGTGGGCCACCGTGACGAAACTCGCACGCAATTCGATGCTCGGCCTCGTCGCGCTTTGGTACGCCATTCGCTACGCCGATGGGGACACGAGCGGTCTCCGGTCTCTGTTCGAAGGCGTCCCGAGATTCCTCGTCGGGTTCGGACTCGTCGCTCTCATCGCAAACCTCGGCATCCTCTCGGGAGACGCGCTGACCGCGGTCGGAACCGCCAGCGACGCCCTCTTCGCGCTCGCGTTCGTCGGTCTCGGGCTGGATATCCGCCTCGCCGCGATGCGGAAGACGGGCGTCGCCCCGCTCGCCGTCCTCGGCGTGCAACTACTGGCTATCAGCACGTTGGCGCTCACAGCGGTGCTCCTGTTTTTCTGACGAACCACTGCACCGAGACGCGGGTCGTTTTTGTACCGAGCGAGAGTAGCCACGCCCATGACTCGATTCGAGGCCGACACGCCCCGCGAGCGCCGGAAACTCTTCGCCGATGCGGTCGTCGCCCACCGCAACCGCGGCAGCGCATTTCTCACCATCGAGGCCGACCGCAACCCCGACATCGACGGAGAGGGACCCGGACCGTGGATTCAGTTCGCCGAAGAGACGTTCAACATGGACGTGACAGACGAGGAACTCGACAGACTCAAAGACCTGCTCTCCGAGTTCCCCGACTTCCGAATCGACCAACTCGAAAGTCCCGACGAGGCGGAGGGAACGAATATTAAAATCACCGCTCGCTCGGACGCAAACCGCCTCGCGGGCTTTGCAGACCGCGTGTTTCAGGCGGTGTACGACCGCGACGACGACTACAACGCGTGGGTCTGCGCAATCTGAGGGACAGTTCACCGAATACACCGGCTCGGGACTCCCGCCTCGACGATAGACTGGTTCGGTGCGTCCGTCCCGACCACAGGCTGGTTCGGGACTCCTACCTAGACCACAAACCAGTGCAGTACTTCTCCTCCGACGAATCGGACGGACGTCACCTTTAGTTGGCGAATATCACCGGTTCGTCGCTACTGTTTGGGAACGTCTAAACCGTTTGCCTCCCAAATTAGCGACATGAATTCCCGACGGTCAAATTGTGAATCGGGACCGTCCGTTCCGGCACAATCCCGTTCCGCCGGGTCGAACCACTTACTGCACACCCCCGCATCAGGGATTTCAGACGATGACTGAACACGTCGAACCGCTGTTTTTACGACCGCTGCTTCCGCTTGCGAACGAAACGGATGCGGAACGCACTTGCGAAGTCGCACTGCCTCGAATCGCCGCCGCAGGTGGACGCGCATCGGTCGTCCACGTCATCGAAAAAGCCGGCGGCGCACCGGACAAAGCGAGCGTCGAACAGCGCGAGGCGGTCGCAGACCGTGTGTTCGACATCTGTCGCCGGGCCACCGACGAGGCCGGTATCGACCTGCACACCGACCTTCGGTTCGACACCGACGTCGGCGATTCCATTCTTGCGGCCGCAGACGACATCGACGCGACGGCCATCGTGTTTACTCCTCGCGGCGGTCGGTCGTGGTGGGACCTGTTTTCCGGTGCGGTTCGGAAGCGCCTTGTCCGGGATAGCGACCGCCCCGTGGTCGTCCTACCGGCTCCGGACGCAGACGCCACTGCCGACGAGGAGCGTGAGACATGACAGACGAAGAACTCGCAAAAGACCTCGGCCCACTCGCCGCCTTGACCATCGGCGTTGGGACGATGATTGGAGCGGGTATCTTCGTCCTCCCGCAACAGGCGTACAGTATCGCCGGGCCTGCGGTCGCACTGTCGTTCGTCGTCGGCGGTGTCGTCTCAATTTTCACCGCGCTTTCGGCGTCCGAACTCGGAACCGCGATGCCGAAAGCGGGCGGAAGCTACTACTACGTTAACCACGCTCTCGGACCGCTATTCGGCTCTATCGCGGGCATGGGAAACTGGATGGGACTCGCGTTCGCGTCCGCGTTCTACGTCATCGGATTCGGTGATTTTCTCGCCAGTGTCGTCTCGATTCCGGCGATACAACTCGGGGTTCTCTCGTTGTCGTCAGTTCAGGTCGGCGCATTCATCGCCGGACTCCTGTTTATCGGCATCAACTACGTCGGTGCGAAGGAGACGGGCGCGCTACAGGTCGTTATCGTTCTCCTGCTCGTCGCCATCCTCACCGTCTTCTCAGTGCTCGGATTCCTCCAAGCGGACCTCTCGACGCTCCGGCCGTTCGCGCCGAGCGAACTCGGCGGATACGGGGCGGTCCTCCCCGGCACGGCACTGGTGTTCGTCTCGTTCCTCGGCTTTGCGAAGATTACGACCGTCGCAGAGGAGATCAAAAATCCGGGTCGAAATCTCCCGCTCGCGGTCGTCGGGTCTGTCCTCATCGTCACTACGATGTACGCCATCCTGATGGTCGTCATGGCGGCAGTCAAGCCGTGGCAGGCACTCGCCGCGGACGGTGCTGACCCCGTCGTCGAAGTCGCACAACTCTCCTTCGAGGCCGCGCTCGGACTCGGCGGTGTCGGTGCCGGTCTCATCATCTTCGGCGGCCTGCTCGCAACCGCGTCGAGCGCAAACGCATCGATTCTCGCCTCGTCACGCATCAACTTCGCAATGGGCCGTGACAAACTCATCACCCCGTGGCTCAACGAGATTCATCCGCGGTTCGCCACGCCGTACCGCTCTACCGCGGTCACCGGACTTATCATCCTCTTTCTCATCGGCATCGGCGACATCAAGATACTGGCGAAGGCCGGAAGCGCCCTGCACCTTATCGTCTACGGCCTGCTCAACCTCGCGCTCATCGTGATGCGCGAGTCCGACGCACCCGAGTACGAACCCGAGTTCACCGTGCCGCTGTACCCGATTACGCCGATTCTCGGCGCGGTCTTCTCGTTCGGTCTCATCAGGTTCCTCGAACCAATCGAAATCGCCCTCTCGTTCGGCTTCGTCGGCTTCGGCGTCCTCTGGTATCTCGTCTACGCCCGTGGAAAGACCGAAAAGCGGGGTATCCTCTCGAAGTACGTGCTCTCGCGCTCCGACGCGATGCCGGACGCGGCCGTCTCCGCGGCATCGACGGTACAACCCGACGGTGGCTATCGCGTCATGGTTCCGCTTGCGAACCCCGAAAGTGAACACGACCTCGTCTCGCTCGGCGGGGCTGTCGCAAAGGCACACGGCGGGACGCTCGTCGGCATCCACATCGTTCAAGTGCCAGACCAGACGGCGCTCGAATCCGCCCGTGAGGAGTACGACTTCTCGGAAGCGGACCAACTACTCGAACAGGCGCGGCTCGACGCCGACGAACTCGGCGTAGACATCGAGACGCACACCGTTCTCTCGCACCGCTCGTTCGAGGAAGTGTTCGACGCCGCCGAGTCGTACGGTGCCGACCTCGTCGTGATGGGGTGGGGGACCGACAGCCACGGCGCACCAGGCCGGGCCGAAAGCGCCTTCGAAGAGATGAGTCGCACGCTCCCTTACGACGTGTTGGTGTTGAAAGACCGCGGGTTCGACCCGTCGAGCGTGCTCGTCCCGACCGCCGGCGGCCCGGACTCGGACCTCTCTGCGTCCATCGCATCGGTGCTCCGCGAGTTCTGCGGGGCCGAGGTGACGCTCCTCCACGTCGCAGACGAGACGCAGGAAGGCGAAGCGTTCCTCCGCAAGTGGGCGGACGACCACGGTCTCGGAGACGCCGAGTTGACCGTCGAGACGGGCGACGTCGAGACGGCTATCGAAAACCACGCAGACGACGCATCGCTTCTCGTCATCGGGGCGACAGAGCGCGGACTCCTGTCACGTCTCGTCCGCGGCACGCTCGTCATGGATGTCATCGACGACGTCGGCTGTTCGGTCCTGCTGGCCGAACGGAGTCGCACCCGCAGTCTCCGCGAGCGACTCTTCGGCTAACGCCGCTCGGACAGTCCGCGTTCGACGTCGCGTGCGGCCCTTGCGCGCTCGCCGCGGCACATTTGTCTCTCGCCTGCGTAGCGGAGGGTATGTCGGAGCAATCAGGGCTGGCCTGCGATGACGTACAGTTGCTCGTCGAGGCGACTGACCGCCGCATCGACGTGGGTGAGGTGACGCTCCACGCCGTTGAGGCGGGACCGGAAGACGGCGAGCTAGTCGTCCTCCTACACGGGTTTCCGGAGTGTTGGTACGGCTGGGCGGACTATCTGCGTCCGCTCACGGATGCGGGCTACCGAGTCGTCGTCCCCGACCAGCGCGGCTACAACCTCAGTGACCGCCCCGACGGAATCGAGTGGTACAGCATCGACGAACTGGCCGGTGACGTCGTCGGGCTACTCGACGCACTCGGCCGCGAAAAGGCACACATCGTCGGACACGATTGGGGTGCCGCCGTCGCGTGGTGGACCGCGCTCCACCATCCCAACCGGGTGCGGTCGCTCACGGCGATTAACCTCCCGCATCCGACGGTCTTCACGCGGCACCTCAAGCGCGACCCCGCACAGCAACTCCGCAGTTGGTACGTGTTGTTCTTCCAGATGCCGAAGCTTCCGGAACTCCTCGGTCCGCTCGGTGATTGGGCCGTCTTAGAGCGGACGATGACGGACTCCGCGCTTCCCGGAACGTTCTCGCCGGAGGATATGGAGCACTATCGTTCGGCGTGGTCCGTTCCCGGCGCGTATCAGTCGATGGTCAACTGGTACCGAGCGGTCGTCCGCGAGCGTCCGCAACCGAGAGCCGAGACGGTTGACGCTCCGACTCTCGTCGTCTGGGGGTCCCGCGACCGATTCCTGCGGTCGAAGATGGCGAGAGAGAGTCTGTCGTTTTGTTCCGACGGCCACCTTCGGACGTTCGACGAGGCGACCCACTGGGTACACCACGAAGAACCGGTCGTCGTCGCCCGCGCGATTATCGAACACCTCGACGACGCGTGGCGGACACCGAACAATACACCCGACGAGACGGGCCATCGACCAGTCTAAATCACGAGATACGTCGTCACCCCGGAGGCGGCAGTATTTGTCGCCACCTACATTCACCTATATAGGTCCATCGAGGGGACTTAGCGAGGTTCTTGTACGTCCGGCTTTCAGGTCGAGTTGACGCGGTTGCAGTCCGGTGGTGGGACTTTCATACCCCTTCGAACCGTCTCCGCGTCCTTCTTCATGAGCAGGGACGGGGGACCGTCCCACTTTCACCCGCGGAGTCGCCACGTCGCCGCTCAATAGTCTCGTCTCGCTCGGCGTTGACGTCGGCATCTCGCCGCCGCCGGCGGATGAGTACGTTCTTACTCGCGGCCCCCTCACATCGGATATGACCGACCTCGGAAAGGTCAATCGTGACTTCTTCGACGAGTACATCTATCCCCGTCTCGGGGCCGCCCGAGACGACGTGGCCCTCGGTCCGGCACACGGCGTCGATTTCGGCCTTCTCGACATCGACGGGACCGCGGTCGCACTTGCGACCGACCCCATCTCCGTGCTTCCGGCGCTCGGCTTCGAGCGTGCGGGCCGATTCGCAATCGATATCGTCCTCTCTGATATCGCCGTCTCCGGTCTCGACCCGTCGCATCTCGCCGTCTCGTTCACGCTCCCACCGGAGATGACGGACGCGGAATTCGCCGACCTTTGGGGCGCGATGCACGACGAAGCCGACGACCTCGGCGTGAGTATCGTCACCGGCCACACCGCCCGCTACTCGGGGTGTTCGTACCCGTGGGTCGGCGGCGCAACCGCCCTCGCAGTCGGCGACCACGACGACGTGATTCGCCCCGACGGCGCGCGACCCGGCGACGACGTGCTCGTCACCAAGGGTCCGGCGGTCGAGACGACCGGCCTCTTGACGACGCTCTTTCCCGACGGGTTCGACGGTCTCGACGCCGAAACCCTCGCAACCGCACAGGAGCGACTGGACGAGACCGACGCCGTCCGTGACGCGATGACCACGTCGGCCGCCGGCGGCTCCGGCGTCCACGCGATGCACGACGCCACCGAGTGCGGCGTCTACGGCGCGCTCAACGAAATCGCGGGAAGCGCCGGCGTCCAACTGGAAATCGACGAATCGAGCATCCCGTTCTGCCCGGGCGTCCGCGAGGTGTGTGAGTTCCTCGACATCGACCCGTGGCGCTCGACTACCGCGGGGTCGCTCGTCATCGCGACTGACCCCGCCGTGACGGACGACGTAATCGCCGCGCTCAACGCCAGAGGCACCCCGGTCGGCGTCGCTGGCACTGTCATCTCCGGCGAGGGCGTCGTCATCGACGGCGAACGCATCGACCACCCCGACGTGGACCCGTCGTGGGAGGCCTACGACCGACTTGCCACGCAAAGCGAGACGGCAACCAGCGACTCCGACAAACCCGAGCCGTAGCGTCGCCAGCGAAACACTCTGCTACTGCACCCAACTGCGCCCGAATCGAGCGATGAACCGCCAAAAAGCCCACGCCGTGTGGGTCGTGAATCTACTTGTCGTGTGCCGGCTTAGCAAGCTACATGGATAATGACGAACACACTGCCGAAACCGCTCGGGAGATGGATGCGTCGGACCCGCTTTCCGACCTCCGAGAGCGATTCTACATCCCCGAGGACTGCTTGTACATGGACGGCAACTCGCTCGGCCTCTTCTCGAAGGACGCCGAGGCCGCTCTCGAACACGTCGTCGAGGAGTGGCGCGAACATGCGATTCTCGGGTGGACCGACGCCGACCCCGATTGGCACACCTACGGCGAGCGACTCGGGGAGCGCCTCGCCTCGCTCGTCGGCGCGGCCCCCGAGGAAGTCGTCGTCGCCAACTCCACGACGGTCAACATCCACACGCTCGTCGGGACGTTCTACGACCCTGACCGCGGCGAGAAAATCGTCGTTGACGACCTCGACTTTCCGACCGACCACTACGCCATTCGGGCGCAACTCCGTCAGCGCGGCCGCGACCCCGACGAAGCCCTCCGCGTCGTCGAAAGCCGCGACGGGCGGACAATCGAGACCGAAGACGTGCTCGCGGCCATCGACGACGATGTCGGAATGGTGTTTCTCCCATCGGTTCTCTACCGGAGCGGCCAACTGTTCGACATCGAGGCGATTACCGAGGCGGCCCACGACGCTGATGCACTCGCCGGATTTGACCTCGCACATTCGATTGGGACCGTCCCGCACGACCTCTCCGAGGTCGGCGTCGATTTCGCGGTCTGGTGTCACTACAAGTACCTCAACGCCGGTCCCGGCGCGATTGCTGGTCTCTACGTCAACGAGCGCCACTTCGGCGTGACGCCCGCGCTCGCCGGCTGGTGGGGCAACGCGAAGGAGACGCAGTTCGACATGTCACTGACCTACGACCCCGCCCACTCGGCCGCCGCGTTTCAGACCGGAACGATTCCGATTCTCTCGACTGCACCGCTCGATGGCGCACTCGACATCGTCGAAGACGCCGGTGGCGTGGCCGCGCTCCGCGAGAAATCGCTCGCGCTCACCGACTTCCTCATCGAACTCGTAGACGAGCGACTCCCCGAGTGCGAGGTCGGCACGCCACGGGACCCTGCTTCCCGCGGTGGACACGTCGCGGTCGAACATCCCGAAGCGTACCGCATCAGCCTCGCGCTCAAGGAGCGCGGCGTCGTCGTGGACTTCCGCCAACCGAACGTCGTTCGCATCGCGCCGATTCCATCCTACGTCGGCTTCGAAGATGTCTTTCGGACGGTCGAGCATCTGCGGGAGGTTCTGGATGCCGAAGAATACGAATCGTTTGAACGGAAGCGCGGCGGGGTGACGTAAGTATAGAAGAGACGCAGACGCCGGAAGAGACGCAGACGCCGTAACAATCGTGTCTTGTCAGTCGATACGCGTCTCGCCAGCCAATTCGACTCTCTACCAGTCGATAACCTCTTTATCGCGCCAGAACCTCCCCGACGGACTGCCCGCTTCGAATCTCGCAAGCCACGTCGGCGTCTCGGCACCTTTCTCTACAGACCGGTCGGCTTCCTCGCCGCCCATGTCGGTTCGGACCCAGCCGGGACAGACCGAGTTGGCGATGAGACCGTCGTCGCCGTACTGTCCGTCGAGGTAGACGGTGAGACCGTTGAGACCAGTCTTCGAGATTCGATACGAGGGAGCGCCGCCAGATTGTCCCTCTTCGAGCGCGCCCATCCCGGACGAGACGTTGACGACACGACCCGCGTCGCTCTGGAGGAGGAGCGGCACGGCGTGTTTGCACAGGAGCATCGGCCCGCGGAGGTTGACGGCGAGGGTGCGGTCGATTTTGTCTGTCGGTTCGGCGACGATGTCTTCGCCGTCGCCGCCAATACCTGCGTTGTTGACGAGGATGTCGAGTTTCCCCTGGTCGGCGAAGATGCCATCGACGACGTCCTCGATGTCGCCCGCTTGGGTCACGTCGAGGAGGACGCGCTCTGTCCCGTCGGGCGTCTCGTTCGTGACGCTTCGGGACCCAGCGTAGACCGTCGCGCCGAGGTCGCGGAGGTTTGCGGCGATTTCGCGGCCGATTCCTCGGTTCGCGCCGGTGACGAGCGCAACCTGTCCGTCGAGGTCGTCGTAGACGGTTGGTTCCATAGGCGACACTGTGGACTCGGCAAGGATATTCTCACCGAAGCGGCGCGAGCGGTCGCCGACGCGCATCACACTTCGAGGTCCAACGCTCGGAACTCGTCGCCGTTCCACTCGTGTGCGGTGGCTCGGCCGTCGGGGTGACAAATCAGATAGACGTACCCCGGCCACGACGCCTGTTCTCTGTCGGCGTCGCTCGGAAACGGGTCGGTATCGGGGTGTGAGTGATAGAAGCCGACGATGTCGTCGTCCTCGGATTCGGCTTCCTCGAAGGCGGCGACGGTCTCTGTGGGGTCTCGTTCGGTACCCTCACGAGCGTGCGAGCGTATCGACGTCGAAGCGGACGGTTCGAGAGCGAGGCTATTCGAAGTCACGGCGCATCGCAATCTCGAACCACGGGCAGAGACGCAGTTGGCGGTACCACTTGGGGTGGTCGTTGAGGTGCTCGTAATCGACCCAGAGCATTCCCGCGATTTCGTCTTCGTCGGGGTCGAGGCTAGTGTCTTCGAGCGTGACCTTCAGGACGGCACAGACCTCCCACTCCAGTCCGGAGTTGCCGTAGTAGCGCTTGTACTCGAACTTGTCCGTCACGCGCAGGTCGGAGTACTGGTCGGGCGTGATGCCGAGTTCCTCTTCGAGGCGTTCTTCGGTCGCCTCCTTTTGGGTTTGACCCTCGACGGGGTGGGAGGCGACGGTGCCGTCCCAGTGGGTGTCCCACAGACGCTTGCCGGGTGCGCGCTGGGCGAGAAGCAGTTGGTCCTCCTCGTTGAAGACGAGACACGTAAACGCACGGTGGCGGATGCCGTCGCCCGTGTGGGCTTCGAGTCGGTTGACGAGCCCTTGGGCGTTGTCGTCGGCGTCAACGGCGATAACATCTTGCTTCGCGTTCTCGTGGGGTTCCGTGGCCTCGCCGGCCTGTGCGTCGCTCATGTCCGTCTCGTCTTCGTCGGGGGTAAACTAAGCTTCGATGCCGGACGGCGTCTGGCGTCGGTTAGCTGATGCGCTCGTCGAGAATCAGGCGCGTCTTCGTGCTCTTTACGTCGTCGTGCTCGCGCGCACGGGTGATGAGGTCGTTGACCGCCCGCGTGTCCGCCGCGTCAACGACGAGTACGATGTCCTCTTCGCCGGAGACCTGCCAGACGAAATCGACGTCCTTCCACTCGGCCATTAGCTCCGAGACGTCGTTCGTGTCTACGTCCACCGCGACGGTTACTTCGACCATCGCTTTCAGGTTCCCGGTCCGGGTTGCGATGGTGAAGCGTTCGATGACGCCCTCGTCAACTAACCGTTCGACGCGGTTTCTGACGGTCCCTTCCGAAGTTCCGACTTCGGCCGCAATCTCGGTGTTCGGGGTCCGAGCGTCCCGTCGAAGGATATCGAGGATGCGTCGGTCCAACTCGTCCATACCCCACGTGCCAGCCGCAGTGACTTACCGATTACGAATTTCGTAACTCGGCTTCGAAAGCAACACTTATGCACCCGTGTTCCGTTCGTTTCTCGTAATGTCGGACGCCTATCTGGCCTTGGAAGACGGTCGCGTGGTCGAAGCACGTGGTCGTGCTCCGGGTCGCACACGCGGGGAACTGGTGTTCACAACCGCATACACCGGGTACGAAGAGAGTTTGACTGACCCCTCCTACGAGGAACAGGTCCTCACCTTCTCGTACCCCCTCATCGGAAACTACGGCGTCCGAGCCGAGCGATTCGAGTCCGACCGTGTCCACCCTCGTGCCGCCGTCGCACGCGAGTTCACTGACGAAGTCGTTTCGTGGCTCGCCGAAGAGGGTATCCCGGCAGTCGACCACCTCGACACCCGCGACCTCGTGACGTCGATTCGTGAGGAGGGTGCGATGAAGGTCGGAATCGCCGCTGGCGAGGACGCGACCCCCGAAGACGCGAAAGCGGAACTGGCGAAATGCAAGGGCATGAGCGACCACGTCGATATCGGCGCACAGGTCTCGACGCCCGAACTGACGACGTTCGAAGGCGACGGTGACACGACGGTCGCGCTCGTTGACTGCGGCGCAAAGCAGTCTATCGCCGACTCCCTCGTCGAACGCGGCGCGACGGTTCACGTGCTCCCTTACGACGCGAGCGCCGAGGACGTGTCCGCACTCGAACCCGACGTGCTCTTCATCTCGAACGGTCCCGGTGACCCGAAGAACTACACGGCGACGCGCGAACTCGTCGAGGACTTTGCGGGAGAGATTCCGCTCGCAGGCATCTGTCTCGGCCAGCAAATCGTCGCCAGCGCACTCGGCGGCACGACCGAGAAGATGGCCTTCGGGCACCGCGGCGTCAACCAACCCGTCCGCGACCTTCAGACCGGCAAAGTCGTCATGACGACGCAGAATCACGGCTACACGGTCGCGGACCCCGGCGAGCACCTCGACGTGACGCAGATTAACGTCAACGACGACACCGCCGAAGGTCTCGAAAGCGAGGAACTGGACGTCATCACCCGTCAGTACCACCCCGAGGCGCACCCCGGTCCCCACGACTCTCTGGGCTTTTTCGACGACGTGCTCTCGATGTCCGACTCGGCGGGAAACGGCCGTAAGCGTCGAATTATCGCGGACTAATCCGCTCGCGCAAGCAGTCACCGTCTCGCTCTCCGCTCGTTTTTCGCCTCGTAGCCTTTGGTATCGGCCACTGCGCCGATGCCGAGTCGTGGGTCGGTCAGGTTTCGGTCTCGGAGAAACCATCAAACAGTTGCGCGACCTACTTTCAGTGATGGACGGCGCATCGCTCATCGAGCGCGGGTTCGACGAACTCCCCGCGGAGGTTGCCCTCCTCGACAGACAGGGGGATATCGTCTACACCAACCGCGCGTGGCGGACGTTCGCCCACGCCAACGACTACGTCGGCGACGTCACCTCCATCGGTGAGAACTATCTCGACGTGTGCGACGCCGCGAGCGACACCGACGAACTCGCGGGGGCCGTCGCAGACGGTCTCCGGTCGCTACTCCGGGGTGAGCGCGATTTGTTCACCGCGGAGTATCCGTGTCACTCGCCGTCGGTCTACCGGTGGTTTCTGCTTCGAGCGGTTCCGTTCGACACGCCGAGACACGGTCGTTTCGCCCTCGTCGTCCACCTCGACATCACCGACAGGCGACTCGCCGAGTTGCAGGTCAACGAGAAGAACCGACAGCTCTCGGCGCTCGTTACCGTTCTCTCGTCGGAACTGAAGCCGCCGCTCGAATCGGCGATGGAGTCGGCCACGCGACTCGTGGGGCTTGACGGAAACGACGCCATCGCGCTCTCGGAGGCGCTTTCGCGTATCCGAACCGTCATCGACCGAGGAATCGGTCTCGTCACGCAGGCAAACGCGGTCGAACTCGAAACGGTCGCGTTTCGAGAGTGTGCGATGCAGGCGTGGCGCGAGTTCGACGAAGACACCGAGTCGTCGTTTCGCGTCGTCGGCGACGGGACGCTCTCGGCGGATTCCCACCTGCTCGGACTACTCATCAGGTCGCTTCTGACGAACAGCATCCGCCGGAGTTCGGTGCCCGGGTACCCCACGGAGATGCTGGTCGGCACGACGGCCGACGGCTTCTACGTTGACGACGACGGGCCGCGTCCCTCGGCCAGAGAGCAGGCGACGACGAACCCGGACCAACTGCTCGGGGTTGACTACGAGTCGGTACAGCTGTCGGTTGCGGGTCGAATCGCCGACCTCCACGGCTGGACGTTCAGCGTTTCGAACTCGGAACTTGGCGGTGCCAGATTCGGAGTGACCGGCGTCGAATGGCTGTGAGAAGACCGTTCCGCTCGTCGCTTCCGAGATTACGAGAGGTCGGCTTCCATCACGAACGTCGGTTCGTCGGCGACGTCGCTTCGGGTCGCCGACGCGTCAGATACCCAGCGGACGCTCTCGGGAACGAGGACGCGCGTCCGGTCGGCACCGACGGATGCGGCATCGCGCCGAACGGCGTCCATAACGGCCCGACAGGCGTCGAGGTCGTCCCACGCGGCGACGGCGTACTCGGCCCACGTCACTTCGCCTTCGTCTTCGAGTTCACGCGAGTAGGTTCGGTTCCGGTACGTGAAGCCGCTGGTGTTGTCGTCGCCGACGACGAACAGTCGGTCGTCGGCCGCGGCGTCGTGTACCCGCTCGCGGGTTAGTTCCGACAGCGCCCACGACTCGTCGGGGTCGAGCACGAGACCGGACAGCGCGGTTCGCATCTCGCTTCCGGTCCACAGCGCCCACGCGGCATCGGCATCGTCGGTGACCGAGAGCGCAGGCGTCGCGTCGGAATCCGGTTCGGGCGTCGCCCACCGAAACTCCGCGCCCGGGTCGAAGCCGACACTGCGGGCGTTCGAGAGACTCGGTGAATTCCACGAGTGAATCATATTCCGCACTCGCCGTGCGCCCTGCTGGCGCGCCCAGTCGAACAGCGCGTGGGTCAGATGAGTCGCAATCCCCTGTTCGCGGTAGTCGGGCGCGACGCGCATCCCTTGCGCCCAGCCTTCGTACGCCGAGAGCATGACGACCTGCGCGATGGCCGCAATCTCGTCAGAGGGCGTCTCGTCGCCCATGTCAACGAGGAGCGTCGCCTGTTCGGGGTCGTCGGGGGCAATCCACTCGTGGTAGATGTCCGGGATGTAATCCGACCCGCCGCGGTCGGCCCACGTATCGCGTGTGAAGGCGGCGACCGCGTCGTAGTCGTCCGGTCGCGCGGGTCGTACCTCCATTAGCTCACTCCCACGGAACCGACCGCTCGGTGAGTTCGCCTTCGAGATTCCGACCCATCGCGTCTTCGGGGTCGCTGAGGTTCGCAAGCGCCCACATGAGTTTCACCTTCGCCGTGCCGGGGAGGGTGTCGCCCGCTTCGATGACGCCCGCATCGAGCAGGTCGCGGCCGGTGTCGTACACGCGGTCGCAGACGCGGCCTTCGAGGCACTGCGAGGTCATGGCGACGACCGTCCCGTCTTCGACGAGTTCCTCGATTCGAGGGATGAGGTCGGTGTGGATGTGGCCGAGTCCGGTACCTTCGATGATGAGACCGGACTTCCCGTCGAGGTAGTCGAGCGCGGCGGGGTCCATTCCCGGCGTGAACTTCATCAGTTCGACGTCCGCGTCGAGGTCGGCGTGGAGCGCGAGGTCCGCTTCGTCGCGGGCGGCGTACTCGCGGCGGAACGTGACAGTCTCAGATTCGTAATCGACTTCCCCGAGCGGTTTCGCGCCGATTGTCCGGAACGCATCGCGCCGAGACGTGTGGTTCTTGCGGACGCGCGTGCCCTCGTGGAGCGCGCACACGTCGTCGGACTCCGAGGCGTGCATACAAATCATAACCTCGGCGGCGTCGGCCTTCGCGGCCTCGACGGCGCAGACGGCGTTCATCACGTTGTCGGACGACGGCCGGTCCGCCGAGCGCTGACTGCCCGTGAAGACGATTGGAACGGGCGTGTCAAGCATGTACGATATCGCCGATGCCGAAAACTGCATCGTGTCGGTTCCGTGCATGACGACGACGCCGTCGGCACCCGCCTCGATCTCTTCGGCGATGGCCTCCGCGAGGGCAACCCACACGTCGGTCGTCATGTTCTCCGAGAGGATGTTGGCGACGACGCGCCCGCGGTAGTTGGCTCGGCCCGCGAGGTCCGGCACAGCGCGAAGCACGTCTTCGGCGTCGAACTGTGCCGTCACGGCACCCGTGCGGTAATCGACGGTCGAAGCGATGGTTCCACCGGTCGAGATGAGCGAGATGGTCGGCAGGTCCTCGTCGAACTCGATCTCGGAGGTGCTGTCGTCGTCGGACTGTGCGTCTTCGATGTCGTAGACGTCCGATTCGAGAACTTCGACATCCGCACCGTCGCGCTCGATGCCGACGTTGTAGCCGCCGTCGAGTTTGACGACGAGATAGTCCTCTGTGGAAGACGGCATGAGCACGCCTTCGTTTGTAACGTCCGCGCGGGTGACGCGGACACGGTCCCCTGCGTTCATATCGCGGGATACCGCGGGGTCGGACTTCAAACCCACCTTTTACCGTTCGAGTCGGCTTCGGTGGCTCGCGCACGGCGAAAGTATGACAAACAGAAGCCATTTTATGGAGAAGCGTATCGGCTACAGTATGCTCCCTCGTGTACTCCTCCAATCAGGTGGTGGCGGTGCGCTCTTCTTTATCATCCTCATCCTCCTTCTCGGGATGGTTATCTGGACGTACAGCGACGCGAGGCGAAACAGCACGCACCCGGCGTTTCTCTGGGCGGTCGTCGTCTTTCTCGCGCCGCTTCTCGGCATCGTGCTGTACATCCTCCTCGGACGGAACGCCTAGCGACGCGACGAGACCCCGGACCGTCTTTTTGACCGCGCTATCCAACTCGGGACAGCACAAGAGCCATCACCCTTGCTCTCGTCCTGTCACGCATGCAACGGTCGGACCAACGGGAGTCTGAGCAGTCGGTAGACGATGTCCTCTCGGAGTTGACCCGCGACGGCGACGAATCGACGGCGACGGCTCAATCGACGGGTGGCGACGGCGGCCGGTTGGGCGGGTACTTCTCCCCGCGCGCGTTCCTCGCGGCGCTGTTCCTCTCTATCGGCGGCCTCGTCGTCGGCGGTTCAGTCCCGATTGTCGGGTTCATCGGTCGCTTCGTCGGTATCGCCGCCGCCGGATTCCTCATCGGTCTCGTCGGGTCGAATCGACGCTACGCCGAAATCGGAGTCGCAGGAGCTATCGCCGCCGGTCTCGCGTTCGTTCTCTCGACGCTGTTCTCGGTGTTCGCGCCCGTCGCGGTCGATTTACTCGCTGAGTACGGCGTCGTCATCGCTGGCGCGGGCGCGCTGGGTGGCGGGATTGCCGGACTCGTCGGACACTACTTCGGGCGCGACCTGCGGAACGGGCTGACACAGGAGATATAGGAACCGAAATTGCATCGGCGTCGGTGTCGGACTATTCTGGACGCCGAATGATGAATGGCGACTGGCGAGTGACGACTGGTGCTCAATCGATTCGCCAGCCGTCGCCGTCCGTGGCGACGAGACCGCCCTCTTCGAGATGCTGTAGTGCCGTATCGACGACCGCCGGGTCCGCGTTCAGGTCGTCTGCGACGCCGCGAACCGTCTGCGAGCCGTTTGCGAGCGAGGCGAGAATCTCGGCGTAAAACCGGCTGTCAGAATCGACGCCGAGACGGTCGTTGATACGGTCGAGGATTTCGGTGAGCCGTCCCTGTACCCACCGTTGGGCCAGCGATAGTTCGTTGTCGAGGTCTTCGAGTTTGCCGAGTTCCCGCGCCAAATCGGAGATATCGTCCGTTTCGGGGCGCTCGACTTCGAGCAACACGTGCGGACACCGGCCGGCCATGTCGAGGCTCGGACTCGGTGGGTAGGCACTCTTCGCGCCGAATCCGTACGGCGAGACGTTCACCTCGAGTCTGAGGTTCCGAGAGATGTTGAAGTACTTTCGCCGCTGGTCGTCGGTCCGAGACTCGATGAGTCCCGCGTCCTCCAATTTCCGGAGGTGGTCGATGACGGCCTTGGGGCTGACGCCGAGGTACTCGCTAATCTCGGTTACGTAGCACGGTTTGTGCGAGAGCAACCGCAGGATTCGGCGGCGGTTTTCGTTCCCGAGTAGGTCTAGCAGTACCGCGGAGTCCATTATCTGCTCATAGACTATGAGCGGCCAAAAGCCTGACTCATGTGGTACTCGCCGCAGTCGGTCGATTAGCTATTCTGACGACTCGGAGCCACGTCCGAGAGTCGGTCGAACGACCGCGCCGCGAGCGCGACCGAGACGACAGAGAGACCGACCGTGATTGCGGCGAGGAGCAGGCCAGCGTCGTACTTCAGCGGGGGATAGTAACCGAAGCCGTAGTCGAACACGTCGTTTACGAGCGCGAGGACGAGCGCGAAGCCGAGTGCGCCGTTCGTCGTCGTGCCGTAGCGAGGGACGACGACGGCGAGTGCGAGGAAGCCCGCGTGCGTGAACATGATTCCCCAGTAATCCCAGAGCGCGGCTCCCGAAAACCCAACGTAGAGGTCCGGACGGAGGTTGAGCGCGACGACCGTCCAGATGCCGTATTTGACCAACCAGACGAACGCGAGCGTGTGCAGGTACGCGAGTGGTCTGTTGACCGGTGCGTCGGCGACGCGTCGGCCGAGGTTCGGGAGGAGCGTCGCGGCCGAGAGCGTCATCAACGCGAGCGCGGTCGGCGAGTCGCCGAAGAGCGGATAGAGGAACGTCGGCAGGTCGGAGAGCGCGGGGTCGGAGTGGACGTAGAAACTGATTCCGACGAGGAACGCGGAGGCGTTGAGAACGAGAAAAACGACGAGACTCGGGCCGTTTCCGAGGTAGTACTCGACCCACTCGTCGATAGCCACGTCGAGGTCGTCTCGCAGGCGCATCGCCGAGTCGGACGCGGCGGTGAAAGAAAAGGCCGTCGGGGCGGCGCGCCACGCGATGCAGTCTCACCCACTGCCGAGAACAAAGGACAATTAGCCCGGGGTGTCGAACCACTGAGCATGAACGCAGCCCTCATCATTCTCGACGGCTGGGGTCTCGGCGAGCACGACCACCGCGATGCGATCAAAGCCGCGGACACGCCGAACTTCGACCGCTACCGCGACACCGGAGCGTTCGGGACGCTCATCGTTGACGGCCGACGCGTCGGTCTCCCGGACGGCCAGATGGGCAACAGCGAGGTCGGCCACCTCAATATCGGCGCTGGCCGCGTCGTCAAGCAGGCATACACCCGCATCGGCGACAGCATCGAAGATGGCTCGTTCTACGAGAACGAAGCCATCACGGCCGCCTACGACCACGCCGAAGAGACCGGCGGCCGCGTCCACCTCATGGGACTCGTCTCCGACGGCGGCGTCCACTCCGACCAAAAGCACCTCCACGCGCTCATCGAACTCGCCGCCGACCGCGGCGTCGAAGCCGTCTCTCACGCCTTCACCGACGGCCGCGACACCAGCCCGACCGGCGGCGAGAAATACCTCGCCGACCTCGAAGCCGTCGCGGACGAACAGGGAACCGGCGAGGTCGCAACCGTCTCCGGACGCTACTACGCGATGGACCGCGACCAAAACTGGGAGCGCACCAAGCGCGCGTACGACGCCATCGTCAACCGCGAAAGCGAGTGGTCCGCAGCGACGGCCGTTGACGCCGTCACCGAATCCTACGACCGCGGCGACACCGACGAGTTCGTCGAGCCGACGCTCGTTGCCGACGCGCCCGCGCTCGAAGACGGCGACTCGGTCATCTTCTTCAACTTCCGCGCGGACCGCGCGCGCCAACTCGTCCGAATGCTCTGCGACATCGAACCCGACTGGGCGTTCGAGACGACGCCGCCGGAGATTCTCATGACGACGATGACGCAGTACGACAAGACGTTCGACGTGTCCGTCGCGTTCCCGCCGGAGCAACCCGAAGACACGCTCGGCGAGGTGCTCGCCGAGGCGGGAATGACGCAGATGCGGATGGCCGAATCCGAGAAGTACCCTCACGTCACGTACTTCCTCAACGGCGGCCGCGAAGTCGAGTTCGACGGCGAAATCCGGAACATTATCCAGAGTCCGGACGTTCCGACGTACGACCTCCAGCCCGAGATGTCCGCGGTCGAACTCACCGACGCGGCCATCGACATCGTCGAGACCGACGACCCGAACGTGATGGTCCTCAACTACGCGAACCCCGACATGGTGGGCCACACCGGTGACTACGAGGCCGCCATCGCGGCCGTCGAAGCCGTCGATACACAACTCGCTCGCCTCGTCGAGACCGTCCGCGCCCACGGCGGGCACGTCTGTATCACCGCCGACCACGGCAACGCCGACGATATGGGCACGGAAGACGATCCACATACGGCACACACCTTCAATTCGGTCCCGTTCGTCTATCTCGCGGCCGAGGACAGCGAAGCACCTCACGATGCGGACACGGAGACAGAACAGAGTTCGGAGACAGAGACGGGACAGGGTTCGGATACGGGAACGGAGTCGGTCGCCGACCGGCCGCTCTCTGGCGGTCGCACCGTCCGCGACGGCGGGTCGCTCTGTGACATCGCGCCGACGCTTCTCGAACTCGTCAAACTCGACCAGCCGTCGGCGATGACCGGCGAATCACTGCTGGAATAGGGCCGCAACCGACCGCGACACGGGTTTCTTACGCTTCTGCGGCGGTCCGATAGCGCCGGTAGACGGTCGGAAAGAGGAGCGCGACGCCAGCGACCGCCGCGAGCGCGATAAACTCGGGTCGAACGACCGCTCCGAGCGATTCGGTCGTGAGCGTCTCGACTGACGCGCCGGCGAGGACGCCGCCGATGGCCCACGGGAGTTCGCCGAGCGCGGTTCCGAGTGCGAACGCGCCGAGACCGACGTTCGAGACCCCCGCCGCGACCGACACCACATCGGACGGAATCGGAAGGAGACGGCTGGCGGTGACGCCCCGCACAGAGCCGGTGACGGCGATGGTCTGTTCGCCCATCTCGGCCAGCCTGTTCGTTCCGCGGTAGCGACGAGCGAAGCGATACGGCGGAATGCTCGTGAGTACGATAAGCCCGAGCGCGAATGGGATGCCGACGGGGCCGAGTCCGTAGCCGACGATAAGCGCGAGGAGCGTCGTCGGCCACGCGAGAAGTGGGCGGACGACCGCGAGCGCGCTCACCACGAGGACGAGGCGAACTGGGTCGGCGGCGACCCACGTCGCACGCGAGACGACTGCCTGTGGGGAGGAGAGAACGACACCGACGATGACGACAGCGAGCGCGAGACCGGCGGCGAGACGCGGGCGGGACACGGGTACTCTACGCTGGGTCGTCGCGCCGCGACCAAACGCTTTGTGCTTCGGAGGGCTTTAGCCCGATGCGGTTCGATTGACTCCTGATTCGTGACGGACCCCGACTACTCCCGCGACGAACGTGTGGAGCTCGCCCTCGACTTACTCGCCCACGTGGAAGCGGACGATCTTCCACTTTCTGCGGTCGTAGACCGCATCGAGACGGTCACGACCGACCCGACGCTCACGCGCGACATCCTCGACACCGCGGAGCTTCGCGGCATCATCGAACGGGAGGGCGGCCGCATCCGTCACCAACGCGGCGGGACGTTCGTCCGCTTCGAGAGCCAGGTCGTCCAACGCGAGGGCGAGTTCGACTGTCGGCGGTGCGGAGCGTCTCTCTCGACGGGTCACTTCGTGCGATTCGAATCCGGCGAACTCGGGCCGTTCGGCTCGTCGTGCATCAGAAAAGTGCTCGGTCGTGAGTAGTCGGGGTGCCGCCGTGGTTCGGGACGTTGTCTCGGGCTACTAGTCGTCTTGTGACGACCGAACCCGCTGTCGCCTCACCGCCCGCGACGGAGTTCGTCGATGAGTTGTTCGACGAGTTCCTGCTGATAGCGGAGTTGCTCGGTTTGTGCCTCGACGGTCTCGCGGAGCGATTGGATTTCCGCGGCGAGGTCGGCCTGATTTGCCTCGGACTCGGTGGCGGACTCGAATCCAGACCCCTCGAATCCGAGGTCCGAAGTGTCGGCGACGTTGTCTGGTTCGGAATCGATGGTCTGGGGCGACTGGACGGACTGTGCTGACTGCGCCGACTGCGTCGATTGGGGTTCTGACACCGACCCCGTCGTCGATGTCGCTTCGACCGGCTGACGGGGAGTTGACTCGGCCGGCTGTTCGCCCTCGGAACGAGTCGCGTTTGCGGGTTCTTCGGATAGCTCGCCGGGGTTCGCGCTCAGCGGGTCGGGACCCGCACCGAAGTCGGTGTTGTCGCGCTCGCGGTCGGTCTCCGATTCGGCCTCGGCTTGCGCTTCGGCCATCTTGATACGGAACTCTTCGAGACTGCCGACGCCGTGGTAGTCCGAGAGCGCCCGGGAGAGTTTCTCGCGGACGAGTCGCGCTTCCTCGTTCGGAATCTTGAAGCGTTCCTGCCGGCCGTCAACCGTGAGGACGACGGTCGTTGCGACGCTTCCGGACTCGAACTCTAAGTCGGTGACGTCGCTGTAGTGGTACGATTCGTAGTCTTCGTCCCAGACCGCACTCCCGATGTGGCGGACGACCCGCGCGTCGGTGACGACGAACGTGAGTTCACTGAAGCGGAACGTCTGTATGACCGTCTCGCCGTCGTCTGTCACGCCCGCGGCCGCGAGCACGCCGCCAACGATTGGTTGGAGCGCGTCGTCGAGGCGTTTCGCCGACAGTGAGAACGTCTCGCTTCCGTCGAGTCCGTAATCGAGCGAGATTTTCGCCTTTCTGCGCCCTTCGCTCACAGACAGTCGCTCGGCACCGTGCGAAAACTCGTCAACGGACTCGTCCGAGAGGAGACCTTCTGCTCGATAGACGAGCGTCCGCGTCGGAGTTACAAACAGTTCGTCCTCGCCCCCGAGGTGGACGCGAGTCACCACGTCTTCCTCACCAAGGACGGACTGGACGATCTCCGGTTGGCTCATGCGTGTGTCCACCCGGTGTTAGGGCATAAATCCGTGGGTGATGGACCGAATCAAGTGCTGTGGTGACTCAACACGAGGCCGCTCGAGATGAGAAGCTTAAATACAACCAGCGTACAACGCGAAGATGAGCCCGGGTGGCTTAGCTGGACATAGCGCCGCACTCATAGGGTTTCACAATCGGTGCGGAACGCCTTGGAAGCCTCCGCCCCTCACGAGGTCATGCCGGCCTCGTACCTGGGACATGCGGAGATCGTGGGTTCGGAGCCCACCCCGGGCACTACTCAATTCCTTCACATTCCCAATTAGAAAGGAGAGTCGTAACGCCGTCTCCTGATTTTTCCTGGAAACAGTGGGGGAGTCTCTCTGATGTCTGCCACGACCAGCGGCGGTCGTGGTGGCAGTTAGGTCCTGCACAGAGGTGACCGCCAGTGAGTGACGAGTCGCCCGGAGAGATCGTCGTGGAGTTCTCTGTCCTCGACGATGCTGACCTGACATCGTTACCTCAGACGAAGGCGACACTGTCATGTCTACCGTTGGAGGCGAGTACACTCCAGACCACCTCGACGAAGACGTCCAGGACGAACGCAAGAACGTCGACTTCGAGATGCCGGAGTACGTCGCGGCATGCCGCTACTGCCAGGCGACCTTCGAGACTGAAGAAGATGCGCTCGCTCACGAGTGGAACTGCGACCTAGACCCACCGGCGAGTGCCGCTTCTGTGGCGGCACGCACATCCGGAAGGACGTTCGTGAGGACCATTCTACTCGTGCGCGGAAGCAGAGATGCACGAGCGTCGCCACAAGCGCGGTGTTCGCGCCCGGACGATGCGCGGTCAGGACGCGAAGACAGCCGTTTCAGGGCTTCGGAAGTTCCTCCTTCCACAACCCCACGAGTTCTCGGCGTACCTGAAGTGGGACAATTCCCTATCCACGTACTTCCGTCTCGTCTCACTCTACAAGATGCACGACTTCGAGGAGTACGGGAATTTGCGCGCCGGTATCGAGTTCGCCAACGAAGAGTGGACCGTCGAATTCAGCTACGCCGACGACCCCGGGCTCACCACACCTGACGACGATACCGACCGAGGTCGGTTCGATTGGCGCCTCGGGAAAGACGGAGTCCCCGAGTTCATCGTCCGCGTCTACCCATCGGCCTACCCCTCATTCAAGGAGGCGAAGGACGACAACCGGAAACGCGCGTACTTCCGCGTCCGGCCGCAGTAGCCCGGTATCGAGTCCAAGAGCGGGACGTCATTCCGAATCCGCATGGAACCCTCGGCGTCGACATCGAGACTCGTGGGAGCTATTTCGAGTGCGACCAGTACCCGGCTGTCCTATTCGAGACGTTGCGAGAACTTCGCGAGCGGCAAGACGAATTCGGTTGGGACTCGTTTACTGGAATCGATTACCAGTCGCTCTCGCCGGAGAACGTCCACGACTCGTCGAACATCACCGACGCCGAGCTATACGTGCGCGCAAAGAAGAGTGAAATCGGCAGAGTGTACGCTTTCGACGGCATGCTTCACCGCATCGCACTGATTCTTGGTGGTGAGCACAGCGGCTACTCGAAACTACTTCGCAGTCGAGGGGCAGGCTCGGATGGTCAAAATCGTCCACAATCCTCTCCCACGAATTGCTCAGCAACAGGACGACGAGATTCGGAGGTTCACTGTCGCTGGCAACATGAACGAGACAGATCTCGGGGCCGTCGAGGAACTCGTTACCGGCGGTGGTGACCTTTCTCCAGCCGATCTTGCGGATAGAATCGGGAAAGCCACAGTACGGTCCACGATTCTCTCGAGCGCCTCGGCGAACTGCGTCAGCTCGTCGGCTGACGTCTTGTTTCTTGAGTGGTAACACTACTGACCGACGGTGGTATCGGCAACGATTTCCGTATTTCAGAACGTTGGAAGCTGTATTTTTCTGGACGTCGTCTCGACTTTCCAGCGACCGCCACCGGCGTCACTTCGAATTACGGGGGGACCCGTAATTCTCCGTTAGATGTGTGGCTAAAGATCCACACTCCAAGATTACTTCCGGCCCCTGCGGGGCCTCCGGATGAAACAGATGAAACAGGGGTCGCCGCGCCTACTCAACGCGGCTTGTCACGAGTTCAGTAATCAACATCTCCCCGAAAAGAATTGAATCTCGCACTCACGGTGGTCCACTGTTCAAGTGAGTATGAATCTGATTTGAATAGTGTGCCGAATCTGCCTCGGAATACAAATTCAGCCACAAACGTGAACTCAGAGACCCAGTTGGTACTCGTTAGTCTATCTACTCACTTCGATTTTGATTTAGCCAGAACTCAACACACAGTATTCAACCCCGTTTAAGTCCAATATGATTAACTTGCCTCGGATACAGTCTTAGTCAAAATGAGGACTCGAGATCTCCCAGAAGATGCGCCCGGGCACTATCGCGAGTCCCATCCGAATCCATACTACATTCCAGACAAACTACCGCTTTCGTCCAAAATTAGAATGGACGAAGAACTTGCATCAGCTCTCTCTGATGCGACGTTCCAGCTTGGGCGTATCGATGGGATCAGTCCGGCCGTAGACTTCTCACCTGTGCTCTACACGTCCCTCATTCGACTTGAGGCAGTCGAAACGGCCGAAATCGAGGGTGCAGACGTCGATGTGGACGAAGTCTATGCGTATCATACACAGAGTAAGTCTACTGAGACGATTGATGTAAGTCGAGATCTACAAGAGGTCCTCAACGCCGAGCGAGCACTCCAGGATGGATTCAAAGCTATCAAGAGCGGAAATCCAATCACACTCGGACTACTCAAATCGCTCCACAAAACGCTCCTTGGTGGTGTTCGGAACGAGGGCGACGTCGTCGGAGACTGGCGAGACAGCGATGTCCGTATCCCATCACCGCGTGGAAGTCAACCCCCATTCGTTCCACCCCCGCATAGCAAAGTCCCGGAGTTGATGGACTCACTCGAGGCGTACATTCAGATGGGCAGGCAACACCATCCATTGATCGACCTTGCAATCGCTCACTACCAATTCGAGACTATCCACCCCTGTTCGGATGGCAATGGGAGACTTGGCCGTATCCTAATTGTTCTCCAACTACACGAGGCAGGGTATCTCTCTGACCCGTATCTCTATCCAAGTGCCTACTTCAACCGGAACAAGCAGGAGTATGTAGAGAAGATGCGCGCGGTCAGCGAAGAAGGGAACTGGCGTGACTGGGTCTTATTCTTCGTCGAGGGTATCGAAGAGCAAGCACAGGACTCCTACAAGCGGACTTTCGAACTCATTGGGCTTCGCCGGGAGTACGAAAAACAGTATCCAAATAAGAAGACAAGTCACAAACTTGCGCGTGGCCTGTTCGACCTTCCATACTTCACCGCGAGCGAGGTGGAAGAGAGATTCGACGTCAGTGGCCAGACCGCATACAACGCCATTGAGGAGCTAGAAGACGAGGGCTTGATCGTCGAAGTGACCGGAAAGAAGCGTAATCAGGAGTATAAGGCGGTCGATATCTTCGATATATTGGAACGCTCGACTGTTAGGTAGCAACGGGGAGGCTTGGTGCCCAGCTCGTAGGAGTGCGGGTTTGCTGAACCTGTTCAACAACGAAGGTTCCCGTACAGACCGTCCATATCTTCGCTTCATTAAGTGTCAGACCACCCTGTGCGAGTGTACGAGATGATTGCCTGCTACACTCGTGTCTCGACAACGGACCAGAACCTCGACCGACAAATCGACGCGACGCAGCAGTACGCCCGCGAGACGTTCGGTGTCGGACTCGACGAACTGGAAGTCTACCGAGACAAGTCGACGGGAACCGAAACGAATCGGTCGGCGTACAAACGGATGATGTCAGACGCGTCTGACCACGACGATACTCATAAATTCGGCTATAGGATATGCAAGCGCTCATCCAGGCACTTCCTGGGTGCACATCCTTAGATTCGTAGCTCCAGCTACCATCTGAAAAATCAAGAGAGCCAGAACCCTGAGTTTTGAAGTCTACAGCCCAATCTCCGTGGCTTCGGCCTCAGAGCGACTGAATGACGAACTATCCGCTGGAGCAATCCCGATATCAGCGAGTGACCGCTCGATAAGTGGTTTTGCTCGTTCGACATCACACATCTCGACTGTTTCGGACATCCGCATCCGCGCTGATGCCTCCGAGAGACGCTGCAGTGCATCGAGTTTCCGGGCCGTAATCGGAAGCGGTGGTCCGTCGTAGTTTGACTGCCCCATTTTAGAGGCGTACCGTTCGGGGAGTGACGTCTTCGTCTCGACGAACCACTCGCGCATCTCGCGCTCGACCGCGTCATCGCGAACGACCGGCTGGATAGCCTTCGCGGCCGTGACGTAGGCGGTGAACTCGTCGCGGTCCAACCGGACTGAACGGCCCAGAATCATCATCTTCGACCTCGTCACCAGCGGCACGCCGGGCCGCACGCTGACGTGAGCTGACCATCGTCCCGGGGATCTCCCGCATCTTCTCTTCGTCCTCCTCTGACCGAATCGTGAAGATGAGATCGAACCGAGACAGTAGCGGCGACTTCAACTCCACCTGTTCGGCGATGTCCTTCGATGGGTCGAAGTGACCACCTGTTTGGGTTCCCTGCAACTAGAAGTGCCGTCTCGGCGGAGAGCGTCGCGTTCTTGCCTGCCTTCGAGACGTGCACTTGTTGGGATTCGAGTGCGGTGTGCAGCGCATCGGGGTCGGACGTGTCCCCCTTATCGAGTTCGTCGAGGACAGCGATGCCTTTGTTCGCCCGAACCAACGTTCCCGCCTCGATGGAGAACTGTTCGTTGCTGAACGAGTCCTTCACGATGGCTGCGGTAAGTCCCGCACTCGACGACCCAGTACCGTCGGTGAGCGCTCCGCGCGGCGCCGTGTCGTAGGCCACCTCAAGGAGCAACGTCTCCCAGTACCGGGGTCGCCGAGGAGGAGCATGTGCGAGTCGCCACGATGGCGCGTGCCGTCCTCTGCCGTGCGTGCCCAGCCGCCGAACTGTTGGAGCACCAGCGCCTCTTTGACGTGACGGTGGCCCTGGTGCGACGGCGCGAACGACTCGACGAGGATGTCGAACGTGTCTGGCGCTGACGCAACATCTTCGATAACGTCTTCGTACGCCGAAAGGTCGGCATCCACGAACCCACCTTTTTCGACTGTGTAGCCCGTGCCGACGAGGTTCTTCTCGAATACTACCTCTCCGGTGCACACCGGGGTAACACGACCGTAAAACGTCGTTCGCGTGCCGCCCTCAACCCGGGAGTTCCCCGGGAGGCCGTCTTTCAGGTGGATGTCGATATGCTCGGTCTCCCCGCGGGCGTTCTCCGGCGGTTCCTGGAGGCGAATCTTCTGATAGTCGCACCACGACGATTGCGTCTCGTCTAGGCGGAACGGCTCCTGTAGCTCGCACCCTTGGCACTCGTAGGGTTCTTGTAGCGTCCCGAAGCCGGTTTGCGGGATGTAAGTCATCGTCCCGCAGCGCAGGCATTTGAATGCCGCCTCCTCGACCATCGGATCCACCTCAGTCCGCTTCATGATTTGCCCTTCGAGGGCGAACATCCGGGCCGACAAGTCCGCCGGAGAAAACCCGCCGACCGGGAACGTCGCATCGTCCGGGAGATTCACCACCGAGACCGACGCCCGAGCCATCGGTTTCTCCCGCCCGGGGACGTCGAACTCGTGAACAGCGTTTTCGAGCGCTTCGAGTGTAGTCTCGGGTCGAGCGATGAGGTCGCTCGCAACACTCGACACGTCCGACATCGACACCTCGTCGTCCTCGTCGACTCCCTCCTCGTAGCGGGCGATGGTCTGCCAGTCGAGTTCGAGACGCGTCTCGTTGGGATACGCCTTCCCCAGCTCGTAGATGTCGTCCATCGCGACCGACTCGAGCACGTCAGTGAGCCGCTCGTCGTAGCTCATCCGAACACCCCGAGGAGCGACATCCAGTCGAACGACAGCGCTCGTTCGAGAGCCATCGAGGCGAGTTCACGACCGCGAGTAACGTTCAGCGAGACGATACCGAGGACTAGAGAGCCGCGAGTGTGAGCGCGATGACCTTCGCGTCGTGAGCGGCTGTCGACGCCGCACCCGCAACCAGCGACCCGGCTTTCGACGCCTTGTGGACGTAGCTCACCACGACCGGCAACACGAGCAGTCCCACGACGGAGACGCCCTCGATACCGACCGACGCGAGTGTCCGGGACACCACCTCACGGGCGACGTCCATTACTTCTCGTCACCTCCGAGTTGGAAAACGTTCTCGGGTGTCTTCGCCTCGGCAACCCGTGCCTGCCGTCGCGTGTACCACCAGTAACCGATGCCACCGACGAGAAGTGTCACACCCAGAACCGACGCCAGTGGAAGCGCAGTGTCAAGTGCCGACCGAACTGGGTCCGTGATGGACTCTGGCGAGATGAGCAAGATGCCGATGAACGCCGCGACAACCAGCGCCAAGAGCACCAACGGTCGCTCGACACTGGCTTCGAGCACGTCGAGGATGTGCGCCGTTCCGTGTACGCGACTGCGCCCGCGACAATGACCAAGACGAGAGCGGCGACGAGGCCGGGGTTCAGAACTGGCATTGTGGGGCCGTAGTCGTTCGCGACGTCCGTGACGGAACCACCGCCGGACCCAAAGAATTCGGGACCACTGGATGCCGACTCAGTCGACGTCGACTTCCGGATGTGGAGAATCTCTTCGGAGTCGTCGTCCGACAGCGACACGGTCTCTCTAGCGAGTGCCGAATCACGTTGCGCCCCCTTCGTCATCGAATAGAGGAGGTAGGTATCACCAGCAGACGGGGCCAAGAACTCGAAAGAAACGCCGTCGCCAGAGTGTTCACCGGGCATCACCGAAATCCTCGGTTCGGTCGTCGACGGTTCGGTGATGCGGAACCGGGTCTCTCCGGTCGCAACGTCGACACGAACTGGAATCGTCGAAACGCGGAACGTCGAGGATGCAGACGTACCCGACAAGCGAAGGCGGTGATATCCGGTTGCGTCACCTCGTCGTATTCAGAATCACCGAACGACTCGTTGTACGTGTAGTGAAGTCGAGCTTCGTCTGGGGACCCGCCCAACGAGATATACGAGTCGTTTGCCCACGAGTCGAGTCTGACCTTGGAATCGAGACGCTCACCGAGTGGTGTCGGACCTGTCACCGTAAGAGAACCGTTCGAGGCCACCAACCTCTGTCCCGTAGCACGGAGCGAGACCGAATCACCACCAGAAACCGGACCCATACCGACAACCAGTGCTGTTCCGTCGAAGTCGTAATCTTCCGGTACTACGGTGGACCAACTTCCACCGTTGTGCCGCTTTTCGATGGACTTGGTTTGCGCGATGTTTCCGGCAAACGGAATCGAGGGGGGTCACACCAGTTTGGTCACCGGTGAATGTCTTGCTGACGTTGTACGACTCTCGCCACTTCGAGGACTCGTAACTGACCGATTGCTGGTCGCGTGCTGTATGAGAGAGTGAGAGATTCACGCTCGGAGTTGGAGCGTCATCTGATAAGGAACCGTTACCAACTCTGAACTGGATAGTGTTCTCTCCCGACTGAATCCACGGCTCGTTTACCGACAAGTTTGCAGTCTGACCTTCAGACAGAGTCCCGGTGAGTCCAGTCGAATTTAGACTCGTGTTCCCATCGAACCTCGTTTTCTGGATCCGAAGTTCCACTGAATCCACTTCGCGAATAGATATCGATGACTCACCAGTGATCGTACGACCCCTAGTATCGTCGACGAATCCACTCTACGATTAGATTCCGTATCCCACCATCCTCAGCTTTCACCGTGTCCAGACTTGGGTCGTGGTCACACCGATTTATCGACCAAACTCGAACTGTATTGAATAGGCGTCGAAGCAGTTTCGCAAGCCATAGAAACATCTTCTCAAAGTTGTCAGCGATTGTGTGAATCCCCTGACCGAGAGTGAGGCCCACAAGCAGCAGTATCAAGACGAGTGCTGCGATGTTCAGGAGCGAGAGACCGTCGTCGAGAACCCCCAGAGAGAGCAGATCCATCGGGAGAAACGAAAGCGCCCCAAGAAGCAGAACCGCACTAGGAACAGACTTCCCGAATAGGTCGTGGCTGCTGAATACCTGTAGTAGATTGTTGTTCATCTGTGAATCAGGGGGTATCGAACTCGGTGACTGCGATGTTATCTACCCCAATTATTTCATCACTCTTAGATTATCGGGTTCTCTGAGTATCAGTCAAATCGGGATTGAAAACTAGGTTATTCTACCCATCACCACCTCTCCTCAGAAACTTGCTTCTTCATCCTCACCAGCTCGTCTCTCGTCTCTCCACTCGTCACCCGAACCACTCCCTATCGGGCCAGGTGTGAATCGCGGGGGCACCCAGTTCTTCGGCAACTTTCCCAGACCATCTGGATCTGCTCAAGCGCGTACTTGACCACGTCTCGTCGTCGAGGAGGGCTTCAAACTGCGACGCCGCGTTCTCGAAGTGCCTCGACGTACAGTTCGGAGTTCACCCCGTGGTTGATGCGTTCGTGGAAGACGCCTTTGGGTCGACAGCGCGGAACTAGTTGAGCGCTTCGTGGGTGTCATCAATTTAAGCGAGAGAACTAGTCATTTTCTTAATTGGCTTATTTTTGAATGTTGCCTTCTAAAAATTCCAGGTTTAACTATTTTGAGATAGAACTTATATGCCGGTGAGCTATTCTTCCCAGATACAAGATTCAAGCGTGGCTTTATTATCCACGGTTTCAAACGGGATTGCAAGCGTGTCTAAACAGAATCATACTCTTGACGACTTATTAGTTGATGAGGACGAACTGAACGAGGAACTCCTGTATGGCCTCCTCGCCGATTACATCCGGATAGGAAACGACAGTGGAGGGATAATTCTTCAACCGGGATTTAACAATTTGAATTCCAGAGAAAAATCTGCCATTATCCTCCTTGCGCAGCACGCGAGAGTTGAATTAGGAAAAGCGGAAAATAGGTGGCTTACCCCTTCAGAAATCAGCAATGCCAGTGGAATAAAGAAAGGAACTGTCTACCCCGCTGTTCGGCAACTCGAAGATGACGGAATTGCCCAGAACGACGACGGGTCCTATAGTATTCCCATGTACAACCTTGAGACAATTAAGTCGTATATCGGAGGTGATGACGAGTGACTGATTTCAAAAAAAGGTTATCTGACTTAGAAGACCGTGTTAGTTCACTTGAAGGACAGATAGCCGGCCAAGCACAACCGGCCTCAAAGAGCGAAATCCGCTCATTCGTAGAGGATTGGGACCCAGATACACACAAAGAGCGTGCGGTTGTGATTGGGTACTTCATCGAACATGGACGTGGAGAGAATAATTTCACTGTCGAAGACATTACCGACGGTTACCGGGAATGCAAAATTCAAGAGCCCGCAAATATGAGCGACATCCTCGCAGGGGCAGAAAAAGAAGGGTTGGCGATGAGGGATGGGAAAGAAGGACGACTTCAAAACTGGGTTCTCACCGCCGATGGTGAGAAATTTGTCACGGAAGGTAACGACGAATGACACTCAAAGATGACATCCAAAGCGAACTCGTCGTAGACGAAGAGTCGATTCTCGAGGCGAATTTGGACCGTGTGAAGCCCCTATTTGACTTATTCAACGACGGAACAATCAACATTGAC
>NZ_AOLN01000007.1 GCF_000337815.1 Haloferax mucosum ATCC BAA-1512 | reverse complement strand
GACGTCCGATAATGTCATCAGACATTACAGTATATCAATCCTACACTTATCTATTAAACATTTCTATTCTAACATTAGCTCGGTGATATCTGTACTCAAAAGTAGTGAATATAATCCTCACCCCCACATTATCAGAATACAATGAGTATCTAGATACTGGAATTCATTGGATATGGAGGGTAAACTCTCGCTTTTCGGCCGCCTCGTCGCGGTCGATACCGTTGAGGCACTCCGAACGACGCCGGAGGTCCCGTTCGAGCTATCGGTCACGCTCGATATGATTCCGGACCGAATACAGGACGACTTGCTGTGTCTCGACGGCGTCGAAGCGGTCTCCACGAGTGACGGCGTCCTGCGTGTCGGATGCGCCGACGCGAGCGCGAAAGCCGACGTTATCACACACCTCGACGACACCGAAGCGGCGATACTCGACGTCAGAACCGGTGAACCGTCGTTAGAACAGGTCTTCATGGAGACTGCGGTCGAGGTTCCGCGCGCATGAAGCGGGTTCTCTTGCTCGCACGGCACGACTTCGGTCACGCGCTCCGAGACCGACTGGTCTGGGGTGCGGTGATTCTGCTCGGACTGATGTACTTGCCGACTGCAGGCTCTCTCGCGGCGAGCGATCACTATTCGCTTGCCGAGTACATCATCCAAATCCCCTTCGAGTTGCAGACGTTCACGTTAGTCCTCGTCGTGGCAGTCGGCTACAATTCCGTCGTCGGTGAGCGAACTGCCAAAACGATGAAGCTCATCTTCGGTCTGCCCAGTACGCGTCGTGACCTGCTTCTCGCAAAAGTGCTGTCGCGGGTCGCAATCTCTCTCGTAGCGACCGCGACGATACTCGTAATCGGGAATTACTTCCTCGCCCAAGGGTACGGGCGGCCGTATCTGCTCCCGTACTGGACGATTGGCGCGTGGATGCTCCTGTACGTCGTCGTCTGGACTGCGGTCTCCGTCGGCTATTCAGCCGCCTTCGATTCGGCGTATCAGACGTTGCTCGCAATCGCCGGGTCCTTCTTTCTTTTCTCGCCCGATTACTCCGTGTGGGGGTCCACGTTCCGTCCCGCGTTCACGTTTATCTTCACCGGTTCGGCGTCTCCGATCTCGTATGACACAGTCGCCGAAATCCCGCTTTGGTACCGCGTCACCGAGCGGTTCAACCCGCTACTGGCCTTTTGGGAGGCCACGAGTTGGTCGGTTCGCGTGGTCGGTCCCGGAACGCCTTCGGGTGAGTTCGGTGAAACCCTCGCGTTGAACGCCTTCGGGACACTCATGTTTCTCGGATTCGGCGCAGTCCCGCTCTTGTTCGGTTATCGTCGCCTCACTCGAAGAGACCTCGGTGACGACTCGTCGTCGGGGCAGACGCGTCTCCGTCGATACGTTGAGCGCGTGACGAAGCCAACGAGACAACTGCTACGACCCACTCGGTGGAGCGACTCGCGCTTGTGGGTACTTTTGGTTCAGGACGTTCGACAACTGTCCCGGAACCGGTTGGTACTCGGTGGTATCGCCGTGTCGGCGTTGTTTGTACTCCCTGGTATCTCACAGGCGATAGACCCGTCCTCTGTGTTCGGCCCAAGAGAACAGGTGTCTGATATCTCTGGTAGCTTCTCTTTTGCCCCGCTGGTGCTGGGAACGTTATTTGGTTATCGAGCCATCGTCGGCGAGCGGGCGGAGAAAACGCTCCGTGTCGTTCTTGGGAATTCAGCGACTCGTCGGGACGTTTTCGTCACCAAAGCCGTCTCCCGATTGACCACGGCGGTTCTTGCTTTGCTTCCGCTGTTCGTTTTCGCTGAAATACTCTTGCTTGTCCGATTCGGCCATGGCTACCCGGTGTTATTCCTCACCGTTGTCGGGAGTGTTACCACGCACACGCTTCTTTGGACTACAATCTCACTTGGGTTTTCGGCGGCTACCTCGTCACCATACCGTTCGATTGCGGGCACTGCTACGACGTTTCTGTTTTTTTCGCTGTTTTGGTCGAGTGTGGTAAGACCAGTAATCGAAGCTCTCACTGGTACTGATACTAGGGGCCTTTCTGTTGGTATGCCAATACCACCGGCCCAATTCATCAAGCACCTGAGCCCGCTCCGGGCGCACACAACGCTCGGATGAATGCTGTTTCGTCTACAGATTCCTGGTGACTCCGTTCCAGGGTCTGTCCCGCTTTTCGTCTTTAGCGCGGTCGTCGTTCTAATAGCGACGACGCTCCCGCTGTACCTCGGCTATCGCCGATTCGAGCGGGTGGACCTGTAGTCGCTCAAAAACTCGCGTTCACGGTTGGCGGCACCCTCCGAGTTTCGTTTCCCGATGTACTGTCTCGCCCCCCAGTGATGCGATACGATTTTCCCGCCCGCCCGGAAATCACTGACCAATGATTGACAGGCAACTGCTCCGTGACGAACCGGAGCGAGTCCGCGACGCGCTCGCGGCCCGAAACATGGAGGGCGTGGATGTCGACCACATCATCGACGTGTACGACGAGTGGCGGTCGCTGAAAGCCGAAGGCGACGACCTGCGACACGAGCGAAACGAGGTCAGCCAGAAGATTGGCACGCTCAAACAGGAGGGCAAAGACGAAGAAGCACAGGCGGCTATCGAGCGGTCGAGCGAACTCAAAGAGGAACTCCAGGAGCTTGAAGCCCGCGCGGACGACCTCGAATCGGAACTCGACAAGGCGCTTCTCGAACTCCCGAACCTCCCGCACGAGTCGGTTCCTGTCGGCGCGGACGAAGACGACAACGATGAAGTTCGACGCGTCGGTTTCGACGACCTGCGCGACCTGCCCGACGAGGTGACGCCCCACTACGACCTCGGCGAAGAACTCGACATCATCGACGAGGCGCGCGCGGCGAAGACGACCGGTTCGGGCTTTTACTTCCTGAAAGGCGAGGGCGCGATGCTCGAACACGCGCTCATCCAGTTCATGCTCGATGTCCACCGCGAACAGGACTACGTGGACCTCTTCCCGCCGGTTCCGGTCAAGACCACCTCGATGGTCGGCACCGGCCAACTGCCGAAGTTCGCCGAGGACGCCTACCGAATCGGCGGGTCGGAGACCGAAGACTACGAGGACGACGACCTCTGGCTTTGTCCGACCGCTGAAGTCCCGGTTACGAACATGTACCGCGACGAGATTCTGCTGAAGGACGACCTGCCGCTGAAGCATCAGGCGTACACGCCGAACTTCCGCCGCGAGGCGGGCGAACACGGCACCGAGACTCGCGGTATCGTCCGCGTCCACCAGTTCAACAAGGTCGAACTCGTCAACTTCGTCGAACCCGAGGAGTCGTACGACCGACTCGAAGCCCTCCTCAATGAGGCGGCCGAGGTGCTCGAACGACTCGGTCTCCCGTACCGCGTGCTCTCGCTTTGTACCGGCGACCTGACCTTCGCGTCGGCGAAGACCTACGACCTCGAAGTCTGGGCACCCGGCACTGAGTCGGACGACAGCCCCGACGGCTACGGCGGTCGCTGGCTCGAAGTCTCGTCGGCCTCGAACTTCGAGGACTTCCAGGCTCGCCGCGCCGGTCTTCGCTACCGCCCCGAGCGCCACGAATCGGCCGAGTACCTCCACACGCTCAACGCGTCGGGGACGGCCGTCGGCCGTATCATGGTCGCTTTGCTCGAATACTACCAGAACGAAGACGGCACGGTCGATGTGCCCGAAGTCCTCCAGCCCTACATGGGCGGCCGCGAAGTCATCGAAGGCCACGAGCCGGTCGGCGAAGCGGCCGTCGGCGCGGGTAAAAAAGAGTAACGCGTCGGTTCCGGGGTTTCAAAGAGAAACGCGGCGGTCTCTATTTCTATTTTCAATTCGGCGCGCGTGTGAACGTCTTCAGTTCGGCTAACTTTCCGTCTCGCGCCCGAAACCGGTCGAGGAAGACGAATATCGCTCCCCCGTTACTGTCTTCGAGGTGACCGCGGACGACGATTTCGTCGTCGGATTTCGACTGGATGTACCGGTCGATGACGTGCCTCGTGTCTTTTTGCGGTCGGTCGTCGCGCATGAACGAAACGAATTCTTCGCGTCCGTCGAGTCGCATATCCTCGCGCTGTTGGACGAAATCGGGGTCGAGGAGGTTCCGAAGCATGTCGTATCCGTCGTGGTCGATTGCGGTGTAGTACTGTCGAGCCAGATACGTCGCGTCGGGATACACAGCCCTACTTCGTCGGCCGGGCGGAAGAATCCGCCGTCCGCAACGTCGGCACGCTCGGGAGACACTCCACCGACCTACCGCCTCGTTCGAGACGCTTTTCTCCGGGAGTCGCGTACCGCCGGTGTGGACCTGCACGTTCGATACGAGGGTGACGACGACCCGAAAAAGTGCACGGCGAAGAAGCTCGAACGGTTCGAGATGGCGTCGCTTCACGGCACGGACCGGGCGACGCCTTACGGCGTCGTGCTCAACCCCCACGCCGAGAAGGCGTTGTCGCCCGCCGACGCGGATACGGGCGCGCTCGTCGCGCTCGACTGCTCGTGGGAGTCCGCCGAGGAAGCGATGTTCTCGCTTCCCGGCGAGCACCGCGCGCTCCCGTATCTCGTCGCCGCCAACCCCGTGAACTTCGGTCGGCCGATGCAACTGACGACGGTCGAGGCGCTGGCGGCGGCGCTCGTCATCTTCGGTGAGAAGCCGCACGCCGAGGACATTCTCTCGAAATTCAACTGGGGGCACACCTTCCTCGAACTCAACGAAGAACCACTGCGGCGGTATTCGAAGTGCGAGGATTCGACCGAGGTCGTCGAGATTCAACGGGCGTATCTCGAACGCGGCGACTAGCCGACTCCGGACGTGTTTATCCTTTCACCCACGCGCCGACAGCTCCGGCGATGGCACTGTCGATGGCGAAGATGAGCGTCAGGACGATACCGACGGCGAAGACGCCGACGCCCCCGAGGAGACTCCCGAGTGGGCCGCCGGCGAGTCCAACGAGTCCGCCGAGGACGGCCGCAAGCAGGGTGACCGCGATACCCGAAAGCGACCCGGCGACGAGTCCGTTCCACGCGCCGTTCCCGAGCGTCCCGCCGACGAGATACCCCGCCGCGAAGCCGCCGATGAGTCCCGCCCCGATTTGTCCGAGAATCGGAATCGACAGCCCGCCGGTCCCGATGACGAGGATGACGACGAAGCCGACGGCGACTGCTTTCCAGTCCGTCATGTGCGAGCGTACGTCGCGTCCGGGTAAGAACTTCGTGGCGCGCCCTGCGAGTCTCAGCCACGCCAGATTCAGCGTTCGAGGCGTCGAGACCCAAACGAACGCGCTTTTACGCCTCGACCGCGTAGCCGGTTGCAATGATTTTCGAGTCTCTCCCGACCACGCCCCGGTCGGACGAACTCATCGACAAGGCCTTCTCGCGGGCCGCGCGCACGGGGCGAGCGAAGCAGAACAAGTTGGAGGCTCAGCAGTCGATGCTCCAGACGGCGTCGAACATTCTCTCTGACAACCTCGAAAACGTCGTCGTCGAGTGGCCCGACTTCGAGACGGTTGACCCGTTTTACTACGAACTCGCCGACGCAATCGTAGACGTTGACGAGATTCGAAAGAGCCTCTCGGAGGTTATGTGGGCCTCGCGGCAGATCGACAACATCGCCCGTGAATACCAGCCGAAACTCCGTAAAACCGACGCCGACCTCGCTCGCAAACACCGAAAGCAGGCGTTCGCGCGCATGGCGAGCGTCACCGAGGAAGTCGAAGACGACCTCCTCCGAATCGGTGAGGCCCGCGACGCCCTGAAGAACCTCCCCGACATCCGCCCGGACGAACCGGCAATCGTCGTCGCCGGCTATCCGAACGTCGGGAAATCCTCCTTCGTCAACGGCGTCACGCGCGCGTCGAACGAAATCGCGCGCTACCCCTTTACCACGAAGGGCGTCCAAATCGGACACTTCGACCGCGACCGAATCCGGTATCAGATTATCGACACGCCGGGCCTGCTCGACCGCCCCGAAGACGACCGAAACGACATCGAGCGACAGGCCGTCAGCGCGCTCGAACACCTCGCGGATGCGGTCATCTTCGTCGCCGACGCCAGCGAGGAGTGCGGCTACCCACTCGACTCGCAACTCGAACTCCGCGACGCCGTCCGGACCCGGTTCGAAGAGCGAGACATTCCGGTCCTCACCGTCTGTAACAAGAGCGACCGCTCGACCGACATGGAAGCAGACCTGTTCATGAGCGTCGAGACGGGCGACAACGTCGATGCGGTCCTCGACGCCGCGGCCGACGCCGTCGGTTTCGAACCCGATATTCCACCGTCCCGAAACGAGTAATCGTCCTTCTGGGCGAGTTCTATTTTTTGTTCGGCAACTGCCGCGACGTGGCGAGAGACGGGTCTCAAATAGAGTTCAAAAGCAACTGAATAACACGTGAGCGGTGTGTCTCGGGAGACGACGTGTCCGTCTGGTATCGGTGTGGAGGGCCGAGTGTGACTGGAGAGATTCGTCAGCGGGTGTTTGGGCTGGTTCGTGTGGTAGTCCAGGTTGGGGGCTGGTTCGTGTCTGTGAGTCGGGTTGTGTTTGTCGGTCGGGTCTGTGCTTGTCGGTTCGTCTGTCTCTGTCGGTCGGGTCTGTGCTTGCCGTTTCACTCGGCCATGTAGACCATCTGAACCGTCGCTCTCACGGTCACGGGGCCGGGCGAGAGTTCGGTCGAGGAGCCGGCTGTCGTCCGAGCATCTTCGGCGTAGGCGACCGGGTACGGATCGGGAGCGCTCCCGCCGACGGCGGCAGTCTGGACGCCCGTGATGCGCAGGTCGGATGCGTCTGCGACCGTCTCGGCGTCAGCTTTCGCCGAATCGACGGCGTTGGTCAGCGCCTCGCTACGGAGTTCCGAGCGGGTCTCGTCGGTGAGCGTGAAGTGGACGCCGCGAATCTCGCTGGCACCGGCACCGACTGCGAGGTCGATGACTTCGCCGGCGCGGTCAGGTTCGACTTCGACGCTCAGCGTGTGGGCGGCGCGGTAGCCGACCAGTTCGCGTTCTTCGCCGTGGTCGTATTCGGGGTCGACGCTGAAGCCGGTCGTCTGAATCGCGTCTTCGTCGATGCCGGCGTCGGTCAGCGCGGTGCGAACGGCGGCCACGTCGTCAGCGACCGTGCCGCGGGCTTCGTCGGCGGAGTCGGCGGTGCTGGTCACGGCGATGTTGACGACGGCAAGGTCGGCTTCGGCGGTGACTTCGCCGGTGCCGGTCGCGGAGATTGTCGTCGCGTTCGTGCCCGCTTCGGTCCCGTCGGCCGTCGTCTGCATGGGTGCGGAGAGACAGCCTGCGAGAAGTACGAGTCCCACGATGAACAGTGGGGCGATGATGCGTCGTTGCATACACACCGAAACGACAGCGGAGCTATTCAACTCGCGCTAGAGACAAAGAGCGACTGTAGCCTTCCGAAGCGGCGTTCAGTTCGGAACCGAAATTCCGGACTAAACTCTCAACGCCACGGATTCGAACGACTGTGCGCTTGTTTCCGACTGCGTGCTCACCGGTTTTTGTGTGGGTTCTGAGACTGCGACGTAGCGCACTTCGACCGAAATCTGATCTGTTCCCCACGGCGACAGCGGGTCGGGTGCGACCGAGTTCACCTGTCGCGTGAGTTCGGCGTCCACTTTCGGCGGGTCGGACCACGGGTCGTACCCGACCGTGACGACGACGGCGGCGGGTTCCTGTAGCGGCCCGCTGTCGTACTGAATGTCCATCGACAGCAGTCGAGCGTCGGTGTCGGAAAGCGAGCTTTCGATGGCGTCCTGCGCGTCGCTTTGGAATCCAGAGTTTCGATAGGTCGTGTACGTGACCGTCCCGAGGAACGACGAGAGGACGAGCAGTCCCACGCCGATGACTGCGATGCGGTACAAGGCGGCCCGACGCGCCTCGTCGCGCCGGAACCAGCGGTCGGGTCTGTACCCCTGTTGCCAGAGCACGCCGATGGCAACGAAGTTGACGGAGAGGATGTTCACGAGGACAAGAATCGCAGAGCCGACGACGGCCTCGGGCGCACCCCACGCGATGCCGATTCCCACGACGGCCGTCGGCGGAATCAACGCGGCGGCAATCATGACGCCGACGAGCGCCGTCGAAACGCCCGACGACAGCGAAACCGCGCCCGCGGCACCGGCCCCGAGCGCGACCACCAACGAGAGCACGTCCGGTGCAAGTCGTTCGTCGATTTCGGGAGTCGAGAGCACTTCACCCGTCGAAAGCGGTACCGCTCCCGTCTGCTTGAGCAGGAACGCGAAGACGGCGGCCGCACCGACGGCGAGGACGCCACCGAACGCTTGCAGTCGCACGCCGCGGCTGAACATCTCGTCGTCGTCTACGACGGTGCCGACGCTCGCCGACATCGCCGGGCCGACGAGCGGAGCAATAACCATCGACCCGACGACCACTGCGGGCGAATCGAGAAGCAATCCAGCGGTGGCGACGACGGCGGAGATGACCGTCATGATGATGAACGTCGGCACCGACGGGGCGAGGTCGGCGGCTTTCGACGCCAACTCTTCTCTGGCGATTCTGTCGCCGTTTTCCTCGTCTGCTTCGTACGCCGCTTGTAACTGGTCGAATCGCTTCGACGCGACGGTCTCCGCGGCCACGACGACGGTGTAGGCGTCGCGTTCGACGCCGGCCTCCCGAAGACGCGCCAACACCGGCTCGACCGCTTCTTTCGGAACCGGGAAGGTGACGACGGCAACGAAGTCGCGGCCGGATGTCTCCTCGGAGACGGCGTAATCGACGCCCTCGTCGTCGAGCGCCCGAAGGACCGCTTTTCGCTTACCGGTCGGCACCAACACCTGTACGAGTCGCACGACCTCACGTCGCTCCGGGCGGCCAAATAAGCAGGGGCCTATTCGGCGTCCCGCTCGTCTCGAAGTCGTTCGAGCACCGGCATCTCCGCGATTCGCTCGGCCGACAGCGCCGACCAGTCGAGTCCCGGCGGTCGCGGGTACGGCGTCGCGGTCCGAACCGTTCGCTCGGGCGTGACGACGAAGTCCATGGGAACGTCGTGAGAGTCGGGTTCTGGCAGGTCGTCGCGGACTTGCAACTCGTGGACTGTCGTTGCGACCGTCGTCCCGTCATCGACCGCGTCGAGACCCTGTAGCACCGCATATTCGAGGTCGCTGAATCCCTCTCCCTTCCCGATGCGCGCGCCCTGTTCGGAGACGACGACAGACCCCGAAATCACGAGGTCGATTCGCGGCAGTTCGTCCGGGCCGACCTGTTCGGCGTGGCTTTCGACGTGCGAGACGGTCGGCGCGCTGTCGAGGGCGTCGTCGTCGATGCGGGCGGGGTCGAGTTCGTAGAAGCATCGCTCGTCGCGGAGTCGTGGAACGGCCATGTAGACGGTCTTCCCCTCGCGCAGGGCGCGGCGTCTGGCCGGAAGTTGCGGGGCGTCGGGATTCGCTTTGATTGTGTCCGCATCGGCCCACTCGGACGTTTCGGCGAGGGCGTCGGCGGCCGCCCGCGCGTCGGCGAAGTTCGGGATGCGACCGTGCGGCGGGAAGGGAAACCGGGCTTCGCCCGACGATTCGAGTTCGTCCCAGACCGTGTCGCGGAGTGTTGCTTTGTCCATTGTCTTCGGCTATCGCGGTCGAACTGAATATAGTAGCGTTTGTCCGTCGGTGCACGCCCGACCGGAACGGAGGGGGTGGAACTCGCGTTGGCGACCGGAAGCGACGCTCAGCTACGCGAAACGATTTTGCAACCGCTGTCCGAATGTAACGGTATGTTCGTCCGAACTGCGAGAGCGGCGGACGTATCGAGCATCGCTCACATCTGCGCCGAGGGGTGGCGCGACGCGGCGGGCGATATCGCCCCGGCCGACGAGGTTGACTCGGCCGTCGAAACCCGATTCGCCGAGTCACGACTCCGCCGAGAGGTGCAGACGGCCGACGACATGCACGGCTGGGTCGTCGCCGTCGAGGACGGCGAAGTCGTCGCGGCGGGCGGTGGCGGTATGACGGGCGAACGCCGCGGCGAGGTGTTTTCACTCCACGCCCACCCCGACGTCCGCGGGTCTGGTGCCGGAACGGCGCTCCTCCGGACGATGACGGCGCAACACGTCGTCAGCGGCGCGCGCGAACAGTGGGCGTCCTGTCTCGACGGCGACGAACACACGCTCTCATTCTACCAATCTCGCGGGTTCGAGGTGGCCGACTCGACGCCGCACGACGAGATTCCGGCGGAGTCGGTCAGACTCGTCAGGCGAATCTGAGCGTCGTTCGCCGGGCCGCATCCGCCTCGCTTATCTGTCGCGGTGGCGAACGATGGGTATGTTCGAAGACCGACCGAACCGCGACGAAATCGTCCTCGTCGGGCGGTCGAACGTGGGGAAATCGACGCTCATGCGCGAACTGACGGGTCACGACAAGTTCACGACGGGCAAGAAACCCGGCGTCACGCGCAAGCCCAACCACTTTGACTGGTCCTCGGAGGGGTTCATGTTCACCGACCTCCCCGGATTCGGGTTCATGTCGGGCGTCAACGCCGACACCCGTGAGGCCATCAAGACCGATATCGTCCGGTATATCGAGGAGAACGCCGACGACATTCTCGCGGCCGTCCTCGTCGTTGACGGCAAGAGTGTCATCGATATCATCGACCGCCACACCACCGACGAGTCGATTCCGCACGACGTGGAGATGTTTTTCTTCCTCGACGAACTCGACGTTCCGACCGTCGTCGCCGTCAACAAGATGGACAAGGTTGACGACCGCGACGAGCGCCTGAACGACCTCTGTGACCGACTCGGTCTCTTCCCGCCGTGGAAGCAGTGGCGGAACGTCATCGCCCCCATCACGGCCAAGCGCGGCGATATTTCGGCTCTCGAAGAAGCACTTCGGTCGCACCTCCACGAGCAGGCCCGCGACGACCTGTTTACGTTCCTCTGACCTCGGCCTACCTTCATTTCAGCCGCTCGGTGCTCACACCACGCGATTCGTGAGGTCGTCGCCGACGGCCAGTTTTTTCAGGTTCTCGCGGACGAGCGCCGCGATGTCCTCGTGATACGCGCTCGTCGCGGCGCTGACGTGCGGTGTGACGAGCACGTCCTCGAAGTCCCACAGCGGCGACGCGTCCGGAAGCGGCTCTGTTTCGAACACATCGAGCGCCGCGCCCGCGATATCGCCCGCATCGAGAGCCGATACGAGCGCCGACTCATCGACGACGGGACCGCGCGCGACGTTCACGAGATAGGCGTCGTCGCGCATCGTCTCGAACTCCGGTTCGGCGACCATCCCTTCGGTTTCGTCGTTCAGCGGCGTCGCCAAGACGACGAACCGAGCGTCTCCGATGGCTTCGTGTAACTGGTCGGGCGTGTAGACCGCGGCGACGTTACGCACCGGGTCGCCCGAGCGTCGGACTCCGACGACGTCCATCCCGAGTGCGGCCGCGCGGTCGGCGACGCCGCACCCGAGCGTCCCGAGACCAACGATACAGACGCGCTCGCCCGCGACAGTGAACGGCTCTTCGTAGCGCGGCAGGTCCCACGCGTGGTCGTGTTGGGCGTCGCGGTAGGCGTGAAGGCGGCGGGCGAGCGTCAGCATGTACGCCGTAGCCGTCTCGCCGACCGTCGTACCGTGGACGCCCGTGCTGTTGGTGAAGTACGTCCCGGCTTCCTCGTAGACGCCGACGGGGAACTCGTCGTAGCCGGCGCGGATGCAGTGGACCCAGTCCGCGTCGAGAAAGGTGTCTCTGTGGTCGAACGAGGCGACCGCGTCACCCGGTCCGAACGTTTCTCCCTCGCCGACCAACTCGACGGGGACGCCGAGGTCGGACAGCGCGTCGATAAATCGCCGTGGCGGCATCGCACGACCAACGGACTCGTCCACCGCGAGACGTTCGATATGCATGGGCACAGGTCACACTGCCGTCCAAAGGGAGTTGCGCCGTCGGCGTCGGTGGCCGGTTTTTCGCCGCCGGAGCGAGCAGTCGTCACCCGCGTCCGGGGCTATGCGGTCTCCGACCACGGCGGCGGGAGTATCGCATCCGTCTCTGGGTGGGCCGCGCGCCAGTTTCCCCACGTCGTTACCGTCGATGGCAGAATGCGCATTCGTTCGCCCGACTGCGGTCCGCAGATGGCTTTCGCCAAGAGTTGACTCCAGTAGCTTCCGGTCGCGTCGTCGTAGAGGACGAGGTTTCCCGAGTTTCGAACGTCGGCCTCGCCGGACGTGGCGGACGCGCCGAACGCTCGGCCCTCCTGTACGCTGGCGAAGCCGTAGATTTCGGGGGGTTGCCAGAGGTGCCCGGAGACTCGGAATTTCGCCGTCTCGCCATCGACGCGCCGTTCAGCGACCATGCCGGACTGACAGATGGGACAGTAGGTCACGAGCACCGGGTCGTCGCCGAGCGTGTCGTTGACGACTTCGTGCCACCACAGGATGGACAGCGCGTAGGCGCGGGCGTCGCCGCCGCGTTCGACGCCAATCACGTAGCCGTCGTCGGCGAGTCCCGGTCCGACCTCGTAGCCGAACCGGTACTTCTCGGCGACGGTCCGACCCTCCCAATCCCGAGCAACCGCCGGTTCGAGAATCGCCTCGATACCGACAAACGGGTTCGGCGGGTCGCCGCAGACGGTCCCGGGAAAGCCGTGTTGAACCACCGGGTCGGGGTTTTCGGGCGCGGGAAAGCCCGCTATCGGCGGCCGGATATTCCCGGCGGTACAGCCGGCGAGGCTGGCGGTCGCTCCCGTCAGGAGGCCGAGAAACACCCGTCGGTCCATACGGTAGCTGGGGGTGCAGTAGGTGAAACCGCACCGGGGTTGTGTGTCGGTGTCGCACGGGGAGTGGAAAGAAGATGTGTCTCGGTGGGCAATCGTCGTCAGAAGGGCGGCTCGGGTGTTGTTGAGCGTCGTCACAAGGGGCTCGGTGGGGGTAACCTTCGTCACCGCCGCCCGAAAGAAGGTAGGTCGGTGCCTCATTTCACAGTTTTCATCGGTCGGTCGCTCCCGCGTCATCGTCGTCCCACGCTTCGAGTTCGGCGTGCTCCGCCGCGACCTCCGAAACCGCGTCGGCGTCGAGCACGCCGTCCTCGGTGACGACGCCCGTCACGAACGCCGCTGGAACGACCTCGAAACGCGGGTTCGCAGTCGTCACCGACGCCTCGCCGTCGTACAACGAACCGCCGTCTTCGCCGACGAACTCGTCGTCGTCGCGTATCTTGTCGCGGGCGCAGACGGCAACATACGGAACGCCGGCGCGGGCGGCCGCCAGCGCGACGGGGTAGCTTCCGACCTTGTTCACCACGTCTCCGGACGAGAGAACGGTGTCGGCACCGACGAGGACGGCATCGACAGCCCCGTCCGCGACGAGACCGGGAAGCGCGGCGTCGGTCGTCAGCGTGATTTTGAACCCCTTTTTGGCCAGCGATTCGGCGACGGTGACGCCTTCTAAACCCGGTCGTGATTCGGCGACGAGGACACTCGGTCGCGCGTCTTCGAGCGCCGCCACGACCGTTCCGGACCGCGAAAGCGTCGCAACGCGGTCGAAGCCGCGGTCCCGGACGAGCGTCGCCGCCGTCGCCGCCGCGGTTTCGTCGGCGACGACCGCGCTGTCGATTTCGGCTTCGGCGCGGCGGCGGAGTGCATCTGGACTCCGACCGGATTCGGCCATGACGCGATTGATGCGGGTTCCGACGGCGGTCATGCTGGGGCGGGCGTCGCGGAGTGCGCGAGCGACCGAGACCAACACTGCCCGGGATTCGGCGTCCGCGGCGGCGTCCCGAAGGACTTCGAGCGCCCGAATCGACACCCACGCCGAGCCGTGAGTGTCGTCTGTCTGGACGGTTTCGAGCGTCGGCGCGACCCGACGGTACGTCGGCCACAACTCGGGGACGGTGCCGCGCTCGCAGATGACTGGGGCGTGGACCCACTCCACGTCGGCGAGTTCCTGGTTGGGTTCGACTGCGCGGTCGGCCACGTCGAACAGAAACGGGTGGACGGTCCACTCACGACCCTCGTCGATGATGGTCATCGGCCGGCCCGCACGGACGAGTGTCGCGTCGGTGACGCCAACTTCTTCTTCGAGTTCCCTGCGAGCGTCGCATTCGGCGTCGTCGGGGTCGCTTTCGACGTATCCGGAGACGCCGGCCCAACGGCCGCGATACGTGCCGACGCGGTCGCTCCGGCGGGTGAGAAGCACGCGCCCGCCGTGCCGAAGGAACGCGGTGACGACGTGTGTCATGGATTGGACTACGTTAGCAACTGACAAAACGACTATTCACGATGGTGTCCTTGTGAGACTATGCGACTCGCCATGTTGAGCGACACGCACGTTCCGGGTCGGGCGGACGGGATTCCGACGTGGGTCGAAGACCGCGTTCGGGCGGCCGACCTCGTGATTCACGCGGGCGATTTCGACTCGGTGGAGACGCTCGACCGCCTCCGTTCTCTGTCGTCGAACTTCGTCGGCGTCTGCGGAAATATCGACCCGCCGGAGGTTGACCTTCCCATCGTCAATGTCGTCGAAGTCGGTGGTCTCACCTTCGTCGTCACACACGGCACGGGAACCCGAACGGGCTATACGACTCGCGTCGCACAGGTTGTCAAAGACGCCGCCGGAACGGGGGCTATCGGTATCGCCGGCCACATCCACGAAGTGATTGACGAGGTCGCCGATGGTATCCGAATCCTGAATCCGGGTACTGCGACGGCGGCGAACGCCGACGACGACGCGACGATGATGGTTGGCTCCGTCGCCGGCGGGTCGCTGTCAGTCGAAGTCGTCCGCGGCGCTAGCGGTGGGGTTGGATGGGACGGGTGAGGCGAGGTGGCGCTCGTACGGCCGTTAGTCCTCGGACGCGGGTTCCGTGTAGAATTCGTGGACGTCGTACTCCTCGTAGCGAAGGCGCTCTTCGGGCGAGTGAAAGTTCGGTTCGAGACCGGCGAACTCCACTCCGCAGGTGAACGCGCCGAATCGGTCCCGGTAAAACGAGACGTGAAACGCGCCGAACCGCGTCATATCGACTGACTCCGGACTGGTACCCATCTTTTCGGTGAGCAGATATAGCTCCGCGAAGAGCACGTGGTTGTCGAGTCGGAACGAGCGCCGCTCGCCGGTCAACGGGTGGACGTCCCTGTCAACCCGGTTGCGAATCGACTCCGGGACCCGGCCCACGTATTCGAGGTACTCCTCGACGGTGTGCCGTCCCATCGGGTCGATCGGTCGGTCGTCCATGCCTTGGTATTTGTTCACAATATCTTAACCGTACCGCGGCATCGGACGCCCACTGCGATACCGGCCCGGTTCGCCAGCATCCCGTTGTTTTTCACGGCCGTCACCCTCCCGTTTCCTATGGAGCTGTTTCCCGTCCCCGACGTTCCCGAGGTCCGCGAGGGCGACGACCTCGCGGCCATCATCTCGGACCGCGTCACTCTCCGTCCCGACGACGTGGTGTGTGTCGCGTCCACAGTCGTTTCGAAGGCCGAAGGACGGTTCGCCGACCTCGATGACTTCCCGCCCGGTCCGCGAGCGCGGGAACTCGCCGGACGACTCTCCGAACTGACCGACGACGAGAAGGACCCGCGGTTCGCACAGGCCGTCCTCGAAGAGAGCGTTGCCCTCGTGATGGACGAGCCGTTCTTCCTGACCGAGACGCGATTCGGTCACGTCGGCGTCAACGCCGGCATCGACCGGTCGAACGTCCCCGACCACGACCTTCTGTTGCTTCCGAAGCGCCCGAGCGAGTCGGCGGCGCGTATCCGCGACGAACTCGCCGCAGACCGCATCATCGTCTCTGACACGTGTGGTCGCCCGTTCAGACACGGTCAGCGCGGTGTCGCTATCGGCTGGGCCGGACTCGCGCCGTCGCGCGATTGGCGCGGTGAGACCGACCGCGACGGCCGCGAACTCGGCGTCACCGTCGAAAGCGTCGTTGACGAACTCGCCGCCGCGGCCAACCTCGTACAGGGCGAAGGCGACGACGGAACGCCCGTGGTCGTCGTCCGCGACTTCGAGTGGGGCGACCACGGCGAAAGCGACGCTCACTTCCGCGACATCGACGGCGACTTCGTTCGACAGGCGCTCCGCGACTGGAGCTACGAACCCTAACAATCCGCGTTTCGACACTATTCCACACTCATGCTCGGACTCGAACTCACCCCGGAACACCCCGTAACTGACCTCGTCGAACTGGGCGTACAGGCCGAACGCGAGGGGTACGACTCGTGTTTCGTCTCGTGTCATTACAACAACCGCGACCCGTTTGCGGTCCTCGCACGACTCGCCGCCGAGACCGACGACATTCGCCTCGGACCCGGCGTCGCAAACCCCTACGAGATGCATCCCGTGACGCTCGCCGCCAAGGTCGCAACCGTCGCCGAATCCTCGGACGGCCGCGGACTCCTCGGTATCGGGCCGGGGGACCCATCGACGCTCCGGAACCTCGGACTGGCAGACGAACGCGGTCTCCGCTCCGTCTTAGAGGCGTTCAAAGTCGCACAGGACCTCTGGCGCGGCGAGCGCGTCACCCACGACGGCACCTTCGAAGCGACCGACGCCGGACTCAACTTCGACGTTCCCGGCGAAATTCCGGTCTACGTCGGCGGCGAAGGTCCGCACATGTGCCGTATGGCCGGCAAACACGCCGACGGCCTGCTGTTCAACGGGTCGCACCCCGACGACCTTGCGTGGGCACGCGAACAGGTCGATATCGGCCGCGCCGACCGCCCTGCTTCGCGCGGCGAATTCACGCTCGCCGCCTACGCCAGCGTCTCCATCTCGGCCGACGAAGATGCGGCGTGCGAGGCCGCTCGCCCGCCGGTCGCCTTCATCACCGCTGGGGCGGCCCCGCCGGTCCTCGATAGACACGGTATCGACGCCGACCGCGCGAGCGACATCGGCGAGAAGATTTCGGCGGGCGCGTTCTCCGAGGCGTTCGGTCTCGTCACGCCGCCGATGATAGACGCCTTCTCGATGGCCGGCACGCCGGCCGACGTGGCCGACCGGATGGCCGCGGTGCTCGCCCACGCTGATGGCGTCGTGGTCGGGTCACCAATCGGTCCCGACCTCGAAGAAGCGATTACTCTCGCGGCCGAGGCGTACCGCGCTGGCCGGGCGTAGTGCCGATACCGAGTTCCGCGACGAGCGCGCCGAGGACCACGTAGATGAGCGCGCCGACCGCCGCGATGATGAACAGGTTCCCGACGAGGATAATGACCGGTGAGACGATATCGCTCGTCGCTACGGTGGCGAAGTTCACGACCAACTCAAGGGTACTCTGGATGAGCGCCACGACGAAATCCGTCAGTGTTGCCATGGGCGACTGTCGGGATTCGGTAGTATTGATTGTGTGGGTTTCGCACGGGACCCACGACACGGGGAAAACACGTCACGTGTCGGCACCGATAAGGGCCGCGCGAGACCATAGCCGGGCATGTCGAACCGCTCGCTCGACGATTTCAATACCGGCGACGACACACTGGAGACTGCCGAGTCGCCGACGGCCGACGCGAACGACGACCGCGACGTGAGCACGCTCGCAACCTACCGTTGGACGCCCGACGGAACCACGTGTCCGGCGTGCGGCGACACGGTCGAAAAACGCTGGCTCGACGGCGACGAGTACGTCTGTATCGAGTGCAAAGACTGGTAGCGCGCGTCGCGGACGCTCTTGGGCGCTCGAAACCCGACGCTATCTCTCTTATCCTTGCCGCCCGCTTCGTCGTCCGAACCCCCGGACGAACGTCTTTTCGTCAATAGAGAGTATCGTCGGCCGGCCGTGCGGACAGGTGTAGGGCGTCTCGCACGCACCGAGTCGTTCGACCACCTGCGACGCCTCCTCGTCGGTGAGGTCGTCACCGGCTTTGATAGAGGAATGGCACGCGAGGTCTTTGAGTAACTCGTCGCGCGGGTCGGACGCGTCGCCCGCCGCGACGTCTGTGACCGCGTCGGCGAGCGCGGCCGGGTTAAACGGCCGCCCGAGCGGTGCTGGAACGGCTTCGACGCGGTAGGCTCCGTCGCCGAACGCCGCGGCGCGGAAGCCGAGTGCTTCGACGGCGTCGCGGTTCGATTCGAGGAGCGCCGCGTCGGTCGCAGAAAGCGAGACGGTCGCGGGCGGGTCAACCGCGACGGACTCGATACCGGCGGTTTCGACGGCGTCGCGGAGGCGTTCGTAGTTGATGCGCTCGTGGGCGGCGTGTTGGTCCACGACGAGCAGGTCGTCGTCGGCCTCACAGAGCAGGTATAACTCGCGGAAGCGGCCGATGACGCGGCAGTCGTCGAAGACCGACTCGGCCGCGACCGGTTCGAGCGAACTGTCGAGGTCCATCGCCAACTCTCCGCTCCGCCGAAGGTCGGCGGTCGAAAGCGCGTCGCGGACGCTCGATTCGACGGCGTCGGTGACCGCGTCCGCATCTCTGAAGCCGACCTCGTCTTTCGCGGGGTGGACGTTGTGGTCTACCAACGCAGGCGGCAGGCGAAGTCTGACCACGCCAACCGGTTCGCGTCCGTCGGGCAGGAGCGTCCCGTAACCGTCTGCGACCGCCCGTCTGAGCCGCGGCTCCGCGAGGGCGCGACCGTTTACCGAGACGTGAACGTGGTCACGCCGAGAGCGCGTCACGTCGGGATGACAGAGCACGCCGTCGAGTTCGAGGGTGGCCGTCTCACCGCCGTCGGCAACGTCGCGTACCGAGTCGAACGTCGAAGCGTGACTCGCGGCGTCGCGGCCGTAGACTGCGAGCATCGCGTCCGCGAACCGGCCCGTTCCGGGTGTCGTGAGCGTTTCGCGGTCGTCGTGTCGGAGTGCGAACCGAACGTCCGGGCGGGTCAGCGCGTAGCGGGTGACGACCGTCGAGATGCGGGCGAACTCCGCTTTCGCCGACGCGAGCGCCTTCTTTCGGGCCGGGCGGTCGGCGAAGACATCGGTGACTTCGACAGTCGTTCCTCGCGCCCGCCCCGCAGGAGAGACGGTCTTTTCTCGGCCATCCTCGATCCTCGATTCCCGCTCGTCGCTTGCGGCGCTCTCGGCGCGTTCGACCACGACGCGCGTCCCGCGCGGCCCGCCCTCGTTAGTCGTCAGTTCGAGGCGGGAGACGGCCGCGATGCTCGGGAGGGCTTCGCCCCGAAAGCCGAGGGTTTCGACGGTTTCGAGGTCTGCCGCGCCGGTCAACTTGCTCGTCGTGTGGCGCTCGACGGCGAGTGCGGCGTCTGATTTCGACATCCCACGGCCGTCGTCGGCGACGCGGATTCGGTCGGTTCCGTCGCCGTCAACGTCGATTGTAACCGTCTCGGCACCGGCGTCGAGTGCGTTTTCGACGAGTTCGACCACGACGCTCGCGGGACGGGTGACGACCTCTCCGGCGGCGATGTTCGAGCGCGTCTTCGGGTCGAGTCGGCGAATCATTCGAGTTCGTGTTTGAGTTCCGAGAGGAGGTTCAACGCCTCTAGCGGGGTCGTATCCACGAGGTCGGCCTCGCGGAGACGGTTGGCGACGGCTTCGAGTTCGGGGTCAAAACCGGCGTCAGACCCGGCGGTAGCGCCGGAGACGGAATCGGAATCGGAACCGGCACCGGAGCCAGCACCGGCGTCGGCGGTCGGCATCTCCACGTCTCGGGCGTTCTTCCCGGTGTGTCCGTTCTCCAATCCATCGACGTACGCCGCGAGGGTTCCGTCCTCGGCTGTTTCGGCGCGCCCGACAGTTTCGGAGTGGCCGTTTGCGGCGGCATCCGTCGCGTGCGACTCGGCCGTCTTCGACACGTCGAATTCGACGAGGCTCCGCGCGCGGTCAACGACCGTGCCGGGAACGCCCGCGAGGTGGGCCACTTCGACGCCGTAGGAAGACGACGAGGGACCGTCGGCGACGCTGTGGAGGAACGTGACCTCGCCGTCGCGTTGGGCGGCGGTGAAATGGAGGTTGAACACCGTTTCGCGGTCGGCGGCGACGTCTGTCAGGTCGTGATAGTGGGTTGCGAAGAGCGTCGTCGCGCCGATTTCGTCGTGGATGAACTCGGTCGCGGCGCGGGCGATAGCGAGACCGTCGGCGGTCGAGGTTCCGCGGCCGACCTCGTCGAGGAGGACGAGCGAGTCGTCGGTCGCGTTGTGGAGGATGTCGGTCAACTCGCTCATCTCGCGCATGAACGTCGATTGCCCGCCCGCGATGTCGTCTGAGGCTCCGATACGGGTGAACACGCGGTCGATGACGGGCACCCGTGCGGCGTTGGCGGGGACGAAACTTCCCATCTGCGCGAGGATGCAAACGAGCGCCACCTGGCGCATGTAGGTCGATTTCCCGGACATGTTCGGCCCGGTGATGAGCGTCACGCTCCCTGCCGGAAGCGACGCTGGATTCGGGACGAACTCGTCTTGGGCGCGTTCGACGACGGGATGTCGTCCGGCATCGATTTCGATGCCGCCGTCGGACGTGCGGTCGCTCTCTCCGGGTCCCTCGGTTCGGAACTCGGGCCGCGTGTAGTCGTTGGCGACGGCGACGTCGGCGAGGGTTCGCAACACGTCGAGGTCGGCCAGCACGTCCGCGACGGCTTGGATGCGTTCCGATTCGGCGGCGACGTCGGCCCGAACCTCGCAAAAGAGGTCGTATTCGAGGGCGTCGGCGCGGTCGGCGGCCCGGAGAATCTCGTCTTCGCGCTCTTTCAGTTCGGGCGTGTAGAACCGCTCTGAGTTCTTCAGCGTCTGGCGGCGCACGTAGTCGTCTGGCACGCGGTCGAGATTCGGGTTCGTTACCTCGATGTAGTAGCCGTGAACCTGATTGTAGCCGACTTCGAGCGAGTCGATTCCGGTTCGTTCGCGCTCTTCGGCTTCGAGCTTCGAGACCCACTCGCGGCCGGCCTCGGCGGTGCCGCGCAGGTCGTCGAGTTCGGCGTCGAATCCGTCCGCGATGACGCCGCCGTCGGTGATTTCCTGCGGCGGATCGGAGACGAGCGCTCGACCCACGAGGTCGCGGACGCCATCGAGTTCGGGAAGCGACTCGCGGCAGTCGGCGAGGAGGTCTGCGTCGGTTTCGGCGAGCGCCTCGCGGATGTCGGGCACGCGGTCGAGTGTCGTCTTCAGCGACCGGAGGTCGCGGGCGTTCGCTCGTTCGCGCGACACACGCGCGACCAGCCGTTCGAGGTCGTAGACGGCCGAGAGGTGGTCTCTGAGGTCCGCGCGGGTGAGAGCGTCGTCGCAGAGGGCGTCAACCGCGTCCAGTCGCGCTTCGATCGCGTCGCGGTCTACGAGTGGGCGACGAAGCCACGCTTCGAGGCGGCGGCGACCGAGCGCACAGGCCGTCTCGTCGAGGACCGAAAAGAGCGTGCTCCCGGCGCGGGCGCTCCGCGAATCGAACAGTTCGAGGCTCCGGATGGCGGTCGCGTCGAGTTGGAGGAACTCGCGCGGGTCAAAGCGGGTAACGCGAGTCACGTACTCCAGTTTCGAGTCACCTTGGGCGTACTCCGCGTAGGCGAGAAGCGCGCCGACCGCTCGGCATTCGGCGTCAGATTCGACGACGGCGTCCGGCCGCGGCGCGTACGAAGAAAGCGTCGATTCGGCCGCCTCGACGTCGAACGCGTCCGGTTCGAAGGGCGTCTGCATCGGGTCGAAAGAAAGCGACGGGAGGTCGCAGTTCGGACCGACGACGAGTTCGGCGGGGGCCAGGCGTTCGAGTTCTTCGAGCGCCAGCGCCCTGTCGGCACCCGTAACGAGACACTCGCCGGTCGAAACGTCGAGGACGGCGATGCCGTACTCGTCGGCGGCGTCGGTGTCACCGTCGCCGCGGGCGACCGCCCCGAGGTAGGTTGCGCGTCCCGCCTCCAGTAGCTCTTCGTCAACGACGGTCCCGGGCGTGATGAGTTGCGTGACGGCGCGGTCAACCAAGCCGGAGGCTTCCGAGGCGTCTTCGACCTGTTCGGCGAGCGCGACGCGGTAGCCCGCATCGAGCAGTCGTTCGAGGTAACCCGCCGCGTTGTCGATGGGAATCCCGGCCATCGGCCACGTACCGGTTGAATCCTCGCGTTTCGTGAGCGTGACCTCGCAGGTTCGGGCGACCGCTTCCGCCGCGCCGCAGAACGCCTCGTAGAAGTCGCCGACTTGGAACAGGACGACGGCGTCGTCGTGGGTCTCACAGAGGTCGGCGTACTGCGAGAGCATCGGCGTCAGGTCGTCTCGCACTGCCAGCATCTCCGGCGGTGCGCCGTACACCGCCTCGCGCTGGGCGTCCGCGTTCATACCCGGTACCGGGTCGCCGAGCGATAAAAACGCCCGGGAACGGCGCGTCGAACGCCGACGGGCGTCGAACCCCCGGCTATTGGGTGTCGTGTGCGCACATCCAGCAAGGTTAGGTAGGCTGAGACAATATTACCGAACAGAGACCCGCCCGGCCCTGTGGTATAGCTGGCGGGGTATCCGGAATATAATGACTGACGTACATGCAGACTCCGACTTCGACCCCGGGCAGTCGGCCGAGACGGTTTCGGACCTCGCAACGCGAATCTCCGAGAACGTCGAGCGAGTCATCGTCGGCCACCACGACGCGATAGAAGATATCATCGTGACGCTGTTCGCCCGCGGGCACCTCCTCTTGGAGGACGTGCCGGGCGTCGGCAAGACGATGCTCGCCCGGGCTATCGCCACCTCTATCGAGGGGTCGTTCGAGCGCATTCAGTTCACGCCCGACCTCTTGCCGTCTGACGTGACCGGCGTGAACGTCTTCAACCAGCAGACGAGCGAGTTCGAATTCCGCGAGGGACCGGTGTTCGGCAACGTCGTCCTCGGCGACGAAATCAATCGCGCGCCGCCGAAGACGCAGGCCGCGCTCCTCGAAGTCATGGAGGAGTTGCAGGTCACGGTTGACGGCGTTACGAGACGGGTCCCGGACCCGTTTACCGTCATTGCGACACAGAACGACGTCGAACCCGACCGCACTTACGACCTCCCGTTAGCCGAACTCGACCGGTTCATGAAGAAGATTCACTTGGGCTATCCAAACGAGGCCGAAGAGACCGAACTGCTCGGGCGCGTCGCGGGCCACCATCCGATAGAGTCGCTGGAACCGGTCGCAACCGCGGCCGACGTTCGAGACGCCCGCGAGACGATTGTCGCGGTAACCGTGAGCGAACCCGTCCGGCGCTACGTCTCTCGCCTCGCCGCCGATACCCGAGAGCGTGCCCACCTCGGCGTGAGTCCGCGCGGGTCGATTGCGCTCATCCGCGCCGCACAGGCCCGTGCCGCCCTCGACGCCCGCGATTACGTCGTTCCCGACGACATCCAACGGGAGGTTCAGAGCGTCTGGGCGCACCGCATTCGGACGACGGGCGGCGACTCGGGGTCCGAGGTGGTCGAACGCGCGGTCGAATACACACCGGTCGAATGAAACTCACACGTCGCGGGTGGGTCGCGCTGGCCGTCGTCGTACTCGGCGTCGGAAACGCCGTCGCCTACGGGCCGCGGGCGCTCAACGCCGTCGTCATCCCGGTCGTCGTCGCGCTCGTCGCCGGCGCGATACAGGTCCGCCGAGTGTCGCGGCCGCGAGTGAACCGCGACACGCCTCCAGACGGCTTCCCCGGCGAAACCCGAACTGTCTCGCTCGCCATCGACGCCGACCGACCGTTTCCGGCGACGACGACGGACGCGCTCTCGGACGGCGTCTCGGGCGACGCCACAATCGACTCGGTCGTCGGCGACGGGACACTCTCGTACGACGTGACACTCGGCGTTCGCGGCCCGGCGACGCTCGGGCCGACCACGATTGTCGCAACCGACCTCCTCGGTCTGTTTTCGGAATCCTTCACGGTCGGTGAAACGACCGAGCTACTCGTCTTTCCTCACGTTCGGATGCTCACCGCGACGGCCCGTCGGGACTTGTCGGCGCTCGCCACGCTCCAACTGACCGACGACCGCGACGAGTTCGACCGACTCCGTGAGTACGTCCCGGGCGACTCACTCCGCGACATCCACTGGAAGTCGAGCGCCAAATCGGGCGACCTCGTGGTGAAGACGTACAACGACCGCGCCGCCTCCGACGCGGTGCGTATCTCGGTCGGGACGGCTGACGGTCACGAGGACGACGCCGCCGAGGCGGCCGCGACGCTCTGTTGTTCGCTTCTCGATGTCGGCGTCCCGGTTCACCTCACGACGCCTGCGGGTGTCGTCGATGCGGCACCCGGCGACGACCGGCGCGTGCTCGCACACCTCTCGCGGATGCAGACCGGTGCCGTCCCGAACGAGACCGCCGAAGTCGTCGTCCGTGGCGACGCCGGGCGGACCCACGTCCGAATCGCCGGCCGCGAGACAACCTTCGACGACCTTCGAGTCGCCGACTCAGGTGAGACCGTCGTCGCGGCCGACGGCCGACCCGGCGACCGCGAGACGGCCCGGTCCGGGCGGCGCGGGGTGACGACATGAGACCGAACCGGAGGCCAGACAGATGAGCACCGAATCGACTCGGGGGCGGTCTGCCTCGGCGACCGCGGACGCGACGGACCAACACGCGGTCTTCGGGGTTCCGGCGAACCTGTTGGCCGCGGGCGCGTCGGTCGTCCTCATCGGAGCGTTTCTGGCCGTTCTCTACGACATCACCGACGTCGTCGGTCGGCGAAACCAGTTCGCACTGCTCGTCGTCGGCACGCTCGTCCTCGCAACCGTCGTCGGACGAACCATTCGACTGCGCGTCGCACTCGCGCTCGCGGCGGTCATCGCCGGTGGGGGCTTCACCGCGTACTTCCTCGCGCTCCCGCCGAGCCAACTCGCGTTGCTCTCGCCGGAGCGCATCCTCGCCGACTCGCTCGCGCTCTTGAGCGGCCTGTCGGCGCTCCGACTGCTCTCTGCGGACGTGTGGGCGCTCGCGGTGACGCCCGGGCCGACGTTCCTCGCGTGGTATCTCGTGGTCCGCGGGCGCATCGCACCGGCAGTCACCATCGCCGGGTTCGGACTCGGCCTGTTCGTTCTCACGACCGATGCGACGGGGGCGCTCACGCTCGTCGGCGTCACCGCGGGCATGGCGGCGCTCGGATTCGACGGCATCGACAGGTACGGCCGCGACGGCGGCCAACTCGACGTGTTGACGATTATCCTCGCGGCGATGGTCGTCGTCTCGGCCAGCGTCACGGTCCTTCCCGGTGCGGGCGGGTCGCCGGTCATTCCGAGCGGCGGCGTCGCCGAGCAACCGACCGTCGAGGCGAATCTGGTGAGCGCGAGCGACCGCATCTCCATCGTCGGAAGCATCAGCCTCTCGCCGAAGGTCCGGTTCGAAGTCCAGAGTTCGTCACCGGCGTACTGGCAGACCGCCTCGTTCGACCGCTATACGGGCGACGGCTGGGTTCGAACCGGTGACACAGAACCGTACTCGGGCGGTCGATTACGAGGCCCGGACGGTCCGTCTCGGCTGGTTCGTCAGACTGTCACGCCTGCGACGCCGCTCGATTCGATGCCCGCGGCGTGGCGACCGGTCGCCGTTCGCGGCGATGTCGCATCCGACACGCTTCTCACCCAACAGGGGAACATCCGCCCCGCTCGAACCATCGCCACGGACGAGTCCTACAACGTGACGAGCGCGGTTCCACAGTACACGCCGGCGTCGCTTCGGCGGACCGGAACCGACTACCCCGACGAGATACGCGAGCGCTACCTCGCGCTCCCCGATAGCACCGCGCCGCGGGTCCGCGAGCGCGCCGCCGAGATAACGAGCGACGCGGAGACACCCTACGACAAGGCGGTCGCCGTCGAGCGATGGCTCGAAGCGAACAAGGAGTACTCCCTGCGGGTGTCGCGTCCCGAGGGCGATATCGCCGACTCGTTCCTCTTCGAGATGGACGAAGGCTACTGCACGTACTACGCCTCGACGATGGTCGTCTTGCTCCGTTCCGAAGGCGTTCCCGCGCGCTTCGTCACCGGCTACACGACCGGCGAGCGCGTCGGCGACGACCGGTACGTCGTCCGCGGTCTCGACTCGCACGCGTGGGTCGAAGTCTACTTCGAAGACACCGGCTGGGTTCGGTTCGACCCGACTCCCGCCGGTGCCCGCCAAGACGCCGAATCGACCACCATCGAGAGCGCCCGAAGCGAAGGTCTCGACGGCATCGACACCAACGAGACCGCGGCCGCGGCGAACGACACTGACACGGAGACGCCGACGCCGAACGAGACCGAGACGAACGAGACCGAGACGAACGCGACGCCCGACGACGGCCAGGTGCCCCGCATCGACGAGCGCCTCGGCGTGACCCCGGTCGCCGGAAACACGACCGACGGCGACGAGTCCGACGACGGTATGCCGTCGTTGCCGTCGCGCGAGACGCTCTTCGTCGGCTTCGCCGCGCTCGTCGGTCTCGCCGCCGGCGTTCGACGGACGCGGTTGCCGATGCAACTCCGCTTCGTGACCACGGTCTACCAGCGGCGAACCGACTCGCCGGCGGCCGACGTGGTCCGGGCGTACGACCGCCTCGAACTCGCTCTCGAACGGACGTATCGGCCGCGCCGACGCGGTGAGACGGTTCGACACTACCTCGACTCGCTCTCTCGGGTCGGCATCGACGAACGAACCCGACAAGTCGGTCGCATCTACGAGCGCGCTCGGTACGGCCACGGTGTCACTCGCGCGGACGCCGAGGAAGCGGTCGCCGTTGCGAACGACGCCGTCAGGTCGCGTCTGCCGGTCGTCAGACGGCTGACGAACTGACTCACTGTGTGAACCGCGGTACTTTTTCTGTGTGCACTCGCACGAAGGTTCAATGGCGACACGACACGCCGTCCCCGCGCTGGTCTGTGCCATCCTCTGTGTGCTCGCGGTCGTCGCACCGGTCACGGCACAAGGCCCGGTGGCGGGTCCCGGGGTCGAACCACTCGTCCAGCAGGGCGTCCAGCCCGACAGCACGCGTATCGTCGTTGATGTCGATGCGAGCGGCGACGCTCGCTGGGAAATTCAGTATCTGACCCGACTCGACGGCCAGAACACCACCGACGCGTTCCAGTCGTTACAGGACGACGTGCGGGCGAATCCGGACGACTACACGGCCGCTTTCGCCGACAGAATCAACTCGACGGTCGCCGCCGCGGAGAACGCGACCAGCCGCGGGATGACCGTCACGAACGTCTCCGTCGCGGCGGAGACGCGGTCGCTTCCCGATAGTTACGGCGTCGTCACGTACTCGTTCGACTGGGGGCACTTCGCCGCGACCGACGGCGACCGCCTCGTCGTCGGCGACGCCATCGAGGGCTTTTTCCTCGACAGTAGCACCCGACTCATCGTCTCGTGGCCCGACGCCTACGGCACGGTGACCGTCGAGCCGACGGCTGGCGAGACGCGCGAGAACACGGCTATCTGGCGTGGTTCCGAGACCGACTTCGTCTCGGGCGAGCCGAACGTCGTTCTCGAACGAGGCGCGGCAGAGACCGGAACACCGACGCAGACCGCCGAAGAGACACCGGCCTCCGTTGACGACCCGTTCCCTGCGACGACGCTTGCCGCCGCTGTCGTCGGTCTCGTCGTCATCGTCGGCGGTGCCGCGCTGTATCTACGGTCGAACGGACTCGGCGACTCGTCGCCTCCGAGCGACGAGTTGGCGACCGGGGGCACCGAATCGGCTCTCACGAACGAGGGGGGCGACGACGCATCGGCCACGGTCGTCGATTCGGACGCCGACGGCCCCGCGACCGACGCCGAAGAACCGGCCGACGGAGCCGCCACCGGGTCGGATTCGACATCGGAGTCGTCGCCGCCGTCCGAACTCCTCAGCAACGAAGAGCGCGTCCTTCGGCTCATCGAATCCCGTGGCGGGCGCGTCAAACAGCAGGAGGTCGCCGGCGCGCTCGACTGGACTGACGCCAAGACGAGTAAAGTCGTCCGCGGGATGCGCGACGACGGCGTTATCGAAGGCTTCCGCCTCGGCCGCGAGAACGTCCTTCGCCTGCCCGAAGACGACGCCGATTCCAAAGACGAATAAAAAGATTACGACCGTTCACGGTGGTTGGGTCGCGTTAATCGGGAGACGAGAGCGGGTTCGGCCCACTGTCCGAACTGCGGTTGACTGGCGTTGATTCGCGGCCACTGCCGCACGTTTATATTGATACGGGGGTCCCATCACGACGTAATGAGCCGACGAACTGTCGCACTCGTCGCAACACTCGTTTCGATTGCGATGGTGGGTGCGCCCCTCGCTCTCGCCGCCCCGGGTAGTGTTCCGCAGACAGCCGCTGACGCCGCCGTTTCTGACGGCTCTCCGGCATCACCGCCCGCACAGCAGTCGTCGAACGAGAGCACCGAAACCGCCGAACGCGACTCCAACGCGACCGGTACGGTCTCGCCCGGACAGCAACTCGCGGCGGTCATCGGTGTACAGGGGTCCGAGACGAACGGCGAACTCGACCGGCGGACCTTCGAGACGCGACTGTCGAACGCGAACTCGAACGACTCGAAAGCGGCCGTCGTCGCCGACCAAGTAGCGACCGTCCGCGAGCGCCTGCGCGACCTCAGACAGCGCAAGGCTCGACTCGAAGCGCGCCGCGATAACGGGACGATTTCCGAGGGGTGGTACCGTGTCGAACTGACTCGCACGGTCGCCGATATCGAACGCACGACGTCGCTTTTGAATCGGACGTCCGCCGCCGCCGCGTCTGTCCCTGCCGATTCGTTGCGGGACCGCGGCGTGGATACCGACGAACTCGATAGACTCCGCACGAACGCGAGCGAACTCTCCGGCCCGGAGGTCGCTGAAATCGCCCGCGGTATCGCCGGTGACAGACCCGGACGCGGACTCGAACGGCGAGCGGACGAAGCTGGCGGCCACGACGAGGACGAAGAAAACGAGTCGGCCGCAGACGGTAGCCGACGACCGGACGACGTCGGCCCGGAGACGGTTCCCGGACCACGAGAGTCGGCACGAAACGAGACAGACGAGAACGAGACTAACGTGACTGGTTCGGGCCGGACCGTCGGGACCGACGAAAACGAGGCCGACGCCACGGACTCGGCCGCCAACCCGGGGAACCGAGGCGAGGGTGCCAATCCCGCCGACGGCGACCGCGGGACCGACGCGAGGGGACCGTCTGCTGACGACGCGAGAGCGAAAGACGCCGACCGCAACGGCCCGTCTGCCCCGGCAGACGGCGTAGATTCGAGCACCGACGCGGACGGAGACACGTCCTCCGACCCGGGCGTTCTAAACGGACCGAGCGAGACGACCAACGACGACGAGGAAACGTCGTCCACGGGCGACTTGGACTCCTGACCGGGCAGACCGCTATCCCGTCTCCCGACACTGTTTAATATCCCCATCCTGTACGTCCACACTGTAATGTCGGAAGTCTGCTCGACGTGCGGGCTCCCTGAAGAGCTCTGCGTCTGCGAGGACGTCGCTAAAGAGTCTCAGGAGATTGTCATCCGCATCGACGAGCGCCGCTACGGAAAAGAGGTTACAGTCATCGAGGGATTCGACCCAAAGGACGTCGATATGGACAGCCTATCGTCGGACCTGAAGTCGAAGTTCGCTTGCGGTGGGACCGTGGAAGACGATTCCATCGAACTCCAAGGCAACCACCGCGGCCGCGTGGAGGACTTCCTCCGCGAAAAGGGGTTCAACGTCGCGTGACCGACCTCTAAGCTAGCCCGACGTCGAGTTATTTTTGGAACTATCCGGTCGTGAGCGACTGCACTCGACAGTCGCTTTCTCTGCTCCAAGACGGTTAGCTGTCCGACCGTTCTTCGTGTGTGTGTTCGCCCTCGTCTCCGTCTCCGCCTTCCTGTCCGTCTTCGTCTCCCCTCTCGACTCCACCCTCGTCGAACCCTTCTTCGAGCGGGCCGTCCCACGCGTCGAGACCGCCAGCCATGCTCTCGATTCGCGCGCCTTCGGTCCCCTCGTAGGCCGAGAGCAGTCGAACCGCCTGCACGCTGGCTTCCCCTCGCGGGCAGACGGTGACGATGTGGTCCGCTCCCGTCACGCGCCCGAGGCTTGCCACGAGATCGACGAGCGGAACGTTGATACTGCCGGGGATGTGGCCGAGTGCGAACTCCGCGTCCGTGCTCACGTCCACGACGAGTGGCGGGTCGTCGCCGTCGAGAAGTGACTCGACCGCCGCGGGCGTGACTTCGTCGTCCGGCACGCTACAGCAGTCCCTCCCGTCGCGCGAGCAGGACGCCTTCGAGGGTGGCGTCGTTCGTCGGCGATTCGAGCGCCCTTTCGACTGCGTCCTCGATTGGCACCGAGTGAACCGAGAGGAACTCGTTGTCGTCCAAGTCGCGTTCGACGGGGGTGAGACCCGCCGCGAAGACGAAGGCGCGTCGGTGCCGAAGGACGCCGGTGGAACACCACACGTCGCCGATGACCGCGGCAGAATCCGCTTCGAAACCGGTCTCCTCGCGGAGTTCACGCAGGCCGGCGTCGGTGAACGATTCGCCCTTCTCGACGATTCCCGCGGGCAGTTCGAGTTGCGTCTGACGGATTGTCGGGCGGTACTGCTCCACGAAAACCACGTGGTCGTCGGCGACGGCGACGACGACGACGGCGGAGGCCAGTTCGGCCCAGTAGTAGCGTTTCGTGGTTCCGTTCGGCTGTTCGACGAGGTCGTACCCGCCAGTGAACCAGCCGGTCTCGTACTCGATTTCGGATTCGAGCACCGGCCACTCGGGGTCCGAAAGCGGTTCGTGTCGGCGACCGTCGTCGGCCGGCCGGTCGCCGTCCGCTGGCCGACCGCCACTTTCCTGCTCGTCTTCGGTCATCGGTCGCCACCCTCGCTTCCTTCGCCACCAGGGTCGTCAGGGTCGGTGTCGGTGTCGGTGTCGTCGGCACTCGCTTCGCTTTCGGTCGCTTCTGTGCCCAGAATCGCGTCGCGGTAGAGCCGTCCGAAGGCGTTGCGGCGGAGGGTACTCACCGCGGCGTCGCGCTCGTTTTGGAAGGTCGTCGCAACGACCGTCTCGGCGAACGGAACCGCGTGCCACGCGACGCGCTCTACGTCGGGGTTGCCGAGTTCGACAACCTCGTACTCCGGATGGCCCGAACACCAGTCGTCGAACTCGGCCCGCGAGCCGACGTGAACCGCCAGCGACTCGGCAAAAAGCGCGTTTCTGACGGTCTCGATGACGTCGCCGGTGACGCGGTCTCGGTACTCGTCGCGGTCGAACTCCATCGCTTTGGCCGTCTCTCTGACGACGACCTGCGCCGTCGGTCCGGCGCGGTCGAAGGCGGCTTCGGCGTCGGCGAGCGATGCCGGCGCAATCGTCCCGTGGGTTTCCATCGCCCGTCGATTCGGGGGCCGGGCTTACGACTCTTTCTCGTCGGCGTCGTCATCTCCGTGCTCGTCGTCGGTTCGGGACGCGTCCGCATCACCGTCGTCGTGCATCTCCTCGGTGAGCGACCTCGCCTCCTCGAAAATGCGTGCCGCATCACCGGACAGGGGTTGCGACTCTTCGCGGCCGCTGAACTGTTGTGGCGTCCCGTGGTCGTGGCCAAACCCGTGGCCGTGGTCGTGTTGGTGCCCGTGGCTTCCCCGTCGGTCAACCGTATCTTCGAACACTTCGTCGAACTCGCGTTCCTCGGCGAACTCGGCGACGACGGGACCGAGCGACTCGGGGTTCATCGTGTTCCAGTCGGTCGCATGGTCGTCCAGCCACGTCTCGTGGTCGTCGCCGTGGACGATTGCTTGCAACGCGAGGTGGTTTGCGAGATGCGTCTCGTCGCGTTGTGGAGCGTCGCAGACCGGACAGGCGTATCCCATACCGGTCGATAGTGGCTGGCCGTACCAAAACCCGTCGCAGTGTCGTCAAAAGGAAGCAGACGGCCGCGGCGTCCGCAGTGGTGTGGCTACGGACTGCCGACGGGGTGCCACGGCGCGTGCCTCCGATGGTGTGGCGCTGTGGTGATGGTGATACTGAGTAGCGGTGCTGTTAGGCGGCTCTGACCATGACCGTTCCGTCGGCCCAGACGGTCACATCGCAGGTTGCGTACCGAAACTGGACGTACCCTCGGGCGGACCCACCGGGCCCGTGTTCGCCCGATTCGCTCGCCGCTGGTGCCCGGGCCAGCGGGGCGAACAGTTGGTTGAGCGAGTCCGGGTCGATGGCTTCAGAGAGTGGTGGAAGCTCGGAAACACCCATCTCGGTCAGTTGGGCGGTCGCCGAAACGACGGTCACGGCGAGGGTCTCTCGGCCCTCCCAGTCGTGTCGAGCGACGACTTCTTCGTTCGTTCCGGTGTTCCATCCAACGTTGTTGCCCTGTAGTACGCGAGTCTCGTCCATGGTGTTCGGTTCGTGTCGGTGCCTCGCCGACAGTTATCCCGATGTGAGTCGCGGATAAATTCCTCGCTGCTATCCAGCTAGTAGTGGTATCTGCGTGCACTCTACTCACCTAGAATCTCAACTGAGACACAACTGGTAACCCGTGTCACTCGAAGACGTATTCGACGAGTTTCCGTTCGGCGGCGCGGAGGTGGTACTGGAACGTCGGCGGGCTGATATCGAACGTTTCGGCCAACTTCGCCGCGGTACTGCGGCGCGGCCACTCGTAGAACCCTGCGAGGTGGGCCGCTCGAATCGCCTCGTGCTGGCGGTCCGTCCACGCGTCGCGTATCTCGGAGTCGAACGTCGCCGGCGTCGCAACGCCGTCCGTGTGCGTCCGCCGCGACAAGAGTTTCGACCCGGGGTAGTTCGCGTCGAGCGCATCGACGAACGACCGGACATGAATCCGCTCGGGGACTTCGACCGTGAGCGTGGTCTGGGTTTTCGACGCGTGAAGCGCGCGGAGAGTCGCTTCCGAGGCGTACAGCGTCTCGAAAAGTGACTCCCGTGGCAAGCGGAGTTCGAACATGTGGTCTGTCCCGTTCGTCGAAAGCGGTCTGGCTCGGGTCGCAACGTCTTCGCCCGCGGCGACCACCTCCTCGGGGGCCGCGTCGGTGACGACGAACGCGATGACAGAGCCGTCGGACTGCGGGATGACTCCCGTGAGACCCACTTCGCGTTCGACCCGTTTTGCGAGTCGCGTCAGCGATAGGCGGTCACCGCCGAGTTGAAGCTGGAGCTGTGTTTTCCGCTCTGTGAGCATCGCGTCGGCGCGGTTCGTCGCGGCGATGACGTAGCCCACGGTCTCACCGAGTTCCGTCAGGAGTCCGTCCTCGTTCGAGACGGTGTCTCGCTCGTTGGCGTGGACGACGAACAACGCCTCGACCCGATCGTCTGCGACCGCGGGAACGACCGCGATGGACCGGAATCCGTAGGTGAGAGCGTCGCCGCGGTGGTCCACCCAATCGGGGTCGTCGAGCACGTCGACGACCGTCTGTATCTCACCGGTTTCGATGGCGTCCGTGAGGAGGTCGAAAAGCGGTGGTTTCGTGGCCACTTCGCCGAGTCTGTCGGCGTAGGCGGCGTCAGCGCCGTGGACAGTGTCCGGTGGCGGCCGGAAGTCGGTATCGACGGCGGTGGCTTTAGCGTGCCAGACGATGGCGTACGAGTCGGTCTCGGCGAGATGTTCGGAGACGGCGGTGAGCGCCTCGCCGCGGGTCGGCGCGTCGATGAGCGACTTGACGATATTTCGGATGGTCGTGTTGACTTGGTCGAGTTTCGCTATCGTTTCGTTCCGGTCTGCGAGGTCCCGTTCTTGCTGCGAACCTCCGATTCGGCGGCGATTCGGTCCAATACATCCTCGACGGTCGCCGAAAGTAGGCTCACGAGTTCGATATCGACATCGGTCGGGGAAACGGCCGTTTGACTGCCGGTGACGAGGACGCCGTGGCGGCCGAACGGCGCGGCGATACTCCGTCTCCGTTCTCGACCGCCGTCAACACTGTCGTCAGCCACACCCTCGCCCGTGTCGATAACGCGAACCTCACCGCTGGCGAACGCTTCCCAGACGCCGCCACTGTCGGGCCGTTCGGTCGATGGTTCGCCCGCGTCCGCTCCCACGCCACCAAGGCGAGTGAGTGCATGCCTGCCCTCGTCGAAGGCGAACACCTCGGTTCTGGCGCCGTCGAATATCTCGTCACAGGTATCGACCGCGACGGCGAGGACTGTATCGCGGTCGGGTGCGCTCATCAGTTCGCGCGTCCGCTCGTGGAGGGTCGACAGCAATCGTTCGGAGCGGTGACGGTGAGTGACGTCGCGGAGCACGCCGACAGAGCCGATTACGTCGCCGTCCTCGACGATTGGCGTCCGGTGGTTCTCGACCCGCACCGTGGGACCGTCTGCGGTCTTCAGTTCGAATTCGACCAGTTGCGTCGCCGTCGCATCGACCGCGCCATCGTCACCGCCAGTCGCCCCATTGTTACTGTCGGTCGCGCTGTCGGGTCCGAGGATATGTTCTGCTGGCGAGCCGATGACCTGTGTTTCCGCCCGTCCGGTGAGGCGCTCGAACGCGGGATTGACGGCGGTAAATTGGCCTTCGGCGTCGAGCGTGTACAGCGCGTCGGCGGCGGTCTCTATCATTCGGCTGTCTCGTTCGGCAGTCGCTTGCTGTCGTTTCCGGTCCGTGATGTCCCCGATGCGGGCGACGAGACCGGCCGACTCGGGATACGCTTCGACGGCGTACCACGATTCGAGCGGGTCGTATCGCGCCTCGAAGCGTGTCGGTTCCCCCGTCTCCATCGCCGTCTCGAACTCCTCGCGGAACGCGCTCGACTGCGGGACGTCCCAGATACGCCGTGTTGATTCTTCGGTAGTCGAGATACCGAGGCTGTCCCGAGCGGCCGGATTGGCGTAGGTAACACGCCAGTCGGCGTCGAGTGCGACTATCGCGTCGTCGGTTCGGTCCACGACCGCGAAAAGCGAATCCCGGCGGTCGGGGTGTGTGACCCGTGTGTCGCCTCGTTCGGAAAGCACCCGTTCGACGCGGCCGGCGGTTCGGGCGGCGGCGTCTGCGCCGTCGCACACGGCGTAATCGGTCGCTCCCGCGTCGAGGTACTCGCGGGCGGCGCGTTCGTCTGTGACCGCAACGACGACCGGCACGTCGAAGCCGCGTTCGCGGAGGTTGCGGACGAACATCGCGTCGTCGCGCTCCGGCGACGAGGCGACGACGAGACAGTCGATTGCCGACGCGTCGGTGTCGAGTTCGGCGCACGCGTCGTCGCCGCTTCGGACGTGGCGGACGCTCGTCTCGTCGGAACGTGATTTGAGCGACGATTCGAGAGCCGCGACGAAATCGTCGTCGCTCACACAGAGCACTGCGGCGGACGATGGCACAGTTGAGCTACGACTGCAGGTGTGATAAGAATCACCACGGTGTCTCAGGAATCTTCAGTTCGATTGCCACTCTCCGAGGTCCAACACCATGATGTAGGCGTCTTCATCGTCGCCGTAGTAGCCGGGGATTCGGCGTGCAGGCTCGAAGCCGACGCTTCGGTAGAGTTGTAGCGCCGGATCGTTGGAGACGCGTACTTCTAGTTTGACGACGGCCGCGCCGTCGATGGCCATCGCCGCGAGCGACTGGACGAGCAGTTGGCGTCCCAGTCCCTCGCCGCGGGCGTCGTCGCGGACCGCGAGGTCCTTGACGTGGCCGATATCGTTGCCGTGGTTCGGCATCACGTCGGCGACGACGTAGCCGAGCACGTCGTTCCCGCGGGCGGCGACGAGAAATGCGGGTTCATCGACGAACAGTTCGAACGCCGAGTACGGCCACGGCTCGGAGAAACACGTCCGCTCGATGCGGAGCACGTCGAGCAAATCGGCGCGTTGGGCCTGTCGGACGACCACGCCGTCAGCGAGTACGTCGTCGAACTCCCTCACTGTCGGCGATACGTGACGGGCACGCAAAAACACGCGGCTTTGTGTCGGGCGGTTTCGGCCGCGTCGAAGAACATGTCGGGACGTCGCTCACGACAGGTTGGGTGGCGCGTCCAGCGCGTCGCGGTCGCTCGCCGGCCGAAAAACGTGAGAACGTTGGTGTTGTGGACTTAGTCGTCCGCGGGCGCGGCGCCGCCTTCGGCCTGCTGTTTCGTGAGAGGCAGTTTGCCACCGGCGGTGAGGATACGGCGCTCACGCTCGGAGGCGTGTAGGTTCGTCGTCGCTTCCCAGTCGTCGTTCACGCGGATGGTGAATTCTTCTTGACCGGATTTGACGCCTGCGGCCACGTCGTCTACGATTTCGACGTCGTCGCCCTGTTCGAGCTTCTCGTAGGTCTCCTCGTCGATGGCGAGAGGGACGATACCGAAGTTGAACAGGTTCGCCTTGTGGATGCGAGCGAACGACTGCGCGAGAACGGTCTCGATACCGAGGTACATCGGACACATCGCGGCGTGTTCACGGGAGGAACCCTGTCCGTAGTTCTCGCCAGCGACGAGAACACCGGAGCCGGCTTCCTTGGCGCGCTGGGCGAACGTCTCGTCGACACGCGAGAGCGTGAAGTCCGAGAGGCGCTCGATGTTCGAGCGGAACTTGAGGATGTCGGACGTTGCCGGGATGATGTGGTCGGTCGTGATGTTGTCCTCCATCTTCAGGAGCGCCTCACCGGAGATGTCGGCACCGAGCGGGTCCTGCAGTGGGACTTCGCCGATGTTCGGGCCCTTGATGAGGTCGTCGTCGATGGCGTCTTCCGCGTAGATGAGGTCCGTCTTGGCACCGTCGTACTCGTCGGGGAGTTCGATGCCGGGCGATTCGAGGTCGTCGAGTTCGTCGGCGAGGTCTCGCGGGTCGATGATTTCGCCTTCGAGCGCCGCGGCGGCGGCGACCTGCGGCGAGCAAAGGTAGACGTTGTCGTCTTCGATACCGGAGCGACCCTCGAAGTTGCGGTTGAAGGTACGCAGGGAGATAGAGTCGGAAGCGGGCACGTGGCCGATACCGATACACGGACCACAGGTCGCCTCGGAGACGTTGACACCGGCGGCCATCATCTCGGCCGTCCAGCCTTCGCGGGCCAGAATCTCGCCGGCCTGCTTCGAACCGGGTGCGATGATCATTTCGAGGTGCTTTGCGACTTCGCGGCCTTCGAACATCTTCGCGGCCGGGAGGATGTCCTCGTAGCCACCGTTCGTACAGGAGCCGACGAGGACCTGCTCGACCTTCTTGCCGGCGACTTCGCGGACGGGAACGACCTTGTCGGGCATCGACGGGCAGGCGATGAGCGGTTCGAGGTCCGAGAGGTCGATGACGATTTCGTCGGCGTATTCCGCGTCGTCGTCGGCCGTCAGTTCGACGTACTCGTCGCCGCGACCCTGGCGTTCGAGGTAGTCTTTGGTCTTTTCGTCCGTCTCGAAGATGGACGAGGTGGCACCGAGTTCGGTACCCATGTTGGTGATGGTGGTTCGCTCGGGCACGGTGAGCGATTCAGCACCGGGACCGGTGTACTCGAAGACCTTGCCGACGCCGCCTTTGACGGTCTCGCGTCGGAGCATCTCGAGGATAACGTCCTTCGCCGAGGTCCACTCGGGAAGCTCGCCTTCGAGGCGGACGTTGACGACTTCCGGCATCTCGACGTAGTACGCGCCGCCACCCATGGCGACTGCGATGTCGAGACCACCGGCACCGATTGCGAGCTGGCCGAGACCACCGGGAGTCGGCGTGTGCGAGTCGGAGCCGAGGAGCGTCTTGCCGGGTGCGGCGAAGTTCTCCTTGTGGACGTTGTGGCAAATACCGTTTCCGGGTCGGGAGAAGTGGGCACCGTATGTCCCGGCCGCGGAACGGAGGAAGCGGTGGTCGTCCGTGTTCTTGAAGTCGAACTGGTATGTCTGGTGGTCGCAGTACTGGGCGGCGAGTTCCGTCTGCGCCTCGTCGAGGTCGAGTGCCTCGAACTGGAGCCAGACCATGGTCCCAGTCGTGTCCTGCATGAGGACCTGGTCGATTTCGATTCCAATCTCCTCTCCGGGGGTGAGGTCACCCTCGACGAGGTGGTCCGAGAGAATCTTTTCCGTGAGCGTCTGTCCCATAACAGCCGAATGTCGATGGTCCTCGGATATAAATCCCGCGTACTTCCCTATCTTCAAACGTGAAGAATACCGCCGTCTCCGGGTTTTTAGCGTCTAAGGACCATTAAACTCCTTTGTGGTTCTTCAATGTCAACCGTCACCGAGGGTCGTCTTTTTCGACGTGTTTAGCATCGCTTTTGGTCTCCCCTGACGCTGACCAACCATGTACCGCGCTGGCTCATTCGTCGCACAGCACATCTCGCCGGTCACCGACGAGCAGGTCCAACCGAACGGCGTGGACCTGACGCTCGAATCGGTGCTCGAACAGGTCGAACCCGGTCGCCTCGGCCGCGACGGAAAGACCGTGGGCGAGCGACGCAAACTCGACTGTGCCGACTCCGACACCGAGACCTACAGCCTCGAACCCGGCGGCTACGTCGTCCAGTACGCCGAGACGGTTCACATCCCCGAAGCACACGTCGGCTTCATCTACCCGCGGTCGTCGCTGATGCGGAACTCGTGTATGCTCAACACCGCCGTCTGGGACGCCGGCTACGAGGGGAAAGGGGAAGGACTCCTGCAGGTACACCACCCCATCGAACTCGACCGCGGTGCTCGAATCGCCCAACTCGTCCTCACGAAGGCGAACCACACCGAGACCTACGACGGGAGCTATCAGGGCGAACGAACAGAGCCGGCTCCCTGAGCGTCTCGGCCCACCACAACATCCTGTCTCGGCCGACGTTCTCCGCGACGGCGAATTCGTTTCAAGTCATTGGCTACCGTACTGCTAGCCTGCGGAGGGGTAGTGTCCGGGCCGAGCGAGGGGCGACCTGCAGACCATACCTCCGCAACTTCCTCCCGACTGGCATTTTTCCCGGTGAGCTGACGTTCCGACCCGAACCGTCGCGGCCGAATGGTTTTTCACCGACGGCCGAACCCGCATCCCTCGTATAAACACGCTTCGAGCGGCGTACCAATGTTCCCTGACCCAAAGGCACATTTACGCGCATACCTAAGTGCGCCCAACACTGATGTCACGGAGTCCATCTCTCCCAGAACGCCCTCATCTCGATCTGGACCCCGAGATGTCGGATGCAGAGCGTCTCTCTGCACTCCGCCAACACTTCGAGCGCATGGTCGAGGTCAACCGCGAACTCACCCAGCGTCTCCAGACGGCCGACGACCGACACGCCGAACTCGTCGGCGAGGTCGATCAGATGAAAGCCCGCAACGAGGCACTCAAAACCGCCTCGTACTACATCGCCACGGTCGAGGAGTTGACCGACGACGGCGTCATCATCAAACAGCACGGCAACAACCAGGAGGTGTTGACCGAGTTCGCACCGAACCTCAACTACGACGAAATCGAACCCGGGGACCGCGTCGCCATCAACGATTCGTTCGCCGTCCAGACCGTCCTCGACGATGAGACAGACGCGCGTGCGCAGGCGATGGAAGTCGTGGAGTCGCCGACGGTCACCTACGACGACATCGGCGGTATCGATGAGCAGGTCCGCGAGGTCCGCGAAGCGGTCGAACAACCGCTCGAAAACCCCGAGATGTTCGCGGAGGTCGGTATCGACCCACCCGCGGGCGTGCTCCTCTACGGCCCGCCGGGAACCGGCAAGACGATGCTCGCCAAGGCCGTCGCCAACGAGACGAACGCCTCGTTCATCAAGATGGCCGGCTCGGAACTCGTCCAGAAGTTCATCGGTGAGGGCGCGCGTCTCGTCCGCGACCTGTTCAAACTCGCCGCCGAGCGCGAACCGGTGGTCATCTTCATCGACGAAATCGACGCTGTGGCATCCAAGCGGACGGATTCGAAGACCTCCGGCGACGCCGAGGTCCAGCGGACCATGATGCAACTACTCTCCGAGATGGACGGCTTCGACGACCGCGGCGACATCCGCATCATCGCGGCTACGAACCGCTTCGACATGCTCGACGAGGCGATTCTCCGCCCCGGTCGCTTCGACCGCCTCATCGAAGTTCCCAAGCCCGCCGTCGAGGGCCGTCGCCGCATCCTCGACATCCACACCAGCGATATGAACGTCGCAGACGACGTGGACCTCGACGCGCTCGCCGAGGAACTCGACGACTACTCCGGCGCTGATATCGCGTCTCTCACCACGGAAGCTGGGATGTTCGCCATCCGCGACGGCCGGACCGAGGTCACCGGTGCCGACTTCGACGCCGCCCACGAGAAACTCACCAACGTCGAAGAGTCCGGAACCGGACCAATCACCGGATTCACCGACTACCAGTACTGAGTTACCCGCGCGCCGACGCCATGCTTTGCCTTCCCGCGTGTTCGGTTCGGAGGTGACACCCACGGCGACGCGCACTGTCTCACGATTCTGTTCGACACACTATTGAGCCGACGGTACTGAAGTCACACACTATTGATACCGGGGCATCAACACCGGCCGGTATTGAGTTTGCTTCGTCAACACCGACTAGTATCGAATTCGCCCCGACGACACGGACTGCTACGAAAATCCCCCTGCTAACACCAACCGGTATGGAGACGACGGGGGCTTTACTCCCGCCGCGGGGGCGCGCATCCGTAACCCCCTTTTCCACCGACGCGAGAGTTTGGACATGAACACGATTCGCGTCGTCCGCGGGGTCGGAACCGCTCCGACGGAGATGGCTTCGTACGACGCCGCTCTCGCCGCGGCGAACATCCACAACTACAATCTCGTCGCCGTCTCCTCGGTCGTCCCCGGCGACGCAACCGTCAAGGAAGTCGATGTCGCTCCCGACCTCGGTCCCGCCGGGAACCGACTGACCGTCGTCCAAGCCCGCCAGACGACTTCGACCCCCGGCGAGACCGTCGTCGCCGGACTCGGTTGGGCGACGGGGACCGGTCCCGGCCTGTTCTACGAGGCCACCGGCACCGACGAGTCGGCCGTCCACGCGGCGGTCGCAGACGGTCTCGACGCGGGCAAGGGTCTCCGAGACTGGTCGTTCGACGACGAACACGTAGCGCTCACCGCGGCCGAACACGAAGGCGAGGGTTACACGACCGCGATTACGGTCGCCGCCTACGGCCAGAGCGAATCTATCTTCTGAGCTGGACTCGCGTTCGTATCCACGTCCACGTTCGCCACTCGCCAGTACTGTTTCTTTTCTGAACACTACCACGTACTTACCGATGTACTCATCACGTGGTATGAGAATCAGTTCCGCATGAGTGGGGATGCACGATTCGACCTCTCGCCCGGACGAGTGGCACTCATCTACGCCGCATTCGGCTTTCTGTGGGTCGCTACGAGCGACTGGGTGGTCGCGCAACTCCCCAACCGACTGCTTCTTCAGACGTTCAAAGGGTGGTTCTTCGTCGCCTTCTCGGCGGGTCTCGTATACGTGCTCGTCGGGCGCAGTCGCTCGGAACTGCACCGCACGACCGAGCAACTCGAATCGACGCTCACGCATACGAGCGTCCTCCACCGCATCCTCCGACACGACATCAGAAACGCCTGCACGTCGATTTTAGGCTACGCGGAACTCGTCGAACCGCGGTCAGACTCCCCAGAAGGCGTCAACCCGACGGACGCGATTCGAGCGCGTGCGAACCGATTGGTCGAGGTGAGCGACGAGGTTGCACTGCTCAGGTCCGTCGAACTGGCGGAGGGAACCGCCGTCCAAATCAACCTGTCGTGCGCAGTCGCCGACGCGGTCGAAGACATCGAGATGGAACACGACGACGTGTCCGTCTCGGTCGATTCACCGGCGGAACTCGTCGTAGAGGCGCACCCGGCGCTCCCGCGGAGCATCATGGAACTGCTCGAAAACGCCGCCGTTCACTCGGGCGACGATGTCACTTCGATCGCCGTGACCGTACAGGAACTCCCTGAAACGGCGCGTGTCGCCATCCTCGACGACGGTCCCGGAATGCCCGGAGCCGAGCGTGAGGCGCTCGCTTCCGGGTCCGAAACGCAACTGAACCACACGAGCGGTGTCGGTCTCTGGTTGGTTCGGGCTATCGTCGATGCCTCCGGTGGGTCGCTCACTATCGAGACGGGAGAACACAGCGGGACCGCCGTGACAATCTCGCTTCCGCGTTCGTCGTAAGCCCCCGTCTCTCGCCGCCCCGCGACTGGTTCGCCGTCTCTCTGCTTCGACCGCCGTCTTCCCGCCGCCTCAGAGTTTCGGCCTGATGTATCCGGCACCGACCGACGACGCCTTTTTACACGTCCTTCCCGTAGCGCAGACGACTGATGAACGGGAACAACCCATATGCGGGCGCTCCCGGCGTACCTGGTGCCGGTCAGCCGTCGCAAGACCGCGAACTGACCGTCGAACAGATGGACTCGCTCCGGCGAGCGGTCGCAGGTATCGTCTCCCGAACCGAGTCGTATCTCCCCGAAGGGTTCGCCGTCGGGTCCGAACTCTCGACTGCGTCGAGTGGCCCGTTGGCCACCGTCGCCGTCCACCCACCCGTCGGCCACCCCGTCAGCGCCGGTTTCTCACCGAACGCCGACGACCTCGACGCCGGACTCGCTGACGAGGACCGCGACGAAGTCGCCCGCGGACTCGCCGCCAGCGCCGCGTTTCAGGTGATGAGCGCGGTCGGCGACGACCTCACGCCGGCCGCCCGATAACCGCTCTCACCGCAAGTAGACGCGGTACCGCCGAGATAGTTCGTTTTCGCTCGTTCCGCCTCGTGCGGTCGCATCTCACGCCGTCTCGACTCGTTTGAGCTGTCGTGTCGCGCTGTACTACACGTCGTCCGCGTCGTTATCCACTGTCTCGCACGCGCTGTTCCGTGCTGTCTGTTTTCGCGTTGCGAAAAAGGGAGACCGAAAGAGCCGACGCCAGACAGCGGACCGATATCCCTCTCAGACGAGCGTGTCGCGCAGCGTGGTCAACACGATGAGACTCCACAGGAATATGCCGAACCCGTAAAACAGGAGGCTGACGCGAAGCGAGGTATCCGTATTCAGGGTCGATTTCAGGCCCGGCGTCGAAGGCGCCGCTTCTCTCCCACCCGTTTCACCTGCGTGTTCGGTTTGGGAGACACCCATCTGTCCGACGGCACCCCCGCCGGCCGCAACGAGCAGAAGGCCGGTCCCCACCAACAGGACCATATACATTCCCGAGTGCGTTGTGTGATATGTTATACCCACAGTGAGAAGGCCGAAGAAACAGGTATAGAGCAGAACTGGTTTTCGGAGCGGCTTAAGATTCATGCGTAACAACCGTGCCTAAATGTCCTATCAATGATATTTTATATCTTGGGTCGGTGGGATACCGTAAACGGTGCTCGGGTTCGACGGCCGAATAGTCGCGTTTGCACGACGGCGCACACTCTATCGAACGCTATCGGGCGACCGGCTGTGTCCCCAGTCGAAACCTACCCTCGGGTGCGTGGGGAAAGAGAATCACGGACCCGGTCCTCATCGTGTTACAACGGGAACAATGCACTTTACGGATGGGACCGTAGGTGTCATATGGTTTCTCTTGTCGACTACGCGGACGAGATTGGACCGACGGCCATCATCCTCGTCGGCCTGGTGTTGTTCCTCATCCCCGAACCGGCGACGTCCACCTTCGGTGCCGGGTTGATGCTGTTCGGCGCGGCGTACTGGTTTTGGGAGTGGAATCGCCCCTGACTCGCCGTATCACACGTCGCGTTTAGACGCTTCCACGACGGCGGTTTCGACCGGTATCGTCGCGGGTGTGTGCGACCCTACTATCGAGTGGGACGTCGGTTCGCTTCGGTGCCGCAGACCGCGGTGTCGTCGGTGCGGCGACGAACAGCCCATAGGCGAGGACGAGCGCTGAGGCGAACCCCCCGGCACCGGCCGTCAACGAGAGCGGGTGGCCGGTGAGCATCCCGACGGCCACTCCCAAAAAGAGCGGAACCGGGAGCGCCACGAGGATGGCGTCGTACCGTGTCTCTGAGACGATGCTGTCGCTATGGGATGTTCGTTTGCGCATGATTCTACCTCACTGTACCCTATTAGATAATAGGACAAATTTGTTACGGCGCGGGCGGAGGATTCGGTGGGTTCTGGGACGTTTCGTCGGCTTCGAACGAACTTATTTCCCCCAGAAGGGGTCGCGGCGGCGGTGTTTTTCGAGATAGCCGGACAGCGCTTCGAGTTCGTCAACCGGGATGTCGTCGCGGAGTTCCTGTTCGAGAATCTTCGCGTGCTTTTCGGGGAGGTCGATCCAGAGTTCGTCGCCCTCTTCGATTTGGCGGCCGACGGTCGGGCCGTCGATGGCGACGCTGACACGAGAGCCGGCGCGGGCGCTCGATACGTCTTCACCCTGCTCTTGAATCCCGGAGAGTTGGCCGACGCGGGTCGGCTCGCCGTCTTCCCACTTCATGACGTTCATGTTGTTCTTCAGCGTCCCGGCCATGATTTCGACGCCGACGACGGCGGGATTGTTTTGGCGGAAGACGTGGTCTTTGAGGATGCGGAAGCGACACGGGCGGACGATTTTGTCGAGAATCGTCTCCTGTTGAGCGCGCTTCATCTCGTCGACGAACTCCTCGTACTCATCGACGAGTTGGTAGATGACGTCGTCTTCGAACAGTTTGACGTCGTTTTTGTCGAGTTCGTCTTCGGCGTTCGAGAGTACGTCCACGTTGAAACCGAGGATGACCTTGTGTTCGGGTTCGCGGGCGGTGGAGGCGACGGCGACGTCGCGCGGGGCGATGTCGCCGACTTCGGCGCGGAGGATGGGGACTTCGGCCTCTTGGAGCGCGTTCGCCATCGCTTCGAGACTGCCGAGCGTGTCGGCCTTGACGACGACGCCCTCTTCTTCGGTGGTGACTTCGATGTCCGCGAGTTCGGCTTCGACTTCGCGGATGACTTCGTCGATGTCGCGGTCGCCGACGACGCGAACCGGTGCGCCGGCCATCGCGTCTTCGAGGTCGGGCGCCGCGATTTTGACACCGGCCGCGGCGCGGACCGAATCGACCTTGTCGAACCGCTTTTCGGTGCGAATCTCCGCGTTCGGACGGGGCTGGAGGAGCGCGCGCACTTCGGTCACGATGGGGTCGTTCGCGCCGCCGACGACGACGGTGTCCCCCGCGCGAATCGTCCCGTCGTAGAGGACGACGTCGAGGGTCGCGCCGAAGCCGCGTTCTTCCTTGACTTCGAGGACCGTTCCCGAGCCGGGTCCGGCCACGTCGATGGCCATCTCGTCTTTCATGTAGCGTTGCGAGAGACCCATGAGAACGCCGAGGAGGTCCGGGATACCCTCCCCAGTCAGCGCGGAGACGGGGACGACGCCGATGTTCGACTGGAAGTTTTGAACGCGCCAGTAGAAATCGGAAGAAAAGCCCATATCGGAGAGTTCGCCGATAATCTCGTACAGTTTCTCGTCGAGTTTCGACCGAGCGCGTTTCGATTGCGCCTCGTAGCTCTTCTGGATGGGTTCGCCCTCCTGTGGGTTCCATCCCGGTGTGGTATCGATCTTGTTCGCGGCCACGATGAACGGCGTTCCCGTTCGTTTGAGGATGTCGATTGCCTCCTCGGTCTGTGGCTGGAAACTGTCGTTTACGTCTACCACGAGAATGGCGATGTCGGCGAGCGCACCACCGCGCGAACGGAGCGTGCTGAACGAGTGGTGTCCCGGCGTGTCGATGAACAACAGTCCCGGCAGGTCGAAGTCCTCGGGCTTGACGAGGCTCCCTGCCATTTGCGAAACTGTCTCTAACGGGACCGCGGTCGCGCCGATGTGTTGGGTGATGGCACCGGCTTCACCGTCGCTGACGGCGGACCCGCGAATTTTGTCGAGAAGACTCGTCTTCCCGTGGTCCACGTGGCCGAGGACGGCCACGATGGGTGTGCGAAGCGTATCGGATTGTGATGTCGAATCAGTGTCGGACATGGAGAATCGCCCCGGAGAAAGCTCTTACCGGAATCGAGTCGGTGACTCAAGTTAAGTCCATCGTCACGCCCGTACGCATGGAAACCAAATTCTAGTGTGACAATTGTTGTCGTAATATCGGCGTGTTTCGCGTCGGCCGCCCGTCAGACGTGCCCGTGTCGTTTATGTGAACCGGCGAGGAAGGGGTGTGTATGGCCGACATACTCGCCGAGAACCTCTCCGGAAAGGCCGTCATGGGGTCGGACGGAACGGAACTCGGGATGCTGTACAACATCACGATGAACATGAAGTCGGGCGAACTCAACGACCTACTCGTCCGCCCGAACGAGGAAGTCGCCCCCAGTCGCGTCGCATTCGACCAAGACGAAAATGGCCGCTTCCGCATCCCGGTGAGCCGCGTGCAGGCAGTCAAAGACTACATCGTCGTCCAACGATAGATTCTCAATGCGGATTCTCGACGCTTCTGCTTTCATCAACGAGTACCATACCGAAGACGAGACGGCCTCGATTCCGCTCGTCAAAGAGGAACTAACTGGCGAACACGCCTTCCGTTTCGATGCGCTCGAAGGTGCCGGCATGTACGTCCACATTCCCGGACAGGGTACCGTCGATAAGGTGCTTCGCGCCGCCGGCGAAACCGGCGACAGAGACGTGCTCTCCGAGACTGACTCGCGTCTCATCGCCGCCGCATTCGAACTCGACGCGACGCTTGTCACCGACGACTACGCGATGCAAAACGTCGCCGAACGGCTCAACGTCGCCGTCGAAGTCATCGCACAAGACGGCATCAACGAACAGCGCGACTGGAAGTTCCAGTGTCAGGGCTGTGGACGCGAGTTCGACGAAAACAAAGACCGCTGTCCCATCTGCGGGATGGGGTTGTCGCGGAAGAATCCGGCGTAACCCGGTGTAACCTGCGTTCGCGGTCGATTAGACCATTCCGGTCGCCTGCAGATAGCTGACGACGAACTGCACCGCGTTGAACAGGCCGTGGACGACCGCGGCCACGAGCAGGTTCCCACTTTTCTCGTAGAGGACAGCAAGTACGCCGCCGAGGACGAACACCAACCCGAGCGAGACGTACATGCCGTCGCCCGAAAACGACCAGAGGTGAATCGACGCGAACACCAAACTGGAGAGGACAATCCCCGGAACCGGTCCCCAGAGCCGTCGGAGTTCGCCGAAGACGATGCCGCGGAAGATGAGTTCCTCCATCGGGCCGACGAGGACGATAGTGACGACGGTGAGATAGAGGAAGTACGCCGGATTCCGCTGGCCCTGCTGGTTGATGACGCTGTTCCCGCCTTGGACGTTGAGGACGTTCATCAGTATCGTCGCGCCGAAGTAGACGCCGAAGAGGGCGACGATACCACCGACAATCCAGACTAGGTCGCCGCGGGTCGGCCAGTCGAAGCGAACGAGGTCCCAGTCGTTTCGCGCCGAGAGGTAGCCGAAGCCGACGACGCCGAAGCCGACGAACTGCGCGGCGCTGGAGAGCGCCCCGACGAGTGGGTTCGTCGCCGGGAGGAAGCCGGTGACGAGCCCTCTCGTGAGGTTTCCGAACGTTCCGCCGACGATGAGCGCGAGGGTGACGACGATGATGATGCCACCGTACGCTTGGAAGTGGTCTCCGGGGGACCCGGACGCACGTGCGGAGTCGTGTGCCATTGGGTGCTGTTTGGGAACCCGCGTGGATAACCGGTTCGGGTCGATTCGTTCTCGATGGTTCCACTGGAACCGAAACGAGCCAAAAGCAGTGTGTCGGCTGGGTCCGCTACCGTTGTTCTGGGTTTGAGAGATGATACAGCAGTTCGAAATCGCCCACGTTCTCCCCGGTTTCGAGTACGTCTCGCATCACCGCTTTGTGCTCTTTGTCGATCTCGTGCGGCGAGTCTTCGAATGCCTTGTAGGCCTGTTCGATGTCGTCTGCTTTCATGTAGTACACTAAGAAGTCGCCGTCCTCAGTGTGTTCGAGGAAGGCCGTCTCGGCGTGCATCCCTCCTTTCAGAGTTTCAATCGCCTCGTCCTCACGATTTTGAATCTCGGACATCCACTCTTTGAGTCGTGGGACTTTCCCGTCCGAAACCTTCTGTCTGGTCAATACAATGTCTGCCACGTCTACTGACGTGTACGTAGAAACGAATAACGACTCATATCTGTCAGTGAGTTGTGCCTCCTCGATACTGTTTTATGACCAACCGAACCGGATGCATAATGCAGGGATGACAGATGTTCATCGCTCAAAAATCCCGCGACGAGCGCTCGTCGCAGTCTCTTTCAGTCTTTCCCCGTGGCTCCTCGGTTAGTCGCCGCTGGTAGAATACTCGGCCGTCGTTACTCGTAGCGTAGCTGGCAGTCGTCGCTCGTGGATTGGCTGGCGGCCGTCACCGAAAAATACCCCGTCGATGTCGCGTCCGGTGGTTTCGTCTACTCGACGACGAGTCGCTCTTTTTCGGCAACTGCGTCGGCTTCCTCGAAGTCGCCGCCGCCGAGAAGACCACGGGCGGCGCGTTTACCCCACTCGACGGCCGGCTGGACGAAGGTGTCCACGTTGGCGAGTTCGCCGTAGATGACGCAGGCGGCCTCCATCGCGTAGAGGAGTTCACCGAGACCGTATTCGTCCACGCGGTCGATTTCGATGCGGACGTTCGGTCGGCCAGCGGCGGCGAGACTTGCTTCGGTCGCTTCGAACTCGGCGTCGAGGAGTTCGCCGAGCGAGGAGCCGCCGAGGTACGCGAGACCGTCGAGGTCGGTCTCCGGGATAGAAACGTCGTCGCGGTCGGTCGCGCGGACGAGCGTCACGAGTTTGTCGCGTGGGCCGGCGCGGTATAGTTGGAGTTGCGAGTGCTGGTCGGTCGCGCCGAGCGCGCGAAGCGGCGTCTGGCCGAGACCGTCCTTGCCGAGCGATTCAGCCCACAGTTGCGCGAACCACTCGGAGAACGTTTCGAGCGATTCCGCGTAGGGCATCATCGCGTTCTGGCGCATTCCACGCTCGGCGAGGGCGTACGAAACGGCTCCGTAGGCGTACGCCGGCGAGTCGAAAAGTGAGTCGGAGAGGCGAGATTCCTGTGCGGCCGCGCCGTCCAGAATCGCGTCGATATCGTGACCGCAGATGGCCGCGGCGGCGAGACCGACCGTCGAGAGCACCGAGAAGCGACCCGGCACGCCGTCGGGAACGGGAAGCGACGGCAGGTCGTGTTTTTCGGCGAGGTCACGGAGGTTGCCTTCTTCGCCGGTCGTGACGAAGGTTCGGTCGGCCCAATCGACGCCGGCGTCGGCCATCGCTTCTCGGACGACGAGGAAGTTCGCCAGCGTCTCGGCGGTCGTTCCGGAGCGGGAAACGACGTTGACGACGGTCGAAGCGAGGTCCAGCGAGTCGAGGAGGCGTTCGACCGCTTCGGGGTCAACGTTGTCGAGATAGTAGGCGTCAACGTCGCTTTCGAGGGACTCGGTCAGCGTGGCCGCGCCGAGGGCGCTCCCGCCGATGCCGACGGTGACGACCGCGGAGGGGTCGTCGAATCGGCTCACTGCATCTCGAATCGCGTCGGGGTCGGTTCGTCTCGGGAGGTTCAGCGCTTCGTAGCCGTGTTCGTTCGCCTCGCGGCCACGTTCGATCCGGTTGTGGGCGTCCGCGACGCGCGAGTCGAGTCGTTCGAGTGTGTCACGCGAGACACCGTGGACCGACGCGGTGTCGAGGACGTTCCCGAGGTCTACCTGCATGTCACATCGCGCGTCGTCCGGCGTGAAAACGACACCGGTCGGTTTAATCGACGGGCCTTCTAAGGGCGACTAATGGCAGACGACTACGGCGGCGTCTTCGGCGCGTTTCCGTACGCGTTCCGGCACAGCGAGTCGTGGCTGTTCAAGTTCTACGTGCTCGTCGGTGCCGCCGCGACCGGCATCGTCTCGTTGTTCGTCGTCTTCGGACTCGTCGTTCTTATCGGCGCGACCGCTGGTGTCCCCGGCGGGTCGCTCACGCTCTCGCGGTCGTTTTACGTTCTCGTCGGACTGTTCATCGTCGCGCCGCTCGTCGCTCCGATACTGTTCGTCGCGCGGCGACACCGAAAAACCGGTTCCGACCGCCGATACGACCTGGCGCTCGCGCTCTCGGGATTCGTGTTCATGGCGTCCGTCTACGTCGGTCTCGTCGCGTCCGTTCCACCCGAGTTGCAGACGCCACCGCGTCCAATTACACTCGGCCCGATTATTATCTCGGGCTTCGGACCACTCTCGTTTGGGCCGCTCGTGTTTGGCCCGCTCACTATCTCGTTTCTCGTCCCGGTCGTCGGGTTCCTCTACGACTTGCCGGCACTCTACGGTCTCGTCCCGCCGCTCGCGTGCGCGGCCGGAATTTACGGCGTCCATCGACTGCTTCGCTGACCCCCGGTTTCTTTTTCACCCGGCGACGGCCGCCAGTTCGTCACGGTAGTGGTAGACGACCGCGGATGCACCGAGTCCCACGACGACGAGCGCGGCCGTCGTCCCGTAGTTCGACGCTTCCGCGCTTTGGCCCGCGGCGGCCGCTAACGCGAACGTCGGCAGGCGACCGACGGCAACGAGCACGACGAGCGTCCGCAGTCTGAGCGGCGAGAGTCCGGCGAGCGCACACAACCCGTCGTCGGGAAACGTCGGCAGGAGAAAGAGGATAAATAGCCCGGCGGCACCGCGCCGGTCGGCGAACTCGTCGAAGCGCGCCAGTACGTCGGCATCGACGACGCGCTCGACGTACGGGCGGCCGAACCGGCGCGCAAGAAGGAAGACGACGACGCTTCCGAGTACGACGCCGACCATGCTGTAGGCGGTTCCGACGACCGTGCCGAAGAGATAGCCGCCGACGGCGGCGAGCGCTTGCCCGGGGACGGGTGCGACTATCACCTGCACCGTCTGGACGCCGACGAACACCAGCGGCGCGAACGGCCCAGCCGCGGTGACGACCGACCGAATCCACGCCGGGTCGGTGACAGACGGTGCGACCGTGACGAGTGCGACAGCGACAGTGCCGAACAGTAGCGCACCTGCGCCGAGTCGAACGAGCGTAGCGTTTCGCGCCGCCGACGAGTCGAACAGACGCGGCATCACAGGAACGACGTCGTCTTGAGGCGGGCGTTGGCCGCGTACTTTTTCAGGTACTGGCGCGCGGACGTTCGCGTTCCTCGGGCGACGGTTCGTCCGGCGCGAATCGCGTCCAAGATGTCGGCGGTCGAAATCGGGCCGTCCGATGACTCAACCGAGACCACCGTGTGTGCTTGCCCGACCAACGACGCTCTGTGCGCATCGCTCCCGGCCGTACCCGGAAGTCCCTGCCGTCGGGCGTAGCGCCGTGCTTGCCCGTTTCTGAAACCGGTGAGCGTGTGCGCGTTGTACACTTCGATAGCGTCCACGTCGCGGATACGCCGACGAGACGCCCCGTGTCGGAACGTCTGAAACGGATGCGGGACGACGGCGAGTCCCCCCGACTCGCGCACCTCCCGCGCCGTTTCGGCGAGTTGCCTGCCGCGCTCCGGCGGGTCGTCGATGCCGAGCGCGAGCAAGTGACCGTCGGCCGTGCTGACTTCGACACCCGGAACCACTCGAACGCCGTACTCGTGGGCGATTTCGAACGCCCGTGGGAGCGACCCGACGGAGTCGTGGTCGGTGATGGCGACGGCGTCGAGTCCGACCGCCGAGGCCCGAGCGAGAACCGCTTCGATAGCGGTCTCACAGTCGTAGGAAGCGTCCGTATGGACATGTAAATCGACCGTGAGGGTCGTTGCGGTGTACGTATCCTTGATGCTGGTGGCGGTCAGATTCTCTATTTCTTCCGTGTTCCTGTCCGGCGTGTGTCTGCCTATCGTCTCGCTTCCGCCGTCCGTCATAGGACGCCGAATTCGAGTGCGAGACAGCCTGCGACCGCGATGGCACCGGCGACGCCGACGATGAAGTGTCCGGCGTCGGTCTTGTACGCCTTGTAGTCGGAGGTCATGAGCGGGCAGACGGCGACGATGGTCGCGCCCGCGACCCAGCCGTTCCATATGGGAACGAACTGAAAGAAGAAGTAGTTCGCCAGCACGACGAGATGCGTGTGGACGACAGTCGTGCCGTGGTAGTACGACGTTCCCGACTCGTCACCGAAGCCTTCGCTGTTGTGGCGGATGAGTCGAAGCCCACCGAAGGTGAGGACGACGAAGCCGACGACGGCGCTCACGACCGCGTTCGGTGCGAGCGCGATGTGGTACAGAAGCGCCGCCGACACGAGGTAGGTGAAGATGTCGATAAACGAGTCAATTTGGCGGCCGAACGCCGACGTGGTGCCCGTCTTTCGGGCGTAGTAGCCGTCGGCTTTGTCGAAGACGAATCCGACGAGGACGGCCACGATTGCCCAGTTCGGTTCGTTCGAGACGAACAGAATCGCGCCGACCCACGCCCAAAAGAGCGCGCCCAAACTCAACCAGTCCGCGGTGCCGAGCCGCGAAATCATGTTCTCTCCCGTCGAGGACCGCACGACCTCGCTCGCCCGCGAATCGACCGCGTCCAGTCCACCGCGGAGCGCTGACCTGAGTTCGTCCGTCATGCCTGTCTGCCTGACCAACTCGACCAGTAAAGTATAAATTTAATCGCTATAGTATATATAATTCTAAATTCTATATACGAACGTTCCCGGATAGAGTTATCTGTGACGCATAGACCGGTCTGTCTCGCACAGACCACTCTATCCTGCACAGACCACTCTATATCGGTCGTTAGTACTCCTATACTGGTGGTCCGTGTTCGGTGCTTGACCGCCGGGACCATGGTCCGACGCGGTAGTACGACCGCGTTCGCTCCACGCGGAAGTCGTTGGCCTCGAAGGTCCACTGCGACGGTCGATTGTCGCGGGCGACGAGCGCGTGAACGGTGCCTGCGTCTTGCTTGTCGGCCAACGAGACCGCTCGTGAGACGAGCGTCGTGGCGATACCGCGGTTCCGCGCCGACGGTGCGACGAACACGCGGCGGATGTAGCCTCCAGGAAACGTCACGTCCGTCTCCAGCGGGTGGATGCGGTACGTCAACCCGGGGTCGCCGAGAAAGAGGTAACCGACGGGCGCGGCGTCCGCGCGGGTGTCGCCGTCGGACGCATCTCCGGTCGGGTCGGTATCGGCGTCGAACGCGCACACTGCTCGTTCGTCGTCGCGGAGTTCGGCGAACGCCTCGTGGGTCTGTTCGTACACGCGCGCGTCTTCGGGGTCGAGCGCGCGAACTTCGACGCCGGATGGCGGGTTTCGGGTCTCTACGCCCGCCGTCCGAGCGACGTACTCGTCCATCTGCGTCCCCGTCACCCCGCGTGCTTTCAGCGCGTCGTAGACGCGGTGGGCCGTCTCGGTTCGGGTCAACCGCCAGAGCGCGGGCATCGTTCGTCGGGTCGAAGTCCGGCGAGAAAAACACACCGCCGTCCGAAGGGACCGTCTCGTCCGTCGTCGTCAGCGCCCGAAACGGGGAAAAGGCGCGGTGGCATACACCGTGTGATGACCGAGTCCGAACGAACGGGAACGTTCCTCGTAACCGCCGCCGACGAGGGGTCGGCAGTGTTGAAAGACGTTCACTCCGGGCAGGTTCACGCGCTCTCTTCGAACCCCGGTGTCTCCGAGGACGAAGCCGTCCGCGGCACCGTCGCGCCCGACCCGCCGATGAACGTCTCGTGGCAACTCGTCGAAGTCGAATCCCGCTGGACGCTCTCCGTCGAACAGTCGTCTGAGTCACCGACGAGCCACTCGAAATCCATCGCCGCCGACAACCCCGACAGCGAACTCGTCCGCAAAGAGCGAGCGGGGACGGGCGAAATTCACGTTCTCTCCGTCCCCGACGACATGACAGACCAGACCGTCGAAGACATCCTCGACGACCGCGAAGGATTGCTCTCGCGGGCCGCCAGACTCGAAGTCAACCGCGTCGAAATCCGTTCTCACCCGGGCGTCGTCGCGGTTCGGTACATGCCGTAGTCTTCGGGTTCCTCCGCGCCCGCTTCGCTATCGTTGATTCGCAGTCGAGGATTTTGGCCCGTCGGCGCTCTGGACGCACCAGCCACCGTGGACGGTGCCTTCGCGCTCGACGAACTCGATTTCGGTCTCCTCGCCGAGCGCCGTCGCCCCCTCGGGGTCGAGTCGTTCGACGCGGAGCGTCAGCGTCAGCGCATCGCCGCAACAGCCGACGTCGAGGAACTCCTCCCACTCGTCTCCCGGCGTCGCGTCGCCGTGTACTCGGCGGAGGTAGTTCACGAACCGGTCTGCGGTCAGTTGGTCGTAGCCCCACGCGCTGAGCTCGTCCGGAAAGGAGACGACGACGCTCGTCGCCGTCGATTCGGTCGCCATACATCACGATTGTTGGCCACCGACTATGGGCTTGTCGCGGATTCGTCGGCCGTCCGTCAGACCGTCCCTTGGGGAATCCGGGTATGGATAAGAAACCTTATTCGGCATCGCTCAGGACCGCAACCCATGGTTGAGTTTACGGTACCGGAGGTAGACTACACCCGGTACACGAATCGCCAACTCGCGGCAGTCCCCCTCGCGGTACTCGCGGTGGCCTTGCTGGTCATCGGAGGGTGGTACGCTGCGACTGGTGCGCCGGTGAACCCGGGCGTCGATTTCACTGGCGGCACTGAACTCCGTATCGCAACCGATGCCCCGCAAGACCAAGTTGCGGCGGCCTTCGATAGCTCTCCCGAGTCGATTCGTTCCGTCGCGGCCGACGGGACGTACGTCGTGACCTTCCAAGCCGGAAGCATATCGACGACTGAACTCGAACAGCAAGCCGAGGCCGCAGGCTACGAGGTTCGCTCTATCGACGCCGTTTCAGCGAACTTCGGGTCCGACACGCAACTGCTCGCGCTCGGCGGCGTCGGCGTCGCCTTCGTCGGCATGAGCATCCTCGTGTTTGCGATGTTCCGGTCGTTCGTCCCTTCTATCGCCGTCGTCATCTCGGCGTTCTCCGACATCGTCATTCCGGTGGCGCTGATGAACCTCCTCGGCATCGAACTGTCTCTCGGGACCGTCGCGGCGCTTCTCATGCTCATCGGATATTCGGTTGACTCGGACATCCTCCTAAACAACCACATCCTTCGTCGGTCCGGTGACTTCTACGAGTCCACCGCCCGCGCGATGCGGACCGGTGTGACCATGACGCTCACGTCCATCGCGGCGATGGTCGTCATGACCATCACGGCGACGCTGTTCGGCATTCAGCTTCTCACCGCCATCGGGACGGTGCTCGTCTTCGGTCTCACCGCCGACCTGATGAACACCTACATGCTCAACGTGACGCTCCTTCGCTGGTACAAGTTCGAGGGGGTGGCCCGATGAGCACCCTCCGCGACAACTGGCGGGTTATTTTCCTCGTCGTCGCCATCTTGGTTTCGACGTTCGCCCTGTTCTCGCCGACGGTCGGCTCGCAGTCACCCATCGGTGAGGACAACAGCTCCCAACCCGCCGTCGGCGAGGACAACAGCATGATCAACCTCAAATACGGTCTGCAACTCGATGGTGGGACGCGTATCCGCGCCCCGCTCGTCGGTATCACGGCCGAAGAAGTCGAGTTCAACAACGAATCACAACGCGTCGTCGAACAGCAGGTCGCCGCGCAGTTGGACGGTGCCGACGCGGCCGACGTTATCGCCCGTTTCGGTGCACAGTCCAACACCGTCGAGGTGACTATCGAAAACGTCTCTGACGACGAGTTGCGCACCGCGCTCGACGCCGCGGGATACGCCCACGGCAACGTCAGAGACGGCGTCACAGAGACGACACGTACCGAGACGGTTCGCGTCCTCCAGTCGAAAATAAACGAAGCCGGACTCTCCGGCGGGACGGTCCAGCAGGTGACCACGGCGACAGGCGAGCACTTCATCCTCGTCGAGGTTCCGAACCGTGACCGGCAGGACGTCCTCGACCTCGTCGGCGAACGCGGGACCGTCCAAATCGACATCTACTACCCGACCACACAGAACGGCTCGCGGGTCTACGAGACGCGCGAGGCCGTGTTGACACAGTCTGACTTCACCTCTATCGGGACCGCACAGGAGCCACAGACCGGTGGCGATGGCGGGTTCGTCCCCGTCTCCGTTCGTGAAGAATCCGCTCCGGCCTTCCAGCAGGCAGTCGTCGAGACCGGCGTCGCACAACCCGGCGGGTCGCGGTGTACCTACATGGAAGACGGCGGGAAGAACTCGACTGATCCGTGTCTGCTTCTCGTCGTCAACGGTGAAGTCGTCAACGCGTTCGGGATGCAACCCAGCCTCGCCGACGGGATGCGCTCTGGTGAGTGGGCAAAAGCACCTGGCTTCCGGCTCTCGACGCGCAACATCTCCGAGGCACAGGAGATTGCCATCAACCTCCGCGCCGGTGCGCTCCCGGCCAAACTCGACCTCTCGGGGTCGGACGGCGGCACGTCGTCGTACATCTCCCCGAGCCAGGGTGAGAGGTTCAAGATAGACTCGCTTCTCACGGGTATCATCGCGGTCCTCGCCGTCGCCGGCGTGGTCTTCCTCCGGTACGGGAAACCGCAGGTCGCACTCCCGATGATCGTCACCGGTCTCTCGGAGGTGTATATCCTCCTCGGGTTCGCCGCGGCAATCGGCTATCCGCTCGACCTCTCGGTCATCGCCGGCTTTATCGCCGTCATCGGGACCGGTGTGGACGACCTCATCATCATCGCCGACGAGGTGATGGCGGAAGGCTCCGTGAAATCACGGAAGGTCTTCCAGTCGCGCTTCCGACGCGCATTCTGGGTTATCGGCGCGGCCGCCGCGACGACCATCATCGCGATGAGTCCGCTCGCGGTGCTCTCGCTCGGCGACCTCCAAGGCTTCGCTATCTTCACCATCCTCGGCGTCATCGTCGGCGTGCTCGTCACGCGTCCTGCCTACGGTGACATCCTCCGTCTCCTCCTGACCGAGGACCGCTAACCGCCTGAACGCGGTCTCGTTTTTCGACGGTTCGTCTCTCTCGATTCACACTACGTACGAACTATGAGACATCTGGTAACATACTGATTCTGCATGGGTACTTACTGTTGATTATTCTAACTACAGTATACTCTCCGATAGAATAATATAGACTGTGTCTAAACTATTGATTGAAGCGGGCACTGAGACACCGCCGCCCGTCGGTAATCACGGTGCGCACGCTCCAACCATGGAAGACACTCCACTTCGGCACGGCGACTCGGACGCGACAACGACGACGATGCGGACGGAGACGATGGGGTCTCGAACCCCGACAGACGACGCAGAGTATACGGCAATCGTTGCTCCGTACGACGATGCGCCGGACGAATGTACCATCTTCCCCGCAGGACTCTCCGAGACCGAGATGATGACGACGTGGATTTCCGCACAGGAAGGCGGCTACGTCTCTCTCACAGAGATGCGATAACTACCGCGCACTCACTTTCGTGCGGTACAGCCGGTTTATTTTTCGACCCGAGTTCAGAAATCGCCAAGTGACGACTGTTCGTGGGCGGCCAACAGGTCGGCGCACGTGGCCCACGATTTTCTGGCGCAGTCGGGGAGAATACCGTGTTCGCGGACGAACTCGCGCAGGAAGTCCCGCGTCGTCTGGTCGCTCGGATAGCCGCTTCCGACCGCGCCGTACTCGTCGGCGATGGCCTCAACTCGGCGGTCCCGTTCGACTTTCGCAACGATACTCGCGGCGCCGACGATTGCGTGTTCGTCGTCGGCGCGGTGCTGTGCGTGCACGTCCACGCTGAGTCCTGTCTCTGCCAGTCCGTCGCGGACGCGCCGCCCGAAGCGCGATTCGCTCACGTCGCCCGCGTCGCAGACGAGTTGGTCGTCGTCGGCCGCGACCGCGGCGGCCGCTTCGACCTGCGCCCGGACGGTAAGGCGGTTCATGTCGGTCTCGGGGTCGTCGATAGTCGCGGGTTCGACGAACGCGACGCCGACCGCGACGTCGTCTCGCTCGCGGAGTGTTTCGTTGAGTTCCTCGCGCCGGGCGGCGGAGAGTCGCTTCGAGTCGGCGATTCCGTCGGGAAGCGTCTCCGACTCCGCTCGGACCGCCGCGGCGACCATCGGTCCCAACACGGGACCCTTTCCGGCCTCATCAACGCCGATTCGCATACTTCGTCGGGTATCGTAGCGGCGGATTGAACGTACCGATTCGGTCCCGAGACACGAACCGAAAGAAGAGAACACTGCCCGTCTCCCTCCGAAGCAGTACGGCGGCCTCCTGTGGAAGACTCCGTTGAAGCGCTGAGAATACTGCGCACCGCCTTCCGAACCGGAATCCGGTGGGTGCGATTCAGTTCTTGAAGAATTCGTCGTCCTCGAAAGGTTCGTCCTCGCCTTCCACCGCAATCACGTCGAGGGCGGTGACGACCGCGCCGGTGTCGAGGATGCCAGCGAGACTGGGGTTCGTCCGACCTTCGTCGCCGGAGATGAGTTCCTTGATGTAGAGACCGCCTTCGCCGTGGATTTCGACGGTCCCGTGCCGAGCGTCTTCGAGTTCTCCGGTGGCGTCGTAGACGTGTCGCGTGCGCGTGATGCTCGCGCGACGGTGGTCAACGCGGTGGGGGGTGTACTGCTCGACCGTCACGCCGGTGAGTTCGTCCAAGGCGGCCTGGAGGGCTTCGTCGGTCACGTCGGCGTCGAACTCGACGGCGGCGCGGTACTGTTTGCTCGCGTCGAGTTTCTTCACGCGCTCGACCATGTCGTAGGTGGCGAGACGAAGCCCTTCGACTTCGATTTCGCCGTCGGCCATCGCGTTGATGTCGCCTTCGAGTTGCTCGACATCGACGTTTCGACGTCGGGGTTCCATGATTTCGACGACGAAGGGGCGACCCGTCCCGAGCATCAGCGCGTCAACGTCCTCGCGGCCAGCGCCGTGGAACTTCGCGTCCACGCCGTCCATTACGTCCATCACGACGGGAGCGACGAAACCTTCGACGCTGTCTTCGTAGAGGTATCCCGAGCCACCGCAGTAGTCACACGGCTCTTTGCCCTGATAGCCCGAGCCGTCGCACTCGCGGCAGGGCCACTCGGTCTGCGGGATATCGCGTTCGAGCTTGCGGTAGCGACCGTAGATGAACGCCGAGTTGATCTGCGCTTCGATGGTGTCGGCTTCGATGTCGAGGAGGAACTGCACGTCCGGGCGAGTGAAGTCCACTTCAGTTCCCGTGAGTCGGCCGACACGTTTTCCGACTTCGCGGTTGAACTCGGATTTAAACAGTTCGCCGGCGTCGTCGGGGAGTCCGGCACCCTCGCGCAGGAGAATCTCGTTTTCTTCGACCAGCGGCGGCGCTCTGGTGCCGACTTGGTACGTCTCGACCTCGACGTCTTCGATGGCCGCGGCACAGCGCGCGGCCCACTCGTCGAAGTGCGCACACGCACCCTCGCAGACCCAGCAGTCTTCGGTCTCGACGGCCTCGTACGGCTCGTCCGCGTCGAGGGCGGCGGCGATTCGAAGCGACTTCCCCCGCTCGGCGTTCGTCAGTCCGAAACTGCGGTCGGCGAACGCCCTGCCCAGACAGGCGTCGCAGACCGGCCCGCTCTCGGCCAGCGCTCGCACGTCCTCGAAGATACTCATGTTCTGTGTCTATCGGAGCGCGCGTAACTACCTTACTTTGTTCGCTTGCCGACGCGACAATCATCAACCGATTGATGTATTGTCCAGGCACTGAGAGGTTTGTGAACGACACCCGAGACAGATGCTATCTCGACTCCGAGAAAATTCATGTACGGAGAGGTGGTAGGCGCTTCAACACCTGGGACCAAGGTCGATATCTCGTGTCTATCGGAACTCAAACACATCGAAACCTCGCACTGTTCGCTACGCTCGCGGTTCTCTGGGGCACTTCGTTCATGGCCATCGAAGTCGGTCTCGAAGTCCTTCCGCCCGCGCTCTTCGCCGCGCTTCGGTACGACGTTGCAGGCATTGTTCTCTTCGTCTACGGACTTCTCGCCGCTGAAGACTGGCGGCCCCGCGGCCGCGACGAGTGGGTCGTCGTCGCCGTCGGCGGCGCGTTACTCATCGGCGCGCACTTTTCGCTCCTGTTTACGGGGCAAAACTACGTGACGAGCGGCGTCGCCGCCATCGTTCTGAGTCTGTCACCGGTCTTGACGCCACTTTTCGCCTTCTCGATGCTTCCCGAAGAGCGACTCGACGCCTTCGGCTTCCTCGGCGTCTTCTTGGGACTCGCCGGAACCGTCGTCATCGCTCTCGCGTCCGGTTCTGTCGGCGGGCAACTCATCGGCGTCGTCTTGCTCTTTCTCGCCGCGGCGAGTTGGGCGTTCGGCTCGGTTCTCATCAAGCGCCTTCCCGGGAACCCACCGGTCGTTCCGATGCAGGCGTGGATGATGCTTCTCGGGTCTGCGATGCTTCACGTCGCCAGCCCGGTGCTCGGTGAACCCGGTCTTGCGACCATCGAGTGGTCGCCGCTCGTCGTCGCCGCGCTCCTCTTTCTCGCGGTGCTGTGTAGTGCCGTCGGGTTCATCATCTACTTCGTTCTCTTAGACCGCATCGGCGCGGTGGAAATCAGCCTCGTCAACTACGCCGTTCCCATCGTCGCCGCCGTCAGCGGCTGGGCGTTCCTCGACGAGCACATCGGTCCTGCCACCGTCTCCGGATTCCTGCTTATCCTCGCTGGATTCGCGTTCATGAAACGCGACGCCCTCCAACCCGTCGTCTACCGCTTCGGCGTCCGCGCGGGCATCATCGCACCCGAGTCGGTCGTCAACGCCGACGGCGTTCCGGCCGACGACTGAGCGACGACGGTCCGTGCTCTCGGCCGCGGTCGAATTCGTTTTCTTCGGCGTCACCTCCGGCACGCTACTGGCCGACCGCTACTCGGGCGAGCAGTCCGTAGTACCCTCTCTCGGGCAGTTGCTTCGCAGAAAAATATCTCGTATCGGCGGCGAACGTCGGTTATTCGCTGTCGGTCGTGTTCGACGTCGTGTTCGTCTCGTTGGTGGACGTCGTGTTCGTCTCGTTCATGGCCGTTTCGTTCGTCACGGTCTCGTTCATGGCCGTTTCGTTGGTTGCCGTTTCGTTGGTTGCCGTCTCGTTCATCGCCGTCTCTTCGGCGGGAACGTCGTGCGAGGCGAGGACGGACTCGGTACCGGCGCGGCCGACCCAGACGACTTCCACGGTCGAACCAGCCGTGGCGGATTCGAGCTTGAGGAAGTTACCGACCGAGAGGGGGTACGCCTGCGTTTCCTTATCGTCTGCGACCCACGTCTGGGCGCGCTCGTCATCGACGGTCACGTACACTTCCGTCGTGGTCTCATTTTTGATTTTGTCGCCGCCCATGTGGACGACGCGGAGCACGCCACTTTTGTTCTTGAACGTGAGGTCGGGTTCCGGGACTGGTGCTGGTTCTTCGGTCTGCGTCGCCGAGGAGTTACCAGTCGTGGAGTTATTCGCCGTGTCAGATCCGGAGCCGCCGCCGAGACATCCGGCGGTGGTGAGAAGGGCTCCTGCGGCAGTGGCACTCTTAAGGAAAGTCCGTCGTTCCATACTGTCCCTCTTTCGAGGATGTATAAATGTCTTCTACTTTATACTTTGCTTGATGATAACCATCACCACATGCATTTCTCAATATCGAAAATTGGATGCTTAGAGGAGTCCCACCTGTCCGAGGAGCCACACCACGGCGAGTGTCGTGACCACGCCCAGTGCGACTAACAGAAGCATAACCGCGACGACCGCGACGACGAGAAATCGTCGGTCTGCTTCGACCGCCTCGCGCGGCGGGTCCTCGTAGCGCGCTTCGAGCAGTCGGACGTTCCGCACGTTCGCCTTCCACGCGGCGTCGAAGACGTCGCCGACGACCGGCAACGAACCGACCGTCGCGTCGAGGAGGACGTTTCCGAACATCCGGGCGAGCGTCGCCCGCGGCACGCCGAGCATCGCGGCCTCGACGAGAATGTACGCGGACAGCGCCGACGCCGTCGCGTCGCCGATGCCCGGAAGCAGTCCTAAAAGCGGGTCTATCCCGATGCGGTAGTTCGTCCCCGGAATCTCGAACGCCTCGTCGAGATAGAAACTCACCGTGTGGAGTCGGTCGAGCGTCGCCTCTGGCGCGGCCGCAGAGTCGATATCACCGCGCCCGCGAACCGCGGCCTCCGAGTCGTCGAAATCGACGATTGCGTCGGGTTCCAGCGGCTCGCCGTCGTCGGCCACGGCGCTCGCCCCGGTCGAATCCGTCGAATCGTTCACGTGCGACGACTCGCGTGGCTTGACCTTGAGCGTGGCGTCGGAAGTGGAGACAGGACACGGAACGAATACCAACGACCGAGACACCGGGTCGCCGGAGGGAGACACATAGCGTCGGTAGGACAGCACGCTACCGCGTCGATAGCAGCGGCTCGGGGGCTATCGAAGTCGTTCACCGTCAAAACGAGATACGGTGGGCTACCCCCACGGTATCGGGTGGCCCACAAGAGAGGAGCTACAACCAGTGTGCGCCGTCGGAACGCGATTGCCGAGCGCTTCGACGGCGGCGACTCAGCGGTCGGTGGCCGTGCTCAGAGACCCACCTCCATCGCGCGCGACACGACGTCCGCGCCGTATCGCTCGTTCAATTCCTCGTGTTGGTCGGGCCGGTTTTCGTAGACATCTTGGAACAGGTTGATGGGGGTCATCGCGGCCTGATAGGTCGCTTCGTCCCACATGCGGTCTTTGGAGATGTCGATTTCCGTGCCGCCGATTCGGAGTGTTGCCGACTGCTCCATGGCAATCGCGCCCCGCCCGGCCTCCTTGGCCGCCTCGAATTCCTCCATCGAGTCCACGATGTCGTCCATGCTCGGGACGTACGACGTCATCCCGTGGAGTTCCTCGCGCAGTTCGTCCGCGTCGAGGGTGCGAGTCGTGCCGTCGATGTGCAGTTGGTACCCGCCATCGGTCGCTTCGAGCGAGAGGTGGTCGCCGTCGTAGACTTCTGCGCCGTCTTCGGCTTCGAGTTCGACCTGCTCGCCGTCGATGTCGAGGAGCCAACTGCCGGTCTTCGGCGGGAGCGGCGACGTGTTCGCCTCCACGACCTGTCCGGGCGTGAGCGACCAGATGCCGAGCATCCCTTTCGCTCGGTTTTCGGCCATGCGCTCGTGGTACCCTTCCACGTTTCGGATGTCGTCGTAGGGACCATCGACCGCGATGAGACCCGCGGCGCTCGCCCCCCGAGACGTGTTGTGCCGGAGTTCCGGCCACTCGGGAAGTTCGCCGGTCGGCGTCATCGCCCGCATGTCCTTCGTGTAATCGACCTCGCCGTCAACGAGGAGGAACAGGCGTTCGAGGTTGTTCGTCGGCTTGCCCATCTCCTCGCGGAGCGTTCCCATGGCGAGTTCGGCCTGTCCACTCTCGATGATGACGGACATTTTGAGGCTTCCCTCTTCGAGGTCGTGCTCGTTTTCGACGATGGTGAAGAACTCGTCGGCCTTCTTCCAGTCGTCGATGTCGCCGACCTCGGGGATGACGAAGCCGTCGATGTGCTCGATGGCTCCGCGTTCGGGGTCGGCGATTTCGAGCATGTGCTGGAAGCCCTGATACCGGGTCGTCGGGCTATCGCGGTGCCAGACCATCCGCGGGTGAATCTCGCCGGGGAAGTCGGCTCCGTGCTCGACGACGACTTCGACGATGTTCTCTGCGCCCTCGTCGCGCATCGATGGTGCTGTCGCGTCTTCGTTGTCCGGAACCCACACGTCCGGCGCTTGCATGCCGCGGAGTTGCGCGGCCCGCCGGAGCATCTTCGCGGAGTCGGCTTCGCCCTCGACGGCCGTCGGCGAGGTGAAGAACGTCCGCACGAACTCGCGGTCGTGTCGTCGCTCAGTCATCGTCGTTGGCTCTGGCGTTGCTCGTAATGGGGTCGGCTTCGTCTTCGCTGAAGCCTTCCGATTCCTCGATGCGCCGGCGCGCCTCGGAGTCGAACTGTGTCTCGATGTCTTGGTACCGCGAGACGAACGAGAGTTCGTGGTGACTCTCGGTCGGGTGGCCGAGATACCGCTGTTCGAGGTCGAACTGCCCCTGTTCGTCCGCTTCAGCGAGTTTCTTGAAGTCCTCGTAGACCGCGTGCGCACCCGAGTGCAGGCCGAACAGCGTGATGAAGATGTATTTGTAGCCGAGGTCGCCGAGTTCTTGGAACGTCAGTGGGTCTTCCTCTTCGGACCACGCGAACGACGACGAGTAGTTGAACGCGAGCTTTAGGTCTGGGTGCGTTTCGTGGATGGTCTCGGCGTAGTTGACGGCGTCTTCGCGGCTCGGGTTGGGCATCTCGGGCCAGACGAGATCGACGCCGGCGTCGGCGTAGATGCGGCCGCGTTCGAGGTGTTCGTCCCAATCACCGTTGGCAGAGCCATACGCGTCGGTACGGGCGATGACGACCGTATCGTCGCACTGCTTCGCATCGACGGCGGCTTCGAACCGAGCGCGGGCCTTCTCGCGGGAGACGATTTGCTTGCCCGCGATGTGCCCACAGCGCTTGGGCGTCGTCTGGTCTTCGATGTGGACAGCGGCGACGCCGGCTTTCTCGTATTCGCGGACGGCTCGACGGACGTTGTGGAGACCGCCGTAACCGGTGTCGCAGTCGGCGATGATGGGGAGGTTCGTCGCCTCGACCATTCGCTTCGCGTTTTCGACCATCTCGGTCATCGTGACCATCTCCAGGTCTGGGAAGCCGAACTGTCCGAGGACGGTCGAATAGCCGGACATGTAGGCGGCATCGTGGCCGGTCATCTCAGCGAGGCGGGCGTCGAGTGCGTGGTACATACCCGGTGCGAACACGAAGTCCTGCGTGTTCAGCATCTCGCGGAGTTCGCGGCCCTTCGGGTTGTCGATATCGCGGGTAAAAACGTCGCTGTCGAGTTCGGTCGGATTCATTGGGTATCGTCGGTCGTTTGCATCGCTCGCTCGATGCGGTTCAACTGCGCACGGAGCGCGGCGAGTTCGCGGCGAATATTCGTCATCTCGTCTTCGTCACCCGGTTGCTGGATGAACGGGACGAGCGGCGCGTCCATGTTCTCCTCGTTGTTGGGATAGCGTCGAGGCGTGGGCGGACGAGTCGTCGTGTCGGTTCGGGTTGTCTCGGCTCGGGTCGTGTCGGTTCGGGTCGCGTTCGTTCGGTTTGTCATTGGTTACGTCGGTGGTGTGGGTGGTCGATAGCAGTCAAGTTGCGTAGCGGTCGATGTGAGGGCGGATGCGTCGGATACTACCATTGTGCGTTGCCTCACATGGCCTGAGTCGAGAGCATCACTAAAAGTTAATCATTTATAATGATAATATTCATTAATGATTTACTTTAGTACGGGCACCTACTAGGTCCTAATTTGTTATGTTATTTCATACCAAATCCTCTTCCGGCTCGGTCGGCGAAAACTCGCGTCCGCAACCGACTATGGCATGCATTAACGCCGCATTCCGCGTGCACTACGCTTAATCGCCTCCACACCCGACGACGCACCATCGAATGGCATCTGCGATTGAGATACGCGGCCTGACGAAATCCTATGGCGACGTCACGGCGCTCGACGGCATCGACCTCGACGTGCCCGAAGGGTCGTTTTTCGGGCTGTTGGGACCGAACGGTGCCGGGAAAACGACGTTCATCAACATCCTCGTCGGTCTCGTGCGCAAATCCGGCGGGACGGCGAGCGTCTTCGGATACGACGTGGAAGCCGACTACCGCGAGGCGCGCGACCGAATCGGTCTCGCTCCACAAGAGTTCAACGTGGACCGCTTTTTTCCGATCCGAGAAGTTCTCGAACACAAGGCGGGCTACCACGGCATCCCCCACGACGAGGCCCGCGAGCGCGCCGACGATGTGCTCAAACGCGTCGGTATCTACGACAAACGCGACACGCGGTTCGACTGGCTCTCGGGCGGGATGAAACGCCGCTTCATGCTCGCGCGGGCGCTCATCACCGACCCCGACCTGCTCATCCTCGACGAACCGACCGCCGGCGTGGACGTGCAACTCCGCCACGAGTTGTGGGAGACCATCATCGACCTCAACGAACAGGGGACGACCATCCTCCTGACGACCCACTACATCGAGGAGGCCGAACGCCTCTGTGACGAGGTTGCAATCCTCGACTCGGGGCGCGTCCTCGAAGTTGCCAGCCCCGACGAACTGATGGACCGCGGCACCGACGACATCGTGATTCAACTCCGCGATTCGCCGACCGCAGTCCCCGACTTCGCGGCCGACAACGACCGCGTCGAGACCGTCGAACTGGACGGAGCGCGCCTCGTCGTAACGGCACAGCAGGGCGGTCTCGTCGCCCCCGACGTGGTGCAGGCGCTCGACCGCGACGGCCACGAAATTGTCGATCTCGAAATCTCGCGCACGTCACTCGAAGAGGTCTTCGTCGAGATGACGCGACAGGGCGAAGACCGCGCCACCGCGGAGGTCCAGCAATGAGCCTCACGAGCTTCGACGCGACCGGCTTTTACGCCCTGCTTCGCCGCGAAATCCTCCGATTCGTCCGCCGCCCGCGCAACACGTTCGTCCCGCCGTTTATCACGAACGTGCTGTACTTTTCGGTCTTCGGCGTCATCCTCGGCGAACGCATCAACGAAATCGCGGGCGTCCCGTACATCCTCTTCATCCTCCCCGGACTCATCGTCCTCGGCGCGGTCTCGAACGCCTTCGAGAACGCGTCGTTTTCCATCTTCCACGGCCGCTGGAACCGCTACATCGAGGAGGCGCTCACGTCGCCGCTCTCCTACACGTCGATGGTCGGCGCGTACGTTCTCTCCAGTGCGATGCGTGGGGTTCTCGTCGGCGTGCTCGTCGCCATCATCGGGATGGTCTTCACCACCGTCGGCGTCGCCCACCCCTTCTATCTGGTCGCCTTCATGCTCGTTATTACCTTGCTTTTCGCCGGGTTCGGCGTCATCGGCGGTCTCTGGGCCGACGACTTCGACGACCTGACGATGATGAACCAGTTCATCCTCCGACCGCTCGTCTTTTTCGGCGGCGTCTTCTACTCGCTCAACGAGATTCCCGGTATCTTCCGGCAGGCATCGCTCGCCAATCCGATGGTCTACATGGTCAACGGCGTCCGATACGGCTTTTTGGGTGTGAGTGAGGTCAACCCGAACATCTCGCTCGCCGTCCTCTCACTCTTGACGCTCGCCGTCGTCGCGGTCAACATCGTCCTGTTCCGCCGCGGGTACGGGCTGACGGAGTGACTTTCGTGTTCTCTGCCCCTACGACTCTGACGGTGGTTCGGCGACGGTTGCGACACGGCCGCGCTGCCAGACGTACAGCACTGCTGACACCGGTGGTCCGACGAAGACACCGAATAACGAGACACCTGGAATCCACGCGAGAATAGACGCAAAGAACCACCAGACGACAAACGAGAGCGGAGCAACGAGTGCGTAGGCCCATGGCATCGGAACGCCCTCACCGACCTGGTTGAGTTGACGGCTGTCCAGTTCATAGAGGATCCCGAGTAAAAGTGTCAGGAGTAGGCCAATTATTAATGACTCATGTGAACCAGGAAGCTCGTTGAAGCTATAACTGAGTGCTGGAACAGCGCCCCAAACTGCGCCAAGGAGAAGTATGGGCAGTCTGTAGCCGACTTCTCGAAGGGATGATTGGGACTTTTTGACTGACATATTTGAGGTGTTGTATATTTATACTGTTATGTCTTATGTTGTATGTCTATATGATTCATACCTCACGTTAGGATGAGTCAGTTGAGTGATTCAGTATGCACAAAAATAGCGTAACTGCGGAATTCTACTATCTTCGGGAAAATATTGGACAACGAAATTTTACTCTTTCCGTTCTCTTTTAGAAACGGTCACTCCCGGAGAGTTCCCACTTATCATTTAGATGTCCAGGGTCAACATCGATACTCAGACCACTCCAGCTATAGCTGGATGTGGGTCCTGAGCCGATATTCCCTGCACTCCATGTGTGAACATATTCTCCTGCAATTGTTTCTTCGTCTGAACTGTCTTTGTCGAGGTCGTAGGCGAGATAGCCTCGATACGTGTTCTGACTCGTCTTTGTCTGTCCATCTGATAAGCTAATTACTGCACCAGGCCCGTCGATAACGGGCTTTTCCTGGACTGAAAGAATACTATCATTAAAGTTGTCCATACCGTAGTCAAGCGAATCACCCATTGCCTCGTTCGGTTGGCTGTATCCAAGTGCTATCAGGTCTTTCGTACTGGGCATATCCGGGTCGATAGCGTCATCAAACGCCTTTACGGTGAAATCGATCCGAGCACGATAGAGGTCTCCTGACAGATTGAACGCGTAGACGGTTACGTTCGAATCGCTCTTCGTAAAGAAATCCTCCGTGGAGACATCTCCGGAGGAATCCTCATCTGTTCTGCTTGACGAGAGGGCACTAATCGCGTCATCCCGCTCACTCCCCCCGAGTGAATTATACGTGGCAGTGTAATCAACGCCGTACTTTTCTAGGAGTTTGAGTACTTCTAGTGTCTTACCTTCGTTCAATCGTCTATTGATCTCTTTTTTAACACCTGCTTCTTCGGCACTAATCGGACCTTCTGAACTAGATGCAGTTACGCTCCCGACACTTAAGAACCCTGCAGTGGCGGTAGCGAGGCCAGCTTTCAGTACGGAACGCCGGGTCTGTGTCTTATCTGGTCGCATCTGCATCCTGAATATGATTGTGGGGATGAATATATTTTTCCCTGTCATTTTGGTGGAGATTTTAACACTGTCTGAAGTTGTTTACCTTACTGCCACTCCATTCACCCACACAGTGAGTAAACAGCCCTAAGACCCTCTCCGCACGAGTCTCTCTATGCGCCACTTCATCGTCCTCGGCCACGACGCGCCGACGACGCCCGACTTCTCGCTCGACGACATCGCGGGCGGTGCCGGCCGCCTCGACGTACTTTGTCGCTGTGTCAACTCCGCGTTTTTCCTCTCACATGATATCCGCAAGGACGTTCGCGTCCATCTCGTCCTCGGCGACGAGTACACCGTCCGCTTCGAAGGCTCGGAGTTGCGGCGACTCAACCCAGACGAACGCTCGACCGCCGCGCTGGTTCGCAACGCGCTGGAAAAACGCGACGAAGCCATCGGACACATGCCCGCCGAGTCGTCGCCCGGTGTCTCCATCCGGCGGATGGGCTTCGAGGCGACGCTCGAAGACGCCGCCCGCGACGCGACCGTCGTCGAACTCCACGAAGACGGCGACGCCGTGGTTGAGGTCGAACCACCCGAAAATCCGCTGTTCGTTCTCTCGGACCACAATGATTTCACCGACGAGGAGGCCGACCTGCTGGCCGATGCGGCTGACGAGCGGGTCCGGCTCGGACCGGAAATCATCCACGCCGACCACTCGATTACGGTCGCACACAACTACCTCGATACTGTGGGGTATTCGCAGTACTGAGCGGCGATAGCCGTGTGTCATTGCATCTGACGGTGCACGATAATCACAACTGTTAAACGCGACGGTGGCTTGCCTCAGAATGCGGGCCGGTGGGGTAGCTTGGTATCCTTCGGCCTTCGGGTGGCCGTAACCTCAGTTCGAATCTGAGCCGGCCCATATCTGCCCGCAACTACTTTGGGTTCGATACTAACCGCAAGATAGCTTGGGGTTCAGGATATTCTCAGTGGTACTCGCGGCGTTGATTCGACTCGGAGTGACGTCCACATCCCTCCCGTCGGGCGATTTTTTGAATCCGATACGTGTTTTCATTCAAGATCCGGTGTGGGGTCTCGCTACTCCCGATTTCATTTCGAAAAGGGTGTCTCCCCACCGTCGAATAACCCGAAGTCAGGTGTCTGTCGGCACTGATGTCTGGCGGTTTTTCATCGGAACCGAAGGGGGTGGTGAATCCGTAGAGTGGAGTCCTCCCGAGACCCCGACCAACCGTGACGCGTCCCTCTCCCTTGCGACGGTGGTGTCCCATCCACCGTGTGCGGGACGCACTTCTACCGAAGAGCAACATCGGCCTTGAATGTTCACACGAGAGGCTGCCAACCCCCGAGAGCGTGTCACTTTTCAGACTTGACAGAGTACGTATGTGTGTAGATGACGGTATTCGACCTACCCGAATCGGTTTCGATCAACGACGCAGCTGGCTTCCCGTTGGCTGCGGTCGGTGCAGTAGTTGCTACCGAGATCGGTAGCGTGACGCTCTATGGACACGATCTCGCGTCGGCAGTCTCGACGGACATTGGTGTTTCCATTGCCGCTGTGCTGTACATCGTATCAATCGCGGTTGCGTGGATCACGAACGGACGATCGCTCGACGACTTCTCCAGCCGTGGAGATGACGCAGATCTCAAACGTCTCCTCGTCCTTGCGGCCCCCGTGCTGATGGGTCTCCACGAGTTTGTTCCTGCGCTGAACGACCTCGTCACGTCCAACACGTTCGTCGCGACGTTCGCCGCGCTCCTCTTCGTCGGTGCGTACGCACTCGTCGCGCACTACTGACGACCCTCACCCCTTTGCCCTCCAACAATGACTGACGCAAACCTCCAGAACGGAATCGAAGACGCAGACGCTTGCAGTGACGAGAACGCCGAGGAACAGAACCGCGAAGCAATTGGCCCCGACATCGACCGCAGGACGTTCCTGAAGGGTGTTGGTGTCACCGTCGCTGGTGGCACCGCGACCCAGATGGGCTACAGCCCTGTGCAAGAGTCCGAGGCAATCGCTCCAGTAGTGGTTGCCGGCGCGGCTGTCGCCGTTGCTGGTGGTGGCGCCGCAGTCGGATGGATGTTACGCGAGCAGACGGCAGACCCCGCCCAAACTACTGACACCGGACTCTCGGCGGACGCCCTCCGCGAAGACATTGACTCGACGGTTCGTACGCGAGAGTCGACGAACGCATCCACGTTCGTGGACAATCAGAACCTCGTCGAGAGCGGCCTCACCCACTCCGCATACGCGGATGGGAAGATTGCTGCCATTGAGTCGCTGAACAACGGCGAGAGTGAGCAGTCGATCAAGGACGCGGCAACAGCTGCAGTGAACGCATACGAGGACACCGTCATCGGAAATCTACTCTCGACGTGGAATGAGTCTGTCCTCGAGTTCCAAGGGTTGGCACAAGCAGCAGCAGATCACAGCTCGGTTAATGCCAGTTACATCCAGACTGGGAAAATCGATAGCGACAATGGGGCGCTTATCAATCAGGACACTCTCGGGGCAGTCAATGACGTGACGTACACTACGAATGGAGCGGGAACGTCGATCACCGTCAAGGAGATACAGGAGAGTGCGAACGAACTGTCGTGGACGCCGCATAACCTCAATGACGCGCAGACTACGTCAGAGACAAATGCTGCCGTCTCAGTGCAGGGATTGCACGGTACCGGGGAGAATGTAGGATACTACCTCAGTTACAACGACTGGAACAGTATCCTCACGAAGGTTGAAACCGCGTTCACGAACGCCCGTGACGGGCTTCTGACGTGGGTCAGCAACATCTACGGGGATGTTCAGTCAGGCGATCTCGACACCGCGGATCTGCTTACGCCGCGCGAACTCGCTGAACTGACCGCGAGTGAAGAGGATTCCTTCGACCAAGCCGTCGCAGATCTTCGCGCGCTCAACATCCCCACTGACCTCAAGCGGGAAGCGACAATCACCGTGCCTTCCGTGGGTGCGACACTGAGCGGACAGTTGCACGTCACATCTGGCACGACCCTGACCGCTGGAGACACTATCGACCCTTCGACCGCGAGCGAGGACTACTACATCACGTACGATGTTTCCGAGTCGAGCGGGACTTGGGACGCGTACGACGACGTGAAAGGTGTCGACGGTGGAGTGATCGCGTTCACGAGCGAACCGTACGACGGGCACGAGTACGTCGTTCACACGACCGCGGACGAAACTGCCACGGTTCTTGCCAGCGACTTCTCAAAGGTGGACAGTCAGCAGCGATGGACGGTCGACCTTTCGAGTCAGCTGGAGACAACCATCGCGAACATCGAGTCGGTGGAGTACCGATCCCCGACGGACGAGACGCAGTTTGAGACCGTCCAACTCCGCGACTCGTTCACGATTGACTCTTTCACCGACACTTCGACGGGAGAGTCCAAGGATTCGGCGACAGTAGATACACCAACTACGCCGCAAAACGACACTAACTACATCACGGTGGAGCAGTGGATCGAAATGCGGACGAGGCAGGAGGAACTCATCGAGAAGTACGAGAACGCGCAGTCCAGCGGGGGACTCGTTGGCGATGTATTCGCCGATGGGAACATTCCGATGTGGGTTCCCGGTGGGTTCATCCTCGCCGCCATCGCGTACTACCTGTCGGAAGACCAGTAGACCCGGCGTCGCGTGCGGCTTTTCCTATTTGGGCGTTGACATTCAGGTAGTGGTGATTCCGCTACTGTACCCAATTGCAAAGGCCATCGTAGGCTTCGTGAGTGACTTCGCAGTTCCGCTCATCGGCCTTGCGAGTGCCGTCTATCTCGCTGACCGCTACGGCGTGATTGACGTGGCCGCGATTCTGAACGACCTGTTCAACCAGTATCTAGATCCGAGCCTCCTCACGGACGTGCTTGGAGTGATAGTATGAATCGCGCGTTCGCGCTGCTGCTGGCCGCATTCGTCGCCACCGTCTCCCTCGGTGGTATCGGTATCGTGGCCGCACAGAGCGACGAGACCGATTCGGATTCCTCGGCGAACACGACCGCGACCGCCGAGGGCGCCCCCGACAAGTACCTCGCAGAGATCGACGACGGCGTCTACATTGTCGACTACCAGTTCGTCGGCGACGACGAGGTAGCGGTGACGTGGTGGATATCTCCGGACGCTGCGCCCGTGAGCGTGCAGTACGCCGACGTGGGTGGTACCGTCCGGGGAGAACCCGGTGTCAGGACACCCGCCGTACAGACGGACGCAATCCTGCGCACGGGTGAGGTGACGACGCGCTACCCCGCGACGGACGGCCCTGCCGGTCAGATCACCCAGATCTCCGTCGATGGGCAGCCGGTTGTCATCGAGGGGGAGGGTACGGGTGGTGGAGACGTTCTCTCGACCATCGAACCCACGCCGGCACTGATTCTTGGCGCGATTGGTGGCGTCGCAGTGACCGGACTCGTCGCGTACAGATCTAGAACCAAAGAACTCGAAGAACCCGTCAAGGCCCACGAGGTCTGGCGGCGCAAGTGAAATGGAAGAAGAACAGGACGACACTCAAGACCCTCTGAACCGCCTCAAGCAAGCAGTCCCTTCGTCGGCAGTTACCGCTCTCGTCCTCGGTGGTCTCACCGCCGGTGTGATGAGTGGCGAACTCACGGTGCCTCCGGTGCTCATCGACGTTCTCATTGGGGCAACTATCGCCGGCGTCATCGGGTACATTGGCGGGATGAAGCTCGCAGATATCTTCTCGACCCCACCCGAGTACGAGGAGGTCGCCGTGGCCGACTCCGAGCGCGAGACCTTCCAGACGTGGTTCGTCCCACGAGACGGGTGGGAGAACCGCCGGAACGAGTCGATGGCCACCAGCGGTGCGTACCTGATGGAAGGCTCGAAGAATCACGTGGTGCGCGAACTCGACTGGGACGACGAAGAGGAAGTCGCTGTCATTGAGCAGGCCCCCGCCCGATCCAAGATCGGAGAACTGACCGATGTGGAGGTCGAGACGTTCACCGACGCCATCTGGCGACAACGTGGCCACTTCCGCGACAAGACGTTCGAGTACGCCGAGGTGGTCAAGTCTCTCCCCGAGATCCGCGACGAGATGGCGGCGGACTACTACTCCAACGAGACGCGTGAGTTGGAAGAGAAGGGAGAACACGACGCCGAGGTTGTGTTCGGGCCTGTTGACCAGCGCGTACAGGAAGTCCGTCAGAACGTCCGTCAGGATGACCTGACACCGCAGGAACAGGCGGCTCGTGAGATCCTCCGAGACAACCCGGGCGCCGACCCATCTGACTTTGAACGGCTCGACACAGGCGACGAGAATGCCGAACACGGCGGTGAGAGCGATGAGTGACTATGTCTTCGGCGAAGCCCGAGAACTCCTTGACGAGGCTGACGTAGGCCTCCCTGCGCTTCGTGAGGCGGGTCTCGTTGGCTCTGACGCCCACGACATCCTCCTACGGATCAAACGACACTCGCCCGATGGAGCGGACGACGAGCGTTACCAGCGGATCTTGGAGAAAGAGGTCTCGGAGAACATCCGCGAGGGTGTCGTCCGTGGCCACACGCCCACGCTCAACCACCTCACGGGCCTCAGCAAGAACCGTTCCGGTCTCGAAGGGTACCGCACCATTGAGGAACTCGAGAGCCTCTGGCGGGACTATCCAGCGTTCGCGCTGTACGTCTACGCCCCGACACCACCGGAAGGCCCGGTTGGCGTGGGAAAGTCGGACTTCGCGTACTTCCTCGGTGCGGAAATCGGCCGGCGTGTCTACCCCGACCCCTCCATCGCGTCGAACGCGACCGAGGACGAGTTCCAGACGTTCCAGAAGTGGTCTGAAGTCGAACACTGGCTGAAGACCACGAACGGTCGCAAGCTGTTCATCCTCGACGAGGCGGCTCAGGTCTTGCAATTTGCCGATATGAACGAGGGAAAGGTTCTCTCGAAGCTTCTGAAGCTGATCCGCAAGTACGAGGGGAACATCATCCTGATCGGCCACACGGGCCGCGACGTGCCGCGAGACGTTCGCCGACAACTCCTCGTCTGTCGCAAGGACTCGAAGAAGAAGGCGACCGTCGGCACCGGCCTGAAAGAAGAGAACGAGGAGATCCGCGTCGCAGACGTGTGTATGCGCCTCGACGGGATCCCACGCACGAACGTCGAGTGGGACACGATGGACACTGCGGACTTCGAGTTCGACGTGGAAGACGGTGAAGACGTCGTCGGCGACGAGGCCGACGAGGCTCCGATGTGCGAGGCCGAGACGAACGCCGGCAACCCGTGCCCAGCCGATGCGGAATATCCACCCGACGCGTCGAGGTACTGCTACAACCACCGCCACCTCGTCGACGAGGATTGACCACCCTTCGCGAGCACACGCACGTGGGCGACGCGCTCGCGCCTTGACCCCCACAGAGGGGGGAGGGGGTGTGGAACACAACGGCCATACATCCTGACAGTAACGATGAGGTATGACACCGTACGAGTTGGTTCTTTTCGCAGGTGCGATGGGGACGTTCGTCATCATCTGGCAGAACTGGCTCTCGTTTCGAGACACACGTGTAGAACTCGAGAACCGGCTACGTGAGCGGATGAAGGGCCGTGGAAACACAGTCGGAAGGGTTGCGGCCACAGTCGACGAGATCCGTATTTACGAGCTGTCGCGGGTGGCCAAGCTGAAGTGGTACTTGGGGCGAGGGATCAACAGTAGTGTCGAGGTCAAGGTGGAGATGAACGCGTCTCTTGACGAGGAGGTGTGGGACGCTATTGAAGAGCTGTTCGACCCTGCGAAAACCGCGTTCCCGGAAGTGGAATATTTGGGTACTATGGAGGTGTCTGGTGCGCAAACTGTTCACTCGGTTCTCCGAATAGACAGCACCGATGAAAGTGAGATTATGTCGGTCGTGAGTGCGATTCCGATGGCTCTAGACGAGATGGATTTGCAGTTCGAACTTGCCCAGAGTCAATCACCTACCCCATTCGACATCCCAGATGAGTTCGCGGAAGAGTTCGAGGAGATGATGTGAACCCGTTCGCACCCGCGGCTTTTCTTGTTCCAGAACTGACATACGCACGTGATTGACCCAACGATCGCACAGATTGGAATTCCCGGCGGCGTCGAGCTGCTGGTCGTGTTGCTCATCGCAGTGCTGTTATTTGGCGCGAACAAGATCCCCGAACTCGCCCGGGCCAGTGGTCAGGCTCTCGGTGAGTTCAAACGCGGTGCTGAGGAGAGTAAGGAAGCCCTTCAGGGTGCAGCAGAAGACGGTGGAGACGTGGACGATGAAGACCTCGAACCGGCGGACTGACGACTAACCAACCTCTTTCTTGGGTACAGAGCGACGAAGGTGACGGGGAGTGGAACCCGTCTGCAATGGCGCATTGGTGTCTTCTGAACGCGATACGCAACACGACCGCCGCATAGTCGCACGACGGCGTTCTCTACTTGTCGGTTAGAAAACAAAAGTTGCACGCCCGCGAGGGTATGGTTCCGGTTAGAAGTCCCAGTTTCGAAGTCGGTCAACGGAACGGAGTTTCTCGGCGTCGAGTTCCCAGTTGTCCTCGTTCCACCATTCACGCTCAACGTGACCGAGCCACATCAGTTCCTTGCGAATCGTCCAGCCGTGGACGACCGCCCATTCCGAGTCCCAGACTTGGGCGAGTACGTACACGTCAGCGTCGCCTCGCTCCACCTTCTCTTCCTCAACGAGGAGCTTCGGTGGGTCACCGATGGGAAGGTTCTCGTGACCCTTCACGTCCACCGCTGCACCACATCCGAGGGTGAGGTCGGAACCATCATCTCCGGTCTCGCTCTTCCGAAGATCAAGGGCTTCGAGTGGATTCCGGTTGAGTGCGAGAGCGACGGCCACCTCGGCACGGTCGCCCACACTGAACGTGTCTCGGGCGTCTCGGTGGGAAGGATCGTGGATGACCTCTCGCGTTCGGTTCTCGGTGTAGGACTGCGCTCTCGCGCCCGAGATCAGCTCGACGATCTCCGCGTCGTCACCACCGATCCGGACTAGTTCGTAGTCGTGCGTCCAGTGGGGAACGGTTGGTTTGTCGTCTGTCGTCGATGTGGATGGGTGCTTGCTTGACATTGGTAGTCGTTGGCCTGTTCTCCAGTCGTCGTCGGGCCACGGTCATCGTCAGGCACCCACGGGCCAGTGTGGGCGCGACGCGGCTCGGTGCCGCGTTTCGGCCGTTCTATGGGAACGGGGGTTGGTTCTGGAACTAGAGGTCGACGTCCTCGTGCGAGAGGGCGAACGCGTTCGACCATCCGAACGGGTACTTCTCGTCCCCACCAACACGGGAACACGCGTCCATCGTGATTGCGGTGTAGGCCGCGTCCACCACGGCGTACGCCTCGTCGTAGTCCATCTCCCACGACACGGCGCCAACCACGTCGTCGTACCAGATTGGGTCGTTGCGTGCCACCACGACGACCGCCTCAGGCTGGACAATGACCTCCGCCTCGTCGCTGGCGATCATCTCCTCGATGTTGATGTTCTCGGCGATGGCGGCGTACACATCGTCGATGTAAGCGACCCACTCTTCGCGGGCGTGTGATGGGTGGCACGTCTCCTCGACGACCCCCTCTTCCCACGTCGGTGGGTGGGTGGTGTCACTCATCGGAATCACCCTCTTCGTCGAGGTATGCTTCGCCTTTCGTCGTCAGCACGACCGCGCCTTTGCCGTTCGGCGTCGCCTTCTCGTGGTCAGGGTCGAGTTCCGCGAAACCTTTGCGGAGGACGCGGTGGACGACACGGTAACCGTAGTCTTGGCTACCGTTCGGCCCGACGGCGATTGCGAGTTGGTTCATCGACGCGTACGCGCCGTTATCGAGTTTTTCGAGTGCGCTGTGCATTTGCGGGCCGACGAGTTCGCCCTCGTCGGTGGTTCTGAATTCTCTCATTTCTGGAGGTTTGGCCGGTCTCGTCAGGGCACGGGGGCCAATCACGTGCCGACGCCCGTGTGGGCGTTTCGACCGTTGGCGAACGAGGAGGGTTGGTCGGGTGCGTTAGAGCTGCACGCCCCCGAGCTTGACGCGGATGTCGTCGTACCCGTCAGGCAGTTCGATTATTCCATCTCGGATTTGACACGCATTCCTCGGGGGAACGCCGGCGGTGTACTCGTCTACGTGGTACCCGACGCCGAGGATGATGGACACGCGACGAGCCACCATCTCGGGGTCGTTGTTCCGCTCGCGGATTGACCGCGCGAGTTCGGCGATGTACTCGCGGGGGTCGCCGGAGTCGTCAAGGTCAGCCCACCAGAGTGGGTTTTCGCGGGTGTACGGGTGGGAGCACCTGTCCACGTCGCCGGGGTCGAGGAGTTCCGCACCGATTCCGCCTTTGGACTTCTCGTCGTCTTTGTTCTTGTCCTGTTCGTCGCCGTTGAGTTCTTCGTCGGTCATTGTGGTGCTGTGTGTATCGCGGCTATCTCGTGGTCTGTCCCCCGTCATCACCTCCGTCTTGCGTCGTCATCATCGTCGTCATCTGTATGTCAGGTAGTCCTACATATAAACCTCTCCCTCGACGGGCTACGACGTATAGGGGGTTTCCGAGGTGGCCAGTCAACACACTTTTCAGGCCCCAATAACACGTTTGCGCACCCTCACGGGCGAGACGACTAAGTGGCACTACAACGTATCAGTAAGTGGATAGAATGGCAAACGAGAACGCCCTGTCCCCCAAGCAAAGCGAGGTCGTTTCCGTCCTTCGTGAAGGACGCGCGACCCCGAAGCACATCGTAGATCAAACATCCCTCCCCAGCAAACACGCCGCCCAGCACCACCTCCGCGAACTCCGACTCGATGGTCGGGTCGAGAAAGTGAACGTCGGACTGTACGAACTCGTCGAACACGGCGGTGATCCCCGATGAGCGGCGAGAGACCCCTCAAACCCTCTGAGTTCGTCGCCGCCGTCCGTGACCACGCCCAGTCGGACATCCGTGACTAGACGGCCCTGAAACGGATCTACGCGTCCCAACTCGTCGCCGCTGCCACCCCCGGGGAAGACCCCATCGAACCCCACGAGATGTCCGCCATCGCCATCGCGGTGGCTGGTGTTGACGTCGACCTTGCGGGTCGTGACCGGTTGGAGCTGGTGTACCAGCAGCAGATCAGGGTAGCGCGAGACTTCGCGGGTGGTGGGGGTGAATGACGTGTCCGTGGTGCGGTCGGCTTCGGAACGGTCAGCACAACTCGTGGTGCCCACGCCTCGCAGGCACCCCGTCTGTACGCGAACGACTCGCGGGCGCATACCGTCGACTCAGGCGGGTGGTGACTGTGAGTGACCGAATTATCCCGACGACGTGCAGCGAGTGTGGCACGGATCTCCGAGACGGGTACGAGGTCGAGACCTACCACGTCAGGAACCCGGTCGAGAGCGGTTACGTCAACAGATTCTCGGTCGCCGCAATACGGGATAGATTCAGGGGTGGTGGGCACACGCTCCACTACCCGACGTGTAAGGACTGCGAACCGCCAGAAACACCAGCCTCACCATCGGAAGAACCACATTGGTACCACCTGATTCAGAGTGGCTTCTTCGCGCTGGTAAGCGGTGCTGCAACCGTGCTACCTAGCGGTGGGGCAACCACAATCCAGATCGCGACCATCACATTGGCTGCAGTTGCGATGGCCGCGTTAGCAGCTGGCGAGTACGAGCAGATCACCCGAATCCGCGAACGGCAGAAACCCGGGTGGAAGCGTCAGTGGGACGTGACGCCCGTGCTGGCCGACGAGTCCGACGATGATGATCCGTTCGACGAGGCCCGCGAAGCGTACATCCGCGGCGAGATCGACGAGGTCGAGTTCGAGGAGAGAGTTGACGACGAGTTCGCTGACGAGGAACACGAAGAGACCGCCGAAGAGCGGGTGATGGATCGATGATTCGGGTCTTGGTGTGGGTGACCGTCGTAGTCCCGCCAGTGTCCCTCGTCTGGGCTGCCGTCATACTCGGTTTACAGTCGCTCCTACCAGCCCCACTGTTCCTCGTTGCCGGCGTAGCAAGCACCATCGCGGTACTCGCCGGATTCGAAGTTGCTGGCGGCCTTCTCTCCGAGAACGATGATCAGTGACCGAACCCTGCAGGCCGTCGCCGCCGGCGTCGGCTTCGTCTCGTTGTACGACTTCCTCGGCTGGTTCGCACCCCACGCGTTCGTCGGAATGCAACTCCTTGCTCTCGTACTCCCTGTGGGTGTCGCGGCCCCGACCGGCAGTATGCAGCCGCTCATCGACGGTGGAGACCGACTCGTCCACGACGAAGGGTTCGGCGACATCTCCCGTGGTGACGTGGTCATCTACGACGCACCAGACGCGCCCCGGACGGGTCTCCGAGTCCTGTTCCACGTTGAGGCCGGCGAGAACTGGTACGACCGCGCCGACCCACAGTTCCTCGGCGACGCGACGGGTTGCGAGGAACTAGCCAACTGCCCCGCGCCGAACGCCGGGTGGATCACGAAGGGCGACAACAATCCCCGGATTGACCAAGCCGCAGGTCGCCATGGCCCCGTCCGAGAGGAGTGGGTCGAAGGACGCGTGGTGGCCATCGTCGACGATGATGGGCTGGACATCACGTGGTTAGGTGCGTGAGCAGCCCACAGATTCCTTCTGTAGGGGTTAGCGCCGCGGTGCCTTCGGAACGAATTCCCGCCAGTGCCGGTTTCGCTGCCCCGAGGACGCGTCTAACTCCGCCACCATCTCTCTGCGAGTGCGACGCGCTTCGTGGAGAATCTCACGCTCCGCGCCGGGCGCGTCGAGTTCTCGCCTGCGGGTCTCGTAGAACTCCTCTTCGAGGTCACTGGGTGCCTCGGGTCTGTAGAGCGGACAGTGAACCACGAGTGGGTCTAGTTCCTTCAGCGTGCGTTCGTCCCACACCGCACACACTTGCTTGTGGGCCGCGAGTAGCTTCTTGTCTGCCTGTCTTCGGTTTCGGGAGGGCTTTCTTGCCATCCACCTCGGTGTAGGGGTGGCACTCAGAAAAGGGCACTGAATGGGCACCTCACGACCTCTACGGGCCATACTTGATACTTAGGGTTCCACCATTCATCGGAACCGGAGGGGGTGTCGAGCAGGCGATGGGTAGACGAGTGAGCAGCCCGACGCGGGCCCTTTTGTGTAGCTGTTGACATCGAACCTGTATGGTGACGATCAACGACACGTGCGACGCGTGCGAAAATGAAGTCGAATGGAACATCGAACAAGACCTACAGCACGACTGGTGCCCCCACTGTGGAGCGCGGCACATCATCTCGGTGGGTGAGCGTGAGGCGTTCACGCACCCCGAGAAGTCGTTCGACGAACGACGAGAGCGGTGGAAAGACCTCGAACCGCTCGACGAGGTGATGGAGTCGTGAGCGTCGTCAAAGCGACGTGTGAACGACGTGGTGGCCGTCGGGTCGTGTACACAGGAGTCGACGATGATGGCGAACTGCGCGACTGCGCGGCCTGCGGGTGCGAGGTCGCGGTCGACCCTCGCTGTGACGAGGTGCTGCACGTCGAGACCGAGTGACACCCCCTCAACTTCCGATGAAAAACGGGGAGAAGGGCGGCCTATTCGCCGCGTGAGACGACTATCGCTTCCCAGTCGTCGGGGACGTTTGTGCGGAACTCACTCGTTGCAATCCAACTGATGGGTTCCAGATGGACGCGCTCCAGTTCCCGTCGGCGGGCCTCGTAGAACTCCTCTTCGAGGTCACCGAGCGTCTCCGGCTTGCCGAACGGGTCGTGAATCACGAGCGGGTCGAGTTCCTTCAGGGTGCGCTCGCTCCACAACGCGAGGACTTGTTTGTGGGCCGCGAGTAGCTTCTTGTCTGCCTGTCTTCGGTTTCGGGAGGGCTTTCTTGCCATCCACCTACACCTTGGGCCGTCGATCGGATAAGCGCACTGTCTGGGCACCTTGGGGCCTCTACTTGGTACTTAGGGATCTACGGTTCATCGGAACCGAAGGGGGTGGGTCGTCAGCGAGGAGACCGGCTGCCGACTTGTCCCAATTATCGGCAGTTCCAGAGAACCGAACCCGCCGAGACGCCGGTTTTCGGACACCTCGGATGGACAGCAGCCCCGTTTGCCCCCTGTCGAGTCGAGCATAAGTGCCGGAAACTCTGATATCCGGCAGCAATGCAGATTGAAAGCACGTCCGCAGAGAACGAATGGAAGGTCTGGCTCACATCTGACGAACTCGACCACCTCGCCGAACACGCCAAGGAACGAAGTCCAAAGCACTACGCAACCACCCTTCTCGGTGGACGGGTCGGCCTCCGTGCCGGCGAAATCGCAGCGATGCGGTACGACCACCTCCGCGACGAAGATGGCCACTATCGTCTTCGCGTGCCCGAGGAGTCGGGGAAAGACACGACGGGAACTGGTGGCAAGGCACGAGACGCGTGGGTTCCGTCCGACGCCGAGCGGGAGCTGCTCCGTATCCGGTTCGAACTCGACGCCAAGGACGACGAACCCCTACTCGGCGTCAAGCAACGACGCGTGCGCCAGATGGTCGGCGAACTCGGCGACGAACTCGCAGAGAAGACCGGGAACCCTGACTGGTCGCGGCTGTCGTCGCACGACCTCCGCCGCTACTACGCACAGACCCTCCTCGTCCGTCAGGACATCAACCCCCACGTGGTGATGACAGTTGGCGGATGGAGCAGTCTTGACGCGTTGACGCCCTATCTCACACGCCCCACCGACGAGCAGATCCGCGACGAGATGGTCTCCGCCGGCTGGGACTGACCCCCCTTCGGGGAGCCGTTTTTACCACAGCAACCCGGATCCATCTGGTACGGAAGCGCCGACGATACCGGCGTCACCGACCAAAGCCGGGTCACGGGTGAGGCCTCACCCGCCTCTGCCGTGGCCACGTGGCCCTCGCGGTGGTCACGTGGTATGGTACTACCCTACCCGGCCAATCCGCTTTCGGGACGGTGGCCGAGTCTGGAAAGGCCTGTACCCCTATCATAGGGCAAAAAGAGGCTCCCGCGAGATTCGGGATAACACGCCCTGCGTGGGTTCGAATCCCACCCGTCTCCTTCCTGTGGACGAACCAACCCACCAGTGCGGGAACTGCGACTCGTGGTTCGCCGAATATTACGACTACTGCCCCGAATGCGGCTACGCCGCCGTGGAGAAGTCCCGACCGGGGTGCAGCCTGTGCCTCAACGAGATGGAGTTCATCGGAACGCGTGGCGAGATCAACCCATCCCGTCTGTACTACTGTCACACGTGCGAACGCGAATGGGTCGTCACCCACATCGACGTGATCGACTGACCCTACTCCTCGCTGACTTCGAACGGTTCCTCGCCAAGCAGCTCGACCGCCTCCTCGTCGATGTCGCGCCACAACCGCAAGGCCTCCTCGGCGGCCTCGATCCCGTCCAACGCCACCGCAGCGTGCCGTTTGGCCTCGGTAGCGTCGTCGTCGCCTTCGCCGGGGGCGGAGAGGATCTCCACCATCACATCGCGCAGGTCAACCGCCGCCTCCGCCGCTTCTCGTCGTCGATTCCAGTCTTCGTCAGTCATAATCGTACCAGAAAAGGGGTTGGCACCCCAGTGTGGGATGACTCCCCCAAGTCCACCGGGCCTTCCCGGCCCACGTTCGTTGTCGCACGGATCAGTCAAAAGCCTTCTTGCGGGAGTTTCAGGCGTCAACGCCCCGTTCTACACATCATCCACGCTCGTACACCTCCGTGTCCTCGCTCCGGTCGTAGCACGCGTGCTGGCAGTCGTCGCAGATGACCGCCAGCGGCGGATGTGGATCCACACGAACCGCCGTACTCCCACACTCAGGACACGAAATCCAGCCGCGAAGCAGACGGGTGTAGGCGTGCGTGTGTCGGTCGTTCGCGTCGAATTCAGATGGCATAGGGGACGGTTCTCAGCCGCCCAGATAGTCGTTCCCCTTATAAAGCCTAAGACTTAGGTGGGTGGGGTGAACCCCCTTGCTTCGCGTCGAGAACCCGGGAATCCCACCCCCTCGACTTCCGATGAAAACGCCGCGCCGTCGGGCGATCCGGACTTGAAAAAGTGGTGTGTCCCCCCCGCCCCTCACTTCCGATGTAAATCTCGCCGGCGGCGACGCCGGTGGACACACCACGTCGTGAATGTAAACCCCCGAGAACGTCGCCGAGAGGAGCTGACTCGGTACCACCCCCACACCGAGTCTTGAATGAAAACGGGAACCCAGCCCCCCCGACGAGGCACGGGAACCCTACCCCCTTGGTTCCGATGAACTTCGGCGGATCACCGCGCGAAGACGAGGAACCCAGCCTGCACGGAGACACACCGCCATCGAGATGTTCGACGAGGAACCTGAACCCCAGTCGTCGCCGGCGGTAGAGAGGAGAGGGAACCTCGTGGTGGAGATGGAACCCTCCTCTCCCCGGTCGCGGTGGGCCACACGGCCCGGGAGAACCCCGGTCTGGCCGGTGTTTATTGTCGCGAGCCGGGACACCGTCCGGGACAACATCCGGGACGGATGTCCGCTTATGCCCCTTCGGTGTCAAGAACTAGACACGATGAAAGACGTGAACGACATCGATTCAACGACGGTTGAGGGGACGAAACTCACGGGAACTGCCCGCGCCATCGTCACTCTCCTCGACCGGTACGACAACGAGAACCTGACCGTGCGAGATTTCCACGACCTCGTTCGTGGGGACGTGTCTCGACGAACCATCCGACGCACCCTCCACGACCTCGACGAGACACCGTGGGTCGACGTTGGCCGGCTCCAGACCGACGGTGACCGTGGCGCACTTCCGGATCCGCTGACTGCGTGGATCACGGACGAAGGCCGTGAACGCGTGGACGTGATTCGCCCCGGCGAACCACGCGAACTCGCCGGCAAGGTCACCGAACTCGACGGACGCGTCAAGCGAAACGAGGCGTATGTCGCGGGTCTCGAAGAACGCGTGCAGGAACTCGAATCACGGGTCGAACGGCAGCAGCGGACGTTGGACTCGGTGAAGGAGATTCTCGTCAAGTCGGACGCGGTGGACATTGACGCTATTCTCCGCGACGACTGATGCGGACTTCCCGCCTTTGCACGCTGGCACGTGTGACCGGTCAAGTCGCGGATGTGGACGTATGGGCGGGAGACAGTCACCACGTCGCGCTCGACGGTCGAGACTGTCGGTTGGGTCACGTGGGAGAAGAACGCCGCTCTCACGGTCGCTGTCGGACTCTGGACTGTTTGTACAACTATTCTTTCTTCTATAACACGAAAAGGTGTCTCTTGGTTCTCTGAAGACCACCGGAACGGCTGAAACGTCCGTTTTCACGGGTTTGAGATTCTCCCCATTCCTGTGTGTACAACTATTTTTTCTTCTATATCGTGGAAAGGTGTGGGTTGGTCGAGAGAACTCGTCGAACCACGCCCAACACGCCCCCAGACCACGCCTCCTCTTCACGCCATCCCCAACAACCACCCTACCCCCTATTGTATATTTATTATAATACTTATGGTTAGTAAGTAGTAGTAGGTAGACGGGGTGTGGTGGGGGTTTGGGGAGGGTGGTAAGGGGGGGTTTATGTGGCAAAGGACGAGACGTCGGCGTCTCTCTCGACCGGCCTTCACGACCAGTCCACACCTTTTCACGATATAGAAGAGAGGATAGATGTACAACATCGAGTGGGGGAGGATTGGACGGGTCGTGACACGGCGAGATTCGGCCGTTTCAGCGACGTGGTGAGGGTGGAGTCACCTTTCCAGCATATAGGAAAGAGCATTGTTGACCAACACTTATCAGCTCTCCTACATTACAGGCGAGTGCAACGATGGTTCGCAGGAACCTCAGCGACGAAGAGAAAGAGCGCCTCGACGCGATCAAAGAGGCAGAGAACATCGGCAGCGACGCGCAAGCGGTGCGTGTCCTCATCAACGACGCTTACGACAGGCTGGACGACAAAGCGACGTACGACCCGCTCTCGGAGCGATTCACGCCGCTCGACACGGACGAGATCCGCGACATCCTCTGGCGGTTTGACGCGCCGGCGATCAATCCCGACCATCTCGCCTCGTGGCCGCGTGACCGTCCCGACAAGAAGCGCGTTCTGGCGGCCATCTGCCGCTACGAGGGCGTCAGCAAGAAAGGTGGTGTACGGTGGCAGCTGAAGAAGCACCTCGGCGAGGGCGACCCCATCGTCGTCCGCAAGGCGGCAGGTGCAGATAACAAGGACAAGCGCGCACCGAGGAACATCCACTACTACCTCGCCGATGTGGTGGATATGCTCGATGAACACCCACCCGAGGACGCTGACAATCTCCCAGAGGGGTACAACGAGGACTATGATGGTATCCTCGCGGACGACGAAGAATACCTCGTCGACACGGCAGAAGAATGGATCGAGAATACGCGCAAGGCGATGTCCAGAGACGACCTCCCCGCCGGGCCCTTCCGAGGAAAGCTCAACTTTCTCGACAGGCTCGTCAACGAGGCCCCAGAACATCACCCGGGTGCGAAGCGGCTTGAAGACTTCCGGTCGGAACTTGTCGCACACATCGAGGAACTTGAGGCGGACGATGGGGGCGACGAACAGGAGAACAAAGACGACGACACCGAGGAACTGGCCGAATGGGACGTGCTGGAGGCCGCCGAGTCCGGGGGCGACGAAGAATGACGACGATGACCGCCCACACAGACACGTGGCTGATCTGCCACGAGTGTAGGGAACGCGTGCGCCGCTGCGGCGACAAAGCGCGGTGTGAGTGTGGCGTGGAACGGGTTTCCGACCCGCTTCCGGTGCGTTGGTCGCGGATGGTGCCGGCGCGGAGATAACCACCTTTTACGGACTTCTAATCGGTAGCGAGGCGTGTATGAGCGACGCCGAGCAGGATGTCGAGAGTGCTGCCCAGACAATTGACGATCTCGCAGAAGGCGACTATGTCGAAGTCGACTGTGCGCTTGAGATGTTCGAGAAGGAACTACCCCACCGTTTGACCAGCTCGCCGAACGGTTCCTTCTGCGCGGAACGGTCACGAATATCATCGAGACAGGTGAGCGACCGGACAAGTGGACGCGTCAGGTGATGTTGGAGGAGATATCGACCTTCCGCGACGATTTGGAGACTGTCTACGTGGAAGCAAAGGGGTTCGACGGCGAGTACGACACGCTCGCGATGGTCATCCGGTCGGAAGAGGAGATGGTTCACCCGCACGTGCTGGACGTGACCGAGGTTGAGCCGGGATCAGAACCGGGCAGCCACCCCTCGGATAAGTAAAGGGGTGGGTATTGCAGCCTTTATGGGTCTAGACGGATGTCGAGAGCTATGCGTAGGGTAAATATGCCCTGCGGAAAAACGAGGTACTAATTAAATGGCTTCACAGGATTCGGCCTCACGAGTCGCGGGTGGACTGCCGGATGACGCGCGTTACGGGATGTATCAGGGAGACACAAGGTTCCTCAAGGAAGTTCTCTCGGCGAACTTCACTGAGGAGGAATTGGACGGCAACCTTGTCGACACAACGGTCACGTCACCACCGTACGCCGACAAGAAGAACTACGAGGCTGACGAGGAACTCCAGATCGGTCTCGGCCAGACCTACGACGACTACCTCGAAGACCTCCGTGACGTTTACAGGCAGACGTACGACGTCACGAAGGATACGGGGACGCTCTGGGTGGTCGTCAACACCATCAAGAAAGACCAGCGGATGGTGCGAATCCCGTTCGATATCGCCGACCTTTGCGAGAACCTCGAAGGCGTCGAACGGTGTGAGGAGTGTAATGACCGCCTCGTGAAGAACCGAGAAACGGGTGAATTGGAGTGTGAACAATGCGGCTGGACGCACGACCCGCTGGAGAACTCGTGGCGTCTGCAGGAGGTCGTCGTCTGGGACAAGAAGCGTGCTCGTCCGTGGAGTAGGAAGGGGCAGTTCCGAAACGTCTTCGAGTACATCCTATGCTTCTCGAAGACGAAGGATTTCAAGTTCAATCTCGACAACATCCGCATCGCTGACCCGGACGAGTTCAAACAGTGGTGGGTTGGCTACCCCGAGCGGTACAACCCGCGTGGGAAGGTGCCGTCGAACATTTGGCGGATGGTGACTCCGACACAGGGTTCGTGGGGCGATGGGAACATCGACCACCCCGCTCCGTTCCCACCCGAGATGGTTGAGCGAATTACCAACCTCACGACCGACGGGGGAGATGTAGTGTTCGACCCGTTCGCTGGATCTGGTACTGTGCTCGCGCAGGCTGAGGCGATGGGGCGGAAACCACTCGGTGTCGAACTGAGCGAAGTCTACCCAGAGATGTACGAGAGCCTCCGTGAGGACTTGCTCGATGACTGGCAAGAGCGGATGGATGCGGGCGACACGCTTGAACGCCGGCAGGAGCTGCTGGAGCAAACCATCTGCACGCTCCGTCAACTGAACTATCCGCGGGAAATGACTCGGCGGATCCGTAAGGAGGTTGGTGCGGACTCTCTTGACGAGTTGGGTATTAACACGGCGTTCCAGATGTCTCACGAGGTCGTTGATCACGAGAAGTTCGACAAAGACCACCTCTTCATGGAGGACGACCTGTACTGGGTGGTGGACGACGAACTCTCTGACGAGGAGATTCGAGAGATCACTGAGGCGGCGGAGAAGGTGGCCGACGAGGCACCCTGTTCGAAGTTCGGTATCGTTGCCAACATCAAGGTGAAGAGGGTCTCCGAGATGGTCGCACTCATCGATTCAGATGCGTGGGACTGGCCGTCCAGTCTGTATCTCTACAGTAACGACACCCAGAACATCTACGAACGAAAGATAAGCGTCGAGGAATGGGCACAGAGTGTTCGTTCAACCGGGAAATGGCGTGATAACACGTCGAAGAACCACTACCCAGCCATCATCTCGAATCTCGAATGTGATGTTGAGGAACCTAAGGATGAGTGGCGTGAGAAGAACGGGAATAGCGGGTCTTCATCAGGGCGCAATTCAAGCTTGAGCGATTTTTAGTTTACACCAAGGAATAGTCCCGTATCTGTTCCCTATTTCGGTGGTGTAGTTCTGCAAGGTTTGATAAGTCAATAGGGAAAATACATTCTCAATAATGGCTTCAGATCAGCAATCTAACAGTCTGATATCGCCTAAGTTATTTGTACGTAGTGTTCGTGATTTGGGCTTGGATACAACGGATGCAATTAATGAATTTATAGATAATAGTTTTGATGCAAATGCAGACAATATCTGGATTACGGTTCAAAAAAATGATCGAGGTGGGCTAACTCTAATCGTTGAGGATGACGGAGAGGGAATACAACCTGATGACCTTGTTGAAGTACTCAAGTTTGGAGGAAAGGTTGATCGAGATCGCGAAACAACAGGGAAATTTGGTTTCGGTCTTCCATCTTCCGCATTTTGTCAAGCTGATAGGACTGAAATATATTCTAAGGTTGAAGGACAGCCGTTTTATTTCAACAGATTGGATGTGGACGAGTTAGGACGTATGGATGATGTCTTGATTCCGGATGAACAGCAGCGCCAACCACCCTCCAAAGATTTTGATTTCCACCTTGATGAACAAACCGAAAGTGGAACGATCATTCTTATCCCACACCTACGAAGTCCGGATAGAAAACGCCCAGATTCACTGGTGGAGTACATTGAAAACAATGTGTCACAAGTACAACGTGAAATTCTTGCAGACGGTAGAGAGATATATCTTAATGATGAGTTAGTTCAAGTACACGACCCAACGATCAGAATCGATAACTCAGAAGAAGTGAACCTTCTCGGAGAAAAATCGGAGAATTGGGGAGACCCGTTTGTTTTTGAATTCCCAGAGGTGGAGCATAAGGGGAGTGAGCCACCAAAAGTCACTGTTGAACTTTTCAAATTACCTATAGACGAGATTATTCGGCGTAATGCAGAAGACAAGTTAGAGATAGGTCAGCAGAAGCAAGGGTTCTATATTGTCCGTGAAAACCGTGAGATCGGATCCGCTCTTAGTCTCAGTTTATTCACCAAACACAACGATCTCAATTACTTTAGAGCTAGAATCCATTTCCCATCCGAACTTGATCATCTATTTGGGGTACAAACGAATAAAAGCAGGTTTTCTCTTGACAACGAGCTTCGGAGCCAACTAGAAGAAGCATTGGCGCCTCAGTTTCGACAGTTGAGGGATACAATCTCAAGTGAGAGACAATCAGCGATCACTCGCTACCGTGAAAAAAACGTGGGACAAACCCAAGCTGAAAAAACGGCGTCTAATAGGAATTCTGTACTCCCCCGGAGTAGTTATGATCCTGACGAATCGGAAGTACAGGAACAGATAGATGAGGCAGAAAGACAACTCGAAAAGCTATCTGATCGAGACGATTTGACAGACGAGCAAAAGAGCCAACTTGAGGACGAATTAACACAGATCATTGACGGTGACCAATTCTTCAAAATCAACATTGAACCGCCTAGGAGCGGAAATTTCTACGACGTTATGTGGTTTGGAAAGGAGATTAGAGTTTTGATTAATCCCAATCATCTGTTCTACGAGAAATTCTACAAACACCTTGATAACGGAATTGATGGATCTGATCCTGAATTGGATGCAACAGACGTGAAAAAATACGTTGATCTGCTATTAATGTCAATGGCGAAAGCTGAGGACGTTTCCTATCAAAATGAACGGATTAAGAAGTTCTATGAAAGACAAAGAAGACATTGGACTTCGTTTATTCAGGAATTCTACGAAGGTGATGACGAATTTATTGAACCATAGCGTCACCAAGTGGCCCTGCGACTGAGAATAAATATGAAAACTGCGGTGAGGCCGGCGCCAATTAATGACTCCACGCCAGCTAAAAGGCGAGTAAAGTCGGAAGCGGGCTGAAAGTCGCCGTAACCAAGTGTAGTGAACGTAACTACACTGAAATACATACTAGTCAGGAGCTGTATTGTCTGGTCATATGTTCCCGGTAATATCTCGACTATCCATCGAGCAACTGTACGAATAAATGCAACCGAACCTCTTTGGATTGGATCACCACTGGAGGTAGAGTTCCTGATGCCGCCCGTATGTAAGTACAGGATACCCCAGAGAAGAATAACAAATATGGAGTTGATCAATACATTCCGGTACCGTTCCCCATATTGGATGAACCATCTGAGAGCAGACAGACGCATCCACGCGATAATATCGCCCTCTACAAATGCTTGCTTTCGTCGTGCTTCTTTCTCTCTAATCCGAAAATGCCTAACTCGACTTGGCAATGAATTTGCCCTCAAAAGCTGTTGATATGCTCGATATACACGAGCAGATGATTTTAATAATTCAGCATTTTGTTTTGCCCAGCCGTCCGTACTATCTGACCGAAATCTATTCCAAAATCGCTTGCACGTTCGTATGGGTGTCGGAGTTAGCCGACTAAGAAAGGACGAGTTCCTTACAAGGTCATCAATTTCGTATTCCAAATCATTATTTTCGACCGAATCGGACTGTTCAGGGCCATTACATTCTGCATCGAGATCTGCTAAATATTCATAATGACACCGGTCACCGAGGTCGGTCTGGTCGTTAATCCGTATCGTATTGAAATCAGCGTCAAACAGCCTTGCGCCTTTCAAATCAGTTCCTCTGAGGTCGGTATCTCTCATCACAGACTCTTCCAGATTGGCACCTTGAAATGATCTACCGTTCATTTTCGCCTGTGTCAGATTTGCAGACGTAGCATCAACCTCTTTAAATTCGACTTCTCCTGAAAGAACAGCATTTGAAAGATTGACACGGCAAAGATTGATCTCTCTAAACTTGGAATTACTGATGGTGGCTCCACTGAAATTTGAACCAGCCAATGTACCCGACTCAAAGATAGTTCCGGATATTTCTCCACCATCTATATCTAACTTGGTAATATCTATATCCAAAAATTCGAAGTCCGAAATATATCCACCAGAGACTGAGACGTGTTTAAACTCGCCTCCTTCAATCGTCGCGTCGTGTAGTTCTCCAACTTCGTTAACAGTTAGACCAGTTATCTCAGAATGAGCTATATTTTTGATATTAAGTTGAAGGTTATCAACTGATATGTCATCTGCAACAAATGCATCGACTTTATTTATGTGGAATTTGCAACTACCCGCTTCAACATTATTAAAATCTAACGACCCAATGTGCTTCAAGTTAATATTAAAGTCGGCATCATAACATCCTGTGAACGTAATCTCGTCAACTTTGTCACCTCCAAATTCAATATCTGTTTTTGAAGTTCCTTGAATCGAAACAGTTGAAGATCGGCCAAGTTTGTCAAATGATGTGCTCTGTATCTCTCCAGAATCAATCGTTAATTCCTCGCATTTTGAATTTTGTATTCTAACATTAAACAATTCAGAATACTTGATAGACAATAGATTTAGAACGCTATCATAGATACTCAACCCAGACAGGGTACACCTTTTGAAGCTAGCGTCAAATAGAGATGAATCTTTCACCAAAAGGTCAGAAAATGTTGATTTGGCGATGTCTGTATTTTTGAACTCTACGCCAATCTGCTCTCCCCCCTCAAATCTGCACTCTATTAATTCGGTATCTGGTGTATTGAATTTCGCATTATTGAGGTTACTGTCTATGAATTTCACCCTCGACATTCGACATTTATCAAAGGTTGAGTGTGCTAAACGTGAAGATTCAAATTGAACATCCCGTAGCTGCGAATTATAAAAATCAGCGTTAGATAGGTCACAATTGTCGAATTTCAAACTTGAAATGTCCATAGACGAAAGGTCTGCACCGTACAGAGGCTCCTCATCTTCTTCAAGCGCCTTCTCAATGTCTGATACATCTTTCTCAGAGGGCCGACGATGCCAGACACATTTGTCGAAATCATCTTGAGGCTTTCTTTTACAAACCCAATCTGACTTGTTAGGCAAATATTCTGCCTCAACAATAGTACCACATATCTCACCACTCATAATTTATTGAAGTCCTCGGAAGCGCGTCATTTTCGGGTTAGTTTAACAAAGATGGGTAACCGTTTAAATTCACCGTGAGCCAATTGATTGACTTCCTCATTGGTCATTGCCTTTATCTGAGCCGAATTCGTCGGCTCGGGTATGTCAAGCGGATCTGACCCTATCGTTCCCGTACCAGAAGATGCCCAAATGCGGGTCACGGACATCTTCTCTTTCGGTGGCGGCCTCGAAACGCTCCAGTCTGATTACCGCGACGAGTACGACGAGTTGGTCAAAGCGATTGAATCTAACACGGCAGACGAGGTCTTCGTCAAGCGGACGAAGGAGGCATCGAAGTCGGGGAAATTCCTCGCTTCCCCCGGTACGATGAACCACAACATCCTCATCGAACAACTCCACGACACCTATGGGTGGGCTGTTGACCACTCCGCGGGCCGCAACAAATCCGAGATCGAGGAAATTGGAAAGGAACCACGGTCAATCGGCGACCCTGAGTGTGAAGTCGACATTTCTCCCGGTGAACGGTACGGGAAACGTACCGTAGACGGATGGAAGAACAGTTGCTGCGTAGAGATTCAGTTCGGCAAGTACGCGTTTATGATCTACGACGTGCTGGCGAAATTTGGCCACTTCCAGCAACACGACAAGATTGGTCTCGGTATCGAGGTGCTGCCGTCCAACAATCTCGTTCAGGATATGTCGACTGGCGTCGGGTACTACGAGCAGTTGGAGGCCGAGATTAGCCACTTACCAACGGATTACGTGAACGAGGAGTACCGGATTCCGGTGGTCGGTATTGGTGTTGGGTTTGAACGTCCGAGTATCGACCACAACAACCTTGAAGCCGAAGTCGGAGTGACCAGCCAACAGACCGTCGCCGACTTCTGACTGCGACAATCTTCATTTCCGCTGTTGGCTGTCTTCCCCGTTGAGTCCACGAACCTTCTTGCGCTCGTTCATCATATAGTCCGTACCTTCGAGAGGCATATCGATCAGAATCACCTTCAGGGGTACCAGTGGGAAATTCCCCCCGATGCGCTCTAAGTCGTGGACGAGTTTCTCACCGTACGATACCCCCGAGGACATCTGCCTGTAGAGGAAGTGAGAGGGAACGATTTCAATGCCGACCTCCAGATCACCTCTGTTGTACAAGAACTGGAATTTGGCAAGGTCGTAGTACATTGCAAAGTACTTGCCTTTTTGAACCTCAACGAAGATACCATCCTTCTCGAAGTCAACCTGAAAGTACGAACCACTAACCTCGTGTTCGTAATCTGGGATGGAGATAGTGAAGTTCTCTCTGACCTCCTCCCAGCCCCTCGATTCGAACTCTTTCTCGAACGCGGTGTTCAGCTCTTTCGGCGAAAAAAGTTTCTCGCCCTTATTCGTCGCCTCCTGACTAATCTTCCCTCGGCCGGGGTTGGCGACCGCTTCAATCGTCTCGTTGATCTCATCGTTCAAAGTCGGGTGCCGGGCTTCGAGGATTTCGGCTCCGCCAAAATGTGAGTAGGTGTGAACAATATCCATAAGCCGCACTCCTCATGTATCCGCGATAAAACCACTGAATCGGTAGACCTGAGTGACCTCCAGTAAGTTCGTTTATGGTACTCCCGCCGCGGTGTGACAGTATGAATGACAATAGTGCCATTGAGACTGTTGAGGACATAATCGACGAGTACGACGCATCAGTCCATCACCGACCGACGGATGGAATTACTGTGACCGCTGGTGGTGAGGCTGATGCATTGTCGCGTGAGACTGCGGAAGAGATCGCCGAGCTGATCGATGGAGAGTTGGAAGGGTACAATTCGTTTTACCTCTCCCTAAACGATATCGACGGAGAGATGTCCCCTTCGTCGGGCTTTGTCAAGATTCGACCTGAGTGAGATACATCCTGTCGAGGACGTGCTCGCGGTCTTCTCGTGGAAGGTCGGCATCGAGATGGCGACGTACTACCCCGGGAAGATGTTTTAAGTGAAGACATTCCGTTTTCAGAAGATATGGAAGGTGAAGAGGTGGACGAACGCGACGAGACCGAAATCCTTCAAAAACTGCAGCAGTACCACCTACCGGCATTCGTCGCCGGCGTAGCCCTGATTCTGCTCCTCGTCGTTCTGAACCGGGGAATGCGGACATCCATCGGACTTGCCGTTGTTGGAAAGGAGATTGTCACACCCGTCCGAATCGCCCTGATTGGACTCGGTACGGGGTACTACTTGGGCGACGCTCTCCGGCAGAACAACTCAGGCATCGTCGCGTTCCACGTCGGGGCGTTCCTTGCCCTTCTCGTCCTCACGGTGGTGTCGATTCAAGTTCAGCCGTTGGGACTTGTGCTGGCATTCGCCGTCCTGTTCGCACTAGCGATGAACGTGTCGTCAATTGTGGATTCTCACGCCGACATCCGAGACGCGTTTGACGCCCTCGCCCGCGACGTCTCCCGTGGTGGCCTGATATTCGTCGTTATAGTCCAGTACTCGGTGTCGCTCTACATCTGGTCAGGCACGCAGCTCTCCTCGTTCTCGCTCATCGAGAAGGGTATCATCCTTCTGTTCGGCTTCTTCCTTCTCTACGTGTCCTTCCACGCCTCAAGAGCGGTCACACAGTGGCAGAAACCATCGGAAGAGCAGAAGACAACCGCCGACTGACTGGCAGTTTGCTGATTACTCGTTGGGTGGTGGGTGCCGAACCACCCGGTCAGATGTCGGGGAGATGGTTGCGTCTCTGCTCCATTTTCTCGTGCTCTGAACGGGCGTCGTAGTGTTCTTCCAGCACGTCCATTCCGACGTTCATTCGGTCGGAAACCACCTTCGTGGGCGTGTCTTGGGCGAGATGGTGGGTGATCGCTCCTCGACGGATCGCGTGAGGTGCAACCGAGTCGGGACACTTACTCGCCGACATCCGAGAGACGCCGTCGACGGCTTCGCACGTCTCTGGTTTGCGGCCGTGTGGACACTCCATCCCAGCCATACAGGGGCGCGTCATTTGGTACGTCCACGCCCGCACTGAGTTGTCCGACGCCCGGCCAAACTCCGTCGTCAACAATGGTTCGCGGCCGTAGTCGTCGGTCGAGTTCTCACGGTTCTCGTCGATGTAGTCCCGGAGCACGTTGACCGTCTGCGTGTCGAGCGCGATCTCACGTTCCCCGCGGACGTTGTTCTTCAGGGGGGTTTCGGTCTCGGGTCGGTGGTGGAGATCGACGTACTGGTTCTTGATATTGAGGTCTGTGAGGTCGATACTCCGGGCGGCACCCATCCGCATTCCCGTCGCCCAGAGGAGTCGGAACTGGGCGTGCTTGCGACTGGCGTAGTCGTATTTTGAACGGTGGGCGAGGATCCGGTCAGCACGTCTGTTACGAATCACGTCCGTTCCACGCTTTTCGTCATCGGTTAGAGATGGGCTGTTGACCGTTTCTGGGAGTTCCGGGTGGACGCCGTTGATGGACGCGCAGAACCGGAGAAAGACCCTGAGCGTGTCGAGCTGGCCTTTCAGCGATGTCGGAACAAGTCCATCTCGCTTCCGACTGATCTTGTACGACTGGATGTCGCGTCCAGTGAGCGGGTTCAGGTTCTCGATGGCGTTCTCGTCACACCATTCGACGAAGCGTTCGAGTCGGTAGCCGTGACTTTGGTGTGTCGCCGAGGAGACTTCGCCGCGTCGGTCGTTAAGGTACATTTCGACGGCGGTTCTGGGTTCGAGTGGTTCGAGTGGGTTCTGGGGTTCCGTCATTCTGAGGCACCAGTTGCGGCGTGATGGGCGGCACACGGTGGTTGGGTAGCCAACTTTCTTTCAGGAAGTTGGTGGCCGTAACCTCAATCGCGCGACCGTCGGGAGCGCGATTAGAGAGCGAGCACAGCGAGCGAACGAAGTTCGAATCTGAGCCGGCCCATATTTTCCCCACCTTTCACAGACCACGAGCGACAGCGAGCGGTCTGAGAGGTGTGGGAGATTTCACTTGGTAAAGATGCGAGACGGAGTCTCGTCGGGTTCGAATCTGAGCCGTCCCCGCGAACGGTGTGAGCAAGATGCTTGTGGCGTGCGAAGCGAGCCACAGTGGCCCATCTCTACTCTCTACCACTTTCAATGTCATCGAGCATTTCGATCAGCAACCGCGTATCGCGTGCGAGTCCCCCTGAACGAGTTGCATGGGCAACCAAAGATTCGAACGGCAACTAAATATACGAATTGATGATTCGTTCCACGCAATCACCCCACTTTTTCAGCAGTCAGCACCTCGCTCGGCGCGTCACCGACGATATGGCTCATCTCGTACGTTTGGTTTTCGTAGCGGACGTAGTCAACGTCTTGTAACACCTCAGGAAGCACGTCCCACTTGCCAACTGGTGCGAAGTACTCGCCCTCTGTGAGAGCTGTCTTGACTTCATCCTGAATGTCGGCCGGCAGGCTTTCGAATGTCACGACGGTGTCGTCGTCACCGGGTGAGCCAACTGATGCTCGAATCGTGTAGGTGGCATACAAGTCGCCCCAAGTGACGGAAGTCCGGTATATCACTCCCTTGTAGCGGACATAGTCATGTTCCCGAAACGGGTCGGAATCCACGTTGGCGTATCCGGCAGAGTCGTTTATGTACGGTGAATCCGGGACAAAGTGTGCCTCATCTCGAATGGCGTCCTCGAACGCGGCTTGCTGTCCGCTGTTAAGTTTACTGTACTTGACGACCTTGGTGGACTCAACTGTGGTGGTTGGACTCGCAGTCGGTGTCATTGTGGGACTCTCGGTTTCAGTTGGGGACGTATCGGCACCACCGGAACACCCGGCAAGGAATACTAGTCCAGCAAGGAGGGCAACGAGGGCGAGTTTTTCATATTGGAAGGTTGATATATCGGGTTGAAAATTTTGTGGGAGCGTACTGCTACCGGAACGATTGCAGACTACGTGCACCCACTCATCGGATAATTCGATAGCGGTCCAGTAGAATACTCGTCAGGTGAGGCTCGGCTGGATCTGACTCAACTTCCGCAAAAAACCCGGCTCACAGAAGTTCGTTTCGAGGGTTCTTCCTGAATTTCCATCGACCCCCGGGGGTTTGAGGGTTATTGGAGGTCGACGGAAACTGTTGAGTGTGGGCAGTGCGTAGAAGGCTGTGTGCCCCTGAACTGGGCATGGTTACAGACGAACCCTAGTTGGGTTGAAGCCTCAAACGCACTCAGGAGTGTGTTGAGCACTGCCGGTTACAGACGAACCCTAGTTGGGTTGAAGCACCGAGTGTTTTGAGGAAACGAGTAATTTAGCGGTTACAGACGAACCCTAGTTGGGTTGAAGCGGCCTTGCCACGAAGTTCAAGGCGCTGAGTTCTCGTGGTTACAGACGAACCCTAGTTGGGTTGAAGCTCGGTGGCGAACTCGAAGCCGGAGATGCGGACGTCCGTTACAGACGAACCCTAGTTGGGTTGAAGCGTTCCCAGAGAATAGGTCGTCAAGCCTATCCGTGTTGTTACAGACGAACCCTAGTTGGGTTGAAGCTTCCTCCGGGTCGAACGACGCCGGGTGCATCTCACCGAA
>NZ_AOLN01000006.1 GCF_000337815.1 Haloferax mucosum ATCC BAA-1512 | reverse complement strand
GGTCTGCGTTCTGTCTCCGGCGGAATTACTTTGATGGTAACCACTGTCTGTGAGATTTGGCTCTGGCGAATCACCATACTGCGGTTGGTTTGTCTGTCTCGCGGCACGCTTGACGTTGTGAACAACACATTTCACGACGCGAAAATCTCGGTAACACGATAGGTACGGACAACGAGATTGTGGGACTCGGCGATGCAAGTCTCACCTTGCACTTCAGTATATGGAAAATTTTTAATTTTATCATTTGGAATACTACTTGATCATGTCACTAAATGATCTAAACTCGACTAGACGAAACATCTTGAAAACTACCGGAATGACGCTCGTCGGGCTCGTCGGTGCCTCTGGTGCCGCATCTGCGAACTCCGGCCGTGGTCGCGGCGACGGTCAAGGGAGAGGGCGGCGAGGTCCGCCTGACTGGGCTCAGTTTCAGAACGGTCGTTTCAACATGGCTGTCTCCGAACGAGAGTGGGAGTCCGCGCCGGACGCCTCCGAAATGGCTCACGTCCCGGACCACTTCAAGCGTCTCAGCTACAACGAGATGAAACAGGGCATTCAGGGACTCAACAAGGCCTCTGAGGACGGCGACGTGACGTTCAGCGAGGACGGCGACCAAGTCGAAGCCGAGTGGCACATTAAGAGTAATGACCAAGTAGGTACCTTGTCGCATAACTCAGGCAACAGCGGTAAAACCAAACTGGAAATCCTTCATCAGGGTCCCCTACGCGACAGGTATCGGATTTTTATGGACGACAACTTGACGAAGGACCTAGTTGAAGCGGTCACAGCGGCCAGCGGGGTTGGTGCGGTGGCAGCCGAAGCGGTCCTGGTTTCTGCCGGCGTCACCGGCCCGATTGGGCCACTCGTCATTGCGGCCTTTGCTGCCGTCATCGCTGTTGAACTCGCTTGGGTAAAGATATCGAACGACGGACATGGCGTCGCGATCGATGTCCTCATCGTCAACGACTACGTTGATCCGACACCAGACAACCTTCCCCCGTACCATTACATCCAAGGCCAAGAACACCTGTAATACGATGGAAAAGCGTACCCAGAAGGCGGTGGCGTTCCTCGTCATTAGCGGATCAATGTCGTTTATGCGGGTTGTTCCCGCGGTTGAATCTGCTGCGAACGCCCCAGCGATCGCGTGGGTGCCAGAGGTGACTGTTGGTCTGCTGTGGATGGTGTCTGGCATCTTCGCCGCCCTGGGTGAACTGACCAGTTCAGGCATCGACCATTGTGACAGCAATCAGTCACCGAGTTACGTCTGGGGCTTCGTCAGCCTGCTCGTCGCGATATTAATTGTTGGCCTCGCGTTCGGCTATCTTACGGGCGATTTCTCGCGATTCGGGGTCGAGTTGCTTGGTCCGATCGGTGGCCTGGTCGTGCTGACCTACTTCGCTATCCGACCTCACTGATGTACGGGGGGCAGTGAACCGCCAGGCTACTCCCTTCATTTCGGTAGGTTCTGATTGCCTGATGATACGTGAAGGCGAAGCCACTGTGTCAGGCGCTTTCGAGCATAGAGCACGCAGAAAACGCGCAGCCTCACTGTTCATCCCTATCTGAACACTGCCGGTCAATGCAGAGCAAACACGCATCAACCGCTGTCATTTCTCCGGGTCCCACCAAGAGGATACCCCTTCGAATTCAGTTGAGATGTACCCTGTGACACAATAGTTTCGCGGGCACTATCTAGTTAGCCTCCTGAGCTGGCGGTCGTCCGTTGAGCGATTGATGCAGTCGCTGAAAATCAGGCTCTGGCGAATCACCATACTGCGGTTGGTTCGGTTATGTTACGGTACCCTTGCTGTTGTGAAGTCAGTCGGCCCCAGAACCTGCAAAAATAACCTTGCGCGACCGCGCGACGTTCAGGAAAACAGCCCGCGAATCCGGTCGAGGAGGCCGGTCGATTCCGACTCTTCTGTGGCTTGCTGTTGCTTGCGCAGTTCGGAGAGGGCGGCGGCTTGGTCGTCCGTGCTCTCGCCGACAGCCGTGTCTGTTTCGCCGCCGCGGAGTCCTTGGAGACCCGTCACCGCGTCATCGACGCTTCCTCCGCGGGTCTCGTTCACGGTGGCGTTTTCGAAGCTCGTCCGGTCGATGTCGTCAACGGACGACGTGTCGAGTTTGAGGCGCGTCGTCTCTTTTTTCCGCACGCCACCCCACGACAGGTCGGTGTTCGAGAGCGCTTCGTCCATGTCGCGGCGAACCTGCTCGGAGACGGCTTCCTCGTCAACGCCGTCGTCCGCGTCGGGGTCGTCGTCCGACGCCGACGGGGCCGGTGTCCGAGCGCGCGACAGTTGGAATCCGACGAGCGTCGTTCCGCTCGCGGCGACGACAGCGACCGCGCCGGTGGCGTAGATACCGACGATTTTCCCGCTTCGGTCCGCGGCCGCCTCGACGTTCCAGTTGTGTGGGTACGCGTTGACGAACTGGTTGACGCCCACGGCGCAGACGATGAGGCCCACGACGGCGACGACAATCGTCGGCAGTCGGTACTTCGTGGGCAACAACACGACGATCGACGTGAGCAACAGCGGAAGCCCAATCGCACCGGTGACACCGGCGACCTCGCGGAGTTCGTATTTGAAGATATTCTCGGGCGGAATACCGCCGCTCCAGAGTACCGTCGCCAGTGCGACTGCGAGTAGTCCGATTGCCGTGAAGAACAGCGCAAAGCCCAGATAGACGGTCGTCTCGTCCGCGTCGGCACCGACGTAGTCTCGATAGAGGGCGATGAGTCTGTTCTGCCCGTCACTCGTCATACGTCAGAGGATTCGCTCGTGTGACATATAATGTTCGTCCGACGACGACGACCGATTACGACTCGTCGGCCGGCATCACCGAGAGGTTGTACGCGGCGATAGAGCCGTCTACCGTCGCGTCGGTCAACGACGGGTCGGTGTCGAACCGGGCGTTGGTAAAGCGGGCGGGACCGTGAACGACGGTCTCTCTAAACCCGGCGCTGTCGGTGACGTGCGTGTACGCGAAGTTCAATCGCCCATCGACCTCGACGCCGAAGGTGAGCATTCCGACGGTACAGTCCGAGAAGTCGAAATCGCGTTTCACGCGCATCGCAGACAAGAAGAGTTCGCCCTCGAACGTCGCGTGGTTGCAGACGACGCTCCCGCCGACCGACCCCTCGACGACGCGCACCGCGGCTGTCGCCGAACTCGTCACCTCGGAGAGGTCGAAATCTCCGGAGACGGCGGTTCGAACGAACGAGACGGGTCCGGACTCGAATCGCGCGCTACGGAAACTGAGGCGTCGCCCGGTGATTGTCGCGCCGTCGAAGTGCGCCGCCCCGCGGAACGTGCTGTGGTCGAACTCGACTTGTCCGTCGGTACAGGTGAGACCCGCACAGTCCACGTCGCCGTCGAAGCGTCCCGTGGTCGCGTCGATGCCGCCTGCGACGGTGAGACGCTCCGCGTCGAACTCGCGGCCGACGTGGACGTGGTCGAGTGACAGTCCGTTGCCGACCGTCGTCGATTGGGCGGTGACGCTCCCGGCGACGCGGCAGTGCGCGAGCGAGAGTCGGCGTTCACACGTCGCGTTTCCGATATCGAGGTGCCCGCCGATGTGGGTGTGTGAGAACCACGCCGGGCCGTCGAACGTTGCGCGGGCGACGACGAGTGCCGATTCGACGCTTCCACGTCTGAACGTGACGCCGCGTTCGAAGGTCGCGTCGGTGGCGATGAGCGAGTCGGCACCGAAGTCGGTCGCGTCGAGTCGGCCACCCACGGTCGCCTCGGAGAGCACCCACCGGCCGCCGATTTGAATTCGCCGACACGTGACCTCCTTTCGGGCGTCGAAGCGGTCCATGAACACCGATCCGCCGACCGAGACACCGTCGAGTCGAAGCCGCGCATCCACGGTCGCGTCTCTGAGGTCGAGGTCGTGGTGAATCATCGACCCGCGGAGGTCGAGCGGCGCGTCGCTTTCGAGGTCCGCAGACGCCACAGACAGCGCTTCGAACTGCCCGCCGATGAACGCGGACGGTCTGGCCGGGTCGTTGGCGACGGCGACGAGCGCGCCGGCGACCGTCGCGGCGTCCTTCTCGTCGACGGGCAGGTGAAAGAGACAGCGGTCGCTCCCGCCGCGCGCCGGATGCGGACATCGCCAGACGTTCGTCCGCTCGTCTTTTTTCCGTCGTCCGGTCGTCCTGCGAGAGACGTGCTCGTATGAACACCGAGACCCGTCTTTCACGACGATTGACACTCGGTGAGTCGCTCATAAATAGGTTGCCACGCGCGACCCGTCGATGGCGACGAACACGAGTTCCAGTTAGTCCCGCGAAGAGACGGTCACTGCGAGGCCAGTCCAACCGCTTCCGCATCGCCGACGACTGCGGAAAACGCGGCGACGAAACTGTGGTCTCTGGCCGGTAACGTGACTGACTCGACCGTCTCACCCGCCTCACCGTGGAACTCGATGACCGTTCTGTCGTCGTCGAACTCGACCGAATACCCCGCAAAGAGTAGGCGGTTGAGCTGAATCGACCGAAGTCCCATGAGATCGTCCTGTGACGCCCCACCCGCGGTGTATCGGACTTCGACCAGCCGGGTATCCGTCAGAAGCACCGTGGTCCCCTCGTGTTGACTGACAGATTGGAGCGTCTCCCGGTCGCCGACGAACTCGTGAATCGATTCGTAGAGACTCATACGCCCCGTTGCCGACCGTTAAATATCAACCTGTCTACAACAACTACGGATGCGAGAGCCGTTATTCGACGGATTCGATCATCGGGTCGCTCGTGAGGACGATGATGTCCGCGATGCCATCCACGAACCGGTATGGGATTCGAACGTCGTTGCCCCCCGCGTCGACGTCAACCAGTGGTTCGTCCATCGAGACGAGCAGTCCCGTCACACGGTCCGCTTCGAGATCGACACAGAGGTCGATTGCCTCTCCGACGCGGTTCCCCGACGCCGCGTACACGGGGAGTCCATCGACACTCGGAATCGGTTCGTCACCCATCGTTGATTGGAGGGCCATGTTCGTAGCTATCGAACCTATCAATGAAAAACAATGTGGTTGCGGTTCAATCTGACCGCAGTGCTCCGGAAATCCGCGTAAAACCGGAATTTCGTGTCGATTTTGACCTGCTCACCGAGACGTATCCCGACTCCAACTGCGTTTGCCTCTGGTACCTACTATCAGTATTTTTTTGATGGCGCGGTCAAAACACGCTACTGGTCAGATGCCGTCCGGCCTCGGTATCTCTCTTCCCCCCCACCACCACACACTGAGGCACTCTGACCATCCCTTCCCTTCCTCCCTACCAACCTGCGCAGTGGTGACTAGTTCGCGGGGAGCGGTTGCCACGGATACACACCGGCGACCGCGATGAGAGACACCGCGGTCAAAATCGCAAGAAACGCCCACCTATGCTCGTCCGTCCACACGCGGACGCGGCGTGACCAAAGGCGTGCCGCGGCGGCGACACTGAACATCGACAGCGCGCCCGCGGTGAGATACTGCGAACGGAACAGTCCCATCCAGACTGCAGTCAGCAGTGCTACCCCTCCGACAACCGCATCTGAAAGCCGCCACCAGCCTGCCGATGTCTTGGGTTGGTCCATCACCATCAACAGACGTACACCGGTCGTCGAACTAAATCATGCGAATCGCACACCACTAGGAGTTCGAAAAAACGTCGTCGGAGGTCGCTAGCGACGTCGCCGCGCCGCACGTTGCAGGCCGAACGCACCCGCCGCGACGAGCGCGGAGACGACACCGAACCCGGGGACACCGGTCCCCGTCGCTGGCTCCTCAGTCTCAGTGTCCTGCGTCGGTGTGGCTGTGGGTTCGGTCGTGGGCGTTGCCGATTCGGTCGCGGTCGATTCAGTCGGCGTCGGCGAATTCGCTGTCTTCGTCTGCGAGTCGCCGTCCGCCCCGTCGTCGGAACCACCATCGTTCGATCCGCTATCGTCGTTTCCGCCACCGCTGTTACCGCCGCCACCGCCACCGCTACTGCCTCCACCGCCGCCTGACGAGCCGTCCGACTCGGAGACGGAGAGGTCGAGTCCGGTGGTCTTGGTGACTGTGTAGGGATTTCCGTCCTCGTTGCCGAGCGAGGACACGTCGATGTCGAGCGCGGAATCCCCGGTCGAATCAGCCGCCTCGATGGTGACGCTGGCGATGGCGACCGAGCCGGTGTCGTCGGTGTCGAGACCGATACTGCTGAGCGTTGCGGTCGTCCGGTTGTCACGGTACGAGATGTTCCGCGGCGCGATGCGCTCTCCGTCGGCCATCGTCACCTCGGAGAGGCGCCCGACCGATTCGTTTTCGAGCGAAACCGTCAGGTTGTACGCACCGACGCCGGCATCGACGTCGCTGACGACGACATCGACCGTGGTGGTCGCTCCCGGTTCGACGGTCGCCGACCCGGACTCGAAGCCGACGCTGGTCGCGGTGGCCGCGAGCGCGACCGGCGCGGCCGCGACCAGACAGACGACCGCGAGGCAGGCCGCGAGACTGCGAACTCTGGTTCGCGTCGGCGCTGTGGTCGTTCGTCGGAACACTGGCTTACGCATCTGCGCCGTAGAACAGTCGTTGTACGTCGCCGACGTTGACCGCCCCGTCGTCGTTCAGGTCGAACGCTTCGACGTTCGACTGCACCACGTCTGTTTCGCGGTTTACGAACAGCGCTTGCGCGTCAACCACGTCCACGGAGCCGTCGCCGTTGACGTCCTCGAAGGTGCCGTCACCGTCGGGGTCTTTCATCACCTGTTCGTTTCCAGTCACGTCGCCGGCTTCGACGGTCACGCGGCGGTTATCGATGTTCGAGACCCCGTAGCTGGTCCCGTTCGGTGCGTACGGTCCGGCGGTCGGTGTCAGTTCGAGCGTCGTCGAATCGCCGAGCGCGACGCCCTCCACCGAGACGGTGGCGAGCACCTGTTCGTCGGCGTCGGAGAGCGTTGCGCCCGCGACGGCGATGTGCGCTTTCGTCCCGTCGTCGCTGATGTTGACCTCGGAGAAGCCGGGGTCGGTCGAGAACGAAACGTCGGTGATGCGAGCGGTCGCGGCGTCGCCGACAGTCACCGTCAGTTCGTACGCGCCGACGCCGTGGGTGGCGTCGCGCGCAGTGAGTTCGAACTCGCGGTCGTCGCCGAGCGGAACGGTCCCGTCAGCGTCGCCGATGGCGAGCGCGACCGAGTTCGACGGGGGCGTCGTGGTGCCCGTTTCGAGGTCGGCGTTCAACACCGCGGTATCGAAGTTTTCGTACTGACTCGAATACTCGCTGTCGGTGTATCCGACGTAGAGGTCGATTCCCGAGTTCGGCTGGAACGGGGCCGTCTCGAAAGCGGCCAGTTCGTCGGTCGGGACAGTCACGGTCACCGTTCCGGACTGGTCGTCGTAGGCGACGTTCGTTGCCGTGACGTACGAGCCGTTTCGGTCGGCGAAAGCGGCCGCGCCGGTCACGCCGGTCACACGCGAGGGAGCGTCGATGGTGACCGTCGTCTGACCGTCAGCGTCCGATAGCTCGACGGCCGAGGAATCCACGGTCGTATCGACGCGTCGCATCCGGTCGTCGGACTCGGTATCGACTTCTGCGGCCGCGATGGTGCTTCGGTTCTGGAGGTAGCCGATGACGCCTTCGGCCATCGTCGTCTCGTTGTACACCGCCACGCGCGGAGCGTCGGCGAGCGGGTAGCCACTGCCGCCGTCGGCGATGTAGGAGTTGACCGCGAGCGTGTAGGTCTCGTCTGCTTCGACCGGTTCGCCGTTCACCGTGAGGTCCTGTACGGTCGCGTCACCCTCGGTCGGAGACGATTTGTTCGAGTGCGGCACCCATTCGAAGGTGACGCCGCTTACCTGTTGTTGGGTCTGCGTGCCGTACTGGTTGTCCATGCCGAGCGGGGTGATTTGGCTCTCGACGACATCGCGGAGTTCCGCGCCGGTCACTTCCACGACGACGATCGTGTTGCCGAACGAATGCGTCGAGGTGACCATCCCGCGGGTGATGTCGAACTGCTCGCCCGCGTCGTATTTGTCGGTCGGATAGAGCGTGTCGCGGATGCCACCCGCGTTCGTCACGGCCACGTCAGCGCCGGTGTAGTTGCGAACGCCGTCGGTGACGAGATGGCCCGTCGCGGAGTCGTCGGTGTAGCTAGAGCCGACACCCGTGTGTTCCGGCATGACCGCCGTTGCAAGCTTGGTGTTGAGGTATTCCTCGCGGAGCGGGTTGATGTACTCTTTCCACGTGTCGTTGCGGGACGTGTTGGCCGTCACGTCGATGAGTTCACCCGACGAATCGGTGACGTCGCCGTCTTCGACGGTGAGTTGCATCGACATAATCGCGCTTGCCTTGCCGCTCGTCTCGCCGATGAGGACGCCGTCAGTCTGCTGTGGGGAGTAGCGCTGGTGGTCGTCGCCGGAGACGAGCGCGTCGATTCCGTCAACGTCGTGGGCGAGTTGCTTCGAGTCCGGAATGCCGAGCGGTGCGAGCGCGACGACGACATCGACGTTCTCCTCGTTGCGGAGCGTGTCCGTCGTTCGCTGTGCGGCCGCGGTCGGGTCGAGTACTTTGTAGCCGTTGCGGTCCATGACGCCGTCGGTCTTGGCGTTGATTGCCTCGTCGGTGAGTCCGAAGAAGCCGACGCGAACGCCGCCGCGTTCGACGACGGTGTAGTTTTTCGTTCCCGGGAGGTTCTCGCCGGTGTCCTCGTGGACGACGTTGGTGAGGAGCCACGGGTACGACGACTCGTTTGCGATTGCTTCGAAGACGGCGAAGTCGTTCGCGCCCTTATCCTCGTCGTAGTCGAGTTCGTGGTTCTGGACGACTTCGGCGTCGGGGTCGATGAGATTCAGCGCCGTCACCGGCGGTTCGTACGGTTCGTCGAGTCCGTCGTAGTTCCGGAGCGCGTGCGGACTCAGTTCGTCGCCGCCACCGGCGACGAAGACGGGCCCGTCGGCGGCGGCTCGCTGTTGTTCGATGAGCGTAATCATCCGGCCGAGTTCGTCGTCGCCAGACCCGGCGGCGGCCTTTCCGATGTCGTTGTAGCCGACGAGCGTAATCGTCGTCGCGTTTCCTGTGCTGTTTTCGTCGCCGTCGTTGCCGTCGCCGCCATCGTCGCCGTCGCCGCCATCGTTGCCATCACCGCCGCCGGTTTCGGGCGCGGTCAGATTCGAAACGGTCGCGGGCTGGAGTTTGAACGCGCCGTAGCTGTAGAACACCGGCCCTTCGATGGCGTCGATGGTGCTTCCGGACTCGCTCGGCGTCGTGTCGTCGCCGGTCGTCTTGTCGTCTACGGCGATGGCCGACGAGCCGTCGGTGACGGCCCACTCGCCGTACTGGCCGGGAGTCTTCGTGACTTCGAGACCGGTCACGTTGACGAGCACGCCTTCGTAGGCTTCCTGTGCGGCGTCGGCGGTCGAGACGGTGGTCGCGTCGGGAACCGTGTCGGTGCCGGTCGTCGAGACGGACGCGTTGTCACCCGTCAGGTCGAGTTCGGTAAGACCGTTGTACTCTTTGACGGGTGCGGTCACGTCTACGACGTCGCCGGGTGCGACACTCGGTGTACTTCCGGTGTAGACGTACACACCGCTGTATTCGACGGCTTCGGCAGACGCGTTCTGCAAGAAAAAGCCGTTGGCGTTGGTCGCGGTGACGGTCCCGGCGGTGCTGACGACCCGGCCGACGTAGGCCGAGGCGTCGCCGTCGCTGGTGTTCGATTGCAGTTCGGTGATGGAGACGGCCACGTCGCCGGAGCCGTCCATCGCAAGGTGAGTGGTGGATTCGAGTGCAGTGATGCCAGTGCTGGCCGTCGCGCTCGCCACGCCTGCGGGGAGCGTCGCGGTCGTGAGCACTAACACCAGTAGCACTGTTACAGTACGACTGCGTGTTGACTGTTGCGCTGTGTGCGAAGGCACACCTGTCCGCACCGATTCAGGGTTGATAATCTCTAATAATAGTATTACATAGTTGGGGAGATATTGCTAGAAACTATGACAGTATTGATGGTTGCATATAGACTTGGTGTCAGATATATTGTTTAAGATGTTGTCTGGGTGGCGGCGAGGACGGCAGTTCCATTCCTACCACCGGTACATCCTAACCAAAGGCTTTTCTCGAAGAACCGAATCTGAGCGAATAGTCAGCGCCGACGACGTACACACCCACTGTACGGTGTCGGTTCGACTGGCTGTTCCAACCCCATTAGGGGCCTCCTCGAATCCCCGGAAAACGGCGTTCTCGTTCGGTTCTCACCCGTCTTCGATGGCGCAAATATCTCGCTCCGTTAGTCGCTTTTCCCCTCGTTTTCGTCGGTCGCATCGGTCGTAACCAGCGCTTCGCGGAGGTCGTCCGGTCTGTTCCGCACTCGACGCGATGGCCTCCGGCGAACGTGTGCGGTCGGGAGATGACACGGCCGTAGTCGATATCGAGCGGCAAAATCTTAGTGACAGTCGCCCGGGCCGAAGCGTTCATTGTGCGCTGAGAAAATCCTCGCACATGTTCGGAACTAGCGGCGTCCGCGGCCCGGTCGGAGAGCTACTTACACCCGAATTGGCGACGGCGCTCGGACAGGCGCTCGCAACCTGTGGTAACGACCGCGTCGTCGTCGGCCGCGACGCGCGAACGACCAGTCCGCTCCTCGCCGATGCGGCGAGCGCGGCGCTCCGAAGCGCAGGCGCGGATGTCGTCCGCGCGGGGATGGTCTCGACGCCGGCGCTCGCCCGCGGCGTCGCGCGAACCGACGCTGACGCCGGTCTCATGGTCACCGCCTCGCACAACCCGCCGACGGACAACGGCTTCAAACTCTGGTCGCCGTCCGGCCAAGCGTTCGGCGAAGCCCGACGCGACGAAATCGAGACCGCCCTCGACGCAGACGAGCGCTCGTACGCGGCGTGGGACGCCGTCGGCGAAGAGACCACCACGCCGGACCTCACGGCCGAACACGTCGAGACGCTCTGTTCGGCCATCGACATCGACGGCGACTGCTCGGTCGTCGTGGACGTCGGAAACGGGATGGGCGGCGCGACGGTCGAAGCCCTTCGCCGCCTCGGCTGTGACGTTCAGACGCTCAATTCGACGCCCGACGGCAGGTTCCCGAGTCGGCCGAGCGAGCCGACGGCCGAAACCTGCGAGACGCTGTGTGCTGTCGTTGCCAGCACGGACGCCGACCTCGGAATCGCTCACGACGGCGACGCCGACCGCATGATGGCGGTAGACGAGACGGGGTCGTTCGTCGAGGGCGACGAACTCCTCGCGCTGTTCGGCCGCGAGGCAGTCGAACCCGGCGAGCGCGTCGCCGCTCCGCTCAACACGAGTCTCGTCGTCGATGACGTGCTCGCAAAGCGAGACGCGTCTCTCACCCGGACGAAAGTCGGCGACGTGTTCGTTGCGGAGACCGCCCGTGACGACGACGTCGTCTTCGGCGGCGAACCCTCGGGCGCGTGGATTTGGCCCGACGAGACGCTCTGTCCGGACGGACCGTTGGCGGCGTGTAAACTCGTCGAACTCGTCTCGCGCCGCGGGTCTCTCGCCGCCCAGCGCGACGAACTCGGGTCGTATCTCCTGCGACGGACGAGCGTCGAAACCGACCGAAAACGGGAGGTGATGAGCACGGTTCGGGGTGCGGTTGCGGACGCCTACGACTCCGACTCGGTCTCGACGCTCGACGGCGTGCGCGTCGAACGCGACGACGGGTGGTTCCTCGTGCGCGCGAGCGGGACACAGCCGTTAGTTCGACTGACCGCCGAAGCCCGCGACGAAGCCCGCGCAGACGCGCTGTTAGCCGATGCTCGCGCGCTCGTTGACGACGCAGTGTAGGGTCAGCTGAGTTCTCGAACTCGTTTTTCAGTCCCGCGTCGCCAACGTCGCGTACTGCTGTTCCAGCGAGTGTGACCCGGTTTCCGGGGCGACCACGTCGGTCGTCAAAATAGCCGAAAACGCGCGTCCGAGCGCCGCGGAGCGTCGGCTAAACGGTCCGACCGCCGTGAGTGCCGCATCGACGACCCACTTCGGGAGGTGTGTCACCGCCGGCGGTTTATCGAGGACGCGGAACGCGAGAGCGGCGATTTCGTCGTAGCTGAACACGTCCGGACCGCCGATGGAGAACTCGCGGCGAGAGTCATCGACTGCGTCGACGCACGCCGCGGCGAGGTCGGTCCCGTGGATGGGGTTCATCCGCGCCGACCCGTCGCCGACGAGAAACGCCCGGTCGCGGCGCGCCATCTCGAAGAACGCGGTCATATCCGAGAAGTATCCCGTCGGCCGGACGACGGTGTGCGAAAGCGCCGACTCGTGGAGTTCCGAGACGAATGCCTCTCGCGGTTCGATGAGCGACCCCCAGAGGTCCGGTCGCTCGACCGAGACGAACACGAATCGCTCGACGTCGGCCGCGGACGCAAGGTCGAGAATCGTGCGATTCGCCCCGTAATCGACGTCCTGATGACTCGCCTGCTGGCGCGTCACCCCGAGCGACGAGAACACGACATCGACCCCGTCGCACAGGCCGTCGAGCGTGTCGGGGTCGGTCGCGGTCCCGACGAAGAGGTCGTCGATATCGTCGCGGACGGCGGGTTCGAGATACTCCCCGGGAGACGAAAGCTTGTCCACGGACTGGGGACGCGAGAGCGCCCGTACGTTGTATCCGCGCGCGTTGAACGCACTGACCGCGTATCTCCCGAGGTAGCCAGTCGCGCCAGCAACGAGCACGCGCGTCACCGCCTCACCCCCGCTTGGTTCCAGCTTCTATTTCCCAGATTCACAACATACTGAACGTAGTCTCGACACTGTATTACTGTTCCGACGCGAACGACGCGTGATGACCGACGACGCATACGACGACGCGAAACTCGAAATCGCCGACGCGATGGCTCGAACGGCGGAAATGTACGGACTCAACCGAAGTTACGGCCACATATACGGCCTGCTGTACTTCGTCGGCGAGCCGATGTCGCTCGACGAGTTGGTCGCGGAGTCGGGCTACGCCAAATCGACGGTGAGCAACGCCATGTCTGCCTTAGAGCCGTACCACCTCGTCCACAGACAGTCGAGTCCCGGCGAGGGCCGCAAGGTGTATTTCGAGGCGGAAACCGACTTCTGGACCATCATGCAGGAGTTTTTCGAACAACAGGGTCGCCGCGAGATTCGAATCATGACGCGCGCGCTCGAAACCGCGCAGGCGAGTCTCGACGACGCGCCCGAAACCGATCGAACGTCGCACGCGAGCGCGCGAGTCGCGGAACTCGAAGCGTTCTACGACCAAGCCGAGACACTGCTGTCATTTTTCACGCGCGCCTCTCCCGAGGTGCTTTTCGATGTCGTCTCCGAAGTCGAATCGCGCACCGTGGACGACGAGCCGTAGCGACCCACGTGATGGCCTTCACCCGCTTGCGAGATGCCCGCCGAGCAGTTTGAGAGCGAGGAACGGGACGAACCACTCCAGCCCCGGTCCGTACGAGACGACGACCAGCGCCAAGAGGACGCCGCCCGCCGTGAACACCATCCCGACCGGCCTGCGGAGAGACCGCGGACCCAGGAGAATTACCGCCGCGCTTCCGAGGATATACCCGTAGACGAGCGCGCCTTCAACCCACGAAACCGTCTCAAATACCCACGCCAGCGCGAACGGGTAGATGTGGAATGCCACGAACGCGAAGTGGTCCCGACGGCGTTGTGACGGTCGGTGCCACCAATCCACACCACTCGCAGTCGTATTGGCGACGATTCCCCCTGCGATATCGAGCGTCAGAAACGCGACGAGCAACTGCTGTATTATCGACCAATCGAGCGCCTGCGTTTCGGCATAGCCGAAGACGAAACCGGTAAACACGACTCCCGATGCCAGTACCAGTAACTGCTCTACGCCGCTTGCAGTCGGGCCGACGAGTCGGTCCCACAGCCCCAGTGAACCGCTCCGGAGTGTCATATCAGGAGTCTCAGTTTCGGGTTTAGCGTCACCTCCAGTCTCCGCATCCGCCCCCGACCCAGATCCGTTTTCTATATTCGCCACACAGTGAATATACTGTACGAGGTAATAACTGTACAGGTGAGAGAAAATCGCATCGCGTTCGCGCGCCGGGTCGCTACTCGGATTTGTCCCGCAGAACGACCTCGCCGGGCGTCGTCGTCGCGTCGCAGTCCAACTTCACGCCCGCGTTGAGACTGGTCTGAATCGCGGTTTTCGCGTCGTCGCCACAGACGACGCCGAACTTGCGGCGGCCGGTAGAGGTCAGTTCGCCCTTGACGAGCGTCTTCACCGCTTCGTCGTCGTGGCGAAGGTTCGCAACCGTCGTTCCCGCCCCGAAGTTGACGTCGCGGCCGAGGACACTGTCGCCGACGTAGGAGAGGTGGCCGACAGTCGCGCCCGCCATCAGCACGCTGTTTTTCACTTCGACGCTGTGGCCCACTTTCGCGTCGTTTCCGACGACCGTGTGTCCGCGAATGTACGCGTTCGGGCCGACGGTCGCTCCGCGTCGGACGAGCGCCGGTCCCTCGATGACGACGCCCGCGTCGATGGTCGCCCCGGCTTCGACGACCACGTCGCCGCGGATGTCGGCGTCTTCGTGTACCTCGCCGCGGAGCGTGCGGGTGAGTTCGCCGACCTTCCACTCGTTGGCTTCGAGGAGTTCCCACGGTCTGCCGACGTCCAGCCAGCGTTCGAACGGAACGGCGGCCACCGTCGATTCTTCGCACGCGCGTTCGAGCACGTCGGTCAGTTCGAGTTCGCCCCGCTCGCTCTCGCCGACTTCGAGCCACGCCTGTGCCTCGGCGGGGAAGACGTACGCGCCGGTGTTGATGCGGTTCGACGGCGGGTCGGCGGGCTTTTCGACGACGCCCGTGACGCGCGTGTCGCCGTCGCTCTCGGCGGTGTAGAGGACGCCGTACTGCGTCGGGTCCGCGACGCGGTACGACCCGACAGCGGGTGCCTGCTCGTAGAGTCGCGTGAGCGACGGTTCGTCGTAGAGGGCGTCGCCGTTCAACACGGCGAACGGCCCATCGTCGAGGTGCGACTCGGCGGCGCGGACGGCGTCGGCCGTTCCTCGCTGTTCGGTCTGTTCGGCGTATTCGACGGGCACACCCGCGAACTCGTCGCCGAAGAACTCGCAGACTGCGTCGGATTCGTAGCCGACGACGATGATGAGCCGAGACGCCCCGGCATCGACGGCTGTTTTAGCCGTGTGCGCGGACAGCGGTCTGTCCGCGACGGGGAGCATCGGTTTGGCACGGCGTTCCGTGAGCGGACGCATTCGCGTTCCCTGTCCGGCGGCAAGGATGACAGTCTGCATACCGGTATGTTCCGTAATTAGGTCAAAATTCTTGTGGAGAGTTCGTGCGACCGGCCGGGTCGTTCCGGACCACTCGCGTTCGGGTCGAGAGGTGCATCCCGGAGTGAGCTGGGGTTGTTTCGTCCGCTCCGGGACCACCCCGCGTCGCTACGGGGAGGTGGCGGCTTTCGCGTGTCTGCCTGTGGCGCTGGGTCGGTCTTATTCGACTTTCCGGAGGAGCGCTTGGGCGTCTTTCATGTCGAAGCGACCGTCTTCGTTGAAGTCGAACGCCAGCGCCTCGGAGTTGACGGCGTCTTGGAGCGCGATTTCGTAGAGCAGTTCGACGTCCTTCATATCGACGGTGCCATCGCCGTTGACGTCCTCGTAGCGGCCGTCGTCGTCGGGGTCGGTAGGATAGTATGTCTCTCCGTTCACCTCGATACCGCCGGGGAACGCGACGGCCTTCGTCGCGGCGTGTCCGATGTCGATGTGGCCGGCCCCGCGGAACGTCCGTGAGTCGTAGAGGTCGTCCAACTCGCCGTCTTCGTAGTCGTCTTCGTCCGTTGGCTCGTCGGTGAAGTACTCGGCTTCCGGGTACGTCGCGTCGATATGCTTCGCCGTGTCTTTGATGTGCGCTTTCACTTGGTCCGGGTGGGCGTTCGGGTTCTCCGCCATGATGACCGCGACGAGACCCGTGACTTGCGGTGCGGCCATGCTCGTCCCGTGGAGGGTTCCGTATATTCCGGAAGAATCGTAGTAGATGTCTCTTCCCCCGCCGGGACCGACTCGAACGAAGCCGTACCCACTGACTTTCGGCGAGAGCGTACTCATGACACCATCGAAGAGAGACCCTCGGCTACTCGCGTTTCCGCCTGGCGCACTCACGTCAATCGATTTGGGTCCGTAGTTCGTGTAGTCAGAGGGTGTGTGTTCGGGGAGAATCGTGCCGTAGTCGGGGATGCCGTCTTTGTCCGCGTCCGTCGGCGGGTCGGAGATGGACGACGCTTCGGAGAAGGGACCGGTCGCCGACACCGAGAGCCATCCCGGATGGCTTCCCTTGCCGGTGTTGGTAATCTGCGATTCGAACTCGTCGATGTTGGTGTCGGCGTTCCCCGCGGACTCGACGAGTAGCGCGCCGTTCTCGCGGGCGTACGAGCCGATTCGCCGGTAGGACTTGACACTCAGATGTTGGCTGATACTCGGTCCGACGGGGCTTCCCGGTCCGAGACTCAGGTTAATCGCGGTCGCTCCGTTATCGACGGCGGTGGTCACGGCGCTCAAAATCGACGCGCTGGATTTGAACGGGAACACCTTCATATCGAGAAGCGTCGCCTCCGGCGCGACCCCGACGACGTACGGCCCGCCCTCGGAAGCACGGTTTCCGGTCGCGGCGGCGATACCGGCGCAGTGTGTGCCGTGACTGCTGTCGTCGCTCGTTCCGATAGAATCGTCCAGAGAGAAGTTTCCGGACCGGTCGGTGTCAACGTCGAGGTCGGGGTGGCTGGCGTCGATTCCGGAGTCAACGATTGCAATCGTCACCCCGTCACCCGTGGCCCCTGCCTCGTGAGCCGATTCGACGTTCTGGCTCCGCTTCGACCACTGGTACGGGTGCGGACTGGGAATCTCACCTTCGGAGATATCCGTCGCTTCGAAGTCGATGGTATCCGGAGTGTGCCCGCTGACGTCGTCGGCAGAGACGCCGTCGATACCCGGCGGTTCGATAGAGAGTTCGACTTCTGGTGCGAAGTCGAGACCGAACCCTTCGAGGTCGCTTTCGTCACCTTTGACCGACGCGAACTGGACCGCGTCGGCTTCGTCGATAATCTCTACCTGCTCGCGCCACGCGTCTGAGCTCGTAGAGCGCGTATCGACGAGAAATTGGTTCTCTCGGACGCCGTTTGCGACGACGGTCCCCGTCGCCATCGACAGTCCGCCCGCTGCGGCCGCAGTTGTCTTGATAAAGTTTCGACGAGTCTGCTCCATGCATACCAGTGTATACCAAACACATATATATTGTTACCGAAGCGCATGGGTCGGCGTCACGGTGCCGCTATTCGAGTGCGTCAAAAAAGAGATCGGTTCGGTCGGTGGCTATGCGTTGCGGCGCGCGAGCGAGGCGACCGCGAAGAGGGCAACGAGTGCGGCGCTCAGGCCGAAGCCGGGAACACCGGTTCCCGTCGCCGGTGAACTCTCGGTCGCGGTGGTCGATGGCTCGGTCGTCGTCGGTTCCGACGTGGTACTCGTTGCGGTCGGCGTCGCCGTCTGCGTCGGTTCTGCCGTGGTACTCGGTTGTGGCGTGCTCGTGGTCGTCGGGTCGGTGGCACCGCCGCCACCACTTCCACCACTCGTACCGCCACCGGCACCGCCGCCGGCGTTGCCGCCTCCGCCGCCGGGATTGGTGTCTCCGTCGTCGCTTCCGCCGCCATCGCCGTTCCCGCCGCCGCTACCGAGTGCGAAGGCGACTTCGGTCGAGCCGGTCGATTCCCACTCGAACTCCTTCGATTCGGTGCGGACGCTGACGGTCACGGTTCGTTCGGACCCGTTGATTTGCTCTTCGGGCACTTTCAGGTCGAAGTAGCCGTCTTCGTCGGTTCTGTCGGAGGCGACGACGTCGCCGTTGTAGGTCACCTCGACTGCGGCGTTAGACACCGCTTGTCCGTCGTCTTCGACAGTGCCGAAAAAGCGGTGCGGCGGCGACGGCGGTGTCGCAATCGCCGTACTCGCGGTCCCGGTGACGACGAGGAGCGCGAGGAGCGCCACCGCTCCCGCCGCCACTCCGGTTCGCCAGTTCGTATGTCGTATGTTCATTGTCGGGTTCGCAAAGGTTTGCTGAGCGTGGTTAGCTATCTGCCGTGTTATTCGTCGCCTCGGTGTAGACCTCGTCGTCGCGGACGAACACCCAGTAGGCTTCGCCGCGTTTCATCGTCTCGAACTCCCCGGCGTTGTACGAGCGATAGGCGAGGCGATCGGCCGACTCGTCGTGTGCGAGAAGCTTGTAGACGGAGTCGTCGTCGAGTGACGACAGCGCGACCGAGACGTTCTGGTCGTACTCTTGGTAGTGTCCTACCAGATTCCAGCCTTCGGTGAGTCTCTGTTGTGTCGGTACGGGTGCAACGTCTCTCGTGTCCTCGGTCGCGCCGGGTTCGTTGTAGACGTTCAGCGTGAGCGTCGCGTCGCGTTCCATCACGAAGATGTAGCCGTTGCCGCCTTCGAGCTTCGTCAAGTCGTTTATCCAAGCGTCCGGGTCGAACGCGTCCCACGACCCCGACGACGCGTCGTACGCGTAGATGGCATCGACCGCGGACAAGTCGAGTTCGTCGAGCGGGAGGTCGCCGCTCGATGCCGGGACGGAGACGAAGTTCCGTCCTTCATCGAGGTCGAACGCGGCGGTGTGGACCGTCGTCGCGCCGCCCTGTTTGCCGTGGGTGCCGGCGAGGTCGATGTAGCTCTCGCCGTCGATTCTGACCTTCGGGCTATCACCGGTCTGGACCGTACCTTCGGTGATAATCGTGACCGAGCCGAACGGACCGGCGTCCTGAACCGCCACGATTTCCCCATCGAAGCCGTCGATGGAGACGTCACTCGGCATGATGTCGCTGGCGTTTATCGGCTCGTTGAACAGCACGCGAATCTCGGTGGTGTTGCGCGTGTCGTCGAGTTGCGCCGCGTCGGTCACGTCGAGGAGGACCGCGTCCGTCGGATGCGGGTCGGTCGTATCGACGCTGGACATCTCGACCAGTCGCGTTCCACCGACGGGTCCGGCGACCGAGTAGCGGCCGTCAGCGTCGCCGTCGGCGTCCGACGGAATCGTGACCGTCGCTTCGTACGTTCCGGGTTTGACCTTGGTGAACTGAGAGGCGTTCACCAGCGTCTCGAATCGCTCGTCGAGTTCGAACTGTTCGAGCGAGTCGAGTTCGCGGTTGGTCTCGCGCACCATCATCCCGTTCGTCGCGTTTTCGATGTCGTTCGGAGACACGACGGTCAGGGTCATCGTCCTGCCGCTGACGTTGACGCGGAGGTCGGATTCGATGCCGATGGTGTAGGTGGCCGCGTTGGCAGAGCGTCCGGCCATGTCGTAGACCCCGTCGGCCGCGACGGTGACGGCATCGAATTCGAGGTCGTCGGGCGTGAGTTCCCCGTTAGTTTCGAGAACGACCGTCTGCGGACCGGTCTGACTCACTGCCTCGATGGCGGTGACACCGGAACTGTTGTTCTCGGTGTACCCGAAGTCGTCTACGGTAAACGAGTCGTTCTCACCGGGTGTAACGAGTTCAGAGAACGTGAGGACGATCCGCTCGTCGCCCGGTTCGGCGGTGACGCCCGACACCGTCGGGTCGTCGATGTCCACGAGTATGCTCTCGTTGTGAATCGGGTTCCCAGCGGGGTCCGTGACGCCCGATGCGGACAGCGTCACGTTGCTGTTGTTGATCGCCGTCGCCGGAATCGTCTCGTTCAGCGTGAGCGTCGTCTTTTCGATGGTTCGCGTCGTGTTGACCTCGGTCGTGAGGTTGGAAAACGCGAAGTCGGACGCTGACGTGTCGTTGATGTACTCGGTGTACCGTACCGTAACAACGTCGGACCCCGCGTTCGTCGAGACGACCGTGAGTCCCGGCGCGACCGTGTCCTTCTGGGTGAACGTCTCTGTGACTCTGCTGTTTCCGGCGACGTCGGTCAGGTTGACTGCGACCGTGGTGAACCCGTCTTGGAGCGTGGTGGCGTTCAGCGTGAGCACCGTTTTGCCCGTCACCGCGTCGTTACTCGTCGAGACGCTGTTTCCGCCTTCCCCGACGAGGGTTACTTCGACATCGGTCTGATGGGCAGGCGCGTGCACGACCACGTCGTAGCTATCGACGTTGCTCATGTTGATGGCGGTCAGGTTGACCGCCTCGGGCGTCGGCGGAATCGTATCTGCGAGCGCGACAGCGATCGGACCGACCGCGCGAGCGCCGCCCTCGTGAGTGTCTACGAGTTGCCCGCTTCGCGCGCTCACGGCGTCGCGTCCGAGGTCACCGAGCGTGACGTTGGCGTCGAGGTGGAGCGTTACCGTATCCTTGCTGTGGGCGACGACGCCCGAAATCGAACTCGCGCCGGCGTCGTTCCCGTCTTGGAACGCGAAGTCGGCACGAGTGATGTCGGCGTCGCCGTCACCGGCGACGACCGGTTCGGAAAAGCGGACGGTTACGATGTCGCTTCCGGCCTTGGCCTGCACCGAGTCGATACTCGGTTTCGCGGTATTGACGCCGATACGTCCGACTTCGCTGACGTTGCTCTGTCGGCCGGTCGCGTCCGTCACACCGACGAAGACGCTGTAGTTGCTGTTGTCGGGCACTCGGTAGGCGAGACCGACGGTGTGCGTTCGGTCGCTGACGACACCGTGATCAACCGACTGCTCGTAGGCCGCGTAGGTCGCGTTCTGTCGGTCTCCGGCGGTGAAGTTCGCGGTGTCGCCGCTCTCGACGACCCACACCGTGATGCTAGAGGCGTTCGGCGCAGACCCGTAGTCGTAAGAGAAGTTCACCGACCCGTCGAGCGGGATGTCGGTTCTGTTGCTCGTGATGGTCACGTTTTCGAGCGCCGGGCGCTCGTCGTTCACGACGACGACGGGGCCAGTCGTTCGAACCGTGTCCGTGTCTCCAGACGCGTTCGTGACGGAGATATCGACGTAGTACGCGCCGTCAGTGAGATTTCCGGCGGGTTTGTCGAGGTCGAGACTAACTGTTTCGACTGCGCCCGCCTCGTAGGCGGTCTTGCCGAGTGAGTAGTTGTACGACGCGCCCGCCCCGTCGGTGAGGGAGATTCGCGCGGACGTTACGTCGTCGGGAGCGTTTGCGACGTAGCCGTAGGCCACATCGAGGAAGCCGTCGGACCGAACGACGGTCTGGTTCGCCGGACGGACGATTTGGAGGTCCGGCGCGGCGGACGACTCGTCGAGCGTCGCAGTAGCGGTTTCGGAGGCATTCTGCGCCGTTCCGTTCGTCTCCGCCGCAGTCGTCTCGTTCTTCACGGTCGGACGCTCCGTCGTCTGCCCGTCGGGGTGAGCAGTGGCGTTGCCGTCGGAGCCGTCGCCGGCACCGGCCGTCTCGTTACCTGGCTTGGCTGTCTCGTTGTTCGATTCAGCGGTTTCGTTGCCGGACTCGGACGTTTCGTTGTTCGATTCAGCGGTTTCGTTGCCGGACTCGGCCGTTTCGTTGCCGGTTAGTCCGCTGGCGGACGCTTCGAGTGTTTCGGTCGCTCCGTCGGTGACGGCGGCCGTCTGACCGGCCGTCCCGTTTTCGGTCCAGTTGACTTTCGTCGAAACGCCGAGCACTGCGGTCTCGGAGACGTTGTCGGCCACAGTAACCGAAATCTGGAGCGTGGTGCGACCGTCGTCCGGGACCGACACGCCCGAGAGGTCGAACGTCTGGCCCGCGCCGAACAGACTGTCTGCGGCGGTGTCGCTCGCCAGTTCGTCGCCGTCGGCGTCGAGAATACGAACCGACGAGACGTCCGCCGCGGACGCCGTGTTGTCGGCGGCGGCGGTGACCGTCACGCCGGTCACTTCGACCGCGTTCGTGTCGTTTTCGTCCGAATCAGTTATCTCGATGGTCTGTACGACTGCCGTGTCACCGGGCGCGAGCGCGCCGGCGTCTGTTCCCGCATCGGCGATGCCGTCGGGACCGGCTGGTTGTGCGGCGATAGCACCGCCCGTAAACGCGATGGAGCCTCCCACGACGGAACACACCATCAGCGCCGCGAGCACTATCGCGCGCACCTGTTCAGTATTGCTACCTCGTATCATAGTTTAGTCTACGTACAGCGAATAGCGGGCCACAGCGCACCACGTTCACTAATGGTATGTTATGAGTACCCACTACCCACGTGTATCTCAGGTGTATACCAAATCGGATTAAAACAGTTTCGACTTCGATAGTTTGAAAATCGAACGACAGAATCGGAATCGGTTGCTTCGAGTCGCTCTTTGGCCGAGATACGGCTCACGCTAGTCGTTTGGGTACAGTCGGCGCGCCGTATCGTTGGAACCGGCTCTAAGAAATAACTTCGAATCGTCCGACCGATAGGTCGAGGGCCAGTTGCTCGCGCGGGTAAACGTACTCTTCGTCGTCGCCCGTGGTTCGAATTGTCTCTTCTGCTATCTCTACGACGGTCTGTTCCGTACACAACGTCGCGTGTCGAATCGTCGAACCCTCCGTGATTACGTGGGGGGCGACTTCGAGTGTCCGTGTCATCGAGTCAGAAACGTGTTGGAAGAATTAAATTTCTTTCGTCAGTTCCAGTATTTTGGGTCTATAGCCGTATGTACTCTCAGTATGTATGTCGAGTGATGGATTAGGCTCACCTTCAATTTCTCGCGCCGTCAACAATCACTGCTAACTGTCGTTTTCGGCGAGAGAACCCCGCTTCGACGCCGTTTCGAGCGGTGTCTGGCGTTAGTGTCGAGGCAGGTCATCGTCGGATTCTGCTTAATTGGTAGTACTCCGTTCATAACGAAACTCTTGGGTGCGTATCAGTCAGCTACCACTGATACTATGATTCCTCCAACCGTGTCTCAGACCGGCATTTCCGCGACGACAACCACCGCCAAACGGAACGGTTCGTTCCAGTATCCGTCACGGCCGGTGAGACCGACGGCGAAGCGCGACTGATGGTCTCTATGGTCCCCCGAAATCGCCTACTCGTCGTCGCGGTCGCGTTCTTCGTGGTCTTGTCCTCGACGACGGGCGGTGCCTTCGCACAACAGGATTCCCCCGAGCCGTCGGTTTACGCCGTCAGTCAGGGTGGGATGTGCTACACCGTCGAACTGTTCGGTGACGGGACGACGACCGTCGAGTCGTTCTACGACTACCGGAACAACGAGACGTCGCCGGTCGGGATTTACTCGTCGTACGGGACCGGCTACTTACAGGAAAATCAGGTGAGTAGTCTCTTCTTCTACAATGGCTCGCAAGGTATCAGTCTCGTCGTCCTCCACGACGAACTCGGCGACGCGCCATTCGCCGGGACCGCGACGATGATGTTCGAGGGCCTGCCGTCGGGTGACGGTTGGGTCGTCCAAGACGACTACTACGGCAACGGCACGCAGGACGACGACTGGGTCACCAGTGCCTCGACGGTGACTATCGACTGGAAATGGGCACCTAACCGGACCGACGGCGGCGCGTACCGCGGGTTCGAGAACCTCGGCGCAGACGAGGTTGTCACGATTACGCCCGCATTCAACGAGCAGGCGGCCCACTCCGGCGAGTGGACGTGGAGCACTGGCGACCACCGCGTCTCTGAGTTCCGGCTGATTCACGCGAACGAGAGCACGGTGACGCTCGATATGGATTCGGAACTCACGATTGCCCCCGGTCCGTGTGAGGGGGCGACACCGACACCAACTCCAACACCGACACCGACGCCGACACCAACTCCAACACCGACACCGACGCCGACACCAACTCCAACACCGACACCGACGCCGACACCAACTCCAACGCCGACACCGACGCCGACGCCAACTCCGACACCGACACCGACGCCAACTCCGACGCCAACGCCAACTCCGACACCGACACCAACACCAGAACCAACACCAACACCAACTCCGACGCCAACGCCGACACCGACGCCGACACCGACACCAGAACCAACGCCGACACCGACACCAGAACCAACACCGACACCGACGCCGACACCGACACCAGAACCAACGCCGACACCGACACCAGAACCAACACCGACACCGACGCCAACGCCAGAACCGAAACCGGCCCGTAGCTCCGGTGGAGGCGGTGGTGGCGGCGGAGGCAGTGGTGGCAGTTCGAGCGGCGGGAGTTCCGGCGGCGGGAGCGCCAGCGCCGCACCGCCCTCGGCGAACATCAAAACCACGACGGTGACGGGCACCCACGTCCGGTACGACGTTCGCAGTGCCAAAGCAGGGTCGCCGGTCGAAGTCCGACTCCCGTCGTCGGTGACCGCCGATTCCGGCATCGAAGTCACCCGCGTGGGTCTCACGTTGGCCGAGTCCAGCTCGTCGTTCACGATGGAGGTGAAAGGCTACACGAAAAAGCCCGTCCCCGTCGAGACGCTCACCGGAACCGACGACGTGCCGCTGTATCTCGAAATCAAGGGTGACGAGGCGATGAACCGGTCGCTCGACGCCGCCACCGTGGATTTCAAATTAGCGAAAGCTGATCTCAGCGCCCGCGGAACGGCACCCGAAAACATCGGGTTCTACCGCTACCACAACGGGACGTGGGACCCCCTCGACACGACGACGAGAGAGACGAACACGCAGTACAAGATGACGGCGACGACGCCGGGCATGTCCTACTTCGCACTGGGCATCCAGCAACCGGTCGCAACCGTCTCGAACGTCACCACGTCGGAGGCAGTCGTCGGGGAGACGACGACGCTCACCGGCGACGTGACTAACACGGGCCACGCAAACGGCACCGTTACGGTCAATCTGACTGTCGATGGTGCGGTCGTTGCGAACCAGTCGATGACACTCCAGTCCGGCCAGACAAGCCCCGTCACGTTCGACCACCGGTTCAACGAGACTGGGACGTACGCCGTCACCGTCGGCGACGCGAGCGTCGAGACCGTCGTGCGCGAACCCACGGCGCTCGCACTCACGAACGTGGAAGCCGACGCTTCGACCATTGGGCCGGGCGAGAACGTCACGCTCATCGCAACTGTCACTAACACCGGTGAGACGGAGGAGACGACGACTCTCACATTCGAGGGTATTGACGGTGTCACCGAGTCGAAGACGATTACCGTCCCCGCCGGACAACGGCAAGCCGTCACCTTCGAACAGCGGGTCGAGTCGCCCGGTGAGTACGAATTCCGGGTGAACGACCAACCCGTGGACGTGGTCGTCAAAGAGGGGAGTTCGAAGTTCGACACCCCGCCGACGGATTCCACTGGCGCGAACAGTGACGGTCCGTCGCAAGGTCCCGACTACGGCCTGATGGGTGTGGCGGCACTCGCCGTCGCCGCGCTCGTGGCCGCGCTCAGTATTCGCTGGTTAGGCAGAGGGCGGTGAGTCGGCCGAAAATAGATTCAATCCCGCGCGTGCCCCTCGGGTCTGGATGTCTCTCTGGGTTGGAGAACCGTTCGCGCTCCGGGCGGTCCGCGCGGGAGCGTTAGACGAGACTTCGGCCGTCGAATTCGGCGTCGGTCTCGATTTCCATGAGGTCGAGAATCGTCGGCGTGATGTCGTAGAGGTCGATATCGGCTTCGACAGCCACGTCCGGGTCGTCGATGAGCAGTGTCGCGTTGTCGAAGCTGTGCATACCGTTTCGCGGGCCGGTGCCGAACACGTCGTCGTGGCCCTTGAAGCCGGATTTGAGGTCGAAGCCGTGGTTCGGGACGACGACGAGGTCCGGTGCGAGGTGGTCCTGTGCGCCGTCGAACGCGTCTTCCTTGACGACGACGCGTTCTGCGACTTTCTTGCCATCGGGACCTTCGAGCGCTTCGAGTTCGGTTTTCAGTTCGTCGCGGACCGCCTCGTAATCGTCTTGCGAGACCGACCCGCGCGGTTCGCGGCCTTCGAGGTTGATGAAGAACCGACCGGGGATAAGCGAGTACGCCTTCGATTCGGACTTGATGTCGGAAAGCGAGTCGTGGTCGTCGGACTCATACGAGAGCCAGCCGTTCTCTTCGAGCCACACGTTACAGTGAACCTCGTAATCGAGCGACGTGAAGCCGTGGTCGGACGCGACGACCATCGTCACGTCGTCCGGGAGCGCGTCGTGGAGGTCGCCGAGGTAGGCATCGACGGTGCGATAGAACTCGACGAACTCCTCGCTGTAGGTGCCGTCGCGCTCGTAATCTTTGAACAGGAAGTGGTTGACGCGGTCGGTCGTCATGAAGACGCCGAAAAACAGGTCCCAATCGTCGCGTTCGATGTACTGCTTGAAGGCCTCGTAGCGCCGCTTGAGCGTCTGTTCGGCGTTTTCGATGAACGACGACTTGTCGTCTTTGTGGCCGAGTTTGGCGTCGGTGTCGATGCGGTAGTTCCCCTCGTTTAGGGAGTCGGCGAACGACTCCGGGTGGGCGGCCGTATCGACGCCGGGCGAGAGGAACCCGGAGACCATGCGCTGGACGTCTCGTTGCGGCGGGAACGTCACGGGAACGTTCATCACGGTCGCCTTGCGGCCGGCGTCGGTCACGCGGTCCCAAACGCGAGTCGCTTGGACGTCTCGGCCCATCGGAACGTACGTGTCGTACGACCCGACTTCGCGGTCTTGGAAGCCGTAGACGCCGGTCTCGCCGGGGTTGACGCCGGTCGTCAGTGCCGGCCAGCAGGCGCTCGATTCCGGTGGAACGATGCTGTCGATTGGGGTTCCCGTCCCAGCCGAGGCGATTCGCGTGAGATTCGGAAAGATATCGGGATTCTCGCTGATGAGCGAGTACGGTACGCCGTCGATGCCGACGAAGGCGACCCGAGGGTCGCCACTGCCGCCGGTGAGGCGATCAAATAGTCCCATGTCGAACGAGTGATGAGTGCGCATTATGTGTCTTTCTCTTTTTTGAGCCGCGTTCGGGGCGTTTCGACTCACGAGCGAGCCTGTCGCGTTCCGCTGGTGGCGACACGGTGTATCGAATACCCCGCACGCACTAGAATGGTGTGTCAGACGTATGACCGTTATACCACTAACAAAAACGTTCGCTGGTCGTCTCGTCGGTATCGTGAGGCTCGCGCCGTCGCTACATCCGCAGGATTATCGGTCGAGAATCCACTCGCACTTCCCGCACGGCGTCTTTCCGCTTCGTTTCGCCTCACCGCGGGTCATCTCCACGAAGTGGCCTTCACTGTGGCCGCCGCAGACGAGTTCGCCGTCGTCGTCGAGTTCGTGATAGGCGTATCCGCCGGTGTACGCGCCGCTCGGCGTCGTGGCGACGATATCCGAATCGTCGCGGGAGTCCTCTGCGGCGAGTTTCGCGCGCTGTTCGCTCGTCGGCTTCTGATTGATCTGCTTTCGTGTATCCATTCGCAGTCGGTGCATCTCTCCCCCGGCATATTTTGATTTTGGCCGTGTGAATGGTTGGTAATGGTCGTTCACACAGTTTCTGCGTGCCGGTGCTGACGTGCTTGTCCTTTCGCATTCGGTTCGTACCCGCGTTGGCGCACTCTCTCGGTCGCGGGCCAACCGAAGCCACGAGGTCTCAGACCGTTCCGTTTCGACTGAGAGCGAGGTACGAAACCAGCGCGCCGATACCGACCAACAGCCCGCTCCCGAGCGTCACCGACAGCGCTTCGTACGGCGTGACAGCGATTGCTCTCGGCTTGATGACTCTGAAATACAGATAGCGAACCTCGTCTTCGAACACGTAGGCTCCAAAGAACCCCAACAAGTCGGCTCCGGCGACCAGAAGCGGCGAGAGACGGCGCGCCTTTGGCGATTTATTCCCGTGGGTCGCGTGGGCGTAGACGATTCCCGCGAGCACGATGCCCGAGACGACTCCCGCCACGAGCGTAATTCCGAGTAGACTCATCGTGATTCGACGCTCCAACGGCGGCCCGATTATCGTTTGGTTTTGCGTCCGCACTTGTGTTTGTCCGTCGGTAAGATTGCGTCTGCCCGTCGGTAGTTTTCAGTCGCGGGTGTCCGGTGCGGCAGACGCTCCGGGACGTTACGACCCCTCGCCAACCAGCCCCGACCGAGTAAGCCCGTACACGACGAGTGCGACGACAGCCAGCACGATTGCGGGTGCCGTATCGGTGCTCAGGTACAGTCCGGGCGTCGGCGGGAAGACCCGAGAGACTGGCCAAACGACCGGGTACGACCGTCCACTCGGTTTCAGGAGGAACGCGTCGGCAAGCAGGTGCGACCCCGCCCCAACCGAGAGAAGCAGAAAGACGCGCACCCGCTCTCGTCGGCCGACGAGGAGCACGCCGACGAGAACGGAACAGAGCACGCCGCCAAGTGTGTGCAGGCCGAACCAACTGAATGGGATGCCGACGAACTGTTCGACGCGGTAGTTGGGGACGACGAGCGCGGCCTTCGCCATATCGGGGACGAACGCGCCGGCCATCGCCACGGTGACGTACGGGCGCGAAATCCAGTCGAAGCGCCACGAGGCTATCGTCGCAAGGCTGTAGGCTAACAGCGCGTGTGCAAGCAGGTCAGGCATTGCGGTCCTCCGTCGTCCGATTTCGAATCCACCGTCGCGCCGCGAACGACTCAGACCGCGGCTTCAACGACCACATTCCCCTGTCGAAGCGCCACGTTCGGACGAGGCGTCCGAGCACCCAAAGCCCGGCGACGAAGGAGACGCCGTACATGTAGCCGTATCTCGAACTCGGGACGACGTAGGCCGTCTCCGCGCGAATCGTTCGGTCCGACTCGACGACGCCGAAGACGGCGAGCCGGTCGCCGGGTGACGGCCGACGGTCGGTCTCAGTCACGCGAAGCCGAAGGTGTCCACCGGAGCCGTCACCGGTGGCGACCGTAAGCGGGTCAGTCTCGACGACTTCGCCGGTGAGACTCGTTTTTTCGCCGACCCACGCCCCGTAGTTCGAACCGAGGGCCGCTTCGTCGGGATACGCTCCCATCTCGGGGGCCGGCGCGAGCGACCCGAACCACCCCATGAGGAAGACGAGACAGCCCAGTAAGACGACGAGGCAGACGAGACGCCGACTCGGTGTGAGTTGCATTACGCCGCAGTAGTGGTGACGAAGATAAGAAACCAATCGACCGCTCGGTCGGACCCAAAGAGTCGATATTCGCCTTCCGGTTCTCGAATCTATCGAACGGCCGCGACGCTCGTCATTCGACGGTGACGGACTTTGCGAGGTTCCGCGGTTTGTCGATTGGGCGGTTCATCTGGTCTGCGACGTGGTAGGCGAACAGTTGGAGCGCGACGTTCGCCACGAGCGGTTCGAGTCGGCCGATATCCGGAATCTCGATGGTGTGGTCGCAGAAGGACTCGGTGCCGCCCGAGGTGGACAGACAGATGACGGGCGCGCCCCGCGATTCGACTTCCTTCACGTTGTTGAGCGTCTCTTCGGGCGAGGCGCTCTGGTTGAGAAACGCCAGTACGGGCGTGTTTTCGGTGACGAGCGCGAGCGGGCCGTGTTTCAACTCGCCCGCGGCGAAGCCCTCGGCGTGTTCGTAGGAGATTTCCTTGAGCTTCAGGGCGCTTTCCAGTGCGACCGGATAGGCGGGACCGCGGCCGATGAAGAAGAACGCGTCACTGTCCGTGTACGTCTTGGCGAGTCGGCGAATCCGGCCTTCGGCGTCCAGAATCGACTGGACGGCGTTCGGAAGTTGCCGGACGTTTTCGAGGATGCTGACGCCCTCGCACGCAGAAACCGTCTCGCGGAGCCGTCCGAGGTACGTTGCGAACAGCGCGAGTGCCGTCACCTGCGAGACGAACGTCTTCGTCGCGGCGACGCCGATCTCCGGGCCAGCTTTGATAAATAGCGTGTCGTCTACTTCCCGCGTAATCGTACTCCCGACCGTGTTTGTCACGGCGAGCGTCGTCATCCCCGAGGCTTTCGCGCGGCGGATGGCGGACAGGGTGTCTGCTGTCTCGCCGCTTTGGGTGACTGCGACGACGAGCGTCCGGCGCGTGTCGTGGCCGTTTCGGACCTCGTACTCGCTTGCGAGGTCAACCCGCGTCGAGACATCGACGAGTTCTTCGAGCAGTTCTTTCGCGTAGAGACCGGCGTGATACGAGGTGCCGCAGGCGACGATGTGAATCTCGTCGATGGCTTGGAGGAACCGGTCGTCGAGCGCGATGTCGAGTGAGGCGTTTCCGGCGAGTTCGTCGATGCGACCGGAGATGGCCTGCCGGAGCGCATTGGGCTGTTCGTGAATCTCCTTGTGCATGTAGTGGTCGTGGCCCGCCTTGCCCGCGGCGGCGGCGTCCCAATCGACCGTCTGGACCTCGCGTTCGACGCGCTCGCCGTCGTTGAAGACGGTGATGTCGTCCGCGTGGAGGTGCGTAACGTCGCCGTCTTCGAGATACGACACCTTCCGCGTGTACTCGACGAACGCCGTCACGTCGCTTCCGAGGTACATTCCGTCGTCGCCGTGGCCGATGACGAGCGGACTGTCCTGTCGGGCGGCGACGATGCCCTCGTAGTCTACGTGCGTCGCGGCGAGCGCAAAGCTCCCTTCGAGTCGGTCGAGGACGCGCGTGACGGCCGCACGGAGGTCGGCACCCGCGGCGATTTCTTCTTCGAGGAGGTGCGGAATGACCTCGGTATCGGTCTCGCTCTCGAAGATGTGTCCGCCGAGTTGTCGCTTCAGTTCGTTGTAGTTCGAGATGATGCCGTTGTGAACGACCGCGATATCGCCGCTACAGTCGGTATGCGGATGGGCGTTTTCGTCGGTCGGTTCGCCGTGCGTGGACCAACGCGTGTGACCGATACCGTGAGTCGCATCTGTCTCGTTCGGGATGGTCAGCCCGTCGATAGTCCCTTCTTGTTTGTGTACGTTGACCTGGTCGCCGACGAGGGCGACCCCGGCCGAATCGTACCCGCGATACTCCAGATTCTTCAATCCCGACGCGAGGATCGAGGCGCTTTCTCCCACACCGATGTAACCGGTAATCCCACACATTGTTTCGTAACTCCTGTTGCTAGCCGCTGGCGAGCACCAACGGTGTCGCTGATATCAGTGCTTTCGGATGAATCTATTTAGTGTTACTGGCGTGACTCTTCTTCCGGTTAATATGTATTCTAGTTGTATAATTACTGTAGTAAAACAGCATTATGTTCGTTATATCTATGGGTCGCGCGCTGAATTTCGGTCAGCCGCGGAAGACGTGGGTTCCGCTCGGGACGTGCCCGGCGAGCGTTGACCCGCTTTCGACGCGAACGTCGTTTCCGACTATCGTTCCCGGTTCGACCGTGACGTTGGCGCTCATCTCGACATTGTCGCCGACGAGACCGCCGAACCTGACGTCAGTGTAGAGTTCATCGTCAAGGAGGACGTCGCTGTGGCCGCCCTCGATAGCGGTGAGCGACCCGATTTCAGAACCAGCGCCGATGACGCAGTCGGTGACGACCGCGCCGGGTTTGATGACCGTATCTTCGAGGACGACGGCGTTCGTGACGACTGCGTTCGCGCCGACGGTGACGTTGTCGCCGATAACCACGTCGCGGAAGACCCGCGCGCCGGGTTGGATACGAGAGTGCTCGCCGACGACGACCGGGTCGCCGAGCGTCGCGTCCTCGCTTACGACCGCGGAGTCGGCGACCACCGAGTCGCTTCGGGCGAGGATACCGTTGTTGACCGACAGGAGGTCCCACGGGCGAGAGAGTTCGAGCCACATCCCGTCGTAGCGGACGGCGTGAATCGGGTGGTCGTCGATGAACTCTCTGAGCGTGTCGGTCAGCCTGAGTTCGCCGTAGTGGTCGGTTCGGCGGATGGCCGCGAAGATATCCGGACCGAAGGCGTAGACACCGATGTTGACGAGATTCGACCGGATTTCGTGTTCGGCCGGTTTCTCTTTGATGTCGGTTACGCGGTCGACTTCGACCGTGACGGTTCCGTACTGGGTCGGGTCTTCGACCTCGGTGATTGCGAGGCAGGCTTGGTTGGTCGCTCGGTGACGCTCGATGAGTCGTTCGATGAGTTCCGGTTCGACGATTCGGTCGCCGTTGATGACGATGCAGTCGCCGCTGACCACGTGTTCCGCTTCGAGGAGTGCGTCGCCGGTTCCCCGTGGGTTCTCCTGGACGACGTACTGAATCTCGGCGTCCCAGTCTTCGCCGTTCTGGAAGTGACTCTGAATCCGTTCTCGTTTGTGGCCGACGACGAGAACGATGTCGTCGATTCCCGTCGCCGTAACCGATTCGATGATGTGTTCCAAAAGCGGTTTTCCGCCGATAGGGAGCATTCCCTTGGGTCGCGTCGCCGTAAGTGGGGCAAGCCGGACTCCCTCTCCGGCGGCCAGAATCACTGCCTTCATGACTGCTCGTTCAGCCTCGACTTATATTAAGCCCGGCACTCGCGCGGCACGCATTGTTTATTCTATATGATTTTATCTTGTAGAATATAGACGATGTGAGGGACAATTACCTGATTTTTGCCCACTATAGGGCTTTACGGGGCAGTTTAGATTTCACGGCAAATCTCTCGATATAGCCGACATATTCTTTACAGATGATGTAGAGTTACGAGACAACGTGAATTACCCCCAAGTAAAGAAATTTAGGAGGGCGTAACCGCATGACCGACTCACCAATTGTCGGCGACGGTTGCGACATCGCAGTGAATGCCACGGTTGGCCACGCCTACGACTCGGACACACAGCCGCCGATTATCGGCACCGAGAGCACGATTCGAGCCGGCACAATCGTCTACGACGACGTTGCGATTGGCGACCGGTTCAACACCGGCCACAACGCGCTCGTCCGCGAACTGACGGATATCGGCGACGACGTACTCGTCGGCACGAACACCGTCATCGACGGTCGAGTCGAAATCGGGTCGGGTGTGAGCCTCCAGACGGGCGTCTACATTCCGACGCACACCACGATTGGCGACGACGTGTTCATCGGCCCGCGTGCCGTTCTCACCAACGACCCCGTTCCGGTACGGGCCGAGGTCGATATGGCCGGGCCGACAATCGAAGACGACGTCTCGATTGGCGCGAACGCGACTATCCTCCCGGGCGTGACCGTCGGGGAAGGGTCGTTCGTCGCGGCGGGTGCGGTCGTCACCGACGACGTGCCGCCGCACACGCTCGCGGTCGGCGTCCCCGCGAGACACGAGGAACTGCCAGCGAAATTAGACGGACCAAATCTGATTCGATGATTCCGATTGCAAATCCACAGATGGAACAGGCCGAAAAAGACCGCGTACTCGACGTGATGGAAAGCGGGATGCTCGCCGACGGGCCCGAAGTTCGGGCGTTCGAAGACGAGTTCGCCGACTACTGCGGCACCGACGAGGCCGTTGCGACGTCGAACGGAACGACCGCGCTCCACGCCGCGCTCAAAGGTGTCGGCATCGGCTCCGGTGACCGCGTTCTCACGACGCCGTTTTCGTTTATCGCCACGGCGAACGCGATTCGTCTGGCGGGCGCGACGCCGGTCTTCGCCGATATCGACCCGGCGACCTATAACCTCGACCCGGACGCCGCCGAAGCGGTGCTCCGAGACTCGGGCGACGAAATCGACGCGATTCTCGCGGTCCACCTCTACGGACTTCCCTGTGACCTCGAACGACTGTCCGAACTGGCGGACGAATACGACATTCCGCTCGTCGAAGACGCCGCCCAAGCCCACGGCGCGGTCTACGACGGCGACCGCGTCGGCTCTATCGGCGACGTCGCCTGCTTCTCGTTTTATCCGACGAAGAACATGACCACCGGCGAGGGCGGGATGGTCACGACCGACGACGCCGACATCGCCGACCGAACCGCTCGGTTCGTGAACCACGGCCGGACGGCGAAGTACGGCCACTCCGAGGTCGGTCACAACTTCCGGCTGACCAGCATCGGTGCCGCAATCGGGCGAGTTCAACTGGACCGCCTCCCGTCGTACATCGAAGCGCGCCGGTCGAACGCCGAGCGACTGACTGAGGGGCTGTCGTCAACCTCGCTGACGCTTCCGGTCGAACCGGACGGTAGTACGCACGTCTACCACCAGTACACCGTCCGCGCCGACGACCGCGACGCGCTCAAATCACATCTCGAAGCGCACGACGTCGGTTCCGGCGTCTACTACCCGACGTGCATGCACGAACAACCCGTGTACGAACATATCGACCACACGGCCCCGGTCGGCGAACGGGTCGCAAGCGAAGTGCTTTCGCTTCCGGTCCACCCCGAACTCGACGACTCGGACCTCGACCAAATCATCGACGCAGTCCACAGCTATGAGTAAGCAATCTCCACTCGACGTTGGCGTCATCGGTGTCGGCTCGATGGGTCGCCACCACGCACGCGTGTACAGCGAACTTTCGAACGCGAACCTCGTCGGCGTCTCAGACGTCGATACGGAACAGGCCCAGACGGTCGCTAGCAAACACGAGACCGACGCGCTCGACATGGACGACCTGCTCGACCGCGCCGACGCGGTCTCCGTCGTCGTTCCGACGCAGTACCACCTCCCGACCGCCAAAGCGTGTCTGTCGGCGGGCGTCGCACCGCTCATCGAAAAACCGGTCGTCGAAGACCGCTCGGAGGGTGACGAGTTGCTCTCGGCGCGCGAGGCGGCGGGGACGCCGGTTCAGGTCGGTCACATCGAGCGATTCAACCCGGCGATTCGGGCGCTCACGGACATCATCCCCGGCCTGAACGTCCTGAGCGTCACGGCCGAGCGCCTCGGCCCGCCGCCGGAGCGGACGATAGACGACAGCGCCGTCTTAGACCTGATGATTCACGACATCGACATCGTCCTCTCGCTCGTCGATAGCGACCCGGTCGATGTTCACAGCGCCGGCGTGCGGGACAACCGCCACGCGACCGCGACAATCGAATTCGAATCCGGAACGGTTGCGAACCTGACGGCCAGTCGGCTGACACAGCGAAAGGTGCGGCGACTCGTCGTCACCGCCGAAGAGTGCGTCGTCGAGGTGGACTACATGGACCAGTCGATAGAGATTCACCGCCAGTCGGTTCCCGAGTACATCGAAAACAACGGCGACATCAAATACCGTCACGAAAGCATCGTCGAGCGTCCGACCGTCAACCGCGGCGAGCCGCTGAAGAACGAACTCGAATCGTTCGTCGATGCCGTCGCAACCGACTCGACGCCCGTCGTCACCGTCGAAGACGGGCTTGCGGCGCTGGAACTCGCACGAACGATAGACGACACCGCGACCGAACAGCAACCGACACTCGACGCAGTACAATGAGCACGAAACTTATCGACCGACTCTACGACTCGGACCACGACGAAGCCGCACAGCGCGACGCCCTCACGAACGGCGAGATACCCGTTGCCGTCTACGGACTGGGAAAGATGGGCCTGCCGCTCGCGTCCGTCTACGCGGAGACGACCGGGAACGTCATCGGGGCCGATATCGACCCCGCGGTCGTCGAGACGATTTCCAACGGCGGCTGTCACGTCAAGCGCGAGCCGGGGCTGGAAGCGCTCGTGTCCGACCTCGTGGCCGACGACGCGCTCGCCGCGACGACCGACCCGCGAGACGCCGCCTCGCAGGCGAGCGTGCACGTGGTCATCGTTCCGACGCCCATCACCGACGAACACGAACCCGACCTCGCAATCTTAGATGCGGTGGTCGAAGACATCGCAACCGGCCTGTCGGCGGGGGACCTCGTGGTCATCGAGTGTACGGTCCCGCCGCAGACGACAGAACAACGCGTCGGGGCGGCGCTCGAAGCCAACTCCGACCTCGAACGCGGCGAGTTCGGACTCGCGTTCTGCCCGGAACGAACGTCGAGCGGGCGCGCGCTCGAAGACATCCGCGGTGCGTATCCGAAGGTTGTCGGCGGCATCGACGACGAGAGCACGCGCGCCGCGACGCTCATCTACGAGGAGATCAACACCGAGGGCGTCCTTCCGGTTTCAGACGCGACGACCGCCGAGGCCGTGAAAGTCTTCGAAGGGCTGTACCGAGACGTGAACATCGGACTCGCAAACGAACTCGCAACGCTGACCGACGAGCTCGGAATCGACGTGAACGAGGCTATCGAGGTTGCGAACACCCAACCGTTCTGTAACATCCACGACCCCGGCCCGGGCGTCGGCGGTCACTGCATCCCGTTTTACCCGTACTTCGTCATCAAACCGTTCGAGACGGAGACGCCGCTTTTGGAGACCGCGCGCGCGGTCAACGACTCTATGCCGCAGTTCACCGTGAACAAACTCCGCGAAGAGTTCGACGCCGAGGGGCTGGCGTTCGAAGACGCGTCCGTGCTCCTCTTGGGACTGACCTACCGCCCCGGCGTCGAGGAGATTCGAGCGTCGCCCGCGCTCGATATCGCGTCGATTAGCTCCGACCTCGGCGCGGACGTGTACGGTGTCGATCCGATGTTGGACGAGACGGACGCGTTCGACCTCACGCGCCTCGACCACTCGGAGATTTACGACCGGTCGTTCGACGCCGTCGTCATGGTCACCCACCACGACGACTTCGATACGATTCGGTGGGACGACGTCTCCCGGTCAGACGGGCAACTCGTCGTCATCGACGGCCGCGACACGCTCGACCTCTCTGATACCGACCACCGCGTCTACACCATCGGAGGGGGATATGTATAGGGACCACACCGTCGGCGTCGTCGTCCCCGCCTACAACGAAGCCGGATTCGTGGGCGAGGTCATCGACACGATGCCCGACTACGTTGACCGCATGTACGTCATCGACGACTGCTCGACCGACGACACGTGGGCGGAGATTCAGGAGTACGCGGCGAAGGTCAATGGCTCGGCTCCCGAGACCGAATCCGACTCCGAGACGTTCTCGTTTCGAGAAGGGTCACCTGAACCGCTCACCGACGGTGGGACCGCCTTCGCGGACCGCGTCGTCCCGATTCAACACGAGGAAAACCAAGGCGTCGGCGGAGCGCTCAAGACCGGTTACCGCCGCGCGCTCGAAGACGAGGTGGACATCACCGCCGTCATGGGTGGCGACGGCCAGATGGACCCCGATATCTTGGACCGCTTTTTGGACCCCATCGTCGAGGGCGACGCCGACTACACGAAGGGCAATCGCCTCCTATACCGGGAGTTCCGCGAGGGGATGTCGAAGTGGCGCTTTTTCGGCAACTCCATCCTGACGTTCCTGACGAAGATCGCCAGCGGCTACTGGAAGATGATGGACCCACAAAACGGGTACACCGCGATTTCACAGTACGCCCTAGAGAACGTCGGCATCGAGAACATGTACGAGTACTACGGCTACTGCAACGACCTCCTCGTCAAACTGAACGCGAAGGGGATGCGCATCGCCGACGTTGCGATGCCCGCCGTCTACGGCGACGAAGAAAGCAGTATCAAATACTCCGCGTACATCCGCAAGGTCTCCGGGATGTTGCTTGCGAACTTCCTGTGGCGGCTGAAAGTGAAGTACCTGATACTGGACTTCCACCCGCTCGCGTTCTTTTACGTCTTCGGAGCGCTGACGACGCTCGTCAGCCTCCTCGGCGCGGGGTGGTCGGTGTATGCTAAGTTCGCGTGGGGCGACTCGCTTTTCGTCCGCGGGTCGCTCAGCCTGATGCTCTTTATGACCGGGAGCCTCTTCATGCTGTTTGCGATGCTGTTCGATATGCAAGTAAACGAGAGTAAGGAAGTCCAAATCCGCGAATGAGGGTCCTCATCACCATCCAACATCCGGCACACGTCCACTTCTTCCGACCGATTATCGAGAAGTTCAACCGGAATGGTGACGACGTGAGACTCTTGGCTCGGGGAAAAGATATCGTCGAGGACCTCCTCGACAGCTACGAACTCGACTACGATTTAGTGGCAAAAAAGCCAACGTCGATGGTCAGTCTGCTGGTGAACCAACTCAAATACGAGTATCACATCATCCAGCAGGCGAGGACGTTCAGTCCTGACTTACTCCTCGCAATCGGCGAACCCTCGATTGCACATGCGGGAACGTTGGTCGGTGGGACGAGCATCGTCTTCACCGACACGGAACACGCCACGCTCCAAAACTCGATTACGTTCCCGTTTGCAGACTACGTCTGCACTCCCGAGACGTACACCGAAGACCTCGGCGAGAAACAGCTTCGATACCCCGGGTTCCACGAACTATCGTATCTTCACCCGGACGAATTTTCGCCGGACCCGACGGTTCTCGACAAGGTCGGTCTCGACTCCGACGACACAGCGGTCATCCTTCGGTTGGTGTCTTGGGAGGCCGTCCACGACATCGGGAACAAAGGGTTGGATAGGGTCGCCAAGCTGGTCTCAGACCTCGAAGCGCAGGGCGTTCGCGTTCTCATCACTTCGGAGGCGGACCTCCCTTCGAGCGTCGAGCATTGCCGTGTGAACCTCCCCGTCCACGAGATGCACGACCTGATGTACTACGCCGACTTGCTCTTGGGTGAGAGTGGGACGATGGCTATCGAAAGTGCCGTCCTCGGGACGCCGTCGATATTCGTCTCGTCGCTTTCGGCTGGCGTCCTCGACGAAGTGGAACACGAGTACCAGCTTTGTTCGCAACTTCCGCCGGACTGTGCGTACGACGAGCTACTGGGCGTGATTGAGGGACTTCTCGACACGCCCGACGACACGTGGGACGCGAGGCGGAAGGCGTTACTTGACGACAAAATCGACGTGTCCGAGCACGTTCTGGAGTTGGCTGGAAACCTCTCAAAGAGTAGGGCTAACTAACAATGACAGCTACAACAGCGAACGAAACAGCGCAAACCCGTGGTGAGACTCTCGTAGCGGATTCAGACCTGCTTGTCGTCTCACACCAGTACAATAGCTTCGTGAAGAGCCAAGTAGACGAACTCTCGAAGTACTACAACAGCATCACGGTCCTCGCTCGGTTCAATAAAATCGCAAACGTCGCAAACCACCTCCCAATCAAGCGACTCCGACCGTACTGCTCGGATGTGAAGATCAACGATGAGGACGAAATCCCGGAGAACGTATCGGTTATTCCGGTCCCATTGATTTACTTTCCCCTCAGCTTCAGTCGGCGAAGACTTGGCGACAAACACGCGAACAAGGTCGCCCGTATAATCGAACGTCGAGACATCGAGTTCGACATCATCCACAGCCACATAACGTGGACCGCAGGACACGTTGGAAATAAACTCAGCAAGCGATACGATGTCCCTCACGTTCTGACCGTGCACGAAAACCGAGAGTGGCTCTACGACGAGATTGAATCAAATAACACGAAGTTGCAGAACGTCTGGCGCGAGGCGGACAGTCTGATCCGCGTCAACCAAGCCGACATCCCGAAACTGAACGAGTTCACCGAGCACGTCGAATATATTCCAAACGGGTTTGAAGTCGGGCGATTCGAATACGTTCCTACCTCGGAGGCGCGATCTCAGCTTGGTATCGACGACGATGAGACTGTGTTGTTCTCGTTGGGGAACCTCTCCGAGCGAAAAGGGTTCCAGCATACGATTGAGATTCTAGACCGGTTGCCGGAGGACTGCCGGTACGTCATTGGCGGCACGGGACCGATGGAATCGAAGCTACGGCAGAAAGCGAAAGGCAATGGTGTCGCTGAGGCCGTGGACCTTCTCGGCTACGTTGCAAACGAGGACTTGAAATACTGGATGAGCGCGGCAGATGTCGTCGTACACCCGAGTTACAGCGAAAGCTTCGGGTTGGTTCCACTGGAAGCACTTGCCTGTGGTACACCGGTCGTCGCAACGAGAAATGGGGGCAGTGAGGAGATTATCGTTTCCGACGACTACGGCCGGTTGTTCGACAGTCCAGAGCAGTACACCCAATTCACCGAGGCAGTTCAGAGTGTTATCAGTCAGGACTGGGATAGTGACGCACTCGTCGGGTATGCGGAGAACTTCACTATCCCAAAAATCTGTGGAGAGGTTGTCGATTTACACCAATCTTTGATCCGTGATTAACTCACAGCTTCGGCTTACTCTAAGTCGTAGGATTCAACTTAAGAACGTTGACTTGAATATTAGAATTGTACCGTTTGCGTAGATAGCATTACAGGCCACCCAACTGGTTACACAAAAACAGAATTATAGTTCATGGATACGGAATCAACAAACGACGCCGCAAAAACTGACGGGGAAAGTGCTTACTCTCAGGTTGTCAGTGGAACAACAATCATATTCATAGGGAAGGTTCTTGGTCTCACTCTTGGATTCTTTGCACGTTCAGTCCCCGCTCGATTATTAGGTCCTGATAAATATGGATCTTTGACGCTTGGCTGGACCGTGGTTTCGGTAGTGACATTTATTTCCGCCCTTGGACTGAAGGATGGAATCACGCGTTATATTCCAAGATGTGATACAAATGAAGATAGAAAGAGTATATTACTGACAGCTGTAAGCAGTGCTCTTCCGTGGTCTATCCTCCTAACGATGACTGTTGTGTTCTTTTCAGAATATATTTCTATCACAATTTTCTCAGGGAGTGTCTCCCCAGGACTAATATCGTTGTTCGCTTTACTCATCCCTGTTGTCACAATAAACAATTTGATTGTTTCTTATTTTAGAGGGTTGAAAAATGCACGGTTGAACGTATTCGTAACGAATGTTTTCAACCCTGGATTTAGAGTGATACTTGTCACAGGTTCAATACTTGCAGGGTATTCTGTTTTTGGTGCGGCTGTTGGATGGGTTGTGGCGTCTGTGTTGACGCTATTATCTGCTATTTATTTCCTCTGTAAAAGAACCCCAATTTTGCATGTTGATAGTAATGGAACACGATTCGCTGAATTACTCAAATTCTCGATGCCACTTATGCTGGCTAGTTCAATGGGTATCGTTCTTGGTTTTGGTGATAATCTGCTGATTGGTTTTTATTTAGACAGCGCAGCAATCGGTAGATACGACCCTGCCTTTTTATTGTCTAGTATGGTGACAACTGGTCTCACTGTGTTCTCTTACATGTTCCTACCAACATTTTCGGAACTCCACGGAAAAGGAGAGTACGAAGAGATGGACAACCTCTATGGTGTAGTTACTAAGTGGATTGTTTCACTCACGCTTCCAGTATATTTAGTCTTTGCCGCATTCCCTGCTTCTGTTCTAGAGATATTTTTCGGTGACGCATACACATCTGCAGCACCAGTACTTGTGATACTTGCAACCGGTTCTTTGATCAATGCTGCTGTTGGATTATGCGTGCAAGGATTGGTAGCTACTGGCTCGACACGTTTTATTATGTATACAAACTCCTTTGCGGCAATCTCGAATGTAGTATTAAATATTTTATTAATACCACAGTTTGGTATTATTGGGGCGGCACTAGCATCAGCGACAACAACAGCTGGATATAATCTACTCTATGCATACCGCGTTTATCAAGAAATGAACATTGCACCGGTTCCACGTGCGGTGTTCCTCCCAAGTTTAATCCCTGTTGGTGGGGCGATATTACTCCGGCGTGTACCACCGCATAATCGCCAGACATTAATCTTCCTAATATTAGCTGCAGTACTATTCATCGTACTGTATCTCTCTGGGTATCTGTTGTTTGGAGCCGCAGAAAAAGAGGACATTGGTCTTGTTGAGACGCTTGAAAATCAAATTGGGGTCGATCTTAGTCTAATAAAACAGGTTTTGAAATACCGGATTGGTTAACATATCTCCGTTCAGATTTGGAAATATGTTATATTTGCGTTAGTTGCCCTAACTGTGAATCTATTAGGTTGTGACGTATCCGGTCGTGTTGTCACCTTGATAAACCTTGTGCGCTGTCTTTGATGGTGGTGCGATCACATCGGCGCGAGCTACCCGTCCGTACCAAGGTCGATGTGAATAATCCTTTGATGGGTATACCTTTAGGCCTCGCTGAGCTAACTCTTCATCTCTAAGAAGAATATATTGGCCGCTATCACCAGAGACTATCTCGTATGTATCTGGGTCTACAATCAGTATGTGGCTCTTTTTCGTATTCGCATCCAAATAACGCGTGACTGTATAGTCAGACATAATGAATCCAGGAGCAACCTTAACTGCGTGGTCGATTGCTACTCCTTCTCCTTGTGACAGGTATGGTGTTACTGCGCCGCCACTGAAATCTGGGTTGTCCGCTGCAATTAATGGATTCGTAAGGCTAGTAAAAATCAACAACCCAACTAGTAGAAGTATCGATAAATGGGCTGCTGGCTTTCTTACTCTTCTAATTAACTCCGAAAGGCCTGTTGCAGCAGCAAGGCTAGTGAAAAACTGCGTATAGATCTCCCAGCGATCAAAATTCAATTTCTCGAAAGCGTCTAGGGTTTTCAATGGATTTGGGAATGCAATAGCTGCGAGTACTACGCTGATGAGTATTGCTGATTTGTGTATGCTTGACCGTTGTTCATCTCGTAGTGTGTATCGAACTGAGAATAACACAAGACCAATCAACAGACTATAAGGAAGATATTGGTAGAGGTCAGAAAGTGATGGGGCCGTTAATCCAGTACCAAACGAAGTGATTGTCTCTGGTCCTCCTCCTCTGGTCGTATGAGCTATTGTTCCAGCTATTGCTTGGCTAATGGAGACAGCAGAAAATGTCCAATACGTGATGACAATTAAACTAAATACCGCGCTTAGAATGACTAAGCGCTTTTTGAGCTTACTCGCTGGTTGTCTATGATAAATAAGTAGGACAGTACAAACTAAAGCCAATACTGGTAGAATAAACGGAGGTGAAGATGGGTGGAAGATAATCGTTGCTAAGCTTAAAATAGAGAAGAGCAAGATATTTCTAAGTTCGTTTGATGAAAATAGTTGATATAATAATGAAAGTAATAAGACCAATACAATACTTCTCGCAATGGAGTATGCACCATAGTAAATGACTGTTGTATTAACAACAGAAAAGAGAGCAGCGTACTGGCTAATCCGAACTGACTGGCTGAGCTTTTTAGCCAATGAATAGACAAGAATGGGTACTCCAGAGAATATCAAACCACTTGTAAGCGCTACTACTTTATGTAGATCTACTGATGATCCAGTTATTTTGTCTACCATTATGACGAATATATGCCAGAGTGGAAATTTTTCGTAGACAGTTGACGAGGGCATACTACCATTGTTCATAATACTTCTAACAAATGAGGTGTGGACAAAAATGTCGGTCCCACCAACAAAATACCAGTAATTCATCGATATACTAAAGATAAGTATCGAAATGTATATCGACATCTCAGTCAAAATTAGGCCTGGATGAGACTCGCCAAACTTTCTGATCTGAAAATAAATCACCATCCCTGCTGCAGACATTAGCACGAAGAACGTGAGTGTTCTTAGCTCTTCGAGCCACAGGACTGCCAAACCAGCTGTTAATAATACCCCGAACAATTTCACTAGGTATGCACATTTGTATTCAGACCCGTTTGTCCCTGGGTATTTTTCCGACCCAAGTAGACGAGAAATAACATAGAATAAGATAGCAGGGACAAGTGCATAACTTCCAAAGAACAGGTAACGCAATTCGCCCAAGAACCAGAGAACTGCGGTCAGAAGACATATGAACAATAATAGAGAGGACACCAGCAACTTCGAAGTTAATCTAAATGAGTCTCTCATTGTTGTATTAGGCTGATATCTCTCTATACAAAAAGGTTGAGTAGTAAGACACCACCAAATCCTGATTGAGATTGTCAAAAGCAGATCGCTAAATTTGAGAATGAAAGACAGCCAAGTTTCGACAGTTTGTTGTCTTTGGCAGGGTGATGAGTTCCTTCCGTCTGTGAGTGGTTCAACTCTAAACCTACTTGTTTCGTAGAAACTGTTACTAAGCAAAATATCTATTAGAAGGTAAACATCATATCCATCAAATGAGTAGACGCGTCCTTATTCCCACATACTACTATCCACCTTATGGTACTGTAGGTATATTCAGAATCTCAAAATTCATCAAATACTTGCCAGAGTATGGATGGGAACCGTATGTTGTTACTGTCCGTCCAGAATTCCACGAAGGGTCTGAGAGCGTACAACAATTTGAGGCAGTTCACAACGCAGTAGAGAGAACTATTCGGACGGACATTCCGCTCAACACCATCTCAAAAGGTGCCAAGCATGTGTTTAATTCAGAACCATTGAAAAAGAATCTTAATCACGCGTTATGGCTCCCAGAATTGTACCGAACTTGCGTCCAAGCTATTGAGGACCTAGATATTGACGTGGTTCTATCCTCTGGTGGCCCCTTTATCCCGCTTGTTGTTCTACCACTCCTCCAGCAGAAAACCGAGACACCTTACGTAGTCGATCTTCGGGACCCTTGGACTACCGAGTTTCAGAACATAGACCGGTCACCGAATCCTATTCGAAAGTTCCTCGCAGAGACAGCAGAACCTCGCGTACTGAAAAATGCCTCGTCAGTTATTACTGTGACTGACACGTTAAAGCGGCAGTACAGCTCAAGATACCCCTCTATTTCGTCGTCCATCAATGTCATCTACAACGGATATGACCCAGAAGATCACGTAGATACTGGGAATGTGACGCGGTCCGATTCTGCTTTTGAGATTATCTATCCGGGCTCGTGTTACTCAAAAAAGCATGCAGAACCGTTCTTTAGTGCTTTATCGAGCGTGAGTGAGAAACGCGATATCAAATTGTCTCATTATGGGCGGAAGAAAGATTGGGTTGAAAACCTCATTCAAAAATATGATTTAGAAGAGATTGTGGAGCAAAACGGCTACTGTAGTCGTTCCGATGTTTTCTCTGGTATTGAATCTGCTGACGCAGGACTAGTCATTAGTCGTAATAGCAATGCTGTTTCGACAAAAACTTTTGATTTTATGGGGGGTGACACCCCTATATTGGGTGTTTGTGAAGATAGCGGAGAGTTATCTTCTGTGCTTAGCCATGCCGAGCATGGGTACACTGCATCAAAAAATGATACTGTAGCGATTGAACGTATGCTGTCGAGGATCCATAGTGAAAATCCAGATAGCCTAAAAATGAATGTTAATAAATTCAATGTGGAAAAACAATCTAAGAATCTCAGTGGAATACTTGATAGTTGCAGAATGTAACCGTAGTGGACGATTCTATGAACTCAAGACTTCCACAATCTTCTCACCCGCAGTTCCGTCTCCGTAGGGAGTCGCATCCGAGGTCGAAATCGGCGGCGACGCCAGCGCGTCTCGAATCTTCTCAGGGTCTGCCCCGACTAACACGTTCCCTCCTTCTTCGACGGTCTCCGGCCACTCCGTCTCCTCTCGAAGAGTAACACACGGGATGTTCAGGAAGAACGCTTCTTTTTGAATCCCACCCGAGTCGGTTACGATAAGCTCTGAATTGGCCTGTAGACCGATGAAATCACCGTAGCCAACCGGGTCAATCAGCGTCAGTTCCTCGTCAGCGCGTTCTAACAGTCCGTGGTCCGCAAGACAACTCACTGTCCGCGGATGGGCGGGGAACACCACTTCACGTGGGTCGTCACACAGGCAGTCGATAATCGCCGCCAGTCGCTCGGCATCGTCCGTATTCCGCGGTCTGTGAACCGTTGCAAGGATGTAGTTGTTCGGATCTAAGCCGAGACGTTTCAGAACCGCCGGTTCGTCTGCGCTTGATTCCTGAACCCAAAGCAGGGCGTCGTACATCACGTCGCCGACGTTGTAAACCGATTCGGTGATACCCTCGGCTTCGAGGTGCTCGATAGCCTGTTGACTCGGAACGAAGAGGTAGTCGGAAACGTGGTCTGTCAGGATTCGGTTGACTTCCTCCGGCATGTCGCGGTTGAAGCTTCGAAGCCCCGCCTCGACGTGTGCCATCTCCGCGTCCATCTTCGAAGCGACGATACTCGCGGCCAGCGTTGAGTTCGTGTCACCGTACGAAAGCACAACGTCCGGGTCGTATTCAGTAACGAGTTCCTCCAGTTGGATCATCATCTCGCCGGTCTGCTTTGCGTGGCTTGCTGACCCGACGCCGAGATTGTGGTCTGGTTTCGGGATTCCGAGTTCCTCGAAGAACACGTCTGAAAGTTCTTCGTCGTAGTGTTGTCCCGTATGGACGAGTATCTCCTCATGGTGTTTTCGAAGCTCCCGCGAGACGACCGATGCTTTCACGAACTGAGGGCGTGCTCCAATGACCGAGAGGACTTTCATAGAACGTCTATCAACACGAAAACAGGGTCCATATATCATTCGGAAATCAGAATCAGTGAAGGTGTTCCCCCTGGGAGCACTCAGCTTATTAACGTGAATTTATTTGACTTCTCGACAATCATGTATTGACTAGACTAGTACCGATGATTCAGTGGCGCTCTTACAGAACTATTCTGACACGCGCCAACCTGCTGTTTCTGGTTGCTGTTTTCCTTCCGGTAGCGGGCCTGACCGTCTTCGACTGGTCGGTCGTCACCCTCGGGACGTTCGTTTGGGCCGAGGCGGGACTGGTCCTCGTGTGGTCGGCGCTCAAAAGCCTGTGTACGTCCCCCGACTCGGAGTTACGGTTCCGCGGAGACGGCCGGTTTCGGTTCGCTGGGTTCACCGAGAAGCGGGGCGGCATCCGCGTCGTAAGCGGGGTCCCACCGGTGTACCCCCGAAACTTCCCGAACCTCTTCATGTATCTCTTCGTCGGTGCGGGATGGCTCTTGTTTGCCGTCGTGTTCGTGATCGACTCGCCGTTCGCGTTCGTTGCGAACACGCAGACACCGAATGGTTCGACACTCATCTGGCTCCTCGCGTTTTCGGCGGTCGTCTGTGCTCGGCACGTATTCGAGAGTCTCGACGTGTACGTCGGTAACGAACAGTACAAGACGCACACGTGCTACTCGTTGAACCACCGCGCTATCGAGTACTGTATCGTCCTCGCGCCGCTGGTGTTCTTGACCCGCGCTGAGATACCGACGACCGAGACGCTGGCTTGGAGTCTGTTCGGCATGAAAGCCGGCTACGAACTCCTGCGACACCGCCCCGGGCAACTGGACCACTGGAATAACAGTGTAACACAGAAACTGGGTCTCGCACCGACAGAGACGCGCCCAACTCGCCTCGATGCAATAGATGGACAGTCCCAACTGAGTGTGCCGACGGATTCCCGTGCGACACTCTCGGCGGCGTGGCCGTTCGCGTTGACGAGCGGGTTGATACTCCCCTATTGGCTCTTCACCGGACTCTGTCTGCTCCCGGTCGTGGTCACCGGCGGCGCACAACGACTCGTCCGAGTGTTCGTCCCGATTTGGCTTTTTGCAACCGCTATCGTCGCGGTGTTGTTTCCTCCCCTCAAACTCGGAGAGTACGTCCTCCACTACCACTGGATGGAGTACTACCTCGTGGACACCGAACTCGTCGGCTACGACAGGCTTCTGGAACAGGTACAATGGCGAGTCGAGCGGAACGAAATCACCGAAGTCGCGGGGGTATCTTCACTTGTACGCTACGCCGACCGCGCTCACGACACGCAGACCGTTCACATCACAACCGACGATACGTCGGTAGTCCTCGCGCACCTTCCAACGGATGTCGATATCGACGAGTTAGTGCCGGCCGGTGCTTCCGAGACTCCTCACCTGAAGACGGCTCTCCAGTAATCTCTCGTCGGACCTGACGACGCGGGTGCTCACACTCTGTCTCACAGGACGACCGGAGACACACGATTACAGAACGTCCGAACACCATACGACCGACGACACCGACGCAGGGTCTGACAACCGTCCCAGTATTCACTGTTTCCAACCCTCACAATTATTTAGACACACTCCATCACTCCGGCCGAAATGTCAACACACAACTTAGAAGACTACGACGTCGCACGAGAAACGTTCTCGTGGGACGACATCTACGCTGAAGCGTCGTGGGACGCCCCCGACGAACTCAACATCGGCCACGAGGTCGCCGACCGGCACGCGACCGACCGAGACCGCGTGGCCCTCTATCAGGTCGATACGGACGGCGAGTTAACGACGCTGACCTTCTGGGAACTCGCGGACCGCTCCAGTCAGTTCGCACACGTCCTCGACGACCTCGGCGTGGCCGAGGGCGACCGCGTGGTTTCGTACATGCCGCGCATCCCGGAACACTACGTCGCACTCGTGGGGACGCTCAAACACGGCGCGGTGTGGGGAAGCGTCAACGAACGCTTCGGTCCCGACGGCATCTCCTATCGGCTCGACGACTGCAACGCCTCGGTCGTGGTCACGACGACCGACAACCGCGACACCATCGCCGACGCACTCGCCGACGCGCCGAGCGTCGAACACGTCATCACCGTAGACCGCGGTGGCGGCGCGCCGGCCGACGACGTCGTCTTCAACACGGCGCTCGACCATTCCAGCACGGACTACCGACCCGCGCGGACGACCGGCGAGGATAACGCGCTTTTGTACTACACCTCGGGGACGACCGGACTGGCGAAGGGCGTCCTGCACAAACACCGCTGGATTGCGGGCGTCGCGGCGACCCAACGCGATGCGGTTGACCTGCAACCCGGCGACGTCTATTGGAGTACCGGCGACCTCGGCTGGCTCACGGGGGCGATAAACACCCTCGGCGCGTGGTTCTGGGGGTCGGCGCTTTTCACCTACGAAGGCGAGTTCGACCCCGAGACGTGGGCCGACCTGCTCGATAGCTATCCTGTCACGGTTCTGTTTTCGGTCCCGACGGCCTATCGCATGCTCCGCGAACACGAAGACGTGCTTTCGGACACCGACTTGGACCTCCGACACGCGCTTTCTATCGGTGAACCCCTGAGCGCGGGCGTGGTCGAGTGGGCCGAAGACACTCTCGGCGTGACGATTCTCGACACCTACGGCCAGACCGAGACCGCGAACATGATACTCAACAACTATCCGACGATGCCCGTCCGACCGGGGTCGATGGGAAAACCTCTGCCCGGCATCGAAGCCACCATCGTTGACCCCGAAACCGGCGAGGTTCTCCCGCCGGGCGAGACGGGTCAAATCGCCCAACGCGGTGACTATCCGTGTTTCTTCGCGGAGTACTGGAACAAACCCGAGCAGACGCGCGCCTGCTGTATCGACGGTCCCGACGGCCGATGGTATCTCTCGGGCGACCTCGCGCACGTGGACGAAGACGGGTATTTCTGGTTCGAAGGCCGCGCCGACGACGTGATTCTCTCGTCCGGCTATCGCATCGGTCCGTTCGAAGTTGAAAGCTCGCTCGGCGAACACCCCGCCGTCGCGGAGGCGGCCGTCGTCCCCAAACCTCACCGCGAGCGCGGGAACATCGTCAAGGCGTTTGTCGTTCCGAGCGCCGACGCGACACCTTCGGACGCCCTCGCCGACGACATCAAAACGCACGTCAAATCCGAACTGTCGGCGCACGAGTACCCCCGCGAAATCGAGTTCAGCGAGTCGCTTCCGAAGACCGTGACCGGCAAGATTCGACGGACGGAACTCCGAGAGACCGAAAACGAGACCTGACGACCCTCGTGGTACTCGACGACCCGACCTCGTTTCAGCCTGAGTCTCTCTTTTTCCCGCCTGATGCCCGCGACGCCGACACACAAAGTCACCCGCCGAAGTCGCAGGCGCGCGTGACAGGCCGAGCGAACCGACCTGCGACAACGGAACCGACGCCGCAACGACACCGGGACGACACGTGGCGGAGCTTGCCGGACGCGGACTGCCTCCGCCAGACCAAACACGTCCTGACGGACCCTCGACTGACCCCGCCGGACCCCAATCAGCTACACCCTTGCTCGCATATCGCGCACGAAGGTATAACACCAATATGCATGTTATATATTCGCGCCAAAGTTCGGGTGTGACGCAATTCACATTTCGTCATACTTCGTCATACACCACCCAGAATGTCCTCTCGGATTTGACGTGCTCCAAATCCATCCTCGTTGGTTACATATTTGGTGCCAGCGTCACGCAACACGAGTCCGAATATATTGCAGTATTATCCGAATTTAATCGGTATTTCTGCATCTAAATTCCACGATACCGAACTCCGAAACGACAAACCAGTCATTATACATAACAATTCAACCACGTGAGAACCCGTCTGTCAGCGTGAGTTCTCTTCGAGTGGTATGTGTGTCTAAAGTACGCAATTCCGAGTAGCGGTCTTAGTCGGCGGAAACCTCCCAGTTTCGCCGCGCACACTGGGACGTGACTGGCCCTATTGACTGTCGTCTGCACGCGGTTCGTCGTCCACTCGATATGAGTACATAATCGCTCGATTGCTGACATAAACCATAGCAAAAACTGCAAACAGACTAACTGTTCCTCGTCTGAGGCGCTTACTTCTTCGTCTCTTCACCTACCGAATCTGTCACGTTGGCGCGAGAGCGCTATCTTCAAGCGCGCCGGGACGAACCGGATAGTATGGATAAGTTGTCTCTGTCGTACGGGAACCGTTGTGCCGACGGAGACGTTCGTTTCGATGGGGGGTGGAACGCGTCTTCGAACCGGGAGATGGTCGATCAGTTGTACTTCCGTGAGGCGGTCGAAAGCTCCGGGCACGTCGTGATGTTCACCGACCTCGATGGGACGATTCAGTACGTCAACTCGGCGTTCGAGGAGACGACTGGCTACGACGCCTCGGAAGCCGTCGGTAACGACCCGAGCATGCTTCGTTCGGGCGTCCACGACGACGACCACTACGCCGAGATGTGGGAGACCATCTCGTCGGGTGACGTGTGGGAAGGAGAACTCGTCAACAAGCGCAAGAACGGAGAGACCTACGTCATCGAACAGACTATCGCACCCATCACACAAGACGGGGAGAGACACGGCTACGTCGCCATCAACATCGAAATCACCGAAAAGTGGGAGCGCGAGCGGAGTATCGAAGCCCTGCACAGCGCGACGCGAGACCTCTTTCAAGCCGAACGGTTCGCCGACGTCGCTACCGGCGTCGGCGAGGCGATTACGGCCATCCTCGGCTTTCCAATCAACGTCGTCCGACTCCGCGAGGACGACCAGTTGATTCCCGTCCACGTCGATGAGCGGACCACGGACCTCCTCGGCGACCGCCCCGTCTACGACATCGACGACAGCCTCGTCGGCGACATCTTCACCGCGGGAGACCCGCGTGTCTACGACGACATTCGCGCGGCCGCAGACGACGATATCGACACCGGACCCCGCGGGTCGATTCGGTCGTGGCTCTATGTCCCGCTCGGCGAATACGGCATCATCAGCGTCGGCCAGACCGCCCCCGACGCCTTCACCGACACCGACACGCAACTCGTCGAAATCCTTGGGATGAACGCCGAAGCCGCCTTGCGAACCCTCGAACACGAACAGGAGCTAGCCCACGAAAACGAGCGACTCGAACGGTTCGCACAGACCGTCTCCCACGACCTGCGGAACCCGCTGAACGTCGCCGAAGGGACGCTTGGACAGATGCGCGATTTTACGGAGCAACTCGACCGAATGACGCGCGCACACAAGCGCATGGAGGAGGTCATCGAGGGCGTCTTGATGCTCGCGCGCGAGGGAGAGCGTGTCATGGACCCCGAACCAGTCGATATGAAGACACTCGCGGTCGAATCGTGGGACCACGTCCAAACGGGGGCGGCGACGCTCACAGTCGAGACGGACGGGACAGACGAGTTCACCGTCGAAGCCGACGACACCCGGAGTCGGCATCTCTTCGAGAACCTCTTTCGGAACGCGATTACCCACGGCGACGCGACGGCTGTCACCGTCGGCCCGCTCGACGACGGCTTTTTTGTCGCCGACAACGGTTGTGGCATCCCGACCAAACAGCGCGAGCAGGTTTTCAACCCCGGCTATTCGACCGCCGCGCAGGGAACCGGTCTCGGTCTATCGATTGTCAAGGAGATCGCCGACGCCCACGGGTGGGCCGCCGCCGTCACCGAGGACCCGAGCGGCGGCGCGCGGTTCGAGTTTCGGCCTAAGCGGTCGTACGGTTCTGTGTAAGTTCGGGGTGTCGCGTGAGGCGACGCTTCCTATCACCGGCATTGACTGACCGCTGTTTTCCCTCGGAACCAACCACACAGCCGCGAAGTCCCACGATTTGATGGGTGTACCAATATAGCTACTAGTACCGGGCAGAAACGCAGAGACACAGGACGTACTGTCCGGTCCTGTGACGCGTACCATATGATTTCACGGACGGCGCGGGTCGCGCGCGTTCTCGGTCGAGTCCGTTCGCGGACCGACCACAGAGTCGTGACCCGCCTCCCTCCCCCTTCGTGACTGCGCTGTCGTGTTTCCCGATACCACCGCAGTCGTATCTAACAACGTGAATTTTAAACTGGGCGACGATAACTAGAGACGAACGAAGATGTCACTCGCCCACCGCGTCTGGTGGGGACTTCCGGTGTCGGCTCGGCTTGCCGTCTTCGCGGGAACCACATTCGGCGCGCTGTCTCTCGTCTGTCTGGGATGGGTGAGCTACCAGTTTCGCCTTTCGACGCCCGCAGAGCGGTCGCTGTTGGTCGTTCCGCTACTCGCAAGCGGGATGTATTTCGTCGCTCTCACCCTCTATCTCGCTCGCACCGTTCCGAACCGATGACCGCAGACGAGCGGAGAGACGCACACAGGACGTGTTCGACGCGATGAACGCGGACGACACGTCGCGCCCGAAAAATAGTCGCCGACGGGTTGGCGCGCGGTTAGCTTACCTTTCTGCGGAGGTACGCCGAGACACCCTCGCTGACGAGGACGATGCCGAGGATGGCGATGAGAATCGTGAGCACGGCGTCCCACTTGAAGTAGTTAATATTCGTCTGGAGGGCGACGCCGATGCCGCCCGCGCCGACGAATCCGATGATGGTTGACGCGCGCACGTTGATGTCCCAGCGGAAGGTGGCGACGCTGATGAACGCCGGCTTGATCTGCGGCACGATGCCGTAGATGAACGTCTGGAGTGTCGATGCGCCGGTTGCTCTGATAGCTTCGACTTCGCCGGGGTCTATCTCCTCGATGGCTTCGCCGAGGAGTTTCGCGGTGAATCCGACAGACCGGACGGCAATCGCCAGCACGCCGGCGAGCGCGCCGGGTCCGAACACCGCGACGAAGATGAGCGCCCAGATGATGACGTTCACGGACCGCGTGAACGAGACGATGAACTTCCCGAGCAGGTACGTCGCTCGATTCGGCGTCGTGTTGCTGGCGCTCAGGAACGCGACCGGAAGCGCCATGACGATTGCGAGTGCCGTTCCGAGAATCGAGATATTGATCGTTTCGAGGAGCGGGCGGGCGATTTCCCGCGTGTACATCACGTTCGGCGGGTACATCCGCGTAAAGAGGTCCATCACTTCTTGGGGCGCGGACGCGACGTAGCCGTAGTTGATGTCCATCGCCCGCCACGAGGCGGCGAGGACGACCAACGCGCCGAGCGTGACGAGATACCGAAGCAGGCGCTCGCGGGGTTCGAACCGCTCCCACTGCGCGCCCGCGTCCGAGGATTCACTCGACATCTATTGGACCCTCCGTCGGGCGTAGGCGCTCGCGGCCTCACCGATCATGACGATGCCGACGATGACGAGGATAATCATCGAACTGTACTGGAAGTCGTACTTCTGGAACGAGTTCAGGAGGGTGATACCGATACCACCCGCGCCGACGATGCCGACGACGGTGCTATGTCGCAGATTGATGTCGAGGCGGTAGATAGACAGGCCGATGATGCGCGGGACAATCTGCGGGAGCACGCTGTAGAGGTACACCTGCATGCGACTGCCGCCGACGGCCTCGATAGCTTGCATCTGTCCGGTGTCGATATCCTCGATTTCCTCCGAGAGGAGCTTTGCGAAGAAGCCGACCGTCTTGAACCCGAGGGCGAGCACGCCCGCGAGCGGGCCGAACCCGACCGCTTTCACCATGACGATGGCGACGATGAGTTCGTGAAACGACCGCGAGACGGCGATGATGCCGCGCCCGACGAAGTAGACCGGCCGCGGGGCGAGGTTGTTGGCCGCCATGAACGCCACGGGCGCGCTGACGATGATGCCGAGCGTCGTGGCGACGATGGACATGAGAATACTCTCGACGATTCCCTGTACCATCAGTTCGAACTGAACTGGCGTCAACGCCGGCGGGAGCATGTTCGAGACGAGGTCGATACCGGCCCCGATACCGCGGCGGAACCGGTCTATCGGGATGCCGATGCTCCAGAGGCTATAGAGGACGAACGCGACGACGGCGGTGTAGACGAGGTACTTCGTCGTTCGATTGTAGAAGGCGGTCGGGCGCTCCCATTCGCCGTCGGCCACGTCGGACCTGGTCGCCATCGCTTACTCCCCCGCGCTCGCTTGCTGTTCCGCTTTGGCGGCGTCGCGTTCTTCGCGCGATTGGCCGTCGCGGTAGATGATGTCTTTGGCGCGTTCGTCGAGTTCGTCGGCGTCGCCCTCGAAGACGAGTTCGCCGTCGCTCAGCCCGACGACGCGGTCTGCGTACTCGGTTGCGAGATCGACCTCGTGGATGTTGATGAGGACCGGGATGTCGTCTTCGCGCGCGATTTCGGTCAGTAGGTCCATCACCTCGATCGACGTCTCGGGGTCGAGCGCGCTCGTCGGCTCGTCAACGAGGAGGATTTTCGGACGCTGGATGACGGCTCTGGCGATGCCGACGCGCTGACGCTGGCCACCCGAGAGCTCGTCCGCGCGGTCGTTTTCGACGCCTTCGAGTCCGACGCGACGTAGAACCGCTCTCGCCTTGGCGATGTCTTCACTGTCGAAGTTACGCCGGAAGGCGTCGAGTGTGCTCATATATCCCAGCCGCCCCGAGAGGACGTTCTCCATCACGGTCAGGCGCTCGACGAGGTTGAACTCCTGGTGGATTAGCCCCATATCGCGGCGGGCCTTGCGGAGTTCCTTGCTCGACAGGGCCGTAATCTCGGTGTCTCCGAGCCACACTTCGCCGCTCGACGGCTCGGTAAGACGGTTGATACAGCGGATGAGCGTACTCTTCCCCGCCCCGCTCGGCCCGATAATCGAGACGATTTCGTTGCCACTGACTTCCATCGAGAGGCCCTTCAGGGCCTGGTCGCCGGAATCGTATACTTTTTTGATGTCGTTGACGGTCAGCATTGAACTGGGTGGTGTGGATTATTCCCCGAGGTTGTCCGTCTGGTACTCGACACCGTTGTTCTCCTGAATCTGGAGGATGATGTCGTAAGCGGTCGCGTAGTCGATTTCGGTGAACTTGCCGCGCCCCTCGAAGGTCTCTGCGATTTGCGTGTCGGAGTAGTCGTAGTCGGTGAACGCGGCCCGGATACCCTCCTGAATCTCGGGCGTGAGGTTGTAACGATACGTAAAGCTCGTCGTCGGGAAGGGATTGCTCGCCCAGACGACCTTGATGTTCGAGGGGTCGAGGTTCCCGGCGTTTGCGACACGCGTCACGCATGTACTGCAGACGGGTGCGGCGTCGTAGTCGCCGTTGGCGACGCCGAGGACGCTCTGTTCGTGACCGCCAGAGTAGGCGACTTCGTAGTCGTCGCCGGGGACGACGCCCTGATTGGCGAAGAGCGCGCGGGGCGCTTGGTTGCCGGAGTTCGACGACGGTTCGGAGTGGGCGACGCGCTTGCCCTGCAGGTCCGAAAGCGAGTTGATGTCGTCGTTGTCGGCCTGCGTCGCCAGCCAGAGGCGGTAGCCGAAGTCACCTTCTCCGGAGACCTGCAGGGAGAAGGGCACGGCACCGGCGAGGTTCACGGCGAACGGCGTCGGTCCCGTAGAGAATCCGGCGATGTGGAGTCGCTCGGAGCGCATCGCTTCGACCTGCGACGCGTACGACTGGAGCGGGAAGTATTCGACTTCCTTGCCGGTCTCTTTGGCGATGTTGTCCATGAGCGGCTTCATCGTCGTCCGGTAGGCCGCCGGGTCCTCGGACGGCGTCATCGCAAACGCGAGTTTGTCGGGGTCGAGGAGTTCGCTTTCTTTCGACGGCGTCTCCTTGACTGGCTTCCCGTAGCGGGGCTTTTCCCGCTCTTCCATGTTTTCGAGGTCCGAAAGCGACCCCGTCTCGAACCCGGCGCTGATGAGCGTCGCCATCGGTTGCGGGAACTCGGGATTCGCCGGGTCGAAGCTCGATGCGCCGTCGCCTCCCTCGGACGAACTGTCCGAGCCAGTCGTAGACTCGTTGGATTGGCCGTCGCTGTCGCCGCCACCGCTCTGGATACAGCCTGCGAAGCCCAGAGAGATGGCCGCCGCGCCGCTAGCGAGTAGTGAACGTCTCGTGTGGTCGAATTCGGGCATTAGTGTATTCCATTGAGACATACATTCGGTATAAACGTTATGAATGATTATATAGTAGTATATTTCAAACATATCTCAAAATAGTAATATGTATTACGGGCACTTAGAGCGCGGCTAGGAGTGCGCCGCTGAGGATGCCAGCGGCGATGAGCGCGCTGCTCGCTTTCGCAACGGGTCGGAACAGCGAGCGGTTAATGCTGGCCGCGAGGACGATTTTGATGAGGATGCTCGCGCTCGTTCCGGCGAGAATACTCGCCGCGGCGGTGTCGGCGGACACCGTCCCGGCGAGGTAGAGCGTGACCGCGGTCGTCGTCGTCGAACCGCTCGAAATGAGGCCGCTCAGGAAACTCGTCGTCACCAACCCTGCCGCACCGAAGAACTGCTGTGCGCCCGCCGAAGCGACGAGAATCACGAGGAAGAGCGCACCGAACTTGAGCGCGTTTGACAGGCTGAACGGCGAGTCGAAATCGAGCTGTAGCTCGGTGTCCCAGTCGGTGAGATAGACGGACAGTCCGACGCCGACGATGGCGATAATCCCAAGCGGGGTTCCGACTTCCGGAACGACCTCGGGGATGAACACCCCGACGAGAAACAGGTTTCTGACGGCCATCGCCGCGTCCGCGAGCAACACCGCCCCGACCGAAAGCGAGAGGATATCTCGGTTGCGTTCCGCCCGGTCTGCGAACTCGCCGATGACCGCGGTCGAGTTGACGAGACCGCCGAAAAAGCCTGTGATTGCGATGCCGCGGCTCCCGTAGCGTTGCATGATGACGTAGTTGACGAAGCCGAGTCCGCTCACGGCGACGACGAGCAACCAGACGAGTTGCGGTTGGATGGCGTCCCACGGCCCGACCGGCTCTGACGGGAGAATCGGGTAGATGACGAACGCGAGAATCGCAAACTCGGCCGCGCTCTTTACCTCCTCTTTGGAGAGTCCCCACGCGAACTGGTGGAGTTCTCGCCGCAACACCAACAGGACCGACGAGATAATCACGAGGATGACCGCTTCGAGGACGAAATCCGCGGCGACCATCACGCCGGCGCTGTAAGCGACGAACAGCGACGCCGATGTCGTCAACGAGAGACTCCGCGGCGACTCCCCTTCGAGGAGTCCATCGGCCCCGAGAAGCACCGCCTGTAGTAAGACGAGCACGCCTCCGAGCGTCAGGAGGACGTTGTTGTCTATTGTCGTCGAAATCGCCCCGATGAGGCTCGTGAGCGCGAAGGTTCGGATTCCGGCCGACTTCTGTGACCACTCGCGTTCGAGACCGAGAAACATCCCTAACGCCGCCGCGATGAACAGTTGCGTGATGCGAGGACTAATCGGGAGGACCGTCACATCGATTTGCATCAGTACCGCCTCCGGCGGGCGAACTCCCGCCCGGGTCGCGCTCGCTTTTGGAGGGTGACCGCTCCGACTTCCGTTCTTCGAATCATCTGATTAGCTGTGCACTCTATACGCCCACAATATAAATATTCTCTATAGACTATGTATGAGAATTGTCTTCACATCCTTCTATGTGGACTAGTCGCTATGTGGCCAGTCGCGGTGATTCGCTCCTGCGGATGCCCGACAGAGTCTTTTTGCCCGCGCCGCGGCGTCACCCACTATGTACGAATCCATCCTCGTCGCCATCGACGGAACCGACGCGTCGAACGCCGCGCTCGAACACGCGCTGTCGATTGCCGCGGCGTTCGACGCCGCCGTCCACGTGGTAACCGTGGTTGAGTCCGCGGGTGGTCGGCTCGGCTTCGACGTGGAGGACGTCGCCGAGTTGGACGCCGCGATTCGAGACCTCGTGGACGCGTCCGTCGCGGCCAGCGACCGGCCGACGGTGACTATCGACACCGAGGTCCGCCGGGCGCAGACGCCGTCCGACGGGATTCTCGCCCACGCCGAAGCGGTCGGTGCCGGCCTCGTCGTCGCCGGTCGTCACGGCAGTACGTCGCTCCCGGAGGCGATTCTCGGGAGCACGGCGGACCGACTCGCGCGACTGTCGCCGGTGCCGGTCGTCCTCGTTCCACGGCCCGAGGCGTCGAGCGAGTGAGTCCCACAGCCGCCGGGTGACTGTCGTGCCGCGCTCTCGGAGCGAGGTCGTCTCACACCGTCTTCCGGCGACGCCGACCGACAGTGATAGACTTACCACGACGCACCGCACAAGAGCCGTATGAGCGCGTCGATGACTGACACAGGCACTCACTTGACGCTCGACCTCTGGCACCCGAACTGTTGGGCTATTCAGGCGACTGCCGACCGGCCCGGAGGCATCATCGCCCACGCCGTCTACGAGACGCCGACGTACGGGACCGAGTCATCGACGGTCACCGGGCTGTACACGGCCTACGCCGAGTCGGATCGGGAGGTGACGCAGTTGATAGAGGCGGTCGGGTCGTCGCCGCTCGTCGGTACAATCGAGGAGATTCAAACGCAGTTCGACACGCGGAGACAGCGCGTCGCCCCCGGCGCAGTCGCCCGCGAGGTGTTCGTCGAATACGACCCCGACGACCTCATCTTCCCCCAGTTACGAAAACAGGGTTTCGTCCACAGTGCGCCGGGGAAAATCGAAGACGGACGAGAGTACTGGGACGTCCGCTACACGGGGACACGAAGCGAAATCGAAGCGGCGCTTGACGCGGTCAGAGACCGGTCGAACGCGGACATCAAAATCGCGCGCATCGGTGCGGTGAGCGGCGGGCCGCGAGACGTTCACCAACTCGAAACGCTCTCACCGCGACAGCGCGAGGTGTTCGAACTGGCCCGCGAGCGGGGCTACTATAATTGGCCACGCGAGGTATCGACCCGCGAACTCGCCGATGAGTTGGATATCTCGAAGACCACGGTCCTCGAACATCTCCGAAAGGCCGAGGCGAAACTGCTCGACCCCTGACTCACGTCGCTTTCAGTCGTCCGTCGTCGATGCCGACCCGGAGTGCGCGTCGGCACCGGCGGGGGCCGCGCCCGCTTTGTACGTGATTTGCCAGCCGGTGAGACCCATCAGCAGTAAGACCACTGGAGAGAGGATGCCGAAGAAGTAGTACGGAGCGTATTCGAGGGTGCCGACCCCGAGCGTCCCGGCCATAAAGAGCGCCCCGCTGTTCCACGGGATGAGCGCGCTCGTCGTCGTTCCGGCGGATTCGATGGCCCGCGAGAGGTTCTCGCTTTGGAGCCCCTGTTCTTCGTAGAGGTTCCGAAGCGTGATTCCGGGGACGACGATGCTGATATACTGCTCTGCGGCGAGAACGTTCATCGACACCGCGGAGACGGCGGTGACGCCGGTCAGACTGGCGACGCCGCGGCTGAGCCGACCGAGGTGGTGTGCGAGGACGGCGAGAATACCGGCCCGTTCGAGCATGCCACCGAGCGAGAGCGCGGCGATGGCGATGGTGACGACCCACGCGCCGCCAATCATGCCGCCGTTGGACAGCAGACCGTTGACGAGTTCCATCCCGGTCGCGGGACTCGTTCCGGACTGGGCAATCGTCCACACGTCGGCGAAGTTCGTTCCCTGCATCGTCACTGCCGTCGCCGCGCCCGCGAACACGCCCGCGCCGAGCGTCGGTAGCGCGGGGACGCCGTAAATGGCGAGTCCGAACGTGACCAAAAGCGGGACGAACGTGAGGGCTGAAATCTCGTACGACCCGACGAGTGCGCCTTGAATCTCTGCGATACGGCCCACCGGGATGTCACCGGACGCCTGGAAGCCGAGGATGGCGTACAGTGCGACCGCGATGACGAACGCGACGAGCGAACTGTCTCGCATCGCGTTGACGTGGTCGAACAGGTCGGTGTTCGTCACGGCCGCCGCGAGGTTCGTCGTGTCCGAAAGCGGCGACTGCTTGTCGCCCATGTACGCGCCCGACAGGATGGCTCCCGCGGTCATCGGCGCGGGGATACCAAGCCCAGCACCGATACCGATAAACGAGACGCCGAGGGTTCCGGCGGCCGTCCACGACGACCCGATGGCGAACGTGACGATAGCCGCGAGGACCGCCGTCACGGGCAGGAAAACCTTCGGCGTCAACAGTTCCAACCCGTAGTACATCAGACTCGGAATCGTCCCCGCGGCGACCCATGTGGCGATGAGCGCGTAGACGACGAACATGATGAGGATGACCTGAATCCCCATGTGGAGACTGTCCGTGATGCCGTTGTAGAGTTCCTCCCACGAGATGTCGAGCCAGTAGCGACTGAAGAGACCCGTGAACGTGATGCCCCAAAAGAGCGGGAACTGCGGGTCCAGTCCGTAGCCGGCGATACCCACACCGAGGAAGACGAGCATTCCGAAGACGGGGACGAGCGCCTCGGCGAGCGACGGTCGTTTTTCGGCGTCGATGTCCTCGTACAGCCGCGGCTCGAACGCTAATCCCATCGAGACACCTCCGAAGCGTACTGTCGGGAAGCAACCACCGGTGAACGGTCGAACTCGCCGGCCACCGCCGTCGGGGCGGTCCTACTGAGAGAGATTGAAAGCCGATACGCGAACGCTCGCAACCAGTCCCCCGCGGCGGCGTGCCGACGGCGGTCGTGTGGTTGGCAACCCATACCACTCAAACAATCATGAATGTCCTATATAAATTTTGTATTCGAACATTCTGTCCCGTTATGTTTGTGAATTCCAAACGCGTACTGGCCGAAAGCGGACTGATAAAACACGCTGGCCGTTCACTGTTTGATATACCAGAACTATTACGAGTCCGGTGAGAAGCGACACGTATGGACGATAGTCGGCAAGCGGACGCCCCCCGCCGCATCAAATCCGTGCAGACGGCGAGCGAGATATTGGCCACGATTCAGCGGCGGTCCGACCCGACGTTCGGCGACCTCTGTGACGAACTCGACGCGTCGAAGGGGACGGTCCACACGTACCTCGCAACGCTCGAAGACGAGGGATTCGTCGTGAAGTCGGACGGTCACTACCGACTCGGATTTCGATTCGTCACGATGGGCGAAACCGTCCGCAACGAGACGGACCTCTATCGAGCGGGGCAACTGGAAGTGGACAAACTCGCCGAACAGACGAGCGAGTACGTCCACCTGACTGTCTCCTATCGTGGCAAGGAGGTGACCATGTACGAGAGTCGCGGTGACAACGCCATTGCGATGGACTACCACCTCCGCATGCGCGAGGCACCCCAGTACCTCCACTGCACATCGACCGGGAAAGCGATGCTCAGTCACTTCAACGAGTCGCGCGTCCGCGATATCATCGACGAACAGGGACTCGCCGAGCAGACGGAAAACACCATCACCGACCCCGAGCACCTGTTTCGGGAACTCGAACAGATACGCGAGCAGGGCTACGCCATCAACGACGAAGAAGAACTCCGCGGGATGCGGTCTATCGGCGCGCCGATTCGCGGCGTTGACGGCGACGTCTCCGGCGCGGTCAGCGTGACGGCCCCGACGAGCAGGCTCTCCGGCGAGCGATTCCACACAGAGATTCCCGAACTCGTGATGCAAGCGGCGAACATCATCGAGGTGAACCTCGAAACGACCGTCTTCGAACGGAACCGCTGACTCGATTGGCTGTTTGATACTTGCAAAGCTCGTTCCGCCAACCGTCTCGCGGATACGACGGGAGTCGTCGGCTTCGTCATCGTTGGTATCCGCCGCCGAACTGTACGAAAGAGACATAGAGTTGTACTTTGTTAGATGTTCACTTGAGACTATCTTGTTCGAAATTATCAAAACTGGCTCGATGGGAACGAGACAATCGGCTCGCTCAGAGGGTCGTTCGAGCCGATACAACGTTTATCAGCTAAATTTATGTATGATTGTTAAGTACTGGGTGAGTATGGATCGAGATTCTGTCGAGCCGAGTGTGACGTCGCTTCCCGGTCCAAAAGCGACGGAGTGGGTCGAATATCATCAGGAGACGGCCGCGACCAGTACGTACGTCTACGAGTTCGTGTGGGACATCACGAAAGACGCAATCGGGCCGTTCTGTACCGACCCGGACGGCAACGTGTTGCTGGACTTCACCAGCCACGTCGCCGCCGCGCCGCTCGGCTACAACAACCCCGAACTGAAAGCGCGTCTCGACGGTCTCGACCTCGTTGACCCGATGAAAATCGCCGGACAGGACTTCTACGTGAGCACCGGCGGCACGCCGGAGACGACGTCGCTTCCCGGTCCGTCCCATCTCATGGACCTCCTGACGGACGCCACGGACCACTACGGCATGGATACGGTCTTCCTGTCGAACTCCGGCGCCGAGGCGGTCGAAAACGCCATCAAAATCTGCTACGACCACTGCGAAACGCCGAAGTACGGCATCACCTTCGAAGGCGCGTTCCACGGTCGAACCCTCGGCGCGCTCTCGCTCAACCGCTCGAAGTCCGTCCACCGGCGGAAGTTCCCCGAGATAAGCGGGATTCACGACGCTCCGTACTCGATGGCGGGACTCGAAGGGCTCCGCGAGAAACTGGACGCGAAACACGGCCATCTCCCAGCCGAGCAGGTCGCCTTCCTCATCCTCGAACCGGTCCAAGGCGAAGGCGGCTACCGCGTGCCCAGCGAGGAGTTCATGCGCGAAGTGCAGGCTATCTGTAGCGAACACGACATCCCCGTCATCGCCGACGAAATCCAGTCCGGTGTCGGCCGTACCGGCGAGATGTGGGCGTCCGACCACTACGACCTCGAACCCGACGTGATTACCAGCGCGAAAGCCCTCCGCGTCGGCGCGACGGTGTCGAACGACGACCTCTTTCCCGATACCGAAGCGCGCCTCTCCTCGACGTGGGGCGCGGGCGACATTCTCGCGTCGATTCAGGGCGCGCTGACGCTCGAACTCATCGAAGAACAGAATCTGATGTCGAACGCGACCGAGAAAGGGACGTACCTCCGCGACCGTCTCGACACGCTCGCCGGGCGCGCGGACTGCGTCACCGACGTTCGCGGTCTCGGTCTGATGACGGCGATTGAATTCGACACCAAAGAGCACCGCGACGAGGCGCTGAAAGCGGCGTTAGGCGAGGGTCTGCTCACGCTCGGTTGTGGCAAGCGGTCGCTCCGGTTGCTTCCGCCGCTCGACGTGACCGAACGCGAACTCGACCTCGCTATCGACATTCTCGAAACTGCGCTCGATAGCGTCGTCGGCGTGACACAGACGCACGCCTAACCTGCTACTGCGCCTGCGCCGCGTCCGAGAGCTTCGTCGCGTAGTTCAACGCGAACAACCGCTCGAAGACGACCGTCGGGAAACACGGTTCGAGCCGACTCGGTGGTCGCCCTTTTCGATTCGTTCGCTCGGCAGTGACGCGTCTCACGATGCCGTCTTCGGCGAGTTCGTAGAGGATGCGCTTGATCGTCGCGGCCGAGAGGGAAACCGACTCCGAGATGCGTTCGCTCGCCTCTCGCACGGAATCGGGTTGGTCGGTCTGTAGTTCGAGCAGATGCCTGAGCACCCGCTGGCGATTCGTCGGCAACGCGAACGCGCGCCCGAGTGAGATACCGGGTCGCGGGACAGCCTCGATACCGGCGTTGACGTCCGCGGCCGTTATCGTCGCGTGCTGATTGAGCATCGCGCTATCGGCCGCACCGAACAGCGCGGCGAGCGCATCGTGAGCGTCACCGTCGGCCCAATCTGCGATGTCGCAGGCGAGACGGTGGTCTAATGACTGCCGAGAGCCGCCGGCCGAAGCTCGCGTCATCAACACGTCAACCAGCACTTGGCGCTGGTAGCGCTCGATTTCTATCTGCGCCGCGGTGTAGTCGGTCAACGGCGTCTCCGACGGTTCCGTCCGCGAAATCGCAATCCAACTGATGTTGCTCGGGAGGCCGGCGCAGATGTCGATGAACTCCGAGTCACCGATTGTTCCGGGTTCGCCGAGGTGGTCAACCGCGAGTACCACCCCAGATTTCGGGCGCTCTAACACCTGTTGAAGCCGCGATTGGAGCGTCTCGGTCTTGACGCCCTGTCTCGGGATGTCGTCGTCCACGATGGCGTCCAACACAGCGTGATAAAACGCGAACCCGCTCGTCGTCTGTCGCGTATCGACGTAGACGAATTCCGGAGAGAACGTCGCCCGAACGCGAGTCGTCGTGTGAATCGCCGCGTGGTTCGTCGTCGAGAGACACGACAGGCGTTCGAAAAGCGTCGTCACGACGGCCGATTTGCCCGCTCCCTTTGGACCGTAGAGGTACGCGTTAGGCGGGAGCGTGCCGTCGAACACTGGGTCGATGTGGTCGAGCAGTCGCTCTAAAACCGGTCCGCAGTTGACCGGTTCGTCGAGATGCGTGGTCGGGGACAATGGCTCGTAGTCCAGAACCAAGCGTTGCTCGCCGTCTCGGCGTTGTCGTCGCTTGATTCTCGATTCTATATTCATGAAATAATGTCGAACTGCCTAAATAATTGGTTTCGTTCGGCCGGCTGGCTCAGGGGAGCGGAACTGCACCGCTCGTGGAGAAGACTCCCATGAGCGCCAGCACGCCGATGATGAGCGTGGTCGTCATGATGGACGCCGCCGGCGGGTCAACGTGGGTGTCGCCGTGGGCGTAGAGCACGCGCTCCCAGAACTCTCCGATGAGTGCGCCGAGGACACCGAAGGCGGCACCGGCCACGAGTGCCACGGGGACGCTCGACCCGTCGATCATGACCATGCTGGCGATGAACGTCGCCGGCAACGCCATGTGGTGAGTGACAGGGAACTTCTCGACGCCGAGGTTCAAGAACAGCAGGCTCGCCGCGGAGATACCGAACGGGATGAACAGGCTCCCGGTCCGCGCGAAGATGTACGCGCTGAGGATACCGACGGCGAAACCGATCGTGGCAACACCGCTCCATTTGTACTGGTGGGGGAGCCACGGTTCGACGGCCAGTCGGTACGACTGCGTGCTTCCGCCGTCCGCCAGCGTCGTGCGCTTCTTACCGCGTTCGAACGGCGTCATGTCGAGGATACCGTCGCCGTTCGGCGAACCGATGATGCTGTATCCGAACACTGCGCGCGCGAGGAGCGCAGTCAGGATGACGCCGACCGCGGGCGGGTCCATCGGAATACCGAGTCCGCCGGAGGTCTGGCGAATCGCCATGCCGATGACACCGAAGACACCACCGACAGCGAGGATGTCTGGCCGCGTGCCGAGGGCGTACGCGATGTCTTTTGCGGGGTGGTAGTCACCGTCTTCGGGTTCGGGCATCCCGTCGTACTTTGCGGCGTAGGCCGCGGCGGCGACACCGCCTGCGAAGGCGACGTGCGGGCCGAACACCGGACCGAACGCGAGCGGTCCGACGATACCTGCGCCGTAGCCACCCGCGGCGTCTGCGATGAGACCGCCGCCGCCGACGAACTCGCTCGAGACGACGTTGCCCGCCTCACCGATGAGCACCATGAAGCCGGTGAAGATGAACGCCGGCAGTGCGCCGATAGACGCACCGAACATGCCGCCCGCGAACGAGGCCATGACGAGGACCAGAATGTCGATGGCTTCGAGTCCGAATACGATTGCCATCGTTATTCCGCCTCCTCCTGTGCCCAGTCGCGGGACCGCTCGACCGCGTCGTGCCAGCGGTCGTACATCTTATCGACCGTCTGCGGCTCCGCTTCCGGCGTGAACTCGTGGTCAACCTGCCAGTTCTTCCGGAGTTCGTCAACCGTATCCCAGTAGCCGACGGCGAGACCGGCGGCGTAGGCCGACCCGAGCGCCGTGGTTTCATCGACTTCCGGCCGAACGATATCCGTCTGGATGATGTCGGACTGAAGCTGACAGAGGAAGTTGTTCTTGACCGCTCCGCCGTCTACGCGAAGCGACGTCAGTTCGACGCCGGAGTCGGCTTCCATCGCCTCGGCAACGTCGCGGGTCTGGTACGCGATGGATTCCAGCGTCGCGCGGACGAGGTGTTCCTTTCGCGTGCCGCGGGTCATACCAACGATTGTGCCGCGCGCGCGACCGTCCCAGTGTGGGGCACCGAGACCGGTGAACGCGGGCACCATGTAGACGCCGTCGGTCGAACCCGCCGAGCGAGCGAGTTCTGCGGTCTGTGCGGCGTTGTTGATGAGGTCAACGTCTTCGAGCCACTCGATAGCCGCGCCGGTGATGAAGATCGAACCTTCGAGGGCGTACTGGACGGGTTCACCGGACATCTGGAAGCCGATGGTCGTCAGCAGACCGTGGTCGGAGCTGACGGCTTCGGTTCCGGTGTTCATCAGGTAGAACGAACCCGTGCCGTAGGTGTTTTTCGCGTCGCCTTTGTCGAAACAGGTCTGGCCGAACAGGGCGGCCTGCTGGTCGCCGAGCGCGCCCGCGACGGGAATTTCCGCGCCGAGGAAGCCGTCGGCGTCCGTGTGTCCGTAGAGGTTCTCGTCGGACGAGGGTCGAACCTCCGGAAGCATCTCTTCCGGCACGTCGAACTCGTCGAGGAGTTCGTCGTCCCATTCGAGGTCCTCGATGTTGTAGAGCATCGTCCGCGAGGCGTTGGAAACGTCCGTGATGTGGTTGCCGGTCAGGTTGTAGATGAGCCAGCAGTCGATGGTCCCCATCAGGAGTTCGCCTTCCTCGGCCCGACTGCGGAGGTTGCCGCCGCGCGAGCTTTGGAGCTTGAGCGGTTCCGCGTTGTCGAGGAGCCACTCAGCCTTGGTCGCAGAGAAGTACGCGTCGGCTTCGAGACCCGTTTTCTCGCGGATCCACTCGACCTTGTCGGCCTCTTGGAGTTCTTCGACGCGCTCGGTCGTCCGGCGGTCCTGCCAGACGAGCGCGTTGTGAACCGGCTTGCCGGTCTCTTTGTCCCAGATGATGGTGGTCTCACGCTGGTTCGTGATGCCGAGCGCTTCGAGTTGCTCCGCGTCGATGCCGGCGTCGTCGAGTCCGGCCGTGATGACCTCCTTGGTGTTTTCCCAGATTTCGAGTGGGTCGTGTTCGACCCAGCCGGGGTTCGGGTAGATTTGCTCGTGTTTCTCGTAGGCGTTACCGACGACCTGCCCGCTGTGGTCGAAGACCATAAACCGGGTCCCGGTCGTTCCCTGGTCGATCGAACCGACGTATGTGTCTACCATGTGTAGTATGTTGGCACCAATATTTTATGGATGCTCTGGTTCCGTTAGTAAACAATATATTGATTCATTATAAACGTTGCTTTCGGTTCAAACGACGGACCGAATTCGACCACTAACGGGTTGTCCCGCCTCGTCTACTTGCGAGCACAAATAACCCCGTGAAACGAGTTTAGAGGACTTACGAAGCCGAATACAACATTTGTGATGCAACAGAATTTCTTTACTCGATATCAAATTTCGTTTGGATACCGAATCTCTGTCACTGGATTGACTATGATAGTTACGGGCGGTGACATTCGAAGAGTCATTAATGACGAGGGTCTCCAGCCGTTTGGTCGAGCGCACCTCCGACCGGCCCGTCGAACTCCTGCCGTCATACGGTTACAACGCTCGAAAACGCCTCTTGAGTTGTCAAATGGCAGAAAGGCGTGCCGCCGCCCGAAGGCCCTTTTACGGGACCCCCGGAAGGGCGGTATGCGAGACACGAACCGTACGTGGTACTTCGCCGAGCGACCGACCGGCGAACCGGACGCAGATTGTTTCGACCTTCGAGAGACCGACCGACCGGAACCGAACCCCGGCGAACTGGTCGTGCGCGTCAACTACCTCTCGGTTGACCCGTACATGCGCGGGCGCATGCGAGACACCGAATCCTACGCCGAACCGTGGGACGTCGGCGACGTCCTGAAAGGCGGCGTCGTCGGCGAAGTCGTCGAGAGCGAAAGCGAGCAGTACGACGTCGGTGATTTCGTCACCGGCGAAGGGACGTGGGCCGATTACAGCGTCATGGACGCCGACGACGTGGCTCCTGTTGACCCGACAGTGGCAGACCTCCCCGCGTACCTCGGCGTGCTCGGTATGCCCGGTCGAACGGCGTACTTCGGTCTCCTCGACGTGGGCGAACCGACCCCCGGCGACACGGTCGTTGTCTCCGGCGCGGCGGGAGCGGTCGGCTCCGTCGTCGGCCAGATTGCCAAACTGAACGGCTGTCGCGTCGTCGGCTTCGCCGGTTCGGACGAAAAGACCGACTGGCTCACCGACGACCTCGGTTTCGACGCCGCAATCAACTACAAGACGACAGACGACTACCGCGCGGCGCTCGACGAGGCCGCGCCGGACGGTGTAGACGTGTACTTCGACAACGTCGGCGGCCCGATTACGGACGCCGTGTTCACGAAACTGAATCTCGACGCACGCGTGGCCGTCTGCGGGCAGATCGCCCACTACAACGACGAGGAGGTCCCGATGGGGCCGCGGAAGCTTCCCATGCTTATCGCTCCGCGCGCGAAGGTACAAGGGCTGTTAGTCGGCGACTACGCGACGCGATTTGGCGAGGCGAGCGAGCGGCTCGCAACGTGGGTTGCCCGTGGCGACCTCGAACACCGCGAGACCGTCGTCGAGGGACTGGAGAACGCGCCCGATGCCTTCCTTGGACTCTTCGCCGGCGACAACATCGGAAAACAGGTGGTTCGAGTGTCCACCCCCTCGGCGTAGCCATCTGATTCGCGCCAAACCGCGCGTGCGACGCGTTCGCTACACAGCCGTTCCCTTTCGAGTGGGACTGACCGGCAGTTAGCCGAGCAGGCCGAGCGCGTCGATTTCGTCGGTGACGACGTTAATCGCTTCGCGCGCGTGTTCGACCTGCTTCGCACCCGTGATAACGATTTTACCGGAGCCGAACATCAGAACGACGACGCTCGGGTCTTCGATTCGGTAGACGAGACCGGGGAACTGCTCGGGTTCGTACTCCACGTCTTCGAGACCAAGTCCGATAGCGAGCGCGTTCAGGTTGAGCGTCGTTCCGAGGTCGGCGCTCGACACGATGTTCTGAATCGTTGCTTCTTCGCGGTCGTCAGTCGGGATTCCGAGCTTACTCAGCTCTCCGAAGACCTGTTCGAGCGCGCGGTCAACGTCATCGACGCTGCTCGCGCCGGTGCAGACGATTTTGCCGGAGCGGAAGATGAGACTTGCCGCTTTCGGGTCCTGTGTCCGGTAGACGAGTCCGGGGAAGTTGTCCGGGTCGTAGTCCGCGCCGACGAGGTCCATCGAAAGCGATTCGAGGTCTAACTCCTGACCGACGGCCGTGGAGGCGACGACGTTCTGAATCTCAAGAGACTCGAGACGAGCTTCGTGCGACATCATACTTCTGTTTTATATACTACTACTTAAAGAATCCCCGAGCGGACGCGCCCCACCCCCGTATAAATACTGTTCGATTGTCAAGTCGTGTGCGAGCAGTGGTACAGCATTCGTATCACTACCTAGTTAATATCAACTCTGATACCTGGCTCCAAGTGGTTATTAGCCGTGATAAATGAACCCCAACAATGAACAGTGACGACCGAATTCGACACCAATTGTCATCGGTCCGGGCGGCCCTCGAAACAGCACTCGTCACGAACGACACGTCGGACACGGACGACTCGAAGCGGGGTGAAGCAGACGGCCCACCGGCGTCTCTGCCACACGACGGTAAGACTGTCCTCGCGCGCGAGGGCGACGGGGGGCCACACGAACACGCCACGAGTGGTGCATCGAAAGCGCAACTCGACGAACTCTCGGACGCGGTCGCCCGATGTATCGACGGCGACCTGACCGTCCGCGTCGATATCCCCGAGGACCCCGCGCTCGAACGCCACGCGCGACTACTCAACGAACTGTTCGAGGGGATGCAGGCTTCGATACGCAACGTCGATGCGTTCGCAGAGCAGGTCGCGGCATCGACCGAGGTCGTCGCGGACTCGGTCGAAGACAGTCGGACCGAGAGTCGAACGGTCGCAGAATCGGTCGATGATATCGCAACCGGCGCGCGACAGCAGAGCAACAGCGTCGATGAAGTCGCAGACGAGATGCGAAACTTGTCGGCGACGATTGAGGAGGTCGCGGCGTCCGCGGACGAAATCAGACACTCGACAGACGAGGCGGTCACGCGGGGCGAGCAGGGAAAACAGGCCGCCGAGAACGCAATCGAAGAACTCGACGCAATCAGCGAACAGACCAACGCGACGGTCGAACAGGTCGAGACGCTCAACCAGCACATCCGGGAGATTACGGGCATCGCCTCGAAGATTTCGGACATCGCCGAACAGACGAACATCCTCGCGCTCAACGCCTCTATCGAGGCGGCCCGCGCCGGCGAGGCGGGCGAAGGATTCGCCGTCGTCGCAGAGGAAGTCAAGTCGCTCGCCGAGCAGACGCAGTCTGCGACGGACGACATCGAGACGACAATCGAGGCGGTCCAATCCCAGTCGGTCGAAACGGTCGATGAAATCACGGACACGAAACGCCGAATCGAAGACGGAAGCGAGACCATCCAAGACGCGCTTCTCGCGCTCGATAGCGTCGTCGAGGACATCCACGAGACCAACAGTAGCGTCCACGAGATTAGCGACGCGACGGATTCGCAGGCGGCGACGTCCCAAGAGGTCGTCAATCAGGCAGACGACGTCGGCGCTATCAGCGAAGAAACCGCCGCGCAAGCGACCGAGGTCGCGGGGTCGGCTCGGAGACAGACCGTCTCGCTGTCAGAAGCGGTGACCAAAATCAATAGCCTCACCGAGCAGGCAGACGCGCTTCAAGAAACCATCGACGACTATCGGTTACATTCGGAGACGACGACCCGAACCGGCCAGACGGTCGTCCGATTCTGGCACGCCATGTCGGGGTCGAAGGCGATGTTGCTGGATTCGTTGGTCTCGACATTCAACGCCGAACACGACGACATCCGCGTCGAGACGTCGGCGAAAGGGAACTACCGCGGGACGTTCGATGCGACGCTCGCCGCCGCGCGGTCCGGAACGCCGCCGACGATTGCGCAACTCTACGAAATCGGTACACAGCGCGCGCTCGACAGCGGCGAGTTCACACCCGTCGAATCGGTGCTTCCCGGAACCGCGTCTGCGGACTCGCTCGTACCCGAACTCGCCAATTACTACCGCCACGACGGGACGCTCTGGTCGATGCCGTTCAATGCGTCTAATCCCGTGTTGTACTACAACGCGGACGCGTTCCGCCGTGCCGGACTCGACCCGAACTCGCCGCCGGAGACGCTAGACGAGGTGACGAGCGTCGCGGCGGAACTGACGACGAACGGTGTGACTCCCTACGGGGCGACGTGGGCCAACTACAGTTGGTTCATCGAGCAGTGGTTCGCGGCCGCGGGCGAGTGTCTCTTCGACGCCGAAAACGGCCGCCGCGGCACCGCACAACGGGCGAACTTCGACAGCGAGACCGCGCGAACCGTCTTCGGGTGGTGGCGCGACCTCGAACAGAACGGTCTCCTGTACGACCCCGGCGTCGAGGCGCGCGGCGAGGCACGGGACGCGTTCCTCGACGGAAAAGCGGCGATGCTCATCGACTCCAGTTCGAGCACGATGTCGGTCATCGAGGGCGCGGACGCGAACGGCTTTACCGCCAAGGTCGGCAAACTCCCGGCACCCGGGTCTCGCTCGGGCGTCGTCGTCGGCGGGGCCTCGCTGTGGGTCGCAGACGACGTTTCGAACCGAGAACAGGCCGCCGCGGGCGAGTTCCTCGCGTGGCTCACGCAACCGGAACAGCAAGCCCGTTGGCACCGCCAGACGGGGTACTTCCCGGTTCACAGCCAGACGAAACGACACCTCGACCGCGACGGCTGGTTCGACGAACAACCCGAGTTCGCGGTCGCATTCGAGCAGTTGGCCGAGAGCACCGATTCGCCCGCCACCCGCGGTGCCCGCATCGGACCGTTTACGACCGCTCGAACGATTATCTCCGAGGGACTGTCCGAACTCTTCGACGGACGCGACCTCGACCGCGTGCTCACGCAGATGGACGACCAGATTTCGACGCGACTCTCCGAGTACGACTCTTCGACCGGTCGCTAACGCGACTCGCTTTCGGTTTGTCGTCAGCTATCGAGACGCATCTGTCGAGCGTTCCGCACCGCGACCTCGATTCCAGCCTCCGTAGTGAACGAGGTCGCCACCGTCGATGCGCTCGCGCCAGCCTCGTTTTTGAAGCACCGGTTCGTCGGGAAAGCCGCCGTCGGGATAGCCGACACAGAGGTAGGCAATCGGCTGGACGTGCGGCGGAATACCCAGTACCTCGCTGACCTCGTGTGGGTAGAGAAACGAGACCCAGCCGACGCCGACGCCCTCGGCGCGGGCGGCTAACCAGAGGTTTTGGACCGCGAGACACGTCGAATAGCGGTCCATCTCCTGCATCGTGTTGCGGCCGAGAACGTGGGGAGCGTCTCGGGTCGGGTCGCACGTCACGCAGATGTTCACCGGCGCGTCGGTGATGCCCTCCAATTTCAACTCGCCGAAGTCTGATTTTCGCGGCTCTCTGTACCCCTCGCGCGCGGCGGCAATCGCTCGCGTTGCGATGGAGGCGATATCCCGTTTCGTCTCGTCGTCCTCGACGACGACGAAGTCCCACGGTTGCGAAAACCCGACGCTTGGCGCGTGATGGGCGGCGTCGAGCAGGCGCGCGAGCACGTCGTCGGGGAGTTCGTCGTCGGAAAACCGTCTGATATCCCGACGCGTGTGGATGGCCTTGTAGACTGCCTCTCGCTCCGTCGATTCGAACGCGACCATACCTCCGATGGTGTCGCGGTAGTCTCATATCGACTGTGATTGGGGCGTCAGCGGCGTCGGTGCGCCCGCGTGACGCGTCTTCGCGGTGGTGTCTCGACGGGCCACGCCGTCGTCAAAATCACGCGTGTTGCTATCGCTGACACGGGGACCGAGGAACCGAGCGCCGCTACTCGATGTATCCCATCTCGCGGAGATTCTCGAACACGTCGGTCTCGATTTCCTCGTCGTCTTCGACGATTTCGAGGTCGTCTTGATGCTGCACTCTGAGCGCCGACAGGAACTGAAGTGCCGTCCGAATCTTGAAGTGAACTTCGGAGTCCTCCGTCTCTTCGAGCACCCCTTCGAGTAGTGTTTCTATGTTGTCAATAGTTGCACCGTTCATATACAATATTCTCGCACACTGTACATTAAAGCTCTCAAACCTTTCAGTGTGGCAAATTGTCTGTGTCGGGAGTAATGTATAATAGTTGAATATTGGTCGTATATCGTAGCGTTCGCAACTGGGGACACAGCAGACTACAGGACAGCGTTTGGTCGCGTGGACACTGACGTGAATCTGCGACTCTCGGTCGGTCGTGGCGGCCCTCGGGACCTCGGAGTCTCGGAGCCTCGATCCATCGGGGTTCCGGGACCACGGAACGGTGGACCGCCCACAGTGTCGCCGCGCGTCGCGTTCAGACCTCGCCGACGCGTTCGCGCTTCCGCATCAAATAGAGGAAGTACGGCCCGCCGACGAGACCGGTGATGATGCCGACCGGGAGTTGCACCGGACTGAGCGCGAGGCGCGCGCCGACGTCGGCACCGACGAGGAGCGCGGGACCGAGGAACAGACAGCCCACAAGGAGCCGTTTCGAATCGCCGCCGAGGACGTTCCGAACCATGTGCGGGACGATGAGACCGACGAACCCGACGAGACCGGCGACCGCGATTGCGGCGGCAGTCGAGAGAATCGCAATTCCGGCGACCGCGAACCGGACTTTTTCGACGGGCATCCCGAGTGAACTCGCGGTCTCTTCGCCGAGTAGAAGCACGTCCAGTTCTCTCGTCACGGCGAACGCCAGCACCATCGCAAGTATCGTAAACGGAAGCGCGATGCGGACCTGCGCCCAGTCGGTTCCGAGAAGCGACCCCGACAGCCACGTCTGGGCCGACATGACGACGCTGAGGTTATCGATAAAGAAGAACAGCGCCCGCTGGACGGAGCCAAAGACGGTCCCGACGACGACCCCCGCGAGGACGAGCCGAACCGGACTCGTCCCGTTTTTCCACGCGATGAGGTAGACAAGCAGGAACGCGGCACCACCACCGAGCGCGGCGAGGACGGGCATGTAGGCCTGCAGACTGCTGAAGGCCGTAAGCGTGAGCAGGACGACCAACCCCGCGCCGTCGCTCACGCCGAGAATGTAGGGGCTTGCGAGTTCGTTTCGCGTGATAATCTGGAATATCGCGCCCGAGACGGCGAGGTTCGCGCCGACGAGGATACCGACGAAGATGCGCGGCAGTCGGATATTCCAGACGATGAGCTGTTGCCGCGAGAGCCACCCCGGAATCGCTTCGCCGAGCAGGAACGCTTCCCACACCTCGCGGTTGAACAAAAGCGTCGGGTCGAAGACCGTCCGCCACGCTTCGGCCAGCGACAGCGGATACGCCCCGAAGCTCACCTGCAGGAGCGCCGCGGTCAGCAGTACCCCGAGGCTCCCGAGGATGACCACGGCGAGCTTCGAATCGGCGTACCGCTCTCCCGCGTCGAGTCCCTCTTCGGCCGACGCGTCGGACACCTCCGTCATCGACGATTAGACGTTCCCGTTAACGAGGTCCGAGACCCGTTGCCGGTCGAAGAGGCGCTCCGATTCGGGGATGTCGGCGGACGACCCCGGCCACTCACCGAACGTCTCGGGGTAGACCATCTTTGCGAGCGCTTCGGTTGCAAAGAGGTCCACGATGGGACCCATGAACTGCCCGCCGGTGCGGACGAGATTCCCTTCTTGGACGGCCGTCAGTTTCTTGCCGTTCTCGTTGGCTTCGAACGGTTCGACGACCGTGTTGACGAACTCGTCGTGGGTCTGTGACGTGAGTCCGCCGACAGCGCCGATGTAGTCTGGGTCGACGTCCAGCAGTTCTTCGTATCCAATCGGACCGTCCGGCGTGTTGCCCGCGAACGCGTCTTTCATCCCGAGACGGCGGTAGGTGAGGGTGTTGTTCTGGAGCGGGTGGAGCGGTGCGACGCGGAACTGTCCGGAGTCGGGGTTGACGCCGCGCCAGATTGCGGCGACGGTCGGTCGCTCTTCTTCCGGTGGGAGTTCGGCCGTGATTTTCGACATGAACTCGTCGTGGAACGACTGCCACGCCTCGAAGCGGTCCTGTCGCTGGAATATCGTCGCCGCCTTCTCGAACGCCCCGTAGAGGTCGTAGTATGGTTCGCTGTCGGTCACCGAAGTCGAAGCGAACCGAATCGACGACCCGAGGAACGGGCCGACCCCGGTCGTAATCTCGTCGAGGTCGGACTCGTCCCAGTTCGCGTAGAACATCAACATCCGCCGGTCGATGAGGTGTACGTCGCAGTTCGCCGCGTAGAAGTTCTCCTTGTCGAAGCCCGACTCCGACCCGTCTGCGAGCTTCGTAATCTCGCTTTCGTCGAAGGTGACGTCCGGGAGCAACTCGTAGAATTTCAGCGGCGCGCGTTCGAGACTCGCCGTCGCCGACGGCTGTTTGCCGAGGGCCATCCCGATGTCCATCCAGACGCTCGGAATCGTCGCGTACGTCTCCGGCACTTCCTCGAACGTGTGCGACGGATTCGGCTCCACTGTCACGGTGTACGGTTCGAGCGCCTCCTCGGTCTCTGAAGCCGTCGCCTGCGTCGATTCGGCCGTCTTCGTCTCTGCGTCGGTCGCCGTGGATGTGTTCGAGCCGCCGTCGTTTCCGAGACAGCCAGCCAGCCCGACTGCGATCAGTCCTGCGCTACGAGAGAGTAGTTGGCGTCGATTCGGCATACAATTTAGGCGTGCCTAAATACGCTTAGTGATTCCTGGCTTACGGTGAAACACGCCGTGTTACACGTATCATCGCGTGTTCGTTCTTTTCAGCGAAGGCTCATTTCTTGCACTCCGGGCGTCGTCACGCTGTATCGTCTGCGCGGCGGACTGTGGAGGGATTGCTTGGACGAGCGCTCGCCGGTTTGAAAAACGCCGGTGTCCGGGACAGAGGGAGGACAGACGGTGCAGTGTGAAGACAGAGACGGAGCGGAGACGACAAAGAGGTTGGGTAGAGAGAACAGACGAGACGGAGAGAAGATAGAGATGGAAGAGACGGAGACAACGAGACAGAGGGAGGACAGAGACGGGACGAGACAGAGCTGAAAAGACGCGACAGAGGGAGGACAGACGGAGACTGCTCGGTGTCACTCCGGTTCGACGCGCTGGGCGAGCGGCGTCGCCCGCGAGTGGTACGTCTCGAACGTCTCCTGTGCCCACTCGACGACGTCCGGATGTGTCGAGCGGATGATGTCGAAGCCGCGGTCGGCGTCGCGGTCAACGGTCAAAAAGACGGTGTTCCCGTCGATGAGGTCGATACTACAGGGGACGCGCTCGTCGAGGCTGTAGTAGACCGCGTCGTCGGTGGCGGTCTCGATTGTCTGCCACCGGTTTCGGAGGTCCGCGTCGGTGAGCATCTGCTCTGTGACGCCGGGGTCGAACACGACGGTCGTCTCTGGTTCGGTCCCCGCTCGAAGCGCCTCCTCGAACGTGTACATCGGAAACGCGATGAACGTCCCGAGAAGCGACGTGCAGGTAGACGCGTTCTGCACGGCGTTCGCAACGACCCGGGCGGCCGAAAGCGGGTCCGCGCTCTCGCCGCCGACGAGTTCTCCGTCGGCGAGACAGCGAAGGTCGAAGTCGAACCAGTCGGTCGGCAACCGTTCTACGATGTCGGGGTACGCGCGGCCGACCGAGACGGTTCCGAGTAGTCGCTTGAAATCCGAGTACACGAGCGCGCCGAAACTCGTGAGCGCGTACGTCCGCTTCGAGCCACGGGTAATCCACCCACGGTCCTCGAAATCGCCGAGGATTCGACTCAGCGTCACCCTCGTCACGTCCATCTGTTCTGTCAGTTCGGTGCGGGTTCGTGGCTCCCCGTCGAGGAGTTCGAGCGCGTGGACGCGGTGTTCCGACCGCGCGAGAAAGGCGACCGATTCGAGCGCGTCACGCGCCGACCCGCCGCCCGCTCGGTTTTGGAGTCCGTCCGTCGAATTTGCGGCTGGCATCTCAGTGCGATGGCGTTGTTTAGGCCAACCTAAACCAATTTCGACACGCCTGCTCTGCCCGTTTTGCTACGTTACCGCACGGTAGCAATGGACGTGGGCTTCGCTCGCCACGACAGCGATGAGAACTGCTCTCCCTCACGTCGATATGTTGAACCCACCCGCACTGCTACACCTTCGCAATGGACGCATCCGTCGGCACCTTGGACACCGCTCACGTCGTTCTCGCCGGGACGAGCGATTGGGTCGCGTCGGTTGCGACGGCCCTCCGAACGAGTACCGACGCCACCGTTCTGGTAGAACCGACTGCTGAGGACGCACTCGACGCGGTTCGAACCCGTGCGGTCGATTGCGTCCTCACCGGGTACGAACTCGGCGACTCGACGGGGCTGGACCTCCTGACGAACGTCCGCGAGTACGCGCCATCGCTCCCGGTCGTGTTGTGCACCGCCGCGGGAAGCGAGTCGCTCGCCAGCGACGCCGTCGCCGCCGGCGTTGACGACTACATCGCGCTCTCGGAATCGGATACGTTCGACCCGATGGCCGTTCTCTCGCGGGCCGAACGCTGTCTCCGAGACGCACGACGGACCGAAACCCGCCGCGAGCGAGCACGCCAGTTCGACGCCATCTTTCACGACTCGCGCACCGCGACGTGGGTCCTCGACGGCGACGGCGACCTCGAACGCGTGAACCAGACCGCACAGGCGATGATCGACGAGACCGTCGCCGATGTCGTCGGACGACCATTCTGGACGCTTCCATGGTGGGACACGGACGGCACGCGGGCGGACGTCGAGCAGATAATCGACACCGCGCTCGACGGTGCGTTCGGAAACGCGGTCGTCACGCGACCCGGCACGGACGAGGCGCACGTCGTCGAACTCTCGGCGCAACCGGTCTTCTCCGAGCGGGGCGAACTGGTCTCTATCGTCGTCGAGGGCGTCGATATCACGACACGCGTCGAACTCGAACGGGACCTCCGGCAGTCCGAAGAACTCCACCGCGTCACGCTCAACAACATGACGGACACCGTCCTCATGACCGACGAGGCGGGCGACTACACCTACGTCTGTCCGAACGTTCACTTCATCTTCGGCTACTCGGCGGACGAAATCCGCGCGCTGGGCGGCATCGACGAACTTCTCGGCGAGGACCTGTTCGACCGCGACGAACTCGCGGCAACGGGCGTCCTCAAGAACATCGAGTGCACCGCGACCGACAAACTCGGCCGGGAACACACGCTGTTGGTGAACGTCCGTGAAGTCTCGATTCAGGACGGGTCGCTCCTGTACAGTTGCCGCGACATCACCAAACGGAAACAGCGAGAGGAGGCGCTGGCAACGCTTCAGGAGACCGCCCGCGACTTCCTCTACGCGGAGACGGACCACGAAATCGCCCAGCACGTCGTCGATGACACCGGCGGCGTGCTCGATGCGGCCGCGAGCGCGGTCTACCTGTTCGACGCGGAGACGAACGACCTTCGTCCGGCCGCCAGTTCCGCCGAGATAGAACGTCTCCACGGCCCGCTTTCGGCCGTTCACGCCGACGCCGGAACGCTCGTGAGCCACAGTTTCGTCGAGGACGAAGCGCTGTTTTTCGACGACGTACACGACGCCCCGAAACTCGACCACCGCGCGACCGACCTCAGAAGCGCGGCGTACGTCCCGCTCGGCGACCACGGCGTGTTCGTCGTCGGGTCGCCGGCGGTCGGGTCGTTCGACGACGTTGCCCGCGAACTCGTCGATTTACTCGCGGCGACCGCGGAGGCGGCGCTCGACCGGGTCGCCCGCGAGAGCACGCTCCGCGAACAGGACCGCGAACTGCAACGCCGAAACGACCAGTTGACGGCGCTGAACCGCATCAACGAGACGATTCGAGAGATCGACCAAGCACTCGTGCAGGCGGAGACCCGCGAGGAGATCGAACACACCGTCTGCGAGCGCTTGACGGCCGATGACAGGTTCGCCTTCGCGTGGATTGGTACCGCGGATTCGACCACGGGAACGCTCGAACCCCGCGCGTGGGCCGGGTCCGAACGCGGCTATCTGGATAGCGTGACGATTCAACAGACGGCCGCGGGCGGCGACCCCACGGGCCGCGTGGCGGCGACACAGGAGATGGTGATGGTCACCAACGTCGCGGCCAAACTCAGACAGGAGTCGTGGCGAAAACACGCGCTCTCCCGCGACTTTCTCTCCGTGTTGAGCATCCCGCTCGCCTACAACGAGTTCACGTACGGCGTGTTGTCCGTCTACGCCGACAACCAGCGGGCATTCGACGAAACCGCCCGGGCCGTCCTCGGTGAACTCGGTGAGACGATAGCGTCCGCGACGAGCGCACTCGAACGAAAACACGCTCTCTTGACGACTTCGCTGACCCGCGTCGAGTTCGACATCGACGACTCGACGTTCGTCCTCGCGCGACTTGCGTCGCGGGCCGACTGCTCGGTGTCCTATCGAGGTGGCGTCCAGCAGACCGCGGCCGGAACGTACGTCTTCGTCACCGTCGAAGACGCGTCTCTGGACGCGGTCGAGCGAGCGGCCGAAGACGTTCTGGCCATCGACGACGTGCAACGAATCTCAGCCGACGGCTCCGGCGGCGTGGTTCGAATCCGACTCGCACAGCCGTTTGTCGCCCTCGAACTCGCCGACCACGGTGCGGTGCTCCGCCGGGCAACCGCCGACGTGGAGCGAGCGACGCTCGTCATCGACATCCCCGAGAGCGTCGAGTTGCACCACGTAAGCGAGTTGGTCGAACGAAGCTTCGCAACCGTCGAACTCCGCTCGAAACGGACGTTCGACCAGTCGAACGCGCAGACGGCCGGGCCGCGGTTCTTCGAGCACCTGACGGACCGCCAACTCGAAGTGCTCCAGACGGCGTACTACAGCGGCTTTTTCGAATCACCGCGGGAGAACACGGGCGAGGATGTCGCCGCGATGCTCGATATCTCACCACCGGCGTTCTACCAGCACGTGCGAACGGTCCAACGAAAACTGTTCTCGGTGCTGTTCGACGACACCGGCGTTCCGGCGCACCCCTCGACTACATAAAGTGGTTGAATAACGAGGTACGTTTTCGGAGTCTACTTTGATACTCAACGTGTGAATACTCCCTTATACAATCGGTATCCGTTTGTAGAGCGCGGCCGGGACGACCCGTCGCGCTCGGATATCTATGAGAGACGTCCCACCCACCACCGATAGCGAACAACCCTACGAGTGCTTCCAGTGTGGAACGATTATCGTCGCGGACGCGAACCCCGGAACCTGCCCCGACTGTAGCGGCCGGTTGCGGAATCGCGGCACACCACTCGAATAATGCACGCGTCCGAACCTGACGACTCCGAGTCGTCCCGCGATGCCGCGGATGCGACGACTGCCACCGACGCGGGACTGGAGCCACCGACGGAGTCGGCGCTCGAAACCGCACGACGACAGCTCTACCGCGCCGCGGACCACCTCGACCTCGACCCGAACGTGGTCGAACGACTCAGACATCCCGAGTCGGTCCACGAGGTGACCGTTCCCGTCGAGCGCGACGACGGCTCGGTCGTAGTCTACACCGGCTACCGCGCCCAACACGACAGCGTGCGCGGTCCCTACAAGGGCGGACTTCGCTACCACCCCGACGTGACCCGCGACGAGTGCGTCGGGCTTTCGATGTGGATGACGTGGAAGTGCGCCGTGATGGACCTCCCCTTCGGCGGGGCGAAAGGCGGTGTCGCGGTCAACCCAAAGGACCTGAGCCGCGACGAAAAAGAGCGTCTCACCCGCCGGTTCACGCAGGAAATCCGAACCTCGGTTGGTCCCACGAAGGACATCCCTGCGCCCGACATGGGCACCGACCCCCAGACGATGGCGTGGTTCATGGACGCCTACTCGATGCAGGAAGGCGAGACCATCCCCGGCGTCGTGACGGGCAAGCCACCAATCGTCGGCGGGAGCAAAGGCCGCGATACGGCCCCCGGTCGCTCCGTCGCCATCATCGCCCGGGAGACCATCGACTACCTCGGCTGGGACATCGAAGACACCACCGTCGCCGTGCAAGGATTCGGCTCTGTCGGCGCGCCCGCCGCCCGCTTGCTCGAAAGTGCCGGTGCGAACGTCGTCGCCGTCTCCGACGTGAACGGGGCCATCTACGACCCCGACGGACTCGACACCCACGCGATTCCCACCCACGAATCGGAACCCGAGGCCGTCATGAAGTACGACGCGCCGGAGACGCTCTCTAACGAGGAACTCCTCGAACTCGACGTTGACGTGCTCATCCCCGCGGCCGTCGGGAACGTCCTGACCGCCGAAAACGCAAACGACGTGCGGGCGAACCTCATCGTCGAGGGTGCCAACGGCCCGACGACGAGCGCGGCCGACGCCGTCTTCGAACGGCGCGGTATCCCGGTCGTCCCCGACATCCTCGCCAACGCCGGTGGCGTCACCGTGAGCTACTTCGAGTGGCTCCAGGACATCAACCGGCGTGCGTGGTCGCTCGAACGCGTCCACGACGAACTCGAATCGGAGATGTTGCGTGCGTGGAACGTCGTCCGCGACGAGTACGAATCCCGCGACGTACTGTGGCGCGATGCGGCCTACATCGTCGCGCTCAAGCGAATCGCGGCGGCACACGACGCCCGCGGCCTCTGGCCCTGAGGCGTCACATTCGCGGTCTCGAACCGTGAGTGCATCTGTCGCGTCGGCGCTTCCGACGCGCCTCGGCGAACACGTTCGGGGAACGCTCTCGGCGGTCACCAGCGAACCGCGGGATGTATGTCTGATACGACGCTCGACGTTCGAGCAGTGCCCCCTGCGAAGCGCCACCCGAAGATTCACGAGGCGTTCGACGACCTCGACTCCGGCGAGTCGCTCACGATTCTGAACGACCACGACCCGAAGCCGCTGTTCTACAGTGAAATGGCGAATCGTTCACTACAGAGTGCTTATTTGGCGATTGTAGGTGTGAAACGCCGCCAAAGCAAAACGAGAACAGTAGTGAGTCCTACGGTTATCGCCATTGAAGAAAACCCCATCTGGAGCGAGTTGGCGAAATCTCCCGTCGTGAGAAAGACGACAGTACTCACGAAGTAGAAGACTCCTATGGCGAAGATCAGCCAATCTGCCGGAGATTTTGGCGCAGAGATGACAACAGCCATATCTAATCGTCAGTGTGTTGAAAGTGATACTTTTTTGGTGAGACCGATTGAAGTCTTGATCATCTGAAATCACAAACCGACCCTGACTGGCGCTGTAGATGTCACCGAGCAATCTACTCTCTTGACCGTCCATGTTGGCCAACGTGAAGTATACCCGAGAGGTTGAATTCAGATACTTCATTTCACTACGTTCGTGAATTAGAAATCCGTACTGGCAACAACTGTTAGAGCCGCTTGTCATAAAGATTATCAGCTAGTGGTATCACTAGGTGGTTAATGGCGTCAACTCAAATGCAGCGTGCCCGCGACGGGCAGGTGACCCCGGCGATGGAACGCGTGGCAGAGCGTGAGAACCGCGACCCCGAGTTCGTCCGGCAACAGGTTGCGGACGGGCAGGCCGTTATCCCGGCCAACCACGCCCACGAGTCGCTCGACCCGATGATTATCGGACGGGAGTTCTCCACGAAGGTCAACGCCAACATCGGCAACAGCGAGGAGACGAGTAGCATCCAAGGCGAACTTCAGAAACTCCACACGGCGGTCCACTACGGTGCAGACACCGTGATGGACCTCTCTACGGGGTCGAACCTCGACGAGATTCGGGAGGCGAACATCACACACTCGCCCGTCCCAGTCGGAACAGTGCCGATTTACGAGGCGGTCAAGCGCGCCGAAAGCCCCGACGAAATCACCCACGAACTCCTCCTCGACGTCATCGAAAAGCAGGCCAAACAGGGCGTCGATTACATGACGATTCACGCCGGTGTGTTGATGGAACACCTGCCGTTGACTGACGGTCGAAAGACGGGAATCGTCTCTCGCGGCGGGTCCATCCTCGCACAATGGATGGAAGAAAACGGGATGCAGAACCCGCTGTACACGAAATTCGAAGAGATCTGTGACATCTTCGCCGAACACGACGTGACCTTCTCGCTCGGCGACGGACTTCGACCGGGGTGTCTCGCCGACGCCTGCGACGACGCGCAGTTTGCCGAACTCAAAACGCTGGGCGAACTCACGCGGACTGCCTGGGACCACGGCGTACAGGTGATGGTCGAAGGTCCCGGTCACGTTCCGATGGACAAAGTCGCCGACAACGTCGAAGGCCAGCAGGCCGTCTGCGACGGCGCGCCGTTCTACGTTCTCGGCCCGCTCGTCACCGACGTCGCCCCCGGCTACGACCACATCACGAGCGCCATCGGAGCCGCCGAAGCCGGTCGTTCCGGAGCCGCCATGCTCTGTTACGTGACGCCCAAAGAGCATCTCGGTTTGCCCGAAAAAGAAGACGTGCGCGAGGGCCTCGCCGCCTACCGCATCGCCGCCCACGCCGCGGACGTCGCCAACGACCTTCCCGGTGCCCGCGACTGGGACGACGCGCTCTCCGAAGCGCGCTACGAGTTCGACTGGCGACGCCAGTTCGACCTCGCGCTCGACCCCGAACGCGCCCGGTCGTACCACGACCAGACGCTCCCCGGCGATAACTACAAGGAAGCGCGCTTCTGTTCGATGTGCGGCGTCGAGTTCTGTTCGATGCGCATCGACCAAGACGCCCGCGACGCCGACGGCGAGATGTCGGAAATCGAGTCCGAGACCGACCTGACCGTGTCCGCGGCCGCCGAGGCGAACCTGCCGCCGGTCGGCACGCACGACACCAGCCGCGTCCCCGACGAAATCGAAATCAACGGCGTCACGTTCACTCCCGAACACGACCACGACCACGGCCACGCCGACGACTGAGCACGACCGGACTCCTGGTGCGACGCCCGGCGAGGCGGTTTCCGTACCGTGTCGATGGCTTCATTTTCTCAGTGTCTGAACTGTCGCTCGATGGTCCTCGGTCTCGTCCCCTCGTCACCGCTCGTGAACGTTCTCGTGGTCGTTTTGATGACCGGACTCATCTGGTTCGGAAGCGGCTGGCTCGAAGAGTCGGCCGACCACCTCGCAACGTACTACGGACTTCCGGCAGTGGTTCAAGGGTCGATTATCGTCGCGCTCGGGTCGAGTTTCCCCGAGTTCGCAAGCGTCACCGTGGCCGCGGCCAGCGGCGTCTTCGACATGGGTGTCGGCGCAATCGTCGGCTCAGCCATCTTCAACATCCTCGTGATTCCGGCGCTTTCGGGTCTCGCAACCGACGGTGACCTCGAAACCAGCCGCATCGTCGTCTACAAAGAAGCGCAGTTCTATATGGTCGCCGTCGCCACCCTCGTCGTCACGTTCTCACTCGCGGTTATCTACTTCCCCGTGCAGAACGCGTCGCCGCTCACCGGCCAGATTACGCGGCCGCTCGCGCTCATCCCGCTGTTTCTCTACGGCCTGTATCTGTTCATCCAGTGGCAGGACGTCAACGACTACGACGGCGGCGACGACGCCGGCGTCGCGGACGGCATCGCCGGTGAGTGGGGCCGTCTCCTCGTCGGTCTCGTGGTTATCCTCGTCAGCGTTCACTTCCTCGTCGGAAGCGTCGAATCGCTCAGCGGGACGTTCGGCATCCCGACGTTCCTCTCGGGAATCACGATTGTCGCCGCGGCGACGAGCCTCCCGGACACGCTCGTCAGCGTCCGCTCAGCCACGAACGGCAACAGCGCGACCAGCCTCGGAAACGTCCTTGGGTCGAACACGTTCGACCTGCTGGTTGCGATTCCCGTCGGCGTCGTCATCGCCGGGAGTGCCCCGGTCGATTTCGCCGTTGCCGTCCCGATGCTGGGCGTGTTGACGCTCGCAACGGTACTGTTGTTCGGCATGCTCCGAACCGACCTCTCTATCACGCGGGCGGAGGCGTACGCCCTCTTGTGCTCGTATATCCTCTTTGTCGCGTGGATTATCAGCGAGACGCTCGGCGTCACCGCCCTCCTGCAAAATTAACCGGCGGCGCTACTCGTCCTGCTTCGGTTCCCGGACGGTCAAAACGGGCACCGGCGAGGTGCGAATCAGTTTCTCGGCGACGCTTCCGAGCATGTAGCGGTCGAACCCGGTGTGGCCGTGCGTGCCGACCACCACGAGGTCGATGTCGTGGTCGTCGATGTACGAGAGGATTCCGTTGTGAACCGAAACGTCGCGTTTGACGGTCTCGGTGACGTTTTCGACTCCCACGTCCGCGGCGGTATCCACCGCGTCGCTCACCGCGCGCTCCGCGCGCTCTTCGAACTCTTCGACGAGGACCGGACCGCGAACGTCGGCACCGAAGTAGGCGACGTTGACGACGGACAGTCCGTGTAGGTCGGCCTCGGTCGAAACCGCGAGTTCGCTTCCGAACGTCACCGCCGCGTTCGCACACTGACTCCCGTCGGTCGGCGTGAGAATCCGTTCGTACGGATACGAGAGTGACGTCTGGGCGTCCGGTCGAACCGTGAGAACCGGCACGTCGGAACGCCTGACGACGCGTTCGGTCGTGCTCCCGACCAACAGTCTGCTCAGGCCCTTCCGCCCGTGGGTCGGCATGACGATGAGGTCCACGTCGTTCGCAACCCCGTAGTCGATAATCGTCTCGTACGCTTCGCCGTGAGCGACGTCTGTCACCGTTTCGACGTCGGTCTGAGCGGCGCGGGCGGCCGCGTCGGCGACGAACTGCTCGCCTTCGGTCGTGCGACGGCCGGTCGCGTTCTCGTCGTCACCGTCGTCTCGCTGTGGGCGGCGTTCCGGTTCGGGCGGGGCGACGTGCAAGAGGTGGAGCGTCGCGTCGTGCGTCTCGGCGATGTCGAGGACGTGTTCGAAGACTGCCTCGGCACCACTACTACCGTCGGTCGGAAACAGAAGGTGGTCGAACATGTCTGGTTACTCGCGGCGAAACGACAAAATAGGGACGCCCGGTCTCAGAGATCGGTAACGACCCCCGGCCGCATCGTGGCCACCATTCGCGCCTCGCGTTCGGGTTCGAACCCCGGCCTATCGGTGTCCGTCTGAGAGTCGTCAGGTGTTGTTCGACACCGGGGCGTCCTCCTTGACGTCGAGCGGGTCTTCGAGGTCGCCCATGACGGCTTCGAAGGTGTCGGTCGCGGTTACCAGTCCAACGACTTCGCCGTCGTTGAGGACGAGCGCTAACTCTTGACTCGCGGCTTGGAACTGGTCGATTGCATCGCTAATCGACGTTTCGGCGGCGAGCGTCATCGGCGGCGTGGCGATGTCGCGGAACGTCACGTCGCCCGCCCGAAGTTCGTCGATGTTCTCGATAACCGTCGGCGCGTAGACGATACCGTGGAACGCTTCGTGGCCCTCGCCGACGAGTGGAAAGCGCGTGTGCGGGCTGCCACCGATGCGGTCGATATTCTCCTGTACCGGTTCGGCGGTCGAAAGCGAGACGATGTCGTCGGTCGAGACCATCACGTCGCCGACGGACTGTTCATCGACGGAGAGCGCGTTGAGAACCTCTTCGCGGCGTTCATCGGAGAGGTCGCCGCGGTCGAGCACGGAACCGATTCGGTTTCGAAGGTCAGCACGCGATTCGATGGCGTCGGTTTCGGCTTCCAACCACGCGCCGGTCATCTCGACGCCGAACAGTTTGAGCGTCCACTTCGCCACGGTGTCGCCAATCGTGATGAGCGGCGAGATGAGTTTTGCGAACACGTACAGTGGCGTCGCACCGTATCGGGTGACGAACTTCGTCCGTTCGACGCCGAGATAGGTCGGCGTCTGTTCGCCGTGGGTCAGGTGCAGGAGGTTGATGATGAGGAAGGCGATGATACCCCCGGCACCGACCGACGCGAGGACCGTCGATTCAAAGTACGGTTCGAACAGCGCGGCGAGCGCGGGTTCTGCGATGATACCGACCGCGATGCTCGACGCCGTGATACCGACCTGACAGCTCGTGAGATAGATTTCGAGGTCGTTCGTCATCTCCCACGCCCGCCGCAGTCCGGGTTTGTCGAACTCGGCTTCGGGGTACTGACGAACCCGCGTCAGCGCGAACTCGATAGCGACGAAAAATCCATTGATGAGGATGAGGAGTAGTCCAGCGAGCAACCGAACGGACAGTTCGATGCCGTTCATCAGTGTGCCTGAGCTATGGGGACCCCAAATAAGTGCTTGATGGTTAATCGAATCGGTTAATCAACAACCATCCAGCCAATTATCCAGTTTGTCAGTCGGCCAGCCAACAGTCACCCGGTCAATTAGTCAGCCGGCGTCGGTTCGTCGGGTCGTGAGTTCGGATGCCGGGTCGATGCCGCTCACTTCGAGGTACGCAACCGCCATAATCCCCTGTATGAGCACGGTCCCGACTGCGGTCTCAGCGACGACGACGATCTGCGAGAGCGCGTCCGTCAGCAACAGCGACAGCACCGTCCCGAGAAGGCCGTGTAACAGGAGTGGACCGACGATGAGCACGCCCAGCCGAAGCCGGTGGCCGCGGGTCAGTCGCCAACTCTCGACGAGCGCGTCGCGGACGCCTTTGTCTCGGACCGCAATCTCTTGGCTAAAGAAGACGATGCCGATGCCGAACAATACCGTCGGCAAGAGAAGTACGAGCGAACTGACGACTACCAAGGCGCGACCGGGCCACGACGCTACCAACCAATCTGACGCCATGACGGTCATGACGGTCACCGCGCCGGCGATACCGATACCGGCCGACAGGAGGAAGATGAGCGCGCCGAGAACGAACACGACCCACGACCCAACGAGTAAGTGTAGCGTCGCCCGGCCGAGGCGATACAGTACGTACTCCTCTGGAATCTTCGTTCGCCAGTCGCTCACGAGGGTTCGATGGGCGACGACTTGCACGGGGATCGTCACGAGACCGCCGGCGAAACTCGCAACGACGGACGCTTGAAACGCGAGCGCGTTCGGCAGTTCCGTCCCGGCGAGCGGTAAGTCAGCACCGGCCGCCGCAGGGGGCGTCGCAACCGTTCCGAGCGGAAGGTACGTCGAGGTGGCGAGCCAGACGAACGTCGTCTGGACCGCCGTCGTGAGGAAAAACAGTATCATGAGAATGATACCGCTCCGCGCGGTTCCGCGGCTAAGACCCTCGCGGATTACGTGGCGGACGTGCAGGCCCATACTGCGAAGCCACACAGGTCCCCGTGTTAACCGTGTCGAGATACGTAATACCAGACTCACGGTGGCTGTCTGGTCCGCACGCTCCCGAGGGTCGGTTTTCCGGGCGAGAGAACCAACCACCTATTTCAACTCGAATCCGGTAGACTCGTTCCTGTGAGTGAGGATATTCGCGCGACGGAGGTGTACGCACTCCTTGACGACGAGTACGCACGCGCGATTCTCACCGCCACCAACGCCGAACCGATGTCAGCGAAAGCCCTGAGTGACGCATGCGATGCGTCCTTGCCGACGATTTATCGACGTGCCGACCGCCTCGTCGAGTGTGGTCTCCTCGAAGAGCAAACGGAGGTCGTCAAAGACGGCCACCACTACAGCGTCTACGAGGCCCGCCTCGAACGGCTCACCATCGAACTCGAAGCCGATGAACTCAAACTCTCTATCGAAACCAAGCCCGCGCCCGACGTCGCCGACCGCTTTACCGACATGTGGGAGGGTCTCTGATGTCGCCGCTCTCCACTGACGCCGCATCGGTGTACACCGCCTACCTCGTCCTTCTCGGGGTCACGCTCGTCGCCATCGCCATGGGGCTTTTCATCGTGTTTCAGGCGTACCGCGGCTACCGCCGAAACCAGAGCCAGCCGATGCTCTATCTCGCAATCGGGTTCGCACTGCTGACCGTCATCCCGTTCGGTATCTCGCTCGCTGGCGCGTCGGTCGGACAACTGCTCGGCGCGCAACCAATCGTCTATACGTACTACCTCCCAATCGTGGGGCGGATTGTCGAGGTGTGCGGACTCGGGGTCATCTTGTACTCGCTGTCCATCAGGTGAGTCGAAGTTGGTGGGCCGCGACAGCGCTGGCGAATATCGAGTCGGTGAAAGAGAAATTTCGAAGAGAGGACGTTTCGGGCAGGGGGACGCTGGCCAAGAGGCACAAAACGACCAGCAAATTAGTCGAGGTGGGACACGGATATCAATACCCAAGGCCGTTTTCTGACCCAGAAAACACCACGATGGCTTATGTATTATACGCTGTTTGCTCTTCATGTGTCACTCGACATTTCGAAATCTATCACGGGCGGTATCAGTCGCGCGGCGACTCGAAACGGCGCGATACTGATTGCGGCGTACGCCATCGTCGGTCTCGGTTGGCAAGTCGCGTTCAATAGCCTCTTGAATCAGTTGGTCTCCGGGTTGAATACGTCCGGGGCGGCTGTGAGTTCTTCTACCACGATATTATCGGTAGACCTCCCCATGTCGGTTCTCGCCGTGTTGGCGTTCGTGTTCCTCATTTTGCTCCAGTATCTCGCGTTGGTCGCAACGCGGGTCTTCGTCGGCGGGTACGAACGCTCGATTCCGAACGACGTGTTGACGCGAAACATCCCGTTGGCAATCGTCAACCTGTTCGTTGGCGGTATCGTCTACACGGCTCTCTTCGTTATCGGGAGCTTCGTGTTCCTCATCCCCGGCGTCATCGCGTACCTCGCGTTCGTCTTCATGACGTTCTACATCGCAGTGGAAGACGAGAACTTCATCGCGGCGCTCAGTGACAGTTGGTCGCTGACCCGCGGTAACTGGATTCGGTTGCTCCTGTTGTTCGTCATTCTCTTCGTTATCGCCTTCGCGCTGGGTATCGTGTTGGTAATCATGTCCTTTGCCCTGTCTTTCCTCTCGCAAATGGCTTCAGCGCTCTTCTCGGCGCTCGTATTCATCCCTCTCTCGGTGCTCTCGCTCGGCGTGCTCGCAGAGGCGTTCATCCAACTCCGAAACGAAGACTCGCCTGTGGCGTCCTCGGAAGCGATTTAACGCCGCCCAGTCCTCGGATTTTTCTCTCTGGTTGTTCGCACATCGAGGCCTCTCTCGACGAGAGCGACTGGTGAGCGGCACGTCTCATTCTGCGCCTGAAACGGGTTGGATACCGAGGGGGAGGTATCCGAGAACGTACGGAGGGTCGGGTCAGCGGGGGACGCGTACCCGGCACCCATACAGAGACAACTAACCCACATGAACCCTCGATGTGGTTTTCTGACCCGGAAAAACGGAAGCCGCTTATTTGACGGGTGAATGTATGCTATGTACCATGTCCTCCTATCAAGAACCGGGCGACTCGGCGTCCGGCCCCGGACTCTTGGACCGCATTCTCGGCGTTCTACTGCCCGTACTCACCGGGACGGTTCTCGGTGTCGGTGGGTTGTCTCTCGGTGCGGTTCTGTCGGTGATTGTGATTGTTCCCCTCGCGCTGGCGGGATACGAACCCTCGCCCACGATGTTCATCGTCATCGGACTCGTCACGACCCAAGGAGTCGGCTGTTTCGCCACCGCGCTGACGTACGTGATGTCTCGCCACCACGTCGCCAGCGGTCTCGCATCGCTCGTCGGCGACCGGACGTGGATTATGCGGTCGAAATTCCGGATTCCGGCTCGAATTCCGTCATTCCGTGACACTCTCGCGGTCGTCGGAACGTACGTGCTCACGTTCGTCGGACTTGCGGTCGCGGTCATCGCCACCTCCCAACTCGGGCTCGAAGGTGCGTCGAACAGCGCCGCTACGACTGGCATGGAACACCCTCACATTCTGCTGTTGCTGATTCCCGCCTCGATTTTGCTCATCGGTCCCGGTGAAGAACTCCTCTTCCGAGGCGTCGTTCAGGGGCGACTTCGTGAACGGTTCAGTCCCGTAATCGCAATCGGGTTTACGAGCCTGCTTTTCGCATCGGTTCACTACGTCGCACTGACGGGGGCCGCCAGCGCCCGACTGGTGACAATCGGATTGTTACTCGTTCCGGCGCTCGCGTTCGGTACCGTGTACGAATACACCGACAACATCCTCGTTCCGTCGTTGGTTCACGGGCTGTACAACGCGACGCTGTTCGGGATTATCTATCTCGGAGCTGTGTCGGTCTGAAATGATTGTCTCCTCGATAACTGCGTCGAGAGTTTCACGAAGCTAACGCTCGACAGCCGGTCACGTTACTGGCCTCTGAAAGACAATAATATTGCCATAAAAACACAATTTGTAGTGTCGGTTTTTGAATTTACTAACAATTGTAGCACACACAGATACCGGTACTTGAACGGATAGTTCACCAGCACACAATCATCGCAGAGGTTTATAATAGCCAAGAACCGCGATTTGGCGCGTACTCGCGTCTACGACCAATCAGAAACTGTGACGTTTTACTTATCAAATCGTGGCTGTCCGTTACCGACTCCCCTCATCTACGCTTATAGAATTGTGTGTTTATTGGTCTATTCTATTGCGGTACTCCTACCAGCACCTCCCTACTGCGCATCGACCACCGCAATCCCGGCGAGGTTGACGATGTCTTTTACCTCGTCGCCGCGCTGGAGGACGTGAACGGGTTTGTCCATGCCGACGAGCATCGGGCCGATGGCCTCCGCACCGCCGAGGCGCTGGAGCAGTTTGTAGCCGATGTTCCCCGCTTCGAGGTTCGGAAAGACGAGGACGTTTGCGGGACCGTCGAGTTCCGTGAAATCGTACGTGTCGGTGAGCATCTCCTCGACGAGGGCGGTGTCGGACTGCATCTCACCGTCAACGGGGAAGTCCACGTCTGGGTCGTCGTGCAGGCGTGCCACCGCGTTCTGCGGTTTCGCGGCCCCCTCGTTCGAGACACTGCCGAAATCGGAGTACGAGAGGAGCGCGGCGCGGGGTTCGACGTTGAACCGCCGAGCCAATTCGGCCGTGTGCTTTGTCACCTCGGCGAGCACGTTCTCGTCGGGGTCGAGATTGACGGTCGCGTCAGCGCAGAAAATCACGCGGTTTCTGAACGTCAGCATGTAGACACCGGCCGCGTAGTCGGCGTCGTCGGCGGTTCCGATTAGCTGTAACGGCGGCCGAAGCGCGGAGGGATAGTGGTGGGTCAGCCCCGTGAGCATCGCGTCGGCGTCGTCCATGGCGACCATCACGCTGGCGAAATAGTTGGAGTCCTGCGTGACGAGTTCGGCCGCCTCGGAACGGGTCAGCCCCTTCCTTCGGCGTTGCTCGTAGAGGTATTCGACGTAGTGGTTCCACTCGCCTTCGTGGGGGTTGGCGATGGTCGGGTCGAAATCGAGACCGAGTTCTTCGGCCGTCCGGAGAATCTCTTTCGTCCGACCGACGAGAATTGGTTCGGCGATGCCGTCTTCGACCAGTTGACTCGCCGCACGAATCATCTTCTCGTCTTCGCCCTCTGCGAGGACGACGCGCTTGGGGTCGGATTTCGCCTTGTTGAGGACGACGCGCATCATCTCGCGCGATTTACCGAGGCGCGCTTCGAGTTCCTCGCGGTACGTGTCGAGGTCGCGCTCGCGGCGTGCCGCGCCGCTTTCCATCGCGGCCTCGGCGACGGCGGGCGTCACCTCGTAGAGGACGCGCTGGTCGAGAGGTTTGGGGATGAGGTAGTCGGGACCGAACTGGAGCGGGTGGTCGCCGTAGGCTTTGACGACTGCGTCGGGCACGTCCTGCCGGGCGAGTTCCGCGAGGGCTTCGGCGGCGGCACGTTTCATCGCCTCGTTGATTTCGGTCGCGCGCACGTCGAGCGCGCCGCGGAAGATAAACGGGAAGCCGAGCACGTTGTTCACCTGATTCGGATAGTCGGAGCGCCCGGTCGCCATGATAACGGTGTCGTCGCGGGCGTCTTTGGCGTCCTCGTAGGTGATTTCGGGGTCCGGGTTGGCCATCGCAAAGATGATGGGATTGTCAGCCATCGACCGAACCATCTCCTGACTCACGATACCGCCGACAGACAGCCCGACGAACACGTCCGCCCCCACCATCGCGTCTTCGAGCGACCCGTCATCGACACCCTGTGCGAAGGGTTCAGTGTACTCGTTGAGGTCGCCGGTGTCGGCGCGATGTTCCGAGAGCACGCCGTCGATGTCGCACATCGTGATGTTTTCGCGGGGGATGCCGAGCGAGACGTAGAAACGAGCGGTCGCGGTCGCGGCGGCACCGGCACCAGCGAAGACGACGTTCAGCGACGAGAGTTCCTTGTCGGCGATATCGGCGGCGTTGAGAAGCGCCGCACCGGAGATAATCGCGGTCCCGTGTTGGTCGTCGTGGAACACGGGGATATCCATCTGCTCGCGGAGTTGGTGCTCGATTTCGAAGCACTCGGGAGCTTTGATATCTTCGAGGTTGATACCGCCGAACGTCGGCTCCATCGCCTTCGTCGCGGCGACGAACTCGTCTACGTCGGCGATGTCGAGTTCGACGTCGAACACGTCGATATCGGCGAAGCGTTTGAACAGTACGCCCTTACCCTCCATGACCGGTTTCGACGCCTGCGCCCCGATGTCACCGAGACCGAGCACAGCCGACCCGTTGGAGACGACGCCCACGAGGTTGCCCTTTGCCGTGTAGTCGTACGCCGCGTCGTCGTCTTCGTCGATGTCGAGACACGGTGCCGCCACGCCGGGCGAGTATGCGAGACTCAGGTCGCGTTGTGTGTTCGTCGGCTTCGTCGTCGCTATCTCGATTTTGCCCGACGGCGGCTCGCGGTGGTAGTCCCGGGCGTCGTCTTCGAGTGTCATTAATCGTGATGCTGTCGTTGAGAAACGTAGCCTCTTCGCTCTCCATTGCGACGAATCGTCTAGCCGAATAAAGCAGTAGCTCGGGACTCAATTTTGCGACGAGTGTAATATAGCCGCCGCAATTAGCGAGTGTAACGTCCGGAACGCGTAACGGCCCGGAAACGACTACGGACGTCGTCGCGCGCTTACCGGAGCGCGTCGTGCGGAATCGTATACAGTCTCACTTCGTCCGCGACCGCGACCTCGTCGGACCCGCCGTCGGCGACGAACAAGTCGGCGACGCGTTCAATCTGTTCTGTCGGATAGACGTGTTTCGCACTCCCGTACCCGTCGTATACTTCGACGGGAACCGCGAACTCGATGTTCGACTCGTCGGGAGTCGAGCAAATTTCCACCGGTACAACGTCCCCTGTATCGTACGTTTTGTTAGCCATGCGTTGACAACCCACACCTGTGTAGACGACTCGCGCTAGCAACCCACCCTCTATCCAAGGTACCGCGCGAGCGACTCGGCTGATACTTTAACGACCACTGACATAATTATTTCTCAAACACGTGATGGACTGACATACGTCGGGTGAATCCGACGGATTGTATGTATGCTCCGTCGTGTCGTAGTTACGTCGGTGTTGAGACAGTGTATCGAATCGGAGGTGGCGCTGAATCCGCGGTTTCGTTCGGTGTTGGTGTTGGAACTGAACTCCGAGTGGTTCGGAACCGGCGTCCGACACTGCGGGTGCCGTTGTGGACTCTGCCTATAATAACGGTACTATGGCTGTTATACTCGTGTGGGACATTATTGGTAATTGCAGTGACAAGAACGAGTCAGTACAGTATTTCGGTGCAGTGAGGCAGACCCTCGTCGGTATAACAGTTGCCGCAGAATTGTAATCAAAACAACTTTTAACGCGAATCCGACATCACATCCGGATCTTATCGCCGTGACGGAACTTGGGACCACATTTGTCGGTACGCCACGCCCCGAAGGTAAGTCAACCATCTTGATATTCAAAAGTATTATGACGATTCTATTAGTTGAGCAATATATGAGTCGCTACCGCAGGCTCTCCCAACAAGGGTTGAGTCTCGCATTCACACTTATTATGGTGTCTTCAGTCTTCGCAGGACCGGCCACTGCGGGTCTTGGGGTCACCACGGATGAGTCAGGTGTACAGGAGGGGCCAGTCGTGAATCAATTCGACGGCGTCAACTCAGACCAACTGGTGAATGCCACAGACAATATAAGCATTTGGGAGCGCTCGATATTCACGCTCCGTCCGGACACTGATTCCTCGAAGTTCGATAACGCCATGTCTTATGAAGTCGAAACTGGGGATACGTTCATCACAGCACCACCGTCACCGGGGGAGGACCCGATAACGGTGGACCTCCAAAAGAGCAAGATGTACGTCTATTCGTCCGAAAAAACGATCCCATACGACTTCGAGTACGGCGGCGATGCCGCGCTCTTTGAAGGGGAAAGCATTCAGTTCGTCACGGCAAAACTCGAAGATGGGAGCTCACTCCCAGACACCAAGGAAGACGCAGTGAAGCGCTTCACCGAGAGCGACAACGTCTCCGCCTTCGTCGAACACGAAACGACGGGTAACCGAGGAACGACCGACTTCAACTTCACACCCAACGAGTCCGGTCTCTGGATGGTTGGTGTCGTCACTGTTGACGACGGGAACGGGTTCTCCGGTAGTAATAATGGAAATCTCTCTATCGACGGTAACGTCACTTTTGTTGGCATAGATGCGTTTTCGGTGCACGAACAGAAGTCGCACATCACAACGCCAGCAGTCGCCCACCCCGGTAAGAATGCAACAATTGAGGTAGATGCCAGTGCACTCAGTGCGGGTAACAAGAACGTTAGCCACGCCGTCGCTGTGTTCAACGAGGACCGGCTCAGTAACTTCGATTATACAGTAAACGCGACCAATCGGTCGAACATTACGATTAAGACACCAATCGAGCAGGTAACGGGAACTGCTAGTACACCCGCGAACGCGAACATCATGGGTGTCAAGCCACAAAAGCGGTCGTTCACCGGAACAAAGACCGTTCTCTCTCTTTTCGCTCGTCTCAACAACTCTACGTCAGCATCTGACAATGTCTCTATCCGTACGGGTGACAAGACCATTTACGCATCGACTGTAGCGAGAGTCACGGATAGCAAGACGTCTATCGACGTGCCGATTCCCGATGGCGCACCCAACGACAAATACGTCGTCATGCACGTCGCAACCAAAGAGGGGAGTACCGAGACCGTCTCGAACCGCAAGGAACTCTCGGTCACTCAGGACGCACCATCCTTCACCATCGACGCCGGTTCGAGTTCCATCTCGCCGACTCGGGTCAAGCCCGACGAGACGTTCAACGTCTCTGTCGATGTCGAAAACACCGGTACCGCTACCGGCACCTTCGCCAAGCCGCTGAAGGCGAACGGGACCGCAATCGCAACCGATAGAGTCACCCTCGACGCCGGTGAGTCGGACACGCTAACGTACTCTACGTCCATCGACACTGACGGGAACTACACCCTGACGGTCGATGGCGTCACGCTCGGAACCATCACCGTCAAGACGCCCACCACGGGCGGCGGAGGTGGCGGCGGCGACGACGACACACCGAACGACGCCTACGAGCGGGACCGCCTCTTCTACGAGGACAAGTTCGACGCACCGCTGAAAGGTGGCGAGTCGGTCTCGGCCGTCAACATCACCTTCAGCAACAAGACGACGGGCGAAGTCATCGTGCAGGAACGCACGAACGTCCCCGGTACCGTCGGCGAACCCGATGGTGTCGCGGTCGGCTACGTCAAAATCACGGTGCCGAAGTCGGCCCGTGACGACCCGTCCACGCTCAAGTTCTCGGTCCGACAGAGCAAACTCGACGAACTCGACTTGAGCGCGTCCGACCTCGAAGTCCAGCGGTTCAACGACGACACCGGTGATTGGGAGTCGATCGATACCCGCGTGGTCAACGACGGCGACGACACGGTCGTCCTCGAAGCCGACACGCCCGGCTTTTCTTACTTCGCCATCACGGCGGACGAAGAGCCGACCACGACGACCGAACCGCCGACTGACGGACCGACCACGACAACTGAACCGCCGACCGACGGACCGACTACGACGACCGAACCGCCGACTGACGGACCAACCACGACGGGGACCGGTGTCCCCGGTTTCGGAGCCGTCCTCGCCGTGATTGCGCTCCTCGCAATCGCACTCGTCGCGGTCCGCCGAGACTAACGACCGCTCACGCGGTTCGTTTCACTTCTCATTTTTTCAGCCCGCGAGCGGCGCGACCGACTGCCTACAGATTTTTACCACCGGTAGCCAAATCGGACAACGATGTCTCGACCCCGTTTCTCGATTTTTGCCTTCGTGGTCGCCGCGGTGCTCCTTGCCGCGGTCGCGCCCCCGTCTCTCGGGGCGAGCGGCGACTACGATATCGACATCGGCGGCTCCATCGACACCGCCGACAGAACCGTCTCGACACAGTGGGGTGACTTCACCGTCACCCAAGTCGGCCGCGCCGACACCGACAGTAGCGTCAGTATCTCAGTTGACGCGCCGAGCGCCGCGCAGTACTCAGTCGCCATTTACGACACCGAACAGAACATCCGACGGGTGCGGACCCGGACCGGCGACACGACTGCGACCTTCGACACCGACGGGCTTGAACCCGGGACGTACGCCGTCACGGTTGGCGAGCAATCGTCCGAAGAGGTGCACGCAGTCGAACCCCTCGTGATTCGCGCCTACAGTCTCTCTGTCACCGCCAACGACACCGTCGAGAACGGCGACGGTCTCGACGTGACGACCGAACTCGAACAGGTCGAATCGGGCGAACCGGTCGAAGCCGTGCAAGTCGTCCTCTCGAATGGCGACAAACACGTCCGAAGCGACGCCTCGAAAATAAACGACTCGCACTACTCGGCGACGGTCCCGACCGACGACTTCGACACCGGCGACTACTCGCTGTACGCGGTCGTCCGCTCCGACGACAGAGCGCTCGGCGAGGACGAACTCGTCGGCGTGAGCGACGCTTCGACGGTCGAAATCGTCGAGCAGACCGACGAAACGCCCGAGACCCCGACGCCCGGCGGTGGCGGCGGTAGTGGCGGCGACGGTGGCGACACCTCGGACGGCGATTCGCCGGACGGCGATTCGTCCGATTCGGGCAACGAGACCGCGACGCCCACGTCGAACAACACGACGGACACGCCGACCCCGACGCCAAACTCGACGACAACGACCGACTCGCCGCCGCCGACCGACACGACGGAGACGACCCAGTCGAGTCCGACGACTGCGCCACCGACCACGACCGACAACGTCGTGACGCCCAACGAACCGACGACGACCGAGCCATCGACCACCTCGTCGGACGTTCCGAACACGGCGTTGCAGGCGCTTTTCGGCATCCTCGTGGTGTTCGCGGTCGGTCGCCGACTCGTTCGTCGCTGACGACTGCTTCTCGGTCACTTTTTCCGACGTCTACCGCCCGACCACTGCGACGCTCGCGGTGTGACACACCAACTATATGCCACGTCGCGCATCACGTGGGAGCATGGCTGATTCGGTCTCCGAACAACGTTCTCGTCCCGCCGCCGACGCGGCCGACCCGGCGACCGCCCTCCGCTGTGAGCGCGTCGCCCGGGAGTACTCGCGCGGACGCGACTCGCTTTTCTCCCGCGGGGGTGACGCGCCGACGGTTCGCGCTCTCGACGGCGTCTCGCTGTCGATTGCGACCGGCGAGTTCGTCGCCATCGCCGGCCCGAGCGGGAGCGGCAAATCGACGCTGTTGCACCTCCTCGCCGCGCTCGACACCCCGACGACCGGCGACGTGACCGTCGCGGGAACCGACGTGCGTTCGCTGTCCTCTCGTCAGCGGACGACACTCAGACGCGACACGATTGGTATCGTCTTCCAACATTTCCACCTGTTGCCCGCGCTCTCGGCCCGCGGCAACGTCGCGCTTCCGCTTATCGAACGCGGCGTCTCCAAACGAGACCGGCGGGCGCGCGCCGACGAACTGCTCGAACAGGTCGGTCTCGGCGACCGCGCCGGGCACAAACCGGGCGAACTCTCCGGCGGCGAACAACAGCGCGTGGCGATTGCGCGGGCGCTCGTGTCCGACCCGGCGGTCCTCATCGCGGACGAACCGACCGGCGAACTCGACACGGAGACGGGCCAGCGCGTCCTCGACTACATCGAGCAGACTGCCTCAGAGCGCGCGGTCGTCGTCGCAACCCACGACGACCACGTCATCGACCGCGCCGACCGCGTTATCCGACTCCGCGACGGTATCGTGGTGAGCGATGCCTAGGCGACACCGACTGCTCGGTATCCTCGGTCTCGCCGTTCGGCGCGTCCTCGGTCGGTTGCGGACGTCCTCGTCCAAACAGGTTCTGTTGAGCGTCGTCGGCGTCGCGCTCGCGGTGACGCTGATGACGACCGTCAGCGGCATCGCACTCGGCATGGGCGCGGAGAACGCGATTCAAAGCGAAGACGTGGACTACTGGGTCGTCCCCGAGGCGAGCACCGCCTCGTCGGTCGCGGTCTCTGTCGGCAGTCCACAACTCGGAAACACCCACGAGATTACCGCGCGACTCGACCAAGACGAGCGAGTCGAGTACGCGACGCCGGTCCAGACGCAACTCGTCAGGCTGGCACCAGGCGACAACGAGAGCACGGACGAATTCATCCTCGCCGCGGGTATCATCCCGCCGGAAGAGCCGACGACCGTCGTCGGTGTTCCCACGGACGCGCTCGAACCGGGCGACCCGCACTACGCAAACGGCACCTACGAAGGACCGCGAACCGGCGAACTCGTGCTCAACGAGGCCGGCGCGGAACTCTTGGGCGTCTCCGCCGGCGACGAGGTAACCGCCGAAGTCGGCAACTCGCGGGCGACGTTCACGGTCGCGGACGTTCGGCAAGGCGACGTTTCGAGCGGGGTGGGTCCCGTTCCGGTCGCGCTCGTCCACCTCTCGGAACTCCAGACGATGACCGGGTCGACCTCGGGCGACCTCGCGGACCAACTGCTCGTGAGCACGAACACCGCGGGCGTGAAATCCGATATCGAGCGTCTGTACCCGCGAACCTCTGTCGTCACGCAGACCGGCCTCGCCGTCCGCGGCGCGTCCACGTCGAGTCTCCCGCTTGCCATGGCCGCCGTCTCGCTCACGGTCGCCGTCCTCGTCGGCGTCCTCTTCGTCGCAACCATGATGGGACTCGAAGTCAACGCCGACCGCCGCAACCTCGCCGTCCTCTCGGCGATGGGCTATCGAACCGGCTCGCAGACCCTCCTCGTCGTCGCCGAGACGGTCATCGTCGCCACCATCGGCGGGGTCGTCGGCGTCGTCACCGGTATCGGCGGCATCTTCCTGACGAACGCGCTCACACAGGAGCTACTCGGCGTGCAGGTCGCGCTGTTCGACCCGATTCTCGTCGGCTACAGCGTCGCGGTCGCGGCCGCCATCGGTCTCGTCTCGTCCGTGTATCCTGCGTGGCTCACGTGGCGAACCCCGACACTGGAGGCGATGTCGCATGACTGACGGCGAGCCAACACCGGCGCGGTTCCCGCGTCTCGCCCGCGCTCGCGCCGCCACCGGCATCGCGCTCTCGCAACTCTCTCACGCCCGCGGGCGGACGGTACTCACCGTCCTCGGCATCACGCTGGCCGTGCTCGCGGCGACGCTCCTCGCGGGGACTGGTATCGGCGTCATCGAGACGGGCCAACAGAAGTTCGACGCGGCCGGCCGCGACGTGTGGATTACCGGCGGCCCGGTCCGGTTCTCGCCAACCGGCGTCGGCGGGTTCGAAAACACGATCGTCGGCGCACACGAGTTGGACACCGAGTTGGAGACCCGCGAGGACGTTCGGGCGTCGGTGCCGATGGCGTTCCAGACGGTCTACGTCAAATCGAACGAGACGGACTATCAGACGCTCGTCGGCGTCGGGTCGCCCACGAGCGGCGGCGCGGTCCACATCACGAACGGCTCCGGATTCAGCACCGACGACGTGCACTACGCCAACGGCAACTACTCGGGTCCGATGAGCCACGAGGTCGTCATCGACCAGCGGACGGCCGACATGATGAACGTCTCCGTCGGCGACTCGCTTTCCATCGGCGGCACGACGGGCATCGCCCGGCAAAACGAGTTCACCGTCGTCGGCATCTCGCCGACGTTCTCGCGGTTCCTCGGGTCGCCGAGTGTCGTCCTCCAACTGAGTGAACTCCAAGAAGTGACGGGGACGACCGGCACCGACAAGGCGACGCTCATGACGCTCACCGTCGCGGACGACGCCGACCCACAGGCGGTCGCGGCGGACCTCGAATCGGAGTATCCGAGCTACGACATCCGGACGAACGAGGAGCAACTGAAAGAGATTCTCCGCGACCAAGCGGTCCTCATGGCCGCCGGTGGGAGCCTCGTCTTCCTCGCGTTGCTCGCGGGACTCGCGCTCACCGTCAACATCCTGCTTTCGCACGTCTACCACCAACAACGGGAGTTCGCCGCACTCAAGGCGCTCGGAACGTCCTCATCGACGCTCTCGTTGACGCTCGTCGTGCAGGCGCTCGTCCTCGGTACGGTCGGGGGCGCACTCGGCGTCGCGCTCAGTTTCCCGGCCGCGCGCGGACTGAACGAACTGGCCGAACTCGTCGTCGGCTTCGGCGACGTCGTGGTGCTCCCGCAGACCGTGCTCGCTGGCGGGTTCGCAATCGCGTTCCTGATGAGTCTCCTCTCGTCGCTCGCCGTCAGTCGGCGAATTGCGAAGATTCGACCGCTCGAACACCTCTGACGGCGGGCGGTCGTCGCCGCCGCCGCCGACTCGCTTTTCACGAGTTCGCACCCGCAAGCGATAGTTTAGTTATCCCGGCCTGACCACCAGTGTATATGGCAACGGCACGACGTGAACGATTCATCCGCGCGCAACTCGCGTGGATGCTCGGAGCGACACTGATTCTCGTCCTCCTCGACTCGCTGTCTTACGAACTCGTGTTCGTCGTGTCGCTCATCGGCTTTCTCGTCATCGTCGAACTCACCGCTCCCGTCGCGGTAACGCCCACGTGGCGTCGCCGGCTCTTGTGGCTCATCGGCGGCGGTCTCGTCGTCTTCGGGTACATCGTCGTCCGGCGGATTCTCGACATCCTCCCGCCGGGGGTGGTCTGAGTGCGCGTTGGCTCGCGGGACGTCGGCTATCCGCATCTCCTCGCGGCGGGATTGCTGGTGGCGATGCTCGTCGGCGTCGGCGTCGGCGCGAGCACGTCCTCGTCCACCTACGGCGCGTTCAACTCCGCGTGGGATGGCGGCTCTGGCGTCCGCGACGTCGCGGCCGACGCACCCGCCGAGACGGCGCTCGCGTACAACACCACAGCGTACGACGAGGGTGCCGCCGGCGGAGCGGTCGCATTCGTCGTTTCGCCCGAGAGCGGCTACACAGACGCCGAGGCGGCCCGAATCGAGTCGTTCGTCCGTGACGGCGGTACCCTCGTCGTCGCCGACGACTTCAGGCCACACGGAAACGACCTGCTGTCACGACTCGGTGCGAGCGCGCGCATCAATCGGACGCCGCTTCGGGACGACCGCCACCAGTACAAGTCGGGCGCGCTTCCGGTGGCGACGCGGACGGTCTCTGACCCGCGAACGAACAACGTGAGCCAACTCACGCTGAACCACCCGGCGACGGTGACCGCGAACGAAAGCACCGCACTCGTCCGCTCGTCGAACTTCTCGTACCGCGACGCCGACGGCGACGGTGAACTCGACGAGTCCGAGGCGCTTCGGTCCTATCCCGTCGTGACGAGCGAGTCACTCGGCGCGGGCGAAGTCGTCGTCGTCAGCGACCCGAGCGTGTTCATCAACTCGATGCTCGACCGCCCGGACAATCGCGCCTTCGTCGAGGCGCTCGTCGGGGACCACGAGACGGTCCTGCTAGACTTCTCCCATGCGACCGAGCGCCCGCCGCTTCAGGTCGCACTCGGTGCGCTCCGCGATTCCTCGGCGCTTCAGTTGCTCTTCGGTGGGGTCGTCGTGGGCGCGCTGGCCGTCATCTCACGGCGCAACCAGTTTGAGTTGTAGCAGTCGTACGCGCGTTTTGTCAGCTGACAGCCTCATCTCGCTGTGTCGCGGGATTTCGGACTCGTCGAGTTGTTTTTCCGGGTCTCCCGGTCTTCGATAGCGGTTCCCACACTCCGGTTCGACGTTTCTCGCCGTCCCATCGAGAGCCGCAATTATATGTGGCCGCCGTGCTGAGTAGCAGTACGTATGAGTGCTCCCGAAGAGGTATACTCGGCTATCCTCGACGAGACGTCACAACTCCTCGTCGGGAACGAAGACGCGATTGAGGCGCTGACAATCGCGTTATTAACCAACGGACACGTGCTCCTCGAAGGGGTTCCGGGCGTCGCCAAGACGACGATTGCGAATCTCTTTGCGCACGCCGCGAATCTCGACTATCAGCGGATTCAGATGACGCCCGACGTGCTCCCGGCGGACATCACCGGCACGCACATCTACCGCGAAAACCTCGGGCAGTTCGACCTCCAGCGCGGTCCCGTCTTCTCGAACGTCGTCCTCGCCGACGAAATCAACCGGGCGACGCCGAAAACGCAGTCGGCGCTCCTCGAAGCGATGGAAGAGGGGCAGGTGACGATCGAAGGCGAGACGCTCAAACTCCCCTATCCGTTCATGGTCGTCGCAACCCAGAACCCAATCGAGTACGAAGGGACGTTCAACCTACCAGAAGCACAGCGCGACCGCTTCCAGTTCAAGGTCGTCGTTGACCTGCCCGAGCGTGCGGACGAACGCCAGATTCTGGAGCGGTTCGACCAGTCGCCGTCGCTCAAACCGTCCGACATCTCCAACGTCATCGACGACGCCGACATCGGTACGGCGAGACAGGTCGTCACCGACGTGCACGTCGATGACAAGGTGTTCGACTACATCCTCGACCTCGTCTCCGCGACGCGGACACACTCGGCGGTCGATTTCGGTGCGTCTCCACGCGCGTCGCTCGCGTTCCTGCGGGCCGGAAAGGCCGCCGCCGCGATTCGCGGCCGCGACTACGTGATTCCGCAGGACGTGAAACGGCTCGCTCCGCTCATTCTCTCGCACCGACTCGTCCTCGGTACCGAAGCCGACATCAGCGGCCGCACCCCGCGAGAAATCGTAACCGAAGTGGTCGAGAACGTTCCGACACCGGAAGTCGAGCTAGACGAGTCGAAGCCGAAAACAATCGCAGGCGACGACTGAGACCACTCCGACCCGGGTTGTCTCGGCCGGCGCGAATCGGGGGCTGTGCGGTCGCGGCCGGGGGCCGAGGGCCGAGACTGAACGTAGAACGCGAAACCCGGTGTCCGAGTCCGGAATCCGGAATGTAGAACCCGAAACTCGAACCCCGGAACTTAGGACTCGAACCGGGCTATTCAGTTCGTCTTTTCGGTGTCGTTGGCTCCGTTGACGCCACGGTCCCCACCGACATCTCCGCCGTCACCAACATCGCCGACCCCGCTGACGCCGCCGGTCGATTCAGACGCCACGCGGGTCGCGTTCTCGTTTTCGTTCTCGTCTTCGTCTCCGACCCCATCTCTGACCGTGTTCGGGTCCCACCGACAGGTGACGGCGAAGCTCCCATCGTCTCCAGGTGTAACTTCGGTGACGACCGGCGTACCGAGACCGCGAGCCACAGCGACGCCGAGGAACGACGCGACGGGCGTATCGAACGTCTCGGCGGACGCGAACCGACAGCCTTCGACGCGGACGGTCAGTCGGCCGGTGGTGTCCGTCTCCGCCGTCGCGGATTCGACGAGTTCGAACAGTTCGACGAGGGCATCGGTGGTCTGTCGGGCGAGCGTCGCCGGGTCGTCACCGAGCGGGCCGTCGCTGTTCCGTTCGAACGCGTCGAACAGTCCGGTGCCGCTCGGGGTGAACGTGACGCCGCGATTCGACTCGTCGTCGGTGACAACGAACGTGTCGCGGAGGGCGCTCGGCTCCGGAAGCGTGTACGACCGGTGTTCGGGGACGAACAGCCGCACCGTTCCCGCCCCGTCCGGGACGTAGACGGTCGTCTCCTGCAGGCCGAGTTCGTTGACGATGGCTCCGTGATTCGACGCGTGTGCTTGGAAGACCGACGAGCCGGTGCCGATGGGGATGAACTGCTCGGGGCTGAGATACCGCGTTACGGCGGCGGCGAAGAGTCCGATACCGCCGAGAACGACGAGCACGTCGCGGACGGGCGGGAAGGCCGCACCACCGACCAGTCCGAGGACGCCGAGGACGGCCAGTGCGATACTCGTCTGTCGGTACTGTCCCTGTCGAAGGCTGTCGTATCGCTGTCTGAGGCGGGCGTTTTCGCGGCGGAGCGCGGTGAGTTCGGACGCGCGCTCGTCGCCGTCGGTGTCGGGAGCCGAGACCGAGACGGCTCCGTCGGACGACCCGTTCGCTAGCTGGTGGTCGGCGGGTTCGCCCGCGCTCATCGGTCGGCCTCCGGGTCCGGGGTGACGGCACCGACCGCGACGAGTTCGTACCGGTGGAGCGCGTACGAGACGAACGCCGCCAGCGTGACGAAGACGAACGCGGACTGCCACGGCCACCTGAGTCCCGTCCAGAGGAGCCAGACACCGCCGCCTGCGACGACGTACGCCGCAGTCAGCCGCCCGAGGCGCGTCCGGTCGGGCGGCCACGAACACGTCGCGCTCACGAGAAGTGGGAGCGTCGCCACCTGCGCGGCGGCCACGGGAAACGCGGTCTCTCCCGACAGCAACGAGACGGCCCAGAGTTGCGCGAGGACGAACGTGGCCGGGCCGGTCGCAACGAGCGCGACGCCGAGTACGGAGAGTCCGGCGACGACGCCCCAGAGACCACTCGTCGTGGTCAACGCGGCGGTGAGTAGGAATACGCCGACCGCGTCCGCGGGGGTGAGTTCGTTCGACTCCAACACGGCTCGAATCGTCGGGATGCGCTGGTTCTGGGTTGTCTCCATCGGGTATCACTCCACCGTCGCGGCCGTCTCGGCCGTCGCCAGTTCGATTGCGGTCCGCGGTGCGACTTCGTAGGCGGTGACGTTCGGCAGGCGGTCGAGGCGCTTTCGGAACTCCTCGAACTCGGCGAAACCGCCGCTCTCACCGGGTGCCGTCGCATCACCGAACAAGGCGTTCGGCGTGAGAAAGACCGTCGTCTGACTGCTTCGCTCGGCCGCAACGACGACCGCCTCGTAGGTCTCGACTTTCGCCGAGTCGTCGGTGACGACCACGAGGTGGTCTTCGCGGTCGGCAGTGGCACACGACGTTTTGACCGCGTCGAAAAGCGGCCGGTCGCTGACCCGTGAGACGTAGCTCGTCCCGTCGAAGAGGAACGGCCGAAGCGTCGTCGAAAACGCCGAATCACCGTCAAGCGCTTGGCTTCGTTTGCGGGCGTCTGTCGGCGCGACCGGCCGCGACGACTCGACCGCTCTGTGGGTGCCGGATTTCGGTTCGGTTGCCAGTAGCTCGCGTCGAATCGTCTGGTAGGCGTTCGACGACGACGAGGGACCGAACTCCCACACCGTCGCCGTCTCGTCTACGATCTGCGCCGAAATCGGGTCGCCGTGGGATTCGGCCGCGTTGACACAGCCGAGTGCGACCTCGCGGCCGTACGAGAGCATCGTCCGCCCCGTCGGGCCGCGGTTCATGTGCGCGCCGCAGTCTACCACGAGCGAGAGCAGGTAGTCGGATTCGGTCTCGAACTCGCGGATGTACGGCTGGTTCATCCGGGCGGTCGTCCGCCAGTCGATTTGCGAGAGGGTGTCGCCCGGAACGTACTGTCGCGTCTCGTGGGGGACTAATCCCGGCCCGGTTCGGTCGCTCGGGTGGTCGCCGAACGTCGCACCGACCAGTTCGCCGCCCTGCCCGACGTGAACGCCCTCGGGAGACGGCGGCTCGACGAGACATCGGGCGTCGGCATCGAGCGTCAGCGTCTCGGTGAAACAGCCCGCTCGGTCCTCGATACGGACCTGCACCGTCTCGAACGTGATTCGCCCGGCGATGGGAAACGTGACACTGCACGTGGTCGAACCGGTGGTGTCACCGGGTTCGAGCGTGACGGTTCGCCGACCCCGGTCGGGTGCGTCAACGCTCGGCGGCGCGACGAGTTCGACGTCGAGTGGTGCATCGAGGGGTTCCGAGAGCGTCGCGGTCATCGTCACGGCGGCGCGGTCGCCGACGAACGCCGTCGCAGAATCGACGGAGACGCTGGCCGACAAGGAGCTATCGGCCGTCGTTATCGTCCGTACCGCGTCGAACTGCGTGACGACGAGCCACGCGGTGAGACCGCCCGCGGCGAAAAGCGGCGCTGACTCCCCGAGAACGACTGCGAAGACGGCGAAGAAGCACGCAGTCCCAGCGAGTGCGGCCCACCGACGGGTCGGAAGCATCGTAGTGTCGATTCGTTGCACTAAAGTTGAATGTTTGTGTTCCGCGCCGACCGTGTGACTCCGAGGCGACGCGCAGTCACCATCTCGTGTCAGACGCGACGGTCCGTTTGTCTGTCAATTATTGTCAATGAGCAGATGTGTTCGCCAAAATGGGAAAGTCCATTACGGTCGCACGTTTGGCTACGAGTAGTGCGTGGAGACTGGGGTCGTTCGATTCGCCTACTTTCGATGCTGTTGTTAGTTGTAAGTACCGTCACGATGGCGACTGTCGCCCCCGTCTCAGCGATGCTCGCGGTGGACACCGACGGGCAGTCGCTGGTGACGGACGGTGCGTCGGTCGCTTCGGCACACTCCCTCGGCGACACGGGCCGACTGCCACAACAGACCGCCGACGGAACCAACAACAGCACCGACGTCATCCACGAGAACCCCGACGAGGTCGATAGCGAAGACGACCTCGACCGCCTCGCCTCCTATCTCACCGGGGCGTTGAACGGACAAATCGAGTCGAGCACGCTCCGGCTCAGTCGCGGCGAGTACGAGGCGGCTAAATCGGCGCTCGGCGACGAGTACGACACCCCGCTTCGCAAATACGTCGATGTCGAAGGCGAGACCGCAGGCGACGGTGCCACAGAAGAGTACGAGACGGTCAAAGAGACCCAACGCGATTACATCGACACCGTCAGCGAGTTCCAAGAGACGCGCCGCGAGTACGAGGCGGCAAAACAGGCGGGCGATACCGAACGCGCCCGCGAACTCGCCCGCCGTCTGTCGCGTCTCGACGAAGCCGGTGAAACCCAATCGGAACGGCTCATCGCGGCCTTCGACGGCATCTCGAACGAGACCGGCGACGACCTCTCCGAGACGAGCACTCGACTCGCGGCCGTCCAGTCGAACATCTCCGCCCAACGGCGGGACATCGTCGGCCGCGAGTTCGTCGCAACCCGACTCGACGTGACATCGTACGACCGCAACATCTCCTTTACCGACCCGCTGGTGCTCACGGGGTCGCTCGTCACCGACAACGGCACGCCGGTCGAGACGACGAACGCGACGTTCGCCGTCGGCGACCAACGGATTCGGACGGCCGTCGGTGCCGACGGCGGGTTCGAACTCGCGTACCGTCCGACGCGGGTGGCCGCGAACGCGTCCGAACTGACCGTCAGGTACCTCCCGTCGAACGCGTCGGCGTACCAACGCTCCGAACGAGCGATACCCGTCTCGATTACGCAGGTGGCCGCGACGACGACGCTCGCAGACGCGCCGACCGGCGCATCCGGCTACGCGGACCCGGTCTCGGTTCGTGCGACCGTGTCGGTGAACGAGACACCGGTTACGGACTACCGGCTTTCGGCGGTGCTCGGCGGCGTGCCGGTATCGACGGCGCGGACTGACGGCCGCGGACACTCGACGCTCTCGGGGACCGTCCCCGCGACCGCGCCGGTCGGAGACGCGACACTGCGGGTCGGTCCCGCCCGCGACGGCCGCGCCGTACGGGTCGAACCGGCGTCGGTTTCGGTCCCAATCACGAGCGAGGCGACGACACTTGACGTGCGTGCTGGCGCGTCCGCGAACCGAACCGTCGTCGTCGCCGGGGCACTCGAAACGCGGGAGGGCGAGGCCGTCGAGGACCAACCCGTCGCTATCAGCGTCGCCGGACACCCCGTCGAGACGGTCAGCACCAACTCGTCGGGCGCGTACCGGACGACAGTCTCTCTTCCGGCCAACGTAACCGCGGCGAATGCGACCGTCTCAGCCGCGTTCGACGGCACCGGGACGAATCTCGAATCCGCGTCGGCGACGACGACCGTCCGACGGCCGGGCAACGGCGGTGGGTCGGCACGCGGCGGGCTTCCGTTCGGGCTGACCGACCTCCTGTGGGTCGTCTCCGGCACGGCGGTCGTCGGACTCGTCGCGGTGGTTCTCCTCCGGCGAGACGGCGAGACAGCCGCTTCCGACGGTGGCACCGCCGAGTCAGTCGCCCCGAGCGTCGATGGCGGAACGTCGCCCGCGCCGACTCCTGCGGTCCCCACCATGCTCGACTCGGCGTCCGACTCGCTCTCTTCGGGGTGCCCTAACGACGCCGTCGTCGTCGCCTACGCGGGGGCGAGGCGGGCACTCGCGGCCGACGCCGGTATCGACGACGCCGCGACGCACTGGGAGTTCTACGAACAGTGTGTCGATGCCGGCGTCGGCTCCGCCGACTCGCTCGAATCGCTCACCGCCGGCTACGAGTTGGCGGCGTACAGCGGCGTCTCAGTGTCCGATGACGAGGCTGAACGACTCGTCGAGACGGCGCGGGCGCTGGTCGATGCGACCGAATCGAACACGTCTACCAACTGATTTTTGTGTCCCTACGCACCATGCTCAGATAGATGGCGGCGCGCTCAGACTGGCAACTCTACCTCCCCGAGCAGATTCGAACGCTCCCGGCCGACCTCGCCGCCGTGTTCGCAACAGTCGCGCTCACGGCGATAGTCGCGCTTACGCCCGGACTCAACGAGACGGTGCTCCGAGACGCTATCGGGCTTCCGTTTTTGCTTTTCGTCCCCGGGTACACGCTCGTAGCCGCGCTCTTTCCCGAACGCGGGCCGACCACGGATTCGCCGGACGACCAACGCGGTATCGACGGCATCGAGCGGGCGACGCTCTCGTTCGGGACGAGTATCGCCACCGTCCCGCTTTTCGGACTCGTGCTCAACTTCACCCCGTGGGGACTGCGACTCGTCCCGATTCTCGTCGCAATCGGCGGTTTCACCGCCGTCACCGCTGTCGTCGCGTTGATTCGGCGGCGCGCACTCCCCGAACCGGAACGGTTCGCCATCCCGTACGAGGCGTGGTTCGAGACGGTGCGGGCGGAACTGTTCGCACCCGACTCGAAGACTGACGCGGTGTTGAACGTCGTGCTCGTGTTGAGTCTCGTCCTCGCAACTGCGAGCGTCGGCTACGCCGTGGCGGGACCGAAAGACGGCGAGTCCTTCAGCGAACTGTATCTGCTCACCGCGGACGGCGAAGACGACCTCGTGGCGGACGACTACCCAGAAACGCTCGTCCGAGGCGAGTCCGCACCGCTCGTCGTCGGCGTCGGTAATCAGGAACATCGGCCGGTGAACTACACTGTGGTCGTGTTGCTCCAGCGGGTCGAAACCGAGAACAATTCGACGACCGTTCTCGAATCGGACCAACTCGAAACGTTCTCACCGCGACTCGAACACAACGAGACGTGGCACCGAGACCACCGGATTCAACCGACGATGACTGGTGAGAACCTGCGGTTGACGTACCTCCTCTACAGGGGCCAACCTCCGACGTCACCGAGCGTCGAAAACGCCTATCGAGAGGTCTACCTCTGGCTGACGGTTCGAGAGCAGTAGCGGTCGATTGGGCGGACAGACGGGAAATCGTCGGCCGGCCGGGGCGGTACTCTGGTCGTTTTTCGGTCGGTCGCAGGTTCGCGTCGAATCCGGTCATTTCGGACCGGAATTACACCATCTTTTTTACACCGCGTACTCGGGCTGAACTGTTCGCAAGCCCGGCCACCCGGCGAGATTCGACCGTCTGATTACTCGAACCACAACTGAACGGATGTGTGCTTTCATTCGTGTAATGGGTTCGTGTTTTTAACTTTATCAGTCTTGATAATTGTTAAGTAATATTTACAGTACTGCAAATCAAACGTTCGTTACCACGCCAGGATGCGCAAGACAGGAACCAAGGTTTCCCGCCGCGGCGGTCGGGGCCCAAAAATAGAACGAATCGCAGACCGGTACGGAATCTCCGGTCTCGGTGACGACATCGTCGCTGCATGGCTCGGCGAGGGTCGAGAACAGCGGAGCCTCCGCGAACTCGAAGGAGACGTCAACAGACGACTCATCCGGGCCGCGCTCGACGAGGCGGGCGCGCACGTCCTCGACGGTGAAGTCGATAACTTCTATCGGCTCTTAACGAGTGACGACGTGACCGCCGGGAGTCGCACCGAGGCGCGGAACACGCTCCGAGAGAAGGGAGTTGATATCGACCAACTGGAGGCGGACATCATCTCCTACCAGTCGGTGTACAACTACCTCAAGCGACATCGGAACGTCGAACGTGACACTGACGACGACGAACCCGCGGCCGAATCCGGGCTAAACACGATTCGAAAACTCCGGTCGCGGCTCCGGACGGTGACCATCGACGTTATCGACCGGCTCGTCAAGGCGCAAGCGGTCGCCATCGGTGAGTACGAAGTCGATGTTGACATCCGCGTCACCTGTACAGACTGCGAAACACGACTGACACCGACGGCGCTCCTCTCTTCCGGGCACTGCAACTGCGAACACGAGGATGACGGGTAGCACACGTCGGGTACAATCTCTCTTCACATGAACCACTCAGAGGCACACGAGGAAGCAACCGTTCGAATCAACAACCTTGGGGGAATCGACGAGCGCACTGTCACTCTCTCACCGGGGGTAACCGTCCTCACCGGACGAAACGCGACGAACCGCACGTCCTTTTTGCGCGCACTCATGGGTGCGTGCGGAAGCGACGCGGTAAGTCTCAAAGGCGACGCGGACGAAGGCTCGGTCGAACTCGAACTCGACGGTCGGTCATTCACGCGGATTCTCAAGCGAGAACACGGGCGAGTGAGTGTCAACGGAACGCCGTATCTGCAGGATACGACGACCGCAGACCTGTTCGCGTTTCTCCTCGGGTCGAACGAGGCTCGCCGAGCAGTTATCGCAAAACGGGACCTGCACGATGTCATCATGGCACCGGTCGATACCGACGCCATCGAGACCGAAATCGAGCAGTTACAGACCGAACGCAAGCAGGTCGAAAGCCAGTTGGAGTCGCTCGAATCGCTCGAATCCGAGCGGCAGTCGCTCGAAACGAAGCAAGCATCCCTCGAATCAAAAATCGAGGACCTCGAAGCCGAGCGCGATCAACTTGCGACGCGTATCGAGGAAGAAGACCAGACTGTCGAGGCACAACGCGAGAACCAAGCCGAGCTGGACGAGGTGCTTTCGGACCTCCAGTCGGCGCGCTCGGAGCTCGAAACCGTTCGATTCCGCTTACAGAGCGAGCGCGACAGCGTCGAATCGCTCCGGCAGGAACGCTCGGAACTCGAATCCGAACTCGACTCGTTCGACGCGGCGGACATTGACCACGAGGACGTGACGGCCCGCATCGACCAGATTCGAACGCAGATAGAGTCGTTGAACACGACGGTTTCGGAGCTTCAGACGGTCATCCAGTACACCGAAGACGTGCTCGACGGCAAGGCAGACCTCGTCGAGGACACGCTCACCGCCGACGACGGCGGAGCGGTCACCGACCAACTGCTCTCGTCGGAGATGATAACCTGCTGGACGTGCGGAACCGAGGTCGAACGCGACCAGATTCGTCAGACGACGGACCGACTCCGTTCTGTCAGGGACGACCAGCGCGAACAGCGCTCGGCGCTCCGCCGCGAACTCGACGACCTCGAAAGCGACCTTCGGACGGCCGAGAAATCACAGCGCGAGCGCCAACAGACGCGTCAGAAACTCGGCCGTCTCGAAGACGAACTCGACCGCCGAACCGACCAAATCGCGTCGCTGACCGAACAGCGCGAAGAACTCGTCGAGCGCGTGGAGGAACTGGAAGCCGACGCGTCCGACCTTCGCGGGCAGGCAGACGGTGACCTCATCGAACTCCACAAAGAACTGAACGAAGTCGAATTCTCGCTCGACCGTGCGCGAGACGACCTCGCGGCGGTCCACGACGACCTCGAAGCGCTCGATTCGAAATTCGATACGCGGTCGTCGCTCGAAGACGAACACGAGCGACTGACCGCCGACCTCGAAGACGCGCGAACCCGCATTCAGACGCTCACCGAGTCGGCCGTCGAGGCGTTCAACGACGAGATGGAGACGGTGCTCGGCCTCCTCGGCTACGACAACATCGAACGCGTTTGGTTAGAGCGAGTCGAACGCCGCGTCCGTGAGGGCCGCAGAAAGGTGCTTCAGACGCAGTTCGAACTGCACATCGTCAGAGAGTCCGACTCGGGCGCGGTCTATGAAGATTCTATCGACCACCTGAGCGAGAGCGAACGCGAGGTTATCGGTCTCGTGTTCGCCCTCGCGGGCTATCTCGTCCACGAGGTGTACGAAGACGTGCCGTTCATGCTCCTCGATTCGCTCGAAGCGATCGACTCCGAGCGCATCGCCGCGCTAGTCGAACACTTCGAACAGTACCCGGCGTTCCTCGTCGCCGCGCTCCTGCCCGAAGACGCCCAAGCGCTCGATTCGGACTACGACCGCGTCACGTGGGGTGACGGCGTCACCTCGGCCGCGTAGGTCACGCGTAACGCTCCCGTTCCTGTCTGTATTTTTATTCTGGCCGTTCTCCACTCTATCTGTCTCTGCTCCGTCTTCTCCACTACTGCTTTCCGGTGCCTTCTCACCATCTCTCTTCTGCTCTCCCTTCCAGCGACTTCTTCTACGGTCGCGTCCGCATCCGACCCGATTTCAACACTCTTCCGTCTTCGTTACCGAACGCCGAAATTGGTTGGTTCGGCCGTCACGGTTTTATTGGTCTCTGCCGTCGGTCACGATGCGTGGTTGCGGCGTCTCGCCGCGAATAGCCTTGCCCTAAATATGCACTACTACGGGCACATACCGACAGTACGCAAGTAATATAACACTTCGCGTATTCATTTCGATTGAACGACACTCGGGGGTGTCAACTATCACCACTGCTATCGCACATCAAAAAGACGAACGAGAACGGACGCGAGTTTGGTACGACTGCGACTCCACGAAATCTGTCTCGGAGGCCATCGTTTCGGCGGCGAGTGAGCACGCGAACTGCGACCCGTCTTCGCTCCCTTCGTTGACCTCGTACACCGATATCGACGCGCTCAATACGCTATTCGGGGATTCATCTCCCAGAGCGCCGTCGCTGTCAGGTGCGACACTCGAATTTTCGTACGGTGCGCTCGTCGTCACCGTCGATTCGGCTGGACTCATCGAGATTCGAAATCAGTCGCGGTAACGAGACACCGCGTGGCTCGAAAACGCGGCGCTATTTCTACCCGTCGAGGGTGACAGATACGTGTCGATTATGTTGGCTTTGAGCCAGTTCGAGTTGCGAGTCCTGAAATATATCTATATAATATACAAATAAAAATAATATAAAAGTATGGTAGTATAACTCCAATTCGACCTTGTGAGTGTGTGTATTTTGCAATACTGGTGTGTCATTTCGGCCACAATCGAGTCGCGTTCACCGCGCCGCCGACGTACCTTTTTGTTTCGTGGCCGACGAGGTATCCTATGGCTCTCGAACCGCGTTGTTTCGTGACGTGTCGAGAGGTGGGGAAGCAGACGGTTCGCTGGCTGGACGATACCGGTTCGCTACGCCGCGGTCTCGACAGACGAGGCGACCGAAACGCGATACGTTCGGGTGGGTAACCGTGGGGACCGACCGCGACCGGCACCGTAACCACGAACGCCTCAGCGACCGGTTCGCACCCGACGCGGCTATGGACTCTCCGGCGCGCGTCGCGGTTGCGGACATCGCCGTCATGGTTGCGGCCGCGAAGTCGGGGGTTTCCGCTTCGACGCTTCCGATACTGCTCGGCAGCGTACAGGTGTTTCTCGACGCCCGCACCGACGAGTATGCGCGGGCGTTCGAATGCATCCACAGAGACGCCGGAACGGCGGTGTATTTCGTTCCGCTCGGCCACTGGGATACCAAAGGTGTCGCGCTCGGCCTGTCTCACCGCGAGGTCGATGCCGTCCGTCGAGCACACGCCGAACACCTCCGACACGTCGGCGTGGAACTGAACCGCCGCGAGGAGTTCGAGACCGCACTCGAAATCCGCGAAGTCGCCGTTGTCAGTACCGACTAGTCGCCCGGTTCCGGCAACCGACTCGCAGATAGATGGCTATTTCGGGTGTGACCGCCTGTATGCGATAGATGCCAACAGTCCCTTCGGATTTTCTCGATGGTGTTCGGGATGCCGCGCCGCTCCACCTCGGCATCGCTCCCTTCGGTCTCGTCGCAGGTGTCGCCGCCGTCGAACAGGGGCTTTCGATATTCCACGCGATTGGGTTCTCTAGTGTCGTCTTCGCGGGTGCCTCGCAACTGGCGATGATAGAACTCCTCGGTGCCGACGCGCCGCTCGCTATCGTCGTCGGCACCGCCGTCGTCGTGAACCTCCGGATGTTGATGTACTCGGCCTCTATCGCGCCGTATTTCCGGAACTTCGCCGCGCGCACGAAAGCGCTCTCGTCGTATCTCCTCACCGACCAAGCGTACGCGCTTTCTATCGCCCGCTACGGCCGCGACGGCGACACCGACCGCTTCGCGTACTACTTCGGCGTCGCCGTCTCGTTGTGGGTCGTCTGGCAGTTCGCAACCGTCGCCGGCGCGCTTCTCGGGACGGGACTCCCGCCCGCGTGGGGTCTCGAATTCGCCGCGCCGTTGGTGTTTCTGGCGCTTCTCGTCCCCGCGCTGAAAGACCGGGCATCCGCGGCCTCGGGCGTCACCGGGGGCGTGGTCGCAGTCGCGGTCGTCGTCGCCGGAATTCCGTTCCACCTCGACATCATCGTCGCCGCCGTCGTCGGCGTCGTCGCCGGACTCGCGGTCTCCTCGTTCGGAGGTGACGTGTAGATGACGACGAGCTACGACCCGGTCACCGTCTGGGGTGTCATCGTCCTCGCGGGCGCGCTCACGTTCGCCATCAGAGGCTCTTTCGTCTACCTCTTCGGCCGCATCGACACGGTTCCACCCCGGATAAAATCGGCACTCGAATACGTTCCGGCCGCGGTGTTCGCGGCGCTCGTCTTTCCGGCGCTCGTCGCACCCACGGGCGACCTCTCGCTCTCGCTCGGTAACGACCGACTCGTAGCTGGCGTCCTCGCCGCGCTCGCGGCGTGGTACACAGAACGCGTCTTCGTCACGATTGCCGTCGGCATGGGCGCGCTCTGGGTTCTCCGGTTCGTCGTCTGACTGCGCCACACTATCAAGATATTTTACACTTCGGGCGAATTGACGGCTATGTCCAGTCCACGAAAGCGACGGCCGCTCAGGACCGACCTCCGGCCGCTTCTACTCGCCGGGTTCGTCGCGGGCGTCGGAGCGTTTGTCGTCGGTGTCGCCGCCGTGGCGCTCTGGCTCGCCGTCGCGCTCGACGGGTCGTTTCCGGGACTCACCGCCAAAACCGGACTCACGGGTGGCAAGCGTCCGTCAGCGCTCGTCCTCCCCGTGTGGACCTTCGTCGGCGCGGTGGGCGTTCCGGTCCAACTCGTCGAGACGACTGGTGGAGGCACGTTGACCCTCTCTCGAAATCTCGTGACGGTTCTCGACGGCCCGGACGACTCGTGGTGGTGGCTCGGGGCGCTCCCCCCGGTCTGTCTCGCACTCGCGGGCCTGCTCGCGGCCCGCTTCGTCGGTCGCGTCCAGCAGTCGCTCGAAGGATTCGTCGCGGGTTCGACGGTCGCGGCTGGCTTCGCCGCCGCGATGCTCGTCGCCTCACTCGTCGTCCGCGTCGGTCTCGGCGACGTGCCGCCGAACCACGACGGAATCGTGCGAATCGGCGCGACCGGGATTCCGCCGCAACAGCTCGACGACGACTCGATTGGCATCCCGTTGTGGGGGACGTTCACTGCAATTTTCTTGAGCATCGGAGCCGGCGGCTTCGGCGGACTCGTCGCCGCGACACTCCCGAACTGGCTCACTCGGGAGTCGTCGTAACACGTCGATCGTCGGCTGTGAAATACAACCTTATTATGACAGAAAAAATTGGAATGCGGGATGGACGAGCCGGATACCGTCGTCGAAGCCATCGTTTCGGTCGTCGGCGACGTCGGCAACTACCTACAAGCGTTCGTGCTGTTGGTCGTTCTCTGTTGGTTCGGTCTCGCACCCGTATTCGAACCGACTGGGTGGCACGGTCTCCCCGTCACGCTCACGACGGCCGCAGTTGGCGTCGCTTTCGTCGTCTCTGTGCCCTTCGGCATCGCCGACTGCTCTACGGGCCGGTTGACGACGTTCGCCTTGACCTCGTTTTTTACCCTCTGTTGGCTCGGGATGTTCCTCTGTTTACTCCTCGTCGCCTTCGGCGGGATTCCGACTGACTCGACGCTGACCGCGATGGTCGCGTCGTTCGTCGTCGTCAGTTACGGTGTCGCGTTTATCGACACCTACGTCTCCTCGTTGTGTTAACTGGGACGCCGCTCGAAACGGGACGGGTGGTTCGGTGCGGCGCGTGGTTCAACCCTGCCCGACCGTGACTTCGGACGCCTCGGTAATGACTGTTCAGTCGCCTGTCGGACCCCCACGTCACCGCGCGTCGGCAACGCCGTCTCTATCCCGGTTGCGGGCCAGCCGCGGTCAACGAGGGCGACCCCGTGGCGTCGATGACGACGCTCGCGGGACCGCGCGGCGGACACGACCACCACGTCCCGGACACTCTCGCGCCGGTTTCGAGGCTGGCCGAAACGCGGTACGGCCCGGATTCTCCCACGGGGACAAGTTCACGCGACTCTCCCGGTTCGAGGTCGAACACTCGCTCGAACGGTCCCGTCTCGCCGTCGGAGCGGACCGTCTGTTCGGTCGCGGAAACGACCCGAAGCGAGAGTCGGTGGGCGCCGTCGTCGCGGTTCGCCACCGTCAGCGTCGAGTTCGCCGGGCCGCACCCGGTCGTGCCGCTCGTCACGTCAACGTACTTCGTCGGTTCGTCGGGGACGAACCACGCCGTCTCGACGACTCGCTCGTCGGTCTCGACGCCGACGCGATATCTCCCGGTCCGGTAGGTCACCGGCACTGAGAGCCGTGTTTCGCCCGGCAGGCGGTATTTGCGGTCGACGAGCGTCGTGTTGCGGAGGTCGATACTGAGCCGCACGGTCGTCTCGGGACCGGGATTTTCGACGACGACGCCGGCGGGTGCGTACCACCGCGAGAGACCGTCGCCGACGAGCGGGAGTTCGACCGGTGATTCGGTCTCGACACCGCCTCCGAGAGCAAGCGGGCACCCGTCGCGCGAGTCGCACGACGCCGCGCGCCAGAACTCGGTTTCGTCGCGTCCGATGACGACTTCCAATCCGTCGAGGTCGCTCTCGACGACCCACGTCGTCTGCGCTCGAACGCCGGTATCGGTTTCGACGAGCACGCTGATGTCGCCGAGCGGCACGGCGACCGTCGTCCTGGCCCGTTCTCCGGGGAGGAGGTCGCGGTTCTCGAAGAATACGTCGCGGTCGTCGCGGATGCCAACGGCAGTCGTAAACACCGGCTTCGACGTCGGATTCCAGAGAGTGAGCGTCCGCTCGACGCGCGGTTCGGCGAGTTGCGTTTCGGTTCGATTCGTCCGATTCGATTCTGTGGTCGGGTTCGGCGTCGAGGTATCGACCGCCGGCGACCCACATCCCGCGACGCCGGTGACGCCGGCCGCGACGAGCGAGAGCAGTGTTCGGCGGTCCATAGCCCGTCTACGGACTGCGCGTATATGAACCTCTATCGCGTCGGCACGGTCTCTCTCGGCGGCGATATCGTTTTCTCGATGCGTCGGCGACCACAGACGAAGCGGCTTTACGCACCCATCCGATATGAGTCTCCAATGAGTAAGCCGACCCCCGAGGTCTACGAGCGGGGACGCGGGATGGACGCGCACAACAAGGTGATGCGCGACATCCGTTCGCAAAAACAGAAGACCTACGACCCTCACGAACCGACGCGGGTGTGGATCGACGAGGACAACACGCCCGACGGCGTCTACGACTCGCTGACGATTATCCTCAACACCGGTGGCTGTCGCTGGGCGCGCGCTGGTGGCTGTACGATGTGCGGCTACGTCGCCGAATCCGTCGAAGGCGGAACCGTCTCTCACGAGGCGCTAATGGACCAGATTCAGGTCTGTCTCGACCACGAAGCCGAACACATGGACGACGGCGAGACGGCCGGTCTCATCAAAATCTACACCTCCGGGTCGTTCCTCGACGAGCGCGAGGTACCCGCCGAGACGCGCGATGCAATCGCCGAGACGTTTTCCGACCGCGACCGCATGGTCGTCGAATCGCTCCCGGACTTCGTCACGCGCGAGAAACTCGAAGACTTCACCGACCGCGGTATCGAGACGGACGTTGCCATCGGCCTCGAAACCGCGACCGACCGTGTCCGCCACGACTGCGTGAACAAGTACTTCGACTTCGCCGACTTCGAAGCCGCCTGCGACGAGGCGGCCGCGGCCGGCGGCGGCGTCAAGGCGTATCTCCTGATGAAGCCGCCGTTCCTCTCGGAACCCGAGGCGCTCGAAGACATGAAATCCTCCATCCGTCGCTGTGCCGCGGTGGACAACTGCCACACTGTCTCGATGAACCCGACCAACGTCCAGCGGTACACGATGGTTGACGAACTGTTCTTCAACGGCGGGTACCGCCCACCGTGGCTCTGGTCGGTCGCCGACGCGCTCCGCGACACGGTTGACGTGGACGCAATCGTCGTCTCCGACCCCGTCGGCGGCGGCCAAGAACGCGGCGCGCACAACTGCGGCGAGTGCGACGAACTCGTGTTCAAGGCGGTCAAGGACTTCAACCTGCGACAGGACCCGAGCGTCTTCGAACAGGTTTCGTGTGAGTGTGAAGCGACGTGGGAGTTCGTCCTCGAAAACGAGACGAGCTACAACATGCCGCTCGTTCGCTGAATATCCCGGCTACACGTTCGTCCATTCCGGGGCCGGATTCGACTCGCATTTTTGGGTATTCGACGGTATTAGGGAGTCGTATACGGTAGTAACCAGCTCCTAACGGGTCGCTAGGGTGGTTGTATCAAAGAGGGTGTGAACCGTTGTCATATTCGGTAGTTCGGACGTGTCCATCCGGACTGCCCGCCATCATGACGAAACACACGTACAAGACCGTCTACTATGCGGATGGATGGTTCGAGATCCGCGAAGAGGAGAACACCGAGGCATGGGTTGCCACGGACGCTCCTTGCGCTCTCGCACCATAACACGCTGTACGCGGGTCGGAAAACCAATCACTCCAACCATCGCTCATCGTGTACGCCGCTACATTCGCCCACCCGACCCGGTACCGCCCGCCACCGCGACGGACGGTCTTTTATCACACTCAGCTGTCGAAGCCCGCAAGCACACCGCGACCGTCGGTACTCCCGAGTTCCGGCAGTGACGCCCGTTCCGGGTGCGGCATCAGTACCGCAACCGACTCGGATTCACCGAGGATACCAGCGACGTTTCCGCGCGACCCGTTCGGGTTCGCCTCGTCGGTAACGTTGCCGTCTTCGTCGCAGTACCGAAACAGAATGCGGTCCTCAGACTCCAGTTCTTCGTAGCCCTCGTCGTCGATTTCGAAGCGCCCTTCGCCGTGTGCGATGGGCAGTTCGATGACTTCGCCTTCGTCGTAGGCGTCGGTCCACTTCGTGTCCGCATTCTCGACGCGCAGATAGACGTGCTCGCACTGGAAGCGAGCGCTCGCGTTCGTCGTGAACGCACCGGGCGTCAGGCCGGCCTCACAGCCGACCTGCGCGCCGTTGCAGACGCCGAGAACTGGAATCCCGTCATCGACGGCATCGCGGACGGTCTCCATGATAGGCGAGCGAGCGGCCATCGCGCCGCCGCGGAGGTAGTCACCGTACGAAAATCCGCCGGGGAGCATGATACCCGTCGTCTCCGCCGGCAGTTCGTCTTCGTGCCAGATGCGCTCGGCGTCGAAACCGAGGTCTTCGAGCGCGCGCACGGCGTCTCGGTCACAGTTCGACCCGCCGAACTGCACAACTGCGATCATCTCAGGCCTCGGAGACCTCGACCTCGTAGTCGTGGATGGTCGGGTTCGCCAGCAAGCGTTCGGCCATCTCGTCGGCGCGGTCGGCGGCCTCGTCGGCGTCCGACGCGTCGAGATCGACTTCGTACCGCTCGGTAAAGCGCAACGCGTCGAGTTCGAACCCGAGTCGTTCCAGCGCGCGCTTCGTCGTCTCCGCCTCCGGGTCGAGCACGCCGGTCTTGAGGCGCACCGTCACCGTCGCGGTGTAGGTGGTCATCGGGTGACGATGCGCGGTGATGTGCAAAAACGGTTTTGGGTCGTGTTTGTTGTGCACAGATGTGCCCACTAACTACGTGGCGACACTTTGTCACCGAAATCGACGAGTCGGCGTCTGAGCCTTACCACCGCGTCGCGGAGTGTCTCACGGTCGTTCGAGAGGATTCGTTGCGGAGAACGACAGCGGTTTACCGCTTGCCGACGCACGACGGTATATGTTCAGCCTCGAACAGCTGGAGGTGACGGTATGACGCGAGAACTAACCGAAATCACGGTCATCGGAGGAGACAAGACCGGACTCATCGCGAACGTAACCACCCTGCTGTTCGAACGCGGAATCAACGTCGAGGACCTCGACCAAGCGGTCCGCGAGGGAATCTTCCGGATGACGCTTCACGCGGACACCTCGGAGATGACCTGCACCCGCGATGAACTCCGAGAGGCGCTTTCCGACCTCGGAGACGACCTCGGCGTCGATGTCCAAGTCCGCTTCCCGTCGGACCGCAAGACGCGCGAAATCGCCGTGCTTGTCACGAAGGAATCCCACTGTCTCGAAGCTCTCTTCGAGGCGTGGGCGAACGACGACCTCGGCGCGGAGATCTCTGTCGTCATCGGCAACCACGACACGCTCGAACCGCTGGCGAGCCACTACGACGTTCCCTTCCACGACATCGGCGACGAGAAAGGCACCGCGGACGAAGACCACCTGCTCGAACTCCTCGAAGAGTACGACGTAGACCTCATCGTCCTCGCGCGCTACATGCGAATCCTCGGCCCGAACGTCGTCTTCCGCTACGAGGACCGTATCATCAATATCCACCCGTCGTTGCTCCCCGCGTTCCCCGGTGCGGCGGCTTACCGACAGGCCAAGGAAGGCGGCGTTCGCATTGCGGGCGTCACCGCCCACTACGTGACGACAGACCTCGACCAAGGCCCGATTATCGCCCAGCGGGCCTTCGACGTGCCCGACGACGCGACCATCGACGAAATAAAATCGCGCGGGCAACCGCTCGAAGCCGACGCGCTCCTCGAAGCGGTGAAACTCCACCTCAACGACGACGTGACCGTCCACCGCGGGCGCACCAGTCTTCGGTCCGGTGCCGACGCCGAAGACTACCAACTCGGTCTCTCCCGCGAAGCACAGGCGTTGAACCCCGACCGCCCGGTTGACGGTATCATCGACGCCCTCGGCGACCAGGAGACGCTCACGCTCGAACAGTCCGAAGACTGAGACGAGACAAACGCTTTTACCATCACCCTGCGCAGTCGGGGCGATGACTGACGTACCCGCATCCGACGACGCGACTCGACTCGACAGCCCCGGGGCCGCCCGCGCACTCGGTGAGTTTGCACTTCGCGTCGAGAATCTGCCCGAGATGTGCGCGTTCTACCGCGATATAGTCGGTCTCGGTGAACCGCTCGGCGACTTCGGGACCGCGGTGTTCTTCGGACTCGGCGAGAGCCACGCTGGCCACGAAGCTATCGTGGCGCTTTTTGACCGCACCCAACTCGACGACTACGCCGGGATCGACCAAACGAAGACCAGTATCGACCACTTCGCGCTCAGCATCGACCCCGCGGACTTCGACACAGAAGTCGAGCGCCTGCACGGGCACGGTCTCGACCTCGATTTCGCCTATCACGAGTGGGTCGAGTGGCGCTCGCTGTACTTCGCTGACCCCGAGGGAAACCGCGTCGAGTTCGTCTGTTTCGACCCGGAGGGCGCGGTGAAAAACGAGCAGTACGAGTAATCGCCGCGGCTTCGGCGTCTTATAACTCTTGGACCTGCGCGACGGCCTCTTCGATGTCCGGCGCGTCGAACCACTCGTGGCCGACGTACGCGTTCGTCCCCGCGCAGTAGAGGTCCGAAAGTGCGGTTACGATGTCGCTCGGGAGGTGCTCGGGGTCGATTTCGCACGCTTCGCGCCAGTTGGGAGCACCGGTTTCGATGGCTTCCTGCTTCGCGTCGGCGACGGCATCGACCCAGTCGGGTTGGACGCGCTTGTAGTACTGGCGGACGACCTCTTTGGAGACCTGCTGGCCGCCGTACGAAAAGCGGTTCTCGTCGAACGTGCCGACCACGTCCGCGATCTTGACGGTGCCGTCGTGGTACAGACACTCTATTTTCCCGTCTTCGTGGTCGAAGCCCGCGCGCGCGGCCTGCTCGTTGAGAACGTGATTCACTGCGAGCGCGAGTTCTTCGAGGCGGTCGAGACCGACCGCGCCGGCGACTGCGTCGGCCTCCTCTCGGTCGAGGTAGCGGTCCTGTTCTTCGTACTTCGTGGAGAACTCGACCACCGGTTCGGGGAGCGATACGGCCTCGTCAGGCCACTCGTCGAAGTCGAGACCGTAGTCGGCGGGCGCGCCGCGTGTGCGAAGACTCGACCCCACCGGGACGGTGTTGCGGAAGACGATTTCGAGCGGGATGAGGTAGTTGTCGCCGGCGGCGTCGTGGTAAGCGTCGTAGTCGTACGCGCCGTCTTCGTGCGGGAGGTCGGGGACCTGCGTGAGTTCGATCGCCATCTCGGTCGGCGGCGACTCGCACTCGTCGAGGTCCTTGCACTCGCCGTCTTCGAACACCCCGAGATAGTGCGTCGGGATGTGGTTCACGTCGAGCAGTTCGAAGTTGTACGCACCCATGAGACAGAGGCTCGCGCCCTTGTTCGGGATGTGGTCGGGCATCTCGCCCCAATCGAACACGGAGTAACGGTCGGAAAAAACGAACCGGCCCCGGCCGAGTTCGGTCGCCGTCGGTTCCTCCTCGACCCGAAAGTCCTTCACACTGGTCATGGTCGCCTCTCACGCTCGTCCCACTAAGAACCTTCCACTTCTATGCGTATCTCAGAGTTGTGCGGGGAAGATGTATACACAAACTCGAATATCGACAAATCGCGCCGCTTTTTCACCGCGAGCGCTTCCGTTCGGCTATGGACACTGCCCTCGAATCCGATGCCGCGTGGGTCGCCCAACAACTCCGCGAGGCGGACGTCGCGGTGGCCCTCACGGGCGCAGGGATGAGCACCGCTTCGGGAGTTCCCGATTTCCGCGGCGACGACGGCATCTGGAACTCTGAGTTCGACCCCGCGTCGTTTCACCGGGACCGCTTCGTCAACGACCCGGCGGGGTTCTGGCAGGAGCGCGTTCGCCTCCACGAGCGCATGTTCCCCGACGATGTGGCTCCGAACACCGGCCACGACGCACTCGCAAAACTCGAATCGCGGGGCATCCTCCACACAGTCATCACACAGAACACGGACGGTCTCCACCGCGAAGCCGGGTCGTACGAGGTCGTCGAACTCCACGGGAACGCCTCTCAGGTCGTCTGCGAGGACTGCGAGTCGCACTTCGCGGCCGATGCGGCGCTCGAACAGGCCCGCGCGGGCGACGTGCCGGCGACTTGCGACAAATGCGGTGGCGTCGTCAAACCCGACGTCGTACTCTTCGGCGAGCAACTTCCGCAGGTCGCTTACAGCAAGGCGAATCGACTGGCGGACAAAGCTGACGTGTTCCTCGCGCTCGGGTCGTCGCTGACGGTCCACCCCGCGGCCGGACTCGCCGGACGCGCCGCAGAAGACGGCTCGCTCGTCGTCGTCAACTTCGACGAGACCCAATACGACAGCGAGGCGGACCGGGTCATCCGCGACGACCTCACGGAGTTCCTCCCCGCGGTCGAAGCACTCGTTTGACGGGACTCGTTCGCAGTCGGGTCTGCGGTGGCGGTTCGACGCGGTTCCGTCGGCACTTTCGGTACTGTTCGACTTTCTCCGGCTCTTTTTCAGGCCTTTTCAGCTCTTTCCCGGCCCTTCCGGCTTTTCTCTGCCCCTCCTCTCTTTTCCCGATTTTTCTCGTCTCTTCTTCCGACCCTCTCCGACATTCCTCGGCTTCCGCGACGCTCTCGTCGTAGTTTCGCGGTTGAGTGCTCGACTCTCTGTCTCAGAAGAAGCGGAACCGATGTCGATTCGAAACACAGTCTCTCAGTTGAACTCTTCGTTTAGGTACGCGCCGAGATAGCCACCGAGCGCGCCGAGACCGACGGTGTAGAGACCTCCGATAAGGAGGCTGAATAGCAATACGATGACGATGCCGACGATACCGAGACCGAAACCGTTCGGTGCGGTCCCGAGAGCGAATAGTCCGAAGAACAGGAGTCCAACAATTGTTAGCACGGCAGTAACGATGCCGACGATGAGGCCGGAGAGACCACCGGATTTCGCGCCGCGCGTGCGGTCCGTTCCGGTCAGATAGCCCGCAAGCGCGCCGCCGAGAACCGGTGAGAACGGGATAGGTGCAAGGACGATACTAACGATGCCGCCGATGACTGCCGAAAACAGCAGACTCTCACCTTCGTCGCCGAAGGAAGCGTCAGTCGTCGAAGACGGGGAGTGCTCCATGTCCGACACAACACCACCGGGCGGCCTAATGCTTTCTCCCGTTCTCGGCGGCCCGAAGTTCCTGTACCACCCCGCTTTTACGACCGTGGCGCGTCCTCATTGACCATGACCGGTACCGCCCACGACGACTTCGGGTTCGAACACGTTCCGGAGACCGACCAGTCGTTCGAAAACGCCTTGGCGAAGGCGCGGGCGGGCGAGCGCCTCGACGTCGCGGATGGCGTCGAACTCATGACGACGGGGACCGACAGCGACGGTATCGACCCACACCGAAAGGAACTCGTCCTCGAAGCGGCTGACCGCCGCCGAGCGGCAATGGTCGGCGACGACGTGACCTTCGTCGCCAACCTCAACAACAACGTGACGACGGCCTGTACGACCGGCTGTCTGTTCTGCAATTTCAAGAACACCGCTCACCGCTTCGAAACCGATTTCGACGGGGACCACGGTGGGTTCACGAAGACGCCCGCGGAATCGCGCGATATCGTCGCCGACGCGGTCGAGATGGGTATCTACGAGGTCACGTCTGTCTCCGGACTCCACCCGGCGCTCGTCCTCGACGAGGAACACCGCGAAATCCTCCAGACCTACGACAATTCGCCCGCCGAGGTGAACTACAAACCGCCCGCCGCGTACGACACCGACCCCGGAACCTACACCGAGCAACTGACCGCCATGTCGGTCGATGGCGTCCACGTTCACTCGATGACGCCCGAAGAGGCGTATCACGCAAAGCGCGGGACCGACTGGACCTACGAGGACGTCTACCACCGCCTCGCCGACGCCGGTCTCGACAGCGCGCCCGGAACCGCGGCCGAGATTCTCGTCCCCGAGGTCCGAGACGTCATCTGTCCCGGGAAAATCGGAACCGACGAGTGGGTTGCTGGCATGGCTGGCGCGATGGACGCCGGACTCGACGTGACGGCGACTATCATGTACGGCCACGTCGAAAACGAGATGCATCGCGTAATGCACCTCGATGTCGTCCGCGACTTACAGGACCGCTACGGCGGCATCACGGAGTTCGTCCCGCTGTCGTTCGTCTATCAAAATACGCCGCTGTACGACCGCGGTCTCGTCACCGAGGGCGCATCGGACGACGAAGACGAGTTGATGATTGCCGTCTCACGGCTCTACCTCGACAACATCGACCACATCCAGTCGTCGTGGGTAAAGTTCGGGAACGCGAAGTCGCTCAAACTCCTCAACTGCGGGGCTGACGACCTGATGGGGACGATTCTCTCCGAGGAGATCACGAAGCGCGCCGGCGGCGGATTCGGCGAGTTCCGTTCGTTCGACGACTACGTGGACATGATAACCGCAATCGGTCGCCGTCCGGTCGAGCGTTCGACCGACTACCGAATCCACCGCCCACTCGACCCAGACGAGGGACCGCACGGCCCGACGCTCGGCCCGCGCGCCGACGGGACTCCCCTTCTCGACCGCACCGGCCCCGCGACGGCGGACGATTGAGATGATGGCGACGACCCACGCGGCGATGGGTCTCAGCCTCGCCGCGTCGCTCGCGTGGATTGCACCCGAACTTGCGACTGCTGGCGCGGTCGGCGCGCTCGTCGGTGGCGTCTTCCCCGATACCGACCTCTTCGTCGGCGTCCACCGCAAGAGTCTGCACTTTCCGGTCTACTACGCCGTCGCCGCGGCCGGAACCGGACTTGTCGCCGTCGCCGCTCCAACTGCGCTCACCGTCGCGCCGGCGTTTTTCTTCCTCTCGGCCGCGGCCCACTCGATTTCGGACTGGTTCGGCGCGGGTGACGAACTCCGCCCGTGGGACCGCACGTCCGACCGCGCGGTCTACGTCCACCCGGCAAAGCGGTGGCTCGAACCCAAATACGTCGTTCGATACGACGGCGCACCCGAAGACTTCGTGCTGACGCTCGTCTTCTCGGTGGTCCCGTTCGTCGTCTTCGACGGCGTCTTTCGCGTGGTCGTCGCCGCCGGCGTCGCCGTCGCGCTCTTTTATACCGGCTTCAGAAAGCGGATGCCGGACTGGTTCGGCATCTAGCACGCTGGCGAGTAGTCGTCGCCGCTCGCCTCTACTCCACCGTCCGAGACCACGAACCTCATACGTCTCGGCCGCCGAGGATGTGTGGTAATGGCGCACCGACAGAATCGACCGGCGGTGACCCTCCCGTGATGGCCCCGACGCACGTGGCCATGAGCCTCGCGTTCGCCGCCGCCGTCGCGGTCGTCGCTCCGGCCGCCGCGCCGCTTGTCGTCGTCGCCGCACTCGTCGGCGGCGTCTTTCCGGACCTCGATATGGTCGTCGGCGTCCACCGAAAGACGCTCCATCAACCCGAGTTGTTCGCGGCTGGAACGCTCCTTTTCGGCGCGCTCGCAGTGGCGACTCGTGACCCGACCGCGATTGCCGCCGCGACCGGGAGTGCCGCCGCCGCGCTCCACTGCGCCGCAGACTACGCGGGCGGCAGCAGCGAACCGAATCCGTGGGAAGCAACCACCGACCGCGGCATCTACGTCCGCACCGCCGGTGGGTGGGTCGCGCCCCGACGACTCGCCGCCTACGACGGGTCGCCGGGCGACCTCGCGCTCGCGGCCGCCCTCTCGATTCCGGGCTTCGTGACCCTCGACAGCGGCGCTCGGGCGGTGCTTCTCGTCAGCCTCGTCGTCGGCGTCGGCTACACCGCCGTCAGAAAACGCGTCCCGCAACTCTCCGGGCGGACGCCCGCCCTGTACCCGATGGTCGTCGCGCTCTTTTCGATGCTTCTCCGCCGCCGATGACCACGCCCTCCCGTCTGCCCTCTGCGTTCTCGACCGCGTCAGAGAGCCTTCGACGCTCACTTCGGAACCGAAAGCGGCCCGTTCCCGCGGACGACGTTTCGGAACCGTTTGGCGTGTACGTCGTCGGCGCTGAGACGCTCGACGATTGGCGCTCCGAGCCAGTCGGAATCGACCGTTTCGGCCGCAGAATACTCGTCGTTCGAGCGGGCGGTCGCATCCGGCGACAGAGCGGTCGCTGGCAGGAAGCGGTCGTACACCGGCAGTCGCTCGCGGAGCGGGACGCCCGCCTCGTCGGCGATGTCGGCGAGTTCCTGTAACGCGGGCCACGCGTAATCGGGGTTCACATAATCATCGGTGACCGGTGAGACGCCGCCGAGGTCGTCTACGCCGCAATCGACCAACTCGGCGGCCGCAGAGAGGTTCGGCGGGACCTGCACCGACACGGCCTCCGGGAGCGCGACCCGCGCCATCGACACCACTCGGCGCATCGTTTCGAGCGACGGGCGCTCGAAGCTCGACCGCTCGTTCGGCACGACGTTCTGGATGATGACTTCCTGTATGTGACCGTAGCGTTCGTGGAGCGCGCGGATGGCGAGCAGGCTTTCCGCCCTGTCGCGCCACGACTCGCCGATACCGACGAGGATGCCCGTCGTGAACGGCACGCCTTCTTCGCCGGCGGCGCGAATGGTGTTGAGTCGCTGTCCCGGTGTCTTCCGGCGGGTACCTGCGTGAGCGGTCACGTCGGCGGTCGTCTCCAGCATCACGCCCATACTGGCGTTGAGCGGCGCGAGGTCGGTGAACGCCTCGCGCGTCAGGTCGCCGGGGTTCGAATGCGGGAGGAGCCCTTCGTCGAGCGCGACCTCGCACGCGGCGGCGAGGTAGTCGAGGATGTCGTCGTAACCCCACGCGTCGAGTTGGCGGTGAATCTCCGTGTAGCGCGCGTCGGGTTCGTCGCCGAAGGTAAACAGCGCCTCCGTACAGCCCGCGTCGGCACCCATTCGGACTACCTCTCGCACGTCGTCGAGGGACATGAGCGTCGCCTCGCCGGGCACGTCGTAGTACGTGCAGTAGGTGCAGGTGTACCGGCACGCGGTCGTCAAGGGGAGAAACACGTTCCGCGAGAACGACAGCGAGGTGGGAGGTTCGACGTCGTCCGGGGTGACAGAGAGCAATCGCTCGACTTCGGCGGCGTCGATGGGAATCTCGACTCCGTACGCGTCGGCACCCGGGAACATACCTCTCGGTGTGCGACGAATCACTAAAAGCGTGTCACTCGCGGACGGTTCGAGAGACAGAAGTCGAGAAGGGGACCGGGACATTGGTGCCAGACACTTCCCGGTCCGTCCGAAACTCCGTCACGTCTCGTAACCGCATGCGAGCGTCACTCGCGTCGCCGTGACGGTCGGACTCCACTTCGTTCCCGCGTCATCTTCGTGACGCGAGGGCGCGCGGCGAACGTTGCCTCAGTTCCCGCCGGGCAGACGGCCGACCGCGCCAGTCAATGTTTATCTCGGAGCGTTATGGTCCTATCGGCGGCGTCGGACTGCCTCGACTCGACCCGAGCCACATTCGAGTGTCACACCAGCGTCCGATAACCACGCCCGAGAGCGCCCCGCTCCGTGTAACAAAACTTCGACGATGTCTGTCGGTTCGTCCACGTCGATAGCGAGTCGCATCGAATCGAGTTCGACGAACGAGAGCCCGGCGTCGCGGGCGATTCGCCGGTGGTCGAGAATCGACGCGCCGTGGTAATCGACCGAGAACTCGGGCTGGCGGACGACGAGCGCGTTCGTCCCGCCACCGAGACCGGGCACGGCGACGACGTCGCCGTCGGTTTCGAACAGTCGGGTGAGTGCCGCGGGCGTTGCGAGCGCGAGGTCGGCCATGACGACGGCTACCGGGTCGTCGCTTCCGAGTTCGTCTTCGACGACAGCCGAGAGCGGTCGGTCGTCAACTGTGACGGGAGCCTCGACTTCGACGGGCGCGTCGGCGACGACGGTTGGGTCGCCGCCGGCGTCAACGATGGCGTCGAGAACGTCTCGGAGCATCGAAATGGCGAAGTCTCGTCGCTCGTCGGCATCGAAAAATGACGCGAGTCGCGTCTTCGGGGACCGGCCCCCGAACGGGACGACGACGCGCACGAAGAATCAGCCCAGCTTATCGTACGTGGTCTGCTGTGACCGCCAGTAGAGGAACCCACCGGCGATGAGCGCGACGACCACGAGACCGCCAGCGGCGTACATCAGCAGTTGCGTCGTCTGACTCGACTGCTGTGCTTTGTTCGCTTTCGTCTCTGCGTCCTCAGCGAGGTTCGACGCGAGGCCGAACTCGCCGCCTTCGAACGCTTCGACTGCGTTGTCGAACTGGTTCTGTGCGTCTTGGGTGTTCGCACTACCGGCGTTGGCAATCGCCGCCTGCGCACTGTCGAGTTTGTCGCGTGCGGCGGCGCTGTCCTGCGTGTAGTGGTGTGCGGTCCACGTGTCGATGTCGTTACTGGAGCCTCCGTCACGGGTCTGGTCGAGCGAGATAACCGTGAACGACTGTTCTGGGTCGTAGGAGAACTCCTCGACCTCGGGCGTCGTTCCCGTCACCGCGACTTCGACTTCGCTCGTCCCGTCACCAGCGGCGACTTGCGCGCCGCTGAAGTTCTGCCCGTCGAAGGACTGCTGGTCAACCTTCGCGCCCGTCTGGTCGTAGTACGTGACGGTCCACGTCACGTCTTCGAGTGCGGTCTCCCCTGCGAGCGTCCACGATTCGAGTTGCGGGTCTTTGTACAGTTCGTTGAGCGTGACCGACGCGGTCACTTTCTCACCGACCGCCGTCTCGTCCGGAACGTCGTTAGACGCAACGCTCACGGCACCTGTCGGAACCGCAACGACCGACAGGAGCACGACGAGCGCGAGCGCCAGCTTAGAAAAGCGACTCCAGTTCGTCTTCGTCATCGTTTACGAGGTTCTCCAGATTGGAATCGCTCTCCTGTTTGATCTCTTCGATGTTGTCCTGGGCTTCGATGGCAACCTGCTGTAGCTCTTTGATGCGCGGGACGTTCGTCACGCCCGAAAGAAGGATGACACCAGCCACCTTCCCTGCGCCCGGAATCGGGTAGTCGCCGCCGCGAACTTCCATGGAACCGGTCTGCTCCTCGATCCATTTCCGCCCGCGCTCTATGCCTTTCCGGTTCAGATGCTCCGGCGGACCAGCAAGCACGAGTAGCGCGCGCTCCGCACCTTCGATCTCACACGGAAGCGTGAGACGACCGAGTGCGGCCTTGCGCACGAGGCTGGTGATTCGGTTCGTCGTGTGCGCGGTGTCGAGATTGTCGTCGGGTTCGTCGCCCCCGGTGAGCCGCGACAGGAGGCCGCCGCTCTTCTTATTCTTCCGTGGCTCGACGTCTTCGGACGCGTAGCCGACGGTCGAAACGCCGCCGCCTGCGAGCGTGTTGATAATTTCCGACGAGTCTACGACGGACTCTGCGACTTCCTGTCCGTCTTGGACTTCGCCAGCGCCGAAGAGCACGCCGAAGCGGTTGACAATCTCTTCGTTAATCTCATCGTAACCACCCTGTACCGACTCGCCGGTCTTCCGCCAGGCGTCGTTGTCGAACACGAGGAGGTTGTCAACCTCGCGGACAAACGTCTGGAAGGAGCGCGCGGCGTTGAGCGTGTAGATACCACCCTCGTCGGACCCCGGCAGGATGCCGAGACCGTACACAGGCTCAGTGTAGATGCGCTTGAGATGCTTTGCGAGAACCGGCGCGCCACCGGACCCGGTACCGCCACCGAGACCGGAGACGACGAGGAAGGCGTCCACTTCGTGGACGGGGATGCTGTCGATAGCACCCTGTACCTCGTCGATATCCTCCTCGGCGATTTCGGCACCGAGTTCGTTGTCCGCACCGACGCCGTGTCCCTTCACGCGGGACTGGCCGATGAGGACGCGCTGGTCCTTCGGGATGTTCTTTAATCCGAGCAAGTCGGCTTTCGCCGAGTTCACCGCGACCGCCGCGCGGACGATTCCGGCGTTGCGTTCGCGGTCGTACTCGACAAATTTGTCGACTACTTTTCCCCCGGCTTGCCCGAATCCGATCATTGCGAGCTTCATAGGTTCGGTCCCCTCGCCATTGCGTGAATTGCAGTACGAACGCGGACATAAGCGTTGTGATGGGCAAGTGTATGCGCTCTATCAGATTATCAGGAAAAACTGAGTGACTCGATGGAGGCGTTAACCACTCATTATCACGGGGAGAGCCACGGATACGGTCGAATCTGTTGTCGTTTAGAACTGATTAATCGTCGAAATAGGTTGTTTCGTTGTTAATTCAGTTCGGAGAGATAATCGCCGAGTGTTCGCATCGACGACGGATCGACATCGAAGTCGTCCGCGTCGTTATCCGGAACCGTGTTGTCGATTTTGAGCGACCGATACTGGTCGGCACCCATCGGGAATCCGGGGACGAACCCGAGCGTTGTGAGTCCGAGTCGAGCGAGCGCCATCGGGAGCGGAACGATGGTAATCGATTTTCCCTCTGAATCGTACACCATCTCGGTCACCTCGCGGAGCGTGAGCACCTCCGGACCGCCGATTTCGTAGGTTTCGCCGACGTGGGCGTCGTCTTCGATTGCGTTGACGAACATGGGCGCGAGGTCGTCTATCCAGATCGGTTGGAACCGCGTCTTCCCGTTTCCGGGGAGCGGATACAACGGGAGTCCGGGCGCGAACATGCGCTTGAGTCGCTTCGTGAACGTGAGAAACTCCGCGCCGTCGCCGAAGATTATCGACGGACGGAAGATAACCCAGTCGAGGCTCGACGATTTCACCGCGTTCTCGGCTTTCCCCTTCGAACGAATGTACGCCGTGTCGGCGTCCGGGTCCGCCCCGAGCGCGCTCATCTGCACGTATCGCGGCACGTCGTGGGTTTCGGCGGCTTTCACGACGTTTTCGGTCCCTTGCCAATTGACGATGTCGTGCATCCGATAGCCGCCTTCGGGTTTGTACAGCGGCGTGAGCGCGACGAGGTTGATGACGGCGTCTTTCCCCTCGAACTCGTCCACCATCGAATCGTAGTCCGTTACGTCGCCGGTTGCCGTCTCGACGCCATCCGGAAGGGTCGCGTCGTCCGGATTCCGTGACATCGCGGTCACGTCGTGCCCCTGGGAGTGTAGTTCGCGGCAGAGGTGGCTTCCGACGAATCCGCTTCCACCGACAACAAGGACGTTCATAGCGTAATATTCGGCGGAATCAGGGTAAAGCTAACGGGGCATTAAGGTCAATTTCACCGGAAAAATATTCGGTGGCAACGACTGTCACTGTTTTTAGCCCTCGGGAACGGAACCCGCGGGGACAACGAGCCACGAGCGCCGAACTGAGTGCGCGCACACGACAAATGTCTCGCGGGACACCCCTTGGATGGTTGGCGCGGAAGCCGTTGTGCCGACGGAAGACGAAATCGACTGAGAGACGGCAGGAACTCAACACGGAGACGTACAACTCACCGGAGACGCGGTCGGTGCCCGGACGCGACGATTTCAGAGAAGGATAGACGGTGCGGCGGGACCGTCGGTTCGTTTGACGACACGACCCACGTCGTCGTAGACGACGACTTCCTCGTTCGGCTCCGTCCACTCGCTCGGCGCTTCGTCCGGGTCGTCCGTTTCCGCCAACTTCGTTGCGAACAGTTCGTGGTCCGGCGAGACGCTCTCGTCGAACCGAACGATACTGTATGACCGCTCTGTCGGCCGAAGCGTATCTGGTTCCTCGTAAGCTGGGGGCACGGTCTCAAATAGTATTGAATTGACATTATCGTTGCGGCGGTTCGGGTCCCTTTTTCCGTCGCACCGAATCTATGGGAGTATGCTCGTCACGCTTGAGGGTCTCGACGGAAGCGGTAAGACGACCGTCTGGGAGGCGCTCCAGGACGTCTATTCGGATGCAGTCTTCACCCGCGAACCCACGTCTGATTCGTGGTATGGAGAGGCGGTCAACCGCGCAATCGGCGACGACGATGCCGACCCGCTTGCGACGCTCTTTCTTTTCACTGCGGACCACGCCGACCACCTCTCGCGCGTCGTCCGCCCGGCGCTCGCCGAGGGCAACCTCGTCATCTCGGACCGATACTCCGACTCTCGATTCGCGTATCAGGCCGCCTCGCTCCGCGATAGCGACCTCGCGCGCCCGATGGAGTACATCATGGGTATCCACGCGGCGTTCTCCCGCCCGCCGGACAAGACCATCTATCTCGACGTTGACCCCGAGACGGCGGCCGCACGAAGCGGGGCGACCAACAAGTTCGAACAGGCCGCCTACCTCGCGGACGTCCGCGCGAACTACGAACGTCTCATCGACTCCGAGCCGGAGCGGTTCGTCCGCATCGACGCGACACAGCCGCCCGAGGACGTCCTCGGCGCCGTCGAGACGGCGTTAGCTGAGATTCTCGACGCGAACTGAAGGTCGCGCCCGCCGGCCGGCGTCCGGCGATAAAACCGAGTCTCGTCTCGACTCGATAGAGACGCCGCTTAGTCTTCCGAACCGAACTCCCACAGACCATCGACGGAGTGGATAGTGAGGTACGTTCCGTCCGACGAGGCAGTGACTTCGGTGTGGACCTGCACGCGATTGAAGTTCTCGCGGCTCGTTGCGACGTTGAAACTGCCGACCGATTCACCTTCGTCGGCCCACTCCGGACTGGTGACACCGACGACGTACCGAACGCTATCGAACTCGTTTCGCAGGTCGGCGTCGAGCGACTCGGGGACGACCGGCATCCGCGGTGCCGGGAAGTAATCGGCCCACTCGTCGTCGAGCGACACGTCTGGCGGGCTTTCGCTCGGTTCGTAGCTGGCATCGACCGAGATGATTGACTCCTCGCGTCGCCGGTTGGAACGTTCGATAACGCCAGCTATCGATTTATATTGGATGTAGCCCGAAACCCGCTGGGAACCGCTGAGACACCCAGCGACGCCGGACGCGAGGCCGACGCCGACAGCACCGAGAACCGTTCGTCTGGAAGGCATGTCTGTACTGCACTCGTCTACCGAATTATAGCCACGCACTCGTGGCCGGCCCCGGGCGAGAGAATACGCTCTCGTGTGACGTTGTCCGGTGAATCGCCTCGGGGTCAAGCCCCGAGGCTTCCTGCTTCGATGACGCGTTTTGCAGACACCGAATGGGTATCCGTAGGGAGCGCAGTCTCCACGGGCGTGTCTTCGGGCCATCCCAGCCCTAGTTCAGAAAAGCCTCTCTTCAAGACGTTCAACGAAGCGTTCGCATCACGGTCACACTCAAACTCACACGCTGGACAGGAGTGTTCCCGAACCCAGATAGGTTTCGCTGTCTCCACACCACACGACGCACACTCCTTCGTCGTTCCTCGTGCTTCGACTTGCTTGACGTGAGTGCCGTAGAGGTCGCCTTTGTATTCGAGCAAGGTGATGAATTGTCGCCACGCAACATTCTGTTTGTTCCGGGCGTTTCCATCCGCTTGAAGCATACTCTGGACGTTCAAGTCTTCCACGAACACAGCGTCGTACTCTTTGACGAGCCACGTTGAGAGTTTGTGCTGGTAGTCCAGCACTTTCCGACGAATCTTGCGCTTGACCTTCGCCACTTCGACTCGTTGTTTCTCGTAGTTGTTCGACCCTTTCTCTTTCCGAGACAACTTGCGTTGCTCACGTTGGAGTCGTTCGTACTCGTCTTCGAGGTTGAGCCAGTCCACAGTCTTGCCGTCCGATGTGTGGATGTAGTTCAGGATACCGAGGTCAATACCGACGCTGTTGCTCGCGTTGAGCGAGTCCACGTCGGGTTTCTCAGGCACGTCAGCGTCTTCGGTTTCGAGACTGAGCGTGACGAACCACTCGCCAGTCGTCTCTTTCTTGAACGTCGCCTCTTTGATGGTGGCGCGGTCAGGAATCGGACGAGAGTACCGGATTTTCACCCAACCAATCTTGCTGAAGCGGACGTAAGCAAACCTGTCACAGCCCCTCTTTTCATCGAGGTCGAAACCAGACTGGTTGTACGTCACACTTCGGTAGTCGGTGGGTGCTTGCCGTTTGAGCCGACCGACTTTGTACCCCTTCTCTTTCTTCTTTTTGAGGTTTGAGAGGTTGCGGTGGAAGCGAGCAACGGTGGCTTGTGCGGCTTTCGAGTACGTATCTGCAAACAACGGCCATTTTCGTTTCCACTCAGGGAGTTTGTTGTTCTGGTCGTACTCGCTCGGTTTGTCGTCCTCTGGGCTGTTCGTGTAGTCCCAGCGGACGTGGTTGTAGAGTTGGCGATGAACGTCGAGTTGATGTTCCAGTCCTTCCGCTGCCTTTCCTGTCGGGTAGGTACGGTAGCGGTGACTGTGTTCGATCGCTGTCTATTGATTAGCGATGTGTTCACTTAATGGCTTGTATCACGAATTGACGGCTTCATCCCCGAGGTCAAGCCTCGGGGTATTCGCCTTGACCTTTGATAAAACCAAAAATGTGAACTCGGAGTAGACGCGTCGGCTGTCCGTCAGAACTCAACGATACCGACTTCCAAGTCGGTGGCGCACTCCGGGCACTCGAAGGTTCGCTCGTATTCCGCGCACTGGTTGTGAATCGACCGCCCACACACGTCACAGTGCACGCGCGCGTTCGTCTCGACGGTATTGTGGCAGATGGTACACCTGTGTCCGATGAGCATCGTGCATCCAACCCGTACTTCAAATTACTGTTTGATATTCGTGGTAAGCGTTTCTCACACCGACATGACTTGTCAATAAAATAATCTTCGGCGTTTCGGACACGCGGCGACTGCGTGGCCCCAGTAGTCTCAGACGTTACACGAATTATTCAGTTATAAAGCTCCGAAAGAGATAACAGTCGATTCGGCGACAGGCGTCCGTGGCCGGCACCCGTTACTGTGACTCAGGCAGGTTCTCGAACTCTTCGGGCGGCGGCACGTACAGCGTGTCGATGGTGAACCCGAGCGCCAGCGGCATGCCGATCATGACGCCGAGGGCGGCCGCAGTGCTCCCGAGGTCAACGCCGATACCGAAGGCGCCGGAAAACACTAGTGTCGAAACGAACAACACCAGCGGGATAAGAAACAGCGAGTACACTACGTAGCCCCACTGCGTCTTTAGTCGGAGGCGGAAGAAGCGCGTCATGACCGCCGCAAGGAGGGTGTGGAGCAAAATGACCACGCCCATCAGCGCGAGGTTGACCACCGAAACCATACACCGACTTACGGTGCCGATGGTCTTTGCCCTGTCGCTCTCGGTGACCGATTCGGGGACGACTCCTGTATGCGAACCGCAGACGTTTATCACGAAGGACCGTGACTGACCGCTATGCACCGACTCATCGCAGAGCGCGGGTTGGACGGCACGGGCTTTACCGCCGAGGATGCTCGCGCCGCCCTCCGCGACATGATTCGAGCGCGACGATTCGACGAGCGTGCACTCGCCCTCCAGCGACGTGGGTGGATGAGCGGCTACCCGCCGTTCCGGGGACAGGAGGCCTCGCAAATCGGGGCCGCCCACGCGATGCGCGAAAACGACGTGTTGTTGCCGACCTATCGGTCCAACGCCTTCCAAATCGCTCGCGGTGTTCCGCCGAGCGATCTACTTCTTTTCCGCCGTGGATACGCCGAGTACAACTCGGACCACGACGTTCCGGTGTTCCCGCAGGCGGTCCCGATTGCCAGCCAGATTCCCCACGCCGCTGGCGTCGGCATGGCCGCGGACTACCGCGACGACGACTACGCCGCCTTAGTCTGCTTCGGCGACGGCGCGACCTCTGAAGGTGACTTCCACGAGGGCCTCAACTTCGCGGGCGTCTTCGACGCGCCCGTCGTCTTCTTCTGTGAGAACAACGGCTGGGCGATTTCGCTCCCCCGAAACCGACAGACAGCGAGCGAGTCTATCGCCGCGAAGGCCGAAGCCTACGGTATCGAAGGGATGCAGGTCGATGGAAACGACCCCCTCGCCGTCAGAGGCGCGGTCGAAGAAGGATTGGAGAAGGCACGAAATGGCGAACCGGTACTCATCGAGAGCCTGACCTACCGGCAGGGACCGCACACGACCGCGGACGACCCCTCGCGGTACCGCGACGACGACCCGGACCTCCCCGAGTGGCGAACACGCGACCCCGTCGAGCGATTCGAGGAGTTCTGCCGCGACCACGACATCGCCGACGACGACCGTATCGAATCGATGTACGACGACGCCAACGACGAACTCGCCGAGGCCGTCGAACGCGCCGAGGAGACGCCCGAACCGGGCACCGAAGAGCTGTTCGATTACATCTACGAAGACCTGCCGCCGGAACTCGCCCGCCAGCGCGAGGAACACGTCGAATTCGCCGCTGAACACGGTCCGTTCGACCTCGAACGCTGACGCTCGCTTACGGCAAGCGTTTTCCGCGGAACGATACCTGTCCCGACCTCAGTCGTCGAGTGAGATGTAGGTCTTCGTGTCGGCGACGCCATCCAGCCCCTGAATCCGTGTCGAAGCCGTCTTCAAGACCTCGTACACCGCGTCGGTATCGACCTCGGCGATAACGTCGTACGCACCGGCGACAATGTGCGCTTCGGTCACTGCCTCGAGTTCGCGGATCGGCCCGAGTAACTGCTCGGACTCTCCGGCACCGGTCTTCACCATAATGAACGCGTGAACCATGCGTGATATATTCTACCACATATGGCAAAAGCCTTGCTTCGACCGAACACGGCAACTTGGTCTAAAACCGGGGTAAGGTTATTTGTCTCCGCCGACATACCGTATTACCATGCGGTTCGTTATCATTGGTTCTGGCCGGGTCGGTTTGCGCACTGCCCGTGTCCTCCGGGAGGAGGGCCACGATATCGTCTTGGTCGAACTGGACCGAGACTGCGTCAAGCGGGCCCGAGAAGCGAGGTTCGAGGTCGTCGAAGGCGACGGCTCACGCGAGGAGGTGCTCCTCGAAGCGGGCATCGAAGAAGCGGACGCGCTCGGGGCGCTCACCGCCGACCTCAACGTGAACTTCGCGGCGTGTATGGTCGCCAAACACTTCGGCTGTCGGACGGTACTCCGCGTCGATGAGGACTACCGCGAGGAAGTCTACCAGAAATACGCGCGAGAGGTGGATGAAATCGTCTACCCCGAGCGCCTCGGTGCAATCGGCGCGAAAAACGCCCTGCTCGGCGGGTCGATCCGTGCTATCGCCGACATCGCACAGCACTTGCAGGTCGTTCTCGTGACGGTCTCAAAGAGTTCACCGATGAACGGCTACAGCATCGAGGAGGTGGCGCTTCCGGCTAACTCTCGGCTCCTCGCGTTCGGCAAGAAAGACGAGCCGATGGGTATCCCGCTCCCCGACGACTCGCTCGAAACAGGCGACCGCGTCGCCGTTCTCGCCGACTTCGACGTGCTCAACGACGTTCGACAACTGCTCGTCGGCGATGATGTTGTCGCCGCGACGGGGGGTGCGTGACGATGGTTCACGCCTACATCATGGTCAAAGCCGCGGCTCTGACCGACGGCATCGACCAACTGAAAGAAGACCTGCTCGCGGTGGACAACGGCATCGTCAGCGTCCACATCGTCGCCGGCGACGTCGATTTCATCGTCAAGGTTGACGTAGGCTCGCCGACGGACGTGAAAGATATCGCCGGCGGCATCCAGTCTATCGACGGTATCGAGGACACACAGACGTACATCGCGATGGACTAAGCGGACGCGACGCGACCGGCTGGAGTGGCCGATTGGCCGTCTCGTCGAATACCTCGTTTACGACCGGCCCGCTTCGAACCACGTCTCGTTTTGTCGCGCTTGCGGGTTTCGTGAGTGGACGTGGCTGTGCACTCTCGAACTCGAAAGCGCCGTATTTCGCGTATTCCGAGTTGGGACGCAGGCGTGTCCCGCGTCCGGCGGTTAGAACCCGGCCCCGGCGGTGTCGCGCGCGTTTTGCAGGATGTCCGTCACCGGTTCGTCGTAGTCGTAGCCGGGGATGATTCCCTCGACGTACGTGCCTTCGACGTAATCGATAATCGCGCCGGCGTCGTCGATACCGCGTCGCTCGTTGCTGTCGGCGAAGGTCGCCTCGACGACTGCTTCGTCCGCGATGCGCTGGACGGACGGGTCGAGTTCGTGGTCGCCCGCGACCACGCCGCCGACGTCCTCGATTCGGAGTTCGAACGTCTCGTACCAGCCGTCTTCGACGACTTCGGCCACGTCGTCGGCGACCGCCGAGAGCATCGGCACGCGAACCTCGACGTCGAACGCCACGTGTCCGTTTTCCCCCGCCGAGACGCTGACCTTACCGTCGAACGGGGTCGTCACCGACTCGAACGTCCCGTTGCCGACCGCCTCGAACGACCCGTGGTCGCCGAACGCTCGACGAACGCGACCGGGAATCTCGTGTTCGCTCATGGCCGGACGAACGGCCCGACGAGAGAAAAGCCCATTGCGTCGGCTCCGACCCTGAATCGACCGACAACGCCCGATTCGAGTCGATGGCGGCACGTTTAAGTATCTCGCCGCTCTCCTTTCAGGTGACGCTTCGCTTTGGAGGGCCGAAGCGTCAGCGGGGACCAATCTAGGGTGGCATTTGCCGCGCGGGCCGCTCCCGTGCGGCTTGCCTATCCCTTTCTGACGAACTCACGACCGTGAGTCCCGACGCTTTCATTCAGACGACTGCCGCGCGCGAGCGACGGCTATGGCTTCCGCGCACGTTACAATCAGGTTCAGATACGCGGGTGATACGTAAAAACACCGTGACCGGCGCACTACACCGTTTGCGGCGCGTCGGCGGTCTCAGTCGTCGCTGTCGCTCGCGCCGTCCGCCGCGAGGTCCGTCATCGTCGGCGACTGTCTCGGCTCGGTCTCTCCCCCGTCAGTCGGTTCTTCGTCGGTTGGGCCTTCGTCTGGTTCTTCATTGGTTGATTCCACGTCACCGACTGAGTCCTCCGTAGGTTCGGCAGGTTCGGTAGACTGGGCAGGCTCAGCAGACTGGGCAGGCTCGGCAGTTCCGGTCGAATTGGTGTCCCCTGCGGCTTCTGGTAACTCGGGCGTCTCAGTCGTTTCAGGGGACCCAGTCGCTTCTGGCAACTCGGTGTCGTCGCCGATGTCGCCCTCGTCGCGCACCTCGAACCGGTCGGCGAGCGACCGCAGTTCGTCAGTGGTCGAAGAGAGTTCCTGCATCTGTCCGGCGACGCCGACCATGGCGTCGTTTTGGTCGTGTGCCGCGTCTGCGACGTCGGCGGCCTCGGTCTGCGTCTCGGAGGCGATTTCGGCCGCCTCGTCGGCGAGGAGTGCGACCGACTGCGCCGCCGACGCCTGCGTGGCCGTCGCCTCGTCGATGGCGGAGACGCCGTGGTCAACCTCGTCGAGTCGGTCAACCGCTTCGTCGATAGCCGAGACGCCTTCGGCGACCGTCTCGGTTCCGTTTGCGACCCGCTCGCGGGCGGCTCTGACCTCCGCGACTGTCTCGTCGGCCGCCGTCTCGACCGCCGCGATAGAGTCGGCGATTTCGGTCGTCGCGTCGGCGGTCTCACCGGCGAGTTCCTTGACGTTGTTTGCGACGACGGCGAATCCCTCGCCCGCCTCGCCCGCGCGAGCCGCCTCGATGGACGCGTTGAGCGCCAACAGGTTGGTCTGGTCCGCGATGTCCTCGATGAGCGTGACGACTTCGCCAATCTCTGTCACCTCTTCGCGGAGCGTCTCGACGCCCTCTGCGGCGGCGGCGACGCTGGCGTCGATGTTTGCCATCTCCTCGTGGACGGCGGCGCTCGCGTCTCGTCCGGCCTCGCCGTGTTCGGTCGCGTCGCTGGCGAGGCGAGCGAGTTCGTCGGCAGAGGCGGCGACTTCCTGGACCGTCGCGGAGAGGTCCTGCATCTCTGAGGAGACTTCGTCGAGGAGCGACGCCTGCTCGGCCGCGCCCTCAGAAATCTCGGCGGTCGCCTGTTCGACGCGCTCGGACGCCGAACTCACTTCTTCGGTCCCGGCTGTGACGCGCTCGCCGGCGGCGTCAACCGTCGCCGCGAACGTTGCGACTTGCCCGATGGTCGCTTCGAGGTCAGCGAGCATCGCGTCGATACCCTCGCCAACCGCGGCCATCGCCTCGTCGTCAGGTTCGACCGCCGTACGGACGGTCAGGTCGCCAGTCGCGGCGTGGTCCATCGTCTCTCGGTAATCCGCCGCGGCGGTTTCGAGGTCGCGGCTGGCGGCTTCCGCGGCTTGGATGCGGTCGCGCAACCCGTCGCGCATCTCCGCGAACGCCTCGGTGAGTGCGCCGAACTCATCGACGCGCCGGGTCGTGAGGTCAACGTCGAGGTCGCCGCCGGCGAGCGCGTCAGCGCGTTTGCGCAGTCGCCGAAGCGAGACGACAGTCCCGCGACCGATGGTGAGACCGACCAGCGCGAGACCGCCGAGCGCGACGCCGATGAGGATGGCAACGTCCCGTTCGACGACCTGCGCGACCGCGTAGGTGTTTTTCTGCGGGGATTCGATGAGCACCGCCCAGTTCGTCTCCGAGACGGGCGCGTACGCGACGACGGCCTCTTGGTCCCGTAGAATCCCGGTTCCCGTCCGTTCGAGAACGCCGGCATTCCCGGCGAGCGCGTCGTCGAGAGCGGGCGTTTCTTCCCCCTCTCGGAACGTCGTGAGCACGTTCTTTCCGTACTTGTCGAAGGCAACGGTTTGGTCGGCGGTGACGACTCGCGTTCGAGAGCCTTCGACTGGTTCGCGCAGCATCTCGGCGTGTCTCGTGGCGTCCACGACGACCATCACGGCTCCGTCGCGTCCTTCGACGGGGCTGAGAAACGCCAGTCGCTCGCCGCCGCCGTAGCGGTAGACCTCCGAGATGGCGACGCTGTCGGGGTCGTTCATCGTCAGCGCCCCGGTCGTCCACGACACGTCGAGGTCGGAGACGCGCTTCGTCTCTACCGACCCGTCGGTGCTCCGAACGATGTCCTGATTCGACGGCTTGACGTAATGGATGGCGAGCACCTCGGACGGAAGGTTGTCTTTTTCCGATTCGAGCGCGTCGTCTATCGCTTCGGGGTCGCCAGTCCGGATGTCCTCGTACTCCGAGAGCATCCGTGCGGTCCGGGTGTAGCCGTCCATCCAACTCGACAACTCCTCCGCTTCGAGCGTGGCGACCATTTCGAGTTCGGTGTGTGCATCCGCCCTGACCTCTTGGCCGACCATGTCGGAGACGTAGAGTCCGAGTCCTCCCATCACCCCGGCCACGACCAAGAGAACGAGCAGAAACTTCCGAAGGTAACTCCGCCTGAGCACCGTCGGAACCAGCGTGGCGAGTCTCATGACACCGAATAGCATGATTATGCGACGTAAAGCGTTGACCCGCCGAATATCACCCATGATAACGATGAACATACAACCCGGTGAAACGGGTCGATACCGGACGAAAAATGCGGTTACAACTCGCTGGCAGTTACACCGAGTGCGACAACCGCGGCACCGGTGGCTCCACCGCCGGTGGCGACGTGCGTCGGCAACGCTGAGGTGACACCGACGACGACACCGAGGGCGAGACAGAACGCCATGCCGGCGAGGGCGGCGTCGAATCGGCTCGGGAGGGACTCGGGGAACACGCTCTAATTAGATGTAATTAGAGACAGTGTCAAAACGTTTGTGGACGCGGGACTTCTCGCCTCGTCGTCGCGCGCACACGAAACGGAAAGTAGGTCGTCGGTCGCTGGCGGCCGAGACACGATACGTGACGAACGATGCGTGATACGCGATGCGACGCGGTCGCTTCGATTCGGCGACCCCATACGCCGGACTCGACGAGCGAACCGCTCTGCGTGCATCGGCGTGGAAAAACTGATGCGGGGGACGCGATTTGAACGCGCGAACCCCTACGGGAGCGGATCTTAAGTCCGCCGCTTTTGGCCTAGCTCAGCCACCCCCGCGCAGTCTATCGTTCACCGAGGGGGTGAAAAGTGCTTTCGCTTTACCAATCGACGGAGAGTGTTCCGTCGCCGTGTGGGTCGGGCGAGATTTCCTCGTCGGTTCGGCGGTCGATGATGTGGATGACGCCGCGACCCTTCTTCGCGGGACAGACCTCCGCGGCGCGCACGTTCTCGTCGAGTTCGTCCTCGCCGATGAAGTACGACTTCGCACGGGCGAGGCTGGTTTCGAGGTCCATCACCCAGTTGTCGGCCACTTCGGCACACCGACCTGCTCCGAAGCACTTGTTGGCCTCGAAGATTATCTTGTAGGGCTTTTCTTCGACCGGTGGGGCGTTTTCGTCGGTACCGAAGTCACTCGGCTTCGGTCGGTCGGTCTCCTCGCTCATTGATGATGCTTGCGACCCGGTAGACTTTGCGCTGTCGGTCGCCGCTCACGATGCGACTCGGCTGACACGACTCCAGCGGGGAAAAATCGGTGTCGAAATCTCGGCTTACTGTTCGACGTCTACGGATTCGAGGACGATGTCGGACACCGGCTTGTCGTTGCGGTCGGTCGGGACAGAGCCGATGTCTTCGACGACGTCCATGCCGTCGATGACTTCGCCGAAGACGGCGTGTTTGCCGTCGAGATGCGGCTGTGCGTCGAGTGTGATGAAGAACTGCGACCCGTTCGTGTTGGGACCGCGGTTCGCCATCGAGAGGACGCCGGGACCGTCGTGGCTGAGGTCCGAATCGAACTCGTCGTCGAATGTGTAGCCCGGGCCGCCGCGGCCGGTTCCGGTCGGGTCACCACCCTGAATCATGAAGTCGCCGATAATGCGGTGGAAGAGGATATCCTCGTAGAGGGGTTCGCCTTCCATCGTCTCGTCGGTCTCCGGGTGAACCCACGTCTTTTCACCCGTTGCGAGACCGATGAAGTTCTCGACGGTGTTCGGAACCTTGTCTTCGAAGAGTTCGACCGTGATGTCGCCTTTGTTCGTGTGGAGCGTGGCGGTTGGGTTGTCGCTCATGGTTCCATCGTCGGGCGGGCGGGTGAAAACCGTGCCGCCTCGAAGCGTGCGGTCATATCGACACACCTATTTGTCGTTCGATACCGATTCTCGTGAAACGATGTGTCAGTCCACCGGAGGGTCACGGCCGTGACCGCTCGCTCCGCGCTCCGACGGCTTTCGGACCTCGCAAACACGTACTTCGTCGGTCTCGTGCTTCTCGCGTCGGGCGTTGCCGTAGTGCGGCCCAGTTTGTTCACGTGGATCGCGCCGTACATCTCGCCACTTCTCGGCGTCATCATGCTCGGCATGGGTTTGACGCTCCAACCCGACGATTTCCGACGACTCGCCGAGCACCCCCGCGACGTCGAAATCGGCGCGCTCGCGCAGTGGGTCGTCATGCCCGTGGCCGCCTACGCGCTCACCGTCGCGCTGTCGTTGCCGCCGGCAGTCGCCGTCGGTGTCGTGCTCGTCGGCGCGGCACCCGGCGGCACCGCGTCGAACGTCATGGCGTATCTCGGCAAGGGCGACGTGGCTCTCTCGGTGGCGATTACGACCGTCACCACGCTGGCCGCGCCGCTCGTCATGCCCGCGTGGGTGGTCCTCCTCGCAGGCGAACAGCTACAGGTCGGGTTCGTGGACCTCTTCGTGAATATCGTCCAAATCGTCTTTATCCCCGTCGTGTTCGGGTTCGGTCTCCGGCTCGCGCTCGACGCGTACGCGCCCGAAGCGGCCGACCTCGGACTCGACGCGTTCCCGCTCGTCTCGGTCGTCACTATCGTCGCTATCGTCGCGGCCGTGGTCGGTCTCAACGTGGACACGATTCTCGGCGCAGGCGCGGCGGCCGTCGCCGCCGTCGTTCTGCACAACGCTATCGGTCTCGGTACCGGGTACGGTACTGGGCGACTCACCGGCATGTCGGACGACCGCGTTCGGACGACGACGTTCGAGGTCGGTCTCCAGAACAGCGGCCTCGCCGCCGCGCTCGCCCTCTCGTTTTTCTCCCCGGCGGCGGCCCTTCCGCCGGCGCTCTTCAGCGTCTGGCACAACATCACCGGCCCGCTCTTGGCGAGTTACTTCTCGCGCGGTGAGGAGCGCGCCACCCACCCGTCGCCCGCTGACGATTGACTGCCGCACCGCGTCGTCGCGCCATCCCGCCACGCGCGGCCGTTTCGCGGCCGCACCGCCCCGTACTTACAAGACATCCCACCGCGATGCGTCGAATATGCACACCGCGGAAACCGTGACGCTCGCCCGTCTTCCCTCCGGCGTCCCGGTACAGACGACGGTTCACATCTACGAACCAGCCGACGGCACCGACGGGCCGACGCTGTACGTGCAAGCCGCACAACACGGCCGCGAAATCAACGGTACAGAAGTCCTCAGACGACTCCACGGCCGACTCGAACGCGCCGACCTCGCGGGCCGCGTCGTCGCCGTCCCGGTCGCCGACCCGCTCACCTTCGACCGCGTCTCCTACACCACGCCCGAGTCGCTCGACTCGGTTCACTCCAACATGAATCGCGTCTGGCCCGGCGACGCCGACGGCACGCTCCACGAGCGCATGGCGGCCGCGCTCTGGGAGTTCGCGGGCGACGCCGACGCTATCGTTGACCTCCACACCGGCAGTCCCGACATGCTCACACACACGGTCTACCGCCGCGACGACGACGCCTCCCGGCGTCTCGCTGAGGCTTTCGGTGTTGACCTCCTGCTCGCAGAAGCCGCAGGCGAGGACGCAGAGACCGAATGGTCAGAACGGAACTTCGACGGCAAACTCCGCGTCGCGGCGACGAACGCGGAAATTCCCTCCATCACGCCGGAACTCGCACACAACAAGCAACTCGTCGAATCGGCTATCGTCGCCGGCGTCGATGGCGTCCTCGACGTCTGTCGCAGTCTGGGAATCCTCTCGGGCGCGCCCGAACCGTGGGACGGTCGCACCTACCGAAATCACCTCGGGCGCGTCACCGCCGACACTTCCGGTCTCTTCGTCGCCCGCGAAGACCTCGAACTCGGCCGCGAGGTCAGCCCCAACGACCACCTCGGATGGGTGTACGACCCGACGACGTACGACGTTCTCCAAGAGGTCGAAGCCGAGCGCGCGGGTCTCGTCTACTCAATCACCCGCGAGGCGACCGTCACGGCCGGAACGACGCTCGTCGGCATCGCACTGCCCGTAGACGACGGGTTAGCCGCCGAGATTGACGAAGCAGGCCCTTTCGCCGACGGCGACGACGAACTCGACATATAGGTCATAAATCTGGCCGTCAGCACGCACGAGACGGCTTCGGAGTGAGACCCCGACGAAGTGACCGCGGTCGCCTTCGAACCCGGTCGCTACTGCTTCGAAGTCCCGCACGTCGAGGGCGAACACGTCACTGAAAAATCGCTCGGCGCGCTGTTCGACGTAACCGAACCTTAGAACGCGCGCAGGTCTTCGAGCACGTCTGCGGCCGCGCCGGAGTCGATCGCGTCGCGGGCCATTTCGAGACCCTCTTGGATGGAGTCGGCGTCCTCGCGGGCGTAGATGCGGAGTGCGGCGTTGACGGCGACGGCGTCGGCGAAGCGGTCCTCGCGCTCGCCGGTGAGCACGGCTTCGGTGATTCGGGCGGAGTCGCCGGCCACGTCGGCTTCGTCTACGCCGAGGTCGTCGTACTCGAAGTCCATGCCGTACTCGGCGGTCTCGATTTCGAAGTCGTCGAACTCGCCGTCGGTCCACTCGGCGACCTTCGTGTAGCCCGGGCGGATGTCGTCGTAGCCCTCCATTCCTTGGAACATGACGACGCGGTGGAGGTCGTGGTGCTCGCTCGCCTCGAAGGTGTTTACCATCTTCTTGGCGAACGCGAGGTGGTAGAACGACCCGAGGTGCGTCGAGGCCTTCGCGGGGTTGGCGATGGTTTCGATAGTGTTGACGAACGTTCGGACGCCCATGTTGTCGCGGCGCTCCCAGAGCGCGTGGATGGTGGGGTTGAAGTTCGGCTGGTAGTAGAAGCCGAACCCGGTGTCGTCAACCATGTCGGCGGACTCGTCGGGTTCGAGTTCCGTGCGGACGCCGAGTTCGTCGAGAACGTGTTTGTAGGCGTCTTGTTTCTGCGTCGGCACGCGGTCGCCCGAGTGGACGACGACCGGCGTCCCGGCGGCCGCGGCGACGACGCCTGCACCGACGCCGAGAACCGCGGTCTTGCCCTTGCCGTCGTAGTTCGCACCGCAGTCTACGGGGTCAACCTCGGGTTCGGCGTATTCGACGTGCTCGGCCATCACGTCGGTGAAGGCGGCGAGTTCCTCGGCGTTGTTGTGTTTCCAGCGGTTGGCGAGCCAGAACGCGCCGAGCGTCGTGTGGTCGGGTTCGCCGGCGAGGATGCGGCGCATCGCCTCCATCGCCTGTTCGCGGGACATATCCTCGGCCGATTTCGTGCCCGTTCCCACGACTTCGGTCATCAGACGCTTCAGCGGCCACTCACCGAACTCGCTATCGACTACTGCCATGCCCGTATCTTCGGCCGAGCGTGCAAAAAACGTCCTGTTCGACCCCAGCATTCGGGAGTCGTCTCGCCGTCCGAAAGCGATAGGCATCTTGACTCCTAACCCCGGCTAATGAGCGCGTTGTCGGACGATTGGCGGGACGGTCTCGACGAGGTTGACGCGGCACTCATCGACGGGTATCAAAGCGGGTTCCCGGTCGAAGAACGCCCGTTCCGCGTCGTCGCCAGCGAGTTAGGTATCGACGAGGACGACGCCCTCGCCCGCGTGCGGCGACTCCGCGATGCGGGCATCTTCCGCCGTTTCGGTCCCGTTCTCAACCCGCCGGTTATCGGCAGTTCGACGCTTGCGGCCGTCTCGGCACCCGACGACCGATTCGACGACATCGCCGAGATAATCAACGGCTACCAGCAGGTGAACCACAACTACCGCCGCGACCACGAGTGGAACATGTGGTTCGTCGTCACCGCGGGGTCCCGCGAGACCCGCGACCGCATCCTCTCGGAAATCGAGGAGAAAACGGGGTGTGAGGTGCTGAACCTCCCGATGCTCACCGACTACTACATCGATCTCGAATTCCCCATCATGAACGACGACCGCTTTGCCCGCGAAAGCCTCGACGAGACCGCGGTGAGCGCGACTCGTATCTCCGAAAACGCCACGGGCGACCTCACGGACCTCGACGCCCGCCTGCTCGTGGAGATTCAAGGCGGCTTCCCGCTCTCGAAGACGCCCTACCGCGACGTCGCCGAGGCCATCGACGCCGACATCGACGCGGTCGTTTCGGCCATCGAGCGACTCCTCGCCGACGGCTGTATCAAACGCATCGGCTGTGTCGTCAACCACATCGTCACCGGCTTTCGAAACAACTGCATGGTCGTCTGGAACGTGCCGGACGACGAACTCGACGACCGCGGCGAAGAGGTCGGAAGCCTGCCGTACGTGACGCTCTGTTATCACCGTCCGCGCCGCCCCGACCAAGACTGGCCGTACAACCTGTTCACCATGATTCACGGCCGCGACGCCGACGCCGTAGACGAGAAAATCGACGAACTCGCCGGCGACTACCTCCCGTTCGAGCACGAACGTCTCTACTCGACTGACAAACTGAAACAAACCGGCGCGCAGTACGAGGAACTGGTCGGCTCCGGAAACTGAGACCCGGCGGCCGCGACGGGTTTCTGCCCGTCGTCGCTGACGCTGTCGTCATCGACCTCGCTGTCGCTTTGTTGTTGCTGTCGTCGCTGACGCCGTCGCTATCGCTCGGAACGACTTCGTAGCATGGGCGCGGCAGAGCGGAATTACTGTGAGAACGGCGAGACGCGGTAAAGCAATCGTGCGGCCTGTACGGCACCGGTCTTTGCGAGCGACCCGCTTTTGAGCGCGCCAATTTTGGCGTAGTACCCGGATTTGAACGCGCCTTTCTTGGCGAGAATCGCACTGCCCAGCGCGCCCTGTTTGGCGTAGTACGCGGACTTGCGACCCGCCGCACCCGCGTAATGTTTCGTGCTCGTCGGAATCGGGGTCCGCCGACCCTGCACCTGCGTCGAGCCATCGCGGATGGCGTCGAGGATGTGCTCGGCCGAGAGCGCGGCCCGCGACACGTCTGGAATCTCCATTTCGGTGTAGGCGCGGCCGACGTATCCGACGTTGTGCGCATCGCTTCCGGCGACGCCGGGGTACTGGCGTTTCGCGGCGAACCGGCGCGCACGACGGTTCTTGTAGCCGGTGAACAGCCACGAGTTATACGTCTCGATAGCGTCGAAGGCGTCACCACCGGCGGCGTCGTCGTACCGGCCGAGTCGCCGCCGACGGACGCCGTGACGACTCCGTTGGAACGGATGCGGGACGATGGCGACGCCGCCTCGTTCGCGGACCCACCGAGCAGTCTCGTCGAGCGGGCGACGGAGCGGAGGGAGTTCATCGACGCCGAGGGCGAGGAGGTGGCCGTCGGCGGTCGAAATCTCGACACCTGGAATCCCGACGAGACCGTACATCGGTGCAAGTTGCGCCGCTCGGATGGACTCGTCTATCACGTCGTGGTCGGTGACGACGACGGCGTCCAACCCGATTTCGGCCGCCTGCTCCAAGATGAGCTCGACCGGGTCGTGGGCGTCGTACGAGCCTTCGGAGTGGACGTGAGGGTCGATACGGACAGTCAGCGTGGACACACACTCTTGTTGGTATCCGGTGACGAAAAAGACACGCCCGTTTCGTGCTAGCTAATAACAGTGCCGATTCGAGTCGACGTTCGACTCACCGGCTCAGTTCGATGCGATGCGTTCTCCGGTCTCGATACCGCTCCAGAGGGCGGCGTGAACTCGCCCTTCGCCGACCGTCCAGTCGCCAGCGAAGTAGAGTCCGTGCGATTCCCCGCGTCGGATGATTTCGCCATTTGCGACGCCCTCTGGGAGTGCGTACCGCCAGCCTTGGTCGTCCACCCAGTCGGGGTCGCGGAGGCGGTCATCGTCGAGGAGGGCCGCGACCATGTCTCCGACCTCGTCGGCCGCCGAGGCGAGCGGGTCGTCGTAGTGTGCGGCCGACCACTCGGGACTCGGTTGAACGACGAGCAGACTCTCGCCGTCGGGGACGTGTCCGTCTTTGCACTCCTCGCGTGCGACCCAGCCGATATCGTGTTCTTTGTCGGTGTTGACGAGCGCGTACCACGGGTCGTCGCGCTCGAACGGGTAGTGGAGGACGACCGTCCGAATCGACCGGTATTCGACGCTTCCGATGGCCTCGCGGAGCGCGACCATACACTGGTCGCCCCAGCCCATCTCGGTGAGGATACCGGCCGTCTGAGGAGCCGGCGGCGTCAACAACACGACGTCGTACGGGCCGTGTCGCGTCCCGGAATCGTCAACGACGGACCAGTATTCGGTGTCCGGGTTGTGGTCGATGGCGGCGACGCGTGTCTCGCGTTGGACGGTCGCGTTGGTCCGCGCGAGCAGTCGTTTTGCCAGTTGCGTGATTCCTGCGCGCCACGACCACTTGTGTTGGTCGCGCGAGTCGCCTTCGGTGATGACGCCGTCGACGTCGAACGTCCAGACGGGTTCTTCGATATCGACCAGTCCGTCTTCGCCCAGTTCGCGGACGAGACGCTCGGTCCGCCGGTCGTAATCTTTCACGTAGTTCGCCCCGTGGTCGTACCGACAGCCGTTTTTTCGGCGCGTCGCGGCGCGTCCGCACACCCCGCGACTCTTTTCGAGAATCGTCACGTTCGAGTTCGTCTCGCGGAGCGCGTACGCCGCGCCAGCCCCCGCGGCACCGGCCCCGACGATGCACACGTCGCGTGTCATCTCGCCACCCTGCGAATGAGTCCTGCCAGCATCGTCTGAACGTGTGGACTTCGAGGCGCTAAAAGACTCGTACCGCGGCGGGATAGACACCACCGACCGCCGGAAAACGAATCGCCGGAGCCGAAAGCAATTCACGTCCCGACGACCGACACCGCGTATGTACGATTCGGTCATCTTCGACCACGACGGCGTGTTGACCACGCTCGTCGATCTCTCTTTGCTCCACGACGCGACGTGGGACGCCTTCGACGAACTCGGCGTCTCGGACCCCGACCCCGACCACGTCGAGCAGATGGTCATCCACGTCGCGCCCGACGACGTTCACGCGGTCGCCGGCGCGTACGACCTCGACCCCGAAACGCTGTTCCGCGTCCGCGACGAGGTCGCGGCCGCGGCCCAACAGGAAGCCATCAGCGACGGGCGGAAGGTCCCGTACGACGACTTCGACGCGATTCGCAACATCGACGCGCCGATGGGTATCGTCTCCAGCAACCAGCAGGCGACTATCGACTACGTGCTCGACCACCTCGACGCGACCGACCTGTTCGGGACGGCCTACGGCCGCGAACCATCGATGACGAGTCTCCACAGAAAGAAGCCCGAGCCATACTACATCGAACGCGCGATGTCCGACCTCGGCGTCGAAACGCCGCTTTTCGTCGGCGACAGTGACAGCGACATCGTCGCCGCGGACGCGGCCGGCATCGACTCGGCGTTCATCCGTCGCGGTCACCGCGCCGACCACACGCTGTCGGCCGACCCGACTCACGAAATCGCCGGACTTCACGACCTGCTCGACATCGACCGCGTTCCGGTCGCGGGCGACCTCGATTTCGAAGGCGGCGACTCGACGCGATGAGCGTTCCACGAATCGGTCTCGGGACGATGGGTCTCGATACGCCCGAGGAAGCGACCGCTGTCACGACCGCGCTGGAGTTGGGATATCGCCACATCGATACGGCCCAAATTTACGACAACGAGTGCGTCGTCGGCGACGCCGTCGCGGCCGCTGACGTCCCGCGAGAAGACGTGTTTCTCGCAACCAAAGTGTGGGCTGACAGCCTCGCGCCGGACGACGTACTCCGGACGACCCGCGAGAGCCTCGACCGATTGGGAACGACGTACGTGGACCTGCTGTACGTCCACCGGCCCATCGAGACGTACGACCCAGAATCGACGCTCGCGGCGTTCGACGAACTCGTAGACGAGGGTCTCACCCGCGCCGTCGGCGTGAGCAACTTCACCGTCGCCGAATTGGACGACGCGCTCGACGCGCTCGACGCTCTCGACGCGCCGCTCGTCGCCCACCAGACGGAGTACCACCCGTTGTTCCAGCGCCCCGAACTGCTCGACCACGCCGAGCAATACGGTTACGATGTCGTCGCGTACTCGCCGCTCGCCGGCGGACGCGTCCGCGATGTTTCCGAGGTCGTTGCAGTCGCGGAGAAACACGACACGACGCCCGAAGCGGTGAGTCTCGCGTGGGTGGCCGCGAAAGGGCTGTGTCCTATCCCAAAAGCATCAACCGAGAGCCATTTACGGGCGAACGCCGAGGCGGTCGAACTCGAACTCGACGAGAGCGATATGGACGCCATCGATGGTATCGAGTCCGAAGTCGAACTGTTTCCTGAATGAACCGTCGCCGCCGAAACTGACCCAATAAAAGTCTCAATTTCGGGACTGGTCCCGGAACGATTATAATAGGACGCACGGAGTGTCCGAACATGCGGATTCCGAGTGGGGTAAGCGGGTTCGACGAACTCATCCAGGGTGGCTTCCTTCCACGACGCCTGTACGTGTTGAGCGGACCGCCGGGGAGTGGAAAGACGACGTTCACGGCACAGTATATCGCCGAGGGACTTCGAAACGGCGAGCAGTGCATGTACATCACCATGCACGAAACCGAAGAAGAACTCATCAACGATATGTCGAGTTTTGACTTCGGGTTCGAAGCGCTTGCGAGTTCGGAGGGCTTTCGCTTCATCAACCTCGTGAGTCCGAAGGGGAAACACATCCTCAATCAGTTCTCACAGGGTGGTAACGCGTCGAGCGTCCAGAGCCTCACGGACAAAATCGTCGCCTTCGTCAACTCCCGGCAGGTAGACCGCCTCGTCATCGACTCGACGATGCTTCTCCGATTGTTCTTCGCCAACGGCTCTGAAGAGATGACACGGTTCCTCACGGCGCTCAAACAGGGCGATGCGACGACACTTCTCATCTCCGAGATGACGGACCCATCGTCGTACTCCGACGAGCATTTCCTCGCCCACGGCGTCGTGTTCTTCCACAACTACCTCGAAGCGACCGGAATGACCCGCGGTATTCAGGTCATCAAGATGCGTGGAACGAACATCGACTGTGATATACGGTCGCTCAACTTCACCGACAACGGATTAGTCGTTGACCCACGCTCGAAGGTCGATCTATAACGAACCATGTACGAACGCGTCTTTGGAACGGATTGGCGGACGATTTCGGACGAAGAGGCCATCCGCCGGATGTACGCACTCGGCGTCTCCAGCGCGCTCGGCCATCCGAACCGAGGAGAGTTTGAGCGCATTCGCCGACAGGCGGCGACCGCGTACGGCCGAAGCGTCCTCCAACTCGCGTTCGAGGAAGGAAAACAGCGGGTCGCGCGCAACAGGGCCGAGTACGACTCGAAACAGGACGTGTGGGAAGCGCTCGTTGACGAGCAGACGACTCCGGCGACGACCGGACGCGCCGACGTCGGGATGCAGAAACCCACGGACAGACAGGGCGTCCCGAAGGCCATCGGCCGGGTCGAAGTACTCGACGGCCGGTCCGACGATTTCTCTCGGATTAGATTGCCCGAATTCCTCCGCCGCGGGTAGGTTCGTCCCGCCTCGACGACGGGCGCGGGCGGAGACCGACAAACACCGCTGTGGCTGATACATCTGCGGCACTATGGCCGATATACCGACAAACGCCGCTGTAGCCGACGTGCCTTTCTGCGCGGAGCACTTGTACTCGCGCATGAGCGACAGTAGTTTCAGTCTCTCGGAGTCCGAGTGGCGAGAACGACTCTCCGACGAGGCGTACCGCGTCCTCCGCGAGCAGGGGACCGAACCACGGTTCTCCGGCGAACACGTTGACCGAAGCGACGACGGCGTCTATCGGTGTGCCGGGTGTGAAACCGAGCTGTTCACCTCTGAGACGAAGTACGGCTCTCACTGTGGGTGGCCGAGTTTCTACGCCGCTGAGGACTCGAACATCGAACTCCGCCGCGACCTGAGCCACGGCATGGACCGTACCGAGGTCGTCTGTTCGACCTGTGACGGCCACCTCGGACACGTCTTCGACGACGGCCCGGAACCGACAGGCAAGCGCTTCTGTATCAACTCCGTCGCCCTCGACTTCGAACCGGACGAAGACGAGGAGACGGACGGCGACGCGCAGTAACGCGAACGCGAAGCCGAACCCAAAGCCGAACCCAAAGCCGAACCGAACCCGAGACCACCCCGCGACGACGGGGCCAGACAGCGATATACTGCGGCTAAACAGGCACACAGCGGTGGATAGGTAGCTCGTAACTGGCACGAACGGCGGCCACAGACGCCGAGGTCGGCTGTCCGAGTCGAGTCGCCGACAACGACGGTTTTCAGCCGGTAGGAGCACTGTAACGACACTTGTTGGAGAGTAGTCAACATGTACCAAACTATGCTGGTGGCGTACACCGGTGTATGTCCCGCGGTTACCCCACTCGCAACCACACTCCCTATAGACGAACCCCGTCGTTCACGCCGTATCTGCTCGTGTTCGTCGGACTCACCGTCTTTTGTCTCGCGGTCCTCGCGCCCGCGTCAGACTTCCTGTCTGGATTGTCGGTGATGAACGTCGCCGCGACCGGAACGTCCCCGACGGTCGGGGGGAACACGCTCGTGATGAGCGGCGGACTCCTGCTCATCAGCGTCGCATCGACGCTGTTCGGATTCGTCTTGTTACTGCTTCGACTGTAGCGACGCGCTCACCTCGGATTTCGTCGCTGGACTGTTCGAAGGAACGTGTGGAGCGCGTGCGGAGCTGTACGTGTTCGGGATAGTGTGGTCCGCGTGCGGGGTTCTGTAGACCGCTTCAGAAAATGACTGCGTGCGGTTCGTGACCGGTCGCGTTTAGCGCGTCTGTATCGGCGTCGTCAGCACCGGGATGTCCGATTCGACGACGACGGACCGCGAGACACTGCCGAGGATGTTGTCCTCGAATCGGGCGTGGGTTCCCATCGAGATGAGGTCGGCGTCGATATCGCTGGCGAACGCGAGAATCTCGGTTGCCGGGTCGCCACGGCGGAGCGCGGTTTCTGCCGTGACACCGTGGTCAGCCATGGTCTCTGCGGCCGATTCGAGCGCGGCCGTTCCCTGTGTTTCGAGTTCCTCGTACACTTCGTCGAGTCGGTCGTCAGCAAGCGTCAGGAAGGCTCGTTTGTCGAGTACGTAGAGGAGGTGGACGGATGCGTCACGCTCGGCCGCGAGCGTAGCGGCGTCTTCGACGACAGGCATCATCGAGTCGCTTCCGTCGATTGGCACGAGGATGGTATCGTACATCAGGTTGGTATTAGACCCGAGGGCCTATCACTCTCTTTGCCAGTTCCCGACCGATGGGAACTACTCGGTATCTTCCTGCGGGTCGGTGTCTGCGTTGGCGTCAGTGTCGGCGTCGGCGTCGGTCGTCTCGCTCGACGCGGCCTGTTCGACGTGCGAGTCGGCACGGCGTTTCCAGTCTGAGACGCGTCGCTCGGAGACCGCCACCGCCGCCGCGATTTCGTCTGCGGTCGCCGCACGAAGCGCGGACACCGTGTCGAGTCCCGCCGCTCTGAGCCGTGTGGCATACGCCTCGCCGATACCCCGGATGTTTCGCACGTCCTCCGGGTCGAGTGTCTCTTCGGTCTCCGAAGACGCGGCCTCGACTCCCGAGGCGATGTCCGCGAGTTGCTCCGTCATCGCATCCACCCGGCCGTCGAGTCCATCGACTCGGCCTTCGAGCGTCTCGATTCGTTGCACCACGTCCTCGTGGGTGTGGCCGGCGTCGTGTGCGCGGTCTGTGTCCGCCGCGTGGTCGTCGTCGGTCGATTCGGCGACGGCCGTCACGCCGTTCGGTTCGGGTTCGATGCCGGCGGCGACCGTCGTCTCGTCCACGGTGGTGTCGTCGGAGTCGGGTTCATTATTGTCGAAGTCGGATGCGTCAGCGTTAGAGTCGGATTCGTCAGCGCCAGAGTCAGGTTCGTCAGCGTCCGAGCCGACTTCGGTTTCGCCCGCCTCCGTGTTGTCGGCATCTGCGTCAGACTCTGACTCGCCGTCGGTTCGGACCTCGTCGTTCGCCGGTGTCTCGTCGTCGCGTTCGGCCGCGACGTCTTCGGGGAGAATGTAGACCAATTGGTCTGCTGGTACGTAGCCGATGACCTGCTTTCGTTTCGCGTCGGCAGTGAGGACGACACCGCCCGAGTCGAGCGCCTTGTACCCACCACAGTCGAATCGCGTCCCATCTTCGAGATGGACTTTCATGGTCTATAGTAGACCATCAGACAGAATGAGTGTTGTCGCTCTGCGGGGAGTTCGACGTCTGTGTCGCTTCCGGCGACACGGTGGCTATCGTGTCTGCTGTCGTGGTTCTGAAGTCGTTGGAGCGCCGTGTTCCGCGGGAGAATCCGAGTCCCGTTCGGTAGGAACCGACAGCAGATTTTCACCCCGTGCGGCCCTATCGACGCGTATGATTCGAGCACTGTTCGCTCTGTTCGGTCTCGTCGAACTGCTGTTTCCCGAGCGGCTTATCGCCGTGCTGACGCGCCTCGCCTACGAAGACGGCGAGGAGATGACGGTAAAGCCGTGGGTCACGACCGCGGCGCGAGTCGAGGGTGCCGTATTCCTCGGTCTCGCGCTCGTCGGTCTCCGCGGACTGTGCCGCGGCGACAGTGGCGACGCCGGCGAGAGCGACGAGTAGGACCGCTGGTGTCTGGTCGTCACTCGGGCGACGACGAGAGTGAGAATATGAGACTGTGCTTCGGTTCTCGGCCACGTCGAAGCCGCGTAGCCGGTCACGACAGCCACGAAAGTAGATTGAGAGACGTCCGTCTTAGGCGAGACGTGCGAACGCGAGCGAGCCGCTCGTGTTCTTGATGTAGACACGGACGGTCTGTCCTTCCTGCGCACCGGGGACGAAGATAGTGTACTTGCCACGTTGTGCGACGCCGTCGCCTTTGCGGCCGGTCCCGGTGATTTCGACCTCGTAGGTGCGGCCTTCTTCGACGGCTTCGCGCTGGCGCTTGTTGCTCACGCTGGAGCGCTTTTGGACCGGGCGGAAGGCACCACAGGCCTCACAGCGAAGCATGTCAACGCCGTCTTCGGTCACGAGACGCGTGTCCGGCAGGCCACACTCCGAACAGATGACGTACTCTTCGACGTAGCCGTCGATTGCCTCTTCGAAGTCGTTGATGGAAAACGACCCGCTGTAGCGCGCGCGGTCGTCTTCCAGTTGGCCGCTCGTCCCGAGCGTCCGCTGGATGGCACTGTGAAGGTGTGTGGGGGTCCGCGAGAGCGCGTCCGCGATTTCACCGAGATTGGTGAGGCGCGTGAACGCGCCGTCGGTCTCGCCCGCGGGGTCGGGAATCGTCAGGCGTTCTTGTTCCACATTTCGTTCCGGAAGGACGTCGAGCGCTCGGTCGAGCGCAGTCTGATACTCCATAGGCGTTCGAGTGTCTGACGACGTATAGCCGTTCCGTGACCGTTCTTCCCGCGCCCGCGACCTCGACACGTTTGTTTCGTGAGTCGAGTCGTCGGAACGGAACGCCAGCACTTCGTCGCTGGCCACGTAACGGCACGTATGGGCTATACGTGGCAGTACTACGATCTCGTGCTCGTCGGTATCTTCGGAAGCCTCGTCGCCGGCGTCCTCGTCGGACAGTTCACCGCGGTAGCCCCGACGACGTCGGTCGTCGGATTCAGCTTCCTCGCGGCCGTCGTGATGAGCCACGGTCTGTTCGTCAACGGGCCGGTGGATGAACCGAGTGACCTCGCGGACGAAGTTGACACGCTGAACTGAGTCGGCTGACCGGTGGTTTGTTAGCCCGCACTTACCGTTCCGAGACGACCCGGTTCGTGAGCGTCCCGATACCTTCGTACCAGACTGCTACTTCGTCGCCCGGTTCGACCACTCCGGGGTTCGCCGGACTCCCAAACGAAACGACGTCGCCGGGCTGGAAGGTGTAGCGCTCGGAGAGGAACGAGACGACCTCGGCGGGCGAAAAGAGCATCTGTCCGGTGTTCGCCTCCTGTCGTAACTCGCCGCCGACGTGCGTCGTCATGTCGAGGTCGGTCGGGTCGATGTCGGTTTCTATCCACGGTCCGAGCGGCCCAGAGCCGTCGAACGCCTTTCGCGCAGTTCGACCCGGTTGGTCGAGGGCGTCGAGGTCGTTCAAAATCGTGTAGCCACGGACGACGTCCGGCACGTCGGTCTCGGCCACGTCCGAACATTCGCGGTCGATGACGGCCGCCAACTCGCCGGCGTAGGTCAACTCGTCGGTCCAGTCGGGATATTCGATCGGCGCGCCGGGGTCGAGCACCGAGACGGGCGGCTTGATGAACCAGTCCGGCCGGTCGGGAACGTCGTAGTCCATCTGGTCGAGTGTCGCCGCGTAGTTCCGCCCGACACAGTAGAGCGCGGACGGCCCGCAGGGCGCGAGCAACTCGGCGTCGTCGCCGACTTCGTACTGTTCGATGCCAACCGTGACGATACCATCGTCGTACGACCCGGATACTACTCCGTCGTCGGTTCGAATCCGTGCGACTCTCATCGACGATGTGTGGGTTTGCCACCCACTTCAAGCGACGTGTCTCTGTGGACACAACACGACTGGGAGGAAGCGTACGCTCCAAGCGGACGGGCCGAGTTCGGGAACGCAGTCTCTCTGAGTCAGTCCGACCCCGTTGCGTCCCGTTCCATCTGCGGTATTGCCTGATTCTCTCGGTCTACGAGGTTATGTATCCGTTCGGTACCAGACGTGTCAAACTGGCGTTGACACCGCGCGACCCACGAACCGGTGGTCTCAGACTCTGGGGTCCCGATGGTCTCCGATGCCTCGGCGGCTTTTACCACTTCGGCGACTGCGGTGGCGTTGCTTGCTTCTCCGGATTCGTTCGATGGCGCTGTCTGTTGTCGTGTCGAGCGGCGTTGCGGTTCGTACGTCGGGCGTGGATTCGTGCTCACGGGTGGATAGTGGTCGGTCGAAGGCTGTTTTCGCGGGTGACTACTGCGGCGTAGTCAGCGATGGATGCGTGCGACCGACACGTGTACTCGGCAGTTCAGCTCTATCTATAATAAATGTTCATGACTAACTGATTGGCTGTCTAATCCCCGCCCGTTCGGCGCTCACTCACGGGAATCGTACTCTTGGTAGATGACGTGGCCGCAGGACTTGCAGTGGGACGCGTCGCGGTCGTGGTACGCGAATCCGCAGTTCTCACAGACGACGTTCACCTTGTCTCTGTGACCCCACTCTTTGACGATTTTACTCGCTTGCCACGGGATGAGGATAATGCTCGCTAAAATCGCCGTGACTGTGACCCAGCGGCCGGGTTGTGTGACAGGGACGATATCGCCGAAACCGACCGTCGAGAGCGCGACCACGACGAAGTAAAACGCGTCACCGAACGTGTCGATAGCGGAGTTCACGTCGTGTTCGAACGAGTAGAACACCCCCGCGGTGACGAAGAAGATGGTCAACACCGTCAAGAACAACTTCATCACGCGGAGCGTCCCGACCGAGACGGTCCCGAAAAAGAACTCTTCGTCCCGCGTAAACCGGTAGAACCGAAGCACGCGAACCACGCGAATCGCGCGCAAAAACCCGATGTTTGTCAGGGTCGCCGAGGCGGGAAAGACAAACACTGCGAGTGTCGGGACGATTGCGAGCACGTCCACGACCGAGTAGAAATCGAGTATCTCGTCTCTGCGGCTCCGCGCTCCGTACACGCGAAGCAGATACTCAGCGAGGAACACGACCGAGACACTGGCTTCAACCGTCCAGAGAAGCGACTGGAGTGCCGCAGAAACAGGATACGTTTCGGCGACGTACACGCCCACGAACACGAGATTGAGCACGAGGAGCGCGATATCGAGCACCTTTCCGACGACCGTCTGGTGGTCGAGAAGATAGAATCGAACCACGTCCCGCGTGGTTCCACCGTGCGGGTCGGACGCGTGACTTCCCATACGCCGCGTTTGCCCGTGAACTACTTATATCGTTACGGCGGGGGCGCTTTTTTGATATTCTCTGTCTTGAGACTATATATGGATGTACTATCAGACGGTGAACCCGTCCAAAATACCCCTTCGAGAGCGCACCTTTGTAGACACGTTACCCAGGATTTCCCCATCTGTCTCGTCTTTTATTCTCTCGTATCAGTCTGTCTATGGACGAAATAGTGTATATCTCGGTTCTCAACCAATTCGACCCCGATTTCGATTCGATATAGAATATCCGTGAGAACAGTCTTCTCAAATATCTATATATCATTTGAATTTATCACAAGTGAAAAGAAACGCGGTGGTGATGGGAGAACGCTGGTCGCGCTTTCGAGATTCGATTTTTGACGTGTCGTTACGCGGACTTACCGACCGAATCTCACAGCGCGCGGGTTCGGCGGTCCCGCAGTCGCTTCGACGAACGTACGCCCGGAAATTCTTCGCCGCGACGCTCGTTGCGATGCTCTTGATGGCCGGTATCGGGGCTGTCACGTACACTTCGGTCCACTCGTCGCTCGACAGCCAGGTCGAACAACAGCTCACCTCGACCGCGGCGCTCCAAGCCGACGGTATCGAGTCGTGGATCGACAGCAAGCGCATGGAGACGCGTTCGACCTCGTCGGCGTGGCAGTTTCAACTCGGAAACTCGCAGGCCGCGAGCAGTTATCTCTTTCAGCGAAGCGCGGAACTCGGACAGGAAGACCTGACGGCGATTCACTACGTCAGCCTCGCAACCGGCGAAATCGACCAAAGCACCGCGAGTTCGCTCGAAGGAGAGACTGCCGCGGAGGCCGGTCTCCCGTGGAGCGACATCGAACAGCACGTCAACCCCGAACCGAATCAGGTGTACGTCTCTTCAGAGACATTCCAGTCACCGGTCACCGACGAACCGTCGTTCGTGCTGGCGAGCAAGCCCCCGGAGAACGCCGAATCGGTCGTGCTCGTGACCGTCAGTCTCCCGGCGCGCATCACCGAGACGGAACAGACGATGGCCGGCAGTCAGACGACGCTCTACGGAACCGATGGCACGGCAATCATCTCGACGTCGGCGAACGAGAGCGTCCCCGGTCACGACACGAACGCGCTCACGAACGGAACCGCTTTCGACCAGACGGATGAACGAGTCGTCGCGTACACTCCCGTCGAAGGCGTCGATTGGACGCTCTCCACTGCGGTTCCCACTGCGACCGCCTACAGCGTCCGCGACAGTGTCGGCGGCGGGTTACTCGTGACGATTCTCGCCGCGCTCGGTTCGCTCGGCGTCGTCGCCGCCGTGCTCGGTCGCCGAACGACTCGAACTCTCGGCGAGTTGACCGACCGCGCGACCGAGATGGCTGACGGCGACCTCGGTGTTGACCTCGAAACCGACCGAATCGACGAGTTCGGGACGCTCTACGCCTCGTTCGACGAGATGCGCGAATCGCTGAAAGAGAGTCTCGAAACCGCAGAAGCCCTCAACGACCACCTCGAAGCGCAAGCCGAGGAGTACCGAGCCGTCATGGAGCGGTGTGCCGACGGCGACCTCACCTGCCGGATGAACCCCGATTCGGAGAGTGATGCGATGGCCGACATCGCCCGCACGTACAACCGAACGATGGACGAACTTGCGACGGTCATCGCCGACGCACAGACCTTCAGCGAGGCAGTGGCCGAATCGAGCGACGCGACGAGCGCCAGCGTCGGCGACGCGAACGAGGCCAGCCACGCGGTCTCAGAATCGATGACCGACATCCTCGACGACGTCGTCGAACAGGACGAACACCTCGACGACGTGACCGAGCGAATGAGCGACTTCTCGGCGGCGATTCAGCAGGTAAACGCCTCCGCGTCGGACGTCGCGGCCAACGCGGAGGCGGCCACGAATCGCGGCGAGCGCGGCCGTGATGCGGCCGAAAACGCGATTTCGGAGCTTCGAGCCATCGAGGTGGCGACCAAGAACACGGTCGAGCAGGTCCGCGAACTCGAATCCGCTATCGCCGATATCGAGTCCGTCGTGGACTTCATCGACGAAATCGCCTCGCAAACGCACATCCTCGCGCTCAACGCCTCCATCGAGGCCGCGCATGCCGGCGAGTTCGGCGATGGCTTCGCCGTCGTCGCCGACGAGGTACAGCAACTCGCCGAGGAGACACAGGACGCGACCGGACAGATCAGCGCGTCCATCGAACGGGTCCGAGACCGGACCGAAGCGACCGCCGCTGACATCCGACAGACGCGGACACGGGTCGGCGAAGGCTCCGAAACCATCGAGGAAGCGATGGCCGCCATCGACACCATCGTTGACGACGTCGAAGACACCGCCGATGGGATACAGGAGATTCGCCGGGCTACAGAACAGCAAGCCGGAGCCACGACCGAAGTCGTCTCGATGGTCGAAGACGTATCGGAGATTAGCGACCGAACCAGCGTCGGCGCGCGCGACGCCGTGACCGCGACGGAAGCACAGACTGACGCTCTCGCCGAGGTGTCCGACCGCGTCGAGAGACTCGCCGACCGCGCCAGCGACTTGCAAGTCGCACTCGACCGATTCGACGTGGCGGCCGAGGGTGACAGCACACGTAGTAGTGAACGCGAGTCACGTGCCGCGACCGAAAAGAGAGACACGCCGCTCGCAGAACGGGTCGGCACAAAGTCGTAGATACAGGCGCGGTTAGACGTCGCTCGCAGTTCGGCGTCGTCGGCGTCGGTGCCTACAGGACGATTGCGTCGTCCGGAAGGAGTTCGTGTTCGGTGCGCTTTGCTTCGTTTCCTTCTTCGACGAGCATCGGTTCGGTCGCCGGTTCCGAAAACCGGTCGGGGTCGGGTTCGACGCGCTTGAGCATCGAGGAGAACACGGACCCTTTCTTGCCGCCGCCGGTGACGATGCCACCGTACTTGCGCTCTTCGAACGAGGCCTCGTCCGGGCTGAGAAACTCCTCGCGGATAATCTGTGAGGTGGCCCTAATCTGTTCTGCCGCCTCCTTTTGCGAGTAGAGGCTGTCATTGTAGTACCGGTCAGCGTACTCGCCTTCGAGGGATTCGGGCGCGTGCTCCGGCGATTCGTACAGTACCGACCCGTTCGTGGCAAAACCGCTCGTAAAGCGAATGTTGACGGTGAAGCTATCGGGGTAGCGGAGAATGATGGGGAAAAACAGCATGTCGGTGACGCTGATGCGCTGTTCCATCCGCCATAGTCCCTCGAAATAGTACGCAGTCAGTGCACCGAGTCGGTCGTTTCGCTCGCCGCGACTGTACTCCAGTGCGATTCGCTCGTACTCTTCACCCGCGATGTGGCGGCAGCGGCGCCTGTAGCTCTCGGCGATGCGTTCGTGTTGTTTCTCGTAGGCTTCGAGCAGAGGAATATCGGGGTCCGCGAGCATCTCCGCTTTCCGCTCTTGGGAGTCCGCGACGTTCATCATATTCTCGTGGAACACCCGCTCGGCGTCTTCGTCCGGCAGTGGCGTTCGCACCGCCTTTCGATACAAGACCCTCGTATCTCCGTTGAATTTGACCCGCTGTTCGCTCATCTAGGGTAGACACAATGTCACGGATAGAAATTAATTCATTGGTCAACTAGCTTCTCGTTCGATGGATTGACAGGTGGCGCTAAAATGGGGTGAACGATACAACAGTAACTGTCTGGTATATCGTGAAGATTTCCATAAGACGGTAGAATCACCGCCTTCTGAGAATTCGCCCCCGACGGCGTTCTCACCGTGTTGGTATCGGTCGTCAGTCGTCGGAAACGGCGGCTTGCTCGGTCGAGTCGGCGAGCGTTCCTTCGTTGGTGGGGTCGAAAAGCGGACTCTGTTCGCCCGGCGCAAACGTGTTGAGCACGAGCGCCGTGAGTGCAGTGATGATGACCGGCTGGCCGAAGAACGTCTGAGCCGCCGTCGGAAGCCCGTTCAGCGCTTCGGGTGTCGTGGCGACGCCGAGACCGAGACCGAGGGAGGCCGCGGCGACGACCATGTTCCGGCGGTCGAGCGTCGTATGGACGAAAATGAGGCGTACGCCGCTCGCGGCGACCATCCCGGCCATCAGGACGACAGCCCCGCCGAAGACGGCGCTCGGAATCGTCGTGACAGCCGCGCCGACTTTGGGGCTGAGACCCAAGATTGCGAGGATAACCCCGGCGATGCCGACCACGTGGCGGCTCATGACGCCCGTGAAGTTGACGATACCCACGTTCTGCGAGAACGACGTGACGGGGAACGCACCGAAGACCGATGCGAGCGAACTCAGCAGTCCGTCCGTCAACAAGCCACCGCGGAACTCCTCGTCGGTCGGGTTGCGTCCCTCCGCGGCCGTGATGCCCGACATGTCGCCGACGGTCTCCATCGCGGACACCAAAAAGAGGAAGGCAAACGTGACGATAGGAACCGGTTCGAACGACAGGCCGAACGCGCCGGGGTGTGGGATTGCGAACCACGCGGCGGTGGCGACCGGTCCCCAATCGACGACGCCGAGCGGGATGGCGGCGACGTAGCCGACCGCGATGCCGGCGAGCGTGCTCAGGAGGCGCGTGACGCCCGTCGTAAAGAGGTTGAGCGCGATTGCGACGCCGAGGACGAGCGCCGCGAGACCGATGTTGTAGACCGCACCGTAGTCGGCCGCACCGACTCCGCCAGCCGAGTAATCCATCCCGACGGGGACGAGATAGAGACCGATGATGGCGACGACTAATCCGGTCACGAGCGGCGGGAAGAAGGATTTGATGCGTTTGAACTGCCAGCCGATGAGTCCCTCGACGACGAATCCGGTGACGAGCACCGCGCCGAAAACCGCGCTCAAACCGTAGGTGTCGCCAATCGTCGCCGCCGCGCCGACGAAGGTGAAACTCGTTCCCATCACGATGGGGAGTCGAGACCCGACCGGTCCGACAGTGTAGGACTGTACGACGGTCGCCAGCCCCGAAAACAGGAGCACCATCTGGACGATGTAGGCCGTGTTCGCCGCATCGAGACCGACTTCACCCGCGACGATGAACGCGACCGCGGTCGCCGGCACAATCATCACCGAAACGTGCTGTATCCCCAAAAGAATCGACTCCAGCCACGGCGGCCGGTCGTCGAGTTCGTATTCGAGGTCGATTTCCCCGCTCTCGTCGGCTGACATCTATACTCCCCACCAGCGGGGTGTTGTAAATAATAGTTTCGCGTTCGAGCGTATTTTTGGTGTTCTTACTGGTAACTATATTCAAATTCATGCATATTTTGTCGCTTCCACACCCTCAGAACCCCGGCGTGCGACCCGGCTCGGCAGATAACGGTAGTATAGCTGTCACAACTGGGTGCGTGTGCGGACAGAGACAGAGCGAACCCAAGTGAAATAGAACGAACCCGAGCAGGCCGACGAACGACGAACGATGGACTGACGGATATCGAGTCGGTGAGTTACTGAGCCGGTGAGTCAGTACGTTGCTGAGCTGACGAACTGACCACCGTGTTCGCAGGTCAATCAGTGAATCGTCACTTCGAAGTCCTCGACGCTGATGTCGATGAGACTCGTTGCCTCGTAGTCGGTGTCGTCGAGGGCGGTCTCGCCGACCTTTCGGATGGCGACGACGATATCGGAGATATCCGCACCGATGTCGTCGAGTGCGTCGCAGATGGCCGCGAGTGTGCCGCCGGTCGAAAGGAGGTCATCGACGACGAGCACGCGGTCGCCCGCTTCGATATCGTTGATGTACATCTCAGATTCGGAGTAGCCGGTTGTTTGATGGAGCGCGACTTCTCCGTCCAGACCGTATTCGCGCTTGCGGATGACGACGAGCGGGATATCCGTCTGTAAGGAGAGCGCCGTGGCGATGTGGATGCCCATCGCCTCCGGAGCGACGATTTTGTCCACGTCGAGGTCGGCCGCGCGAGCGATGCCGACGACAACCTCTCGAAGCAGTTCGGGGTCGAGCATCGGCACGCCGTTGCTAATCGGGTGAACGAGGTAGTGGTAGCCGTCTTTGTCGATGATGGGCGCGTCGTGCAGGGACTGTTTGAGCTGTTGCATAGCGTCCGTTTTACCAATCGGCGGAAAAGTGATTCGCTCTGTGAAAGCGGCGCGTCGGTCGCATCGGTCACGTCGGCTTCGTCACCAGCGTCACCGAACGCGATTCCCACCCAACGCACGCCGTCACGTTTCCGACACATCACCTCGCTTGAAGCATCAACACTCTCGAAGCACGTCTTCGAGGGCACCGAAACCGAGATTATCTACCTGCCGCACATCGCCGAGACGCTGTTCGATACCTATCCGGAGAAAGCAACTGAAGCGGTCGAAAGCGGCCACCTGACGCTTCGGACCCGCGACGACCTCCCGTACGGACTTGCGCTCTTCGACGACCGTGTTGGAATCGGCGGCTACGACGAATCGACGGGCATGATGGAGGTGTTTGTCGATACCGGGCCGCCTATCGCCCGCGAGTGGGCCGAACGTGTGTATGCGTCGGTCCGGGCGGATTCGACGCTCCTCGGTGCGTACGGACCGCTCGAAGCAGAACGTCAGTTCGGGCTTTTAGTATCGTCTGGGGTCGGTATGAATGGCCTCGGCACTCATAGGGCTCCGCATCACCGAGTGCCTAGTTCGGTTCGGAACGGTGCCGTCGTCATCGGCCATCCCGGTATCGGCCCGCAACCGAGTAATCACCATCGGTCTCTACTGAGTTAGTCACGCCGTTTCCAACACCGAGACATCGATTTGCGGGTACTGTCGCGCGTCAGAGTTGGCGAGCGACCCTTCGCCCGAGACGACACCCCAAATTCTGACGCGCTCGGTGTCGAGCAGTCGAAAGCCGGTCTCGCTGTCGAAGAACGTCCCCGCGGGCCAGCGGGCGACGACGTCGCCGCGAAGCCGACCCGTCGAATCTTCGACGGCGATAGTCGCAAACCGCGTCTCAGCCCGTTCTATCGTCTGTTCGACGCGGCCGGTGTACGTGACGGCTGTTCCGGTGTACGTTGTGGGTTCTGCCTTGAGGTCGTCGTAGGGAATCGTCGTCGCGTTTGCGGGTGTCCTCGGTGTCGTCGTCTTGTTTGGCAACGCTGTGTCGTCGGAGAGCGGTTGCGGCGTCGGCATCGACCACTCGACCGTCGGCAGGGAGACCAGCCCCCGGTCGATAGCGACGTACGCCACTGCCCCGCCAGTAGCGAGCGTGCCGATGCCTGCGAGCGCCGCGCGGCGAGAGATACCACCGTCGTCGGCTCGGCCATTCTCGTTGCGCTTCCCGAGAAGGGTTCTGTCGTCTTCGTCGGTGACGCGCTCGACGAGCCTGTTCATCACGACCTGCTCGTCGTCTTCGTTCGCAAGCTCTCGAACGAAGGATTCGACGCCGGTTTCGCGGACTTCGACGGCGACGGCCGAGGCGGTGAGTGCGACCAGCTTCGGTTGGTGTGCGTCGTCTCCGAGTCGGCCACGGCCGACCGTGGCTACGTACGGCTCGGTACCGGCGCGCGTGCAGTGCCTGACGAACGCGCTCGTCATGTCTGCGGTGATAGTTCTGGTTGACGTAATCCAGATGCGGACCGTCCGATACGCGCCGCCTGGCGTCTCGCCTTTGGCTTCGACCTCGACGTCCGGGCCGTGAAGCCTGACTCGCGTCTCGTAGCCTCGCGCCGTCCAGATTCGCTCCAAGATGGCCGCGAGTTCGACATCGGAGCAGTCGCCGATAACCGACCCGAGCGGCGGTTCACTCATGCACCCGACGATGGGGGTCGAAACTGTTAGCTGTTGGCGTTCGGTTCTCGCCACTGAGAAAGCGTGCTTCTTTTGGGCCGAAACAGGTAACATTCTGAATCTATCGGTATCGACTTCGAAAACGGCTCAGTCGAGTCGCTCGCGTGCGGCGGCGACCAAAAGCGGGAGCATAATCGTCGCATCGCCGAGGACCGTCGTGTTTCGGGCGTCTTTCTCCAGTTTCCCCCACGAACGAGCCTCGTCGAGGGTCGCACCGGAGAGCCCGCCGGTCGCCGCGGGGTCCATCGTAATCTGTACGCCGTAGTCGTACGCGCCGGGCGTGACGAGCATCGTCTGGAGCGTGAAGTTCTTCGGGACGCCACCGCCGACGAGGAGACAGCCGGCTTTGTCGGCGTCGTACGCGAGGTCCGTAAGCGGCGTCATGTCCGAGAGGGCGTCAAGCGAGAACGACGAGGTCTGGGAGTACATCCACGCCTGCAGGCCGAGCACGGAGTCTTGTACTGCCGGGCAGTAGATGGGTACGTCGGATTCGTAGGCCGCGGCGGCGACGCCGGCGTCCTCTTCGATTCCCTCACGCTCGTTGACCTCGCTGTTGGCGCGGCCGAGTTCGCGGCAGAGTCGTTCGATGCTGACGAGTCCCTCTTCTTCGAGTGGCGGGAAGACCTCGTCTCGAAGGTGTGACTCGAACAGCGCGAAGTACTCCTGTGGGAGGTAGACGTTGTAGATGCGGTCGACCTCTTCGTCCCGAAGGGTCTCGTCGTGCTCTCGGTTCGTCTTTTCGTCGTGGTGCCCGGCGGCGTGTTCCCGCGAGCCGTTCGAGTGAGAGCTGGACGGGTCCGGATGTGCCTGACCGTGGTGGTGCTTGCCGCCGATTGCCTCGATAGCATCGTGGGTCAGGTTCGCACCCGTCGTCACGAGCGCGTCAACGTAGCCGTCGCGGATGAGGTCGGAGACGACTTTGCGCATTCCGGCCGGGACCATCGCACCGGCGAGCGACATGAAGACAGTGCAGTCCTCGTCGGCCAGCATCTCGGCGTAGATGTCGGCCGCTTCGTGAACGTCGGCCGCGCCGATTCCCGCGTGGCCGTACTGTTCGACGAGTTCGCCGACGGTCATGCCGCCGTGCACCTCGGCGTGGCCCAACGGGTCGTGTTGAAACTCCTCTCGGTGCGGCATCTCGTAGCCGCCCTCGTCTGCTTCGTGGTCGCTTTCTGCCACCTCGTGGTCGTCCGCAGTCTCCTTGTGGCCACCCGCGGTCTCCTCGTGGTCGCTCATGGGATGGTGTGCGACGGCCGAGTGTTTGAACGCCCCGGTCTGGTGAGGGTGTACGCTGGTGCTCTGTCGTTCGGCGGTGTGTGGCTGTATTTCCGGGGTCTCTTTCGCCGTTCCGCCGCTCGCAGTGCGCCCGGCGCTTGTTTGCATTCGTTGCGGCTTGCAAACGCGCCAATCGTGAGCCGGAGTCCGGTTTCACTGCGAGGTTCGTCGTTGGCGGTGCGCTATAGCCCGGTCGGGTGGCTGATGTACTCGGTGTCCAGTCCCATCTCGTCTGCGAGTTCTTGGAGGCTCCGAACGCCGAACGTCTCGGTCGCGTAGTGTCCGGCGAGGAAGACCGAAATGCCGGCTTCACGCGCTTCGTGGTACACCTTTTGTTTTCCTTCACCGGTGACGAGCGCATCGACGCCGCGGTCGATGGCTTCGTCGAGCCAATCTACACCCGAACCGGTGACGATGGCGACCTCCGAGAGTTCGTCGGGACCGAAGTCCAGTACGTTCGTCCCCTCGTTGCCGTCGAAGGAATCGAGCGTGGCTCGCACTTCGTCGGTCGTCTTCGGCGACTCGAAGGTCCCGGCCTGCCCGATGTGAATCGGACCGATTTCCCCGAACGGCGCGCGGTCCACGAGACCGAGGCGGTCGGCGACACCCGCCGCGTTGCCGACCGTTTGGTGCCCGTCGAGCGGGAGGTGCGAGACGTAGAGCGAGAGGTCGTTGCGAATCAGCGGTTCGACGCGGGAGAAGTTCCGCCCGGTCAGGCGGTCGAGACCGCCCCAGACGAGTCCGTGATGCGTGACGAGTAGATCGGCATCGGCGTCGATGGCGGCGTCGATAGTCGCGTCCGCGGCATCGACGGCGAACGCGACCGTCTCGACGGATTTATCGTCGGGACCGACCTGCAACCCGTTCGCGCTGGCGTCCACGTCGGCGAAGTCGGCGGTTGCGAGCGTCTCGTCGAACTCGGAGACGATATCGGAGAGGTGCATACTGGCCAGTCGTGATTCGGCAACTTGTAAGAAACGGGACGCGGCCGACCCGACGACCGACCGAGTGCAGGTGCGGACTCAGTCGGCCGCGTCGGCGTGCGAAAAGACGAACTCTCTGAGTAGTTTCGCCGCCAACGACGCCGATTGCCCGTCGTCGCGGTCGTTGACTTCGACGACATCGAACCCGTCTGCGTGAGAGGCGACCGCCCGAACCACGTCGCGCATCTCACGCGAGGTGAGACCGAACGGCTCTTTGGTCCCGGTTCCGGGTGCGAACGCCGGGTCCGCGGCGTCGATATCGACGCTCAGATAGACCGACTCGTCGTCGAACTCCGGTTCCCAGTCGGCGACTGCCTCGGGTTCGACGAGCGTCACGTCGGCCGCGTCGGCGCGTTCCCATTCGTCTGGCGACCCGGTTCGAGCGCCGAGGATGACCGCTTCGTCAACGTCGAGTTCGTCGAGGACGCGACGCGTGATGGTTGCGTGACTCCACTCGTTGCCGTCGTACTCGCGCCGGAGGTCGAGGTGGGCGTCGAGACAGACGAACACGTCCGGTTCGACGCCGGTGACGCCAGCGGCGGTGACGGTGTGTTCGCCGCCGATGACGAGCGGGACCGCGTCGTCCCACACGGCATCGCGGACGCTCCCGGAGAGCCAGTCGATGTAGTCAGGTGCGTCGTCCCACGCGCGGATGTCACCCGCGTCGTGGACGCACAACTCGGTGAAAAACTGGTCGGTGCGCCGGTCGTAATCGTCGAACGACTCGGCGAACCGACGGATGCGATTCGGTCCGAAACGGGTTCCGGGTTGGAATGACGTCGAGATGTCGAGCGGAGCGCCAACGATAACGTAGTCAGCGACCTCGCGGTCCGCTGTGGCTCCGGGAAACATCTCTGTGGCCCCCGTTTAGACGATCTTTCGCTGGCCTTCGTATTCGAGGTACTCGATCTCGTCTTCGGGGTTGAGGTCTTCTTCCTCAGGGATACGCATCGTGAACGTCTGGTAGGTTTCGAGGTCCATGATCTGGGCGTCCTCACCGGTGACGGAGACGACCTGCCCCTGCTTTCGCTCGATAATCGGAACCCACACCTTCGCGTCAACAGGCTGGGAGAGCGAGCGCTTCTTGCTGTCGAAGACGCCGCGGGCTTCGACGCGTGCCTTCGCGCTACCGTGCTTGCCGGGCTTTGCGGTACTGTACCCGTAGATTTTGCACGGCTTTTCTTCCATCATGACGTAGCTTCCTTCTTGGAGCTCTCGCACCTGCTTCTGCTCTTTCGCCATGTCCACTCGTTATCGGATGGAGGGTATAAACGGTTTGGAACCGTCTTCGCACGCGAAGCCTTCTCGTGGGCGTCGTAGACCCGCGAACGCGACGCTTACGCGTCTTCGACTGCTTCGACTTCCGCCATCGACGGGTCGAACCACGTGCCGGTGGCGTCGCGGCGAGCGAGACTCCCAACCATGCCGGATGCGACGTTAGGCAGTGCAAGCGCCAACATGATGGCCGTCGTGAGTTCTCCCGGCGTCTCGAACATCGGAATGAGGTACTGGAACGGAAAGAGAATCGGCGTTTGATTGAGGAACGTCAGGAGAATCGAGATAGGCATGAGCAAACAGCCCCAGACGACGCCAGCCATCAGTCCGTGCCAGCCACCGTCGGCAGGGTCGGTCCCGACGACGTAGCCGGTGAGCGCGCTCCCCGTGACGCCACCGACGAGCGTGAACTGTCCGGTCATTCCGTAGACGAGCGCTTCGGTACACGCGGCAAGGCACACCCCAACGGTCACCGGCCGCCACTCCGTCATACCCCGGGTTACTTCACGAACGAGAATAAACTTATGTGCCTGATTCTCACGTTTGATTACTCTTCGCGCTGTTGTCGGAGGTTCTGTCTGGTGAATTGAGGTGTTGCGCGGATGCCTTTTTGCCTTCGGAACGACCACCACAGGAGGACGGTGACGAGCGCCGTCGGCACGCCTGCGACACCGACTGCGACGAGGTTCTCCGGGTTCAGCGCGTAGATGATGACCGTCGAAACGAACCCGAACGACAGGAAGATGCCGTATATGAGCCGTTTTGCCAGTCGGTCGAGGACGCCTTTGTTGTCTTCGAGGCGGACGTTGACGGTCAGGTTGTCGCGGTCGGCCCGGTCGAGGACGCGCTCCAGTTTCGGCGGCACGCGAACCAGCGATTGGGCGGTCTGTTGACCCTGCTGGCCGAAGCTTTCGATAATCTTCTGGATGCTCTCTTCGCGGTAGCCTTCCTCGGTCAGATAGTCGGTCGCCACCGAGATGAAGTCGAAATCCGGGTCGAGCGTGACACAGACACCCTCGACCACGCCCGCGACGCGAAGGACGAGTGCGAGGTTCCGTGGGAGTCGAAGCGGGAACTCGTAGATGGTCGATTCGACCTGTTCGAGGATTTGGTTGACGCGGTACTGCTCGATATCGTCGCCACGGGCGTCGGCGATGGCGAGTTCCATCACGTCGCCCATCACCTGTCGGTCAACGTTGGGGCTGAGCGTCCCCATCTCGATGAGCGTGTCGAGGATACCGTCAACGTCCTGATTGGCGACGGCGATGTAGAACTCCACGATTTTGTCTTGGATAAACGGGTCAACTTCGCCGTGCATCCCGAAGTCGTAGAAGATGATTCGCCCCTCGTCTGTGACAGAGAGGTTCCCCGGGTGCGGGTCGGCGTGGAAGACGCCGTCTTCGACGATCATCTGGAGGTAGATGCGCTGGAGGTTCGTCGCCAACTCGGTTCGGTCGATGCCGAGTTCGTCCAGCGCGGCGACGTTGTTTATTTTCGTTCCCGGAAGGTACTCCATCGTGAGGACGCGGTCGTCCGAGCGCTCGTCGATGGGTTCGGGAATGACGAGCGTGTCGTCGCCTTCGAAGTTCTCCTGAATCTGTTGAAGCGTCTCGGCTTCTTCAGCGTAATCCATCTCTTCGCGGATGGTCTTGGCGAACTCGTCGGCGAGGTTTTCGAGCGAGAACGCTCTGCCCTGCCCGATAAATCGCATGAGGAGCGGAAGCGACCACCGAATCACCCGGAGGTCGGCTTCGACGAGTTCCTCGATACCCGGGCGTCGGACCTTGACGGCGACTTTCTCGCCTTCGTACTCGGCGACGTACACTTGTCCGAGACTCGCGCCGCTTATCGGGTCGGTGTCGAACGAGTCGAACGCCTCTTCGACCGGGCCGAGTTCGTCTTCGAGCACGACTTTCGATTCGGACCACGGCGCGGGAGGCACGTCGTCTTGAAGGCTTCCGAGCACCTCGATGTACTGCGGCGGGAGGATGTCGGGGCGTGTCGAAAGCAACTGCCCGAGTTTGATAAACGTCGGCCCGAGCGTCAGTAGTGACTCGAGGAGCACTTCGGCGCGTTCGACGCGCATCTCCGAAGAGACGCGACGCGTGCCACCGAAGAGGAGATACTTCCGCTTGTCACGGGTGTACGCGACGATGAGCGGGAAGAACTGGTACAGGACGACGAGGAACCGCCAGTAGGCGCGGAGATTGACCAGCGTGACCACCCGCCTCGTCAGGCGTCGTCGCCAGAGTTATGCTGACGGTCCGACGAGGGTTCGTCGTCAACGCCGCCGGATTCGTGCTGGCCGGCTGTTTCGGTCCTCTCGGAAGCGTCGTCGGTGAGTATGGGTATCGTCCGCTCCGGGGCGGCCTCGCGCTTGGGAAGGCGGATTTCGAGGGTCCCACGCTCCATCGACGCCTCGGCCTCGTCGGCCACCGCGTCCGGCGGTAACGGAAGTTCGGCATCGAGAAACAGCGGACGTTCCTCGCGGACGTAGTCGAACTCCGGCGGGAGTTGCTTGTCGCGTCGCGCTTCGACGACCAATCGGCCCTTCTCGACCCGGAGGTCGGCCGTCTCGCCGGTCACTCCGGGGAGGTCGATGACCAGGAGGTACGACGTCTCGGATTCCAACAGGTCGGCGAACACCGCGTCCGGGAGTTCGGACAGCGCGTCGCGCAGTGTTGACATGACTGCCCATAAGGAGGCGGGGTCGAAAAACCCGGCGGTCCCGCGCGGGCGCGAGAGCGCTAAATGCGGTAAATTCGGCCGCCACATCGCCTGCTCGGTCGTGACGGCGGGACCTGACAGGTGTGCCGACGCGGCCGTCGAACTCGCCGCAGTGACCGACGCTTTTTGTCCGTCCCGCCGAAGTGACGGTATGACTCACGACGACCGACGCGCGGCCGGGTTCAAAGCACGGACTCGTTTGGCCGACGCCCGCGAGACGGTTCTCGCGGCGGTCTCACCACACGGACGGACCGAACGTCGCCCGCTCAGCGAGGCCGACGGGCGGGCGCTCGCTGAACCCGTCGTCGCACCCGTTGACGTGCCCGGCTACGACCGCGCCGCGGTTGACGGCTATGCGGTCCGCGCGAGCGATACGTTCGGTGCGAGCGGTCGGTCGCCGGCCGTTCTCCGGGTTACAAACGACGCAGTCGGTCCGGGAACGGCAACCCGCGTCCACACGGGAAGCGAACTTCCGGACGGTGCCGACGCCGTCGTGATGGTCGAAACGACAGAGCGCGTCGGCGACGACCTCGAAGTGTTCTCCTCGCTCGCGGCGGGTGAGAACGTCGGTGAACGCGGCGAAGACGTACGCGAGGGCGACACGCTGTTCGACGCGGGACACGAACTCCGGCCGTCAGACCTCGGACTGCTCCGGTCGCTCGGGCTGGAATCTATCACGGTGTTCGAGCGCCCGCACGTCGCCGTCGTCCCGACCGGTGGGGAACTGGTGGACTCCGACCCTGAACCCGGGCAGGTAATCGAGACGAACAGCCTGTCTGTCTCGCGGCTGGTCGAGCGGTGGGGCGGTGCGGCCGCCGCTCGGAGCGCCGTCGCCGACGACGCCGTGTTGCTTCGTGAGGCCATCGAGTCCGACCTCGACGCCGACGTGGTCGTCACCACCGGCGGCTCTTCGGTCGGCGAGCGTGACCTCGTTCCCGACGTGGTGGCCGACCTCGGCGACGTGTTGGTTCACGGCGTCGCGCTCGAACCGGGCCACCCCGTCGCGGTCGGCGTCGTCGAAGACACGCCTGTCGTCGTGCTCCCCGGCTATCCAGTCGCCTGCCTCGTCACCGCCTTCCAGTTCCTTCGCCCGTTGCTCAAACGCGTCGGGTCGCTTTCGAAACGCCCCGTTCCGACAGTCGATGCAACCCTTACGCGGAAGCTTTCGAGTTCGCCCGGTGTCCGGACGTTCGCCCGCGTTCGACTCGACGGCGAGCGCGGCGACCGCACCGCGACCCCCACGCGAACCAGGGGGTCGGGCATTCTCTCCAGCGTCGCACTCTCTGACGGGTGGGTCGTCGTTCCCGAGACGGTCGAAGGCTACGACGAAGGCGAAGCCGTCACTGTCGAGGGCTGGGAGTGGTCTGCATGAGAAAACAGTTCCGCGACCTCGCCTCCCCCGAGGAGGCCCGCGAAACTATCGCGTCGCTCGACGTGACCCCCGATTCGGAGACAGTCCCGCTGTCGGCGGCCCGTGGGCGGGTCCTCGCCGAGCGAATCGACGCCGGGATGGACGTCCCCGGCTTCGACCGCGCGAGCATGGACGGCTATGCGGTCCGCGCCCGGGACACGTTCGGGGCCGACGAGGCCGACCCGGTCGAACTGGAACTCGTCGGCGAGGTTCACGCCGGGTCCGAACCGGACGTGGAAGTCACCTCCGGAACTGCGGTCGAAATTTCGACCGGCGCGGTGATGCCGCCGGGCGCTGACGCCGTCGTCATCGTCGAGCGAACCGACGAACGAGACGGATCGCTTCTCACCTACACCTCGGTCGCGCCGGGCGACAGCGTGATGTCCGCCGGCACCGACATCGCCGCGGGTGCTCGCGCGCTCGGTCCCGGAACGCGGCTCACACCCCGCGAAATCGGCCTGCTCTCAGCGCTCGGCATCGACGACGTGCCCGTCCGCGGGAGACCCGTCGTCGGCATCGTCTCGACTGGTGACGAACTCGTTCGGCCGGGTGACGACCTCCGACCTGAGGCGGGCGAAATCTATGACGTGAACTCCTACACCATCGCCGCGGGCGTCGATGAAGCGGGCGGAGTTCCCAAGCTCTACCCCCACGCGGGCGACGACTACGACGAGATGGAGCGCCTGCTTCGGCAGGCCGCCGACGAGTGCGACCTCGTACTCTCGTCGGGTTCGACCTCGGCAAGCGCGGTCGATGTCATCTACCGCGTCGTCGAAGAACGTGGTGAGTTACTGCTTCACGGCGTCTCCGTCAAGCCCGGCAAGCCGATGCTCGTCGGGACGCTTGGTGAGGGGGGCGCGTACATCGGCTTGCCCGGCTATCCGGTCTCGGCGCTCACGATTTTCCGAACGTTCGCCGCGCCGGCCATCCGCGCCGCCGCTGGCCTGCCGGAACCGCGGATGGCGACCGTCGAGGGGTCGATGGCCGTCCGCGAGCGATACGCCGAGGGTCGGACGCGACTGATGCCGGTCGGACTCGTGACGGGAAGCGCCCCATCGACCGGTGACTCGGTCGCAGACACAAGGAACAACCCCGACGACACCGCGAGCGAGCGACTCGTCTATCCCGTTGACAAGGGGTCGGGCGCGACGACGAGTCTGGTCGAGGCTGACGGCGTGGTCGAAATCCCCGCCGATGTCGAGTACCTCGCCGAGGGCGAGTCCGTCACGGTGCAACTGTTCTCACCGGACGTTCGCCCGCCGGAACTGCTCGGCGTCGGCGAGGACGACCCGGCTCTGTCCCGACTGCTCGACCGCGTGCCGTCGCCGCGGTACCTCCCGTTCGGGTCGCGCGAGGGACTGCGCCGTCTGCGCAACGGAATCCCGGACGTGGCTGTCGTCGCCGGCGAGTACCACGGAGACGACGAAGCGGTCGAACTCGGGTCGTGGACGCGCGAGTGGGGACTCGTCGTCCCCGCCGACAACCCCGACGGCGTGACCGGTCTCGAAAGCCTCGTAGACGACGACCTTCGCTTCGTCAACCGCGACACCAACTCCGGGCTCCGGACCGAACTCGGAAACGCCCTCGCCGCGCTGGCGGAGGCGCGCGACGTCACCAGACACGAACTCGTCGAGGCAATCGAGGGGTTCGAAAACGGCGCGAAGGCGTTCGAGAGTCCCCCCCGCGCTGTCCGCGCCGGCAACGCGGCCGTCGGCTTGGGGCTTCGTGAGACGGCCGCGGCGCTCGAATTGGGCTTCGTCTCACTCGGCGACCAGCGTGTTCGCGTCTTGGCAAATCCCGACCGAACTGGGAAACGGGGTGTGCAGTCGCTCGGCGACGCGCTCGACCGAATCGACGACGTACTTGACGGGCTTACAGGCTTCGAGAAGGTCTGAAGGCAATCGTAACGCTTTACAAATCCCTTCGTTCTCCTTCAGATATTCACGATTCATTGAAGTATAAAATATGTGGAACGTTTTTATCCACGTAGCCTCAATATAGGTTGTATGCACCGTCCGCTGACAGTACTTCACGCTGACGACGACCCCGAGATGCTCGCGCTCTCGGAGGCCGCATTTCGACAGCTCGATACGGTTTCTCTCCTCACTGCTGGCTCGGCCAGTGAGGCTCTCGACGTGTTCTCACGTGAGCGTGTTGACTGCGTCGTCAGCGACTCGCTGATTCTTCCCAACGGGACGCCGCTCGTCGAAGCCGTTCGGAAGGAACGCGACGATATCCCAATCCTGCTGTTCACGGCGAAAGAGTGGCCCGAAGTGTCCGACGTCGTCTCGGCCGCGGGCGCCACCGAGTACGTCCAGAAGGCCGGTCCCGGCGACCTCTCGACGGTTCTTCAGCGTGTCCGTTCTCTCTCCGACGACGACGCCGACACCAGCGCTGGCGACGCCGCCGTAACGTTCGACGGCGAGTCGTCGGCGGTGGGTCGGGCGCTCTCCGAGCACGCAGACGCCACTTCGGAAGCGACCTTCGGTCTCGACGAGGAGTGGGAACTCGTCGGACAGTGGCTCGGCGAGGAGGAACTCGGCATCGTCATCGCCGAAGCCGTCGAGGCGCACGCCGGACTCTCCGCCATCGAAAACCCACTGTACGAATTCATCGACACCGACGCGCTCGAAGCGTTGCTTCGCCCCGTCATCGAAGACGAAGAGCGACCGGGTATCGAAATCAGATTCCCCTATAGCGACCTGCAACTCGCGGTCACCAGTGCGGGTGACATCTACGCCCGTCCGACCCCCGAAGAGACGCTCTACAGATAGCTAGGCGCCTGTTTCAGCAACTTCGTCGTACTGAGAGTTCTCTCTGAGACCGTTCGAACTCGGTGTTCGCGTTCGGAGAGTGGCCTGCTTATTCGAGTCTGTGCGTTCGCGGGAGTTCGTCGAACGACTCGACGCGGTACTCGCCGAGGACACAGCGCCCGCGGTGGTCGGGACCGTGTCGTTCGACGTGAATCCCGTCAAGCCCGGCGTTCCACGCGGCTCCGATGTCGCTTTCGCCGTCGCCTGCGAGGACGCCGGCAGTGCCGCCGTCGGTCAGCACGCGGTCGTCGTGTCCCAGTTGGGACACCGCGCGCCTCACCGGTTCGGCGTTGGGCTTCCAGCCCGTCTCTTCCGTACAACAGACCACGGTGTCGAACCAATCTCGTATGTCGAGGTGGTCCAAGACGGGGTCCGTCAAGAACTGTTGACAGTGCGTTACGATGCCGACCGGGCGGCCCGTGGCGTGGATTTCTTCGATGAGGCGTTCGGCGTCATCGTGGAGGTACGTCACCTCAGCACGCTTGTGCGGGTCTTCTTCGCTGTGGAAGGCGGTCCAGAATTCGGCGGGGTCGATGCCCCACTCGCGGAGGGTCGGGTCGCGTGCACCGCCGAGTCCGTGCCAGATGGTCTCTGCTTCTCGGTCGGTGAACTGGCGGTTCAACCGTTCGCCGACGCGGTCGAACACGTCGCGCGTGTACGACCACTCGGCGTCAACGAGCGTTCCGTCGAGGTCGAACAGCCAGAAATCGTAGTTATCGGCGACCATTCGGATAACTATGTAGGTCAGGACCGAATAAATGTCTTCTGTCGTTGCAGATTAGTAGTCGCCCGATTTGACACGAATCGCACTCCCGAGATATTTGTGGAGGACGTCGCGGACGGAGTCGGCGTTGAACGCGTCGAGATTGGCGGCGATTGCTTCCCGAAACGCGTCGAGTTCGGATTCGCTCGCTTGCAACTCGGCGAACGCACAAGAGACGACCGGCACATCCAGCCACGACTCCGCGAGTTGTCGCGCGTGCACGTCGTCGTTCACTTCGCCGCGCCAGAGCGCGTCGCGGAAGAACAGCCATCCCGATTCGCCGGGGTCCGGCGGCGTGACGCGAACCGTCGTCTCGAACTCGTCGGGGTCGGCGGCGACGTTCGCCGCCGTATCGAGGCGGACGCGAACGCGGAACACGTACGTCAGCGCCATCGCCGACTACAACTCGTCGTCGAACAGGTCGGCGAGGCGAAGGTCTTTTTCGGTGATTCCGCCTTCTTCGTGGCTCGTGAGGCGGACCTCGACTTCCTTGTATCGAATCGTTATCTCCGGGTGGTGGAACTCTTCTTCTGCGACTTCGCCGACGGCGGCGGCGAACGCCACGCCTTCGAGATAGTCGTCAAACTCGTAGACGCGGACGATTTCGTCGCCGTCGCGGTCCCACTCGTCGTTCAACTGTGCTTCGACCTCGTCGTTGGAGAGGACGTCTGCCATGGCGGATGTGTCGGGCGGTAAACCGATAAGGATTCTGCCGGTGTGTCACAACGCGGCGGCGACGAATCCCGGCCCGGTCACGAGCCGGTCGGTCCCCCGTCTGGAGACGACACGCCCAGTGACGGATACCGTGTCGCCGCGACCGATGCGGACCGAGGGACTGTCCCGAACACTCCCGTCACGTCCTCTGAAACCGGTCTTCCCGTCTTCCGCGGCGACGACGTAGCCGTCCGGCGGTACGCGAACCCTGACTGTTCCGGTCCCGTCGTCAACGGTAAACGGCCGAACCTCCCGTCTCGAAACCGGTCCGTCCGTCTGGTCGTCGCCCCGCCACGCGCTGACTGCCAGTCCGTCGCCCGCGACATCGACCACCCGGCCGACGACGGTCACGCGGGCGAGATCGCCGAGGTCACGAACACGCCTCCGTGGCGTTGCGTTCACCAGACGGCGGACGCGACGCTCCCGAACTCGTGCGAGGAGTCGCCGACCGAAGCGCACCGAAGACCCGAAACGCGGCGATAGCCGTGCAGGTCGAACTAGAGCGGTCATCGGGTGTCGATGGTTCCGGTTTCGTATAAGAAGTCACGCCGCTCGTGGGCGACGCGTTTCGTACATCTCGCGGCGAAAAATCAGTCGTTCGACAACTGTTCGAGCATCCGACGCGAGACGTCTTGTTCGGCCACCTCACGGTCCATGTCCATCTCGATTGGCGGGTCGTCGGCGATATCCATCGGCGAGGACGGCGCGTCCGTGGCCGTTGGACCGGACCCGGGGAGGTCGCCGAAACCGGGGTCGAACAGTCGCATCGCGGTCTGGATGGTCGTCCAATCGTCGTCGCCGGCGGCGTCGCGGAGGCTCTTCGTCGGCGCGGCCAACAGTTGCCCGATGAGCGCGTCGGCGAGCGATTCGACGGTCTCTCGCTGTTCGTCCGTGAGGTCGCCCTGCGCTTCGAGTTTCGAGAGCGCGGTCGAGACCTCGCGGCGCTTGACGTGCTCTGCGGCCTCGTACATCGAGCTAATCGCCTCGTCGGCCCGCTTTCGCTTGTAGGCGGCGAGCAGTCGGTCGAACTCCTCGTCGATCATGGCCTCGACCGTGCTGGCCGCGCGCTCGCGGCGTTCGGCCGTCCTGTCGGTGACCGTTTCGAGGTCGTCGATGTCGCGGACGCTGATACCGGTGAGTTCGTCTGCGGCGGGGTCAACGTCGCGCGGTTGGGCGATGTCGATGAGTATCGTCGATCCCGTTTCGGACAGGTGTCCGGCGGTGACGACGTACTCCGGACTGCTCGTCGCGGTGATGACGAGGTCGGCGTCGCCGAGCAAGCCGGCCATGTCGCCGAGTCCCGTCGCGTTCGTGACGCCGTGAATCTCGCGGGCGATGTGTGTCGCGTTCGAGACGGTCCGGTTCGCAACCGTCAGTTCCTCGACATCGACGGACGCGAGCGCCTTCGTGGCGAGCGTTCCCATCTCGCCCGCACCGACGACGAGCGCGGCGCTCTCGTCGATAGGGGAGTCGAGTTCCGCCCGGGCGAGTCTGACGGCGGCGCTTCCGAGCGACACCGCACCCTCGTTGATTGCCGTCTCGTCGCGGGCGCGTTCGCCGACGTGGACGGCTTTCATCAGGGCGTCTTCGAGCATCGCCCCGATTGCGCCACACTCGCGGGCCGCCTCGACGCTAGTCTTGACCTGCCCGAGAATCTGGTCTTCCCCGAGGACGAGCGATTCGAGGCCCGCGGCCACCCGCATGAGGTGCCGAAGGCTCTCTTCGTGGTCCATGTAGCGGACGCTTCCGTCTCGAACGTCGGGTGCGAAATCGTCGAGCGCGCGGCGGCCGTCGGTCGCATCGTCGGTGACGACGTACGCTTCCGCTCGGTTACACGTCTGGAGGGAGAACGCCTCCGAGACGCCGTCGCGGGCGAGGAGTCGCTTCACGACTGCTTGTGCGTCGTCACTCGAAGCGGACTCTATCTCGCGGACGTTGGCCCGGCCATGGGCCACACTCACACCGGAGATGACACCCGCGTTTCTCATGAATCACCTCGCTGTGTGTCTCGTATCACGCGCGCTACCTCTCGTCGGGGGTTTGCATCGCCGGTACGTAAAGCCTTCCAAACAGACGGGTCTCGAACTACCGCGCGAATCGCATCACGGCGCTCGGACGGAGACGTGTCAGATTCTTTGAGTTCGTCGCGGAGGTCGGCTGTCAGGGCGGCCATCGCGCCCGCTCCATCGAGTTCGGTTTCGATACGCTCGCGGAGATACTTCGAGAGAGCGGGACTCCCTCCGCCCGTCGTGATTGCGACCGACACATCGCCGTCTTCGACCGTCGCGGGAACGACGACGCTTCCGACGTCGCGGCTCCCGCTTTGGTCGGCCCGGTTGACGAGCGCGTCGCAGTCGCTCGCGGCCGCGACGATGGCGTCGTTTACCGCCGAGTCGTTCGTCGCGGCGACGACGAGCGCCGGTTCGAATCGCTCGACCCAACTGGAGACACCGTCTGCGGTCGGGGCCGCACGAATCAACTCGGCGGTGCCAAAGTCGCGGTCGCCGAACTCCGGGCTGACGACGACGGTTCGGGTTTCACGGGCGAACCGCCGCGCTTTCCGCGCGCCGACGGGACCGCCACCGAACACCAAGACCGTCTCGCCGGCGAGGTCGTGAACCAGTGGAATCATGTCACTCCGTGTTGGCGTCGGCGCGCTCGTCGAGCCTGATACCCGTCTTCTTCAGGATGCGCGTCGAAAACAGAGTGTCCCAGTCGTCGTCGCCGACCGTCCAGTAGTCGCTCATGACGTCGCGGACGCGCTCGATGCGGGCCTCGCTTTCTTCTTCGGAGCGGCCGTGGGTCATCGCAAAGAAGTTGTACGGCCAGACGCCTTCGTGTCGCGGTCGGCGGTAACAGTGAGTCACGAAGTCGAGTGACGCGATTTCGGGACCGACTTCCATCACGATGTCGTCGGGGACGTTCCAGACGGTCATGCCGTTTTCCGAGTAGCCGAGCGCGTAGTGGTTCGGAATAACGCCGACGCGGCGTACCTTCCCCTCTTCGTTGAAGCGTTTTATCGTCTCGACGACCCACGCGGTCTCTTGGTCGAGCGCGTCGGCAATGTCCGCGTAGGGCGTCTCCGTGATTGGCAACCCGCCCTGAATCTCTAGTACGAGGTCCCGTTCGGCCGGCGTGAGGGTCTGTGCCCCCGAGGGTTCTACGTCGGGACCGAGCCGTGAGAGGTCGAGGTCGCCGTCTGCGACGGGGCCGTCGAGGAGGAACTTCGCGCCGACGTGGAACTCGTGGCGCTTGGGCATGTTGTACGTCTCTTGGCCCGTCTCCGCTTCGATGTTGCCGAGGACGTCATCGACCCGCGACTCCGCGGCGACGGAGACGACGAACCACATGTTGAGATGCGGGTGTTCGCGCTCGTAGTTGTGTGCCACTTCTCTGTGGGCGTTTACTTGCTCTGCCACCTCGTCGAACCGCTCCGGCGGCGCGTGCATGGCGACGAGCGTCGCCGTGCCGCCGATTTCTTCGGCATTGACGAGCGCGCCGAATCGTGAGAGGACACCGTCTTCGTCCAGCGTCTTGACTCGCTCGCAGAGTTGCGTCGCGGTCACGTCAACCCCGCGCTCCCGGAGCGCGGCCGCGGCGGGTTCGAAGGGGCGTTCGACGACGGGGAAGCCACCTTGGAAGGCGTTGACGATGGCGCGGTCGAGACGAGAAAGGTCCGCGTCCGCCTGTATCATGTGCGTGAGTCAGGATGCGAGAGGAATAAACGCCTCGCTTGTTCTCATTTCGGCGAAACGGACGAGACAGTCCCCGAGTCCCGCGAACGCTCTCGATTCGACTGCGTTTGACCTGCGAGAGGGCGCACAAAAAGGGTGTTCGCGTTCGAGACGGCCCAGTTCGGAGTCCAAAAGCCTCGTGATTTTGGAACCCGCGGAGATCGAGCGTTACGGAACCGGCGTGACGCGCTCGACGCGGTCGAGCGATTCCAGTCCGTCGATGATTGCGTCGTGGTCCGCGGTGGCTTCGTAGTAGAACACGAGGTCGAACGTTCCCTGTCGGAGGAGTTGTTGGCACTCCCAGACGAACTCGTCACCTTCGACCGAAAGCCCTTGGAACTGGTTCGACGAGAAAGCCGTATCGTCGTTCCCGGCGTAAATCCACGAGTCGCCTTTCCCCGCGTGTTCGGCGATGACCTCGTTGATACCGACGGTGAGTTCCTGCATCTCCAAGTCCTCTTGGCTTTCGAGGTCGGTGTGGACGACAGCGCCCACAAGCTCGATTTCGCCGGGTTCGAGCAGGGCGAGCGTTCGCTGGTAGAGGTCCTCGTCGATGGTGTCGCTCATGTCCGAGTCTTCTCGGGGGGATACAAACGGGTGGCGATTCGTCGGTAGCCGCGACCCCCTTCCTGTTCTCGACTTTCTCACGTTCTTCTCCTCTCACTTCCGCTCGCGGTCCCTCGTCTTCTCTCTATCTCCCATTGCCTCACCTTCTTTCCCGCACTCTCACCTTCTTTCCCGCCCTCTCTTCTCGTCTATCTCTCTCGGTACTGCGGACTGTGGCACTCGTTGACTCGTCTATGGCGTCCCACAACCCACAAGACACATAGCCCCGGAATGCAACTCACGGTACATGTTCGGGTGGGTCCGACAGGGCTTTCGGCGTGCGTACGAGCGGGTGCTCTCTCGTGAAATCAGCGGTGCTCCCACCCACGTCGCCATCATTCAGGACGGCAACCGCCGCTACGCCAGAAAACACGGCGACGACGCGCCAGACGGCCACCGCGCCGGAGCGCAGACGACCGAAAACGTGCTGACGTGGTGCGAAGAAATCGGTATCGAAGAACTGACGCTCTATACGTTCTCGACGGAGAACTTCGACCGCCCGCCCCACGAGCGCGAACCGCTTTTCGACCTCGTCGAGAACAAACTGTACGAGTTCGCCGACTCCGACCGCGTTCACGACCGCGAGGTCGCCGTGCGGGCTATCGGCGAGGTACACATGCTTCCCGACAGAGTCCGTGAGGCTATCGACTACGCGGAATCCAGAACTGCCGACTACGACGGCTTCACGCTCAACGTCGCACTCGCGTACGGCGGTCGGGCCGAACTGCTCGGGGCCGCCCGCGACGTCTGTCGCGCCGTCGAATCCGGCGACCTCTCGGTGGACGACGTGGACGTGTCGGCGGTTGACCGCCGCCTCTCTCGGAAGCCCGTCCGCGACGTGGACCTCATCATCCGTCCCGGTGGCGACGAGCGAACCTCGAACTTCCTCCCGTGGCACGCGAACGGCAACGAAGCCGCCGTCTACTTCTGTGCGCCCTACTGGCCGGAGTTTTCGCGGGTTGACCTCCTCCGTGGCATTCGGACGTACGAGTCGCGCGAGCGGTCGTGGCAACGGACGCGGACCGAACGCGCCGTCACGCTCGTCCGGGCCGTCGCCGAAGTCGAACTGGCCGACGCGCGGGCCGTGGCAGGTCGCCTCCGGGAACAACTCCCGTCTTCGGGGGCCGACGAGGTGTCCGCCGAGTTGGCGAAGCGAAGCGACGAGATGGCGGACTGATTCGGTCTGCGGCCGTGTTCGAGTCCGTTGGTTACGACGACTCTCAAGTCCACCGCCTGTACGTCCGCCAGCAGAACCATCCCAGCAACGCTGTACTCTGCCCGAGAACGGCGGCAATAAACTCGGCTTCGTACCGCGGTCCCAACAGTAACACCGCCCCGCTGTAGACGACAGTCGGGACCAACGAGCGCCAGCCGTCGGACCGCGATTCGAGGAACAACCACGCCGGGACGACCGCGACACCGATGAGCGCCCACGGCCAGTCTGGTGAGACAGGTCGGTTGAGCCAAAGAATGACCAGCATCGTGAGCGCGAAGAAGATGTGACCGTCTTCGAGCCACTCGCTGGGCGGCGGTGGCGGAGGAAGAAGGTCGGTCCGGTCGGCTGAAGTGGAGAGCATGGGTCCCGTATTATTGTTATTACTTGGTCATATATCTGTGCGGACGACGAGAGAGCGTCAACGAGGTGCTTGCGTGCCGCGTAAGTCGATCTCTCGGCCGACTTCTGTTGCACTCTTCGAGCACGACAGCGTTTGGACGGTTCGCTGGCGCTCACCGTTCAACCCACCGTGTCGGCAGTGTCGCCACGTGATTCGGTCTACCGCCCAAACCGTCGCTGTCTGTCTTGGTAGTCCCGCAACGCCCGCAGGTAGTCTCGTTTCCGGAAGTCGCGCCAGTTCACGTCGGTGAAGTAGAGTTCGGCGTAGACGGACTGCCAAATCATGAAATCCGACAGGCGCTCCGCGCCGGTTTTGACGACGAAATCCGGTTCGTCGGGAAAGACGAGGCGGTCTTCGATATCTTCCGCGTCGATGTCGTCGGGGTCGACCTCGTCGGCATCGACTTCCTCGGCGAGCGACCGGACGACGGCGGCGAACTCGCGTTTCCCGCCGAGACCGATGTTGACCTGTACGGGTGCGTCGGCCCGTTCGGTGTCACCGGGTTCGCGGACTTCGATTTCGGCGTGGACGTCGATGTCGCGGAGTTCGCGGGCGAGTGTCGGAACGACCGCTTCGTCGAGGACGCTCACGGAGATGGTGACGCGTTCGCTTCCGAACTCGAACGCCCAGCGGACGAACGATTCGAGGGTGTCGTAAGACCCCTGTTCTAGCAGGTCGCGCTCGGTGATGACGAGCGCGACGTGCTCGGGTGCCTCGGCGTCGTCGAGGCGGAATCGGAGGGCGAGATAGTAGTCGTACAGTCCCACGCCGTGCCGTCGTTCGCCGGGTCCCCTAACCCTTCGGGTTCGGCGTGCGGGTGTGGGCGCGACTGTCGGTCGTCTCTGATGTCGGGAGGGTTAAGTGCGAGTCGGGGATACCGAACGGTGTGACATCCACACTACGGCGAGCGGGCGGGTTCGCGGTCGTCGGGACGTTGGCCCTCGCGGCCCCCAGTCTCGGCATGGCCGCGTTCGCGCCCTTCGCCGCAGTCGCGCTCTTGGCGGCTTTCGTCATCGACGATGGCCCCCTCTTCGAGCTGTTCGCGCGGCCCGGTGACAGGGAAGACGGTCGCCTCAACGGGCTGGCCGGCTTCGCCCTCGCCGCCACCGTGCTGGCACTGCTGGCGACGGTTCCACGGGTCAGGATGCCCCTTCCGATATTCGCCGCGGCAGTGTTGATACTCGCGTACGGCAACCTCGGCGCGCGACTGGTGGATTCGACGACAGACGAGGAGTTCCTTCGCTCGGCGGGGTTCGTCGTCGCCGCGATACTGGCCGGGACGGTCGGACAGATTGCCATCGTCTCGCTGACGGGACCACTGCGTCAACTGCCGTTCGCCCAGTTTACGCTTCTCGCCGCGCTGGGTGGTCTCGTCGCCGCACTGCTTCGAACCGCCCTCTACGAGCGTGACGACCCGCTCGTCATGCTCTCCGTCGGGCTTTCGTTGTGGGGCGTTGATACGCTTGCAGGCTCAGTTTCGCCCACGCAGACAGTCATCTCGTTCGCCTTCACGGTCGCAATCGGGTACGCGGCGTACGCGCTCGGGACGGCGTCGGTCGCCGGTGTGATTACCGGCGTCTTACTGCTTCTTTTGACCATCGTGTTCGGCGGCTTCGGTTGGGCCGTCGTTCTCGTCTCGTTTTTCGGCGTCGGCGCGCTCGCAACGAAGTTCAAATACGACAGCAAGGCAGAACGCGGCGTCGCCGAGGGGAACGACGGCGCGCGTGGCACGGGGAACGTTCTCGGCAACGCGGCGGTCGCACTCGTCGCGGTCGTCGGATACGCCGCGACGCAGACGGTCGGCCACGCGTTCGGGACCGACCTCTTTATGCTCGCCTTTGCCGGCTCTGTCGCCGCCGCGATGAGCGACACGCTCTCCAGCGAAATCGGCGGGCTGTTCGACAACCCGCGGCTCATCACGTCGTTCAAGACGGTGCCGCCGGGGACCGACGGCGCGGTCACGTGGCAAGGTGAGGTCGCCGGCGTGGGCGGGGCGGCGCTCATCGCGGCCGTCGCCGCGTTCTTCCTGCCGTTCCCGACGGCGGGTGCAATCGCAGTTCTCGCCGGCGGCGTCATCGGCATGACGGTCGATAGCCTCCTCGGCGCGACCGTCGAGGGCGCGGGACTCGGTAATCAGGCGGTCAACTTCCTCGCCACACTCGCGGGCGCACTCGGTGCGATGGCGGTGTGGATTCCGCTGTGACCGTCAGGCGTGGCCGCCCCGGTGACAGACACGCTGTCGAATCGCTCCAGCGTCTCGTCTCACACCCGTCGCCGGCCCTTCTCGACGCGTGGCCGGCGGTCGGCACGCTCTTCGTCTCGGTCGATGACCGCGACCGACCAGTCGGCTATCTGCTCGGCGTCGGCACGCACGTGACCGAACTCGCGGTCGCACCCGACGCCCGACGCGAGGGACGCGCGACCGCGCTTCTCGAAGCGTACCGCGCGGCGAGCGACGACGCACCACTCACGTTGTTGGTCCATCCCGACAACGACGGTGCTCGGGCGTGTTACGAAGCACTCGGCTTCCGACGCGAGACGCGGGTTGCGGGTGCCTTCGATGACGACGACGGAATCCGACTCGTTCTCGACTCGGCGTGATATCGCGGGCGCAGTGTGGTGTCGGTTCGGCGTCAGGTGGCTGGTATCCATCTGCTCGGCACTGTCCGGTCGGTCCGAATCGAAGGTCCAAAATACGCTCCGGCGACGATGCGATTGCTATCGTCTGCTCTCCCGATTGTAGTGGCCCGTCTTTCCGATGGCTGAGGCTCGCCTTTCCAACTGCGCAGAGTTGCCTTTCCGACCGCAGAAATTCACCCGTTCAACTGCGGACTGTCCCGCGCGACTTCGAGAGTCAGTCTACCAGTTGCTCAGCGGTTCTGACGCGGACGCTCACCGGCTTTTTGACGTATTCACCGGCCGAGCGGGCGACGATGTTTCCGACGCCGCGTTGGGCCGCGATATCGACGAGTTTCTGGCTCGCCTCGCCGTCGATGACGACGAGCTCCGGTGCCGGGTCCGCGTACTCGACGGTGTCGTAGACCTTCTCGACGGCGACTTCATCGACGGGTTCGAGATTCGCGTCGAGGAGGCGCGCCAGCCCACTTTCTGCGTCGATAATCTCGCGGGTGTGGTCCGAAAGCGACCGCGTTTCGGGGACGGGGTCGGCTTCTGCGACGGTCTCGACTTCCGCCGCGGCAAGCACGTCGGCCGCGGCAGGAGCGTCAGGGTCGCTTCCCTCGTCCGCCGCGCCGACAGTTCCCGCCTCGGCGCCGACGCCAACGTCCGCGATTGGCTCGACCGTGACGGTGTTGCTAGTGTCTGCGCCCGTCTCGGTCGCCGCGTCGGACGGGTCGTCCGCAGGGGGAGTCGGCGACGTGTCGTCAGTCGTCGGCGACTCCGTGCGAGGGTCCGTCGGTACCTCCTGTGTCCCGTTGGCGGCGGCGACCGCGGCCCGGAAACTCCCCTCGTTCGGCAGGGACGCGAAGGCGACTTTGTCCCGAAGCGACTGGATGACTGCGCCGCGGTCGAGGTCCTCGACGGACTGCCCGTCGGGTGCGAACGCGACGTAATCGACGTCGCCGACCTGCGCGAGTTCGCGGAGAATGAGTTCGCCGCCGCGGTCGCCGTCGAGGAATGCGGTGACGGTCCGCTCTTGGGTGAGGTCGGCAATGTCTTCGGGAACGTTGGTTCCCTCGACGCCGACGGCGTTTTTGATGCCGTACTGGAGTAGTGTCAGCACGTCGGCGCGTCCCTCGACGACGATGATGGCGTCGGAGTCGGCGACCCGCGGTCCCGCCGGGAGACCGTGGAACTCCGTGATGTCTTCGACGCGGATGCTCTCTTTGACCTCTTCGAGAATCTCAGTCGAGGTCATCACGGTGTCGTCGAACGACTCCGAGAGGAGTTCCTTGGCGCGATCGACGACCATGCGGCGTTTGGCCTCCCGCACGTCTTCGATGTTCGTGATTTCGATAACCGCCTGACAAGGTCCGACGCGAGTCAGCGTTTCGAGCGAGGCCGCGAGAACTGCCGTCTCGGCCTTGTCGAGACTGCTTGCGATGGTCATCTGGCCGAACGAATGGCCGTTTTCCGAGTCTATCTGTACGTCTATCCGACCGACTTTCGAAGATTGCTGGAGGTCACGGAGGTCGAGGTCGTCGCCGAGGAGACCCTCGGTCTGGCCGAAGATGGCCCCGACCACGTCGCTCCGTTCGACAACTCCGTCGGCGGAGATGGAAGCGTGAATGAGATATTTTGCAGTGTCGTCCATTGGTGAGTCCCCCTGCGAGGGGTGTGAAGTGATGATTGTGATGTCGTCGCAGGCGTGGCCCACGACCGTCTTTATATAAGTCGGTCCCGAGGGAAATATCTATCGTGGCCGGCGATTCGAACGCTCCGCGCGAGCGCTTCACTCGCGGCAAAATCGGCGAACTCGTCGAACTCGCTCGTTTTCGGGCGCGGTGTCTATCTCGTTCGAAGCGTTGAGACGACGTCTCCTGCGGCCGCACAGAACGCCGCCGGGTCGTCGGGGTCGTCGTGCTCGACGATTGCCCACTCGACGAAGTCGTCTCCGGCGGCCGCGAGGCACGCGTCGATGTCGAGGTCACCCTCACCCAGAACGACAGGGCGGCCCCCGCGTTCGGCGTCGGCATCGAGAACGACGTCTTTCAGGTGGACGATGGGCGTTCTGTCCGCGTAGCGCTCGATGTACGTCGCAGGGTCGTAGCCCGCGGCGAGGAGCCACGCGAGGTCGAGTTCGAAGCCGATGCCGGACCGTTCTGCGAGGTGGTCGAGCGCGGGGTCGCCCGCGACCGTCCGCAGTTCGTGTTCGTGGTTGTGGTAGAGTAGTCTGACGCCCCGGTCGTCGCACCGCGCCGTCAGGTCGTCTAACCGGCGTGCCGTCTCGGCAACTGCGTCGGCGTCGGCGAAGGCTTTGGGCGGGAGATACGGGACGACGAGCGTCTCCACGCCGAGTGACCCGTACTGCTCGCAGACGGCGTCGAGGTCATCTTCGAGCGCCTCGATTGGAACGTGGGCGGCGGGCGCTTCGAGACCGGTTTCGTCGAGTGCCGTGCGGATGCTCGATTCGTCATCGACGCCCGCGAACTCGACCCCGTCGAACCCGGCGTCGGCAGTGCGGGCGACGAGCGAGGCTGTCGATTCGTCGAGCGCCCTGAGCGAGTACAACTGCAACCCGAACTTCATACGACTGTATCGGCTTCACCGCTGGAAATTGTTCCGGCGCACGCAACGATTAGCGGGTGAAACGGACTGCGAGTAACCCCACACGCGGGCAGAACGCCGCCGACACTCATTGAAGAAAATTATTCTTCAATGCGCAGTACCGAAGGTTAATAGAGTAACCTTTACGTCTAATTGTCGATTATTGTTCCTACGAATGACGAGCACACGCATCGACTATCGCTGGATTGCGACGTTTGCAATTCTCGTGACGTTTGCCGTCCCGTGGTTCCTCTGGGGAGACAGTCGGGTGTTCGCCGGGCTTCCGTTGTGGCTCTGGTGGCACGTCGGCTGGATGATTCTCACGGCTATCGTCTTCCACCTGTTCACGCGAGAGGCGTGGGACCGCGGTATCGTGGGGGAGGCGCGCTGATGGTGTCCGAACTCCAACTGCAACTCGGCGTCGTCGGCGCGTACTTAGTGGTCGCACTCGCCGTCGGGTTGCTCGCGTACCGTCTCACGAGTAGCGACGCCGAAGATTACTACCTCGCCGGGCGTTCTATCGGCACCGTCGTACTCCTCTTTACGACGTTTGCGACGCTCCTCTCCGCGTTTACCTTCTTCGGCGGCCCGGACCTCGCCTACCGCGCGGGACCGGAGTGGATTCTCGTGATGGGTGTCATGGACGGCGTCCTCTTTGCGATTCTCTGGTACGTCGTCGGCTACAAGCAGTGGCTCGTCGGCAAGGCCCACGGCTACGTCACGCTCGGCGAGATGCTCGGCGACCGCTTCGGCTCGAAGCGCCTCCGCGCTCTCGTCGCCGGTATCAGTCTGTTTTGGCTGTTCCCGTACGTGATGCTCCAGCAGATGGGTGCCGGTGAAGCGCTCGTCGGTCTCACGAACGGTCTCGTTCCGTACTGGGCTGGGGCCGCCGGTATCACGGTGTTCATGATCGCCTACGTCGTCATCGCCGGGCTTCGCGGCGTCGCGTGGACAGATACGCTCCAAGGGCTGTTCATGCTCGGCGTCGTCTGGCTCGCAGTCGGGTGGGTCGCTTCCGCGGCCGGCGGGCCGGCGGCGCTCTCGAACGCGCTGGCGACGAACAAACCCGAATTCCTCAGTCTCGGTGGCGGTCTCTACTCGCCGCAGTTCATCATCTCCTCGGCGGTGACGATCGCCTTCGGCGTGGCGATGTTCCCACAGATTAACCAGCGATTTTTCGTCGCCAAGTCCGGCACGGTCCTCAAACGCTCGTTCGCTCTGTGGCCCGTTCTCGTCGTCCTGCTGTTCCTCCCCGCGTTCATCCTCGGGACGTGGGCGGCCGGACTCGGCGTCGCGGTGCCCGACGGGGCCAACGTCCTTCCCGTCCTGCTCAACGAGTACACGCCCGTCTGGTTCGCCGCCCTCGTCGTCGCCGGCGCGATGGCCGCGATGATGTCCTCGTCGGACTCGATGCTCCTCTCGGGGTCGTCGTACTTCACCCGCGACCTCTACCGGCCGTTCGTTAACCCGTCGGCGAGCGACGCCCGCGAAGCGTGGCTCGCCCGCATCGGCGTCGCGCTCTTTGCCACCCTCACGTTCGTCGCCAGCCTGTTCCGACCCGGCACGCTCATCGAGGTCGGCGACACCGCCTTCGGCGGCTTCGCACAGATGGCTCTCCCGGTTATCGTCGCGCTCTACTGGACGAAAACCACGCGCTCCGGAATCTTCGCGGGCATCCTCGGCGGGCAAGCGTTCTATTTAGCGCACGTCTTCATTCCCGCCGTCGAAATCGGCACGATGACCCTCTTCGGCGCGACGTATCTCACGTGGGATTACGCGCTCTGGGGCATGGCCCTCTCGGCCGTGCTCACCGTCGGCGTCTCCGCGACGACCGTCGCGGCGCCCGAAGAGAACCAAAGCCGGTTCTCTGAGGGCCTGCGGGCCGACTGACCCCGTTTCGACGCCCCCATCTCGTCTGCAGTCTCTTTTCGCATCGAGACGAAGTTTATCCGCTTGCGCGAGTAATACAGGGCCATGCCAGAAGAAGTGCTGTTCGAATCCGAGAGCCGCCAGACGAGAGCCGATATCGCCGCGTACCTCCGGACCGTCGCCGACAAACTCGACTCCGGCGAGGCGATTACGCTGAAAGCGGGCGACCAGTCCGTGACGATGGACCCACCGGACACGCCGACGTTCGAGGTAAAAGCCGAGCGCGAAGGTCCCGCGGGCGAACCCGGCGAACTGAGCATCGAGTTCGAACTCGAATGGGACGAAGACGGCGGCGACGGCGGTGTGTCCGGCGAACTCGAAATCGAGTGATACCGTGACTGCGGTGTCCCCGAACCGCCCTGCAGAATAGATGCTTTTTTGACAGCAGTCGGAGTCGTCGGTTGCACATGGAGATTCGACCACTTCACGCCGACGACGTGCCCGCACTCATCGACGACCTGTGGCTCCCCTTCGCGGCAGAGATGGGCGATATCGACCAGTACGATGCGCTGGCGGACGACGTTGACGTTCGCTCGGAAGCGGTGGCGTACCGTCACAGCCAACTCGACGACGACGACGTACGAACGTTCGTCGCCGTCGGCGAAGACGGAGACGAGGGTTCTGACGCGTCCCTCCTCGGGTATACGACCGTCTCGTATTCTGAGGCACCGTCGGTGTTCGCCCGCGACTCGGTCGCCAAGGTGAAAGACCTCTACGTCACTTCCGACGCCCGAGGCGACGGCCTCGGCACGGCGCTACTGGAGCGGGCGCACGACTGGGGCCGTGAACGTGGGTGCGACCGGGCCGCGTTGAGCGTCCACGCCCGCAACGACGTCGCACGGTCGTGCTACGAGGAACTGGGCTACGAGACGCGGTACGTGAAGATGGACCGCCCGCTGTAAGCGGCCGAGATTGGTGTCGGAATCCTCAGTTTCACGGGTCTAATTCGACCTACAAACCCGAACCCTCAAATCGGCACACACTAACTCACGCGCATGAACGAGCCGGGTCACCAGGTGCTCATGGAGCAAGGCGTGCTTCGTCGTCGTATCGACGACGACGACCTCCCCGACTGGGCGGACCAGCACTACGAGACGTTCCGCGAGACGATGCTCGGCGACCACGAGGGTTCGCCGTTCCCGTGTTACTTCGGTATCGACTCCGAGCGCAACGGCGACGCGCTCTACACGTTCGTCGATTCGATGACCGACAAAGACGCATTGTTGGCGCTTCGGGACAACCTGCTCGAATACATCGACACGTATCCGGACTACTCCGAGCAGTGTTCACTCGTCACGTTCTTCAAACCGCCCGAAGCGGACCTGACGGAGGCCGACTACCACGAACACCTCTGGCATATCCTGCAGTTCCTCCACGTCCACGACCCGGAACCGTGGCCCGAAGACATCCCAACCGACCCCGACGACCCGACGTGGGAGTTCTCCTTCGGTGGCGAACCCATGTTCCCGACCACTCGCGCGCCCTTCTACGACGAGCGGATGAGCCGTTACTGCCCGTGGGGACTCGAAATCACGTTCCAGCCTCGGGCGCTCTTCGACGGCATCACCGCCGACACCGAGGCCGGACAGCACGCCCGCGAGGTCATCCAGAACCGCATCGAAGAGTACGACGGTGTCTGTCCACACGCCGACCTCGGCGATTGGGGCGTCGAAGGCGACCGCGAGTGGCCGCAGTATATGTTCTCTTCTGACGACTCACAAGCCCCCGACGAGTGCCCGATTCGCATCTCCCGTGAACACCCGAAAGTGTCGACGGCACCCGCGGACGACTGATGTCTGAAATCGTCCGCTCGGACGGCGCTGGACTCCCCGAAGACGCCGTTCTCGTCTGTATCGACATGCAGGTCGGCTTCGACGACCCCGCGTGGGGCGACCGAAACAACCCCGGGATGGAAGCCCGCGTCGCCGACCTGCTCAACGCGTGGCGCGAGGCCGAGCGACCGGTCGTCCACGTCCGCCACGACTCGACGGAAGCGGGCTCACCGCTTCGAAGCGACGCCGAGGGATTCGACTGGAAACCGGAGGCGACCCCCGAAACCGACGAACCGACGTTCACGAAACGCGTCAACAGCGGGTTCATCGGCACCGGTCTCGAATCGTGGCTCCGCGAGCGCGACCACTCGACGCTCGTCGTTTGCGGGCTCACGACCGACCACTGCGTCTCGACGACGACGCGAATGGCCGAGAATCTCGGGTTCGAGGTGTATCTCCCGGCCGACGCGACGGCGACGTTCGACCGCGACGGCCACGACGGCAAATCCTACTCGGCCGACGAGATGCACCGGACCGCGCTGGCACATCTGAACAACGAGTTTGCGACGGTCGTCGAGTCGGCGGCGTTGTTGCCGACGCGGTAATCCGACGCCCGCGACCGTTCCGAGTTTTGTCGGTATCTTTTCATTCCTGTCGGGGATAGCGGTCGTATGAAGCGATGGTTTCTCTTCGGTCTCGGCGTGTTCAACCTCCTCATCTTCGCCGTGCTGATGGCGCTATTCGGTCCTCCCGACCACCTTCGTCAGGTGGGTTGGATGGCGGGGTTCGCCGTTGGGGGTCTCCTCTTCATCTTCGCTGGACTGCGCGACTCGCTCGCCATCGGCTCGAAATCTATCGAATGGCACGGCATCACGGGAATTGGCTACATCTGCTTCGGCATCGGCATGCTCGCAATGACTGCCCCGAGGCCCGGCGGGTCCCGTGAAGCCCTATTTTTCGATGTGTTTGCGATGGTGACGATGGTCTCGATGATGCTCTTTCTGGGCGTCGATTTCATCCGTGGCGGCGTCCACCTCGACATCTCGAAATGGAACTGAATCAGACGGGTCTGAGGTCTCCCGGCGCTAACAAGGCCTTCGCAATCCGACCAGACAGTCGCGCCGCGAGGTTGAAGACGTGGAGCGAAACGACGAGCAGTAAGAACCCGACCACAGCGACGCCCAGCGCGTCGGGGAGCGTTTCGACTTGTACCACGCCAGTGATGCCGACGAAGACGTCCGGTTGGTCGTAGTACAGCGGCACGGCGATAAACCCAAGCGACAGCGGCCCGAGTACCGAGACGAGCACGAACGACGCCGTCCCGAGGACGAATTTCAAAAAGAGAAACAACATCGAGGTCCACGTCGCGGAGCTCGTGAGAAGTGACCGGACACTACTCACGATGCTGGACTCGTGAGGAGCCACCGATTGCTGTTCCCGGCTGGGGTCGTGGGACGTGTGTGAAGGGCGTGAACCGTTCTAGCGTCGTGGCGACCGATTGGAGGCTGTCCATGGGACTCCACCGCTCCAGCGATGGCGGACGCTCGATTTCGAGACCCAACAACCTCTCAGCGAGGCGGCGTTCACCCGCGGCGAGGAGACGCCCGAGATAGAGTACGCCGAAAAGGAGCGGTAGTCCAACGAGGGTGAGAGGGAGACTGATACCGAGTCCGAGACCCGCGACGAGTGCCACGAGGTAGAAGCTCCCGAGCGGGAACGATAACAGAAGGTACGCGATGTTTTTGTACGACTGTCCGTCGGTGACGACGCCGAACATCTGCCGGATGGCGGTCGGGACGGTACTCGGTCTCGCTTCGATGTCCATGATATCGATTGAGAATCCATACGTAATAATAAACTGACAATTATTCGTTGGCTCACCTGGCGTGGTGCTTCCTGTGTATCGAGGCACCGGCTGATGCGAGTTGTACTATCGTTGTGAGTGGCGTTTGCCAGTAGACGAGCGGTGTGGACGCGGGAGATAGACTGTCGTAATTGAGTACAATCTCGCGTCCTAGTTGGTCGGATTCATAACCAACCCCGCCGACGTACCACGTATGCAGACGCACATCGTTCCCGTCGGGTTCGACTACGACCGACTCATCGCGCCGCTCATCCGCGATCAGTTGGACGTTGACCGCGTCATTCTCCTCGAAGGCGCTGTCGGGAGCGAGGCGAACGTCGAGTACTCACGGAACCTCTCGGGGAAACTCGGCAAGGACTTTCAGAACCTCCTCGGTGCGGAGACAGAGCAGGTCATCGTTGACGACGTGTACGACTACGACGCCGCGTTCGAGCAGGCGTACGACCTCATCAACGCGGAACTCGACGCCGACGACGAACTCCGGGACGACGACGATGACCCCGGCGAAGTGTGGGTCAACGTGAGCGCGATGCCTCGGCCCGTCTCCTTTGCCTTCGCAACCGCCGCACACTCCATCATGGTCGAACGACAGGCCGACCGCGAACGCATCCACACTTACTACACGGCACCCGAGAAGTACCTCGAAACCGAACTCGCCGAGGAACTCCGAACCGAACGCGCCCTCCTGCAAGACCTCCTCGAATCCGGCGAAATCGACGCCGACCGCATCCGCGAGCGCCTCGACGCCACCTCGGACCTCCTCTCGGAGTTCGACGAACGTGGAACGACCATCGGCGCGAAGGAGATCGACGGTCGTCACATCGTCGAACTCCCCGTCGCCTCCTTTTCGAACGTCAAACCGTTCGAGGAGGTTATCCTGTTCAAACTCGGCGAACACGGCGAATTCGGCTCCGTCTCAGAACTCGCCGAAGCCCTCGCACGCGAGATGAACGAGGAGTACACCGACTCCTTCCGGTCGAAGGTCATCTACAACGTAGACCGCCTCGGTCCCGGCGGCAAAGGGTATATCGAGCAGGAAGAACGCGGGAAGTCCTACCGGACGCGACTCTCCCGGATTGGCGAGTTGTGGGTCCGCGCCCACGCTGACAGCGAAGAGTAGCCGGTCAGAACGGTCCGATTCGTACCGGATTAGAACGCCAACCCAGTGGCTTCGGCCGAGGGTGAAAGCGGACTCCGCGACAGCCCTTCCGGAGGCTCCGGCAGGTTGTACTCGCCCGGGGCTACGTCGTTCGGGCCGTCCGGATAGAACACCGACGCAAGCAGTTGGATGTGGTCGCGGCCGACGTCGAGTTCGAACTGGCCGCCGCCGTACAGGGACATGCCACGAGCCTCGGCGTACTCGATGGTCTCGAAGAGCGATTCGACGGTGCCGAACCGCGAGGGCTTGATATTGAGCCACGATGGCTCGAAGGGGAGCGCTTCGACCGATTCGACGCCGGTAATCGGTGCATCCCACGACACGCGAGATTCTTCGCCGTCGAACAGCGGGCGTGTCTCGTCGGTGAGTGCGGGGTCTTCGACCACGGCGTCGGGGAATCCCGAGATTATTCGCTCGTAGAGCGCGGGGTCCGGCGCTTGGTCAACTTCGGTGCCCTCGTACTGGCCCTTGAGGTCGAGGATTTGGACGCACTCGCGTTCGGCGAGCATCGCCACGAGGTCGTCGTCCCACGCCGACGTGGGGTCCAGTTTGAACTCACAGTCGGGGTCGCGGTCGAGGAGCATCTCGATTCGGGCGGCCGACGGCGGGTCCCCGAGACGCGTACTCACGACGAATCGAACCGGGTCGCGTTCGCGGCCGACGGCGGACGCGAGGTCGGTCCCGTGTTGTCGGAGCGTGAGGTCGAGACCGGCGGATTCGAGCGCCCAGCGACGGTAGTGTGCCGCTGTTTCGCGTTCGCGTTCCTTCGTCGGGAACAGAGACACGTCGTCGAGGGCCGCCGAGAACGCGGCGAACGAGTCGTACGTCCCCTGAAGGTCAAACACGTCGTCGGGTGCGTCCGCAAGGGCGTCGTGGTCCTCCGAGTCGTATGTTACGTCTTCGCCGCGGCCGACCTCGCCGTCGCCGGAGAGTGAGAACACTGTGGTCTTGCGGAGAAAGCCGCTCGACGTATCGCTCTCGAAGCGGTCGCGGGAGACGGACTCGACGGTGAGCGGGTGGTCGGCCACGCGGTCGAAAAGAGTCATCGAGTGAGCAGTTGGGTTCGGAGGCTGAAAAGCGTACACGTCGGGTCGGTCGGTGCCGATTCGAACTGTGCCGCGTTTGCGACTCAGACTGCGTCGTGTTCGAGACTCAGTCCGTGCCGTGTTCGAAACTCAGACCGCGCCGTGTTCGACCTTCGCCGCTCGCGTCGCCAGCGCGAGTCCCGTCGCCGTAACCGTCAGAACGACGGCACCGGCGGCGGCGAGGTCGTGGGCCGGCGAGACGTGCTGGACGACGCCGGAAACGATTGGTTCGGCCGGGATGAGTGTGTGGTGTGGCGTGCCGACGATGGGGACGAAGTAGTCTACGAGGTCGTTGAAGCCGTACCAGCCGACCGCGAGCGCGACGGCACCGGCCGGGAAGCGGGCGTAGCGCTGGATGAGAAACGCCTCGACGACCATGGCGAGGTGGCTCCAAAAGAGGAAGTTGTACATCGCCCAGTGGAGATACGAGAAGTCGCTTTTGAACACGAGGAGGACGTAGGGCGTCCACAAGCCGAGTTTGAGACAGCCGAAGAACGCGAGCGCGTTGAGATACTCGTTCGACCGGCCGACTTTCCAGAGGGCGAGCGAGAGGGCGATAAAGAACGTTGCGACCGGACTGTCGGGGACGAACGGCCACATCACGACGGGTTCGATGCTGAACTGCAAGCCGTAGTACCAGAAGCCGAACGCGGTCCCGACGAGGTTGATGATGACGACGAGCCACGCGATGTTGAGTCCGAAGTTCTCCAGCCCTTTGGGGAGTGGCGCGAGCCACCGCGGGAGGTCCGCGGCGGGCGGCAACCACTCGTCGCCGAAGAGGCGTCTCGGGTCGTCGAGCATGCGGCGTAATCGCGTCACCTCGTCCATACGCACGCCGAAGCGTGGGGGAGCCAAAGCGGTGCCGGTCTGTGTCGTGGGAGCACGACGGATGAGAGACAGTGACGGGTGGAAGCGATTGCTTAAGTGTACCCGGTCGCAACCCACGGACATGGCTGAGGAGACCGACCTTGAGGAACTCCGGCGCGGGACCGAACTCGTCAAGCGCGGGTTCGCCCAGATGCAGAAAGGCGGCGTCATCATGGACGTCGTCAACGCAGAGCAAGCGAAGATTGCCGAGGAGGCGGGCGCAGTCGCCGTAATGGCACTCGAAGCCGTTCCGGCCGACATCCGCAAACGCGGTGGCGTCTCCCGGATGGCCGACCCCGAGAAGGTCAAAGAGATTATCGATGCCGTGTCCATCCCGGTGATGGGCAAGGCTCGCATCGGTCACTACACCGAGGCGCAGATTCTCGAAGCCATCGGCGTCGACATGGTAGACGAGAGTGAAGTTCTCACGCCCGCCGACAACGACTACCACATCGACAAGCGCGAGTTCACTGCGCCGTTCGTCTGCGGCGCACGCAACCTCCCCGAAGCGCTCCGCCGCATCAACGAAGGTGCCGCGATGATTCGCACCAAAGGTGAAGCTGGCACCGGCGACGTGAACCAGGCCGTCACGCACCAGCGGACCATCAAGAACCAGATTCGCACCCTGACCGGTCTCAAATTCGACGAGCGCGAAAAGTGGGCCCGCGAACACGAAGCGCCCGCGGAACTCGTCCACGAGACGGCCGAGATGGGCCGTCTGCCGGTCGTCAACTTCGCCGCCGGCGGTATCGCAACGCCCGCTGACGCCGCACTCATGATGTACCACGAGTGCGACGGCATCTTCGTCGGGTCCGGTATCTTCGGTGCGGAGGACCCCGAGACGATGGGCGAGGCAGTCGTCGAAGCCGTCAACAACTGGGACGACCCCGAGACGCTCGCCGACATCGCCTCCGGCATCGGCAAGGGCATGAAAGGCGAAGCGAACGTCGATATGCCCGAAGAGAAGAAGCTCCAGGGCCGCGGCGTCTAAGCGGCGTCTCGCGTCCGTACTGACTGCGACCGCTTTTCTGACGACGCAGGTTCGGTAGCGACGCGACCGACGGGACTCTCCGAGTCGCGGATGCGACGCGAAGCGGCCGCTCCGCGCGACGCTGTGCGCGAGTGATGGTGCGGTAGCTCTGAAACTCGATGTGTGTCGGCCGCGTCGCCGGCGAGTCGGTGAAAATAATAGCGTCTGCGTCGCCGACGCGTCCAGTGTTCGAGACTGGGTGCGGGTCGTGCTCAGTTACGAGATTATACGAGTGCGGAACGCGGTTACGCGAGTGCGCGAGAGTTCCCGCTCGAATCGTCGTCCGCCTCGGAGTCGTCGCCGAGGAGGACAGTGACCGGTCCGTCGAAGTTGAGCATGACCGACTGGGTCACGTCGCGCGAGAGGAGCTTTCCTGTGGGAGAGCGCCGGCGACCGGACACGAAGAGGTGGTCACAGGCTTCCTCTTCAGCCGTTTCGAGGACGGAATCGATTTCCGGGCCGATGTCGGCGACGACTCGGTAATCGACATCGAGGTCGCCGAGGGCCTCGCGTGCGAGGCGCTTTGCCTTGCGCGTGGCGGATTCTGTTGCTTGGTCGATGCCGTAGACGACGTCCGAAGACCCGACGTCGGCGAGGGCCGAGCGTGTGCGCTCGAACTCCTCGTCGGGGAGGACGGTGAGGACGATGAGTTCCGCTCCGCTTCCGGCGGCGAGTTCGCCCGCTTCGCGGAGGATTCGGTTCGACCGTTCGTTCGGACCGACGACGACGAGTGCTCGTTGCATATCTCGAATGTCTCGCGTAAGTGAGAAAAGTCTTCTCGGAATCGCGTTACCATACACCGTGTCAACCGTTTCCAGTGGCTCAGGTGGCAAAAAACACCACAATTTAGTGTGCCAATGGTTCTCTTTGTACCATTCAGATATCAAATACTTCAGCGCCGCGACCGACCCTCGTTTTATAGGCACGGGCGGCCACGTCGGCCTCGTCGAAGGCGTCGAGCATCGCGGCCGCGACGCGGGTTCGGTCGCCGGCGTGGCAGACGCCGAGAATCGACGGTCCGGCACCCGAGACGGTGACGCCTTCGGCCCCTGCTTCGAGTGCGGCCTCGCGTACTTCGTGGTAGCCAGTGATGAGTTCCGCCCGCGCGGGAGTGACGACGCGGTCGTCCATTCCGGCACCGACGAGTTTCGGGTCGCGTCGGCACATGCCGACCGCGAGCGTCGCCGCTTTTCCGACCGTGTGGACCAGCTCCTCGATGCTGGCGCGACCCGGAACGACGCGGCGTGCATCGCGGGTCGAAACGACGATTTCGGGGAGACACGCGACGAGCGGGATATCGGCGTCAACCGCTGTGACTCCGCCGTCGGTTGCGACGGTGAAGCCGCCGAGGAGGGCGGGGGCGACGTTGTCGGCGTGGGCTTCGCCGGAGACGACGGCTTCGCCTTCGGCGGCGACCGGAACGAGTTCTTCGCGGGAGAAACCGCGGTCGTACAGTTCGTTCAGGGCGACTGCGGCCGCGGCGGAACTCGCCGCCGACGACCCGAGTCCGGACGAGGGCCTGACGCCTTTGTCGATGCGGATGTGTGCGGGGGCGTCGAGCGCCTCGGCGACGGCACCGACGACGTTTCTGTCCGGGTCTGTCGGGATGTACTGGCGACCGACGCCCGTGACCTCGATTGTTGTGCGGTCCGCCTTTTCGACGTGAACGACGTCGGCGGGGCGGTCGAGAGCCACGCCGAAAACGTCGAACCCACTTCCGAGATTGGCGCTCGTGGCGGGTGCGCGGACCGTAACCATGCCCCGCAGTTGCCGTATCGCAGATAAAAATGTGGCGAACGTCGCAACTGTCCCGCGAATATGTCAGTTGTCGTTGCCGTTGTGTCGGTTGCCGTCGCCGCCGTTTCGTCGGCCGCTGTCGTTGCCGTCGTCCCAGTCGTTGCCGTCGTCGTGCCAGCCATCGTCGCCGCGGTCGCCGTCGTTGTCCCATCGGTTCTCGCCGACACACCGGCCGCTTGCCGCCGGGTCCGACTCGCCGCGGTTCCCCGTCAGGGCCACCGGGTCGGTCACTACGCCAGTGAATTCGAATCGCGCGCCGCCGGACGACGAGGTAACGAGCGAGACCGACCAACCGTGAGCGTCGGCGACCGACTTGACGATTGGCAGACCGAACCCGGTCCCGTCTTCGTGGGTGGTGTACCCCCGCTGGAACACGTTTTCCCGCTCGCGCTCGGGGATGCCGGGACCGTCGTCTTCGACGTAGAAGCCGTCGTCACCGAGCGCACCGACAGTGACGGTGATAGTGCGGCCGTCAGTCCCGCGGTCGTCTATCTCACCGTGTTCGACTGCGTTCCGAAACAGGTTTTCCAGCAGTTGTCGGAGTCGCCCTCGGTCAGCGGCAATCGTCCGGCCAAGGCGGACTTCGAGCGACGCGTCACCGACGGCGGTGCTGTCCCACGCCTCCTGTGCGATTGTATTCAGCGCGACCGGTGTCACGTCCGTCAGTGTCTCCCCCTGCCGGGCGAGCGTCAGCAAGTCCTCGATGATGGTCTCCATCCGGTCGTGGGCCTCCTCGACGCGTTGGAAGTACTGCTCCTCACCGGTCTCTTCGGCCAGTTCGAGATAGCCGCGAGCGACCGTTAGCGGATTCCGGAGGTCGTGTGAGACGACCGACGCGAACTCGTCGAGTCGCCGGTTCTGGCGCTGTAGTTGGCGCTCGCGCTGTTTGTGCTCGGTGATGTCTCGAATGAGTAAGAGCGTGCCCGTGGCCAACGACTCGTCTCCGAGCGGCGTCGTCTCTATCAACAGGTCCCACTCCTCACCGTCAACCGTGACGGTCATCTCCGTACTGCCGGTCGCGTCGAGCGCCCCCACGACTTTGGGCACGAGAACGTCTTCGACCGGTTCCCCGTATGACGCTTCGAGCGGCTGGGTGAGACACCGTTCGCCCGCCGGGTTCGCATCGAGCACACGATTGTCCTCGTTGAGGACGAGCGCCGCGTCGTGCATCGACTCGACCGCGGACTCCCACGCCACTGGAACGAGCGTGAACAGACGATGGCGAAAGACGCTCCACGCGACCGCCGCCGACGTGAGCGAGAACGCCAGCGCCGGGAGGTTCAGACCCGGAACGGGATTCGCGTCCGAGACGTAGATGATGCCGCCGGCCGCCGGGATGAGACCGCCGACGAGCAGGCCGGACGTCTGCTTTCGGTAGATTCCGTCGGCTCTGAAGAGCGCCCGGACGAGCGCGCCGATACCGGCGAAGATGAGCACGTACGCGTAGATGATGTAGACGATGAACGCGACGCCGTGTTCGTTTACGAGGACGGCGTATCCCGCTTGGGTCGAGACCCAGAGGTGAGACCAGATGAGACCGTGCCACTCGTTCGTCAAGACGAGACCAATCGTGGCGAGCGGGACGCTTCCGAGGGCCGCCCATACCGTCCGGGGAAGGTCGTCTACACCGGCGTGGTGCACCACGTAGGCGAACCACAAAAGCGGGAGCGGTGCGATGCCGAAGTAGCCGAGTTGGTTCAGCAGTACCTTGGTCGTAAAATCGACGCGGGCGAGTTCGAACGCGTACGTCCCCATCCAGAGACCCGACGCGAAAAGAAGCAGTGCGCCGAGTGTCGCACCCGGGATGAGTCGGTGTTCTGTCTGTCGATGCAGTAGGTACACTCCAAGCGCAATGAAGAGTCCGGCACCGACCCCGAGTGGGATCGTATACGGCGTCGATTGCCAGTGAGACGCGCCGTGCATGCCCGCATTCCGTTGACCGAGGTTAAAACTCCCCCCTTCGACCCTGAGACTAACCAATCAGAAAGGACTTTCCGCCCCACATCGAACTCCGGGCTATGATAGGCATCGTCGGCGGCGGCATCGCGGGCCTCGCCGCGGCGCACCGACTCCGTAACCGGGGTCACGACGTTCGAATCTTCGAGGCGGCCGACTCGCTCGGCGGTCTCGCGGCCACCTACGAGACGAAAGGCGACGACATCGAGCGCTACTACCACCACCTCTCGAAGTCCGAAGAGAGCATCGTCGAACTCGCCGACGAACTCGGACTCGGCGACGACTTGGAGTGGCGCATCGGCAAGAACGCCTACTACGTCGATGGCGTGGTCCACCCGCTCGACACCGCGTGGCAAATCGCGGCGTACCCCCACATGAGCCTCTACGACAAGTTCCGACTCGGCATGCTCACGCTCGGCATCGACGTTCGCGGGGGACTGCCCGACTTCGACGCCTACGAGGAACTCTCGGAGTACGAACACACGCCAATCAAAGATTTCGTCGTCGAACACACGACACAGGGCGTCTACGACAACTTCGTGGACCCGCTTCTCGACGGGAAGTTCGGCGAACGAAAACACGACGTGTCGGCGGCGTGGTTCCTCGGGCGCGTCCGCTTCCGCGGCGAGCGCGACCTGCTCCGCGGCGAGAAACTCGGCTACTTCGACGGCGGATTCGCGCCGCTTATCGACGCGCTCGTTGACGCCGTGGGCCGCGAGAACATCCAGACTGGCGCTCGCGTGACCGAACTCGGCACCGACGGCGAGGCGGTCAGCACGCTGACCGTCGAAACCGAACAGGGAACCGAAACCCATGATGTCGATTCCGTCGTCGTTGCGACGATGCCGAACGTCCTCGAAGACCTCACCGGCTTCGAGTGCGACATCGACTTTCAGGGCGCGGTCTGCGGTCTCGCAACGATGTCCGAGTCGCTGATGGACACCTACTGGCTCAACATCGCCCACGACGCCCCCTTCGGCTCTCTCATCGAGCACACGAACTTCGTCCCGAAAGCGCGCTACGGCGGCGACCACCTGCTGTACATCGCCAGCTACGTGCAGGGTCCACACGAGGACCTCTGGCAGATGGACGACGACGAAGTGTACGACACATGGTTCGACGAAATCGAGTCGATGTTTCCCGGCTTCGACCGCTCGGCCGTCGAGGAGTTCCGCGTCTCCCGAAACCCCCGCGCCGGCCCGGTCTACGAACGCGGCTATCTCGACCTCGTCGTTCCGTACGACCTCGCCGACGACGTCGCTGAGGGCGTCTACTACGCCGGGATGGCCTCGGAAGCGCAGTATCCCGAACGCTCGCTGAACGGCGGTATCGTCGCGGGCTACGAAGTCGCCGACAAAATCGACCGGCGACTGTAGGAGTCGCTGTCTGTTCTGGCTCGCTCCGACCCGGACAGGCCTCGCTCTCCCGCGAGCGACATCGCCTCTCACTCCCCGTGTCAACCCGACCCGTAGAAACCGGCAATCGGTTGCTCGTCCGAAACTCCTTTTTAAGTGGCTGACTGACCAGTCAGTTAGTGAGTACCGACGAAACGCCGGACCAGTCGGTTCCCGACGAGGTCCACGAAGAACTGATGCAGGCGACCTATCGGGCGCTGTGCGCCCACGGGTACGCCGACTTGACGATGCAACGAATCGCCGACGAGGCGGGAAAGAGCAAGTCACTTCTGCACTACCACTACGGGACGAAACACGAACTGCTCGCCGCGTTTCTCGCCTTCCTGCTCGACCGCTTCGAAAAGCGGGTCGAATCGACGGAAGGGAACGCACCGGACGAGCGCCTCGAATTTCTGCTCGACAAGATGGTCCCCGAGGAGGACGAAGACGAGACCTACGACCGCTTCGGTCTCGCGCTGAACGAACTGCGGATGCAAGCGCCCTACGTCGAGGCGTACCGCGAGCAGTTCGACCGAAACGAGGACGTCATCAGACAGCGGTTCGCCGACATCATCCGCGACGGCATCGAAGCGGACATCTTCCGCGACGTTGACGCCGAACGAACCGCGTCACTTCTGTTCGCCGCGCTCGACGGCGCGCGCCTCCAGCGCGTCTCCGTGGCGACGCCGTCGGCCGACGCGGAGGCGAACCAGTCGGCACGCGCCGCGCCGCGGGAGGTCCGCGCCGCGCTCGACGAGTTCGTCGTTTCGAACCTCCTCCGCGACGGAGGTGACGAATGAGCGCGAAGGCGAAGGACGTCAACCTCGTTGACGGCGACCTCGTCAAGCCGATGTTGGTCCTGTCGCTCCCGCTCGTCTTCTCGCAGATTATGCAGGTCGCGTACAACCTCGCCGACACCTTCTGGGTCGGTCGCGTCGGCTCCGAGGCCGTCTCGGCGCTGTCGTTTTCGTGGCCTCTCGTCTTCCTCATGATTTCGTTTGGCGGCGGGTTCACCGTTGCCGGGACGGTCCTCGTCGCCCAGAACAAGGGCGCTGGAAACCACGACGAGGTTGACCGCGCCGCCGGGCAGACGCTCGGATTCGTCATCCTGTTGTCTGCCGGATTCGCGGTTATCGGCTATCTCTTGACGCCGATACTGCTCCCGCTTATCGGGACGACACCCGGGACCGAAGTCCACCGTCTCTCGGTCGAATACACGCGCACCATCTTCCTCGGGGTGGCGTTCATGTTCGGCTTTTTCATCTTCCAAGCACTGCTCCGCGGGTGGGGCGACACCAAGACACCGATGTATCTCATGGCGTTCGGCGTCATCATCAACGTCTTTCTCGACCCGTTTCTCATCCTCGGATTCAACGGCAACCCGATATTCGGATTCCTCGGTCTCGAACGCCTCGGGCAGTCGCTTTTCGCCGCGACCGGCTTCACCGGCTTCGGCGTGCAGGGCGCGGCCATCGCCACGGTGTTCTCCCGCGGTGTCGGCGCGCTCGTCGGCTTCTGGCTCCTGCTTTCGGGACGGGTCGGTATCAGCCTCTCGCCGCGCGACCTCATCCCTGAACGCGAGATGGTCGAGAAAATCGTCCGTATCGGTGCACCGTCGAGCATCGAGCAGTCAACCCGCGCGCTCGGCGTGACCGCCCTCACGGCGCTCGTCGCCTACGCCGCGGTCAACGCCGGCGGCGCAAGTACCGAGACCGCGGTCGCCGCGTTCGGTATCGGAAACCGCCTCAACTCGCTCGTCTTCCTGCCGGCAATCGGTCTCGCACAGGGGACCTCAACGGTCGTCGGGCAGAACCTCGGCGCGGACCAACCCAAGCGCGCCGAACACGCGGTGTTTTGGGCTGTCGGCATCATCGCCACCGCGCTGGTGTTCGTCACTGGTGTCGCGTACCTGTTCGCCGAGCCTATCGTCTCGGTGTTCATCCCCGGCGAACAGGAGGTCATCGCCATCGGTGTGGACTACCTGCAAATCATCGGTCCGACGTTCCTGTTCCTCGGAGCGTTTAACGTCGTCAACGGCGGGTTCCGCGGGAGCGGCTCGACCCGGACGGCGATGGTATTCTCGCTCATCTCGCTGTGGGTACTGCGAATCCCGGCGTCGTTCGTGCTCGTCGAGTTCTTCTCGATGGGTCCGACTGGCGTCTGGTACGGTATCGCCTTCTCGAACGTCGGGTCGGCGCTACTCGCTTTGGCGTGGTTCACGCGCGGAACGTGGAAAGACAGTGTCGTCGATGTCGGCCCGCCCATGCCGACCGACGACTAACAAAACGACTGCCCGCGGCTACTTTTAGACGGTCTCTTCGTCTACGTTGTCAACGTCCTGCAGTCCAGGTGCGGCAGAAACGTCTACGTCTTCGGGTTCGTCCGCGCCGCCGACACCGACGTCGCCGTGGTCGTCTTCGACATAGACGTCGTCGTCGAAGCCGGCCTCCGCGTGCGGATGGTCGGGCTCGTCGAGTTTCTCCAGCGTCGCAGGCGCGTCCGGAATGTCGATGGTGCGGAACGAGCCGAGCGGGTTGGCGATGTCGATGTCGTAGCGCTCGAAGAACTCCTCGTAGCGCTCGTAGTGGGTCTCGATTTCGTCCACGGGTATCTCCATCATCTCGGTCCAGCCGTGGTTGTAGAAGTCGAAGTTGGCCTGCACGTGGGTTATCTCGCGGGCCTCGGCCTCGGGGAACCCGTCGTCCAGCGCCGCGAGGTAGGTGTCGAACGTGCACTCGAAGAACGCCGCCATGTGGTCCTCACGCTCCTCGCGGCGGTCGGCATCCGCGCGCTCGCCGAAGATGCGGACGTGGAGATTCACCATCTTCTCGGTGGCGATGTCGCCGATGACCGGCATCGTGAGAGCCTTCTTCGTCGCAAAATGACGAATGTTTTGGCGAATTTTCATTTCGTCGTCGGCTTAGGGTCGAATACACCTAAAGACCACGTCTCCCGATGGCGACCCACCGACATGTCCCCCGCAATACGAAACGAGATTTCACGACCTATTTTAATGCGATTGGTCCACATACGTCGCATATGAGTGATTCCGCATCCGTCCGCGAGGACTCCGTCCTCGACTGCGACGATTGTCTTTCACCGGCCGAGGCCTTCGCAATCGTTGCCGACGAAACGCGACTGACCATTCTCGAAGCGCTCTGGGAGTCGCCGGACCGCCCCGTCTCGTTTTCCGACCTCCGCCGCCGCGTCGGCGTAGACGACAGCGCTCGGTTCAACTACCACCTCGGAAAGCTTCGGGGCCAGTTCGTCCGCAAGACCGACGACGGCTACGACTTCCGCCACGCCGGTGAGAAGGTCGTCCGCGCCGTCCTCGCGGGGACGTTCAACGAGGACCCCGTCCTGCCAGCGTTTTCCGCGCCCGGGTCGTGCGTCTCGTGCGGTGGGTCGCTCGAAGCCGACTACGGCGACGAGAAACTCACCATCTCGTGTGCCGACTGCGCGCGAGTTCACGCACACGAGGAATTCCCACCCGGCGGGCTCGAAGGCCGCTCGTCGGACGCACTCCTGTCGGCGTTCGACCAGCGCGTTCGACACCTCCACTGTCTCGCCGCCGACGGCGTCTGCCCGGAGTGCGGCGGAACGACGGAAACCTCGCTGTCCCGCGACACTGGCCCGTTCGACCTCGACGTGGTCGTGAGCCACCGCTGTGCGCAGTGTGGCTACGAAGCCGTCTCGCCCGTCGGACTCGTGTTGCTGGACGAATCGACCGTCCTCGGATTCCTCTCTTCACGGGGCCACGACGTGTGTGGGACGCCCTTCTGGCAGTTCCCGTGGGTCGTCGGCGACGACGCCCTCACCGTGGTTTCGGACGACCCGTGGCGCATCCGCGTCCGCATCGAATACGGCGGCGACGCACTCGTCGTTGCCCTCGACGAGACGCTCGTCGTGACCGATTCGACTGTCGAATCTATCGAAGCGGTTGCATAAGAACGATACCGTAACTCTGTTCACAAAAAATATCATTTACATTGCCATTTTGGTGAGTGGAGTCGTTCGTCTCAGTGAGGATGCCGGCGATGACCTACGACATTCATTTGGTGCGTCTCGACGCACCTGACACGACACTGAACGGATTTAACACGGTGGCTGAGGCGGTGTTTCTCGCGCTTGCGGCGGTTCTCGGTACCGTTCCCGCGATAGTAGTGGCAACTGTCGTCGCGTCGTTTGCTCCGTCACTCGGGGTGGTCGCGTTGTTCTCTGGGTGGTCAGTGGGTTCCTCGCAGTGACGCTCGCGCTCCCTGTCCGGTCGGAGTCGTCGTCGCACGAACGACGTTCAGGCGGCCGTTCGCGGATTCCTCACCCGTCTTCGCGCCCCCGAGCAGACCACGACTGACGGTGGGTGTCCGGACGCGATGCGAGACTGCTAACACCGCTGTTTCGCGCGCAGAGTCCGTTTTAGGGCCGCGTTCGACTGTTGAACAATCATGAGGGAGATAGCAATCCACATTAACCCCGAATACAAACGTCGGGTCATGAGTCAATCGTACGTGATCGTCGGCGACGGTATCGCCGGGGCCTCAGCGGCTGAGACACTCCGCGAAGAGGAACCCGACGCCGACATCACCATCATCACGGACGAGGGTGAACCGCTGTACAATCGTATTCTGATCAAAGAATTCGCCAAAGGCAAACTGCCCGAAGCACCCATCTCCATTCACGAAGAGTCGTGGTACGACGACCGCGACGTGGACCTCGTCCTGAACACGCTCATCACGGACATCGACCCCGAAGGACACACCGTCACGGCTCACGACGGGACCGAGTTCGACTACGACAAACTCCTCCTCGCAATCGGTGGCACGCCGACGCAACTCCCCGTCGAGAACTCCGACGCGGACGGTATCCACCACTTCTGGACGTTCCAGGACGCCCGCGACATCAAAGACCACATCGAACAGGCCGACAACTCCGTCGTCATCGGTGCGGGCCTTCTCGGTATCGACCTCGCGGCCATCACCGCCGCACAGGACGTCGAAGGCAAGTACCTCATGCGCGGCAAGGCGTGGTGGCGCTACGCGCTCTCGCAGGACGGCGCAGAGATTATCCACAACGCGCTCCGCGAGCGCAACGTCGAACCCGTCTTCGACTCCGGCGTAGACCACTTCGAAGTTGACGACGACGGCCACGTCACGACCGCCGTTGACCCCAACGACGACCACTACGACGCCGACTTCGTCGGCATCGCTATCGGTCTGAACTTCAACACCGAAATCATCGACGGGACCGGTATCGACTACGACAACGGTATCCACACCGACGAGTACATGCGCACGAACCACGAGGACATCTTCGCGGCCGGTGACATCACCGAGTTCCACGACCTCATCCTCGGCGAGCGCGCACAGAACGGTGCGTGGGGCTCCGCCAAGGAACAAGGTACCATCGCGGCCAAGAACATGGTCGAGTACGGCTCCGAGGAGTTCCGCTGGGTCTCGTCGTACTCCATCACGCACTTCGACTTCCCGTTCCTCTCGTTCGGTCACCCGACTCTCGGCGACGACCACGTCGAAGCCAAGTACTCCGACACCGAGTGGCGGCGTCTCGCCATCAAGGACGGCAAAATCGTCGGCGGCGTCCTCATCGGCGACCTCTCGCCGCAGACGAAGTATAAGAAGCTTATGCGCGAACAGGTTGACGTCAGCGGGCAGAAGGAAGTCCTCGTCAAGCAGGACTTCGAACTCGACGACCTCGAAGGCGCGGCCGCCGAACAGTAATCGGTCGTCACCCTCGTCTTTTCAACCTCGGCCAGCCGCGACTTCGCCCGTCTCGACTGACTCTTTCGGCTGGCTCTTTCGACTGGCTCACACAGGACTCTGACCGCGTTTTTCTCTCGTTTCTCCCGCGCTCTTCTCGCCTGTCGCACACGTTGCCGGACCGGAAATAGCGACCTGTAGCCCGCCGTGGTCCGGGAATGAAATACACCAAACATTTATGTTATTTACTGATGTGTGTTATCACATGTCATCACAAGATGGACAGCCAACGTCTGTTGCAGACGTCACTACGCCGCCGACCGTCGTGCCCGTCAGCGATGTTCCCAGCAGTGCTCGCGTGCACCACTTCGACGAACTGAGCGAACGGACGCAGGTCGCACTTTCGACCGCGACGCCGACGGGACGACTCGATATCGACCCCTCCACTACGCGCCTCTCGCGCGGCGACATCGTCGTATTTACCGAATACCTTCGTATCCAGTGAGCGCTCGTCAGTTCTCGTAGCGCGCCACCGTTCGACGTGAGTTGTGTCGAGCCGCGAGTCACACCGCCGACGGAAGGACCGAAGTGGTTTTCCACGCGTCGCCGCATATCGGCGGGTATGGCAGCAGGTGGCGGACAAGGGACGATGACGCTCGCGTTCGAATTAGAGGCGCTCAAGCACCTCGCAGACCCGAACGCGGCGTTTTCTGACGCCCGGACATGGACGAAGTACGTCGGCGTGGTGAGCGAAAAGCCCACTTACGTCGTGACCAACTTCACTCGAAAAGAGCGCATCCGCCAGGATTTCTTCTCGGGACCGCGCGGCGTCAAAGAGAGCCTCGAAAACGTGATGCGCCAGTTCGACACCGATAGACACGTCTTCATCGGCACGACCGACGACGACCGCGAGATGGCGGAAGAAACGGGCTGGGAGTTCCTGCCCGTCGAGGACGCCGCCGAGGCCGCCGAATGGGCTATCGCCGGCGACGATGGCCCGGTCGAAGACCCCTTCGAGGACGACGGCCGCGACGACTGGCCCTAACCGGACCCGAGACGCGCGCGCCGACGACGGCGTCTCTCACGGCACTTTCTCTCTTTCGTCTCGGTACATAGCACGTGTTCCGAGGCGTCTGGAACGAACTTCGGACAACTGACAGCGGTACGTTTCGCACGAGAGACGGCAGTGTCGCGGTGAGCGGTCACCGCGGCAGAACCGGTGCGGTCTCCGTGAGGGGTGCTCAGAACGGCGGTGAGTAGTCTTTGTACTCTTCCATCTCCTCCATCTCTTCGGTCTTGGTCGGCATCACCGCGGCACGCGGCCCGCCCGCCCGAGTCACGTTCACTTTCGACACGTCGTCGAGGTCGTCGGGCAGTCGGTGTTTGATAGCGTTCATCGTCATCGGCGCGATGCCGCACCCTGAACAGGCACCGCCGATAGCGACGGTCACTTCGCCGCTCTCGTCGTCAACGTCCTGTATCTCGAAGAAGCCGCCGTGTTCCTGTATCTGCGGTACGTTGTTGCTCAGATAGCTTCGGGTCTGTCGTTCGAGGCTTTCGGCACTCATATCACGTAGTATGTTGACATTGGCCATATAGATTGTGTCGCTCGGTCCCTGTGGGTCCCTCGATAGCGAGCGTCATACGGTCGATACTGTACCGAAAATCCGGCGTACGGTGCCGTTTTGACACGTGTCGATGTTCCCCTATCGAAAGCACTAATCGGCAACAGCACTTCTTACTCGCCGATGAGTCACCAGTTGCCTGACGTTCAGGCCTCTCAACCGGACGTGACCGTCGGGCTGAGCCAAGTCGGCGTCACAGGCGTCGAAAAGCTCGTCAAGATCGCCCGTGACGGAAAGCGTCCCCTCGTCTTGATGGCGGAGTTCGAAGTCTTCGTCGATCTGCCGGGCGGCCGCAAGGGCATCGACATGAGCCGGAACATGCAGGTCATCGACGAGGTGCTCGAAGCGGCCGTTTCAGAGCCCGCATACCGTGTCGAAGACATGTGCGGCGACGCCGCCGAACGTCTCCTCGCCAAACACGACTACACGTCAACCGCCGAGGTCAGCATGACTGCGGAACTCGTCGTCCGCGAAGACACCCCCGCGAGCGGTCTCTCCACGCAAAGCACCGCGACAATCATCGCCAGTGCGACGGCGACCGACGAGGGAACCCGCGAAGAGATCGGTGCGGAAGTCGTCGGGATGACGGTCTGTCCCTGCTCGCAGGGCATGTCCGCTTCCCGCGCCCGCGACGTGTTACAGGACCTCTCCGTTGACGACGACACCATCGAAGCGTTCCTCGACAAAGTCCCGCAACCGGGACACTCCCAGCGTGGCCACGCGACCCTCACTGTCGAGACGAACGGGTCACCCGACGTTGACTTGATGGACCTCATCGACATCGCCCGCGATTCGATGTCGGCACGCATCTACAACCTCGCCAAGCGCCCCGACGAAGACCACATGACGTACCACGCCCACGCGAACGCGAAGTTCGTCGAGGACTGCGTTCGGACGATGGCGGAACTGTCGGTCGATGCGTTCGACCATCTCGGCGACGATGCGGTGGTCCACATGAAACAGTCGAACGACGAGTCGATTCACCAGCACAACGCCCACGCCGAGCGCGAAGTGACGCTTGGGAAACTCCGCGACGAACTCGACGTCTAAGCCCGACGCGGTCTTTCTATCGGTCGCGCTTTCGTCTCCGTTTTGACGGTCGAAAAAGCGACAGCAGAAACAGCGCAACACGGGACCGACCGCAGAAACAACGCAACGCAGAATCGACGGTGTGACGACCGCGGACTACGGTGCGGCGCGAGAACCCACAAGAACAGCAGTGTGTTGTCGAAGACACCTACAGCGGAAGCGGTGCGGCCTGTTCCCACCGCGGGTCGAACGTAGACCGAAGGTCTGCGGCGAACTCGGGGTCCTTCAGGTCGATCATCGCAAACGCCTGTCCGGGGTCGAGCGGGTTCGGAACCTCGATGCAGACCTCGACGTCGTCGATGAGGTTGAAGACGCCGGTGAGGTTCTCCGCCGTCCGCACGTGGAAGTTCGGAAGCTTCGACAGTCGGTTCATGTACCGTCGGCCGACGCTCTCGGGGAGGCTGTCCACGAGGTCCGGCGACATGAGAAGCGAGATTTCGACGCCGCGTTCGAGGGCGGCTTCGAGTTCTTCGACGACGAGGTCTCCGACCGCGCCGAGGTCGAACTGCGGTGACGGCGTTCCAGCGACCATCACGAGCGTCTCGTCGGCCGCCGCAAGCCGTTCGACGAGGAGGTCAACTGTCTCGTCCGCGCCGACCGCCGCCGTCCAGAACTGGTCGTGGACCGGCTCTGCGGCGTCGAGTTCATCCGTCAACTCCGCGACGACGTTTTCGTACTGCTCTGCTTTCTCTTCTAACTCCTGGCGCTTGCTTTCGAGAAGCCGGTCGAGCGCCGTGTCGGGTTCGACGGCGACGTATTTTTTCGGGCGACTCGCCGCTTGACTCCGGATGAGGTGATACTGTTCGAGGCTGTTCAGCACGTCGTAAATCCGACCCATCGGGACGTCGCTCGCGCGCGACAGCTCTTTGGCCGTCGTCGCACCGGTTCGAAGCAGTGCGCGGTACGCGCGGGCTTCGTACTCGGACAACCCGAGGTCTCGAAGACTGGTCATGCACCGTCCGTCTCGTTTCTTCGTTATAAACAAACCGGATGTTTACACACGAGAACCGTTGGTACTGATTCGACTCAGGCGTCGGGCGTCACTGACGAGACAGCCTGCATCAACTCATCGGGAGTGGTTGCTTCTACCGACGCGGTGCCAGCGCTCACGATGGCGACGTTGTCGGCAACGTCCGCATCGGGAACGACGAGCGCTTCGTGGTCTGCGACTCGGAGCGCGGCGCGATGGAGGTCACAGCCGGCTTCACCGCCGACCTCGACGAGAAGCGGGTCGCGGAGGAGGCGGGCCGACGCCGTTCCGTATTCGGCGACCTGCACCCCGATTCGGTCCCACGCGCCGGCGAACGAATCAATGGTCGTTTTGGCGACGTCGCGGTAACGCTCGTCGCCCGTGAGCGCGGCGAGGTCGAGAAGCGCGTTCGCCATCTCCACGTTTCCGTCGAGCGGCCGAAGCGGCGACGAGAGCAGTGCTTCGCCGTCCGACGGCCCGTCGAGGAACGAGCCATCGACGAACAGGTCGTCGATTGCCGTGTCGGCGACCGCCGCGGCGAAGTCGAGATACGGCTGGCCGGCGACGCGCCCGTCTCCGAGTACTTGTCGGGCGCGACAGGCCGCGGTGACGACACGCGCGTGGTCTTCGAGCAGGCGCGATTCGCCGCTGTCGCCGCCCGTGTTGAAGTGCGTCACGACGCCGCCGTCAACGAGGTCTTCGCCGATTCGGTCGAGGGTGCGGGTCGCGTACTCGCGCGCCTCCTCGTTGTCCGTGAGACCGCTGAGAACCAAAAGCGAGTCTACTGCGAGCGCGTTGCCACCAGCGTAGACTGTGAGGTCAGTCCGCGGTCCCGGCGCGTTCTCGCGGCCGTCTTCGCCAAGGAGATAGTAGTCCGTCCCGGCGGCAGGTCCCATGCTCCCGCCGAATCCGGTCCCGGTCCACAGCGACTCGACGAGGAACCGGGCCGTCTCGACGGCCGGGTCGCGGTAGGCGTCCTCGCCAGTGTAGCGGTAGCCGTTGGCGAACGCACGGAGGAGCGCGGCGTTTGATTCGAGCGTTTTCTCTCGATTCGGTTTCGACCACGCCGGGTCGTCGGCGTAGCGGAAGAAGCCACCTTCGACGGGGTCGAACAGTCCGTCACGAATCGCATCGAGCGTCCGGAGCGCGCGCTGGCTGTCGCGCTTCAGCGCGAACTCGACGGTCCGGGGGAGTGGGAACTTCGCGGCATCGCCCCACCCACCGTGTGCGTCGTCGTACGAGACTTCCAGTTGCCCGGCGAGGTGCGCCTCGATCTGCGGCGAGACATCCCCCGCGGGCGGCAGGTCGCCGGCGAGCGCGCGCGGCGTTCGCCCGGCGTCCGCGCCTTTCTTTTCCCACACCTCACGGACGCGGTCGATGACCTGTCGCATTCCCTCGGGACCGATGAACGTCGCGCCCGTAATCGGGTGGCCGTCAGGCGCGAGAAAGACCGTCGATGGGAACCCGCCCATGTTGTACCGCTCGCGGACGCGCGGATGACGGTCCACGTCCACCCGAATCGGCACGAACCCGTCGTTGAGATTCGCGGCGATACGCGGCTCTGCGTACGTCTCGGCGTCCATCTCGTGACAATCCTCGCACCACGTCGCCGAAAGCGACAGTAAAATCGGCTTGTCCGCCGCTCGCGCCTCGGCGAACGCGTCGGGACCCCACGGCCGCCACTCGACGCGTGTCTCGTCGGTCATACTCCCACGTCCGCGGTGGATGCGGGTAAGCGCTTCGAGGCCACGCCGCACGCATCGCTTTCGTCTGCGGGTTCGCGGGCGTTCGCCCGCTCACGCAGGCGGGACAAAAGGGCTATGGGCCGTGACCCGGTAGTAGCGCGTATGCGAACGCGTACGCTCATTGCGCTCTTGCTCCTCATCCCCTTCTCCGACGCGTTGTTGCTCGTGGTCGTGGCGGACTACATCAACGCCGTGCCCACCGTCGCGTTGGTGGTCCTGACCGGTCTGGTCGGGATGCTCATCGTCCGCGCCGAAGGGCGACACACGCTCCGGAGCCTCCAATCGAAGTTCGCCGGCGGCGACCTCCCGACGAACGAGGTCATGGACGGCGGACTGCTCATCGCGGCGGGTGCGTTCCTCCTCACGCCGGGGCTTGTCACCGACACGATCGGCTTCCTCCTCGCCATTCCGGTGACCCGCTACCCGATTCGACAGGTGCTCAAACGGTTCGTCGTCAAACCGTACCTCGACAAGCGGGCCGACGGGTTCGTCACCGGCAACGTCTGGACTGCCGGATTCCCACAGGACGATGCTCCAAAGGGCGGTGGCGGGAGCGGCGGCGACGGTGTCTACGACGCAGACCCCGACTCGTACCGCTTCGGTGGACAGGACTCCGAATAAACTGCTCTCCTCTTGTCGTCTTGTCTCGTCGTGAGCGCCCGCTGTGCCGTCCGGTCATTCGCTCTCGGTTCCGACCCGCGAATCGACCGACGAAGCCGACATGCACTAACACGCACCAACGCTGGCTCGAAAAGAAAGTCTTAAAATCAACAGCGCACAACCAGTGAATGCGCTTACCTGGGCCAATAGCTCAGTCAGGTTGAGCGCTCGGCTGATAACCGGGAGGCCCGCGGTTCAAATCCGCGTTGGCCCACTCACATCGGTAACGATTCGTTGCCGATGCGAGCTAGGGGCTGAAACTCCCCGGCCACCCAACTTCTGACGAAACTACACCCGAACAGAACTCCCTATCTCGGTTGATTTGAATCGCAGAGCGAACGGCTGATTTCTCCCTATCTCTTCGACGACACCGAACAAATTTACTCAGTTCCGTATTCCAGTAGTATTAAAGTCACACACGACATACGTGCTGGTGATGCCAACTATCGACGTTTCCGAACACCTGTACCGCCAGCTCCAGTCCGCCGCGGACGGCGACGATCTCGACGCGGCGATGTGGAAGATGGTCGGTCGCTACCAGCGTGGTAACACGCCCGGCGACTAAGCAGGAATCGGAAGTCCTCCCGGGTTGACCGCGTTGCGGTCAGTATCAACCTCTCTCGCCGCAGTAACTCATTTCGCGGCGAGCTTGTTTTCACCGTCGTAGCGACCGCGCTCGTCAGTCTTAGAAGCCTTCGCGGAGGAAGACGTCCTGTCGAGTGAAGGCTGAATCGAGCGCGTCTGCGGCGTCCGAACCGGTGACCGAGAGACGGTCGGTTCGAACCACCCGGGAAACCGACCGCGCACCGACGAGTAGTTGCGAGAGTGCGCCGATTTCGATCGTCGCATCCGGGTTGACGTCGGTTTTTTCGACGGTCGTCGTTCCAGCGTCAGCGACGACGCGGAACGTGTCGTCGTTCCACGCACACCGGTCGTCGGTCACCTCGATAGCGAGGTCGAAAGAGACCGTCTCGGGGAGCGACACGGCTTCGAGTGCCGCGGGAACGTCAACGATTCGGACCATCGCCCCCGGCTTGATTTCGACCGTCGCGGCCCGGGGGTCGGGTAGTACGTCGATGAGGCGAGTGGACTCGTGTTCGCGTTCGAAGACGACCTCCGTCACTTGCGAGTCGTGGTCGCGGAGGAACCGAAGCAAGTGGTCCCGTGCGTCGGCATCGACGCTGACGAGTTCGCGGACAGAGAGCGTCCGCGCGTCGAAGTCGCCGCTGACGGTGTAGACGACGTAGCCTCGGAGGTCGCCGTCCCGCTCCCAGCCGTAGGCGTAGGGGTCGCTCTCGCGCCCGCGGAGGAGACGGTGTCGAATCCAGCTCTCGGTTCGGTCGAGCGCGAGGGCTTCGTCCGCGACGCTCGCGTGGACTCGTTTGAGCCGGTCACAGTCGTCGCCGTCGAGACGAACGAACTCGCCGTCCGGGTCGGGAACGACCGTCGAAAGCTCCTCGGGCGGGACCGTCGTCTGTGCGTAGTTATGGAAGTTGCAAGGCTAAAACCCCGCCCTTCAGGGCGGGGATACAGCCGACAACTCCTCCACTAGCCACGTTCGATGGCACGGTTGGATATTCCACGCCAACCGACACCATTAATAAAACGGCATTCATAACCAGTTATGACGCCAGAAAATGGGCCGAACCATCCGAACCTTCGAGGCCACCATTACGAACCAGCAACAGGTTCGTGACGACCTTGACCAACTCGGATGGGCCGCCTCCAAACTCTGGAACGTCGGTCGCTACTACGCACAAGAACGGTGGGACGAAACGGGCGAGATTCCCGACGACGGGGAACTCAAAACCGAACTCAAAGACCACGAACGCTACACGGACTTACATTCTCAATCCAGTCAGCGCGTTCTCGAAGAACTCGCTGAAGCGTTCAACGGTTGGTTCAGTAAGCGTCGGAACGGCGACGACCGTGCCCGACCGCCCGGCTACCGCAAAAACGGAGACTCCCACCCGCGTTCAACCGTGTCGTTCAAAGCGGCTGGCTTCAAGCACGACGCACAGTTCACCCGTGTCCGCCTCTCGAAAGGACGCAACCTCAAAGACCACCGGTCGGACTTCATCCTGTGTGAGTACCAGACTCGCCCCGATGTTGACCTGACCGAGTGGGACATCCAACAGGTTCGCGCCGTCTACAAGCGCGACGAGTGGCGACTCCAGTTCGTCTGTCGCACCACTATCGACCCGGAACCATCGGGCGATGAGGTGGCCGGTGTTGACCTCGGGATTTGCAACTTTGCCGCCGTCTCGTTCGGTGGTGAATCGGTGTTGTACCCCGGTGGCGCACTCAAAGAGGACGAATACTACTTCACGAAACAGAAAGCCAAGTGCGACGATTCTTCGTCCCGAGAGGCCACTCGTCTTGACCGGAAGCGTACTGGTCGCCGGACACACTTCTTACACGCACTCTCGAAAGCGATTGTTGAGGAGTGTACCGAACGAGGTGTCGGTACGCTTGTCGTTGGCGACCTTGGCGGCATCCGAGAAGACGACGAGGACGGCAAACCTCGGAATTGGGGCGACCACGGCAATCTCGACTTGCACGGGTGGGCGTTCGACCGCTTCACGACGCTTCTCGACTACAAGGCAGAAGCGGAAGGTATCGACGTGGCGTTGGTGTCGGAACGCGATACGTCAAAGTCGTGTTCGGCGTGCGGCCACACCGACGATAGTCAGCGAGTTGAACGTGGCCTGTACGTGTGTGAAGCGTGCGATACGGTGGCGAACGCGGACGTGAATGGTGCGGAGAATATTCGACAAAAGGTACTCCCGAGTCTCGCCACGGATGGCGGTGATAGGGATAACGGCTGGTTGGCACAGCCAGCGGTTCACCTGTTCGACCGTAGTGAGGGTGTTTTCGCCCCACGAGAACAGGTTGCTAACCGCGAATCTTAATATCCCAACGCGGTTGGGAATCCTCGCCCTTCAGGGCGGGGAGGATGTCAATCGCCGTCGCCCAGCCGAACCGGCGGTAGAACTCGTATTTGAACGGCCACAGCGCCGAGAGATAGCGCCCCGTGTCGCGTAACTCGACCAAAAGCTCGTCGAGCATCGAGGCGATGTGACCTTGTCGGCGCGTGTGCGGCGGCGACGCGACCGCCGAGATATCGGGAAGTGGATGCCACTCGTCGCGGACGCGCGCTGTGAAGTCGTAAAAGGCACAGACGGTCACGAGGTCGTCTCTACCGAGGGCCGCTGTGGGTGTGTCGGGGGGCGCGTCGTAGAACCCTCGCGGGTGGTGCCCCTCGGGGTCGGGAATTCGGTTGTCGTCCCAGTCGGGTCCTGCTTCGGGTCGGAAAGCGTAGTTGAGAACGTCGCCGTACTGCTCGCGGTGCTCGTCAGGAAGAGGTCGAAGATGCATAACCGCGGTGCGTTGGCGGGTGGTATATGCTTTGGGTGCGGGAATCGCACTGCTATGGATGCGAGGGGCACACGGCTGAGGTCCGCTCGCTGGCTCGCCGAACCGAGAACCGCACGATTCACGTCCCCGCGGTCCTGACGTGAACGCATGAGCGAGACGCAGGAGTCGTTTTTCACGCGCGGGAACCTGTTCCTCATCGCCGTCGTGACCCTCGGTGTCGTCCTTCCGGGCGTCGCGCGGTGGTACCTCGGCAACGCGGGATACACGACGCTCGGAATGGTCGTGTTCACCCTCGGCTACGCCGGAATGGTGCTTCTCGTCTGGTTCGGTTGGATTCGACCGCTCGATATCACCGGCCCGGAAGAACAGAACCCCTAACGATTCGAGGGTGGACTCACCATCACGACCGGGACGCCCCTATATGATGGGTCGGAGGCGCGGGGTTCCAGCGAGAATAACGGAACTTTGATAGTCGATTCGAACCGACCGAGAAAACAAGAATGCTTCCCCTTCAGCTCATAGACACCTTCCTGCTCGACTACAACATCGGGCAGGCGCTGTTGCTCGTGTTCATTCTATCGACTGTCGGAGCACTGCCGCTGAAGTCCCGCCGCGTCCTCGGCGTCAACACCGTCGTCTTCGGGCTTATCTTCCTGTTGACGCCGGTGACGCTGGCCAAGCCTCACTACCTGTTTTTCGGCGTGACACTGCTCATCGTCGGTCCCGTGCTCTACGTTTCGGGCAACCGCTGAGCGCCGCGCCGCCGACCAACCATCCTTTTCCGCCGCCGATTCGACAGAACGCGACGTTTAAACGGCGAGAACCGCAACCCACGGGTATGTCTGAACCGCGCGTTCCCGGCGGTCGCGGGGCCGTCTTGGAGTTGCCCTGTGGCGAACAAAAACGCGTCCGGGAACTCGACTTGGGCAAACGGGAGTTCGACTGTCCGTGCGGCGACACCCACGCAGTCGTCATGGACGTCCACCCACCGGACCGATTCATCCCCGAATTCCTCGTCGAAATCCTCCAGGAGACCATCGAGACGACGAGCGACGACATGCCCGAGTTCGGCACGGCACACCTCATGGGAATCGTCCTCGAAGAGTTTCCCGAAGCCGTCGTCTCCGAGGACGTCTCTGACGACGGTGAAATCGGCACGGGCATCGTTTGGGTGACCGACTTCGATTCTCGAAGACTGCACGAGATTATCGTCGAACTCGTCGTCGAACTCATGGAACACGCGGTGAGCCACGCCGACGACGACAGCGTCGTCTCCGAGTTCGAATCGAAGATGCTCGAATTCGACGTGAGCGAGTTCGTCGAACAGTACCGCGCCCAACGCGACATCGACCCCGAACCGTACATGTAACGCGCGGACGCGTCGCCTGCCGCGCGGCCGTCTAAAACAACCCGAAGCCCGCCTTTCTCGTCGTTTTCACCGGCTCACTCGATTCGAATCCGACCGACAGTCGGGTCCAGCGTCGCCTTCGCACCCAATGGAAGCGGGACGTTCGGGTCGGCGTGGCCGAATTCGACGTCGAACACCGCCGTCGCCTCGGGGTTGTATTCGGCGAGGACTGACAGCACCTCGTCGCGGAGTTGCTCGCCGTAGTCAGCCGGTGGCTCCCATTCTAATCCCGGCGAGTGTGTCCGCGGGCGACCCATCACGAGACCGTCGAACCGTTCGAGCAGGCCGCGTTCGCCCATCGTCCGCAGGGTGTATCGAACCTCGCGGGGATACGGCACGTCTTCCGACGTTTCGAGGGCGAGAATCGTCCCGTCGAGTTCGTCGGCGGGCGGGAGGAATCGGTCGGTTTGGAGGTGCCACTTTACGATGCTGAAGTTCCCGCCCCAGAGTCGTCCCGTCACGCGCGCTTCGCCGTGCCACGTCCGCCCCGGATTGTCGCGCCAGTCTCGCGGCTCACCGGTGTCGAAGTCGAACCACTCGTCGGTCCACTCCGGGGCCGGTTCGACGACGCCGAGCGAGCGCTCGAAGAACGCGCGGTTCAGGTAGCGTTCGATGTACGGGTGAATCTCCGGGTCCACGGTGAGCGTCGGGTGGAGTGTCGCGCCGTAGCTGACGATGCCGTGTTTCCAGAGGTACAGTCGGAGATTGTCGTTGTCGCTGTAGCCGAAAAAGCGGGTCGGCGAGGCAGTCAGTCTGGTCGGGTCGAGATGCGGGAGCACGCGAAGTTGGTCGTCGCCGCCGGTGACGGCGATAATACCGCGTATCGACGGGTCTTCGAAGGCCTCCATGACGTCTTCTGCGCGCGCCCGTGGATTCTCTCGAAGCCACTCCCAGTCCTTGCGAGCGGACTCGAAGACGACGGGTTCGAGCGAAAACGTGTCTCGAAGCCGCGCGCACGCTCGGTCGAGGTGCGACTCGTCGATAGGACGGGACGGAGCGACGATAGCGATTTGACTCCCATCTTCGAGCGGCGGTGGGGTCGTGAACACCGATGGCATGAGTGTATGTCTCTTAATTTGCTCAAAAGTACTTCGTAACTCCCTGAAAAGAGCGTCCCCCGGCCGTGACGCCGCCGTTCGCCGTTCGTTTCGAAATTCGCAACCGAGTTTCGGACCTCGTAATTTTTCGCCGGACTTATTACGATGTGCGGATTGGATTGCGACGATGACTGACGAGGACACCGTAACCGGAACTCAACCGGACACAGAGGACCGGACGATTCTGCTCATCGGAAGTGGCCCAATCCAGATCGGACAGGCGGCGGAATTCGACTACTCGGGGGCGCAAGCCTGCCGCGCACTTCAAGAAGAGGGTGCACGAGTTGTCCTCGTCAACTCGAATCCTGCGACGATTATGACGGACCCCGAGATGGCGGACAAGGTCTACATCGAACCCATCACGACCGAAGCCATCTCTGAGATTATCGAACAGGAACGCCCCGACGGTGTTATCGCCGGACTTGGCGGCCAGACCGGACTGAACGTCACGGCCGAACTCGCGGAGGAGGGCGTCTTAGAGGAGTTCGACGTGGATATCATGGGAACTCCACTGGACACTATCTACGCCACGGAGGACCGCGACCTCTTCCGCCAGCGGATGGAGCGCATCGGACAGCCGGTTCCTCGCTCGACGACCATCTCGCTCGAAGCCGACGAGAAGGTCTCCAACATCACCGAAACCGCCCTCGAAGACCGCGTCGAAGCGGCGGTCGAGGATGTCGGCGGTCTCCCGGTCATCGCCCGCACGACCTACACGCTCGGTGGCTCCGGGTCGGGTGTCGTCCACGAGATGGACGAACTCGTCTCCCGTGTCCGCAAGGGCCTGCGACTCTCGCGCAACAGCGAGGTGCTCATCACAGAGTCCATCTCCGGATGGGTCGAACTCGAATACGAGGTGATGCGCGACGCCGACGACTCGTGTATCATCATCTGCAACATGGAGAATATCGACCCGATGGGGATTCACACCGGCGAATCCACCGTCGTCACCCCATCGCAGGTTATCCCTGACGAGGGACACCAAGAGATGCGCAATGCCGCGCTCGAAGTCATCCGCGAACTCGGCATTCAGGGCGGCTGTAACATCCAGTTTGCGTGGCACGACGACGGCACGCCCGGCGGCGAATACCGCGTCGTCGAGGTGAACCCGCGCGTCTCTCGGTCCTCCGCGCTCGCCTCGAAAGCGACCGGCTACCCGATTGCTCGTGTGACCGCGAAGGTTGCTCTCGGCAAGCGCCTCCACGAAATCACGAACGAGATTACGGGCGAGACGACGGCGGCGTTCGAACCCGCTATCGACTACGTCGTCACCAAGGTCCCGCGGTGGCCCAAGGACAAGTTCACCGACGTTGACTTCGAGCTTTCGACGGCCATGAAATCCACGGGCGAGGCGATGGCCATCGGCCGGACCTTCGAAGAGTCGCTGTTGAAGGCGCTTCGCTCCTCCGAGTACGACCCCGCCACCGACTGGGACGAGGTCTCCGACGACGAACTCGAATCGGAGTATCTCGTGAAGCCGACGCCGGACCGTCCGTACGCCATCTTCGAGGCGTTCGAACGCGGTTACACGACCGAAGACGTGATCGAACTCACCGGCATCAAAGAGTGGTACGTCGAGCGCTTCGGGCGCGTCGTCGAATCGGTCGAAGCCGCCTCGGAGGGTGACTTCGCCGCCGCCGCATCCGCCGGCCACACCAACGCCAGCATCGCGGTGACGACCGGCGCGACCGTCGATGAAGTCGAACAGGACGTCCCCGGCCGCACGTACAAACAGGTCGATACCTGTGCTGGCGAGTTCGCCGCACAGACGCCGTACTACTACTCCGCTCGCCAACCCGAGTATCTCCGCGGGCCGCTCAAGGGTGACGCCGCGGGCGACGAACTTCGTGTTGACCGCGACATGGAGAGCGTGGTCGTCGTCGGCGGCGGCCCAATCCGCATCGGACAGGGCGTCGAGTTCGACTACTGTTCTGTCCACGCGGTGCAGGCGCTCCGCGACATGGGAATCGACGCGCACGTCGTCAACAACAACCCCGAGACGGTCTCGACCGACTACGACACCTCCGACGGTCTCTTCTTCGAGCCGATTACGGCCGAAGAGGTCGCAGACGTTATCGAAGCAATCGACGCCGACGGCGTGATGCTCCAGTTCGGCGGGCAGACCTCGGTCAACATCGGTCATCCGCTCGAATCCGAACTTCAGCGCCGCGGTCTCGACTGCGAAATTCTCGGCACGACCATCGACGCGATGGACCTCGCCGAGGACCGCGACCGCTTCAATCGCCTGATGGACGACCTCGGCATCCTGCAACCCGAAGGTGGCTCTGCGACGAGCGAGGAAGAAGCCCTCGACCTCGCAAACAACCTCGGCTACCCGGTGCTTGTCCGCCCGTCGTACGTCCTCGGCGGCCGTGCGATGGAGGTCGTCTACTCCGACGACGAACTCAAAGAGTACATCGAGGAGGCGGTTCGCGTCTCGCCGGACAAACCCATCCTCATCGACGAGTTCCTCGCCGACGGCGTCGAACTCGACGTTGACGCCGTCTCAGACGGCGAGGACGTCCTCATCGGCGGCGTGATGGAACACGTCGAGGCCGCCGGGGTCCACTCCGGCGACTCCGCCTGTATGATTCCGCCGCGCTCGCTCGACGACGAGACGATGGCTCGCGTACGAGAAGTCACGGGAGACATCGCCAGCGCGCTCGGCACGGTTGGGCTGATGAACGTTCAACTGGCGGTCAAAGAGACCGAAGACGGCACGAACGACGTGTACGTCCTCGAAGCCAACCCGCGTTCGTCGCGCACCGTTCCGTTCGTCTCGAAGGCGACTGGCGTCCCGATTGCCAAACTCGCCGCGAAGGTCATGGCCGGAAACACGCTTTCGGACCTCGACGTGGACGAACAGATTCCCGAACAGGTGTCAGTCAAGGAAGTCGTTCTTCCGTTCGACCGCCTGCCGGGGTCGGACCCGCGTCTCGGCCCGGAAATGAAGTCTACGGGTGAGGTCATGGGTACTGCAACTACATTCGGCAAAGCCTACGAGAAGGCCCAAGCCGCGGCGAACGACCCTATTCCGGAGGCCGGAACGGTCTTCGTTGACCTTGCAGACTCCGAGTTCCCCGACCCCGACAGCGAGGCCGGAACTGAACTCCTCGACGCGCTCGGCGAGTACTACGAGGTGCTCACGCCCGGCGACGTTGACGACCTGCTCGCGTCGCTCCGCGAGGGCGAAATCGAATTCGTCGTCTCCCGCGACCGCGAGACGCTCATCGACTGCGTCGAAGAGGAAGTGACGTACTTCTCCACGTACGCCTCCGCGAAGGCCGCAGTCGAGGCCCGCGGCGCGGCGGACGAGGACATCGACGTTCACCCCGTCTCCGAGCGCCCGCGCGTCGTCGCCGACTGGGGCAAGTAAGCGCGCCCGCCGACGCCGACATCGACCTCGGAATTCTCGATTTGTTTTGTGGAACTCCCGAAATTACCCGGTTAGCGTAGTGTCTGCGGTGGTTTCACTACGACAGCGCCACCGGTAGGATGTTTGTCGCGTCCACGAAAGTTATTGACCCTCGCTTCCATGTGCGGGTATGACACGGAAGCGCGGCCGCGTCCTCGTCGCCGGTGCGACAGGTCGGACAGGCCGACTCGTCCTCGATGCGCTGGCGGACACGCCGTTTCTCGTCAGGGCGCTGACCCGCGACTCCAACGCGAAGTCGGTGCTCCGAGCGCGCGGTGCCGACGAAGTCGTCGTCGGCGACTTACTCGACCGCGACACCGCTCGGGACGCAGTCACCGACGTTGACGCCGTCGTCTCGGCCGTCGGCGTCGCCGCTGGACTCGACACGATTCGCGGCGACCTCGTGGACGGAGAGGGCATCGAAAACCTCGTCGAGGCGGCGGCGGCCGCCGATATTCGGCGCTTCGTTCTCATGTCCTCTATCGGCGTCGGCAACTCGAAAGACGGCCTTCCGCTCTCTTTGCGCGCGATACTCACCGCGACGGGCGTGCTCCCGGCGAAAGAACGAAGCGAAAGACGACTCCGAAACGCGCCGCTCGCTCACACGATTATCCGACCGGGGGCGCTCACTGACGCGCCCACGACCGACGAGGTGCTCGTCGGCGAAGGCGGCGACTCCGTCTCCGGAAGTATTCCGCGGGCCGACGTGGCGAACGTCCTCGCGCATTCGCTGTTCACGAGAGAGACGGAAAACCGGACGTTCGAAGTCGTTTCGCGGCCGGGACTCCGAGACCGCACGAACCACACCGTCGATATCCGGTGGACGCCGATTCCGCAGGGTGACTCAGACCCCTGCCGCGGCGAGCGCGAACCGGCGGACTAGTTCGGAGCGGTGCACGAAAGTGGGAGAGGTAGACCTGTGGGTAGGCGTTTGCCGAACGGAGACAAAACGCGGAGACGACGGTTAGTCGAGTTTGCCGAGCGCTTCGAAGAAGTCGGAGGTCGGCCCGGCGAGTCGAACCGGCGAATCGGACCGCTCGATTCGGACCTCAGTCGGAGGCGAAATGGTGCGGCGGGTTCGGCCGTCGCCGACGACGACAGCGGAATCCGCATCGGTGACGGTCACCGTCACGGTCGCGTCGAGCGGGACGACGAGCGGCGGCATCCCCTCCTGTGAAGCCATCTCGGTGACGACGAGTCCCTCGACGCCCGGGTGGACGAGCGGGCCGCCCTCGCTGAGGTTGTAGGCGGTGCTTCCCGCGGGCGTCGTGACGAGGACGCCGTCTGCGATGCCGCCGGAGTACAACGAGCCGTTGACGCGGATTTCCAACCCGGCACCGCCGCCGTGGCCGCGTCTCGGGCCGTGGACGACGACTTCGTTCATCGACGGGTCCATCTTCCAGTCGTCACCGCGGGCGACGATGCGGGGGACTTCCCGAACCGAGAGCGTCCCCTCGCGGAACGCGGCGACTTCAGCGACGACTTCGTCGATGGCGTCGGCGGGCGGGACGGCGTTCAAGAACCCGACTTCGCCGAGGTTGACGCCGAGAATTGGGACGCCGTCAGCACCTCTGGCGGCGTAGAGAAACGTCCCGTCGCCGCCGATACTTACCACGAGGTCGCACTCGTCGAACGCTTCTACGGGAAGCCCGTCAACGCCGAGTTCGCCGGCGGTCGCCGCATCGACGACCGCCTCGACATCGACGTCCAAAAGCGCCTCTCGCATGTTCGCGGCGAGGTACGCGGCTCGACTGTTGCCCTTCTGTGCGACGATGCCGACCTTCATGTCACGCGGTTCGATGTCCCCGGGCAAAAGCCCACCGTCACGCTATCCTCGCACACGGGAAACGTTCATGACGCTCCCAGACGACCTTGAGGTGATGGCAGGGACGGACGCCAGCCACGCGGTCCTCGGGTGGTGGGCGAGATGAGCGAGGACGACGACTGGTTCGAGCGGGCACTCCGCGAGCGTGGCGACGGCGACACCGACGAGGACGACGATGCTGCGGCCGACGAAGAGAGCGATGTAACAGCCGAATCGGAGGCCGAGGGCGGCGACGACGCGGACTCCCCAGACGGCACGGACAGCGCGGTGTCGCCGAGCGAGTCGGACGACGACACAGACGCCGACTCCGAGTCAGGCGACCGTGAATCGGTCTCGGGGTCGGGCGATGGACTGGCGTCTCCGGACGCGTCGAAAGGCGAGAGCGCCGATAGCGATCCGTTTGCAGACCAACCGTTCCCGGACGGGCCAGACGACTCGACCGAGACGACAGACGGCGAATCACCGGGTTCCCCGGCCGACGACCCCGATGACGACCCGTTTTCGATGGACTTCGCAACAGCCTTCGAAAACGCGCCGACGCCGGAGATGGACGACGCGGGAGGCGGATTCGGTGGCTCTTCGTCCGGTGGCATGGGTGGCGATTTCGCGCTCGACACGGGCGACCAATCCGACTCGCCGTCCTTCGACGACGAGGAGTTCGAATCCGATATCGCCCGTATCGACACCGGCATCGAAGGACTCGACGACATGATTCTCGGCGGCGTCCCGAAGCGGTCGCTCATGGTCGCAATCGGGAGCGCCGGGACCGGGAAGACCACGTTCGGATTACAGTTCCTCCGCGAGACGCTTCGAGACGGCGGAAGCGGCGTCTACATCACGCTCGAAGAGAGCCGCGAGCGCATCCTCAGCACCGCAGACGAGAAAGGCTGGGGTTTCACCGAACACGAGAGCGACGGTCGACTGGCAATCGTCGATTTAGACCCCGTCGAGATGGCAAACAGCCTGTCGAGCATCCGAAACGACCTGCCGCGCCTCATCGAGGACTTCGGCGCGAACCGACTCGTCCTCGACTCCGTGTCGCTCTTGGAGATGATGTACGACCAGCCGTCGAAGCGCCGCAGTGAGGTGTTCAACTTCACGCGGTCGCTGAAAGAAGCTGGCGTGACGACGATGCTTACCTCCGAGGCGGACCAATCGAATCCGTACGTCTCACGGCATGGTATCGTCGAATATCTCTCGGACGCGGTGTTCGTACTCCAGTACATCCGCCCCGACGACTTCCGCGAAACGCGCCTCGCAATCGAGATTCAGAAGATACGCGACGCTAACCACTCCCGCGAGACGAAGCCGTACGAACTCACGAGCGAGGGTATCAGCGTCTACCGGCAGGCGAATATCTTCTAACTCGCCACACCATCGCTTTCTCTCCTACAACATCGTTTCGGGACCGAGGACCGACTTCCGTGACGGACTCGCGTGTACGAATCCGAGGCGGGTCCAAACGCTACTATCACGACGTCAGTTAATGCTAAGCCTGCGGCTTCGACGGTTCTGAGGGAGGATGCTGGTAGGTACTGGTGGAAAACTGGTGAGGAGATGATGAGGGGTACTGGTGGGAAAATGATGAGGGGGGAACGGAGCGCATCCGAGGGAGGAGTCGCTTAGTCGTCTGCGGGCGCGGGGTCGGCCGACTGCGTGGGTTCGAACTCCTCGTAGTGAACGACTTCATCGACCGGGCGACGAAGCTTGCGTTCGGCCTGCATCTCGGCGGCATCGTCGGCGGGGATGCCCATCGTCAGGAGCATCACGGGTTCGTACTGCTCGCCGTCGATGTCGAACGCGTCGAGTACGGCCTCGCTGTCGAAGCCACCGATGGGGCAACTGGCGACGCCTTGGTCCCACGCGGCGTACATGAGCGACATCGCAACGAGCGACGTGGAGCGAACGGTCCAGACACGGCGTTCTTCTTCGGGCAGGTCGGCCATTCCGGCGATGCTTTCGAGCACGCCGTCGCGGGCGTCCTCGTTCGGGAGGTACCCCTTTTCGAGCATGTCGTCGGCGATTCGGTCGGCGTGTGCTTCGGGGTCCTTGTTGCCGAGAATGACGACCGACGCGGCGGCACCCGTGACGTGTTCTTGGTCGTACGCCGCCTCGCGGAGCGCCTGTTGTGTCTCGTCTTCGCGCAGGACGACGAACTCCCACGGCTGGAGATTGTAGCTCGACGGCGCTTCGACGGCGTTTTCGAATATCGTTTCGAGCGTCTCGTCAGCGAGCGGTTCGTCGGCGTATTCGTGGATGGAACGGCGTGTCGTCACTACCTCTTCGAAATCCATTGTTCCACGCAACGGACGACACGATAATAGGGGGTTGGAATCCGGCCTAATCCGCCGATTCCGGCATGGTCGCAGTACTCATTCCACCGATTTTATTAGGTGACACGCGTGTTACTTGCCGTGACCGTCGAGTCCAGTGTGACCGTCGTGGCAGTCACCTGGCAATCGTCACAGGGACGGGCGAGCGGCGAACGACCTCCTCGGCAACGCTCCCGAGGAGAATGCGCGAGACGCCGGTTCGACCGTGGCTTCCCATGACCACGTGGTCGTAGTCGGCACCGTCGGCGTCTAACACCTTGAGGATGGTCTTTGCGGGGCTTCCAACTTCAATCGTGTTCCTAATCTCGTGGTCGCTATCGACGAGTCCAACCTCGGCTTTCAGTTCGGCAAACGTCTCTCGCGCCTCTCGTTTCTCCTCTTGATACCACTCTTCGGACCCGCTTAGGGCGCGCTCGCGGAAGTCGGCGTCTGACGGGTTGATGACTTTGAGAAGCGTGAGTCGAGCCTCGGGCCATTCCGACGCCGCAAAGCGGAGCGCGGCGACTGACTGCGGCGACCCATCGACAGGAATGAGCACGTGTTCGGCCATAGTCCCAGTTACTCGGGGTGGGTGAAAAATCCGTCCTGCGCAACGTGAGAGACGGCGTTGGAATAGGCTCCGACACGCCTCCGGCAATCGAATCGTCGAACCGCCAACTATCGAATTTCCGAACAGTCGAACAGTCGAACTGCCGAATCGCCCGCGACGCCCTCGCTTAGTCGCCGTGGCGCGTCACGCAGGTCGAAAGCCCCTTCAGTTCGACCGGTTCGGAGTTGTCCGGCGAGTAGACGACCATCTGGCCTTTCTCCATGTACGGCACCTTGTCTTCGAGATTCGGCGGGATGTTGACGCTCTTGATGGCGTCTTCGTCGCCGAGGTTGAGCACGACTTTCGTGTTCACTTGCTTGAACACCGAATCGTCGATGTCTTGGGGGTCTTGCGTGATGAGAAACAGCCCGAGTCGCTCTTTGCGGCCTTGTTTGGCGGCTTCGGTGAACTTCTGGATAACCTTCCGCGCCTGTACGGTGTCGGCGTCGGTCAGGAAGTTGTGTGCCTCGTCCATCCCGAGCACGAGCGGCGTCTCTTTGATTCGGTCGCTCGCGGGGTCGTTCGAGAGTTTGTCGTCGATGAGCATGGCCGAAACCGCGAGGACGAACAGCTCTTTCGCTCGACTCGACGAGAGGTGGTACGTCGGCACGACCGTCAGCCCGCCGGGGCGGACCAGTTCGTGGTCGAGGTCGGTAATCGGTCGGGCGTCTTGGTCGAAGACGCCGTTCGGCACCCCTCGAACCCGACGTTTCACCGCGTCGAAGGTCGCTTCGTGGACGCGACCCGATTCGTCGAGTTCCTCTTTGAGCGCGGGGTCGTCGAGGAACGTCAGGAACTCCTCGTAGGTCCCGCTGTCACCGTAACTCCGGAAAAAGCGGTTTAGCAGTTCGAGAAGCGCCGGGTACTGGTTGTCGTTGAGGCTACTGCCGGCGACGAGCCACGGGAGGTCCCGCGCCATCGAGAATGGGATGGTGAACGCCAACTGTTCCGCGCGATGGTTCGACCCCGGATACGACGACCCGGCCATCTTCGGAACGAGCGCGACAGTGTCGTCGTGGCCGCCGTAGGCGATGCCCTCTCGGTCGTAGCGACGAGCGGTTTCGGCGTCCATATCCGGGTTGTCGTCGTGCATCTGCGCGTACTCGTCCTGTGGGTCGAACTGTACGACGGCGGCTTGTACTTCACGGCCGTCGTCCATCTCGTAGGTTCGCTCGGGTGAGAGATACTGGCGGAGAATGTTCTTCGACCCGTGGGTCTTCCCCGACCCGGTCCCCCCAGCGACGAGCGTGTGGCGGAACACGAGTGGGTCGCCGTCGGTGTAGTCGTCTTTCAGTCGGTAGTCGATGGTCGGCGGTTGCGCCGCGGTCCGGACCTTCTCGCCGCCGACAGAGAGGTGTCCGAGGAAGACGCCGTCTTCGGGAATCTTCAGGCCGGTCTTGATCTGCGTCGCGTCGTCCGCTTCGCCGACCGTCGCCCCCGGTTTGGGGACGCGGTCAACCATCCGGCGTTTGAGGTCGCCGCGGTCCGAAAACAGCACGGCGATGGGTTCGAGTTCGGCCATGAACTTGTAGTCGCGCTCTGCGAACTCGTCGGGCGAGCGGCGCATGGCGCGGCGGGCGTGAATCTCGGTCGCATCGTCGGTCTGGAACTCTTGGGCGTATTCGAGACCGACGATGCGACAGAACAACAGTTCGTCGCCGGGATATGGAACGACGAGATACTTTCCGAGACGGACGCGCTCGCGGTTCCCTGCCGTGACGTACGCACGAAGTTTCGTCCGGTCGCCGTCTTCTGCGACACGGAGTCCCTGTGAGACCGCAATCGAACCGATTCCGTCTTCGGTCCCCACGGGTTCAGCGTCGTACTCGGTGAACTGTAGTTCGTCCGTCGTCTCGCGTTCTGTCTCGGCGGCCACGGGGGGGTCGTCGGTCGCAATCCCGTTTGTTCGGCCGTCACTGCGAGGGTTGTCGGTTCGGTCGGCACGGTCGGTTCGGTCGCCGTCGTTAGTTCCGGCGCTGTCGCCCTCGTCGTCGGACGCGGCGGATTCCGTCGGGTCGTCGCGGTCCGCGTCGCCCGATGGGTCGTCGTCGCCGACGAAATCGTTGAAGTCCCCCAAGTCGGTCATGTTCCAACGCTTGCGGGCGGTGAGTAAAAACCTACACGTCACCGTCGGTCGGCCAGGTGTCGCTCGTCTGTGCGGTGTGGAGTCTCCCGTCGGGCCATCGCGCACGACTTTTCCGTCTCGCGTCCGTAGTTAAACCATGCTTCTCGTCCGCGGTCATGGTGGTGGAACGGCGCTCACCGGAACGATATTCGAACGGGGTGAAGAAGCGCCGACGTACCGCGGTGCTCCCGATGAAGACGCACCGTACGTCTGGGTCTGCGACGAGTTCTACGAGGTCGAAAGCGGTGGCTCGAAACTGGAGATAGACGGCCAGTCGATTCGGGTCGCGTTCGACACGCCGCTCCCGCGCGGCTTCGAAACGCGCGAGCAAGCACTCGACGCGGCGAAAGAACACATCAAGACGCAGTTTGCACGTATCGGTCTCGCCGAACGCGACGTTCGTATCGAGGTTATCAGGCCGGAAGAAGAGGGTCAGCCAGAAGACAACGCGTAGCGACGCGGCGAGCGCACGTCTCGAAACGCCCTGCGCTCACTCGTCGGCATCGACCCAGCGAATGTTGTCGTAACTCTTTACGAGGTCCGTATCGAGTTTCTCCGAAAGCTTTCGTCTGAGCGCCGCCTTTTCGCCGATGCTCACCCGAGCTAACTCGTCTGCTTTCTCGACCGCTTTCGGCGGCCCACGGGTCGCGGCCACGTCGCGGACGACGTGGTGCATCAGATTCTCGCGGCGTTCTGTGTCCTTCGTGAACGCGTAGGGTGCTTCGACGCGATAGCAGACGTCGGTTCGCGGGTCGTACAGCACGAAGAACGTGAGCGCGTAGGACTCGGGGTCGAGTTGCCGCTCGATACCGAACGCGTCGCCGTCAGCGCTCATCTGGCGGTCGGACCCGCCGCGCGAGACGAACCAGCTCGTGAAGGTGAGTTCGTCGGTTCTGCGGTCTTCGGCGTCCGGCCCGTCGCGGCGTTCGAGCAAGCTGAGGAAAAACGAGGCGTCATCGACCCACGGCGCGTTTCCGTCGCTCTCGTCGAGACGTTTCTTGACCGTCCGGACGATGTGTTTCGCGCCGGGGTTCTTGACGAAACCGGCGAGCGGCACGTCGCGCTCGACGAAGCGCTCGACGAGTCGAACGTAGTTTTCGACGACGGCTTTCGGTTTCGCGTCGCGGGCGAGGTCTCGCAGTTCGGCGTCGCGGTCCCGCCAGCTCAGGAGTTCTTTCGGGTACACCGGGCCGTCGAGGATGAGGAGGTCCGACACGCGGTCGGCGTGTTCGAGCGCGTGGTCGCTCTCGGCGAGATACAGCGCGAGCGCGTGAACGACGCCCTCGGCGTAGCGGTTGACGCGCGGAATCCGGAGGATGCGCTTGCGGCCGTGACCGCGGTCGGACTTGAGCCACTCGCCGGTGTCGAAAAGCGGCACCGGGTCGTTGGTGTGGGCCGCCATGACGATAGACCGCGCGCGGTGGAGGTCGAGGTCAGACGGTTCGGACGCCATCGCGGCGTGCGCCACGTCGAGGACGAGTCCGTTTTTGAACGTCGTCGGGTTGATGGTCCCCGAGTCGAGTCCGTGTACGGTCGGAAACGGCGTCTCCGTGAGCGCCACGTCGTCCACGTTCGCGGCGTGAAGACGCTGTTCGCCGATGGGTTCGATAATCGGCAGTCCGCCGTCGGGCGACGGAAGCGGGTCCAGCCACGACTCCCAGACCGTCCGCGCGAGGTCGTCGTAGTCGGTGTCATCGACCGAGTCCGCGATGGAACTCGCCATGGACGCGATGTCGTCCACGTGGACGGGGTCGAGGGTCATACCTCGGCGTCGTCGCGGACGGTAATATGAATTGTCGTCGCCGCGTTCGGCCTGCGGCGACCGCCCGTCTCGCCGAGATGTGTCGTCTCGTTCGACAGGTCCCGGCACGCTCATATCAGTTCGTTTCCAACGATTCGCCGACGATGTCTGTCAGCGCGGTCGGGTTCGACCTCGACTACACACTCGCGGTGCCGACGCGGGACCGCGAGACGATTCTATCCGAGGCGGCGTCGGCGACGGGCGCACCGCCACTCTCTCGGGAGGCGTACCTTCGGGAACATCAAGAGAACCTCACGCGCGAGACGCGCGAACCCATCTTCGAGTCCTTACTCGACAACCACGATTCGCCCGTTGACCCCGAGCACGTGGCGACGGCCTACCGCGAGCGAATCACGGACGCGGTGGTCCCCGCCGAGGGCGTCGAACCCATGCTCGTCGGCCTGCGGACGACGTACCGGGTTGGGCTTCTCACCAACGGTCCCGTGGTCGCACAGGAGGCGAAACTCGATAAACTCGGCTGGCGCGATTACTTCGACGCGGCGCTCGTCACCGGCGCGCTCCCGGCCGGAAAACCGGACGAACGGGCGTTCGACGCACTGCTCGACGCACTCGGAACGACGGCAGAAGAGACAGTTTACGTCGGTGACAGCGTCCACCACGACATCGCCGGCGCGCACGACGCCGGGTTGCGTCCGGTACAGGTGCTCGGCGAGGGCTGTGACGACCCGGACCCGCGCGCAATCGCGCATATCCAGCGTGAATCGCTTCCGACCGAACTCCCGGAACTTCTCGCGGACCTGTAAACACCGCTCGGCGACTGTCGGCGTTTCGTCTCTCGGACGGGGCGTCCCGCTGGCGCTTACTCGGGGGTTTCGCCGTCGCTTTCAGATTCGATTTCGCGTGCCTCGACCAGTGCGTGAAACGCCGGCAGTACCCACTTCACCTGCGCGCCGTCCTCGACGAAGACGAGCGTTCGCGGCGGGTGAACAGCCTTCGGACGTACGCGCAGATTCGCATCCGACGCGGCGTCGGCGGTCACGTCGGGGTGGACCACGAACTCCACGCGAGCGCGGTCGGGCTGAACGTACACTTCTGCGACTCGCTCGTCGGCGGCGTTGACGGCGTAGGCGAGCGCGCCGTCTTCGGTCGGTTCGACGTCGGGGTCGGCGTCAACGACGGCGAGCGTCGAGAAGGCGTCTTCGTGTCCGGTCAACTCGGACGCGAGCAACTGCGCGATTCGCGTTCCGTCAGAGAGTGTATCGACGACCATACCGGCTCGTTCACGGGCTGACGGTTTTGGGGTGTCGTTTTCGCGGTGCGTGCCGAGTCTGTGATGGCTGTCGTCTTCCAGTGCGACACAGGGATGCAAACCGGAGGCTGTCTCCCGTCGGTCACTCGTCGAGTGACTGTTTCGCCTTCGCGGCAACGTCGTCTACGGCGACATCGTTCGCGCGGGCGAAGAGAACCGCGGCGGCTTCCGCGGTCACGCCGAGACGGGACTGTCGCTCGTTGATACCGGCGACTGCGGCCTGTTTTTCGATGCCTGCGGCGACACACGCGTCGAGGACCTGCTCGAACGCGGACTGCTCGCGGAGGACCGAGGCGTCGGGTTCGAACTCCTCCGGAATCTGGACGGTCGCGGGGTCGAACGTTGCGACGATGTCGCTGTCGTCGCGTTCGACCAGTCCGCGGCCGGTGGCGAGGTCGATGAGGCGCTTTGCTTGGTCCGGCGAGAACCAATCGCGGTCGAGCGACAGGGCGACGACGAACTCGCCTTCGCCGAGACGGTTCGACCCGTGTTGACGGAAGGGGACGGCGACAGTGACGTCGAGACTCATCGGTTCGACGGCGGGCGCGGGCGAACTAAACGGTTTGTGTTGGTCTCGACGCCCCGAGATACCGGTTCCCGTTGGCTCGCCGAAAGCCGTTCCGAGCGATTCAAGTACTCACCGAGGTTTTTACCCCGTATGAAGGACCAAGGACGCTCCAAGCGGAAGCGGACCGGCGGGCGACTCAAACCGTCCCGAAACAAGAAGCGCTATCAGCTGGGCCGCGAGCCCGCCGCCACGACGGTCGGCGAACACCGGTTCCAGATTATCGACTCCCGCGGTAACAACGAGAAAGTCCGCGCCCTCTCGACCGACGTCGCGCAGGTCGCAGACGGTGCCGAGGTCACGCAGGCCGACATCGAAGGCGTCGTTGACAACCCCTCGAACGTCAACTACGCTCGCCGGAACATCATCACGAAAGGCTCCATTATCGACACGAGCGCCGGTCGCGCTCGCGTCACCTCCCGCCCCGGTCAGGACGGGCAGGTCAACGCAGTCCGCATCGACGAGGAGTAAGGTCTCTCCCCGCGTCGTCATTCGGCGCGGTCCACTGTTTCGACGTCGTGAGCGGCGGCATCGTGGGTTGATTGTGGTCGGTTCGTGGGCTGATTCGTGAGTCACCGCCAAAGCGCGTGAGCCGAGGGAGAGCCGCGGCTCTCCAGTTCGAAAAACGAGATAACGAAACCCGAAGTCGAATACAAACTCGGTCGCAGTCCGGTTCACACAGCCGGTGACCCACGCGCGGCGGACGCCGCGGTTCGGTCAGTTATCGACGGTCGTCCCGCGAGACTACGGCGTCGGTGCGGCTTTCTGAAGCGCCGTTTCGGCGATGTTGCCACCGTAGTCGGCGCTTCGAGAGACGGAATCGACGATGAGTCCGAGAAGTTGTGCACGCGCGGGGTCGAGACCACGGAGCAGTTCGTCGATACTGCGGGCGCGTTCGTCGATTGCTTGGACGTCTTCCCGAGATTCGTTCGCCAGCCGGGTCGCTTCGCTGCTATCTTCGGCGAACAGAGCGTCCATCCCGCCGTTGACGACCGATTTGGATTCTTCGAACAGTTCCCAGATTGCCTCGACGATTTCCTCGCTGACGGGTTCTTCGAAGTTCAACGAGAGGTGCGCAATCTTCGTCGCGTGGTCGCCGATGCGTTCGAGTTGCCGGGCCGCAGACTGGTAGTCGAAACAGACCTCGCGCGGAAGGCCGAGTTCCTCGGCGGCTTTCGGAGTCCGAAGCGTCGCCCGGAAGATTCGAGAGACCACCATCCAGAGTCGGTCCACGTCGTCGTCGCGCTGGATGACGTCGCGGGCCATGTCTTCGTCCATCTCGGCGATGGCGGCGATGGCGTCTTCGAGCATCGACAGCGCGATGAGTCGCATTCGCGTGACCGCGTTGTGGATAGAGAGCTCCGACGAGTCCAGAAGGTCGCGGATGACGACTCGGTCTCGCGTCTCTTCGAGCACTTCCAGCCCGACGAGGCTCTGTGTCGCCTCGCGGATGGTTCGGCGCTGGTCGGTGGAGATACGCGAACTTTCGAGCGCGATGATGTCGAAGCCGCTTACGTACATCGTCATGACCGCACGCGTGAGTTCGTCGCCTTCGAGGTTCGTGATGTCCAGTGTGCCCTCGGTGCGTTCTTCTTCGGACCGGGGAGTCAAGAAGAGCGAATCACCTTCGGGATAAAATTCGACTTCACTCCCGGCTGAAACGCCGTTTTCGGTCGCCCAGTCTTTGGGGATGGAGACGGTGTAGGTGGAGCCGCCGGTCACCTGCACCTTTCGGGTTTCGACCATAGACGTGGATGGTCATCTTTGCACAATAAAACTGTCTATCTCTATATACTGGTCGTGGGGAGTACCCTGAATCGGCGATACTGTCACGCGAGCGTCCGTACGGAACGAAAGAACGGGCGAATTTGGTCGCGTTGTGTACGCTGTATATATGATTTCCTATTCCTTTAGAATCCCCCGTTCGCAACGGATTCACCCCGGATTACCCGCCACAGTGCGATCATTATCAGACGGGAACGCTCGTTCTCACTGCCGATTGGAGAACTGCGACCCATATACCAAAACGTACTACTATATATTTGTCATAGCAGGGTATTTACGGACAAATCGGATTTTTAACGCTGATGACGCGCAACACGGATGGTGTTCTTTCGCGGCGTAAGTTCCTGATCGCATCAGGTGCGGCTGGACTTACGGGTCTCGCTGGTTGTACGGAGAACAACAGCGATAGTTCGGGTGGCGACCAATCGGGGGGCGACGGAACGTCTACCTCGGAGACCGAACAGTCGGGAGGCGACGGAAGCCAGAGCCTGTCTGGGACCGTCGATATCGCCGGCTCCTCGACGGTCTTCCCGCTTGCGACTGCGATGGCCGAGAACTTCCGGGTCGAACACTCTGAAGTGAACATCAACATCCAGTCCACCGGTTCCGGTGGCGGATTTGCCAACTACTTCTGCCCCGGCGAGACGGACTTCAACAACGCCTCGCGTCACATCAAGGGCGAAGAAGCAGATCAGTGTTCCAGCAACGACGTCACTCCCGTCGAGCTGAAAGTTGCGACTGACGCGCTGACGGTCATCGTCAACAACGACAACGACTTCCTCGGTGAGGGTCTCACGGTCGAACAGCTCAAGACCATCTTCTCCGCCGAGACTCAGCCCACGACCTGGTCCGACGTGAACGCCGAGTGGCCGGACGAAGAAATCGAAATATACGGCCCGGCCGACGCGTCCGGGACGTACGACTATTTCATCGAAGCAATCATCGGCGAGGACGGGCCGGGCCACAGACAGGACTACTCCGCAACCGAACAGGACCGCACGATTATCCAGGGCGTCCAAGGTTCGGAATTCGCCATCGGCTACATGGGATTCGCCTACTACAGCGAAAACCCCGACGCCGTGCAGGCGGTCGCCATCGACGACGGCGACGGCGACGGCTACGTCGAGCCGTCCCTCGATACGGCGTTGTCCGGCGATTACACGCCGCTTTCGCGTCCGCTCTTTACCTACCCCGCACAGGAGTCGCTCACCGAGGAACACGTGGCCGAGTTCGCCCGCTACTGGCTGAAAAAGTCCACGAGCAAGAAAATCGTCGCCGACCAGGTCGGCTACGTCCCGCTCGGCGAAGAGGAACAACAGGAGATGCTCGACAAACTCAACGCGGCCATCGACGAGGCCTAAGTAGCGTTCCCCCGACAGAATAGCTAACGAAGCGCTTTTTCATAACCCACGATTCAATCCATCCAATGAGCACAGATGACCTCGAAACTGACCTCACGCGGAATACTGAGAACACTCCGCGTGAGTTGCTGACGCGGTCGTTCTTTTTCCTGTGTGCGGCGCTATCCGTCGTGACGACTATCAGCATCGTTGGACTTCTCGTCGTCGAGGCGTCCAAGTTCTTCACCATCACGGCCCCGCTGATGGACGTCAAAGGGGAGACGGCATCGCTCGTCGACTTCCTCACAGGAACGACATGGCAGATAAACAACCAAGAGTTCGGCGTCCTCGCGCTCGTCTCCTCGACCCTGATGGTGACCATCGGGTCGGCAGTCATCGCCCTTCCGCTCGGCGTTGCGACAGCAATCTACCTCAGCGAGTACGCGAGCGCGCAGGCCCGCTCGGTTCTCAAGCCCGCACTTGAGATCCTCGCCGGTGTCCCGACCGTCGTCTACGGCTTTTTTGCGCTCATCTACATCACACCCGCGCTCGGCGTCGTCTTTCCCGGAATCGGGACGTTCAACATGCTCTCTGCAAGCATCGTCGTCGGTATCATGATTATCCCGATGGTCGCGTCCATCAGCGAGGACGCGATGTCCGCCGTCCCCGACGAACTCCGGCAGGCAGGCTACGGCATGGGCGCGACGAAGTTCGACGTTTCGACCGGTATCGTCGTTCCCGCCGCACTCTCCGGCATCTTCTCGTCGTTCATCCTCGCGCTTTCGCGCGCCATCGGCGAGACGATGGCCGTCACCGTCGCCGCCGGTGCACAGGCGAAGTTCCTCAACCCGATCAACCCCGCATCGTACCTCGAAGGGGCGCTCCCGATGACCGCCGCGATGGTGCAACTGCTCAACAGTGACATCACCGGGGGCGGTCTCGCCTACCGCAGTCTGTTCGCTATCGGTCTCGTGCTCTTTGTCATCACGCTCATCATGAACGTCATCAGCGATTACGTCGCACGACGGTACCGGGAGGTCTACTGAGATGGCAACCGATACCGAATCCGGCTACGCCGAAGGTTTCGGACAGGTCAGCCGGACGGTCGGCACCGTCTTCAGATACCTCCTCTTGGCGGCGACGATGTTCGGCATCGTCACGCTTGCCGTTCTCCTCGTCTACGTCGCAAACGACGCGATTCAGCCGCTCACCGCCGACGCCGGTTGGCATCTGACGTTCTTCTTGACGCTCGTCGTCCCGACGACACTCGTCGGCGGCTATCTCTATCGCCGGAACACCGATGCGCTCAAACTCGGCAGTACGGTCGTCGGCATGTTGGCCGTGGCAGTGCTCTTCAGTGGCGGCGTCGCTATCGTCTTCGTTGATATCATCCCGCCACTCACCGGCTTCTCGTACGCGGTTGGACTCGTAATCCCCGCCGCGCTCACGGTTATCCTGACGAAATACGAACGCCAAATCTCCTTTACCCCGCGTGTCGCCGCGACCGGTGCGGCGTTCTTCCTCTCGCTTTTCGGCGTCCCGGGCTATCTGCACAGTATCCCTGAACTCGTCCAGAAGGCACCCGTCGTCCCGTCGGACTGGGTCATTCTCGCGCTCGTCCTCGGCGGCGTTGCGGCACTCGTTGTCGGGCAGTACATCGCGCGAATCCGCGAAGACGCGACGGCCGGCCTGATTGCTGGCGTCGCGGCGCTCGTCGTGACGGGTCTCGCGGCGCTTCTCGGCCCGCTTCTCGGCTACGATTCGAACTCCTTCGTCGTCGTCACCGCCGTCGCGGTCGTCCCGACTGCGACGTACGCCGGTGGGGCGGCACTCACCCGTAAACGGGAACGAATTGGACTGCTCCTCGCTGGAACCGTCATCGTCGGGTCGCTCGTCGGTGCGGCGGCAGTCGATTTGCTCGGCTTCGCCGGACCCCAGTCGTGGGTGAACTGGCAGTTCCTCACCAACCCGCACAGTTCGAGCGCCGAGCGTGCCGGTCTCTACCCCGCCATCGGTGGGTCGATACTGCTCATGGTCACCGTGGCGGCGCTTTCGTTCCCCACCGGCGTCGGCGCGGCGGTGTATCTCGAAGAGTACGCCCCCGACAACCGCTTCACCCGGTTTATCGACGTGAACATCTCGAACCTCGCCGGAGTTCCCTCGGTCGTCTACGGACTGCTCGGACTCGGCGTGTTCGTCACGTACCTTGGACAGGCGACGGGGACGGTCATCATCGGTGGCGCGACGCTCGCCCTGCTCATCTTGCCTATCGTCATCATCTCCTCCCGCGAGGCGATTCGGGCCGTCCCGCAAGACATGCGACAGGCGTCGTACGGCATGGGCGCGACCCGCTGGCAGACCGTCAAGAACGTGGTCCTTCCCGAGGCGTTCCCCGGTATCCTGACCGGGACCATCCTCGCACTGGGTCGGGCAATCGGTGAGACGGCACCGCTCATCATGATTGGTGCCCCGAACGTGCTGTTCAGTCTCCCGACGGAACTTACCTCCAAGGTGAGTGCAATGCCCCTGCAGGTGTACGCGTGGTCGACCCTGTTTGCGAGTGAGGACTTCTACACGAAGGCAGTCCCGGCGGGCGTCGTCGTGTTGCTCGTGGTACTCCTTGCGATGAACTCTATCGCCATCGTCCTCCGGAACAAGTTCGAAAGCGAATCCTAATCCAAACCAATGAGCCAAAAAGACAAAACAAACGAGAGAGAACAGTCAGCTATGACCGGAACAGAGGACCCGACGAACGACGAGATGCTCGTGCAAACGGACGTGAGCGAGGGCCTCTCAGCATCGGAGAGTTCGCCGAAACGCGACGCGGGGACCGTCATCAGTTCGAACGACATCAACGTCTGGTACGGTGACGACCACGCGCTCACGGATATCTCGATGGAGATTCCCGAAAACAGCGTGACTGCGATGATCGGTCCGTCCGGCTGTGGGAAATCGACGTTCCTCCGGTGTATCAACCGGATGAACGACCTCATCGACGTCGCTCGCGTCGAAGGCGACCTCACCCTCCGCGGGAAGAACGTCTACGACAACGACGTTGACCCGGTCGCGCTCCGACGCCGCGTCGGTATGGTGTTCCAAAAGCCCAACCCGTTCCCGAAGAGCATCTACGAGAACGTCATCTACGGGCTGAAGATTCAGGGCATCGAGGGCGACTACGACGAAATCGTCGAGAAGTCCCTCAAACGCGCCGCCCTCTGGGACGAAGTCAAAGACCGCCTCCACGAATCCGGTCTCGACCTCTCCGGCGGCCAGCAACAACGTCTCTGTATCGCTCGTGCGATTGCGCCCGACCCGGAAGTCCTGCTCATGGACGAACCCGCGTCCGCTCTCGACCCGGTTGCGACCTCGCAAATCGAAGACCTCGTCGAGGAACTCGCCGAGGACTACACGGTCGTCATCGTCACCCACAACATGCAACAGGCGGCACGCATCTCCGACAAGACCGCCGTGTTCCTCACCGGCGGCGAACTCGTCGAGTTCGACGACACGCAGAAAATCTTCGAGAATCCCGAGAGTCAGCGCGTCGAAGACTACATCACCGGGAAGTTCGGATAAGCCGCGGTCACAGCCCTGACTAGTTCGGCAGTCGGAAACTAACTCTCTCGTTCCGGTCTCGCTTACGACGGGTATCTCTTGTTTCGTACGGTCGGTACTGACGGCTCGCAGGCGCTACATATAGATATTGAGACACATTCCCATGGCATCACAAGGAATTTGATGCCTCCTCTCAGAACGTCACGTATGGCTAGAAATACGTATCAAGCACGTCTCGAGGAACTCGAAAAAGACGTGTTGTATCTCAGCGAATTGGTCGCCGAACGGGTCCGATACGCGCTCAACGCGCTCGAAGACAAAGACGAACGGCAAGCAGAGGAGGTCATCGAGGGAGACCGAGAGATCAACCGCATCTATCTCGACCTCGAACAGGACTGTATCGACCTGCTCGCGCTTCAACAGCCGGTCGCGGGCGACCTCCGATTCATCGCCGCCTCGTTCAAGATTATCACCGACCTCGAACGCATCGGCGACCTCGCAACCAACCTCGCACAGTACGCGCTCGACGCCGAAAACGACGTGTACACCGAAGTTGATATCCGTCGCATCGGCGATTCCGCGCTCGACATGGTAGACCAGGCGATGGACGCCTACGAGACCGAAGACACCGACCTGTGTCGCTCGGTCGCCGAACGCGACGACAGCCTCGACGAGATGTGCGACAACGCCTCGCAGAGCATCGTCCGCGACCTCATGTCCACCGGCGACTTCGAAGGCGACGGCGACGTCGAACCCGAAGAGTTCCTCGTGGACGTGCGACGCCTCCTGCTTACGGTTCGTGACCTCGAACGCATCGGCGACCACGCGGTCAACGTCGCCGCACGGACGCTCTACATGATCGACAACGACGACTCGCTTCTGTTCTGAGCGACGTCCGTTCCAATTTCGGTTCGTTCAAAAAACACAGGCCGTCAGCAGGGGGACAACAGTACAGCCCAGTCAGTGAGAGGACAGCGGTTCAGGCCTGCGTCTGGGCGAACAGGTAGCCGAACGTTGCAATTGCGCTCCCGACGGTCAACACCGCATACAGGAGTACGTACTTCCACGAATACGTCGAAGCGCACCAGACAGAAACAGCGGTCACGACCGCCGCAAGTCCCAAAAATCCGTAGACGACAGGCATCCCCTCCAACGAGAGCTGATGCGCTAGTATCTCCTCCGCGACGAGCGGAGCGAGGACGCCACAACAGATCGACATGAGTCCAGCGGTGAGCCGTCGGTCAACGTGGAGGGCCATACACTTGATTGAGAGGGTGGTTGGTATTATCTTTGCCATCATCTACCGGAGCTATACAGAATAGAGGGTGCAAGGTGGCCGCGAGAACTTGCCGGGACTTCGATTATTCGAATCGGGAGATAGAGAGGAGCTATTCTTCAATCGTGAGTGTGTAACTCCACTCGAACGCTTCCCATGTCGTCTCCGCTCTACTCTTTGGGACAAACGATTCCGTGAAGCGGTGTTCCCCTACGGGAAGACAACCCATCTCTTCGGGCCGATTGCTCACCCACGTGTCCATCGTGGCCGCTAATATCTCTCGTTCCGGGTAGTGCAATACCGCGTATTCGGCCTGAATGCACTCCCTCGCATTGAGCGACTGCCAGTTACGCACGTCAGGACGAGCGAAGTTGATAGGATTCGTCTGCCAACACCCATCGACTGGGCGGTCAGGGATAATCTGTTCGTCCGTTCCGAAGACGTGTTTCTGTGTCTCACGGTTACTCGGGATTAGAACGAGCCACCCCTCGTCTTCACTCCAGAGAGAGGAGTATGGCTGGATTGCGCCGAAGCCAACCATTTGCTCTTCTGGGGACCGATTTTCAAATGAAGCCAGAATCCGAGCAGGGGAATCGGCTGAGAAATCGCATCGCTTCTCCACCCTGAGCTGGAATGGTGTGTCACTCGGTTGCGGGCCTTCAGTGACCGTGATACGTGGGTAGCGCCCAGAAGCCATAGAACATCATGATACCCTAATCAAGTAACATTATTGAACACGTGTAACAGAAACAGTACGCTAAGACGGTGCTTGGTATGCACACCGACTGAATCGGAGATAGAGAGTGTTGGTGAACAGAACCCGTCATACTGCACTCATCTTCTACGTTCAGCACGCGACTCCTGACGGTGTTTGGTGGGGTCTCTGCGGTCGTGCTGAATACAGAGTACGTCTTGGCCACTGGTTGATTCCGCCCGAACCCACATAATATTTAAAAATTCGGGATGGCGTTTCAACCGATGCCATCCATAATTGAGAAAATAGTACTATGTGAGCCTTCTCGCGGACCCAAGGCGGTATTACTGTTCTTCCTCGCATTCTTCCACTTGTGTATATGCGTCTATTTCGGTGGTATCGGTGGTTCTCCCTATACATCACAGGGGTTCGTTTCTGTAGCATGCGCGCTCTTTGGAATCGCTGAGTCCCTTCCAACGCATCGACGACGAACAGCTGGCGTTTTTCGAGTGATATCTCTTCTCCTGTTACTGGGCCTCCTAGCGACTACCATCTTCGACCTCATTACGTGACCATCACGGGGCATCTATTTGCTACCTTGTCAGGTAGTGACAATGTCTCAGGGTCACTTGAGTGATTCTCTCTTTCTACTCAATACGCCACATCAATCATATTCTACGAGTTTTACCAAAATTGCTCCCCTATACGGGACTCCGACTGTCGTCTCGCTATTCTAAAAATGAAGAAACAGCGGGTGTCAGCTCACTGGAAGCCGATACGGCCGTCGCGCGTGTCGGGTGAAAGACCCTCGCGGGACCCGCCTTTGAACTGGTCTTGAATCTCTTCGTAGTACCGCATCAGGTCTTCGGTGATGGTCGGCCGGACCGACTCCATCGCCTTCCGGAAGTGCCGCATCTCGATCTCCTCGGCATCGTCGTTCTCGCGGAGCGCCTCGATAGCGGCCTCGCGGCAGATGGATTCGAGGTCCGAACCGACGTAGCCGTCGGTTATCTCCGCGATTTCGCGGAGGCTCACGTCGGGTGCGAGCGGACTCGACTGGGTGTGGATGTCGAGAATCTGCTCGCGGCCTTCCTCCTCGGGCTGGCCGATGAGCACGAGACGATCGAAGCGGCCCGAGCGGATGAGCGCGGGGTCTATCATGTCCGGCCGGTTCGTCGCCGCGATGACCATGACGTTGCCGGCGTCTTCGAGTCCGTCTAACTCCGTCAGGAGTTGGTTGACGACGCGCTCGGAGACGTTGTTCCCCATCTCGTTGCCGCGAGCGGGCGCGAGCGCGTCCAACTCGTCGAAGAAGATGATGGTCGGCGAGACCTGCCGCGCCTTGCGGAACGTCTGTCGAATCGCCTTCTCCGACTCACCGACCCACTTCGAGAGCAGTTGCGGGCCGCGCACCGAGATGAAGTTCGCGTTCGTCTCGTTGGCGACGGCCTTGGCGATGAGCGTCTTCCCAGTGCCGGGTGGACCGTACAGAAGCACTCCTTTCGGCGCTTCGATGCCCATCCGACTGAACTTCTCGGGCGTCGTCAGCGGCCACTCGACGCTCTCTTTGACCTTCTGTTTGGGTTCTTCCAGTCCGCCGACATCCTTCCACGTGACCTTCGGAATCTCGACGAGCACCTCGCGCATCGCCGAGGGTTCAACCTCGCCGAGCGCGCCGCCGAAGTCGTCGTTTTTGACGACCATCCGGTCGATGAGACTCGGCGGGATGTCCTCCCTATCGAGGTCGATTTCGGGGAGGTAGCGCCGCAACGCTTTCATCGCGGCCTCTTTGGTCAGCGCCTCGATGTCGGCGCCGACGAAGCCGTGGGTGTCGTCTGCGAGGTTGTTGAGGTCCACGTCGTCGGAAAGCGGCATCCCCCGGGTGTGAATCTGGAGAACCTCCTTGCGACCTTCCTCGTCCGGGACGCCGATTTCGATCTCGCGGTCGAACCGGCCGGGGCGACGAAGCGCGGGGTCAACGGAATCGACGCGGTTCGTCGCCGCAATGACGATTACCTGCCCGCGGGCTTCGAGACCGTCCATCATCGTCAGCAGTTGGGCGACGACGCGGCGTTCGACCTCGCCGGTCACGTCCTCGCGCTTGGGCGCGATGGAGTCGAGTTCGTCGATGAAGATGATGCTCGGCGACTCCTCTTTGGCGTCCTCGAATATCTCGCGGAGTTGCTGTTCGGACTCGCCGTAGTACTTCGAGATTATCTCGGGACCGGCGATAGAGAAGAAACTCGCCGAGGTCTCGTTTGCGACCGCGCGGGCGAGAAGCGTCTTCCCGGTGCCGGGCGGACCGTGGAGCAACACCCCTTGCGGCGGCTCGATGCCGAGTTTCTTGAATATCTGGGGGTGTTTCATCGGCAGTTCGACCATCTCGCGGACGCGCTGAATCTCGTTGGTCAGGCCGCCGATGTCCTCGTAGGTGATGCCGCTTCCGGTCTTTTCGAAGCCGGAAATCGGCTCTTCGCGGAGTTCGACGTCGGTGTCTTCGGTGACGAGGACGACCCCCTCAGGTTTCGTTTCGACGCCGATGAGCGGAATCGCCTGTCCGGGCGACCGCATAAACGGATGGTTCGTACTCGACATCACCGGGACGATGTCGCGTTCGACCACCGGTCGTTTGAGAATCTGCCGTTTGACCATGCCGGCCGCGTCGGACCCGAACTGGACGCTCGCCTCTTCGGGCGGCGCCAACACGAGTTTGTCGGCTTTCTTGGCCTCTGCTTTGCGAATCGTCACGCGTTCGCCGATGCTCACGTCGGCGTTTTGCCGGGTGAACCCGTCGATGCGGACGGTATCCGTATTCCAGTCCTGCCGGTCTGCCCGCCACACCTTCGCGGCGGTCGTCTTTCCTCCCTCTATCTCGATGATGTCTCCCGGCGAGAGCTTGAGATGGAGCAAGGTGTCCGGGTCAAGACGGGCGATGCCGCGTCCCGAGTCGTTCGGGTACGCTTTCGCCACTTCGAGTTGGACTTCGTTCATGATTACCTCGCGGGGATGCTGATACCTGTGAGAGGCCATCGGATAAGTCCTTCCCCGGTCGAACCGGGGTCAAGCCATCTCGTGGTCACAGCCTGTTTCGACCTACGGCGGGCGGCTACTAATCCCTACCGACCGGACAGCAGTTTGCACGCCGATGGCTGTCGTTTTTACCCTCGGGCGCGAGGTATCTACCCATGCGACTGCTCACGTTCGACGGCCGGATGGGTGCCAGCGGCGACATGCTTCTCGGCGCGCTCGTCGCCGCCGGTGCCGACCCGTCCGTTCTCGCGCCCGTCGAAGACGCACTCGACGTGACGTACCGAATTCACGAGGTGGACAAAAACGGCATCATGGCGACCAGCGTGGACGTTCTCCTCGTGGATACCGACGGCGGCGACCCGCGTGGTGAAGGCCACGACGACGACCACAGAACCACAGAAGAGCAGTCAGATGGTGACAAAAGCGACACCGAGGACGACGGTGACGGAGCGGCTGTCCACGAGGACCAGAATCGCGGAGCCGACGAGTCGCGGACGCATCGACTGCGCGGTGATTTGGCCGCCGGACACGGGGGCGAACGCGGTCACTCGGGTCACAATCATCATCACGACCACTCCGACCATCACCACGACCACAGCCACCACGACCACGCTCACGCCGAGGGTCACGGCCCGCACCGAACCTACCCCGAAGTGGTCGAACTCGTCGAGTCGATGGACCTCCCCGCGGGCGTCGTCGAGGACGCGACCGCTATCTTCCGCATTCTCGGCGAAGCCGAAGCGGACGTTCACGGGACTGACCTCGACGAGACGCACTTCCACGAAGTCGGTGCCGACGACGCCATCGCCGATGTCGTCGGCGTGTGTCTCCTCCTTTCGGACCTCGACGTTGACCGCGTCGTGACCGCACCCATCGCAGTCGGCGACGGCGAAGCGGCGATGAGCCACGGGACCTACCCCATCCCGGCCCCGGCAGTGCTCAACGTCGTCGAACGGGCCGACTGGTCGATTCGCGGTGGTCCCGTCGAGGCCGAACTGCTCACGCCGACTGGCGCGGCCATCCTCGCGCACGTCGCTGACGGCGTCGAAACCCTCCCGTCGGTATCGGTCACGGCATCCGGCTACGGGGCCGGCGGGTGGGACTTCCCGGACCACCCGAACGTGCTCCGAGCCATCGTCGGCGACGGCGGTTCTCGGCTCGTCCGCGACGAAATCACCGTCTTGGAGACGAACCTCGACGACGCGACGCCCGAGATTCTCGGCAGTCTCCAAGCGACGCTGAAAGACGCGGGCGCACGAGACGTGACGATTCTCCCGGCGACGATGAAGAAATCCCGTCCGGGGCATCTCGTCAAAGTCATCGTCAGACCCGAAGACGTCGAACGGGTCGCCTATCGTCTCGCGGTCGAAACCGGCACGCTCGGAATCCGCGAACACGGCGCGGGCCACCGCTGGACCGCCCGCCGCGAGTTCGAGACGGCAACGCTCGATATCGACGGCGAGGAGTACGACGTGACGGTCAAAGTGGCGAGCGACGCCGACGGCGTCGTCTACGACCGGAGCGCCGAGTACGACGACGCGCTCGAAGTGGCGACAAAGACAGGACTCGCCGTCCGGGAAGTCATGCGACGGGCAGTCGCCGCGGTCGCGTCGGACGACGACCCTCGGTGAGGTCGGCGTCTACTCGTCGGTCCACCGCGGATACGCAATCTCCCACAGGTGCCCGTCGAGGTCGGCGAAGTACCCCGAGTAGCCGCCCCAGGAGGCGTCTTGAGCCGGCTTGACGAGTCTCCCACCGGCGGCGACTGCCGCGTCGAGAATTGCATCGACGGCGACCCGTTCGGAGACGTTGTGTGCGATTGTAATACCGGAAAATCCAGTCTCGCCGTCGTCGTTGATGGTGGCGTCTTCGGCAAGCAGGTCTCGCGGGAACAGTGAGAGCCACGTCCCGTCCAGCGTGAAGAACGCGACGTCGCTGTCGGGTTCGCGGTCTCGCATCGGTAAGCCGAGACCGTCGCGGTAGAACTGAATGGATTCGTCGAGGTCCGAGACGCCGAGCGTGAGCAGTGTGATTCGCGGGTCCATCCAGTAGGTGCGCCGCCACGACTGATAAATCGGGTCGATGGGGGCGTTGTAAAAGAGACCGCAGAAGCGCACGATTTCGAACGGCCGCTATCCCGCGAGGTCGTCGAGAAACGCCCGAACCAGCGGGACAAGGTCCGCACCGAACTCTTCTTGGACGTAGTGACCGACGCCGTGGAGTCGGGCCGTCGAGGCGTCTTCGAAGAGCGCTTCGAACGTCCGCAACTCGGCCGGGCGGAACGCCGGGTCGTCCATTCCCCAGATGAGTCGCGCGGGGATGTCGGCGATGGTCTCGCGGCGCTTCCACAGCGACGAGAGCCACGCGCTCGACCCGAGAATCGACTGCGGGAAGACGCCGGTACCCGTCCTGTCGTCGTCGTTGGCCGCCCGGTACTGCTCGCGCGCCGACGGTGAGAACTTCGAGCGGTCGGCGAACGCGAGCGGCATCAACCGCGTAAAGAGGTCGTAGCGCTCGCAGAGTTCGCGCCCGACGCGCCCGCCAAGGAGCTTCGAGAACCGGCTGAAATGCGTATCGTCGTCTACCGGCCACAGCCACGTGTTCATCACGACGAGGCCACTGACGTTCTCCGGGTGTTCAATCGCGTACGAGAGACCGATCGGACCGCCCCAGTCTTGGACGACGAGCACCACGTCTTCGAGACCGAGTTCGTCGATGAACTCTTCGACGACAGCGGCGTGGTCCGCTGGCCGGTACGAGAACTCGTCCGGCCGCTCCGAAAGCCCGAACCCGAGGTAGTCGAGCGCGACACACCGGTATTCGTCGCGTAAGTCGCGGACGAGGTGTCGGTAGAGAAACGACCACGTCGGATTTCCGTGGAGCATGAGGAGTGACGCCTGTCCGCCGTCGTCGGGGGCCTCGTCAACGTAGTGCACCGCTCCGTCGGAGAGACCGAGACACCGCGACTCGAACGGGAACTCCGAACGGTCAACCCAGCCCGCGTCCCTGTGGAGCGCCGCGACAGCGTCGCCGCGCTCGGTCGAACTGACTGTCGTCATGGCCGAACACTACGCGCGCCACGGGCATAAGTCGGGAGCACCGATGTCGCGGATGTAACCCATTAACCCTCGTTAAGCGGTCGTTTACGCGGCAGTCGGGGGTGTGTACGGCCGGTTAGGGGAGCGGTTTGTGAGTGCGAGAGCGACTGCGAGAACGAAAGCGGCTACTCCCCTCGGGCGCGATGTTCGGCCAGCGCTTCTTCGATGCTCAACTCGCCGCTTGCGACTCGCCGGGCGAGTTCGTCGTCGATACTGCGGCTCTCCTCGGACGCCTCGCGCGAGCGGTCCTTGATACGCTGGAGTTCGCCCGCCGTCGGCTCTATCTCGCGCGAGTCGATATCTTCGCCGCTCATTTGGGCGATGTTCACCGCCGCGAGCACGTCGCCCATGCCGCGTGCGCCCGACCCGAGATACGGCGTCGTCCCCGTCTCGTCAACGAGTTCGACCGCGACGCCGTCGAGGTCGTTTATCAACTTCGCGCCCTGTATCCGCGCCCCGTCGCCGATGCGGACGACCGGGTTGACGGCGTCTTCTATCTCTCGGCGGATGACCTCCACTGCGTCCGTGAGCGGGACGTGGAACGCCGCGACGACGGTCTCACCCGAGAGGACGGCGATACCCGGTCTGATTCCGGGATCGACGCCGACGATTGTTCGGCCCCCACCACCGCGGAGCGTCGTGAGCGCTTCGTCAACGGCGCGGCGAGCGTCGTCACCGGTCGCCGTCACGCGTTCGATATTCGCTTCGATTTCGTCGTCCGGGCCAGTGATGAGCACGCGGGCGTGTTCGGGAAGTGGGTCGCCCGGTTCGACGGTAGTAAAAGAGACGCCTCGGCTCCGTAACTCGTCAACCGCTTCGTGGTAGAGTTCGAAATCGGCGGTGGCGACGACTATCACGACCTGAAGTTGGTGACGGTGATGAATAAAGAGTCGTGCGTCGATGACTCGGTCGCCGGCGGGACGACCGAGGTCTTTTTCGGCCGGTGGTGCTCACCATCGGACGTGACAGAGTCAGTCTCCACCGGGTGTTCCACGCTCGACGACCTCCTCGAAGGCGGGTTCGAACGCGGCACCGTGACGCAGGTGTACGGTCCGTCCGCGGCCGGAAAGACAAACATCGCGCTCTCGGCCGCGGTTCGCGTCGCCGCCGACAGCGGGACCGTCGTCTACATCGACACCGAGGGGCTATCGGTGGACCGCTTCCAGCAACTCGCCGAGGCGGTCGCCCCCGAGGACGTGGAGTCTGTGACCTCGCGGCTGATGATCAGCGAGGCGTACGATTTCGAAGACCAAGAACAGGCCGTCCGCGACGCGGCTGAGTTCGCCGAGAACGCGGACCTCATCGTCCTCGACTCCGCGACCGGTTTCTACCGACTCGAACGAACCGCCGACGGCGACGGCGGCGAGGCGCTTCGACGGGTCGCCAGACAGGTTACACACCTCCTTTCGCTCGCCCGCAAACACGACCTCGCGGTCGTCTTGACGAACCAGGTGTACTCAGACCCCGAAAGCGACCGGACGCGCGCGCTCGGCGGCCACACGCTCGAACACTGGACCGGAACGGTGCTCCGGGTGGACCGCTTCCGCGGGGGCAACCGTCGCGCCACGCTGGAAAAACACCGCGCGAAACCCGCCGGTGAGACGGCGACGTTCAAAATCACGGACCGTGGGCTGACCGACACTGAAATTTAAACGGTCGTTGCGAACTAGTGCCGTCGACCACACCCTCCAACGGGCAGAACCAACCCTATTGAACGAGACCGACAGTGCAAGTAGACGTACCCCTCGTCACATCAACGCTCTCCGATTCGGTATGCGATAAAAAGAGGTCGAACGCGTGTGTTTGGATGGGTCGGACACCGTCGTCGCCGCGTTACAGTTCGTTCAGTTTGCGCAGGAGTTGGCCGCGGTAGCGCTCGTCGGCTTCGAAGCCCTTGACTTCGAGCACGTTGCGTTCGAGTTTGTCGAGCGCGACGTGGAACGCGTGTTCGGCACCGTAGCCCTCACCGCTTCCGGCCAGTTGGCCGTGGCTCGTCCGGAGTCGAATCTGACACTGGATGAGCGGCGTGCCTCGGAGTTTCTCTTTGTGTTCGTGGAAGCGAACGTGGGCGTGGTGGACGTTCATGCGCTGGTATTTGTCCGCCACCTCGGTGATGGCCGAGACGATGTCGGCGCGGGTGAGCGTCTCGATCAGGCCGACGTTCGTGATTTGCACGTCCATCTGTTCTTCTTCGGTGTAGGTGAGCGCGCGGAGCACGTCGGTCTTCGTCATGACGCCGAGCACTTCGCCGTCGTCGTCTTCGGGCGTGACGACGAGACCAGCAATGTTGTCTTCGAACATGCGCGCGACCGCATCACGGACGCTCTCGCTGGGCGTCGCCGTCCGCGCTGGACTGGTCATCAGGTCGTACACCGGAAGGTCGAGCATCCGGTCGGTATCGCCGCGGCGGTCCTGTTTCCCCTGTCGGCCCTCGTCGCGCACCATGAACTCGACGAGGTCGTAGGTTGTCAGGATGCCGGCGAGGCGGTTTTGTCTATCGACGACGGGGAGCCGCGAGATACTGTGTTCTCGGAGTCGGTTGATGGCCTGTCCGAGTCGGTCGCGCTCGCCGATGGTGACCACGTCGTCGGTGTAGATTTGCTCGACGGTCAGCGCGTCGAGGTTCTCTAAGACCGCTTTGAGAATGGCATCCTGCGTGATGATGCCGTACTGTTTTTCGCCCTCGTAGACAGGCGCAACCTTCGTGTTGCCTTCGACGAGCATGCGTGCGACCTCGCGCACGTTCTCGTGTCGGTCTATTTTGGGGACGGACTGGGTAAGCGCCGACGCTTTCGTGTTGTCCTCGACGTGCGAGTTGATGAGTTGCTTCTCACCGATGACGCCCGCGTACTCGCCGTCATTCTGGACGATGATGGCTTTCGGGTTTTCCCGCTCGAAGATGGAGCGGACCTTGCCTAATCGCTCGTTAGCGTCGACCTCGATGAAATCAGGAGTGGCGATATCAGCAATATCCATAATACGACTTGATATACAACGCGTCCTCTCTTGAAACTTCGTCCTGTTACCACCCCTCAAGAAGGAACGAAATCGCAAGGCACCGGCGGGACTGATGGCGCGAATTTCCGTCGCAGACAGCCTGTGCCTATGTTTAGCACTGACTCGGCACATATTACCATTGATTCTGACGACGCGTTCCGACGAAATAGCGCGTCGGGTACGACTATGCGCGGAAGAAACTGACTGCGTATCTGGGTGGTTGGCCGAAGGCAGGCGCGTATGCGAGTGTTGTTGCGTGCGCGGTGCAGGCGGAGTCGTGTACGCGGTGTGAGTGGAACTGCGAGCGCGGTTCGAGTGTCGTTGCGTGCGCAGTGTGGGTGGACTCGCGTGCACGACGGCATCGGCGACGAGCGACCACTGCGCCAACGCGGTGTCGGCGATACACCCACTGACGGGCCGGATTCGAGTCTTCTCGGTTCATATTTTAATACGGCTTAAATTCCAAATTTCAGCAGTAGCTCCCTCCTAATCGGCCGAATCTGAGTATCTAGCCGCTCCATACTTACCCGTATTCCGACCGTTCAGCATCACAAGAGTATGGCAACTCCTGACAAGAACAGACAAACTGATCACCAAGACGGTGAGGAAGCAGTCCGAGCGGACGGCTCGGGGTCCACGGAGTTGGTCCCGACGACCGGTTCCGAAGCGGTGGCCGAGCGGACGAGCGAACTCCCCGTTGCGGTCTCGGACCGTATCGTGTACGGGCCTCCCGACGACGAAGACGCCCGCGACGCGGACGAAGAACGGCCTGAGACCCTCCGCGAGGCGGTCATCCGCGAGGTGAAGGCGTACTTCGCTAGTATCGACGCGGAGACGGCCTTTGCGCCCGCCCCGGACGACGCGTTCATCGAAGAGCAGTTCTTCGACTTCTCGTTCCTCGACGGGACTGAAACCATCGAGCACTACTGGGTGAACAAACCGTTCGCGTTCGTCTCCCTCTTGTACGACGAGTCGAACCGAGAGTACCAGTACCACGTGAGCGAACCGATACTCGACAACTTCGAGTCGTTCGTCCGCGACGACCTGACGAAGATTCTCCGAAACAGCCTGTTGTACCGCGACCTCGACACCGACGGCGACCGCGAAGACCTCTTCGACGAGGAAGCGCGCGAAATCATCTCCGAACACGCCGCGACGGTCGAAGAAGGCTCACTCTGGAAATTATACTACTATCTCTTCCGCGATTTCATCCACTACGGCCGTATCGACCCGCTGATGCGCGACCCCGCAATCGAGGATATTTCGTGTGACGGCGACGACGTGCCGGTCTACATCTTCCACGGCGTCTACCGCGACATGCCGACGAACGTCGTCTTCGACGACGGCGACCTCTCGTCGTTCACCATTCGCCTTGCACAGCGCGCAGGCAAGCAGGTGACGGTCTCTGACCCGCTCGTCGATGCCAGCCTTCCGGACGGCTCTCGCATCCAGTTGACGCTCGGGTCCGACATCGCCACCCGAGGGTCGAATTTTACCATCCGGAAGTTCTCCGACGTGCCGCTGTCGCCGGTCGATCTCGTGCGCTGGAACACCTTCAGCGTCGAGCAGATGGCGTACTTCTGGCTCGCCATCGAGAACAACCGGTCGCTCGTCTTCGCGGGCGGGACGGGGTCGGGCAAGACCACCTCGATGAACGCCATCTCGTTTTTCGTCCCCGGCCACGCGAAAGTGGTCTCCATCGAGGACACGCGCGAAATCACGCTCCCGCACGACAACTGGGTTCAGTCGGTTACCCGCGACACGTTCACCGCCGACGGCCGCGGCGAGGTCTCGATGTACGCGCTCTTGCAGGCCGCGCTCAGACAGCGCCCCGAGTACCTGCTTGTCGGTGAGATTCGCACTGAAGAGCGCGTCGCACTGACGTTCTTCCATTCCATCGCTACGGGCCACACCGCGTACACGACGTTCCACGCCGACTCCGCCCAAGGCGTGGTTCACCGGATGCGCAACGAACCGCTCGGCGTCCCCGCACAGATGCTGTCGGACCTCGACATCATCTCGGTGCAAAAACAGATTCACCTCGACGGCGACCGGACCCGCAGAAACATCGGTGTCACGGAAATCGTCGGCGTCGATGAAGACGGCGAGGTCGAACTCCGCGACGTCTTCAAACGGGACCCCGGCACCGACACGCACGAGCAACTCGCCGACTCCGCCGTGCTCGGTGAAATCGCGGACGAACGCGGTTGGACCAAAGCCGAACTACAGTACGAACTCGACGTTCGCGCCGACGTGCTTCGCTACATTGCCGCCGCCGGAATCGACGACTACCGGCAAGTTGCGGCGATGATTCGACGCTTCGAACGTGACCGCGAGGGGCTTCTCGCGCACGTCTACGCGGAGACCTCGGTCGTCCCCGTTGACGACGACGCCGACGCTGACGACGCTGACGGAGACGCCAGCGACAGCCACGAGCGCAGTGCCGACCGTGACGACTCCCAAGACGGGAAACACGGCGACAGCACCGCCGAACTCGACGACGACGAAATCGAAGTCTCGGCCGAGACCGAGCGGCAACTCGCTGAGCTGTTCGACATCGACTTGGACGACGACTCGGCCGCTGACCCGGGTGACGGGTACGGCGACCTCGCCGACGTTAATGGCCACACTGCGGAGGGGGACGCCGACGCGTCCGCCGATGATGCGATGACCGGCGGCGCTACGATTGACGATGCTTCGACTGACGACGCTGTGGCTAACGGCTCAGTGACCGACGACGCCGAGACTGAAAGACGATCGGAGGACGACGATGTCCGCTGATTCCTCCGCGTCGATTCCGCTCCCCGACTACGAGGTCGAGCAGTACTTCCCGCGGGAGTATCTCGACGAATCGCCCGAGGAGATAGCGCGCCTCCGCAAGCGCTACGGCTACGTTCGAACGTACTTCAAGCGCCATCCGTCGGGTCACCGCGACCTCCAGCGGTGGCTGAACCAGACGCGCGTCGGGACGACCTACGACCGCTATCTCACCCAGTCGGTCACACTGTCGCTCATCACCGCCGCGATTGGCGCGCTCGTCGGCGTCGCTCTCACGTTCGTTCTCGCCCAAGCGGGCGCGTTAGCGGCCGCTTCTAGCCCGGTGAACTTCGGCGTCGCAAACGGCGTCCTCGCGGCCCTCGCGCCCTACAAGGCCTTCATTGTTGGCGGCATCTTGGCCCTGCTCTTCGGCGGACTGTTCGGTGCTGGGACCTACTACGCCCGCTACTACATCCCCAAGAGTCGCGCGAAGATGCGCGGCCGGAGTATCGACATCCTCCTGCCGCACGCCATCATCTACATGTACGCCCTCAGCCACGGCGGCATGAGCTTCCTCGAAGTCATCCGCTCGATGGCTGACGCCTCCGACTACGGCGAAGTGTCCCACGAGTTCGAGCTTATCGCCCGCGACATGGAACTGTTCGGAAACGACCTGTTTACGGCGCTTCGAAACTCGCGGAACCTCACCCCTTCGATGAACTTCGAGCAGTTCCTCGACGACCTGCTTTCGGTCCTCGACTCCGGTGGCGACGTCACCGCGTTCTTAGACCGCGAGTCGTCAACCTACCTCGAAGAAGCGCGCGACGAGCAGGAAGACTTCATCGAGACGCTGTCGATGCTCTCCGAGGTGTTCGTCGCGGCGTTCGTCGCCGCCCCACTTCTCCTCATCGTCACGCTGATGGTCATCAGTTTCCTCGGCGGGAACACGCTCGTCCAACTGTACGCGCTGAACTACCTCATCTTCCCGCTCGGGATGGCGCTGTTCTTGCTTCTTATCGACGTGCTCTCGTCGCCGTACACGCAGGACACAGTCGAGACGGAACACGACGTAACCGTCCTCCAGGAGATTCGCACGGTCATCACCGACTTCGTCGGCGTCATGCGCCGCGAGATTCAACGCGCCCGCGAAGCGCGCTGGAGCGACGAAAAACTCGCTTCCGACGGCGGCTACGTCGATGCTCGACTCGACGACTACCGCCGCGCCAACGTCGTGTACGACCTTCGAACACTCATCGGTGACCCGATGGACATCATGCGACGCCAGCCGTATCTCTCGGCCGTCATCACGGTCCCCATCGCGCTCGCCGCGCCCGTCGCCGCCGTCGCACTCGGGCTGGCGACGCCGACTGTTGACGCCATGCTTGCGAATCCGTACAACACGACGGTCTGGCTCGTGGTCGTCCCCTTCGGCATCGTCACGATTCCGCTCATGGTCTTCCACGAGCTTCGAATCCGACGCGAACGCACCCTCGAACGGCGTTTCCCCGACACCCTCAACCTACTTTCGAGCGCCAACCAGATGGGTATCTCGCTGGTCGAGGCGCTCGCGCTCGTCTCCCGCTGGTCGAGCGGCGCGCTCGCGGACGAACTCCGCGCGCTCCGCAACGACATCCGCTGGAATCACGACGCCCACGCGGCGCTTATGGCCTTCGCCACCCGCCTGAAGGTTCCGCAACTTTCGCGGGTCGTCCGGCTCATCGCCAGCGGCGGCCAGACCAGCGGCGACCTCTCGCGTGTGCTTAGTGTCGCCGCCGAAGACACGCGCAACCGATACAAACTCGAAAAGTCCCGCCGCCGCGCGATGGGGTCGTACATCGCTATCGTCGTCATCGGCTACTTCGTGTACCTGTTCGTCATCTTGATGCTCGGCGCGAGTTATCTCGGCCCGCTCGCCGAGATGTCCACCCCGCAGGCCGGCGCGGCCGGACAGGAACTCCCGATGGGAATCTCGGCGGTCCCACTTGCCAACTTCCACTTGGTGTTTTTCCACTCCGCGCTCATTCAGGCGGTCGGGAGCGGACTCCTCGCCGGCAAACTCGCCGACAACAGCGCCCTCAGCGGCCTCAAATACGCCCTCGGGCTGGCCGCGTTGGCGCTCGTCGCCTTCGCACTGGTGTAACGTCATGTCACAACACTCCCCTCCCAAACGGTACCTGTCGCCCCTTCGGCGCGTATCGCCCGAGTCACTCGCGGGCCTCGTCCGCGGTCGCTCGAACTCTCGCCGCGACACCACGGGCGGAACTCGGCTCCGCGGCGACTCCCGCGGTACGTCGGCCATCCTCGGCACGATGCTCGCGTTCGCCCTCGTGGTCTCCCTCATCGCCATGGTGCAGGTCTCGGCGGTCCCCGCGTGGAACAAACAGACCGAGTTCGAACACCTCACCGCGGTCGAGTCCGACTTCGCCGCGTTCGACGAGAGCGTCTCGAAGGCGACCGACGGTCGGCAAACGCGTGCGACTATCGACGCCGGTGTGAACTACCCGACTCGCGCGTTGTTCGTCTCGCCCGGCTCCGGGTCCGGTAGTCTGAAAACGACCGATTCCGCCACGGCGAGTATCTCCAACGCGGTTGCGACCGGCGAGACTGGCACCTACTGGGACGGGTCGGAACACACCTTCGACACACAGCAGTTCCGCTACCACCCGGACTACCGCTACCTCGACAGCGAGCCCGCGCTCGTCCACGAAGGCTCCGCCCAGTACACCGCCTACGCCAGCAGTGAAGTCGGCGCGACACAGTCGCTTATCGACGGCCAGAAAGTTTCGCTCGTCTTCCTCGAAGGCGACATCGACACCGCGACGAGCGAGGCGAGAACGTTCAGTGTCACCCCGGTGAGCGCCGGAACGGACTACATCACCGTCACCGACACGGGGACGCCGATTACCATCTCCGTGCCGACGCGCCTCTCGGAAGACACGTGGCGGTCGATGCTCGCCGACGAACCGAACGTCCGGAGCATCTCCTATGCGGACGGGACGGACTACAACACGCTGACCGTCGAACTCGAACCCGGAAAGACGTACGACTTGCGTCTCTCTCGCGTCGGTATCGACGTGCCCGGGTCGCAATCCCAGCCAGCCTACATCGTCGATGTCGAAGGCGACAACGCCGTCGTCCCGCCGGGTGCGACCCACCGCGTCGTCGTCGAAGTCCGCGACGCGCAGAACAACCCCGTGTCCAACGCGGTCGTCAAGGCGAGTCCCGGACTGACCGCCGAAAGCGGGCGCGTCGAAGCGCGCGACACCGGCGCAATCTCGACGACGACCGACGCCGACGGTCGCGCGACCTTCACCTACGCCGCCACGAGCAGTCTCGACGGCGTCGTCACAGACCAGTTCGACATCGTCGTCGAGGACAGTTCGGGAACCAACGTTGACCGCGTGACCTTCGACGTGCACCTCCGCGAAGGCGGCATCACCGACCCAATCCGCGGGCTCGTCGCGGCCGTCGATGACCCCGGATTCGTCTACGCAGACGTGAACGGAAACGGCGAGTTCGACGGTGCCGACTACCGCGTGTACGACACCGGAAGCGGCGACGACGTAGTCTACGACGCCGGTTCCGACAGGCTCGTCGTCCCGCCGAGCGTCGGTCCCATCGTCGCCGACGGCGACATCACGCTCGAAGGCGACGGCGTCTCGCTCCACGTCGATGCCGTCACGACCGGGTCGAACAGCGACCTCACGGTCGATGGCAACTCCGGGACCGTCGAGGCCGTCGGCGTGGCGCTCACCGCGGTCAAGGGAGACGACATCGAAGTGACCGGTGACGAAATCGACCTCTCGGGCGCGTCCATCAATCAGGGCGACAAGGGCGACGTCATCGTCTCGGCGGACGGCGACATCGACATCGACAACGCCGGCATCACCGCAATCGAGTCCAACCAAGAGATTTCCATCGAATCGACCGACGGCTTCGTCAGCGCGCGAAGCGCCGACATCAGCGGCAACGGTGACGTGACAATCGCGGGCGAAGACGGCGTTGACCTGATGGGTGCCGCCGTGTCCGGCGTCAAGGATAACCGCGGCCTGCACGTCGAATCCGCGACCGGCGGCGTCAACCTCAACGGCGTCGTCATCCTCGGCGACGGGGGCGTCGAAATCGACGCCGAAGCCGACATCTACGTCGTCGGTGCCAACATCGCCTCCTCGAAGGGGAGCAACAACGCCAACGTCGTCATCACGTCCGATTCCGGGATGGTAAGCGGCCGCCAGCCAGCCATCTCCGCGAAACGGGACATCACCATCACCGCGGCGACGCGCATCTACCTACCCGATTCGTCGATCGAAGACCGGGACAGCCCCGAACTGAATGCACCAATCGTGGAGGTCTGAATCATGACACAACGCACCCCGACCGACCGCGGCGTCTCCGAAATCGTCAGCGTTATCCTCGCGTTCGGACTCGTCGTCTCGGTCGTTGCGATGGTCCAACTCGCGGGAACGCCCGTCTGGACCGCCGGCGACGAAGCGGACCACAGCGCCAGCGTCTCGTCCGACCTCACGTCGCTCGACGCCGAAATATTCCGCGCCTCGGGCTTGGACTCTGACGGCCGCGTCGCCGTCGATACCGGCGTCTCGTACCCCGAACGGTACCTCGTGGTCTCACCACCGGACAGAACCGGCACGTTCCGCGCCGACGGTGCCGACTCGGTCACGCTTACCGGCGTCTCGGCAAGCGGTCCCGAATCGGTCTTCTGGAACGGCTCGACCCAGACGTACACGACGAACGCAATCGTCTACCACCCCGACTACGCCGAACGCGACGAGGCGAAGTTGTTCATCGAAAGCGGCGTCTCGTACCTCGAAGACGACGGCAACACAGTCGTCCAGCGCCAGTCGCTCGTCAGCGGAACCACCGTCACGCTCGTCTTCTTCGAAGGCGGTCTCGACGGTCACACGACCGCGGGCGAGACGGTTTCGCTCGCACCGGTCTCGGTTCGCTCGGAGTCGCTTCCGGTCTACAACGCGACCGACCCGATACGCATCTCGGTGCCGACGTCCCTGCCCGAAGACGCGTGGGCCGACCTCATGGCCGACGAACCCCACGCACAGGTCGCCTCGTACACGCCGAGCGGTGACCACGCGCTCGTCACCATCCAACTCGACGCCGGTGTCCAGTACGACTTCCGCATCGCCCGACTCGGCGTCGGCGAGGCGCTCGACCCCGACCCGGCGACCTACGCCGTCGCGGTTCAGGGCGAAGACTCGGCGGTTCCCGCCGGCGGCAGTGAAACTCTCGTCGTCCGCGCATTCGACCGATACGGTGCACCCGTCGCCGGTGCGAGGTTGACGGCGCAATCGACGACGCCCCTCGGCGGCACCGTGACGCCACTTGACGGCGGGTCGGCCGTCACCGACGAATCGGGCCGCGCCCAGTTCACGTACACCGCTCCTGACGGCATCACCAACATCGAGTCGGACACCGTCACCATCGCGCTCGACGGCGCAAACGGTCCCGGTTCGACGGTGACTATCCCGCTCGAAGTCCGCGGGTTCGAAAACAGCTACAACGTCAGAAACGTCGATGACGTGACGCCGACGCCGAGTCCGGACCCGACGCCCGACCCTGACCCGACGCCCGCGCCAACACCCGAGCCAGACCCGACGCCTGCCCCCGAAGACGACTCCGCTCCGGTCAACGAAGACGACTTCGTCATCGACGACGGGTCCGTTGTCACCGCTGTAGACTTCAACGGCGACTTCGAACTGCTCGGAAGCGCCATCAAGAGCGGCAACAGAGACGTTCCCGTCGAAGTGACGTTCGTCGTCGGCGACGACACTCACTCGCCTGCGGGATGGGAGAACGTCAACGACGGCCAAAAGCGGTCGTTCAGCGCGGCCGGAAACGCCGGGGATGGTGTCCATATCGTCGCGTCCGCCGACGGCTACGTCACGGCGGACTCGTCGGTCGACCACGGACAGGTCGCCGTCCTTCGAAACGGTGACCCAGTCCCCGAAATCAAAGGGTACAACGGTCAAGACGACGCCGAAGAGTTCGTCGAGCCGTATATCAGCGAGGACGGACAGACGATGGCACTGGACGACAACCAGGCCATTTTCCTGTTCGAACTCGGGACGACGAATCAATGGAGCAGAGCGTACGACCTCCAGGACGCGGTTATCCTCGTCACGCTCTGGGAAGACGACGGCACCAACAATTCCACCGATTCGAACTAGCCTCGGGAAGTAGACCTGAACTGCACTCCTGAACAGTCCAGCCACCGGCCACAACCGGTGTTTTTTGCTCCGTCTCGTTTCAGTGCTCCATTCGGCTCACTCGGTGTTGCCACTCCGCTTCGCCTCATTCCGTGCTGTCACCCTTTCCGTGCCGCACCGCTTGTCGTGACTCGAACGCCGCCGATACGACATCTTCCGAGATAGTCGTGACACTATGTCACAATCTTGTTGTCGGTGGCCGTTCCATCTATTGGGATGGAAGCACGGCGCGTCAAAGGTGGTCTTCTCGCCGTCATCGGCTTCGTTCTCTCCCCGCTTTCGTGGTGGAACGACCTCGTCGTCAACCTGCCACTCGCCTACGCGTTCGGAGTCGCCGTGAGCCTCATCTCGCGGCAGTGGTTCCTCCCCGGTGTCATCGCGGGGTACTGGCTGACGAACGTCGTCGGCTTCGTGTTGCTCCACAAGGGTGCTGTCGATGCGATCTCGTCGGAGGCCGAACCGTACACGACCGGCCGTCTCGCCAAGGATTTCTTCATCTCGGTCGGCTATACGGTTCTCGTCGTCCTGCTCGTCTGGTACGGACTGCTCAGCGTTCCCGAGGAGATTCTGGCGGCGCTCGGCCGGTGAGTGCTACCGAGAAGAACGATGCGATACCCAATCGGGCCTGCGTATCACCCGCCGCTCCCGGCCCGTCTTCGACGCTCCCGACTCGTCTTTAAACACTCCTGAGTATCGAATTCAGGTCGAAAAAATAGACTGCGTGGTGTTTCAGACCTCGGTCTCGTTCGTCTCTGACTCGTTCGTTTCGTTCGTCGGCGGCACCTCAGTCGGCGGCGTGACCGTCACGTTCGTCGGTGGCTCTTCGGTCGGCGGTTCGACGTCACCGATAGTTACGTACGCGTCGTCGGTGACGGGCGTCCCGTTCATCGTGTACGGACCGTCTTCGGTCCCGTTGGACGTGAGGAAGTCGAGCATCTGGTTGTCGTTGGTGTCGAGGTGCGCCTGCGCGGTGAGCATCGTGCTCTCGTTCAGCGGTTCGGCGAGCGACACCGTGACGTTCGTCTGCTCGCCCGGTTCGAGGTACTCGGTCGCACCGAGGACCGACCCGTTCTTGTCGAGAATCGCGATGTAGCCGCCGTCTGAGAGGTTCGCGTGCGCGACGGTCACCGCCGTTCCGTCCGTGGTTTGGTTCTCGAAGGTAACCGAGGCCGTTGGCTCGGCGGGTGTGGGTGCTTCGCCCACGGTAATCGTGGCGAGTTCGCCGCGGTCGCGCGTCTCGACGCCGTGGATGTAGGTTCCGTCTTCGAGTCCGGTCGTGTTGACGTCGAACGAGATGGTCTCCGTCTCGTTCGGGTTCAGCGCCCACCCGGTGCGGACGACGACGTCACCTTCGAGTCGGAACTCGACGCACTGAATCATCGGCGCGTCGTTCGGGTTGGTGATGTCGGCCATGACCGTTATCTGGTCACCCGATTCGACGGCTGACGGTGCGGAGAGGTTCGATACCTCGAACGACTCGTAACTCTCGTTGGCTGGATACGTACAGTGCTTCGACTGCATCTGGCTGTGTGCCTGTGCGTGCGGACCTTCGACCGCGGAAGTCGTCGGCTGTGCGACCGCCTGGGTGGCGCTCCCAGTCGCCGCGAGACCGATGCCTGCCGCCGACGCCGTGACGATGGCGACGACGACGAGAACTCCCGCAATTCGTGCTCGTGTATTCATGTGTCTGCGATGATACTCTACTTGAGCAGAGGACAAAAAGTGACGAGATAGTTTTAGAAACTTCGTGACTCGACTATCAACTTACCTGATGGTGTACGGGGTTAGTCGGTCACTGAATCGGATACGGTGGGCATTCTGACCAGTTTTTCGGCGACAGTCAGCTCGGCGTGATATTTCACACGAGACTATTCTATTTAATTGTCAGAATAGGACGTTAGGTGCCGGTTTAGACCGAGAATTATCTCAAAAATATTATTTTCCTGATATAGAAACGGTCGGTGGAGTGTGGTAGTTTGTGAACCCGGACTCTTTCGTTCACTCTCGGCGGGCGGCGCGATTCGTAGACGGGAGTGGTGCCTTTCGTTTGCGTGACAGTCGAAGGCCTCGACGCTCATTCATCGTGTTCTTACTGGATTGTCCTTGGTCTACCCGGTAGACAGTCCCGTCGCTTCGTCTCTTTCAATTGCGCCAAGAGAATTGATGGGTTGGGGCAGATTCGAACCTTGGTCACTCCTTCCAGTCGCTCCCGAGTTCGAAGCGCCCGTGGCCACGTTCGATTCCACGAACTCCTCGCTCCGCTCACTCTGTTCGCTATCGCTCGTCGTTGCGAGAAATCAGAAAATGGGTTGGGGCAGATTCGAACTGCCGACCTGCTCCGTGTGAAGGAGCCGTCATAACCTAGCTAGACCACCAACCCGGCTCCGATTTCTGGTTTTCCGCGCCGCCAATTAAGACTTACGTTGTGCCCCGATTAGGGGCAGAAAGCAGGCCTACTGCTCCGGTTGGCGCACGCGCCGGCGGACGCGCCGAACTGCCCGTCTGCTCTGTGTGGCCGCCCGGCGAGCACCGTGTTCGACCCGCTCCCGAGGCGTCTGCGGCTCCGGTTTCTCGGTGTCAACTTCGCGTCCGAGCGCTTCCAGCAACTGACGTCGGAGCGGGGCCGTCTCCTCGACGACACCGGTGTACAGGTGTTCCAGTCCACGGCGGAAGTAGTATCTCGCGTCGGTGAAGTGTCGGTTCATACCAGATATAGCCGGGAGAACGAGAAAACAATCATGCTAATTGGTACCGTGCATCAATTTCCGGCGAAGGAGCGATACACTTTTGTAATTCTTAGGCGTACCTAAAACTGGGAACACCGACCACCGCGAGGTTGTCGGCCCCAGTTAGCGTCTGGCCCTCCGGGGCGGCGATACCGTGGGCACGATTCGTCCGTCCTGGACTCTCTATCCTTCGTGAGCGTCTGTGCCGTCGGTACAGTTAGTACGTCGGCGACTCCTCGGGCACACCGTCGCGTTTGTTGACCAGTCGCGCGTAGACGAAAAGCGCGTCCGAAAGCCGGTTGAGATAAGCGACGACGTCGGCGTTGACGCGTTCTTCGGCGGCGAGCGAGACGGCACGGCGTTCCGCACGGCGGGAGACGGTTCGGGCGTGGTGGAGTTTCGCGCCGGTTTCGCTCCCGCCGGGGAGAATAAACGACGTAAGCGGGTCGAGTTCTTCGTCTGCCGTGTCGATGTTCGCTTCGAGCGTCTCGACGTGCGATTCGCGTATCTTCGGGTCGTCGTCGTCGGGGTCGGGGTTTGCGAGGTCCGCCTGCACGATGTGGAGGTGGTTCTGTATCGTTTCGAGAACTTCGTCCACGTCGTCGTAGCCGGTCGGGCGGACGGTCCCAACGAGAGCGTTTACTTCGTCTACGGTGCCGTACGCCTCGATTCGGTGGCTCGTTTTCGACACGCGGGTCATATCCCGCAGGTCGGTCATTCCCTCGTCGCCGCGGCCGGTGTAGACTTTCATTGTGCGAGTGTCCGGTTGATATACTGGAGGATGTTTTCGCTTTCGGGCATCGTCACACCCTGTTCGTCATCGACGAGAACGGGAACACCACGCTGGCCGCTTACTCGTTTTACCTCGTCGCGCTCGGAGTGAAGCGCATCGACCCAGTGTGTCTCGTAGTCCACCCCGGCGGTCGAAAGCGCGTCGTGGACCGCCTCGCAATACGGACAGCCATCCAAGGCGTACAACTCGATTCCCATGTACCGACGTTGGGCACGCCCCGGGAAAGAGATTTGCACCGCCTGCGCGCTCCGCCCTGGCCTAAATTAGACTAGTCTAAACAAGAACTTAGAACAGCAAATATATATGATGGGTATCGCCTATCCATAATCACGATGGATGATAAAAGTCGCTTGACGAACGCAGTTGTTTCACGTAGAACACTTCTCACTGCGGGCGCCGGTCTCGCCACCACCGGTTTCGCTGGCTGTCTCGGTGGTTCGAGCACCGTCAGTAGTGGGAACTCGGATTCCGGACGCGATTCTGACTCCGGCTCCGACTCTGACTCCGAAAGCGGTCCTGTCGCCGTCGCATCCTTCTTCAGTTTCTACGACTTCGCTCGAAAAATCGCAAAAGACACCCCGGTCACGGTGAAGAACCTCATCCCGACGGGACTCCACGGTCACGGCTGGGAACCCGACGCGAGCGTCACACGCGACATCATCGAGGCGGACGCGTTCATCCACGTCGGCAAGGACTTCCAGCCGTGGGCCGACCGCGCGATTCAGACCCTGAAAGACGACGACGTCGATACGCAACTCATCAACGTCCGCGAGGGCGTCGAACTCGTCGAACTCGCGGCTAGTCTCGACAGAGACGAAGAAGGCGTCGGCGAGGGCCGCGGCAAGGACCCGCACTTCTGGCTCGACCCACAGCGCGCGAAGACGTCCGTCGATAACATCACCGACGGCTTGGTCGAACTCGCACCCGACCACGAGGACACGTTCCGCGAGAACGCATCGGCCTACAAGTCCGACGTGCTCGAACGCATCGACCAAGATTACCAAGACATCTTCGACAGGGCATCCCGAAAAGTCGTCCAACTGGCCGCCCACAACGCGTTCCAGTACATCGGCGTCCGGTACGGCGTCGAGATGCGCCCGCTCGTCGTCAACCTCGCCGCCAGCGGCGACGTCAAGCCATCGGACATCACGGAAGCAAAGCACGTCATCGACGAAAACGACATCAAGTACATCGGTGCCGGCGTCTTCGAGACGCGAAAGCCTGCGAAACAGTTGATCGCCGAGACCGAAGTGGAGGCGTACTACCCCGTGACCCCGTACGCGGGCGTCCGCAAGGACTGGGTCGAGAACAACTGGGGCTACGAGGAAATCGCGTACAAAATCAACATGCCCACCTTCGAAGTCGTCCTCGGCAACAAGTCCCCGTCTGAGGTGGGCTACGACGGCTGGGACGACGAATGGAGGAACTTCGAATGAGCGTCCTGACCGACGAAGAACACGACGACGCGGAACTCGACTCGAAGTCGAGCGAAGACGCCGACTCGACGCCGGCAGACCCGCTCGTCGAACTGTCGGACGTCGAGTTCGGCTACACCGCCGCGCCGGTCGTCGAAGATATCTCGATTCGGATCACGCCCGGTGAGTACGTCGCTATCGTCGGCCCGAACGGGTCAGGGAAATCCACGCTGATGAAGCTCATCCTTGGCTTGCTCCGCCCTGACGAGGGGTCTGCGACGCTCTTCGGCGAGCCATCGCACTCGTTCGACGACGGCGCTCGAATCGGGTACGTCGCCCAGCACGCGAGCGCCTCGAAGGAGATGCCCATCACGGTGCGCGAAGTCGTGAAGATGGGGCGATTCCCACACGTCGGCTTCGGAATCCTCTCGGCCGAAGACCACGAAATCGTGGATGAAGCGCTCGCTACGGTCGGCATGTCAGATTTCGCTAACCGACGCGTGACCCAACTCTCAGGTGGCCAGCGCCAGCGTGCGTTCATCGCCCGCGCGCTCGCCGGAGAAGCCGACCTCCTCGTCTTGGACGAGCCGACCGTCGGCGTTGACGCCGAGTCCGTCGATGCGTTCTACGACCTGCTCGAATCGCTCAACGACGAGGGCATCACCATCCTCCTCATCGAACACGACCTCGGCGCAGTCACCGACCACGCTGAGCGCATCATCTGTCTCAACCGCGAAGTCTACTTCGACGGGCCGACCGACGACTTCGTCGAGAGCGACGCGCTCGCGCGGGCGTTCGGGACGGCCGCGACGGTCATGGGTGATATCTGATGCACGTCGAACTGTTTGCCCTGTTACAGGCCGGACCCTTAGATGCGGTTCTCGCGCCGTTCTACTGGCTCCTCTCGCTTTGGTCGAAGGCGATGTTCGGCCTGTACGACGCGACTGGATTGGAGTTCCTCCAGTACCAGTTCATGCACCGCGCCATCCTCGTCGGACTCTGTATCGGCGTGATGGCTCCCCTCATCGGAACGTTCCTCGTCCACCGACAGCTCGCGCTCATCGGCGACGCACTAGCACACACTGCCTTCGCCGGCGTCGCCGTCGGCCTGTTCCTCAACGGCGTGTTCAGCCTCGGCGTCTCGCCGTATCTAACCGCCGTCGTCGTCGCCGTCATCGCGGCGCTCCTCATCGAACTCATCTCCGAGGCGACCGACGCCTACAACGACGTGTCGATGGCAATCGTCCTCTCGACCGGGTTCGCGCTGGGGACGGTGCTCATCAGCCTCAACGCGGGCGGTCTCGCAGTCGGCATCAACCAGTATCTCTTCGGGAACCTCTCGACGGTCTCCGCCGAGAACGCGGCTATCCTCCTCGTTCTCTTCGGCATCATCGTCGCAACGATTGCGCTCACTCGAAACCAACTGCTCTACGTCACCTTCGACGAAACCGCGGCCGCGGTCTCCGGTATCTCGGTCACGTGGTACAACCGCGTGATGGTCATGCTCACCGCGCTAGTCGTCGTCGGTGCGATGCAGATTATGGGCGTCATCCTCGTCGCCGCGATGCTCGTCGTCCCCGTCGCGGGCGCGGCGCAGGTCTCGAAGAGTTTCACCCAGTCGCTTCTGGTCTCCGTGGTCCTCGCTGAACTCGCGGTTCTCCTCGGAATCGGCCTGTCGTACTACGGCGGCGCAACCGCCGGGGGCGTTATCGTCCTCGTCGCGGTCGCCATCTACACCGTCTCCGTCATCGCCGGCAAACTACAGGAACGCGCGAGCGACGATTCCGTCCCCGAACTGGGAAGCATCGACTCCAGCGACGCGTAACTAGTCACTAATTCTATTACTACGCATCGACGGCGTATTCGCGCCTGTCGTCGCCTTCATCGCTGTCGCTCCGACGGTATCGCTCAGACACACAAGGTTGACGTGCCGGCACTTCCGTTTTGGTACGACCCGGAGGGTGAGTTATACGAACAGCGGGCGAGAGCGATAACGAACGAACTCGACCGAATCGTCCGGTGACATCGACGTTCGTCTCGGGGTTGTGCGATAGACAGTAAAGAGAGCCAGACAATACGTGGGAATCGTTGGTGACTGCTGTCTTCCCCAGCGTGTCTCAGCTCAGCTCAGGTCAGCTTGCTCGAACCGCCGATAGCCCCAGATGAGTGGCAATGTGCCGAGCAGAATGAGCACGAGGAGGCCGAACAGGTTCGGGAAGAGACCAACGTCTTGCTTGGGAGGGCCGAATACTGTGACTAGCCACTCTTGCCCAAGATAATACGTAGTGGATGGGTTGAGCCGACCTGTGTAGCGGACCCATGTGGGAAGTACTGAAGACCCAAGAGCGAAAAAGCGGTCGTTCGCAAACTCACCCGTGAAAAGGAACTTCCGGTGAACAAGAGCGACGAAAGCGGGTACACCACTGCTGACCAGACTCCGCCGATGGTGCTGAAACACAAATACGTGGCACCGATGATACCTAGTGCTCGGTACCGAGAGGTAACCGCCGCGGAGATTCACGCGCGACCGGACCTTCAATCGAGTACTGCAAGTCCGACGAGACCGACGATTTGAACGCTAAGCATAATTAGGACCGTGAATACACCACGCGGTTCGACGGTGTACCCTCGGTGAGCCAGTTCCGTTTGGAGGAGAAGGCTCACCACGCCACCGAAAGCGAGAAACAGTACGGAGAGTAACTGTGCCCGCCGTGGGTGATTCCACGCGTCCACGTCGAAGGTGAGCAAGCGCGCTTTGATCTTCGTGAGTGTATCCGTCATCGCTTCGTACGGGAGTTTGGTTGCTCGTACAATAGAATTGCCGACACTTCTGCGGTATTCGTCATTGGAACAGTAGAAACACCCCTCTATCGGGCACCTGTCGAGTTTTCAGTTCAGGACTGAATTTCATATCGCACTATTTGATTTATCACGCTGTTAAACACCCGCTGACGAACCAATATCTTCAACAACGACCCCGACAGAAACCGGGTATGAGCGACCTCGAAATCGAACGCGAATGCCCGGGTTGCGGTAACGACACGTTCTACCTCGCCGCCAGCATGCTCGTTCACCTCGGTAAGAAGACCAAGTGGCACTGCACCGAGTGCGACTACGGCTACATCCACATCACCGACGACGTGGAGACCTACGCCAACGCCGAAGCGTAACCGCCGAAAAAGAGATTTTTCGTTATTCGTCCTGTTCGAGCGCCTGCCACGAAAGACGTGGGTCCCGGGCCGCGGACACCTGGTCGATGCGGCGAGCGCTCGTCTTCGAGGGCGCAGATTCGAGCACCTCGTCGGCGTCAGCGTACGCGGCGTTGAACGCGTGTGCGAGGTCGTCTAAGGACGCCTTATCCTCGACTTCCGTGGGTTCTGTGAGCATCGCCTGCGAGACGAGTTCGGGCCACTTCGTCGTCGGCGGGTGGACGCCGTAGTCGAGCATGCGCTTTGCGACGTCGGCGGCGTCTCTGTCGCCGGCGGTCGCCGCGAACTCGTGGTGGAACGGTCCATACGGAACCTCCAAATCGACCTGCGAGGCGAGGTAGTTAGCGTTCAACACAGCCTTGGCGCTGGAGTCGGCGAGACCGCTGTCACCCAGGCGAGCGATGTAGGCGTACGCCTTGACGAGCACCAACCAGTTGCCGGTGAAGCCGTGAACCTTGCCGATGGACGATTCGGGTTCGTACTGCTCGTAGCCAGAGGCGGTTTCGCGGACCATCGGACTCGGCAGGAACTCGGTGAGGTCTTCGACGACGCCGACTGGGCCGGCACCGGGACCGCCGCCGCCGTGCGGCGTGGCGAACGTCTTGTGGACGTTGTAGTGCATGATGTCGAAGCCCATGTCTCCGGGGCGAGCGCGGCCTAAGAGGGCGTTGAGGTTCGCGCCGTCGTAGTAGAGCAGGCCGCCCGCGCCGTGGACCATCTCGGCGATTTCGATGATGTCGCGCTCGAACAGACCGAGCGTGTTCGGATTCGTGAGCATGAGTGCCGCCGTCTCCTCGGAGATAGCGGCGTCGAGCGCTTCCATATCGACGCGGCCGTCGTCGTCCGAGGGGAGTTCGACCACGTCGTAACCGGCCATCGCGGCGGACGCGAAGTTCGTCCCGTGGGCCGACGAGGGGATGATAATCTCCGAGCGGTCATCGTTTCGGGACTCGTGGTACGCTTTTGCGACGAGGATTCCCGTGAACTCGCCCGCGGCACCCGCCGGTGGTTGGAGCGTCACGGCGTCCATTCCACCGATGTCGGCGAGGTGCTCCTGAAGTCCGTGGAGCAAGCCGAGTGTTCCCTGAATCGTTCGGTCGGAGCGGTCGGGGTGAACGGCGGCGTTGGGGTCGGCCGCGACATCCTCGGTGAACGAGGGGTTGTACTTCATCGTACACGACCCGAGCGGGTACGGCCCGAGCTCGACGCTGTAGTTCATCTGCGACAGGCGCGTGTAGTGACGCGCCAGTTGCGGCTCCGAAAGCCCAGGGAGCGTGAGTTCGTCGCGGGTGAGGTCGTCGGGGAGGACGCCCTCCGAATCGACCTCGACGGTGGTGCTGTCCTTTTCGGACAGAAGCGGCTCGTACACGTCGTCGCGGCTGAATCGGGCTTGGTCGAAGTTCATCAGACTACCTCCTCGAAGGCCGCGACCAGTTCGTCCGCGGCGTCGGCGTTCACGTCGGTGATACAGACTTGGATGTGGTGGTCGTCGAGGGCGTGCACCGCGAAGCCACGCCCCGCGAGGTCGTTCGTGATCGCGGGTGCGGGTTGGTCGGTTCGGACGACGAACTCACGGAAGTGGTAGCGGTCGTAAATCGGCGCCTTCACGCCCGAGAGGTCGTCGAGGCGGCCTGCAAGCTCGCGCGCGTCGGTGACGGCGTCCGTAGCGAGATCGACGAGGCGGTCCGGGCCGAGCCACGCCATGTGCATGGCGGTTCGAAGCGCAACCCACGCCTGATTCGTACAGATGTTCGAGGTTGCACGCTCCTTGCGGATGTGCTGTTCGCGGGTCTGGAGCGTCAGGGTAAAGGCTCGCTTCTCTGCGGCGTCTTCCGACGCGCCGACGAGTCGGCCCGGAACCTGCCGCAGGTACTCCTCGCGGGTGGCGAAGATACCGAGACCCATCCCGTAGGCCGTCCCGAGACCAAGCGCGCCGGCTTCGCCGACGACGACGTCGGCACCGACGCTCGCGGGTTCTTCGAGGAGCGCTAGCGCGACGAGGTCGCTTCCGAGACAAAACAGCGCGTCGTTCTCGTGGGCGAGGTCGCCGATATCCGCGAGTCGCTCTTCGATGACGCCGCGGACGGTTGGACTCTCGGCGTAGACCATCACGGTTTCGTCGTCTACGAGGTCCGTAAGCGCGTCCACGTCGGCCGCGCCGTCGTCCATCGGGTATGAGCCGATTTCCATGTCCGAGCCGCCGAGGTAGTTTTCGAGGACGCCGAGGCGACCGTCTTGGATGTGTGCTGGGACGAGCACGCGGTGGCCGCTCGCGCCGCGCCGAAGCCGGTTTGCGAGAAGCGCGGCCTCTGCGAGGGCGGTCGCGGCGTCGTACATCGAGCAGTTCGCAACCGGCAGGCCGGTGAGTTCGACCAGCATCGACTGGTACTCGAAGAGCACCTGCAGGAATCCCTGCGTGACCTCTGGCTGGTACTGCGTGTAGGAGGTCAGGAACTCCGAGCGACGGGAGAGGTCGGAGACGAGCGCCGGCACGTAGTGAGCGTGGTGGCCGCGACCGAGGAACTCGGTCAAGTCCTCGTTGCGGGCGAAGAGGTCCGAAAGCGACTGTCGAAGCGCTTTCTCGTCCATGCCGTCGATGCCAAACTCGCCATCGAAGCGGACTTCTTCGGGTATATCGAAGAGCGATTCGACGCTTTCGACGCCGATTGCGTCTAGCATCGCGGCTTCGTCGGCGTCGGTGTGTGGAGCGTACGGGCTTCCGGCCCGCCGTCCGTTTCCAGCCGTCATCTCACTCCGTCTGCTCGCGGTACTCCTCCGGAGAGAGGAGGCTATCGAACTCGTCCGCGTCGGACGGCTCTATCTCGAACATCCAACCGTCGCCGTAGGGGTCGTCGTTGACGAGTTCGGGCGCGTCGAACAGGTCTTCGTTGACCGCGGTGACCGTTCCCGAGATGGGCGCGTAAAGGTCCGAAACCGCCTTGATACTCTCGATGACGCCGAACTCATCGCCAGCGGAGAGTTCGTCGCCTTCCTCGGGGAGTTCGACGAAGACGACGTCGCCCAGCTCGTCCTGTGCGAAGTCGGAGATACCGATGCGGGCGGTGTCGCTTTCGGTGGTGGTCCATTCGTGCGATTCCAGGTACTTTCTGTCGTCGGGAATTTCGAACATTATTGGTCGATAAAGGGAGGTGTGACTATCTCTGCGCGCTTCTCACGGCCGCGGACGAGAATGGAGACGTTCGTTCCGTCCGCGGCGTATTCGACGGGTACGTAGCCGAGACCGATGGGTTCCGACAGCGTCGGACTCATCGTCCCGCTCGTCACCACGCCGATGACGTCGCCGTCTTCGGTGGCGATGTCGTACCCGTGTCGGGGGACGCCCCGGTCGAGGAGGGTGACACCGACGAACGTCTCGTCGATGCCCGCCTCCTGTTGCTGTTCGAGGGCGTCGCGGCCCACGAACTGAGTGTCCAGTTTGACGACGAAGCCGATACCGGCTTCGTAGGGTGTTCGAGGTTCAGTTTCTGGGTCGAAGTCCTGTCCGGAGAGCAGGAATCCCATCTCCAGTCGGAGCGTGTCGCGGGAGCCGAGTCCACACGGGGTGGCGTCCAGCGCCGACCACACGGTCTCGGCGTCGTCCCACGGACAGAGAATCTCGAAGCCGTCTTCGCCGGTGTAGCCCGTTCGGGCGACCCAGCACTCGACGCCGGCCACGTCGGCGAACGTCGCTTGGAACTTCGAGAGGTCGTCCGGACTGGCGTCGGGTGCGGCCTCGGAAACCGTACCGAGTGCACCAGGCCCTTGTACCGCGAACATAGCCCAGTCTTCGGTGACATCCTCGACGGTGGCATCGAGGTCCCACTCGTCGCGGTACGAGGTCCACCGGTCGTACATCTCTTCGTCGTGACCGGCGTTCGGAATGAAGAGATAGACCCGGTCGTCTCGGTCCGGTAGTCGGTAGACGACGGTGTCGTCGATGATGACGCCCTCGTCGTTCACGATGGCCGAGTACTGCGAATCACCCGGGTCGAGGGCCGTCACGTCGTTCGTCGTCAGGCGTTGCATCAGCGCGGTCGCGTCCGGCCCGGACACTTCGAGTTCGCTCATGTGCGAAACATCGAAGATGCCGACGGACTCGCGGACGGCCGCGTGTTCTGCCTTGATGGAGTCGTACTCCACCGGCATGTCCCATCCGCCGAACTCGGTGAACGTCGCCCCAGCGTCTGCGTGGACGTCGTACAACGGCGGCTTTCGAAGGCCCATACGGGCCACTGCGAACTACGATAAGTAATGCTTTGGTATCTTCTCTCGCGGTGTGTGCATATTCTTGCACTAACTGGCGCTCACGACCCGGAAAAAACACCACAAACCCGCAACCCGAGTGGCGAAAACTGCCACCCAACTGTAACCCGAGACTCCGCCGCGAATCAGACTATAAACTGCGTGTGACGATATCGAATCTATTACCGGGCAATCCAGACCTACTCAAGAGGCTCTTCGCGTGCAATGGCGTTTAAAATAGACCGTGGTGTTTCTCCGGTGTTACTCGGTGGTCGCTTCGTCTGCTGACTGACATTCCACACTAACGCGTTATCGACAACAAATTTCATCGGGCAGGGTGGTCCTCTGTTTGGTCACAGGCCAGTAACAACCGGATTCGTCACCGTGTTGCTCGACAAGCGTGTGAATTGGAGAACTATAATAGATAATAATCTCAAATATATTTATTATCCATTCGATAGAAGTAGTTACTATGATTGTTGTAAGAGCAAATTCCGAGGACGTTGACGCACACAAGCCATCCGTTCGTCGCACGGCCACGTTCGCTGATATGGCGGCCGCGATGCGCAGTCTCTGAGGGTTCTGCGTTACGCACCAGTTGCGTCTCCACTTTCGAACGGTCTTTTGTACAGTCGTTTTCCGGTGTGACTGACTCCCCGGGTTAAGCGCGTGCTAACGTCCGGTCGGCCCCGCGACCGATTTGAGAGTCGAACCGTCGGCAACAACACCGACCACCGAGCAACGTCGCCCGGCGAGCGACGACCGCGCACGAAGACGCGTTTTGCAGTGGCTACCGAACGAGCGCCGCCGTTCGATTGACCGACGAAATACGTCGTTTCCCGGGAAACGGATTTACCCCTGCGTGTCATATTTTACCAAACTGGGCGACAGTGCCCTGAGTATCCATGGCAGACAAACCACACCAAAACTTAGCCATCATCGGACACGTTGACCACGGGAAATCGACGCTCGTTGGCCGACTCTTGTTCGAGACAGGTAGCGTACCGGAACACATCATCGAACAGCACCGCGAGGAAGCGGAGTCCAAGGGCAAGTCGGGCTTCGAGTTCGCCTACGTCATGGACAACCTCGCCGAAGAACGCGAACGCGGCGTCACCATCGACATCGCACACCAACGGTTCGACACGGACAAATACTACTTCACCATCGTCGATACGCCCGGTCACCGCGACTTCGTGAAGAACATGATTACGGGCGCGTCGCAGGCCGACCACGCGATTTTGGTCGTCGCGGCCGACGACGGCGTCGCCCCGCAGACCCGCGAGCACGTCTTCCTCGCGCGCACGCTCGGCATCGAGGAACTCATCATCGCAGTCAACAAGATGGACGTCGTCGATTACAGCGAAGACTCCTACAAGCAGGTCAAAGAGGAGGTCCAACAGCTCCTGAATCAGGTGCGGTTCAACTCCGACGACGCCGGCTTCATCCCCATCTCGGCGTTCGAGGGCGACAATATCGCCGAATCGTCGGAGAACATGTCGTGGTTCGACGGGCCGACGGTGCTCGAATCGCTCAACAATCTTCCGGAGCCGTCGCCACCGACCGACGCCCCGCTTCGCGTCCCGATTCAGGATGTGTACACTATCTCCGGTATCGGAACCGTTCCGGTCGGGCGCGTCGAAACGGGGGTTCTGAAGACAGGAGACAACGTCCGCTTCATGCCGTCTGACGCCGGTGGCGAGGTCAAGACGATCGAGATGCACCACGAGGAGGTCCCCGAGGCCGGACCGGGCGACAACGTCGGGTTCAACGTCCGCGGCGTCGGCAAAGACGATATCCGCCGCGGAGACGTGTGCGGCCCGGCCGACGACCCGCCGTCGGTCGCCAAGACGTTCAGCGCCCAAATCGTCGTCATGCAACACCCCTCGGTCATCACCGCCGGCTACACGCCGGTCATCCACGCTCACACGGCGCAGGTCGCGTGTACGTTCGAATCGATCGACCAGAAACTCGACCCCGCATCGGGCGAGGTTGCAGAAGAGAATCCGGACTTCATCAAGGCCGGGGACGCCGCCGTCGTCACGCTTCGTCCGCAGAAACCGCTCAGCATCGAACCGTCCTCGGAGATTGCTGAACTCGGAAGCTTCGCAATCCGCGACATGGGCCAGACCATCGCGGCCGGCAAGGTGCTCGAAGTCAACGAATAAGCGGCACAACTCGCGGTTTTTACCGAGGCACGTCATCGACGACAGCGGTCGCTCGACGTCGTGCGTTCGGAAGGAGGAGTCGGTGACCGCGACACGGCGTCGGGTCGAATGTAACACCCTCAGACGACACGTCAATACCTGGGCACCTCGTGAACCCAGACAGCGTTCCGGCCGAACGAGAGACGGTGTCACAGATGGCTTCGTCTCTCGCGTGAGCGATCTGAATCCGACTGCGCGCGACCGCCGAGATTCCCAATTTTCGAACGGTAGGTGGTGTTGGTTCGGGACCCTCGGGGGCGCCGCCGAAATGTAGGGGGCTGATGACGCTTCGCTGGACTGCACCCCTACGGTGCTCATGAATACCGGCAGTACGGGATACCGGCACTGCTCGTACGGCCGTGGAAGACGGCTAGTGCCGCGCGGTACGGCTGGGAGTCTATTCCTTCTCGGTGATGGTGACCGTGTAGGCGCCACTGCCGCTGTAGCTGTCAACCATCACGCTGAGGTCCGTGGAGGTGTCGGGGTTGTCGATGATAATCTGTTCGTTGCTGTCGTAGGTCCACGAGCGGTAGTCGTAATTGCTCGTCGTCGGGCACGTTCCGCGACCTTCGTTGGCGTAGAGGTCGAAGTCGGCGTTGCTCGGACCGCTGAGGTCAACGACAACTTGCGACGGGGAGCTGTAGTTCCACGAGTAGCTCGAACAGCTCGAATCGGACGAAGAGGAGAGCCGACCGTTGTAGGTCGTCTCCTTCGAACCGCCGCCACCGCCGCCACCGCCACCGTCACCGGGGTCGGTCGTCACGGCGTTTGCGGCATCGACGCGACCGGACCCTTGCTTCGAGCTACTGAGGCCGACGTCAACCGCAGTGTTCTTGAGGTGGACTCGTAGGTCGGCGGGCGAGAGGTCGTGGACCGAGAGCGTGAGACCGGCCACACCCGCGACGACCGGCGTCGCCATCGAGGTACCGGAAATCTCGTTGTACTTCTGGCTGGTCGTCCAGCACGAGAGCACGTTCGTTCCGGGTGCCGCGAGGTCGAGCTTCGAGCCGTAGTTGGAGTACGAAGCGAGCGTTTCGTCCGGGTCGAGTGCGGAGACGGCGAGACACTCGCTGTACGCGGCGGGGTAGGAGATACTTCCGCTACTGTCGTTGCCGGCCGCGGCGACGACGAGCGAGCCGTTCTGCGTCGCGTACGAGACGGCGCTTTTCATCGTCGAGGAGTAGCCGCCGCCACCGAGCGAGAGGTTGATGACATCCGCGCCTTGGTCTGCGGCCCACTCGATTGCGTCCGCGATGTCGCTCGTGGAACCGCTCCCGTTTTCGGAGAGGGCGCGTCCCGACAGCAGGGAGGAGTTACTGATGCCGCCGACGCCGGTGTTGTTGTCCGTCGTCCCGGCGGCGATACCCGCGACGTGGGTCCCGTGGTACTCGTCGGAGAGCAGGTCCGGGTACGGGTCGCCGTCATTGTCAACGAAGTCTTTGCCTTTGTTCGAACCGAACCGGCTCGAAAGGTCGGGGTGGTCGTATTTGACACCCTGGTCAACGACGGCAATCGTCACGGAGCTACTTCCGAGCGTCGTGTCCCAGGCGGTGTCGGCGTTTACCTGCTTGGGTGCGTACTGGTTTCCATACTTCGGGTCGTTCGCCGTATAGAGCGCTTCGTACGTCGCGTTCTTCTCGGCGTACTTCACGTCGTCGCGCTTCGTGACGGCCTTGATGAAGTTCTTGCGCGCACGCTTCGGCGCACTGGACGGGAACTTGACCGCGGCGTAGTTGAGGGTCTTGTTTTCGTGGACGACTTCGGCGTTTGCCGGAACAGCATCCTGAACGGCCTTCTGTGGGCTGTCGGCAGTGTTCGTGACGCCGATAAGGACCTCGTTTTTCTTCGGACCGGGCGAGCGACCGGGCGTCGCGCTAGTTACACCAGCCATACCGGTGAGTCCGGCGGCTGCGGCGAGTCTCATGAAGCTTCGTCTGTCGAAGTTCGGTGTGCCTGCCATGGGCAAACATGTCTCAGTCCACTATGATATTATGTGTTAGCTTGACTGAAATTTGGATTTCACCATAATTTTCAATACTAAACCGAGAGATTGTCAGGAACTCGAATAAATAGAGCATTGATTCACTATCGTACGAGGGAAATTTGTGACGTCAGTCTCGGTGGGGCGGCGCTCACACTCGCTCGAAATTTATAAACCCGAAACGGGGTGAGGTGGTGTATGGACCTCCTGCGGCGGTTGTTCGGTTCCGACGGCGTCCCGTCGGGTCGGGTTGCGCTCTTCGTGGACGGGCCGAACGTCCTCCGCGACGAGTTCGACGTGGATTTAGACGACATTCGAATGGCCGCGCGGTCGCTCGGCGGGACGATGAGTGCGACGCGGCTGTACCTCGACGAGCACGCGACACCCGGGTTGATTCAGGCGGCCGAAGCGCGCGGCTTCGAAGTCGTCATTACGAGCGGCGACGTTGACGTAAAACTCGCGGTCGATCTCACTCGCTTCGCCGTGGAAGGTCGCGCGGACGTCATCGCCGTCGCCTCGCGGGACACCGATTTCAAGCCCGCCTTGGAGACGGCAAACGAGTACGGACTCCAGACGGTCGCCATCGCGCCCGGTAGTTACGGCCGGTCGGACGCGTTACAGAACGCGGCCACGCACGCGATGACGCTCGATGAGGTCGTCGAGCAGAGACCTGACTGACGGAAAGAGACTCGACTGACGGAATCGGCGAGTCCGTCGCCGCCGAACGGTTCGTTTTTTCTCTCCCCGTCCGACCACACCACTATGCAGAAGTTCGACACGCCGGTACTCGACAATCACCTCCACCTCGACCCGGACCACGGCCGAGGACTGGAGGCCGTAACGGACTTCGCACGGAGCGGCGGGACTCACCTGCTCGTCGTGAACAAACCGTCGTGGCTCCTCGGCCACGAGGTCGAAACCGGCGAGGACTTCCGACCGGTCTTCGAAACGACTATGGATGTGGTGCGCGAGGCGTCCGAACACCTCGACGGGCGCGCGTGGCCCGTTCTCGGCGTCCACCCCGGACTCGTCTCGAAACTCGTTGACGACAGAGGCTACGACCCCGAAGCCGCGCGGGACCTGATGGCCGCCGGTCTCGACGTCGCCGCCGAGTACGTTCGCGCGGGAGATGCGCTCGCGCTTAAATCCGGACGGCCGCACTACGAGGTCACAGACGCCGTCTGGGAGGCGTCGAACGCCGTGCTTCGGCACGGACTCGACCTCGCCGCGGACTGCGAGTGCGCGCTTCAACTGCACACTGAATCGACCACCGACCTCTCCGACGTGGCCGAGTGGGCCGACGAGCGCGGCGTCCCGCGCGAGCGGGTAGTCAAACACTATGCGCAGGGACACCTCACCGGCGGCACGCCGAGCGTCATGAGCGACAAAGACCGTCTCGAAGACGCCGCAGAACGGGGCGTGCCGTTCCTCATGGAGACCGATTTCATCGACGACCCGGACCGACCCGGTGCCGTCATGGGCCCGAAGACGGTCCCGCGACGGGTCGAGTGGCTCTTAGACGACGGCCGCGACGACGCGGTGAGAAACGCGCACGTCGAGACGCCCGCGCTCGTGTACGGCGTTGATACGGAAGCGACGCTCGACCGATAGCGCGCTGGACCATTCCGTTCGGAGCCACGCCGAACCGACCGCCGTTCGACGACTCGTTCCGGGACGGAACGGCAACCGGTGGGTATCGGAGTCGGCGATTGCGGGGCGTAGACGCGCCGAGTACGAACGTGCTCCTGAATCACACGCGTTGCGAAAGGATAAGAAAGGCATTTGAGTCCGGCACGGGAGGTTGTAGGTATGACCGAGGCCGAGGAACGATACTACTCGCTGGAACGCTGGCAGAACTGGTTGACGCGCGTCGAAGAAGAAGAACTGGACCTCGAAAGTGAGGAGACGGGACGTCTGCTCATGAACGTCCAGAACGACGCGGCAATCGCAATCGCCAAGATTCTCATCGCCTACGACGACGAGACCCTCGACGAAGAAGAAGCACTCGACGAACTCGCAACCGTCCACGACATCGTGATGGCGGAAGCCGAATTCGAATCGGAAAACGAGGAAGCCGAGATTCTCATCGGAAGCGTACAGACGAGCCTCTCGTGTGCCTTCTTCGCGGCCGAAGAGTACCTCGTCGCCGGACCGGCGGACCTCGAAGACGACATGGAAGCCTACATCCTCGCCGCCGCGGACGCCGAGGAAGCCGACGACCTCGACAGCGCGCTCGGCTACATCGTGCAGGTCGGCACCCGCGTCATCGACGGCGACGAACTCGACATCGACGTGCTCGACGAACTCGAATTCGGACTCGTCACCGAGTGGGTCAACGGTCTCGACAGTCTCCAGAGCGGACTGTCTGAGCCCGAAGTTGTCGAAGAAGAAGACTAATCTCGGCCGCCTCTCACACCATTCGATACCGGTAGGAGTCTTTTTCCCTCTTCGGGGACCTTCGGGTTATATGGACTTTCGGGGCGACGAGCGGGCAGTTACTGTTCAAATCGGAGCAGTACTGCTGTTCGGCATCATCATCATCTCGATGTCGATGTACCAAGCGACCGTCGTCCCGAACCAAAACGAACAGGTCGAGTTCCAACACAACCAAGACGTTCACAACGAGTTCGTTACCCTTCGGGGAGCGGTCGTCGAGAGCGCGGCAAAATCGACGCCGACGCCGACGACCGTCTCGCTCGGGACGCGCTATCCCAGTCGGACGCTCTTTGTCAACCCCGGGCCGGCAACGGGGACGTTGCAAACGCGGTCGCTCGGAACGTTCGCCGTCTCGAACGTCAGTACGAACGAAGCCGAGACGAGTGACTACGTCACCGACAATCGACTGTCGTTCACCACGAAGGCGCTCGAATACCGACCGGGCTACAACGTCATGCAGAACGCGCCGACCACGGTGTACGAAAACACGGTCGCGTACAACCGCTTCGACAACGGGTACAACGGGACGCTCTCCGGGCAATCGCTCGTTGACGGGCGGACTATCTCGCTCGTTCTCCTCGCCGGTAACTACTCCGAAAACGGCGTCGGGAGCGCGACAATCGACGCCCAAGCCGTGAGTCGGGCGACGCGAACCGTCAGCGTGACGAACAACGCCTCGGCGAACAACGTGACGATTACCGTGCCGACGAAGCTCTCAGCGGATGATTGGCGGACGATTCTGACCGACGCCGAGGAGTTAGACGGGTCCGGAGACACGTCGAACGACGCCTACGTACACGCGGTCCGCGAGGGACCGACCGACGAGAGCGTCGTCTTCGTGATGGAACGCGGTGCGACCTACGACCTCCGAATCGGTAACGTCGGTGTCGGTTCCGGCATCGAAACGCCGTCACCGCACTACCTCACCACGACCGGGCCGTCGTCGGAGACGGTCGATTCGGGTGGGTCTGAGACCGTGACCTTCGAAGTGAGAGACCGCTACAACAACCCCGTCTCGGGCGTCTCTGTGAACTTCTCCGCGAGTAGCGCCGCGGTATCGCTCTCGACGGATTCCGCGACGACAGACGCAGACGGGCGTGTGGAAGTGACCGTGACGGGGCAATCTGCGGGCACGGCCGCCGTGCTCGGGAGCTTCGACGACGACACGTTCGCCTCAGCCACGCGGCAGGACGCCAGCGTATCGGTGACGGTCTCGTCTGGTGGGAGTGGCGGCGGCGTCGGCGGTCTGCTCTACGAGAACGACGCGGTCGGACGTGACGGCGACGATTCCGGCTCCACGCGCGGCGGCATCGAATTCTCGCTACAGAACGTCGGCACCGACTCGGTAGAGGTACTCGACGTAGTCGTCAACCCCCACGACGACCGAATCAACGGACTCTCCGACCGAGTCGGACAAGGCGACAACGACCCGGGCGAAACAGAGTTCTACGTCGAATCGCCGAGCGGAGACGGGCGTGTCGATTACCTGATTAGCCAGTCCGAATACGTGACCGTCCCGGACGACGGAATTGCGACCGACCTCGACGAAGATGGTAACATCGCCGGGCCGAACCCGGTCGTCGGAAGCGGCGAATCGGCAAAATTCTACGTGTACGAATTCTTCGACGACGGTTCGAACGTGAACATGGTAGACGAGTGGGTCACCGCGCGCGTGAGCTATCGCCTGCCGAACGGGTTGGTCGATTCGAAGACGTACACGTTCAGAGTCAACGACGCGCCCCCAGACGGTAACTCCCCGCCGACCGCGAGAGCGGGCGGTCCGTACACCGTCAGCGAAGGTGGGTCCATCCAACTCGACGGGTCGTCGAGTTCCGATGACGACGGAACGGTCGATAGCTACAGTTGGGCGATTACGAACGACCCGACCGGTGGTGCGAGCATCTCGAACGCCGGTTCCGAGACGCCGACGTTCGACGCGCCGTCGAGTGTTTCCGGTGACACAGACGTCACCGTGAGACTGACCGTAACCGACGATGACGGAGCCACCGACACGACGACGACGACGGTGACGGTCCAAGATACAGGCGGCGGGAACGACGCGCCGACCGTGGACATCACAGATATACAGGTCTTCGAGGCGGGGAACTCTGGGAACGTCCAAACAGTCACAGTGGCGTTCTCTCCGGACGATGCCAACGGCGACCTTCGAACCGGGACGGTCTTTGTTCGGGTCGGTGGCGTGCTGACTGATACCGCTTCGTTCAGTCTCACCGGAGCAGAGGGGAGGACAGTTACAGCTCAACTGTCCGGGAATCAAAACAGAGGGCTAGTCGAAGTGACCGTCGTCGTCTCCGACAGCCAAAGCGCGACCGGCTCGGACACGAAAGACGAAACACAGGTATAACCGGCTGTCAGCAGATAGCCACACTAAAGTTCGACAACCGACGTAACCAGTCATCGACAAAACCTTATCCCCCGAATCAGTACCAACGTTCATGACTTCCGTCGGCATCGACGCCATCGAGATTTGGACGGGTAAGCTCGTTTTAGACCTCCCCAACACCTTCGCGCCGGTGAAAGGCGAAGACCCGGAGAAGTACACGAAGGGTCTCGGCCTTCACACCTCGTCGTTCCCGGACGTGTACGAGGACATCGTCACGATGGGAGCGAACGCCGCGAAGAAACTGATGGACCGAAAAGGTCTCACACCCGAAGACATCGGTCGCATCGACGTGGCGACCGAGTCGGCGTTCGACAACTCCAAGCCGGTTTCGACGTACATCGCCGGCTGTCTCGAACAGGTGTACGACGGCGACTTCCGCTACGCCAACAAAGGAGAACGGAAGTTCGCGTGTATCGCCGGGACGCAGAGTCTCGACGACGCCTACAACTGGATCAAAGCCGGGCGTAACCGTGGCCGCGCGGCGCTCGTCATCGCAACCGACACCGCACTCTACGAGCGTGGCGACCCCGGCGAGGCGACGCAGGGTGCCGGTGCCGTTGCGATACTCATCGACGAAGACCCGGACCTCGTCGAACTCTCGACGGAACAGGGCTACGGCAGTATGGACGAGACGGACTTCCTCAAGCCCAACCAGCAGTTCCCCTCCGTGGACGGCAAGCGCTCCATGCAGGTGTATCTCGCACGCATGCGAGAGGCGCTGGAAGATTACGAGAGCGTCGCGGGGCGAACGCATCCCGACGACTTCGAGTACATCCCGTTCCACACCCCGTTCCCGGGGATGGTTCGGAAGGCCGCACTGCTCGGCTTCCGCCACATGAGCCGCGACACGGAGATCGAAGACGAACTCGAAGACGAAATCGGCCGCCAGCCCCGCAAGGCCGACTTCGAGACGTGGGACGACTACGAAGAGGCTATTCGCGCGTACATGGACGACCTGAAGACGACAGAACAGTACCGCGACTGGTACGCTCGCGTTATCGAGCCAACACTCGACATCTCCAGTCGCGTCGGAAACTGGTACACCGGGTCGGTCCACATCGCCCGCGCGTCGGCGCTGAAAGCCGCCGCCGAGGAAGGAAAGGACATGGCGGGCAAGCAACTTCTGCTCGGCTCGTACGGGTCCGGCGCACAGGCCGAGATTCACGCCGAAACCGTCCAAGAGACGTGGCTCGACGAAATCGACGCGCTCGACGTGGACGGCCAACTCGCCGCCCGCACCGAGATTTCCTTCGATGACTACGAACTCATCCACGACGTGCACAACCACGAAAAGGAAATCGAAGTCGAGGAGTTCAGCCAGCCGGAAGGCGAGTTCGTCTTCACGGGCTGGGGCCGGATGAACGAGCGCCGCTACGAATACGTCGAATAACGGAACTCGTTCGGACGGGCGCGCGAACGCGGCGACGAAGCGTCGCAGGACGCTTCCGGAAAAAGCGCAGTTTCGGGCCGCCGCAGACGCGGCCCATCAGCTGTTTATACGGTGACGAGACGGCAGTACGAGGGTCTGTATCGAAGACGAGTCGGCAGTATGTGGTTCCGGCACTGACGAGGAGACAGCGACGCGAACCGACGAACCGATAAAAACGAGCGTAGGGCGGCGACCGCGGGGACGAGGCAGTCGGGTGTCGCACTCAGAACGACTGGATTTCGTCTGCGGGGTCGGGGCTGTGTGCGGGGGCCGCGGGGTTGGCACCGCGGTCGTCGTAGAACTTCCGTCCGATGAACTCGTCGCTGACGTTTCCGAGAATCGTGTTGTACAGTTCGTCCGCCGAGTCGAACGTCGTTGGCCCGAGCGGGGCGATAATCACGCTAATCGGCTCCGAGGCGTCGGCCGCTGGCGTGTCGAGTTCGACGGCACCGATTTGATCGACGACGCGACCGGTGTCAACCGGATACGTGAGTTCGGATTCGAGGAGTGATGGAAGGTCACGAATTTCCATGAACAATTGTCCACGTGATACCTCTTCGACTTTTTTCACCTTTCGACGGACAGTCAGCGAACCCGACGGAAACGTGGCGTTAGGGGAGTTTCCGCAGGTCTTCGAGCATCTCGTCTAAATCGCGGTTCGTCACGGCGAGGGCGAAGCCATCGATGGTCGCAAGTGAGGGGGCGTGCTCCCAGAGTTCGTCTTCCGTGAGTCCGTGGAGGATGACCGCGTTGGGCGTCGGCGTGACGACGCGCATGGCGACGAGGGGGGACTCACCGCGGGTGACGCCGGTAAAGAGGAGTGCTCGACTCGTCGATTGTCCGTAGAGTCGGTAGAACTCCTCCGAGGAGAGGCGCGTAATCGCCTGAATGCTGTTGATGACGGTGTGGCCGCTGATGCGGTCTTGGTCGCCGTCAACGATGGGAGTCGCGCCGATGGCGTCGTAGAAGCTATCGAGCGGAATCGACGTCGGGTACTCCCGAAGGTCTTGGACGATGTCGCTTTCGAACCCGGCCGAGAGGACGCGAGCGTACTGTCGGATTCGACTCCCACCGCGGGCCTCGTCGATGTCGAGAAGCGCCTCGACCATCCGGCGGATGACGCCGATACCGGGGCTCTCGCGGCGGCCGCTCTCGTAGTCCGAGACAACTGACGACGAAACATCCAGTTGCTCGGCGAGCGCCGTCTGCGAGATGTCGAAGTCCGTACGCCACTTTCGCAGTGTCGCACCGGGGTCGTCCGACAGGGTAATCTCTCCCGCGATGCGGCGGGCGAGGTCGTCGCGCGGTGCCGCGGTCATCGGTCACACCTCGGTGCGACGGACGGGTAAGACATGGAGAAACGTGCGAGAGTGCCCCGCAAAAGGGTGTCGAAAGTGGTAGTCGTCGCCTGACGAACTCGACTGCGTCGATAGAGGAATCGGTCCCCGCACCGCGGAGCGGTGGTCCCCGAGTGGAACTGAGCGACGTCACACGCCAACTTCAGTCGAACGAGACGAGACCGAACGACGCCGACGGGAAACCTCAAGGTCGTCGCACGGTCATTGTGTGGTATGCCATCGACACTCGTTCACGTCGCCGTCGGTGGACTCGTCGGGGTGGCCCTGCTCGGCCGCTGGTTCGACGTGCGGGCGGTCGCGGTCGTCCTCGCCGCCGCCGCAGTGCCGGACCTTGACTCGTTCACGAGCACGCTCGTTCCCGGCAGTCACCGGGCGCTGTTTCACACCTTGTTGCTCCCGGTGGTGCTCGCCGCATTCGTCTTCTACGACACGACAGTTCGGAAACAGTCGTTCCTCCGCGAACGATGGGGAACTCGCGGCGTCGTCGCCTCGTGGGTCGCGGTCGCGTCCCTCCTCGGCGGCGGAATTCTCCCCGACCTGTTCACAAACGGCGTCAACGTCTTTTACCCGGTCCACGACGCGTTCTATTCGGTGAACGGACACGCCGAACTCTCGAGTACGCGCGGCTTCGTCCAGACGTTCGTCGAACTCCGAAGCGACTCACCGCCGCCGACGACGGAGACGTTTCACTACAGCACCGCGGTTGACCCTTCCCCCGGTTCGGAACCCGAGAACGTCGAGCGCGTCGCACCGCTCGCTTCCTCGGGTCTCGAACTCATGCTCGTTTTGCTCGGCGGCGGCGTCGTCGGCGGTCGCCTCCTCTCGGAGCGTCGGCGGTCGAGACCATCCGACGAACGATAGGCGAGCGTTCCCGAACCAGGCCCGTTCCTGTTTTTGTCCTCCCGTGAGCTGTATTGCCATCCCGTGAGCTGTGTTCGTTCTCTTCTTTCTTCTGTACTGCTCTCTCCTCTGCTTGCGCCTGTCGTTTCTTCGTCTGAACCTCCCTTTTCTTCTTCCTGTACCTGTTCGATATCCGTGCCATCGCCGCGGACTCCGAGCGTTCATTACCGATGCTATCTCATCGCACTCTATGAGCAAGACACCGGACGGCGTCGAAATTCGGCCGTACGAACCAGGAGATGCCGAGGCATTTTGGAACCTCAAGCGCGGGTTCGAACTCACTATCGGGGCGGGAACCGGCGGCGACGACAAACGCTCGAAGTATGAGGCGAAACTCACCGCGGACTACCGCGAGCGCTACCTTTCGTGGGTCGAACGCTGTGCGACCGACGACCCCGGCTGTATCGTCGTTGCCGACGCGGACGCGTCGGCGAACGGTGACGGAGAACGCGACTCGACACTCGTCGGCTACGCCTTCGCACTACCGGAGGAGACGACGTTTATCTGGGACGCGGCGGTGCTCAACGAACTCTTTGTCGACCCCGCGTATCGAGGGACTGGCGTCGCCGACGCGCTCATGGAAGCAGTCCTCGACCACGCGCGGTCCCAAGACCTCCCGCTGGACCGGATGGTTCTCGACGTCGACGAAGCGAACGAACGAGCACGGGCGTTTTACGACCGATACGGGTTCGACCACTGGGGCGAACTCGTCGCACGCGACCTCTGAGCAGGGTCTCAGTTATCGGAGCGTCGCGGTCGCCACGCCACCGATGACACCGAGGACGGCGGGATAGACGAGACCGGCGAGGAGCGCCGACGTGACGGGGTCTGGTCGGGCCGTCGCGTCGCCGATGGTGATTGCGAACAGCGCGATACCCACGAGTGCAACAGGGAGATAACCGAGCACGGTCGCACCGCCGGCCATCGCGCCCGACTTCGCCGAGGACGCGCCACTGGCGACTGCGGCGACGGCCCCCGCCGCGAGGAGCGCGACCACGGGAACGACGTAGAGGACGGGCGAGAACGCCTGCGCATTTTCGATGAGATTCGCTGAGGAAGTGGTCCCGAACAATCCCGGAAACGTCGTCGTCACGCCGTGGGCGTTCATGAACACCCAGCCGACGACCTTCCACGCCGAGAGGTCCGACCCGAGGACTTCGAGTATCTGGCTCGCGGCCGAGTTCTCGATGGTCGATGAGGTGACGAGGTACGTCACGAGGTAGCCGAGAAGTGCCGCACCGAGACCGGACACCGCTCCGATACCGACCGTTTTCCCCGTCGATTGCGTCGAATCGCTGGTTGATTCGGTTGTCACTGACATTGCGTCGGAACCGATTGTCGGTTTTACGTATATGCTTCGTGGCCGTCGTGCGAGCCGTTGTCGCGGGGGTTGGTGTGAAAGCGGATGAAACGGCCGATTTAGCGGCTCCCGTTCCAATCCCAGTGGAACTCCGCGTCGTAATCGCCGCCCGTCGCCGTGACCCACTCTTCGCGGGAGACACTGTAGCGGAGTTCGTCGGTCGGGTCGTCGGCGACGACGATGCTGTTTCGGTCGCGGCCGTCACGACTGCCACCGAGTTCGTCCATGTACTTCTCGATTGCACGCCGCGACTTCTCGTTTTCGGCGACGTGCGAGACTGTGACGAGTTCGAGGTCGAGAACGTCGAAGGCCAACGCGGTGAGCGCGGTGGCGCGTTCCCCCGAGTACCCTCGACCCCAATACCGGGGCCGAAGCCAGAAGCCGAGCGTGGCTGTCCGACGGTTCCAGTCGATGTGGGTGCCGCCGAAACCGGCGAGTTCACCGGCACCGTCTTCGCCGCTTTTCGGAAACACGGCGAACTGAGCGCTCTCGGCGTCGTCCCACTTCGACGCGCAGTCGTCGAGGAAGTCCTTCGTAATCTTCGGCGTCTCGTGACGCGACCACGGCATGTAGGTCGTCACCTCGTCTATCTCCGGTTTCGAACAGATATCGTAGACGTCGAGCAGGTGAACGGTGTCCGGGTTCGCCGCCACCAGTCGAAGCCGGTCCGTCTCGACGACTTCGGGAAAGAGGCCGCTCATTCGCGGTCCTCCCAGTGGAATTCGGCATCGTAGTCGCCACCGGTCGCATCGAGCCACTGCTCGCGCGTCACGGAGTAGGTGTGTACGTCCCGGGGCGTTCCGTTCGCGTTGCAGATGGCGTTTCGGAACAGGCCGTCGTGCTGGCCGCCGAATCGGTCGATGTACTTCTCGATAGCCCGGATGGACTTGTCGTTTTCCGGTTCGACCTGTACGGACGCGACTTCGAGGTCGAAGACGTCGAAGACGGCCGCAAAGAGCGCCGCGGCGCGCTCGCCCGAGTACCCGCGGCCCCAGAATTTCTTCCGGAGCCACATACCGAAGACGGCGCGGCGCTTGTTCCACTCGGGGTTGAATCCGGTTGTCCCGGCGAACTCGCCAGCGCCGTCTTCACCGTCGCGGGGGAAGATGGCGTAGATGGCGTTCTCGCCCGTTTTGTGGCCTTTCTCGGCTTGCTTCAGGAAGTCGAACGACTCGTTCGGCGTCTGGTGGGGGTTCCATGAGACGTACTCCGTCTCCTCTTCGATTGTATCCGACCGCGAGGCGGCGAAGTAGTCGTACGACGCTATCGGGTCAACAACCTCCCGCGACATGGCACGAAACCGAAGCCGCGGGGTGACAATTTCGTCGGGAAACATGAACCAAATCGCACTCGGAGGGTGCTAATAAGCGTTCTCATCAGTGACATCTGTGCATCCGTCGGCGGGTGCTCCGCAACCACTAAACGCGCCTCGTTCCTTCCTCCGGTAATGGTAGATTGGACGGAGAAGTACCGCCCGTCGTCGCTCTCGGAGGTCCGCGGCAACAACAAGGCCCGCGACGCCCTCGCAGAGTGGGCCAACTCGTGGGACGACCATCGGGAGGCAGTCGTCGTCCACGGCAGTCCGGGCATCGGGAAGACCTCTGCCGCCCACGCACTCGCGTCGGACATGGGATGGGAGACTGTCGAGTTGAACGCGTCAGATCAGCGAACCGGCGATGTCATCGAGCGCTTCGCCGGTCGCGCCGCGAAGAACGCGACGCTCTCGGGGTCGTCTACGGGCACGTCCACCCGGCAGTTAGTCATCCTCGACGAGGCGGACAACATCCACGGGAACTACGACCGCGGCGGGTCGAGCGCCGTGACCAGACTCGTCAAGTCGTCGAGCCAGCCAATCGTCCTCATCGCCAACGAGTTCTACGACATGAGTCGCGGCCTGCGGAACGCCTGTCAGGAAATCGAGTTCCGCGACGTCTCGGCGCGCTCTATCGTTCCCGTCCTCCGAGATATCTGTCGGAAGGAAGGACTGGAGTTCGAACCGGACGCCCTCGAACGCATCGCCGACATGAACAGCGGCGACCTGCGTTCTGCGGTCAACGACCTTCAGGCAATCGCCGAGGGGCGCGACGAAATCACCGAGGAAGACGTGATTATGGGCGACCGAGACCGCTCTGTCGGCCTGTTCGAGTTCCTCGACGCGGTGCTCAAAGAGGAGTCCGCACAGGACGCGCTCTACACCGCCTACGACGTTGACGAGACGCCGGACGACCTCACGAAGTGGATCGAAGACAAGGTGTCTCTCGTCTACGAACCGGACGAACTCGCCCGCGCCTACGAGTTCCTCGCCAACGCCGACCGCTGGCTGGGTCGCGTCCGCGCCACACAGAACTACTCGTATTGGCGTTACGCGACGGACAACCTCGCCGCCGGTGTCGCCGCCTCACGCGACCGAACCCGCGGCGGGTGGACGCGGTACGGGGGCGCACCGTACCGTTCGACCCGAGACAAGACCCGCGACACCGTCGTCCGGAAAATCGCCGAGAAAGGTGGGTTTAGCATGGCGACCGCCCGCCGCGAAGTCCTCCCGTACCTCTCGGCGGTGACCCACCACTGCAAACCCCGCGAGCTAACGGTTGCGATGACCGCGTACTACGAGTTCGACACGTCCCACGTTTCGTTCGTCACCGGAAGCGGCGAGACGACGAACAAGGTTCAATCCATCGTCGAAGACGCCGAAGAACTCCGCGCGGAACTGGTCGAAGCACACGCCGGTGGGGCGTTCGCCGGAATGGAAGCCGTCTCTGCGACCGACGAACGGGGTGCCGAGTCCCCCGACGCCGAGTCCGGTGACGACGACGTGCTCAACCGCGACGACACCGACGAATCGGCTGACGATGGCGATTCGACAGACGAGAGCCAGGCGGGATTGAGTGACTTCTTCTAACGGGGGTAGAACGGTTCTACACTGAGCCGTCGAACTGCTGAAATAGGCGGCTCGGTGGTCTCAGTCACTAATCGGTAGCCGACGGTACGTCAGGTCGTTACGCCGTCGGCGTCGGTAGTCTGCCCGGTCGTTTTCCTTCGTCTGCGTCCAGCCCGTGCCAGACGGCGTCGCCGCAGTCGGGACAGTCGAGTCGTCGGACGCGAGCGTCGCGCGTCAGCCTCGGCCAGTCGTCGATGTGCGCGGCGCGGTCGCAGGTCGGACAGAACAGAATCGTCTTCCGTCGTTCGAAATCGGGTGGTTCAGCGCTGAATTGGCGAAGTACGTCATTCATGTCGGTGTGAACCGGCGTTTCAGCGTATAAGCTTGTTGGATACCTGTCGGGTGTGACCCCGACTGACTCACGGCCGATTGGAGGGCACTCCCACTCAGAGTAGCTTCGAGAGGAACTGCTTGCCTCGGTCGGTTCGCGGGTCCTCGAAGAACACTTCGGGCGGTGAGTCCTCGACGACGCGCCCGTCGGCCATGAGGACGATACGGTCGCCCACTTCGCGGGCGAACCCCATCTCGTGGGTGACGACGAGCATCGTCATGCCCTCGTCGGCGAGGTCGTGCATGACTTCCAGCACTTCCCCGACCAGTTCGGGGTCGAGTGCGCTCGTCACCTCGTCGAAGAGCATCACGTGCGGGTCCATCGCCAGCGCGCGGGCGATGGCGACGCGCTGTTGTTGGCCGCCGGAGAGTTGATTCGGGTAGGAGTCGGCCTGCGCGGAGAGACCAACGCGGTCGAGTAGTTCGTCGGCGCGGCGCTCGGCTTCGTCACCCTTGAGGCCTTTCACCTTCGTCGGCGCGAGTGTCACGTTCTCGACCGCCGTCTTGTGCGGGAAGAGATTGAAGCTCTGGAACACCATCCCGATGCGCTGGCGCAGGCGGTTGATGTCTGCGTCAGGGTCGGATATCGAGGTGCCTTCGAGTCGAATTTCACCGTCTTGAATCTCTTCGAGTCGGTTCGCACAGCGAAGGAGCGTGGATTTTCCGGAGCCGGACGGCCCGATGATGACACACACCTCTCCTTCCTCGACGTTCAAACCGACGTCTTTCAGGACGTGCGTCTCGCCGAAGTACTTGTCCACCTCGTCGAATTCGAGGAGACTCATCGGCGGTCACCTCCCCAGTCCGAGCGGGTTTCGAGGTGGCTGACGACTTTCCCGAGCGGAATCGTAATCATGAGGTACGCGATGGCGACGAGAATAATCGGCGTCCACGGGTCGAACGTGGCCGAGTTGACGTTGCGGAACGCGCTGATGAGCTCCGGAACGGCGATGACCGTCAGGAGCGAGGTGTCTTTCACGAGGATGACCTGGTCGTTGCCGATGGCGGCGAGCGCGTTACGCCACGCCTGCGGGAGGACGACCTCGCGCATACCCTGCACGTAGGACATCCCGAGCGAGCGGGCGGCTTCCATCTGTCCGTCCGGAACGGCGTCGATGCCGCCGCGGACGGCCTCGCCGACGTAGGCGGCGTGGTTGAGCGTCAGACCGATGATCGCGGTCGGAATCGCCCATTCGGAGATGGGGAATTGACCGGGCGGCCAGAACGCCGGAATGCCGGTGAAGATGACGAGTAACTGGAACAAAAGCGGCGTGCCCCGGAAGAACTCGACGTAGCCCGTTGCGACGGCGTTCGTGAATCTCGTGTTCGACACCCTGCCGAGACCGACGATGACGCCCGCGGTGACGGACAACAGACTCCCGACGAGGACGATACCGAGCACCCGCAGGAACGCCTCGACGAACTGCGGGTAGATGATCTCCCTGAAGAGGTCGAAATCGACCTGCGTGAAGATGATTACCGCGACCAACCCACCGACTCCGAGCGTAAATAGCCCAGCGATGGTCGCGCCCAGCCGCCTGAGTGTTTTGTCGTTCAAAAACTGCTCTTGGTACTCTCCGTCTCTGGTTCGTCCCTCGGAGTAAGATTCAGCCATTGGTAGAGTTTCTCACAGTGGTAGGATAAAAGAGTGCGTCTGATTTGGCTTATCCAGAGAAGTACTTGGAGTAGATCTCGTCGTACGTCCCGTTGTCGCGGATCGTCTGCAGTGCGCCGTTGACCTCCTCGCGGAGTTCGTCGTCATCTTTCCGGAAGCCGATGCCGTACTCCTCGACGGTGAAGGTGAGATACGGTGGAGCGTTTTCTTTGCCCTGCTCTTCGGCGGCACCGGTCCCTTCGAGGAACCGGACGTTGTCGCTTTGCTCGGCGAACTCCGCGTTGACGGTGTTGTCGTTGATGACCGCGCTGACCTGGTTGTTCCGGAGCGCGTCGAACGCGCCGGTTACCTGGTCGTAGCTCTGAATCGTCAGGTCGCCGTCGAACTCTTCTTTGAGGCCCGTCGCGGCGCTCTCGCCGGTCGTCCCCTTCTGGACGCCGACGGCGACGCCTCGGAGGTCCTCCTTCGAGGAGATGTCACTGCTGTTCAGGACGATAGCCGTCTGGTACGCCGTGAAATACGGGTCGGAGAAGTCAATCTCCTCTGCGCGGTCGTCGGTGATGGTTATCGCGGACATGATGACGCGGAAGTTCCCGTTGTTGAGCGAGCGGATGATGGTGTCGAAGCTCGTCTGCTGGAACTCGTGCTCGTAACCGAGTTCGTCGGTGAAGACGGCCTGTGCGATGTCAACGTCGAAGCCGATGAGTTCGTCCTCGGTCGTCCTGTACTCGAATGGCCGGTATGGGATGTCCGACCCGATGGTAATCTCACTGCCGCCACCGCCGAGACAACCGGCCAGCGTGAACGCGGCCGTGGCCCCTGCGGTTCCCTTGAGGTAGGTACGTCGTTTCATAACAAGCCACAGGTAGCACATCCCCATATAACACTTCTTCGGTCGAATTCTCAATTCACGTCGATTTTGGTGAAAATTGCCAGGGAATAAATTGAAACGATAGAAATTCGGTTATATCTCGGACATGTTGCAACATAAATGATTTGGCTGTGTATGACTACCAAATCCACGTCGATTGTTGATTCGAAGGTCGGACGGAACGGACAGAACGCGCCTACAAAAACGAACGTCGGCCGAAAACTCAGTCCGCGTCGTTTCTCACGCCGGTCTGTGGAACCGGAAGGCCACTCCGGACGATGACCGTCGCGCCAACGACGAGAACGAGTGCGATGAGCGTCCCACCGAGGTGGGCCAGTTGCAGTGATGGGAGGTACACCTGCCGACCGGCGATAAGCAAGGCGACGACGATACCGCTTGCAGGTGCGAGCGCGTATTTGAGTCGGCCGTAGGAGTCGGCTTGCGCCCCGTGTGCGGTGCTCGCCCACAGCGTTGCGGCGACTAACGAGCCATAGGTTGCGAGACCAACGACGTAGTAGATGGTCTGCGTCAGCGGGCCGAACGAGACGAACATGTGGGGAGCGAGGACGAGCATAATAGGCATCCCGACGAGTGCCAGTTTGACCGCGTCGGCGGTGCGGGGAATTCCGCGGTCGGAGAGACCCCACGCGGCGGCGGCGACGACTGCCGTGAATATCGACGTGGCGACGACGTAGTGGGCGGTGAGGATGACCCACTCGTACTCGGTGACGGTGAGTGCGCCGAGGACGATTTGGAACGGGAGGATTGCGGTTGCGACGACGAGCGCGTAGCGGACGCGCTTCGAGACGCCCTCACGCCACGCTTTGATGGTCGTCCCGAGGATGACGAAGCCGGTAATCATGGCGACGAGGCGGTGGAACCACTCGATGAAACTGCCCCAGTTGGCCGGAAACAGTCCGAGGAAACCGTCGCAGAAGGGCCAGCGACCGGCACACGTGAGTCCGGCACCCGCGGCGGCGGTGTAAACCCCGAGTACCATCAGAATCCCGGTCAGCACGGCGGACCCCGCGAGGAGGCGGCGAAGCCGAGGTGTCATATGCGGGAGTCAGGCCCGCGCAAACTTATACCTCGTAGGTACGTCCGTCGAAGGCGTCAGCGATATTATCGTTGTTGCCCTCGTCGGCACGTCGGCTGAGCCGTCCAATTCAAGTCGGTGCAGTCGGACGACCGAATATGGACATAGACGAGCGACTCGCATCTCGGGCCGACCGACTCGACACGTACCTCGAAACGCACGACGTCGAGGCGGTCTGGTTCGCCCGCCCGAACTCCTTCGCGTGGCTTCTCGGCGGCGACAATGTCGTGGACCGCGATGCGCCCGTCGGCGTCGCGGCCGCCGGGTACGACGGTGATGAGTTCCACGTCGTCACTGACAACATCGAAGCGACGCGCCTCCTCCACGAGGAAGTGCCGCACGAGGGCGTTCGGATACATCGCTACCAGTGGTACGAAGGCTCTCTCGCGTCCGGCGTCGCGTCGGTCTCGCCGACGCCCGCGGCCGCGGATTTCGATGTCCCCGGCTTCAACGACGTGGACGCATCGACGGTTCGCCAGCCACTCACCGAGTCCGATATCGAGGCGTACCGCGAACTCGGCCGCGACGTTGCGAGCGCCGTCGAGCGGGTGTGTCGAGAACTCGAACCGCACGATACGGAACACGAGGCCGCGTCGGGGCTTCGCGTGACGCTCCACGCGATGGGCATCGAGACGCCCGTTTCCCTCGTCGGCGGCGCTCGTCGGGCACAGCAGTACCGACACTACACCCCGACCGACGAGCAACTCGGCGACTACGCGCTCGTCTCCGTGACGGCCCAGCGCGACGGTCTCTACGCGAGTTGTACGCGAACCGTCGCCTTCGACGCACCCGACTGGCTCGAATCGCGTCACGAAAAGACGATGCGAGTCGAAGTCGAGGCGCTCGCGGCGACGAAGCGAGTCGCGGCCGACGGTGGCACGGCAGGTGAGGTCTTCGACGCCATCCGCGACGCGTACGACGACGTTGACAACTCCGACGAGTGGCTGAATCATCACCAAGGCGGTGCCGCTGGATTCGCCGGCCGCGAGTGGTTCGCCGCTCCCGACGCGGACGACGCGGTTCACGCGCCGATGGGCTACGCCTACAATCCGACTATCGAGGGCGCAAAGAGCGAGGACACGGTGCTCGTCGGGACCGACGAGACCGAAGTGCTGACCACGACCGGCCGGTGGCCAACCCGAACAATCACGAGTGACGACGGCTCTATCGAACTCGAACGGCCCGAAATTCTTCACATCGAAACGGAGTAATTTTTGTCTCGTTGCAGTCCCGAACCGGCGTCACCACCTCGCCGCCGTCAGCCGACGATTCGACTACTGTCGAATATTGAGTTCGACGGCGTTGGATAGTTTTTTGCCCCCGGACGAGGAGGTGTGAATCATGGGATTAGACGACGACTCACGAGAATATCACCGGCGGGACCCGCCGGGCAAAATCGAGATAGCGACGACGAAGCCGACGAACACACAACGCGACCTGAGTCTCGCATACTCGCCCGGCGTAGCGGCACCGTGTCTCGACATCGACGAAGACGACGACGCGGCGTACGAGTACACCGCCAAGGGCAACCTCGTGGGCGTCGTCTCCAACGGGACGGCTGTGCTCGGTCTCGGTGACATCGGGGCGCAGGCGTCGAAACCGGTCATGGAGGGTAAGGGCGTACTGTTCAAACGCTTCGCCGATATCGACGTGTTCGACGTCGAACTCGACATCACCGACGTAGACGAGTTCGTCGCCGCGACGAAGGCGATGGAGCCGACGTTCGGCGGTATCAACCTCGAAGATATCAAAGCTCCCGAGTGCTTCGAAATCGAGCACCAACTCCGCGAGCAGATGGATATTCCCGTGTTCCACGACGACCAACACGGGACCGCGATTATCTCCGGTGCGGCGCTTCTCAACGCCGCCGACATCGTCAAAAAGGACCTCGACGACCTCGAAATCGTCTTTTCCGGTGCGGGCGCGTCTGCGCTCGCAACGGCGCGATTCTACGTCTCGCTCGGCGCGAAGAAAGAAAACATCACGATGTGCGACTCGTCGGGTATCATCACCCAGTCGCGCGTCGAAGCGGGCGACGTCAACACGTACAAAGCCGAGTTCGCCCAACCCGTCGATGACGGGTCGCTCGAAGACGCGATGGCGGGAGCGGACGTGTTCGTCGGGCTGTCTGTCGGTGGTATCGTGAGTCAGGAGATGGTCCGGTCGATGGCTGACAATCCCATCATCTTTGCGATGGCCAACCCGGACCCCGAAATCACCTACGAGGACGCCAAAGACGCCCGCGACGACACCGTCATCATGGCGACCGGGCGCTCTGACTATCCGAATCAGGTGAACAACGTGCTCGGCTTCCCGTTTATCTTCCGCGGCGCGCTCGACGTGCGCGCGACCGAAATCAACGAGGCGATGAAACGTGCCGCCGCCGAAGCCCTCGCGGAACTCGCCCGACAGGACGTGCCCGACGCGGTCGTCAAAGCCTACGGCGACCACCCGCTCCAATTCGGTCCCGACTACCTCATCCCCAAACCTCTCGACCCCCGCGTGCTGTTCGAAGTCGCACCGGCGGTCGCACAGGCGGCGATGACCTCCGGTGCGGCCCGCGAGCGCCTCGACATGAACGAGTACCGCGAGCGTCTCGAAGCGCGCCTCGGCAAATCGCGCGAGATGATGCGCGTCGTCCTCAACAAGGCGAAATCCGACCCCAAGCGTGTCGCGCTCGCCGAGGGGTCGAACGAGAAGATGATTCGCGCCGCCTACCAGATGCAGGAGGAAGGCATCGCCGAACCAATTCTCGTCGGAAACACCACCAGCATCCTTCGCAAGGCCGAAGAACTCGGTCTCGACTTCGACCCAACTATCGCCAACCCGCGCGACGGCGAGTGGGACCACTACGTCGATCGCCTGTACGAGCTCAGAAAGCGCAAGGGAATCACCGAATCCGAGGCGAGCGAACTCATCCGGCGCGATTCGAACTACTTCGCCAGCATCATGGTCGAAATCGGTGACGCCGACGCGATGCTCACGGGGCTGACCCACCACTACCCCGGCGGACTTCGCCCGCCGCTCCAAGTCATCGGTACGGCCGAAGACGCGAACTACGCGGCTGGCGTCTACATGATGACGTTCAAGAACCGCGTCGTCTTCTGTGCCGATACGACAGTCAACCTCGACCCCGACGAGGAGGTTCTCGCGGAAATCACGAAGCACACGGCCGAGTTGGCTCGGCGGTTCAACGTCGAGCCTCGCGCCGCCCTTCTCTCGTATTCCAACTTCGGGAGCGTCCGCAACGAGGGAACCGCAAAGCCCCGCGCCGCGGCCGACATACTCCAGAACGACCCCGACGTTGACTTCCCCGTTGACGGTGAGATGCAGGCAGACACCGCCCTCGTCGAGGATATTCTCGAAGGCACCTACGACTTCGCCGAACTCGACGACCCGGCAAACGTCCTCATCTTCCCGAATCTCGAAGCGGGGAACATCGGCTACAAACTGCTCCAACGCCTCGGCGGTGCGGAGGCCATCGGCCCGATGCTCGTCGGCATGGACAAACCCGTCCACGTCCTCCAGCGCGGCGATGAAGTGAAAGATATCGTCAACCTCGCGGCGACTGCGGTCGTAGACGCACAGCAGGAATAGGTCCCGAGCGGAGAGGACCTTTTTTAGTCCAGGTTTTTGCGGTGAGGGTGACCGGAGCGAGGCGGTGGGATTTTTCCACCGCCAGAGTGCGCCAAGTTAGGGGATTCGTATCAAAACTCGGTCCACGCGATAGCGACTGCGAGACCGGTCAGTGGCGGCATCGCGTAGAGTGCGAACGTCGCCGGGTCCGGTGGCGAGAAGAACGCGGCGAAAGCCACCGTGAACAAGAGCGCCACCCCTTTGGTTCGTTCGCCGAGGCGATTCGGAAGCGCGCCGGCCCGACCGAACCCGACAAGGAGGGGTGCGGTAGCCGCTCCGAGACCGACCACGACCGGGAAGAACAGTTCGAATTCGAGAACCGCCCGCGGAGACCCGAAAGTGACCCATCCGGCGCTGGTGAGAACGCCGCCCACGCTCGGGGCGGCGAGCCACGTCAGCGCGCCACAGATAGCGAACGCCACCGCCGCCGCGACGAGGTGTCTGGCGGCCGCGCGGAGCGTGACCGCGGCGTCGCGGCCGGTTAGCAAGACGAGGTGCGCGCCGCCGCCGAGGGCACCCGCGAGAGCGGTCAGTTCGAGGCGGACGAGGAACACCGGCGACTGCACAGCGAGGGCGTCAGTTCGGATTCCCGCGGTCGGCGACAGGGTACTGGGGTCGCGGACAACGGCGAAAACGACGACCGCGACGAGGAGACTGCTGACGGTGAGTCGTCGCACCCGACATCTGAGTGTCGCGCCGAGCGGCGACAGCCCGTGTCTCCGTGGGTCAGCCGATTCGACGACACCTGTCGCGTCCATATCGTGGCTGTGGCGGCACCTCGTTGTCAACTTTTTGACGGCGGGACGAGAGACACGTCGGTGCATCGAAAACGCACGCGTGACGTATCTTGAAGCGCCCTGCCTGCGAGGCCCGTCGCATGGAGGTCACACTCGCCACCGGTGCGGTTCTGTTCGGTGTCGTCGCGTTCGGCGGATTCGTCACCGGCGTCAACGGGTTCGGGTTCGCCGTCGTCGGAACGGCGCTTCTCGCCGCGACGGTGGGACCACAGACCGCGGTCGTCGTGATGATACTCCCGATACTCGCGGGGAACGCCGCGCTCGTGCGCGAACTCGACCGCGAGAGTCTGTCGGCCTGCGTCCGTCGCTTCTGGCCGTACGTGGGCGCGGCGCTCGTCGGAACTCTCGTGGGGATGCAACTCCTCTCGGTGGTCCCGACCGAGCCGTTGACGCTGGCACTCGGCGGTTTCGTTCTCGGTTACGTCATGTTCTCCCAGTCGTTGGTTGCCGTACCGGGAGAAGCCCGCCTCCGAGCGTGGTGTTTCACGGACGGGACGGCGATGAAAGCGGGACTAGGACTCGTCTCCGGTCTCGTCTTCGGCGCGAGCAACGTCGGCATGCAAGTAATCGCGTACCTGCGAAGTCTCGGACTAGACCGATCGACGTTCGTTGGTGTCACGGCGATGATTTTCCTCGGCATCTCGGTCGTTCGCGTCGTCGTAGCCGCGACACTCGGGTTGTTCGAAAGCAACGAGGTCCTGTTGTTGTCCGCGGTCGCCGCGATACCGGGACTCGTCGGTGTGAGCGTCGGCCGCAGAGTTCGACCCCGGATTCCGAGTCGGTATCAAAAAGCGGGGACGATGGGATTGCTCACGCTTATCGGTCTCCGACTGGTGAGCCGGGGAGCAGGGTTCTGACGGCGCTCAGTCGCTCGCTCGACCTTCGAACCGGGACGGCGGAAGGTAGCTCGCGTCGGCTTCCGTTTCGAACTCGGGTGGCTCGGGAATCACACAGCGGTTCGGCTGTCTGTTGACGTGCTCGTACTCGTCCGGTGCGTTCGCAAGCGGGTGTGCGGGGTTCTCCCGGCTGTCGATTCGGGCGGCACGAAGTTCTTCGAAGCCGGCGATGCGCGCTTGAATCCCGCGCCAGTGGTGTTCGCTTCCGGCGGGGACGATGATGCGCTTCGGCGACTTCCAATCGGGGTGGTCACCAGCGAGAACCGCGTTGTTGACGTTCGCCGCCAACTCGTCGTGGTCAACCAACACTCCGACGCGGGACCCCGGTGGTGCTCGGTGTGCGAGCACGTCCAGTCCGAGATGGAGCGCTCGATACTCCGAGACATTGTTGTCCGGAGCGATATCTGAGAGTGCGATACGGGCGACGCGCTCGCCGTCGCGGGTCTCTATAACGACACCGAGACCGCCACCGTTCGGACGGTACGACCCGTCGGTTGCGACGTAGAAGTGACGTTGGTGCGTCCGCGGTGGGTGTGCGATGTGGGGCGTCGGCGACTCGTCGAACAAGTCCCTGAGGTTAGGACGGCCGGTCACGGCCATACAAGACGTTCGGCGATGGGAGTTAATAAGCGTACCCCGTGTTAGCGTGGGGACGGCACTATGGTATTATGGAACAATATATAGAGAAGTAAAGATGTGGCCGGGTCGCGGCGCTGTATCTCAGGAATACCGTCGAACTCGGTCCCACAGACGACCACTTCGAGAGTCCGTGTGAGACGCGACGCCCGGCCGTCGGTGACGCGCCGCACCCCGTGGCGACTCCGGCGAAACAGCCCCGTAACGAAACGTTCAGGCTCCCGGCGAGCGCACCACCGCTGTGACACGGTATCGCAACCTCGGGCTATTCGTCGTTCTCGCCGCCGTTTGGGGTTCCGCGTTCATGGCAATCAAGGCCGGATTGGCGCACTTTCCGCCGGTTCTCTTTGCCGCGCTCCGATACGACGTTGCGGGCGTGATAATGCTCGTGTACGCGGTTTACGCGACTGATTCTCCCATCCCGGGTGGCCGAGCGGAGTGGACAGAAATCGCCATCGGGGCGGTCTTTCTCATCGCAAGCTATCACGCGCTCTTGTTTATCGGCGAAACCGACCCGGCCGTCACGAGCGCCGCCGCGGCCGTGCTCGTGAGTCTCAGCCCGGTTTTGACGACCGGATTCGCCCGCTTGTTGCTTCCGAGCGAGCGTCTGACACCGCTCGGCGTGGCCGGACTTCTCCTCGGACTCGTCGGGGTCGCGGTGCTCTCCGAACTCGACCCGAGTAACCTGCTCGCCGGCGGAACCGTCGCAAAACTTCTCATCTTCGGTGCGGCGGCGGCGTTCGCACTCGGTTCGGTTCTCACCCGCCGCGTGGATTCCGAGATGCCGATAGAGACCATGGAGGCGTGGTCGATGCTCGGTGGTGCAGTACTGATGCACGTCCTTTCCGCCGGACTCAACGAGTCGTTCGCGGCGGTGAGCATCAATCTGGAGTCGGTCGCCGCGCTCGCGTATCTGTCGCTCGCGGCGAGTGCACTCGGGTTTCTCATCTACTTCGACCTGCTGGAGCGACTCGGCCCCATCGAGATCAACCTCGTCTCGTATATCGCGCCCATTTTCGCGGCGCTGTCTGGGTGGGTGTTTCTCCAAGAGGTCCCGAATGCAACCACGGCGATTGGATTCGCTCTCATCTTCGTCGGCTTCGTACTGTTGAAACGCCGGGCGATTCAGGACGAACTCCGGTATCGCTTCGGCAACGAGGTTTCGACGTCCGACTGACCGTTAGTCGTCGATTCGCTCGACTGAGACGACTTCGCCGACCATCGTCCATCCGTTTTCTCCCGAGGGTTGCCGTCCAACGATGACGCGTTCGTTGTCCTCGGTCGTTGCAAACCGATACGTTGCGTCGTCGCCGTCTCGTTTTCCCTCTGCTTGAAACTCCGTCTGGAAGAACTCGGCGCTCTCCAGTGTGAACGCTCCTTCGAGTTCCTCGCCGACGACGAGATGCATGCTGTTCGGATGGATGTTGTACATGCGCTTTGCGACGCGATTGAGATCGGGCATCGTTCGACAGTCGTTGTCGGCGAATAAATCCCTACGGAACGACCAACGTCTACGACGTCTACAGACGAGCAAGCGAGGTCTCGCAAGTTGGTCTGCGATTTGCTGGAGACAGACCCGCTTCGATTTCCCTTGGTTTGCACCCCAGTTCACCAAATCTGTCGTCGCATGCCTGGCACCGTGCCCGATACAACTTGCCGAGTGTATCGACGGTACCGACGCTCAGCTCGGCCGTGATTCATGGCAGATAAGTACCACAGTGACACGGGGTAGTCAGGGTTTCGTGACGTTCTAATAATTCAGATTGTTATCATGAATAAAAGAGTTAAAAGATGTTTTAAAGTGTTAAACGGTTTTTGAGAAGATAATAAACGTTCACGTTTAGCAGATTGTAACAGGTAAATGAGGATGAAACGAATCGAATTCTCGTGTGTAATTATGACCCCTCGTATCTATACAGTAGGTGTAGGTGTCCCCCAAATGTCGAACTCCTCATCTACGGTCCCACGTGAACGCCTCTCTCAGCTCCGAGAGAAGGTCACGGACGAACAGCAACTCAGTACCGGGCTTCGCCTCGTTACCGCACCAGTCAGATTTGTCGGCTTCTGGGCCGCAGTCGCACTGCCGTTTCTCTACCTTCCGCTGTTGGTCGGTGGACTCTCCGAGACAGTGACGCTGTCTGCGAACCTCTCCGGAAACGAACTGACCGTCTTCGTCGCGCTCGTCACACTGAACGTGGTCGCGCTCGTCATCGGCCACGACTACGCGCGCTCGTAGAGTCGATTGCGGTGTCCTGCCCTCCACATCCGTTACAGCCCCTCCTCGATTCCGGTCTCGGTTGCTATCGGTATTTCTTCTTTCCCTCCCTCTCTTTTCTCCTTCGCCTGCGTGCGAGACAATAGATTATATGAGTGATCGGTAAATCGAGGGCCTTTACCACTGGTCCGGTCGTCGAATTTTGTATGTCGCTGGAGATGGTTCCACTGGGACGGACCGGAACGAAAGTTTCCGAGATCGCCTTCGGAACGTGGCGGTTCGGTCGGCAGAATGACGGTGGTTTCGTCGAGGTCGGAGCCGAACGAGCACACGAACTTCTCGATGCGTACGCCGCCGCCGGTGGGAATTTCATCGATACCGCAGATATGTACGGCGACGGAGCGAGCGAGACGTTCATCGGTGACTGGCTTTCTGACCGTGACCGAGAGGACTTCGTCATCGCGTCGAAGATTTTCTGGCCGACCCGCGAGGACGCGAACGGTCGGGGACTCAACCGGAAGCACCTCCGTCGCCAAATCGACCTCATTCTCGACCGACTCGGCACTGATTACGTGGACCTCCTGTATATCCACCGCTGGGACGACGACACGCCCGTCGAGGAGTTCATGCGAACGCTCGATGGGTTCGTCCGCGACGGGAAAGTGAACTATCTCGGCACGTCAACGCTCGAACCCAACGCGTGGAAGGTCGTCAAAGCCAACGAACTCGCAGACAAACGCGGCTACGAACCCTTCCGGCTCGCACAACCCCGGTACAACGCGGTCAACCGCGAAATCGAAGGAAACTACCTCGATATGTGCGCCGACTACGACCTCGGCATCATTCCGTGGTCGCCGCTGGCCGGCGGGTTCCTCACCGGAAAGTACACGCGCAACGAACGCCCGCCCGAGGACTCCCGTGCCGCAAACGACCAGCACTTCGCCGACTCGTATCTCACTCCCACGAACTTCGACACGCTCGACGTCATCGAGACCGTCGCGGCCGAAGTCGATGCGTCACCCGCACAGGTGAGTCTCGCGTGGCTCAGACACCACCCGCAAGTCACCGCACCGATCATCGGCGCGCGGACGGTTGCCCAGCTCAAAGAGGACATCGTCGCGGCCGATATCGACCTCACCGACGACCAGTTCGAACGCATTTCGGCCGCCAAACGGCACCGTTCCCAGTGAACACGTCGAACCGTCAGGTGTAGGTGTCGCCGGCGGATATCTTCGGCCATGACCGACGACGCGTTCGACCCCGAGACATACGTCGCCGAACTCCGGGAGAAACGGGCGGAAAAAGACGACTTTTTCGACACCCACCCGCAGTCGCCGATTCCGCCGGCAGAGCGAGACTCGTTCGACGGGCTGGACTATTTCGACCCGGACCCGGACTACCGCGTGACCGCCTCGGTCGAGACCCACGACGACCCCGAACCGGTCGTGATGGACACTTCGACGGGCCGTGAAGTTCGGTATCTCCGCGTTGCGACGTTCCACTTCGAACTGCGCGGGACCGATCTCGAACTCGGTGCGTACCGGCAGGAACACGACGATTCGCAGACGCTTTTCGTTCCGTTCCGTGACAAGACGACCGGACAACAGACGTACAACGGCGGTCGCTACATGGAACTCACGCCCGACGCGTCGCTCGACGAATTGGACGACGTCGTCGTCGATTTCAACCTCGCGTACAACCCGTTCTGTGCGTTTACGGACACGTTCGACTGTCCGTTACCGCCGGAAGAAAACTGGCTCGACGTAGTCATCCCCGCAGGTGAACAAACGTACGAATCCGCGTAGCAATCGAAAGCGCAAGTTCCATATCGAACGCTTCCGGAGCGGTAGATATGGGACTGCTCAGTTCGCGCAAGGCCATGGTCGGGTTGGTGCTGATGATTATCGGGACGGTCGGCATGATGCCGGGGTCGCTCCCGGGTAGCGAACCGTCGTTGACCTACGCACTCATCCCCGGAGCGCTCGCGCTCACGCTCGGAACGTGGATGGTCGGGACGTCCGAAGGCGGACGCCCGGTCTAGACTCGACCCGCTTTTCTTAGCACCGCTTAAAAAACAGCCTTCGGTGAGTTACGCCTTTGGACCGCTCCATTTCCGGAGCGTCGCGGAATTCTCACCGGACTCGGAATTCCAAACGATGCGAACGACCTGATTGTGGAGCGAACTCCCACTTTCAGGCTTGATTGTGAGTGACGTGCCTGCTTTCACATCGACTTCCGACCCGCCGTTCAGAGCGGTCCACGTTCGGGTTTCGGCGGCGTTGCTAGCGTCAGCTTCCGCGGTACCGTAGATTTTGACGCCCGCCGTAACGTTGAGTCGATCAGAGTTAATCTGGTCGCCGCTTTCGTGGGTGATGTTGAGGAAGTCGTCACCACTCTGATTGTAATCGAAACTGAAACTCGCCTGGGGTGCCGTTGCCGTTTGCTGTCCGAGACCGAGCACAAACGTCCCGATAACAGCGGCGAGGATAACTGTGATTGCGACCATCAGAATGACTCCGATGACCGGCGAGACTGCGTCGTCGTCCGTGAGTAACTGTTTGAATCTCATTGGTATGAATGTCAGCTCCAATGAATGTTCAGTTTGACTGGACCTAAAGCTACCGGGAATTCTGACGTCCAAAGAAAACAATTGCGTGAAGATTGATTCGTCGTTAGGCGTCGGGTCCGGACCACTTCTGCAAGGTGGCGGAGTTACTGCCACTTTCGGAGGTCCAGACGATACGGAAGGTTGCGCTATCGAAGTCGTTGTCTCCGACCTGCACAGACGTTCCTGCCGTCACATCTCCGGAGACTCCCATGGCGGCGAACGTCTTCGAGTCGTTTGTCGTTCCATCGGGCGTGCCCGACGTGATGAAATCGAAGTCCGTCGTCGAACTGAGGTTGAGACGTTCACCGTCGATAGCGGTTCCACTTTCGTGGGTGACAGTTAGGTTGTCGTTCGGTGAGCCATCTTCGTAGTCGAAGGTGAAACTCGCCTGGGGTGCGGTGTTGCCGACTTGGTCGCCGAGACCGAGGACGAACGTGCCGATGACGGCGGCGAGGATGACGGTAATCGCAACCATCAGGATGACCCCGATAACGGGGGAAACCGCGTCGTCGTCAGCGAGGAGTTGCTTGAAGTTCATTATCCGCTGTAGGTCCACTTCTGGAGCGTGGACGACGTACTGCCGCTTTCGGAGGTCCAAACAACACGGACAGTCTCGCCTTCAGTGAACGCGTCATCACCCGAACTTTGGATGATTACAGACTCTCCCGCCGATATTTGGCTCGCACCGAGGTCGGACCACTTATTATTCGGATCGGAGACGTTGACATCTCCAGTGACAGTGACAAGACCCCCGTCGATCTGTTCGCCACTTTCGTGGGTGATAGTCAATTCACTGCCATCGTAATCGAACGCAAAACTCGCTTGCGGTGCCGTTTCGCTCACCTGGTCACCGAGTCCGAGGACGAAGGTTCCGATGACGGCCGCGAGGATAACGGTAATCGCAACCATCAGGATGACCCCGATGACTGGGCTGACTGCACGGTCTTCCGTGAAGAGATGTTTGAGTTGCATACTTGTGTCCGACACCCGGACGGTGTTGCCGCCGAACTAGGCTGGCGCGCAGTGCTGGTGCGCGTTTCAGCCAGCTCCCTGCCCGGCACCCGTCACGGTGTGTCCACCCGACTGGTATCCCCGGGGTAACTTAAATGTACGTGACAAATTAATGTGGTATTTCCAGCTCAGTTTAGGCACTTAATATACTGTTTATATGCTATTTAAGAGTAGAGTGTAGATACACCGTTACGGCCTCTAATAAATTTTTGACACGTTTGTTCGGGTTCTCTATTCGCCGGTCTTCCATTAACACAACGCGGTGGCCTACGCGTGCGTCACGCGCGAAAGAAGCACATATCATTATCCGACAGCAGTGGCTCAGGGGTTAGTTACTTCGAGAACGAAAACGCCCCCGGAGAACCGGGGACGCCGTTCCTACCCAAGGTGGCGTGCGCACGCACTAGATACTCATCTGTAACGCTACAAATGCTTTGTGGACCATATGCCGAGTTCGGCGGCTGTATTACACGAATGCTAACGTTTCTAAAACGCTTCAATCACACAAAGTATTTACCGGGAACGCCCAACAGGTGAAACTGTACCCCTGCCCATGGAGACATTCGTGAGTACCTCGCCTCGGCCCGGGTTCTGCCCGGCTTGGTTCCGTCCGAGGACTGACGAAAACGATGTCCCCGACTGCAACACCCATCAAATCAACAATGACACGCAATAAGCAAATCCGCGCGGTACTCCTCGCTGCGCTGATGGTCTTCTCGGTCTTCGCCGGGTCCATCGCGTTTACGGGTAGTGCTGCTGCAGATGCGTCCAGTGTGAGCGGTTCTGTGTCTGGCGACACGGCAACTGTCTCCGCGACGCTTGCTGGCGACGAAGGTAACGCTACCGCGTTCCTTGACGTCAACGGCAACGACGCATTCGATTCGAGCGAACCGTCTACAGAAAATACGTCCCTCGGTGGCGCCACCAATCTCGAAGAGGAAGTTGACGTCAGCGGCGTCGCTGGCGGTAACTACGACGTCGGTGTCGTGACCAACATCACGGCTTCGTCCGAAGCGACGACGATGGCTGGCTCCTCGCTCACCATCGACGACAACGAAGCTCCTGAACTCGAATCCGCCGTCCACTACACGGACGCGAACGGAGACGACGTTCTTGAGCTCTCCTTCACCGAGGAGATGGACGACTCTACCCTGAGCAACATCGAAGTCTACCAGGACGACGAGAAAGTCACGGGTGCTGTCGTCTCGTCCACGAACCAGCCGAACCCCGGTCAGGTTGTCGTTCAGACGACCGACCTCTACACTGGTGACATCGTTGTCAACCTCGAAGGTGTCGAAGACACCTCCAGCACCGAAATCGGCGACGGTCTCGACGACGACAACAACGCGACTGTTTCCGTCGCAACCGTCACCATCACCGAGAGTGGCTCGGGCGTCACCGACGCCTACAAGGGCGAAATCGTCGCTCTGACGAACGGTGACCTCAACACGCCTGTCGAAGTCGAATCCGACGAAGGACAGGACGACAACGAAGGTTACTCGTTCTCGGGTTCCACCGGTCAGACCTCCGAGGTCTTCACGTTCGACACCCAGAAGCGTGCCGTCGGTGAGCGCTACAACGTCACCATCGCTTCTGACGACGACAGCAAGGTCAAGGTCCTCAACCTCAACCTCTCCGTTGCGCTTGAAGACCTGAACGTCACCAACGAAGACATCATCGAGGGCACGGCCTCTGCACGCGCAGGCAACCGTGAAATCGACGTTAACCTCCTCGACGACGACGGTGACGAAGAAGACTCTGTCTCCGCAGAACTCAGCGGTCAGGGTGAATACGACTTCGAATTCGACACTGAATCGCTCGACCTCGACGTCGGCGACTACACTGTCGAAGTTGTTGACACCGCATCCGGTGTCACCGTCGAGTCCGACACCATCACCGTGACCAAGGCTGGCGAAGGTAAGACGGACTTCAACAACTCCGTCATCGAGGATGACCGCGGCGACGTCGTCGCCATCCCGGTCACGCTCGAAAACACCGACATCGCAACGGTTTCTGTCGGTACCCCTGACCAGGGTTACGCCGCAAACGTCACCGTCGAAGACGGTAACGACGACGGTACGGTCACTCTCCTCTGGGACAGTTCCAAGTCCACGGTAACGAACAACCCGCAGAACAACGTCTTCGATGTTGAGGATAGCGACGACGACATCCTCTCTGGTAACGACGGCACGACGGAAGTCACCGTCAGCACCAGCGAACTCATCGACACGGGTACCTACGACCTTGAGGTCCGCACGGGCGACTCGCCTTCGGACGCAGAGAACGTCGCTCAGCTCACCCTCAACGAGGCTGGCGTCACGAACGTCCAAACGTGGACGGCTCCGTCTAACGAGCCCCTCACGGACCTCGAAGAAGTCAACGACGCACTCGACAACTCGAACCTGACGCAGGACCAGAAGATTGCCTACGAGGACAAGGTTATTGTCCAGATCGAGGCCGCTGGTCTCGAAGGTACTGTCGGTGCCCAGGACGACGAGACGCCGAACTTCTTCGACTCCGGTAACGGATTCGGTGACTCCTACCGCCTGACCGTCAACCAGTCCAACCCTGGACCGAACCGCGACCCCAAGATCCTCGACGTCGCTAACAACGCATCTGTCGTTGCTGATGGCGACAACAACACGTACTTCGTCGTGTTCGACTCCAACGACATCGAAGCATACCGTGACTCCAACGACAACGGTGTGCTCACCAACAGTGAGCGAACCTCGGCGAACAACGTTGACGTCGAAGACGACGACGAGTACAACGTCGAGTTCAAGATGGTCGAGAAAAAGGAAGTCCAGAGCAGTCTCGCACTCGTTGACGATAACTCGTCGGCAGTGAATTCCTACAGCCACGTCGAAGCCGAGCATACGTTCGATGTCTCCGACAACGACGAGGTCAACGTGACGAACGCTGAGGACCAGGTTATCTCTGGTTCCTCCAACGTCGCGCCCGGTACGGAAGTTACGCTCAAGGCCGAGTCCTCTGGCGACACGCAGCCGAAATTCCTCAAGACCGCCACGGTCTACGTGCAGGAAGACGGTACGTTCTCCGCCAGCTTCGACTTCTCGGAACAGAGCGTCGGTGACACGTTCGAAGTGACCGCCGACGGCGGCGTCGCACCTGACGAGACGGTCGACGGCAACGTCCTCGAAGAGGTCCAGACGGAGACCACGACGACTGAGGACAACGGAACGGACACCACGACGACTGAAGAGCCAACGACGACTGAGACCACGACGACCGAGACCACGACGACTACGTCGAACACCACGGAGGAGACCACCACGGGCTCCACGCCTGGATTCGGCGTTGTTGTCGCTCTCGTCGCTCTCGTCGCCGCTGCGCTCCTCGCAGTCCGTCGCGACTAACTCCACTAACTAACCACCGGGACCCTTCCCGGCCTTTTTCCTTTCTTTCGACGCTTGACAGGGAGCGACAGCGCTCGCTGGTGCCGCAACCAAGTCTGTGATTACTGACTCGGTAGCGTCGCTACGCGCAATCAGCCACATCGACAGCACGCGCGCCTGGATAGCAGATGCTATTCTGAGTGGTATCCCACTGAAACGACGAACACAACTGGTTATCGTCGTCTCAAAACGACCCGAATATCGGATCGCCGAAGGCGGTTCTGGAGACCGTGATACGGCCGAATAATCGGTGAAGGGCACAGTTCCCCTACAGCGTTAGCCGCTCTGTATGCCACAGGAGATACGAAACTGAGGTGCTTACTGGGTGGCACCTCCGGCTGGAGGCTGGACGCTGGAGAGTCCTCACCTTCGCTGGGGGTGTGACTACTGAGGGACGGTCTCGGTGTCCACTGCGTTCAAAATTGTTCAGTCGTGTCTGTCGTTTCCGAAGCCATCGGAAGCGTCGATTCGCACTCCTCGCTGACAGTCCGTCGAGTCTCCTCGACTAATCGCTACAACGTCCTCGGAAGTCGAGATACGTCGCAGTAACTGCAGGGTGTTGTTATAATAGAAGATGAGAGCGGAAAAGCGGGAGCGCGTCCCGCGGTCGGTCAATACGCGATTAGCGTGCCGTCAGCACTCGGACCAGCCGCAGTTCTGACAGGTCTTACAGCCCTCAGAGTAGTAGAGGTCCATCTCTCCACACTCAGGGCACTCGGGGCTTTCGCCCGCCGCAAGGAGGTCGGCAACGGCATCCGAGTTCTCGTCGGAGCCTTTGTCAACGGCGACACCACCGTCGGTATCGGTATTGGTGTCTTCGGCGACCGCGGTCTCGGCTTCGACTTCGGTCAGGTTCTTCTGCTGTGGGTAGCCCTTGTCGATATCGCCGTCGAGATACCGGCGCATCGCGGTGCCCATAGCGTCCGGGATGGAGTTGATCTGCTCGCCTTTGTCCCAAGCGACCTTCGGACTACGGATACCCTTCAGTTCGTCCGCAATCTCTTCCGGGTCAACACCCGAGCGGAGCGCGGTGGAGACGGTCTTTGCGAGCGCCTCGGTAAAGGAGGCGGTGAAGCCGCCGGAGTTGCCGATGTTGGCGAACAGTTCGAACGGTTCGCCCTCTTCGTCTTCGTTGATGTTGACGTAGAGCTTCCCGTAGCCGGTGTCGATGCGCTGGGTGACGCCGTAGAGCACGTCCGGTCGGGGGCGCTTCTTACCGACTTCGCTGGGCGAGTCGGCGAAGGCGAGTTCGAGTTCGTCGCCAATCAGGTCGGAGGCTTCCTCGGATTCGAGGAAGGCATCCACGTCGCCGAAGACATCTCGAATCTGCGAGACGATTGCCTCAGCGGCTTCTTCGTCGTCGGAGAACTCAGTGTTCTTCGCGCGCGTGGTGAGGACCTGCTTCGAACGGGTGCCGTCACGGTAGACGGTGACGCCCTTACCCCCGTGGTCGTAGATGTAGCGGTAGACCTCGTCCATGTCCGCCTTGCTGGCGGAGTTCGGGAAGTTACAGGTCTTCGAGATGGCGGAGTCAACGCCCTTCTGGAGGGCGCACTGGACGCCTGCGTGTTCGAGACCGGTGAGGTCGGACGTGACGACGAACAGTTCGCCGATAGCGTCCGGAACCGTCGAGAGACCTTCGACGCCGTCGAACTCGTTTGCGGCCATCTGCTCTTGTGCTTCGAGTTTGACTTCCTCGACGTCGATGTCGTTGGACTCCAGCACACGGAGGAAGTAGTCGTCGAACTCGACGAGCATCTCGTCGCCCTGCACGTCGTCGGAGACGTTCTTGTAGTAGGCGACGTTGTAAATTGGCTCACAGCCACCGGTGGTGTTCGACACCATCGAGGTGGTGCCCGTCGGCGCGATGGTCGTCGTGTTGTGGTTGCGGATGGGGAAGCCGTCTTCCCAGTCGTCGGCGGACTCGCCGGTGTGGTGTTCGAACCACTCGCGGTACTCGGTCGGGTTCGCGTACTTGGAGTCGTCCCACGCCTCGAACGAGCCGCGTTCTTCGGCGAGTTCGTGCGAGGCCCACTTGGACTGGTGGTTGATGTGGGTCATGAGCTGGCGCGCCATCTCGTTACCCTCGTCGGAGCCGTAGCGGACGCCGAGCTGGATGTAGAGCTGTGCGAGACCCATGATGCCGAGGCCGATCTTCCGGAGTTCGCGGACCTTCTGTTCGATCTTTTCGACCGGGAAGTCCGACATCGTGACGACGTTTTCGAGGAAGCGCGTGCCGTTTTCGATACGGTGGTCGAACGCGTCCCAGTCGATAGCGTCTTCGAGGAAGGCGTCGATTGCGTCCGAGATATCGTCGTACTCGTCGCCGTGGCGGTCGTACCAGACGCGCCAGTCGGGCGCGTCCATGTCGACGAGCGTCGAGAGGTTGATGTGACCGAGGTTACACGCCTCGTACTCTTCGAGCGGCTGTTCGCCACACGGATTCGTTGCGAGGATGCGGTGGTCGGGGTGTTTCTCGACGTCGAAGGAGTGCTGTTTGTTCGCGCGTTCGAGGTAGACGACGCCGGGTTCGCCGTTCTCCCACGCGCCGTCGATAATCTGGTCCCAGAGTTTGGCGGCGGGAACAGACAGGATTTCGCCGACTTCGACGTACTCGCCGAGACCGAACAGGTCGTAGATTTCCTTGGTCTGCGGCGACGCGATGTGCGGCTCTTCGGTGCGGGGGTTCGTGAAGATGAACTCCTCGTCGTTGTAGAGCGCCTCCATGAAGTCGTCGGTGATACCGACCGAGATGTTGAAGTTCGAGAGGTGGCCTTCGACGGCATTACGGAGGTGCTTGGGGACGCGACCGTCCTCGTCGATGAGTTCGCGCGCCTCTTCGAGCGCGTCGGCGAACTTGGTGTGCGTGAAGTCGTCGGGGTCGTTGAGACGGAGCGTGTGCGCCAGCGAAACGTCCTTGTTCTTCGCGTGGAGGAACTGGATGACGTCGGGGTGGCTGACGCGCATAACGCCCATCTGCGCACCGCGGCGCGCGCCGCCCTGTGCGATGGTCTCACACATCTGGTCGAACGTCCGCATGAACGTGATTGGCCCGGAGGCGATACCGCCGGTCGAGCCGACTGCGTCACCGTAGGGGCGAAGCTTCCAGAATGCGTAACCCATGCCACCGCCGGACTGGAAGACCTCTGCGGCCTCCTTCGCCGTCTGGTGGATGTCAGTGATGTCGTCGCCGGGAGAATCGACGAAACACGCCGAGAGTTGCTGGAGTTCGTCGCCAGCGTTCATCAGGGTCGGCGAGTTCGGCATAAAGGAGAGCTGTTCCATCATGTCCTGGAACGTCTCTCGTTTCTCGACGACGGCCGTGCGAATCCCCTCTGGGAGTTCGGGAACGAGCGTGTCGTAGGCGAACTTGTTGACGTTGTAGACAGAAAGCGTCGTCTCTGCGTCCGCGTCGTCTGCGGTCGTACCCTTTCCAAAGACTTCTTCGGCGAGTTCGTCGCGGCGGGGGTGGCCGGGCTTGATGAGGTCCGGCGTGACGGTAATCTCGATGCCGCGTTTTTCGGCCTCGAAGACGGCCTCCGCGAGAGCGATATTCTTTGCGACGCGGGGGAAGAGGTCCTCCTGCGTCTCGACGAGTTCGCCGTCGGCGTCCTTACGCAGGTACCGCGCGGGGAGAATATTGTTGTACGCGTTGCCAGTCATCCGCTCGGCGAGCGTGTCGCCTTCGGTTCGCTTGACCGGCAGAACGAGTTCGTCCGTAGAGAGTTCTGCGTCGCTCATTTACTGTCCCTCCCACCCGTGGCGTGTTCGGGTGAGGTTGCGTCGATAATGTCCGGTAATTCCGCTCATTGGTAACGGTGTTGGTGTGTGTGATGTGGTCGGTTAAGGCTTCGGTCTCAGGCGCGTTTCAGGCCCGAATATATCACATTTAGTTCAAATGTATTCGAGTGCAGTGCCCGACCCGAAGTGCACATCTTCCTAAAACGAAGGCGGGTCACATAACGGTAGCCAGAGCGGAGTGAAAGTAGAATTCTATTCGGAAAAATCGCAAGACGTGGCCGTGATATCCAGTAGAATGTGAGGGGGGATGAACAGCGCTCGAAGCAGTCGCATGGTGATGTTTCTCGTGTTGCACCGTCAAATATAAAGCAACACACGAACGTCGGAACCCACAAAACTATCAGAATTCGTATGTTGTGGTTACGACCGATTTAGATGACGCTGAAATCGTTCGTTTCACCCCGGATAGTCGGCACTCCACACTGGTTGGAACATCCCCCCACAAGCTTATTCTTCCCACCGGTGTCATATCGGTGTATGGTACTTTCCCCACTCGCGGTTACACCGCTCCAGCTCGGCGGGCTTCTGTCCGGGCAACTCGGCCAAATTCTGCTGGTACTTGTGGCGATTGCCGTCGTCGTTCTCGTGGGTCGTCTCGTACTGAAAGTCGCGTGGCGACTCGTCACGATTGCCGCAATTATCGTCGGTGCGTTGCTGTTGCTCTCGTTTTTCGGCATCAACGTGCTCTGAAAACCGGCGTGTCTCTCTCGGCGAGTTTCGGGCGAGTTAGCGTTCGATGATGTGAGTTTAGCGTTCGGCGATATTCGCGGGCCGAACCACCGTGACCGTGATCACCTCACGCCACGTCGAACCCGGCGACCGCCGAAAGAAAGTTTCTGACGACGCCGTGTCCCGACCCGGTGAGCACGCTCTCGGGGTGGAACTGGACGCACTCGATAGGGTACTCACGGTGTCGAACGCCCATGACGAGCGATTCGCCGTCGTGGTCGGTCGTCGCCGACACCGAAAAGCAGTCGGGAACCTCGGTTGCGACGAGCGAGTGGTACCGACCGGCTGGGAACTCGTCGTCGAGTCCCGAAAAGACTCCGGCCCCGTCGTGGGCAACGGGAAAGGCTTTCCCGTGGGTTGGCTCCGGCGCGTGGCCGATGGTCCCACCGTAAGCGTACACCGCGGCTTCGAGACCGAGACAGACGCCGAGCGTCGGGGTTTCCGGCGACAGTTCGGTGAGAACGTCATTCGTCACGCCGATGTCACGGTCGTTTTCCGGATGGCCCGGTCCCGGCGAGATGACGATGGCGTCGGGGTCGAGCGCGCGGATTTCGTCCAGTGACGCGGTGTTCTTCCTGACTTCGATGTCGAGCGGGCCGCCGCCGACAGTCTGTTCTGAGAAGTACTCGACGAGATTGTACGTGAACGAGTCGAAGTTATCGACGATGACGAGACGCGTCATCGCCGCACCGCCGTGGGTTCGTACTCGATGCGACGAATCGCGTCGAGCACGCCGCCCATCTTCTGTTCGGTCTCGTCGTACTCTGATGCGGGGTCGGAATCGGCGACGATACCCGCACCGGCTCGGACCGTGACCACGTCTTCGGTGCCGTCGGATTCGACCGTCGCGGTCCGGATGACGATTGCCATGTCTGCGTCGCCGGTCCACGAGTAGTAGCCGACGCCGCCGCCGTAGACGCCGCGCGGTTCGTCTTCGAGGTCGTCGATTATCTCCATCGCACGAACTTTCGGTGCGCCGGTGAGGGTTCCTGCGGGGAATGTCGCGCGCGTAGCGTCGAACGAATCCGCGTCGGCGTCGAGCGTCCCCGTGACGGTCGATTCGATGTGCTGGACGTGGCTGTATTTGATGATGCTCATGAAGTCATCGACGCGAACGCTCCCGGGTTGCGAGACCCGCCGAACGTCGTTGCGACCGAGGTCAACCAGCATGGTGTGTTCGGCGCGTTCTTTCGAGTCTGCGAGGAGTTCACCGGCGAGTCGGCGGTCTTCGACCGGGCCGCTTCCGCGCCGGCACGTCCCCGCGATGGGGTTGACGGCGACGCGGTCGCCGCGGACAGAGACGAGTGTTTCGGGGCTGGCACCGATGACGTGCCGGTTGCCGTGTCTGAGCAGGAACATGTACGGCGACGGGTTAACATCGCGGAGTGAGGCGTACAGGCCGACGGGGTCAACCTGTCCGCGGAGTGTTCGGGTTCGAGAGAGAACACCCTGGTAGATGTCGCCGTCGCGGACGTGCTCTTTGGCTTTCCGAACTGCGGCCTCGTACGATTCGCGCGACCCGGCCTCCTCGCCGGTTCGCTCGAACCCGCCGGGCGATGGCTCGTCAGCGGCGGACAGCGTTTCTGCGACCCGCTCGGCCTCCGCGACGACCGAATCGTAGACTACTCCAGGGTCGTCTTCGGGGCGGACGACGGGCGTACAGACCAGTCGGACGGTTCCGTCGCGGTGGTCGAACGCGAGCGTTCGCGTCGTGAGTACGAACTCGGCGTCCGGGTCGTCCGTGTCAGGGCGTTCGCGGCCGACTTCGTCCAACCAGAGGTCGTAGACGGCCTCGTAGGCGAGGAATCCGACCAGTCCGCCGGTGAGCGTCTGGCGGTCGGTTTCGGGGAAGTTGACGCGCGGCAGGTCGGGGAGTGCGCCGCGGAGGGAGTCGAGCACGTCGCCGTCGGGTTCCGTGACGAACTCGGACGCGGGACCACCGAGGTCGGAAACCGAGACGCCGTCCGGGCCGACCGTCACGACTGCCTCGGGGTCGTAGCCGACGAACGAAAAGCGTGCGTGGGAGTCCGCGGTCGTCGTCTGCGACGAAAACGCGCCCTGCGGGTCGCTCGAAGAGACCTTCTCGGCGCTCTCCAAGAGAAAGCCGTAGTCGCTTCGGTCGGCGAGCGCGGTGTACGCGGCAAGCGGGTCTACAGCTACGTCGAGCGCTGAACTGAGGTGTGTCACCACTGGTTCGGCACCGTCACCGACACGGGACCGCTGGGCCGACGTGCTTCGGTCGGTGGCGTCGGTGACAAGTTCGACGAACTCGTCGCGCGAGGTCTCGGGGCGCGTCACGCGACCACCTCGTGTTCGTCGTGGTCCTCGGGACTCTCGTGTGCGGTCGTCGCTTCGGCGACGAACGCGCGAACCGCGTCGTGGTCTTTGACCCCGCCGGCCGCTTCGACGCCGCTTGCGACATCGACGCCGTACGGTTCGACTGTTCGAACCGCCGCGGCGACGTTCGCCGGGGTCAAGCCTCCGGCGAGTACCACTGGCACGTCGACGGCCGCCGCGAGCGTCCGAGAAGCGTCCCAGTCGTGTGTCTGCCCGGTTCCGCCGGCACCCGACTCGGAGGGCGTGTCTACGAGAATGGCGTCCACGGCGGGGGCGAGCGCGCGTGCACGTTCGACGTTGGTCGCTTCGACGACGGGAACGGCCCGAACGCCCTCGGCGCGGACCGCGGCGAGTTCGTCGGCCGAGAAGTCAGCGTGGAGTTGGAGCACGTCGGGTTGTACGTCGCGGACGAGGTCGCGCGCCTGTTCGACCGACGTTGGCATCGTGACGAGAGTCGTCGAGAGGAACGGCGGTGCGACGTCGAACAGTTCGCGGGCGCGGTCGGGGGTAACTTCCCGGGGTGTCTCGACTGGGACGTCACAGATAGCGCCGATTGCGTCCGCGCCCGCGGCGGCAACGGCTTCGAGGTCCGATTCACGGGTGACGCCGCACACTTTCACGCGGACCATCTCACGCCTCCCGGAGCGCGTCGAGTTTGGCTTTCGCCGCGCCGGTGTCGATGGCGTCGCGGGCGACATCGACGCCCGCTTCGAGCGAGTCCGCGAGACCGGCCACGTAGACCGCGGCCCCTGCGTTGGCGAGGATGAGATCACGTTTCGGACCGGTTACGTCGCCGGTCAGGATACCTTCGAGGTCGCGGGCGTTCTCTTTTGGCGTGCCGCCGGCGACAGCCTCGATTGGGGCCTGTTCGAGACCGAGGTCGGCCGGCGTAAGCGTGTACTCTAGAATCTCGTCGTCGGTGACTTCGGCGACCGTCGTGGCGTCGTGGAGCGCAATTTCGTCCATGCCAGAGCCGTGGACGACGAGCGCGCGCTCGACGGGCATATGAGAGAGCGCGCGGGCGACTATCGGCACGAGGTCGGAGTCGTAGACGCCGAGCACTTGTGCGTCGGCCCCGGCGGGGTTCGTCAGCGGGCCGAGAACGTTGAAAATCGTGCGCATACCGAGTTCTTTCCGCGGGCCGATGACGGCCTTCATCGCGGGATGGAAGACGGGTGCGAGCATGAACCCGAGACCGTTGTCGTCGATACACCGTTCGACGGCTTCGGGTTCGGCTTCGACGTTCACACCGGCGACGTCGAGCACGTCGGCACTTCCGGAAGACGAAGAGACAGAGTAGTTCCCGTGTTTTGCGACCGCCGCGCCCGCCCCGGCGGCGACGAGCGCGCTGGTCGTCGAGACGTTGATGGTGTCGTAGTCGTCGCCGCCGGTGCCGCAGGTGTCTACGAGCGGGCCGCGAGACGGTTCGATAGTCAACGCGGCGTCGCGCATGCCTTGCGCGAAGCCGGCGATTTCGGCTTCCGTCTCCCCCTTCGCGCGAAGTCCGGTCAACAGCGCGCCGATCTGTGCCGCTGTCGCACCGTCGAAGATGGTTTGTGCGGCCTCCCGTGCCTCATCGACGGTGAGGTCTGACCCGCCAGTGACGCGTTCGATATAACCTTGCATTAGTAATCACCAGTGTACGTATTCGAGACGTGATGTACAAATTCGTACACTGACTTAAGCATGTCGGGGCGGCGAAAATCGCCGGCTCCGCGCACGCCTCTTGGACCTCAATCTGGAGCCTTAGCCGGTGAGGCCGTGCTGTGCTGTGAATCGCCGCACGTGGTCCGATTCGAAAGCTTAAATTGTAACCCCGGATAACGGAGAGATACGTCCGAACGGACGTGGGAAGCACCGTAACCGGGTTGGTGGTCTAGTCTGGTTATGACACCTCCTTGACATGGAGGAGGCCGGCAGTTCAAATCTGCCCCAACCCACTTCTCTTCCCACGTTTTGGAGTTCGGTCGATGTCAGCAACACATCGGGTTGGTGGTCTAGTCTGGTTATGACACCTCCTTGACATGGAGGAGGCCGGCAGTTCAAATCTGCCCCAACCCACTTCTCTTCGACGCAACGACCGCGAGAGACCTCTGTGTCACTTGCATCTGTGTCGTGTGACGCAACCACGGCAGATTTGAACCCACGAGCAACGCGAAACGTTGCGAGTGAGGTCCAAATCTGCCTTAACCCGCCTTCTGACACTTCGCAGTTTCGCTCGACGTGGGCGGGGTGTGTATCCGTCGGGATACGGAATGCGGAACCGATGGCACAGCTCAGTCAGTGCGTCTGTTGAGAGACAACTACGGGTATGCAGTCCCTCCAGATTCCAGTCGGCCCGGAGCTCCTGATTCTTGCCTCCTGTTTTCATCCTCACGACGTTCATCTGCCTCTGCTACGAGGTTATCCAGGCGCTCCGCACGTTCGAAGATGGCCAGTCGAAACAGTCACTGACGCTTATCGTCCTCGCCGCGCGGGAGAATCTCAGTACTGACACAACAGTACGTCTTCGTTCGAATATAGTTTGTTCCGCGCTGGCCCGCAGACCTGACTGCGCGAGACGGACGCAAGCCGGGCCGAGTCGGTGTGTAGGGGCGCACCAGAGGTCTGGTACGACCGGTAGACGACGAGGTCGTCCGTCGCGGACTCGCCGGGTGGAACCGTCATCTGCGCGGCGAGGTGAGCACCGGTTCGCCTGAAGACAGCCGTGTAGGGAGCGTCGGTGAATATCGGTGGCGTCTCCTCGTTCGTGACGTCCCCGATAGTCTGGACGGCATCGACTTCCGACTCAGTGAAGGCGTATCGCTGTTGCTTCGAGTCGAAGACCGGGTTGTCCGGCGTCGCCGGTCCGGCGACCAGCATGATTCCAGGGGCGGCGACGGCCAACAGGACGAGCGCGGCGGCGGTCACCCGCGGGTCGAGGTGGTAGACGGCGTGGCGGACGCCGAGCGCGCCGCCGACGACCATCGGGACGTACATAAAGGCGTACCAGCGTCCGGGGAGGAACAGGCTCAATCCGAGAATCGGGAGCACGAGAACGAAAAGCGCCATGAACGAGATGGTACCGAGGTGGAAGATTCCGGCGTGGCTTCGCTGTTGCCGTCGCAGGAGATAGAGACCGCCGACCCCGGCGAGACAGAGCAACAGCAGGAATCCGAAGACGTCGATGTATGCGATTATCTTCTCGACGAAGGCCGTGTCCGCGCTTCCGGCGGTCGAGGCGACATTCTTCGAACTCGACACCTCCAGCGCTCGGTCCGCCCCGCCGAACAGCGTGTCGCGGAGTCGTCGGAGCATGACCGACGTAAAGGTTCCCTCACCGTACGGGGTGAGACTCCAGTCGAAGGTGATGACGCCCCCGGTGAACGCGAAGAGTCCTACCGTGTTCGTCGGTTGCGAACTGGGTACGAACCGGTCGCTCGTGGCGACGAGTTGGGTGAGGAGCGCGACGCCGACGACCGTGAGAAGAATAAATGCGGCCACCTGGTTGGTGACCGTGATAGCGACCGCAAAAAAGCAAAACAGCAGTACGTCGTGCACGTGAAAATCATCCTGTAAGACTCGGACGAGGACGACCATCGCGGGGACGAAAAACGCCAACCCGAGACTGGTCGGTTTGAGGTTGAGTCCCCAGCGCACGACCTGCGAACTCAGCATAAAAAGCGCTGTCGCAAAGAGCGCCCAGCGCGAAGTGAGAAAGCGCCGCGCGCCGAAGTAGACGAACACCGACGCGAACACCGCGACGGCACCGACGGAGACATAAAGCGCATTGCGAAGCGAGACGCCCGCCGTGTCGGCGACCGCACTGACGAGCAGGTGGTACAACGGCGCGGCGATGTACTTCGTCTCCAGCACGCTGAGCGTTCCCTGACTGCGAATGGTCTCGACGAACTCCATGTGGGTCCACACGTCGATGCCGACGAATCCGGCGACCGAGAACAGCCCCACGAACCGAACCGCAGTCGAGAGAGCGAGCAGTTCGACGAGGACGACCCCCGGCCGAAGCGCCCGGTCCGAGACGAATACGATTTGCACCAACACGAGCGCGCCGACGACGCTGGCGAGGTAGAAGAAGGCAGTCGCCCGCTCACCCCAGACGGCACCGATCGAGAACAGTCCGGCTACGCCGAAGAGGACGAGCGACTCAAGTACCGCGCCGCCGGTCTGGGACACCGTCGGGAACGGATAATCCAGTTCGCCCTCGCGTCTCGTCGTCCAGAGGTAGACGCCCGCGGCGACGGCGAGTGTAACGGGCAGTGTCGTCGTGTAGATGTGTGGGACGACGAAGCGAAGCGGGAGGGTAAGGAGGGCGAAGACGAACGCGAGAGTGGCGGCGACGCGGTCGAGTTGTCTGTGTTCGAGCCACTTCGAGATGCGCTCTCTGTTAGGTAAGTTCGGCATCGATAGAGTAGTGTATAGATGTTTGCCAACGCACACTTGCTTAATTCTATCGGGTTTAATATATTGGTTATTTATTAAATTCCGATGATGTAAATCAATCAATAAGATAACACCATACGTATGAATGGATACAAAATACAGAGATATTCATAGTAAATTTCATAGTTCATTTGAAAATGGTTTAAACAAGAACGGGTTGTCGGCGTCAAATATTACTTTGTAAATAATCGGTAGCGTGGCTCTCTATCCGAGTGTCGTTCCACTGATGTGGATTTCACACATGGTTGGTAGAAAGGATTATTTATCGAGAACTTGCCGGTCATGACAGATGACGAATCTAGTTAGCCGGTGGACACTCGACATCGTATTCGGTATCTATCTAACGCTCCTCGTCTCGGCATTGGTCGTCTTCGCCGACGCTCCGACACCAGTGCGGGCAGGGGTCGTCCTCCCGTTTCTGACATTCGTCCCCGGATACGGACTGATCGCCGCGCTGTATCCCGAGCGTCGCACGGATTCCGACAGGAAGAACGAGGCGCAAACGAGTCCGTCCGCATCGGTTGCGTCTGGTGGTATCATCTCTACGGCGGAGCGAGCCGCGCTCACGCCTATCGCCAGTGCGGCCCTCGTGGGTTCCGTCGTTCTCGTCCTCGAATTCACACCGTTCGGATTGGAGCCTCTCCCGATACTCGGTTCCATCGCGGTTGCGACGTGCACGTGCTTCCTCGTTGCGTTCGGCCGCCGGGCACAACTACCCCCGGAACAGCGGGGCGGTGTCGCCGTCGCACCCGCCTTCGACCATCTTAAGAGCCAATTCGTCGTCACCGCGTCGTCACCGTTCGGCTTCGAGAGCGATGGAGCGACGAATCACCGTCACGTCGTCTTGAACCTGCTCGTGGTCGTCGCACTCGTCGCCGTCGTTGTGAGTGCGGGAACGCTGGTTGTGTCAGAAACTGCGGGACAGGAGTTCACCGAGTTCTACCTCGTCGGAGAGAACGAAACCGGAGCGTACACCGTCAACAGCGTTCCGCAGAACTTCACCGTCGGTGAGTCGCGTTCCGTCGTTGTCACGTTGACTAACCAAGAGGGTGAGCCGCACAACTACACCGTCATCTCGAAGTACCAGCGTGTCAACCGAACGCCGAACGAGGCGCAGGTCGTCTCAGAGCGTCGATTGGGGACGTTCGAAGAAGACGTTGCTCCCGGTGAAACCGCCCGCATCCGCCACCGCCTCGAACCGAACCAGCCGGCGACTAACGCGCGAGTGGTGTATCTCCTCTACACGGGAGACCCACCGACGAACCCGACCCGTGCGAACGCTGACCAGTCGCTCAGACTCTGGATATCTGTTCGCGGGAACTAGCACGCTCTGTCTTTTCGCTCGGGTCAACGGCGGTTCGTTCCGGACCAAATAGAGATTCATATATAGTACTTAATTACTCCATTAAATACATTGACATTCTATGCCACATTACCTAGACTATGACTAACACACTTGAGTTCTTGCGGAGAGAGGTGCTCGAACTCACTGGGTCTGCATTCGTGGGAGGTGGCACTGGTAGACGGGAACCGAATCAGGTGGGGGAGACAACCGGCTCACAGGCCGAAGACGCAACAGTCGAAGAGACGTTTCGTGGCTCCCTCGTACAGACCGACCACCTGCTTACGGAGTCTCGAAACGTGGATGTCGTCATCTGGAAAGACGACGACGGCACCATTCATGCAGACGGCGGCGACGAAGTCATCGCCAGCGACGACGACTTCTCGACGGTCGTCCAGTCTGCGGTTGCCACTGGCGTCTCGAAACTCGCTATCGACGACGGCCACTACGTCGCGACCGAGCAAATCGAACTCGATTCGGGCACGATAGTCGAAGGGATGGGCACCCAGACGACCATCGAAGTCGCGGGGAACGTCGCGTTCTCGGTCTCTGGTGAGCGGGGTTATGAGACGCGAATCACCGCGGACCTCGAAGAGGGGGACGACTCCGTCTCCGTGGTGGACGCATCGCAGTTCGATGAGGGGCAGTTAGTGCTGATAACCTCCGACCGGACGACAGCCTACCGAAACCAGCCCTACGGGGAGATTCATCAGTTGTCCGCCGTCGATGGAGAGAGCGACCGCCTCAGAGTCTCCGAAGGTGGATTACTCGACTTCTATCGTACCTCGGACGACGCGGTCGTTCACGGATTGGACGCCGTCTCAGACGTCGTCGTGCGCGACATGGAGTTCATCGGGAGCGACCAGAACGCCTACCGGTCGGGTGTCACGGCAACGTATGCGAACCGCGTGTTCGTCGAGAACTGCAAGATGCACGACCTCGGCTACGCCGGTGTCGCCTACATCTCGACGGTCTTCTCTGCCGTCTCGAACTGTGAGATGTACGACATCGGCTACGACGGTGGCGGCGTCGGGTACGGTGTTTCGCTCGTCGACGCGGTCCGGAACATCCACGTTCGAAACAGCGTCTTCCACCAGCTTCGAAACCACGGGACGACTGTCGGTGGCAACCGCGAGGACGGTCTGCCTCGGCTCATCACGTTCCAATCGAACGAGTACTACCGTAACGACGCCGACGTGCACGTGGGCGGCGTAGTTCAGTTCGACGGCAACCGCTTCGTGAACGCGAACGGGAGTATCATATCCGGCGCGGAATCGACCATCGTCCGAGACTGCGAGTTTCGGGGACTCTCAAGCGACGCCATCAAGAACCGCGGCGACCCCGAGATGCTGGTCGTCGATGGGTGCCACTTCCGGAAGATTGCGGGTCGAGGAATCGACTTCTACGACAACATCTCGACCATCGATTCGCTCACGATATCCGGGTGTGACTTCAGCAACGTTGACTCGAACGTGTTCCGATTTCGCATCCCCGACGGACACGTTGTTGACAACATCACAATCACCGGAAACGAGATGCGGTCTTGCGGAACCAACGCCGTCATCATCGAAGAACTGGGCGCTAGCGAAATCACCGATCTCGAGTTCTCGAACAACCGAATCGACGACGTGGCCGGTGTCGCACTCCTCGCAAGCGAGGTTTCGGGAACGGTTCGCGTGCTCGGAAACGCCGTCTCCAACACAGACGGTTCCTACGTCGTCGCCGTCGGCGGCCGACGGAACCTCGTATCGAACAACGATTTCAGGACGTTCACCGACCGCGGCCTGCTCGTCCGCGGGGGCGGACTCGTCACGGGGAACACCGTCGTCAACGGTGACAACGACGCGGTACTCGTGTACCGAACGGCCGGTGTCGTCGTCGCACAGAACCAGTTCGTCAACACCAGCGGTGCCGATATCAACGAAATCGACTCGACGGACTGCAAGTTCGTCGGCAACGACCTCGCGTCCGGTCTCGATAGCGACGGCGAGTCGAACGTAGTACGGGAGAACTTCGGCTATCAGACTGCAGTGTCAGGAACCTATACGACCAGCGGCGACGGTACAGTACGGTTCGAGATTCCGCACGAACTCGACGGCAACGCGGAACTCGCCCACGTGTGGGCCGAAAGCGCCGACGCCGCCGGAGCCTTCTACGTCTCCGACAAGGGGGCGGATACCGTCTCGGTGACGTACGATAGCCCCCCGCCACGAGGGTCGAACAACGTGACGTGGGGCTACGAGTTCAAGACATACACCGATTGACATCCCGACGGCGGCCCTGCGAACGACGTTTCGGTGACTGCGGTGCCCTGACCACAGAGTACCCCCCGCCGAGTGGTTCCGAACAGTCTGTGGCTCCCCCGGTGTTTCTCGAAGGCGGGTGACGCGGTTGCCGACCGGACGCTAGCGTCGCTCAGTCGTCGGCCGGAGCGCGAATCGCGCCGAGTCGTTCGGACCGGTTACAGTAGACGGACACGAGTTGCAGGACGAGACCGTAGCCGACGATGGCGAGCACGACGGCGAGAACCGTATTCCCGAGCAGTTGGCGAAGCACGATGTCGAACCCGGCGTCGAGAGACACGTCGGCGGCCGAGACACCGGGGACTGGGCCGAGGAGATACGACCCGAGCCAGAAACTCGCGCCGTAGACGGCCCACTTGACCGGTGGGTTGAACACGACGAGCGTGGCGGCGAGTGCAAGCTTGTTCGCGCGCTCGACGAAGTACGCGACGAGTGCGAACAGCGCGAACGCGGTTCCCGCGGTCGGCATCGCCACGACGAACACGCCGAACGCAAAGCTCGCGGCGATCTCGTGCGGGGTGTGGTCTGCCGCCACCGCGTGTTCGAGACCCGACCGGATGCGGTCTCGAATCGACGCTATTTGCTTCTCCACGTGACACTGTAGAGACGAGAGACTCGTATGAATTCTTCGGCGAAAGTGACTGGCACCTATCTGAACCGGCGGTCGGAGTCCCACTTTTCTCGGAGTCCGACGACGTCGCCGATGTCCTGTGCGACGTCCGAGAGGCGGAACACGATGTCGGTCACCGTCACGATACCGACCATCTCCATGTCTTCGACCACGACGAGTTTCTTCACGCGCTCCTCGCGCATCTTTTCTGCGGCGACGCGAGTTGACAACCCCGGACGGACCCACTTGATGGGACTCGACATGTTCGCGCGAACCGGAAGCGCAGAGAGCGGTTCGTCCGCCTCGATGCCGGCCCGGAGGATGTCGGATTCGGTGACGATACCGATGGGGCGGTCGCCATCGACGACGACGACACTACCCGCGCCCTCGCTGAGCATCGTCCGCGCGCAGTCGGCGAGACTGTCTTTCGCATCGGCGGTCGCCACCTCCTCGGTCATAATCTCGGCGACGTGCATCGTCAGTCGTCCGCCGGCGATTGTACCTGTTCGCCGTGTTCGTCGGGGTGGTCAGCGGTTGATTCCGAGTGCTGTGTCTGTGACTGGCTTCCGCCGTCGGTTCCGACCTCGAACGCGTCGAGGAGGTCGTCGAGGTGGTTGACGTTCGTCGAAAGCTCGCGGATGTCCTGATTCACGCCGTCGAGCGCGGCGGTTTGCTGTTCTGCGGCCGCGGAGACGGTCTGTGCTTCGGCGGTGGTCTCCTCGGAGATACCTGCAATCTCGTCGGTCATCGACAGCACCTCCTGTGAGGAGTCGGCCTGACTGCTCGTCGCGTCCGAAATCTCGTGGACGCTCGCGGTCGTCTCTTCGACCCGCTCGACGATGCCGTCGAAGGACGCAAGCGCCTCATCGACGGAGGTCGCGCTCTCTTCGACCTGCGCGCGCATCCGTTCGATTCGAGTGATGACGGCGTCGCGTTGGCTCTCGATCTCTTCGACGAGCGTTTCGATGTCCGCCGCGGAGGATTTCGTCTCCTGTGCCAACTGCTTGACTTCGTTGGAGACGACGGCGAAGCCTTCGCCGGCCTCGCCCGCCCGGGCCGCCTCGATGTTCGCGTTGAGCGCGAGGATGTCCGTCTGTTCCGCAATCTCCGTGATAACCTCGACAATCTGTTCGATCTGTTCGAGGCGCTCGTCGAGTTCGTTGACCTCGCTGACGGTCGCTTCGGTCTCGGCGCGAACCGCGTCGATATCGCCGAGCGCGTCGGTCGCGGCGGACTGGCCGTCACGCGAGCGTGCTTCCGCTTCCTCGGTCAGACGTACGAGTTCGTCGGCCGACGAGGCGATCTGTTGAATCGACGCCGAGAGGTCGTTTATCTCGTTGGCCGCGGCCAGCAGGCTCTCTGTCTGTTCGCTGGCACCCTCGGAAATCTGCTGGATGGACCCCGAGACCTCCTCGCTCGCGGTGGACACGTCCTCGGCGCGCGATGCGACGCGGTCGGCGAGGCGTGTGACGTCCTCGCCGAACGCTTTGACGGTTCCGACGGTCTGTTCGATGTCGTCCATCATCTCGTTGTAACCCTCGGCGACGAGCGTCATATCGCGGCTATTCGAGTCGGTCGGGAGTCGAACGGAGAGGTCGCCGTCGGCGGCGCGAGCCATAGCGTCGCTGTACTCGCGGGCATCGGCGCGTTGGTCTCGAAGGTCGTTCCGGAGGTTGTCGATGCCGCGGACGACCTGTCCGAACTCGTCGTCGCGGGTCGTTTCGAGTTCGACGTCGAGGTCGCCGTTGCGGAGTTCGGAGACGGTCGATGCGAGGTTGACGAGGGGTATCGCCGTGTTTCCGCGGATGATGAACGCGAACGCACCGAGACCGACAATAAAGAGAAACAGAAGCGTGGCAATCTGGAAGCCGACGCTCCGCGAGAGCGAAAAGACACTGCTCGCGGGGGCGTGCAGGAGAAGCACGTCACCGCCGCGAACCGGCACGTACGCGACGACGTGCGGCGAGGAGACGAATCCTTCGACCGGCGAGAGTCGAGCCACGCCCGTCTCGCCAGCGAAAGCGCCGTCAAGGGATGTGGCGTCTGCCGCGGGGTACGCGACGTTCGACGCGCCACCGCCGCCGTCGTACAAGACGGTCCCGTTTTCGGTCACGAGTTGCGTGAATCCTCCTTCGAGACGACTCCCGTCGAGTGCAGAGCCGAGAGACGACGCCTCGGCGACGAGAACGACTGCGCGGGGTTTGATGGACGGAAGCGGGGCGACAAAGCCCATGTAGGCAACCCCGTCTTTGACGAAGACGGTGGTTCGTTCGACGCCGTCGTCGGAGAGGTCGGCGCGTTCAGGGAGCGGGAGCGTGCCGCTCTCGAAGAGTGTCGTGCCGACGGTCCCGTCCTCGGACGAACCGAGGACCTCGGTCGTTTCGGTGTTGACGAAGTGGAGCGCCACGACATCCGACGGCATGTCGGATTTCGCCTGTGCGAGCGCCGTCGAAGACCGGTCTTCCATAGTACTGCCAACAGATGGGTCGGCGGCGACGATGCTGGCGAGACGCTCGTGTTCTTCGAACCACGAGTCCACCTGTAACGCCTCGCGTTCGGCCTCGGTGAGGAGGTCGGCGCGGGCGTCTTCGTCGATGCTCGATGCCGTCTGTTGATACTGAACGATTCCGACACCAGAAACGAGGACAGAAACGAGAAGCATCGCGGCGACGAGCCGACGCATGTAGCTCTCTGTAATCGCGTCAGGAAGCCGTTCTTCGGCCTCTTCAACGATATTATCGACCATTAAATGAACCGACCGGAATAACGTCTATAAATCCGCGTCCCCGAATATCATCTCAGATAATATTGGTATCGTATAGCAGTCCTCTCGGCGGAAGGTCGCTACTATAGAAAACGACTTCCAGAAGACGAGCGTCAACCACATAGTTGTGTAGAGCTAGCAAGCCACATGGAGATTGGCTTCCGCCTTCTTGTTGCGGGATTCTGTATCCTCGCGCCGTCGCTCATGTTCGTCGGCTTCGTTCGCGTACTCGACGCTATGCGGGACGGTGCGCTCGTCGAACGCGTCCTCGACAGGCTCGACGAGGACGCAGGCCCGACAGGGACGTCGCTGGACCCGACGACGTTCCTCCACCGTGCACAGGAAAAATCGCGCCAACGGGTGGTCGTCTGCGAAGCGTGCGGCGCGCCGAACGCGTCCGGGAGCGGTCGTTGTAGACTCTGTGGGACGCGCGTAAACGAAAAGTGAGAGAGCGAAGACTTAGAGGAAGTCTTCGATGTGGTCGGCGACTTCGTTCGGGGTGTCGCCCACGGGGACGCCCGCGTCGTTGAGGGCGGAAATCTTCGACTCTGCGGTGCCGGTGCCGGACCCGGAGACGATAGCGCCGGCGTGACCCATGCGCTTGCCCGGCGGTGCCGTTCGGCCCGCGATGAAGCCAGCGACGGGCGTGTCCATGTTCTCGGCGATGAACTTCGCCGCCTGCTCTTCGTCTTCGCCGCCGATTTCACCGCACATGACGACCGCGTGCGTGTCGGGGTCGTTCTCGAACGCTTCGAGGGCGTCTACGAACGACGTGCCGATGATTGGGTCGCCGCCGATACCGATGGCGGTGGTCTGGCCGATACCGCGCTCGGTCAGATTCGAGACGACCTGATAGGTCAGGGTTCCGGAGCGCGAGACGAGACCGACGTTACCCTCCTCGAAGATGTTTCCGGGGAGGATGCCGAGTTTGGCCTCACCGGGCGTGATGATGCCCGGACAGTTGGGACCGATGAGACGTGTATCGGTCTCCGACAGGCGCTTGTTGACCTTGGCCATGTCCTGCGTCGGGACGCCTTCCGTGATGGCGACGACGAGGTCGAGGTCCGTATCGAGCGCCTCGAAGATGGCGTCGGCGGCGAACGCCGGCGGGACGAACACGACGGAGGCGTTGGCGTCTTCCTTTTCGACGGCCTCGGAGACGGTGTCGTAGACGGGGATGCCGTCAACGTCCTGTCCTCCCTTTCCGGGCGACGTTCCGGCGACGACGTTCGTGCCGTACTCCACCATCTGTCGGGTGTGGAACTTGCCTTCCCCACCGGTGATACCCTGTACAACTACCCGCGTGTCGTCGTCAACGAAAATGCTCATTGGGACACCTCCTGTGCGTTCTCGACGGCACGCTGGACTGCGTCTTCCAGCGTCCCTTCGACCTGTACGAGGTCCGTGTTCAGAATCTCCATCCCCTCCTCGGCGTTCGTGCCCGCGAGGCGGACGACGACCGGCTTCGGAATCTCGTCGAAGCTTTCGAGCGCTTCGTTGATACCCTTGGCAACCTCGTCGCCGCGGGTGATGCCGCCGAAGATGTTGAAGACGACGGAATCGACGTTCTCGTCCGAGAAGACCATGTCCAGCGCGTTGGCCACGCGCTCTGCTTTGGCACCGCCGCCGATGTCGAGGAAGTTGGCGGGCGTGCCACCGTAGTAGTCCACGAGGTCGAGCGTCGTCATGACCAGCCCGGCACCGTTGCCGATGATACCGACGTTACCCGACAGACGGACGTAGTCGAAGCCGTACTCGCCGGCTTTGGCTTCGAGTTCGTCCTCGTAGGAGTCTTCTTCCATCGCCGCGAGGTCGTCGTGGCGGAAGAGCGCGTCGTCGTCAATGTTCATGACGGCGTCAGCGGCCACCACGTCGCGGTCCGAGGTAATCATGACGGGGTTGATTTCGATGTCGGACGCGTCGTTGGCCTCGTAGAGGTCGTAGAGTGTCGAGAGGAACGAGGCCACGTCGAAGGCCACGTCGCGGGGGATGCCCGCCTCGAAGACGATTTTACGAGCCTGGTAGGGGTGCAGGCCGAACGCGGGGTCGATGTGCTCGCGCGCGATGGCTTCGGGCGTCTCTTCTGCGACTTCCTCGATGTTGACGCCACCCTCTGTCGAGACCATTGCGACGGGCTTGCCCTCGTTTCGGTCCATCGTGATACCGACGTACAGTTCGTTTTCGAAGTCAACGCCGGCCTCGACGAGGACTTTCCCCACCGTGTAGCCCTTGAGGTCCATTCCGAGGATGTCCTCGGCGGCCTGTCGGGCCTCGGCTTCGTCTGTGGCGATTTTGATGCCACCGGCCTTACCACGCCCACCGACGTGTACCTGCGCCTTGATAGCGGCGGGGTATCCAATCTCATCGACCGCCTCCATGACCTCATCTACGGACGACGCGAGGTGGGACTCTGGCACCGGAATCCCAGCCTCTGCGAAGATCTCCTTCGCCTGGTATTCGTGAAGCTTCATTACCATGCGTGGGAGGGGAAGGCACGCGCTTAAATCCCATTCATCTTCGTTCAGGAACGACTGGACGATGCCAAATCTGATGGGAAGACTCTTTGACCTGTTGCATTCTACAATGCAACAGCAATGAACCAAGATACACTGAGCCTGATCAGTGAAAATATCGAGAAGAACCACGACAAGTACGTGGCGATGGGCTCTCCCGGCGAAATTAGCGACGAGCGAGTCTAATTCTAAAACCGTTTCTAATAACGTTCTCTCTGTACCTACCGTTTGCAAGGTCTTCGGGTGTCGAAATTCCCTCTGTAGACAACCGAGACAATAACTCCCTTTCAGACAGGTACATTGGACCACCGCGTCCTTGCCATGGCGCAAGATTTCGGTCCATACTGGAGGCAAAATACGTAGTAGGATAAGAACTTCTCTGTAATCATGCGAGCAGTCAGATTCCACGAACACGGTGGACGTGACGTACTCCGAGTAGACGACATCGACACGCCCGAACCGACCGCCGGCGAGGTCCTCGTCGAAGTCGCCGCCGCCGGGGTCAACCCCGTGGATACGTACTTCCGAAGCGGGTCGTACCAACCCTTCGCCATGCCGATGATTCCGGGCGTTGACGTGGCGGGAACGGTCACGGCAGTCGGTCCGGGCGTAACCGAGTTCGAGGCGGGTGACTCGGTCATCGGGACCGGAATCGGCAAGGACCACTACGGCGGCTACGCCGAGTTCGCGGCCGTCCCGACCGACCGCGTCGCACCACTCGCCGGCGGTACCGACCTCGTTGCGGCGGGTGGCGCGGGCGTCGCCGGCGTGACCGCGTGGCGGGCGCTCATCGACCACGGCGAGATGCAACTCGGTGAGACGGTGTTGATTCACGGCGGGTCCGGCGGCGTCGGCCACGCCGCGGTCCAACTCGCGGACGCGGCGGGCGCGCACGTCATCACCACGGCGGCCCCAGAATACCACGAACGCGTCGCCGAACTCGGTGCGGACGTCGTCTTCGATTATGAACGCGACGACCTCGCCGAGGCCGTGCTAGCGGCCGCCGAGGGAGACGGCGTCGAGTTGACCCTCGACCACCGACTCGACGAGTACCTCCAGTTCGACGCCGAAGTCGCCGCTACCGGCGGCCGCGTCGTCGGCATCGGCGAGAACGACCCGCAGGTCGGCTTCGAACGTTCGTCGGCCGCTCGCGGCAAGGACCTGAATATCACGCTGATGAGCATGTTCAACACGCCCGAACTCGCCGTTCCGCTCCGCGAATTGGCACGCTTGCTGGACGCGGGCGACCTCGAAATCGACATCGCGCGAACGTACGACCTCGACGAAGCGGGCGAGGCTCACCGAGCGGTCATGGAAGATAGTTTCCTCGGAAAGTTGGTCATCACACCCTGAGCGGTCGGTTGAAAGACGGAGCGATAGAGACGAAACGAGAGGAGAGTACCGGTCCGACCGACGGAAGGTGCCTCCCGCGACCGAATTATGTTGCATGCGTACGAACAGCACACATGGACGTATCATTTGACTACGATGGAACGGTCGCAGTCGTAACCGGTGCGAGCGGAGCGCTCGGCGGCGCAATCGCCCGCGCATTCCACGAGTCGGGGGCGTCGGTCGCGGCCGCAGACGTGGTTGAACCGGACGACGAAGATGACTTTTTCGACGCAGATAGGGTTCGCTTTTACGAGGGCGATTTCACCGACGAAGACGACGTCGCTCGCGTCGTGGATGCCGTTATCTCTGACTTCGGCCGAATCGACCACCTCGCCAACATCGCCGGCACGTGGCGCGGCGGCACGCCAATCGACGAAACCGACGCGGAGACGTTCGATTTCCTCTTCGGCGTCAACCTCAAGACGATGTTTCTCGCGTCGAAACACGCGATTCCACACCTCCGCGAGACGGGCGGAGCAATCGTGAGCGTCTCCGCCCGCTCGTCGCTCGGAGGCGGCGAAGGCGACGGTATCTATCGCGCGTCGAAAGCCGGTGTCCGGCTACTGACAGAGACGATTGCCGAGGAGAACCTCGGCGTCGTGCGCGCGAACGCGGTGATGCCGAGCGTTATCGACACGCCGATGAACCGCGAGATGATGCCGGACGCCGACTTCGGCGCGTGGGTTGCGCCCGAGGAAATCGCCCGGACGGTTCTGGTTCTCTGTTCGGATGCCACGTCGGTGACGAGCGGTGCCGCAGTCCCCGTCTACGGCGAGGCCTGAGACGAAACGTACCGCGTCGAGCGGGCACTGCGTTTTGGCGCGCGCAAATTTTTACGGCCCAAGTGAACGAATCACAAACACGACACCCGTTAGAAAATAGAGGATATATCACATCTATATTCGGACGAACGTACTAACATATATAGTGGGTTGAAGAAATGTGTTGATTTTTCCTCCGATATGCGACTGCATACCGCATCATTTATCACACCCACATCAGCAAGAGGGTGATAGATATGAGCGAACGTGAAACGTGGGCAACCAGGGCGGGTTTCATTCTCGCCGCTGTCGGTAGCGCGGTCGGTCTCGGGAACATTTGGCAATTCCCATTCAAGACCGCCCAGTTCGGCGGGGCGTCCTTCCTGATTCTCTACCTCATCGCGGCACTCGGCATCGGCCTTCCGGCCATCCTCGCCGAGTTCGTTATCGGACGGAAAACCAACCTCAACACCATCAGCGCCTTCGAGAAACTCGGATACAAAGAGTGGCGAGTCGTCGGCGCACTCGGGTTGTTCACCGGCTTTTGGATTCTCTCGTACTACAGCGTCGTCGGCGGGTGGGTCCTCAGATACATCGGTGGGAGTCTGACCGGCGCGTACTTCGCCGCACCGGCAGAGTACTTCGGTCAGGTGTCGGCCGGCGTGGAAGCGCTCGGACTTCACGCCGTCTTCATGGTGCTCGTCGTCGGTATCGTCGCGGCCGGTATCGAAGACGGCATCGAGAAGGCGACCAAACTGATGGTTCCGAGTATCATCGTCATCCTCGGCATCCTCGCCGTGTTCGCCTTCACGCTCCCCGGCGCGTCTGAGGGGTACGCCTACTTCCTCTCGCCCGACTTCAACGCGCTCGCAGAGAACTTCGGTGACATCGTTCCGTTCGCCGTCGGGCAGGCGTTCTTCTCGCTGTCGCTCGGCATGGGCGCGATGATTACCTACGCGTCCTATATCGACGGCGACCAGAGCCTGTTCGGCGACGGTATCACCATCGTCTTCCTGAACAGTTTCGTCGGCATCCTCGCCGGTCTCGTCGTGCTTCCGCTCCTGTTCGCACAGGGTATCGACCCCAACACGAGCGGCGCGGGTGCGGTGTTCATCAGCGTCGCTGGCGCGTTCGGCGACATCCCAGGCGGCCAAATCATCGGTCTGGTCTTCTTCGCGGTGGTCCTCATCGCGGCGCTGTCGTCCGCAATCAGCCTCCTCGAGGTGGTCGTCTCGTGGGCCATCGACAACTACGACGTGAGTCGCCCGCAGATGGCAGTCGGCCTCGGAAGCTTCATCTTCCTCTTGGGCGTCCCATCGGCGCTCGACTCGGCGTGGCTCGGCTGGTTCGACACTCTCGCGTACAAACTTCTGCTTCCCCTCTCGGTGCTCGGCATCCTCGTCTTCGCGGCGTGGGTCTACGGCGCTCCGGCAGTCGATGAACTGCTGAAGGGAAGCGGACTCGGCGAAGGCGTCGGTCTCACGTGGCTCTGGATCGCCCGCACGCTCGTTATCGTGGCGGTCGTGGCGACGCTGGCACTCGGCCTCGAAACGTTGTTCGTCGGTAGCGACCCGGCTATTGTCCCGCCGCCGCTTCCGGTCTGAAACGGCGAACAATCACGTTTTTCGACTGCTTAGGAATCGTTAGTGGTGACAGATTATTTCTGAATAATTGACGGTGTTTTTTGGATACACAACACCTAAAACCGTTAAATTTCTCGGGTGACGTTTCGTCGGTTCGAAAGTCATTTTAATCATGGGCTGTCAATGGGTGTCAATGGCACGAGAAACATGGGCAACACGGCTTGGGTTCATCCTTGCCGCCGTCGGCAGTGCGGTCGGACTCGGGAACATCTGGCGGTTCCCGTGGCAGACCGCCGAAAACGGGGGGAGCGCGTTCCTCGTCGTCTACCTCGGCATCGTCCTCCTCGTCGGTGTTCCCGGGCTCCTCGGCGAGTTCGTCATCGGTCGGCGAGCGAATAAATCGCCAGTCGGCGCACTACGGGAACTCTCGGGGTCGAAACGGTGGGGCTTCGTCGGCGCGTTTTCTGTTATCACTGGTCTATCACTGCTCTCGTTTTACAGCGTCGTCGGTGGGTGGATTCTGCGGTACCTCCTCGAAAGCGGGGCCGCCGTCCTCGGCGGTAATCCGGCGTATTTCACTAATCCCGGACAGTACTTCGGCGGCGTCTCCGCTGGCACCGATGCCGCACTCTTTCATCTCCTCTTCCTCGGACTGACCGGACTCATCGTCCTCGCAGGCATCCGCAAGGGCATCGAACTCGGCACCAAAGTGATGATGCCCGCAGTGCTCGTGCTCCTACTCGCGCTCGCGGGGTGGGCCGCGACGCAACCGAACGCGGCCGCCGGATACGCCTTCTTCCTCCGTTTTGACCCCTCCGTCATCACCGAGAACTTCTTTGCTATCCTCGGCCCGGCCGCCGGTCAGGCGCTCTTTACGCTCTCGCTCGGTGCGGGAACGATGGTTACCTACTCGTCGTATCTCGGCGAAGACCGGTCGCTCCCCCTCGACGGAAGCGCCATCGCCGTTCTCAACACCAGTGTCGGCGTCATCACCGGTCTCGTTGTCTTCCCGCTTCTGTTCTCGCAGGGCATCGACCCGACCGCGACCGGGACCGGTCCCGGCGCACTGTTCGTCGGTCTCGCGGGCGCATTCTCGCAACTCCCCGCGGGAACGCTCATCGCCACGACGTTCTTCGCCGTCGTGACGCTCGCGGCGCTGTCGAGTTCCATCAGCATGCTCGAAATCCCGGTCGCGTTCCTCGTGGACGAATACGGCGTCTCGCGGCGGGCCGCCGTCCTCGGGATGGCTGGCATCGTGGCCGTAACCGGGACGGTCTGCGCGTTCAACCCCGGTATCTTCAGCTTCGTCGCCGGGACGCTCGTGAACATCCTCCTGACCACGGGTCTCGTTGCCTTCCTGCTTTTCGTCGGCTGGGTGATGGGCCGCGACGCAATCGAGGAGTTCTCCTCGGGAGCGGGCAGTCTCGGTCGCCGTCTCGGCACACCGTGGCTCTTCGCCGTCGGCGTCGTCCTCCCGCTGTTTCTCGTCTTCACGCTCTTGACGCACTTCGGTGTGGATACCAACATCGGGTTTTGGCCGACTGTAGGCCTCACCGTCGTTGCGAGCGTCGCCGCGTTCCTCGGTCTCCGCCAGCCGAATTCGGTGGTCTGAGCCGGCGACTCTGGCCCCTTCGAGTCCGTCGTCCGTCCGACGCGCTCTGTTTTTGCTTCGTCGCCCTTCTCCTGACCCCCCACTACGACGACCCCCGGTGCGACCGCGTTCGCGCCGCTCAATTGTGATGATTGTTCGGGTGTTTATACGTCAACTGTCGAAGTAAGGGTTGCCGGATTGCGGAACTCCTTTGACCCCGGACTGCGGACCGATGTTTCAATGAGCGAAGGTGGTCTGGCATGACGATGGAAGACCGGATCGACGAACTCCGCGAGAAACGCGAGGAAGCGCTGAAAGGCGGGGGCGAAGACCGAATCGCCTCCCAACACGACAAGGGCAAGATGACCGCCCGCGAGCGCATCGACTACTTCCTCGACGACGGAACGTTTCGAGAATTCGACCAGTTCCGAACCCACCGGAACCACAAGTTCGGGATGGAAGAGACGAAACTTCCGGGCGACGGCGTCGTCACCGGCTACGGCAAGGTAGACGGTCGAACCGTCTTCGTCTTTGCCCACGACTTCACCGTCTTCGGTGGGTCGCTCGGTGAGGTGTTCGCCGAGAAAATCTGTAAAGTGATGGACAAGGCGATGGAAGTCGGCGCGCCGGTCATCGGCCTGAACGACTCCGCCGGTGCCCGGATTCAAGAGGGCGTCCAGTCCCTCGGCGGCTTCGGCGAAATCTTCCGCCGCAACACCGAGGCGTCGGGCGTCATCCCCCAAATCTCGGCGATTATGGGACCCTGTGCCGGCGGTGCAGTGTACTCTCCCGCGCTGACGGACTTCACCTTCATGGTCCGCGACACGAGTCACATGTTCATCACCGGTCCGGACGTCATCAAGACGGTCACGGGCGAGGAGGTCACCTTCGACGAACTCGGCGGTGCGACGACTCACACCTCGACGAGCGGGGTGGCCCACTTCGCTACTGACACCGAAGAGCAGGCGCTCGACGACATTCGCCACTTGCTTTCGTACCTCCCGCAGAACAACGTCGAGGACCCGCCGCGAGTCGAACCGTGGGACGAACCCGACCGCGTCGATGACCAACTCGCGGAGGTCGTTCCCGACCAGCCACGGAAGCCCTACGACATCCACGACGTGCTCGACGGCGTGCTCGACGAAGGGTCCTTTTTCGGCGTCCAAGAGGACTTCGCAAAGAACATCGTCGTCGGCTTCGGTCGTCTCGACGGCCACTCGGTCGGTATCGTCGCCAACCAGCCGCGCATGAACGCCGGGACGCTCGACATCGAGGCCTCCGAGAAGGCCGCGCGGTTCATTCGCTTCTGCGATTCGTTCAACGTCCCGGTTCTGTCGTTCGTGGACGTGCCCGGCTTCCTCCCCGGAACCGACCAAGAACACAACGGCATCATCCGCCACGGCGCGAAGCTCCTGTACGCCTACTCCGAGGCGACGGTCCCGCTCATGACGGTCATCACGCGCAAGGCCTACGGCGGCGCGTACGACGTGATGGCGTCGAAGCACCTCGGCGCGGACGTGAACTACGCGTGGCCGACCGCCGAAATCGCCGTGATGGGACCGCAAGGCGCGGTCAACATCCTCTACCGGAACGAACTCGAAGCGGCCGACGACCCCGACGAACGCCGCGACGAACTCATCGAGGAGTACCGCGAGGAGTTCGCAAACCCGTACACTGCGGCCGACCGCGGCTTCATCGACGACGTTATCGAACCCGGCGAGACCCGGCGTCGTCTCATCGCGGACCTTCGGATGCTGAAATCGAAGCGGAAGTCCCAACCCGACAAGAAACACGGCAACATCCCGCTATGACCGACGACCTGCTTTCGGGACTGTCGATTCCCGACGACGCGGACCCGGAAGAAGCGGCGGCCATCGTCGCGGCCGTCGGCGCGCATATCCACGACCAGACAGTCGCCGCGGCGGCCGCCGCCGCGGACGACGGAGAGACGTGGACCGACAAGCGCTGGCAGTACGCCGGCCGCCTCGACTCGGTGACGGGCTGTGCCCGTCGCGTTCCCTCGGGCGCACCGACCGACGCGTGGGCCGCGTCGGGGCGTGTTGACCGGTTCTGAGTCGATTCGACGATACCTCGAGCCGAACACTTACGCCTTCGTCCGACGTTTGACCGTCCACCAATGGTCCAACCCCCGCCCGTCTGGCTGTTTCTCAACGTCGGTCTCACTGGCTTCGCCGTCGTCGCGGTCGCCGCACACTACGCCGACGAGGGGGAACCCGACTTCGTCTCCGCGGCGCTCGCCGCCGTCTTCGTCGGCACCTGCGTCGAACTCGGGATAACGAACGGCTACCTCCCCAACAGCGCCCTTCCGAATGTCGCCGTCGGGGGGTGTATCGTCGTCGGCTTCGCCTCGTTCGCGCTCGGCGTGAAACGGGACCAGACGGCGTTTCAGGCGTTCCGCGGCGACGCTCGGTTTTGATAGTTAGTGCCAGTAGTTCACTCCGCGAACGCTGGGTCGTCGATAACGACGCCATCGACACCCCGCTCACGGAGTTCCGTGACCGCCTCGCGGTCGGGGACCGTCCACGTGTTGACCTCGAACCCCGCGTCGTGTGCCTCGGCGATGCGGTCCGCAGTGAGCAGTTCGTAGTACGGGTGGATGGTCCTACAACCGAGGTCGGCGGCGATGTCGAGCGAGTCCTCCCAGTCGGTCGCAAAGAGAAACGCGACCGGGAGGTCGGTCGCCTCGCACACGTCACGGAGCGCGTCTCCGTCGAACGACGAAACCAACACCTCGTTCGGCACGTCGGCGACGATGGAACCGAGGTCCAACGCGAGACCGCGTTCTTTCAGTTCGACGTTGACGGCGACGCGGTCCGGAAGCGCCTCGAACACGTCGGCGAGCGTCGGAATCGCCTCGTCGGTGCCGTCGATTCGCACTGTGCGGAGGTCCGAAAGCGGGGTTTCTGCGACGGGGCCAGTCTCGTCGGAGAGGCGGTCGAGCGTCTCGTCGTGGAAGACGACGAGTTCGCCGCTGGCGCACCGCCGAACGTCGAGTTCGACCCAGTCGAGTCGGTCGGCGGCGGCGGTGAAGGCGGCGAGGGTGTTCTCGGGGGCGATAGCGGGGCAACCACGGTGGCCGATAACGCGCATAGCTGAGCATCACGCGACGAGCGACTAAACGGTATCTAACGTGCGAGTGGTCGGCAGGGTCGAAAAGCGCGTCCGCTCTCGGACACGGTGAGAAGATGAATCGCAGAGAGAATCGTCTGCTTCGTAATTACGCGGTCTGGCCGCCCTTCTTGCGGGTGATGTAGCCGGCGATGCGGTTGCGGACGCCCTTCGATTCGACGGTGGTCAGTTGCTCGACGCTGTCTTTGTTCGTCTCGAAATCCGTGTTGAACGCCTGCGGGTAACGCTCCAGCAGGGTGTTACCAAGCTGCTTGACGTACTTGGGCTTGATTGCCATGTCGGAGATTTCCCCGGACGAACACTAAAACGATTCGTTCCGTCGCTCCGACGCCCGCTCGCGCCAACCGGTCAACTCGTCGATTCGTGCGAACGCTTCGCGCTCTTTCGGGCCGCCGCACTTCTCGACCGTCTCCGCGAAGTAGACGAGTCGAGAGAGCAGTTCGTCGGTGTCGAATGCGGGAACGTCGAGTCGGGAGGCGGCGACCGTCGCGTCGATGACGGCTCCGAACCCGCGGTTGATGGTGTACGGGCGGGTCTGCGTAATCCCGGCTTCGACGGGGGTCAGTTCCCACGTCTCCCACCGCGTCCCGCCGTCTTCACCCGAATCGACCATCGATACCTCGACTTCGACCCACGCGTCGGCCGAGTCGAAGACCGGCGACTCGGACTCGGTAATCGTCATCGCGGCCGCGACGAAGTCCCGCGGGTCGGTGACGAACTGGACGACGCCGCCGCCCTGTCTGTGGAAGTTTCTTCGCGTTCGGGTGTTCCCCCACGTCGTCGCGGTGACACTATCCGTGTCGTCTGCCGACGCGTCGGGGTCGGACGCGTGAAGCCCGAGTGCCGCGAAGTTCCACAGGTCGTTCGGGCCGAGCGTGGCGACGACAGACTCGGTAACACCGCGGAGTTCGACGGGCCAGTCGGTGCAGGTGTCGGACGTCTCGGTCGGGCCGAGTTGCTCGTCGCTCACAGCGGCACCCCCCGCTCAAGCGCGACGAACGTCGCCGCGCAGACGATATCGGCGGTCGTTCCCGGATTGATGCCGTCTGCGACGAAGTCCGCGGCGAGTTCGCCGGCTTCGGCGAGCGTCGAAGCGTCGGCGGCGCGGGCCATCACGTCGCGGGCGACCGACTCGCCGTGGGTCGTCACGACGAGCGTGTCGGGTTCCTCGGCGAGCAGGTCGAGAAACGCCCGTGCCACGCGGTCTGTCACCGGGCCGTCGTCAGCACGTATCGCGTCGGCCGCGCGGAAGGTTCGGGCGAACCCCCCGGTCCACTCGCGGGCGTTGGCGTCACGGTCGGCGCTGAGTTCCATCACGTCGTACAGCGTGTATCCGCGGTCTCTGAGCGCCGGTTCGGCGTCGCCGCCGCGTCGAACGTCGAGGTCGGCGGCGGCGTCGGGCGCGTCGCCGACGGCCACGTCAACGTGCTCGAACGCCCGGTAGAAATTCACCGCGTCGTCGATGGTGGTCGCTTCCGCGACGTCGGCCGCACCGTTGGGAGAGAGTTCGCCCGCGGCGGCCGCCTCGACGAGCGGGACGAGAAGCAGGAGACAGCCAAACTGCGTGTTTCCGCCGCCCTGTCTGCTCATTCCGGCGACCGCGGTCTCGAACGCCGTACCGACTGGTGCGCCCGATTCAGCGAGACTGAGTCCCTCGGCTGACCCGACAGCGCCGGTCAGGAAGTGCTCGAAGTGGAGGTCCGGGAGGTCGTGGCGGCGGTCTACGTTTCCCGGTTTCGGAGTCCCAGCGACTTCGAGCAACAGCGCGAGTTCCGCGTGGCGGGCGGGACCGAATCCGCGGTCGGTGACCGGCGTTGGTGCCATCAGACGAACACCTCGTCGTCGGACCGTGGTGTCCCGGTGCGATTGCCGGCGAACCAGTCGTCAACGGCGGTCCTGACCCGGTGGAGGACGGAGGGGTTGTCGCTCGGCCGACCGACGCTCACTGCGTCAGCGCCGTATTCGAGGTACTCTCGGGTTGTCTCTCGGTCCCGAACGCCGTTGTTGGCGACGAGAAAGAGGTCCGTCCCGGCGTCGGCGACGTCGGCGACGACGGATTCCGTGTCCATCGCGTCGATGTGGAGCCAGTCCGCCCCGGCGTCGGCAACTCGCGTTGCGAGCGACGGGAGGTCAACGCCCTCGACTTCGGCGCGGACCTTGACTCCGACGGGAGTGCCCGAGTCGACGGCCGCGTCGACGTATGCAGTCAGTCTGTCGGCGTCGCGGAGGAGCGTCTCGCCGCAACCGACGGCGCGGAGTTCCTCCTGTCGGCAGTGGGCGTTCAGTTCGATTCCTGCACCATGGTCGGCACACAGCGTGGCGGCTCGACGAATCGGCTCGGAGGCCGTGGCTCGGACGTTGACGGCGACGAACAGGTCTTTGCCGTCCAGCGCGGCGAGTTGGTCGTCGAGGAACGCGAACGGGTCGTCCGGAAGGAACTCGGAGCGCCCGCGGGCGACGAGTTCGCTGGCGGCCGCTCGGGACGTGTCGTCGAGCGCGATACCGCCGAGGAAGACCGCGCCGACGTGCGGGGCGGCCGCCTGCGCCCACGCGGCGTCAGATTCACCGCTGAGGCTCGCGGTTGCGACGCGCGGCGAGAACATCACGCGACCTCCGAGAGCGCGTCAGCAACGGCGCTGGCGACGCGAGCGGCGTCTTCCGCCCCGTCGATTCGGGTGTCAGTTCTGACGGCCGGTCTGTCGAGGTCGGTGCCGTCCTCGTCGTCGAGAACGAACGCGTCCGCGAACGGGTACGCGTCGGCGACGCCAGCGGTCGAGGGGTCGTAGCCGACACCGGCCATGAGGTCGGCGGCCGGTCCCGAAAAGACGGTCTCCTCGACGAACGGCGAGACGGCGACGACCGGAGTGTCCGCGAGGGCGTCGGCGAAGTCGTCGAGCGCGAGCATCGGGCCAATACTCGTGACGGGATTTGACGGGCCGACGACGACAGGGTCTGCGAGGGCGTCGGCGACGGCGTCGGTGATGCGCGCGTCGTCAGCGCCGCGGAATTCGACGTCGCGGACGGCGGGCTCGGCCCGGTGGTGGACCCAGTACTCCTGAAAGTGCATCGTTCCCTCGTCGGTGTTGATGAGCGTCGAAACGGGGTCGTCGCTCATAGGCAGAAGCGACACGTCGAGACCGAACGCGTCCGCGAGCGTCTCCGTGACCTCGGTGAGCGAGTTCCCTTCGTCGAGAAGCGACGTTCGAGTGATGTGAACCGCGCGGTCGCGGTCACCGATTTCCATGAACTCCGCGACGCCCGAAAAGCGCCGCCAGCGGGCGATGTCGCGTCCGGCTGTCTGCGCCTCGGCGGGGAGGAACCGCGGGCCGGATTCGAGACCGGCCGCGTCGGCGAGGCGGTGGAGTTCGTCGTCGGTTGCTGTGGTGTCGTCGGCGATGCCCCACCATCTGTCGGTGTCGAGGACGCCGCCGCCCGAAAAGAGGACCGTATCCACGTCGGGACAGACGAGGTGGCCGCCGAGTTCCACGTCGTCACCGGTGTTGGCGACGACGGTCGTCTCGGCGGGGTCGAACACCTCCGCGGCACCGTCGAGGAGTTTGGGGGTGCCCGTACCCCCAGCGAGGAACGTGACCATGCTCCGGCGTACGGCGAGTGGCGGTTTGAAAGTTCCTTCACCGGAGACGACTGACTGCGGGGAGCGCGCGTCGCCCTCGCGGTGAATGCTCGGGTATTTGACGCCAGTTGTACAACTGCCGATATGACCGCCGTCAAGGACAGCGTCCACGACTACATCTCGCTCGACCCTGTGGCCGCGGCACTCGTCGATACGCCCGCGTTCCAGCGACTTCGACACATCAAGCAACTCTCGACGGTTCGGCTCGTGTATCCTTCCGCGAGCCACACTCGATTCGAACACAGTCTAGGCGTCTATCACCTCGCCTCGCGCGCCCTCTCGCATCTCGGTATCGAGGGTGACCGCGCCGCCCACGTCCGCGCCGCCGCCTTGCTCCACGACATCGGCCACGGTCCCTACGGCCACCAGACCGAAGACCTCATTCGACGTCGGACCGGCCGCGACCACGACGAAATCTACCACCTGCTCGACGGAACCGTCGTCGGCGACATCCTCACGTCGCACGGGTTGGACCCAACCCGTGTCGCCGAAATCGTCGATGGCGCGGGCGGTCTCGGCCAACTCGTCTCCGGCGAACTGGACGTAGACCGGATGGATTACCTCGTGCGCGACGCCCATCACACCGGCGTCCCCTACGGCACCATCGACCACGGGCGACTCGTCCGCGAACTCCGGTACCGAGACGGCGAACTCGTGTTAGCCGAGGGGAACGTCCAGACTGCCGAATCACTGCTTCTCGCCCGCGCACTCATGAACGCGACCGTCTACCGACATCACGTCTCTCGTATCGCCGGCGCGATGTTAGAACGGGCTTCGGAACGCCTCGTCAACGACGGTCTCCCAATCGAGGAGTTCGTTCGGATGGCCGACCACGACCTGCTCGTCGCCCTCTGTGACCGCGTACCCGAACTTGGCGTGCGCATCGAGCGCCGCGACCTGTACAAACGCGCCGTCTGGGCACCCATCGACTCGGTTCCCGCGGATGTCGTCGAACTCGGGTTCGAGGCGACGCGCGAGACCGAACGCGAGATTGCCGCCGTCGCCGACGTTGCCCCCGAATCCGTCATCGTCGACGCCCCCTCGCGGCCCCGTATCAAGGAATCGCGGTCGCGGGTCGTCGTCAACGGCGTCGTCCGGCGACTCGAAGACGCGTCCGAACTCGTCGGCGCGCTCCGGTCGGCAGAGCGAACCCAGTGGCGACTCGGCGTCTACGCACCCGAGGCAGTCCGAGACGAAGTTGCGGCCGCCGCGGTTGACGTGCTCGGGCTTCCGATGCGCGTGACTGCGCCGGTGTAGTCGCCAGCGGGGGGGAGTCCGCCGAGACGGTCGTCAGGAGAGAGATGCACTCACACCTCGCCCGACCATTTTTACCCGATGCCGGTCGATTCCAGACGATGACGACCATCAAGGACAGCGTCCACGACCACATCGAGGTCGAGGGCGCGGCCGAAGCCCTCCTCGACACGCCGGAGATGCAACGCCTCCGGCGCATCAAGCAGTTGGGGACGGTCCAACTCGTCTACCCCTCCGCGAACCACACTCGGTTCGAACACAGTCTGGGGGTCTATCACCTCGCCTCGCGCGCCCTCTCACATCTCGGCATCGAGGGCGACGCCGCCGCCCACATCGAGGCCGCGGCGCTCCTCCACGACGTCGGGCACGGTCCCTACAGCCACAACATCGAGTCTGTGACACACCGCCACACTGGCAAGTATCACGACGACGTCGAGGAGTTAGTCGCCCGCGGAACCGTCGGCGAGACGCTCGATGCCGAAGGGTTAGACCCCGAGCGCGTCGCCGCCTTAGTGGAGGGTGACGGCGAGTTCGGCCAACTCGTCTCCGGCGAACTGGACGTAGACCGAATGGATTATCTCGTGCGCGACGCCCACCACACCGGCGTCCCTTACGGCACCATCGACCACGAGCGACTGATTCGTGAACTTACCTTCGTCGATGGCGAACTCGTATTAGCCGAGGGGAACGTCCAGACTGCCGAATCACTGCTTCTCGCCCGCGCACTGATGAATCCGACCGTCTACCAGCACCACGTCGCGCGCATCTCCAAAGCGATGCTCCGACAGGCGTCAGAACGACTGCTCGCGGAACCGGACATCGACGCGCACGAACTCCGCCGCATGGACGATTACGACTTACTCGTCGCGCTCCGACTCAACCCCTCGACAGCCGAGTTCGCCGAGCGGCTCGCCACCCGCGACCTGTACAAACGCGCCGTCTGGGCAGAACTGCCGAACGTCCCCGACGACATCATCGACGCCGAACACGACGCGATAGCCGACTTCGAGCGAGACATCGCCGCCGCCGCCGACGTCGACCCCGAATCCGTCATCCTCGACGTTCCCTCGCGCCCGTCGATGACGGAGTCGTCGTCGCGGGTGATGGTCAACGGCGAGATGCGACAGTTAGAACGCGAGTCGCCGCTCGTCGGCGCGCTCCGGACCGCACAGGAACAGCAGTGGCGACTCGGCGTCTACGCGCCGAGAGACGAGACCGAACGGGTCGGCCGCGCGGCCGCAAACGTCCTCGGTCTCGATATCTCGGGCGCGCTCGTCGCCGAGGTTCGGAGCGGTCTCAACGCCACACTCGACGAGTTCGAATAGCGACGCGGCCGTTCGGGCGCGCGCAGTTCGCCACGTGTCTGCTATTTAGGCGTCCGCACGGGCCGTCCCGAGACGGGAGGTTCAAGCCGTGGGGCGTCCGATTCGAACCCGATGCAACTCGAGGGCACGGTACTCCGCGGCCGCGATTTCGAGCCGATCGAAGGGCGGGTCGTCGTCGAAGATGGAATCATCACCGCCATCGAGGAGGTGGAGACCGATTCGACGGATATCATTCTTCCCGCGTTCGTCAACGCACACACGCACCTCGGCGACTCGATCGCCAAGGAAGCGGGCGGCGGTCTCTCTTTGGACGAGTTAGTCGCCCCGCCGGACGGTCTCAAACACCGACTCCTCCGCGCGGCGAGCACAGAAGAGAAAGTCGCCGCGATGCACCGGTCGCTTCGACTGATGGAACAGGGGGGAACGGCGACCTGTCTCGAATTCCGCGAGGGCGGGGTCGAAGGCGTCGGTATCATCCGACAGGCCCTCGACGGGAGAGACATCGAAGCGGTCGTCCTCGGACGCGAGACCGCGGACGCAATGGAGATTGCCGACGGGTTCGGAGCCTCCGGCGCGCGCGACGCCGAGTTCGCAACCCTCCGCAACGCGACCGCAGAAGCCGGCAAACTGTTCGGTATCCACGCCGGCGAGCGCGACGCACACGACATCAACCCGGCGTTAGACCTCGAACCGGACTTTCTCGTCCACATGGTCCACCCCGAACCGCTCCACCTCGAACGCGTCGCAGACAGCGAGATTCCGATCGTCGTCTGTCCGCGGTCGAATCTCGTCACCGGTGTCGGCGTCCCGCCAGTGCGTGAACTGGCAGACCGGACCAAAATCGCACTCGGCACGGACAACGTGATGCTCAACAGCCCCTCGATGTTCCGCGAGATGGAGTTCACCGCGAAACTCGCCGACGTGTCCGCCAGCGCGGTTCTCCGGATGGCGACCGTCAACGGGGCAGACATCGCGGGCCTGAACTACGGACTCGTCGAAGAAGGTCGTGAAGGGAAACTACTCGTCCTCGACGGCGAGACGGACAACCTCGCGGGCGTCCAAGACGTGGTTCGTGCCGTCGTCCGACGCGCCGGCTTGGCCGACGTGAAAGACGTGTATCTCTGAGCACTGCGCGACGCCGAAAGCGACGGTCGCTACTCACGGCCGCCGAGGTGATTCCGTCTATTCAGCCGTCTCTGTCTCGTCGCCACGGCGGTTGCGTGAACGAATCGCGGACAGGAGAACGACCCCGCCAAGGAGTCGTACGACCGCGACGAACTGGCTGTTCCACTCGACATCCGACGAAGCGTGGTAGCCGAGTGTGCCGCCGAACGCGAGATACCGTCTCGGGACGGTGAGCGCGATTGCACCGACCGCACCGAGAATATCGAGCAATCGGGCGAAGGGCGTTCCACCGAGCAGACCTCCGACGAGCAAGACGAGACCCTCCACCCTGACGGCGGGTTCGACCCACGCACGCCGGACGCACTCGTCTCGGTTCTCGATGGCGAGATTCGTAGGCCTTCAGGCTCCGGCCTGGAAGCAGTGCGAGGACGACACCCAAGAGAGCGACGACTATTCGGACCATGACTGAATCTACCACACCAAGCGAAATTAGTGAGGCGGTAGTTCTACCCTCCAACCCCGCTTCGGTCGTGAGTCGGGCGTTGGAATCCGTCTCTACCGTCGAATGTCTGTGAGCGATGTGGTTGCTGGCCGTCTCTCAGCCAACCTATTCTCGCAGTACTCTTCGCGTAGCAAAGTGTTATTACCAGTGCCGAGAATATGTTATCACGTGTCATGGTATTGTACGACCGAATCATCGTCCCCATCGACGGCTCCGACGGCTCTGAGCGCGTCGCGGTTCACGCCGCCGCGCTCGCCGCGGTTCACGGCGCGGAGTTACACGGAGTGTACGTGGTAAACGCCGGAAGCTTCGCCGGACTGCCCATGGAGTCGTCGTGGGAAGGCGTCGATGACCTGTTGCGCTCAGACGCCGAGGCGGCTCTCGAACTGCTCAGACGAACCGCCGAGGCACAGAACGTCCCGGTCGAGACGCACGTCCTCGAAGGCTCGCCAAGCAGAGAAATCGTCGAGTTCGCCGAGCGTGGCGACTGCGACCTCATCGTGATGGGAACCCACGGTCGAGGTGGCATCGACCGATTGCTCTTAGGCTCGGTCGCCGAAAAAGTCGTCCGCGCGTCGAACGTCCCCGTCTTGACCGTCCGTATCGCGGGCGACCGAGACGACAGCGACGGACCCGCTATCGAGGTTCCGGTCGATTCCACGTCGGAGTCGGCCGTAGACGCCGACGCAACAACTGACACGACAGCCCCCGCCGACGGAGAGCGGTAGGGGGGCGCTCAGCGACCGCCGTCGGTCGCCGGGCGCAGGTGTTCGCAGTCGCCAGCGTGGACGCGTGTCTCGCCCTCGCTGGTCTGGACGACGAGCGTCCCGGGATGCTCTACGTCCACCGCTTTTCCTTCGAGTACGCCGCCCGCGGTGTGGACTCGGACGTGTCTCCCGAGCGTGTCCGCCCGCTCACGCCACGCCGGGAGCACACCGTCGAGGTCTGCTCGGAGTTCGTCGAAGCGTTCGAGCACCCGCTGGACGAACACGCGGCGTTCGACCGCTCCGGCCTCAGCAGAGATGCTCGTCGCGCCTTCGGGGAGTGTTTCGGGGTCGAGATTGACGTTGGTGCCGGGTCCGATGACCAACCACGAGACGCGGTCCGCCTCGCCTTCCATCTCGGTGAGGATACCGCAGAGTTTTCTGTAGCCGCGGTCGGACTCGCCGGAATCGACTGCGCGGTCGCTCTCAGCACCGTCTCGCGTGCCGCTCACGATAACGTCATTCGGCCACTTGATACTCGCATCGACGCCCGCCTCGCGCGCCGCATCGCAGACCGCGACGGCCATCGCCAGTGTGTAGAGCGGCGCGTGTGCTGGTGGTTCGTCAGGCCTGACGAGCAGGCTCATCCAGACGCCGCCGTCGGGTGCGGACCACTCGCGGCCTTTTCGACCCTTGCTTGCGATCTGCTCGCGGGCGACAACGGCCACGTCGGTCGCGCCCTCAGCGGCGAGTTCACGGGCGCGGTCGTTCGACGAAGCGAGCGCCTCGTGGAATTCTACGTCGTAGTCGGCGTCCAATCCGAACTCGATTGCCGGACCACCGTACTCGGGAACGTCGGTGATGGCGTAGCCGTCTGCCGTGCTCTCGACTTCGAACCCGTCGTCACGGAGAGATTCGACGTGCTTCCAGACCGCGGCGCGGGAGACGCCGAGGCGGTCGGCGAGGTCGGGACCGGAGACCGGTCCCTCGGCGAGTGCATCGAGAAGGGCGCGTCGCGTGTCGCTCATGAGGGCGGCTACGACGGCGCGAAGAAAGAGGTTCGTGGTTCCTGTTCGGGAGCCGTCGCGGGCCGCCTATTCGAGGACGAGCAGTACGTCGCCCATATCGACGCTGTCGCCTTCGCCGATGAGGACTTGCGAGACGGTGCCGCCGCGCTCGGCGACCACGTCGTTTTCCATCTTCATCGCTTCGAGGATACAGACGGTGTCGCCCGGTTCGACCTCGTCGCCCTCTTCGACTTCGACGGCGAGGATGGTTCCCTGCATCTCGGCGGTGACGGACTCACCGTCGCCTTCGATGACCTGTTGGCCACCGTCGTCGCCGTCGGTACGGCGCTTTCTCGGGCCGGACGCGTTGGACGAGGCGGCGGAAGCCGCCGACGCACCGCCGAGCGGAATCGCAGGCGCGCCGCGTTCTTCGAGACTGACCTCGAAGCGCTTGCCGTTGACCTCGACGGTGAAGGTTCGTTCTGTCACGTCGTCATCGTCGCCGTCGCCGGCGACCGCTTCCGGCGACCATCGCTCGACCGCGGCCTCGATGCGCTCGGGGTCGAGCACTTCGTCGAGGTATTTGGTCGTGTGGCTTCCCTCGCGGAACGCCTCGTCGGTGAGCATGAGGCGGTGGAACGGGATGACCGTGCGGAGTCCCTCGATGTCGAACTCGGCGAGTGCGCGCTCGGCGCGAGCGAGAACTTCCTCGCGGTCCGAACCGGTGACGATGAGTTTGGCGATCATCGAGTCGTAGTCGCCGCCGATTTCGTCGCCTTGACGGACCGCGTCGTCCATGCGGATACCGATGCCGCCCGGCGGGTCGTAGGTCGCAAGCGTGCCGGTCGCGGGCGCGAACTCCTTTTCGGGAGCCTCCGCGTTGATGCGGAACTCCATCGAGTGGCCGTCGATTTCGACGTCGTCCTGCGAGAAGTCGAGTTCTTCGCCGGCGGCGACGCGCAGTTGCCATTTAACCACGTCGAGACCCGTCACTTCCTCGGTGACGGTGTGTTCGACCTGAATCCGCGTGTTGACCTCCATGAAGTAGAACTCGCCGTCTTCGACGAGGAACTCCACGGTCCCGGCGTTGTGGTAGTCGGCGGCACGGACGCCGCGGCGAGCGGCCTCGCCGATCTGCTCGCGCAGGTCGTCGGAGAGGGCGGGCGACGGCGCTTCCTCGATGACCTTCTGGTGGCGACGCTGGAGCGAGCAGTCGCGCTCGCCGAGGTGGCGAACGTTGCCGTGTTCGTCCGCGAGAATCTGGACTTCGATGTGGCGCGGCGATTCGAGGTATTTTTCGACGTAGACGGAGGCGTTGTCGAAGTACGCCTCGCCCTCGCGTTTTGCCGTCTCGAACTGGTCGTCAACCTCGTCTTCGGAGTGGACGACCTTCAGGCCGCGACCGCCACCGCCGCCTTCGGCCTTGATGGCGACCGGATATCCGTAGTCTTCCGCGACGGCTTTCACGTCCTCGGCGGACTCGGCGGGTTCGGTCGTCCCCGGGACGACCGGCACGTCGGCGTCCTGCATGAGCGCGCGCGCCTTCGTCTTCTCGCCGAGTCGCTCCATCGCGTCGGCCGACGGGCCGACCCACTTGAACTCGGTGTCTTCGACCTTCCGAGCGAATTCGGCGTTCTCCGCGAGGAAACCGTACCCCGGGTGGATGGCGTCTGCGTCCGCCTTCCGGGCGGCTTCGATGACCGACTCGTGGTCAAGATAGGAGTCGGCCGCGCGGGCCGGACCAATGTTGTACGCCTCGTCCGCGTAGCGCACGTGTCCGCCGTGCTTGTCGGCCTCGCTGTAGACCGCGACAGTTCGGACTCCTAACTCCTCGCATGCACGCATGACACGCACTGCGATCTCGCCTCGGTTGGCGACGAGAACCTTGCTGAACATTTGCGGTAGTCTTTCAGGGAACTACACGTTATTCTATCGGTTTCTCCAACGCACGTCGGTTTTATGATTCGACAGTCAACGATTTACGTGTTCGACCATGAAGGAATCGCCCGAAAACCGGTCGTACGAGCGGACTGCCGTGGATATGGGAGCAAACCCAAACGGCCTTATGCGTGTGCCACCCAACGACATGGATAATGGCACTTCAAGTCGGAATCCTCGGTGCGACCGGTGCGGTTGGACAGCGATTCATCCAGCTTCTCGAAGACCACCCGACGTTCGAACTGGCGGCCGTAACCGCGAGCGAATCGAGCGCGGGCAAGCGATACGGCGACGCGGCGAAGTGGCGCGTCAATACCCCGATACCGAACGACGTCGCCGAGATGGAGGTCGGTCGAACCGACCCCGCGGACGTCCCCGACGACATCGACCTGCTCTTTTCGTCGCTCCCGTCGTCGGTCGCCGCCGAGGTCGAACCCGAGTTCCTCGAAGCGGGCTACGTCGTCTCTTCGAACTCCTCGAACGACCGCATGGCACCCGACGTCCCGTTGACGATTCCGGAAATCAATCCCGGCCACCTCGACCTCATCGAAGTCCAACGCGACGAACGCGGGTGGGACGGCGCGCTCGTGAAGAACCCGAACTGCTCGACTATCACGATGGTTCCGACGCTCGCCGCGCTCGACCAGTTCGGTCTCGACCGCGTTCACGTGACGACTCTCCAAGCCGTCTCCGGCGCGGGCTACGACGGCGTCACCTCGATGGAGATTATCGACAACGCCATCCCCCACATCGGCGGCGAAGAAGCGAAGATGGAGTCCGAATCGCGCAAGCTTCTCGGCACCTTCGACGGTGCGGAACTCGCGCTCCACGACGCCGAAGTCAACGCCTCCTGTAACCGAATTCCGACGCTCGATGGCCACCTCGAAAGCGTCTTCGCCGACCTCAAAGAAGACGCGTCGCCCGAAGACGTCGCGGCCGCGATGCGCGACTACCCCGGTATCGACCTCCCGAGTGCGCCCGAGCAACTCATCCACGTCTTCGAAGACGACTTCCGCCCACAGCCACGTCTCGACCGTGAGCGCGGCGACGGCATGCAGATTTCCGCCGGCGGCATCCAAGCGACCGACCGCGGCGTGAAGTACAACTGCCTCGCGCACAACACGATTCGCGGTGCGGCCGGTGCCTCGGTCCTCAACGGCGAACTCCTCGCCGAAGAAGGCTGGATCTGAACGGTTCTTGGCCTTCTGGACGGTCCTGTAACGGTGTTGGAGTCGTCCCCGTCGCGGGGATGGTGGTTCCGACACGTGAATTCGAATTCGTGTTGGTCGGCGGTACAGTCCCCACCGACATCGTTCGAGACCGCCTGCCGAGTCGAGTTAGACACTGTTTTCACGGCGTATCTGTCGAGTGCGGATATGCAACGGCGCGGTATCGAAACCGGACTCGCCGCCGGTCTGCTCTTTGCCACGCTCGGCATCGTCGCGTGGGCGACCGGGAGAGCCTTCATCTTCCCGAGTCTCGGCCCGTCGGCGTTCGTCCTCGCGTTTGAACGCCGCGGCGCTGGCCCTCGCCCGTCTCGCGTCGTCGGTGGCCACCTCGTCGGCGCGGTGGTTGGGTTCCTCGCGTACGCGGCCCTCGCGTCGGGCGTGACACTCACTGCGCCGCCGCCCGCGTCACTGGCTGGCCTTCGGCTCGTCACCAGCGGCATCGTCTCCGTCGCCGTGACGAGTTGGGGAATGGTGAAAACGGGTGTTGTTCATCCCCCTGCGTGTGCGACGACGCTTATCGTTTCCTTGGGTCTGCTCTCGACGGCGGCGGACGTTGGGATTATCGTGGTGAGTGTGGTCGGTCTCGTGACGGTTCACCGTGGGGTTGAGGCGAGATTCTCGCGCCAAATCACGCCGTCCGACGACTGACGAGAGACGGCCGGTCTGGACAAGCCAACTGAACCAGACATCGAATCGGCGGAGAAAAATCGTCCAAGTGAACGATTCATCGACCAACGCGCCCAGCGGGACTCGCTTACGAACGCGCTGTCTACGGCACTCACCGGGACCGGAAGTGCATTGCTCGGCAGTGCGGTGACGACCGCCTCCGGTTTCGGCGTGCTCGCACTGTCGCTTTCGCCACCGCTGTAGCGGTTCGGTCTTGTCACTGGACTGGTGGGCATCATCTACAGGCGTAGCAGGCCGAGTGACTCGGAGCTTGACCCCGAGTGTGAAGGCCGTAGCCGTACGCTCCGCTAAACAGGTTCCGTTCGCTCGATATACTGCTCAATCGTGTCGGTCGAAACATCGCCTGCCGTCCCCACGTAGTACGATTCCTCCCAAAACCCACCGCCCCACAGGTACTCCTCCAAGAATGGTTCGTGCTGTTCCCACATCTCCCGGCCGTGATGTTCTTCACCGTCCGCACAATCTCGCTCGGTGAGTACTCCGGATAGGCTGACAAGAAAAGGTGTACGTGGTCGGGCGAGATGTGGAGCGACAGTATATCGTAATTGTACTGGTCACACACGTCGCGGAAACTCGCTTCCAGCGAATCCTCGATTGGTTCGAGAATTGCGTGTCGATACTGAGCGGGATCGGAGATCCCGCGAGGTACGCAAATCTTCGATTTGCTTGACTTTGGGCACCACACGAAGTGGTAGTTGACGTTGTACACCGTGTGGTTCGACCGCTTCTCACCCATATCGAAACCACTCCACCAACACAGTTATGTATATCCAAAGGATATACGCAGGTATGGCGAATCAGTTTAAAATCGACGGCGAGGAAGTTCTCGACGGAGAAGTCAAACCGTTCGGGAACAGTGCCCACGTCACCGTCCCCAAACGATGGCGTGGGGCTGACGTGAAAGTCGTCCGAACCTCAGAACCCACCGAACAAGACGAAGAATGACTGACGCACAGGCTCTCGTCAAGACGCTGGACTTCCAACTTGACATACGGAGTGCCAACGAGGGTCTGTTGTACGACGCCACGCTCGAAGCCCGCTCGGTGTACAACGAAGCCATCCGTCTCGCCAAAGACGGCGTGGGCTGGGACGCAATTCCTGACCGCGTGGCCGACGACGCCACCCTCGTGAAGAACACGACTCAGCGCGTTGTCGCCAAGGCTCTCGGTGCGATGGAGAACTACTACGACGACGATGGCGACGTGGCGTTCCGGATCAGCGCGAAGCCGTACAGCACGTCAAGGGCGTCCTCAACGGGAGTGACGCTCACCTCGGACTTCTCAAGACCGCACTCGAAAGCGACGAGTGGAAGATTGGGACGGCGGAAGCCCTCTTTCACAACGAGAATCCCGAGTTACACGTCAACGTCACCAACACCGAGCAGACCGTTGGGGACACGCACGACTCACGGACGGTCGTTGGCGTGGACGTGAATGAGGACAACGTGGCTCTCACCGCACTCTCCGAGAATGGCGTTGAGGACACGTTGGTCATCGACTTCCCCGAGATCAAGTTCGAGCGCCATCGCTACTTCACGATGCGGAAGCGCGTCCAGAACGCGGGGAAGACAGCATCCACGATACGCTTGAAGGGCGCGAAGAACGGTTCGTCCGCGACAGACTCCACAAGGTGAGCCGTCACATCGTGGAGTGGAGCCGTCAGTTCGAGAGGCCGTGTATCGTCTTTGAAGACCTCAAAGCGATGTGCGACAGTATCGACTACGGTACGCGGATGAATCGACGCTTGCACCATCTCCCGTTCCGCGCCCTACAGTTCTATACATCGTACAAGGCGTCGTTCGAGGGCATTCCAACTGCGTGGATTGACCCTGCGTATACGAGCCAACGGTGTCCGGTGTGTGGACATACGGAGCGAGCGAATCGCAACAAGAAGCGGTTCAAGTGCAAGTCCTGCGAGCATCAAGACCACAGCGACCGTGGTGCAAGCGTCAATATCGCCGTGAAAGGAATCAAGAAACTCGATTGGAATGTGCCTGCTCTCAACAGCCTTCCCGTTGTTCGGAAGGTGCGACGGCAGGCATCGGGGGCTGTGGACGCCCCGACCGTGACCCAACCGACCGTTCGAGGCCATCAGGCCGATGGTCGGATGGGAGTGTCCGACTAAACCACGGGAAGCCTCGGGGATTGACCCCGAGGCGGTTCACGCGTTCGTCGCGTGTATGACCGTGCTTCCGTGCCTTCCCGTGGCCCGAAAGCGCTTTGTCGGACGGTTCTCGTACGGGTCCCCGGACGCGAGGTGAGGTTCGGTTTGTGGTCGGACGGGACCGCCTGAAACCGATCGGAGTGCTCGTCCACCCGTACGCGTCTCCCTCCCAGAAAGCTTCTTATTCGCAAGTTCCCGACGTCCAACCGAAGCTATTTGTGTATATAACTGAAAAACAGACGGCATGCTGTCTATCCTTCAAGTAGGCGTCCCCGGCGGCCCGGAACTGTTCGCTTTATTCTTTATCGGGCTACTACTCGCCGTACCGTTAGTCGTGGCCTTCTTCGTCTACCGAGACGCAAAGCGCCGAAACAGTAGGCACGCGCTCGCGTGGGGCACCGGAGCGTTCTTGGGCGGTGTCATCGTCTGGATTCTCTACTTCGTCGTGCGCGACGAGGTCGGGTCCAGTGGCACTACTGCAAGCGTCTAAGCGAACCCGGAGACGAACACCCCTCGCAGATACCGTCTTTTGTCGAACGCTGGCGTGCGCTTTCCGAAGCATACACTTTCCATTCAGTATCTTGGGACTCCAATTGTGTGTCTAGTCGCCGGGTCAGTGACTGGCTAGTGGGCGACACTGCACAACTTGTTTCAACCCAACTAGGGTTCGTCTGTAACTCGATTACCTCCACAAGTGGGAGTACGCGACCTCGGCTTCAACCCAACTAGGGTTCGTCTGTAACACGGAAGCCAAGGAGACAATAGCACAAAGAGCCTCTGCTTCAACCCAACTAGGGTTCGTCTGTAACATACGCACGGACAGAGTTGTCTGCACTGGGTCGTAGGCTTCAACCCAACTAGGGTTCGTCTGTAACTAGCCATCGCCCGATTAGGGGATCGTTTGCTAGACGCTTCAACCCAACTAGGGTTCGTCTGTAACCGCCGGGACCACAGCATGGTACATGGCACGTCAGGCTTCAACCCAACTAGGGTTCGTCTGTAACC
>NZ_AOLN01000005.1 GCF_000337815.1 Haloferax mucosum ATCC BAA-1512 | reverse complement strand
GGCACTGTCTAGTTAGTGACCTCCTCAACCGGTGTTCGTCCGTCAAGCGATTGATGCGGTCGGTGGAAGTTATAGTATTGCGCAAATTGTATAAACCACTCGCGGACGCTCCCATGACTGCCCACCCACGAATTATGGAAGCGGTCGACTCGCATTTTGAGGGTGTGAAACCACTTTTCGATGAGGTTTCGCTCGACGTAGTCAAGCCGACCGCTCAATCCTAATCGAGAGAGGGCAGTCTGATAGCCGTAGCCATCAACGAGAAACACAGCGTCTGAGAGATCGTGTTTCTCTGAGAGTCGATGGAGGAACGCAGCAGCTGGATCGGTTCCATGCCGTCCAAATAATTCGACGTCAAGAATCAGCTTTGTCTCGATGTCTATTGCAGCATACAACCAAGACCACTCGCCATTGATCTTGACAGCGGTCTCGTCGACTGCAACCCGCTTCGGCTTCGCCTCAGGCGGGTTGTGACCGCTGTCAGCCAGCCGATGTACCCATTGCCAAACAGCTTGATGAGACCGTTCAACGCCGAGCAATCGAAGAATTTCTTTTGTCTCTCTGAGAGAACAGCCGGTCGCGTGAAGCTGGACGGCGAACGCCCTGACGGGCGTCGCCGTCCGCTCACGCTCCCAAGTTTCTTCTAAATCCGTCGCAAAGCACTCGCTGAGCAGGTCTGCGAGCGACATAGCCAATTCACTCAATGACCTGCTCGCTTCTCAAACTGGCTTAACTAGACAGTGCC
>NZ_AOLN01000004.1 GCF_000337815.1 Haloferax mucosum ATCC BAA-1512 | reverse complement strand
TCGTCTAACTCTAGGAGCCTGTGATGATGCGCGATTTGTTACAGACGAACCCTAGTTGGGTTGAAGCCTCACCCCGGACGCAGACAACTCTGTTCGGGATTGTTACAGACGAACCCTAGTTAGGTTGAAGCACTCTGGTGTTGACGGAGGTTTATACAAAAACGAGTTACAGACGAACTCTAGTTGGCTTAGAGTCACGGACGGCTTACTTGAACACGCCAAATTGGTACGCTAACCGCCAATGCTCTGCGCATATTCGTTCGCAAAAATCTCAACAACCCGCAAATCAAATAATCACTCACTCCTCGCATCCCAGTACAATAACCCCGCGGCGACGACCAAACACACCGCCAGCCCAGCGAACGCGACGCCGTAGTTCAGATAGGTCGCTACGATGCCGACGTAGGCGGGACCGACCGCGTTCGCACCGAGGAACAACGCCCGTGCGGCCCCGAGGTCGGCCCCGCGGTCGGCATCGGGGGCGTTATCGACGATAATCGCATCGGCGAGTGGGAACTCCATCTTGTAGCCGACGGCGAGAACGACGATAGCGATGTAGATGACCGGCCGGACAGCGACGGCCGACAGGACGGCGAGTGACGCCGCGGCGATGAGCAGTCCGACGACCGCAATCGACTCGCGCCGGAATCGGTCGCTCAGCCCGCCGGCGATGGGCTTGATACCGATGCCGACGACGAACACGATAGCGAACGCGGCGCTTGCGAGTTGCTCTGAGAACGCCTTGGCTTGGATGAGATACGTCGGCAGGAAGTTGATGAACCCGCCGACCATGAAGTAAAACAGGCCGAACGCGAGGAGTGTTCGGCGTTGTTCTGGACTGGCGAAGAGTCGTCGGAGCGTTCCGCTCGCGTCGAGTTCCGGTGAGCCAACGTCGTAGCCGTCGTTCGACCAGTAGGCAAACACGAGGGTGAGCAGTCCGAGGACGACGGCAACGGGGAGAAACGGCGTCCGCCACGTCGCGTAGGTGAGCGCGAGAATGGCGAGCCCCGACGCGAGGAGGCCGCCGAGGTCGGTTCCGGCGGCGTAGAGTCCGAGCGCACGGCCGCGTCGGGCGACGAAGAGGTCCGAAACGAGCGCACGAGAGGGAATAGAAAACAGCCCTTTCCCGAATCCGGTGATGCCCGCGGCGAGGGCAAATCCGACGAGACCGCCTTCGATGCCGAACGTGGCGAACCCGAGGACGAGAATGGCGAGTCCGGGGACGATAAGCGTCCCGCGCGTCCAGCGGTCGGAGTACTCTCCGCTTGGATACTGCGTGACGGCGTAGACGCCCTGAAAGAGCGCCAACGCGATGCCGGCGGTTGCCTCGGTTATCTGAAGGTCGGCGATAATCGTCGGGAGGAGCGGCGACAGCAGGAACCGCCCCGTCTGGAGCACCGCCCACGCGAGCGAGACGGTAAGTAGCATCCGTCCGGGATAGCCCGTCAGTAAACTCTCACCGGATGCTTGGCGTCGGTTCACACCGAGCGTATGCCGACCGGGTACCAATGGATTACGGTTGGGGAGCGCCGACCGCGGACTCTACACGATGAATAACTGATAGGAGCGCCGCTAACCGAGTAAGTCGCACCGAAGAAGCCGCAGGTCCGTTTAGCTACTGCGTTTCGTCTGCGTCTATTCAGGCGTCGCTAGCATCCTGTGTCGCGGTTGTGCTGGTGGTCAGTACCGGTACGGGTGACTCGCCTACGACGTGTTCAGTGACGCTGCCGACGAGGCGGCGCTTGATGCCCTGTCGGCCGTGGGTACCCATCACGACGAGGTCGATGTCGTTGTCGGCGACGTATTCGAGTATCTCTTCTTCCGGCGTTCCTTCACGGAGTTCCGTAACGAGGGGTACGTCGTATTCCTGACCGAGACGCTCGATGTCCGTCAGCGCTCGCGTTCCCATCTCTTCTCCTATCTCGCGGGCCGTCTCTCGAACTTCGTTTTTCGAGATGGTCAGCCAGTTCGTCTGGGTATCGACGACATAGACGACGTGGACCGTCGCGCCGTGGGCCGACGCGAGTTCGCAGGCGTGTTCGGCGGCCGCGAGCGCGTGGTCGCTTTCGTCCGTCGGAACGAGGATGTTTTCGTACAACTCAGAGCACCCCGAATCCGAAGCTTGCGTACGGCCAGAGGTAAAACAGGAGCACCCCGACGATGAGCGCGGGAATCGTCGTGTAGATGGTGGCGACGATAGCCGCTTTCATGTCGATTGCCATCAGCGGGAACAGCGCGTCGCCGTCCTGACTGATAGCGTTCGCCGTCAGTGCCGAAAACGGGATGCCGCCTTCGGCGTAGATTCCGGCGAAGACAATCTGCGGTGCACAGCCCGGAATCAAGCCGAGTAACGCGCCACCGACGGGTGCGAACACGCCTGCGGCCGCCGCGACCGCGGCGATTTCGACGTTGAGAATCACGATGCCGTACTCGTAGATGAGGTAGGCACCGATGACCCAGACGGTAACCATACTCGTCTCCATCGCCGCGTGCTGGAACGTCTCGTACGCGCTGGCGAAGTCGTCTCGAATCCGTCCGGCCTCGCCTTCGCCGATAAAGCGCCGACCGACGAAGTGGAGATAAAAGGACGCGGTCGTTCCGACCAGTCCCGTGACGGTGAAGAGACCGAAGAACGTCGGACGGAATTCGAGCGGTACTTCTGGCGCGCCGCGTGCGAGATACATGACGCCCGCGACGAGCCCCAGAATCGCAACGGCCCACCAGAGAACGTGGACGAGATGACTGAATCGGCTCATCACCGGTGTGAGCGCATCGAAGCGACCGTCCGTGTTGTCGTTACCGCGAGTGTGGTCGTGAGCGTCGTGCTGGTAATCGGGGATACTCGGACCACCGTCTGCGACGTTCGTCGTGGTGAAACCGCCGTCGGTCATCGGACGGCTGAGTTTGTTTACCGCCTTGTCAACGCGCCCGACGCCGAGACCCCACATGTCGATTGCGTAGCCGAACAGGATGGCGGAGATAAAGGCCATCGAGTAGGCGTACAGCGCCGCTTCGGGAGCGAGTGCGAGGATAACGAACGCGGAGTCGCCCGCCGTCGCGGCGAGAGCGGCGACGACCGTCCCGAAACTAACTGTCCCGCGGATGTAGAGCGGCATGGCGATAATCGCGCCGCCGCAACCCGGCGTCAAGCCGAGAAGCGCCCCGGCGAGCGGTTGCATCTGTTCGTTGTTTTCGAGGTAGGTGACGATGCGTCCGCCCGTCCGATATTGGATGTAGCTGAATACTAGGACGGTGATTGCGACGAACGCGCTCACCTGAACGAAGCCGTCTCGAACCGAGAAGATCAGAATGTCGAGCGCTTCTTGGAGCGTGAGGTTGAGCGTCTCTGGAAGCCCGCTGAGCGCTTGCAGTGGTGCCATCGCTATTTCGCCTCCGTGGCGCCTTTGACAGTATCTGTCTCACGTTGCAGACGGGGCGACGTACGGTGAACTGCCCCGGTTGCAGACACACGTCCAGCGGTAGCGAATGCGAACCGATGGCTACCCCTGGAGCGGGTTTCGTTGGCGGTCCGATCCACCCGGACCGCTTTGAATTGTGGTTTGCTTCCCTTTCTTTGTTGGTAAGGGAATGGATGTGCTACCATCATACGATTGTAAACAAGTTCAAATCATCCTTCAAATCATAAAGTACTTACTACCTAATGTCTAGATTAGATACGTCAAATACTTCTGGGTCTGGAACTGTATGTTAGAATACTAAAAAATAGTGGGTGACTAGGCGATAAAAACTTCAATTACAGCGCCTAAATAACCGATTCACCTGTCTGTCAGATACTATCTGGCTGTCGTCGTTTCTCCACCCAACCGGGTCTATCATCGTCTGCCACTCGGGTGCTGTCCGACCCACTTCCAGCCCAAAACTATTTGTCGGCTCATTGAAATTCATCGCTTGAATGGTCCACTGCCCTGATTGCAAGACGGCCCTCGAAACGATAGACGACATCGAGTTCGTCGAAATGGATGCAAAAACCGGTTTCATCAGAGCGTCGAAACGCTTCTACACGACCACCTGTGCCGAATGTGGTTCGACAATCGGAAGCGGTGTCGCCGGTGCGAAGCCTAACGGAGGTGCCGTCTAATGGTTCACTGCCCCGAGTGCGAGAAAACGTTCGAAGACGCGTCGGACGTCGAGTTCCTCGATATGGATTCGACGAGCGGCTTTTTCACGGCCGCAAAGCGGTTCTACCTCGTCGCGTGCGGAAACTGCGGGGCCGCAATCGGGAGCGGCGTCGCAGGTGCGATGTAACGCACGTCGGCGGGCAACACGCGCACGTCGGTGGGTAAATCAGAGGAAGGCGGTGAGTGAGTCGGTGAACACAGAGGCGGGTTTCATCGCTTTGTTTGCAGAGCCTTCCGGCTGGCTGTCGTTCTCCGTCTCCTCAAATCACTCACCGGACCGGTGACGATTCTGTGTCTTGGTTCCGAAGGTCTCCATATTTGGATAATCAGCGATGAGTCCGTCTACGCCGAGTTCGAGTGGCTTTTTCGCCTCTCTCCAACTGTCGATTGTCCAGACGTTTACCTCGCGCCCTTCCGCGTGCGCCGTCTCGACGAGGTCGCGGTCGAGCACGTCGAGAGACGGGTTGACGGCCGTCGCGTCGAGTTCACGGGCCACCTCCAGGTTCTCCTCTGTGTCCCGGCCGAAAATCGGCGCGACACCGACGTTCGAATCCACCGCCCGGGCCGCACGGATGGCGTCGTGGTCGAACGAAGAGACGTAGTACTCTCCCGGATACTGCGACGCGGTTCGGAGTGCTCGCTCTGCGAACTCCGTCCACGAAAGCGGTCCGGACTCCTTGAATTCGATATTCACCGTGACGCTCGGACGGGTCGCATCGAGGACTTCGGCGAGCGTCGGAATGGTTTCCCCGGAGTCGAGGACTTCGGCCTGTCGTACCGTTTCGGCGGGTGTCCGACTGACGAACCCCGATTCGTCCGTGAGGTCGTCGAGCATCGCGTCGTGGAAGACGACGATTTCTCCGTCGCTCGTGGCTACGACGTCGATTTCGATTCGGTCCGCACCGAGGCGCGATGCCCCCTCAACGGCGGCGACGGTGTTCTGCGGGAAGACGTCCCTGAACCCGCGGTGTGCCGTGATGTAGGGACTTGCCACTTTGCCGCGTCCCCTTTCTTCGTCCTCTTTTTTCTCTTCACCTTCCTCGTCTTCTCGCCGGCCATCTCGTGCGACGGCAGGCCCACTTACGACCGAGACTCCGAGAGTCGAACCAATCGATTTGACTGCGCTTCGCCGCGAGACGCTCTCGACAATCTTGGAACTCTTTTCGGACATTACGTACACCCGGGACCCCCGCCCTCATTGTGTTTTATATGTCATTTCTTGCTGGCTACTTGGATATAATATGATATATGTGATAATATAGACTAACTTATGCTCTCACGTCTTCCTGTCATTCCATATTCTCAGTGACGGTGATGGCAACTGTGGGTCGATGTTGGTGACGAACCACATCGTCGCAATGTTCAGTGCGAGCTGAGGAAGCCACCTCCGAGAACCTCCTCACAGCACGTACCGAATAACCGACTTCATCACTTTCCGCTCCGCCCGTCGGAGGTGTTCTTCCGCCGTTCGCCGCGAGATGCCCATCTGTGTCGCAATCGCTTCGGTTCCCGTCTCGCGGGGCAGTTCGTAGTAGCCGTGTTCGTACGCCAGTCGAAGCGCCTCGCGCTGGCGACCGGTGAGCGCCGGCATCGCATCGACCGGAGCCAAAAGCGGGCCGTCCCCGCTGGCGAACGACGTCTCTCGTTTGGACTCGACGCTCACGTCGAACCCACTGTCGATGAGGTCGCGGAAACACGCCGTCAGCGCATCCGCGGAGACCGCGAGCAGGCGACACACCTTCGCGCCGTCCCGGTATCGAAGCGGCGGCAAGAGCAGTAGCCCGTGTTTCTGTAGGTAGCCTTCGATGTCGTCTATCTCGTGGTGTCGGAGGCAGTCGGCGGTGACGACGACGAGTTCGTCGTCGCGCTCGACCGACGTCTCGACGCCGACGGTATCGCGGACCCGTGCCAGCACGTCGGCACCGACCTCGTGACTCACGTGAAGCATGTCGCAGTGCTCGTTACACCACAACTCGATACTCGCGGCGTTGCCCGCCGTGGCCGCCGCGTACGGACTATCGTCCCGGATGCGAAGGCTCGCTTCGTACATGGTAGTTGGTTATCGACGCAGTATATAAACCAATCTCCGTATGGTGGTTATATTGCTACCGGCTTTGCGAACCAAGACTGTGGTATGCACGAGCAACAACCGCGGTCGAAAGAAGACCGGTTCGGGAAACCGAGCGAACAGTGGCAGGAGTATCAGGGCGCGCCTACGGGAACCGACCTGACGGAGTGTCAGTCGTGGCGACAGGAGGCCGCTTTCCGGATGCTCAACAACAACCTCGACCCCGAGGTCGCAGAGCGTCCCGAAGACCTCGTCGTCTACGGCGGGACCGGTCGTGCGGCCCGGTCGTGGGACGCCTACGACGCCATCCTCGACGAACTGCGGAATCTCGACGACGACGAGACGCTTCTCGTCCAGTCGGGCAAGCCCGTCGGGAAGTTCACCACCCACGAGCGCGCCCCGCGCGTCCTCATCGCCAACTCGAACCTCGTCGGCCACTGGGACGATTGGGAACACTTCCACGAACTGGAAGCCGAGGGCAAGATTATGTACGGCCAGATGACCGCCGGGTCGTGGGCCTACATCGGCACGCAGGGCATCATTCAGGGGACTTACGAGACTCTCGCTGAACTCGCCCGCCAACACTACGACAGCGACTTGGCCGGCAAACTCGTCGTCACTGGCGGTCTCGGCGGTATGAGCGGCGCGCAACCCCTCGCGGTCACGATGAACCACGGCGTCTGTATCGCGGCCGAAGTCCAACCCGACCGCATCGAGCGCCGCGTCGAGACCGACTACCTGATGGACTACGCCGACTCGCTGGACGAGGCGCTGGCGAACGCGAAAGAAGCCCTCGAAGCGGGAGAACCCTACAGCGTCGGCGTCGAGATGAACGTCGCCGACATGCTCGAAGCACTCCTCGAACGCGACGAGATTCCGGACATCGTCACCGACCAGACGAGCGCCCACGACGAACTCGAAGGTTACTACCCGAGCGGTTACACCGCCGCCGAGGCAGACGAACTCCGCGAGGACGACCCCGAGAAATACGTCGAAGAGAGCCTCGACACGATGGAGCGCCACGTGCAGGCCATCCTCGACCTGCAAGACGAGGGCGCAATCGCCTTCGAGTACGGCAACAACATCCGCGGGCAGGTGAAGAACCACCGCGGCATGGAGAACGCCTTCGACTTCCCCGGGTTCGTTCCGGCCTACATCCGGCCGATGTTCTGCCGCGGGCGTGGTCCCTTCCGCTGGGCCGCTCTTTCGGGCGACCCCGAGGACATCTACCGCACCGACGAAGCCATCCGCGACCTCTTCCCGGAAAACGAGTCGCTCATGCGCTGGATCGACCTCGCACAAGAGCAGGTGTCCTTCCAGGGGCTTCCCTCCCGCGTCTGCTGGCTCGGCTACGAGACCGACGACGAGGGTATCACCGAGCGCGCCCGCTTCGCGCTGAAGATTAACGAACTCGTCGCGTCCGGCGAGGTGTCGGCTCCGGTCGTCGTCACGCGCGACCACCTCGACGCCGGGTCCGTCGCAAGCCCGAACCGCGAAACCGAGGCCATGCGTGACGGCACCGACGCCGTCGCCGACTGGCCGATTCTGAACGCGCTTCTCAACACCGCGTCGGGCGCGGACATCGTGAGCGTCCACGACGGCGGCGGCGTCGGTATCGGCAACTCCCTGCACACCAACAACCACGTCGTCCTCGACGGCTCCGACCTCGCGGCCAAGAAGGCCCGCGCAGTGTTCACCACCGACCCCGGAATGGGCGTTATCCGGCACGCCGACGCCGGGTACGAGGACGCACTCGACGAGGCGGAACAGTCCAACGTCCATATCCCGATGCAACACCACCGCGCGGAACGAGGCGACGAATGAAATTCCGCGACCCGCCACACTGGGACGGAACCTCTTCCGACCCGAACGACGAGCAGTTCGGCCACATCGTCAGCGAGACGACCATCGAGAACGCGAGCGATTTCGACGCCGTCCTCGTCGGTGAACCGTACGACGGTGCCGTCATCGGCCGTCGCGGTGCCCGCGACGGTCCCGCCGCGATTCGCCGCGAACTTGCCGCCTCGAAATCGAACCACTTCGACGATGGTCCCGTCTCAGGTGTCGGCGACCTCGGCGACCTCCCGATAGACGAACTCAAAGGCGGCGTGGCGGCGGTTCAGTCCGCCGTCGCCGACGAGACCGCACACGTCTACGAGCGCGGGGCGCTCCCCGTCTTTCTCGGCGGCGACAACTCGTTGACCGTCGCTAACGTCAGCCCGCTTCTCGACCGCGACGCGTCCATCGGTGTCATCAGCTTCGACGCCCACCTCGACTGCCGCGAACCGCAGGGCGGCCCATCCAGCGGGACGCCGTACCGCCAACTGTTCGACGCTGGACTCGACACGCTCGCCGTCGTCGGCGCGCGACACTTCGAGACCTCGACGACCTACGCCGACTTCCTACACGAGTCGGGCGGAACCATCCTGACTGCGGACGAGGTCGGCCGCGGCGCGACTGAAACGGCCGATTTCGCGCTCGACGCGCTTTCGTCGTGCGACCACGTCTTCGTCAGTCTCGACGTAGACGTACTGGACGCAACGGCCGCGCCGGGCGTGAGCGCACCGACGCCCGGTGGAGTCACCACCCGCGAACTATTTTCGATGCTTCGCCGCGTCGCGTCCGATTCGCGCGTCGTCGGCTTCGAAGTCGTCGAGTGTGCACCCCCGCTCGACGACGGCGACCAGACCGCTCGCGCCGCCGCGCGCGCGGTCGCCCACTTCCTGTCCGGGGTGATGTCTCATGACTGAGCCAACCACAGATTCTGACCTGACTGTCGTCTACGGAGCCGAAGAACTGGTCGTCGGTCCCGACGACGAGACCGGTGTCGTAATCCGTGAGGATGCCGCGTTCGCCGCACTCGACGGCGAAGTCGTCGCTGTCGGCCCGGCCGACGAAGTGCTCTCCGACTACCCGGTCGAAGACGCGGCGACAGCTATCGACGCGACCGGGAAGACAGTTCTTCCCGGCTTCGTTGACCCGCACACGCACGCGGTCTTCGCCGGCGACCGCTCCGACGAGTTCGTGGCGAAACTCCGCGGGACGACCTACGAGGAAATCCTCGCCGACGGCGGCGGCATCCTCCGCACCGTCGACGCGGTCCGCGAGGCGTCCACCGAGGAACTGGCGGCCAATCTCGCCGCGCACCTCGACGTGATGCTCGAACACGGAACGACGACGGTCGAGGTGAAGACCGGCTACGGACTCGACACGGAGACCGAACTCCGCATGCTCGACGCCATCGAAACTGCCGGCGACGGCCACCCGGTAGACGTGATTCCGACTTTCATGGGTGCGCACGCCGTTCCGCGTGGGATGGATACCGAGGAGTACACGGAGGCGGTCGTTTCCGAGCAACTGCCGGCAGTCGCCGAGCAGGGCATCGCCGAGTTCTGCGACGTGTTCTGCGAACGCGGGGTCTTCACCGCCGAACAGTCGCGCCGTATCCTCGAAGCAGGCCGCGAATACGGTCTCACGCCGAAGATTCACGCCGACGAGTTCGCCGCAATCGGTGGGACCGATGTCGCCGCCGACGTCGGCGCGGCGAGCGCGGACCACCTCCTGCAAACAGACGACGACGGCCGCGAGACGTTGGTCGGTGCCGACGTGACGCCGGTCGTTCTCCCCGGCACCGCGTTCGGTCTCGGAGCCGAATACGCCGACGCGCGCTCCTTCCTCGACGCGGGCCACGAAGTCGCACTCGCTACCGACTTCAATCCGAACTGCTTCGCTCGGAGCATGGGATTCGTTGCGACACTCGGCAGTGTCGGCATGCGAATGACGCCGCAAGAGGCTATCCGCGGCATCACGAGCGCCGCCGCCAACGCGCTCGACAGAGACGACGGCACGGGCACGCTTCGGTCCGGAAGCCGGGCCGACGCCGTCGTCCTCGACATCCCGTCTGCGAGACACCTCTCGTATCGGTTCGACACGAACCCCGTCTCGACCGTGCTGAAATCGGGGGTGGTCGTCCATGAGTGAGGCCGCCCTCCCCGAAACTGTCGTCGTCGACGGCGAGTCGCTGACGCCCGAAGACGTCGTCGCGGTCGCCCGACACGACGCACCCGTCGAACTCCCCGACGAGGCGTGGGAGAAGATGCAAGACTCACGTGAACGAGTCGAATCCGTCCTCGAATCCGGCGACCCGGTTTACGGCGTCAACACCGGATTCGGCCACCTCGTCGAGACGCACATTGACCGCGAGGATATCGAACGCCTCCAGACGAACCTCGTCCGGAGCCACGCCGCCGGCGCGGGCCGGGAACTCTCTCGGTCCGAAGTCCGTGCGATGATGGTCACCCGCGCGAACACGCTCGCAAAAGGCTTTTCTGGAATTCGCCCGTCTGTGGTCGAACTGCTCGTCTCGATGCTCAACGAGGGCGTCCACCCCGTCGTTCGGTCTCGCGGAAGCCTCGGTGCGAGCGGCGACCTTGCCCCTCTCGCGCACATGGCGCTCGTCCTCATCGGCGAGGGCGAAGCCCACGTCGATGGCGACCGACTCGACGGTGCCGACGCGCTGGACGCCGCCGGGCTGAACCCAGTCACGCTCGCTTCGAAGGAAGGTCTCGCGCTCATCAACGGGACGCAACTCACCGTCGGTCTCGCGTCGCTGTTCGTCGTCGATGCCGAGCGCACTATCGAGGCGGCGGACGCCGCGGGCGCGCTCACGACCGAGGTTACGATGGGTACGACGGCGAACTGCGACCCGGCGATCCACGAGATTCGCCCCCATCCCGGGCAAAAACAGAGCGCTGAAACGATTCGTCACCTGACCGCCGGCTCGACGGTTCTCGAATCCCACAAGGACTGCGAGCGCGTACAGGACGCCTACTCGATTCGGTGTCTTCCGCAGGTCCACGGCGCGGTCCGAGACGCCGTGTCCCACCTTCGGGAGGCAGTCGAAGTCGAACTCAACAGCGTGACGGACAACCCGCTCGTCTTCCCGGCGGGCGATGTCGACGAACGCGCCCCCGGAACCGACGTTGCCGCCGTCGTCTCGGCGGGTAACTTCCACGGCGAACCGCTGGCGCTTCGCCTTGACTACGCCGCGGGCGCGCTGACCGAACTCGCCGCCATCTCCGAGCGCCGGACCGACCGCATGCTCAACCCCGAGGTACAGGAGTCTTACCTCCCTGCTTTCTTGACGGAACGCAGTGGACTCCGCTCTGGGTACATGATTGCGCAGTACACTGCCGCCGCGCTCCTCAACGAGTGTCGGTCGCTCGGACGACCGTCCATCGACTCGACACCGGTCAGCGGCGGACAGGAAGACCACGTGAGCATGAGCGGCCAGAGCGCGCTCCACGCGCAGACGGTCATCGAGAACGTCTCGACTATCGTCGGTGTCGAACTCCTCTGTGCCTCGCAGGCCGCGGAGTTCCTCGACGACGGCCTCGAACTCGGCACCGGCACCGCGTCCGTCCGCGACTCGGTTCGGTCTGTCGTCCCACCACTGGAAGAAGACAGACAACTCGACGACGAGTTAGAGACCGCGGGCGACCTCGTGCGATTCGGCGCGATTCGCGCGGCTGTGAACGAAGCACTGGACTAATCCGGGCACTCAGAGGCACCCCACTGGCACGGCTTCTCTCTTTTTTGTTTCAATCTGGTTTCCACAGGTGAGAGTTCCTTTATTGTCTCCGACGGATACTCGGTACCGTCCAGAACAGTTTCTCGAATTAATAATTGTCAGGGTTCTAATACGGTTCGAGTGCTAGAGAACAATTATGAACCAGACAATCGACGACGTTCGATTGGAACTCGCCTTAGAGAAGTCTAGGGCGATACTCTGGGAGTGGGACCCAGCGTCGAATACGACGACTGTCATCCCGTCGTCGATGAATCTCCTCGGTCGAGATATCTCCTCGTTTACCGATTTCTTGGCGTGTATTCATCCCGAGGACCGCGAATCGGTCGTCGAATCGGTCGAATCGATTTTGGAGGCTGAGTCGTCGTTCGATTTGGATTTTCGTATCCTCCGAAACGGTTCCGTTCGAGTGATATCGACGCGCGGCAGTGCGTATTCGGACCCAGACACTGGTGAGACGCGACTCATTGGCACGTCGAGGGACGTCACCGAACAGAAACGCCGGCAGAGAGAGTTCCAAACGATTGTCGAGCACTCATCGGACGTCATCACCGTCGTCGACAGCGAGGGCATCGTCGAGTACGTCAGCCCTGCGGTTCGGCGCGTCTTCGGCTACGAAGCAGACGAAGTCGTCGGCACACCCCTTTCGGACTATATTCACCCACTGGACCGTGAAGATGCTGTTTCTGTGCTTCTCGATAGCGGATCGACGAGCGATGGTTCGCCGGAGCGAGTCGTCTACCGACTCCGACACGGTGATGGAGCGGTTCGATGGGTCGAGTCGCGTGTGACTCCGATGGAAGACGGGCCGGACCGTGCTGTCGTCATCAACACCCACGACGTGACGGGACGAGTCGAAGCGGAGCACGCGCTGGAACGAACCGACGAAAGCCGGTCGCTCGCGCTCAAAGCATCCCAGGCGGGAATCTGGGAGTGGGAGATAGAGACGGACCAGCTCAACTGGCACTCGTCCGCCGAACAGCTCTTCGGGATTCCGGAAGGGTCATTCGAAGGAACGTACGAAGCGTTCGCTCGGCGCGTCCACGACGACGATTTACCAGCCCTCGAAGCGGCTATCGGCCGTACAATCGAAGAAGACGAGCCGTTTAACCTCGACTATCGAATCGTTCGGGACGACGGCGTCGAGCGCTGGATTACCACCCGTGGAAAGGTCCTCACCGACGCAGACGGGAACCCCACTCGCCTCATCGGTGTTGGTGTCGATATCACCGAGCAGAAGGAACGCGAGCAGGAACTCGAACAGTACAAGCGAATCGTTGAGACGGCGACCGACCCGATATACGTCTTAGACGGGATGGGGGAGTTCACGCTGGTAAACGAGGCGCTCGCGGAGGCGACGGGACGGTCGAAAGCGGAACTCGTCGGGAGCAATATCGCCGACTTACTGGAGCCATCCGAGGTTGAAGCGAGTCTGGAACACATCATGCAACTCGTCAGCGACGGTCCCGACCCGCCACCACTCGGTCTGACCCTCTCGACTCCCGAAGGCACCAGGGAGTACGAAGTAAACATCACCCTGAACAGTGATGGGGCGGAGGGGGGAACCTTCAGTACGGTCGGTGTCGCTCGCGACGTGACCAACCTCAGAGAACATCAACGCCGGCTGTCGGTGATGGACCGCGTGCTTCGGCACAACATTCGGAACAAGCTCAATCTCGTCTTGGCTCACAGCAGCTCTCTCGAGGAGCAACCGGACGAAGAGGTCCAGACGCACGCACGCGGAATACGTTCGGCAGCCGAATCTCTCGCTGACCTCAGTGAGAGCGCTCGCCGATTTAAATCCTCGATTCATCCCGACAATGCACACGCGACCTCCAGTAACGTCACTGACCGTGTCGCTCGGGTCGTCGACGAGGCGAGACTCCAGTTCCCGAACGCGACGTTCGAGGTGACCCAAGACGGACCAGCGTGGGGTGTAGTTCACGAATCGTTCGAACTGGCGATAAACGAACTCGTTCAAAACGCGGTCCAGCACGCAGACCACGCCGAGCCCACCGTCAAAATCACCGTCGAGCAACACGAATCGACGGTCTCAGTGCTCGTCGAAGACGACGGCCCGGGACTCTCCGAGATGGAACGAGACATCATCCTGCAAGGCGAAGAGAGCCCGCTCGAACACGGTCTCGGACTCGGACTCTGGCTCGTTCGGTGGACAATCGACAACAGCGGCGGGACCATCGACGTTCGAGAGAACGACCCACGGGGGACGGTCGTCGAGGTTCGTATCCCGCGCCTACCAGAAGGCGAGCCCAGTTAACACCTCTGTATCCATCACTGGTCCTCCGGGGTGAGTCCCGACCGCGTCTGTTCCACCGGACTCTCGACGACGAACCGGCCGACTTCCCCGATTATCCGGCCAGCTTAAAATCGATGGGTCTTTGTATTTTAGGCAGACCTAAAAACATTATGGCAAAGAAGGAGCAGTCGGCGACTCGTCGGACGTATCTTAAATCTGGACTCGCGGTCGCCGCTGGCGGCCTGCTTGCGGGCTGTACGGGCACTTCGGGCGAGGAGACGACGACGGACTCGGAGTCGACCGCGACCGCAACCTCGACCTCAGAACCCACGACGGAACAGACAACCGAATCAGCCGACGACGGCGACTCGTACACCGTCTCGATGGCTCCAATGGGCAACGTAGAGTTCGACGGCGTGCCGGAGACTATCTTCACCCGTCTGACTCACCACGCGGGGATGGCGTTCGCGCTCGGCCACGGCGACGCCGTCAACGCGATGCATGCGCCCGACTACTACGACGCGCTGTGGAACCAGTTCGTCGCGCGACTCGACGGCGTCTCGCTCGACTGGAGCGGCCTGTATTCGTCGTGGGAACCGACCAAGGAGAAGCTGTACGAACTCGACAGTGACGTGCACCTCGCGGACCCAGCGAGCGTCGCCGCACTTGGCAGTTGGGGAGAAGAAGACCTCGAAGAAATCGAGCAAAACGTGGCTCCGTGGTTCGGCAACACCTTCAGCGACCGACACCAGTCGCCGCCGGAGGAGTGGGCAGACGACTACGAGTATTACACGCTCTGGCAAATCTTCGAGAAGGTCGCACAGGTCTTTCAGGCCGAAGCGCGCTACGACGCGCTCGCAACGGTCCACGACGACCTAGTACAGACGATTTCGTCGAACCTGCCACCGAAAGACGAGCGACCGACTGCCGTGATGCTCGGCACCAGCGACTTCGAGACAATCTACGCCTACGACGCGAACCACCCCGGATATCTGACGGCCCACACGCGCCCGCTCGGTGTCCAAACCGCATTCGGCGACGACTTCGAATCGGGTTCGACCGTCGATTTCGAAACGCTCCTCGAAGCCGACCCGGACGTGATTCTCTCGCTCGGTGGGATGCACCCAACGACGGATATGGTTGCGACTCGCAAGGCGTTCAACGACGACCCGGTCGGAAGCAAGATTTCCGCGGTGAAAAACGGTCGTATCCACGCTCAGGGCGCTCGGTATCAGGGACCGATTCTCAACCTGTTCCAAATTGAGATGACCGCAAAACAGCTCTATCCCGACCAGTTCGGCGCGTGGCCGACGTACGAAGAAGGACCGTACCCGGAGATTCCCGTCGAGGAACAACTCTTCGACCGTCAGCGCGTCGCCGACATCATCAACGGAGACTTCTAAACCCGAAATCGAGCGGCGGGCGTTTTCTCGCCTCCCGTACGCGCAGGCAGTCGGTCCCGCTACCGGGATTCTTCCTTACCAGAGTTGTACTGCTGGCGTTCCGCAGTCGTCGCAGACGATAGCGTCGTTGTTTTTGTAGTCTTCGACGACCAGGTCACCGTCGCAGTACGTGCAATCGTCGGTGTCGAACGAATCGAGTAGGCGCGTCGATTGGGACATGGTTGACGACTCTGCTCCACGGGTAAGAATATTTCTCCGGATGAATATATTATCTCCCGCCTCCGCGATAACTTTCGCGCTGTCTCCGAGTTCTCCGACTACCGACTATCGAAACTATTCTGTCACTACCGGTCGAGCGCATCGAGGAGCGCCACCACGTCGAGATTGTCACCGACGAGCGCCGCGGCCCGCTCGTACGGGTCGGTATCGGTTTCGGTCTCTGTTTGTGTCGTTTGCGGGCGCTGGCGGCCGGCGGAGTCGTACACCGCGTCGAGGAATGCGCTCCGCGGCGATCCGTTCGCAAACAAGTCGTGTATGTAGGTGCCGGCGACTCGCCCGACGGCCGCACCGTCGCCCGAAACGGGGACCGCGTCGCCGACGATTCGGCTGTCGCCCATATGTATCTCGTACCCCTCGACGTCTCCGTTTGCCCCCGACAGCGGCCCTGCGCCCTCGAAGTCGATTCGAACCGGCTCGACGCGTTTGTCGTGGGAAAATCGCGTGACTATCGGCAGGTGCCCCAACCCGTCGGCGGTCTCGACGCCGTCGGTGCTTTCGACGTCGGCGTTCTCGATTCGCTCACCGAGGAGTTGGTAGCCGCCACAGATACCGACGATTGGTCCCGTGAACGCGGCGAGTTCGTCGTCGAATCCGGCGTCTCGGAGCGCAAACAGGTCGTCAACGGTGTTCTTGCTTCCAGGTAGGACGACGCCGTCGATACCGTCGAGCGTCGAATGGAGCGGGAGGTACGCGACTCGCACGCCGGGCGTCTCGGCGAGCGGCCCGAAATCGGTCGCGTTCGAGATGTGCGGCAGTCGCGGGACGCCGACAGTGACGGTTTCTGCGGCCGAGACGCCGTCGTCGTCGCCGACGAGAGCGCGTTCGCCCGCCGCCGGGAGTGCGAGGCTGTCTTCTTCGGGGAGACCGGGGTCGTCGTACGGGAGGACGCCGAGAACGGGGACGCCGGTCATCGATTCGAACTCCTCGAAGCCCGAGTCGAGGATGCTCGGGTCGCCGCGGAACTTGGTGATGACCGCGCCGACGACGCGCTCACGCAGGTCGTCGGGCATGAGTTTGAGCGTGCCGACGAGGCTGGCGAAGACCCCGCCGCGTTCGATATCGGCGACGAGGAGGATGTGTGCGTCGGCGAACCGCGCGGTTTCGACGTTGGCCAAGTCGCGGTCGTGGAGATTTATCTCGGCAATCGAGCCTGCGCCCTCGGCGACGACCACGTCGGCCGACGCGGCCAGTCGAGCGTGGGACTCGACCGCCGCCTCCCGCGCGTCTTGCCAGTGGGTCGCGTAGTAGTCGCTCGCCGTATTCAATCCGATTGCGCGGCCGTGGACAACGAGCTGGGAAGTGCCGTCGCCGTGCGGTTTGAGGAGGACTGGATTGTGGTCGGTGGTCGGTACGACGCCGGCCGCGCGGGCTTGGACGTACTGGGAGACGCCGATTTCGCCGAATCCGTGGCCGTCGGCGGCCGCGACCGCACGGGCGTTGTTGCTCATGTTCTGGGCCTTGAAGGGCGCGACGTCGAACCCGCGAGTTGCGAGCAGGCGACAGACCCCGGCCGCGACGGTGCTTTTCCCAACGTGGCTCGCAGTTCCGGCGACGAGGAGCGTCGGCGTCGTCATCTACCGCGACACAAGAGTGCGCGGGTCAAAGAGATTTGTTTCGGCGGCCGTACCGCGAGGGCGTTAGGAATTTTCGTCCGTGGTCGTGTTGTCCGTGGTCGTGTCGTTCACAGCTGTTCCGTTTGCAGTCGTGTCGTTCACAGCTGTTCCGTTTGCAGTCGTGTCGTTCGCGGTCGTCGTCCCGTTGTCAACGTCCGTTTCGCACGCCATCAGCGTCGCACTCGTCGCTACGTCGAGACCGCCGTCGGTGGTGATTTCGCCGCGGGTAGACGACCGATTACACTCGAAGTTCTTGGGACCGACTTCTTCGGTTGCGGTGGCCCCAGTTTCGATGACGCCGATGTCGAGCGCGTAGTTTCCGTCTTCGCTGAGCGTGAGCAGGACCGTCCCGTTCGATTCGACCGTGTACAGGCCGTCGAATTGTGGTGCGGACACCGTTCTGATTTGGATTCGCGCCGTCCACGTCTCGTCGGTCGGGTTCCGGAGCAACACGGTGTGTGTCCCCTTCCCCGTATCCGCGAGTACCGGCTCGTCTCCGAGCGTCTTCGAGGTCGAACCGTCGGCGGGAACTCGCTCCGTGACGACGCCGGGACAGGCCATCAGCGTCGAAACACTTCCCGACGTGAGCGCTCTGTCGGCGGTGACGCCAATCGTCGTCCGCGTCACGTTACAGGTGAACTGCTCGAGCGAGATTGTCACCGTCTCTGTCGCGTCTGTCGCTGTCAGCGTCGCCCGCACCTCGTAGGAACCGAGGTCAGTTATCGGCACGGCGACGGCCGCCTTCGATGCGAGTTCGAACCGCTCGTCGAGTACGGTCTTGCCCGCCTGCGTGATGGTGAGCGACGCGCTCTCCGACGTTTCGGTCTGGTTCGTGAGCACGACGTTGTGGGACTTCCGCATCCCACTGTCGTCGAGCGAGCCGGTTCCGATAGTTCGAGTCGTCGTCTCACCGGCCGCGACAGCCGTCGGTTCGGGCGCGGTTTCCGTCTCCGTTTCCGTTCCAGTGGCGGTCGTCGTGTCGAGTTCGGCGTCTTCGCCTTCGCCCGTGCTCGCTTGCGAGGTACAGCCTGCAACGGCAGTCGTGAGACCGATGCCGACCGCCGCTAGCAGTTGTCTTCGTTGCATACATCACTCTACTAGTGGGGGGTGTATTGCCCTACGCCAGAGTTAAAGACCCGTTTGAGTCCCGGCTTTCGCCTTATTTCCGGTCGAGTCGTGTCAGGCCCTGCCAGATTGCCTCGACCAATCGTTCCTCGCCGTCGGTCACATCGGCAACGTCGTCCCAGCCGCGGGCGATGGCGTCTTCGAGGACGACGAGCGAGTGGTTCTCGAAGTTGTTCATGCCACGGAACGATTCGAGTGCATCGACCGCTTCGTCACCAAACTCGCTGGACGGCGTTCCGTCGTACAATCCGAGTTCGGCGAGCGTTTCCAGCACCGACTCGGCGGTCTCTCCCGAAAGCGACACCGTCTCGTCGGGCGCTTCGCGTTCGAGAAGCGTGATGTCGTAATGCTTGAAGACCCGTTCGAGTTCGTCTATCGGGTGTTCATGGTCGTCTACGCGGACATCGACCCAGCGGTCGTTGCCGCCGTCGTAGCCGCCGTCGGGTTTGGCGATGTACATCGCCGCGGACTGTTCACCTCGTTTGTCGCCGCCGGCGTCGTTGCCGGCGTGGAGCGCGGCGATCAGGCGCTCCGGGAGACCACCGTCGGCTGTCTCGAACGCTTCGGCCATCGACTCCAGCGTCGCCTCGTTTTCGAGGATATTCCCCTGTACAGTGTAGTGGTCGCCCTGAATGTCGCCTGCCACGTCGAAACAGTCCTTGCCGGTGAACGCGGCGACGGTGTCTTCCCCGCCGCTTCCGTCTCGTTCGACGACACCGACCTGTCTGCTCGGCGCGTCCTCGTCGTCTTCGGTCAGCAGTTCGACGACTTCCGCGGCGGTGTGCCCCGCTCGAAGGAGGTCCAACCCATCGGGACCGTACGCGACGTTCGCAAAGCTCTGTGTCGCAATCGCCCCCGTATCGGCGCTCACGAACGGAACGACCGACCCGACGCTGACGAATTTCGACTGGACGGCGACGCCGACGGCGTTTTGCTCGGGGTCGCGTGCAACGATAGAGAACGTGGATGGACGCGGTTTCATCGCCGCTACCGACACACGCGCGCCGAATAAGAATTGACCCCCCGAAGGTATCTGCTTCGACTCGGCGGGCGCGACGGTCGTGTCTCCCCCCGAGCGATTCAGGCGTGCCGAGACGTGGTTCGAATTCCCCGGCTCTGGTAAATCACCATACTGCGGTTGATTTGGCTATGTTGCGGCACGCTTGATGTTATGAACGACACATTTCACGACGAGTTCACGAAATTCTCGTGTACCACGTTCGCGCACGCAGGGGTTCGCTGTTCGAGCACTTGACCGACGAGAAGAGGGTCTCACACATCGACATTTGGCGGTATCGTGACCATCGACCCGCGCGTTATGAGCGTGGTTAATGGGCCGGAAGATGCGATGTTTAATCGGCGGTCTCACGCTTTTTAGCCAACGTGACCGCTTGCCCGTGAGAAAATATTTTGATATAACGTACAGTCTTCACCGGCCCAGTGTGGTTCCTTGGCGAGTCAATTGCAGATAAAAAGAACCTATAGCACTGCAAGGAGCGAATTTTACAATTTCTAAAAATTATAAAATTTGTGAAAATTCATATGTCTATTCTGTCTTTTTGTGTCTGACGGTACGAAGTCGAATCAGCCCCCGCCAAATCGTGGCTGGCGTATCGGCACTGTTTCGACGACTTCGTGGGAGTCCTTGTCGGCGTGGGTCAGTAGTCGATAGTAGTGATCTCTTCGACCGGCCACTGACTGAGGACTTCGACACCGTCGTCGCGGACGACGACCATCTCTTCGACGCGGACGCCCTGTCTTCCGGCCGGTTCTTGGGTTTCGACGGCCATCGTCATTCCCTCCTCGATTTCGATGGGGTGGTCGGGCGAGAGTCCGCGCCAGATGAGTGGGACTTCGTACAGTTGCAGACCGAGTCCGTGCGCCCAGTGGTTCGTCGTCATCTGCCAGTGTTCGTCGGCCCCGTACCAATCGGCGTGTTCGCCTTCCATATCCGGGAAGGCCATCGCAATCTCGTCCGTGGTCTTCCCCGGTTCGATCGCTTCGAGAACGTCGTAGAGGTTGTCGCGGGCCGTCTCGTAGGCGTCTTTTTGCTCTCGGGTTGGTTCGCCCATCGAGAACGTCCGGTAGTAACACGACCGATAGCCGAGATAGCCGATGTTGTAGAAGTCGGCGTAGACGAGGTCACCGGGTCGAATCATCCGGTCTGTGGTGTTCGCCTGATGTTTCGGCCACGTATTCGGTCCGGAGGTGATGTAGCCGCCTTGTGCCATCGCGCCGTGTCGCCATATTTCGCGGACTGCGTCGCCCCAGACTTCGGATTCTCGCGCGCCCGGCTTCGCGTTCTCGGCGATAGCCTGAAAGCCCGCCTCGCAGATGGCGGCGACCTGCCGGAGACACTCGATTTCGTCTTCGGTTTTGTTTTTCCGCGCGTCCTCCATCACCGACACGCACTCGCCGGGCCGGACGTCCACACCCTGCGATTCGAACGCGTCGAGGAGACCGTCGTGGCCGGTGTCGATACCCATCGGTTCGCTCGTCAGGCCGTACTCTTCGAGCGCATCGACGACGGTCCCGGCCATCTTGTCGAGGAGGAACGACCGCGCCGAGTCGCGGCCGGATGCCCGCGGAACGTTTCCGAGACCGGGACAGGCATAGCGGATGTCGTTCAGCCACGGGCAGTTGTATCGCTGATTGCTCGCGTGGTCCGCGGTGTCCCAGTGGACGACGTTGCCGTCTTCCATGAGAAGTGAGTAGTGATCTGCGCCCGACCCACCGGTCATCGCCAGACCCGTCACGTACCGGATGTTTGGGTCGTTGATGAGGAGCATACTCCCGAGTCCGGCGTCGCGCATCCGCTCTAACGCGCGCTCTTTTCGCTCCTCGCGCATGCGTTTGACGTCGATTCGTTGCTCCCAGTCAACGGCCATCGTGCCGCGAGTTCCACTCATGAACTCCCGGTTGTGGAGTGGCATACGCCTACCTCTCACGAACATCATATTAATTTGTTGTAGACGGAAGAAATGTTGGGTTGTTGTAATTTACTCATACCTCATGATTTATTGCACTATACGTGGACCGAAGAGATGTACGCATGTACAAGCACGTAGCCTTGCTTGTCCGCCAAGACGGGATGAGTCACGATGAGTTCGTCGAGTATTGGCAACAGAACCACACACCTATCGCCCGCGAAATCGAGGGTGTCGTACGCTATCAGACGGTTCTTCCGGCCGACCCGGAAGCCGCCGAGTTCGACGGTCTCGCGGAGTTGTACTTCGACGACCTCGACGACCTGTACGCCGCGCTCGGAAGCGAAGGCTCCCGCGACTACGACCCGGCGAAGGGGAAAGCGAAACAAGCGCGCGAAGACGTGGACAACTTCCTCGACATCGACCGCCGTCCTCGCATTATTGGCGAGGAAACCGTCGAAAAAGACGAGACCGGCGGCGACACGACGGGTCTGTACAAACACTCCGCGTTCCTCGTCCGCAAAGACGGCATGAGCCACGACGAGTTCCTCGACCACTGGGCGAACACGCACGTCCCGCTAGCCCGCGAGATTCCCGGCGTCGTCCGCTACGCTCGCGTCGTTCCCACGGACCCCGAAAACGCCGAGTTCGACGGCATCGCGGAACTCTACTTCGAGAGTCTCGACGCGCTTCGTGCCGGTCTCGGACACGAGTCGTCCCGTGACTACGACCCCGACGACCCGAAAGCCAAAGCGCCACGGGAGGATGTAGATAACTTCCTCTCTATCGGCGACCGCCCGCGGTTCGTCGGACAGGAGACGGTACAGAAAGACGCGACGACGAAACGGGATGGGAACGTGACCGAGTGATGCCCGCCGCAGACTACCGCGAACAGGTCGAAGCCGCCTTCCCGGAACTCGACGCCATCGAAGACGACGCGCTCCGCGAGCAGGTCATCGAGGCGTGGTGTCTCGGCCTCACCCGTGGGGGGTGGTACGACATCGAGGACATCCCTTACGCGTGGAACATCCACGAGGTGACGAACGTCGAACACGTCCGCGGCGTGACGCGCATCGCCGCTCGGACCGCCGAGGAGCAACGCGACTTCCACGGCGCGGACCCCGACTTCGACGTCACCCACGCGGCCTGCCTGCTCCACGACGTCGGCAAGTGCTACGAGTACGTCGATTTCGTCGATGACGACAAACTCGACGACCCCGACCCGGAGTACGCCACAGAAGAGATTCCACACTCACTTTCGGGCTACGCGCTCGCCCACGAAGTCGGTTGCCCGCTCGCGGTCCAGCGCGCCATTCCGCACTTCATCGGCGAAATTCCGACTCGGACGCTCGAAGCCGAACTCGTCAAGAGCGCGAACGCCGCGTCCTCGAACGCCATCACGCAGGCCGCGATGGGTATCAGCCTGCAAGAGTGGGTCGAAACGTACTCACAAACTCAGTAACGGCGGCTCTCGGGTTTTTAGTTCGAGCGGCCGATACTATGCTGTTTGTCTTCGTCGTGCAGTCGTTCTCGGCCGTTTAGTCATCGTGGCCACTCGTGGCAAAGCGTCCCAGCGTGTTCTCCACTCAGCATGAAATAAGTTACCACGGGGCGTACTTCTGGTATGGTAATTCCCGGCTACGACCCCGAAGACCTCGAAGACCGACTCGAAGAACTACTGTCCGAGCGCGACAGAAACGCGTATCTCACCGCCGAAGAACAGGCGGAGTACGACTCGGGCGCAAGCCTAGTTGACCTGCTTTCGACCGACGACATCCGCGACCTCCTCGCCAAAGAGCAGGCAGACGGTGACTGACTGGCGGGCATCACCTTCGGCGCGCGTCCGGCGGTCGGGTGCTCTGATGCTCGGGTGCGCGCTCGGCAGTCGATTCGGCGGATGGAACCTACAGCGGGTCCAACCCGTGTTCGTCCCGCAAGACGTTGATGTAGTCGCGGAATCCAGTTTCGAGGTCGTACTCGGGGTCGTACCCGAGGTCGGCCTGTGCTTTCGTCATGTCCAGCCGTTGGGTCCACGGCAGTTCGCCCTCGTCGGAGACGGTGAGGTCGGCATCGGGGATGATTCGCTCGACGGTTTCTGCGGCCTCTCGAATCGTCGCAAGCTCCCCGCGGACGTTGTAGACGCGCTGTGTGAGGGCTTCGTCGGGCGTGAACGCCGCCTTCCGGAACGCCTGTGCAATGTCGCGGACGTGTTGCCAGTCGATGACTTGGTCGCCGTACTCGACGCTGAACGATTCGCCGAGTGCGGGCTTTTCGACGATGTTTGCGAGGAACGCAGAGCCACCGGTTTCGCGGTACGGGCCGTAGGCGACGGTCGGCCGGAGCGCGACGTGCGACACGTCGAAATCCTCGTAGTAGACCCGCGCTTGGTGTTCGTTGTACTCCTTCGACGCGCCGTAGAGCGTATCGGGATAGACGAGGTCGGATTCGGTCACGAAGTCGTCGCCGTAGTTCGCGGGCGGCGCGTAGACCGCCGCGGACGACGCCCACGCGACGCGCTCGACTTGGTCGGGGAGCGCGCGGGCGGCCTCGAAGATGTTGTTCGTCCCCCGTACGTTCACGTCGAGGGCGGCTCGCGGGTTCTCGCGCGCGGTCGTCGTCAGAAGCGCGGCGAGGTGAATGACGTGTGTCGTCCCCGTCTCGCGGACCGCGCGAATCACGTCCGTCGGGTCGGTCACGTCGCCACGGCGTATCGTCACGTCGTCGGCGATATCGAGCTTTTCGAGGATTCGAGGGTCGGTCGAGAGGTCGTAGGCGACGACGTCGTGGCCCACATCTAAGAGGTCCTGTGCGACGTACGAACCGATGAAGCCGGTTCCACCGGTGACCATCACGGTCGATGATGACATGCTATCGTACGTCCAACAGCGCGCAAGAAAAGTGTTTCCCGCAAATACTGTCTCCCCCTCGGTCGCCAGATTCGACGGCACGTCGTCCGGCAAGGGACCGAACGGGAGTCCGTCCGCACGACGCCCCTTGCTTTTCGGCGCGCTGTCGTCTACTCGTGTAGCCCGCCGACCGACGCGTAAAAGGACGACTGGAGCGTTTCGACCATGTCCTGCTCGCGGTCGATGCGGGCGTCGATGACCGTCGGCAACGCGTTGGTCTTCGCGTCGGAGAGTGCGTCGCCGAGTTCGCCGGGCGTTTCGACGCGGACGCCGGTCGCGCCGAACGCCTCGGCAACCCGGACGAAATCGGTGTCGTGGAACTCGACGCCCGCGATGTCGCCGGGACCGCGTTGCATCTGTCTCACCATCCCGAGGCTGGTGTCGTTGAGGACGACGAACGTCGGTGCGACGCCGTGTTCGACGGCGGTTTCGACGCTCGTCATGGTCATCGTGAAGCCGCCGTCGCCTGCGACGCCGATGACGTGCTTGTCGGTCGCCAGCGCGGCGGACACCGCGGCGGGCGTCGCCCACCCCATCCCGCCGACGCCGCCGGAGCCGAAGTAGGTCCGGACGGCCGGCGTCTGGAGGTAGTTGAGAAGCCAAAATCGATTGTTCCCCGAATCGGCGGTGACGATGGTATTTTCGTCCACGACGCGCTCGATTTCTTTGACCGCCCGTTGGGGAAGTATGGGTACGGCGTCGGATTCACATTCGGGCGCGTGGAACGACTCGCGGGCCTCGCGTGCTCTCGTTTCAGCCCAGTCGTTGTCGGCGTCGCCCGCGGCGACGAGTTCGCGGAGCGATTCGGCCGCATCGCCGATGAGACCGACGTCTGCCGGGTAGACCCACCCCGCGTTTCGCGGGTCGATGTCGGCGTGGATAATCGTCTGTTCGTCGGGGCGGATGAACTCGGGAGCCTGCCAGTTGGTGTCCATCGGATTCATCCGACAGCCGACGACGAGGAGCGCATCCGCCTCGCTCACGAGTTGGTTCGCACCTTCGTGGCCGAACGAGCCGATGACGCCGCCGGCGAGGCGATGCGTCTCGGGGAACGTCGATTTTCCGAGATAGGAGGTGACGACGGCGGCCTCGTAGGCTTCTGCCGTCTCCGCTACTTCGTCGTACGCACCGGACGCGTGGACGCCGTTGCCCGAGATGATGACCGGTCTCTCAGCCGCTTCGAGGGCTTCGGCGGCGGCCGCGACGTCGCGCGCAGTCGGCGCGGCCGTCCACGTTCGCGTCTGTCTCTCGTCGTCCCAGACGGGCGGAATGGATTCGTCCGGGTAGTCGTCGGTCACGGCGTCGCCGTCGAGGATAATCGCCGTCGGACCGGGTCGTCCGGCCACGGCGTGTTTGAACGCAAGTTGGAGGCTTCGAACCGTCTCCGTCGGCGTTCGCGGGAACCAGTGTTCCTTCGTCACGGCGTCGAGAATCTTCGGGAGTTCGAGACCCCCGTAGTCGCCGCGAGACTGCTGATACGGCGCAATCGTGGAGTAGTTACCCCGCTCCGAGGCCTCCGTGATAGCGACCATCGGTGACGACGCGAGTCGGGCCTCCATCTGTCCGATGAGACCGAGGCTTCCGACCCACGGTCCCTGTCCGGCGAGGACGCCCGGCTGGCCAGTCAGACGGCCGTGCATCTCGGCCATGACGCTCGCCTCACGCTCGTCTCGCGGGCGAACAAGTTCGATACTCGACTCCGGAATGTCGTCGAACAGTTCGATGACCCGTCCGCCGGGGTAGCCGAAGACCCGTTCGACGCCGAGTCGTTCGAGGCTTTCAACGAGTCGTTCACTGGTGTCCATGGACACTCACGACCTGTCGAGTTGGACCGTCTCTTCGACGTAGAGCGTCGGTCCCTGTTCCATGTCGATGAACTCGGCGGCATCGGCGTTCACGCGTTCGCCGGTCTCCGAGTCGAACGCCGCCTTCAGCGCGCCCATATCCTCGAAGTAGAGTTCGACGATGCCGTCGTACTCGGAGCGCTCGGGGTCTGTCGGGAGACTCGTCGAGTACTTCTGGAGACCAGGAAGTTCCTTTGCGATGTCGGCGTGAGGTCCCATCCAGCGCTCGACGAACTCTTCGTGTGTGTATCCGTCCGCTCGGACGACCATATTCACCAATTTAATCATGCACGTCTCGTATCCCACCGGCGACTACTTTGCTCTATCGCCGCACTGTAGACTCGCGGCTTTGCCTCCGTTTCGTTCGAAATGTTTGAATTGACGTTCGAGCATTTCGAACAAAATTTATAACGAACGAATATAGATGTTACACGATGACAGACAACGAACAGAGTCGCCCGGTGAAGACGGCGGCGACGTCGCTCGGTATCCTCGAACGACTCAAGACGGGCGGGCCGCTCGGACCGACCGCGCTCGCGTCGGACCTCGGGCTTGCGAAAAGTACGGTTCATCGACATCTGAAGACGTTAGAACGCGAGGGGTTCGTCGTGCTGGACGACGACGGCTATCGGGTCGGGCTTCGACTCCTCGATTTCGGTATTCACGCACGAAACCAACACCAACTCTATGAGGTTGCGAAGCCGAAACTCGAGGAACTCGCCGAGCAGACCGGTGAGAAAGTCTGGTGCGTCACGGAAGAACAGGGTCGCGGCTTCCACCTCTACGGTGCGGCGGGGAAACACTCGGTTCGGACGCCCGCCCGCGAGGGAACGCGGTCGTATCTGCACCAACTCGCCGCCGGAAAGGCGATTCTCTCTGCGTTCCCCGACGAGCGAGTCCACGAGATAATCGACCAGCACGGTCTCCCCGCGAAGACGCCGCACACGATAACCGACCCGGACGAACTCTTCGAGGAGTTGGCGACGATTCGAGAGCGCGGATTCGCGGTCAACCGCGAGGAAATCGTCCCGAAACTCCACGCAGTCGGCGTCGTCGTCACCGACCAAACGGGCTACCCCGTCGGTGCGATTAGCATCTCCGGCCCGTCGAACCGACTCAAAGGAGACCGCCTGACTGACGACCTCGCCGACCTTCTCCTCGGTGCCGCGAACGAAGTCGAAATCAACCTCAACTTCTCTTGAACGCCGGTTTCGACTCGCCGACAATTTCGAGCGAATAGAACGAGTGTTCGCGTAACTCGAACGTATTTGAGACTCTATTAGGCGAACAAACAGCCTCGAGACGCCTGAATTGTAGCACCTACTGCATTGGACCCGGTGCTGTAGCGCTATCTCTATTTGTTCGAATAGTTCGAACAAATATTGGTAATCATTCGTTATGTTTTTGGCATCTATATGGGTATTTTCGAAGACAATTACACTGGTATGGTTGTAATGAAACTCGGTGCTGAGTATCTCTTCGGACTCGGGCCGTTCTTCGGCGCTTCTACGAGAACAGAGATGTCCAGTTCTCGACGGCTCTCTATTCTGTATTCGAGTGTTTCGGTAGTCGAGTCAACTCTCCTGTGAGCACCCCGTTTCTCCCTTCGTTCTGCGGCGGCCTCGTTTCTGCTCTTCGAACGAGCGTTCGTCCTGTTCGGATGTTCGTTCCGCGTTCGCGTACATGTGTTCGAATATGCGGAACACATGTTCTCGTCCAGTCGTCTCGTACGACTTCGAAATCAACTGACGGAGCGCGTATTCTCTCGTTTTCCTTTCGGTGGCTATTGCTTCGATACGTCGGCGGAGAATTCAACTGCTTGCGGCACTAGAACCGTTGGCGGTACTGTTCGAACTATTCGAACGCTACCGCTCGTGCCACTCGGGTTCTCGGTCCTCGAAGAACGCGTCGATGCCCTCGTCTTTGTCGGGTGAGCCGAACAGTTGCGCGAACAACTCTGCTTCGTACTCGATTCCCTGTTCGAGGTCCGTCCGCGAGGCGGCTTTGACTGCTTTCTTGGCGAACTCCAGGGCGACGGGACTCTTCGAGGCCATCATCCCGGCGAGTTCGTACACTCGGTCGTCGAACGTCTCGTCGTCGTGGACTTCCTCGACGAGTCCGATATCGGCCGCCTCCGCGGCCGAGATGAGTTCACCCGTCAGGATGAGTCGCATCGCGTGGCCTTCGCCGACGAGACGGGCGAGACGCTGTGTGCCGCCACCGCCGGGCATGATGCCGAGGTTGATCTCTGGCTGGCCGATTTTCGCCCGCTCGTGTGCGATGCGAACGTCGCAGGCTTGGATGAGTTCACAGCCCCCGCCGAGCGCGTGCCCGTTGATGCGAGCGATAACCGGCTGTCGAAGGTCGTCTACGTACTCGTATACTCGCGGTCGCTTGCTCGCCTCGCGCTGTTCGAGCATGTCGCGCTCGCGGAGTTCCTTCACGTCCGCGCCGGCGACGAACGCTTTCGCCTCGTCCGCACCCGTAAGGACGACGACGCGGGTGCGACTCTCCTCGATGGCGTCGAGGACGCGCTTGAGTTCAGCCCGGAGCGTCGCATTCAGCGCGTTTCGGGCGTCGGGGCGATTCATCGTCACCGTGACGACGCCCTCGATTCGCTCGTTGACCGCGACATCGACGGCGTCGCACTCGGCGGCCACCGTTTCCACGTCTTTCATCGGCCCATCACGTCCTCGCTGACGCCGACGATTTCACCGTCTTCCCAGACGTAGAACCCTTCGCCGGTCTTTTTGCCTAACTTCCCGGCGCGGACCTTTCGCTTGAGAATCTGCGGCGGACGGAACCGCTCTCCCAGTTCCTCGCGCAGGTATTCGAGAATGCCGAGGCGAACGTCGAGACCAACCACGTCGCCGAGTTCGATAGGTCCCACCGGGTGGTTGTAGCCGAGTTCCATCGCGTCGTCGATGTCGTGTGGCGAGGCGACGCCCTCTTGGACCATGCGCATGGCTTCGACCCCGAGTGCGACGCCGAGCCGTGACGACGCAAACCCCGGTGAGTCACCGACTTCGACGGCCGTCTTGTCGAGTCCTTCGACGAACTCGCTGGCGAACGCCAGCGTCGACTCGTCGGTCTGCTCGGCGACGACAACCTCCACGAGACCCATGATGTGAACCGGGTTGAAAAAGTGGAGTCCGATACCCCGTTCCGGGCTATCGAGGGCGCTCATAATCTCCGTCACGGATAGCGACGACGTGTTCGACGCGATAATCGTCTCCTCGCCGACGAGCGTCTCTACGTCGCTGACGGTCTCGCGCTTTAACTCCATGTCTTCCGGGACCGCCTCGACGACGAGGTCGGCGTCGGCGACGGCCTCTTCGAGCGAGGTCGTTCCGGAAATCCGGTCGAGCGTGGCGGACAACTCGGCTTGTGTCACTTTGTCGCGTTCGACGCCGCCTTGGAGGTTCTCCTCGATTGCGTCCATCCCGTTTCGGACGTACTCCATCTCGATATCGCGCATCGTCACCTCGTGGCCGGCCATCGCGGACACCTGTGCGATTCCGTGTCCCATGGTGCCGGCACCGAGTACACTCACTTGCATCACCGGAAGGGGTTCGGGAACCATCATAATCGTTTGCCCTCGTTCGACGAAGGTTCAAGTCGGATGCCTTCGCATACTCGGTATGAGCCATTCCGACGAGCGAGCGGTAATCGTCGATGCAGTTCGGACGCCGCAGGCGAAGAAAGACGGGGGATTCGCGGACGTCTACCCCGAAGATTTGGTCGTCGCGGTGCTCGACGCACTCGCCGACAGAACCGGCGTTTCACCCGACGAATGGGACGATTTCCGTCTCGGGTGTGCGAACCAAGAAAACGAACAGGGGCGGAACCTCGCGCGACAGTCACTTCTAGCCGGTGGATTTCCCGAGTCGATTCCGGGCGCAACCCTCTCTCGGTTGTGCGGGTCGTCGCTGACGGCGCTGAACGACGCCGCCCGCGTGGTCGAGTCCGGCGACGGCGTGGTGTATCCTATCGCGGGTGTCGAACACATGTCTCGGATTCCGTTCTCAGCGTGGCTTCACCCGGACCTCGAAGCGCGCTACGACGGCGGCGACTCGCTTTCGATGGGCAAGACCGCCGAGACGGTCGCACGACGGTACGGTATCTCCCGCGAAGACCAAGACGCGTTCGCGCTCCGGTCTCACGAGCGCGCACTCGACGCCCGTTCGTCAGGTCGGTTCGATGCTGAAATCGTCCCCGTCGAGACCCCGGACGGGTTCGTCGCACGCGACGAAGGCCCGCGAGAAGAGACGTCGATGGACGTGCTCGAATCGCTTCCGACCGTCTTCGCCGACGACGAGGCGGCATCGGTCACGCCCGGAAACGCCTCGCCCCTGACCGACGGTGCGGCGGGCGCGCTCGTCACCGCCGAGAGCTACGCCGAAGCCAACGACCTGCCGGTGCTCGGGCGCGTCGTCTCTCGCGCCGTCGTTGGCGTAGACCCCGAAGAGATGGGCGTCGGACCGATTCCGGCGACCCGCGCGGCGCTCGACGAGGCGGGACTGTCTGTCTCCGACCTCGACCTCGTGGAACTCAACGAGGCGTTCGCCTCCCAGAGTCTTCACTGCAAGCGCGAACTCGGTCTCGACGACGAGATAGTGAACGTCAACGGCGGCGCAATCGCTCTCGGCCACCCCCTCGGATGCTCGGGCGCGCGTATCGCAACCACGCTCTTGCACGAACTCGACCGCCGCGACGGCCAGTACGGACTCGCTACGATGTGTGTCGGCTTCGGACAGGGCGTTGCGACGGTGTTCGAGCGACCGTAAATCGTCTTTCGACCAGTTTCGAACGTCGTTTCTGACTATCGTCGTCTCCGCCGCTTCGACATCGCCGTTTCCGTCTCCCTACCTATCACCGCGTCCAGCTCGTTTGGCTATCGTCGCGCCTCGGTTGGCACGACTTTGAAACCGTACCGAACGACGCCCTCCTGTTCGTAAATCCGGCGCGGGACCGCTTCGACGCGGTCGCCGATGACGGGCGTTCCAGCTGGCGAGTGAACGACCTGTGCGGGCGCACTGACAGACTCGTCGTCGCCCGGGCCGTCGAAGGCGACGACGGCGACCGGGAACGACCCGGAGCGTTGCTGTTGTTCGACGAACTCGGGCGGTGCGCCACCCTGTCCGATGGCCGTCGCGGCCTCGACGGTCCCCGACCCGGGAAGCACCGCGTTTTCGTATCCATCGAGCGACCCGCAGTCGAAACACGCGCCTTCCGGCGGGAACGAGAGCGCGCCACACTCGACACAGCGCCCGGCGACGAGTCGGTGGCGCTGTGGAATCGTCTGCCGCCACGTCGGCACGCTCACGTACGCGCCGCCGCCCTCCGGCTCCTCGCCGGTTATGGTGCCACGGCGCCGAAGCGCCTCGGCGTAGGACAGTGCCGTGTCCCCGTCGAGGACTGCATCGACCGGGACGTCGCTTTCGGCGGACAGGAACGCCGCTGTCGCACCCGCGCCGCCGCCGTAGCCGACGAGCAGAACCGACGATACACCGGATTCCAGCGCGGACGCGAGTCCGAGGAACGGCCCTGCCGAACCCGTATCGCCGGTCTGTGAGACGACGGTTCCCGCCGCGATTTTCTCCGTCGTGACGCCGAGGGTTCTCGCCGCACGATACGGGAGCGCCCCGTCTGGTGCTGTGAGCGCGACGGCATCGGCACGTTTGGCCGCCCCGGCGGTGCTAGTGGCCGATACGTCGTCTTCGAGGGCTTCGACCGCCCCGCCGACCGCGCTGGTGTAGGCGTCGCGTTCGTACTGTGTGATACCGATAGATTCCGTGTCGGCGCTCCCGCGGCGGCGGAAGCGCGTTCCGGGGAACGGTTCGCCGTATTCGCCGACGCCCTCGACGGATACCACCCCGTCTTCGGTGAGCACGAGCGCGGCGGCACCCGCTCCGGCACCGGCGGATTCGTCGCTTTCGGGTGTTCCCTGTGGGCTGTCGGCGACGGCCACGAGAGCGGGTCCAGTCGCATCGAGCGTCGCCGCGAGCGCGACTGCTCCGGCGCGGGTTCCGCCGCCGAACTGGCGGGTCGGAACTGCGGGGTCGATGCCGAGTAGCGAGGCGAGGCGGACGGTGTGTTCTTCCTCGTCGGTGGGGGGCGTGGTGGTCGCCAACGCGAGGTGTTCGACATCGCTCGCGTCTCCGTCGGCGGCGTCGAGTGCGCGCTGGCTCGCTTCGGTCGCCATCGTGAGCACGTCTTCGTCGGCGTCCGCGACGGCGACGCGCTCGACACCCGCGGCACCGCCGGTGCCCCATGCGTCGCGGTAGGCGGACGCGGGAACGTAGAGACGTGGTACGTACGCGCCGATACCGGCGATTCCGAGACGGCTCATAGCACCCCTCCTTCGAGGACGTGAACGACCGCCGCGCCGCCCGACCCGCCCACGTTGTGCGTGAGACCGACCTGCGCGCCCGAAACCTGTCGCTCGTCGGCGTGGCCCGTGAGTTGCTTGAACGCTTCGACGACCTGTCCCGCACCCGTCGCACCGATTGGGTGACCCTTCGACTTCAGGCCGCCGGAGGGGTTGACCGGGCGGTCGCCATCGAGTTCCGTCGCGCCCGCGTCGATGAGTTCGGGCGCGCCGCCGCGTTCGCAAAAGCCGAGGTCCTCGTACGCGAGGAGTTCGGCGATGGCGAAACAGTCGTGTACTTCGGCGAAATCGACGTCGTCCGGGCCGAGTCCGGCCATCTCGTAGGCCGTTTCGGCGGCTTGTGCGGACGACGCAATCGACGTGTAACTGTCGCGCTGGAAGAGACCGACGCGCTCTGAGGCGGCACCGACGCCGGCGACGCGAACTGCCTCCTCGCACGCGCTGGCGACGTCCTCGCTTGCGACGATGACGGCGGCCGCGCCGTCAGAGGTCGGACAGCAGTGATAGAGATTCAGCGGGTCTGCGACGATGGGCGCGTCTCGGGCGTCGTCGAGCGAACACTCGAAACCGAGATGCGCGTTCGGATTCTTCGCGCCGTTCGCGTGGTTCTTGACGGCGACCTTCGAGAAGTGGTCCGGCGAGGCGTCGTAGGCGTCGATGTAGGCGGAGGCCATCTGCGCGTAGACGCCGGAAAAGGTCGTTCCGGTGAGTCGTTCCCACTCGGTCTCGCCGCTGACGCCGAGCCAGTATTTGGCCACGTCGCCGCTCATATCGGTCATGACTTCGTAGCCGCCCGCGAGTGCGACGTCGGCCATCCCACTTTTGACTGCTTGTACTGCCTGCCTGACGGCGTAGCCGCTCGCGGCACAGGCGTTTTCGATTCGAGAACAGGGGATGCCGTGGAGTCCGATGTGTTCCGTCACGGCTGGTCCAGACAGACCAAGTTGCCGGCCGCCGACGCCGAGCGACCCGACGACCGCCTCGTCGATGTCGGCCGGTTCGACACCGCCAGCACTGCCGAGCGCTTCCTCGTATGCTGTCGCAAAGAGCGACCGATAGCTCTCGTCCGGAAACGCGCCGTAGCTCGATTGGCCCGCTCCGACGATGTACGCATCTCGCATGATAGTCGATTATGTTCGATCTGCGAAATAGGTTCGCCCCGCGAGGGCGGCGTCGTGACCGCATCATTTTTATCATATTCTATCATCGGATTCACTGTACATGGTATTCGATAGCATGGAGTCCGCTTCACGAGACGAGCTTCGTGAAGTCCAGAATAGTCGCCTGCGGGCGGCGGTGCAGAACGCATACGAGAACGTCGATTTCTACCGCGAGACGTTCGACGAACACGGGTTGACGCCGGACGACATCGAGAGCGTCGAAGACCTCTCGAAGCTCCCGTTTACGACGAAAGAGAATTTCCGCGACAACTACCCGACGGGCATGTTCGCGGTCGAGATGGACGACGTGGTTCGGATTCACGCATCGTCGGGAACGACAGGTAAGCCCAAAATCGTCGGCTACACCCGCGACGACCTCGACGTGTGGAGTAAGGCGGTCGCTCGCTGTCTCGTCGCGGCCGGTATCGGTGCCGACGATGTCGTTCAAAACGCCTACGGCTACGGACTCTTTACGGGAGGTCTCGGACTGCACCAAGGCGTCGAAGAACTCGGCGCGACGGTCATCCCTATCGGTGGGGGCAACACCCAACGACAAGTCGAGATGCTCGACGACCTCGGCAGTGACGTCATCTCCTGTACGCCTTCGTACGCGCTCTACCTCGCAGAGGTCGCAGACGACATGGGTATCGACGTGCGCGACCTGCCGCTTCGAACCGTCATCTTCGGCGCGGAACCGTGTACGGAGCCGATGCGAAACGAAATCGAAGAGCGACTTGGTGTGACCGGCATCGACATCTACGGTCTCTCCGAAATCGTCGGTCCCGGCGTCTCTATCGAGTGCGAGGAACAAGATGGTCTCCACATCTGGGAGGATTACTTCTATCCCGAGGTTATCGACCCCAACACGGGCGACCCGGTCGCGGAAGGCGAGGAGGGTGAACTCGTGTTGACGACGCTCGCAAAGGACGCGCTTCCGGTTCTTCGGTACCGGACCGGTGACCTGACGACACTGAACTACGACACCTGCGAGTGCGGCCGAACCTGCGTCCGCATGGACAACATCACCGGTCGCTCTGACGACCTTATCATCGTCCGCGGGGTCAACTTCTACCCGAGCGAGGTCGAATCGGTCGTCCTCGAATTCGACGAGGTCGCGCCGCACTACCGCATCGACCTCCGGCGGGAGGGCAACCTCGACCAACTGGAGATTACGGTCGAACTCGTCGAGGATTTCGACGGGTCGAGTACCGACCTCGAAACGCGAATCGGCAAGCGACTCTCGAACGTGTTGTCGTTCACGCCCGACGAATTGAACCTCGTCGAGTACGGCGACATCGCACGCACCGAGGTCGGCAAAGTACAACGCGTCTACGACCACCGCGGTCAGTAGACGGACTCCGCTATCGCGCTACTGTATCGGTCTGTTCTATCACACCGGTTCGTACTGTCGTGCGGTCTGCTCTCTCACCAGTTTGTTCCACCGCCTTGGCCCGTTCACGTGTCGGTGTCGCTCTCGTGACCGTGGCGGGACCGCGGCACGTCACCTTCTCCCTAAAGGCGACTGCGGCAGGTTAGCGACCGGGCTTGTAGACGCGGCCGCGGAACGTCGCTATTCTGTCACCCGAATCGTCGGAGACGACGACTTCGTACGCCGCGGTTCGCCCGCCGAGGTGCGTCTCTTCCGCGACGGCGCGGAGCGTATCGCCGACGTCGGCGGCCGCGAGATACGAAATGTTCGTCTCCAGTGCGTACGCCGCGTCGCCATGGCTGTTGGACGCGGCGGCGAACGCGGCGTCGGCGAGCGTGTAGACGACGCCGCCGTGGGGCGTTCCGTGGAAGTTCAGGTGGTCCTCGTCTACGGTCAGTGTCGTCTCCGCGTGGCCCTCGCCGATGGCCGCGAGTTCGATACCCACGCGACCGCAGAACGGGTCGTTCGACGCGCGGTCGCGTATCTCTGCGTGCTCGTCTGCGTCTGGCATGTGAACACACATCATCGTAGGTCGCCAAGTAGGCATCGACTGTCAGGAATGATAGGTATGTAAAATTCTTTATCCGATGGGGGTGACGGTGACGGTATGGCATACAGCTACGAACCGCATTACTTCGAGGACTTCGAGGAAGGCAAAGAGTTCGAAAGCGTCGGTCGGACCGTCACCGAAGCGGACTTCATGATGCACTCGGCGCTCTCGGGCGACTGGACGGAACTCCACACGAACAGTGAGTACGCCGAGGACACTCAGTTCGGTCAGCGCATCGCCCACGGTCCGATGACGTTCGTTCAGTCCACCGGATTCGTCTACCGGTCGGGCATCGTCGAGCGGACGGCCATCGCGTTCCTCGGCATGAACTACATGGACCTGCCGAACCCCGTCTTCATCGGCGACACGCTCTCACAGACGATGACCGTCTCCGAGCGAAAGGACCTCGGAAGTCGGGACGACGCCGGACTCGTCGTTCTCGACGTGACCATGACGAAACAGGACGGAACCGTCGTCCTCGAAGGCGATATGAAGTTCCTCATCAAGACGAAGGCGGGCGCGGAATAGCGACCGTCACTGCGAGTCCAACCGGTTTCCGCGGACGTACAGGGCGTCGTCCGGCCCGCGGTCGCCGTAGTCGTCGTGGTACTCCATCAGCTGAAAGAGCGCCCCGGTCGGATTCTGCGGCGAGACGAACGCCTCGGTCCAGCCGTCTTCGACCGCGTAGCCGACGACGCGCTCACCGGCTGACTCCAGCGCCGTAACCGCGGCGTCGATATCGACCACCTCCAACGTGACGTGGTGGAGACCGGGACCGTGGTCGTCGAGAAACGCGGTGAGAAACGACTCGCCTTCGACTGGCGCGATGAGTTCGAGGCGCGACGCGTCGCCGAGGACGTACGTGGCCCACTCGAACGAGTCGTCTGGAACCGTCTCGCGGTGAACGCGTTCGCACCCGAGCGCGAGTAACGTCCGCTCTGCGTCGTCCACGTCTTCGACTGCGATTCCTACGTGGTCTACTCGCGCGGGCGGTATCCGCGCCGGGTCGTTCGCTTCGGCCATCGGTACACCTTCGTCGTTCCTAACTATTAATAGCCGAGGTAGAGACTCACGAGCATGAAGCTCGGGACCGGCCTGTTCACCTGTCAGCGACGGCCAGACGACGACCGACCGATGGCGGAGTTGTACGACGAGATGCTCACGCTCGGGCGCGCAATCGACGACTCCGGCCTCGAAAGCGCGTGGGTCTCGGAACACCACTTCATGGAGGACGGCTACCTCTCGGGAACGATGCCTGCGCTTGGAGCGCTCGCCGCGACGACCGAGAATATCGAACTCGGGACGTGTATCGCGCTCGCGCCGCTTTACGACCCGATTCGACTCGCCGAGGACACCGCGACGGTTGACCTCCTTTCGGGCGGGCGAACGACACTCGGCCTCTCAATCGGGTCGAACCCCCGCGAGTTCGACGCCTTCGACGTCCCGCGGGACGAGCGGGTTGACAGACTTGCCGATACTGTCTCGCTCGTCCGCGACGCGTGGTCTGATGGGCCAATCGAACACAAATCGCGGTTTCACGAGGGCGCAAACGGTGCCGACGTGACGCCGAAACCGGCCCACGACGTCCCGATTATGCTCGGCGGGTCGGCGAAACCTGCGGTTCGTCGGGCGGCACGAACGGCCGACGCGTGGTGTGCGCCGTCGTCGCTCTCTCTCGGCGGCCTGAAAAAACGAGTCGAGGACATCAGAAACGTCCGTGAAGAGGAGGGCCTTGACGGGGATTTCACCATCTACGTGCTCCAACACGGGTTCGTCGGCGACTCTAAAGCGGCGGCGTGGGACGCGATGAAAGACGGTTATCTCTACCTCCAGCGTCGATATGCCGAAATCTTCTCCGGCGAGAAGGTATCCGAACTCTCCGCAGAGCGGCGAGACGAACTGAAAGAACAGGCGATATTCGGCACCCCGGACGACGTCGTGGCGGAACTTGACCGCTACCGCGACGCGCTCGGCGACGACATTCACTTCATCTTCCGCACGTACCACCCCGGCATCGGCACCGACCGGATGGTGGAGTGTATCCAGCGACTCGGCGAAGAGGTCGCTCCGCGCGTCGCCTGACCTCTTCGTCTCTTTTCGGGTTTTCGGCTGACTGTCGCGCGATTCGTGTCTCTCACTTAACGCAAACCTTTAAACGTGATAGTTTTCATGTTACATGTGAACATACAAACCATGAGAGACGATAACTCATCCATTGGTGGCGGTGAGCCACGTCCGTCACGACGGCGGTTCGTACAAGCGGCGGGGCTGGCTGGCATGACCGGACTGACCGGCGTCGCAGGCTGTCTCGGAGACGCTGGCGGGGGCGGGACAAACGCCATCACGTACGGGGTCATAAGTCCGATGACTGGTCCCTATGGTGGCCTCGCGGTCGGACAGCGAAACGGAGCCGAACTTGCTATCCGCCACGTCAACGAGAACGACGACATCGACGTGGAAATCACGGGGGTCTACGAGGACACCGAAGCCGACCCATCGACCGGTCGTCGACGGGCGCAGTCGGTCGTCGAACAGGACGGCGCGTCGTATCTCATGGGTGCGATTTCGTCCAGCGTCGCGCTCGCGCTCAACGAGTTCGCCGCGGAGGAAGAAGTGTTGTACAATCCCGGCGGAGCGGCGGTTCCAATCACCGGGTCGAACTGTAACGAGTGGGTCTTCCGAGCGGAGACGAACACCGCGCAGATGGCCGAAGCCGTCTCCGACTACACCGCCGAGAACCTCGGCACGAACGTCTGGTTCCACATCGCCGACTACGCTTACGGCGAATCGGTGATGGAACGCGTCGAAACGCGTATGCGGGACGGCCACGACATCGAAGTCGTCGGTCGCAGTCGGTCACAACTCGGCTCGACCAACTACAACTCCTACGTTAGTCAAATCTCCAACTCCGACGCCGACGTCGCCGTCCTCGGCATGACCGGCGGCGACCTCATCAACTTCGTCAAGCAGGCGGCCAGTCAGGGCCTCAAAGAAAACGTCAATCTCATGTCGCCGACGATGACCTTCTCGGTCGTCCGCGGCGCGCTCGGTGAGGCGGCCTACGGAACCTACGGCGGCGTCCGCTACCTGCCGTCGCTCGAAACCGGCGACAACCAGTCGTTCGTCGAGGCCTATCAGAGCGAATACGATGCGATGCCCGACAACTTCGCGCGGGCGGCGTACATGTCGATTCGGATGACCGCCCGCGGTATCGCGGAGGCGGGTTCGACCGACCCGGCGGAAGTCAAAGACGTGCTTCCGGGCTTGGAGATGGATACGATACTCGGGCCGAACCAGTTCCGCGACTGCGACCACCAGGCGATGAACCCGGTGTGGCCGGGCGAACTCGTCGCCCCCGAGGGTGGAAGCGGGCCCGCGGCCGTCGAACTCGGCGAGATGATAGACGGCGTGGACGCGCTCCCCGACTGCGGCGAACTCGGTTGCACCCTCTAGTATGTCTGTCGCCAGCGCAGTCGCAGAGCAGGTTCTCAACGGGCTGGTCGTCGGCATGGTCTACGTCCTTCTCGCGGCGGGGCTGTCCATCATCTTCGGCGTCATGGACGTCATCAACTTCGCCCACGGCGAGTTGTTCGCCCTCGGCGCGTACTTCGCGTTCGCCATCGCCGGACCGCTCGGCGGCGCGGGCTTCTGGGTCGCCCTCGTCGTCGCACCCCTGCTCGTCGGCGTCATCGGTATGGCTATCGAACGACTCACTGTCAAGCGACTGTACGGCCGCGACCCGCTGTACCACATCCTCTTGACGTTCGGACTCGTTCTCATCATCAACGACCTCATCACGTCGGTGTGGGGCAAGTCGGCCCAGCCGTTTCCCATCCCGTCGGTGCTCGACCAACCGGTCGCGCTGTTCGGGTTCAACTACTCGCTGTATAACTACGGCATCATCATCTTCGGGTCGGCGCTCGCACTCGGGACGTGGCTCCTCCTGAACCGCACCCGCTTCGGGATGATTATCCGCGCCGGGTCGGAGGACCGCGAGATGGTCCGTAATCTCGGCATCAACATCGACCGCTACTACACGCTGACCTTCGGGTTCGGCGCGGCGCTCGCGGGCGTGGCCGGTATCGTCCTCGGTGCGTACCAGAACGTCAGCCCGACGATGGGGTCGAGCGTCATCATCCCGGCGTTCGTCATCGTCGTGCTCGGCGGTCTCGGGTCGTTCCGCGGCGCGGTCGTCGGCGGACTGTTCGTCGGACTCGTCCAGACGTTCGCCCGTACGTACACGCCGTTTTTGGAGGGTCTCATCGTCTTCCTGCTCATGATTGCCGTGCTCGTCGTCCGCCCCACGGGGCTGTTCGGAACGAGCATCGGCGGCGGCGAACACCACGACGGCGCGCTCCTCCACGGGTCCGGCGGCGGGGTGTTGTCGTCCGAAACGCGAGCGAAAATCGGCTACGCCGCCGTCGGCGTGCTCGTGGTCGTTCCCTTCTTCGCCGAGTTGACGGGCGTCACCTACTCCGTGACGCTCCTCGAAGACATCCTCATCTGGGCGCTGTTCGCGCTCAGTCTGGACCTCGTGCTCGGCTATGCGGGCCTCGTCTCGCTCGGCCACACGCTGTTCTACGGCGTCGGCGCGTACGCCTCGGTCCTGACGCTCATGCACGTCTCGCCGTCGGTGCTCGTCGCACTTCTCGTCGCTGTCGCGGTCTGTGCGGCCATCGCGTGGGGTGTCGGCTATCTCTCGATACGCGTGTCGGGGGTGTTTTTCGCCATGATTACCCTCGGATTCGCGGAGTTGTTCTACAACGCCGTGTTCAAGTTCGACTTCACTGGCGGGTCTGACGGTCTCTTCGGCGTGGACGTGTTCTACGGGCTCGCAGGTCTCGGCATCGACCCCCGGGAGTTCGAGGTCCCGCTCGGTGTCTTCACGCTCGACGGCGGTATCGTCCAGTACTACTTCCTTCTCGCGGTCGTCGTTGGGTCGTACCTGCTGGCTCGACGCCTCATTCGCGCTCCCTTCGGAACCGTCTTGCAGTCCATCCGCGAAAGCGAGGAGCGAGCGTCGTTCATCGGGTACGACGTGACGGCCTACAAGCGCCGCGCCTTCGTCGTCTCCGGCGGTCTCGCCGGGCTCGCGGGCGGGCTGTTCGCCGCCAACAACGGCTACGTCGCCCCGTCGTTCCTCCACTGGATAAACTCCGGCGAGGTCATCGTCATGACCGTTCTCGGCGGCATGGGGACGCTTTACGGGCCGATGCTCGGTGCGGGTGTCTTCGTCGCCGCGGAGGACATCCTCTCGTCGTACATTGAGCAGTGGCAACTCGTCATCGGCGTGCTGTTCGTCCTCTTCGTCATCTTCGTCCCGCGGGGACTCGTGTCGCTCCCGCAGACGGTGGCCGAACACCCGATGGTCGGTCCCGTGATTCGTGACCGAACCGGCGTCAAAGAAGCGGAGGTAGAACAACATGACTGACCCGATATTACAGACGACAGACCTCACGAAGGAGTTCGGTAACCTCGTCGCCGTTGACGACGTGAACCTCGAAGTCGAACAAGGCGAGTTCCGGAGTCTCATCGGTCCCAACGGGGCCGGGAAGACGACGACGTTCAATCTCCTCACCGGCGCGCTTCGCCCGACCCACGGGACGGTGACGTTCAACGGTGAGGACGTAACCGGCCTTCCGCCGCACCAACGCGTTCGCCGCGGCCTCGGTCGCTCGTTCCAGATCACGAACGTCTTTTCGGGGCTTACGGTCCGCGAGAACGTTCGACTCGCCGCGCAGGCCGCCCGCGAGGGCGGATTCAAACCCGTCGAAGAGTTCCTCCAGCGAGCCACCTCCTTCGACGACGTCAACGAACACACAGACCGCGTGCTCGACCGCTCTGGGTTGTTGGGCCGGGGCGACGAACCGGCGGACGTGCTCGCCTACGGCGACAAACGCCGCCTCGAAATCGCTATCGTGCTCGCAACGGACCCGGATATGGTCTTGCTCGACGAACCGACCGCGGGCATGAGCGCCGAGGAGACGCGAGCGACGATGGACCTCATCGACGAGGTGCTTTCGGACCGGACGTTACTTCTCATCGAACACGACATCGACCTCGTGATGCGCGTCTCGGACCGCATTACGGTACTCCACAGGGGGGCGGTCTTGGCCGAAGGGACGCCGGACGCCGTCTCGGAGGACCCGGACGTCCGTGAGGCGTACTTTGGGGGTGTCGAGGCGTGAGCGCCGACCCACTGCTGTCGGTTCGAGGGCTCGTCTCGGGCTACGGTTCGACTCGCGTCCTCCAGGGTGTGGACCTCGACGTTCCGGCCGGGTCGGTCGTCACGCTCATCGGTCGCAACGGCGTCGGAAAGACGACGACGCTCCGGAGCATCCTCGGGAGCGTGTCACCCGCCGCCGGGTCGGTCACGTTCGACGGGACCGACATTACCGCGCTCTCACCGGAGAAGACCGCCCGCGAAGGCATCGCGCTCGTTCCCGAAGAACGGCGTATCTTCCCGGGGTTAACCGTCACGGAGAACATCGAAATCGGCCGTCTCGGCGGCCGACGAGACACTGCCAAGCCGTCGGTCGAAGCAATCGTCGGCGAGTTCGAGAACCTCTCGCGGCACCGAAACAGCAAGGGCGCGGCCCTCTCCGGCGGCGAACAGCAGATGCTCGCAATCGCTCGCGCGCTCGTCTCCGCGCCGGACCTGTTGATGCTGGACGAACCGACCGAGGGACTCGCACCGTCTATCGTCAAGCAAGTTCAACGGAAAGTCGAGGAACTGAACGACGAGGGCGCGACGATTCTCCTCGTCGAACAGAACGTCCAAGTCGCCCTCGACATCGCCGACTACGTGTACATCCTCGACAAAGGACAGGTCGTCCACGAAGGCCCGTCCGACGAGGTTGCGGCCGCCGACGAAATCCTCGACCGCTACCTCGGCGTCTCGGTCGCCGACTAACCCGCGGTCTCGGTTCCCGTTTCGGTCGCACCACCTGGTCGTGAATAATCTTTTGTGAACGTACCGACGACATGCAGGCGATGAGTTCCAGCGACGAGGCCGACCCGACGCGACTTCCGAGACCGGAGTTGCGCCGCTTGCAGAACCGGCGGCTTCGGCGGGTGGTTCGACACGCCTACGAGAACGTCGATTTCTACCGCGAGACGTTCGACGAACACGGGTTGACGCCGGACGACATCGAGAGCGTCGAAGACCTCTCGAAGCTCCCGTTTACGACGAAAGAGGATTTCCGCGACAACTACCCGACGGGCATGTTCGCGGTCGAGATGGACGACGTGGTTCGGATTCACGCATCGTCGGGAACGACAGGTAAGCCTAAAATCGTCGGCTACACCCGCGACGACCTCGCAATCTGGCGCGACGTGATGGCCCGCGGCTTCCGCGGTGCTGGGCTGACGAGCGACGACTCACTGCAGAACGCGTACAGCTACGGTCTCTTCACCGGTGGTCTCGGCTTCCACGACGGGGCGACCGCGATGGGAATGGCGGTCGTCCCGACCGGCGGCGGCAACACCCAACGACAAGTCGAGATGCTCGCCGACCTCGAAAGCGACGCCATCTGTCTCACACCCTCCTACGCGCTTTACCTCGCAGAAGTCGCCGACGACATGGGATACGACCCGGCCGACCTCCCACTGTCGGTGATTCTCTACGGTGCGGAACCGTGTACCGAGCCGATGCGAAACGAAATCGAGACCAAATTCGACGCGCTCGCGGTCGAAAACTACGGTCTCTCGGAAATCATCGGTCCCGGTGTCGCCGTCGAATGCTCCGAACAGGCCGGAATGCACATCTGGGAAGACCACTTCTATCCCGAGGTTATCGACCCCGACACGGGCGACCCGGTCGCGGAAGGCGAGGAGGGCGAACTCGTGTTGACCACGCTAACGAAAGACGCACTCCCCGTTTTACGCTACCGGACGGGCGACCTCACGACCCTCGACTCCGAGACTTGCGAGTGCGGCCGAACCTGCGTTCGGATGGATGGCGTCACCGGGCGCGCCGACGACCTGCTCATCGTCCGCGGGGTCAACTTCTACCCGAGCGAGGTCGAATCGGTCGTCCTCGAATTCGACGAGGTCGCGCCGCACTACCGAATCGACCTCCGACGCGACGACAGCCTCGACCGACTCGACCTGACTGTCGAACTCGTCGAGGATTTCGACGGGTCGATTGCCGACCTCGAACGCCGCATTCGAAAGCGGCTCTCGGACGTACTCGGGTTCACGCCGGACGAAATCGACCTCGTTGACGCGGGTAGTATCGAACGGACCGCGGTCGGGAAAGTCCGGCGCGTCTACGACCATCGGTGATTCGGCTGGCGATGGTCCCGGTTAGCGAGACTCGTCGGACTCGGAACGCGCGTCCCTGCTGGACTCACCGAACTCGGCAGGTACCCCCGTTGGATGCACCGAACTCGGCTTCGACCGACGAAACGAACTTAACAACCGCCTGAAATAGACAACTATGGACATCGAGGAGTTCTTCGAGAGCATGCCGTTCGCGCGGTTGCTCGGCGTCGAAGTCACCGAAGCGGTAGATGGACACGCGGAAGGCTACATCGAGATGCGCGAAGAACTGTCGTGGAACGCGGACACCGTGATGGCCCACGGTGGCGTCACGTTCACTCTCGCGGACACCATCGGCGGTGCGGCGCTCGTGAGCGAGGTTGACCAACCGGTCCCCACCATCGACATGCGAATCGACTACCTGAACGCCGGGACCGGCGACCTGCGCGCCGAGGCCGACGTGGCCCGACTCGGTGGCGATGTCGGAACCGTCGATGTAGACGTGTACGCGACCGACGGCAGTCACATCGCAACCGCGAGAGGCGTGTACAAGACCGGCTAACGACTTTACGACGCGCTCTCTACCGGCCGAACCGAATCCGGCGGTATCACCATCACTACAGTAACCAACAATAATTAATAATCTCGGGTGGAACGCTACGATGTAATGGAATACAGTGGCCCGACGAGTCTCTACATCGACGGAGATTGGGTAGACGCAGAATCGGACGCGACCATCGAGACACACGACCCCGCGACGGAGGAACTGTACGCTACGGTCGCCTGTGCTGGCGAGTCGGACGTTGACGCCGCCGTCGAGGCCGCGACGGACGCCGCGGCCCGCGGCAGTGAGTGGCGAACCATGGGCCCTTCCGAGCGCGGCCAACTGCTCAACGCGATGGCCGACGCCATCGAAGACCGGAAAGACGAGATTACGCTCGTCGAATCCCACGACAACGGCAAGACGCCGTTCGAGGCCGGCATGGAAGTGCAGATGGTCATCGACACCTTCCGGTACTACGCCGGCTGGACGGACAAGGTGACGGGTGATTACAACCCGGTTCCCGGACAGCGCGTCAACTACACGACACGCGAACCGCTCGGCGTCACCGGACACATCGTCCCGTGGAACTACCCGTTCCAACTCGCGGGTCGGAGTCTCGCACCCGCGCTCGCCTGCGGCAACTCGGCGGTACTGAAACCGTCCAGTCAGACCCCGCTTTCCGCGCTCTACTACGGTCTCGCCGCGGAAGCGGCCGGCCTTCCGGACGGCGTCGTGAACGTCGTTCCCGGAACCGGGTCGGGTGCCGGGTCGGCGGTCGCCTCTCACCCCGACGTCGAACACGTCACGTTCACCGGCAGTACCGAAATCGGCAAGCGAGTCATGGCCGATGCGGCCCAGAACGTCACCGGCGTCACGCTCGAACTCGGCGGCAAAGGCCCGAACATCGTCTTCCCCGACGCGGACCTCGACGCCGCCGCGAAAGGCGTCCACTACGGCATCTTCATGAACGCCGGACAGATGTGCTGGGCCGGGTCTCGACTGCTCGTCCACGAGGACGTCGCGGGCGAACTCGTCGAGAAAATCGTCCAGCGCGCCGAATCGACACCCCTCGGCTCTGGTATCGACGACGACGGCCGTATGGGACCGGTCGTCAGCGAATCCCATCAGGCGGACATCCTCGAATACATCTCCATCGGAACCGACGAGGGAGCGACTATCGCCTGCGGCGGCGGCCGCCCCGCGGACAAAGAAGACGGCTACTTCGTCGAACCCACCGTTCTGACCGACGTGACAAACGACATGACGGTCGCACGCGAGGAAATCTTCGGCCCGGTGCTTTCTGTCATCGAGTTCGACGACCAAGACGAGGCAATCGAAATCGCCAACGACTCGCCGTACGGACTGCTCGCGGGCATCTGGACGAACGGACTCTCTCGTGCCCACCAGGTCGCGGGCGCGCTCGACTACGGGATGGTCAGCGTCAACGAGTACCCGGTGACGTTCCCACAGACGCCGTTCGGCGGCACGAAACAGAGCGGTCACGGGCGCGAACAGGGCGAAGAAGCCGTCCGTGAGTTCACCCAAGCGAAGAACATCAACCTCAACATCCACTGAGCGCGGACGCGACTCGCGGTTTCGATTTCTCGCACGACGTTGGCTTCGACTACGACGACGCCAACACCAGCACCGACGACGACGCCGACTCAGCCTTCAACTACGACGTCGAACCGACGCAGTGCCGACTACTGGCCGCGAGCGTGGGACCGTGGAAACAGTCGAAAGAAGTCGAACCGAATCGAATCGGCTCCGATGGACTGAGCCGAACGTGGACCTCGATTGTCGCGCTATTCGAACCGCTGGAACGGCTCTTGGCACTCGTTGCAGAAATGCATCGAGCGGCAGAGTCCCGGTCCTTTCGGATGCTCGCGGACGGTGTCGGTCGAACCGCAGTAGGGACACTCCGCACCCGACGTTTCGCCGGTCGTATCGGTACTTGGGTCGAAGCGGCGCATCACCGCATCACACCCCCAGTCCGAAGTCGCGGAGCGCTTCGCGGCCCGCCTCGGTTACCATGTTGACGTTCCATTCCGGCGTGAATCTCAGCCTGACAGCCGCGTCATCGACACCGGAGGCGAGAATCGCACACTTCACGTCGTTCGTGATGTAGTCGCGGGCCGGACACCCGGTGTACGTCAGGGTCATCTCGACGATACCGAGCGTCTCCGGTTCGCCGTCGTCGCCCTCCTGTTCGACGACGCGCACGTCGTAGATGAGGCCGAGGTCAACGATGCTCACCGGCATCTCGGGGTCCTCGATTTCGTAGAGGGCCTCCCAGATGTCGGCTTCGACGCCAGTGGCTCCGTCGCCGGTCTTCGGGAATGATTCGGGAGCCTCGCCGTCGGCGTAGTCGGTGTAGCCGCAGGCCGTTCCGTTCGATGCGTCGTCGGCGCTCATGTTATGCACGCTCCCGTCCGATTCGTGCCGGTTCGGGCGCTTCGAGTTCGTTGTACGTCTTCCGGAAGTCCGCGGCCAATTCGTCCCAGTGTTCGGTGTGAGTACCGTCTCGACCACGGGGGGTCGGTCGCTCCGCGTCGTCGGGGTCGGGTACGTTGAGCCCGAGCGATTCGAGGTAGGGAATGACCGTCTCCAGCCACTCCACGCGGAGGTCGTCGATAGCATCCGTCCGGAAGCCGTTCTCGACGATTTCGGCCTCGTACTCGGGCTCGCCGAACAGCGAGAGCGCGTGCGGGAACAGCCGTTCCAGCGCGTCTTGGACGTGTTCGAGGCTGTCGCCGTCGGTGAGTCTGTCGAGCCAACTCTGTGCGTTTTCGAGGTGGTAGCGCTCCTCGCTCAACGCCTTTCCGACGCGGTCTGCGAGCGGCGCGTAACTGGTGTCCACGAGGGACTCCAAGCGCAGTCGCTCGGCGCTGTCGAAGAGGTAGCACCGGACGATGACGTCTGCCCAGTCGCCCTCCTCGAACGGGAGTTCGACCAGTGTGGTGTGTTTGAACTCGTCCGCTGGGCGCTCCCAGATGAGTTCGGCTTCGGTGTGGCCGAGTTCTTCGAGCAGGTCGTACCAGAGACGAGCGTGGCCGAACTCGTCTTGGGCGATGTTCGCCAGCGCGAGGTCGGATTCGAGTGTCGGTGCGTAAATCTGCCACTCGATGAGGCGCTCGCCTTGGACGTACTCGTCGTCGGCCATGCGGAACAGCAGTTCCTCGATGGCCGCCCGTTGGGTCTCGTCGAGGTCTTCGGGAGTGAGTGATGCGGCCATCGTTAGCTGTCTGCCTCCAGCGAGTGCTCGACGTCCGCCTGCTCGGCCTCGCTTTCTGCGACTTCCGGCGCGGCGGGTTCGATGTCCGTGTACGAGGTCGCCCAGCGGTAGGTCTTGTCGGTCATCCCACCGAAACTCATCTCGTCGGCGTCGATTTCGCCGATTTCACGCTGTGGTGCGACCCACAGGCTGTGCGTCTTCATCCGTCGGCCGTGTTGAATGGCCGCGAACTGCAGTGCTAATTCGCGGTCCGGTGCGTGGACGTTGCCACAGTGTTTGTGGTAGCCGCCCGATTTCTCCTGTCTGAATACTTCCCAAATCATGGTTCTTAGTCCGCCGCCTGCGGCGTTCCGGTGTTCGATGCCTGTTCCCAGCTATCCATGGACTCGCGGACCCATTCGACCGCCGCTTGGGCGTGGGCGCGAGAGCCGATCTGTTCGTGGCTTCCTTCCGAGTCGTTCTTGGCGATCGTCCAGAACTCGTCCCAGTCGAGGTCGTCTTCGTTGACGTGGTAGGTTTCTTCGGCCTCGTCGTATTCGATACGCGGGTACTCGGGGATTTCGAGACCGTACTTTTCCGCCTTGGGGACGTAGGTGTCGAGGAAGGTGTCGCGCAGTTCGTCGTTCGATTTCGTCTTCAGACCGACCTGCTGTGCGAAGTCGTTGTGGACCGACTTGTCGTTGGTCGGGCCGAAGAACTGGATGATGCGCGGCCACCACAGTTCGAAGGCCTCCTGGGTCTTTTCTTGGGTCGCCTTCGAGCCGTTCATCAGCTCGGAGAGGATGGACTCGCCGTGTTTGACGTGGAACCCCTCCTCGAAGCACACCTTGTCCATCGCGTGCGCGTACGGCGTCCACGACGTGTTCTTGAGTGTCGCCTGCCGGTGCATCGCCGCGCCGTCCACGAAGAACGCGATCATCGGGACTTCGTGCCACGACTCCATCGGGTAGTGGAAGCAGTTAAGGAACTTCCCCTCACCGTTTGCCAGTTCGTCGAGCATCTCTTCGCGCGTCTTGATGCCGAGCGATTCAGCCGCTCGGTAGAGCAGTTGCGCGTGCCCGATTTCGTCCTGTACCTTCGCGGAGAACGCCAGCTTGCGGTCGATACTCGGTGCTTGGCGGATGAACGGCTTTTCGAGATAGCCGCCCATGACTTCGCTGTTCGCGTGGAACTGAATCATCCGCGTCGCAGCCTTGCGGTACTTCTCCGGCATGTCGTCTTTCGGAGCGAACTGCCGCGGTCCGGCTCGTTCTTTGACTGTTTCGAGGTCCATCGGTCTATGTAAAACTATCATGGATAACCACTTACGAATTGGCCCGCCTATAGACTGCCTTTTTATACACGTGTCGCGTACGAACGGACGATGATAGAGGAGTGTCTAGTCGCCGAGTTCCGCATCGACGGAGACGACTGTCCGCTCGCTCGGGCGACCGCGACCGTTCCCGTCACGGTCGATGCGACCGCGCCGCAACTCCGCGCCGACGGCAACGTACTCCTCCATTTTTCGGCGTCGCCCGACGACCGATTAGCGGCGACCCTCGACGCCGCCGACGCCATTCGCTATCTCCACGTCACCCGCGGCAACGACGCCTACACCTACCGTTGTCTCTCGAAACATCCCTGCGTCGTCCACGAACTCGTCGATGTCGGCTTTCTCGTCGAATCGATGAAGTACAACGACGGCGGCGCGACGATGCGCGGGGCGGTAGTCGGATACGATGTGCTCCGCGGCGTGATGGAGAAGGCGGGCCACACCGTCGGTATCCAACTTCAGCGCGTCTATCCGCTCCGGTCTGATGAGACGTCACCGGTCGGTAGAGCGTGGGACCTCACACCGGCGCAAGAAGAGAGCCTCCGCGTCGCGGTCGAATTAGGGTATTTCGAACTGCCGCGGAACATCACGGCCGAGGACGTGGCCGCCGAACTCGGCATCAGCAAATCCGCGTTCTTAGAGCGACTCCGCCGAGCGCAACAGTCGGTGTTCGGGACGCTGTTCGGTTGACTGCGCCTCGATAGTCTCAACGGGGTACTCTGTCCAATAGTGCCCACGGAGTGCTCCGTCTATAGCGCCGGGTGTTCGTCCAATAGTGCCCCCGGGGTTCGCCCAAGTGACTGGTCGCCCGGGAGACTATTTACCTCGCGTCCGTGTAGCGAGGGTATGCGAGTCGAAGACACGGACGGAGTCAGGACGGTGACGTTCGACCGACCCAGCGTGAAAAATGCCTTCACCGCCGATGTGGCACGTGACCTCTCGGCGACTCTCGAAGACCTCACACCCGAGACGTTCGACGCCGTCGTTTTGACCGGCGACGGCGACGCCTTCAGCGCCGGTGGCGACATTCAAGCGATGGCCGAACGCGATGAGACCGCCCGCGAGGCGTACGAGCGCGTCCGTGGGACGCTCGGGCGCGTCGCCGAAGCGATTCTCACCGCCCCTGTTCCGGTCGTCGCTCGCGTCAACGGTGACGCCGTCGGCGCTGGCACGTCGGTCGTCGCCGCCTGCGACTTCGCCTACGCGGCCCGCGGTGCGCGCTTCGGCGCGTCGTTCGTCAACGTCGGTCTCGTCCCCGACGCCGGTGGGACGGTGACACTCCCGCGACTCGTCGGTCTCCGCGCGGCGAAAGAGTTGGCGTTTACCGGGACGCTCATATCCGCCGAGCGCGCCGCGACCCTCGACCTCGTAAACGACGTCGTTGCCCCGGACGAACTCGATGCCACGGTCACCGAAACTGTCGAAACGCTTGCGTCCCGCCCGACTGAGACACTGGCGCTCGCAAAAGAGGCGATTCACGCGAACCTCGGACGCCCGTGGCGCGACGGTCTCGAACGCGAGGCGCAGGCGCAGACGCTCGCCTACGACACCGACGCGCACGACGAGGGTGTTTCGGCCTTCCTGGAGAATCGCCGTCCCGACTTCGACTGACCCACCGATTCACTGACCACTGACCCACCGACCACCGACTCAACGGCACTTCGAATTAACGACCCACGGTTCAACACAACCGCGACCCGACGGACGTTTGAGGTTCGCAGACGAAGCGGTCGTATGCGCGTCGTTTCACTGCTTCCGTCCGCAACCGAACTGCTGACCGCGCTCGGCGTTGACCCCGTCGGCATCTCCCACAGTTGCGACTATCCGCCGCACGTCACCGACCGACCGGTGCTCACGAGCACGGATATCGACTACGAAGACCAGTCGAGTAGCGATATCGACGACCAGATGCAGTCCGTACAGGGGGCGGTGTACGACCTCGACGGCGACGAACTCGAATCGCTCGACCCCGACATCGTGGTCACGCAGGCGACGTGTGACATCTGTGCCGTCGATTCGTCGGCGGTGTTCGAAACCGTCGAATCGCGGTCGCTCGATACCGACGTGCTCGCGCTCGACCCGCACTCGTTCGAAGATGTGCTCGACGACATCGTCGCAGTCGGCGCGGCCGTAGACAAGCGAGCGGAAGCCGAGGCTCTCCGCGTTGACGCGGCTGACCGCGTCGCCGACATCCGTTCTCGGGGTGGCCGTCTCGACAGGTCTGAACGCCCCCGAACAGCGGTTCTCGACTGGACCGACCCGCTCATCCGCGGCGGTCACTGGGTTCGAGATATGGTCCGTCTCGCCGGCGGCGACGAGTCATTCCAACCGGAGGGGGCGTCCGCTCCCATTCGCTGGGAGACGCTTCTCGAATACGACCCCGAACGGCTCGTCGTCGCCCCGTGTGGCTTCGACGTTGAGCGGGCGCTGGAGGCTGTTTCGGAGCTTTCTCATCACCCGATGTGGGACGACATCGCGGCGGTTCAGTCGGGGCACGTCTACGCGGTCGATGGCAACGCGCTCGTCAATCGCCCCGGACCGCGTCTCGTAGATTCACTCGCCGTCTTCGCGGACTGTATCCATCCGGATTCGAGTTCGGGTGAGCACGACCAGTGGTTCGAGCGGGTCGAAGCGCCGCTAAACGCTCGGTAACGTCGATAGAATCTGTATTCTTCCGTGGAAGCCGGTCCTGCTCTCCTCGACGCTCGATACTGAATCTCGTCTGCTTCAGTGTGTCAGTCGAGACCGAGGAACTGCTCTGCGTTCTCCCAGAGAACCTTCCGTTTCACTTCGTCGGAGGCGTCGAAGTGGTCGTCGAACGACTCGAACCAGCGGCCGGGTCGAATCATCGGGTAGTCGGTTCCGAACATCACCTTGTCTTGGAGGACCGTCTTCGCGTAATGGAGCACTTGCTCGTCGATGTACTTGGGAAGCCACCCCGAGAGGTCCATGTAGACGTTCCCCTTCTGCTGACAGATGGCGAGTTGTTCTTGTTCCCACGGGAACGCCGGGTGAGCGATGAGAATCTTGAGGTTCGGATGCTCCGCCGCCACGTCGTCGATGAGCATCGGGTTGCCGTACTTGATTTTCAGGCCGCGGCCGCCCGGCGAGCACGCTCCGAGCGTCGAGTTCCCGCCGTGGAAGACGACTGGCACGCCGAGGTCTTCGATGGTGTCGAACAGTTTCGTGTGTTCGTCGTCGCTCGGGTCGAAACCCTGTGCGATCTGTTGGAACTTGAACCCCGACAGCCCGAGGTCTTCGACACAGCGAATCGCCTCTTCGACACAGTCGTCTTTCAGCGGGTCAACGCTCCCGAATCCGACGAAGAAATCCGGGTACTCGTCGCGGACTTCGGCGACGTAGTCGTTCGGAACCGGAGGATTCCCCGTGTTCGTCTCGGCATCCCACCCGAGGAGAATCGCTTTGGCGATGCCGTGTTCGTGGTACTCCTCTATCATCTCCTCGTAGTCCCACGTCTCCATCTCCGCGCCGAATCTGTTCGCCGCGTCTTTCATCATCTCGCCGCCGGCGTCTTCGAGGAACTCCGCCGTCGGCTGGTGTGCGTGCGTGTCGATAATGCGCGGCTCGTCGAGCGAATCCCTCACGGTCATCAATGTACGACGTGTGCCAGACGATAAAAATCGAACGGACGACCCTTACGAGTCGCTTCCGGTGACGATAGCGGAGAGTCGCTGTCGGTCGAATAGTTGCTCGTCGGCCGGAATATCGGGATACGATGATTCGCTTCCGTCGCCGGGCCACTCGCCGAACGCGTCGGGGTAGAGCTGTTTCGCGGTCATCTCAAGTTGGAAGAAGGTCGTAAGCGGCCCTTGGAACGGCAAGCCGGAGCTGTACACGCGGTCGTTTTGGACCGCCGTCAGCTCACTGCCGACCGGGTGGGACGCCAGCGTCTCGCGGACCGTGGCGACATCGTAGAACCCTCCGACACCGAAGTTGTGCAGGATGACGTCGGGGTCGAGTTCCAACATCGCTTCGTGACCGATTTCGCCGTCGGCGGTTTCGTCGTACGTCTGGTCGTTGTCCACGAAGACGTCGTGTGCGCCGAGCGGCCGGATGTGTGCCTTTGCGAACCCCGGGCTGTTTATCTCGTACGGGCGGAACGCGCCGTCTCGGTAGACGACGAGCCCGACGGTTGGCCTGTCTGCTTCCGGCGGCAAGTCGCTCTCGATAGTCTCGGTTAGCGTCTCGTACTCGTCGTGGAGTGCTCGGTACCGCGCTCGTTCTTGGAACACCGTCGCAATCTTCTCGGAGAGTTCCCAGAGCGTGTAGAACTGGTAGCCGTCGCGGCATTCCTCGGGTGGTTGCGCCTGCTCGCGGCTGTATCGGTTTCCGACCCACGGGCCGATGTTCTCCCGAACTTCTTTTATGTCGGTGGCGTCCCAGCCCTCCGCGAACGACATCAGCCAGCAGGGGTCTTGGAGGTGCACGTCGGCGTCGATTTCGTAGAACAGTTCTTTGTCCACACCGCCGTCCCACACCTGTTTGACGCGCTCGATGTCGAAATTCGCGCCGTCGATGGCGTCGTAGTAGTAGTTCAGTGCTGTGCCGTAGCCGTCGGGAGCGCCGAGTGATGCGATTGCGTCGCCGTGCCCGAAGGCGACAGCCATGTCCGCGTAGTGGGGGCTGTACGCGTACGCGGTTTCGGGGACGGACGCAAACGAAACTTCGCCCACCGGTGACATCGTGACCGAGAACGAATCCGCTTCGGCGGTCGTCGTCTGCGTCGTCGTTTCGGTCTGCGTTTCCGTCGCTGTCTCTGCCGCTGTCGTCGTAGTTGGTGCGTCGCCCGCGCCGCCATTGCTCAGGCAACCGGCGAACAGGCCACTGCTCACCAGCGCACCGCTGTACGCCAGATAGTCACGTCGTGTCGGACCGCTTTCCGCCTCGCTGTCACGTGCCATGTTTTAGGCTAGCCTAAATACCCTAAAGAAGTTCCGAAATTTAGGCCAGACTAAAACATCTCCGGTCGTGTTATATCCGCGATTGTAGGTTCACAGAAAAAGTACGGGGAAGCGGTTTCGTAGTTACTCGTTCGGCTTGACGAGAATCTTGACGTGCTCGCTTTCGGGGTCGAGCAGTTGTTCGAAGCCGTCTTCGACGAGTGCTTCGAGACTGATTCGGTCGGTGACGAGCGGTTCGGGGTCGAGGCGGCCGTCGGCGAGCATGTCGATGACTCGGCCGAACTCTTCTTCTGACCGCGGCCCGGCGAGGTACGCGAGCGACCCGGTGACCGTGCGCTCGCCGAGGACGAGTTGGTTCACGTCGGTCCGTATCTCCGCTTCGGAGGTGCTCACGACGGTCGCGGTCCCGCCCCGTTTCGTGCTCTGCACCGCGGCGTTGAACGAGGCTTCGACGCCGGCGACTTCGAACGTTACGTCGGCACCGCCGTCGGTCTGTGTTGTGACGTATTCGACAGCGTCCGTACTCGACGGGTCGATGACTTCGTTCGCGCCGCAAGCGATTGCACGCTCGCGTCGCGCTTGCCGCGGCTCGGAAACGTAAATTCGCCCTGCACCCGCCGCTCGGGCACACTGAATCACCGCAAGCCCGATGGGACCGCTTCCGAAAACGGCGACTGAATCGCCTGCTTGCACTTCGGACCGACGAACCGCGTGGAGTCCGACGCTGAGCGGCTCGACCAGCGCGCCGTGTTCGATTGGAACGTCGTCACCGAGCGGGACGACGTGCTGTGTGTCTACGACGACCGATTCGGCGAACCCACCGTCGCCGCCCGACAGACCGATGAAGCCGACCGCCTCGCAGGTGTGATACTCCCCTGCCCGACAGTACCGACAGTTACCACAGCTGAGAACTGGGTTGACGACGACCGCATCGCCGACCTCGAGGTCCACGACTTCCGTCCCGACTTCTGTGACCGTTCCGCTGAACTCGTGGCCCATTCGTACCGGTGCCGTCTCTTGTGAGAGTGGATGCGGCGTCTCGCTCGGAACTGAAATCGGCCCGGCCGCGTACTCGTGGAGGTCGGAACCGCAGATACCGCAGGCATCGACTTCGATACGAACCGCCGTTTCGCCGACTGCCCGCGTTTCGATGTCTTCGATACGAACGTCCTTTTGGCCGTAGTAGTGTGCCGCTTGCATGATGTTTTCCGGTCTGACTCTCTATGACTTTCTTATCAAGCTTGAAAATTAGCATTGTCACGAACAAGTCCGGTTCCAGTAGCTATTTATATCTCATCTGGCCATCAATTTGGCTGATTTCACGTGACGTCCGCCGTGAACTTGGCACCGAACGTCCGAAGCGCATCCTCGAAGAACGCCGGATTGTCGAGGTTCGACGCGTGACCTGCTCCGGGAACCTCGCGGACGGTAACGGTCGGAATTTCGCGTTTCAATTTCTCCGCGTGGTGCTTTATGAACGGCAGTTCGTGTTCGCCGTAGAGAACCAACGTCGGAACCGAAATCGCCGCGAGGACGACCTCGGTTTCGTGGAACGCCGCGATGGCACGGAGTACCTTCGCAAACTCGTCGGTTCGCATCTTCGGGACGTCCTCCCGGAGTTCCGCAACCCGCTCGTAGTCGCCGCCCGCTTTCGTCCTCGACAGCCGTTCCTGTATCCACACCATGACTCTCTCGACGCGCTCGTAGCCGACGAGTCGAACCGGCGGAATCGCCGCTCGAAGTAGCACCGACCGTTGGAGCCATTCGCGCCGGTCGAACACCTCCGGTGTGAAGGTATCCGCGAGTACCAACCCGGAGAGTCCGTCGGAGTTGGCCGCCGCGTACACCTGCGCGATACAGCCACCGGTCGAGAGACCACAGATAATCGGCTTTTCGAGAGCTAAAGCCGTAATCAACGCGCCGAGGTCGTCGGCGAGCAGGTCGAGCGAGTACGCTTTCCGGGCTGACCCGCCGGTCCGGCCATGTCCGCGGACGTCGTAGGTGATGGTCGTGTACTCGTCTTCGAGCGCGCTTGCTTGGTCGTCCCACTGCGTGTGGTCGAGAACCGCGGCGTGGACGAACACGACTGGCGGCCCGACGCCGCGCCGCTCGTAGTACGTGTCGATGTCGCCCGTGCGAATAAATGGCATATGTTCTATTCGCTCGGAGTCGAGATGAATCCGCGCTGTTGTGTTTTTTGTTTGACTTGATGGGTCGCAGTACTGCCATTTATCCGTGTCCGCCAGAGAATAGAAGCATGACGATTGAAACTGGTGACTCTGTCTCACTCGAATACATCGGTCAACTGACTGACGGCACGATTTTTGACACGTCGCGGCAGGACGTCGCCGAGGATGAGGGTCTCGCGCAGTCGCAACCGGACCGCGATTACGAACCGCTCGCCGTCGAAGTCGGTGCCGGAACGGTCATCGAAGGACTCGACGAGGCGCTCGTCGGCATGGAAGTCGGCGACGAAGAGCGAATCGAGATTCCGCCGGAGAAGGCCTACGGCGAACCGCGCGACGACCTCGTACAGGAACACGACTTCGACGAACTCCGCGAGGTTCTCGGCGACGACCCGGAAGCCGGGATGTACGTCCAGACCCAACAGGGCGGTCTCGGCGAAATCATCCACGTCGACGACGACGTCGTTCGTATCGACTTCAACCACGAACTCGCCGGCGAAACGCTGGTGTTTGACGTCGAAATCCTCGACGCGAACTAATCGCCGACTGACTCTGGACTTATTTTAGACCCTACGGCGAACCGACAGAGCCATCGGAATCGATAGCCGGGTATTCCTCGCCAACGTTCGACGAGAATTATCTTTATGTGTCGTGTATTCAATATGTTAGTATGAGTCAACGACTCTGTCATCGGTTCGGGCCGGGTCGGCTTCCGTACGCGTCCCGTCGTGACGTCGGCGGCGGGATTGCGATGGCCGCAACCGGCCTCTTGGCGCTCGTCGTCTGGTTCGGTGGCGCGTACCTTACAACTGTTCTCACGGGTAACGAGTCAATCGGGTTCGTACTTGCCGCCGGCGTGTTCTCGATTCCGCTCGCTGTTCCAACCTCCTTCGTCGTCGGGCTACTGCTTTGGCGCAAGGCGTACCCGGAAACATCCCGGGTATCCCACGGTGCTCTCTTCGGCGCGGCAACCGCACTCGCCAGTCTCACGGTCGGGTCGGTCGGCCCGGTGCTGTTCCTCTCGGTTTCGAACCTGCTCCGTGGCACGATGGCCGTGACCGAGGCCGCGACCTTCTTCGCACTGTTTCTTCCCATCTCTTTCGGCTTAGCCGTGGTTGCCGCCGGTTGGGTAATCGTCCCTATCGGTGCCTTCGGCGGGTGGTACCACGAACGAGCGAAAACCGTCGCATAGCGGAAACGAGCTTTTCGTCGGCCGGTTCTTCGTCGGTTGGCCGTTGCCGTTCTCAGTTCACCGACTCGTCAGTTTCCTCACTCGTCGAGCGGTGGGTGGTCGTCGATACAGCTCCGGAGACGGTCGTACTCGTCTCTACGCGCGTCCAGTTCGTCCGCGACCGCACCGCGTCGCAGTCGGTCGCGCTGGTCATCTGTGAGTTCTTCGCGGGCGACCGCCGCGTCCCGTAGCCGGTCGAACGATTCGTCGTGCGTCAGTTCGTGTACTTCGCGGGCACGAGCGACCACGTCGTCGTCGGCGAACCGACTCACGACGGAGACGAGTTCTTTCGTTCGCCACCGTAGCTCGGCGGCGGGTGCTGGCGGCCACGACACGGTCAAAGCCGAGGCGTCGAGCGTATCGAGGAACCGTGTGTTCGCCCCGACAGCCGCCGAAAACGCCTGCGGGTCGTCAACGTAGTGGTCGAGTTTCGACCGCGAGTAGCCCGCGTATTCGACGAGTGTTGCTATCGGCTCATCGCCGACGGTCGCGGTTTCGACATAGTCGGTGAGCCGGTCCGGAACCGCCGGCGTTTCGACGAGCGGGTACGACTCGACGCGCTGTAACCACCCGAGAACGCTCCGAGACGGTTCGTCGCTGACGAATCGTTGGAAGGCGGTTTGGACCATCTCGTTGTACGAGTCGATCGGCGCTCGAAGTTCGTGGACCGGCGCGTCGATGTCGGCTTCGCCGAGTTCCAAGACGCGTTCGAGGCGCTCGATTTCGCGTTCGACCTCGTCCGCGCGCTCTTTGAGGGCACGGCGCGCGTGGCGGTACGTCTCCGTTGCGTCCTGTAGGGAATCGAGGAGTGCCGCGTCCTCGCGGGCCGGTCGAAGTTGCTCTCTCGCGCGGTCGAAGTCGGACGCCGAAAGCGACGACGTGACGCCCGTGGTGAGCGTCTCGTTAGCCTCGATGAACGCCTCCCCGTGGCGTACGTCTGCGGGGACCGATTCGAGGCGGTTCGAGAGCGTATCCCGAAACTCGACGTAGCCTTGGAAGTCGTCGCGGTCGGTCGCCTGGGCTTCGTAGCGGTCTAAAATCGTCGCTACGTCGTGATACGCCTCGGCAAGCGCCCGAAGCTCTTCCGTGCCGATTTCGGCCACCTGCGAGCGCCGCGCCGAGAGGTCGTCGGCCGCCGCTTGCATCGCTTCGACGGGGTCGTCTGCGCGCGATTGACCGTCCATCACGCGTCGCCACCTCGACGTACCGAACCCGGATGCGGGGACAGGGTCATATTCTGAGTGTCATCGCGGGAAGGATGAAAATCTGCTGACCGAGTTGCCTCGGTGAATCGACCCGGTCGCGTCTCACCGATAGTCGGCGAGCACGTCAGCGCCCGCGGTGTCGCCCCGACGTGGCTGGTTATCGTCGGTTCGCCAGCCGCGGTCGTCGTTCCGCCAGTACGATTCGTCTCTCGGTGGCATCACGCACAGAACTGTGGGCCTTTCATGTTAAGCGGTTGCACGAATCACGAAATTGCCCATGCTCGAAGTATCGGGTTCCAGTCCGTCGAAAGGACTTACCACCGACCAACCCTACGAAAGCGCATGTACGAGAAAATCCTTCTCCCTATCGATGAGAGCACCACTTCGAGTGCAGTGCTCCACCACGTCAGCGAACTCGCCCACTGGGGCGACGCGGAGATTCAATTGCTTTTCGTCGCGGACACGTCCCGCGACAGCGTGACCGTCGTCAACAACGACGTGGTCGATGCACTCGAACGCGAAGGCGAAAGCGTCGTCGAGGAGGCGGGCGCAACGCTCGACACGCTCGGCGTCAGTTACGGGACCGATATCGTTCAGGGCAACCCCGCGCCGACTATCGTGGAGTACGCTTCGGAGTACGACTACGACCTCATCGTCATGCCGACGCACGGCCGAAAGGGAATCTCACGCCAACTCCGCGGGAGTGTCACGGAGAAGGTCGTTCGTCTGTCCGACCGCCCCGTCCTCACCGCCCGCATGGACCCCGACGACAAACTCGCGTTCCCGTACGAGCGAATCCTGATTCCGACCGACGGCAGTCGGTCTTCGAAGCGCGCGACGACGCACGGACTCCAACTCGCGGCGGCACTCGACGCGACCGTTCACGTCCTCTCTGTCGTCGATGACTCGTCGCTCGGATTCGACGTGCGGTCGATGCTCTCCGGCGAAGAGAGCGAACAGGGGGCGAACGAAGCGATTTCCGCCGTCGTCTCGGAGGCGACCGACCTCGGTATCACGAACCTCGTCGAACACGTCGAACACGGAACGCCGAGCGACGAGATTCGTGCCGCCGTCGAAGACAACGATATCCACGCCGTCGTGATGGGAACGACCGGCAGAAGCGGCGTTGACCGGATTCTCCTCGGGAGCGTCGCAGAACAGACCGTCAGGTCCGCCCCGGTTCCCGTGATTACGCTCACCGCAGACGAGTGAACAAAGTGAGGTGAGAAACCGTGTCTGAGTATCGAGAGGTGAGAAATTGGTGGGTAAGAAACGCCGAACGAGACCGGTTTTTCTGTTCACTCTCGTTTCGACCCTGCTTTCTCGGCCCGCTCCAGTCTCTCTGCCGTCTTCTTCACCGGTTTCTATCTACTGTCTACGACCCACACGAACGGACGAGCGATGTCACATGTTTCGTTCGATGTACCTGTTGATATCGGCGACGAGCGCCGACTGGAACGTCCAGTACCCTTTCCACCTTCTCGGCTCGGTTTCGAAGGCGAGCAAGGCGACTGGGGTCGCCGACTCGTGTACCGTTTCGGCCGCGTCCTCCGGCGGCGTGTAGACGACGAACCACGAATTTCGGTAGTCGGGCGTGTGCCCGCCGTGGCTCAGAACGCCGAATTCGGGAGAGGGGTGCCAGTCAGGAACTCCGTAGATGTGCGTCTGCACGTCGGTCGCCGCGATTTGCTCGTAGACCTCGCGCGTTCCGCGTTCGTCGTCGATTCGAGAGAGGCGCTGGAACGACGTCCTGAGCCGCCCCGCGCCGACATCCCACGCGCGGCGTTCGATGAACCGAGAGATTGCGATGAGCAGTAACTTCTCCTTGTTCGATTCGGGGTAGCCTCGCAGTGAAAACGGCACGTCGTCCAGTCGCGTCAGCACCTCGGGCAACTCGTACGCCGCGAGGTCTGACTGGCCCGTAATGTAGATATCTGAGTTGACCAACAAGATAGCGTCCATCAACTCGGCGAGCGGAGACGTGGCGAGCACTCGCGTCTCGCCGTCGGCTACCTCACTGAGGATGACGGTGTCGCGCTCTTCGTCCGGCAAATCGAGTTCATCGACGGTCACCGGTTGCTCGTCGAAGGTCGTCTCCAACATCCGCTGAACCGGCGCCGGTTCCGACCGGTTGACGACCGACAGCACTCGTTTCGGGGCATCAACCCGGCCTATGAACCGTTCGAGTGTCATCTAGTCTGACTCCTAACTGTATCGTATTCTCGTGGCGACAAATCAGTTCCCCGCTTATTATTCCGGTTGATAGTGGGATACCGATGTTCGTCGGCGAGGCCGTCGCTCAGTACTCCGTTCCTTTTCTGGCGCGCTGTCCGGCGTCGATGGGATGTTTCACCTTTCGGACGTTCGTCACGAGGTCTGCGGCGTCGTGGAGATACGTCGGGTCCTCGTGGCTCCCGGTCAACACGAGTTCGAGGTGGGCGGGCTTTCGTTCGACGAGGTCAAGCACGTCGGATTCGTCCAACAGGCCCATCGCAACGGCGTAGAGGATTTCGTCGATGATGAGGAAGTGAACACCCGCCTCGGGTTCGCCGTCAAGGTCGAGCGGCGCGGTGAGGTCGGCGTCGGCGGCGGCGTCAACCAGCTCTCGTGCCCGTTCGAGACCGGCGGCGACCTGTTCGGCGTGGTCGGCGTCGTCGCTCCCGTCGGCCATCCCGGCCCACCCGTAGTGCCCGAGGTTTTCGAACGAAAAACCGGGCATCGCCGCGATGGCGTTGTACTCGCCACGAACCGCCTCTACGGAGTCGGCCCCGCCTTTCAAGAACTGGAGCATGTGGACGCGGTACCCGTGTCCAGCGGCGCGAAAGCCCATCCCCATCGCGGCGGTCGTCTTTCCCTTGCCATCACCCCACCACGCCTGTACGAGTCCGAACTCGTCGGGGGCGTCGGGTTCGATGGTTCCCGCTTCGGGTCGAATGCCGCGCCCCGGCGTGTTCGTCCGTACCGAATCGGGAGTCGCTTCCGTGTCAGTGGTGTTGTCTGTGCTGTCGGACTGGTCTATTGTGTCGGTCATTTTGTTGAGGGTCGAATATCGTCGGTTACAGCCGTGTCGTCGGTGTGCCGCACGCCCGCGTTCGGAACGCTTGTCGTCGAAACAAGTCTATTTTCAGTAGCCAAATTACTGTTGGGTCCCTCGCCGCGACTCGGCAGTCGCATCACAATCGGTGGAACCGCGTACCGTCCTCCTGTCGGCTCACGCTACCAATCGACTGCCACTTTTCGTCCGCTTTGCAGTGTCGTCGGAGTCGTGTTTGGTGTTCACGTCCTCGAACGCACGGAATCTGTTCATCGCGGTTGGTAGTATCGGACGTGGGTTGTACACTCCCCCACCCGAATAGCCGCTTTCGGGCCAGCAGACGGTTTTCCGTCGTCGCTGACGGCTCTTGTTGTCGCTGGTGACAGCCTCGATTTCGCCACCCGTCGGTTTCTGCGGTTAACTTATTTAATCGAACACGCCGTCGGTCACGACGAACAACAGACGTGACGAACACAACACACCAACCGGCGGCACGAACAGCAGAACGCGGCATCAGGTACGCTATCGTCGCTGTGTTCCTCGCCGGACTCCGTAGTCGCAAGCCCGCCGCGATGGTGAACGCCGTCTTCGCGCTCGTGGGAACCTTCGTCCCCGACGTGTTCGAGCGGCTGACCGGTGTGACCTTCCACCCGTGGCAACGAGTCTACGTCGAAGTAGCGATGCTGACACACGCCGTCGGCATGCTCGGTCCCTACGACGACGTGTGGTGGTGGGACCACCTCACCCACACCCACTCGGCGACCATCCTCAGCGGCTTCGTCCACGTGCTCGCTCGCCGACGCGGACGCGACCCTTCACAGCGAGTCATCGCCGTCATCGTCTGCGGCGGTATCCTCTGGGAACTCGCCGAATACGCCATCCACCGCGGCGCTGACACGCTCGGAATCGACCCCGTTCTCGTCTCCTACGGTCGAGTGGACACGGCGCTTGACCTCGTGTTCAACCTCGTCGGAGCCGCGCTCGTCATCTTGTTCGGCGACCGCGCGTTAGAAAACCTCGTCTCGAAAAGCGAATCGGACGGTCAGCAGTAGGATTCCTCCGCGTCCTGTACTGCCGGTGGCTCAGTCGGTGACGACGGACCCGCCTCGGTCGTCTTCCGACCCGCCGGAGCCGACGAGTCCCGAACTCGACACCGGTTCGCTGAATTCTGACGACTCTTCGTCGGTTTCCACCGCGTAGTCGTCTAACTCCTTGCGGCGAACGGCCGTCCGCAACCCGACTTCTGCGATATTCCCGGCGTGTTCTGCGGTTCGGCGGAGGCTGTGGAGAGCGTGGGCGTACCGGTAGTCGGCGTCACCCGCTTCGAAGATGCGGCGCTCGATGTCGGTTATCTGTTCGCACACCCGGTCGCGCGCCTCGAAGATGTCGCGGGCGGCCTCTGAGCCGCCGCCGACGAACGCGACGTAGACCGCGGATTCGACCGCATCCCGGACGGTCTGCGAGCAGTCTTCGAGTTCGTCGGCGAGTGAGTTGTCGAGCGAGTCATCGACCGCGGATGCGACCGACGCAATCTGTTCGGCGTGGTCGGCGATACGCTCTAACTCCCGGGCGGCGGCGTGGAGTCGGTAGAGTTCCGTTCGGGTTTCGCCGAGCGCGTCAACCGCATCGAGACGGTCGAGACCGCGGGTGAAGTGGCGGTCAACCATGGCGAACAGCCTATCGGCGCGGTCGTCGCGGTCGCCGAAGCCGCCGATAGTCGCGTCGCCGGTCAGTGCGGCGGTCGCGTCTCGGTGCATCGACACCGCGACGAACTGGAGTTGCCGGACCGACTGGCGAATCGACACCTCGTTTGCGTCGAGGACGTTCCGAGCCGTGACGTGCGTCTCGGACTCCTCGGTTATCGTTACGCCGACGAGCGTTCGTGCGACTCGTCTGATCGTCTGTCGCTGGTCGCTGTCGAACGACCCGTCGGCTTCGACGACGACTTCGTTCGCCCCGGCGGCGTACGCGGCGCGGAGGGTCTGTTCGAGATAGCTGTCGTCGCCAGCGCGAACCGTCACCTGCACCGACGACTGCTCTTCGCAGTCCGGTGGCTGGACCACGAGGACGCCGTCGATATGCGTGTGCAAATCGACGACCGTCCCGGCGGTGATTCCCACACCGTCCGCCCAGTCTCTGGGGAGCGAGACGGTGAACGTCCCGTTGCTGACCTGCTGTATCTTGCGTGTCTCCATTGTTTTGGGGTATGCTGTGAGTGTGGTTCCTGATCGTCACGTCGTCGGGTCCGCTCTACACCACTCTCCGGAACCGAGACAGTGGCGAGAAGAACGAGAGACGCCGCAGACCGGCCGTTCGATGCCTGCAGGTCGTCGGGGGACCACCGTCACGTCGATTCGTCGTGACCGGTGGGCGCTCTCGCGTCGCGGGGGTGCTATCCGAACTTCCCGCTGATGTAGTCTTCGACGCGTTGGCTCTCTGGGTCTTCGAACACCTGTTCGGTTTCGCCGTACTCGACGAGTTCGCCGCCGGTGAGGAACACCGCCGTCTGGTCAGAGATGCGCGCCGCTTGTTGCATGTTGTGAGTGACGATGACGACCGTGTAGTCCTCGGCGAGTTCGTGGACGAGGTCCTCGATTTTCGACGTTGCGATGGGGTCGAGCGCGGATGCGGGTTCGTCCATGAGGAGGACCTCGGGGTCGGTCGCCAGCGCCCGGGCGATACAGAGGCGCTGTTGTTGCCCGCCCGAGAGACCGAGCGCGTTGTCGTCGAGTCGGTCCTGTACTTCGTCCCACAGCGCCGCCTGTCGGAGCGACCGTTCGACCAAGTCGTCAACCGCGTCGTCGTCGCTTCGGCCGAGCAGACCCGCGAGGAATCCGGTTTCGAGGTCGCCGTGTTTTCGCGGGCCGTACGAGATGTTGTCTCGAATGCTCTTCGGGAACGGGTTGGGCGACTGGAACACCATACCGACGCGCTTTCGCAGTTCGACGAGATTGACGCCGTCTTGGTAAATCTCCTCACCTTCGAGCGCGACCGACCCGTCGATACGCGCCGCCTTGATGCGGTCGTTCATCCGGTTGAGACACCGGAGGAACGTCGATTTCCCGCAACCAGAGGGGCCGATGAGAGCCGTGACGCTGTTTTCGGGAATCTCCATCGAGACGCTCTTCAAGGCGTGGTCGTCGCCGTAGTACACGTCGAGGTCCTCGACGGCGAGTTTGGCGGCACCGTCGAACTCGTATTCGACCCACTCGTCGCGGGTCTGCTCTCGCGTTTCGCCGCTCGTCACTTCGAGCGGTTGGCCGGTGCCGCCTTCGATATCGATACCGGTCGTCTGTGTCGATTCAGCCGCCTGTTCCGCGTCCGTCGATTGTGTTGTCTCAGTCATGTGTCACTCGTGCTGTAATTTCCGCCGGAAGTAGTACCGGGTCGCAATACCGACCGCGTAGAAGCTCAAGACGACGACGAGTAGGATGAGCGCCGTCGCCCACCGGAACTCGTCGATGTTGGCGATGTTGGACGACTGCCCGACGCCCGCGGTGATAAGCGAGTACAGTTGGTACGGCAGTGCCGACGTCGCTTGCAGGAGTTCCGGATTATCCACGAACGGCGGTGCGGTCGTGAATTCGAACCCACCGATAACATCGACCGTCTGACTGCCGGGAGGCGCGACACTCCCCGACATCGTCAGGAGAATCGGTGCCGTCTCGCCTGCGATGCGGCCGACGCCGAGGATGATACCCGTGACGATGCCCGGAAGCGCCGCCGGAAGGACGATACTCCGAACCGTCTGCCACTTCGAGACGCCGAGTGCGGCGCTCGCGTCGCGGTATTCGTCTGGAACCGCCAGCATCGCCTCGCGGCTGGTGATGACGACGAGCGGGAGGAGCATGAACCCGAGCGTGAGCATCCCCGCGAGCAACGACTTGCCGTTGCCGAGACGCGGCACGAGAAACGCCAGTCCGAACAGGCCGAAGACGATACTCGGCGTGCTCCACAGCCCGTTCGTGGCGACTTCGACGACCTGCGTGAAGCGCCCGCGTTCGGCGTATTCGGTGATGAAGACGGCCGCGCCGACGCCGAGCGGAACGGCGAACACGACCGCGCCGATGACGAGCCAGATGGTGCCGACGATGGCCGGAAGCACGCCGTTGATATCGTTGAGGAGCGCGACGCCGTTCATCACGAACGGCCACGAGACAGGGAGGGTGAACGTCACGCCGAACAGCGTCGTCTCGGGCCCTGCACCGGGACCGAAGGCAAGTCCGTTGAACAGCCCCGGCAGGCCCTTGAGCACCGTGAAGGCGACGAGGAGGAACAGGACGGCGATGATAGACAGGGCGTTCAGGTAGACGAGGACGTACGCGCCGACGTGGCGGCCGCGCGCGCCGAACCCGCCGTAGGCTTTTGCGGACGCCCACCCGGCGAGAAGCGAACAGAACGCCGTCACGACCGGGATTGCGAACTCCGCGTTGAACGACGCCTGTTGCTCCCAGCCGAGGTCCCAGACCCACGAGGGACCGATGATACCGGCGAGGAAGATTACCCCAGTGAGAATCGCTAGTGACCCCGCGGGGAGCGTCGAGCCGATGTCCTCTCTCGGCAGTGCGGTTGCCGCGAATGCGACGCCGCCGGTCACGAGCGCGGTTGCGCCCCAGCCGACTGTGCCGAGACCGAGCGTCTGCGAGGCGACGAGTCCGCCGACGACGAACCAGAGCCCCGCGAACGCCACCGACGCGACTAATCCGGCGCTCGGGCGGGGTTGCGTGGCGACGTAGCCGAGTCGAGAACCGACGCCGAACGCGACGACCGCGGCACCGAGAACGACCAGTAGCGCGCCGAGTAACACGACCATCGAAACCCCGGCGATGGGGTCGGTGATGGCGACGAACTCGAACAGCGCCGCGAGCGAGAGCGCGAACAGGACGGCGGCGAGACCGACCGCGCTCGCGGCGATTGTCTCCGTCCCCGACGTGTCTTCGTTGACGAGCGAGGACTCGACCGCGCCCGCCATTAGTCGGTCCCTCCGAGCTTCTGGCGCATGCGCGCCTCGATATATTGCGAGCCGATGCTGAGGAACAACACCGTGATAAAGAGGATGACGCCGGCGACGAACAGCGCCGACAGTTGCAGACCGTCGGCGTCACCGTAGTTCGCCGCGATGAGCGACGTCAGGGTGTCGTTCCCGTAGAAGACGTTGTACAGTGGTTTGGTGAGACCGGGACTGCCGCGAAGCATCACGGTCGCGGCCATCGTCTCGCCAATCGCTCGACCGACGCCGAGAAGAACGGCCGCTGAGACGCCTGAAAACGCCGCTGGGAGGGTTATCGAGGTCATCGTCTGCCAGTCGGTCGTGCCGAGCGCGAGCGACCCGCTTTTCATCGATTCGGGAACGCTGTTGAGTGCGTCTTCGGCCACGGAGACGACCGTCGGAAGCGCCATCAGGCCAACGACGACGCCGACGAACAGGTAGGTTCCCTGTCCGACGATGTCGAACTGGTCCGACGCCCACGGGCTGAGGATGGTAAACCCGATGAAGCCGTAGACGATAGACGGGATTCCAGCCAGTATCTCGACGCCGGGCTTGACGAGTTCGCGGACGGTCCGCGGCGCGATTTCGCTGAGAAAGAGCGCGGCGGCCACGCCGAGCGGGGCGGCGACGGCAGTTGCGATGATAGTGACGAGCACCGTCCCGTGAATCATCGGCACCAGCGAGTAGCGAATCGGCGGTGTCACCGGACTCCAGCGCGTCTCGACGAAGAGTCGAAGCCCGGGAATCGGAATTCCGAAGACGGTCATCGTCGCGTACTCGACTGTCGGCCACGCCTCGGCGAAGATGAACACGAGGATGAGCCCGAGTATCAGAATCGTCGAAATCGTCGTCGTCAGCGTGAGCACGCGTGCGGTCAATTCTTGGTGCCGAATCCAGCCGTATCCCGTCGCGACGAGAAACACCGCGAATGGGATGGCCGTCAACGACGAGACGGCCAAAAAGCCGACGAAGGCGGCGAGGAGCGATACCGACGCGACAGCGACCGTGACGAGCGCGTCCGGTTCTGTCTCGTCTACGAAGTCACGACCCCGCTGAAGCTCGCGCCGTACCGCCGTTCGCAGGCCAGCACCGTCGTATTGTGGGAGTATGGTCATGTTTGGAACGTGAATGAATAAAAAACGAGGGTTAGGCCCGTTTTACGTCGCGGTCCGGGCTTACGCTTGGCTCGGAAGTTTCTCCTTTTGTGCCTCGATGTCCTTCGTCGGAAGCGGGATGTAGTTGTTATCCTCGACGAAGACCTTCTGGCCGAAGGTGGTCAAGAACATGTTGATGAAAGCGGCTTCGCGCTTGTCGGTCCCGTTGGGCGTATCCTCCGTGATGGTCGTGTACTGATGGAGGTCGCGGTTGAGCGGATAGGAGCTGTCGAAAATCGTGTTTTCGGCGTCTTTGTCGGGCTTGTAGACCGTTCCCTCGAAGTTGATTGCAATCGGCTTGACCTGCGGGCCGGTAAACGCCAGTGCCATGTAGGCGATGGCTCCCTCGTTTTGCTGGACGACGGTTGCGACCTGCTGGTTCTGACCCTTACGGGTGTCAACGCCCGACATCGGAGCTTCGGCGTCGCCGAGCATGTTCAGGCGGAACGAGGTGTCGGTTCCGGACCCTTCAGCGCGGCCGACCACGTAGATTTCTTGGTCTGGGCCGCCGACTTCGCTCCAGTTGGTAATCTCGTCTTGATAGATCTGTTTGATCTCCTCGCCGGTGAGCTGTGTGACGCCCGCGTCGTAGATGTCCTTCGAGACGACGACGGGCTGGCCGTCGCGGCCGACGACGTGATCGACGTACTTCTCTTTCGCCTCGGACTCGCTGATGCCGAGTTCCGCCGTAATCGGACCCGACGAGTTCCCGATATCGACGAGTCCGTCGCGGGCGGACTTACAACCGGTACCGGAGTGGCTCAGACCGATACTGGTGGCAAACGGCGGGTTCGCCTGCGTTTCGGTCGGCTCGAAGCCGTAGAGGCTTGCGAAGTAGTCGGCAAGACGCATGTCTGGCTCACCGAGGTCCTCCCAGCCGGGGATGGTTCCTTCGTCGTTCGACCCCCAGTACTCGCCGTCGCTCGGCGGCGCGTTAGAGTTCCAGTAGGAGCTTCCGCGGTTCGCAATCGGGTAGACCGTCGAGGACCCCTCGGCGGTGAGCATGGACGGCCCGCTCGACTCGCTCGTGGGTTCGGTCGTCTCTGTCTCGGTCTCCGGCGTGCTCGTCTCTTCATCCGTCGCGGGTGCGTCGGTCGTCTCCCCGGACTGTCCCGAACACCCTGCAAGGCCGGTGATGCCAGCGACACCGGATGCAACGATGAATTCGCGCCGTGATACGCTATCTGCCAACTTCTTAGAGTCGTGCGCCATCACCTCAGTTGACCCGTTTTTAAATAAAATGCGTTTATAATACCACTTTAGTTCTATCAGAGTTCCACGTAACAATAACTACCAGAAATGGGTAGCCGTACTCCCAACGAGCAGTACGTCGTGCTATATATTATTACATAATTGAAACGATAGGAAATATAACGGTCCGGAGAAAACACGCTTTCTATGGGTCAGACGGGAAGTGAACACGAGCGAGATAGTATCATCGGGCTGTCCAAAGACGAGGCGACCGAGCGTCTCGTCGCGGTAGACGATGCACACGACCCCGCGACCGTTCGGGCGGTACTCGACCACGTAACCGAAGACGACGTGGTGACGCGGGCGGGTGTAGACGATGCGGTAACGGATACATCGATGATTCTCTCGACAGCGGAGACGCGCGTCGAACTCGCATCTATCGCGCTTTCCGACGCCCGCGAGACCGCCGGTGATGCGGCGGCAATCGACGCCGTTCGCTCCCGGCTCGAAACCTTCGAATCGAAGGTCTCGACCGCGGCGGACCGCATCGACGAACTCGGCTCGACGGTCCAAACGCTGTCGCGTTGGCATGCGGAGTCGCGTCCGGTTTTCGATGTCGTCACCGGTCTCCGACACGCGGCGTCGGAAGCACAGACGCTCGCCGCGCGTGCGGACGATATCCAACTCAATATCGAGGAGTTCGAGCACTGGATTTCGAATCACGGCGTTCGCGTGCGTGAGTTCGAGGCCGATATCGACGCGCTCGAACACGCGCTTTCCGACCTCGAAGGGAGCGTCGAGACGGTGACCACGGACAGCGACACCGCCGACGAAGCCGACGATAGCGACGACCCCACCGAGACCGACACCAACGCGACCGCGTGGTTCGACGCGACGCTCCGGTCTCACGTGCTTGCGCTCCTCGTCGCCGACGTTCGCGCCGAACTCGCCGACCTCCGCGAGCTGGCCGCCCGCGCGGACGCTGACGCCGACGACCTCGAAACCGGTGCGGCGAGACTCGACGAACTCGACTCGCGTCTCGAACGACTCGACACTCGACTCGACGAACACGCCTGTCCGGCGTGGACGGACGAGTACGGTGAGCGAATCGCGTCCTTCCGTGACCGACTCGACGCGTTCGAACCGCCGGTTTCGTGGGGTGCGGTGCAGTCGGAACTCGAACAGTACCAACCAGAACGAGACGGGTAATCCACCGTTTCGTCTTTTTGTTGTGTCGCCAGCTCAGCGTCCGTTCGTCGGCACCAGCTGACTCGTTTACAAATTTCAAAAATTTTGAAAATTGTGGTCAGTTTGGTGGAACGGTTGGTCGTCACAACGCCGTCCCGACTCGCCTGCATTTATGTAAGTAATACTACGTAAATCGCGTTCAGCGAAGCTACATGTAGGTACGGTTCCTCGATTCAGGTGACGCTACAATGTCTGATTACGAACTCGACCCACTTCCGTACGAGTACGACGCGCTGGAACCCCACATTTCCGAGCAGGTGCTGACGTGGCATCACGACACCCACCATCAGGGCTACGTCAACGGCTGGAACGCCGCCGAGGAGACGCTCGAAGCCAACCGCGAAGCAGGCGAGTTCGGCTCGTCTGCCGGCGCGCTCCGTAACGTCACTCACAACGGCTCCGGACACATTCTTCACGACCTGTTCTGGCAGAACATGTCGCCGGAGGGTGGCAACGAGCCTAAAGGCGCACTTGCCGACCGCATCGCCGAAGACTTCGGCTCCTACGACGCCTGGAAAGGTGAATTCGAAGCCGCGGCCGGTGCGGCCAGTGGCTGGGCGCTTCTGGTCTACGACTCGTTCTCGAACCAGCTTCGGAACGTCGTCGTCGACAAGCACGACCAGGGCGCACTCTGGGGTGCCCACCCGGTTCTCGCACTCGACGTCTGGGAACACTCCTACTACCACGACTACGGGCCGGCCCGCGGCGACTTCGTCTCGGCATTCTTCGAAGTCGTTGACTGGGACGAACCCGCCGCACGCTACGAACAGGCCGTCGAACGCTTCGAGTAGACCGACCGTCTCGGCTTTCACTAGAACTGGTTACCACTGGTCCCACGACGAGAATCGGTCCCCGACTTCGCCCACTTTTGTTACTCCCGACCGACGGCCCAGTTAGTGTCTTCTGGTCCTGACCGACGACTGTCGTCCGGTTTTGGTCGCGGTTCTTCCGCGTCACAATCCGGCTCTCTCGCGTCACAATCGCGTTTTGACCTTCTGTTTTCCGCCGTCTCTGACTCGCTCGTACTGCTCGACCGCCCAGTCGAGCGCTTCTTCGGTATCGTTTATCAAAATGCCTCGAATTCCGCGGTCGGTGTAGACGATGACTCCTGCGTGGTCGTCGTCCGCAATCCACAGTGAAAATGCGCTCGGAACCGTACGATGGGCGACCGTAATCCGCTTGTCGGCGGTCGCTTCGTGCGTCTTCTCGGGGAACAGTGTCTGTACCTGTTCGAACACGTCTCTCGGGAGCACGAAATCGAGCTGGTACTCCTCACCGCTCGTGGCGGCCCGGTAGACATCCTCGGCGTAGCCGGCCATCACGATGGGTGTGAATCCCCGGATTTCGGTCGCCGATTCGACCGACTCCAAGAACACCCGAACTATCTTGTCCGGGACTTCCGTCGGGGCCGTGTACACGTCCGCATCGATGAGAAACCGGTATCCGATGGTCGTATTCGGCGGTAACTCCTCGATGACCGGTGTGGCTCGGAGGAGACTTTCGATCTGGTTTGCGTAGTCAACGTACGCGTCCAGCGCGTACTGCCCGAGATGCGTGAGGTGCCACGTTCCGTTTCGGTACGCGACGAGACCGGCGTCGTCGAGTTTGCGAACGATGTCGTCGAGCGTTGACCGCGGCATGTCGAGTGCGTCCACGAGGTCGCGTTTCGCTTGTGGGGACTCGGTGAGTTCCTGGAGACACTCTTGTCGCCGATTGAGTAACCTGACTATGCTCGTGAGACGTTCTGCCATATCACAAAATAATTTTTTACTCACATTAATACTGGTGCTAATTACATGCCTTGCGGTCGTCCCGATTCGATGCCGTGACCGTATTTGGGGTAGTGACATTTCACATCCCGCTAACCCGACCGCACGGGTGGCAGTTTCTCACACCGGTTCGAACGTTCCAACCCCGTACGGGAAGGTAGAGTAATCACAATCTGTCGAGTTCCATCGGATGCCATGTCACAGCAGACAAGGCGTTCGTTCCTGCGGAAAAGCGCGGTAACTACTGTTGGTCTCGGTGCGGTCGCAACCGGCGGTGCGGCGGCGGAATCCAAGACGCCGGCCAGTGAAGTCACCGCGGGTCACGTCGACCCGGAGGACGTTCACGTCGTCGGCGACGGTATCACGACGCTTGCGTCGTGGCCTTTCAGCCGCGATTTCAACGACCTTACACCCGGCCAAATCTCCGCCGTTAGTTCGTTGGCCATCGTCGAGGGCGGGTATTACGAATTCGACGTTTCGTACTCCCCGGAACTCCCACTCGGTCTCTGTTTCCTCGACATGGGTACGGAGAAGTACTACACGGCACGCGTGACCGATAGCGGCCAGTACAACGTCGAGTCGCCCGTCGGTATCCCCGAAGACAGTGCGGCTGTCGGTGTCCTCAACTACTCCGACAACAGCCGCGACCTCTCGGGTGACTTCTCGGTAGACAACTAATCGGAAGCAAGTAACCGGTCGTCGTTACACTAGCGTTTATCGGTCGGACACGCCCGGTCGAGCGCTGTCGTGCGACCGGCTGTGTCTCGTCGCAAACGCTACTATCGTAGGGCGACTGCGGTACGAGCGGTCTCGACGCTGGTACCGCGGTGTTCACCCCGTCCCGTGATTGCTCCCTTCGGGGTGGACGCTCTGCTCTGTTTCGTGTCACACTCGCCGCGTTGTGGTCCTCGTCGCTTCCCGACTCGCATTATTCGCCGCTCGATTCGTTGTTCACGCGGAATTCATCGTCCGTCACCGTCGCGTTAAACGTCTCTCCGGGGGGTATCTCTCTGTCTGTTTCGTCGGTCGAGGCTCCGGTTTCGGGCACTGTGCGAAGCGTAACTTCCTCACCGCTCTCGAACGCACCCCCGTCTTGTCCTTGCGGGGCTATCCGTCCCGTGGCCTTTCCGTCGGCCGCCACGACGGTTTCTATCTCGTTGACCGCCGAGACCGACTGCGTGTCGAGAGCGACGACGGCTTGCACGCGCGGCGGTGCCGTGTCGTTTTTGGCCACGTAAACCTGAAGCTCGTCGGCTTCGGCTTCGATTTGGTAGTGGAGCGACGACTCACCGTCGAAGTGGCTTCGAACCGTCTCGTTTGTCTGTGTGATTTCCCACGCCGTTTCGACCTCGCTCGAAGTGAGCCTGTCGTGTGGGTCGATTACCGCTACCGTGTGGCTCTCGGAGGACGGTGCGTCCGAGGCTGATTGGAGGGCTGTCACAGCCGGTGAGTCCATCGTTATCGAGGCGGCGACCGCACCGCTCGCCCCGAAGGCGACGAGTGCGGCCACTGCGAGCGCGATTGTTTTGTGTCGCATGGTGTTCGTTCCTGTTGGTGGTGAACCGAAGAGCGGAAGTCCGTCTCCTCTGATTCACCCGGTTCCACGTTGTGTGAAAGACCTCATATGTTTTGATTGGAAACGAGTTGGAAAGCCGTTGTAAACGCGTCTCAAAACGTGTTACTGGCCGTTTCGGCGATTATTGGAGGTATACCGTATTCCCCATCCCACTGCGTTTGCGCTCGACGAGGCTTCGGTTTTCGAGTTTGTCCAGCGTCCTGCTCACCGTCGCTTTCGAGAGGTCGGTCTCTTCGACTAACTTCCGCTGTGCGAGTTTGCCATCGGCCTCCAGTAAGGCTGTGTAAATCACCGCCTCGTTGTTCTTGAGGCGTTCCGCGGTCGATTCCCACCGCTCTCGGTCGGCCTGGACGGTTTCTGTGCCACCGTTGGTCATCACTCTGCTTTGGTCGGTTGCATGCGGCGCGTTCGACGGGTGCGGTCGGTTCGAGACGTGGCTCGACCGGTCGTGGAGTACGAGATACGTTCCGCTGGAGCCGCAAATCACCGCCGCGACGACGACGACCGCAACCTCATTGTAGGTGAAATACTGGCCGATTTGCGCCGTCTGCATCCCGTTGTCACCGAGCGAGACGACGACCGGTGACGGCGACAGGAGTTGGACGGCGAGAGTGAGCGTGGCGGCGATAAAGACGACCGCCGCGACGAGGTTGACGTTCCGGAGGGCGCGGAAATTCATACGGACAGATATTTAACACTAAGTCTTAACGATTACCGTTTGTAGGGTTCTGAAACGCCGTGAAACGCGTTTCAAACGCCTTCCGAACGCGTTTCACCCCGATATTCAACTGGTCTTTCACCCAATAGTCATGTATGGACACTGAAATTCGCTCTCGGCTCGCTATCCTCGTCGTTCTTGCGGTCGTTGGCGTCTGTCTCGCGGGTGTGGGGACCTCGTTCGGCGTCGGTTCGGCGGGGACCGGGTCGAACGCGGAGTTCGTGGTCGGCGCGGACAACGTAACGGTCACGAACGGTAAGGAAAACGCGACCGTCGTCGGCAACATCTCCAACGTCAGCCACATCGAGATACGGCGGGTCGATTCGACGCAGTTCCAAGTGAGCGCTGAGAGACAGACGCCGCTGAACGCGACCGAACGAAAACAGGCAGTCGAGATCGCGCGACACAACGAAACTGTCCGTCAGTTAGGGGTGTTGGATGACTCCTCTATTACCGTCTCGCCGGTCCCGAAAATTTCGACCGGCCAACTCACTGCTATCGATACCGACAACTCGACCGGCGAAACGACCACGTTCACCGCACGGGTCGATACTGAACTTAATGAGACCGACGACGGTGCCGTCGTCCGGCGTGCGACTCGTGACCGGTACGTCGATAATCGCGCTGTCGTCCTCGTAGACCATCCCGAAACGGGCGAGTTGCAGTACTCGATCACGGTCGATTTAGCGAACCGCTCTGTCGTCAGTGTCGTCGATCAAGCGGCGCTCCGCCGTAATGTGTCCGCCGAACCGACTTCGGAACAATCGGACTCGTAAGGTCGTTCTCACTCGATTAGACCTGTTTCCGTTCGCTCGTAGTATAGGAACAGTCCACGAACGGGTTCTCTCAGTGAGGTTCTGTCTCTGGCTTAGCTCTGAGTTAGTTCTGAGTTAGTTCTGAATCAGGCGCTGGTTCTGAAACAGCCTTCGCCTGAGTCGCTACTGGCTCGCGTCGAAAAATCAGGACTCTCGGCGACTACTCGGTCGAAAAGACCGTTTCGAGGTCTCGACCGACGCAGGGACCGAAGCGTTCGCCATCGGCGGCGTACCGGTACAGTGCGGTTCGGGCGACTACGCCGACCACCTGCGCGGCGACCATCGACCCGACGAGGACGACGAATCCGGCCGCACCGACGAGGAACGCGAGCGCCCCGCTCCCGAAGAAGTACGCCCATCCAAGACCGACGAGACCGACTACTCCGACCGGGAGAAACACGAACGAGACTCCCAGCGACGCGGAGACGCTTTCGCCCCACGTCTCACGGAACGCGTCACCACTCTCGCGGAGGAGCGACCGCAGGCTTGCCGTCTCTTCGAGGACGATAACTGGGACGATGAAGAACGTCAAGAGCGCCCACCCGAGGTCGAACATAATTCGAGCGGCCGACCCGAACACGCCGAACTTTTCGTCGATGACGTAGAGCACGGTCCCGAGCGTGGCCGCAGTCACCGACCAGAGAGCGATTGTCCGGCGCACGCGCCACGCCGCCGCAAGCCCGTCGCGGACCGAGGTCGATTCGCCGTCGAAGTACTGCGAGGCGCAGTGGACGATGGCGGCGTTGAAGAACGTTCCGACGCTCGAAGAGATCGAGATACCGGCGAAGACGCCCGCGTATCGGAGGATGTCGTTTTCGAGCACGGATTCGACGACGCCGTATCGGAGTCCGACACCGAGTACGACGAGGAATGCACTCCCCGTGGCGAGGAGACTCAGAAAGGGGAGGAGAGCTAAGCGCGGGTTGTCGCGGAAGACGTCGATGCTGTCATCGACAACACCGAGACCGCGGCTGAATCGACCTGCCATATGCGACAGTTCTCAATACAAAAACATAAATGTTCAATTGATAGCGGATGGAGACACGTTCCCAAAATCCTCGGGTTAGTGGGCCGACATCTCGGAGATAACGTTGATACAGTAGACGCCGGCGACAATCAGTGCGATTCCAAGAATGCCGACCGCATCGATGGATTCGTCGAAGACCACGATGCCGATTCCCGCAACGCCGACGATGCCCAGCGCCGCCCACGTCCCGTAGACGATACCGATTGGAAGTTCCTCTAACGTCAGCGAGACGAGATAGAAGGCCGCCCCGTAGCCGACGAGCACGCCGAGACTCGGAACCGGATTGGAAAAGCCCTCAGAAAGCTTGAGGGCGGTTGTTCCGAGGAGTTCCGAAACGATTGCGGCGGCGAGTAGTACGTACGGATGCATACGTTCGAGACACTAGACGCCGGATATGGAACTACTGGAACCGACCGCCACTTGCGGTTCGTTGTTCGGTTTTCCGTCGGTTTCGTCGGGTCCCCTCACATCGGTATTGGTACATTTATTACCGCCGCCGGGACGATACCACGGCATGACGGAGTTGGGCGAACTGGGACTGTCGAGTTACGAAGAGAAGGTCTACCGGTCGCTCCTCGTGACCGGAACCGCGACTGCGGCGGAACTTTCGACCGCAAGCGACGTGCCGAGGGGGCGAATCTACGACGTTCTCAACGGACTCGAAGCACGCGGATTGGTCCAGACGCAATCGACCGACCCCGCGAGGTACGACGCCGTCGAACCGGAGGTCGCCGTCGAGAGACTCCTCGCAGAGCGAACCGCCGAGTTGCGTCAGGAGTTAGAGCGCTACCGAGATGTCGCGGAGACGGTCCGCTCGAACTTACTGCCGACGACGCCGGCGGACAGTAACCTCTGGCTCGGGCGTCTCGGAAGCGACGAGATGAGCACGGCGCTCCAACAACACGTGCGGACCGCGACGGAGTCAGTCCACGCCACGGTCGGCCCGCCCTACGAGAGCGCTTCTTGGGACGTCCTCCAGCGCGAGTTCGACGCGTTCTTCCACGGTGCGGCCAGCGACCTCAGCGTCTCGCTCGTCTTCAGCGAACGCGTGCTCGACGTCCTCCCCGAGTCGCTTCCCGAGTTACTGGATTCGAAACAGGCGTCGGTCGAGGTTCGCGTGTGCCCGGAGATTCCGGTCTCGTTCGACGTTATCGACCAGTCTGTAACGACCATTGACATCCCTCACCCACAGTCGCCCGCCGACCGACTCGGTGTCGTCGGCGTGACGGATGTCGATGTTATCGCCGAGTTCGAACGCCAGTTTCAGACGCTGTGGGCCGATGCGACGCCATTGATAGAGTGATTGGTGGTCGGTTGACTCACTGATTGCTCGATTGGTTGCTTGGGTGACTAACTCACTCACTGACTGAGTTGCCCACGTGTCGGCGTCGGCCACTTCGACTTGTCGTCACTGCGGGTCGAAGTCGATGACTGCGCGGCGAAGGTCTTCGAACTCGATTCGGTTTCGGTCCGAGTTGATGAGCGCGTGCCGAGCGGCGTCGATGACGATTTTCTTGAGGTCTCGTGCAGAGTAACCCTGCGTCGCGTCCGCCACCTGCGATAGTTGGTCGTCCGAAATCGCGTTCGGCCGCGAACGAAGTTGCACAGTGACTATCTGTTTTCGCGTCGCCTTCTCCGGAAGCCCGATTTCGATAGTCTCGTCGAATCGGCTGATGGCCGCCGCGTCGATTTGTGCGTGCGCGTTCGTCGCGCCGATAAACAGGATATGGTTCTCGCCCGCGTTTTCCAGATGCGTTAGGAACTCGTTTACGACTTTCTGGTCTTCGGCGTGTTGGTTTGCGCCGCCTCGCTTGCTCAACACGGAGTCGATTTCGTCCACGAAGACGACCACGCCGCCAGTCTGGTCGGCTATCGCTTTCGCCTCCGAAAACAGCTGTTTGACCTGTTTGGCACTCGCGTTGATCCACTGCGAGAGGATGTCGCCACCGCTCAAAATCGCGTACGGATAGCCAATTTCCCCGGCAATCGCCTCCGCGAGATACGACTTCCCAGTCCCCGGCGGGCCGTACAGCAGTAGACTTGGAATGGGGATGCCGAGTTCACGAACTCTGTTCGGGTTGTCCCGATACGGGTACACCAACTTCTCTTGAATCGTTTGGCAGAGTTTCTCCCGCCCGCCGTAGTCCGAGAGGTCTGTCTCGAACGCTTCGGACCACTGGTATTCGAAGTCGATATGCAACTCCGAAAGCCGCGATTGCGGTCGGCTGGGCGCTCGCGTCGGAGCAGAACGCTCCTGTGTTGTGGTCTCTGTGGGCGTCGGGTTTCCGGAACGCTCCGACCTCTCAGTATTTCCGTCTGGCGGCGTGTCTGCACCGGTCGAGACGCCTTCTGTTTCCGTCTTCAGTTCTGACGGGTGTGGCGTGTATTCGAGTTTTTCGACCGTCTGTTTTCCGTCGAGCGGCCTGATATCGGTTACGTACCCAACGGAGTCTTCGGTGACGCCGAAATTATCGTACCGAAGTTCGGATTTGAACGCCGCGAGGTTGCCGTTCGAAATCTGGTTTTTGACCGCGTTGACTTGGTCGGCGAAGACCTGCTGGGACGGCGTTTTGATGACCTCCGTGTACTCGTGGTTGGTCGAGTTAACGACCAGAACGTACTGGTTCCGCCGCCCTTCGGTTGTCGTTCGAAACGCGTTATCGACGGCCCGCGTTGACCCGCTGAAGATTCGGGCGAGCATCGTCCGGTCCCACGAGTGAACCTCGACCACGCCAACAGTCTCATCTCTCGTCGTGATATTGACCGTCGCACTCTCGTTGCCGTCGAACTCGGCGCACCCAAGGATGGCGTGGAACGTTGAATCGGTGTCGAACTGGCCGGACGCGATAACGAGCGAATCGTCGTCCAAAACCGTGTACTCTCCGAGTATGGCGGCGGTATCGAACGGCGTGATGTGTCCGCGCAGTTGCGCCGAGATGAGCGTTCCGGGAGTGAGGTCGCTTTTCACCCGCTGTTGGAACTCCGAATCGTCGTACGACGCGAGAATCTTTATCGGCACACCGAGGGAACTTCGGTCGATAGTGGTGTTCTCCGGAACCTCGATGAGTTCCGTATCGGACGAAACGACGGACCCGACGATATAATTTTGTTCTTTTCTAACAATTCGAACTTTTGCAGAAATTGAGGGCCCGTCGTACATGTCGGTCAGCACAGACTACAGTCCGATTTCAATTAATGGTTCTGATAATCGGATGCAGTTTCCTTTTTAATTACCTAACATCGCGGCTATCTTCGACACAGTCTATTATCAGTATTAGTAGGAAGAGCATATTGAGTACCGCAAAATGCCGATTGAGTAGTTGCGGAATTTGAAAGTTAATATTTTTAATATATTTATATTCACCGATACTTCTTTCATCGTTGGCGTGAGGAGGTATTACCATGTCTGACGACTCTGATGCCTCGGACGCATTCAACACTGACGACGGCCCGCTCCCAATCGGTGTCAAACTCGGCAGTACGCGGACTGTCCTCACGTACCCGAACGAAGACGGCGACATCGAGACGGTTCGAACACTCACGTGTCTTGCGACCTACGAAGACGCTCTCACCGGCGACGAGCGCGTTCTCTACGGTGAAGACGCCGCACAGCAGTACCCAGACCGCGTGCAGTTCATGCTTCGGTCCGGACTGCCGGAAGACACCGACCGAACGAAGCTCACCCAGCGGTTCTTCGAGAAGTTGTGTGAGACTCACGACCTGCCCGAAGAGAGCGCCGTGGTTTACGCCATCCCCACGATCGACAACGAACGGGGTCTCTCAAATCTCAACGAAGTCATCGAAAACAGCGCTATCGGCGGCGAACTGGTCAGAAGCTTCCCCGAGTCACTTTGCGGCGCGGTTCCGGCGATGGGTGACGGTCTCGAAGCGGTGGACGAAATCTTCGTCGCGGCTAACCTCGGTTCGACCAATCTCGAAGCGTGCGCCTACCGACACGGTGAGCAACTATCGCCGTTCGTCTCCGGCGCGGCGACCGGAAATGAGGTTGACCGCCAGATTGCCAACGCCGTCGAAGAAGAGACGCAAGGTCGCGTGAACATCGACCTCACGACCGCCCGCGAATACAAGGAAGAACACGCCGACTTCGACGATTTCGAGGCGTTCACGGACGTTATCCAACAACCCGGCGGTGGCTCCCACGAGTTCACCATCGAACGCAGTGTCATGGAGTCGCTCGACGAGTATCTGGACGACGTCGTTGACGAACTCGCCAACAACTTCCTGTCCGAACTCGCAAACGCCCACATGAAACCCTACCAGATTGCCCTGTCGCGTCCAATCGTCCTCACGGGCGGGATGACCTGTATCCCGGGACTCCTCGACGAGTTCGAGGCGCGGATGAGCGACGAACTCGACCGCGACATCGACGCCGTCGCCGCCGAGCGACCCGACCTCGCCCCCGCGGAAGGGGCCTATCGCATCGCTTCGAAGCTCGCGGGTAACTAACCGACTGGAACTCGCTCCCCGAACGCTTATTCTGACGGGGGCGTACCATCTTCTGTATGCCACTCGACCCACGCCGATACGACGTCAACGAACTCCGCCACGCCGCTCACGGGCGGACCGAGGCGGAGTTCGATTGGATCGATGGCCCTATCGACGAGGAGTGGCACGAAGTCGCGTCGAAGCGCCTCGCCGCGGCGGCGGCTCACGTCGCTCCCGACGGCCGACCCTATCTCGAAACGATACCACACACTCCGCGCGCGGAACAGACCCTCCTCGACTGGTGTGGCTACCTCGTCGAAGCACTCGGCTCGAAAGGCGCACTGGACGTTCTTTCGTACTACCGTCGTATCGAGTGGCTTGGCGACGACGCCTGCGAAACCGCTCGGAGCCGCATTCTATCGTTGGCACCGAACACGGAACCCACAGCCGGGGATGGGGACGAAGGTGGTCCAACCGAAGAACACCACATTCGGAGCCTCTCGTACGTGCTCCGACTCGCGTCACTGCACGACGACTGAGACGGCGGGCACGGTTGCACGACTAACACGGTTGGACAGTTGCCGCAGACAGTACGATTAGTGCGATTGGCGCGGACAACACGATTGAGCGACTACCACGGCTGGAGGGCATGATATACGTGTCTCGGAGGGTCGTCAAAACTGGTAGAGAAACCCGACACCGACAGGCTAGACGTTCTTATCTGACGACACTATTATGACTGTCAGTCAGAAACACAGCGCGTGAACGTCGATTATCGAGGGCGACTGGGTATCTTGTTTGGCTTGGCGGTTTTCGTAAGCGGGGGCTACGTTCTTCCGACACTGGGTTCCGTCGGCAGTTCGGTCTCGAACGGAATACAGATAGGGGGCGTGTTGGTTGCCTTGGCAGGTGCCGGGATTAGGCTATACGACGGCAGATAACACCGACTCTCGGCTCGGTGTCGCGTCTCGTTCGACACGCCGAAAAGCGCACGTCGTGGTTCGAGGAGACGAGTTAGAACGTGATATACTCCACCAGTCGACGGGCGAATCCCGGTTGCCGCGATTTGTGGGGGTAGACGGTGATCGTCGTACACCCGGGGCTTGGAAGGGCCGGTCTGTCGTCGAATAGGAGGCTCTGTAGCGTCCCGTCGGTGCCCCGGCGCACGACCACATCGGGGTCCGCGGGGGGTCCACCGTCGGCTCTGATGGTCTCCGAACCGACCGGAACAGAGAGCATCTCCGCGAGTTTCGCCTCATAGTCGTCGAGCGTGCGCTCGTATTGGTCGGTGCCGCGGCGACCGGTCCAGTGCCAAAGTGAGACTGTACCGCGGTTCGCACCAGCGATTGCTTCGGCGACGTTCACCGCCAGCGGCGGGTACAGTTCACCGTCGCCGGAGAGCACGACGCGCGTTGGCTCGTCGTAACCGAGGTTGTCAACGAGGAGCACGTCACACGAGGCGTGACGAACGATCCAGTCGATTGGGTCGCCGAACAGGCGGGACCGAAGTCGAAGCGGCTCGTGTTCGGCCACTATCGTATCCACTCCTCTATTTGCCGCGAAATTGACGACTGCGTGTTTCGTGTCGTGACTCACGATTTCGTCGGCTTCGATATCGACATCTAACTCCGACGAGAGCGCTTCGACCCGCGTCTCGTACGAGATATCTGACGCCGACTGGGCTGTCACCTCTTCGGTGAGCGGTGCCTGGTCGGGAATCTCTTCGAACCTGACGACGACGACGCGGCCGTCGTCCGGGCGAACGAGGTCGGCGGCGATGGCGATGAGCGACGCTTCACGGCTTTCGTCGAGATTCTTGGTGAGCGCGACGAGCACCTCACGGGGTGCATCTTCCACGGCCGATTGCGTTTCTGTAAGCACGTCTCTTCCGACCCGTCGGCGAAGTGCATCCGCCGCCACGCCTTCTCGGCTTACCCGTGACCGGACGTAGAACACGTACCAACCGATGCTTCCGATGGTGATGACGACGGCTCCGACGAGGGCAACCGTCCCCATCTGCGTCAGCAAGAGCAGTCCGGTGACGGCACCGAACACCTGCACCCACGGGTACAGTGGCGACGTAAACTCTGGGTCGTACTCCGCGTTGCCCTCGCGGAAGGCGATGACGGCCACGTTGATGAGTCCGAACACCAGAATCTGGAAGGCGCTGGCGAGTTTTGCGATTTCGACGATCGGGACGAACGCGATGAGCAGTAACAACACCGCACCGGTGAGCGTGATTGAGGCCACGGGCGTTCCGAACCGGTCGCTCACCGTCGAGAACGAGGGCGGAGCAAGCTTGTCCCGGCTCATGGCGAACGGGTAGCGCGACGAAGAGAGGATACCCGCGTTCGCCGTCGAGACGAGCGCGAGGATGGCCGCGAGGATGACGGCAATGACGCCGTTTCGGCCGAGCGTCGCCTCCGCGGCGACCGCAACCGGCGTCAGCGACCCGGCGACGCTTCCCGGTTCCGTCACGCCGACCAACACTGCGACGATAGCGACGTACAGGACTGTCGTGAACGCGAGCGACCCGAGGATACCGAGTGGAATGTTACGACCCGGGTTTTCGACTTCTTCGGCGACGCTCGCAACCTTCGTCACACCCGCGTAGGAGACGAACACCAATCCGGTCGCCGCGAGGAGTCCGCCCACCCCGTCAGCGAAGAAGTTGGCGTAGTTGGCCGACTGGACGGTGGGGGCACTCCCGGCGGCGAACCAGCCGAGGGCGGCCAACATGACGACGACGATTGCGACCTGTAGCCGGCCCGTCTGCTTCGCTCCGACGACGTTTATCAGTATCAGCACCGCCGCGAGTCCCAGTGCGACCGGTTTCAGCGGCAGGTCGAACAACAAGAGCAAGTACGGGACACCGCCGACGAGCGCGAGTGCCCCTTTGAACGAGAGGGAAAACCACGTCCCGATGCCGGCAATCGTACCGAGCAACGGACCCATTCCCCGTTCGATGTAGATGTACGTCCCGCCAGCCTCGGGCATCGCGGTCGCCATCTCGGATTTCGAGAGAGCGGCCGGTACGACGAGTAACCCTGCGAGAGCGTACGCAAGGATTACTGCTGGCCCTGCGATTTCGAGCGCGAGTGCCGGGAGGATGAATATCCCACTCCCAATCATCGCCCCGACGCTAATTGCGAGGACGGACGGCAATCCAAGGTCGCGTTCTAGTTCTTTCATGGGACTTCGACGAATGTGTTCGTGAGGGGGATGGTCGTCGTGCGGGAGAGAGCAACACGAGAGGAGTCGTGACTGTCTATTCGAAGGCGTTGGGTGACGTCAGACCCGGCGTATCTGTCACTCTGAACGCCGTACGCGTCCGGTTCACAGCCTGTGGTGCTGTCGTCTGCGGTGGTTGTTTGTAGTGTCATGTGTGGTGTGATGTCCGAGAGAGTAGTGTCTGAAAAGCGCCGTTTCGACTGCGTGTGTATACTGGTTGTGAGTGACGGAATACCTTAAACTAATGGGTTATTTTGACGACCCGTCAAATAATAATGCTATAGGAACTCATCCGTCATAATCTGCACTGGTCGTTCGGGTGGCATTGTTTTTGCTGATGGGTGGTCTCGATGTCGATACCTTTCATCGATAGTACCCGAGACTCGGTTCGAACCGCCATCGCTGTCGTTACATCTCCGTGGCGTCGGCGTCTGCGTGGTGTCGCCTCCCGTCGCTGGTAGGTGGGATAGAACAAGACTAATTACCGTACCGGCCGCCAGCATAGAGTACGAATGAAGGATGGCGAGCTAGATTCGACCGATAAACACATTCTCTACTACCTCCAGCAAGACGCTCGCGGAACCTCGTCCAACGATATCGCAGAGAAACTCGACCTCTCACCGAGTACCGTCCGAACACGCCTCAATAAACTCGAAGCGAGCGGTATCGTTCGTGGATACTACATCGACATCGACTACGACCTCGCGGGTTATCCTCTTTATACGAAGATAATCTGTACCGCACCGGTTCCGGAACGGTCCGAACTCGCAAGTCGGGCGCGCGACATACACGGCGTGACGGCGGTCCGAGAGATAATGACCGGCGAGCGGAACGTGTACGTGAACGCGATCGGAAAAGACCACGACGACCTCAATCGAATCAGTAAAGAACTGGACGGTATCGGGCTGACCATCGTCGATGAACAGCTCATCCGCGACGAGTTCGTCTGTCCGTACCACGGCTTTCTCGACCAAGGAGACGACGCGTAACTGCCCGATTCAGGGCGAACGAGCAGGCACGTCGCCGGTTTCTGGTCAGACGAGCTATCGAGTCGCGTGAGTCGCTGTTTTTCGGTCGTCTCTCGTCTCTTAACTTCCACCCCTAAACCGAACACCCTCGTGCCGAGTGTGAAACCGGCCCTGACGAGACTACTGTGATGGCGATGTCGGCGGTTCGAATGGCTGACGAGACGACGTTTTACCCGGATACTGGGTCCGTAGACCCCGAAACCCGGGTCTTTTGCGCCGTCTCTAATGGGTCTTCCAACTCGCCCATAACTGCCTCGAACGCGTCGGTTGCGGTGAGGAGACCGACGATTTCGCCGTCGGACAACACGAGCGCGAGTTCCTGGCTCTCGGCTTGGAATCGGTCGATAGCGTCGCTGACAGACGTACTAGCCGAGACCGTCATCGGCGGTGCCGCGATGTCCGCGAGACTTCTCTCACCAGCTTTCAGTCCGTCCATCTGGTCTACGATACTGGGGACGTAGACGATGCCGAGAAACTCCTCCGCGTCGGCTCCGACCAGCGGGTACCGCGTGTGCGGCGTCTCGGAACACCGGCGAAGGTTCTCTTCGACGGAGGCTTCCGTCGAGAGGAAGGTGATATCCGCTTCGTTGACCATTATCTCCTGTACTTCGGTAGTTCCCGCGTCGAGCGCGTTCAACACCTCGTCGTGGCGCTCGGGCGAGAGTTCACCGAGTTCGAGCAGGGAACTCAGTCGGTTTCGCAGTTGCGCGCGCGACTCGATAACGTCCTCTTCGGCTTCGAGCCACGCGCCGCTCATCTCGATGCCGAACAGTTTGAGCGTCCACTTGGCGACCGAATCTCCGAAAGAGATCAGCGGAGAGATGAGGAGGTAAAACCAGTACAGCGGGCCAGCACCGTACCGACAGACCATCCTCGACCGCTCGACGCCGAGATACGTCGGCGTCTGCTCGCCGTGGGTCAGGTGAAGTAGGTTGATAATCAGGTAGGCGATGAGCGCTCCCGCGCCGATAGACGCCAGGGGTGTCCCTCCGAAGAGCGGCTTGAACAGCGCCGCCAGCGCCGGTTCGGCGACGATACCGACCGCAATACTCGACGCCGTGATACCGACTTGGCACGTCGTCAGATATAGTTCGAGGTCCTGAGTCATCTCCCACGCCCGTTCGAGACGAGGGTCGCCGCTGATGAACTCTTCTTTTGTGAACTGCCGGGCGCGGGTCAGCGCAAACTCGATGGCGACGAAAAATCCGTTCGCAAGGATGAGCAAGAGCCCTGCGATGAGACGGATGCCGATCTCCAGTGAATTCATTGGTTCCCAACATGGCCGGTTTGTGCGCCGGACGTTAATATCCATTGATTGTCTCGATACTTATATATCAAATTGACGATACAGTATATTTTGTCGGGTAAAAGTACGTGAGTGTCGGGATTTGATTGGCTCACCGGGTAGTCCGCGTGACGCGAGCGGCAACTACGGAGGGTTCAGCGTACTGGAAATATTAAATGAATGAAAATTGTAAACAGATTCAGGTTTGAGAACAGAGCGGAACAGGGATGTGTTCGGAACCGGTGGTCTCACTGTAACGGCCGAATGGCCTCGTGTGTCGATGGCGTGTTCGGCACGTAGAGACCGTATCAACCGGTGAATATATACCCGTTTAATTCAATTTTCAGGTATGGATATTTTTTATCGATTTTGGATACGGCACGTCCGGCACCCGTGTCTCGGCCGTTCTGCGGCGCTCCAGAGGTGTACGTCGGGAGAGCGACCCGCTCAGCCACACGTTTCATCAGTTTCTAAACGAGTAGCTACGCATACCCAGCGAGGTGCCCTGATTGACTAGTGTGAAACGCGAGTGGGTCTGGCGGATACTGGTCATCGCCATCGTCGTGTCGGTGTCTATCTCACTCGGCAGTCCAGTGGCGGCCGCCGAGACCGATACGAACGTCACGTTCGTCGAGTCCGATATTACGACGGACACGACGTGGACGCCGGGCGGTGGACCCTATCGAATCGTTCAAAACATTCGGGTCGCCCCCGATGCCACGTTGACGATACGTCCCGGTACCGAAATTCAACTCGCCGAACGAATCACGCTGTCAGTTGACGGCTCACTCTACGCGAATGGCACGGCCGACAGTCCGGTAACGATTTCACAGACCGACGGAGCCGCGGCCGACCGCCGGTGGGCAAGCATCCGATACAACGGGACGGACGCGTCCCGCCTCGTCGTGCGCAACACGACGTTAGACGGTGGAATGAGCGGTATCACCGTGGATAGTTCGGACGGGTCTATTCGAATCACCGATTCGACACTGCGGAACTTTGCGACGGCCGGACTATCGGTCGGCGACACTGCCGCACTGCCGTCTCTCACCGTCGAACAGTCGGCGTTCCGTTTTATCGACGGGCACGCGATTCGGGCGACTCCGTCGATGGGGGCGACCGGCGACGTGTCGCTGACGGCGTCACCGAGCGACCGTGACCTGCGTTCGGAACACACCCTCTCGCTCGATGCCGGCGTGGGCGTGAAATTCGACACGGTCGAGTTACAGTACCTGTCAGATGGCTCCGTCGGCAACGTCGAACCGGCGAGTCTCGAACGGATTGGTCTCGACCGCAACCGAAACGGGAGTGTCGAGCAGTCGTTTAGCTCGCTCGTCTCCGACGTCACCTCGACGGATGGACGCCTTCGAATCTCGTTGTCGGAGCCGGTCACAGTCCCGAGCAACGGTCGCCTTCTGGTCGAGTACGAAGACGCCGTCAATCCATCGACGCGAGGCATCTACCCGGTCAGAGTAGACCTCCGTAAGAATTCGATCTCACAGCTATCCGATGGCGTTCGCGCTTCGTTCGTCGTCGGCAACGTCACGTCGCCGGTTGACCGGAACACACCGGCGAAGACGCGCGCGAATCGACTCACCGTTCGTGACTCTTCGTTCGACAAGGTGAGCGGCAATGGTATCTTCGTCGCCGCCGACACCGTTCGCCAACTCCGACTGTTCGACAATCGAATCTCGAACACGGATGGAAGCGGCATTGCCGTCCGCGCGGCACGAAGCGAGATAGAATTCTCGAATAATGACATCTCGGCTGGCGACGCTGGCGTTCAGATGGACGTCCGCTCACAAACGTCGATGACGGGGTACGGGAACCGCATTCACGGCGCGCAGACGGGTATCCGAGTCCACCAATCGGCCGCACAGATATTCCGCACTGGCGATATTTCACTCCGTGAGAACTCCCTACACGATAATGCCGGCCACGGAATCGGAATCGACGCACGAACCACCAGACTCAGACTCCACCTCGCCGACAACACGATCCGCGACAACGGACGCGACGGTGTCAACATCCACACGTGGCAGACACAACGGAGTCGCATTGATGGAAATCTAATCACGGACAACGACGGCGACGGGTTCATCCTCGCTGGGGTGGCCACGTCGAACCTCACACTGTCCCACAACGAAGTCGTCAACAACTCCGGGACGGGGATGGACGTTCGGACGCGGGCGACAGCGCGCAAAATAACGATTCACAACAACACCGTGAAACACGGGGGCGGCCACGGCGTCACGGTGCGCTCGGACCTGCTCGTTCACGAGGTCGATATCCGCGAGAACCGACTGGCGAACAACGCCGGGTCGGGATTACTCGTCGCCAGCCCGGTCACACACCGAAGCAATCTCTCGGTTGTGCGCAACATCATCGCCGCTAACTCCTACGGTGTCATCGTCCGGGGGGCCGTCGAGACGACCATCCGAGAGAACGATATCGTGTACAACACGAACGCGTTCGCCGAACCGGCCTCGGTCTCTGACGTCTATCTGGGCACGGGTGTGCACGTCTCAGAGGGTTCGTCCGGTGTCATCATCAATCAGGCGCGGTCGGAGATTCCGCTCGAAGAACTCGTTTCGAACCCCGCACTGACAGACGAGCTTACCATCGCCCGGCTCTGGGACGACATGGTAGTCGTCTTACGGACGGACAGCGAAAGTGAGATACGGTCCGCGGAAGCGAGTTCGCTGTTAATTCGACAGGTGAGCGGCACCATCCCGACCGGTGTCGGCATCGAAAAAGACAGAGCCGACGTCCAAAACCACCGCATCGTCAACAACAGCATTTACGGCCAGCACCGTGGCCTGGTTGTCGATATGGAGCCCTTGATTAGCTCGAACACCACTGCCAGGCTCATCGTAGACCCGATTCGGACCGTCCATGCCGAATCAAACTACTGGGGTGCCACGAACGGCCCGTACCACTCTTCGATTCTCCCCGCAGGTGGTGGTGACCCAGTCGTCACCGAGCGCGGGTGGGTCGATTTCACGCCGTTCCAGACAGCGACGCCGGACCCGCGATACGAACGGCCAGTCGCGCGCGTCGATGCGCCAGCGACGGCACCCGCAAAGAGTACCGTGCGTCTCTCCGGCGCGAACTCGACGGGAACTCACCCACCTGTCAGTCGGTATCACTTCGTCGTCAACGATACCGCTCGACCGGTGCAGTCCTCACCGGTTCTCAACGTCACGATGCCCAACCAGTCGCTCGACGTTCGACTGACAGTCGAAACCCAACTGGGGATTGACAGCAATAACGCCTCGACAGCCACAATCAACGCGACGGAACCGGTAACAACAGAAGAGCCGACGCAATCGAACACGACGCCGGGCAATGAGTCTGGAGCGCTCACCAGCGTGGGCGAAACCAATGGTGGTGGCGGTCTCCTTGCCGGGTCCGGAACGGTATGGGGGCTCCTCGGTGGCGTGCTCTATCTGGGGGCGTTAGCCCTCGGCGGCCACGGGATGGTACTGACCTTGCAGAATCAATCGCCACCAGTGAGCGGTCGTCGGATACAGGGGCTTGCAGTGACCGCAGTCCTCGTCTGGCTCGTCGGTGGACTGGTCGGTGCTGGCTCGCTGGTCGGAATCGGCGTCGCCGCCGCCGTCACGTGGGGCGGTCTCACCGCGGCCGCGTACGTCTTGGCCACGCGAGGGTGACCTGCTGAGTCGCTGTACGCGTTTCTATGGCTGTCCTGCAGACGAGCGACCCGAGCGAAAAACCAGCTTTCGCGGTGTCAGTTCGTTCTTCAAGTGCTATCGAGAACAGTCGAAAGCAGTCGAGAACAGCGGGTAACAGCAGATGGAATAGAGAACACCAATACGCGGGGCGATGAGCGCGGTCGGTGTTCGTTGCGTCGGTCGGGTCGATTAGAACTCGCCGGCGACGATGTCAGCTACTCGCTGGCGGTCGAACAACTGCTCGTCACCGAACACGTCGGGGTAAAGACCCTGCGCCGCTCGTTCGAGTTGGAACAGGTGGGTAATCGGTCCCTGATAGGTGAGACCGCCGTAGATGATGCGGTCGTTTTTCACCGCGCTGAGTTCGCTTGCAACCTCGTGGTTTCGGAGGTGCGAGACAATGTTCTCCTCGAAGTACTCCTGTGAAATTTCGCCCTGAAGTCTGACTGCGAGGGCGTTCGGGTCGATATCCAGCAGTGTCTCGTAATCTATCGTTCCGCCGCCGGCCTGCGCGTCGGTGATGTCGTTTTTCGCCAGCGCGTCGCTGACCTGTAGGTCCCGCCAGTGTTTCGCCTGTGTTCCCTCGCCGATACGGTACGGATAGAACGACTCCGGCGGCACCCCACCGGGGTACAACACGGCCACATCGGGTGTCTCGTTGGGAAGCCGTCTCTGAACGTCCGAGAGCACGCCGTCGTGGTACTGTTTGAACGCCTCGTACTGCGGTTCTTTCTGGAACAGTTGGGCGACCTTTTCGAAGGCTCCGTAGAGCGTGTAGTCGGCGTAGTCGTGCCAATCGTACGACCGCGAGAAAATCGTGTTACCGAAGAACGGCGCGACGTTCTCACGAATCTCATCGACGTCGTCCTGACTCCACTGCAGGCGGTTGACCATGAAATTCGGGTCGATGAGGTGGACGTCGGCATCGAGTTCGTAGAACAACTCTTTGCTCGTCCCGTCGTTCCAGAGTTCCGTAAGATCGCTCTTATCGACAGCAACACTGGGAATTTCATCGTAGAAGTACGTCCCGAAGCGATCTTTCACACCGACGGCCGAGAGTCCGTTACCCTCACCGAGAGCGACGCCCATGTCGGCGTAGTCGGCCGTGTACGGGAACCACGTCTCCGGCACCGAGTCGAACTCGACGGTCCCAACCGGTTCTATCGTGACCGAGTACGACTCGTCTGAAGCGGCGTTCCCGTCGTTGGATGCGGTTGATTCACTCGATTCTGTGTCTTCACCCGACGGCGTCGAGGTCGGTTCGTCCGCTGTCGAGTCGCTGTCACCCATACAGCCGGCCAGCGAAGCACCGGAAACAACCGCGCCGCCGTATCTGAGGTACTCTCTTCGCGTCGGTCCCTCTCGGCTTGGGTCGGTATCCGTCATAAATTTAGGCCAACCTAAATATTGATAGTACTTCCGATTTTGGCGGGCTAAGGCGTAGGCGGAGCGTGGTTCGAGAGTCGGATTCGGAGCGTAACACTCGAAGTACCCGTTTCGTATCTCTCGCAGGTTTGCGTGGCGTTCTACTGCCGTAGTCGAGCGCACGCGCGGGTTGCGTGAGTTGTCGTACCTTGGATTAATGTGAACCCGACACCGCAACGACAGTATGGGTGCATCTCTGAAGCGTTTCAAACTCGGTGTCATCGGGGTGGTTTCGCTCCTGATTGTCACCGTTATCATGCGAGCAGGTCTCGCAGAGGGAGGACCATGGGGACCGTTCGAAGCCGCCGCGGTTGCAATCACTATGGTCGCTATTCTCCTCTTCAAAGCAACAGAGGCCGCGCTCTCGACTCGGCAGGAAGGCGTCGCACTGGCGCTGTTGATTCTCTTGTGTCTCGGAATCGTCACTGTGAACGCATTCGTCACCGGCGAGCGCGTCGCCGGGGAGTTGCTCGGTAAGATCGGGATTGGCTTCGTCGTCGCCACGGCGTTCATCGCTTGGCCGTCTTTGTCGCGTCGTCGTCGGTGATTGCCACTGTGGAAGATTTTGAGTTCGCTAGAGAGGTTCTCAAGGAAAATCCAGGATACGCCGAACTTGACTACACGGACAGCTTCGTAGATAGCGTTTAGCCAGTCGAATTTGACTTTCGGGGAACGACTATTCACACCTCTATTAACGATGCGTATCTCACGGGGGTTCCCTTCTATCCAGTATCTATCTGGACAAGCCGTGGAAGATGAAGACCTTAGTTTCCGGATAGAGACGATTCTGAAGAGCGAGCCAGATGCGTAGTGTGTCTGTGTACTTACCAGTCACGCCAGAATATGTTCGCTGTCGAGGGTTTTCAACAGAGCAGAGACTTGTATACTCGAATCCCAAAAGCCAAACATCGCTCTCCCATACCATCAGTTAATGAGCGAGTCAAAAGACACGGACACGAGACCAAAAATATCAGTTGCAGTTGTAGATAACACACACACGAACGAAATTCCTGACAATATCGACTCTGAACTATATACGACAACAAGACCAGAGTCATCGTTAGTTGAGTTTGCGGCTGACCCTGACAGTGAGTTGGCAGAGGCACTCAGACGGAACGGATTCGACGTATAAACTAACCACTGTTGACCGCTTGTTCTATTGAGTTCTATCTTGAACGTCTCTGAAAAAACCTATTTAAACTGGTAGAATTCCCATCGGTCATCACGTACGTTGTTGCGGTTAATTCACCTCTACTATCCTGAAAATAAGAAACGTTGCAAGTACTCTATAATATCCACGGGGAGATAAAAACGATCTACGAATACGTTCGAAACACGACCGCGGTATCTGAGGGGACACACACACACACAACGAGTGGTGCCTCTCCATCTAGTACTCTCAGCTGGAGTCCCTACGACTTCCAACCGTCAATGATGAGACGGACTACGCACCGGTCATTACTGCTGGAGAATGTGTCGAGTGGTTTCTTCGGAGTCGCTTCCACAGATTAAGTGAATGAGCACGCTGGGCTTGCCTCTCGTGAGCGGTGGCACTATCTCTGGGCAGAATTTTTGGTGGTATTCTGACAATCACAGTGGATTAACTGCTTCGGACAGTGTTTCTAGCCAACTCCCCCGAAATTTTGTCTAATTCGGCGGCAAAGCAACGCTAAAATGGTCTACCCTCCGAAACTGGGGGGTCCCCTGCGAGGCAGATTTGATATAGCATTATACAATATATTCGTTCAGTCTCTTATCCGAGCCCAAATTCGCTAATCCTCATTGTCTCACTGCGACAATGAGCTTCACCAAATACTCACTCTCCCAACTAATTTGCGAAGACAGCCGATCTCACCACGATAGATCGCACAAACCAGAGCTAGACCCTCGGCTCTCACTACGCGGTGCGAAGCAAAACAGCGAAACAGCAGTCACTCAACCGAGTCGAGGACCGTCACACCAGTTATCTCGAAGCGCGCGCCCCCCGATTGGCCCTCTGTGGCGGTGATCTCCCACTCGTGATTGTGGGCGACAGTCTGAGCGATAGAGAGACCGAAGCCGGTCCCTTCGCGGGACGTAGAGTAGCCAACGTCGAACACCCGTTCTCGGTTTTCGGCCGGGATTCCGGGACCGTCGTCTTCGACGTAGAACCCACCGTCGAGGCGGCCGATAGTCACCGTCACGTCTTTCCCGCCGTGTTCGACGGCGTTGCGGATGAGGTTCTCCAAGAGCTGTTTGACCTGCGATTTATCGGCGTGTACGATATCGCCAGTCTCGACTCGCAGTGTCGCGTCGCCCGTTTCGACCGTCTCCCAGCACTCAGAGGCGATATCCGAGATATCGATTCGCTCCGGGTCTTTGACGGCCGTTCCCTCTCGCGCCAACATCAGGAGATCGTCGATAAGCTCGAACGTCCGGTCGAGCGCGTCCGCGGCTTTGTCGAGATTCTCGTCGTCACCGTATTGTTCTCGAGCCAGTTCGAGACGACCTTGAACGACGTTGAGTGGGTTCCGAAGGTCGTGCGAGACGACGCTCGCAAACTCTTCGAGGCGCTCATTTTGCCGTCTGATGAACTGTTCGTACTTCTTGTCGTCGGTCACGTCGCGGTAGACCCAGAGGTTTGCCGCCCCGTCCGGTAGCATATACGGAACGTAGTTTCGCTCGAACACCCGGCCGTCAGTCAGTTTGAACTCCATTCTGTCTGTCGGCTCGCGCCGTTCGAGAGCGGTGTTGATAGTCGAGAGGAATCGCTCGGTGTCGATAAAGAGATGGCCGACGGCCTCCGCGACGCCCTCGCAGTTCATTCCGACGAGTTCGGAGGGAGACTGTTCGAGGTCGAACATCTCGACGAACTGCTCGTTCGTGGCGAGGATATTTCGTGAGGCATCCTCCACCAGAATCCCTTCGGGAAGGTTTTGGACGACGGTCCGAACGATGGGGGTCGAATCGTGTGTGTCGGTCATGCGAGGGCCAGCGAGTGAATCGCTCGTTCTCACTGACGATTCGTGGCCATATATTTAGTTCGGCTCTCGAACTAGTGACCACAGCACGGCCACAAACTGTCTGTGTGACGTACTTGCGCTCTCACCGGAACCGGTGTCGAATCGCTTTTTCACCCGCCGCGGTGAGTGTATCCGTTGGTTCGTCCGTTTTTATCTCCTTTGTCGATGGGTCCCTTCTGCGACGGCGAGAGATCAGGACTCAGTCGAGTGTGTCGCGTGCGTCGCGGGCGTTGAGTTCGACAGCGGTTCGTTCGACGGACACAGCACGTCACGTGGCGTGAGTGCGGCGTCATCGACGGCGGCGTTTATCCACGTGGTGATGTCGTTGATGCGGAGTTTGACCCTGGCCGGCAGGTCGTGAATGCACGCGTAGCCCGGGAAGAGTTTCCTGTCTAGTTCGTTCGCCGCGTACTGCACCTGCAGGTCGGGCCACGGCGAGCTAAACGGCTCGATGAACGGAATCTTCCGTCGGAGGAACTTCTCGACCTGATTTTTCCGGTGAGAGTGGTACGGGCGGTCGGGCGGGCGGTGTCTGAAGATATCGGGGTCGAGACGTCGCAACGCCCGCTTCATCGTCTCCGTATTCCGCTCTTCCGGCGGCGTCTTCAGGTGCCAGTCGATGAGTTCCGCGTCGGCCGCGACGAACGATTCGATATAGTTGTCGGATAACTCGAAGTGGAACGGAAGCGTCGGTTGGTTTTGGATGCCGACGAGTGCGATGCTGTCGTAGACGTTGTCGTAGCGGTCCGCCCACTTGTCGAGTTGCCCGCTGACGACATCGTCGATGAATTCCATGCTCGTGTCGAAGTCGTCGCAGTCGGGAAAGACGCGGTCGCACGCTGGGTGGTAGCCGAACTTCGAGGACAGCACCTCCGTCGGGTCGGGGTTAGGGTCGAGACCGTTCAGCGGGAACCGATTCCCAAAGAGGTCGAGAACGTTCCGCGGGAGGAAGTGACCGCGGAGAAGCGTATCGAAGAACAGCCCGTGGAAGATGGTGTCAACGTTCACCTTGTCGTCACAGCCTGCGTGGTGGACGTGAATCGACTCGCGCGTTCCGAGCGAATACTCGATGACGGCGTCGTCAACGTTGATGTAGTTCTCGTCCGCGACGAGCGTTTCGTGGGTCGCCCCGTACTGCGTTGCGATGGCGCGGGCGGTCTCCACCTCGGGATGGTCGGGCGTGCCGAGCGTGTAACACACGTCGATACCGGGATGTTGTGCGACGATCGAACGTGAGTCGTAGCCGCCGCTCAAGAGCAAACCCTGTCTTCCCGGGTAACTCGTCCGGCGCTCGACAGCGCGCGCTAACCGTGACGCGAGTTCACCGACGTAATCGAACTCGTCGGGGTCGGCGGGGTCGTAGACGAATCTGGAGAGCGTGCCGGTCTCGGTCGGCGTGATGTAGCCGTCGAACGGGAGACAGCTGAGGCGGTCGAACACCGTCCGTTCGTCAACGACGACGCCCATGTGGACGTATTCGAGAAGCCCGCGTCTATCGACTCTCGTGTCCGGAACGGCCGACAAAACGCGCTGTGGGTTCGTTCCGAAGACTCGGCCGTCAGGGGTGTCGGCGTAGAAACACTGGCACGTGCGCAGTGGGTCGGTTACGAGAACCGCGTCGTCGCCGCATTCGACGAACGCGAGGAACGACCCGTTGAGTTCCGCAAAGGCGTCGCGGCCGACGGCGTCGAAGCGGTCGAGCGCGTACTGGGCCGACGGAATCGACACGTCGTCCGGGGGGAAGACTTCACCCCAGAGGATGCACGTTCCTCGGTCGTCACTGTACGTCGCAGACCGCCCGTGGAAGCCGAGCGCCGGGTCACGAATCGCAACTGTCGCACGGTCGCCGTCCGCGACCCAGTCGAAACTCGACCGCGATGCGAGGCGGTCGAACGCGCCGTCGTCGTCGAGGACGCCGAACAGTTCTTTGTTCATCGTCACAGGTCGGAGTTCGATGAGGCGGTCATTCGACGGTGACGCTGTGGTCCGACGGCGACGTCGGCGGAGTCGTAGCCGCGGTATCCGAGGCTTTCGAGACCGGTCACGAGCGGGTCACGCGCGCTTCCGTCGCCGACGTGAGCGATGATGCCACACATCTTAGTCCCACCACGAGATGCGTCTAGTCTGACGTTCGACCACGGTCCGTGAGCTACGTGCGGGACTCGCGGCGCGGTCTGGTTCCGTCGAACGGTCGCAGTCCGGTTCTTCCAACCGGTGTCGCTGTCGTCTCATAGTTCGTTCGGGGACGGCAGACTGCTGGCCGTCCCGTGGCAAAGCCCATTCGTGACACATCCATTACTATAGACGGGCTAAGCGATGTGCGCGCAGTCGAAGCGAGTAACACCGAGGGACAATCACCCGATTAGCCGTCCCTCAAACGCTGTTCGGACGGCTCGACTGACCCGGATATTCGTGGCCAAGCGCCGTCTGCGCCGGTGGTGACGAATTCGAGAAGTCGCAAAAGAACGACACCGTCCGTATTATATACCCGATAAGTACCACGCGCAAGCAGTTTTCCGGAGTCAGTCTCCGGTGAGTCACTCCGCCAGACACCGCGAATCCCGTCGCGGTCAGGACGCCGCGACCAGCACCCGCTGGACGATAACGTCCGTCGCGTCCACCTTCTGGTTGAAAAGCGACTGCCGTCGGTCGTCCCAGTCGTCGTTCGACGACCGAAGGATATCGAGCGCCCGCCTGACGGCGCGTTCGTTGCGGTCCTCGCCGTGATAGCCGAACAGCAAGTCGAACGAGGCGAGGTCGTCCATCAACCCGGGGTTCGTGCTGTGGACGTAGACGGTCGGCGTCCCGAGGACCGCGCTCTCCGAAGCCATCGTTCCGCTCTCACCGACGAAGAGGTCGGCGTACGCGAGCACGTGGTGGATGAGCGCGGGGTGGATATCGATGTCGTATCCGGCGAGTTCCGGCGGGAGCGCGTCGTCTTCCGCCGAGACGAGAACCGTCGCACCGGCGTCTTCGAGGCGCGTGACTAACTCGGTCAACCTGTCGAGACCGGCGTCTCCGACGTCGTGTGCGGCCCCCCAACTGACGAGTCTGAGGACCGCGTACGTGTCGTCCGCCTCGACCGGGAGACCGTCGAGCGCCGACGGGTCGGGGTCGAACCGGTCCGGATGGAGATACGCGAGTTCGTGATAACTCGGATAGCGGTACTGCTTCGCCCCCGCGTCGTCGCGGTAACACCCCGGCGTCGCAACCTCGTCAGCGAAAGGGAACGTAATCGCGTTCGAGAGCGTCGCGTGTTCCGTGTCGGTGAACACGACGCACTTCGCACCGACGAGTTGGGCGACGTGAGACGCGCCGACGCCGCCGATGGCGGTCATCACGTCCGGTTGGATTCGTTTCGCCTCGCGGTAGAGGCGACACTCGATTGCGAGCGTTGCCAGCGCGGCGCGGGTGACCGACCCGTCACGAGAGCCGAGGACTTTGTAGTCGATGTCGTACGCGTCGAGCAACGAGAGCGCGACGTCCTTGTCGAGCGCGCGGACGTGGACATCGTGGCCGCGGGCCTCGAACTCGTCGATTGCGTGCTTGAAGAAGTGAACGTGTGCGGGATGCTGAATCGTGATGAGGATATCCATGGACACACCTCACAACTGGGCGTAGTGGAAGCCCTGACTGGCCGCTTCGTCGGCGTCGAACACGTCGGCCACGTCGATCATGACCGGGTTCGACCCGAGACTTGTCGCCATCGCTTCGAGGTCGTACGCGGCGAACTCGTCGTGGGCGGTTGCAACGACGACACCGTCGTACGCCTCGAACTCGACCGACTCGGTCACGTCGATATCGAACTCGTCGCGGGACGTTTCCGGGTCGGCGTGCGGGTCGTACCCCACGAAGTCGATGTCGAACTCGTCGAGTTTCTCCAGCATCGTTCCGACTTCGGAACTTCTGATGTCGCCGACGCCGGGTTTGTACGCGAGTCCGAGGACTAACAGCCGCGTGTCGCGGAGCACACGCCCGGCGTCGTTGATAGTCTTAACCGTCTTTCGGGCGGCGTGAACCGGAACGTACTCGTTAATCTCGCGTGCTTGGAGGACGAGTTTCGGCGAGAAGCCCTCGCGTTTGGACCGGTAGGTGAGATAAAACGGGTCTACGGGGATGCAGTGGCCGCCGACGAACCCCGGCGAGTAGCCGTCGTGGAAGTTCCATTTCGTGCCTGCGGCTTCGAGGACATCGTCGGTCGTCAGCCCCATGTGGTCGCAGGCGATGGCCAGTTCGTTGACGAGCGCGATATTCATGTCGCGCTGGACGTTTTCGATGACTTTCGACGCCTCCGCCGTCTCGATGTCGGGCGCTCGATGGATACCGGCATCGACGATGCTCCCGTAGAGTTCAGCGAGCTCGTCGCGGACGCGCTCGCTGTTCGCGCCGACGACCTTCACGACGTCGCGGACGCCGCGACCCGTCTCACCGGGTGAGGCACGTTCGGGCGAGTAGCCGACGAAGACGTCTTCGCCGACGGTGTGCGCCGAGTCGGATTCGAGCGCGGGCACGAGGACGGACTCGGTCGCACCCGGGTAGACCGTCGATTCGAGGACGACGGTCGTCCCCGGCGAGATGTGCGCGCCGATTGTCTCGGCCGCCGATTCGACGAACCGAAGGTCGGGGTTCTCCATGCTATCGACCGGCGTCGGGACGGTGACGATGACGAAATCCGCGTCCGAGAGATGCGCCGGGTCGGTCGTGAACAACGCGTCAGCGGACGCAACGCGCTCGTCTGTCACGTCGCCCGTGGGGTCGATTCCGTCGGCGAGCGCGGAGACCGTTTCGGGGTCCACGTCGTAGCCGATGACCGACTTTCCGACGCGGTCGAATTCGAGTGCGAGCGGGAGTCCGACGTAGCCCAACCCGACGACACAGACCGTTTCAGACACGGATTCCGCTCTCCCTGTCGAGGCTGTCGTCACCGACGGCGAGCCGTCTCGGGTCGTCGCCCGCGACGGCACCGTCGCTCAGATAGCCGGTTCTCGCGTCGGCGTCCGTCATTCCGAATACCCGTCGGAAGCCATCTCGTACTCCGGGAGCGACGGGCCGCCGAGCGAGCGGACGGCGCTGACGATGACGAACAGTACTGTGAGTGCCGCGATGAGTTTCGTTCTGGTTCGCATATGTGATCACGCCGCGGACCGCAACGGCCCGCGAGTCGAACCAGAGGTCACGCGAGACGGCCATTATTATCGGGCAGGTAAGCAAACGGTCACCAAAACGGGTGTGAGTTGTCTCGTCCGGGGCCGTCGCTTGTGCCATCACTAGATTCGACGCAACCGAAGCAACGACCGGGATTCACTGGGGAAACCGCCACGCACCGATTGCGGACGCGAGAACGGCTCAAAGACGCCTTACCGGACCGCTAAGCCGCATTCGGTGCCGGGGTCGGATATGAACGGTCGCGCCCATTTTTGAGTGCGGCCCGTCAACCCACAAGCGATGCAGTCGCCCTCCTGTCGCTGGATGCTCGATTCACTCCTCGTCGCCGCCATCGACAACGAAACTGGCGCACAACCGCCACGAGAGGAGTCGAACGAGGAGGAGAGAATCTGATGTTGCCGTGGGAGCACCTGCTGTTCGGCTACGTGGTGTTGTCAGGGGTGAGCCGTTCTCTCCGCGGTCGGCCGCCGAACGACGCGGAAGCGGTCGTCGTCGCGGTGGCGACGCAAGCACCGGACCTCGTAGACAAGCCGCTCTCGTGGACTCTCGGCGTCGTCACGACGGGGTACGGACCTGCGCACTCGGTGTTCGTCGGGGTCCCCGCGGTAGTACTGCTCGCTGGCGCGGCGCGGGTGCGCAATAAGGCCGTTTCCGTCGCGGTACTCGTCGGGTACGCTTCGCACCTCGTCGGCGACGTGCTCCGCGCACGCGAGTTCGTCTTCGGAGTCGGGCGACTGCTCTGGCCGCTCGTCTCGTGGCCGCCGTACGAACACGATCTCAGTTTCGTCGAGCGGGTCGGACGGTACGTCGGAATATTCCTCGTTCGAATGACGAGTCCGGAGAACGTCGCGTTGGTACTCGGATACGCGTCCATCTTCGCACTCGGCGGCATCCTCTGGATGCTCGACGGAACACCCGGCGTTCGGTGGGTCCGTCGGCTCGCCGACCGAGCTAGTAGTTAGAATACATGAATAACGCCAAAAAAGTTCAAAGGAGACCGACCACGAGATGCATCCGATGCGTAACACGAGCGCGGACGAACAGTACAGCGGCGTCTCGCGTCGGCGAGCACTGAAACGCATCGGTGGCGCGTTCGAAACGCTTTCGCTCGCTGGCGCGGTCGTGGATTCAGGACGCTCGTGTCGTCGGCGAAGGCGATGTACCGACGAGAGACGTTACTATCTTACCCAAGTCTAGTTCCGTCGGTGTACTGACCATCGAAATCGAGTTCGACACGCCCGGGCAGGCGTCCACATCGAAAGACCGAGCGATTCCGACGCCCCCAAGCAGACCGAAATCGACCGACTCAGCGGTTTTTCAACGGGATTCTACGCCGTCCACACCAAGCGTGGCAACTGCAGTTCGACCGACTCGATATCAGACAGACTGAACGCGACTACCGCTTCAGGCATCAATATTCTGAGCGACGACTGTACGGTGGTTTGGTCCAATGTATACACGACTGATGTCAAACCGTCAACGACGCCGACGACACGACGTTCCGAAGCGTCACCACCAAATCCCGCTTCGGGCCGGGGGATTCGTCGTGGACAACACCGAAGTGCCTCCGGCCTGACGAAGCCCGGTTTACCCACCGGATAATCTTGAGGTCCGACTTCGAACGGCCCGCAACGCATGGACCACAACCGATTAGCCGATAAGAACCTCCTCGTCATTTCACACGGATACAAACACTTCGTCAAGTCGCAAGTCGATATTCTCGCGGAGTATTTCAACACCGTTCACGTCTGTGTCAGGTACAACGGGTTCGCAGACGTGGCGTCGCGTCTGCCGATAGACGGCGCGACGGGGTTCGGAAAAGACGCGAAAATCGACTCGGAGGCTCCGGACAACGTCCGCGTCATCGGGACGCCCCTGTGGTATCTCCCGTGGGACGTTCAGCGCGAGCACCTGCTCGGACGACAACACGCCAGAAAGGTCGAAAACCAACTCGAATCGTATCCCGTCTCGTTCGACCTGATTCACTGTCACATGTCGTGGACCGCGGGCTATGTCGGCGCGCGACTGAAAGCGGCACTCGACATCCCCTATGTCCTGACCGTCCACGCGAACCGCGACTGGTTCGAGACGCAACTCCAGTCCGAAAACGAGCGCCTGCGCGAAGCGTGGACCAACGCGGACCGACTCATCCGCGTCAACCGCCGCGACCGCTCGAAACTCGAAGCCTACAACGACGACGTCGTCCACATCTCCAACGGCTACGATACGGACGTGTTCGAACGACTCGACTCCGACGACGCGTGCGACCGACTCGGTATCGACGCCGACACACCCCTCGTGTTCGCGCTCGGGACACTGAAGCCGAGAAAGGGGTTCCAACACCTCATGCACGCGATGACCCGCGTCCACGAGTCCGAGCCGGACGCGCGGCTCGTCATCGGCGGACAGGGACGGGTGCGTGACGAACTCGAATCGCTCGCCGAGAGCCTCGGTATCGCCGACCGAACCGACCTCCTCGGATACGTCGAATCGGAGACGCTGAACGACTGGATGAACGCCGCAGACGTGTTCGTCCTGCCAAGTTACAGCGAGAGCTTCGGTGTCGTCCAACTGGAAGCGATGGCCTGCGGAACGCCCGTCGTCGCCACCGAAAACGGCGGAAGCGAAGAGGTCATCGCAAGCGAGGAGTACGGACTCCTCGTCGATGGACCGGAGGCCCACGACGAACTCGGCGACGCCGTGGTCACGGCACTCCGTCGAGACTGGGACGCCGACGCCATCGAATCTTACGCCAACAAATTCACGTGGGAATACGTCTGTGAAGAGATAGCGGACCTCTACGTTGACGTTCTGGAAGCGACTCGAAAACGGACGCTCGCGGCGGTCCAGTAGTCGTCGCCGACGAGGACGCCCGCTCGGATGTGACTACGGTAGCCGTGTTAGTGCTCACGTTGGTCGTCGCCACCGGTTCGGTCACCGGTGCGGCCACCGTCTCCGCGGTCGGTCCCGTGGTGGGTACCTGTGAAGCGCCAGTGTGACTATCCGGAGATGCGCCGATGTTGGTTCCGGGAACGCCGACCGCGAGCGCGACGCCTAAAATCGAAAGGAGGACGCCAATGATGAGAAGCACGCGATGGAGCGTATGTTTGTGTCGTTCGGTCCACGGCTCGCGGTCCGTCGGCTGAATGCGACTTGCTCTCAATCCGCCGCGGCGTTCGTTCACAGCGGCGGCGTACGAACCGACGGGGTCCGGAAGCGATTCTATCACGTCCAGCACCTCACCGATATCGACCGCGCCGATGGCGAACGCGACCGCGACGAAGACGAACAGCCCGACCGGCGGAACGAAAAGGAGAGCGACGAGGCTGTTTTGGATGGCGTTCGACAGGAGGAAGATAGGCACAGAAGAGAGGGCCGCGGTCGCACCCACGCGTCCCAATCTGGCGCCGACAAACGGTTTGAACCCGAGGTGACGGGCGCTTACGAGGTTGAAGACGGGGAGCGAACTGTAGCCGATGGTCGTAGCGATTGCCGCGCCGGGAATCCCGTAGTGTGGAATCAAAGACGCGTTCAGTCCGAGGTTCAACAGTGCCGCGGCACCGGTGGCGGCGATGAGTGGTTTCAGGTCTCCTTTCGCGTGGCTAATCGCCAGCACGGGCCTGACGACGGCAAAACCGACAGTCCCGGGCAAGAGAATGAGAAGCGGGGTGACAACCGGCATCGACCCCGAACCGAGATACATCGGCACGAAATCGCTCGCAAGCGCGCCCAATCCGAGCGACAACAGGAGCACGACGAGCATCCCGTAACGCGTGACGCGCGAGGCGATTTCGTTGATCTGCTCGATTCGGTCGTCGGCCCACAGGTCCGAGACGGACTGGATGAGCATGGACTGAATCGAGCGCGGAATCACCCAGAGGAACTGATTTATGACCAGCGCGGACTTGTAGTAGCCGACCTGCGTCTCCGTAACCGTAGATGCGAGCATCAGCACGTCAACGTGATACAGCGACGTGAGAAACAGCATGTAGACGACCGACAGATGGTTGAAATTGAACAGCTCTCCGGTCGGAAAGCCGTCTGGCGGCCCGGTCAACGCGCCGCGAAGCGAGACGCTTTCGCGGAGCCACCACAGCGCGAGCACCGCGACGAGCGAATTGACGACGATGAGACCGACGAGCAGGCCGCCGATTTCGAAGCCGAGAAAGGCGATGCCGATGAGCGTGAGGCGACTCCCGACTTTGGTGAGCACGCGCAACGGCTCCGAGCGGTGTTCCTGTTTGAGGCCCATCAGGGACCGACGGGCGTACTCGCGGAACTGCGTTGCGATGGTGAGTCCTGCCAGCCCGTAGAATCCGACCACGTACTCGGGACCGAGATACGTAGCGACGAGACCGAACCGGGCCGCGACGACGAACGCGATGGCCGTCAGCACGGCGAGGACAGTTCCGAGACGGAGGTAGTAACCGAACACGTTGCTTTTCCAGTCGCGGAACGACCGTTCCTCGGCGAGGTATTTTCGAGCGCCGCTGTTGATGCCCGAACTCATGAGAATCGTGGAGATACCGAAGACGGCTGTGAGAGTGCTGTACCGCCCATAGAGTTCGAATCCGAGAGTCGTGATGAGAAGCGGCGTCAACACGACCGACGACAGGACGATGAAGAGACGTCCGCCGACGATAGAGAAAAACGCGGTGACCATGTTCCGTTTCATCGGCGTCTCACCCCATCAACAGCAGACCGTCGGAGCCGCGCTCCGGGAGGTCGTCTGTCCTCCTGTTCGGGCGTGATTCGGCGACACATTAGCGCCCGGTCGGTCGCCGGTTAGACGTCGCGGCGGTTGACGCCGCCGGAGTGAATTCACTCACTGCTAACCCGAGGCGACTCGCCGCCGGAACGAGAGTTGTAGCACGCACATCTCTGCCTGTCCGTAGTTCGAACGTCATCGTGTATCCGACTCGGCAATCGTAGCCGCCCCCCGTTATTATCGTGCCCGTAGCCCTGACTTATCGCTCCGATAAGCGAACCGACCGACGGCAATACGACTGTGTCCGCAAGAAGACGAGACAGTTGCGGGACGGATTGTTCGTCGTCAACGGGACAACGGCGGTCGCAACGGCCATTACCCGAGTGATAATAAAGCACCCCCGCCACGGAGTGGCAGTCGATACCCGATGCCGACAGTGAGCGTCATCATCCCCACGTACAACCGAGCAGATGTCCTCTCGCGCGCTATCGACAGCGCTCTCGACCAAACGCTGTCGGACGTCGAAGTGATCGTCATCGACGACGCCTCCGGAGACGAAACCGACGCCGTGGTCGAGTCCTACGACGACCCGCGAGTGACGTACCTCGCCCACGAGACGAACCGAGGCGGAAGCGCCGCCCGAAACACCGGAATCGAGGTTGCGACCGGGGAATACATCGCGCTTCTCGACTCCGACGACGAGTGGGCACCGACCAAACTGGAACGGCAGGTCGAAACCATAGAGCGCCGGGGTGACGAGTGGGTCGCCGCCTACTGCGGGACGACCCTCATCGACGACGGGGAAGCCAGTCGCACGTGGGAACGACTCAAGTCGTTCGTCGGTCGCCACGGCACGACCGAGGGGAAAGAAGGCGGCGAGAAACTCATCAGAGACATCCTCATGGAGGACCTCCACACGAGCGCCGGGTCAACGCTCGTCGTCGAATCTGACGTCGTCGAGCGAATCGACGGGTTCGACGAATCGTTCGACCGGTATCAGGACACCGAGTTCCTCATTCGCGTCCTCAAACGGGGAAAACTCGCCTACGTTGACGAACCGCTCTTGCGGCGATATCCCTCGGGCGGCCCGAGTGCGGACGCAGTCCGACAGGCGAACACGCACTATCTCAGAACGTTTGCAGAAGACGTCGTGGAACTGGAAACCCGCGGCTACGACATCACCGGCACGCACCACTACACGCTCGCGTCGCTCTACCTGCAAGAGGGGCGGTTCGACCGCGGACTCGCGTATCTCCGTTCCGGGTTGACTCCCGATCTTCGGCAACTTCCCGGCCTGTGCTACAACGTCTACGTGGGGCTTCAAACCCAGTACACGGCGTAAATCACACGCGCATCGTCGGAGAGTAAGTCGCCAAGACAGTCACTCGTCGAAGGTCGATTTCGCGGCCTCCGGCATCGACCCCGCTTCGGCGATGATGTTCTGCCGCCCGACACTGACCTTTTCGACCATCCCCTTGTCGTTCATCTTCGAGAGCAGGCGGCTGACCTTCGATTTCGACCAGTTAGTGCGTTCGACGACGCGGCTTTGATACACCCAGCCTTCGTTTTCGCGGAGGAGTTGAAGGACCTCGGCCTCGGCGGGCGAGATCTGTGGCGCGGACTGTTTCGGGACGTGTCGGTCGCGCGACCGGGTACGAGAGATAGAAGTGCGAGGCGAGTTGGTCGGCCCCGGGTCGTCCGCAGTGTCCGAGCGGAGAGCCTCGGCCGACGAGCGAACCGACGACAAGAAGCCGGTCAAGCGACGCTGAGACGAACAAATAACCCATCGACTACTGACCGCGAGGAAACCACAGAACGTCCCGCCAGCGAACAGGAGCATCGGCGTCGTATTTTCGTCGTCCGGTTCCGTCCCCAGTCTCGTTTCGAGTTCGTCGTTCAGGCCGTCACCGTCGGTGTCGGGGTCAGTCGGGTCCAGCGATTTCGACAACTCCGTGGCGTCTGTCAGGTTATCCGAGTCCGTATCAGTGTTTGTCGGGGACGTGCCGTAGATTGTTACTTCAGCGCCGTCGCTGAGACCGTCCCTGTCCGTGTCGATGAGGAACATCGACGAATTATTCGTCACCTCGTTCGTGTTCGTGAGTCCGTCACCGTCGATGTCGGCGGCCTGCCGAATAACGGTGATGTCGATGGTATCGGAACCGATTGTCTTTGGATTTCTCAACGTGTCGGTCCGCAGAACCACGGTAACGTTGTTCGACTCCGAGAACGAAGAGAGGTTGTCGTACTCGAATCTCACGACTCGGTTGCGAGAGGCGGACCGCTCGTACTGGCAGGCGAGTCGCTCACCGGTCTCGTTTCGGATGCACACCTCGTAGCGTTCGGACTCGTTCGCGGCAGTGAACTCCACGGCGAGCGTATTCGATTCCGACTCCCACAGGAACGTTGACGCGCCGGTCTGTTTGACCGGGACGGTGTCGGTGAACTGTCCTTCGACGGGTATTTCGAAGTCGGTGACGTTTCTCGACCCTGCCGCGGGAGCAGAGGCGATAGCCGCAACGACGACGAACACAGTAAGTAGAAGCAAGGTATTATTTCGGGACATTATCACAAACGCGGCGTGGTAGCTGTGTGTCGCCGCCGAACCGAGTTCCGAGATGCGTCGCTCGCGGTCGCTTGGGGACGAATACGTCTGTCTCTCGGGAGGGCGGGGCACACACGGCTGTACACATGGCGAGCAGTTGTGTCTGGTTTGACAAACCTCGCTTCAACAATATCAATCTCACGGCAGAAACGGACACAGACGACTGTGACGGTCCGGTCTCGGGAGCCGAAGCGAACGTCCAGTTCCCTCGCGGGGAGTCAGCACTGGACAGATAGGTCTAAGCGCGAGACCGCGTGTCAGAGAAATTACCCGTTTCCGTCGGCCATTTCGAGGTCGTCTAAGACTTGCCAGAAAGTGAGGACCGTGTAGACACTCATAATCGCAAGAGCGACGAACAAGTGCGGTATCGACCCGATAAGTGGGAGATTGAGACCGGAACCGCCGATGAGAACTGCGCTCAATCCTGAGACAACGAGATAATACGTTCCCCACGGTCGGCTAGGGGTGGCGTTGTCAGCCTCGTCGTCCGGTCGGTCGAGGTAGTCGATGAGTTCCGCCGCCCGGGGGTTCTTTTCGACGATACCGCGACTCTGGTTGTAGTCGATGACGCCCTGTTCGTCTAACTTGGGGAGGTGTGCTTGATACAAGGCGATGTAGACGCGCTGTCGCTCGTCGGACATGAGCGCCTGCACCGTCGTATCGTGTTCCCACGCGGCGACCTGCTCTGCGATATCGCGCATTTGAACCGAACCGTCCCGGTCGCGTAAGTAGCGAAGTACGTTTCGTCGTCGTTCGTTCTGGAGGAGATGGTAGATTTCGTCTTTACCGAGTTCGTCGGCCTGCCCGTCGGCGGCTACCTGCTGGTCGATGAGTGAGTTGTCATGACTGTTTACCTGGGTTGACATTCTCGCTCCAACCGTTATTTCGACCCCAAATAAATCGCGGACTTCGTTCTGGTGAGTCCGAACTGTTGTGAACTGTTTAGTCCACTGCTAAGGCAATCCATTCAGTTTATCAACTGTTTCAGTTCGTTTAACCACACGTAATCGCCATACTGCGACACCATCAATTATCCAACAATTTTAAGCCATTCACGTTCGCCGGCGACGAGTACAACGATAAGTCGTCGTGAATCTCGGCTTGGACAGCGCTCGAATCGGTGACCAACGGTTATCAGTCGCCCACCGTATCACAGAAATCCGGGCGACCAAAACCGCGGTCGCAACATGCGTGAATCGGTCCGGTGTCTCGTGGTGGTCGAACGGTTCGGACGCTACCGTGAGAACGAAGGAACCCTCACCGAATTGCTATACGACAGATAAACGGTTTCAAACGCGAACACGGATGTTTTCGGGGTCTCCTAGAGAGGAGACACCCGGGTTTTATTTTTATAGGTGGAGTACCGCCGCGTGTCAATGGTACCATCGCGGGCACCGCGTCGCCCAGACGGCGGCGAAACAAACGCTAGCCCGATGCTCGACGACAGACCCCGTCTCGGCGGCGTCACCGAGGCGCGGCGCCGCAACACCATCGTTTCGTTGGTCAACGACCGTCCCCGGTCACGGTACACCATCGGTGAACTCGCCGTCGAACTCGCGGCGTGGTTCCGAGCGGAGACCGACGGGGTGGTTCCGACCGACGAGGAGATACACAGGACGCTCTACGATTTCGACCTCCCGTATCTCGATGCGGCCGGCGAAATCGTATACGACCCGGCGACGGGCGTGATACAGCCAATCAATGGCGACGACCCGAGTCGAGAGGCATTCGAAGGTGGACCTCCTCGGCTCGACCGGAGACCCGAGGCGGTCAAAGCTCGGAAGCGACACACAGAGCCGAACGGAGCGACCACGAGTACACCGGATACGAGCACCGGTGAACTGCCAGCGACGGGGCTACTGAACGTAGCCGTGGTGTGTCTCGGTATCGCGGGTCTCGTCATCGGCGCGTTTGGCCCGGGACCGGCCGACCGGGTACACGCATTCGGCCCTGTCGCGCTCGTCGTCTGCTTTTTCGGCTATCGCGGTGCGACCGAGTAGGTACGTAGACGTCGTACTGACGGTGCGAGTAACATTCCACGACAGTTTCAGCGCTTATCACGCCGGTAATACGATCTTACGACCCCGATAGCGAAGAGCCAACACAGTAATCAAAAACCATGAATGTCGGCATAGAACGCGAGCGTACTGAGCAGTCACTAACGAAAGGCAGGCGACGAAAGTAGACCAATGTTCACGGGACGATTCACAACAGTGAGTGCCGTTTTCATCGGACTCGCACTGGGAACGTCGGCAATCGGACACCTGAGCCAGGTCGGTCCATCACCGGTACAAGCACGTCGGTTCGTCTGTCTGTTTTTATGTTGTGGGACGATAGCGCTCGCACTCTGAGCGGGCGACCGAACGCGGTCGCAACGACGCATCGAGACTACTTCTCGCGGCGTTGTGGAAGAACGACACACTTGCCAGTGCCGAGTCGATACCGGTCGATACGACCCTGCGACTCCATCTGACAGAGCGTCCGGCTAATCGTCGAGTCAGACCACCGCGTCCGCTCGACCAACGTCGCCTGCGAGAGGCGGCCGCCTTCGATGATGAGCAGTTGGAAAATTCGACGCTCGGGGTCGAGCAGTTCGGGGTCCACGTCGGGAAGTGTATTTTCGATGCCCGATCCGTCAGATTCGGAACGCTGTTTTGAGTGGGAAGGGTCGTCATCCAAATGGGTCGTGGTGGTATCTGTGTTCGTGAGGGTGTCGCCCACTGTCCCGCGAGCCGACAAGTCGATAGCGGACGCGCCGGCGACCCCCTGACCGAGTCGTCTCCGAATGGACGCGGCGAGATCGCCAAAGACGCGCTTACAGTACGCGAGAAGCGGATACAAAACTGTTCGACGATAGTTGACGATACCGCTTTCGACCCCGGTTCTGACGAGTGATGGCGTGGAAGGGCGTGTGTCCTTGTTGCTTCGGTTGCTCATGGAGTGGCGTCTCTCGTTCGTAACGTTGGTGGGTCCCAACGGCGTTCAGCGGGTGGTACGTAACTACCATTTGTCATCGTACCTTAACGTGTCGGTCGTGCTTCGAGAGGTCGAGCAGAGTCGTGATACGGGCGGTTCGATGGCAGCGATTAGTGGTGGCAACTAGCGGCGACAACCGGCGATGACGGTCGGTGGCGACGACTAGCAACGTCCGGAGACGACAGCCAATCGGATACCAACAGACACCGCCACACCCCAAAATCGTGTAATCAAGTGTGACAAGAGAAGGGTCGCTCCCCTGGAGTTCTCTCGTTCGATTGAAATGTTACTGTTGGTTGCAGTTGCAAGGCGTCAAAACGGCAGTTCCGGGGTCGCACGGTCAATGAGTGTTTGCCGAACGAGCGTGCGGTGGCTTCTGCGGAGGCGCTGAGACGTCGCTTGATGGGAGATTCCGAACCGCTCGGCGAGCGACGTGATATCCGTCTCGCGCGGGATATCGTAGTAGCCCGATTTATACGCGGTGACGAGCGTGTGATACTGCGAATCGGTGAGACCGAAGCGCGTGGAACGGGGGAGAGAAGCACAGTCCACGTGGCGTTCGATAGTGTGTGAGAGGCCGGCGCGTTGCCACGCATCCACCACCGACCCGAGTGCACCACGGTCTTCCGAAAGCACGCGGAGCGTCCACGACCCGTCCTGTCCGTGTACACGACGGACACACACTCTGTTGTCAGCGAAGACGCGCATAACCGCGTCCACGGCCGGGGAAAGTCGGGCGCGATAGACACCACCGCGGGCGGATGCGGTCTCCCCGGGACTCGTCTCTGAGAGCAAAAATAGACGCGATAGGGCGGAGATACTCGGGTCGTCACGCAACCACGACTCGACTGTGGGACCGTCAGCACCTCGAATCCACAACAGCGGTTCGAGGCTCCCGCGGTCGAGCTGGACCGACTGAAGCGGCCGAACTTCGAGCGCAGGCGTTCGAGAAAGCGCGTCGTCGAGAACGAACGCGGACGCAGGAATGCGAATGGTGGCAACACTGCTCATAAAGACACACCGGGTCCGAGAGACGTTATTATCGGTCGAATAAGTTAGAGCGGAGACTGAGCGTTGAAAACGCGATAGAAACGGTTCAGCTATCCCATCGGACGGCAGGGAACACAACTTAGATAGTTGGTAAGTCGGAGACGCCTCGGAATTTTGGTCGGGGCGCGTGCAGGAATCGGAGAACCGAAATCGACGAACTCGGAAATCGAGGTTAACGAACAAAACATCCATCACACCGAACTCCGAACCACGGAGTAGAACGTGGCACACGACGACGAGAACACACAGGAGTTCGAGACCATCCAGACACACGAAGAGTTGATTCGCTGGTCTCGGGCGTACTGTTCGCGTGCCGTGTCGTCGTACGATTTCGCTGTCAGTCTTCGCCTCGTTCGGTGGGACGTTTCGACCCGCGCAAAGCGGAGGGCGGCGGCGGTGAAGACTCCGACCGTCGATGGGACGACTGTCGGCAAGCGGGTCGATTGGGCGTCTCGGTCCGTCGGAGACGACGCGACGGCACCGCCGTGTACTATGTCGCTTTCGTGGCGGGCGTTCGAAGCGTTCGACCGAGACGAGTGGACTTCGATACTTCGCCACGAACTCGTTCACGTCGAGCAGTTTCAGGCGTTCGGAGCGACTGACCACGGGTCGGCGTTCAAACGGCGTGCCGACGCTGTGAATGCGCCCGTTCGCGTTCGTCGGTTCGCCGAACCGAAGTATATCCTCACTTGCGCCGACTGCGGAAGCGATATCGCCTACCGGTATCGAGATTGCAAACTGGTTCGAGAGTCGTCCGCCTACCGGTCGGCGTGCTGTGAGGCGTCACTGGACTGTCGCACGAACGACGAGAAGACGAATCCACGGTGACGAAACGCGGACGGGACTGAAATCGGCTACCGACTTGGGGGGTGTGCCCGCGCCTCGCGGATTGCAACGACGGCGATGACGAGAACGAACACGAGCGCAACGAAGAATTCGATACCGGGGACGACACCCGAGGCGGCCCAGATGTATGCGTCTTCGATACCGAGGATAACGAACAACGTGAGGAGAATCGCAATGCCGGCCCGGCCGATATCTACCCTCATAATGGCATCTTCGGCGCGCGACCACATAAGTGTTGAAGAGTGGCCAGCCACAGATATATTTACTAGAATGCAAAATGAATAATAGATACATTTGATTCTTTCATTAGAAAGCAGAAACCAATATAAAAACTAACAAACATATCAATACAAGCTGGTATTGGTGAGTTTGATAGATACTCGAGGGCGATAATCTCAAAGCGAACCAACAGACTGCGTGCCCTCAACCAGAAGTACATACCAGTTTATTATGGCGTCGAATGTCAGCGTTTCAGACGATAGCTGACGCCTGACTGCACGACTATCTCTTCGCTGACGAGACGGTATATATTCTCACACTCTGATAATTATATTACACCAATACACCTGTAACGGTCGCAGTCACCGACACGAATGAGAAGAGAGACGCAATTCCGCTGTAAAAGCGGTTCCTCGGGCTAAATTTCCGTGATTCGCTCGTGGCCGTCGTCGAGCGCCGAGGCGTCTTCGGGCAGGAGCGCGACGACGACGTATTCGGCGTGTTCGTGGACGTACTCCACGAGTGCCGCGATACGTTCGGAGTCGATTGCTTCGAGCGAGTCCAGAAGCATAAACGGGAGTTGCTCGGCCACGTCGTGGACGAGGTAGCCGGCGAGACCGAACACGAGACCGATAACTTCGCGTTCACTCTCGCTCAGATGGTCAACCGTATCCTCGTAGACGGAGCCAGATTCGGTCTGTCTAACGATGTGGAGTTCAAACGCTCTGCGGTCGCGGGACGTTCCGCGTCCGGACTCTTCTTGATGGATGCGTTCGATCCACACTCGCTCGATATTTTCGTATTGGAGGATGTCGAGCACGCGTTCCATGTGGTCGTTGAAAGCGTCCACCGCTTCGCCTTCGATTCGGTCGATTCGACCGCGGAGTTCCCGGATTTCGTCGCCGATCTCTTCGGTTCGAGCCTCGAACTTGGTGAGTTCTTCCCGTCGGGACCGAGCGTCGTCGAGGCGGTCACGAACCCGTTGTCGCTCCGATTCGAGGCGGTCGCGTTCGAGTTCCGCCCGGTTCGCTTTCGAGTGTAGTTCGACCAGTTCGTCCGTCTCGTCGTCTACCTCCTCGGCCTCGGCTTCGACGGTTGCGACCTCCTCGCGGAGTTCTTCCTGCCGCGATTCGAGGTCTTCGATTCGCTCTGCGGTCTCCTCGCGCTCGGCAATCGTCTGTTCGAGTCTTGACGACAGTTCTCGGCGACGGGAGCGGCGGTCTTCAATGGAATCGACGCGGGACGAGAGGTCGTCAATCTCCTCGCGGGCCGACCGCCGCTCTGCGGCGAGTGTCGCCCGGTACTCCTGAAGGTGTTCGACGGTCGATTCGATCGTCCCCTCCGAGACCTCGGAGCCACAGGTCCAACAGACCGTCTGGTCGTCGCCGAGAAGTTTGTCCGTGATGTCGCCGTCGTCGCCGTCACGCAACGCGCTCGTCACGCCGCGATTACTTCCCGAGAGCATCGACTCGTTGGCGCGGACTATATTTTGAATCTCGTTCATCTGTGATTCGAGTTCACGGACGCGTTCGCGGCGCGCGTTCAATCGAGATTCGAGTTCTTCCGGTGAGTCGGTCGTCTCGTCCGGCAGTTCGTCGAGCGCCTCGCGGATGTCGTCTTCGTCGTCGCGGAGCGCTTCGAGGCTCTGTCGCTCGGTTTCGAGACGGAACCGGACGTTTTCGAGCGTCGAACGAAGGTCGTTGAGCCGGTCGAGCAGTTCGTCGTCGCCGTCGTCGGACCGCTCTGCGGTCTCGATTTCGTCTTCGAGGTCTTCGAGTCGCTCGCGCGCGCTGTCGATTTTGTTGTCGAGTTCCGCCTCGCGTTGCTCCAGCGTCGCAATCGTCTGTTCGATGTCGTCGCTTTCGCGCAGTTTCGTCTCGATCTTCCGCCGCTCGGCCTCCAACTGCGTGATTTTCGCTTCGATGGCGGTCGTATCGACGGGGCGCATGATGAGTTCGCGCAGGTCGTCACCGCGTTCGACCGCGCGGCGGGCCTCGTTCGATTCGAGCAAGAACGCGAAGAGGTCGGCGAGTTCCGGGTCAGAGAGATATGGAGACCCGCTCGTGACGACGTTCGAACCTTGCCGCTTGAGGACGCGAGTGTACGTTTCGTCGCCGAGAGTCAGACTGACCTCGCCTTCGTCTGCGTCCGCCTTCAGCGACGCTGTGTCGCTTCCGAGCGCGGCCATGAGCGCCTGCAAAAACGACGTTCGGTTGGTCGCGTTTCGACCGACGAGAATCGTGATTCCGGGTTCGAATTCCACGTGCGTGTCTTCGATGCCGCCGATGTTTCGCGCCTCGACGGTGACGCCGGTAGCGCGACTCGTGACAGTCATAGCGTGATACAATAATCCGGTTCAGATAATGGTTCGGATTCGATTACACCCGTAGTGGTGTAATGGAAACCATTATGGACGCCGTCCGCTTTCGTGTCGATATATGCCTGCCAACCGACCGAATCCGACTAACTCCAAGGTCGGCCGCCTCATCGAATCGTACGAGTTAGCGGGACTCGGCGAAGAACTCGAAGCACGGTGGACGGCTGACGAGAACGCAGACAGTCTCCGAACCCTCGCCGACGTGTTCAATCACGAACTGCTCAAAGTTGCGGCGGTGGACGCCGGACTCGACCCGCTCGACGGCGAAATCGAGTCACTGTACGATGCCCTGACCGAAGACGACGCGACAGGTGCCGAGCGGACGCGAGCACGCGGACGGCTCGAACGCGCCGGTATCGACGTTGAGGACCTCCAGCAGGACTTCGTTTCGCACCAAGCGGTTCACACCTACTTGACGACCTACCGGGGAGCGACCAAGGAACGCAAACGAAGCGACCCGACAGAACGAGTCCAACGACTCCGCGGGCGGCTCGCCGCCGTCACCGAGAGCGCACTCGACTCGGCGTCGAACCACGACGAGTTCGATGTCGGTTCGCCGGAAGTGCTCGTTGACGTGCAGGTCTTCTGTGCCGACTGCGGAAGCCAATACACGTTCGACGAACTCGTCGAACGCGGCGGCTGTGACTGCGCGGAGTAGGTCAGCGAGGCAGACAACAGCCGAATACGATTCTGCGGGGGCTACCGAGATGGCAGGTGGTTCGACGAGGCTCGGGTGGACGGCAACTGGTGAGGCGACATCTCGTGTGAAGCCTGCGAGACCGTGGCTGACGTGGGCCTACGACCGACGTGAGACTATAACTGGTGTGAGACTACCTGACGAGAGTCCACAACTGGTGTGAACCCGCGACCGACTGACGGCGGACCACCAAGATGGGAAGGGGTAACAGAACAGGCAAACGAAATCATTCTCAAAAAGTGTTCGTTGAACAGTCTAAAAATTTTAGAAATTGTAAACTGTTCGTGACTGCAGGATGGAGCGATGATATCGGCGTGTCGCCCGGTGTAATGTCCGGTTCTGAACTACTGCAAGACCTGATAAAACGGTTAGTCCGGAAGGTGGCGAGTATAACGCCGCTACGTCGCGTACTTTCTTCTGGTCGTTATTTTATCGGGTGCATTAGTTCGCTGTCTGTACACCACTCAGTTCGATTCGGATTCCTCCTCGGACCGGAGCGTCCGCCGGACGACGAGCACTGGACCGACAGTTTGCTCGGCGACTCGCTCCGAGGTTTCGCCGAAGAGTCGCCCGCGAATCGTCGGTTCTTCTTCCCCCATCACGACGACGTCGTGGTCCGCCGCGCCGTCGATAAGCGCCTGTAGCGGCTTTTGTGCGACGACAACGGAGCGGGACAGTTTCTTCTGGTCGAGTCCAAGCGTGGTGAGTTTGCCGACGAGCGAATCGAGGAGCGTCTCGCCGCCCGGGACAGCGTCGTCGTTTTCGACGGCGTGAAAGAGCGTGATTTCGACGTCCTGGTCGCGGCCGATACCCGCCACGACTTTGCTAATCGTCTCGATGTTGATGTCTTCTTTCACCGGTACGATAATGCGGTCGATGGTTGGGGCGGGGTTCGGGAGTAACACCGCGTCGCAGTCCGCATCCATCGCAATTCGCTCGATTGTCTGGTCGGCGTCGTGAGTGAACACGAGGTGCGTCTCGACTGCGGCCCCGGTCGCTTCGAACGCTTCGACGAGGTCTTCGAGTTCGATACGGGCCTTCGACTCGAACTGTTCGCGGGCCTGCTCCGGCGCGGTCTGTTCGGGTATCTCGTGGTACGCCAAGAGGACGACCGTCGATTGCGAGAGTAGACGTATCATCTGGTCCGGAATGACCTGTCCTTCGAGGACGGCAACGGGGACGAGTACCCGGATGTCGTCAGGGTCACGCATCGGTTTGCACCCCTTTCAGACTGATGTCGCGTGCATAGATGAAGTACCACGCCATCGCCGCGAGAGCGACGACCACGCCGATTGCTTGCGAGAGGCGTTCCATGAACCCGACGAGACCGAAACTCGCAATCGCGCCGAGAATCGGAACCACCGGGTAGCCCGGAACACGGAACGTCGGATTGTACCACTCGGGGTCAGAACGGCGGATGACGAGGAGCGCCACGCAAATCAACCCGTAGGTGATGAGGTGCAAGAACGACGCAACCTCTGCGAGTACTTCGGTTCTACCGGTAGCGACGAGGACGACGGTCGGGCCGCCGACCAATGCAAGCGCGAGGTGCGGCGTCCCGTACCGGAGGTTGATTCGGGCGAGTTCCGGTGGAACGAGCGCGTCTCTGCTCAGTGCGTACAACGCACGAGACGAACTCAAGATGGATGCGTTAGCGCTCGAAACTGTCGCAAAGAGTCCGGCGATGAGGATGGCGACCGCGCCGGGAAACCCGAGGTACGAGCGAGCGACCTCGACGATTGCCGTCTCGCCGAACGTTGCGAGTCGCGCGCTACCGAACGCGCCCGTCGAGACCAGTATCGTCACGACGTACAGCACGCCGACGACGAGCACCGACCCGACCATCGCAAGCGGGAGATTTCGCCCCGGTTTCGTGATTTCGCCCGCGACGGTCGCAACCTGTGCGAATCCGAGATACGAGGTGAAGACGAGGGCGGCCGTCGTGAAGATGTTCAGCGTTCCGTAGGGGATGAACTCTTCCGGAACGGTCTGACGACCGAACAGGCCCAGTGTGTCGAGCGAGCCGTAGACGAGAAAGATGAGGAGAATCCCCAAGAGAAGACTCACGATAGCGTTCTGTAGCTTCGTCGCGTTCTCCGTCCCGAACATGCTGAGCGCGGTCAACACGAGACCGAAACTGACGCCGAGAATCGGTACGAGCGGAAGTCCATCCGCGAACAGTGCCGAGGCTCCGAGTTCCGCGAGGACCGCAATCGCGTACTGTGCGAATCCAACGAGATAAAACGCCGAGGCGAAGACGAGTCCCAACCAGAGACCGATGCCGACGACGGCACCGAAAGCCGACCCCATACCGCGCGAGATGAAGTAGTACGCGCCGCCGCTTTTCGGCATCGCCGTAGCCAACTCGGACGTCGGCAGGGCGACGAGTAACGCGATGAACGCGCCGATAGCGAACGACACGGCGGCCGCAGGTCCGGCTTCGCCCGCGGCGAGACCGGGGAAGACGAAGATACCGGCTCCGACCATCGTCCCGATACCGATAGCGAGGCCGCCATGGAGTCCAATCGTTCGTTCTAACTCGGTTCCACTTTCGAGGACGGTGACCTCGTCGGACGCGGCACCAACGTCCACGGACGGGTCGGACGAGACGAGTGCGTCGCCGTCGGGCGTACGCTCACCCACCGGGTCCGTCGGGCCGCCATTACTCCCATCGGTCATACTACCGTACTATTGATTCGTCGCCCCAATATATCTATAGCCCATCATATGGCGGGGGAATGACGGCTTGGCGAGCGCGTCGAGAGAAAACGTTAATCCGTCTGCGATATGCTCTGAAACCAGAACGATGGCGCTCGGAACGCGACACGGCGATGCCTGCCGGCGAGGTGAGCCGCAGTGAACTGGTCTCGGAAGTCGCTCGATGAACTCGAAGCGTTCTACTGGGACACTATCGCGCCCGCGATGGACCGCGACGGGATGGACCCCACGCGCGACGTCCCGACGTACGAATGGCTCACCGACCGCGGATGGTCGGGCATCGCCTACGCGCTCCGCGAGAAACACGACCTGACGCCGCGCGAATTCTTCGTCGATGTCGTCGGTCTCGACGACGACGACCCCGACGCGGGATACAACTGGCACATCGACGATGAGCAGACCGTCGCGGCGTTCGAATCCTACCTCGATATGCTCGAATCGCGTCGCGGTCTCGCCGCTTCGACGCTTCCGACGCGCCGGACGCACCTCGCGCGGTTCGCTCGTATCTACCGTGACCTCCACGGGACTGCCGACCTGCTCTCCCGACTGGACGACAGAGACGCCGAACCCGACGAAATAAACCGCTGTCTCAGTGTGTTAGACGAGTTCGACGACGAACTCGCAACCGACGGGACGAAGCTCAAATATCTCCAGACGGTCCGCGCGTTCTACGAATACCTCGTCGATTTCCGCCGCGCGCGGTACAACCCCGTCGAAAACGCCGCAAAGCAGTTCCGCTGGGAACAGGGTCAACCGGACAACCGGACTATGACGGCCGAACAGGTCGGCAGGGTGTACGCCGTCGCCGACGACCTCGAAGAACGCTTGCTCGTCCTCGGACTCGCCGGGTGGGGCCTTCGCCCAAACGAACTCGCCTCGCTCGACGCGTCGCAACTGGTTCTCACTGGCGACGACCCGCACATCGCGTTTGAAGAGCGAAAAAACGGCCCCGGGACGGTTGCACTGCTCTACGGCGTCGATGCCGTGGCGGCGCGAATCGATGCGCTCTCCAGCGACGACTGGAACGGCGCGCTCTTTCCCTCGTCGCGTTCCTCGACGGGACACATCGCCCGTGAAACCGTCAACCGCCGGTTCAAGCGCCTCGCAAGCGACGCGGGCGTGACCGTCGATGGCGAGGTCCCGACCGCAAAGCTCTGCCGTCGATTCTGGTATACAGCCTATCAGGAGGCCGTCGATGCCATGCTGGCGCAGTTAGAGGGCGTCGCCGCCGACCAAGGGTCGAAAAGCGCCAGTGTCGTCATGTCGAACTACCTCTCCGAGGAGCGTCGTCGGTCGTTCCGCAGACAAGCGATGCGAGAAAAGCTGGCGGCGGTGTTCGAATCGGGGACAGACGGGACTGAGAGTGGAGCCGAACAGGCGATGATAAACTGAATATTGCGATATATACCAGTGGGCGCTGAAGTCAGCAGAAAAACGGAGGATGAGTTTTGACAAACCATAAGCCCATAATCATGAATACACTGGGGGACTAACTTCCCCCATCGAAAATGCCGTTCACAGCGATTATCGATGGGGAACTAACCGCCCCACACCAAGCCACGGAAGACGACACAACGACGTGTCCGGCTTGCGGCAATAGGCTTGGAATCCGCGAGTCCCATCGACGGAACGGCTCGTTCGTGGCCCGGCATTTCTGGCATCCCACAACACCACCTGACGGATGTTCCGGCCCGGGCGGTGAATCGGCAGAACACAGGCGGATGAAATCTATCGCCGCCTCCAAAGCCGACTCAGTATTCGCTGATTCGACGGTCTCCATCGAGAAGGAGGTTGGTGACCGCCGAGTAGATGTCCTCGTTGAATTTGCGCGTCCACAAGACCGTCTCGGGAGGGGCATCGCCATCGAGGTGCAGTATAAACACGAGTCCAAAGACCGAGACGCGGTGCAAGCAGAGTTCCGCTCTCACGGGTACAGCGTACTGTGGCTTGACGCAGACCATTTCAATGAACGGGACGTGGACCTGAGTGCTGGGACTCTCGCAGCGTGGTGGGCTGCACAGGTTCCTGACGCACAGGAGTGGACGGGCTATCACAACATCGTCAAATGGCTTCGACAGCCCCTGAATCCAACCGTTGAACTCGAAGTCCCGTTTCCAGATGCCCTGTTCTCTGAGGATAATGCGTTACTCTGGGTGGAGGGGCTGTACAATGCACACACGGAAGATGACGGCTGGTCTTCTGTATTCAGTGCCCCACTCTACGACAGTGGCCGAACGCGAAGTGAGATTGGGTTGGCGGTGAACGGAATGGGGAGACCCAGAGTGTTCCTCCGAAAGGTTCGAGGCAACAACGTGGAGCAAGAGGAAGACCCGAATCTGTTTCGCCGTACTCGTGAACTCCGCCGCATTTCGAAAATGCTCGCAACGTGGGATGACGAGCAGCGGAAAGATTGGGCGGCACGACAAGTCGGGATGCGGTCAGACGAGAACTGGGTACGGGTATGGAAGGCCGACACGGGAATGTGCCGTCTGAAACTCCTCTGCCGAGTGGAAACTGGGGAACCAGTGATTGGTCTTGAAGACCACTACCAAGGGTCGGTCACAGCCTTGGTGGACCCAGAAATGGCGTCTGAAAGTATCGAACAAGTAATCAGAGCGCGATACAGAATCGAATAGCCTGCAGTCCAGAGTGTACGAAGTTCCTTCATCTCGCAGAAAGCATTTAGTGCGAACTCTCTATCGATAGTGTATGGCCGAGCAAATCCTTCTCCCTGTTTCCGACGCACAGCGTATCGCTGAACTCCTCCGTGAGGTCGAGAGTGACGAGGAGGCCAGTTTCTACGCAGACCTCCTCGAAGAACACGCAACAGACCACTCGTTCGAGGACCACTTCACTGACATCGGACCCATTGATGAAGTGGTCGAAGCCGCCAAAGAACGAGCGTCCCAATAGGAAATCATCCCGTCCCCAGTTTTAATCAGATAACTGGTCTGCAGTATCGTGAACTCGTTTCTCAAGGGTATAACGGACTGTTTCCATCTCATCTCCACCGTACGCCCTGTACGCCATCAAGAGGTCTGAGATGAGTTGGCTCGCGTTCTCCACGTCCTCATCTAACCACTCATCCAATTCGTGGTCAATACTGATGTTCCGTCGCTGTTTCTTCCCCATACCTACTATTCCGATTCCTTCCCCGATAAAACATCAATACACACCCATGTGTACGCGGTTCTGAAAGAAACACACGAAGACCATCACGTCCACGACCGACTACTCGTTTGACTGGCTGCCGAACGCCGCCTCAATGTGTCTCTCTCGATACTCAGTATCCATTGCGAGCCGGTAGACACGAGGGTCGTGAGACGAGAACGACGACTGAGAGGCGCGGTCGGTTTCTTCGATTGCGGCACTCATCCAGTTCCGTCGTAGATTGTCACTCAGGATGTCTTCGGGACGTTCCTCGAATTCAATCCAATGCGGTCGTGATGCGGTTTCATCTTCCCACACCAAGGGCTTGAATTGGAAATGCTCCTCCTCGTACGAGTTCCGGATTGTCTCCTCCAGCCCCTCCATGCTATCCGGGAGAAGAAACCCCACTCGGGGCTGATTGAGAAAGAACGCCCCGAGGACGTATCGTTGGTTCACAGTTACCGCAAACCGATTGGACTGCTTCATCGTGGTGAGCAACCGAGGGTCAGACTCGGGCAAGTCTAGGGTGGACAGAAGATTCGCCATCAAATCGAAATACGCGTTTATCCACGCTCTATCTGGTGCTTTCGCCATCCGCTCAATCAAATCCTCATCCATTTCCGATACTTTTGGTTCCGCTTCAGGTCGCGCAGGGGCTTCTGATTCGAGAGTCGGAATCTCGGCGCTCAATCGGGGGGCTGACGACGAGATAGAAGACGAACGTGAATCAGACTGGAGTCGAGAGGGGGAGTCAGTTTCCACTAACGTTTCCAGTTCTCCTGTATCGATTAGGTCGCTCTCATCCCAGAGTGTTTCAAACCACTCGTGGGCTTCGGAAACGAGGATACAGTCATCGATTAGAATCCCCATCTCGTCTCGCCGGGCTACGCCAGTCTGAGTGAGGTTAGCGGAGCCCACGAGGGCTTGTTCTGGATTCATCACCACCTTTGCATGGAGGCCTTTGATGTGGTGAATCTTCGAATGATGGTTCTCGATGAACTCCTGCACTTCTGTCCGCTTCTCCCCTCGATACAGTCCCATCCACGCTTCAACGTCAGTCAGCAACTCCCACGAGTCTGCTTCAGTAACGAGGGCTTCAACGTACGAGAGGCCAAGGTACGGACAGGCGATGCGTGTTGGGCCATCTGAGTCGATAATACCTCGGAGTGTCGTATCAAACGGCGATTCAGACTGGCCCTCATTGTCCCGTTGATGGTACACGAGGTGACTCATGTTCTGTGCATCTCCTCGCTCTACGGTTATGATACTGAGTGGTATGTACGACCGCGATTCTCCCCTTCTGTCCGGACTAGGTTGTATCGTTCCATTTTACTGAGATAGTTTCGGACCATGCGGTCTGATTTCGGGTCGTCAGTACGGTCTCGGTACTCCTTGTAGAGGTCGCTCGGTGGGATTTTACCGTGTTCGGTGATGATGTCGTAGAGGATTCGTTGGTCTGTGGTGAGGATTTCCACATTTCGCTGCCGGATTTCCGCTTTCGCCTTCGGTGCTGCATCGTAGATTATCTCATCTGATATGGTTTCCAGACCTCGTTGGCTCGCACGGCGAGCACCGACTCGCAACACTTCCAGCCCTACTCGGGCGTCACCGGCAACCGCTTCCGAAATCAGTTCCAATTGGGTAACCCTGATTGCGTCTTCGGGCAGCCCCCACCGAACGCGGGGTTTGAGGATTTCTACGAGTTCGTCAGTGGTGTATCGGTCGAATTCGATGCGCGTGGCCGTTTGAAGCCGACTCGTTAATCGAGGCTGGAGTGGTTCGAATAGTTCTTGCTCCTCGTTAGCGATGAGAATCAGCGTGAGGTCTTTCGTTCGATTCAGTTCGTAGAGGACTCGCTTGTCTTCCAATTGGTCCACTTCGTCAAGGATAACGACGTACGGTGCGCCCTCGTAGTCTCGAAGGCGTTCGAGGAGTTCGTCTTTTGGAGTGGACTGGCGGTGGACGTTCATCGTCCGGTTGATGCCTTCGAGGAGCCGGTACAGGGTTTTGAAGCGGGAGTAGTCCTCCCAGCAGTTCACGTACTGGGAGTTGAGGTCGAGGACGCCTTCGTGGAGTTGCTCGGTTACGTACCGGGCGATGCAGGTCTTCCCCGTGCCGGATGGACCGTACAGGAGAGTTGTTTCACCTTGGATGTCGTTGGTGACGGGTTCGAGCGCGGCGGTTAGTGTGTTGACTTCGTGGGTTCGATGCACGATGTCTCTTGGGACGAACTCCGGCTGGAGGACACGCGCATCGCGTATCATGCCCAAGTGGTTCGTTTCCTAATACAATAAGTGGAAGGGGGTGATTTCCAATTCTTCCAATTCTTCCAATTCACGCGTATCCGGGAAAGTGATAGAGCGACACTATGCTCCATAATCTTTTTGCCAGTGGAGCGACCTACTTATTCATACGATGACAGCCGACCTCCCGACCTTGGAAGAACTTGCCGAGGTCACAGGGCAGGATATAGAGCAACTCCGCCGGGATGCGCGGGCAGCCGCAGAGCCACGCGTGCAGGAGTCGGGAACGTCAGGACTCGCCGCAGACGACTGATTCTTATTTTTACATGGGAGGTTCAGCAGAAGCAGATAGCGGGGAGAGCGAGAATATCGTTGATGAGTTTGTAGGTACTGATGGGACGCCTCATGAACCTACGAGTGACGCTGAAATCGACCGAATCCGTAAATCTGCGTGGTTTGTTCACGGTAACTACTACCAGATAGCGAAACTAGGGCCGAGCGTACCGGGAGACGGGATGGCTCGGTTCGATGTAAATAACGGGAACGGTGGGTTCAAAGAGTACCAAAAGAAGGGAGAAGTCCTGAGATGTATCCATAATTATGTGGCTTCGCTCTATTCGTACAATCTGCAGGTTCTTGAGCATATAAACGAGAAAACACACAACCGCCAGTACAACAAAGGCGACCTCCTTCCGGGGCGAGATACTCCTGACCGAGAGATACCAGAGTACATCAAGTCCTACACCTTCCTCCACGGACTACGAAACGACATCCAGCATGGGGAGTACCATTGTCTGAGTGTAAACAAAGTTGATGAGGACGAGGACGGTCGAGAATATTATCAGGCCAAATTCACGAAACATGGCTTCGAGCCAAGACCAGTCGGCGGGCTGGACAGGTCAGGAGACTACCTTCGACATTCTGACCAAAAAGACCGACAATATCTTCTTACATACATCTGTGAATTCCACGACCTATTCAACGATTTTGAGACCGACATTGAAACGTGGTGTGAGCGGTCGCGGACCGATTCACTCTAGATAGGTATCGGAACTTTTGGAAACGACACGCCGACGCTTACGAAGCCAGTACTCTCGTAAACAGACATGGGTGATTTGAGTCCCGTCGCGTTTGACATCGAGACCTCGGGGTTGGACCCGAGTGCAATCATCACGGTCGCTGGTGTCACAATGGATATGGGTTCATGGATTGGACTAAATACGACAGGCCGTCTTGCGGACAGTACTCGGCTCACCACCGCTGTGGAACACGAATCCGGGTCGAATATCCGACTGGCTGTGTACCAGAGCGAAGAAGACCTCCTCATTGGCCTTTCAGAGTTCGCCACGAACCACATTGATGACGACCGGCACTATCTCACTGCGTACAACGGTGAAACGTGGAACTCGGGCTTCGACCTTCCATTCCTACGGAGCGCGTGTGTTCGACAAGACGTGGAGTGGCCGTTCCCCTCAGTCGCGTACGCGGATGTGATGTCAATTGTGAACCGGTTCGATACAGGAGACCACAACGACCTCGTTGGCGTCTACGACACGCTCATCGGCGGAGACGACTGCGACCCGTTCGATGACAGCGCAAGCGCAGTGGACAGTCACGAGAACGGCGAATGGGTCCCACTGTTACTGCATAATCTCGCAGACATCGAACGCACGAGGGAACTCGCCGTTCTCGCAGGACGGTACGTTCCAAAATCGGACTTCAGGATGAAGAACCTCAGTCCGCCAGACACCTAACCATCTTCATCTTCAATCAGATGGGACAGCCTGCTTCGCTGAAGGATTGTTTGCAGATTCTCTTGATTCCGTTTCTCGTCGCTCAAGTTAGGCGGATTCTCAAATATCGAATCAGTGAACCGCTCGCTATTCTCCTCGAACTGCTTGCGTGCGTTCTTGTATTGCCGATAGGACAGTACGAGGCCTTCCTCAAACATACGGACACGGAGTGTGGCTCCTCGCGGTGTCAACACGTGCTTATGGGTTGTCCCGCGTTCTCCTGAGACGGCTTTTTGCTCGATGAGTGATAACTCACTCCCCTCGGTTATTCGTGTTGCGAGCGTCGGACGGCTGATTGAGAGTTCATCTACCAAGTCATCAAATCGAGAGCCAGCAGGGTTAATCTCGCAGAGGAGTTCGAGAGTTCCCTTTCTAGAAAGATACGCTCTAGTCGAGAGAGGCATACACTCAAGTCTCGAAGTCAGCCCGTATAATATCTTAACTCTGGTTAAATTTTAACTTGAGTTGGAATCTTACCCGGGGACTTGCACTACGCTTTCAACGGCTTGACTGATAGAATAAGCCATGAGGCGCACGTACAGGAATTGGAAGAAGTGGAAGTCACACGCCGAGATTTAGTTAAATTCTAACTAAACACTTCAACCCACTCAATGAGAGGCGCTGGCGAGTCGTCGTCTGGACCGCCGTCTAGGAGAGCGACGGCACTCATCAAGCAGGCGGAACGGCTCTGTCACGTCCACGACCACATCACTCGTGTTATCGCAAATCTCGAAATTCCCGAAGATACCTTCACAGACCAATACACGAAGGCGTACCCCGACGAGTTAGATTTCGAGGCTGTTGTGCGGACGTTACTCTACCAGAATGCCTGCGGGTTCAGCCAGCGGGAAGTCTACAGTCGGCTCCGGCGGTGGGCGTACCTCCAGATTCGATTCGGACTAAACCGCGCACCGACTCAACAGGCACTCTCGTACACGTACCGGAACCGACTGTCGATTCAGGACCGACAGACCTTGACGACTGTTGCTGAAGGGATTCGAGAGGTTGCCGCTGAGCATGATTTGCTGAGCGCCCCGGATGAAGGACCTCCAATTCAGCCCGAGGAACGTGGAGAGAAGGGGTTGACTGATGATGAGATATTGCGGGCTGTTCGGATTGCCCGCGACCGCGTGTTCACAGAGTTCGCTACGGGACGCGCAGCGAACGCGAAGTACGAGGACGAGGTGTATTGGGAACTCCAATCGTATCTCTCAATGACAGCACACGGAAAACGGGAAACGAAACGCCGAGCGAGCCGGTTGAGCCAGCGCCCCGAGATGCCGCACGGTGATACGCACACGCGGGCCATCAAGAAGATGGGTGCCCCCGACCCACAGACGAAGTTACCGGAGTTTACCGACCCAACAGGATTGAGAAAGTGGAAGCGGATTCGGAAGACGTTGCTCGACCCGTTCGACAGAGCCATCGAGAATCTCATCAAAGAGACCGATTTCGAGGACAATCTACGCGAGCCAGTGAATGTCGCTATCGACGTGACGCCGTGGCGGTTTTACCCATCACCGTGGAAGAACCGCGACCTCGGCATCGTGAAGGAAGATTTCCCCAAGATGGTAAGTGGCTATTCAGGTCCCTCCGAAGACGACCCTGCTTCTGACTATGAGCGCGGGTACAAGTTTGCCACACTCACAGTGATTGGGGAAGACACGCCGATTGTGCTGGCGATGGAGCCTGTGAAGGAGAAGTCGAATTGGGAAGGCGATGGTGCGGTGAGCATGTCGAAGGCGGAAGTCGTTGACCGACTCCTGTCGAAGGCACAGGAGTATGTGGACATTCACAAAGTGATGGCCGACCGTGAGTTCGATGGGCACGCTGTCCGCGATGTGATTGACCGGAAGGGGATGACGTACCTCATCCCGAAACGCGTCAGTGCCGCGCAGGACATCGAGGATATTGAGAACATCAAAGAACATCCGACCGCCGACATCGCCGTGAAACACGATGTTCCGTTAACGGTCGATGGCAGGACACACGAAGTGGATTTCATCTACTTCCCGCCGAACGAGGAGTCTGAAACGTACGCCATTCTACTCACGAACACGGACGTTCCCGTTGAACGAGCAGCGGGCTTGAAAGCCCAGTACAAGGACCGGTGGATGATTGAGAACGAGTACAAGAGCATCAAAGAACACTTCCTGCCGACTACAAGTTCCTCCGATTATCGGGTTCGACTGTTCTACTTCGTCGCCGCCGTACTGGTGTACAACGTGTGGCGACTGACGAACCTCTTGTTGCGAACGTGGTTCGATGTGGACCTCGGTGAGAAGCCACCAGTCCCGGCAGGCGAGATAACCGAAGTCCTCGCGCTCTGCCTCGGTTCTGGAATTGGCTAACTGAGTACGTTTATTCCACTTGTTCATCCTCGCAGCCGAGTGGCGAAACTGCCCCGGGAAAGTGTATTAGCCGTTCTTTTATCTGATTCTAAACACGAATTTCGTGACGAGAGCCACGACCAGTAGGTCACCATCGAATCAGCTCTGAGAGAAGTCTACTGACCCGCGTTTTCGTTTGTTAATCAGTCAAACGCCGTCTTTCTGAAGTCAGGCACGTTAGAAATAATCGGGTGGATTGTTCTCCAATTGCAAGGCGAATAGAGGAACAGAACCTATAAGCGGAGCAATCTCGTCGATATCAGTATGGTGTCCACTTCCCACGCCAATTGCTGGCGTTGGCACGTGTCTCGGGAAGTGGACAGTATCGCGGTTTAGGGTCAGACGGGCGTAACCCGGCAGATTCGACCGCGATGCTCACTCGCTTTCTCAACCGTATCGTCTCCAAAGTGACAACAACCATCAAACACACATGCCAGCAGAAGACGACTTCACCGTAACGCCATACGCCGTTGAAGGCGACATCAACTACGACCGACTCCTCGATAAGTTCGGGGCTGACGCCCTCACTGCCGAGCAGAAGGCGAAATTCTCTGACCCCGGTCATCCGCTCGTTCGTCGTGACGTTTTCTATGCAGAGCGAGACGTAGACCCTTTCCTTGAGGCCGCCAACGAAGGTAAACTGCACTCCATCGTGACGGGACGTGGCCCCTCAGGGCCGATGCACATCGGCCACATCTTCCCGTTCTACTTCGCCAAGTACCTTCAAGACCAGATGGGAACCCTCGTCTACATCCCTTTCTCCGACGACGAGAAGTACTTCCTCAAAGACAAGTCGCTTGACGAGATTAGCGACTACACCCGCGAGAACCTTCTCGACCTTCTCGCGGTCGGGTTTGACCCCGACCGAACCCGAATCATCGTAGACACGGCTGATGCTGACGTAGTGTATCCGTTAGCGAGTGCGTTTGCCAAGGAAGTGACCCAATCGACCGTGGACGCAACATATGGAGAACCCGAGAACATCGGTCTCTCGTTCTACCCTGCTGTCCAAGCCACACACCTCCTCCTACCACAACTTGTGGAGGGTCGCCACTCGACGCTCGTGCCGATTGCAGTTGACCAAGACCCTCACGTTCGAGTCTGCCGTGACATCGCGGCCAAACGGCGGTACGACGTGACCAAGCCCGGTGCCTTGCTCTCGAAATTCCTCCCGAGCCTCGAAGGACCGGGGAAGATGAGTTCGTCCGACGACGTACCGAGCATCCTCCTTTCAGATGACCGGGAGACGGTCTTCGACAAAATCCGTACTCACGCTTACTCTGGTGGACAGACTAGTCTCGAAGAACATCGAAAAAAAGGAGGAAACCCCGAGGTGGATGTCTCGTATCAGTTCTTGTATTACTTCTTTGAAGAAAGTGATGAGCAGGTGGAACGGCTTGCACGCGAGTATCAACAAGGGTCGCTCCTGAGTGGTGAACTCAAAGAGATGGCGGCAGAAAATATTGCGAACTTCCTCGAAGCACACCAAGAACGTCGGCGGGCACTCGGCCCGCTCGAAGAAGAGTTGGAACAGTACCGCCTGACAGAGAGAGCGACAGGATGCGCGGCGACGGGCAGGATACCCCGACAATTCTCTGGTTCAGCAATAGACGAACTCACAGGAGCCACCCACCTCTAAAATTTCCAATATTATATCGATAGAATCCATATCTCGTGCTAACCAGTAGTGTTGGTCGCTCAACCTACTGAATCCCCATTCGACCACGACAGGTACTTCACGTTCACCGTCAACGACGAGACTCACAACGGGAGTGTCCACTTCCTCACCCAGTACGACGAGAAGCCCGATTTCGTCGAAGTCTTGCGAAACACCTTCTCCCGCAACGAAACTACGGTGATTCTCGCGCGGACTGGCATCGAAATACTACGTCGTTTTAACAAAGCCCGCGAACGTAGCGGGAGAATGCTTATAGAAAGACAAGAAGGAGTATTACGAAATGTCGTCACCTGATTCCAATACGGAAGGGTTGGACGTTTCGCTCCGCAATGCGATTTTAGTCGTCCTTGCCCTGTTCATTTTTTACCTCGGAAGGGGGTGGGCGCGGGGACTCGTGGAAGGGAACTATACGATCGGCATATTAGGCTTGATACTTGCTCTTGTACCGGTAGTCTGGCTACTGCTTATAGTCAGAGAGGCATATTTCTGAAACTCTCTCCAAATACAGACTTTCTGTTAGGAACATACTGGTGACAGTCACACAACGTCTGGAATCACTTACCAACCGATTCATAGACACCACAAATACCGGCTGACGAAGAGAGTATCATCCCGTAAGGAGCAGGCCAGACCGACCGTATACTGGCAGTTCTACTCCGCCGAATTTAAATTAAATTACAAGTACGCAAACGTATGCTTAGCGTTAGGGATTTCTTGGGGGTCGTCTTCTTTTCACTGCTTTGCCTGTACGCCGTCTACCGGTTGACGAATACCCTCCGACTGTATCACATGCTGTTCGGTGTCACCCCACGGACTCACCCGACCTGGTCGCGGGTAACTCGGTGGCCATCCAGGGGCCCTGACGGTTAACGAAGAAGCACCACACAGCGACGTCGCTACTGATGACTACGTGTCGCCAATCGCCGTGTACGTCTGGCGGATACTACATGACGAGGAGACGGTGGCTTCGGGCGTGGAGTTCGAATCCTTCGGTATCGACACTAACAGCGGCGAAGTAAAGGTTGATCCCAGTTGGCTCCGCGAAGCTCACGATGATGCCCCGATGCTCCCCAACGTGCAGAAGGATAGCAACGTCTTGATTCCCCCATACCGCGTCCATCTTTATACGTCGCCGTACGTTCACATCGTTCACGAGGCGATGCGGATACCGTTCGCGGGATTCGACGTAATCGAAGCCGAGTTGGATTTCTATCCGTATATGGACAGATTCGAGTCCAAGGCTATCCCGGAGGATGCGCTGTTACTGGTAGTCGGCGAACTCTCGATCGACGAGGGAACGCCGACGGTCAGGGGCACTGACGATACTCCCTTTTTGATTGCGAATTGCGATATCCACGACGTTCGGAGCAATCTCCTGCGTCGTGCTCTCTACTATGTGATCTTCTTTACTGGGGCGTTGCTACTGGGGCTGGCGGTACTGCCCACAGGGTGACCCTTCTCGCTAGAAGTTCCCCAGCAGATGTGGAAGTCCCTGTAGAGCACCAGAAGTCGTATTGAATCGAGTTTTCGCATCAATGTAGTCCAAGCCGGAGATTATCCCTAAACCGCGAGGACATACGCAAAGATGAGAGACATAAACGATTTCAACGGATAATTCAGTACCGCCCAATCGTCAATCGAGTCCTCACTGTAATTCCTTTGAGTGTGTCATAGCGTGAGAGGCTATCCCAACGGATTCCGACGTATATGACCTCAAAAGGTACATTCGTTACATCCCTCGGATGACAACGACCCGTCTGTACGACCCGAGAGACGGTGCGTCGTTTTGCCATTACGACTACTACAGAAACAAACAAGAAGTGGTGGGGTGTTCCAGCACGTATATTCTGAGTACGCATCTACGCGGTGCTGTACATGAATACGAGCACCAAATCATCCACCGCAACGGAACGCGCTGAGTTGGTCGTCGTCGGTGGCGGGACGGCAGGCGCGTTCGCGGCTGCAACGGCCGCCGACGCCGGACTCGACGTTGTCCTGCTCGAACGGAAGTCCAAGGCGGAGGCAGGCCAAATCGCGTGCGGGGATGCCATCAAGGGAAAAACCTCGTTTCCCAATGTAATCGACCTCGAATATCTCAAAGAGGAATCATTCACCAATCAGAACATCCAGCGAGCACTCTTTCGGAACCCACTCGAAGCCCAAGAACTCGAAGTTACGTTTGACAGCAACGGGACCGTCCTCGACAGGAAACGGTTTGGAGAGGTTCTTCTCGAAGAGGCCGAGCGGGCGGGCGCGACAATCGAGTATAACACCGTCGTGTCGGATGTTCTCCAAGAGGGGAGCCAAATTACGGGTGTGCGCGGGAAACAGGCAGACGAACCGATTACCTACACAGCAGACGTGACGATTGATGCGGCGGGTACGCTTTCTATCCTCCAAGACAAGGCCGACTTCACCGGAACCACGTTCGACACCAACGTCCAATACTCACAGTTCTGTTCCGCCTATCGGGAGGTTATCGAAGTACCAGAGCCCGTCGAGTGGGACGATGCAATCGTCTTCAAACCGACCGAAGAATTAGGATATCTCTGGTATTTCCCGCGGTCGCCGACGGAGATCAACGTCGGGTTGGGATTCCAGATGACCGAGCCGCCGATGAACCTCGTCGATGTGCTGAACCGAGAGCTTCGGTCACAGTCCATCTTTGATGGAGCAGTGGTGAAAAATAAGCTTGGCGCGGCACTACCGACGCGGCGGCCGTACGATTCGGCCGTGGCACCGGGATACATCGCAGTCGGTGACGCGGCCGGGCACGTGAACCCCTCGACCGGCGGTGGAATCACGGGGGCGGCAAGTGCAGGCTACTGGGCGGCCGAACAGGCTATCGACGCAATCTCCGATGGCGACGTCGGCGAGGACGCGTTTTGGGAGTACAATCACAGAGTGATGACCGACTTTGGCAAACGATTCGCCGCAATCGATTTGTACAACATCTGGGCAACCGGATACGATGTTGAAACGCTAGCTGAACTCGTCGCCTCGTTCCCGGGACAACAACTCGCTGACGCGATTAGTGGGTCTGGGACACCATCGATGGGACTGTGGCTAAAACTGAAGACGCTCATTTCGACAGTTGGCCACTGGGCAGAGCTCCGAGAACTCTACCGGGTTCGAAAACTGGCCCACGAGTTATCGGCACAGTACGAGACCTATCCAACGGACCGGTCGGCTTTCGAGGAGTGGCAGACGGAACGGGACTCGATCATGGACGACTTTTACTCGGTGTGTGAGGCCGAGTCGAAGTATTAGAGAGTTGCCAGCGAACCATTCAAAAAATTAACACAGAGGATTCTCCACTCATGCCCACGCACGAAGTCGAATTTGTCGATCTGGGAGCCACCGTTACCGTATCGGACACAGAAACGATTCTACAAGCGTGCATCCGCGACGGAATCTACCAAGAGTTTTCGTGTCGAGTCGGGATGTGTCTCGCGTGTTCTGCGAAAATCATCGAAGGAGAGGTCACGCAACCTGCTGCACGTAGCCTTACAGAAGAAGAGACAGAGGAGTACGCCTTGACCTGTATGGCTCGGCCGCAGTCGGACCTCAAACTCGAACGCGGTCGCTACCCGCCCAGTATCACCCCACAAAAGTAGTGAAATTGGGGGAAAACGCGACAGATGGGTGTCGAACCTTCGGATCGAAAAAAGCGTCTGGTGTCGAAACAGGTGGCGGACCGAAACGTTTCGCAGGGGACCTACTCTACGACAATTGCACCGCGTCCACCGAGCGACGAGTGCGGGCCACACTCATATCGGTAGATTCCGGTTTCGGTAAACGTGTGTACGAAGTGTTTGCCGGGATCAGACTTTGGGTCTACGCCGAAGTCCGCATCTTTGAAGCGGATACTGTGTGGCCCACCGTTTCCACTCCACGTCCAGTTGACAGTGGTCCCCGGCGAAATTTTGATAGCGGCCGGGTCGAATGCGAGGTCCGAAGCGTTTCCTCTCGCACCGACAGTGACGTCAACCGAACTCGAAGCCGTGTGGTCGAGCACTGACCCGTCGTAGTTACTGGTGTCAGCTAACCATCTGTCTACTTTCGGGTACTCACTTCGTGCAATAGACTCGACGACGACGAGGCCTTTCATTCCAATCTCGGCGTGAGGTTCGGAGACGTACCGGTAGTTTCCTTCCTCCTCGAACGTGTACTGGAACGCCGAGTCCCTGTTTACGACCGGTTCACCGCTGTCGAACGTTCCGTCCGTAGCGACGACGTTGTACGCCGTCTCTTCGCGGTCCCATGCCCAAGTGATCGTCGTACCGGGCAGAATCTTCATCGCGGCCGGCCAAAACGAATTGGTACCCAAGTGACCGACGCGAACCGTCGAAGGGTCATCGAACCGGTAGTCTCGGAGTTGAACCGGGTACGAGTCGTTCGCGGCACGACGCCAAGCATCTAACGACTCGTCCGCTTTTTCAGTCGTTTGGTTGGTGGTCGTGTCGGTGGATGTCCCATCGGGTTTCGAGTCTGAGTCGCTCGCGGTTACCGACCCCGTATAGCCGGCAAGCCCACCGAGACCTGTAACTGCGATGCCGCGTAGCACCGTCCGCCTTCTTGTTGGCTTCATAACAATTCATGGTGGATTCGGCATGCTACAAAATGACGCTACCGTTTGCCGAGTTTTAGAAATGGTATGTTACATTTTTGTTGTTTGAGTGCATAGAGCTAGTGTTGCGCAGTTCTAGTACCGAGAAGAGATACCGCTACCAGAGGCACTCCGAAGGTCACAGCTACGAGTCGGCCGCACCATTGGGATGGTCCCGTGGCGACGAACGAGACTAACACGAGGGAGTCATGGACACCGAATCGACCCCGATGATTAATCCCCCAACCCGAACCAACGGCATGCATGACCAACACAAGGCGAGGCGGTGGCTGTGTCGTCGCGCACCGCCCGCGGTCCACTGCGTGCCACCACTTTCGCGTGGTTGTGGAGGAGAGCACGTGACTCCCAGAGCCGCCCGCTCGACGTCACACATCCGGTCTCGTCTCGCTGTGGGGACCAGAGCGTGACCCGTACGCTCGAAATTGCCTCGTATCCGCTCCGCGGCGGTCACCGGGCTGATGCGCTCGCGGCCGTGTGGGCGCTTCTACTGGCCCACGGCATTCTTCCGTTCGTTCCCCTCGTAACCGTCGTCGGCATACTCGTTCGGGTCCTCGCGGCGAGTGCCGACGGAAGCGACGGTCCACCGTCAGTCGTCCGCGACGTGACTGGACTCCTCCGACAGAGTGTGGAGGCCGGAATCGTCGCGCTGGCGTACACCGGCCCACCCATCGCGTATCTGCTGGTCGTACTCCGGGTCGTCTCGGCGGCGGGCGGAGCGGCCGAAAGCTCACTGTTAGTTCTCGTCGCCGCGACCGTCGGTGGAATCATGGTTCTGGTCTCGGCTTACCTCCTCCCCGTTGCTCTGGTAAGCTACGCGTCGTCCACAGATATCCGGGCCGCATTCGACCGCTCTCGACTCCGACTCGGAGCACGTTCCGGCCGGTATCTCATGGGCTGGCTCGCCGGTATCGTCGTCCTCGACGTCGGGGTCCTAGCGGCCGCGTGGCTCGGAGGCGACTCCGCTATCCGAGCAGTGGTCGGAACACTCGTCGCCGCATACGCCCTCCTGGTTGCGGCGCGACTCATCGGGTTGGGACTGGCCGGCTCCACCGTAGCCACGCCCACCGCGTCGCAGTCGGCTGAATCCGCCGAGTAAAACCGCACAGAGGACAGCCGGTCAACAGTTTAGTGAGAGTCGCACGGACCGCAATGATTTGTGGTGCATGTTAACAAGCATTTCGATAGTACGGAACGCAACGTCACAATCAGAGTAGCAGTAACCCGTCCGAGCGTCGTCTCCGGGATTACGTTCGGCTATCACGCGAGACTTACGACCAACGATGGCGAACGCAATCAACCCCCGTGCCAACACTTATCATGGTAGTTAATCATCTATAATGATGGAAGCGTGAATAACTCATGAGTGAGTTAGACAACGAACCCGACATCGATAGGACCCGTCGCCATCTCGTCAAGGCGATTCCCGCAACAGGCCTCGCAGTGATGGTCGCGGGATGTGCCGGCGGCAACGGCGACGGTGAAACCACCACAGACGGCGGCGATGGTGACATGACCGACGACACCGACGACGGAGAGATGACTGACGGAGGTGGTGGTCCAAGCGGAACGGTCGAGGTTCTGCACGGCTGGACCGGCGGTGACGGCGCGCGAGCCGCCGGGGCGCTGGAGACGGCGTTCTCCGAGGCCGACACCGATGTCGAAGTCGAGATGAACCCCATCGGCGGTGGGGGGAATCAGAACCTCGACGCAGTCGTCGCAAACCGACTCCAGAGCAACGACCCACCCGGGTCGTTCGCCAACTGGCCCGGTCCGAATCTCCGCAGATACGAGGGCGTACTCGGCAACGTCGACGACGTCTGGGACGAGAACGATTTCCAAGACGCGATGGTCGAAGAGGCAATCGACCTCCACCAGATGAACGGGAGTTTTCGAGCGGTTCCGCTCGGTTCCCACCGGCTGAACTGCCTGTTCTACAACGTCTCCGTTGTCGAAGAAGCGGGGGTCGATGTCGAGTCGCTCACCAGCGTTTCAGCACTTCTGGACGCGCTCGACACCGTGAGCACCGAAACCGACGCGATTCCGATGACGCAGGCGATGTCGGGAACGTGGACGATTACACAGCTCTGGGCCGCCGTGATGCTCGGAGAAAACGGCTATCAGTCCTATATGGACTTCATTCAGGGCAACGGCTCCGAAGGTGACGTCCGAAGCGCGTTCGAGTCGCTGGCGACGATTCACGAGAACTACATCAGCGACGACGCGTCGTCACTCGACCTCACCGCCTCGAACCAGAACATCATCAACGGCAACGCGGCGTTCATCCATCAAGGGAATTGGGCGGCCGGGGCGTTCCGCAACGCGGAGAACTTCGACTACAACGAAGACTGGGGATTCAAGACGTTCCCCGGGACGGAGGGTATGTACACGCTCCACTTCGACTCGTTTCTCTACCCGGCGGACAACCCGACTCCGGAGGCCTCGAAAGTCTGGGAGGCGTTCGTTGGCAGTCCGGAGGCCCAAATCGCGTTCAACCAGTTCAAGGGGTCGATTCCGACCCGAACCGACGTCAGCATGGACCAGTTCGGGCCGTATCTCCAAGAGACCGCAGAAGACTTCGCTAACGCCGAAAACCGGCCGCCGACGCTCCAGCACGGACTCGCTGTCGAGTCGTCGGTGATGACGCAACTGAACGAAGTCATCTCCACGGAGTTCACTGGACCGTACAACGTTGACGCCGCCACGCAAGGCTTCCTCGATGCGGTCCCGAACATGAGCTGAGCAATGGAGGGTGAGATGGTTCACGAACGCACAACCACCCACATCCGGAATGACTGAGTCGCGTGGAGACCGGTCGGCCCGCTCCGACGGCGGGTCGGTCACCGAAGAGGGGCCGGTCCGAGAGGGGTTCCTGCGTCGGCTTTCGGTCCCGCTCGACCGTCGCTTCGGGAGCGATTTCTTCGAGTCGTCGCCCTTCTGGCTCCCCCCGTTCCTGTTGATGGCGCTGTTCGTCTACGGGGCAATCATCTGGAACTTGATGATTTCGCTGACCGACTACACCGGGTTCGCCGGCTCACCCGATTACTCGAATCTCGACTTCGAGATGTACACTCAGGCGTTTTCGGACCCGGGGTTCCGCGAGGCGGCAATCAACACGCTCATCCTGCTCGTGGCGTTTACGGCCGCGACGCTCATCGTCGGGTTGCTACTGGCGATTCTCATCGACCGCGGTATCCGCTTCGAGAACACGTTTCGAGTGATCTATCTCCTTCCGATGAGCCTCTCGTTCGTCGTCACCGCCCAGTTTTGGCTCTGGATGTACAACTTCAACAACGGCATCGCAAACCGGTTGGTTGGCTCGATTGGGCTCGGACCGTACGACTACATCGGCAACCAAGCGCTCGTGCTCTGGGCGGTGATATTCGCGTTGATGTGGCAGTTCTCCGGCTACGCGATGGTCGTCTACCTCGCCGGACTGCGGGCCATCCCGACCGAGCATTACGAGGCCGCACAAGTTGACGGGGCATCTACGGTTCGAATGTACTGGCGTGTCATCATTCCCCAACTCAAGGGAGCGACGATTAGCGCGGCCGTCGTTCTCATGGTGTTCGCGCTCAAGGCGTTCGACTTTCTCTACTCGTTGGTGTCGGGCTACCGACCGCCGAACGGCGCGGACATTCTGGCGACGAAGATGGTCCGCGAAGCGTACGCGAATCTCAACTGGTCCTACGGGGCCGCCATCGCCATCATCCTCTTCGCGTTGGCCTTGGCCGTCATCGGACCCTACCTCTACTATGAATACCAGCGAGGGTACCTATGAAAGACCAGCCGGACGACACGAAAGACCAGCCAGACGACGCGTCGAACCGCGACACTATCGGAAGCGGCGGGTTCGTCTCCCGACTCCGAAGCCTCGACCGCGGTCGGGTCGGGTTGTACCTCGCGCTGTTAGCGATGGTCGGATTCTACCTCACGCCGATAGAAACCGGACTCGTGACGTCGCTCAAGACGAATCAGGCGGTCATCGAGACGGCCCCCTACGCCCCGCCCGGCCCTTCGGGGTTCACGCTAGAGAAGTGGCAGACGGCCATCGACCAGTTGCTCCGTGGGATGGGAAACAGCATGCTGTATGCGGTTCCCGCGACCGCTATCTCCGCGTTCTTCGGTAGTCTAGCCGCCTACGGCCTGACGGTCGCAGACTGGAGCAAGCGCTACAAAGCGCCACTGCTCGCGCTGTTCGTCGCCGGTATCTTCATCCCGTATCAGGCGGTCCTCGTCCCTCTCTCGCAGTTCTGGGGGCAGTACGTCCAGTTGGGACAGAACTTGGGCTTCGTCTGGGCGCTCGGCATCGATAACGACTACGCGGGAATCATCGAGTTGGTCACCACCCACGTCGCCTACGGCATCCCCATCTGTACGATTCTCTTCCGGTCGTACTACAAGACGCTCTCGACGGAGATGATAGAGTCGGCGCGGCTCGACGGCGCCTCGCTCCGGCGCGTGTACCGACGAATCGTCCTCCCGCTCTCGACGCCGATGTTCGCTGTGGTGTTGATTTACCAGTTCACCCAAATCTGGAACGACCTGCTGTTTACGCTGGTGCTCGTCGCCACGGAATCGAGCCCAGCGGCACCGGTCGTGTTGATTCTGGCAGGACTCGGAACGGGCATGGAAGGGACGGACTTCCCACTCCGAATGGCCGGGGCGTTCTTTACGGCTTTGCCGACTCTGGCGGTGTATATCGCCTTCGGCGAAGAGTTCGCCGAGGGGGTGACGACGTAATGGCGTCCACCGACAGCGTCCTGGTCTTCAGGCGCCCACGGAGTACGTCTCGGGAGCCGAAACGCGGAGCCAGCAGACAACGAACTGACCTGATGAATAGACGGCCACACCGACCGCTCCAACGACTGTGATACCAAGATGGCAACACTCGAACTCGACACTGTAACGAAGGTGTATCAAGAAAGCGACGACCGAATCGTCGCGGTCGATGGCATCTCACTGTCCATCGATGACGGAGAGTTTCTCGTCGTCGTCGGACCATCTGGCTGTGGGAAATCGACGATGCTCCGGATGGTCGCCGGACTGGAATCGATCACCGACGGTGTCATCCGACTGGATGGGCAGGTGATTAACAACGTCAAATCACAAGACAGAGACATTGCGATGGTGTTCCAGTCGTATGCGCTGTATCCCCACATGACCGTCGAGGGGAACATGTCGTTCGGACTGGAAGAGTCAACGGACATGCCCGACAGCGAAATAGCGTCTCGCGTCGGCGACACCGCCGAAATGCTCGATATCGCGGAACTGCTCAACCGCAAGCCCGGCGAACTCTCTGGGGGGCAACAACAGCGCGTCGCGCTCGGTCGCGCTATCGTCCGCGACCCGAAGGTTTTCTTGATGGACGAGCCGCTTTCGAACCTCGACGCGAAGCTTCGCTCGCAGATGCGGACGGAACTCCAGCGTCTTCAGGAGGAACTCGGTGTCACGACTGTCTACGTCACCCACGACCAGACCGAGGCGATGACGATGGGCGACCGCATCGCCATCCTCAACGACGGCGAACTCCAGCAGGTCGCCACCCCGCTCGAAGCGTACCACGAGCCAGCAAACCTGTTCGTCGCGGGGTTCATCGGCGAACCCTCGATGAACTTCTTCGAGATGGAAGTACAGGGCGACCGGTTGAGCGGTGACTTGTTCGATTACCGCCTCTCCGAGGAGGCACGCGAGACCGTCAACGACGTCACTCACGTCACCCTCGGCATCCGCCCCGAAGACGTCGAAATCGTCGCGGACGGCTCCGGCGACCACGATTTCAATGCCGTCGTTGACGTCGTCGAACCGATGGGTAACGAGAACAACGTCTACCTCTCGTTCGAGGCCGACGGTGAGACGGACCTCGTGGCGACGATAGACGGAATGCGAAGTCTCGACGCCGGCCAGCCTGTGGTCGCGCGCCTCCCTGAGAGTGCAATTCACCTCTTCGACACCGAGTCGGGCACGGTGTTGAAAAACCGGTCGCTGGACGGACGCGAAGAGACCGAACCGCGAGTATAACGCACCGCTCGCTCGCGGGGGGCCTCCGTATTTTGCGAATTTTCGTGGCTGTGCACGGCTTTGGACTGTGTTAGACCACCGCAAGTGACCGAATCCTCGCCGGGACGGAGCCGAGAGCCGTCCACGCATCGTCGGCGCGGCGAAGAACCGAGCCAGTGTGCGTGCCTGCGAACACCGCACTGTCGGCGTCGTCAGCGGCCGCCCACGCGAGCACGAACTCGTCGCCAACACCGGGGTACGGAACGGCTTCGAGAGTTTCGCCCTCATCGTCAGACTCGAACAGCACAGCGTCCATCTCGCTTTCCCACGGTCCCCGCGTCGCCGCCGCGTACAACCGGCCGCCGTGACTGAACGCCTCCCGGAAGTACGGCCGGTCGGAATCGGGCAGACGCGTCCACGAGTGCCCCGCATCTCGCGTTCGATAGAGTCCGCCCCCACACGAGACGACGAACGCGTCACCGCTCAGTGCGAGGACGTGATGGACATCGTACTGGAGTCCATCCTGTCGCTCAGTTTCGAGTCCCGCTCTGTGCTCCGTCCACGACACACCGCAATCGTCGCTGACGAGAACACCGCCGACCTCGACGCCGGCAATCACTCGGTCGGGCGAGTCGGGATGGACCGCGAGGCTCCTGACGTGGGCTTTGTCACGGTAGCGGGGTGTATACCACGTCTCGCGGGAAGGGACGTCCCGAAAGCCCTCCAGTTCGCGCCACGAACCGCCGTTGTCAGTCGAGACGTACAGATGCGCCGGGTGAGTGCCGGCGTACAAACGCTCGCCGGTGGGGCTCTGGACGACCGAATAGACCGCAGAGCGCGGGATGCCGAGGGGTGTCCACGTCCTTCCGCTGTCGCGCGAGCGAAACAGACCGGAACGCGTCGCCGCAAAGAGTGCGTCGCCGAACCGACGGACTCGGAAGACGCGGTTGCGTGCGAGGACTTGCCGGGAGTAGCCGATGTCGTCGAGCGGAGCACGGTAGATGCCGCGGTCGGTCCCGATGACGAGCGACCGACTGGGCGACTCACCGCTCATCGCCGTAGCTGACCAGCCGAGTGGTTCGAACGCGCGCCGATTCGTTCGGTTCGGCCGTCGGTGTCGCAGATGGCATACAACATACTTTCGTCGGCACGACAACTGAGCTTGGCGTAGACATGTTCACCACGATACATAGTTGGGGGCCACCGCTAGATGGACATTATGCCCCGCGTCCATCTGAAACTCAATTCCGGAGCCACCGACGACGGCTTGCTCGATATCGTCGAGACGCGAGGAACAGACCCGGACGCTATCGTTCGGCGGTTCGACGATGCACCGGAAGTGCGTTCACACGATATCCAGCACAGCGACGCACAGTCAGTGTCGATTCGAGCACTGACACCAGTTCCGGAGGGCTATCGCGCGAGTCGAGTGTCCGGAACGCCGCTGAACGCTCCGGCTCAATTGCAAAACGGCTGGTTGCACACCGAAGTAACGGCCGCTCACGAGCGACTCTCACAGTTCGCCGACAAGTTGGCGGCGGCGTTTGACGTCAACAAATCCACCGCCAGCGGTGTTCTTCACCGCGTCGAGAGGCGGATTATCAAAGAGTCCGCCTTGGAATCGATGTGAAAAACAGCCAATGGAGGGAGTGATGTTGACCCAGTAGTCACAGGGGAAAGACGGCACGTACCCGCGCCGTACGTGAACAATTCGGAGAGATAGTACACCACTACGGCGGGTTTTAACCCGCTGAAGACACGTTTTGCACAGAACACTAATCGAAATGACTTTATTGTTTTAGGCTAGCCTAAACCTGTGAAACGTGACTCAGCCAACGGGAACGAATTGACAAGACGCGACTACGTGAAGTACGGTGGGGCGGCCGTCGGTGGTGGGCTTTTCGCCGGTTGTACGGAAGGCAAATCTTCGGAACCGACTTCGACATCGACAGAGACGACGACGGCACCGACAGAGACCGATACGCCCGAGAAAACGTCGTACTCGGTGACGATGTCGCCAGCCGGCACCGTCGAGTTCGAAGAGCCACCGGAACGCGTGCTCACGATTCTCCCGCACCACGCAGATATGGCAATTGCGGCCGGTCACGGTGATGCCGTGTCGGCCATGCTGTACAGTCCCGGCTACAACGGCGAAATTTGGAGCAAGTTCCTCACGCATCTCGACGGCGTGTCCGCGGACTGGACCGGTCTTCCCGGGTCGTGGAATCCGAGCAAGGAACTCCTCTACGAACTCGACAACGACCTTCACCTCGCCGACCCGGCGTACATGACGACGATGCAGGGGTGGGGGACCGAAGACGTCGAGGAGATCGGCGAAAACGTCGGCCCGTGGTTCGGAAACACGCTCAGTAACGCGAACAAAGAGCCGCCGGCGGACTGGGCAGACGACTACGAGTATTACACGCTCTGGCAAATCTTCGAGAAGGTCGCACAGGTCTTTCAGGCCGAAGCGCGCTACGACGCGCTCGCAACGGTCCACAACGACCTAGTACAGACGATTTCGTCGAACCTGCCACCAAAAGACGAACGACCAACGGTAGCGATGGTCATCCTCGCCCAGTCGGAAGACAGCATGTACGTGTACGCGCTGAACGGCCCGGGCTTTTTAACAGCCCACACCCGACCGCTCGGCGCGATAGACGTCTTCGCCGACGTACAGACCGAATCGACGGTCGATTTCGAGGCGCTCATCGAGGCCGACCCGGACGCGATCCTCTGTCTCGCTGGGATGTCTGACTACAGACACGTGACGAAGGTTCGAGAACGTCTCGGCGGCGACCCAGCGACGAGGACGCTCTCAGCCGTCCAAAACGAACGTATCTACACCCAAGGTGGGCGGAACCAAGGTCCGCTTATGAACCTGTTCCAACTCGAAATGACCGCGAAGCAACTCTATCCCGAGCAGTTCGGCGAATGGCCGACCTACACCGAAGGGGCGTACCCGGAAATTCCGGAAGACGAACAACTCTTCGACCGTCAGCGCGTCGCCGACATCATCAACGGAGACTTCTAACGAGGACGACCAGAATACCGGCCGTCACCGGCTCGTACGAAGCGAAGGTCAATTCGCCCACCGGCCGTCCCATTGATTCAGGAGTGTCTGCACGGTCCGAACGCCGACGAACCGCGGGACGCGCTTTAGATATCGTTCGTAATCAGCCCCGTACCGCTCTCGTAACCACGGCTCCTCAGCGAGCGGAAAACTGAACCACCACGCCAGATAGAGTCCGCAGAGCGGAATCGCAAACGGCGAGCCGACTATCAGCCCATAGCCGACCGTAGTGAGGATATACCCGACGTACTGCGGATTCCGCGAGTAGCGATACAACCCATTCGTCTGTAGCTCACCTTCCAAACCCTGCGTCTGCTCCATGCCGAGATCGAACGTCGAGATGAGTACGACGACGGTGCCCACGATAGTGGCCGCGGCACCGAACGCGAACAACCAAGAGGGGAGTTCGAGCGTACCGAACTGGAGGACTCCAACACCAAGTAAGGTTCCGTTCAACGTGTGCGTGAGACCCCAAAAGACGTGGAACCAGCGGTTCTTCTCTCCGAGTGGGTAGTACGACGTCACTCCCGAAATACTCGACCAGATACCGACGAGGTTGACGATTCCGGCGGCGACTCCGACGCCAAGCAACGCCTCACTGAGTGACACTGTCATCAGCTAGTGAGACAGGCGAAATTCGTTTCGGCGTTTCGGCGGCGCACTTCGCTAGTTTAAATGTGACGTCGGAATCGAACGAGTGACATGAAGTATCTGCGGGCGTCGCTCAATCAGCCGGATTGGATGTTACATCCGATGCAACGATTCATCCGCGAGGAAGATATCGTTCGATACGAGGAACTGCTGTCGTGGAACGTCGAGACAGGCGGAGAGATAGAGTACGAACTCTTTTACGTAGAGGCGGAGCGCGAACCGTACGAAGACGCGCTCGCATCGGTGGAGTCGATTCGGTGGTACGAGATAACGCCAATCGACGACGGGTCATTTTACGTCTATATTTGTCAGGAAGCCAGGCCCGAAGACCGGTCGTGGCGCGAGGCTTACACCGCGCTCAATCTCGTCGTCCTCCCGCCGGTTATCTACGATGCCGACGCGACGTTCGAGATGACGCTCGTCGGCGCGGGGTCCGATCTCCGAACACTCATCGAGCGACTCCCGCCGAGCATCGACGTGAGCATCCACTCTGTCGGGACGTTCGACCGCCGTCACGAAACTGTCGCTACCGACTGTACCGAACGGCAGTTCGAAGCGGTTCGTGCCGCCGTCGAACTCGGCTATTACGACGTACCCCGTGAGGGAACACTAGAAGAGGTGTCACACGCGCTCGGGTGTGCGGAGAGTACCGCCTCCGACCTACTCAGGAAAGCGGAGTCTTCGATAATGAGACGGCTGGTAACGCGGTATCGCCAGTAGTGCTGTCACACTCGTGCGCCAGCGAACGCAAACGAGAGGAGACGAGACAGTACAAGAGGCGAGAAACGAGACGAGGACGCCGATAACCAGAATGAGAATGTGAACGCAGGCACGACACGGAGAATTCGGTTGAGAATCGATTGCGGACCGATTATTGTCCGCCGCGCGCGTCCCGTCCGAGGTGTTCTTCGACCATCTCGACTTTCGTTTCGACAGCGAGTGTTTGGTCGCGGAAGTGGTCGATTTTTAGATTCGTCAGCGTTCGATTCGCGTCGAGGGCCTCCGTCGCCGCCTGTGCCGCCGCGAAAACCTCGTCGAGGTCCTCGCCTTCGATTGTCGTCTCCATGGGGTGTGTCTCGTATCGAACGTCGAACGACTCCAGCGCGTCGATCGCCTTGGCGATTTCCGCTTCGAAATCGACACTCGGGTCGTCGAGTGGACAGACGCTCAACATCGCAGTGACGGTCATACGTCACACACGAAATTCATCGGTGATATAGGTTGGTATTGTTCGATAGAGAGTGAAAAACGAGGAGCATATTCCGCGCCCGAGTCGTGGTCGCGGTGCTGTCTTAGCTCTCTTCGTATCAGACATGCTATAAAATCGTGGAATATGAATAACCCACCGAACGACTAGACGACATCTATGCCCGCTCGATGGTCCAGAGCCAAACACAGACACCGTCGCGGTGAACAGCGATGAAACGGCGCGATATCCTCGCAGGCGTCGCAGGCGGCGTGAGTATGCTGACCGGGTGTCTCGGCAAGCGCGAGTCAGCGGAAGAACCGACGCGGACACGGACGACTGAACCGACACCGCCAGCGAACGTGACAGTCTTCACCGAGACGGAACCGCTCCCGACGCCGAGCGCCGCCAGCGTCTCGGACCGCGAAGCCGCGCGCTCGTTCGTCGAGCGATACGAACAGCAGTACGTGTATAATGAACTCGTCCACGGGTTCGGAAGCAACGGGGCGGCGACAGCTATCGACGTCGAATCGGCGCAAGCCGTCGTCGTACACACCACCGACCGCGGGTACTATCTGCTGTCGTCCTGCACTGGCTCGGCGGAATATTACGACCGCAATGGGTCTAATTCCGGTGCGAGTCGGAACGCATCGGCAATCGCCCACTTCGTCGGGTCGGACACGCACCGACGAATCCCGTTCAACTACTATCAGTGTTCGCGGCCCGGCGTCGAACAATCCGAGAAAGAGGCCGGAAACACCCCCACAGCGCGGTTCCAGATATACGATTTCGATACGGAACCGGACTACGACCACCCAGAGGAAGGGGGCCACACGGTCGATGTGACCGTCACCGACGACGGTGGGGCAACAGTTCTCGACCGCGAGTACCAAACCTCGTTGCCGCTGACTGCACAGACACGCGTCACCGAGACACCGGGTGAGTACACGCTTTCGGTCTCGCTCGATAGCGAGAAACGACTCGAATACGAGTGGTCGCTTTCCGACCCCAACAAACCCTCGTGGTGGGCGCTCAGTATTCTCGTCACGAACGGTGGCGAACTGACCGCCAAAACGTTGTATCCGAACGAAACGGTCGGACTCCCCGATTCGGGAGTGTGCAGGAACATATAACGACGTCACAGCAGTCGATTCGCCGAGAAATTGCGAACAGCACGGAAGACAGCCGTTCACCCTACGTATCAGATGGAGTACCCAGACCCACGACCCACGGCCGAAGAACAGACCATCGAATTGTCCGACGCCCAACCCGGGTACGATGTTCTCATCATCGGAGGCGGGCCAGCAGGCTCGTCTGCCGGCGTCTTCACCGCACGGGCGGAGTTAGAGACGCTCATCGTCGAAGACGGCCGCTCGACACTCAGAAAGTGCGCGCACCTCGAAAACTATCTCGGGTTCCCCGCCGGCGTCAACCCGTCGGTGTTTCGGACGATGATGCGGGATCACACCGCGACGAGCGGATGTGACCGACTCCAGAAGCCAGTGACGGCAGTCTCCCCGGGCGACGACACCCGATTCGCAGTCGAAGTGGAAGACACGACGATTCGGACGGATATCGTGCTGATCACGTCGTGGTCGCGCATCGAGTATCTCGAAGGCTTCGACGTCGAGACAACTGTCGAAGACCACGGCGACATCGAGGTGTTGTGCTCTGACGACGCCGGGCGGACGACCGTCACTGGACTGTACGCGGCAGGCCGTATCGCACGGGAACCACACCAAGCAATCGTCAACGCCGGAGCGGGCGCTCGCACTGCGAGGACGATAATCGAAGCCGAAAGACCGGAGTTCTACAACGATTGGGTCGTCCCAGAGGGATACTACGAATCGTGGAACCGGACGGTCCCACCGGGCGTCGAGGAGATTTCCCACGAAGAACGGAAGGCGCGCGAGCGACGGTCAGAGGCGGTCATGCAGTCGTATTTTGCGCGCGACGAGGACGGTCGTAGCGAGGAGTGAACGGACGCGGGACCGAGTGAGGGACGAACGAAATGCAGGCAGTCGTTCCAAGAAAAACGAACCGAGAAGAGTGAGTCACCGAGTAGTCGGGCGGTTTATCTACATATCAGTAGAAAAGTTTCGTCTGGCAACCGCCGTCGCTATCTGCCCGCGAGGAACGTCGGTTCGAGGTGCTTTTGCTCGATTTCGCGTTCGACGTGTTCTCGGAAGTCGTCGCGCTCGACGTTGTTGGCCTCGCGTTCGGCTCGGTCGCGGACGGAGATGGTTCCGGCTTCCTCCTCGTCGTCGCCGACGATGAGCATGTAGGGAACGCGGTCTTCGTGAGCCGTCTGGATTTTCTTTCCGATGGTCCACGAGCGGGCTTCGACTTCGACGCGGGCGTCACCGAGTTCGGCGGCGACTTCGTGGGCGTATCCGAGGTTGTCGTCAGAGATTGGGAGCACTCGAATCTGCTCGGGGGCGAGCCACGTCGGGAACTTGCCGTCGAAGTGCTCGATGATGACGCCCATGAACCGCTCGAACGAGCCGAGGAGCGCGCGATGAATCATCACCGGATAGTGCTCTTCGTTGTCCTCGCCGACGTAGGTCAGTTCGAGACGACGTGGGATGTTGAAATCGACTTGTACGGTTCCGATGGTCCACTCGCGTCCGAGCGCGTCGCGGGCGTCGATTCCGATTTTCGGGCCGTAAAAGGCGGCTTCGCCGGCTTCGACGTCGAAGTCGAGGTTCTTCGCGCCGAGCGCGTCACGAAGCGCGTCCGTCGCCTGTTGCCAGAGCTCTTCACCGCCGATGGCGTTTTCACCGCGCGTCTCCAGTTTGTAGAGAACTTCCAGACCGAAGTGGTCGTAGATGTCCTCGATAGCGTGGAGGATGTTCAGAATCTCTTCGTGAATCTGGTCGGGGCGGACGTAGGCGTGGCCGTCGTCTTGGGTCAGGCCGCGCAGGCGAAGGAGTCCAGAGAGTTCGCCCGATTGTTCGTTACGGTAGACGTTTCCGAACTCGCTAAACCGAATCGGCAGGTCTCGATACGAGCGCATCGAGGTGTCGTAGATGTGGCTGTGGTTCGCGCAGTTCATCGGCTTGAGACCGTATTCGGTGTCGTCCTGCGTCCACGCGAACATCTCGCCGTTCTCTCGGAAGTTCTCGTAATGACCCGACCGCTTCCAGAGGTCCGCCTTGTTCAATTCGGGCGTCCGCACCTCTTCGTACCCGAGTTCGTCGTTCACCTCGCGGACGTAGGTTTCGAGTTCGCGCCGAATCGCCATCCCGTTGGGGTGATAATGGGCACACCCCGGCGAGTGAGACGGAATACTGAACAAGTCAAGTTCACGGGCGAGTTTTCGGTGGTCGCGCGATTCCGCTTCGGCGCGCATTTCGAGGTACTCCTCCAGTTCGCGTTCGCTTCCGAAGGCCGTTCCGTAGACGCGCGTGAGCGTCTCGTTTGCTTCGTCGCCGCGCCAGTACGCCGCGGAGATGTTGAGCAGTTCGAACCCGCCGATGCGTCCGGTCGAAGAGACGTGCGGACCCGCACAGAGGTCGCGGAACTCCCCCTGTTGATAGAAGCGAACCGGGTCGTCGCCCGCCGCTTCGGTTTCGAGAATATCGTACTTGAACGGGTTGTCGGCGTAGTATTCGAGTGCCTCCCCGCGGTCGCATTCGACGCGTTCGATATCGTAGTCGGCGTCGATGATAGCCTCGGCTTCGGCCTGAATTTCGTCGAGGTCGTCTTCGTGGAGGTCCACGCCGGCGACATCGTAGTAGAAGCCGTCGTCGGTCGCCGGACCGATAGCCAGCTTCACTTCGGGGTGGAGTCGTTGGAGCGCTTGGGCGAAGACGTGAGCGGCCGAGTGGCGCAGGACGTCGAGATACGAATCGGAGCGCTCGGTGACGATTTCGATAGCGCAATCTTCGAGAATCGGCGTTTCGGCGGCGACGAGTTCGTTGTCCACGAGACCGGCGACCGTGTCGCGGCCGAGACCCTCGCCGATTCGATAGGCGACTTCCTCGACGGTGGTCCCGCGGGCAACGTCGAGTTCGGAACCATCTGGGAGCGTTACCACTACGTCGTGGGGATGTTGCTGTGACATTAGAGATACCTCTCTCAGCGTCGGAGCGAGAGCAAATCGGGCAATGACAGTAGCTGAATGGTTAGAAGGCGAACGCCCGCCGTGTAAAACGGCCACCTACCGTCATTAGTATCACATAATCTGTCGAGGATATATAACAATTCGTGTCGCAGAGACAGAAGCAGAGAACAGTGGTCGGAGGACCGAGGTGAAGGAAGGGGGGAGGACCGATGGTCAGGAGGACCAGTGGCGGACCGAAACGGACCGGTACTCAGGAGGTCCGAAGGGGAGGGCCGAAGAGAGGGACCACTGTTGGGGAGGGCAAACGCCGACGGACGTGACGACACCGCGTCGTCATCACCGAACCCCACAGCGAACTGTGGCGAGACAGTCCGGCGGCGTCCCGGCCGAGCCGGCGCGAGTCGAGAGGCACCCCATCGCGCCGCCATGGCCGGCTTTCAGGCCGTTCCCCCATCGCATGGGGCAACGGCAAATATTCGTAGTCGGGGATATGAATTGGAGATTACTCGTCTACTATGGTGATTTACGTGAATAAGATGAATGTGATAAGAACCGTGATATGGAGGGCCGGTATCGACGAGAGTACCACCCGACGACACCTCCCGTGGACGCCAGTTATCCGCGCTCCCACAATCGAATGACTTTTCGACCAGACAGGAAAGTAGTGTTATCAAATGGAACGTCACCTCCGCGTCCACGTCGTCCCCCTCTGGCGCGAGCACGACCGCATCGTGGGTCCAGTCGAGGCCGACCGCCCCGACCACGTATATCTGCTCGAACACGAGGACCCGACGGTTGACCGGCCGGCGTATCACGAGACAGTCATCGAGCGAATCACCGACATCGTCGGAAGTTCGCCCGATGTCGAATACGTCGATTTGTTCGACATGTACGAGGTGATGGGCGCGATTACGACGATTTCCGATTGGCACCCGAACGACCTCGTTCGCGTCAACGTGACCGCCGGAACGAAGCGGGCGGCAATCGGTGCGACGATGGCGTGTATGGACGAACACACCGACGCCGAACCCTACGTCGTCGATCCGAAATCCCGGCCGCACGGTCTCGAAACGCCGGCCACCGAAGGGTTCGAGGAGGCGTCGCTCTTGACGACCTATCAGATAAACTCGCCGACACCCGACCAAGTCGCCGCGCTCGCACTCATCGAAGGGCACGACACGGAGTCGAAACACGCGAAAAAGAAGACCCTCATCACCGAAGCGGCGCGATACGGGCTCGACTTCATGAACGGTCGCGTCGATGGCGACCCCGAGGGGTACAAGCCGACGAACGGAGATTACAACGTCCTCGACAACCGTGTCACATCGACGCTCGAACACAAAGGATACATAGCCATCAACAGACGAGGGACCCGCCAGTATCTCGAACTCACCGAAGAAGGGAGACAGACGCTCCGTGCCTTCCGTCAACGGGCCGAATCCGTCATCGCCGACCTCGAAGATCGAACCCGAAACTCGGGAGACGACATCGAGTTCATTCTCGACAACCCCGTAGATACGCTCATCGAAGACCGGTCGTGATTCCACACCGGACTCGGTCCGTCGCATACCAATTTATTCAAATTCTTACATGGTTTGAGAGCTGGTCGGTCGGCTCAGCAGAATCAACGGTTGCACAGTAGAATTGTACAGATACGACAATAATGTATCAAAGAAAGTGACGCGGTTGGAGGAGTGTTTACAAATACTACTCGTAAATATTTGAATTTGGACCATATCAAAAGAGTTCCTTGACGGAATAGAGACCATCACATTCCACAATATAGTATGGTATTAAAAATACAAATCCACATCTAATCTGGCAACACAGACAGACGATAGAAAAACGAATTAACAAGAAAATAATCAGATATGGATCACCAATTCGTTTAAATATACCACCGCATAAGTCCCGTTCGGCCAGCCCAATTAACTGCACCAGTAAATGGCCACTCGGCTTACCGACAGCCTAAACAGGGACACCACATCGACACTGAATCGAAGCCGGCCATAGAAAACGGACTCCGGACGACCAGAATTCCGACCGTTCAGCGATTAATGCCACCGTCAGACTGCGCTCGAACGCGGTCTACCTCCTGTTGCGTGACGACGGCCAAATCACCGTCCAGCGTTCGTTTGAGCGCCGCAGTCGCCGCACCTTGTTCGAGCGCGTCTTCGAGTGCGTCACCGCGAATCCGCGACGCCAGATAGCCGCCGACGAAGGCGTCACCGGTTCCAATCGGGTCGAACGTCTCGGTTTCGAACGCTCCCTGTTCGGTCACCGTCCCGTCGGCTACCGCGACGACACCGTCGTCGCCCCGAGTCACAAGCACAGTCTCGAAGCCGTGTGTCTCGTCCAACTGCCTCGCAATCGACGACGCGGAGCCATCGAGTCCGAAGACGGTTCGCGCATCTCGTTCGGCGACGACGAGCACGTCGATGTACGGGAGCAGTGAGTCGAGGGCGGTTCGCGCCTCGTCGGGCGTCCAGAGCTTCGACCGGTAGTTCACGTCGAAAACGGTCGTCACGCCCGCTGAGTGCGCGAATTCGAGTAGGACGCGAGACGTTTCACGGAGTTGGTCCGACAACGCCGGCGTGATACCGCTCGTGTAGTAGTACGTCGCGTCCTCGACGGCTTCGGTCGGGAGTTCGTCGGGCGTCGCCGTCGTCACCGCGGCGTCGCGGCGGTCGTAAATGACCGACGTTCCCCGCGGGTCGCCGCCGTGTTCGAGAAAGTACGCGCCCTGACGGTTGGCGTCCGTCCAGACGATTTCCGGGGTGACGCCGTGGCGACGAACGTCGGTGACGACTCGGCGACCGAGCGCCGTCGATGGAAGCTTCGAGAGCCACACAGTGTCGGCACCGAGTCTGCTCGCGGCGATTGCGACGTTCGACTCCGCACCGGCCGTGCTGAATCGGAGCGTCTCGGCGGTCTCTAATCGGTTCCCACGGGGCGGCGACAGACGGAGCATCGTCTCGCCGAAGGTCACGAGGTCAGTCGTCACAGCGGTCACACTCCAGCGGGGCTGTTACCATACCCGAGCCTCGTGGAGTCGCGGAATAATTCCTCGGTTCTCGACGATGTTTGCTACGGGGCGGTCGTGGCGGAGAACAAGGACAGAGAGGAACTGAACCCTGAAAATTAAGAGGGCCGTCATCCTGTACCACGTAATGGCTACGACTGTCGCCCAGCGAATCGTAGAGACGGGTATCGTCGCAATTATTCGCGGGGCGGACCCCGAAACAGCAATCGAGACCGTAGACGCGCTTCAGCGCGGTGGCGTCTCGGTCGTCGAAATCACGGCGAACACCGAGGGCGTCCTCGACATGATTCGAGACGTCTCTTCGACGTTCACACCCGACGAGGTTGCCGTCGGTGCCGGAACAGTTCTCGACGGCGAGACCACTCGGGCGGCGATGCTCGCCGGTGCTGAGTTCGTGGTCACCCCGTCGTTCGACCCCGAGACCATCGAAACCGCAAATCGCTACGGCGTCCCAACCGTCGTCGGCGTCGCCACGCCGACGGAAGCGGTTGACGCGTACAGCGCCGGTGCCGACATGGTGAAAGTGTTCCCCGCGTCGTCGCTCGGCCCGGAATTCGTCGCGTCGCTCCACGGCCCGCTCGGGCACATCCCAACCGTGCCGACCGGCGGCGTTTCACTCGACAACGTCGGCGCCTTCATCGACGCCGGTGCGACCGCCGTCGGTGTCGGTAGTTCACTGGTTGACGGCGACGCCATCGGGCGCGGCGACTACGGCGTTCTCACCGAGAACGCTCGCGCGTTCGTCGAGGCTGTCGCCACCGCCCGCGACGCCTGAGTAAAAGAGAGTGACGTGGCCGGCTCTGTGGCCGCATCTGGTGGGAATTGCTCGTTCGACTACGAACGACTCGTCATTCACCGAGTCGGTCGCCGCCTCGCGTGACTCGTAACTGCGACGATGACGGAGAAAACCGACAGTTCACGCCTCGGCGACGACCTCGATTTCGACGTCGATATCGACGGGGAGTTTCACGACTTCGACCGCGCTCCGAGCGGGATACGGCGACGACATATGTTCTCCGTAGACCTCGTTGACTTCGTCGTAGTACCGCATGTCTTTCAGGAAGACGGTCGCTTTCACCACGTCCGCGAGCGACGCGTCGGCCGCTTCGAGGATGGCTTCGATGTTTTTCAGCGTCCGTTCGGTCTGTTCGCCCGGCGTGCCGTGGATAACGTCGCCCGTTTCGGGGTCTACGGGACCCTGTCCGGAGACGTAAATTCGGTCTCCGGAGACGACGCCTTGTGAAAACGGTCCGATACTGTCTGGTGCATTGTCGGTAGTGAGCTCTCTCATTGGTTGTCTGTCGTGTTAGTCTCGTGTCGGTACGTCGTCGGTCTGGTAGACCTCGTTGATGAACGAGGTCGGAAGGCTCGTCGTGAGGCCGCCGTCGAGGACGATGTTCTCGCCGGTGATGAAACTGGACAGCTCGGAGGCGAGAAACAGCGTCGTATCCGCGACTTCGCCCGGCGTTCCGAACCGGCCGAGCGGATACTGGTCGAGCCAACGATTTCGGGCGCTCGAACCACCCGTCCGGCCCTCGGTGTTTTCCATCTCGTCGCGCCGATTTGCGGTCTCTATCGTCCCCGCAGAGATGACGTTCGAACGAACGCCGTGTTGGCCGTGGTGCGCCGCGATATTGCGCGACATCGAGAGGAGACCGCTTTTCGCTTCGGAGTACCCGGAGAGACCGATACCGAACAACCCGTTGACAGACCCCATGTGAACCATCGACCCGCCGCCAGCGGCGACCATGGCCGGAAGTACTTCCTTGCTCATCAGGAACTGGCTCTTGAGGTTCAAATCGACCATCCAGTCGAACGTCTCTTCATCGCACCGGTGAATGGTGTTCGATGGCTCGTCAGAACCGCCCGCGTTGTTCACCAAGACTCGAATCTCGCCGAACTCGTCGAGTGCGGTATCGACGAGGGTCCGGATTTGGTCTCGTTCCGTGACGTCACACGCGACGGGGACGACTCGGCCGTCGTGGGCGGCAGTCAGTTCTTCGGCCACCGGCGCGACGTCCTCGTAGGAGCGCGAGCAGATAGCGACTTCACCGCCAGCCTCGGCGAACCGCGCCGCGATTTCCCGGCCGATACCGCGGGATGCGCCGGTGACGATTGCCGGACGGTCTCGTAGTGATAACTCAACCATAGCGGACGAACCGATGCGGTCGCATCCCTTCAACCTTGTCATGGTTTCCCATTATATCCTGAACTTTTCGATGGCGTCGAGGTCAACGTCGATACCGAGTCCCGGACCACTCGGGGCAGGGAGACAGCCGTCTACGACCTCGAACGGATTTTCGATTACGTCGTCTTCCCACGCGTAGTACGTGGAATCCGGTGGGAGCGAGAAGCCGGGAATACCGCTGACGGCGTGGAGGATTGCGGCGGTTCGAATCCCGAGGTCGAACGCGCAGTGATGCGTGAACGGGACGCCGGCGTCTTCGAGAATCGCCGCTTGCTGACGAATCCCGCTGATGCCGCCCGCCGGGGTGAGGTCGATGACGCCGACGTCCATCGCACCGGCCTCGACGAGCGACGAGATGTTGTGTGAGATGTAGGTGTCCTCGTTCGGCGCGATGGGTTGCCGGAGGCGCTGTCGCAACGCGGCCAGCGACGCGTGGGAATCGACGCGAATCGGCTGTTCGAGGTACTGAAGGTAGATACCCTCGTCTTCCAGCATCGCTCCGACGCGGACCGCTTGGTCGAGCGTCCACCCCTGATTGGGGTCGAGGCGGAATTCGAGTTGCCCGTCCGTCTCGTCGTGCATCGCTTTGATTCGGGCGATGTCTTGTCGCCAGTCCTTCCCGGCTTTCGTCTTGAGCACGTCGAAGCCGGCGGTCAGCGCCTCGCGCGCTTTGACGCGAGATTCCTCAGGCGAGAGGATGCCGAGACAGAACGCAATCGGTACGTCTTGCGGTGTCGGGTCGCTGCCAGCCACGTTCTCCCGGTGCCGAAGCGTACTCTGTGTGGGCGCGGTCCACCCGCCGAGCAGTTCGTAGACGGGGCGGTCGAGCGCCTTCCCGACGATGTCCCAACAGGCCGTCTCGACGGCGGCAAAGAACATATCGACGTTCGTGTACTCGACGAACACCTGCCGGCGGAGGCGTTCGATTTCGAATGGTGACTGCCCGGCAATCAGCGGTCCGACGCCGTCTTCGATAATTGACTCCGTCGCGGCCGGCGAGAGGAAGACGCGCATTTCGCCCCATCCGGCGATTCCCTCATCGGTATCGACGCGAACGAGGACGCGCTCCATCGAGTCGAGTTCGCCGTGGTTCGTCGTGTACGGGCCGATACCCAACGGTTCGTCGAGACTGGTCAGCGGAACATCTACAGTAACCGCTGTCACGTCGGTTATCTCCATACCAATGGTTGTACTGGGGCACAGTAAGAAAGTATCGTTTGTTACAACGTGCCATTGCTCGTCGCCGCCCCAATCCAGTCGAGAGACTGCTTCGGTAACAGTCCGTAGTTGTAGAACGAAACGCGGGGAACAGCCGCCTCACGGAGGGCGTCTACGATTTCGACGAGTGTCTCTTCGTCGTGTATCGCCGGGTGGCCCGGCAGGAGTCCGACGTGAAGCGGCACATCTGGGGCCAGTGCATCCACGGTTCGGTAAGCATCCATCACCGCGTTTTTCGACGATTCGTACGCCGGGAGACAGTAGTAATCGACGTGCTCGGACAACCGTTCGAGGTCCGCGCCGAGTATCCATTCCCGTCCGGGTTCGGGTGCGCCGACGTAGTAGCCGAGCGGCGTCTGCCCGCTCGCCACCGCGAAGTCCGCATAGAGGTCCGCCAGCGTCTCCGCTCGGACGCCGACGTACTCGGCGACTGCACCGTGTTCGCGGAGCCACAACTCTGGTGCGAGGTCGTTCGGGGTCGAACCGGCGATGACAGAATCGAGCGCGTCGGCGACGGTGGTTCGAACGTCGTCGACGTCGACGCCAGCGTCTGCGGCGGCCGCTCGACAGTGGTCGCAGAAACACAGTCCAAAGAGGAACTCGCCGAGCGTCCCGAGTTCAGCGTGAATCTTCTGGTGGTGCCAACCGAACCCGGTGCCGTAGAAGTAGTCGAACGTCTCCAGTTCGATGCGGTCGAACTGCTCGCGGGCGGCGAGGTCGCGGACGAGTGCGACGAGGTACTCCTGTACGTCCGGATGCGACGGACAGAGCCCAAACACCAAGTCGTCGCCGTGGGCCGACGTTAGCGTCACGTCCGGGTTCTGCATGCCGAGCCGGGAGTTGTGACAGCCGACCGTCCACGAGTTCAACCGAACGTCGCCGAGTTCGGCGGCGATGTCGGTAACCCAGTCACCGGTCATCCCCTCGAACGGCACCGGTTCCAGACGGCCGTAGCCCTCACCGGGGTCGAAGTACGAACTCGCACGCGCGAAGAACGTCCGGCGTTCGGGGTTGTGCGGCGCGAACGCTTGCACAGTATGGTAGTTGGTTGCGAGGGTTATCTCACTGACACCGAGCTCGCCGAGTCGGTTCATCACCCGCGTCGGACCCTCGTCTAACAGGTCCCACGGGTACGCCCAGAGAGCGAATTCCATACGAATCCGTCTCCTGGGCCGGTAATAAATATGAAGGCCGGCCGAAAGCGGGTCACCCGGCGGAGCGGTCAGCGAGCGTGGTGCAATCAGCCAGCGTGGTGCAATCAGCCAGCGTGGTGCAATCAGCCAGCGTGGTGCAATCAGCCAGCGCGGTGCAGTCAACGAGTGCAGTACAATCAACGAGCGTGACGCAATCGGTGAAGGGAGGAGGCGTGGTTCGATTCGTGTGCTGAGTGCCGAGGATGGTCAGTCCGGTGGCGGTGAACGCGGCCGAGGTGTAAGGAGTGGGTTACTCCTTGACTGCGCCGGCGGTCATCCCGGCGACGATGTACTGTTCGAGGAAGGCAAACAGGATGAGAAGCGGAATGATGCCGATGACCGAAACGGTGAGCATCATCCGCCAATCGGTCTGGAGCGCCCCGACCATCGAGAAGACACCACGCGGAATGTTGTACTTCCCGCTGTCGGTGAGGAACGTCAGCACGAACAGCAGACGGTTCCACGCGTACAGGAACGTGTAGGTGATGCTGGCGACGAGCGCGGGCTTCGTCAGTGGAAGGACGATCTTCGTGAGCACCTGTAGTTGGCTGGCTCCGTCGATGCGGGCCGACTCCTCCAGTGCGACTGGGACCGTCTTGAAGTAGCCGTAGAGCATCCAGATGTTGAACGGCAGGGTGAACGCCGCGGCGGGGATGATAACAGCGAGGTAGGTGTTGAACAGCCCGAACTGCGTGATGACGTCGAATAACCCGACGATGAGCACGACTGGTGCGAACATCTGAACGACGAGGACCGCGAGCAGGAACGTCCGCTTTCCCACGAAGTCGTTCCGCGCACACGAGTACGCGGCCGGAATTGCGAGGAGGAGCGTCAAGACGACGGTCCCCAGCGAGATGACGAAGCTGTTTGCGACCCACAGCACGACGTCAGTCTGCGTCCAAACGTCGAGGTACGCGCCGACAGACGGGTCCGACGGCACCAGCGTCGCCGGGGCCGAGAAAATCTCGGACTCCGGTTTGAACGTGCTGGAGAACATCGCGTAGAACGGGAACATCATAATCCCGAGCAGTGCGATGAGAACACCGTAGATTCTGACCCGACGAAGGCTAGTCCGCCCGTGGCCCGCCATCGTCATAGTTCGTCACCCCCGCGAGTGTACACCCGCAGATAGACGATTGCGAACAACAGGAGGAACAAGAATCCGATGACGCTGTAGGCGGCACCGAGTCCGAGGTTCCCGTTCTGCAAGCCGACCTGATAGATGTGGATGACGAGCGTGGCGGTGGTGCTAATCGGCCCGCCTCCAGTCATCGTCCAGATGACGTCGAAACTGACGAACGTCCAGATGGTCGAGAGGAGCGTCGCCATCAGGATGACGCTCTTGAGTTGCGGCAACGTGATGTATCTGAACTGATGCCACCGCTCGGCTCCGTCGATGGCGGCGGCCTCGTAGAGGTCCTGCGGAATCGACTGAAGCCCGGCGAGGAAGATAATCGCCATGAACGGCGTTCCGATCCAGATATCGGCGACGACGACGCCCAGCCACGCGATGTCGGGATTGCCGAGGATGCCGATACCCTGTTCTATCACGCCGAGTTTGAGCAACACCGCGTTGAGGTAGCCGAACTGCGGGTGTTCTATCCACCGGAAGACGACCGCAGAGATGGCGTACGGAATTCCCCACGGGATGAGAAACGCCGTCCGGAAGAACTTCCGGCCCTTGATATCGCCTTTCAGGTGAACCGCGATGAGCAACCCGAGAAGCGTCTTCCCGGCGACGCCGGCAAGCACCCAGCGGCCGGTCTGCCAGAGGAGTCGGTAGAAGATGTCGCTGTTGACGATTTCGGCGTAATGTTGCAGGCCGACGAACGTCTCGATAGTCGAGTCGGCCGGTGAGCGGTACAACGACAGACGGAACGTCTCCAGTATCGGGTAGCCGACGACGGCGAGCAGAAACACCGCGGCGGGCGCTATCAAGAGGTAGGCGCGCCGGTTCCGCTTGAGGTGCGTGACGGACTGCGAGAGGCGTGACTCCCCGTCCGTCGTGGAGTATTCTTCAGCGAGGCTCATGTGTACCACTCATCAGTTCATCGCGTCTTCGAGGTCACTCTGGGCGTCGTCCAAGGCTTTCTGCGGACTCTTTTGGTCGGCGAGCGCCTCCTGAATCGCCTGTACCATCCGGTCGTTGAACTGGCTGAAGTTACTCAGCTTCGGCCGTGCGCGGGCGTACTGTCCCGCTTCGACGAACGGTGCCCAGTTTTTCGACTCGGAGAAGTACGCTCGTTCGCCGACCGATTCGACGACGGGCAAGAACCCTTTTTGTTTCGAGTACTGGAATCGCCGTTCCTCGTCGAAGTAGAACCGAATCAGGTCCCGTGCGAGGTCTTTGTGCTCGCTTTGGCTCAGGATGCCGAGCGTGTCGATGGTAAAGAGACTGTATCGTCCGTCCGGTCCCTGCGGAACCTGCACGATGCCGTAGTCGAAATCGACGTCGCCGTTTTCCTGCGATTCGGTGATGTTGAGTCCCGTGTAGACGTGGCCGATGACCATCCCGAGGTCGCCGTTTTCGAACAACTGGCGGATGTCCTGACGAGTCGAAGAGAGCGGCGAAGCCTGCGTGACACCGTGTTCGAGGTGGAGGTCGGTATAAAACGAGAGGGCTTCGGCCGCGCCGTCGCCGTTGACGACCGGCATCCCATCGTCGTCCACCAAGTCCGCGCCGTGCGACCAGTGGTAGTGGTAGTACTGCGACCCGGTTTCGATGGCGTCCGCGCCGGCGAGTCCGAGCGCGGGGACGCTCACCTCGTCGCTGTCGGTGATCGTCTGTGCGGCCGCGAGCATGTCGTCCCACGTGTCCAACGACGGGTTTTCAGGGTCGAGTCCGGCGGTCTCGAAGACGTCTTTGTTGTAGTAGAGACACTTGTTCGATGCGGCCCACGGAACGCCGTAGTGGGAACCGTCGTACATCGTCCCGTTGGCGACGCCCTCGGCGAACTTCTCGCCGAATTCGCCGTCCATCAGGTCGTCTACCGGTTCGAGCGCGTCCTTCCCGACGAGTTGCGGAATCCAACGTGCAGGCCAGCGGCTCACGTCGGGGGCCTGTCCGCCGTCAACGCGGTTGTTCACGGTCTGGCGTGCGTTGTCCCACGTGACGCTCGTGAATTCCACCGTGACGCCGTGTTCCTCCTCGAAGGCGGCGTTGTTCTCTTCGAAGAACTGCTTGATGTTGTCGCCAACGCCCATCGTGAGGAGTTGGATGCTCCGGCCACCGTCGCCGTCACTGCCGCCATCGCTCCCACTGCTACTGTCGTCGTCCCCAGTGTCAGTGTTGCCGCCATTTCCGTTCCCACCGCCGGTACAGCCAGCGATAGCAATCGTTCCACCGGCACCGAGTGCCTGTAGAAGTCGGCGACGGTCCAGAGTCTGTTCAGTAGACTGCCCATTGGTATCTTTTCTCATCATTGCTACCACTTACTGCCGTGTATATAATTTTTTATATTCATATTCTATGTTTGTCATTTGTCGTGCCGTCGGTTACGCGTTCTGCTCGTGAATCGCGGCCAACAGGGATGCGAGTTCGTCGCCGATAATCGACCGGAATCTGTCCCCCTTCTCGGCGCTGGCCTCACCAGGAGACCCGATTGCGCCGGATTCGGAGTAGGCGTCGAAGGACCGATAGACGCCGACAGAGCCGCCGTCGAGTAAGTCCTGTCCGGCCCACCTGTACTGTTCGTCCATCGGTTCGCCATCGCGCTCGTCGGGGTCGCCGACGAGGTCAGGGCGGACCGCAAGCATGAGCGACGTTTCGAACTCTCCGCCGTGGGCCATCCCGCCGGTCTCGCTGTCGCGGAGCGCCTCGATTCGGTCGGCCGCCAGTTCGAAGTACGTCGTTCCGAGCACTTCGGCGTCGGTATCGACACCGACGGTGCTGACGACAGAGCCGATGAGCGGGCCGTTACCGCCGTGGCCATTGACGAACAGGACGGCGTCGAATCCGTTTTCGAGACCAGTGGTTGCGATGTCTTCCAAGATGGCGCGTAAGTGCTCGAAATCGAGTGAAAGCGTCCCGCCGAACGTGAGGTGGTGAGGCGAAAATCCGCTCCAGACCGTGGGCGACACCGCGACTGGTACGTCGTCGAGTCGTTCCATCGCGGCATCGACCATCGCCTCGACGAGAAGCGAGTCGGTAACCACCGGGAGGTGGTTGCCGTGTTGCTCGATGCTCCCGACAGGAATCACCAGAATCGACCCCGGCTCGGAGCCGATAGCTCGGACTTCGGGTGCCGTCATTCCCGCCCATTCGTGCTCGCCGCGCCCGATAGTATCGTACATCATGTTATGCTGAATCCGTGATCTGTAGCTCGTTCACCGGGACGCGTGCGCCGTCGGTATCGAACAGGTGCATATCGTCGGTCTCGAATCCGAGCGTAATCTCGTCTCTGACCTCGGGGCGGTACTCGCTTTCGACTCGCGCGACGACGTCAGACGACCCGCGAGCCGTCTTGAGGTAGAGAAAATTGTCCGAGCCAACCGGCTCGACCACATCGACGACCGTGTCGATGTAGCCGCTTTCGCGGTCGGGGGTGAGGTCTTCGGGGCGAACGCCGAGCGTGTATTCTCCCGACGGAATGTCTACGTCGAGCGTGAACTCGAAACTCGGCGATTCGAACGTCGCCCCCGAGTTGGTCTCGGTAACGGTGACCTCGAAGAAGTTCATCGAGGGCGACCCGATGAACCCGGCGACGAACTTGTTGTTGGGTTCGTCGTAGCACCGCTCGGGTGGGTCAACCTGCTGGAGTTTGCCGTCGTTGAGGATGACGATACGGTCCGCCATCGTCATCGCTTCCGTCTGGTCGTGGGTGACGTAGACGGTCGTGACGCCGAGGTTCTCTTGGATACGCTGGATTTCGGTGCGCATCTGCGTCCGCAACTTGGCGTCGAGGTTCGAAAGCGGCTCGTCCATCAGGAAGACCTCGGGGTCGCGGACGATGGCGCGGCCGAGCGCGACGCGCTGTTGTTGCCCGCCCGAGAGTTGCTTGGGCAGGTCGTCCAAAAGCTCCGAGATTTCCAACATCTCCGCGGCGTCCTCGACGCGCGGTTCGATTTCGGCGGCGGGTTCGCCGGCGAGTCGAAGCCCGAAGGACATGTTCTCGCGCACGGTCATGTGCGGGTACAGCGCGTACGACTGAAACACCATGGCGATGTTTCGGTCCTGCGGACGGACGTCGTTGACGACGGTGTCACCGATAGATATCTCGCCCGCAGAGACGGTCTCAAGCCCCGCGACCATCCGGAGCGTCGTCGATTTCCCGCACCCCGATGGCCCGACGACGACGACGAACTCACCGTCCTCCACAGTGAGGTCCACCTCCTCGACCGCGAGGATAGTATCGTCGTATACTTTGCTAACGTTCGACAGACTAACCTTACTCATATAGGATGACGCATACTCCACTATCCTGAATAATAAATGTTGGTAGTGATTGCAAAAACCGTCGTACCAACGGTATTGAACGCTCTCGCTGGAAGGAAGGCCGACCGGGACCGCAACCACTCGGACCCAGCAAGCCCGCCACGCTTCCACGTCGGCCGACAGAACAGCAAAATACAGCGCACTGGCGTGCAAGCGGTACAATACCCAAATCCACAGCAGAACCAATAGAGACCGTCGCCAATCGCTGGTCTACCGCGAGTCGAGACTCATTTCAACATGGTCGAAAATGATGAATCAGACAGTGAGTTCCCGGGGATGGGTCAAGAGCCAGTCTAAGGGCATCTATCTACGATTCAGCGCGACCAGTACAGCCAACCAGATTTGATGAGGTAACAATAACCATGAAAGATAGACGCATCAAATCTGTAAACTACCGAGTTAGCAAACTGAGTTTAAACCATCTCGATTACCCAAGAGCATATTTCCAATAGCGTTGAAATAGAGTTGCGTATTTGAGGAAAGCTTTTCAACAGACGCGGAAAAAACACACCCCATGCCATCCGGTGACAAGAAAACGATACGGTCGGTCGAGACGGCGTTCGAGATACTCTCGGCGCTCGGTGACGTAGAACCGGCTGGACTCTCCGACCTCGCCGCGGCGGTTGACATCCCGACGAGCACGATTTACATTCACCTGAATACGCTCGTCGAGCAAGGGTTCGTTGTCAAGACGGATGGACAGTACCGCCGGTCGTTTCGATTTTTAGAGATCGGCGGAAGCGTCCGCCAACGACTGGACATCGCTCGGCTTCTCCGAAACAAGGTCGAAGAACTCAGTAGCACGACCGGAGAAATCGTCGGTGCTGGCGTCGAAGAGAACGGAAAGCGCGTCATCCTGTTCCGTAGTACCGGTGAAAAGGCGGCCGCCGACGAGATACCTATCGGCAACCACACCGAGATGCACTGGACGTCGCTCGGGAAAGCGGTTTTAGCGTATCTCCCGGAGGAACGGCGGAAAGAAATCGTCAAGCGACACGGACTCCCCAAGGGAACAAACCAGACGTTCACCACACTTGCGACCCTCGAGCGGGAACTCAGTCAGGTCCGACAACAGGGGTACGCGATGGACGACGAAGAACACTTGCGCGGTATTCGCGGAATCGCTGTCCCGATTCTCGACGGCAACGAGAACGTCAAAGCGTCTATCGGCGTGACAGGTCCGCGGGACCGCTTTACGCCCGGCTACATGGCCGACCTGCTGAACATCCTCCGGTACAGTAAAAACGAAATCGAGGTCCGAAATCAGTACTACGAGTACAGTTCCATCGACGGGTGAGCCAGCGTCGCCCGCTTTGTGCCGGCTGTGATTGCGTTACCGACACAAACCATTACACTCATACATCTGTAATAGGTGTCGTCCGCAGGGGTACAAATCACTCAGAGGCGACTGTATTCAGTGTCAACAGTGTGGGAGTCGAATCGGATGGGTTCGAAAGCAGTTCGTGAACGGCAGAGCTGATACACATCTCGGGGTCGATGTGTAATAGTCATTTATTTTACTATTCTTTTGAATAGTCGGATGATTTGTATATTTGAGGGAGAGACAAAGAAGGACAAGTCACTGTCTAGTTAGCCTCCTGAGCTGGTGTTCTTCCGTCAAGCGACTGATTCGGTCGTTGGAAATCATGGTAATGAACAAACACTGCAAGCTACTTGCGAACGCTCAGCCGACTACCAACCCATGAATTGTGGAAACGGTTAGCCCTCATTTTGAATGTGCGAGACCACTTTTCAATCAGGTTTCGGTCTGTGTCGTCAACCGGACCGTTCAACCCTAATCGAGAGAATGCAGTCCGATGTCCAAAGTCATCAGCCAGAAACATCGTCTCTGAACAGTCGTGTTTCTCACAGACTCCGTGGAGAAATGCAGCCGCCGGGTCAGTTCCATGACGCTTGAACAGCGCAACGTCAAGAATCACTTTTGTGTTGAGGTCTATTGCAGCGTACAACCAAGACCACTCGCCGTTGATTTTGACAGCGGTCTCGTCGACTGCGGTCCGCCTCTGCGTCGCCTTCGGCGGGCCTGAGACGCTATCACACAATGCATGTACCCACTAAAAACTGCTTGAATCGAACGTTCCACACCGAGTAGACGGAGAATCATATTTATCTCTCTAATTGAAAGACCGGCAATATAGAGTCGGACGGCGAACGCCCAGGTGGGCGTCCTCAGAACGCTTTGCGTTCTGATGGGCTGCACGAGAGCACTGCTCTCGTGAACGTCCCCAGAAATCGAAGATTTCTGGTGTGCGAACGAGACGCTTTGCGTCTCGTCACGTCGCCGTCCGCCCCCGCTGTCAACATTCAAGCGTAGTAGTGTCTAAAACTCTCTTTGAGCAGGGCTGAGAGTAGCATAGATCACTAACTCTTCGACCTGCTTGTTCCTTATCTAGACAGTGCCCAATTCTGGTATATTGGCTGTAGACTGTCATTGCTTGACGGCCCCTCGGCCGGAAAGAGTCAGCGGCGTTTGCACCCTATCCTTCTTGGATAATATCGAAGTGGAGATCGAACTAGAAACGACGCAAATCGCGTGAGAGGTACGTCGGTCGCATCCCCTCCCCGTTACAATATTCTCGACGAAACGACGACCGCAATGGTAGAACGAAAATGTGCGTGACGGATGGATAAACCACCCGATATTAGCCGAATTAAATGTCAAAAAGAGCGGTAGCAGGAGGATACGGGAGACGTGGAGAGACGACTCACACTCTGTTGTAGTCTGAATTCTACCCTCTTCTGTCGGAATCGTAGCGTAGAGCGCCTGAAAAGTGGTGACGTAGTTCGTATTTCGGCAGTGCTACACCTGCGCCAGATGCAACGTGAAAATGATGGGTGGCTGTGAAGGATCAGAATTCACTTGTGGATGATTCTATCTCTTCCAGTTGGTTGTACATCTCATTTCGGGAGGATAGACCCCCCAGTTTGAGTTTCCTGACTGGCGTGGCCACCTTCCGAATTTAGAATACGGCCATGCCACTTACTGTTAGTCCTATACCAGCAGTAATTACAAGTAACACAACTCCTAAGAGATATTTTCCTAATTTTTTTGACTCCATGCTCAGATATGAATTCCAAACTGGTATAAAATTTGGGCAATCGTGAATATGACACCCCACAATAGATATTAAATCAACAACAAATAGGCATTCTTATATAACATCATTTTATATTGTTGTTTGAAGATGGAAAAAGAAGATAATAGCTATGAACCGTCGCGCCGCTCCGTACTCAAGCATATTGGTACCGCTTCAGCGGTCCTTTCTGGAGCTGGGATGGCTTCAGCCCGACAGCGTAACAGGAATAGTGGCGCTATCTCTACAGACTTTGATCCGGACAACGAGAGAGACGTTGACCGATTCGTTGACGCAATTGGAGATATTTCAGAGGAGGAAGCACGAAGCCTTATGGGAGACCTCTCCCAGAAGCAAAGAGACGCCGTGCATGAGGCGTTGAAGCCCGTGGATGTTATAGTAACCAAACACGGTGAAAGTAGATCGAGCTCTTCAACAGAGTCTGGTTTTTCAACACAAGGGCTCACTGAAGATAGTTGGCCGGGTCACCAAGAGGCGACGATAACCGCCGTGAACAGACAGGGCAATAGATTGTATGCGTTCGAATCGGTGGTAAACTGGGATTTCGACGAGGAGGCGAGGACTGTCTCGAACGTCAGCGGCTACTCTTCACCGACCCACACCTACACCGGATGGAAGCATGTAGAACAGGTCACGGATGAAGTTCGTGAAGATGAGACCACTGGGGGGGAAATCGAGTACTTGGTGTCGGTCCAAAAGCACAAGTTCCGGCAGTGTGCCTTAATTCCAGGAACTGGGTGTATCCAGATTGATAATGCGTTCCCTGAAATCAAATTCGATGGTGGTGATTCGGGAGAAGTCAATATTTACACTGATTACGGGAACGACTCACTCCCAGAACAATAACGTCTGAGTTGAGAAAGTATTACAGATACGGCCAGTAGTCTGATTGGGTGGAAGGTCTCCCGGAAGTCACGATGGACGTTCAGGTCGGGACCCCAGCGTTCGCGGTGGGTCTTTCGGTCAATCGTATAGCCCAGACTCTGGCACTCAAAGTGGTCTCATTCCAGCGCACATTTGCACTGCCTGTACCAGTCTGGTCCGTATGAGATGTCTCTGTAGTCGCCAGAGCAGATGATCTGGGCCGCTTGGGTGTCCAGAATACTTGAACCCGCCGCTTCAGTGGTGTCTTGTCAGGTCCATATCGGCGGGCAAAGGTTTCAACTGAGTAGTGACCATGCCACTCATCTCGATGTGGCCCGCTCGTACTATCCCCTGGTGTACTCCTCGCCAGTCTCGGTACCGGACGGGCGTCGCCGTCCGCTCTCGCTGCCAACATTCAAGCGTAGCAGTCTCTAAACCCTCTTTGAGCAGGTTTGAGGGTAGCATAGATCACTAACTCTTCGACCTGCTCGTCCCTTATCTAGACAGTGCCCAGTTGTTCAAACAATCACTATTGTATGATTAAGCCCAATCTGACAATTGTGCCACAGAGACACGGTACCAACCCAAGAAGCCCAGCGAATTGGAGTAGGAGGGATACCCCACGCGAACCACCGGTAGCGAACAACTCAGGTTCGGATTACGAGTCGAGCCTTGCGGTCGCACACAGACGCTAAACACGAACGTCACCACAGAGACAGTTTAGTCGAGAGCCTGCCAAACCGTTCGCTCACCAGAAAAGCGCCGTTGGCGGTTGTGCGGCCGCTTCGACAGTCGTTTCCTCGTCGATGCCCGGAACACGGAGCGTCGCACGGGTTCCTGTTTGACTCGCATCGTCCAGCGACCCGATTTGGAACGACCCACCGTAGCGAGTGACAATCCAGTTGACCAGCCACAACCCCATACTACTGCCGTGTTCTAACTCCGTCTCGTGGCCTGCCTCGACGAAAGCCGTTTCGCTTGGTGAGATACCCCGGCCGTCGTCGGTCACTTCGATGCAGACCTGTTCGCCCGAATCGAACACCGAGATACGCACCTGCGCCGAGTCTGTGGGGTGGTGCGAAAGGGCGTTCGTCACGAGTTCCGAGACCGCTCGTTCGAGTTCACTCCCCGCACAGATATCATGGGTCGTCCTCACGTCCACCTCAATTGAAGCGTCGGGATACTCTCGTTCGTGAGTTTTAACGATGCGGGATAGGAGCGTAAACGGGTCGAGTCGCGTCGGCTTGCGGTCTCGCTGTGCGTACTCTTCGACTTCGCGCGCTCGGTCGCTCAGCCGGACGAGCGCCTCCGCTCTGTGACGTATCTGTTCGATTATATTTTCGGCAACTGGCGACTCGCGCAGTAACTCGGCGTTCCCGAGAACGACGTTCATGCTGTTGCGGACGTTGTGTCGTAAGACACGGTTGAGCAGTTCGATGAGGCGAACGGTTCGTTCCTCTTCTGTGATATCTTCGTGGAAGCCGACGAAGTGGGTCACGCCCCCGTGGTCGTCGGTGACCGGGCTAATCGTGGTTCGACACCAAAGCGGTGTGCCGTCTCTGCGAGCGATAAGGAGATCGAATGTAATCGACTGTGACAAAGAGAGACTGTCCTGAATTTCGTCCCGAACGCCGGAGTCGATATCGTCCGGCAAAAACGCGTAGTACGCCCGACCTTCCAGTTCACCGGACGCGTAGCCGGTCAGTCGCTCGAACGCTTCGTTTACGTACTCGACTGGGAATCCCGGAAGCGTCGCGTCGGCAATCGTGATACCGATGTGCGTGTCCTCGATAGCACGGTGTTGAATCCGCAGTTCGCGGTCCTGTTCGACCCGCCTCGTGATGTCGCGGGCGACGCCCTGAACCAACAACAGTTCGCCGTCTTGGTAGACGGGCCGGGCGTTGATTTCCAGCATCACCGGTCCGTTGTGTTTCGTATCGAACTGGACTTCCAGTTGTTCGACGTAGTGGCCGTCTAAGATGCGCGCGAACGCGTCTCTCACCTTCGGAACCGACGACTCGTGGATGTAGTCGATGAATTCCGTGTCGAGCAACTCCTTGGGCCGATAGCCGGTGATTCGTTCCACCGACGGGGACGCGTAGGTGAACGTGCCGCTCAAGTCGATCCGGTAGATGATGTCGAACGTCGTCTCGGTGATTCTCTTGAATCGCTGTCGTTCAGCGTCGAGGCGTCGGTTTCGGTCTTCGAGTTTCGTTTCGTACGCGCGGCGTTCGAGAGCCTGCGAGAGCAACTGCCCGAGGAGTTCGACGAGTACCGATTTTTGTTCGGAAAACGGTTCCTCTCGGGAGTCCGTGTCGCCGAAACAGACAGTGCCGTAAACCTCGCCGTCAACCGTGATTTTCGCACCGATATAACACCCGAGGTCGAACGTCTCGAACGCGCGGGTCGAGACTTGCGACGACGTGCTGGCGTCTTGGACGCTCAGCGCCTCGTCCATCGCTATCGTCCGGCGGCAGTAGGCGTTTTCCAGCGGGCACGACTCACCCGGCTGGAGGAGTTCGTGCGAACCAATCGCTTGCTCGATTCGTTGTTCACCGTCGGTGATGCGGGTGAGAAACCCGTACTCGACACCGATGAAGTCGGCCACGATTTCGAGCGACCGCTGGACGACCTGTTCGAAATCGAGCGAGGAGTCGGCAAACGTCGCATAGAGACGTTCGCGGGTTCGAGCGCTATCTCGACTCATCGGTGGGTCTCGAAGAATGGTTGTTCGGACGCGAGTTCACGGCTGTTTCACGAACTAGTACGCCTGTTAGGATATAACTGTATGGCCGATAGAAATTCAACGAAGGCGATTAAAATATCAGGCTGAGCTTTTTGAGGACTACAGAAATTAAATACGACGACATTAATAGAGTATCAAATAGTGTTCCAAATAATTACCAGAATAGTTTCATTTTAGTCCGAGACTTTTTCGTCGGCTCGGTCCCGCTCGACAGCCACCGAGTCGCGGTCGGCAGGGTCGCCGTAGCCGCCGCCACCGGGAGTGAAGACGGTGACCGTCGTTCCCGAGGCGACGTCGCGGGTCACCTTCGCGGGGACCGTCTCTGAGATGTCCGAATCCGGGTCGGAGATAACGTTCCGACCGACGGCACCGTCGCCGCCGCCGCCGACGCCTTTCGGAGCGACTCGACGACGCTCGGTCAAAAGCGAGACGGTCGCGTCCGCCTCGACGGTGACCGACCGAACGACGCCGAGACCGCCGCGGTGCATCCCGCGTCCGCCGCTGTCCTCGCGGAGACCGTACCGCTCGACGAAAAGCGGGTACTCGGCTTCGAGCGACTCGATTGGCGTGTTGAGCGTGTTCGTCATACCGACCTGTACGCCGTCCATGCCGTCGCCGCTCGCGCGGCCGCCGAAGCCGCCGGCGATGGTCTCGTAGTACGTGAACCCGTCTTCGCCCCCGGAGCGACTGCCGATAGTGAGGTTATTCATCGTACCTTGGCCCTGCGCGGGGACGCGCTCGGGTGCCGCAGACCCAAAGGCCGTGAAGACGACGTCCGTCACGCGCTGGCTGGTTTCGACGTTGCCGCCGACGACTGCCGCCGGCGGACGCGGATTCAACAGCGAGCCGTCGGGAACGCGCACGTCTATCGGGTCGTAGCACCCCTGATTCGGCGGGATTTCGGGGTCCGTGACGCACCGAACGACGAAGTAGACCGCGCTCTTTGCGACGGCGAACGGCGCGTTCACGTTACCGGCGACCTGCGGGGCGGTGCCCTCGAAATCGACGGTGACGGACTCGCCGGCGACGGTGACACGGACTTCGATGGGGATGTCGTCGTCAGTGACGCCATCGCCTTCGAGCACGTCGCGGGCGTGGTACTCGCCATCCGGGAGGTCCCGAAGTTCGGCGGTTACCCGGTCACGCGAGTAGTCTATCACCGCGTCGAACGCGGCGACGACCTGCTCGCGTCCGTGTTCACCGACGAGGTCGGTGAGGCGGTCCTCGGCTCGTTCGTTGGCGGCGATTTGCGCTCGAATGTCGGCGCGACGCTCGGTCGGATTTCGGACGTTCGCCAAGAGGACTGACATCACGTCGTCGTTGACCTCGCCGCCCGTGACGAGTCGGACCGGCGGCAATCGAAGGCCCTCTTGGTAGATTTCACGGGCACCGGCGGGCATACTGCCGGGCGTCATGCCGCCGACGTCGGCGTGGTGCGCGCGGGAGACGGCGTAACCGAGTACGTCGTCGCCGACTGTCAGCGGCGACACCATCGTCACGTCCGGCAGGTGCGTCCCGCCCTCGAAGGGGTCGTTGAGCACGAACACGTCGCCCGGTTTCGGGTCGTATTCGAGCACCGTATTCACGGCCTCGGGCATCGCGCCGAGGTGGACCGGGATGTGTTCGGCCTGCGCGAGCAGTCGCCCGTCGGCGTCGAAAAGCGCGGTCGAACAGTCTCGGCGCTCCTTGATATTCGGCGAGTACGACGAGGTGATGAGTACCTGCCCCATCTCTTCGGCGACACTCTCGAACTGGTTGCGCATGATTTCGAGCGAGATGGCGTCGATATCGGTCATTCGTCGTCACCCCCGGCGGTCAAGACGAGCGTGCCATCCGCGCGAACGGTCCCGTGCCAGCCCGGCGGGACGACGACGGTGCTCTCGTCCTGTTCGAGAATCGCTGGCCCGGACATGTCGGTCTCCGGTTCGATTCGGTCGCGGTCGTAGACGGGCGTCTCGTGGAACCCAGTTCCGAAGAAGGCGTCGCGGGTTCCCGTTCGGGCGTCGGTGCCGCCGCGGAAGGCGACCGACGGCGACTCGCGCGCGACGACTGCTGTCGCCCTGATATTGACGAGTTCGACCGCGTCAGATAGCCGGTAGCCGTAAGCGCTTTCGTGTGCCTCGTGGAATCGGCGTTCGACCGCCACCGCGTCGAACGCGTCGCCGACTGGGACGGTCAGTTCGAAGCTCTGGCCGACGTATCTGAGGTCGGCGGCGCGGCGAACGACGGCCGATTCGGGGGCGGCGACGTCCGCGAGCACCTCGTCCGCGAGGTCGTCGTAGGCTGTCTCGACTGCCGCCGCGTCGAGCGAGTCGAGCGCCGTCCTGAACGTCCGGACGGAGTCGTGTTTTTCGTCCGCCGCGAGCAGGCCGTAGGCCGAGAGGACGCCGCAAGCCCGGGGCACGACGACGGTCTCCATGCCGAGGCTTTCGGCGAGCGCCGCGGCGTGCATCGGACCGGCACCGCCGAACGCAACGAGACCGAATCCGCGCGGGTCGAGACCGCGTTCGACCGTCACCGACCGAATCGCCCGCGCCATGTTGGCGTTGGCGACGCGGTAGACGCCGCGGGCCGCTTCGAGCGAATCCGCGAGGTCGGCGTCGGCCGCGAGCGACGAGAGCGCGTCGTCGGCCGCGGACGCGTCGAGCGAGAGTTCGCCGCCGAGCGCGGAACTACCGCCGATGTAACCGAGAACGACGTTGGCGTCTGTCACCGTCGGTTCGGTGCCGCCGCGACCGTAACACGCTGGGCCGGGTTGTGCGCCCGAAGACCGCGGGCCGACGCGGAGTGCGTTGCCAGCATCGACCCACGCGATAGAGCCACCGCCCGCGCCGACAGTCTCGACATCGACCATCGGCGTCTTGATGGGTCGTCCGTTGATTTCGGTGTCGGTCGTCCGCTCGACGTCGCCGTCGCGGACGAGGCTCACGTCGCTCGACGTGCCGCCCATATCGAAGGTGACGAGGCCGTCGAGACCGTCGGCCGTCGAGGTCTCTGCGGCACCGACGACGCCCGCGGCGGGACCGGACATGGTCGTCGTGACGGCGTGTTCTCGGACCGTCTTCGTCGGGGCGATGCCGCCGTTTGCCTGCATAATTCGGGGTTCGGGGACCCCGAGCGAATCGGCGCGGGCTTCGAGTCGGCCGAGATAGGCGTCGATTGCGGGCGTCACATAGGCATCGACCGCGGTGGTCGAAGTGCGCTCGAACTCCCGGAACTCGGCGAGGACTTCGTGCGAAACCGAGATTGGCACGTCGAGTTGGTCGCGCAGAACCTCGGCGACGACCCGCTCGTTTTCGGGGTGCTGATAGGCGTGTAAGAGACTGACGGCGACGCTTTCCGCTCCGGAGTCGCGGATGCGGTCGGCGAGGTCTGCCACCGCGTCCGGTTCGACCGCTCGCTGGATACCATCGACGGTCGCGCGTTCTTCGACCTCGAAGCGTCGGCGGCGCGGGACGAGCGGGTCGGGTTTGGTCGCGGTCACGTCGTAGAGGTCCGGGCGGGCTTGGCGGCCGATTTCGAGCACGTCGCGGAAGCCCGCCGTCGTGACGAGCGCCGTCTTCGCGCCGTCGTCTTCGAGCAGTGCGTTGACCGAGACGGTCATCGCGTGCGTGAACGCGTCCACGTCGGCCGGGGAGATGCCCGCCTCGGCGCAGGCTTTCTCGATACCCTCGATGACGCCGACGCTCTGGTCGTCGGTGCTCGGGACTTTCGCGGTCACGAGTTCGTCGTCGCGGGTCAACAGGGCAACGTCGGTGAACGTGCCACCGACATCGACGCCGAGTCGTGTCTCGTCTGCCATTCAGAACACCCCTACGCTTCCCGCGACCGTGTAGAGGGTCCGGAAACCGAGCCAGACGACGATGAGCGTGACGAGTCCGCCGACGATGTTCTGTGTCGTGCTGTTGACATAGCTACCGAGAATGTCTCGGTCGTTCATAATGTAGATGAGGAAGACGGCGACGATGGGGAGCAACACGCCGTTTGCGACCTGTGCGAAGAGAATCGCCTCGACCGGGCTGTATCCCAGCCCGGAAAAGACGATGCCGACGAGGAGAATCGACCCCCACACCGCGCGGAACTTCGTCGAAGAGAGGTCGGTCTCCCAACCGAGTGCACCAGCGGTTGCGTACGCACCGGCCAGCGGCGCGGTCGTCGCGCTGGTGAACCCCGCGGCGAACAGACCGACGGCGAAGAGTACTTTCGCGTGCGTGCCGACGAGCGGTTCGATCTGTTCGGCCATCGTGCTGACGTTCTCGATGTCGGTGCCGACCGGGAACGCCGCGGCGGCGGTCACGAGAATGGCGATAGTGATGAGGCCGCCGATGACGATAGAGAGGACGGTGTCGGCGCGCGATTCGTTCAGTTCGGACGGGCCGGACCAGCGCTCTTGGACGCTTCCAGCGTGTAAAAAGAGGTTGTACCCGACGACGGTCGTTCCGATGAGACCGGTGATGAGGAACTCCGACCCCTCAGGGACGCTCGGCACGAATCCCCCGGCGAGCGCGCCGAGGTCGGGACCGATGATGATGGCGTCGATGAGGAACGAAACCGCCATTATCGAGACGAGACCGACGAGCGCCTTCTCGATGAGTTTGTACTTGCCGGTCCACAGTAGCAGGCCGGCAAAGATGCCCATAACCGGTCCCCATACGTTGGCGCTCACGCCAGTCAGCCCTTCGAGACCGGCCGCCCCGCCGAGGATATTCCCAGTCTCGTAAGCGGCGGTACCGATGCCGATTGCACTCACGACGAGCGCCACGCTGACCAGCGAAACCGCCGGGTTGTCGAACTGGTCTCGAAGCGCCTCACCGAGACCGTCGCCCGAGACGAGACCGAGCCGGGCGCTCATCTCCTGTAGCACAATCGTTGCGATTATCGAAAACACAATCGTCCAGATGAGCGCGTACCCGAAGCGAGCGCCGGTGACGCTCGCCGTCGTGACGGTTCCGGGACCGATGAACGCGGCGGCGACCATCGCGCCGGGTCCAACCGATTTCAGCCGGTCAGTAATGTTCATGATTCCACCCATGGTGTGTCTTCTCAAATCACGATTTGGTATATAAAACCCGCTTGAGACCGCCGTGTATGGAAGGGAGAGCGCGTATGAAGACGTATGAACTCGTGTGAATCCGTGCGGGCGAAGCGCGTCCGAGAAGGCGAACGACAGACGTCACCGGACTTCGGTGAGAATCGCCTTCGAGACGCCTTCTTCGACGTCGAGGTCGAACGGGAGACGCTCGGTACTCTGCTCGATAAACCACGTCATGAACCACTTGACCGACTCCGTGGGGAAGACAACGTGATACACGTCACCGTCGGACGCACGAACGGTCAGAAAGCCGCAAAACGAGAGCCAGTCGAGTATCTCGTCGAGAGAGTCGAACCGCTCTTCGTACTCGTGGGCGTGAAACGAAGCGACGCGGTCTGCGGCCTCGACAAACGCCGGGGCCGGGTCGCCCTCGGCGTCCTCGACGGAGTCCAGAAAACAGTGTAAGAAGTCGATGTCGAGAAGCACGTGCTCGCCGCTCGAAAGCATCTGGTGGTAGGCTTCGAGGTTGGCGCTCGCTTCCGTCGTCGCCGCCTCGAAGTTAGCCGCATAAAACGTGAGCGCGTTCCGAACGACTTCGCTCTGTGGCTTGTCGGTTCGCCGCGTGAGACTGTCGAGAGCAGTTTCTGCGTCGTCGTCGAGCGAGACCGTGATACGATTCGTCACCATATACCACGTAGTTCGCCGAGCGGGGGATATGAGGTTTGTCACACGCCTGCACAGGCTGACACGACGGTCGGCTTAGTCGTCCTGTGCTTCGAGGGAAACCGAAAAGCCCCACGTCGCCTGTTGTTCCGTCTGATTTTCTCCCACGCCGGTCGAGAAGTTAGTCTCGAAGCGGTACTCCCCGAGGGGGAGACACGTCTTCGAGTCGCCTTTCTTCGGTGCCGCGCCGTAGAGGTCCACACGTTTGGAGCGCGACTCACCCGCATCGAGGGAGAACGTCCGGTAATCAGACGTCACCATGAGTGGGTCTTCGAGACGCCAACATCCGGGGTCAGCGGGGTAGTCGTCTTCCGGAGGAAGGAAGGTCAATTCGTCCGAATCGTCCGCGACGTACCGGAAGAAGACGTCTCGTTCGTCGCCGAGTTGGACGGCGCTGTCGCTCGTGTTGGTTACCGTCACTCGAATCTGCGGCGGGTGTTCGTCGGTCGTCGTCGCCTCGGTGACTTCGACTGCGTGTTCGACCGGAACGTCCGGCGCGTCGTCCGCGTCCACTACTGCGAGCAGTGGACTGTTCGCGGGCTGTGTTCCGTCTGCGTCGTCGGTCTCGGTTCCGGTTCCGTCGCCGTCGGTTTCGTTCGTGTCGTCCATCTCTGTCGGCTCTTGGGTCTCGGTCGCGTCAGTGTCGGTCGTCGGTTCGGTGCTATTCGCGGTGCCACCCGGCCCGCCGTCCCCGAGACACCCGGCGGCGAGACCGAGCGAGAGAAGGGCTGTCGAACGAATCAGGGAGCGCCGTGTTGGAGGCATACACGAGGACGGTTGGCCGCCGGGAGAATAACCCTACGTGAGAGTCAAATTACGATTTGAGTCATTTTGCTGACTGGAATGGCGGACGGACAATCCGTTCACGGGGCCGAATCGTGCTGTTTTCGGCGATAGTACTCCCACTCCGCGTCGGTCCCGTAGTGGACGACGAGTTCGCTCGCCGTCTGCTCGGCGATTCCCGAGAGCGTGCGGAGCGCGGCGGTGTCCCGTTCGACGATTGCGGCGGCGACCCGGTCGGCACTGCCGAAATGTTCGTACAGCACCGCCGCCGCGCGGTCGCCGGCGTTCGGAACCGGCGCGCACGCGGCCTCGATGCGCGCTTTTTCCGTGCGTACGTCGATTCGTGAAACTAACTCTCTGACCCACGCGACGACGCTCGTCCGTTCGTCGGCTGACCGTGGTGCGTCGAACTCGCGGACCGAACCATCGACGATACCCCCGAAGCGGGCGGACACGGAGAGTCCGCCGGGGTGCGGCAGGACGTGGACGCCGGGAGCGTCGCCCGATTCGGTTCCGACGAGAACCGCTGGCGTGGTCTTTTCGAATCGCAGGGCGAAATTCGCCGGACGAGGCTCTCCCGGCGGGTAGATGACCCACTCGTCGCTCGGCAACTCGACTCGCTCCGGAAGCCAACCGAGTTCGGGCGTCGCTGGCGGACCCGTAGTCTCGTCTCCCGCTTCGTCTGTGTTGCGTGTCACGTCGTGGTCCTCGTTTTGATGTCGTGCGCCGCGAACACGGCGCAGTCGTCCGCGTTGCGTTGACCGTCCGCCCCGGCGGGTATAATACACGCGATTGCGACTGTCGTCGCCGGATGAGGCTCGTCGAGCGATGGGTGTCTGTTTAGCCAGAACAATCAATATGGTTTCAAAAGTGTCGTATCACTTTTGTGCGCCAAAGCCGCGACTGCGATCACTTTTGAGTTCGCTGTATCCGTACATTGATAGTTTCGAGGCGGCGGCGACGTTCATCGACGCACAGAATACCCACACCCGGTCGCTCAAGTATATCGAGCACGAAGCAGTTTCCATGCCAGTCGTAGAAGTCAATCTCCCGGACGAACTCCTCGTCGAGTTCGAGCAGTTGGTCGATGAAGAGTTCCTGAGCGAAGAACAGGCCGTCGAAGAACTCCTCTCGATGGGTATGGACGCCTACGGTGCGCCCGTCGATGAGGAAGACGCAGTCCAGTCCGACTTCGTCCAGAGCGCCCAGAACAACCTGTTCGACACCGCTGGCGACCCCGGCGGACTCGACGACGACGTGCTCTGAGACGCGGCGTCACACCTCTGTTCGGCGTCTCGACTTGCCCGCTCGACTTCCGGTTCAATCGACCCCGAACCCGACTCCGATATCTCTTCGACCGAGTGCGAGCGACCGCTTTTTCGTCGGGAGGTCCGATCAGGATTCGATTCGACAGACACTCTCGCGGTCGCGGTCGAGTATCTCGCTCGGGCAGGGTTCTCGACGCCCGTTACCAACCAGTAGCTGTCGTTGTCGTGCGTACCGGAGACGCTGGCGGCCACGATAGCGTGTTCACCACGCGCCGGTTGGTCGTGGAGCGCGACCGACGAGTTCCCGTTGGGACTCGCAGTCACGTAGACGGACTCTGCGGGCGTCTCCCGATACAAGAATCGGCGGCTTTAGACGGAGCGGAGACCCGACAGCAGAAATCAAATCAGTTGCGAGCCGATGACGCCGGTCGAGTCAGGCCGGTCGCGCGACTGCGTCGTCGGAACTGATTGTCGACGGCGAGCCACCGACAACCCGAAATCAGAAGCCGACGGTCGCGTCACGGGGGTTAGCCGACCCATACTAATTCCCTCATCGAACGACGGTTCACGTATGGACAACAGAGGGCGCGACCGGCACTCGGTGCTCATCCCATCGGGTAACTACACGTGTATGCGGTCGCTCGGAGAGCGTGGTATCCACACGATTCTGGCCTCGGAACACGACGGTACCCCTGCGGCCTCATCTCGGTTCTGCGACGAACTCGTTCGGATTCCCGGCCCGCCAGACGGTCTCGTCGCCTACAAAGATGCGCTCCTCGGCATCGCCGCCAGACCGGACGTCAAGACCATCGTCCCGACGCGCCCCGAAGACGGCTACGTGTTCTCGAAGTACAAAGACGAATTCGAGCAGTACGTGACTCTCGTCGTCCCGGAGTTCGACACTATTCGCCGAGTTCACGACAGGATATTGCTGTACGAGGCGGCACAAGAGGCGGGCGTCCCCATGCCTCGAACCCGACTTTTCAGCGACGTCGAAGTGCTCGACAAACCGGCCATCGTCAAGCCGCGGTACAACGTTATCGCCCGCGAGTACGTCGCGGAGTACGACCCGAACGACTACGATATCATCAAGAGCGTGAGACACCTCAGACCCGGCGACACCCCGGACCCGGACGAGATTTACGCCGAGATGAACCACGACCCAATCGTTCAAGATTACGTCCCGGGCGACGGCAAGTACATGTTCGCGGCGCTGTACGACCACGGCGAGGCGGTCGAGACCTTTCAGCATCTCCAGATTCGTGGCAACTCGTACACGGGCGGCGGCGGCGTCTATCGGAAATCGGTGTACATTCCGGAACTCGAATCCGTCGCGCGGGCGCTTCTCGACCACCTCGACTGGCACGGACTCGCGTGTATCGAATACCTCAAAGACGCGGAGACGGGCGAGTTCAAACCCATCGAAATCAACCCCCGCATGTGGCAGTCGCTTCCCTCGACGGTCTACGCCGGTGCCGACTTCCCGTACGATTACTGGTTGCTTGCGACGGGCCAGAAACGACAGATCGAACCGGGCTACGAACTCGGCGTCGGGACACACTATCTCTGGGGCGAACTCGGCTACATCACGAGCGTCCGAACCGACGAATCACCGCTCGTCGAGCGGCCGTCGCTCCCGAAGACTGTCTGGGAAGTCCTCTCGTCTATCTACGACGAACCCCGGTTCGACCTCGCTCACCTCGACGACCCGATTCCGTTCGCTAAATACGTGTGGCACGCGCTCTTCGGCCGGAAAGAGAGGAACGAAGGAGGTCCGGGTGCCGACGGAGAAACGGCGGCGGAAGACCCCGCGACGGGCATCACGCTGACACCGGGGTTGAGCCTCAGAGGGCGGTAATCGACGCCGAAACCCATCTCGCTTGCGTCGGCATCGGTCGTCGTTTCCGTCAGCGTTCACTCTCGTTTGCGTCGGAACCCCACCCCGTTTCCGTCAGCGGTCAACCTCCGGTTTTACACGGGTTAGCGGTCTCTAAACGCACAGGTCTCGGTGTGCGAGACGTTCTGAAGCGAGAGCGTCGTCGTCCCGCGCGTTCGGGTCGGCGGACCGCTGACGTTGATACTGGTGTTTTCTATCGAACAGTCGTCCGCGGTATCGACGAGAACGCCGCCGACGCGGCCGTCCGGGAGGTGGATGCAACTGTCGATGATTCTCGATCGGTTTCGGTTGTTGCCGATGACGACCGCAGAGCCGTAGGGTTGCCGCGTGCACGACCCGGTAATCGTCACGTTGTCAAGGACCATCCCCCATGGCTCGTCCGCAATCGCGGTATCGACCGGGCCTGCGTGAATCGTCTGGACCGACGTGTCGTTTATGATTCGACAATTCCGGAGCGTGAACCCGCCGTGGCTCCCGTAGGTCGGCGCGGTGATGATGCCGGGTGAAAACGGACTCGACCGGAATATGAAGTCACAATCTTCGATGAGGACGCCGGTATAGCCGTGGCCCGTGGAGTCGATGCGAAGTCCCTCGGGACTGTCGAGTTTATCCCCGTCGTGTGCGTGCTCGTTGAGGTTGTCGGCGTCAACGACGACGGTCGCACCCTTAATCCACGAGGTCTTCGAAGGGTGGTCGCCCGCCGAAATACGCATGTTCGTGTTGTCGTTGTTCTTGAAGAGACCGCCTTCGACGCGGAGGACGCCGCGAGTGTGTGTGGCGCGGAACGACGACGAGCCGCGCTGTTCGATGTGACAGTCGATCATCTTCACTTCGCCCACGGAGCGTTCGGTGATTCGGATACCGGCGACGCCGTTGGGATAGCCGGGGAGTTCGGCACCCTCGCGCATGTAGACGCGACGGGCGACGTTGACGCCGTCGACCGACGTGCAGTCGAAAAGGAGCAGTTGGTCGCGGGCGTGACTATCGGAGGGCGTGCGACCGAGCCATTCGACGTCCTCGATGAGCGCGCCGTCGTCGTTTGCCAGCCAAATATCGGCACTCGTCGTGTCGTCGTCGGTCTGCTGAATCGAGAAGTTCTTCAGGACGTGCGAATCGCCGCTCGTGATGCGAAGCATCCGGAACTGTTCTCCGGAGCCGTTCGTCGGAAAGACGAACTGCACGTCTTTGTGCGATTTACCGAGTCCGACGAGTTGGAAGTTAGAGACGCCGCGGTCCCAGTCGTGCTCGCGGGTGACGAGGTAGTCACCGGGCGGAAACTCGACGACCGTGTCGTCCTCGTAGGCGTCGTCGAGTATGTCGTCGATTGCCTCTTGGCCCGTCGGGTCCATGCCGAGGTCTTCGACCGCGTTCAGGACGCTCAGTTGCGGCGAAGGGTCGGGGGAGACAGCTTCATCGCCCGGGTTCGGTGTGGGTGTCGGAGTCGGCTCTTCGTTCGACCTCGTCGTACACCCGGCAATCGCCGTACAGACGCCGACCGTGCCGAGCGTCCGGAGGAAGGCTCGACGCTTCACGAGTCGATACCCGAGTTCGACCGCGGCGGTCGTTGACTGTTCGAACGAATCGGAAGCGCCGGGCGCGAACCAAGAGAAGGCGGAAGGGACCAGCGTCGAAGGGACATTCGCTTCGTCAATTAGGAGCAGGAGGTGATTGGTAAATGGTCTGTAACCACCGAACAGCGTCGAATCCGGATGGTAGTCGGTCACTACGCCCGACAGAAGAAAAAGACACGGCGGGCCAAATCGACCACGTTCCCGGGGCGGGCGTAAGCGTGGGGCCGCCGAGTCGAACTGAGAGCAATTGCGAGAGCCGAGACAGTCGGTGCGTGACCAACCAGCCAACGTGGCCGGTTCGTGGGCCAACCAGTGCAGTCAGCACGACCCGGCCGAAACAACGATTGAGCACCCGGGTGAGAGACGGCATCTGCACCACACACTCACAGACACATCATATCAGAATACTATCGCAGTAAATTGAATATATAACTGATAAGTCAGTCGCCTTGGTTGCGGTAGACGGATGCATAAACCGTCCTAAATCACTGAATTTCAGCTTTCATTTCGTGTTGCTTACGACTAACAAAGCGACCAACAGCACAATCAGCCAGTCGAAGTATCGATGTTCCTACGTACACTGCACCGCGGGTCGCCTCCACTAGGACGACGGAAAGTCGGCGTTCGCCCAGACGCCACCCGACGCACGAACCCGGGTCGAACGGAGAACCGCGATGTACCGCGGTAACACCGTCGGCGTCGTCGTACCGGCGTACAACGAAGAGCGGTTCGTCGGCGAAGTCATCGACACGGTTCCATCGTTCGTCGATCGAATCTACGCCGTCGATGACCGCTCGACCGACCGGACGTGGGACGTGATTCGGAGTTATGCGACGCGCGCGAACAAACACGACCGAAACGAACCGGAGACGCCGCTGGCACCCGACGGCGGGGAACAAGCCGACCATCGTGTGATTCCGATTCGACATCCGGTCAACCGAGGACGCGGTGCCGCGGTGAAAACCGGCTACGAGCGCGCGCTCGCAGACGAGATGGACATCATCGTCGTGATGGACGGCGACGGACAGATGGACCCCGAAATCATGACGTCTCTTATCGACCCCGTCGCCGACGGAACGGCAGACTACGCCGTCGGCGACAGATTAGCCGGGCCGACTCATTGGCGGGGAATGCCGGTGTGGCGACTCTTCGGAAACCTCGTCCTTTCGGGACTGACCCGAATCGCCAGCGGCTACTGGCACATCCGCGACCCGCAAAACGGCTACACGGTCCTCTCGGCGGCCGCCCTCTCCGACCTCGACCGCGACCGACTGTACGACCGGTACGGCTTTTTGAACGACCTGCTCGTGCATCTGAACGTCGCCGAAAAGCGCGTCGCAACCGTCCCGATGAACGCCCGCTACGGCGACGAAGAAAGCGGTATCGAGTACACCACGTTCGTTCCAGGACTGTCGTTTCTCCTGCTCAGAGACTTCCTCTGGCGGTTGCGCGTTCGGTACGGCTCGACGGTGGTCCACCCGGTCATCGTGTTGTACGTACTCGGCGTCGTGGGAGTTGTCGCCGGAACGCTCCGACTGGGCCGCAGACTCGTTTCGCGGACCAAACCGGAGCGTCGAGAAGTCGCCGGTGTCGCCGGTGGTCTCACCTCACTCGCGGGTGCGATGCTCCTCGATAGACGCGAGAACGAGCGACTGAAAGTGCGACTGGCGGGCGAGCCAGCGGACTCGACAGACTCGTCGGCGTCACGGGAGTCGCGGGAGGCACTGGAGACTCGGGAGTCGCCGAACGCGGATGGCGAGGCACATCCCCGGCGAAGAGACCGACTCAACAGAGAGAACCGACCCGGAAGAGAAGACCGTTAACTCCCGTCTACCGGCGTCACGGAGGCAAGTGAGGCGCTCAATAACAACACGCTAGACCGGACATCTATCTATCTAATGGGGTCAACATCACACAGCAAAGGGAGGGTCAACCGAGCGCTCGGTGAGCTATCTCTCGACATACCCATTTCGCTGGCGGTCGTCGTATTAGGCTACATCGGCGCGTTGCTTCACGTCGTGCCGACCGTACAGGCACTCTTCGGACTACCGATTCTCCTGTTTCTACCGGGATACGCACTGCTTCTCGCATTGTTCCCGGGAAAGGAGTTAGACCCGGAGATGCACGGACCGGTGTTCGAACCGTTCGAGTGGAACGCGAGTCTGAGCCTCGCCGAACGCCTCGCGCTCTCGTTCGGGATGAGTGTCGCACTGCTTCCAGTCGTCGGACTGGTCGTTCTTTGGCTTGGACTCGGACTGAATCTGTACGTCGTGCTCACCGCGCTCTCGCTTGTCATCCTCGCGGGACTCACCGTCGGCGAGGTTCGACGCCAACGACTGCGACCGGCACGACAATTTCACATACCGGTTCGGCAGTGGCACGCCGAGATTACGGACGCGTTCGACCGACCGGACCGAATCGACTCGGCACTGAACGTCGCGCTCGCGGTCGCAATCGTGCTCGCGGTCGCAAGTCTCGGGTTCGCGCTCGTCGATACGAGCGGCGGCGAGGCGTATTCGAGCCTCTCGCTTCTCACCGAGGACGCGTCGGGCGGGTTCGTCGCCGCCGACTACCCCTCGTCGTTGACCATCGACGAGCAAAGCGAACTGTACGTCAGCGTCAGCAACTTCGAAGGCGAGGAGACGAGTTACACGCTCGTCGCCGAACTCCAGCGCGTCGAGCAGTCGGGTGGAGAAACGGCCGTCGTCGAACGACAGCCACTCGGCCAGCAGACGCAGACGGTCGCGGACGGCGAGACGTGGCGAACGAGACACAGCTTTGCGCCGGAACTCACCGGCGAGAACCTACGGCTCACGTACTTCCTGTACGAGGGGTCAGCACCCACAGAGCCGAGCACCGAGACGGCCTATCGGTCGGCATACATCTGGGTGACGGTGACCGACGGCGCTGACGAATCGGCCGAGTCGGGCGACGAAACGACGGCGTAGAACGACGCGGCTCGGGTAGCGGGTGTATAGCTTAACCCGCTCCCTGAAGACCATACAGTCATGTGGCCGTGGGGACACCTCGTGTTCGGCGCAGTCGTGTACGTCGTCTATCGTCGCATCCGGGAGTTGGGTATCGCGCGGGTCGCCGTCGGAGTGTCGCTGGCTATTGGAACGCAGTTTCCAGACCTCGTGGACAAACCGCTCGCGTGGAACCTCGGACTACTGCCCACCGGTCGGTCGCTTGCACACTCGATGCTCACGTTCGCGCTCGTCGCCGTCGTGTTATATCGAGCCACAAAGGACGGCCCCCGAAGCGAGGAGGCGGTCGCGTTTCTCGCCGGATACGGGACACACATCGTCGGCGACGTGCTCCCCGTCGTGGTCGCGGGCGACCTCGACGAGGCGGTGTTCGTCTTCTGGCCGCTCGTCCCCGCCGTCGATTACGGCCCAGAGATAGGAGCGATAGCCCGTTTCCGCGCGCTCGAACTGACGCCGTCGGTGGTTGCACAGATGGCCGTCGCTGTCGTCGTAGTCCTCTGGTGGTACGCGCGCTCACGGGCTGAACACGGCTGACAGTGAGTTCAAACATGCCATATGATAACATTCAACAATAGGATACACTCAGCGATTATATCACAATACAGAGATGTCGTTAACAGCGTCTTAAGCGAGAGATTCCTCGGAATTACTGTTAAATTTAAAACGCCGCATCGAGACCCGTTCTGGAAGCTGAGACTATCAAAATAGAATATACATGGTGCCGGGAACGACGACCCGGTCGGGAGAACCGTGAGACTGCACGCATTTTCTCGGGCGTGAGACGCCGACTCGTGCGACTCGATAGCTCAATCATATATTATACTGAGTTTCATTTTAACCGAACCATATCTATGATTTGAATTTTTATAAAATAGTGACCTTATAGTTCAAAATTTAGACTTGGTTTTATCCTAGACATGCAAAGATTGTTCAATTAATACCCCATTATCTACAAAGTCATTCAAAAAAGACCTATATGATGGTCCTTCATTCAGGAACCTGTGACAATGACAGGCGACGATTGTCCGGACGCTCCGGACGAAGAAACGGACGGTGACTCCCTCCAACTCGGACGACGGAACCTGCTCAAGGTTTCGGGCGTCGGTGCGTTGACCGCTCTCGGTGCCGCAAGTTTCGGTGTGCCTGGCTCCGCGGCCGTCTCTGAAGGAGGTCCGCAGAACCAAGCCGATTGGGCCCTCGCATTCGAAGACACGTTCGATTCCGGCTCTCTGGATACTGATAGCTGGGGAATCGGATTCGGGTGGGGACGCGAAACGACCGGCTCTCCGGAACGTATCGTCGATGAGAACGTCGAACTCCGCGACGGAAAACTCCACCTCACTGGAACCCACGACGGCGACGATATCAAAGCCGGGTCCATCCACTCACGCGGGAACGTCTACTTCGGTCCCGGAAGCTACTGGGAAGCGAAAATCAAGATGCCCGACCGCACCGGGTTCCTCCCCGCGTTCTGGGCGAAGCCGAACGACGAGTCGTGGCCGCCGGAAATCGACTTCGTCGAACTATTCCAGACCGGCGACGACTACGGCGACACGCACACGTCGCACCACCACATCCACTACTCCAGTTCCGGTATCAAAGGAGACTCATCGACCCACGAGGACGAACCGGCGTCGTACGACGCGGGCGTCGATCTCTCGAAAGACTTCCACATCTACGGGTGTGAGTGGCAGGAAGACCGCGTGGTACACTACGTCGACGGCGTGAAAGTCGCGGAGACGGCAGACAACACCATCATGGCGTCGCTGAACGGCGGTGCGCCGTTCTACATGATGCTCAACATCCACATCGACCGCATCGGACGGACCGACCGTTCCGAATCGTGGGGCGAGTCGATGGTCGTCGATTGGGTCCGCGTCTGGGAGTACGCCCCCGACAGCGGTACGTCGAGTGGCTCCGGAAGCACAGACGATTCGGACAGTTCGAGCGACACCTCGAACATCGACGACACGGAACACTACATCTGGGTGCGCTCGTCCAACGGCGACGAAGCCACCTACGAGTTCCACACGACGGGCGGCGAGATTCGAATCGACTCGAACGAAGTCGGAAGCGGCGAGTCCGACGAGTGGGTCTCCGCCGACGGGACCGCCGCCGGTGGGAGCGTCAGCGGTGGCTCTCTCAACGGTGACGGCTTTTACTTCCACGGCGAAGTGAACGACCTCGCGTACACCGGCCCGCTCGAAGTCTACATCGACGACCAGTTAGTCGAGGCCGACTCGCTCGTGACCGGAACGCAGACGAACGACTCGTCGGACGACTCCACAGACGATACCTCCGACGGCTCGACATCGGGAAGCGACACAAGCGAGGAACACTACGTGTGGGTTCGCTCGGCCGACGGCGACGAAGCCACCTACGCCTTCGAGACGAGCGGTGGCGACATCTCCATCGACCCGAACGAAGTCGGAAGCGGCGAGTCCGACGAGTGGGTCTCCGCCGACGGGACCATCGCAGGCGGGAGCGTCAGCGGTGGCTCTCTCAACGGCGACGGCTTCTGGTTCCGCGGCGAAATCATCGACCTCCAGTACACCGGCCCGCTCCAGGTGTACGTCGATGACGAACCCGTCGATACCGAGAACCTCGTCGATGCGGGACGAACCGGCCCGGAGAATCCGAACGCCGAACCCGAGCCGCTTCCGAACGTCATCACCATCGACGGAAGCGCGTCCGACGGTTCTGCGTCCTACACGCTCTCAGTGAGCGACGCGCTCCAATCGACCGACTCGCTCAACAGCGGCGACGAAATCGACGGAACGACCGCGACGGGGTCTGTCGAATCCGGACAAGACCAGTACCGATTCACCGGCCGCGTCGAATCGCTCGGTCTCGACGGCGACGCCGACATCTCAATCAACGGGACGCCGCTGGACCTGTTCAGCATCGAGCGCGCACCCGACAGTAGCGGTACCGTCACCTACATCGTCGAAACCGACGGCGAGTTGCTCCCCGCCGACGTGCCGGGGGCGACCGTCGATTCGGCGGACGAAAGAAAAGACGGCAAACTGTTCGGGACTGTCGGCACGGACGCCGACGCGTACTGGCTCATCGGCGGCGACGTACTCGACGTTTCGACGTTCGGCGGGCGTGTCGTCACGGCGCTCGACGGCGAAACGATGGACTTCACCAACTAACCGACGACAACACCAGTCGTGCCATCATTTTTCATATTTCAGTGCCCATGAGCGGCGCGGCTGACGGGCCTGCGTTACCGTTCCCAGACGCGAACGTGGTCGATTTCCAGTACCGCCGGGAGGTCCTCGTCCCGCGGCGTGCCGAGAAACGGCGCGTCGATTCCCAGATTGAATATGAGGCGCATCGCCTGCGACGTGACGTGTGACCCGCCGAACTGGAACACGGCTACGCCGTCGATGTACCAGACGATTTCGTCGGGTCGCCAATCGACCGCGTAGGTGTGGTAGGTCGTGTTCGCGTCAGGTACGGGAGCCGTCCCGCTCGCCTTCCGTCGGCGGCCGAGCATATCCGAGTAGTGGTAGGTCAACTGCGCTCGCGGGTCGGCTCCGAAAAATTCGAAGATGTCGATTTCTGGCGGCCACGCGTCCACGGGCGTCATCCAAAACGCCGGCCAGAACCCCTCGACTGTCGGCGGTATCTTCACGCTGGCCTCGAAGTAGCCGGGCGAGAACTCTCTGGTCGGCGTCACCACGCCGGTCGTGTACGTCTTTCCGTGTTGGGGTTTCTTCTCGGCTTCGATGACGAGGCTGTTTCGGTAGACGTAGACGTTCTCCGGCGCGGCGTATCCGTTGTAGTTGTGGATGCGGGACCCCCACGGATACTCGGTCGCCCACGCGGTCTCGTCGAGCGCGTCGGCGGCGAACGTGTCTTCGAACACCACCACCATGTCGGCCGTGTCGATGGTGTCGTATCGCGGGGTTGCGGACGAGTTGATTGCGGTCGAATTGGTCGCGGTCGAGTCGGTCACGTTCGAATCGGTCGCATGTCCGTCCGCCCCATCGGGGGTGGTACCATTGGTACGAGAGCGGTTGCGCTGTGGGGAGAGTCCCGTACAGCCCGTGACCGAGACGGCGGTTCCGACCATGGCCGTCCGCAAGAAGTCCCGCTTTGTGAGTTCGCGTCGGTTCATTTCTGGATTGCTTGGTCGAGGGGTACTGCGTGAGTGAGTGGGATGTGAGACGGGTGATTGGTCACGGCGTCGACAGGGTGTGACCGGGCAGTCGATCCGCTTCGACGATGGTTTCATACACGTCGAGATACTGCTCGGCGACGGCGTCCCAAGAGAGTCGGTCCGCCATGGCGCGACTGTGCCGGGCCATCGTCGCCCTCGCGTCGTCGTCCGAGAGAACCGACGTGATGGCCGTCGCCAACCGGTCTGGGTCCGCCGGTGGGACGACGACGCCCGCACCGGAGTCGGCGACGAGTTCGGGGAACTCGCTTGCGGACGATGCGACGACCGGTTTGCCGAACGAGAACGCCGTTGCGAGCACGCCGCTGTGACCTTTCGTTCCCTGTTGGCTTCGGTACGGCAGGGCGACGAGTGTCGCCCGCGAGAACAGCGTCTTCACTCGGTCGTTCGGAACGAACTCGTTGTGGACCTCAAAGTTGGCTTCGTGTCGGTCGATAATGCGGCGCGACCGCTTCGAAATCTTCCCGTCACCGGCGATTATCAGGGTCACCTCGGGGATATCGCGTGCGACCTTCGGAATCGCCTCGACGAGCGTGGGAAGGCCCTTCGGGGGAACGATGTTGCCGAAGAACAAGAGCGTGTTCGGGTCGGGGTCGCCGCGAACGTCGTCGCTGTTTCCGAACACCGAGTACGCACCGTGCGGGATGACTCGGACCGTCTCTTCGTCGTACCCGCGGTTCAACAACACCTCTCGTTGGCGCTTCGTGTGAACGACGACGCGCCGCTCGCGGACATCGGGAATCGCAAGGTCAACGAGACTCTCGGCGAAAATCGGGGGGCGAGCGAGCGAGAACGGATTCGGCGGAATCTCGTGACGAGTCGTAAGAAGCGGGAACTGCCGGTCGATACCGTGTCGCCTGATGAAAAATTTCACGTGCGGAAAGAGGTCGGTCGGGTCGTGGACGATATCGGGGTCGAGGTCGGAGACCTGTTTGACCCGGTTGTAGGAGGTGAGACCGTGGTATACGTCGCGGGGGTCGAGACCGAACGTGTAAAGTTTCGGCATCGAAATCGACAGCGGTTCGAACACGGGCCGAACGTCGATAGCGTCGCGGAACAACTCGTCCGCGGAGGTGTCGGTTGGTTTCAACACCGTCACGTGGGCGTGTTTCGAAACCGCGTTCGCTAACTCGGCCGCGTAGTGGGGCAAGCCGCCCGAATCCTGTCCGATGATGTATACGACGTGCATTGTTAAAGACTGATTTGTTTTCTGAGCGTCGGTCCGACGGTGCTCGTGACCGAAAGCGGAAGCCGTTTCCAGACGGTTTTCAGGCGGTCGTACCTGTCGTCGTCGGGGTCCGGTAACTCGGCGCGGCCGTTCGGGAAGTAGTGGTAATCGTCGTACCAGACCTTTCTACCGCCGAACCGCTTTTTGAACATGTACACGCCGGTCCCCTCGCGCGTCCGACCGAGTTCGTACGTGCGGTAGCCGTGGTCGGCCGCCCACTCCATCGACTTCCAGTGGAGGAGTCCGCCGCCATTGAGCGACCGGTGTTCGTAGTCCGAGACGACGCCCCATTGGTAGACCGTGTCGCCAAGACAGAAGTCCAGCAGTCCGTTTATCACGTCGCCGTCCTTGCGAATCAGTCGGAGTTGGAGGTGACCACGCTCGAAAAAGCAGTCCCAAATCGTCCGGTAAAACGCGAAGGAGTGCGGCGGCGTTCCGTGACCGCGCATGGTTTCGAGGTTGAGACAGTAGAACTCGCGGAGGTCCGAAAGCGAGTCGGCCACGTCGTATTCGATTTCCGCATCCTGTGCCTGCCGAATGCCGCGTTGACGGCTGTCGTCCATCCGGCTCCAGACCGCATCTGAACCCCCATCGAGCGGGATGTGAAACGTCACGAACCGGCGCTCGTGGTCGAATTCAGGACGAGTACCGAGGTCGGCACCACGGAGACTGACGAACTCGACGTCGAGCGCGTCGGCGAGTTCCCGCGTTCGGTCCAAAAGCGCGTCTCTGACCGCCGGGTCAGCGCCCGACCGGGTGAGAATCGACCCTCGCTCGGCGTAGGGCGGGGAAACGAGTTTCGACCCGAACAGCCGGCTTCGGATGTGAACGAGCGGGAGTACACCGGCTATTTCGCCGTCCGCTCCCGCTTTGTTTCGACCACCCTCGCGGGCGACGAGGTAGTGTCTATCGTGTCCGTACTGCTCGCTCGCGTCTCCCCATCCCCACAGGGCGTAGGGAGTGCCACGGTGCTCAGTTACGAACCTGTTCCACGCAATCGGGTCGTCACATCGCTCGACAGTGACGCGCGTCTGCAACCTGTGTGTTTCACTCATAGTCGGTAGTCGTGTCGCTCGTGGTCGGTGTGTCGCCGCAGTCGGTCGGTCGCGTTCGAAGTGGTGTCGGTCCCCGTCCCGTCGAGACCGGATGCGAGGGCCGAACGAACCGTCCCGAAGTCGAACTCCGAGAGCAGTCGGTCGAGTTTTCGCGCGGTCGTGTCCAATCCATAATAGCTCACGAAGCGTTTGTGCGCCGGGAGACCAGCGACGCGAACTCGCTCGTTGAACTCCCACGGATGGAAGTAGAGGTTGACCGGACACCCGCGGGCGTTCTGTCGCCTGACGAGACGTCGCAACAACCACGTCGGAAGCGCCCGGGCGTAGAATCCGCCCGCAAAGGGGATTCTGGTCGGGATACCGCGCGAACTCAGCGATTCGAGCGGCGTCTCGACGACCGAGATCGGGAATTCCGCTACGCCGGACGCCAGCCGGTCCGTGCCGCCCGCAGTACAGTTTCCTGCCGACGCCTCGAACGGCCGCGTCGGCGACGTGACGAGATACGGCGTCGTTGGTGCGTCTGAAACCCCGTACATCGGGGTTCTGACCGGGAAGACGCTCGAATCGTATCGGTACTGACTCGCTTCGAGTACGTCGAACGCCCACGCGGTCTCGCGCGTCACCGAAAAGTTCGGAGCGCGGAAGCCGAGCGGTTCGACACCGGCCGCCGACCGAATCGCGTCGGCCGACTCCGAGAGTTCTCGTTCGAACGCCTCCGGCGTGAGTTCGAACAGCGGTGTGTGGGTGTGTCCGTGGGACCCGACCTCGTGGCCCTCTCGGACGAGTCTTCGAACGAGGTCCGGATATTCGATTGCGACCTCGCCGACGACGAAGAACGTCGCTGAGACGCCGTGGTCGGCGAGCAGGTCGAGGACGAGGTCCACCGACTGTTCGATGTGGTCGTCGGGGTTCGAAACCGCGTCCGCGACGAGCGTCGCCGAGTACCAGTGTTCGAGGTCGAAGCTCAGCGCGTTCGTCGCGGGGGTGTATGCGTGGCCGTTCGTGGTTGCGCGGTGCGTCGTCAGACTCATGATTGGTGGTGAGGGGTGTCGGTGACTCGGGCGGGCTGTCGTGGCTTGTGCTCGGGCGGGAAGACGGGGGTCATTGTCGGTCGAGGTCGTCTCGGACGGGGGCGAGGAGACTGTTTAGTGAGTGGAGAACGATACCGGTGAGACAGGCGAACAGCCCCGATAGCGTGAAAGAGACGGACAACACCGCGAGTCCGACCGGAAGCTGTCCGCTCGTCAGAAACCGTACGAGCAAGAGGTACCCGAGCATGAGACCGACCGTCGCGCCGAACAGCCCCGGCAGGCCGAGAACGGTCATCGGACGTTCGCGCTCTACAGTCTGTAAGATGTTCGAGACGAGCGTCCAGCCGTGCGAAATCGGGTTGATGCTACTCGCGTCTTCGACGTCGTATTCGACGTCGATTGGCGTCTCCTCGATGTCGTAGTTGTAGTGGTGTGCGTGGTGAAGGATGTCGGTGCTCGCGCTCATCGCGTCGCCGATTGCATCGTCGGCCGCGAGCGATTCGATGGCGCGGCGGTCGTACGCGCGGAAGCCGCTTTGGGTGTCTGTGACCCACGAGTCCCGCCGGACGACGCCCATGCTCAGATTCGTGAGGACGTTGACGACGCCGATACCGAATCGGCGGTACAGCGGCGCGTTACAGGTCGCACCCTCCACGAATCGACTGCCGACGACGACCGGTGCGTCGGTCTGTTCTTGACACTGAACCAAGGCTGGAACGTCGGCCGCGCGGTGTTGGCCGTCGGCGTCCAGCGTGACGAGCGTCGTCGCGTCGCAGTCCCGCGCCTGCGCGAAAGCAGTGTTCAACGCGCCGCCGTAGCCGCGATTTCGGCCGTGTTCGACGACCGTCGCGCCGGCGGCGCGTGCGACTGCGGCAGTGTCGTCCGTGCTCCCGTCATCGACGACGAGGACCTCGTCTACGTACTGCGAGACGCCACGGACAACTTCGTCGATGGTGTTCGCCTCGTTGTACGCCGGTATCGCCGCGAGAGACAGCTGTTCCGGTGGTTCGTCGGAAGTGGTCAGCTCTGACGGCGGGTGCTCTTCGGCCACGGACTGTCGAGGCTCGATAGGCCGCGGGGGTGCAACACCCGCGGCCGAACCGTTGCGGTCCGCAGACGGGACCTCGTCGAGACCGTCGAGCAGACTCTCTGTGGGCTGATAGACGAGCAACCGCGACTCGGCCACCGACGCGGCATCAGAGAGGGCGACAAAGGGATGAACGTCGGCTTCGACCGTCACGAGCGACACGCGGTCGGGGGCCAACAGTTCGATGAACGCGACCTCGTGTTCACCGACCGACGAATCGACGGCGACCAGCACGTCGAACCCGCGGTCGGTGGCCCGCGTGACGTTTCGTGCCAGTGCGCCGAGATTGTCGGCAGTCGCTACGAAGCCGATTGTCGGCGTGGCGTTCGGCGCTCGTGTTGACCGTGACATCGTGAACGATTACCTCGCTTTTGTTCGGGGTGTCTCCGTCTCCCTGAGTGGTTCAAGTACCATGATGGGCCAACGGATGCCGGCATACCTGTGGTCGCCCCCGTGCGTGCCAGCGGCGATACTCGCGCGCTGAAGCGTCTCAACGGTTCGACTGTTCAGTTGGCAGATTGAAAGTCGTTAACGTGATTATTATATTTTTTGTGCGGTTTCTCTGAATATAATATCCGTGTGACAAACACGGTCACGAGGCGGTTGCGTTGTGTCCGCCACGCTTGGCGTGCCCGACGACTGTCGGGTCTTTCCCCGGCCGGTCAACCGGAATCGTCTCGACCGCAAACCCCATCGTCCCGAGTCGCCGCGCGATATCGTCGAGGTTGTCGTGCGTTTCGACGTAGACGCGGCGGCACGCGTCGCTCCCGAGGGCGCGTTCGAGTCCCGAGAGAACGTCGTCTTCGGTCCCCTGCACGTCGATTTTTACGATTGTCGGGCCGGGAATCTCTCCGTCGGCGACGAGAGCGTCACCGGTGACGGACTCGACATCGAGCCGCGCTTCGATTGGGCTGGTGTGGTATCCCCGACCGAGCGTGGCGTGTTGTGCGCCGGGACCGACGGTGTCGTGAACGCTGAGCGTTGCGTCACCGGCCGTCGCCGCGAGCGGGCGCTCGATGATTGTCGGCGAAAGCCCGTTCGCGGCGAGGTTGACGCGAAGTCGCCGCACGTTTGGCGGGTACGGTTCGAACGGGACGACCGCTCCGCCGTCGAGAAGACGCCCGACGAGACAGCTGTAGATACCGATGTTCGCGCCGATATCGAAGAACACGTCGTCGGTTCGGACATCGGCGAGGAGGTGTTCGAGAACGCGCCTCTCGTGCCAGATTCGCGTGTGGACGTTGCTCCACTCGACGAACGACGACGGGCGAAACGTCGCGGACACATCGCCGACGGTTATCGTCTCTGACGGTTCGATTCGGGTGTACGCGCCCACCGCCGACTTGAAGATTCGACTGCCGTAGTCGTAGGCTCGCGTCCCCCAGAGGATATCTCCGACGGTATCGACAAGCGACATGCGTGTCTTTCGTACGAGTGGTAGCAATAAGTATGGTAGCGGTTGCGCGTCAGTGCACACGCGAGCGAGCGCTGTCGTTCGAGTAGGGGTGATTCAGCCGTCGTTTGTGACTTCTCTGTCGTCTACGGCTTCCCTGTCGTTTGCAATACCCCTGTCGGCGGCGACTCACGCGGCTATCTCTACGCCGTGACTGTCAGTCATCAATGAGTGTCTGTCCAGCCACAGCTATCATTTATGATTTAACAGCGTGATATTATGACCACCCACATGAGTACCTACCGTGTTGTCGGAGAGAGTACACACGGCTCTGTCGTCGTCCCGACCGGTTTTTCAGTCCACGCGCTCGGGTGTGTTCGCTCTTTAGGACCGAAGGGTATCCACACCATCGTCGCGGCAGATCAGAAACACACGCCGGCGGCGCGCTCTCGGTATCGGGGCGAAGTGAGACACGTTCCATCACCGTACGAGGATTTGACCGCCTACAAAGACGCGCTGTTGTCCCTCGCCGCGCGCCGGGACGTCCAGACGGTTATCCCCAATCAAGAAGAAGACACGTACGTCCTCTCGAAGTACAGTGACGAATTCGAAAGACACGTCAGCGTCGGGTGGCCGTCGTTCGAGTCGCTGAAAGTCGTACAGGACGGGTACGCGCTGGCGATGGCCGCCGCCGAAGCGGGAGTGCCGGTGCCGAAGACTCAACTGCTCACCGACGTTGACGACTGGAACCGCGAACTCATCGTCAAGCAACGCTACGCCATTCTCACCTCGGAGTACGTCGATTTCCTCGCGCCCAGCGAGTGCGAAGGCGGCGGTCAAAAGCCGGTCTACCTCCCGACCAACGTCGAACCGGACGTAGACGAACTCATCGACGCGATGCTCGGACAGGTTCCCATCGTCCAAGAGTGCGTCACCGGCGAAGAGTATTCGTTCAGGGCGCTGTACGAAGACGGCGAGGCGGTCGCAACGAGCCTTCGGCGGCAGGTGCGAGGGGATACCTACGCTGGCGGCGCGAGCGTGTTCAGAGAGCTAACCCACGACCCACGAGTCGAAGCGCTCGGCGAGCGGTTGCTCGACCATCTCGACTGGCACGGACTCGCAACGGTCCAGTTCATGAAAGACCGGGAGACGGGCGAGTTCAAACTACTCGAAATCAACCCCCGGATATGGGCGTCGGTCATGCTGGATATCCGCGGTGGCGCTGACTACCCTTACAACTACTGGCTCATGACCGCCGGGGAGTCAGACCGCATCGAATCGGGGTACGCGGTCGGCACGGCGAGCCACCTCGCCCACGGCGAACTCGACTACCTCATAAGCGTCCTTCGAGACGATTTCCCGAACGTCGAGCGACCGTCGTTTCCGACCGCACTCGCGGCGGTGCTCGCGTCTATCTACCGCCATCCGAACTTCGACCTCGTCAGCATCGACGACCCGGTTCCGTTCCTCTGGAGCGTCGTCAACCGACTGCTGTCGTCGAGGTAAATCGGCTTCGTGCCCGCTTGGACGGTCGTGCGCAGGTATTTTGTCCTTCGTCGTTGTTGAGACGGTATGGACCTTGGAGCATCGACTATCAGGTTATTCCTCGCAAAAATCGGCAAGGCGGTGCTCATGTTCGCGGGGATTACGTACTTCGCCCGGGAACTCGGGTCGGCCCAGTTGGGGACGTTCTTTCTGTTTTTCGCCGCGCAGGGGTTGCTGTCGATTCCGGCGGATATGGGGATGCGGGGCGCGCTCGAAAAGCGACTGAGCGAAGGTGAGAACCACGGCGAAAAGCTCGGTTCGGCGCTCGCGTTCAAACTGGTCTTGCTCGGTCTCGTTTCGGTCGGTATCGTCCTCTCCCGTGGGTGGCTCGACAGCTACATCGGGGCCGACCTCGCGTTGTTGCTCGTGGTGGCCGTCATCCTCCGCGAACTGTCGATGCTCTACATTCAGGCGGTCCGCGGCGAACTCCGCGTCGCGGAAACCGCGCCAATCGAGTTCGGACGCCGGTTCGTGTGGGTCGCCGTCGGGTCGATTCTCGTCTCGCAAGGGTTTGGCGTTCACGGCATCGTCTACGGACTCATCTCGGGGTCCGTCGTGGCACTGGTCTGGGCCTACGCCAAGTGCGGTATCGAACCCGCGCGCCCCTCGTTCGAGCAGGTGAAATCGCTCATTTCCTTTTCGAAGTACGACATCGTGACTTCGGTCGGAGGGCGAATCTACCAGTGGATGGACACCGCCATCATCGGCTTTTTCCTCGCACAGCAGTTCGTCGGCGCGTACGAAGTGGCGTGGCAGGTCACGCTCCTCGTGTTGATGTTGAGCAAGTCGATTTCGCTCACGATATTCCCGCAGATTAGCCGCTGGAGTACGACCTCGTCGGACGACCAAATCGGGGCGACGATTTCGACTGCACTGGCGTTTTCGGTGTTCACCGCGATTCCCGCGTTGGTCGGGGCGATGATTTACTCGACGGAAATACTGGCGTACGTGTTCGGGCCGGAGTACGTGATCGCCTCGCTCGTCCTCGTCATTCTGATGTTCGAGAAGTTGGTGCAATCGGTCAACGATATCGTCGGTATCTCCGTTCGAGCGATCAACCGGCCCGACTTGGCGGCCAAAGCGACCGTCATCTCGGTGGGACTGAACCTACTCCTGAGTCCGATACTCATCGTCTCTGTCGGCTTCGTCGGGGCCGCCATCGCAACCGGCGTGTCGTGGCTCGTGAACACCGTGCTCCACACCCGCTATCTCGCGCGGTTCGTCTCGTTCGAGTTTCCGACTCGGCTTTTCGGCTGGTACCTGTTCGGCTCGCTGGTGATGGGTGCCGTCCTGCTCGCGGTCAAAGCCGCGTTCCCGGTTACCAGCCTCTGGATATTGGTCGTCCAAATCACGGTGGGTGCGCTCCTCTACGGGGTGGTCTCGGTGGTCGTCCCCGACGTGCGAAAGCAGATTGTCTCACCCGTCGTGTCCAGACTCAGCGTCAGCGTCGGAAAGTTGGCGTGAGACGTGAATATGAGTCGTGAGCACGAGGCGTGAGGCGTGAATACGGGGTGCGAAAAGTCTGTAGGGTGCGAGAACGCACGGGTTCGGGCGGTCGCGGACTTCAGGTCCCCTTTGCTTCCCAGAGCAGTCGCCGCGGGTCGCCGTTCGGCCCGATGAACCGCCCGGGGTGGGGACCGTACCACCAGCAAAATAGCATCGTCTTCCGGGATTTGATGCGTCGAATCGTCGCCGGGTGGATGACCCGTCGGTCGCCGAGTAACTCGTCTCTATCGGTGAAGAGCCTGCGAAATATCCGCAGAAGCGACCCGGGTCGTCTCGTCAGAACGACGGCGTAGACAGACCAGATGAGCGTCGTAAAAACGACGTAACGCCACGGCAGATTTCGGAACGCGAGTTTGATTCGGTTCCCTGCCAGACGTTCTTGGGTCTCTCTGTCCGGTCTCCGACCGGCGGGCGATTGCTTGTGGGAGACGACGATAGCTGGCGTATACAGGATGTCGTAGCCCGCGTCGAGGACGCGAAACGAGAGGTCCATCTCCTCGAACCCGTAGACGAAACTGGCCGGATAGCCGCCTGCCGAGACCAGCGCCGAGCGTCGAATCGCGTTGCCCACGCCGATGAAATACGCCGCGCGGAACTCGTCCGTGCCGTCCATGCCGACGTTCGGCGGGTCGGGTATCTCTTTGGGAATCACCTCGTCGGTGTAGTAGTTCCGAGACTGGAACGCGAGAATTCCGACGTCGGAATGCGCCCGAAACTGGGCGACGATTTCGTCGGTCGCGCCGGGGTCTTCGAGCACTGCGTCGTCGTCGATGGTGACGAGAATGTCGCCAGATGCGTGCTCGAAGCCGACGTTTCGCGCCTCCGGGACGCCCATTCGCCCCGGAAACTCGTGGTAGTGAATGCACTCGCGGTCGAATCGGCCTCCGTCGGCGAAGAGCGTCCCCGTCTCGTCAGTCGAGTTGCTGATGACGACGATTTCGAGCGGGTCGTACTCCTGTTCGAGAATCGAATCGATGGCGTCCGACAGGTCGTCCGGCCGGTTGTACGTCGCAACGACGTACGAAACGCGTGGATTGGCTGTTAGCGATGTCACGGTTCCTCCCACCACGACAAACACTGCCAACCGACGAAAAGCCACCGGGAGATTCACGAATTCGTGAGAAAACGCGGGGGACACGGCCGAACTGCTACGTGGTGGGTGGGTCGTCGAGTTCGACGATGAGCACGTCTTCGTTCTCGAAGACGACGTCCCCGGAATCGACGATAGCCGCGACGTCAGAACCCGAAAGCAACGAGATCGGAAGTGGTTCCGAGCCGGCATTTTCGACGACGCTCCGCTTGCGAACGAAGACGTACCCGCCGTCGAGTCGAGAACGGTCGAAGTCGGGGTTCCACTGACTTCGAAGCCTGACGATACGGGCGTCGTAGTAGTTCTCGGGAATCGTCGATCTGAACAGTTGGTACGTCACCGAATCCGTGTAGATGGTCACCGTCTCGTCGGACGCCAACCGGGCGGTCTGCGAGCGATACGTCCCGGCGTCGGAGAACCCAGCGTGTTGTTTGAGCCAGTGCGCACCGGCGCGTTCGTCCTCGCTAAACGCGAAATCGTTCGCAGTCGAATCGAACGTTGCAGTCCCCGCGTCGCCGGTCGCCGCGAACGCGGCCCCCGAGTTGAAGAGAAAGAGGACGCTCAGTAGCACCGCCAAAACGGCCCACCGGGGCCGAGCACCGACGGACCAACGGCGAGGCTTCCGTCCACGAATATCGCCGAGGCGCCCGACTTGCTCACGGAGCCGGTGGCCGACGACAAACAGGAATCGAAATCCGACCGGCGCGAGCGGCGCGAGCACGACTAAGACGAGTTGGTACGCTCTGTCGGCCCAGAGGTTTGCGATAACGAGGAACGAAGACGCGAGGAACACGAACATCGGGATAGCGAGCGCGGTGTACTCCACGTTCCGCGGCGGCTCTCCGCGCCGGATTTGGCGCAGTTGCCGTCCGGTACGCCACGCGAGTCCGACGGCGAGAAGCCCCGTCAAGAGCAGGTAGACGCCGACGTTGAGTTGCCCGAGCAGGCTCGTCTCCTGTTGGATATAGCTCGCTCCACTTCCGACGACCGTCCCCGAGACCAGTGCAACCAACTGGCCAACGAGACGGAGCGGAAGGTCTGCAATCAAAAGAAGTAATTCGAGAGACGTCGCCGCGTACCACGCGGTCGCCACGGTGAGTACCACGACCGGATAGACGATAGAAAGTCGGTGGTCGAAGTCACCCACGAACCGTCCGGCGACCGCGAGGAGGACGAACCCGAGGAGCAACGAACCGCCGAGTAGATACGCCGACCCGTAGTGTGAGTGGGCGATTCCGAGGGTCAACAGCAGTCCGACGGCGTACAAGCCTCGCTTCGAGAGACCGTCGCCAAAAAACGACAGTAACAGGAGCACAACGAATAGCTCGGAGAACAACTGCTTGCCGGGCGTAAAGTAAAACGACCCGTGGTAGAAGACGAAAAAGAGACTCCCGAAGAGGGCTTCGCGTCGCCCGAGGACTTCGGTCGCAACGTAGTAGATGCCGACCGGAACGAGCGAAAATGCGGCGACGTAGACGGCTTTGAACACGGCGGCGACGGGAATCCCGACGAGAACCGAAATACTCGCGGGAACCGCCGTCACAAGCGGGAGCGACATGATAGCACTGCCGGCGACCGGCGACCAGAGACCGACATCGTGGACGCGCTGTGCGAGGAAATACTGATACTGGATATCCGCGCCGACGACGCCGCTCGTGAGCAGACTCCGGTGAAGAAACGTTGCGAGCGCGACGAGAAAAATTGCCGCCGGATACTGACTCGAAGAGAGATACTGCGTCGAAATCAGCAGGACGGCCGCGACGACGAGCGCCACGAGGACGAACATGAACGAAGAGTCTCCAAATTCGTTCATCATGGTGGCGGCGACGACCGCGGCGATAGGAAGCACCAGCAAACCGACCGTCGCTGGCTCCGGCGTCCAAGACCGGAAACGTAACTGCGGTCGCTCTCCGCGCCCCAACAACGTCGCTAACACGAGCAACCCGATAGTCAACGAGAGCGCGAGCGGGCGCAACGAGAAGGGTTCAGACACGTTCAAAAGCGGGAGCGTGAGGCCCACGACGACGACGAGCACCGAGAGGAACACGAAACTCAACCCGACCGCGTAGAGTAAGAACGTACTTACTCGGTCCGTTTCGAGTCGCACGAGGCGAGCGAGGAGCGTCCCGGGCACGAAAAGAAGGAGAACAAGCCCACTACTCACGCGGAGTGCCGCCGCAAACGCACCACCCGAATCTAGTCCGAGACTTATCCAAAACACCGAGAGCAACACCACGAGTGAGAGTTGCAACGAGGTGGTCTGTGACAACGACGGTAGTGTCATCCTATTTAATTTCGAAGACATGGTTGTGCCTCCCAGGGGAGTACCACTGGAAATATCACTCTTCTACCACATAGTACTAGTTGAGACAGGTGTGAAACTCAGGGAATCGAACACGAACTCGTTTCAGGCGAAAACTGGCTGACCAAAGACAGGAGACGAGACGGGCCAATAGCCGGTCGAGACGCCGATATCGACTCGAACTGAGATGCGAGGACTGGGTTTACCGCCGAGACACGGCGACAATTCGATGCTGTCGTTTCGGGCCGCGATATGTGTCTCGAATCGAATAAATACGGTCCGAAAGACAATCACCGACCGTGAGAGTTCAGGAAGTGGGTAACCGTGCCGGAAATCGGTCTCGCGCGGGAACGAATAGCCCTAATACGGGTGAAAGAGCCGTAGAGAACCGTTAGGAACGGGTTTGTGTGCGAACTGTACGCACCCATCGAAAGATTACACAGATACGGCTGTAATGGAAAAGACACCAGAAGTCGTTTATTTTCGTGATAACCGATGGCGTCTACCTGGAACGTTACGAGCGTGTCCGACCCGTCCAAACAGAACGCCGCGTGAACATCGAGATGATTCCTCACGAATAGCCATCGAGAAGGAGCGTCGTGCAAACTCGCGGCGGTCGCAGTAGGCCGACGAGCGGATTTCAAAACGAACGGGTTCAAACGGTGACTGCGCGGAAGTCAAATCGAAGTACCGCGCAAAAACACGTCTTGTGACCGCTTTAGCCCCGATTGTGCCGGTTAAACCGCAAAGTAACATTACTCCGACGTCGCCACAAGGGAGGCATGGTCACAGATATCGAGGGGCGAACGGTCCTCGTGACCGGTGGTGCTGGGTTCATCGGAAGCCACATCGTCGATGCGCTGGTTCCCGACAACGAGGTTCGCGTTCTCGATAACCTCTCGACGGGCGTTCGAACGAGACTTCCAGATGCCGTGACGCTCTTCGACGGCGATATCCGGGACGAACGGCTCGTGGCCGAGGCGATGGCCGACGTCGACTTGGTGTTTCATCAAGCGGCGTTGGTGAGCGTCCGCCGGTCGGTCGAAAAACCGGTCAGGAGCCACGAAGTGAACTCGACGGCGACGCTCAGACTCCTTCAGACGGCTCGGCGCGAGGACGCGCGGGTCGTCCTCGCTTCGAGCGCGGCCATCTACGGGCCGCCGGAAACCGTCCCGATTCCCGAAGACGAACCGCCCGCGCCGACGACCCCGTACGGCGTACAGAAACTCACCCTCGACAGGTACGCGCAACTGTATCACGACCTCTACGGCGTGGAGACGGTCGCACTGCGATATTTTAACGTCTACGGCCCGCGGCAGTCCGGCGGTGATTACAGCGGTGTGATACGAATTTTCGTGGACCAGGCCCGAAGCGGCACGCCGATTACGGTGGAAGGCGACGGCACCCAAACTCGGGATTTCGTCTTCGTTGACGACGTGGTCGAAGCGAATCTATGCGCCGCGACGACCAGTAACGTCGGCCGAGCGTACAACGTCGGGACGGGCGAACGCGTCTCGATTCGAACGCTCGCCGAGATGATTCGAGACGCCACGGACAGCGACTCCCGAATCGTACACCGAGACCCGCGGCCTGCGGCAATCGAGCATTCGTGTGCGGAGACGTCCGCGGCGCGGTCGGACCTCGGATACAGGTCCGAAGTCTCGTTGTCCGACGGAATCGAGCGATTGCTGGCGAGCGATACGACCGAGACGTCGTCGGCGTAGAGAGAGGGGAGGGGAGGGGAGGGAAGGCCTCTGCGGTCGTGCTGAATACAGGGCGCGTATCGGTCACAACATCTACTTGCTTTTCGCCACGTACAGGTGTCGCAGTCACTGTCGAGAGCAAATGTTTACCATTCTATAAACAATTGTTCAGTAGATGAATAATAGAACGCTTGCAACCCTCGCCTGTGGCGGTTTGCTGATATTTTTGAATCCAGTTGTTTCGGGGACTAGAGCCACAGTTCCAATTCAGGCTCTGGTACTGTTGGTAGGTGGTGTACTCTCCTTGGTAGGTTCTTCGACGATGATATGGACCTATTTCGACGGCTGAGACAGTCGGTGAGTATACTACCTGAGTAATTCACCGACTTGACTACTTCTCAAGTTGGCGTGACTAGACAGTTCACGTACATTCATTTTCATCGGGAGTTTACTTCTTGGTATGGCAGACGGTTCTCCAAAACGACCCAACAAATTCGGGTACGCAGTCGGGTTCTGCACCGCGCTTGCAGTGCTATTTCTTGTAATTGGGGGTGCGTCGTATGCGATTCACGCTCTCATCTCGTTCGTCACAGCCCGCTTCATCTTGAGATGGGCGATGCGTCGGACACGGAGACAGGAAGAAAACCAACGTGGCCGAGAGACGCAGAAAGACGACGCGACGAAACAACGCGAACGGCGCGAGAGAGAAGTAAAGGCGAAACACGGCACAATCGGCGGAGGTGGTGGCGGCTCTTGACACCCTCAGCCACAGATACCTTGCCGAACCTGCTGAATAGAGCGTCCAAGTCGGTCACTCCTAATCTACGTTGGGACTAGCTTCTGAGCGGACTTGTTACCGGTAGTGCCACCAGACGAGGGAGAAGTAGTCCATCACCAATCAAAAAGGGGGCCAAAGGATTCCGAACATAGTTATTGAGTTTCTGCCGACGAGAACCCCGAAACCAACCCAAATAGAAACAATTGGGTACATCAGCTGGTGGGAACGGTTACAACCCGTCTGAGACGAAACCGGAGGAGTACAGTCAACAAAGCCGCTGTTAAGACTGATGACGAATAATCTTGGTTATATACCACAATAGACACCAAAACACGGCTGGTTCTTAACGTCGAATTTTCTGGATGACAGAGGACCGGTTCGATTGCTACGTTTCTCCATCGACTCGCGGAAAATTCAACCCCACAGACGATGTGTTTCGCAGTAATATCAATAGAAATGAGACGACAATCTCTCGATTAAGCTGATCGGGTGACTCGACTACGCCGAACAAAACCGCATCGGAAGATGGTTCACGCCCTCAAAATTCGAGTCGTCAGCGTTCATGGGTTCTGGGAGGGAACTCACGCGAGTTCCCACAGATAGTTCACGTTGTTTTTGCAATACTATACAGTTCGGCGACCGCACCGAGCGCTCGATGGACGACGCCAGTCAAGGGATTTCTAACCTAGACAGTTCTGTGGTGCTCCTCGAAGATACATCGTTGGCCACCAAATCGAGGCATATTTTCTGAATAGTCCGCCAGCGACGAGTTCCTATATCGTTTTGTTGGTGTCTTTCTAGTCATTTTACTCCCTCGGCTCTGTTGAAACCCTTTTAAATTGTCATATTACGAAAATCATGAATTCAGAGGCGAGAATCGTGGTAAGACCGACGTTGTCAAACGAATGAAAGGTTTCTGACCAAGAGCGGTTCGCAGATAGAACCAGATATCCAATCTATTATTAACAGTTTCACAGTATGAACTACAGACTGGATTTAATAGTGTGCATACAGCGCAAGGACAGCACCTGAAACCGCCGCCTAAAATCGCCGAGTCTGCACGAGACCCACGTCGAGACGAACAGTCGGTGCTCGTACGTCGAAACGGAAAGAGCGACGACTTCCCGGCAGGCGAACTCGTCGCAAAAGATGGCGCCGCAGTCGGACGAGATACCCACGTTTGGGTATCTGTGAGTCAGCTTAGCCGTCGTTGTCTTCGAACGTCAGCGCCGCGTCGCCGGTCAGGTTCATCTTCGTGATGTCGCCCGAGAAGCGGAAGGCGTCGCTGTCGTCGGTGACGGAGCCTTTCGCCGTGCCGGAGCTGACGGAGTCGGCGCTTTCGGTCGCGCCGACGAGCGGGTCGTTCATGATTTCGCCGGTGACGGTGAAGTCGTACTGCGTCTCCGTGCCGTCGCCGGTGACCGTGAGGCGGTTCGGAAGCGCGAACACGGCGGGGTCAACCGCCGAGCCGTTGACGTAGACCTCCGCCTCGCCCTGAAGGAACGAGAACGACGTAATTTCGCCGGTGAACGTGTACACGTCCTCCGAGCCGTCGGTCGTAATCCAGCCGGTGGCCGAGGCGTCGGAAACGTCGTCCCACTCTTCGATGGAGTCGCCGGCCTGCAGAGAGCCGTTGACTGCGACTTCGTACTGCGTCTCCGTGCCCATGCCTACGATGCGCAGTTCGTTTTCGGTGGTCGAGTCGCCGCCAGACGAACCGCCGTCGCCCGACGAGCCGCCGTCTTCGGAGTCGCCACCGGACGAGCCGTCGTCGCTCGTCGCGTCCGTGATGGTGCTTGGCGTGACCTGCTCGCCATCGACGTAGAGGTCTGCCTCGCCCTCGACGAACGAGAAGGACGTCACGTCGCCGGTGAAGGTGAACGCGTCTTCTGCGCCCTGCGTCGTAATCCAGCCAGCGGCGGACGTGCTGGTGAGACTGTCCCACTCTTCGATGGTATCGCCGGAGCCTTCGAGCGAGTCGCTGACTGCGAACTCGTATTGGGTTTGAACGCCCGTCCCCACGATGCGCAGTTCGTGCGACGAGTCAGACGAGGAGCCGTCGGACGAACCATCGGAAGAGCCACCGGACGACCCGCCAGAATCGCCGCTCGACGAACCCCCCGAGCTACCATCGCCGGACGAGCCGTCGTCGCTCGTCGCGTCCGTGATGGTACTGGGTGTGACCTGCTCGCCGTTGACGTAGATTTCGGCCTCGCCTTCGAGGAACGAAAACGAATCGACGTCGCCGGAGAAGGTGTACGCGTCCTCGGAGCCGTCGGTTGTAATCCAGCCGGTTGCGGAGTCGCTGGAAACGTCGTCCCACTCTTCGATGGAGCCGTCGGCCGTCTGGAGCGAGTCGGTGACGGTGAATTCGTACTGCGTCGTCGTTCCCGTGCCGACGAGGCGAAGGTCGTTCGGAAGCGGTTCGGTCGGGCCGGACGAATCGGAGCCGTCGGAGTCAGTCGAAGTGTCGCCGTCGGACGAGTCCCCGCCGGAGGAGCCACCGCTCGTGCCGTCGTCCGGGTTGGGGAGCGGACACGACTCGCTACTCGTGATGTTGTTCGTGTTCACGTCGGCTCCGCTGAACACGGTCGCTTGCCCGGAAACGTTGATGTTGGTGTCCGTAATCTCACAGTCGTTCGCGTCGTTGACGAGGACGCCGTCCACGTTGCCGTTCGGGAAGTGGATACAACTGTTCTTGACCGTCGAACCGTTTCGGTCACTGTCGATGCAGACGGCGGCACCGGCCGGTTGCGACGTGGCGTTACCCGTAATCGAGACGTTTTCGAGGTTCAGTCCCCACGGCTTGTCTGCGGTGCCGGTATCGACGGAGTCGGCGTGAATCGTCTGGACGTCGGTGTCGTTCTGAATCCGGCAGTTGCGGAGCGTAAAGCCGCCGTGTCCGGCCCACGTCGGCGACGAGACGATACCGCGCGAGGTCGGACAGGACTTGAAGATGAAGTCACAGTCCTCGATGAGAACGTCGGCGTAGCCGTTGCCCGTGGAGTCGATGCGAAGCCCCTCGGGGCTGTCGAGGCTGTCGCCGTCGTGTGCGTGCTCGTTGAGGTTGTCGGCGTCCATGATGACGGTCGCACCCTTAATCCACGAGGTCTTCGAGGGGTGGTCGCCCGCCGAAATACGCATGTTCGTGTTGTCGTTGTTCTTGAAGAGACCGCCTTCGACGCGGAGGACGCCGCGAGTGTGTGTGGCGCGGAACGACGACGAGCCGCGCTGTTCGATGTGACAATCGACGAGTCGAATCTCGCCGACAGAGCCGCCCTGCACGCGAATTCCGGCGACTCCGTCGGGGTAGCCGGGGAGTTCGGCACCCTCGCGCATGTAGACGCGACGGGCGACGTTGACGCCGTCGACCGACGAACAGTCGTAGGCGAGCAGTTGGCGGCGGGCGTCGTTGTCGGTCGGCGTGCGACCGAGCCATTCGACGTCCTCGATGAGCGCGCCGTCGTCGTTGACGAGCCAGATGTCGGCGGTCGTCGTCCGGTCGTCGGTCTGCTGAATCGAGAAGTTCTTCAGGACGTGGTGACTCCCGCTCGTGATTTCGAGGAAACGGAACTTTTCGCCGTTGTTGCCGGAGGGGAAGACGAACTGCACGTCTTTGTGCGAGCTACCGGTCCCGACCATACCGAAACGAGAGACGTTTTGATTCCAATACTGCGTGTTGGTGGCGAGATACTCACCCGGAGGGAATTCGATGAGCGTCCCACTTCCGTACGCGGCGTCAAGTTTGTTGTCTATCGGTTCGTTTCCGTTGGGGTCCATTCCAAGGTCGTCCACCGCGTTGACAACGCGGTCCCATTGGATTCCAAAGCGCTCCTCGGGACCAGACGCCGCCGACGCGACGCCGGCGGAGAGGGCGGTCGATGCGGCCATCGCACCAATCTTGAGGTAGTTCCGTCTGTTGAGTTGCGCTTCGAGGATGGAGTCCGAATCCTCGGCAGATTCGTTGTCGTCTCCACCGTTTAGTCGTACCATGTTGGAGAAAAGCCCTCGTTAACAAGATAATCATTATTGCGAGGTATACGCAAATTAGATTCGATTACCTACGGGATTGGTTCGGATAGCGGCCAGTTACATACCAGTTGTGTACCAAAACCACACCTTGTTTTCTTCAGATCAAATATAAACTAAATATGAATAGCTGGCTCTCTCGGTGCGCTAAAATAACATCTTAATCCACACTGAACCGAAAAATCGAGCGACTCTAACGGGTTAGTTTCCGATTTAGAGTGAGCCGAGCGGTGGAAATAATCTACTCGTGAAATGGTAATTAATCCTCCACCGAACCTTGCGGGAAGATTCGTTTCAGAACATCAACATTAACGAAGGAGAGATACTATATTTTATTCAGCAAAAATGTTCAGTTATCAATGATGGTCACTCGAATCAAGCGAGTTCTCTCGGTGGTGAACCCAAAATGAGACTACTTCGACATGACCGAGACGAGTTCCCGGAGGTTCTGTTTGACCCGCCAGTCGAACAGCCTCATCAACGACGCCGCGCTGACGACGTAGGCGACGACGCCCGTCGCAACCAGCAGTCCGAACTCGGCGAGCGGTGAGCCGACCCGGTTTTGGACTGCGAGCACCGCGATCGCCATCACACCCGTCGCCAACGTGGGATACGAGAGTTCGCGGAAGAACCGGGCGTAGGACGTTCCGAGCGTCTTCTTCATCTCGCGCGCGTAGAGCGGGAGCATCGGGAACGCCAGAATGCCGGTGACGGCGAGGGCGGTCCCCTCGATGCCGAAAGAGAGAGTCATCGGAATCACGATAATCGCCAAGAGCGCGACTCTGAGACCGCCGAGTTTGGTCTGTATATCGGGGCGGCCGACGGCTCTCCAGACGGGGTTGAACGTCGCAAAGAGCGTTCGGAACAGTCCGTAAGCGACGAGTATCTGCATCGTTGCCACCATCGGGAGCCACGCCGACCCGAGGAACGCGCCGACGAACGACGGCGCGACGAGGTAGATGCCGACGGACATCGGCAAGGCGACGAAGGCAGTCAGTCGGAACGCGCTGAAAAACGCCTCTCTGAGGGCGCGTTGTTCCTCTTGTAGTTTCGAGTACGTCGAGAACATCACGCTCGACACGACGACGGCGATTTCAGTCGCTGGCGCGTTCGAGATGCGATACGCGAGTTGGTAGTAACCGAGCGAGGTCGCCGTCAAGAGCCATCCGACGACCGCGTCGTCACCTTGTCCGTAGAGGAACTCGACGATAGACGAGCCAGTTATCCACTTTCCGTAGCCGATGAGTTCTGCGGCGTACTCGCGGTTCAGAGATGGCCACGGACGGTACGAGTGAAGCGCATAGGTACTCAGCGCGCGGACGCTGGCGTCGGCCAGATAGCCGAAGATGAGCGCCCACACGGTCGGACTGATGGCGGCGTAACCGAGCGCGACAACGACGTAGGCCGTCGTCCCGCTGACTCGATAGGTGAACTCCTTGTGGAATTCGAGTTCCTTTTTGAAGTAGACCATCGCCGGATTCCGCAGGCCGAGGAAGATGGGAACCAACGCGATGGCGCGAATCAGGTCTCGGGCCGCGGGTTCGCCGAACAGCGAGGCGAGCGAGGGCGCGGACAGATAGAGAACCGAGCTCATCAATAGCCCGCGAAGAATCTCCAAGGAGAACATCGTGTTCAGGTACTCGTCGACGTCGTCGTCGAGTCGCTGGATGAGTGCGGCGTCGATGCCGAGGTTCGTAAGGCTCAGAAGCGCCGAAATCGTGAGAAGCGCGATACCCATCAGACCGATGGCTTCGGGACCAAGCAACCGGGCGAGGACGATGAACATGACCACTTTCAGCACACGGTCGAGGACGTTCATCGCCGAGACCCACATGCCGCTTTTGACCGTTCGCTCCGTGAGGTCGCCGTCACTGGGAACGAGACGGCGCTTGAGCGTTCGAATCAACGACCGAAGTTTATCAATCATGTGAGACCTCCGTTGGGCCGCCGTCGAGGCGGTGTTGCGCGTTCACCCACTGTACCACGTCGGCTACACATCCGCTCACGAGGTGATTAATTATTGACCGGCTACCGAGTGCGAGCACTCTGAAGAGTCGCGTTGCGGGTTTTGTGAGTGACGTCACCAGTTGCGTCTCGCCCCGGAAAGTGGTCGTCTCTCTGCTCGTGGTTCGTCAGTCGTCACAGCTCACCCGACCACGTAGTAGAGGTCGGACGCACCGTTCGACATGATTCGGTTGACGTTCGGTTGGTCTCGAACGGCGGTGAGGTTCCGCTCCGAATACCGCAGTTCTCTGTAGGCGACGACTTCTCGTTCGTGGTCCGTCTCAGATACCATCAGATACCGCGGTCCGTCGTAGTAACTCGGCAAGTCCGAAAGCGTCTCGTCGGGGGTCGTAAAGCCGAGCGCGGGCGTCGGTCTGTCTGGAAGCGCCTCGGCATATCGGTCGGGATTCCCGCGGATGCCGACAAACCGGATATCTTCGTCTGACAGCTCGAACGCGCTGTCGTACGCCTGCATCTGCTGTTGCGGCACGTGATTCGACGGGAGGTAGATGTAGGGCGACGGGAACATGACCATCAGCGAAAGCCCGATGACGAGCGCCGCCGCGAGGGGCGCGCCGTTCCTGAGTGGCGTCCGGTACTCGCTGTCGGCGAGCCGTTCGAACGCGTAGAACAGCCCCACACTGCCGACAATCGTCGCCAGAATCATCGCAAACCCGACGTGCCGGAAGAAGAAATTCGTCTCCGAGATGTCGCCGAGCAGGTGCGCGAAGAAGTACGGCACCAACACGACGAGGCTGAACGTCAGCGTCCGAAGGATAGTCCGCCCGCGCGGGGGCAGGTCGCGGAACCACCCGAGGAGGACGCCGAGGAAGACGGCGAACGTCACCGCAACGTAAATCGCGTTCACGAGGAAGAGTTTGACGAACACGTCGAGAATCCCGCCGCCGACGGCGGTCACCGAACCGGTGCGTTGGGTGATGGCCGACCCCGCCGCTGACTCGCCGGAGAGGATACCAATCACGCCGTCGATGAACAGCCCGCCGGTCGAAACGCCGACCGTGTACTGCGTAAACCAGTAGACGAACGCCACGGCGAACACGAACGTCAGTCCATAGACGGGGCGTTGTGCCGAAACGTCGGGTGCCTTGCGTCGGCGCTGGACGAACTGAATGACGGCGGCGACGACGAACAGGATGAGGAAGTTGACGGCGACCTGGAGGTGGTAGGAAACCATCGCAATCGTACCGACGACGAACAGCACGGAGATCGGAGTGACGTGTCGTCGCCACCGCGACGCGATTTCGTCAGTCGCCGAGAACTGGTGTTTGAAGAAGAGATAGAGGAGCACCACGCCGAGAAACGACGCGAGCGAGTAGGGAAAGAACATGAGTTTGAAGCCGTTGAGGTTCACCGGGAGAAACAGCAGGCCGGAGAAGGCCGCGATGATGACGGCTTTTCGGTTCGGAACCACGAGCGAGACGGTGAGCGGAACGAACACGAGGTAGACGAGCGAGAGGAAAAAGACGACGAGCATCATCGACGTGGCGACGTCGAGACCAAGGACCGAACTGAACATTCCGGCGGTGATGTGGCCGCTCGGATAGACGATTTCGAACGGCGTCAGCGTCCCGGCGACGAGCGACTTCGCCCACCCGAGATGCGTCAGCGAGTCGTTGAAGCCGTAGAAATAGTACCGGCGGACGAGCGGAAGCGCCGAGACCGACGCGATACTAAGCCCGGCGAGTGCCACCCCGGCGAGTGCGAACCGGCTCTTCAACGCGAAGACGACGACGACGAGCGACGCCAGTATCGCAATACTCACGCCGACCCAGAAAACGAGCGGCGTCGATTGGTACAGCGAAACCTCGTAGCGATTCGCTGGCGACGCGCGTGCGACGAGGATACCGACGGCGACCGCGAGGAACCCAACGAGGAGGAGCGACCTCACGAGCCGCGAATCACGTTGCTTCATCTGGTGAGAGAAGGCGAGTAGCGTAGTTTGTTATTGAGAATGTAATCAGTTCGAAGGGTGAGAAACGGAGGTGACGCCGCGTCGGAGCCGACGATTGAAAAATTGGAGTTCGAAGACACCGACCATCGAACAGATTCGTTTCAGCTGGCCGAACTCGCGGAACGGGGCTACGAGAGTGGCGAGAGACTGCGAGAGTGGTTGGAGGCCACGAGAGTGGTGAGAGACTGCGAGAATGAAGAGACTACGAAATCGACTGGAGGTCACGAAAACGTGTTCTACGGTCGGTCTCAGCCGCGTCGGCGGGTATAGTCGCGTGATAACAAAACCCGACGCAAGCGGATACTCGGTACCGATGTCACTCACAGTAGTCACAGCGCGCCCCGGTGAACGAACCCACGGCGGGCGTCACTCATGACTGGGTTCGTCGGCGGCGAACTCGACGGCACCGACCTCGAACTGTGCGCCGCCGAACTCCACCGCGAAGCGTGGTACGAATCGGCGACGCTCTCGACCGACGGCTTCGGCATTTCAATTCTCCACCACGGGGCGAAAGACCCCAACGGCTGTACGATTTGGGAGGACGAAGACGGCTCACGCGTCGGAGCCATCTACGGCGTGGTCACGAACCGCGACGAACGCGGACTCGATACCAAGAGGCTGTTCGAGCGCCTGCTTGACGACCCACACGCGCTTTTGGCCGACCTCGACGGCACGTTCCTCATCGTCGCCATCGACGGTGACGCCGACCGCGTCGTCGTCGCCAGCGACAAACTCGGAACGCGACAGTGTTTCTACGTCGATTCCGGCGGCGACGAACCCGGCGACTCCGCCGTTCCGTTCGCGTTCGGAACCGAAGTCGGCGCGCTCACCTCGCTTTTCGACGACCCGCAGGTTGACGAGCGCGCCGTCAGTGACCTCCTGATGATCGGCCACGTCTGGGGCGAAAAGACGCTCGTACAGGGTGTCAACTTCCTCCCGTCCGGGTCGGTCCTCGAATACGAGTCCGGCTCAGGCTACGAAATCGAGTCGTACTGGGACCATACGTTCGAACAGAGCGCCGACGACTCCTATCTCGACGACCTGACCGACGCGTACCGGGCTGTCATCGCCGACATGGCCGACACCGTAGACGGCGATATCGGGCTGTGGCTCTCCGGCGGTCTCGACAGTCGATCGATGGCGGCAGAACTCAGTCACTACCACGATATCACGACCTACACCTACGATTCGAACCCCGCAAACGGGAGCAACCTCGAACTTGCCGCCCGCGTCTCGGACGTGCTCGGCATCGAAAACGAACGCGTCGTGTTAGATTCGAACCGTCTCGTGGACGCACTCGACGAATCGGTTCAGCTGACGAGCGGGATGGTCGGTCTGTCCACGTTCGTCAACCTCTCGGCGGTGTTCAACATCCCCGACGTCCCCGACATCATTATCGAGGGATGCGGGCAGGGTGGGATGATGGGCGACGGCATCGGGCGGGCCGCCGTCGAAATGAGCGACTCACCCGAGGCGGCGCTCTACCGCGCGAAACACCGAATCGACGTGGACGAAGCGCGCACACTCCTCCGAACGGAGTTCGATCCGATGACGACCTACCGCGAGGAAGTGCTGAAAAGCAACCAACCGGACCTCTACAGCACCGCGATGGACTGTTACTACCGCAACTACTTCCCGCGATGCGACTTTGCGAGCAACCCCATCGCCGAGAGCCAAGCCGGGACGCGCGTCCCCTTCAGCGACACCGCGTTCCTCAGAGCGGTCACCCGAATGCCGCTTTCGCATCGCGTCGGCTCGATTCCGTTCACGAACGGGAAGATTCCGGCGGGGACCGCCTTCCCGAAAGTCGAACTGATGCGACGACTCGACGACCGACTGTCTGACATCCCCTACGAACGGACCAAGGTCCCACCGGCGCGTCCGATGTGGCAACACGCCGCCGGGTTCGTCCTCGGAACCTCCATCGACCGCCTCCGCGAGCGCGTCGTCGGCGACGTGCACACCTACGGCGGCCGGTCGATGGTCGGAGAGTGGTACCGCCAGAACCGCGCGCTCCGCGAGCGCATCGACGACCTGCTCGACTCCGCGTGCGAGCGACCGTACTTCGATGCCGACGAGGTCCGCCGTCTCCAACGCGAACAACTGACCGGCGAAGGCGAGCATATGAGCGCCATCTCGGGGATTATCACCGGCGAACTATGGGTTCGAAAGTACATCGACCGCGAGGAGAGACAGAGAAAAACAGAAGCTACCGACGACGCCGTGTCGCATCCAGCCGAAGACGCCACCCAGACCGCTGACTGACTCCGGCGCGCTACCACCGTTTCGAAAGTGAGCATCTGGACAGCGGGGGTGGTGGTAGTGATAGTGACCGTGACAGCGGCAGTGGTGGTAGTTGCAGTCGCGCCGGCAGTGGCAACCGCAGTGACAGGACGGCAGTAGCAATCGCAATCGCAGTGACACCGACAGCCGCGGTGGCGGCGGAGTTCGACAAAATTCGGAACCGACGTGCCAGAACGAGGTGTTCGCGGGAGCGGCTTACTTCCGTGAGTGGAGCGAGTACGCGATGAGAAGGACGCCCGAGAACTGGAACATCCGGGTAACAAGTGTCAACGGACGCTGATAGCGCAGTCCGATGTAGCCCTCTCGGAGGAGCAGTGAACCGACGAAGGCGACGCTGAACGCGATTGTCGTTAGGAGGAATAACCCGAGCGACAGCGCTCGCATGGTTCTGCTGTCGTGGCGGCGGTAGCCGCGGTACGCCTGGTAGCCGACGTAGCCGCCGACGAGCGTCGAGCCGAAGGCAAGCGCGATGATGAGCCAATCGACAAGCGCGGAGAGTCCGACCATCTCAGAGGTGCTCCCACATCTTCTTGAACCGGTCTGCGGTGTCGCTCTCGTCTTGCCCCGGGAAGGATTCGGCGTGACTTCGGCTCACAGAGACTTCGAAACGTCCCTCGTCGAGTTCGAGTGAGAATCCGGACAGCGTGGCCGCGTAGACCTTGTAGTGGTTACCGCTCGTTTGAACCTTCGTCTGTTCCTCTATGAGATCGTGCTCCTGCAATTGTTCGACCCGCCGGTACACAGTCGGCTTCGACATCTCACACCGGTTGGCGAGTTGTTGCGCGGACATAGGTTTGACACTTGTTGCTGCGAGGATGTCCCGGGCGTACTCATCGCTGAGTATGTCGAGAATGTCACTCAGCTCCGGTTCCTCACTCACGCTTCGACTGGACGACCGCGAGCCGAATAAAAAGCCTGACTCATTTCCGGGCCAGTAATTCGGTGGCGGGGAGCCGAAAGCGGAGTGGAGATAGCATCGTTCGGCAGTGAGGTGAGTGTTTGGAGGGGCTGATGACACGTCAGTGGAGACCGCGATGAGTCCCGTGATATCGGCGACGGACAGGAGTTGAGGCGACAGGTGCGGGCGAGCAACCTGTTTACTCCGTGGACATCCATCGCAATTCGACTGAGAACCCGTTGGATAATATAAGGGTAGGCGGAGTTTCCGAGTCAGAAACAGCCCTCGATTACGAGGCAGAACAGCCGAGAGACCGACCGACTTCGACGAGCCGCTCGGTCTCGACGCCGGTTCCGCGGACCGTGTACCGATAGTCCTCACACGTCCACGAGAGCGACGTCGTCGGTCCGTAGTCGAGCGTCGCTGGACGGTCATTGATAGTCAGGTCGCGGTCTTCGGGGTCGGTGGCGTAGGTCCTGTTGTACTTCGAGAGCGTGAGCTGTTTCCCCGCAGTCGCATAGCGAAGTCCAACGCTACTGATTCGTCCCGTCGTCCGCGTAGCGTAGGTCAATTCGAATTCGGGGGGGAGCGTCGGTCTCGGCACCGTAATCGATGTCTGCGACGCGAGCGAATCGGTGCTCCGGTACCACCGAGTCTCAGCGATCTCCGGGCGCTGGACCGTCGTCTCAGGACCGATTTCGGGTCGGAACGTGTCCGCCGGAACCTCTGGATTGAACGTCACGTTCGTGTACGTCGTCGTTATCGACCGTCGGGTTCCGTCTTGGGTCCACGTGGTCTGTTTGCGAAGCGGGTAGAACCGCTCCGAATCGAGCCAGAGGCGCTGTCGGTACCCGTCTTCGGTTTGATTCGTCGCGGGACGAACGTCGAGCACGTACGCCTCTCGGGCACCGACAGAATCGGTCTCGACGTACTCGACGACGTATCCGCCGTCAACGTCGGCTCCAGGAGAGGGACCACCGCGTCGCGGAACGACCGGGAGCGGTGCCACGTCCGGGGCCTGTGGTCGCCCGTCCCCATCCGTCAGACCTGCCGCCGTGACGAGTCGTTGGAGCCGCCCGGCCATCGCCGACCCGGATGCGGACCCGTTCGGTGGGCGAGTCAGGTCGATAGCCGTGACGGAGCGCTGGTCGGCGTCGTGGAGCCAGACCATCGAACCGTTCGAGACCTGTAGTTTGTAGCGTCGCGTCGTCCCCTCGTGGAACCGAACCCGTTTTTTGTCGGTTCCCGGGGCGAGCGTCACGTCGGCGACGTTCCGAGACATCGTCGTTCCGTTGTGGCGTATCGTGACCGTTTGCGTCGCGTTGAGCGCGTCGGTCGAGCGGTAGCGCTCGCTCACGTTCGCATCGACTGCCGGGCCGCTGTCGGTTACAACTGTCCCCGTCGCAAGGAGCAAAGCTGGTACCGCGGCTCCGAGAACGAAGAGGACAACGAGCGTTCGTCGGTCGAGTGGGAGGGAGCGATTTGTCATACGAGCGAGGGCGTAAGTGGCGTTTCAACTCGTTCGAGACACCGACACAAGTTAAACACTGCTAGTCCGAAGCAAACGGCTCGGCCGCGTCGAACTCAAATCGAGCGATTGTAAGAGGAAACGAGGGTAAGCAGATGAGGGTTACAGGGGTGATAGGGAGAACAGACGCGGGTTACAAAAGCGGGTGAGGAGAACAGATGGGAATACGAGAGTAGTGCAAAAACGAGCGTGGGTGTCAGTTGACGGAGGCTACAGCATCAGTTGGCGGAGGCTACAACGTCAGTTGACGGAGAACGAGTTGTAGAACGGTCCGTGTAGCTAGCTCACTTGGCGTCCGCGTACATCGCCACGAGGTTGTCGGCGTTCGACTGCCACGAGTAGCGGTCTTCGATGAGCGCTCTGTTCGTTCGGCCCAGTTCGACCGCTTCGTCGGGGGCGGAAACGAGACGGGCCAGTGCGCCCGTCAGTTCGTCCGCGTCACCGGGTGTGACGAGAACCCCGCGGTCGTCGGTGATGACCTCGGGGATGCTTCCGACGGGTGTCGAGACGATGGCGTTGCCGCCAGCCATCCCTTCGAGCATCGCAATCGGGAGTCCTTCGGCGTACGTCGGGAGGACGAACACCGTGCCACGGCTGATGAGGGCTTGTTTTTCGGTCTCTGAGATGAACCCGAGATAGGACACGTTGTCGTGCGTCGCCGCGACGGACTCGGCGCGGTCGCTGAAGGGGCCGCGACCGCCGATACTCACCTCGAACGAGAGGTCGGGTCTGTCCGCGAGCGCCTCGACGGCGTCGAGGAATTCGCTGATGCCCTTCCGCTCGATGAGGTTGGAGACGAAGACGAGGTGAACCGGGTCGGTCGGGTACGTCGGGTCGTAGTCGGTCGGGTCAACTGCGTTCGCCATGACGTGTACTTTCTCCTCGCCGGCGAGTTCGGAGACAAGGGTGCGCCAGTACTCCGAGAGGACGATTACGTCGTCAACGGTGTCGAAGACGACAGACTGGAGCAATCGGACCAGACGCGAGTCCGTCGCAAGGAACTCGTCGAACGAGGAGCCGTGGATGTGGAGGACCACGGGCACGCGCCAGACGTACGCCGAAAAGAGGACGAAAAATGCCGAGCGGTAGAACGAGTACGTGTGCGAGGAGTGAACGTGGACGATGTCCGGACGGGGCTGAAACGGAAAGAGGAGGACCGCGTACAGCGAGGACAGGACCATCCGAGTGGCTCGTTCGAGCCCATCGCCCTTCGGCGCGGTGTACCGCGTGTAGAGCCGGACGGGCATCCGATCTGCGAGATACCGCCGCTGTTCGGTGATGTATCGGTCGATTCCGCCGGTCCCTTTCGGACCGACGATGAGGAGCGTGTTCGTGTCGTTCATGTTGCAATCGGCTGTGGTCGGTCGCGGCGAACGCGCGTCGCGGCGGTCGATACTGTGCCACTCGGTACCCCACATTGGCCCGAGAGGTGGTTAGTTATGGGTCGGTTGACTGTCAAAGCGAGGGGGTTAGCCGGTTCTGACTGCCCGAATCGACGGCGACCGGTCGGGAGGGCGCTCCGCCGGGGTGGACGGTGAAATCACTCGAAACGGGCGTGAACTACGCCGGGACGGTGTGTCGAGACAGCGATTCGACGGATTCGACCGCCCCGTAGTTCAGTGCGACCTGCACGATGACCTCGGTCAGGTTGACTTTGTCCGCCAAGAATTCGTCGCGCCGGTCGGCCCACCGCTGTGTGGTCCCGTCGTCGGTGAGCAGTGCTTCGGCGCGGGCCATCACGTCGTCGAACGACTTGAGATTCGAGATGAGTCCCTGTCGTTCGAGTTCGACGAAGTTTCCCATGTCGTTTTCGCCGACGAATGAGTTCGAACGAATCGCGGGCGTGCCGAGAAGCGCCGCCTCCGTCACCATCGTCTGCGTGTCGGCGACCAGCAGGCTCGCCTCGGCGAGTACGTCGTGGACGAGCGCAGGGTGGAAATCGAACGGGCGGGTGTCGAGGTCGCCGTCACGGCGTTCTTCGCTCTCGTCGAGGACGAACACGGGACCGTGTTCGCGGAGCATCTCGATGAGTTCGCGGCGGCGCTCGGGCGTGAACCCGCGATGACCGACATCGTGGTGCGAGCCGAAGGCGTTGAATCGGACGACGGCGTACTTCTCGTCCGGTTCCAAACCGAGTTCGGCGCGGATGTCCACCGAGGGTTCGTACACGTCGGGGTGCAGGTACGCCGTCTCTTTGAACCCGCGGAACTGGTAGTGATTCTCGGCGAGGTCCTTTCCGAACGTGTGCGGCGTCAAAATCGCCTTGGCGAAGGGGCGCGAGACGACGTGGTCGAGCGAGGTCGGTTCGGAGTCGAGGAGAAGGACGACCGGTGTTCGGGAGACGGCACCGGCATGCGCCGCGTAGCCGCCCATCCCGAAGATGAGGTCGGGATCGAATCGTCGGACCGCGCGGAAGATGTTCGCGTAGTGGAACGGGAGGGACCGAAACAAGGAGTATTTCGTCGTCCCGCAGGAGCCGTAGATTTCGTGCGGAAGGTCGTAGTATTCGAGGAGGTCGGTCGTACATCCGTAGTTCCGTCCGAGTACGAGCACGTCGTGACCCAACTTTTGAAGCTCTCTGGCGGCGTATTTGTACAGGTGGACGTGCGCCGGCGTGTTGGTGAAGAACAGGTATCGCATACTCTCTGCGAGGGGTGACGCACTCGGCGCGAGTAGTTATTCAGCGTCTACTCAGTGTCAGCCGAAGCGTCAGGAACCCGATACCGCGACGACGACGCTGACTCGACCGTTACGGGTGCAATAACAAAATTATCGACGGGCTTTCGTTGCCGTGGTAGGGGAGCGCGCTTCGACGCGTTCTCGCACGAAACCGCCACGCTGTGACGCGCCACCACGCAGATATCAATGACTCACATTCACCGAATTCGAATCGGCCGCGATGGAGCCAGCCGCGACGGAGACACCACCTGATGTTTCCGTGGGAACACGCCGCAGTCGGCTACATTCTCGTCTCGTTGTGGTCGCGGGTGACAGACAGAAAACTCGACGGCTGGGCCGTGCTGGCGGTGCTCTTCGGAACGCAGTTTCCCGACCTCGTGGACAAACCGCTCGCGTGGTCGTTCGACGTGCTTCCGAGCGGTGTCTCGCTCGCGCACTCGATTCTCGTCTCGGTACCCGTGTCCGCCGTCGTCGTGTTGGTCGCGCGGCGCTACAAGGTGACGACGGTCGGCGTCGCGTTCGCCGTCGGCTATCTCTCACACATCCCCGCGGACCTGCTGTACAACGGCTTTTTCTTCGGCAACTACGGGGTGATTCGGGCGTTCCTGTGGCCACTTTCCCACGGGAGCGAATCGGCGGCCGGCGGGCTGTTCGAACAGACGTGGTTCTACGTGCGCCGGTTCGTCGTCTATCTCCGTCGGCCCGAGGCGTGGGGACTCGTGGTCTTCGAAGTGCTGTTGGTCGGAAGCGCCGTCCGACTGTGGCTCAAAGACGGTGCACCTGGTGTCGGACTCCTAAAGCGCTCCGTGACCGGAATTCGGCGGAGCATCGTGAAGTGAGAACGGGCAAACTCGGGCGGCAACCACTCCATAACAAAGCCCTCACCGGGACTGAATTTCGCTAAGGCAGGCAGACTCCCGCCGACATACTATGACCGTCACAATTTTCCCCTCGACTCGGCCCGACGCCGAGGCGACACAGCCAGACGAAACAGGACGACCATCGGGAGGTCCACACCGATGAGTGCGGAGTTGGGTGTCGAATCAACAATCGACGACGACGTGACCATCGGCTATGGCGACGGCACCGAACCAGTTATTGGTGACAGAGCCAGAATCCGCGCCGGAAGCATCATCTACGCGGACGTGACTATCGGCGACGATTTCGTCACGGGTCACAACGTCCTCGTCAGAGAACGGACCGAAATCGGCGATGAGGTACTCCTCGGCACCGAGACCGTCGTAGACGGCACCACGACCATCGGCTCTCGGGTGAGCATCCAGACAAACGTCTACATCCCGACGAACACGCACATCGGCGACGACGTGTTCGTCGGTCCCGGCGTCGTGATGACGAACGACCCGTATCCGGTCCGCACCGAGGCCGAACTCGTCGGGCCGACCATCGAAAATCACGTCTCTATCGGCGCGAACGCGACGCTCCTTCCGGGTGTGACAATCGGCGAAGGCGCGTTCGTCGCCGCCGGTGCAGTGGTCGTTGACGACGTGCCGCCCGGAACGCTCGCCGTGGGCGCTCCTGCCGTCCACCGCGAACTGCCGGCACAACTGCAGGGGGAGAACGCGATTCGACGATGAGCGACGACTACATCTCGATTGCGTCGCCGCAACTCGGCGACGAAGAACGGGACAGAATCGGCGACGTCATCGAAAGCGGCATCATCGCCGACGGGCCAGAAGTGAGGGGCTTCGAACGCGAATTCGCCGACTACTGCGGTGCCGACCACGGTGTCGCCACGTCGAACGGAACGACCGCGCTCCACGCCGCGCTCCACGCGCTCGATATCGGTCCCGGCGACCGCGTACTCACGACGCCGTTTACGTTCATCGCAACCGCCAACGCCGTCACCTTCACCGGCGCGGACGTGGGCTTCGTCGATATCGACCCGCGAACGTACAACCTCGACCCCGATGCGCTCGAAGCGCGTCTCCGCGCCGGCGAACAGGTCGATGCGGTCATCGCGGTCCATCTGTACGGCCTGCCGGCCGATATGACGCGACTGGGCGAACTCGCAGAAACCTACGACTTCGCGCTCGTCGAAGACGCCGCCCAAGCCCACGGTGCAGCAGTCGAAGGAAAGCGGGTCGGCTCGTTCGGCGACGCGGCCTGTTTCTCGTTTTACCCGACCAAGAACATGACCACGAGCGAGGGTGGGATGATTACCACGAACAGCGCGGACGTGGCCGAACGCGCCGCCCGGTTCGTAGACCACGGCCGCGTCTCCGGCTACGAACACGCCGAAGTCGGTCACAACTTCCGCATGACGAGCATCGCGGCCGCCATCGGACGCATCCAGCTCGGGCGACTTCCCGGTTTTACCCGCGCGCGACAGGCTAACGCCGCCGCCCTCACCGACTATCTCGAAGACGCGCCGGTGACGACGCCCGACACGCCGCCGGACCGAACCCACGTCTTCCACCAGTACACCGTCGAGTGCGACGGCGTCGAGCGCGACGCACTCAAATCGTACCTCGACGGCAAAGGCATCGCAACGGGCGTGTACTACCCGAAGCCGGTCCACAAACAGGCGGCCTACGAGCACCTGTCTGTGTCCGCGCCGGTCGCCGAGAACGCCGCAAGACGTGTTCTCTCGCTCCCGGTTCATCCGGCACTGAGTGACTCGGATATCGAGCGTATCGGTCGAGCGGTCGCCGACTACGCGGGGGTGGTGACGTGAGCCGCGACGACGCGCTCGTCGCGGCGGGCGTCATCGGCGTCGGGTCGATGGGGTCGAATCACGCGCGAGTCTACTCGGAGCTTCGCGGTGTCGAACTCGTCGGTGTCGCCGACGCGGACCTCGACCGGGCCGGAGCCGTCGCGGACGACTTCGAGACGGGCGCGTACACCATCGACGAACTGCTCACCCGAGTTGACGTGGTTTCGGTTGCGGTGCCGACGCCGTACCACGCCGACGTGACTCGGCAGTGTCTCGAAGCGGGCGTCCACGTCCTCGTCGAAAAGCCGTTCGTTGACGACGTCTCGGTCGGCGAGGACCTGTCGGCGCTCGCAACGTGGCACGGCGTGACGCTCCAAGTCGGCCACATCGAGCGATTCAATCCCGCCGTGCGCGCCCTCGATGGTCTCCTCGAAGACGTCGAACCCATCGCCATCACTGCAAACCGATTGGGACCGCCCCTAACCCGCGAGATGGGCGACGGCGTCATCATGGACCTCATGATCCACGACATCGACGTCATCCTCTCGCTGGTTGACGCCGAGGTCCAGACCGTCGCGGCGACGAGCACGCCTGACGAACAGTACGCGACAGCACAGCTAACCTTCGACAACGGCGTCATCGGCTCGCTGACGGCAAGTCGGCTTACCCAACAGAAGACGCGGACGCTCGACATCACGACCCGCGACCGCCTCATCCGCGTGGACTACCTGAACCAGTCGGTGCAGATATTCCGCCAGTCGCGTCCGGACTACCTCCGCGACAAGGGGAACATCCGCTACCGTCACGAGGTCGTCATCGAACAACCGATGATAGAGACCGGTGAGCCACTGAAATACGAGCTTCAGTCGTTTATCGACGCCGCCACACAGGACGGGCCGGTCCTCGTCTCGGCAACTGACGGGCTTCGCGCTATCGACGTCGCCCACCGAATCGAAGCCAGCGCCGACGCCACAGCAGAACGCGTCGAACCGGCGGAGAGTCACCGATGAACAGCAACCGCCAAACCCGAACCGGTCTCTACGGCTCCGCGCTCGCGCCGGACGACCAGCGACGGGCGTTCAGAGACGGTGCGGTCCCGGTCGCGGTCTACGGTCTCGGGAAGATGGGACTCCCGCTCGCGGCCGTCTACGCCGACGTGACGGGGAACGTCGTGGGCGTCGATATCGACGCCGACGTGGTGCAGACGGTGAACGACGGCGGGTGTCACGTCGCAAAAGAGCCGGGACTGCCGGAACTCGTCGCCGAGCAGGTTGAATGCGGCGCGTTTCGCGCGACGACCGACAGCGTTGCCGCGGCGCGGTCGGCGGCGGTACACGTCGTCATCGTTCCGACACCGCTGACCGAAGACCGCGAACCCGACCTCGCGGCGTTCGAGGCGGTTCTCGACAGCATCGCCGACGGACTCGCGCTCGGAGACACCGTTATCGTGGAATGTACAGTCCCGCCGGGGACGAGCGCTGACCTCGTCGTTCCGTATCTCGAATCGAAAAGCGGCGTCTCGCGCGACGAGTTCGGCGTCGCGTTCTGTCCCGAACGAACCTCGTCGGGGCGGGCGCTACGGGATATCACCGCGTCGCATCCGAAAGTCGTCGGCGGCGTCGATTCTGAGAGCACCCGCGTCGCCGCGCTACTGTACGGCGAGATAACCTCGAACGAGGTCATCCCGGTGTGCGATGCGACGACCGCGGAAGCCGTGAAACTGTTCGAAGGCGTCTACCGCGACGTCAACATCGCGCTCGCAAACGAACTCGCTCGCGTGCGCGACGACCTCGGTATCGACGTGACAGCGGCTATCGAGGCGGCGAACACGCAACCGTACTGCAACATCCACGCGCCCGGACCGGGCGTCGGCGGCCACTGCATCCCGTGGTATCCGTACTTTATCACGAGTCGAGTCGAGACCGAGACCCCGCTTCTCCACACCGCGCGGGCAGTCAACGACAGCATGCCGACGTTCACCGCCGACACGCTCCGCGACGAACTGGCCGCGACGGGGCGAGATATCGCCGACTCGACCGTCGCGGTGCTCGGTGTTACCTATCGACCCGGTGTCGCAGAGACTCGCGCGACACCCGCCGCCGGCGTCATCGACCGTCTGTGCGACCTCGGCGCGACCGTCGTCGCCGCGGACCCGATGCTCGACGCCGACAGTATCGCCTCGTTCGGCGCGACGCCAGTCTCGCTTTCGGCTCTAGCCGAGCGCGAACTCGACGCCGTCGTGGTCGTCACACCGCACGAGGAGTTCGACGATATCGACTGGGCCGCCTTCGACGACCTCGTCGTCATCGACGGCCGCGGCACGCTCGGCGACATCGGCCATCGCGTGTACCAAATCGGCGGCGGGCCGCGAGGAACCACACCCGACACTGTCGGCTCCGAACAGGTCCCGCAAGCGACAGAGACAGACGGAGGCCCCCGCCGATGAGCGGGCTGAAGATACTCTCTGTCGTCGGCGCGCGGCCGCAGTTCATCAAGGCGTTCCCGGTCTCAGACGCGCTTCGGCGCGACCACGACGAAGTGCTCGTCCACACCGGACAACACTACGACGAGTCGCTGTCCGGCGTGTTCTTCGACGAACTCGACATCCCGGAACCCGATTACAACCTCGGTGTCGGGTCGGGACCGCACGCCGCTCAGACCGCCGAGATGATGGAACTACTCGACGCGGTCGTCGCCGACGAAGCCCCCGACGTGGTGCTCGTCTACGGCGACACGAACTCGACGCTCGCGGCGGCGCTCGTCGCCTCGAAGCGCACGCCGCGTTTGGCGCACGTCGAGGCGGGGCTACGAAGCTACAACCGGGCGATGCCCGAGGAGATAAACCGGATTCTCACCGACCACTGCGCGGACCTCCTGTTCGCCCCCTCGGAATCTGCCGCGACGACGTTAGCGTCCGAAGGGATTCACGACGGCGTCTACGTGACTGGCGATGTGCAGTACGACGCCGTACTTCGGGTCCGGTCGGCCGCCGGCGAGCGCTCGACGGTCCTCGAAGCCCACGACCTCAGCGACGGCGAGTTCGTCTTAGCGACGGTTCACCGGGCCGCGAACACCGACGACCGGTCACGACTCAGTGCAATCGTCGATGGACTCGTTGACGCGCCGAAACCAGTCGTCTTCCCCGTCCACCCTCGAACTGAGCAGGCGCTCCGCGACAGCGGTCTCTGGTCGCGCCTCGCCGAGGACGAAACTGTTCGCCTCGTCGAGCCAGTCGGCTATCTCGACTTCGTCAGACTTCTCGACGGCGCAGAACGCGTCGTCACCGATTCCGGCGGCGTGCAAAAAGAGGCGTTCTACCTCGACACGCGCTGTGTCACGCTCCGCGACGAAACCGAGTGGACCGAGACCGTCGATTCCGGATGGAACGTCCTCGTCGGCGCGGACCGAGACGCGATTCGAACCGCACTGCACGCGACCGACCCGCTCCCGTCGAAACCGTCTCTCTACGGCGAGGGAACCGCGGCGGAGCGAATCGCCGACGTGCTCTCGGAGGTCGAAGTCGCTGATGCGTGAGTGGGTCACGACAGACGGGTTCGGGGGCGACGATGAGTGAGTTCGCACTCTGCCTGACCCACGACGTGGACCGCCCGTACAAGACCTATCAAGGGCTGTTCTACGCGTTGCAGTCGAATCCGGGCTACCACCTTCGGACGCTCCTCGGCCGCGAAAACCCCTACTGGCAGTTCGAGGACATCATGGCGCTCGAACGCGACCTCGGGGTCAGGTCGTCGTTCTATTTCCTCAACGAGCCGAGTCTCCTCCGAACGGGGACTCTTGCTGACTGGTTCGACCCGAAAAACTGGATCGAACACCTCGGTCGGTACGACATCGAGGCGGAAGCGATAACCGAAGTTATCCACGCGCTCGACGACGGCGGTTGGGAGGTCGGCATCCACGGGTCGTTCAGGTCGTGTGACGATTTCGACCGCCTGCGAACCGAAAAGCGGGAACTCGAATCGGTACTCGGCCGCGACATCCTCGGCGGGCGACAGCACCACCTCAAACTCGGTCCCCGAACGTGGCAGTATCATAGGGAACTCGGGCTGAAGTACGATGCCAGTCCGGGGTCGAGTTCGACACACGGCTTCCAACACGGCTACCGACCGTTTCGGCCGTTCGACGACGAGTTCGTCGTGTTCCCGCTGACGCTGATGGAAGTCTCGCTTCCTGACCCCGGCAGGTCGTTCGAATCGGCGTGGGCCGAGTGCGAACAGTTACTCGTCGAAGCCGAAGCGAACGACGCGGTGATGACTGTGTTGTGGCACCCGCGATATTTCAACGACGACGAATTCCCCGGCTACCGGCGGCTCTATCGGGAAGTCGTCGCGTGGGCGCTCGACCGAGGGGCGTGGGTCGGTCCCGTCGGCGACTACTACCGCGAGTTCCTCGATGATGGAGGTTCGGAGGCGACTCGAACCGGGCGGACTCGTGAGACCGTACAGTCGGAACACGAAGCCGAGTGAGTCGCGGTCGGTCACGTCACCGACGTCTCCCCGACGACACGGTAGATGCGTCCTACTCAGTCTACTCACGGTTTTCATCTGAGTCATCCAGTTCATCGCTCTCGACTTTGTCACCCGTTTCAGTTCGGTCAGCCTACTCAGTCTATCCATGCGATTCAGCTCAGACAGGCTGTTCAGGCTACTCGGTTCGGTCAGTCCGGTCAGGGAATTCAGTCCAGTCACTCAGTTCAGTTTTGTCAGCCAGTTCAGCCCGGTCAATTAGGTCAGTCCGGTCACGTTACTCGGTCTTTTCAGTCTGGTCATGACGGTCAGTTCTTTCAGTGTCCACACCCGCCCCACCCCGTTCACCCCACACAGCGTTTGTATCTGAGACACCCAATTCACGCCGCTCAGTTGGCTCACGTACCTCACGGCTCTCACCGTCGTCGTATCACTCACACAGCTCACGACTTTCACGCGCCGGTGCGGCGATTCGGTCGGGTCGTTCCCGGGTCGGTCCGGTGGTATTCGACGTATAACAAAGCCCGACGCGGGCTTTCCCTCGGGCAGTCAGCCCCCTCAGAGAGGCCATTCTACATCATGACCACATCACCGAAACACGCCTACGAATCCGACGAGCGCGTCGATATCGAACATCTCCGGACGTACGTAGACGTGCTCGACGACGTGCTCGAATACGCCCGCGAACGAGATTACAAAGGGTGGGATTACGGCGACGGGATGAGCAGTCGCGTGTTGCTGTCGATTCCCATCGACAACCGCTGGTTTAACCTCGCGGTCCAAGAGTTCATCAAGCGCTCACCAATCAACGTTCGCCCGCTATTTCTCGTCGAACAGCGGCGGAATTTCAAGGGTATCTCGCTGTTCGCCATGGCGAATCGAACCCGCGCGCAGTTGGCGAACTGGTTCGACGGCGGCGACGACGCTCGGGCGTATCTGGACGACGCGGCGTCACTGACCGAATGGCTCGTGGCGAACCAAGCGAAAGGATACAGCGGCTTCGCCGGAAGCCACCGACACGTCATTCAACACATCTCCGGGCGCAACGGCCCGCGCTCGGGGATTCCGCACTCGCCGAACGTCGTCTCGACGTCCTACGGTGTCAAGGCACTTCTCGCCGGACGCGAGTTTGACCCGGACTATCCGGACATCGCCAAGACTGCCGTCGATGTGATGCTGGAAGACCTGAACTACCGGCTGAAAGACGACGGTGCGGTCATGGATTACTACCTCTCACATCCCAAAGACAGCTACACGCTCAACGCGCTGGCAATCGGTGCGAGACTCTTCGTCGAGTTGTACGACCACTTCGGCGACGAGGAACTCCTCGAACGCGCCGAAAAAGTGTACGACTTCGTGGCGGCGAAACAGACCGACTGCGGCGGGTGGTACTACCGCGAGCCACGGAGCGCGTCGCACCTCTCGATGGACAACCATCACAACGGGTTCATCGTCGAGTGCTTCCAGCGCTACGAACAACTCGTGGGTAGCGGCCGATACGACGAGACGACTGCGCGGGGACTCGACTTCTACGCGCAGGAGTTGTTCGACGGCGACGGCGCGCCCAACTTCGACGAGGAAAACGCCTACCCACGGGACATTCACGCAACCGCACAGGGAATTCTCGTGTTCACCTACGCCGGGCAGTACGACAGGGCAGAACGCGCACTCGACTGGGCGCTAGCGAACATGTACGAACCGGACGAGGGGCGGTTTTACTTCCGAAAACACCGGTTCTACACGAAGCGCATGACGCTCATGCGCTGGTGTCAAGCGTGGATGGCGTACGCGATTGCCGAGTACGTCGCCACGAGACTCGTCGGTGAGCCGACCCACGGCTACGGAATCGACAGCCTGCGGACGCGCGCAGAGACCCCCTGAAAACCGGAACGCGGGTCGAGACATCGTATAGTCGCTACATAACAAATCTCCGGCCGAGCATCACGTTAGTCCGAGAATGCCTTCCGAGATGACACCGGTTGGGAAAGCCCAATCGTGGTACGGACTCCATCCCGAATCGGCTGACAGCGCAGGGACGCTCGGAGCGACTGGACGCTCCGGCCGCACGCAGGAGTTATCAACCACACCCTCGCTACCGGGGCGCTCGCTCATCCGCCGGCCATGACCATCAAAATCACCGAATTCGACCCGGGCCGCCGCGATGAATGGGACCGTTACGTCGAGCAATCGTGTCAGGCGAGTCTCTTTCACCAGTACGACGCTCTCGAACTGCAAGCGAAGTACTCGAATGCGAAGCTACACCTGCTCGTCGGGTTCAAAACCGAAGAGCCGGTCGGGTTGTTTCCCCTCTTCGAGATTCGGAAGGGACCGATCAAAACCGCGTTCTCGCCGCCGCCGAACATCGGCGTTCCGTACCTCGGGCCGGTCATGTTCGACGCCGGGAATATCAAGCGGCGCAAGTTCGAACGCCGGCGAAATCGGTTCATCGAGGGGTGTACCGAGTGGGTGAACTCAGAAATCGGGCCGAACTACACGCACGTCCGCGTCGGCGACTACTACACCGATATGCGAACGTTCCAGTGGGGCGGGTGCGACGTCTCCCCGAAGTACACCTACAACGTCGATTTGACCCGCGGTGAAGACGACCTGCTGATGTCGTTCAGTCGAAGTGCCCGGCGGAACGTCCGCGACGGAGCAGAAATCATCCCGAAAATCGAAGAAGGCAATCGGGACGACATTCGGACCATTCTCACGCTGGTCAAAGACCGATACGAAGAACAAGACATGCAGTTCGACGTGCCGCCACAGTTCGTTCTCGACCTGTACGATTCGCTTCCGGACGGACAGGTCAGGCCGTATGTGTTTCGCTACAACGGGTCGTTCGTGAGCGGAATCGTCGTGCTCCAGTACGGTCGCACCATCTACCGGTGGCTCGGAGGCGTCCGTCCAGAACACGACTTCGGCGTGGACATCAACGACCTCCTCGACTGGCGAATCATGCGCGACGGGATGCAACGAGGGATGGCCCGATACGACCTCGTCGGAGCCAACAACCGACGGCTCAACCAGTACAAGAGCAAGTACAACCCAGACCTCGTCACGTTCTACCAAATCGAACACGGCGCGCTTCCGGTGAGAACCGTCGCACACCTGTACAAAAATCAGCTCGGCCCGCGGCTCGAATCACTCGCCCACGCGGGCGGAAACAGCCTTCCAGCACGGTTGGTTTCGGGGCTTCTCCATCGATGACGACAGCACAGAAAGCAAGCCGAACCCTCACCGCCAGACAGCAATCGACCATCCACACACAATCCAATACATGTCAAATATGCGAATAGAACCACTGAGTCTCGACGCGTGGGCAGACGCACTCCCATCGTCGGGTATCGAAGCGTTTCACACGCCTGCCGTCCTCGCCGCGATAGACGAGCATTTCGACGGCGAAATGCACCTCTTCGGCGTGTTCAAAGGCCAAGAACCGGTCGCACTATTTCCGACATTCGTCCGTAAGAACCCACTCGGACGGGTCGTCGTGTCCCCGCCCCCGTCGATGGCGATTCCCTATATCGGGCCGATACTGATGCCGAACAGTCCGAAGCAGAGCACCTACGAATCGGTCAACCGAGAGTTCGCCGACCTGGTGCTAGACGAACTCGGCGTGCGCGACAAGCGGACGTTCGTCCGCATCCTCTGTTCGCCGTCGTATCTCGACCCGCGGCCGTTCGAGTGGACCGGATTCGCCGTCAAGCCGTCGTTTACCTACCGGCTCGACCTCGCCGACTGGTCTCTCGACGAGATACAGAGTCAGTTCAGTAGCAGTCTCCGACGCGAAATTCGACAGGCGACCGAACTCGACGTGAGCATCGACACCGAAGGAATCGACGGCGCACGGGCCGTCTACGACGACGTCGTGTCCAGATACGACGAACAGGACGAACCGTTCGCAATGCCGTGGGAGTTCGTCGAATCGCTCGTGGAAAACCTCGGCGACCGGTGTCGAGTGTACGTCGCCCGCGACCCCGACGGGAAGTATCTCAGCGGTATGATCGTCCCCTTCTCGGACGAGGCCGCATACTTCTGGCTCGGCGGCGCGCGCGGCGAGTACGACGGCGTCAGCATCAACAGTCTGCTTCACTGGACGATTATCGAAGACATCGTCGAGGACGACGTGCTCGAATCGGTCACCAAGTACGACCTCGTCGGCGCGAACACGGAGCGACTGTGTACCTACAAATCGAAGTTCGGCGGCGAATTGGTGCCGTACTACATCGTCGAATCGACCGGCGTCGGAATGAGTCTCGCAAAGCGGACGTACCAGTTCCTGAGCAAGAGTAGCGAACGAATCGCGCCAAAATAACGACCGCGTCCGCAAGAAGAAGGACGCCGCATTGGCAGAATCTTGGAGATAGTGAAAAGTCCAAGAAATTTAGAATTTGTAGAAATTCTAGACATTGTGAGATTTTGAGAGAGTTTGGAAGCATCGAAACCTCGTAAATTGGAGGCTCGTGCCGAACGACCGGATTCGAGGCCGCTTTCAAGCCATCTGTTGTGCCTCGATAATCCGCCAGAGACTCTCGGCGTCGTCGGTGATGCCGTACACACGACCTTTTCGCCGCTGTTCGGGAACCAATAATTCGACGAGCGAGCGGTCTCGAAGCTCCTGTAGTGCCCGTGAGACGTGCGAAACAGCGCTTTCGGAGTCGGAGGCGATTTGCGTCGGTGTCGCGGGACCGTCAGCAAGTCGGTCAAGGACGGAGACTCGGTATCGGGAACTGATGACGAATCCGATGTCGTCCCACGGGACGTCGTCTGTGGTGCCGCTGACGGAACTCACGCGTCTTTCACCTCGGCTGTGAAGGGGTGTTCGTGAGGCAGTAGACGTGAGGGCGGAGTTCGAAGCGGGAGTTCGTGAAGGCATAGAGAGGTTCGTCGGAGGGTTGTACGGTCGGTTCGGAACGAAGTTTGGAAGGCGGCCAACCGGGAGCGTCGAATCGCATCGGAGCGCCGTCGAAGGGACCACCGGAGACGACGACAAAGAAAACCGAGCGCGAACCCAGTTTGAGACGACGCGGACAGCGAAGCCGAAATCCGGTTGATTAATGGGATATTAACCCCGGTCTCCGCGGGTGCCCGGACTGCCGGTCGTACTGGTTCGGAGCGCATTCATTCGTTAGTACGAACTTAATTACATAAAGTCACCGTTTGAATTATATTCACAGTTTCGTGAGAGTCAGGGTTAAGAGAATAAACGCGGCGACAGATTCTGTCACGTACTCGCGTCACGTGACGGCATTTCGGCTTCTCACGATATCACTCGACGTGTCACGGATGACGATGCCACACACGGTAAGAGCCGAATTCGGAATAGCTACGGCGGCCGACTGGAAACAGGTCGATAGATGAGTGACACCGCGACCCCGCTTCGTATCCTCCTCACTAACGACGACGGTATCGACGCTCCCGGCATCGCGGCGATGCGCGAAGAACTCACCGCCATCGGTGAGGTGACTGTCGTCGCGCCCGCCGAAAACCAAAGCGGCGTCGGTCGCGCCCGCAACGAGCTCGCCGTCCGCCGAGACCACCCGTGGGGCTACGCTCTCGAAGGGACGCCCGCCGACTGCGCGGCGTACGGACTCCGCGGCCTTGACACCGATTTCGACATCGTCGTCTCCGGTATCAACGACGGACCGAACGCGGGCAACTACGTCGTCGGGCGCTCGGGAACGGTGGGTGCAGGCATCGAATCCGCCTTCCTCGGCACCCCGGCTATCGCCGTCTCAAGCTACCACGCCCGGGACTTCTTCTGTCATCCACCCGAGGAGTACGACTTCTCTCGACCCGCCAGAATCGCCCGCGCCGTGACAGAACGCGTCTACGGAACCGGGATTTTCGAGGACGTTGACCTCCTGAACGTGAACGCACCCATCGACGTTCCGAACCCACGAATGCGGGTGACGCGGCCCCACGCCGATTACGACCAGCAAGTCGAACACCGACCCGATTCGGAGGTTCTTCCGGACGGCGACTGCGAACACGACATCGGCGACGACGAAGTGTACGTCCGTCTTCAGGACGTTTCGTGGCCGAACGCCGTTGGGTTCGAGAACCCGTTCCCGCTCGAAGACGAACACAGCAAACGCTACCCCGTCGGCAGTGACCGTCGCTCGATGGTTGACGGTGAAGTGAGCGTCTCACCGCTGGCAGTCCATCACGGACACGCCGACGACCCGAAACTCGCAAGCGTCGTCGAAAGCCTGTCCGAAACAGTCGAGTAAGTCAGTCGGGCGTTTGGTCCGGAATTTGTCGAGTGTTTGTCTGACAACCAGTCAGACAGTTTGTCGAGTGACTCATCGAACAGTTCGTCAAATATCCGTCGAATAGTTCGTCGAGAAAGTTGGCGTTCGTTTCAAACCGGCGGCACGGCTAACCGTTTGGAATGCTAACACAACCCAATGAGACGCCGCGGTCACACCCGAATCACACTTCTCGTCGCCGTGATGCTCCTCGTTTCGGCTGTCGGAGCAGTCGCCGCCGTCCCCGACGCGCGACTCACCGTGAGCGACGTGACAGTCGTACCAGCCACGCCGGTCGTCGGAGAGCAGGTCACGGTCTCCGTCTCGGTTGCCAACTCGGTCGGCAGTCCCGATGCGGCGCGAATTGACGAACTCGAACTGACGGACCCCGTCGAAGACCGAACGACACGAGCGCAGAGATTGGGCGGTCTCTCGCCGGGCGATAGCGTGACCGTCCCGCTTGCGATGACGTTCGAAACGGCAGGGCCGCGAACGCTGACGCTCACCGTCACGGGAACTGACCAAGACGGCGACAGGGTTCGCGTCGAACGACCCGTCCCGATTGCCGTCGAAGACGCACCGCCGCTCATAGACGTGCAAGTCGGTGACGCCGTCGTGGACGCCGAAACGCCGGTCGCGGTCTCGCTTTCGAATCCGACGACGGCCGATATGCGAAACATCGTCGTCTCCGTCGCGTCCGTCGAGGGAAGCGCCGCCGTCGAACGCGCGTCAGTTGCAACCTTGCCCGCGGGAGCGACCGAGATTCGGAATCTGACTGTCGTCCCGGCGGCGACGGGTGAGACGACGGCCGAACTCCGGGTCAACTACACGACCGCCGCTGGAACGGAGCGGACTCGGCTCGTCTCGGTCCCGCTTCAGGTGGCCGAATTCGACGACGACGTGCAACTGACGCTCAGACCGATTCGAGAGGATGACGACGCGGCGGCCGCACCCGACATCACGTCACTGCTCGCCGGCGGTGCAGGCGGTGCGGGCGCGCTCGGCGGCGGCGTGACCGACGGGGCGGGTGACGATTCGACGGCGCCGACCGGTTTGTTCGAAGTCGTCGTGACCAATTTCGGGTCGGCACCAGTTTCGGACGTCGTCATCGAACCGACGAGCGCGGCCGAGTCACTGCCGCGCCTGTCGATTCCGGGACCGATAGCGCCCGGTGAGTCCGCGACCGCAACGCTCGACCTCTCCGAGGTTCGGCAGTCTGGAGCGCTCACGCTGACGGCATCGTACCGAGTGGGAACCCAACTGGGCGGCGCGACGAAGACCATCGAGTACCGGCCCGCTGTCGCCGACCTCGTCGTGACCGACCTCGACGTGCGTGTCGATGACGGCGAACTGCGGGTTCTCGGAAACGTCGCTAATCAGGGCCGTGGCGACGCGGTGGGCGTCGTCGTGAAACTCGCCGACAGCGAGACGGTCCAAGCGACCTACCCACAGCGTGATTACTTCGTCGGACGAGTCGCGCCGAGCGATTTTGCACCGTTCGAGCTTACCGGGTCCGTCGGAGGCGAAGCGACCAACGTGACCGTCGTCGTTCGGTACACCGTCGATGGGGTCGTCGTCGTCCGCGAAACCGTGTTAGACCTCCCGAGCGGTGACCAGTCCGGCGGCTTCGCTGTCGGCGGTCTAGTCGGCGGAAACGTCGGTTCCGCGGGGGCCGTCGGTGCGGTCGGAAGCGCTGAAAAACTCGATGAGGAGTCCAGTTCCGAGTCTAAAGCGACCGGACTCGGTGGTCCCGGGACCGACGGTGACGCCGGAACCAAAGCCGGGTTCGAACGCAGTGTGACGGCGAAGAGCGTCCTCGCCATCGTTCTCGTGACAGCTCTCGTCTTACCGGTGGCCGCGGCGGTGCAACTCCGGAGACGCGAGGCGTCGTCGGAGCCGGTCGAATCGAGATGAGCCGTCTCGACAGACATCTCGGGCGCGTCGGAACGACGGCCGAGAGCGTGCACGCCGCCTCGTACCTCGCCCGCCGAAACCTCGCGCGAAACGGGCTTCGCTCGACACTCGCCATTCTCGGCATCATCATCGGCGTGTTCGCCATCGCAACGCTCGGCATCCTCGGAAGCGTCATTCAACTCACCGCCGCGGACGCCCTCGGCGGTCTCGGCGACCAGGTTATTATCTCGCCGAATGCCGACGCCGGTATCGAGCGACTGACCGACCGCGACGTCGCAACGATTACCCGAGCAGTCGGAAGCGACGCGACGGTCACTCCAGTCGTGACCGGCGGGTCGTTGGTCGAACGAGGCGAGGCCAGGGTCTTCGCGGCGCTGTACGCCGTCGAACGACCGAGTGACATCTTCGTTGCCGGCGCGGGCGAGTTACCAGAGCGCCATCGGCACGGAGCAATCGTCGGAAGCGACGTCGCGGCCGACCTCGGCGTGGACGTCGGCAGGACGATCACGATCGAAGGGCGCGAATACCGCGTTATCGCCGTTCTCGCCGAGTCGGACGGACTCAATCTCCTCCAACCGGACGGTGCCGTATTGATTCCGCGAAGCGCGTTCGCTGACGAATCGTACACGCAAGTCATCGTTCGCGCGGAATCGGGAAGCGAGGCGGCCGCCGCCGCGGACGCGGTTCGAAGCGCGTTGAACGCTCGGACAGAGCGTGTTAGCATTCTCGAACTCTCACAAATCGTCGCGCGAATCGACCAGTTTTTCGGATTGTTGAACGCGTTTCTCATCGCAATCGGTGCCGTCTCGCTCGTCGTCGCGGGTGTGAGCATCCTGAACGTGATGCTGATGAGCGTCTCGGAGCGTCGCGGTGAAATCGGCGTGCTCCGGGCGGTGGGCATCCAACGGGAGCAAGTCCTCTGGACGGTTCTCGTCGAGGCCGGACTCCTCGGATTGGTTGGTGGCGTCGTCGGCGCGGTCGTGAGCGGACTCGTCGCGCTCGGCTTGTTCCTCGTCGTTCCCGAGGTAACACTCCCGGTTGTGCTGAACGTTCGAACCGCGGGCTACCTCGGATTCGCCGTCTTTTTCGGCGTCGTCGTCAGCCTGTCGAGCGGTCTCTATCCGGCGTGGCGGGCCGCGAACGAACAACCAGTACAGGCGCTCCGCGTCAAGTAACAGGTGGTTTACGAGACGGCAAACTGTTCCGGCTGTGAAAGGTAGGCGGCGAGGTCCGAGGTCGTGACGATGCCGATGACGCCTTCGGATTCGTCAACTACGGGCATGTGGTGGAACCCGTGTTTCGTCAGCGAGTCCGCGACCGCGACGATAGAGTCCTGTGCAGCAGCGGTGACAACATCCGTCGTCATGTACCGAGAGACGGTCGTCTGCGCTTTCGGTTGGCTCTTTGCGACGATACGAACGAAGTCCGTCGTCGTCAGAATTCCTTCGAGATGATTCGATTCGTCAACGACGATGACAGAGCTAATGTTGTTGTCCAACATCAACTGTGCCGCGTCTTCAACCAGCGTGTCGGGACGCACAGTGTGGAGACTCGTGGACATGAGCCTCGCAACAAACACATCTTCCATGGTAGTTGCTAACAGACATTGATGATAAATGTTGGTGTCCCGTACATTCACGGTGGGTTTCTCGACGGACAGACAGGTACCGATGCTTTTGGGTTGGTTCAGACGTGGGTCGCCTGTACGACGACACCGGATTCGACTGCCCCCGCCGCGGGGCTTAATTTGTCCGCGGCGTAACCAGCAGTATGGGACGTACACAAATGGCGACGTTCGGCGGTGGCTGTTTCTGGTGTGTCGAAGCCGCGTTCAAAGAACTCGACGGCATCGGCGAAGTTACGTCAGGATACGCTGGCGGGGAAGTCGAAAACCCGACCTACGAGCAGGTTTGCTCTGGAACGACCGGCCACGCCGAAGTCGTGCAAATCGAATACGACCCCGATGTCGTCGAGTACGACGAGTTATTGGAGGTGTTCTTCGCCGTTCACGACCCGACGCAACTCAACCGTCAAGGGCCGGACGTCGGGACGCAGTATCGGTCGGTCGTGTTCCATCACGATGCGGACCAAAAACGGCAGGCGGCCGCCTACATCGAAGCGCTCGACGAAGCGTACGACGACGATGTCGTAACCGAGCTATCTCCGCTAGAGACGTTCTACGAAGCCGAACCGTATCATCAAGACTACTTCGAGAAGAACCCGAACGACGCGTACTGCCAGTTCCACGCGAGTCCGAAAATCGAGAAAGTCCGCGAGAAGTTTGCGGACAAGCTCGCCAACTGATTGAAGGGCGGAACGGGGTGACCCAACAACACCACTCTGTCCGCAGTATCTTTTTGTTATAACCCGTGAACGTCGGGGTTTCGGGATTGGCGAATACAGCGATGGCAACACTTCTGAGAGTGTCCAAAACGTGTGAAGAGCGTGTAGTGTGTGAAAGTCGCAGAAAGCTAGCAGTGTGAGAAATTTTCGGAGGTTTAGAGATGTTCAAGAGTTGTAAGCAATTCACAGATTTCGGGATTTGTAGAAATTTTAGAATTTTCTACCGTGCGTGCGGTCGAGCGAAGGTCCGACAGCGAAAAATTCTACAATTTTTGATCTATGTGGGAATCGTGGAATGTGGGGTGCCAGACGGGAACTTGACTGTGTAGAACGTTCAGAAATTGTGAAATTTTTAGACTGTAGAAGGTGTGTGAACACTCCAGAGGTTGTAAACATGGAAGGCAGTGCGCACAGGAGACAGAGTCCACAGTTGGAACACAGACAAGCACCCGTATTGAGACAAAATAGTTGTGGGACTGGTCCGAATTTTGAGAATTATGCAAATTTTAGAATTTGTAGACATCTCTAACAGTCCTAACATCTCCAACTGTTCAAAAGTCGTGGATACAATTATGTACCAACGCGAAGAAGGTGATTTCGAACCTCCAAATGCCTACGCAGTCCGCAATACAGACACGGTTTGCGCCAGATAGACAGTTGACACACTCTACACATTGCAGAAATTGTGGAAGTTTCACCCAATGGGAGGACCGATAGATGTCACGAGCAGTGAGCGTCTCGCTCCAGAAAGGTGGCGTCGGGAAGACCACGATTGCGATCAATCTCGCGGACGCACTCGCGGCGCGAGAAAACGACGTTCTCCTCGTTGACCTCGACCAGCAGGGAAACGCGACTGAGGGTGTCGGACTGAAAGACGCCTACGAGTCGGCAAGCCCGAACATCGGCGACGTGTTGACCGACGACGACCCAATCGACGTGCGAGAGGTCATCCACGACCGCGAGCGGTTCGACGTCCTACCCGCACACGTCGATTTAGATGATATCGAAGACCGCGTTCGGAACTCGACGTTCGGGGTGTTGTGGGTACGCCGCCGCATCGTTGATCCGCTACTCGACGACGGGACGTACGACTACATCGTTATCGACTCGCCGCCGAGTCTCGGGCCGCTTTCCGACGCGGCACTCATCGGAACCGGAAACGTCGTCGTTCCACTGCTGATGAGCGAACCCAGCGTGAGCGGCTTCGAACGGATGTTCGAACAACAAATCGGACCCATTCGACGCGAGGTCGATCTCGACATTCTCGCAATCGTCCCTAACGACCTCACCGGAAATAACGAAGAACGTCGAATCATCCGCGACCTCGAATCGTCGCCATTCCAGAAGTTCATTCCACGATTCGCGCAGTCGGACCTATTCGAAGACCCCGAATCGAAAGGGCCTGGAATTAGACACCGAATCGCCTTCAGCCGCGCGTGGCGTGACGGGAAGACACTTCGAGAGTACGACCCTGAGAACGATATGCTCGATCGGTTAGACGAACTCGCAGAAATTGTCGAACGCGGAGGCCGAGACGATGCCTAAGGAGAACCGATTCGCCGGACTCGGTGAGGTGATGGAGTCCGAAGACGGGACAGAGTCAGATCAAGAAACCGAAGAGACTGAAGAAATCGAAGAAGTCAAGCGGACTGAAGAAACCGACGAGGTGACTGCCGACGGCGAATCCAGTGATACCGAGACGCCGAACGACACCGAACCGGAAGTCGAATCCGAATCGGATAGCAACTCGTCCGAACCCGACAGTACAGGACAGGCCGAAACGTCCGAACCGAACGACGAAATCGGGTCCGCGGAAGGTAGCAACGCCGATAGCAACTCGCAGTCCCAAAAAAGAGATTCGACGAGCGACGCAGACGCAGAGGACGATACCGAAGCGGCTCCAAAAGGTACACCAGAACCAGAATCAGAGCCAGAACCAGAGCCAGAACCAGAGCCAGAGCCAGAATCAAAACTAGAAGGCGGACCTGCCTTCGAGTTCGAAGAGACCACCGCGAAGAGCGTCTATGTCCGGGATGCGACGCTCGACCAGATGGATGACGCCGAGTTCGAAGTCGAATCACTACTCCGGCGGGAACACGATATCCGTGACTTGACCGGTCGTGAATTTCACGATGCGCTCGTCCGCGTTGCCTCGACGTATCCAAGCGAGATCGTCGAGACGATTCTCGAAAGCCGAGACGAACAGTAACTCGACGCTCCAAGCTTCAGCCCTTACAGAACAGCGGACATCGTGGTGTCTAGCGAATATTGTGCGACGACGGTGTACCAACTAATCGAGGTTCACCGAGAAACGTCAGTAGAGGAAGCGGAGAATCGACACGCGACGAGAGATAGTACACCACTTTGTCCGCAGTAATCGAGCGGAGACACGACCAAAAAGAGGGATTCTGTCGTTCGAACAAATCGAATAGGAGGAGAATTATTGTTCTCGGCGTGAACACCACGGTGTCCGTAGTTATTCCGGGGTGTTGGTGGTAAGAGACGTCGAAACGTGACGACACAGACACCACGGTGTCCGCTGTTCTGTGTGAGAAGTCGATAGCTAAGAGACAAAACGAGGCAACGAGCGAGCGTAGTCGGAACCGTTGGTACTCAGACCAAGACTGTGTGGTCGTGTAGGAACACGAGGGTGTGATTGACGAGGGTGTAATTGGGACGAAACTACCTCGGAACGGGTACTCGAACCGGGAACACTCACACCACTTTGTCCGCTGTTCTTGAGTCGGAACGGTATCCCCCCTCAAAAACGTCGGAGTTAGTGTCGGTTGTTTGCCAGTCATCGGTGGGAAACCGACAAACCACTACCGCTGACATATTTCTATTACTCCAGTACGGATATGGTTTTACAGTATGTAATATAAATCTTTGCTAATTATTCACTCGTTCTTATTTCTCCGTCTACCTTCGAGGACGAGAACAGCGGACAAAGTGGAGGGGGTGTGTCTCCCACCTACTATTTAAAATCCGAGAACAGCGGACACTCCGGACGCGGTGGTTTTATGAACGATGTGACCAAATCGTGTGGGTATGCCCCTATTCGAGCGCGATACCGAAATCTATCGGGATCGAGACGCTCTTCGTGAAGACTACCAACCCGAGGAACTCGTGGGGCGCGACGAGGAACTCCGTACGTTTCAGGCAGCACTCCAACCGGTTATCAATGGAGAACAGCCGAACAATATCTTCCTCTACGGTAAGACTGGTGTCGGGAAAACCGCGGCGTCACGGTACTTGCTCGGCCACCTTCGTGAGGATGCGAGTCACTACGACGACATTCACCTCACGGTCGTCTTTTTGAACTGTGATGGACTCACGAGTTCGTATCAGATTGCTACTCGTCTCGTCAACGAATTCCGGTCCGAATCGAACCAAATCAGCACGACAGGGTACCCGCTCGGATCCGTTTACGAGATGCTGTGGCAGGAACTCGACGACTGTGGTGGAACCATCATTATCGTGCTCGACGAAATCGACCACGTCAACGACGACAGCATTCTTTATCAACTCCCACGCGCACGCGCGAATGGAAACTTAGACGTCGCCAAAGTCGGTCTCATCGGTATCTCGAACGACTTCTCGTTCCGCGACGACCTCTCGCCGAAAGTCAAAAGTTCGCTGTGTGAACAGGAAATTCACTTCCCGGCGTACAATGCCAAGAACCTTCGCGCGATTCTGGAACAACGGGCCACCGTTGCATTCCGGGACGGTGTCCTCGCCGACGAGGTAATTCCGCTGTGTGCCGCTTACGGCGCGAAAGACGCTGGTGACGCCCGACAGTCTATCGACCTGCTGATGAAAGCCGGCGATTTGGCCCGCGACGACGACACTGACTGTATCCAAGAAGCGCACGTCAAACGCGGTCGCCGCGCGCTCGAACGCGGTCGAATCAAAGAGGGTATCAATGGGTTAACAGAGCACGGACACTTGGTACTCTATTCGCTACTAACGCTCGAATTAGAAGACGAGACCCCAATTCGGTCGCGCGACGTCCGACCGCGATACACGAGGTTTACCGAACTCGCCAACCGCGACCCGCTCGTCCCGCGTCGGATGCGAGACCACTTGAGCGAACTTGCGATGCTCGGTATCGTCTCGGTCACGGAACGCAACGAGGGCCGCCGCGGTGGTACGTACCGCGAATACGCACTTGATATGGACGTGAGTCTCATCATCTCGGCGATGCGCGATACAATCGAACTCGTCGGCGTCCACGAGACGGTCGAACCGTTCCTCGACGGAGAGAAAACGAGCACGCTCGACGACTTCGTCTAATGCACTTACGATTCACTCTCGTACGACGAGTGAGGCAACGTATAGATAGATTACCGCGGACACTATGGTGTTCCCAACGGTACGTTACCCCTCGCGTCGGACACCACGATGTCCGCTGTAATTCCACGTGTATCTGTATTCTCAGTTTTGCTTTGGTGCGTTCGATTCTCCCTTTCGAATAGACCAAGAACAGCGGACAAAGTGGTGTTGCCGTGGAGTCCAACCCCGGACTACAGCGAGGATATCCACTCGAAAGAAAGTTCCACACTATCATCGAAGGCTCATCTCCCCGGTGGCGGCAACTCGTCCTCAGCTACCTTCGACGAGCATATCTCGTGGTATCGTCGTAATCTCTCCAGCGTCGTCATCCGCTGGTCGTACGCGCGTAGCGAGACTCCGAAAACAGCGGACAAGGTGGTGTCAAAGTGGGGTACGGTCGGGTGGTTCGAGTGATTCGAGAGGTTATCTACGAGAGATTTCGTCGCTTCACGAAGCGGAACATTCGATTGGACGCTGACCTCGCCAGTCAACAGAATCGGAGAGGGCGAACGCTCGCCTGAAACAGACGTGTGGTACTCTGAACAGTAGTTATATAAAGGTATTTACGATAGTCGGTTATCCCTGAGATAATGTCTACGATTCAGACAGAAGATGTCGTGTCGCTCTTCAGCGCTCTTATACTCGGATTCGTACTCTTCCTCCTTATCAACTATTTGAGCCTGTTTGGTGTGGTGACTGTCAATTCTGATTTGATTGTTATCTCAGTAGGAGTCCTTATCGGGTATGGCGTCGCTCGTTTGAGCGACGCACGATAGATACACACCCACCCACAGCTGTTTCAGTGAGACAGTTGTCGAGACAACAGCATCACAACCTCAGAACCCGGAAGATTAGCGCAGAATATATCGCTGAATACAATTCATCTCTCGCTTGTTCTCTCGTTCCCCCTCCAACATTGACGCGTCAGTACTGCGGACAAAGTGGTGTTCGACGCAACTCGTCACCTCCCATTTTATGTGTTATGCTATCACGAGTATCCGATAAGTTATCCGTCTTCGCCTCTGAGCAAGAACGTGAGTGAAGATCAAGGGCGTCGAAACCTTCGAATGCCCAACGACAACGAGTTGTTTGCAGTCGTCACCGAGCACAACGGTGGGAACCACGTTCGAATCCGCTGTGAGGACGGAAAGAACCGAATGGGGCGCATCCCCGGTCGGATGAAGTACCGAACGTGGATCAACGAGGGCGACGTCGTGCTCGTCGAACCGTGGGACTGGCAGGATGAGAAAGCCAACATCGAATGGCGATACACCGGCGAAGACGCGGACCAGCTCCGACGCGAAGGCCACATCCAGTAACTGATTTCTCCGAGAGGAGAGTTTATCCGACCCGTTCGAGACGACGACCAGTCTGTAGTGGCGTCTCTATTTGACCCGAATCTCGGTCTCTCGCGCCGCTCGTTACTTACTCGTCGCGGTCGAACATGGTAGACGAGGCGTGCGGAGCACACTCGACAGTCCCATGTACATCGTCGAACTGACCGAACCCACGAACTTCGAGCATAGCCAACGACCACGGCCCAGTCCCGGTGCGGAGGAGGTTCTCGTTCGAATGAACCACGTCGGCATCTGCGGGTCCGACATCCACTACTTCCAACACGGTCGTATCGGCGAGTACGTCGTCGAGTCCCCACTCATTTTAGGCCACGAGAGCGCCGGCGAGGTGGTCGCTGTCGGACGTGACGTCGAGCATCTCAGCGTCGGCGACCGCGTCGCCCTCGAACCTGGTGTTCCGTGCGGCGAATGTGTCCGGTGCCGCACGGGGTCGTACAATCTCTGTCCTGAGGTCGTCTTCATGGCTACGCCGCCGGACGACGGTGCGTTCGCGGAGTTTGTGGCGTGGGACGCCGACTTCGCGTATCGACTTCCGGCGTCCGTCTCGACGCGCGCGGGTGCGCTTTGCGAACCGCTCAGTGTCGGTATTCACGCGACTCGGCGAGGCGAAATCGGTCTCGGAGATAGCGTCCTCGTCACCGGCGCGGGACCAATCGGAATGATGGTGCTCAAAGCCGCCCGTGCGGCCGGCGCTGGTGACATCATCGTCTCCGACGTCGTTCCGTCGAAACTCGCCCGCGCCGAAAAAGCGGGTGCGACGACGACAGTGAACGTCGCCGAAGAGGACCTATCCGATGCCGTCGCCGCCGCGACCGACGACAACGGTGTCGATATCGTCGTCGAGGCATCGGGAGCGGCCGCGGCTATCACCTCGACGACCGACGTGGTTCGGCGCGGCGGAACAATCGTCTGTATCGGACTCACACAGGACGACGACATCCCGATTTCGATGAACGAACTCGTGGATAAGGAACTCGACCTGCGCGGGTCGTTCAGGTTCAAAAACACGTACTCCGACGCGATTTCACTGCTCGAACGGGGTGCTGTCGAGGTGGAAGACATCATCGACTTCGAGATGCCGATGAACGACCTCACCGCGGCATTCGAACGGGCACAAGAACCCGACGTAATCAAGGGGATAGTCACGGTCGATTCGGAGTGAAGGCCACCGCTCGAACAGCGGACATCGTGGTGTCTAATCCGGCGACTGCGGTCACTCGAACACGTCTACAAACCGCGGGTCGGCCAGTGTCCGCAACGTCTCGGGTGTGAGTCGAAACACCGCTTCGGGAGTTCCGGCGGCGGCCCATATCTCGTCGGAGGCGTCGAACGTCGGATCGGCGAGGACCGGACAGGCGGTCGCGTGACAGGTCGGCGGCACTCCGCCGATGCTCCAGCCGGTCGCGTCTTTCACTTCGGAAGCGGTCGCGCTCCGAACCGCGTCGGCTTCGACGCCGAATTCGGCACCTAACGCGGTTTCGTCCACGCGGTTGGCCCCGCTCGTGAGGACGAGAACCGTCTCGTCGCCGACGCGCATCACGATGCTCTTGACGATTTGGGCAACGTCGCATCCGATTGCCGCCGCCGCATCGTCTGCCGTCTTCGTTCCTTCCGGGAACTCCTCGATAGATGGCTCGAATCCGTGAACCTCCTGTACTTGCGTGGCGAACTGTCGGGCCGTGGGATGCATACCCACGGGTTTTGTGGCTTCTGATAAGAACGTTACCGAGAGCTGAGGTTGGCTGACGTCGATTCCTGCGGTGCCGCGTACTGTTGGCACTCCGAGGCTGTGAGACCGATAAAACCGAGCGCCTGAACCGAGTTCGCTACTCGGTGGTTGTCGCACCGAGTGCGAACTTAGGCGTTGTACGTCCACTTCTGCAGGGTTGCAGAGTTGGAACCGGATTCGGAAGTCCAGACGACCCGGATGGTCTCCCCACCGGTCAGCGGGTTACTGGAAGTGGTGACGTCCACGCTGTCGCCGGCGTTAATGGTGTCGTCCGTCCACGAACCAACTGAACCGACACCATTGCCGGTAACCGAAACGAGGTCTGTGTCGATCGCGTCGCCGCTTTCGTGGGTAATCGTCACCGTGTTTGCTCCGTCGTAGTCGAAACTGAAACTCGCCTGCGGTGCGGTGTTGCCGACTTGGTCGCCGAGACCGAGGACGAACGTGCCGATGACGGCGGCGAGGATGACGGTGATTGCAACCATCAGGATGACACCGATGACTGGTGAGACTGCGCGTGAGTCTGTGAGGATTCTCTTAATGTTCATGGTTTCTCCGAGGTACGTCGGGCGACAGACGGTCGTTCGAAAAATGTGAAGCGACGCTTTGGTGTCTGACGCTCGGAACCTTCTGATTCATAGAACGTTCTCCAACGATATAAATTACAGCTGACATTGGATTTCACTCGTCACGGACCGCGGCGCTGTGACACCCTTGAGCGATGCTGTTGCTCAGTTGTCGTCGTATACGGAAAAGTAAGGTCTTGTTCGCGCGTCCCGCCGTGCGGCCTCAGGCGTTGTACGTGTACTTCTGCAGGGTTGCAGAGTTGGAGCCGGATTCGGAGGTCCAGACGACACGCACAGTGTCGCCGTCGCTGAGCGAACCAGAGATAGTGACACTGTCACCTGCTTGGATTTTGTCGTCGCCTTCGTTCCAACTGTCGCTCAGGGCGCCGCTGACGCTCACGAGTTCGTCGTCGATTGCGTCCCCGCTTTCGTGCGTAATCGTGAGTTTGCTCGCGGAGTCGTCGTAGTCGAAACTGAAACTCGCCTGTGGTGCCGCGTTGCCGATTTGGTCGCCGAGACCGAGGACGAACGTGCCGATGACGGCGGCGAGAATGACGGTGATTGCAACCATCAGGATGACGCCGATGACTGGTGAGACTGCGCGTGAGTCTGTGAGGAATTTCTTGATGTCCATTGTTCTATCCAGGACCGACGGTGAGACCCGCGTCGCGCCCTACCCATTCGGAACGCGGAGTGGTCGTCTGTGTCGGTTCCTGTTGGTTCTCCATATGTTCTGGATATATTTAATTTCGCGTCGGCTTACTGGTCTATTCGGAAGGGTTAGGACCCATATAACGCCACCATTCAGGATTTCAGCTATCCATACCAAAATTCTATCATCTCCATACCAGCGTGGCTCGAATCGCGCCGTCTGCGAGCCGTCCGAATTTCATCGGCTCTGTTGATTCCTTAACACCTGATAGGAGCCGTGTGACACAGACAGAGGACGTATGCATCACTGAGCGTCTGTAGGACAGAGCAGTTGACCACAAAGATTAGATGCGTAATATGAATAGAGTATTATATGTCCTCCAACAGCGAGCTGATTAGATGAACGAATCCGAAGTATGCGGCGACGGCTGTTAGCGTTCTTTCAGTGATCGCGGTAGTGTTCTACAGTTCGCACACACAGTCAGGCCCAACTGTTGCTGATATCGTCTTCGTCGTTCTCGTCACCACACTGCCTGCTACTGTCGCCTACGAACTTGCTCGCAGGTTCCACTAACCGATTCGCGCGCTGTATGCACCACGCCTCGACAAACTCTCAATGACTGCGGACTTCAACGAGCCATTTTATCTGCGGACATGGTGGTGTCTTCGGTACCAACCGACTCGACTCACTCGGCCGGCCTCGTTGCTCTAATCAGATTCGCGCGAGTGCGACGGCTGACTAACGCTTCGACGAATGTCTCGAAAGTCGGGTGAAGACCGCTACTGCGGTGCGTGCCAGAATCGCGGCGTCGATTCGAAGTCGATTTTCGCGTCCGAGGGCGCGCGCTCGTACAGCGCGTCGTGGACCGCTTTGTAGGCCGCTCGCGCACCTTCCTGTGCGAGTTCGGGATGCTCGCGGGTGTCGAAGACGACGCGCCACTCGCCGTTCGTGAGGTGTAGCCCGAGGATATACTTCCCGCGGATGTTCACGGCCAGTTGGTACGCCTGCTGAATCGTCTCGCCGTCTCGTTCGATGTTGTAGCCCCGAACGGCAATCGCCTGTTGGACGGCCTCGTTGGATTCGAGTTTGGCGACGAACGATTTGGGAACGGCGCTCCCCGGAAGCGATTCGACGAGTTTCTCGCTCATGTGTGTGTCTCCTCGCATCGCGCTCCTGTCGATTCCATCGTATCCTATATCGTCGCGCGAGACGGCTTATGAGGTACGGTCTCGTCGCGTCGAACCCGTCGATACCGAGGAGCGTGTCACTGCTCGGTCCGATTCATCATCTCGAATGTGCTTCCCGAGTCACCCCGAACGAAGCGGTTTTCACCACGTGCACACGCAGAGAAACCGTGACTTCGCTCAGCGCACATCACGTCGGTATCACCGTCCGAAACCTCGAACCGATGGTCGAGTTCTACCGCGACGTCCTCGGCTTTTCGGTCATCGACCGATTCGAGGTGGGCGGCGAGGCGTTCGCCGCGGCCGTCGATGTTGCAGACGCGACGGGTCGCTTCGCCCACCTCGACGCTGGCGACGTTCGCGTCGAACTCGTCGAATACAACCCTGTCGGCGACGACCGACCGGACTCGACGCTCAACCAACCCGGTGCGACGCATCTCGGACTCTCGGTTCCCGATGTGGACGCCGTCATCGACGAGTTCCCGCCGGGCGTCGAGACACTCAGCGAGCCACGGACGACGGCGAGCGGGACGCGAATCGTGTTCGTCCGCGACCCCGAAGGGAACCTCGTCGAACTCCTCGACGCCTGACCGCGGCGCAAACACCGCGGTGCCGGGTGAGTCACCTGCCAGACGGCGATTCCGAGGGTTCCGAACCGTTTGACACGTCTGTACTGTCTGAACTCTCAGAATCGTCTGTCTCGTTCGACCCGCCTGAATCGCCAGAATCGTCCGAACTCTTCGGCGAACCAAACGTTTCCGGACCAACAATAGGGACTTCGAGGACGACGGTCGCCCCGCCGAGATGCGACGATTCGAGAGCCATACTCCCGCCTACCTTGGTGACGACCCAGTTTACGAGCCACAGGCCCATGCCGGTTCCGTGTTCGAGCGGCGTTTCTTCGCCGCGCTCGATAACCTCCCACTCTGTCTGGGGGAGTCCGGGACCGTCGTCGCTCACTCGAACGACGAGTTTGGTGCTGTCGGTCGAACTCGGGAAGACGTCGATATGGACCGTCCCGCCGCCGTGTTCGAGCGCGTTCGAGACTAGTTCGTCGATGGCGACGCGGAGACGGTTATCGACGACTCTCGAACACTCCGACTCGACGGTCGAACTCACCGTCGCATCGGGATACTGGGATTCGGCGTGGTCTACGCTGACCGCGACCATGTCTGTGACTCTTCGAGCCGTCCCCTCCGATTCGAGAAGGTCTGCAACCGTCTGTGCTTTGTCGGCGACTATGGCCAACTCTGCCGACGCGCTGAGAATGTTGTCCGCCGCGGCAATGAGTGATTCATCGGTCGCATCGGACCGAATGACTGCGGCGTACCCCTCGATGACGTTCACCCTATTTCGGAGGTTGTGGCGTAACATTCGATTCAATACGCCGAGTCGCTGTCGGGTGAGCACTGACTCGGTGATGTCTGATTGGATTGCGACGTAGCCGAGCACTTCGTCGCCTTCCGTTATCGACGCGATAGTTTGAATAGCCGTGTACAACTCGCCGCTCTTCCGCTGGTCGGTAATCTGTTCTTGCCACGTCGAACCGGTCTCGATGGTTTCCCACAGTTCCTCGTAGTACGCTTCGTCCATCTCGCCCGAGTTGAGTATTGCCGGCGTTTTGCCGACCGCCTCGTCTCGTTCGTAGCCAGTTATGGCCTCGAACGCCGGGTTTACGTACGTAATCTCTCCGTCCGACTTGGTGAGATAAATCGCGTGTCCAGCCTGCTCGACGGCCATCTCGAACTCCCGAAGCCGACGCTCCCGCTGTTTTTGTTCCGTCACATCGACGAAGGCGCCGATGACCTCCGACGCCTCGCCATCGGCATCCCTGACCACCGCTGTCGAGAGACGAAACTCCCGAATTTCACCGTCTTTGCGCTGACGCTCGACCGGGTAGTTGGACAGTCCGTCCGCTGTAATCGACCGCTCGATGAGCGAGATGACTTCGAACCGTCGGTCGTCGGCGATAGTCGGGAGGAACTCGCCGATGACTTCCTGTTGGTCCCAGCCGAACGTCTCGGAGGCGGCTTCGTTCCAGCGCGTCACCCGACCATCCGGCGTCACTGCGAGTATTGCAACCGGTGACGCGTCGAGGACGCTCCGCAGTTGATTCAACGACGACCGAACTGATCTCTGTTGGCGGTTGATTCGCTTGTTTTTCCACGCCACAAGACCCCCCACGAACGCGCTCGAAATGACCACCAACGCGAGTCCCTTCACGAGCGCGAGCGTCGGCGACACCGGAATTCCGAAACCGAGCCAGAGGAGTGCCTCACCGCCGAATATCCCGCAGACCCCAAAGACGAGATACGCGAATGCAATCGCTCTCGCGTCGAGGCTATCGAGCGGTGAGTCGTTCATATTGCGACGTTTCGAAGTGGACGGTTAAACGTAACGTGGCAGAGCCGCGCGCTGAGAAGCCGGCAATCCACGCCTCGAATGCCGATATGGAAACGCAACCGACATTGCCACTCGACCGTTAGCGAGCACAACAACGCCTCGACACGGACGCGAGGTTGGGTACTTCACATGAGACGACGCGACGCCATCAAGACGCTCGGAATTGGCGCACTCACCGCGACCGCAGGGTGTCTCGGTGGATTCGAACGACAGTCTGCGTGGCGTGACCCCCCACTCGTCGAGGACAGGCCGGACGCGGTGTATCTCCCCGCAATCACCGAGGGGATGAAGATGTACGGCAAGACGACCGCCGGCCCATACGGCGTCGCACTCACGTACTCGTATCCGCATCGGTTTTGGACCGTCGCTGGGTCTGAACTGCAGAAAACTGTCGTCGAATCCGACGATTCGCTTCACCTCATGGCGTCGCTGTGGGACAACGAGACCGGGACCGTTCTACCGATTGACTCGGGCCTGACAATCGAAGTACGCCGCGACGGCGACTTGGTAGCCGAAGACGTCGCCTACCCGATGCTCTCTCAGCAGATGGGAATGCACTACGGTTCGAACTACAGGCTCGACGGCGAGGGCGACTACGAGGCCCGCGTCCACATTGGCAGTCCCTCCATCCACAAGACGGGAGCGTTCGCCGACCGCTTCGCGTCCGCCGAGACGGCGACCTTCGAGTTCTCGTTCGACACCGACACGCTCTACGATGTCGAACTCAAGCGTCTCGGTGACGAGGCCGGCACCCGCGGGGCCGTTCCCGCGATGGAGATGATGGGCGTCCCGACCGGGAAGGCGAACGCGGTCGAGTCCCTCGGAGGAACGCATCTCGGCCGGCAGACGAGCAGTGACGCCGTCTTCGACGCGTTCGTCGTCGAAGATGGCTCGCGGCTCGACGGTGACGGCTCATACCTATGCGTCTCCGCGCGGACGCCGTACAACGAGTTCATCCTCCCGATGATGAGCGTTCGCGCGACTGTCGAGCGAGATGGAACGACCGTCATCGACGGAAAACGACTCCGTGGGACGCTCGACCCCGAACTCGGATATCATTACGGCATCGCCGTAGACGCCATCGAATTCGGTGACACCGTCTCGCTTGACGTTGACGTTCCCCCGCAGGTGGCGCGCCACGACGGGTACGAGACCGCGTTCATGTCGTTCGAGACGATGCAGTTCGAACGCTAACCACGGACCCCGAATACGACAGCACCGTTCAGAACCAGCACCTACCGAACGTTTACCCACCCCGGATGACCACAGATACCGACGCACCACGCGACCGACACCTCTGCGAGACGTGCACTGAGGCCTACCCGACAGCGCGCCTCTTGGTTCTCCACCGCGGCGCGCGACACCCCGATGCGCTCGACGCGACCGAGATTGAGGCCTACCGCGAAGCCTACTACGAAGAGGAACGCGAACTGAAGTCGTTTCGAATTCGCGCGCTCGGCGTGCTCGTCTTGCTGTACTTCGGCTTCCTCATGCTCTTTATCATGTACGCATCATGATTCGCTCGACGACACTCAGACGATTCGGTCTCGGCGTAGTTCTCACCAGCGTGCTCGCTCTCGTTTCCGACCCGGTCGCCGCGAGCAACGCCGCGGTCGGTCTCGCGGGCGCGTCGCAAGATAACCTCTCGGTTCCGCGGTGGCTCTATCTCGCCACCGGCGGCGCGACGGTCGGCGCGTCCGCACTCCTCGCAAGTTTCGTCACCGACCGACGATTCATCGAGCGCGTCCACCTGTGGCGGACCACGACTGGATTCTCCGACAGCCTCGTGAGCGTGTTTCGCGCCACCGGCAGTCTACTCGGCCTCGTACTGCTCGCGCTCGTCGTCTATCTCGGCTACACCGGACCGCAGGTGCCGACTGTCAGTTTTGCTATCATCCTCGTCTTCGCCGGTCTCCGCGCGGGATACACGATGTTCACGTACCTCGTCGCGGACACGTGGCGCGCGCTCAACCCGTGGCGGACCGTCGCCACCGTAGTCCCCAACGGCTTCGTCTCGTATCCCGACAGACTCGGTCGATGGCCGGCCGTCTTCGGTATTCTCGCGCTCGTCTGGGTCGAAACGGCGACGAACGTCACGAGTCGCCCCAAGACCCTCGCAACCGCGCTCGTCGGCTACTCCGCCGTCACGCTCGTCGGCGCGATTCTCGTCGGCGCGGACACGTGGTTCGACCGAATCGACCCCGTTTCGGTCTTTCTGCACTTCTACGGCCGCGTTGCGCCGATTCGACTCGACGACGACGGACTCTCCGTTCGCCTCCCGGGAATGCGACTCGTCACCGACGACGACATGACTGACCTCGCGGACATCGCGGTCACGGTCGTTCTCGTCTGGGAACTGACGTTCAGCGGCTTCGTCACGACCGAACAGGGGGCCGCGGCTATCCGGGCCGCCGTCGATGTCGGCGTGCCACCCCTCGTCGTCTACGGACTGCTCTACCTCGGTGGATTCGGGGTGTTCTTCGGTCTCTACGTCCTCGCGGCTCGGGTGACGGCCCGCCGAATCGACACGTTCGAGACGCCGCTCTCGCTCGCTGTTCGGTTCGCCCCTCCGTTGCTCGTCATCGCCGCGGGCTACCACCTCGCACACTACTTCGGCTTTTTCATCTCGCTGTCGCCGATGCTCGCCGAGGCGCTGATGTCGCCGCTTTCTTCGCCCGCGAACCCGCTCGTTCTCACCCTCCCGGCGTGGTTCGGCGCGCTAAACATCGTGTTCATCCTCTTTGGGCACCTCTTTGCCGTCTGGGTCGCACACTCCCAAGCGTACCGAACGTTCCCGAGTCGGATGCAGGCGGTTTGGAGCCAGTTCCCGTTCGTCGCCGCCATGATTCTCTACACGATTATCAGCCTGTGGCTCATTTCGCTCCCGACCGCGACGCCGCCGTTCATCTAATTTGTTATTAACGAAGTTGATTTGAGTTGTGAATTTGAATTAGTAAACACCCGTTTTGTAACAGGTGGATTATTAACTGGGCGCTTGCTAGTGTCGAATATGAGCGAACACGATGGGTACGACTCCGACGCCGGCGCGGAGTCGGATACACCACCAGATGAGTGTTGCGACGGCGCGTGCGACGCCGCTGACGGGTCGGAATCGACCGACGCCACCAGCGGTTCTGGCACTGCTGTCGACGGCGGTGCGACCCACGCCGAGTTCGGCGTTCCGGACATGGACTGCCCGTCCTGTGCGGGAAAAGTCGAATCGAGCGTCCGCCGCCTCGACGGTGTCGGCGACATCGACCCGCGGGTGACGACCGGCCGCCTCGTCGTCGAGTACGACCCAGACCGGACCACCGTCGGCGACATCAAAGAGAGCATCGAGAGTGCCGGCTACGCCGTCGAAGACGAACCCGAAACCCGCAAAATCACGTTTTCTATCCCTGATATGGACTGTCCGTCCTGTGCGGGAAAAGTCGAAAACGCGCTTGCAGACACGGCAGGCGTCCTCGACTACGACACGCGCCCGACGACGGGCAAAGCCGTGGTCACCGTCTCGGCCGACACTCGGCCGGCGACCGTCGTCTCGGCTATCGAAAACGCCGGTTACGACGTCACCGGGACCGATGCCGACGAACTCGGCGGGACCGAAACTGAGGGTGGACGTGCCGACAGCGACCCGACGAGCATCTGGCGAAGCACGCGCGCGATAAAAACGTGGATTAGCGGCGGCGTTCTCGCGGCAGGTATCACCGCGGAGTATCTTCTGCGCCTGGAACTCGTCGTCGCGTCCGTCGTCGGCGTCTCGTTCACGCTCGCCGAAGTGCTCTACATCGTCGGTGCCGCCATCGGCGGCCACGCCATCCTCAGAAACGGTTACTACTCGGCGCGCAACCGGAGTCTCGACATCGACTTCCTCATGTCGGTTGCGATTCTCAGCGCCGTCACCGCGAGTCTCATTTCGGGACCGACGAGCCTCTACTTCGAGGCGGCGACACTCGCGTTCCTCTTTAGCGTCTCCGAACTCCTCGAACGCTACTCGATGGACCGAACGCGTAACTCGCTCCGCGAGTTGATGGACCTCTCGCCCGACGAGGCGACGGTCCGCCGCGACGGCACGGAAACCGTCGTCCCGGTCGAAGAACTCGAACTCGACGACGTGGTCGTCGTCAAACCCGGCGAGAAAATCCCGGTCGATGGGACGGTTCTCACCGGCGACAGCGCCGTCAATCAGGCACCGATTACCGGCGAGTCGGTCCCCGTTGACAAGGAACCGGGAGACGAGGTGTACGCCGGGACCGTCAACGAGGCGGGCTATCTCGAAGTCCGCGTCGAGTCCGTCGCGGGCGACGACACGCTCTCGCGCATCGTCTCGATGGTCGAAGACGCACAAGCGAACAAGACCGAACGCGAACAGTTCGTCGAGCGATTCTCGTCGTACTACACACCGTTCATGGTCGTCGTCGCAATCGGTGTTGCCGCCGTTCCACCACTCGCGTTCGGTCTCGACTGGGTGACGTGGTTCGTCAACGGCATCACGATGCTCGTCCTCGCGTGCCCCTGTGCGTTCGTCATCTCGACGCCTGTCTCCGTCGTCTCCGGCATCACCTCGGCGGCCCGGAACGGCGTCCTCATCAAAGGCGGGACACACCTCGAAGCGATGGGGGCCGTCGAAGCCATCGCCGTCGATAAGACCGGCACGCTGACCAAGGGCGAACTGACCGTCACCGACACCGTCCCGTTCAACGGCAACACAGAAGACGACGTGCTCCGCTGTGCTCGCGGTCTCGAATCCCGAAGCGAACACCCCATCGGCGAGGCAATCGTCTCCCACGCCGAGGGGAACGGCGTCGCCAGCCGAGACATCGACGACTTCGAGAGCATCACCGGTAAAGGCGTCCGCGCCGACCTCGACGGCGTCCCGCACTTCGCCGGCAAGCCCGGCTTCTTCGAAGAACTCGGATTCGACCTCGGGCACGTCCACGTCACAGACGCCTCCAACCCGCTCTCGGAAGAAGTCCGCACGCTCTGCGACAGACAGGGCTGTCTCAACCTCGTCGAAGACACGATTCCGCGCCTGCAAGCACAGGGCAAGACCGTCATCCTCGTCGGCACCAAAGACGAACTCGAAGGCATCGTCGCCGTCGCCGACGAGGTTCGTCCGGACGCCAAAGCGACCGTCGAACGCCTCCACGAGTTCGGTCTCTCTGTCATCATGCTCACCGGCGACAACGAGGGAACGGCCCGCGCCATCGCCAAACAGGTCGGCGTCGATGACTTCCGTGCGGGACTCCTGCCCGAAGACAAGGTCACCGCCGTCGAAGGACTCCTCGACGAGTACGAGTCGGTTGCGATGGTCGGTGACGGTATCAACGACGCGCCGGCGCTCGCCACCGCGACGGTCGGAGTCGCCATGGGTGCCGCCGGAACCGACACGGCGCTCGAAACAGCCGACGTCGCGCTCATGGCCGACGACCTCTCGAAACTACCGTATCTCTACGAACTCTCCCACCGCGGCAACAACGTCATTCGGCAGAACATCTGGGCGTCGCTCGCGGTCAAGGCCATCCTCGCGGTCGGAGTGCCCTTCAACTACGTCACGGTCGCGCTCGCGGTTCTCGCTGGCGACGCCGGGATGACCCTCGGCGTGACGGGCAACGCGATGCGCCTCGCTCGGATTCGCCCGGACGAGTCGAAATAGCACCTGCACGCTGTTTTTCAACGCTTCTCTCTTCGGGTTCGCACCGTCTGTCACCCTTGTCTGATTCGACTCACTGCGCCGGGTGACGGGCTTGTCAATCACCGTCCGATTCTTATCTACTGAGAACCATCATGTTCGATTTGTTTATTCCATCCTGAGACCGGACCATGGCAGACGACCAGCGTACACGACGACGGTTCATGTGGCTCACTGGAACTGCGGCGATGGCCGGTCTCGCCGGTTGTGCCGGTGGTGGCGGACAGGACACCGAGGCGACCACGACGACCACGGCGACAACGACGACCGAGTCGTCCGATTCGACCGGTGGCGTCCCCGAAGCGTACGCGACAGCGACCGCAATCGGAGGCAACGAGCGAAACCCCGAACGACTCTCGTCGCAAGAGGCCGTCTCCTACCAGGACGAACCGAAGGAGGGCCAGCAGTGTTCGAACTGCCAATACTACATCGAGGACAAGAACGACGACGGTCTCGGTGCCTGTGCGATTGTGGAAGGGAAAGTCGCACCTGAGGGGTACTGCGTCTCGTACGTCGCGTACGAGGGATAACGCAACGCACGGTCCGAACCCGGCTTGAGTCGCCACTACTCCGCGATGGTGACCGACCGCTAGTCCTCGTCGCCTTTCGGCTCGATTGCGCTTTGAATCCGACAGTGGACGGACTGTTCTTCCCCGTCGTGTTCGACCGGGATGACCCACTGCTCGCCGCATCCGAGGACAGTCACCATCTCGCCGTCCTGCCGGTGTTTCACCGAGACGAACACCTCTCCGCGGTCGGCGTCGTAGTCCACGAGTTCGACCAGCACGTCTTCGCCGGCGATGAGGAGGTTCTTCGCCCCGTCTAACTCCGTGACGTAGGACTCCGTGTTCCCCTCGGGGTCGGTGACGAACAGTTCGACGGCCGGCACGTCTTCGCCGTCGGGGTAACTCGCCTCGACTTCGAGCGCCCCGTCCGCGAGTCGAATCCCGTGGATATCGACCAGCGACGCGGCGACACCGATGGAGTCTGCGACCTGCTGGCGAAGGTCGCCCAACGGGATTCGAATCGACTTCCGTATCCTTCCCATGGATGCCCTTACGAACGGGGGGTGTATGAGCGTGTCCGCTAGCCGGACGACGCCTCGAACGCGTCTTCGAGCACCGACGAAAGCCGTGAACCGCTCGGTACAGACTCTAAAAACGCCGCTGACCCGAACTCGACGCCGCCGTTCACCGAGATAAAACTGAGTTCTCCCAGTGCCGCTCCATCGAGGTTCGTCAGAAAGGCGATTTTCCGAACGGCCGCGACGTCTTCGACGACGGCTTCTGGGTCGATAGATTCGTAAAGCGAATCGTGTTCACGCACGTGCTGAACACACCGCTCGGTGGGTGCAAACAAGAGCAGTACGTGGACGCCGGGACCGTCGCGGGCGAGCTTCGGCCGAATACGATGCTCGTCGTCCTTGTAGAAGTAGCGTTCCATACGGCGGTACTGCCGGAGAATCTCGTTCGCACCGGTGGCGTGGCGGACCGCCGCGTCGGATTTGAGTTCGATGAGGTAATCGACCGGTTCGGGGTCTCTCACACGGACGTACACGTCGGCGACGCCGCGGTTTCCGTAGTGGTTGTACGGCTCTTCGAGGTGTATCTCCACGTCGTCGAAGGCCGCCCGGAAGTGTTCGACCACACGGGTCGCCAACTCGTCCTCTCGCATCTGTCGGTCGAAACGTCACGGCCGCCGGGGAAATGTCCCGCGATTCGACCGCCGTCGGCCGCGAACATCACAAGGAACATTGTATCGCAGTCGAGTTGAATAATCTACACATGTCCCTGCCGACTCGCAGACAGCTTCTCCACGCCAGTGGGGCGGCCCTCCTCACCGGACTCGCCGGCTGTTCCGGCGCGAACGGGAGCGCAAGCTTCGGTTCCGAATCCAACTCCGGGGAAACGTCCCCACACGGACCCGACCCCGACACGCTCGTCACCGACTACGACCGCCACACGATTCGTCACGAGGCAGACGAAGCCATCTTCCGGTCTGCCGACGCCAACGCTGACGACGACGACATCGACGAGTTCGTGCTCACGACGAACGAGGACCGCAAGAACCTCGATATCGTGGCGACACCGGCGGGCATCGACGACGCTCGCGCGTTCATCGACGAGACGAACTTCCAAGACGAGGGTCTGGCTATCGTCCAACACCGAGTGGACGCGTGCCGCAAAATCAAGTTGCTGTACGTTGCTTCGCCGCCGGACGAGTTCGCCAGGTTTCGATTCTGTACGGTAATCCGGGACGCTTCCGTCGAGTGCTCGACCGATGCGATGCACGTCGTCGCGTCCATTATCCGGGTTCCCAACTCGGACTCCGACGAGACTAGTTGGGGCTACAGTCGCGGGTCGAGTTGCCGACTCCCACCGTCGCTTCAGACCGAGACTGCCGATGAAGATGAGGTGGGTGTGGCTGACGAGGATGAAGTGGAGGCGGCTGACGCGACTGGGACGGCCGACGAAGAGAGCACCGCTGACGAGGATGAGGCGGCCGACGAGGAGGAGACGTAACGATGCGCCGAACGCGACGTGACGCGCTCGCCGGTCTCGGCACTGTCTGTCTCGCGGGTCTCGCCGGGTGTTCCGGTGTACTCGGCCCCAACGAGAGCGGTGAGAGTGACGACTCGTTCGACCTCGACGCATCGACAGTCCGCGAGACCGTCGCTCTCGGAACTCCGACAGTGAACAAGCGCGTCCCGGCACGGATTTCGCAGGCGTTCCTCGACGAGTTGGAGGCGCGCGTCCGCGAGCTTCTCGACTCAGCCCCCGAGTCGGCGTCCACTGTGGAGATTCCGAACGAGGCGGTTCGGAACACCTACACCGAACGGCGAGCAGATGCTCTCCGAAGTCTCGAATGGGCCGCGGAAGCCGAGACGCCGTTTGAAACGATGCGGTCGCTCACGGGTGCCTGTCAGGATGCGGCGGCGGCGCTCGCAACGTACGAGGCCGCGGTCGGAACCAGAACGGCGGACGACGTGCTTTCCGAACGCAAGCCCACCAGTGACGCTCTCCACTCGTTTTGGCTCGGACACCGCTACTTCGGTGACGACCCCAGTCAGACGCTCGTCGTTCACGCCAGCGTCGAGAACTTCGTCGCCAAGAGTGCGAACAGACTCGACAGCATGGACGAAACCAGACGCTTCGAGTCGGGCGCGCCGGCCGTTGGGGAGTTGGCTGGCGACCTCGAATCCGCGCGCGTCGCGCTCGAAAACGCCCGACACATCACCGACAGCTACTGGTCGATGCTATCCGATCCGACCGATTTCACGGACGTATTCGAGCAGACCGCGTCGTCGCTCGTCTCGTTCGTCACGGACCAGGGAGACGGCGTTCCGACCAGTGTAGCGGCGATTCTTGACGAGTTCGACCGCGACCTCGAACGGACGCCGGCCGAGTCTCTTTTCTCGGAGACGTTCGGCGGTATCTTCGCTCCTATCGACGATGCGTCCGAGGAACTCCGAAACGGCCGCCCTGCGTCCGCGTTGCTCGCCGTCCACGAGACCGAACGAAACTACCGCGCTTTCGAAGCGGCGACCGCGGCCGTTCAGGACGGACGCCTCGGTGCGGTCGAATCAGCGGCCGAGGTCCGCGACGCGAAACTCGACGCGCTCGAAGCCATCGAATCCGCGCGGTCCGCTGACGTACATCCATCACTGACGAGACGGGTGCTCTCGACTATCGACTACCCCGTCTCCGACGGCGACAATTCGTTCGAACGGGCGCTCGACGACGACCCGAGGTATCTGGCGAACGACGCGATGGGCCAGTACCGATTCGCCGCGTACGTCGCCCGTGAATCCCCGGACGTGAGTGCGTGGCTCGTCGGTGCAGTCGAAGCGGCTCGCGGCGAATCCGACTCCTGAGTCACCGAGTCTCTCCCGATTCTCCGCGTTTTCAATTCAACCAGTGGTGCGTCCGTGCGCGGCCGCTACCCCACCGAGGAAATTACGTATCGGCGACCGTATCATCTGTCTATAATGTCTGCCGAACCATTCGTCGTCGTCGGCGGCGATGCCGCCGGTCTCTCCGCCGCGAGTAAGTTTTCGCGCGCCGCCCCGGACCGCGATGTCATCGTCTTCGAGAGAGGTCGGTGGGTTTCGTACGCCCACTGCGGAACGCCCTACTTCGTGAAAGGCGAGGTCGAGCAGTTGACCGACCTCCTCTCGCTGTCGCCCGAGCAGGCCACAGAACGCGGTATCGACCTCCGACGCGAACACGAAGTCGTCGCGGTCGATACCGACGACCGAGTCGTCACGGTCGATGGGACAGATGGACAGTTCGAACAGCCGTACGGCGACCTGCTGGTTGCGACGGGTGCGCGTGCGGTGTCGGACCCCATCGAGGGTGTCGAACTCGACGGCGCGTTCACGCTCCACGGTCTCGACGACGCGGCGGCGCTCCGGGCGTATCTCATCGACCCGGCGGACGCATCGGTCGAGGCGCTCGGCGGTGGCGAATTCGTCGATGCGACGCGTGCGGCTCACTTCGCCGCGATGGAGTCGCCGTCGTCGGTCGCAATCGTCGGCGGCGGCTTCGTCGGCGTCGAGATGGCCGAGGCGTTTTCGGCCTACGATCTCGACGTACACCTGTTTCAGCGCTCGGGCCACGTGCTCCAGTCTTTCGGCGAAACGGTCGGCGAGAAGGTCGAAACGCATCTTCGAGAACGGGGCGTCACGCTTCACCTCGGCGAACCAGTCGAACGACTCCAAGGCGACGACGCGGGGCGCGTCGAGGCTGTCGTCTGTCCGGAACACGAACTCGAAGTCGATGCGGCTATGGTCGGTATCGGACTCCGCCCGAACGTCGAACTCGTCTCCGAACAAGTCGATGTCGGCGAGACCGGCGCAATTGCAATCGACGACTACGGCCAGACCAGCGCCGACCACGTCTACGCGGCGGGCGACTGCGCCGAAATCGAACACACCGTCACCGGCGCTCCGACGTGGAATACCCTCGGATTACCCGCCAATCGGGCAGGACGAGCCATCGGACAGACCGTTGCCGGAGACCCCGAACCGGTTGGAACTGTCGCCGAAACGTCAGTCGTGAAGGCGTTCGACCTCGAATGCGGACGGACCGGTCTAACCGACCTCGAAGCGGCGCGAGACGCCGGGTTCGACCCCGTCTCGAAGACAATCACTGCTGGCTCTCGTTCCGGGTACTATCCCGGTTCCGCAGAGACCACGGTGACGCTCGTCGCCGACAGAGATACCGAACGAGTGCTCGGCGGAAGCATCGTCGGAAGCGACCGCGCCGCCGTCAGAATAGACACTGTTGCAACGGCGCTGGCCGCCGAATTAACCGTCGCAGAAGTCGAGCGACTCGACCTTGGATACGCCCCGCCGTTCAGCCCCGTCTGGGACCCGGTATTGACCGCGGCGAAGGTTCTCCGTGGGTCGATGTAAGTCGGTTTCGATTACACATCCGTTTGGTCAGAGTACTCCGAACAAAACGACTATTATCGACTGTATGGTAACGATATGCTCACGTGCTGGACGAAACTACAACGAGGCTGGAACACGGAGAACCGCGGGCGAAACGTGAACGGTGCGGGCTCCGCCCCTCAGAGCGGTGTCGATGAACAACCGCGTCGCCGGCGGCTTGTTTCTGCTTCTCGGGACGCTCTGGGGGAGTTCGTTCGTCGCTATCGAGGTTGGACTCCCGTACTTCCCGCCGCTTCACTTCGCCGCGCTTCGGTACTATTTGGCAGGTCTTATCGTCCTCGGATACGCCGTCGTCTCGACCGATTACTGGCGGCCGCGAACCCGAACCGACCTCGCGCTCGTCGGTATCGCGGGGTCGCTCCTTATCGGCGGCCACCACGCCTTTCTCTATCTCGGACAGGAACACGTTCCGGGTGCTGTCGCATCCATCGTCATCAGTCTCGGCCCGGTTCTCACCGCCCTGTTCGCAACCGGACTCTTCGGCGACCACATCTCGAAACTCGGTCTCGTCGGCTTCGCACTCGGCTTTGTCGGAGTCGGACTCGTCGCCCAACCGGACCCGAACGCGCTCTTTTCCAGCGACGTGGTCGGTGTCGGCATCATCTTCGTCGCCTCCGCGTGTTTCGCACTCGGAGCGGTTCTGACGCGACCGTTTTCCTCGGACATCCCAGCCCGCACGTTGCAGGCGTGGGCGATGCTCTTGGGCGCCGGGTTGCTCCACCTGACTGGCATGCTGACGAACGAGTCGTTCGCGGCTATCCGGTGGACCGGAACCGCGATTGGCTCGCTTGTCTACCTCGCGGTCATCAGCGGTGCGGCGGCGTTCCTCATCTACTTCGAACTGCTCTCGCGCTTCGGCCCGACGCAAATCAACCTCATCGGCTATCTCGAACCCGTCTCCGCGACGCTCCTGAGTTGGCTGTTCTTGGAGAAACTCATCGACCCGCTTACCGCGCTCGGATTCGTCTCTATCTTCGCCGGGTTCGCGCTCATCAAACGCCGGGCGCTCGGCGAGTTAGTCTCCTCTGTCGGACGATAGCGACGACGCGGCGGCGACACTGCGGCCGCGTTCGCTGATATCCGTCGCTCTCGTTCTCGGTCTCGTGATGTTCTGTACTTCCATCGAAGGGGAGCAACGCACACAAGTACCCGTGCGAGCGAACACTTACTCAGTTCGATGCCCGCTGATTCAGTGCCTCCAGAACAAAAAGCACAGATTGCACACGCCGTCCGCAAGGCGCTCGCCAAACACGGCTACGCCCGACTGACGACGAAGAAAGTGGCCGCAGAGAGCGAAAAAAGCGAGGCCGGTCTCTACTACTACTACGATTCGAAAGACGAGATGATCGTCGCCTTTCTCGACACGTCCGTTGATTACCTCGCGCGCCGTCTCGACGAAATCGACGCGGACGGTCCCGAAGCGCGACTCCGCGCAGTCTGCGATATCCTTCTCGTTGACGAGACCGACGACGCGGCCGCTGGCGTCAACATCGCCGTCATGGAACTCCTCTCGCACGCCCCGCACAACGAGACGCTCCGGGAACCACTTCTCAGGATGGAACGTCACACGCTGGACGTCATCGCAGATATCGTCCGCGACGGCGTCGAACAGGACGTCTTCCGTGACGTTGACCCCGAAGGAACGGCGGCGTTCGTCCTCTCGGCCACGGACGGTTACACCGGATTCGCGCTCGCACTCGGGATGGATGGCATCGGCGACCGCCTCCGCGACGCCCTCGACGTGTACATCGACTCAATTCTCGCGGAATAGCTGGTTTTAGGCTCCGAACGCACTGATTCTCGGATTCACCGTTTTGTGGACTCTGTATGTGCGGACACGATTTGAAGCTAAGTAAGTACTTACTCAGTAGATTTATATCGCTTGTCGAACGACACAGAAGCATGTCACAACCAATCAGTCGTCACGCCGTGCGACGGCACCGAGGGAGCGATTCACCCCGTTCAGTCGCGGCCACGTTCGAAGCGTCGAGTGCAGACCGCTCGATTCCGATCACAGTAGCGTCGATTCCGCCACATCTCCCAACTTCGGAGGGTCTCGACTGATGGGTCTCGTCGAGGACGCGACGCTCGGCATCCACATTCTCGCGGGATTCGCGGCGCTGTTCGCAGGACTCGGGGCAATCGTCACGAAGAAAGGCGGTCGGCGTCACCGGCGTGCTGGCCGTATCTTCGTCGCTGGGATGGCTGTCGTCGCCGTCACTTCGCTCGTGTTGTTCGTCATTAATCCGAGTCGAGGCCGGACCTTCCTCGCGCTCGTCGCCGTCTTCAGCTACTACTTCGTCTTCTCCGGTGATCGCATTCTCGCGCGAAAACGTCCGACTGACCGGCCGGAATCGCTCGATTGGGTTGCCGTCGGACTCCTGACGCTCTCCGGTCTCGGCCTGCTCGTCATGGGAGTGTTTCGGCTCCTCGCGGGAGATAGCTTCGCCACGGTGATGTTAGCCTTCGGTTCCGCCGGAACCGGTTTCGGCGTTCGTGATATCCAAGCCTTCCGCCGAGCGGAGTCGGAGTCCCGCGAGTGGTTCTACGAACATATCGGCCGGATGGGTGCTGGATACATCGCCACGGTGACCGCGTTTTCGTCAGTTAACTTTGACTTTCTCCCGACCGTCGCGGCGTGGCTGTGGCCGACTGTCGTCGGCACGCCGCTCATCTACGTCACGATTCGCAAGTACAAGCTTCAGTCGGCCGGTTCTGGGCCTGCACCAAACTGACACACGCTGTTTCTCTCTATCACCTCACCTCACCTCACCTCACCTCACCTCACCTCACCTCACCTCACCTCACCCCGACCGCTCCCCGCTACTACTCTCCGACACCGATTTTGACCCCGATGGACAGCGGCCGAACCACGCTCTGGACGGTACTTCCAGAGATAATAAAAATACAAACCAAGATAATAGCACTTATTATCTACTATGAGTTTTCTATTAACATGCAATCACAGACTCGACGCGCGTTCCTCGCATCAGTCTCCGGAATCACCGCCGCTGGGTTGGCTGGTTGTCTCGGGTCCGGAACGACCGCACAGGATTCCACGACGGCAACCGCGACGGCGTCGTTTTTCGTCTTCGGCGACGTCGCGCGGCACGTCGCAGGCGACGCCGCCAGCGCCGAAACGCTCGTTCCGACGGGGCAACACGGCCACGGGTGGGAACCCGACCCGGACATTCAGGGTCGCGTTCTCGAATCCGACCTGTTCGTCCACGGCCCGACGACCTTCCAGCCGTGGGCCGACGATATTCTCACCGCGCTCGATGCCGACGACTCGGCGGTCACGACCGTCGATATCGCCGCCAACGTGGACCTCCACGAGTTCGACGACGACGAACACGACCACGACAGCCACAGCGACCACGAGGCAGACGCTCGCCACAACGAGAACGACACACACCACAACGATAGCGATGTCCACCACAACGAGAACGACACGCATCACGACGACCACGACGAGGGCGACGCCCACCACGACGACCATAGTCACAATCACGGACCGGTTGACCCGCACTTCTGGATGGACCCTCACCGAGTCGAAACCGCGACCGAGACGCTCCGAGACGCGTTCCAGTCCGTCGATGACGCGAACGCCGACGCGTACGCCGAAAACGCTGAGTCGTACCGAAAATCGCTTTCTGACCTCCACGCGGCGTACGAGTCCGGTCTCGAAACCCGCGAACGCGACGTAATTCTCGTCGCCGGACACAACGCGTTCGGCTATCTATCGGACCGCTACGGGTTCGACATCGTCGCGCTCACCGGCCTGTCGCCCGACGAAGAACCGTCTCCCCGAGACATCGAACGCGCACAGGAAGCCATCGCAGAACACGGGATTCGACACGTTCTTTCCGACCCGCTCACGTCCGACCGGGCGGCGAACCAACTCGTCGCCGAAACCGACGCCGAAGATGTGCTTCCGTTCACGCCGATTCCCGGCCTCACACAGGAGTGGGCCGACGAGAACTGGGGATACATCGATATCATGCGAAACGTGAACCTTCCGTCGCTTCGGACTGCTCTCGACGCGCGATGACCGCCGTTTCACTCGACGACGTCGCCTTCTCGTACGGCGACATTCCGGTCATCGACGGTATCTCGCTTGACGTCGCGCAGGGCGAGTTTCTCGGACTCGTCGGCCCGAACGGGTCTGGAAAGAGCACGCTCCTGTCGTTGATGCTCGGACTTCAGCGTCCCGACCACGGCGAGGTACAACTGTTCGGCGAGTCGGCACACCAGTTCTCCGACGGAGAGCGAATCGCCTACGTCGCACAGGACGTGACGAAGACGGCCCGAGACATGCCCATCACGGTCCGAGAGGTCGTCCGGATGGGTCGCTATCCGCGAAGTCTGTTCGGCCGCTTTTCCGACGCCGACCACGAGGCGGTCGAAACCGCGCTCGACCGCGTGGCTATCGCGGACCTCGCGGACCGCCGCGTCGGGTCTCTCTCGGGCGGTCAGCGCCAACGCGTGTTCGTCGCCCGAGCGCTCGCCGCCGAGGCCGACTTGCTCGCCCTCGACGAACCGACCGTCGCTCTCGATGCGGCGTCCCGCGAGTCGTTCTACGACCTTCTCGGCGACCTGAACGAAGCGGGAATGACTATCGTCCTCGTCGAACACGATATCGGCGTCGTGACGACCCGCGCATCCCGAATCGCGTGTCTGAACAAACAACTCTACTTCCACGGCCGCGCCGACGAGTTTGCCGACAGCGACGCGCTCGCGGCGGCCTACGGCGCGAATCAGCGCGTGCTCGCTCACGACCACACTGACGCACACGACCACCACGCCCACGGAGCACACGGTCACGAGCCGACCAACGATTCCAACGCGACTAGCGCCAACACCTCGGAGGAACAGCAGTGACTGGATTCGACGCGCTCACGGCACTCGCCGCGCTCCCGTTTTCCGACCTGTTCGCGCCGCTGTTCGTCGTCAACACGATTTCGGGGCTGTTCGATTGGTTCCTGCGGGTCGTCGTTGACGGCGTCTTCTCGTGGGTCGCCGCTGTGACAGGCCTACAGTTCTTGTCGTACCCCTACATGCAACGGGCCTATCTGTCGGTGTTCTGTATCGGCATCGTCGGCCCGCTCGTCGGGTCGTTTCTCGTCTACCGCGACCTCTCGATGGTCGGCGACACGCTCGCGCACACGGCGTTCGCAGGCGTCGCCGTCGCCCTCTTTCTCGATGCGACGCTGGCGCTTACGGTTCCGCCGCTGGTTGGCGCGCTCGTCGTCGCCGTCCTCGCGGCGCTCGTCGTTCAGGTGCTCGTGGAGTACACGGACGCTCGAAGCGATGCCGCGCTCGCAATGGTCCTGACAGGCGGATTCGCGCTCGGGAGCGTCCTCATCTCGCTGACCGGCGGCGGCATCTCGGTCGGCATCAATCAGTATCTCTTTGGGTCGCTTGCGACCGTCTCGCGGGCCGACGTGGGCCTGCTCGTCTCGATGGGTCTCGTCGTCGTCGTCGGCGTCTCGGTCGCGTACCGGCCGCTCCTGTTCGTGACGTTCGACGAGACCGCCGCCCGCGCGTCACGCGTCCACGTCCGGGCGGTCAACACGCTCCTGTCGATTCTGACCGCATTCGTCGTCGTCAGCGCGATGCGAATCATGGGCGTCATCCTCGTCGCGGCGCTCCTCGTCATCCCCGTCGTGACCGTCTCCAGAGCGGGCCGAAGCTACAAACACTCGCTCTGGCTCGGCATCTTCGCAGGCGAAATCGCCGGTATCGCCGGGGTCACGCTCGCGTACCTGTACGGACTCGCCGCCGGCGGGTCGATTGTCCTCGTCGCCATCGGCGGGTTCGTCGCCGTCCAACTCGGTCTCCGCGCTCGCTGACGCGCGTTCGCCGCGACCAGCCAGTTGGTGCGGTCTCAGTATCCGAAATCACACGGCAATTCCTTCTTGTTACTGTCGTACCCCGGATATTTTATCTTCTTTTTCCAGCATCCTATTATCAAGTTTGATTTTGAAAATAAACCCTTATACCCGTTGTAGTTCTTGAACACCTATGCCATCAAACCGGGGAGACAACTTTGGCGGCCGCGCTGGCGGTGCGGCGGGTGCAGACGATGTTCTCGACGACGTAGACGACGCGGACGACCTAACCGAGGAAATCGACACGGCGATTACCGAACTTGCCGAAGCGTCCGAGAGCGTCGCTATCAGCTCACAGGACATTAGCGACCTTGCGACTACGCAATCGTCGAACATGCACGAGGTCGCAGGCGAGGTGTCGAATCTGAGCGCCAGCGTCGAGGAAATCGCCTCCAGCGCCGACCAGACGAAAGCGATGAGCGACCAGGCCCGCGAACTCGCGGCTGAGGGCCGTGACTCGGCCGACAACGCGGCGGACGCGATGGAGACCGTTGACGACGTGACGACCGACGTGTACGACGAAATCGTCGAACTCCGACGCAAAGTAGATCAAATCGACAGCGTGGTCGAAGTGATAAACGAAATCGCCGACCAGACGAATCTCCTCGCGCTCAACGCCTCCATCGAGGCGGCCAGAGCGGGCGAGGCGGGCGCTGGTTTCGCCGTCGTCGCCGACGAGGTAAAGAGCCTCGCCGAGCAGTCCCGAGAGAGCGTCTCGGAAATCGAAGATGTCGTCGTCGATATTCAGCAGTCCACCGCGACGACCGTCAAGAACATTGAAGCCGCCAACGACGAGGTCAACGACGGTATCTCGGAAGTCTCTTCGGCCGTCACTGCGCTTCGGAGCATCGACTCCGCGGTCGGCGAGGCGGCCGCCGGTGCGGAGGAAGTCGCTCGCGCGACAGACCAGCAAGCGGCCAGCACCGAGGAGGTTGCGAGTCTCGTTGACGAGACGGCCCGCGGCGCGGAGGAAGTCGCCGACGAAATCAACCAAATCGCGGCCGCGGCCGAAGAACAGACGACCAAAATCTCGGAGGTTGCGGTTCTCTTAGACCACCTCGACGAACGCGGCGTGTCCAACACGCGAGGACTGTAAATGTCGCTCGGAGACAACGCCGAGGCTGATGCCGACGCCGACGCCCAGTCGATTTCCGACGAACCGACGCAGGTGCTGGAGTTCGAAATCGGCGACGAGCGCTACTGCGTCGTCCTCGATTCTGTCACGGAAATCATCGACCGGCAACCGGTCCGTTCGCTCCCGGACGTGCCGCCGCACGTCGTCGGCGCGATGGACTACCGCGGCGTGACGACGACGCTCGTCGATACCGCTCGCTTGCTCGGCGTCGGTTCGAACCCCGACGCGCCGCGGGTCATCGTTTTCGACGCCGCGGACGAGGAGGCGACCGTCTACGGTTGGCTGGTTGACGAAGTAGACCGCGTGACCGACGTTGACCCCGACACCGTCGATGACGCTCCCTTTGGCGACGACCGAACGCGCGGTATCGTCCGAAGCGACGACGGACTCGTCGTTTGGGTTGACCCACCGACGACCGACTGACTCGCCTCGCCTGCGACGGGCCTATACCTTCTTAATCACACACGCAGACCGAATACTCGATGGAAACCCGTCGAGACGCCGTCGATACTTTCGATTCGTTCCGGCAGTTCATCGGTCTCGAACGCGACGTACTCGTTCTCTCTTTGGCGATGTTCGCGTTCAGTCTGTCCTTTCAGATGACTGGACGGTACGTCCCGGAGTATCTCCGCGCGCTCGGGACCGGTGCGACTGTCGTCGGCCTGTACGGCAGTGTGGGAAACCTCATCGGCGCGCTCTATCCCTACCCGGGTGGGTCCATATCCGATAGACTCGGGTCGCGTCTCTCGTTGACGCTGTTCGGAACGCTTTCGTCTGCTGGATTTCTCCTGTGGTTCGTCGCACCCGAGGTCGGCGCGGTGACGCTTGCCGGCGTCTCGCTCGACCCATGGATTTGGATATTCGTCGGACTGTTTCTCACGCAGGCGTGGAAGTCGTTCGGACTGGGCGCAACGTTCGCAATCGTCAAACAGAGTGTTCCGCCCGAACGGCTGGCGATGGGTTTCGCAAGCACGGAGATATTCCGACGCATCGGCTTTCTTCTCGGGCCGCTCATCGCGGCCGCACTACTGGCGGCCACGGCGAATTTCATCACCGGCTTTCAGTACGTGCTCGTCATTGCGGCGGCGTTCGGCATCGTCGCCACGGTCGCACAACACGTCCTTTACGACGCCAAAGAGGACTCGATTGGCAAGTCGTTCGAAGGGCTTGCACAACTCCGCGAGGACCTCCGGTCGCTTCCCGAGACGCTCCGCCCGCTCCTCGTCGCCGACACGCTCATCCGGTTCGCAAACGGCATGGTGTACGTCTTTTTCGTCCTCGTCGTCACCGACTTCCGAACCCTCGGGTTCTCCGCGTTCGGTATCTCGCTCCGCCCCGACGCCTTCTTCGGCATCTTACTCGGCGTCGAGATGGTTATCGCCCTCTTGACGAAACTCCCCGTCTCGAAACTCGCTGAGCGGACCGGTCTCAAACCCGTCGTCGGCCTCGGCTTTTCGGTGTACGCGCTCTTTCCGGCGCTTCTCATCTTGGCCCCGCCGAACCAGTGGCTGTTCGTGGCGCTCTTTGCCTTCTCGGGGCTTCGGTTCGCCGGCCTTCCGGCCCACAAAGCGCTCATCGTCGGCCCGGCGGAGCGAAACGCCGGCGGGCGCGTCACCGGGGCGTACTACCTCGTTCGCAACACCATCGTCATTCCAAGCGCGGCACTCGGCGGGTGGCTCTACGCGAGGGACCCGACGATAGCGTTCTCCGTCGCGTCACTCGTCGGCATCGTCGGTCTCGGCTACTTCGCGCTTCGCGGAAAAGAGTTCGAGGCGTACGCGGGTGGAGCCTGACGACCCTCGCGCCTGCGGCGCAAACTTCGGAAGTTAGCTCTTCGGCCGTATCAGATCGACTTCGTAGTAGTACATCTGTTCGAGGTCGCCTTCGAACTGGAGGTGGAGAAGCGCGTTGTCCTCCGCTTCGAGGTTACTGCTGATGTCGTTTGCTTCGGCAACGATGTCGTCTTCTTCGTCGTACATCCGCGCTTCGACGCGCATCCGGCCGATGCTGTAGGGGGTCTTGACTGCCATTCCAATCCGGTAGGTTCCGGCTTCACTATCGGCTGTCGCGTAGTTCTGCCACGACTTGGCGTTCTGGAAGTCCGACGAGACGATGACACCCGGAATATCACCTTTCAGCAGGAGCGTGCCGACAACTTCGGGGTCGTCATCGTCGCGCTCGAAGTCGATTCGTTCTTCGGGCGACACCGGTGTCGGTTCGGGGGTTGCGGTCGGTTCCGACTCGGTTGGCTCCGCGGTCGGCTCCGGCGTCGCCGTTTCGGGCGTCTGTTCGGCGGTTTCACGACCTGAATCCTCGTCGTCCCGTTCGCTCCCATCGCTTTGTGCGTCGTCCGGTTGCGTGCTTCCGCCGCCGATGCCCAGACAGCCGGAGACGAGCACGATACCCGTCCCAACGCCGCCGAGGAACTTGCGTCTGTCCATGACTGTCGTATCTCCATATGTATACTAAATTATGATTGTGCTGAAAAGCTGAAGATTCCGATATCGTGAGCGTCTGGAGTGGTTATGCTGTTCATTACGATATTTGTCGCACTTGTTATGGGTTGGGCGAGTGAGTTGTAGGCGACTCTTGGCGATTCGCATTCCGGTCTAATATCCAACAACTATCCTAACCGGACGGAAGAAGGTACCATAAACATACCATTCTGGCAGAAGAAAACTAACAGCGTACGAGAGCGTGTACGACCCGTGGAACGCACGCAAAGATTCAACTTGTCAAAAATCCATCTTTGTCTATGGAAATTGGGATACTCGGTTCTGGTCGGCTCGGGGGGACGCTGGCACAACTGTTCGTCGAGGCGGGCCACGAAGTCGCAATTGCGAATGCGCGTGGTCCCGAGTCGATGCAAGACCTCGCTGAGACGCTCGGGCCGCGACTCACGCCGAAGACACAGGAGCAGGCGGTGCAGTTCGGCTCTCTCGTTTTCCTCGCGCTTCCCTTCCGGAAACGAGAGTCGCTTCCCGACGCCGACCGTTTCGCCGAGAAAATCGTCGTCGATGCGATGAATCCGTACACGGAGAACTTCCACGTCATCGACCTCGACGAGGACACCTCGTCGGAACTCGTCGCGGCGCAACTGCCCGAGGCGAGCGTCGTCAAGGCATTCAACACGATACACTGGGAGACGTTGCGTGACTTTGGCCACCCCGAACTCCCGGAGTCAGAACGGTACGCTATCTTCCTCGCCGGAGACGACCCGAAGGCGAAAACGACGGTTGCAGACCTGATACGCGACATCGGTTTCGGCCCGGTCGATGTTGGCGGTCTCGTCCCCGGTGGCGAACTACTGGAACCCGGCTCCGCGTTGTATAAACGTGAAACTTCGACCATAGAGGCCCACGAAACGGTCCGTAAATTACGCGCTCGGTGAGTCAATGTCACTTTCTTATGTCTTTCATGATTGTTGATTGTGTATAGTTTGTGCTACACTTCTAATCCGTCGCAATCCGTGACATTCACGAACTCGAACTGTTCACAAATAGCATGGATTTAAGAACTACCGTCTCGGAACGAAGGATGTCAGGCACCATGATGGCACAGACGAAACGCTGGAAGAATTCACGCGTAACGTACGACGATGCGACCGGGGCATATCGAATTGACCGAGACACGCGAGAACCACTCAGTACTAACGTGGTTCTCAGCATCGCGGCAATCGAGGACGTTCAACCGACGCAACTCCCACCGCTCGCCAACACGATAGATCCAGACGCGCTCGATTCCGTGTTTGGTTGTTCGAACGATGCAATTCTCTCTTTTTCTTACGCCGGGTACCGGGTTACACTTGATGCACTCGGCTCGCTCGAAGTAGTCCCCGTCGGCACCGCTCAGCCCCTCCAGTAACGCGAGTGCTGTAGCGCCGACACTCATCCATCGATGCCGAACTGACCCGTGAGCGCCGCCTGCGCGGTATCGACCGACCCCACCGCCGTCATCCAGTAGGAACTGCCTGACGTAATTCTCCCACCAGTAGGCGATGTATACCAAAACGTTCTGTTAGCCTTTCACATGGTATGTTCGGAACGAGTGGAATCCGGGGTCCGGTTGGCCGAACCGTGACCGCCGAACTTGCCCTCCGAATCGGCCGCGCGGTCGGGTGTGACGCCCGAACCGTCGTCGTGGGCCAAGATGCCCGGCTCAGCGGCGACGTGCTCGCAGATGCAGTCAGTGCTGGCGTCCGCGAGTGCGGTGCAGATGTCGTCCGCCTCGGTGTCACCTCGACACCGACTGTCGCCCGCGCAGTTGGATGGATGGGCGCAGACGCCGGAATCGGAATCACCGCCTCGCACAACCCCGCTTCGGACAACGGGTTGAAGCTCTGGACGCCGAGCGGCCGCGCCTTCGACAGGTCACAGACCCGCGATATCGTTCACCGACTCAACCGGGGCGAAATCCCGCTCGCCGACTGGGACACCCTCGGCGAAGAACGACTCTGGCCCGACGCGCCAGCGCGTCATATCGACTGTCTCGCCTCGTCGTTTGACTCTCTCGACGACGTCTCCGTCGCGTTCGACCTCGGAAACGGAGCGGGTCGCGTCTCCGTCGATGCGCTTTATGAACTCGGGGCGACGGTCAACACGATTGACGGCCAACCGGACGGCCGATTCCCTGCCCGGAAGAGTGAGCCGACCGCCGAAACGCTCACAGCACTCAGACGAACCGTCCCCGCGCTCGATGCGGACGTCGGTCTCGCACACGACGGCGACGCCGACAGACTCGTCGCCGTTGACGAGACCGGCGCATACGTCTCGGGTGACGCTCTCCTCGCGCTCTTCGCGCGCGATGTCGTCTCATCCGGTGACGCGATTGCCGTCCCCATCGACACGAGCCTTCTCGTCCAGGATGTCGTCGAGCGCATCGGCGGGCGCGTCACCTACACGCCCGTCGGCGACGTGTATGTCGCGGAGACCGTCGCCGAACGCGGGTACGTCTTCGGCGGCGAACCCTCGGGTGCGTGGATTTGGCCCGACGAGACGCTCGCCCCCGACGGGCATTACGCGGCGCTCAAACTCGCCGCACTCGTCGCACGTGACGGCCCGCTCTCCGAGCAGGTCGCCTCGCTCGGTCAGTCGGAGTACACCACTCGGCGAACGAGCATCTCGTTCGAGCACAAACACCAGGCCATGGACCGTATCGCCCGCGACATTCACGCCACCTACGACGAGGTGGACACCATCGACGGTATCCGCGTCGATACCGACGACGGGTGGTTCCTCGTCCGGGCGAGCGGCACCGAACCGCTCGTCCGTATCACAGCCGAAGCGCGCGACTCGGCCGACGCCGACCGACTCTTCGAGGACGTTCGCTCGCTCGTTGAGGGAGCGCGCGCCGTCGCTTGAACGCCACTCCACCGTTCTTCTCAAACCGTTGTTAGTGTGGTTGTCGCATGCGGTAGGCGCTTCTCACGGTTTAAGTCGGTAGCAACCGACAGTCGCACGAACGAACCGATGTACGACGATACCCGTTCCGGCGACGAGTCTACCGATTTGCTCACGCGCCGCACAGCAACGAAAGCACTCTCGGTCGGCGCGCTCGCCGCCCTCGCGGGATGCATCGGAACGACTTCCGAATCGGAGTCCAAGCCCGACCCTATCGACCTCTCCGGCGGCAAGGAAGACGACCAAGGAGGGATGGTAATCGGGCTTCACGCCGGACCCAACGGCCAGATATTCTACCGCGACGAGTCGCCGGACGACCACGACAATCCGGCGTGGTTTCACACGCTGAGCATGGGTCTCTTCCCGTACTACTTCGAACACGAACAGATGGGCTGGGAGACAGAAGCCATCTACGTCACCGACTACTCGGTGGTCGAGTACGAACTCACGACCGAAGACGGAGATACCTTCATTTCGACGCACACCGACGCGGACACCTTCGGCGACGCCACGGAGATGACGTACGTCGTCGATAGCGAGGTGCTCGGCGGCATGGGGAAAGACCTGATACCGTTCTCGTCAAGCTCCGATGCGGATGACTTCGCCGAGGAGCACGGCGGTTCCACCGTCGTTTTCGACGATGTTACCAGTTCGTGGCTGAGCGGATACATGCGCTCGTAGGTCGCTGACAAGACCGCTCGTCTCCACTCTTCTCTCTACCCTCTCCTCCTGCGTATCTCTCACCTCTCGCCGCTCGCCTCGATACGCTACTTACGAGTCTCGTCTTCGATTCGGACCGCATCCTCGACACCGTCGCTTCCGGCGTATCTGCGAGAAAATGAGTCGCTGAACTATCGTTTCAGAACGAGTCGTCGGGGACTCTGACGCCGTCAACGTAGACCGACACGGAATCGGTCGATTGGAAGTTCGTGATGTCGCCGGCGAAGTTGTAGCTTCGGGAGCCGTCGTTGACGGTTCCCTCGGCGGCCGGACCGACCGCTCCGGTCGTACTGAGTGCGCCGTTCGAATGGAGTGGTGAAATCTCTCCGCTCACAGTCACCTCGAACGAAGAGACCGAACCGGTTCCTGCGACGACCAGCGTGTGCATCTCGTCGTCGGCAGTTGGTTCATTGGACTGTGCTGTCGCCGAGCCGACTCCGGCAACACTCGTGAGCGCGCCTGCACCCGCAACTGACCCACAGAGAGTGAGATATTTGCGTCTGTTGACGGCGTCGTCAGTCGTGCTTTCGGGGTCCTGCTCGGTGGACCGTTCACTTACCATATTGCAGGGGTTGCAGATTAACTCCATAAATGTTGCGGTAATTACATTAGTAGGAATCTGTGAATATCTATCCGTGATACTAATCGGTCCCTTATCGTCCGATTCTCTGATACATTTTGGCGGGTCGAATTAAACGCTAAAACCGGCGTACTTCGCCGTATTATTGTCGAATTAAGCAAATTCTTATGACCGCATTAACGCGACTAAGCTACGGCTCTGAAGAAGGTATTATATCTGATATATTCTCGTAGTTCAGATTGTACTTAAATATGATATATCTGGTCGGTCTGGGGTCGATTTGGACCGGCCTCCAGCGCGTGGTTCCCGTCCGGGCTGTCGATGTGCGGCCCACCCGAGGCGATGTCCGGTTCCTCGAAGCGAAACGTTCCCACGGTTCGTCGAGCATCATCCTGTTCTCACGCCGGGTCGCACGCGAGATTCCTCTGACAGATTACTCGCGCGGCCGTTCTCGGTCTCTCGACTCGTGTTTCTCGTCTGTCTCGACGTCTCTCGGTTCGTCCGCCGTTGCTCTCGTGTGCGTATCTTGCGGTGGTTCGAGTTCGGCGTACCGTGTACGTGATTCTGCTGAGTCAGTCCGCGACGTAATGAGACTGCGGTGTGCCGCGGCTGTTCGTCCTCTCGCCTGTGTCCTATTGTTCGCGTCCGTCTCGTGCGTGCCGTACTGTTTGCGTCCGCGCCTGTTTTCGGACTGCGTGACAGGCGTGCCACTCCCGCTCCCTCCGTCTGCTCGAATAGACGTTTCTCTCCTTCCCGCGCGAAACCGCTACGTTCGGTTCAGCCGAGGAAATCGACGTGTTGATTCTCCCACTCTCGGCGTTCGATAATGGACTCTCGACCCTTCTCGGACATCTCGTAGAAGTTCGTTCGGCGGTCGTGTTGACCTTTATTGACGTATCCTTGTTCGACGAGCGCGTCGAGATTCGGGTACAATCGGCCGTGATTCACCTCTCCGACGTCTGCGCTGATCATCTCTTTTACCTCTTGTCCGGATGGCCGTTCGGCACCGGCGATCACGTACAGCAGGTCGCGCTGGAAGCCAGTCAATTCGAACATGTAGTCTCGAATCTAAGTATCGCCGCCATCCGGTATTGTTAGCCACCTCTATACTGGTTATTTGGCTTCCTTACTGCCGATTTTTGCTTTTTTTCGCAGTTTTCATTTGAGACGTTTCCTACGCCGTGCTGACGGGTAATCCTCATCAGTATCGAGATTCATTCGGGCCGCTGACCGTCCGCGGTGTCTCGAATATCCGATGAACGTGAGCTTAATGTCCGTAAGAAATTGGTCCGAAGCCTCTCGGAAACGTCACGATAACAAAGGTCATCTGTGGTGTACTACGCCGTAACCGGAGCAGGTCTACTCGCGTGACGTGCGCGTGGCCGTCCGCACACCACGATGACAACACTATCAAAAGACGAGTTATTCCGCATCCTCAGCAACTCCCGGCGGAGGCAAATCCTCTATTTCCTCCACCGTGCGGGCGAAGCACTCTCGTTGAAGGAACTCGCCGCGATGGTCGCCGCAAGAGAAAACGAAACCGCGGTCGAGGACGTGACAGACGAAGAGAGACAGCGCGTCTACATATCGTTGTACCAGACACACCTCCCGAAACTCGAAGGGGCCGACTTGGTCAACTACGACGAGGAAGAACGGACCGTCGAACTCGTCGGCGACGTCGCCAAACGCGGGTTCTTCTGGATGCAAGCGGAGACCGGCCAGCCGTGGAGTCGATACTACGCCGCCCTCGGGGTCGTTGGCTGGATATTAATTCTCGGTGTGTGGGCCGGTATTCCTGGATTTGCGCTTCTCTCGTGGAGTCTCGTCGCGGTCTTCGTCTCCACTGCGCTGTTACTTTTGGTTCTCGCGCAGTACCTCTCCGAAGAACGCAACGGAGCCCCGTCGGATGCGTTCGAATCTCTTGTTGAGTGACACTTACAGAACCAGTATAGTGGCGGAGGGAATCTCCAACAGACATTCTCATATAATGATGTTCAAATATCAACTCGTTTAGCAGCAAAACAATAATTCTGTTGATAACTTCATTCTGAATGTGTGGTAATAAGCGAGAAATCAGGTTTTAGAGGCGTACTATAGCTCCCAACAATTCTGTCGGGAAGAATTGAATTTCATCTTTTGGGTTGATTGTTACGGGCTATTTACTCGCAGAATTTGCAACCTACCGCTCGGACGAATCAGTGTGTGGGATTGTCAAACAAGTATATATCCCTGTTTAACCTATTATCTCGCTGACCCTCTAGACTTGGGTCGCGCCTGGTGGGGCGCATCCAACATTGTGGTCTGTACCGGACGCACTGTGGTCATCCCTCGGTCGGCCACAGATAGGTCGCAAACCCGCGACCACATGTGGGGGGAGGAAGGAACAATGGTTACCGATTCACTGCAGACAGACACTGAAGCCGTCGATCAAACGCCGCAAGAACAGCTCGCAGAACTAACCGGTGGCGCACAGGAAGCCTCCGAACAACCAGAAACCGAGGCGCTCTCGAAGGACGTCGTCTTCGAGATTTTGAAAAACCAGCGACGCCGCGACGCGCTCAGATTCCTGAAGACCAACGACGGCGAGGCGAAACTCGGCGACATGGCCGAGTTCATCGCCGCCAAGGAAAACGACATCGAGATTAAAGCCCTCTCGTCGAGTCAACGAAAGCGCGTGTATATCGGGCTGTACCAGTGCCATCTTCCGAAGATGGACTCATCCGGTATCGTTGACTTCGACAAGAACCGCGGCGACATCACGCTTCTCGACACGGCAAAACAACTCGACCAGTACCTAGACGGTGACGTCGTGACCCTACAAGAGCAAGCCGACGAGTCGGTGAACTTCGTTTCGTCGCCGAAACGGAATCTGGCTATCGCCGCTGGCGTCGCCGCGACTGTCTCGGCCGGACTTCTGGGTATCCCGGGTCTCGAACAGGTTCCCACTGCGGGGTGGGCCGTCCTGAGCACCGCGACGCTCATGGCTATCACCGCGATGGAGTCGTACAAAGACAAACTCCACGTGTGACTCACGCCCGTCCCTGAAGCGAACCTCAATTTATACCGCCGAAGTCGCATCTCCGTTCACTCGGTCTTGAACCGCCTCGCGGTCCGGCCGAACGAACCACCGCCGCGCTCGTTTTTTCCGCCGTCGCCACGAGTTCCAGTCTCGGCTCTGGTTTCTCCTTCCCAGTCCCGGGATTTTCGTTATTCGTCGCTGTAACCCTTCTCCGTCCTCTTTTCCGTCTTTTTTCTTCCCGTCGCTCTTTCGGCTTCCCTTTTGTTCACCTGTTTGTTCGTTCGTCTGCCTGTCTATCGCTTGTCTGTCCGTCTATCAGATTACTAACTTGCTCGTCTGTCAGCTTGCCCACCTGTCCGTCTGTCCGCTTGCTCGTCTGTCTCGATATCTTGACCGTCAAAACTCTGATTACGTCGTAACCCAGCGTCTTTAGGCCTGATTCGCCTTCCTTCCTACCAATTAGGTACGGCCGAACCGCCCCCACTCCCGATTTCTCTCCCCTCAGACATTGCGGGTCGGTACCATTGGTCTCCCTAACTCGGTCATGGATTCCGGAACGTGCCGTATAACAATCCCCATCGCTCCCCCTGTCTCTCCTATGACTCACCCGCGTTCACGTTCGCGTTTCGAACACGTCCGGTCCTCGGGGGGACGGCGATGAACGACCGCATCACCGAGGCCGTCGTCCTCGCGGCCGGTGAAGGCCGACGACTCCGGCCCCTGACCACGTTCCAGCCGAAGCCCATGCTCCCGGTTGCGAATCGCCCGGTCGTCGAGTACGTCCTCGACTCGCTTTTCGAGTGCGGCATCGAGCGTGTGGTCGTCGTCGTCGGCCACCGCGCCGACCGTATCCAGACGCACCTCTCTGCGACGTATCCCGACGCGGATATCGACTTCGTCCAGCAGGACTCCCGTCTCGGGAGCGGACACGCCCTCTTACAAGCCGCCGGCCACGTTCACGGTCCATTCGTCGCCTGCAACGGCGACAACGTCGTTGACGCCGATATCGTCTCGAAAGTGCTCGAACGCTTTTCGCTGACCGACTCGGTTGCGACCATCGCCGTCGCGCAGTCCGATACGCCCGAAGAGTACGGTGTCGTCGTCGAAAACGACGGCCGAATCTCGGATATCGACGAGCACGCGCTCGACAGCGACGGCTACCTCATCAACGCGGGGGTCTACGTCTTCGACACGACGGTCTTTGACGCTCTCCGCCGCATTCCGCCCCACGACGGCGAGATGCGACTGCCGGACGTGGTTCACTACCTCGACAGTCCCGTCACGTCCGTCCTCGTCAACGGGAACTGGCTCGACCCCTCCCACCCGTGGGGTCTGCTTTCCGTCACGGAGTCGCTTCTCGCGCGCCGACACGCATCGACCGTCGCCGACTCCGCGCGGATTCACGACCGTGCGCTCGTCGAGGAACCGGTCGTCGTCGGCGAGGATTGCGATATCGGACCGGGCGCGGTCGTCAGCGCGGGGTCGTGTCTGCAGAACAACGTCACCGTCGGCGCGAACAGCGTCGTCGAGCGGTCGATCCTCTCGACCGACGCGCGCATCGGTGCTGGCGTCGTCCTCCGCGACTCTGTCGTCGGCCCCGGCGCGTACGTCGGCGATGGCGTCATCTCACCGGGCGGGCAAGCGGACGTCATCCTCGAAGGGCGACTCTACACGGACCGCTGTCTGGGAAGCATCGTCGGCGACCGCGCGGAAGTCGGCGCGAACGTCACACTCACGCCGGGCAGTCGCGTCGGCGCTGAAGCCGTCGTCGGCGCTGGCACGGTGTTACACGGCGACGTCCGCGAGCGCGTGGAGGTGACGCACTGATGTGCGGTATCACCGCTTGTATCGGCGCGAACGACTCCGTCGATTCGCTCGTCGATGGGCTTCGACGGCTCGAATACCGCGGCTACGACTCCGCCGGTATCGCGGTCAAAAACGGGAGGGGTATCTCGCTGACGAAGCGCGTCGGCGAGGTCTCGGAACTCGTCGCGGCCGTCGAGCAGGACCCGATTTATGGCGATTACGGTATCGGCCACACTCGCTGGGCGACCCACGGCGGCGTCACTGACGGCAACGCACACCCACACACCGACGAATCCGAGCACGTCGCCGTCGTTCACAACGGTATCATCTCGAACTTCCAGTCGCTCCGAAGCGAGTTACAGGCGCGCGGCCACAGTTTCAGCAGCGAGACCGACACCGAGGTCGTCCCACACCTCATCGAGGAGAATCTCAGAGACGGTGCGACGCCGGAAGAAGCCTTCCGCGCCGCGGTCGGCAGTCTCTCCGGAAGCTACGCGCTTGCGGCCATCATCGAAGACGAGCAGGCGATTTTCGCAACCCGCTCGGGGTCGCCGCTCGTTCTCGGCGTCGGCGACGGCGAGTACTACCTCGCAAGCGACGTGCCGGCGTTCATCCAACACACAGACCGTGTCGTCTACCTCCACGACGGCGACTTCGTCGTCACAACGCCTGACGGCTACGACATCACCGACTCCGCTGGGAGACCGGTTGACCGGCCGGTCGAGTACATCGAGTGGGACCCGGAGACCGCGACGAAAGGCGGCTACGAACACTACATGTACAAGGAGATAAACGAGCAACCCGGCGCGCTCCGCCGCACCACGCAGGGGCGACTGAACACCCACACCGGCGGCGTCGAACTTGAAGAGTTCTCCCCGGACTACTTCGCCGACGTCGAGCAGGTTCACCTCATCGCCATGGGAACCTCACACCACGCCGGGATGTATGCGGCCTCGCTCCTCAACTCGCGTGGGATTCCCGCCTACGCGTTCATGTCGGGCGAATACTCCGTCATCAAACCGCCGGTGACAGAAGACACGCTCGTCGTCGCCGTCAGCCAGTCCGGCGAGACGGCCGACACGCTCGACGCAGTGCGCCGGGCGCGCGCCGCAGGTGCGAGAACTCTCGCGGTCACCAACGTCGTCGGCTCGTCGATAACCCGTGAGTGCGACGACGAGTTGCTCATCCGCGCCGGCCCGGAAATCGGCGTCGCGGCGACGAAGACGTTCTCCTCGCAAGTGACGGCGCTCACGCTTCTCACCGAACGTCTCGTCGAAGATATGTCGGGTGCGAAGTCCGGCGAAGCGCGCGACCTGATGGACGCGCTCTCGCGGCTTCCGGGCGACGTACAGGAGGTGCTCGATACCTCGACCGCCCGCGACATCGCAATCGAGTACGAGGGGAGCGACGCGTTCTTCTTCATCGGCCGCGGGGTCGCCCACCCGGTCGCACTGGAGGGCGCGCTGAAGTTCAAGGAAATCTCCTACGAACACGCCGAGGGGTTCGCCGCCTCGGAACTCAAACACGGCCCGCTCGCGCTCGTCACGCCCCTCTCGCCGGTGTTCGCTATCTTCACCGGCCACGAGGACGACGCGACGCTGAGCAACGTCAAGGAGGTGCAGGCCCGGGGTGCCCCCGTCGTCGCCGTCACGAGCGACCGCTCCGGCGAGGTGACGGAGTTCGCAGACCACGTGCTCTCGATTCCGGACACCCACCCTGACATCGCGGGCGCGCTCGCCAACGTACAACTGCAACTCGTGGCGTACCACTCCGCGAAACTCCTCGAACGACCGATCGACAAGCCGCGGAACCTCGCAAAGTGCGTCACCGTCGAGTAACGCGCGCGGGCGACCGGTAAGGTCCGGGCGAGTCGAGACCCGTTTTTCTGCACTCGCACGGATTCCGCTCACTTCGCACTCGTTAATCCCCCGCAGTCGATCGACTTTCCGAGGCGGAAACTCGGCCGCTCTCGCGCCGACAGTCTCGATATACGATATAACTATCTGGACTGTAGGCACCTATTACATATCCCTGGGCTACATGTGATACTATAGCATGACTCGACGTGACCTCGTGGACGACGTCCTCTCCTCGTCCGACGAGCCGGACGGGCCGTTGACGGACGAGGCCGAAGAGACAGTACACCAATCGGAGACCGAGATACCGCCGGAGTCGTCGGACGACGACCTGTTGAACGCGATGGGAGACGACGTTTCTCGGGACGTTATCGTCGCGTGCAACCACGCCCCGATGACCGCCGAGGAACTCGCGGAGAACTGCGGCGTCTCCGAATCGACGATTTACCGACGGTTAGAATCGCTCTCTTCGCTCGGTCTCATCGAGCGAACACAGCGCGTCGATTCGCCGAGCAAGACGTGTTACGAGACCATTATCGACGGCTTGTCGATTCACGTCGGCGAGAGTTTGCGGGTCGAAGCGGAGTCGAGTGACTACGTCGTCGATGCGATGCGGACGCTTCTCGCGGCGATAGACGTACAGCACCTCGCGTACGACCGCGAACAAAACAGCGTTGACGTTCGATTCGAACTGTCCCCGAGTCTGCTCGACGCGCTCGTCGAACTGTACAGTAGAGATACGTCGTCGCGCGAGCCGTGAGCGCCCGCTAGTTCCGAGGCATCGAAGTTCGAGGAGTCACAGACAGTGTCGCAGTCGCCCATCGTTGGGCGGATCGGTAGAGACAAGCGGTCACAGATGATGTAGTCGCCGTCTCTCCGTTCACGTCGGTCACTCGCGCCACGAATCGTCTACCTCCCTGAGAACGAGGCTTAGTGCCGCCTCTGCGTTGCCACCGGCGATGAGGTCTCGCGCCGTCGTGGCGGTGACGGGACCGATGAAGTGCGACGCTTCGAGACCGGCGACGATACCGGGTGTCTCGCGGGCGAACCACGCATCGACTCCACCGTTCGTGACTGTCTCATCGACTGTCTCTGCGTCCGGCTGGGTTCGGTCGCAGTCGGAAATCATACCGTTCGTACGACCCGAACGCCCATAGTTAGGAATCCACGTGCCGTGGTAGTCGCCACGTTACAAACTACACGACCCGGCGCAAGACAACTCTATTTGAACCTTCGTTTCTATTATCACGAACAGTAGAAGTATGAAAAGAATAATAACCTCATCTGGCCTGCTTTCCACCGGTAATGTCTCTCAGCGAATTAATCGCTGGCGTCGCCGCTTCTGAGAAGACACTCACCGTGTTCAACCCGGACGACGACACCGTCGAGCAACTCGCCGCGCACTTCGCGGACCGGAACCTCTCTGTCGTGCCGGCGTACGCCGACGAAGGGCCTTCGAATTTCGCGGTACTCGGGTCGGGCGATACGTTCCATACAGCAGTCTCGGTCGATGATATCCTCAAACAGCCCGAAGATGTCCACCCCGGATTCGAACGCGACTCCTACGCACCGATACTCGACCACCTCGACGAGACATTGTTTACTTCCTACGGCCGCGAAAAGATGCTCAGCGCGACGCGGGAGATAGAAGACAGAGCGTGGCGCGTCGGCGCTGGCGAACTCCACGCCGGCTTTCAACTGGGGGACAATCTCGAACCACAACTCGAAACGTACCGACGCCTCGGCGGTCGAGACCAACTGTCGGTCCACGCCTACATCTACCCTGAAGGCGACATTCCGGCCGCCGACCAGTTCCAACTGCATCTCTCTCGGTCCGACGAGATTCGAAATTCGTGGTTCGTCGTCTACGACGGAAGCGGTGTCGCCGACTACAAGTGCGCGCTCGTCGCCGAGGAACCCGAACCCGGTGCTGGCTTCTCCGGCTTTTGGACCTACGACCCATCTACGGTCGATTACATCCGCAACTATCTCGCCAGCACGTACTCCGTTATCGAGTCTGATGGCTCCGGGTGCGTCCGTCGCGGTGACTGAGAGCCGAGGTCACTGGACCGACAGCACTGACACGCTATCTCCCGATGTTGCGGTTGATACTTCACTCTCAGCGTTGATCAGTAACACTCGCCGTCTCTCATCCCAACGCTGTCTGAGAAAATCAATTTAGATAACTGAGCGAGAATACTTAGGAGCGGTCGGACGAGACGAGTTTATATGGTAGACGGAATCCTCCTCGAACCCTCACAACTCAAAGGGAAAGTAAAGGGCGGCCGCGCCGGGGCCGAGATTTCCGGGATGACCTACATCGGATACGAAGTCGGTGTTACATCGCAGAGCATCCACATCTACGGCGACCACTGTAACGCCGACATTCAGGACGAAGAGTACCGGTATCTCGTCATTCCGTTCGAATCCATCCGAGCTATCGAAATGAAAGACCTCTCCGACCGCGGCCGCTGTATCGTCGTTCACGGTCTCGACGAGGAGGTCATCTTCTACTCGGAGAACCAAACGAGCCTCTCGAAGAACCTCAAACGCGTGTTTCTCCTTCTTTCGAGACTCCTCGCTTGAACGCCCCGACAGTCGCAGTCCACAAACTGTTCGCAGACTACTTCCGACAATTCCGGTAACATTTCGAAACCAGGTTCTCCACCGAACCGCTAAAGCCGTTGGGCTTCCACAGGTCGATATGGCCAGCGACACGAACGACGACGCACCGTGTCCGATAATCAACTCGATCGAGCAAATTGGGTCGCAGTGGCGTCTTATCGTCCTTCACGACCTCCGAAGCGACGAGAAGCGATTCAACGAACTGAAGCGCTCGACCGGTGCCAGTTCACGAACGCTCTCTCGCGTCCTCGACGACCTCCAAGAGACGGGGTTTGTCAACCGCCGGATGGAAGAAGACGCGCCGGTCGCAACGTACTACTCGCTCACTGACAAGGGTGTCTCGCTCTGCCCGGTGTTCGACGAAATCGAACAGTGGGCCGACGAGTGGCTCGAACCCGACGGGCAGACCACAGAACCGGAAACTGCCGAGCCGACCGCCTAACGAGCGCAGTATTCGTAGAATCGACTTCGACCGTCTCAGTCAGTCGCAGACTTCCAGTGTTTCGGTGTCGGCCGTCTCGAAGATTGTCTCGTGAACGTCGGCGATGGTAATCGAGTCGAGTTCGTCGAGCATCGCTTGAATCGCGGGTGCGAGCAGGTCACCGAGGACCGGTTGGATGTACTCGCCGACCGTGCATTCGTCGTTCGGTTCGTTCGCGTGGAAACAGAACGGCTCACCGTCTTCCACCGCCTCGTAGATGTCGTGGAGCGTGATTTCCGACGGGTCACGCGCGAGCGTGAATCCGCCCGTCGGACCGCGCTTGGAATCGACGAGATTCGCTTCTCGGAGCGAACACAGGAGCTGTCGGATGACCACCGGATTGGTGTTGACGCTCCATGCGAGACGGTCGGAAGACAGCCGCTCGCCGCTCCGCACCGCCAAATTTGTCAGCACGTGGGTAGCGACGACGAATCGGCTGCTGTTCGACATACAGCTTGATTGGTGCTACGGGCATTTTAGATTTCACGGTGAGGCAATTGGGCGTTGTTTCCCGGGTGAAATGCCGCTATTTCACGTCTCGACGCCTGCTCTGGTTCAAAATTCGAAACACCGGCTCGAATTATGACTGTCCGTGGTTTTATTCCCGAAACTGGTTGTGGGTTCGTTTCTGCACGAATAATTGGTGATGATACGACATTCGAACAGCCACGGCGTCGAAATAGTGTCAATCTGTGTCGCCACTGGCTTCCTAGAACACTTCAGCCGCCTACCAATGGATCGCCTACGATACTCGTGTTACACCCTCGATTTCGTCGTCACCAGCCGCTCTTTCGTTATTTTTCTTCGCTCTCGCCGATGCGGTCGTAGAGCACCGTCTCACCGGGTCTGACTGTTCCGTCAGTCGGGAGGCGGACGCCGGCGTTCAACGACGAGTTGATGCCGGTTTTCGCGCCGTCACCGAGGACGACGCCGTACTTTCGACGGCCCGACGAGACGAGTTTGCCTTTGAGCATCTGCCTGACTGCTTCGCCGTCGTGGCGGAGGTTGGCGACTTTCGTTCCCGCGCCGAAGTTGACGTCGCGGCCGAGGATGCTGTCGCCGACGTACGAGAGGTGGCCGACTGTCGCGCCCGCCATGAGCACGCTGTTTTTGACTTCCACCGCGTGACCGACCTTCGCACCCTCGCCGATGAGGGTGTGACCTCGGACGTAGGCGTTCGGGCCGATTGTGGCTCCACGACGGACGAGCACAGGTCCTTCGACGACGACACCCGAACGAATCTCCGCGCCCGCCTCGACGACGACCGTTCCGTGGAGTTCGGCGTGCTCCGAGACGTCGCCGTCGATTCGGCGTATACTGTCAAATCGGGCGTCGAGCTCCGCCAGTTTCCACTCGTTGGCTTCGAGGAGTTCCCACGGTCGGCCGACGTCCAACCAGCGGTCGAACGCGACGCCGCGCACGTCGCACTGCTCACAGACCGTCGTCAACACGTCCGTCAGTTCGAGTTCGCCGCGGTCGCTCTCGGCGACGTCGAGCCAACCGTGCGCCTCGACAGGGAAGACGTACGCGCCGGCGTTGACGAGGCTCGACGGTGGATTCTCGGGCTTTTCGACGACGCCGGTCACGTAGCCGTCGTCGCTCGTTTCGAGCACGCCGTACGAACTCGGGTTAGTGACGCTGTACGACCCGACTGCGGGAGTCCCACCGTCTCCGTAGAGCGCCGCCAACGATGGCACGTCGTAGAGTGCGTCGCCGTTGAGGACGACGAACGGAGCGTCGTCGTCGAGGGTCGCGGCGGCGGCGCGAACCGCGTCGGCTGTCCCGCGTTGTTCCGTCTGGACGGCGAACTCGACCGGAACGCCACCGCGCTCGTCACCGAAGTACGAACGCACGTCGTCTGCTTCGTACCCGACGACGAGCGTGAGACTCGTCGCACCCGCTTCGATGGCGGCATCGGCGGTGTGTGCCACGAGTGGTTTCTCCGCGACGGGAAGCATCGGCTTGGCTCGACGGTCGGTGAGCGGGCGCATCCGGGTTCCGCGACCCGCGGCGAGAATAACTGTCTGCATGCCCATCTGACGGTCTGCGTGAAGGAAAGTACTTCTGTCAGCGAAGCGGGGGTTAGGGACCAATTGGGCGACGATGCTGTGGGGAATGCCTCTGAGTCCACCTACCGTTACCGACTTGCGATAGCGCGGCCGGTAAGGCAAAATAGTGTCCAGTGTTCCGTAGCAAAACGCTTACGAAGTGACTGTCCGGTTCGATACGCGAGTAATCAGTGCGCGCGGTGCAGTCGCTCTCGAAGCGTTTGCACCACACGGGCCGCGAAACGCGAATGTGTTGGGGTTACGATTGGTTGGAGATTCGCAGTCAGCGCGGCGCCGTGTGTTATTAGACGGACGAACGCCAACGGGTAATACTTTCGTTCCACGGCGATACGACCCGTTTTCAGTGGGATTATTACCGTCCGTCCCATCGGCTGTGGAGGGTTACGATGGAGATTCGCACAGGACTCTCGTATGGAGACGTATTGCTGGTTCCACAGCGTTCACCGGTCGATAGCCGGAGCGACGTGGACCTCTCGACTAACGTGACACCGGGACTTTCTCTCGACACGCCGCTCGTCAGCGCGGCGATGGACACCGTGACCGAGGCGGACCTCGCGGCGACGCTTTCAGACCTCGGCGGACTCGGCGTCGTTCACCGCTTCCTCGACGTGGACGAACAGGCCGCACAGGTCCGACGAGTCGCCGAATCGGGTGGCACCGTCTCGGGCGCTGTCGGCATCAACGAGAACTACCTCGACCGGACCGAGGCGCTCCTCGAAGCCGGTGCCGACGCGATTGTGATGGATATCGCTCACGGACACATGGAGCGCTGTCTGGACGCCGTTGCCCGCATCCGCGACGAATACGACCCCGAAATCGTCGCTGGCAACGTCGTTACTCCCGAAGCGGTCGAAGACCTCTGGGAAGTTGGCGCGGGCTGTGTGAAAGTCGGTGTCGGCCCGGGTTCGCACTGCACGACTCGTGAGGTCGCAGGCGCGGGCTACCCGCAACTGACGGCCGTCTCGGAGTGTGCAGACCGGGCGCACGAACTCGGCATCCACGTCATGGCCGACGGTGGGATTCGAACCTCCGGCGACGCCGCAAAGGCGCTCATGGCCGGCGCTGACACCGTGATGATGGGTAGTTTCTTCGCCGGGACGGACGAGTCACCCGGCCGCGTCGTCGAGGTCGATGGCGAGCAGTACAAGCGCTCGCGCGGCATGGCCTCGACCGAGGCCGCCGACGACCGCGACGACAAGGAAAGTGACGTCGCAACCGGCGAGGGAATCGAAGCGCTCACGCCCTACAAAGGTCCGGTCGAACCGCTCGTCGAGGAGTTCCTCGGCGGCGTCCGCTCTGGGATTAGCTACTGCGGCGGCCACACGCTCGCCGCCGCGCGCGACAACGCGACGTTCGTCCGCGTCGCGGCGAGCGCGAAGGAACGCGAGGGTGTCCACGGTGTCGTCTTCGCCGAGGGAACCGTAGATACGGACGACGCGGAACGCGAAGTACAGGCGCCGCTGGCTAACTGACGGTTTCAGCCGTCAGTTTCGGTCGGTTCGGCGACTTTTGAGTGACCGGTATTGGTTCTTCGAGTGTTGTTTTTACTGAACGGCTGTTGTGGTCTCGGATGATAGCGATAGCTCACGAGTAGTGTAACAGCATCTCACGTGCTTTTTGAGTTTCACCCCAACTAGGGTTCGTCTGTAACACGGCGGTGGAGAGCATCGAGACACCCGGCAGGCGCTTCAACCCAACTAGGGTTCGTCTGTAACCGCGCCGGTGTACGGCGATAGCGGCGTGTACGTCTTGCTTCAACCCAACTAGGGTTCGTCTGTAACTCTGCATCGACCTCTGCCTTAATCCATGGCATATCTATGCTTCAACC
>NZ_AOLN01000003.1 GCF_000337815.1 Haloferax mucosum ATCC BAA-1512 | reverse complement strand
GGCACTGTCTAGTTAGTGACCTCCTCAACCGGTGTTCGCCCATCGAGCGCTTGATGCGGTCTCTGAAAATTGTAGTATTGCACAAATTGTATGAACCACTCGCGGACGCTTCCGTGACTGCCCACCCACGAATTATGGAAGCGGTCGACTCGCATTTTGAGGGTGTGAAACCATTTTTCGATGAGGTTTCGCTCGACGTAGTCAAGCCGACCGCTCAATCCTAATCGAGAGATGGCAGTCTGATAGCCGTAGCCATCAACGAGAAACACAGCATCTGAGAGATCGTGTTTCTCCGAGAGTCGATGGAGAAACGCAGCAGCCGGATCGGTACCATGTCGTCCAAACAATTCGACGTCAAGAATCAGCTTTGTCTCGATATCTATTGCAGCGTACAACCAAGACCACTCGCCATTGATTTTGACAGCGGTCTCGTCGACCGCAACCCGCTTCGGCTTCGCCTCAGGCGGGTTGTGACCGCTGTCAGCAAGCCGATGTACCCACTGCCAAACAGCTTGGTGAGAGCGTTCAACGCCGAGATATCGAAGAATCTGTTTTGTTTCTCTGAGCGAACATCCGGTCGCGTGGAGCTGGACAGCGAACGCCCTGACGGGCGTCGCTGTCCGCTCACGCTCCCAAGTTTCTTCTAAATCCGTCGCAAAACACTCGCTGAGCAGGTCTGCGAGCTTCATCCCAAACACACTTAACGACCTGCTCGTTCCTCAAACTGGCTTAACTAGACAGTGCC
>NZ_AOLN01000002.1 GCF_000337815.1 Haloferax mucosum ATCC BAA-1512 | reverse complement strand
CCCTAGTTGGGTTGAAGCGCCGCGCGCTCTCGGACCTCGGCGACCCGATATCCGTGTTACAGACGAACCCTAGTGGGTTGAAGCGCCTTCTTAATCTCCCTCTTGTGTTTCTTGATAGACGTTACAGACGAACCCTAGTTGGGTTGAAGCAGGCCACTGAGGACACCGATTATTTAAACCAAGGGTGTTACAGACGAACCCTAGTTGGGTTGAAGCCAGGACGTCCACGAACCGGAGTACGATGCGCCAATCTTGTTACAGACGAACCCTAGTTGGGTTGAAGCCAGTCCCAAGAGTCTAAACGAAGTCCGCACTGCGTTACAGACGAACCCTAGTTGGGTTGAAGCGTCATAGACCACAGGGACGGCGCGGAAGAACACGTGTTACAGACGAACCCTAGTTGGGTTGAAGCATCACGAACTGGAACCCGTCTCCGGTCGTGTGGCGTTACAGACGAACCCTAGTTGGGTTGAAGCCCGTTCGAGGACGGCGTTGGCGGCTGACTCGCCGAGTTAC
>NZ_AOLN01000001.1 GCF_000337815.1 Haloferax mucosum ATCC BAA-1512 | reverse complement strand
GTTCCACGAAATTCCCGCTGAGCCGACAGCTTCCGCGGTGCGGTCGGGAAACGACAGTTCGAGCGCCGACGCAATTCGGTCGTCCATCAGTGGAACCATCACGTAGTGCAGTATCAAATTGCCGGGTATCTGTCAGTAACCGAGCGGCAGGCCGAATCTCGGAAGAAGAGCGCAGAGCGGGGGAACTACTCGGAAACTAGGGGTGGAAATGCGGTGTCAGCGGGTGGGGAGCGGACGCGACGGTGACGGAACTAAACCGGCGTCAGACGGCACCAAGTAGGCTGTCGAAGCCGGAGCGTGGTCGGATTTAATCGCCGGCGGTTCGAGCGACCGTCACTTCGAGTTGCGAACCGGGAACGCGAACGTTCACCGGGCCGCGCTCGATGCGGGCGACAGCGATTCTGGCGGCCAGCGTGACGGCGACGAACACCGTCGCCGCGACCAGCGAGACCACGGGATAGCTGGCGACGACGACCGCGCCGATGGTCAGCGCGATCATGATGGCCTGCACCGCGAACGGCGGGGCAGGGCTGTGGTGACGCGGAGGGTAATCAGATGCGGTACGAGTGTCTTGGGGATGTCTTCGTGACATTCGTTGAGTCGAATTGACAGTCGGATACGATACCGGGGGCTGAACGGGTAAAAAGCCCCACGACGAGACGGTCGCCTCCGAAGAGACGGCTAACTGGTGGTGCGGTGTCCGCACCGACGAAGGAGCGACCGACCGTGTGACGAGTTTAGAATCCAGTAAGAGGCATCGTAAATCCTCGTTAACGGCTACTTGGGGGAATATAATAAGTTTTCTCAGCCGGGTGAAAGTGTAGAACTAGTGACTGATTAGTAGAGACCAAATAGCTAAAAACGCCCGGGTCAGGCCATTCCGGGTTCGTACTCGCCGAACTCCTCGCGGAGGACGCCGCAAATTTCGCCAATCGTCGCGTAGGCTTTGACGGCATCGACGATGTAGGGCATCAGGTTCTCGTCCGAGTTCGCGGCGGAGCGAATCGCTTCGAGGGTGGTCTCGACGGCCTCGTCGTCGCGGGCGTCTTTCCGCGCCTCCAGCGATTCCACTTGCTTTTGCTCTTCTCTCTCCGAGACTTCCTGCACTTCGACGGTCGGCTCTTCGTCGACTTGGTACTTGTTGACGCCGACGATGGTTCGTTCGCCCGTTTCGATCTCGCGCTGGCGCTCGTAGGCGACGTCCTGAATCTCTCCTTGGACCCACTGGTTTTTCACCGCGTCGAGCATGCCGCCGCGTTCGTCCACTTCGTCGAGTAGTTCGAACGCTTCGTCTTCGATGTCGTCTGTCAGGGCTTCGACGTAGTAACTCCCCGCGAGCGGGTCGATAGTGTCGGCCGCGCCCGACTCGTGGGCGAGAATCTGCTGGGTTCGAAGCGCCGTCCGAACCGACTTTTCGGTCGGGAGCGACAGCGCCTCGTCTTTCCCGTTCGTGTGGAGCGACTGCGTCCCGCCGAGAACCGCCGCGAGCGCCTGATACGCGACGCGGACGACGTTGTTTTCGACCTGCTGGGCGGTGAGCGTCGAGCCGCCGGTCTGCGTGTGGAACTTCAGTTGCATCGACTTCGGGTTCTCCGCGCCGAAGCGCTCTTCCATGATTTTCGCCCACATGCGCCGGGCGGCGCGGAACTTCGACACCTCTTCGAGGATGTTGTTGTGCGCGTTGAAGAAAAACGAGAGTTGCGGCGCGAAGTCGTCAACGTCGAGACCAGCGTCAACCGCGGCTTGGACGTACTGGATGCCGTTGCCGAGCGTGAACGCGACTTCCTGTGCGGCCGTCGAACCGGCCTCGCGGATGTGGTAGCCGGAGATAGAAATCGTGTTGAACTTCGGCGTCTCCTCGGCACAGAACTCGAAGATATCAGTGATGAGTCGCATCGACGGCTCTGGCGGGAAGATGTAGAGGTTCCGCGCGATGTACTCTTTCATGATGTCGTTTTGGATGGTCCCGCGGAGTTGCTCGCGGGGGACGCCCTGTTTGTCGCCGAGCGCGACGTACATCGCCAAGAGCACCGCCGCGGGCGCGTTGATGGTCATCGACGTGGAGACCTCTCCGAGGTCGATGCCGTCGAAGACCGTCTCCATGTCGTGGAGGCTGTCGATGGCGACGCCGGATTTACCGACCTCGCCGGCGGCCATCATCGCGTCCGAGTCGTAGCCCATCTGCGTGGGCAGGTCGAACGCGAGCGAGAGTCCCGACGACCCGTTGTCGATGAGATACCGGAACCGTTCGTTCGTCTCGGCGGCCGTCCCGAACCCCGCGTACTGCCGCATCGTCCAGAGGCGACCGCGGTGCATCGTCGGGTAGACGCCGCGCGTGTACGGTTTCTCGCCGGGGAACCCGATATCCTCGTCGTAGTCGAGGTCCGTATCGGCCGGCGTGTAGAGTCGTTCGACGACGTTCCCGCCCGTATCCGTCGTGAACTCGTCTTTGCGCTCCCCGAAGCGGTCCAATGTCGGAGACAACGTCTCCTCCTCCCACTCGGCTTTCGCCTCCCGAATCGCTTCGAGTTCGTCGGGGTCAAACATGGTCGAAGATGTGATTTGTCTCCACTTAAGCGTACGCGGGTTACGGATGCGGTCGAAATTGCCGCCGGCGGCGCGGGCGCAACTTCGACAGAAGACGGGGCGGCGACGGAGTTTATCACGCTGGCGAACGCGCGGGACGTATGGATATTGTAAGCGACGAGACACGGCGGTTCCTCGCGGCGACCGCACCCGAACACGACGCGGTACAAGACGAGATGGCGGCGTACGCCTCCGAACACGGCTTTCCGATTATTGGTCCCGAGGCGGGTGGCGTCCTCCGATTTCTCGCCACCCTCGCGGGCGCGAAACGACTGTTCGAATTCGGGTCGGGATTCGGCTACTCGGCGACGTGGTTCGCCGGCGGGATGGCCGACGACGCCGAACTATTCCTGACCGAACACGACCCCGACGAACTCGACATGGCGCGCGAGTTCCTCGAACGAGCGGGTCTCGCCGACCGGAGCACCTTCCTCGAAGGCGACGCCCTCGAACTCGTCGAGACGATCGATGGGGAGTTCGACCTCGTCCTGTTCGACCACCAGAAACACCGCTACGCCGAGGCGTTTGACCTCGTCCGCGACCGCGTCGAAGTCGGCGGCGTCGTCGTCGCCGACAACGTGATGCGCGGGCCGATAGACTTCGGCGCGCTAACCGACTGGAGCGAGGGGACGGTACAGGCGCTCGACGGGGCGAACGCCGACACGCGCGGTATCGGTGCCTATCTCGACGCGGTTCGTTCCGACCCGCGGTACGAGACGATTGTGCTCCCCGTTGGCAACGGTCTCGCGGTCAGCACGCGAGTCGAATAGGTTACTCGGGACAAATCGGGGTCTGCTGGAGGTCGCTCCGGTAAGAGACGGGTGGGTCAAAAAGAGACGGCCGAACCGGCCGCTGACAGGGCGAATCGGCTCGGAGACCGCCGCAGGGCGGTAGAGGGCAGACGCAACGACGTTCGCCACGCTTTTGAGAGCCGACCCCGACCCTTCTGGTATGTTTGGAGGCGGCGGGATGAACCCGCGAAAGATGAAGCAGATGATGAAGCAGATGGGTATCGACGTCACCGAGCTCGACGCCGAGGAAGTCGTCATCAAGACGGCCGACGAGGAACTCGTCTTCTCGGACGCGCAGGTCACGCGCATGGACGCCCAAGGCCAAGAGACCTACCAAGTCGTCGGCGAACCCGAGACGCGCGAACTCGGTGCCAGTGACGACGCCGACGAGGCTGACGACGGGTCCGACGGTGGTATTCCGGACTCCGATATCGAGATCGTCGCACAGCGTGCCGGCGTCTCGAAAGACGAGGCGCGCGAAGCGCTGGAGGCCGAAGGTGGCGACCTCGCCGCGGCCATCGCAAATCTGGAGTGATACTCCTCGTCCACGGCGACCGGGAGTATCTCCGCGGTCCCGGTGAGGAACTCCACACTGACCTCGGAATGCTGACCGTCCCCGAAGACGTGGAACCGGGCCAGACGCTGGAGACGCACATCGGCGAGCCATTCCTCGTCCGTGAGCCTCGCGGTCCCGACCTGTTCAACCACTTCGAGCGCACTGGCGCGCCGATGATGCCGCGCGACATCGGCCTCATCGTAGGCCATACGGGCATCGCGGCGGGCGAACACGTCCTCGACGCCGGAACCGGAACGGGCGTCCTCTCGGCGTATCTCGGTCGTCTCGGCGTCGAAGTGACGACGTTCGAACGAAACGCCGACTTCGCCGACGTGGCGCGCGAGAACATGCGACTCGCGGGCGTCGAAGACCGCGTCGATGTCCGAACCGGCGACATCACCGACGAACTCGACGACCTCCGCGAGGCGGACTTCGACGTGCTCACGCTCGACACCGAGAACGCACCCGAAGTCGTCCGCGAAGCGCCGGATCTCCTCGTGACTGGCGGCTACGTCGCCGTTTACTCGCCGTTCGTCGAAGGGACGCGCGACACCGTCGAGGCCGCCCGCGAAGCGGGACTCTCCGACGTGGAGACCTTCGAGACGATTCAACGACACATGGACTTCGGCGAACGTGGCTCGCGCCCGTCTACCGCCGGCGTCGGCCACACCGGCTACCTCGTCTTCGCGCGCAACGAGTGAGCGACACCGGCGGCGAGATCGACCAGCGCAAACGGAACCACCGACCCGCCACCGCGGGACCGGATTTTATTTGATGCCCCGGACGATCTCGACGAACTCGTCTCTGAATCGCTCTGGGTCGAGACACTCGCGGAGTGCGGCGGCCGTCTCCTCGTCGCCGCCGACGATTTCTCGCGGATACGCGCTTCCGACTAACAGGAACTCGCCGTCGGCCGGAACCACCGCGAGGGAGGCGTCGGCCGTGAGTTCGACACCGCTGACCGTGATGGTCGCGGCGTATCGAACGATATCCGCCGTCTCGTTTCGGACGCCAAGCGTTCGGGAGTCGAGTCGGCGAATATCGGTGAATCCGCGGTTGCGGAGGCGGGACGTAAACTCGGTGGTCGCGCCGTTTCGGACGAGTCGAGTGAGCGCGACCGACGACGGCGTCCGCGGGCGGATGACGAGGCGACTGGCAAAGAGGAAGCGCCACGGATTGTCGTCGGGTGTGGGGACCTGCGCTCGGATGGCTTCGTCCTCGTAGACGACGGTTCGGGCGGTGACTCGGACCAGTCCGAATTGGTACAGTCGGTCGGTCGATTCATCGACGCGGGTCCACCCTTCGAGGGGCGGAAGTGTCGGCGGGGCTAGGGAATCGGCCATGCCACGGCGTACGGCGGGGACAGAGAAAAAAGCGAACCGCTCAGTGGTCGTCTTCGCGCCACTTGTGGTCGCACTCGACGCAGGTGAAAAAGCGCGTCTCGGACTCGTCGGCCGAGCGAATCTGCTTCATCTCGTAGCGCGCCACGTCGTGTTCACACTTCGGGCAGATCGCCTTCGTCGTCGGGCCGATTTCGGCGTTATCGACGTCGGACATATCGACGACTTCGCTCGATTCTTGGCCCTCGGTCGTGACCATCGCCTTTTCTTTTTCGCTGTCTCGTGCTTTCTCGTGGCCGTTCGGGCAGACCCAGACACCGTCCTGCGGCGTCATCAGGGACCCGCATTCGTCGCAGAACTCCATGATAGTACGACCTACCGCTTGAAGGACTTAAACGCCGGGGTTCCGCCGTGGTGTTTCGGGGCATGCTCGAAGGTCACGCGGAACGCGAAATCAGCCGCGACAGACACTCACTCAGGCGTCGCCGTCGGACTGCCCCGGTTCGCCGACCGCCTCGATAGGCATCACGTTGTTGAGTTCGTAGTAGAGGTCCGTCGCGCTGGCGAACTCGTCGGGGAGACACTGCCGTATCATCTCACCGAGGTCGGCGTTCCCGTCCGCCATGAGAACCGTCACGCCGTCGAACGCGGCCGCGGCGTCGCGCCGCGCGACCGGATATGAAAGCGAGTCGAGCACGGATTCGAGGCGACTCAGTTTGATCTCTTCTTGCATGATTAATAATCAACTTTAGATTACTTAGCCGTTGCAGGACGCGTGCTAACACGGAGAATCACGATGTGTCGTTCGTGGAGTCGAGACGCGAAGTCCGCCGCAGTGGGCAGAGAATCGAAGTTCTCGGGTCGGTCAGCGTCGTTATTCGAAGTTGGGGTCGCGCTTCTCCACGAAGGCGCTCATGCCCTCGCGTTGGTCGTGTGTCCCGAACAGGCCGCTCCAGACGCAGGCTTCGTAGTCGAGCGCGGCGTCTCGGGTCGCTTCGTGGGACATGTTGATGGCCGCTTTCGCTCCCGCGAGGGCGTGTCGCGGCTTCGACGCGAGGTCGGCAGTGAGTTCGTCGATGTGCGAGTCGAGTTGGTCGTGCGCGACGACTTCACCGACGATACCGTACTCGTGGGCGTCGCTGGCGTCGATACGCTCGCCGAAGAAGATGAGTCGCCGGGCGACTTCGTCGCCGACGAGTGCAGGCAGTCGGACGCTCCCGCCCCAACCGGGCATGATTCCGAGGTCGATTTCGGTCTGGCCGAGAAGCGCGCGCTCCGAGGCCACCCGGAGGTCACAGGCGAGCGCGAACTCCAAGCCGCCGCCGAAGGCGTAGCCGTTGATAGCCGCGATGGTCGGCGCGGGGAACTGTTCGAGGCGCGAGGCGATGCGGTGGCCCTGTTCTGCGTACTTCTGGGCCGCAGGCGTGCCGATATCCTGCATGTAACTGATGTCGGCACCCGCGATGAACGACTTGTCGCCGGCCCCGGTGAGAACGAGGACGCGCGCCTCCTCGGCTTCGGCCTCGTCGAGGGCTTCCTCGAACGCGTCGAGCGTGTCTTTGTTCATCGCGTTCATGTGGTCCGGTCGGTCGATGGTAATCGTCGCTACGTCGCCGTCCCAATCGAGTCGGAGCGTCTCCCAGCTCATAGCCGAGCCGACGGTTGGCATAGGGATAATGATTAACGTTCTGCGGCCGCGCTGAAGAATCCAATCCAGAACAACGTTATACCACCTCCCTCGAATCGTCCGAGTATGACGCTCTCCGACGAGGCGAAAGACCGACTCGCCGACATCGTCCGGCTTCAGCCGACGAAGAACAAAGAGCTACAGAACCGCTGGGACCTCGAAAGCGGGAGCGAGGTCCACCAATACCTCGAATCAGAGCTGAAAGACCACTACTACCGCGACGACAACAGCCTCATTCGCGCGACCGCCGAGGCGGCCGAACTCGTCGGCGTCGAACCCGGCGTCGAAAGCGACGGCGAAGAGGAGTCCGTTCCGAGCGTGATTCGTGTGCCAGCGCTCGAAGCCCGCGCCTTCGAGGTCGTCGCCGGTCCCGACGAGCGCTCCGAGAGCGTCGTCAGCGTCCTCAACAAACTCCGCGAGGCGTTCGATATCGACCCCGACGTGGACGACGTTCGGCGCGCGCTCCAGAGCCTCCGGCGAAAAGGCGTCGTCGAAGTCGTCTACAGAACCGTCCCGACGTTCCATCTCGCGGTCGAACGCGACGAAGTGGACGTCGAAGTCGTCTAACGTGGTGTGACCATCGCCCGACTGGACATGACAGTCGTCTTCCTCTACCGCGACGGTTCGAAAACCAGCCCGTAGTGGTACGGCGGGAGGTCGAACTGTGTGCACTCTGTCGCACCGATTGCGCTTTCGACCGCCGCGTTTGTCTCCGCGGGAGTGAGACGCAGGTCGGTCGGCGGCCCGCGGGGTTCGCCGTCGATTGCCGTCGCTTCTCGCGGAATGGCTCGCCAGTTGACGACGACGAGTCGCCCGCCGTCCGCGAGGACCGAAGCGGCTTCGGTCACGAATGCCTCGCGGTCTTCGATGCCGTGAAAAGCGTTTGCGATGAGCGCCACATCGACAGGCTCGGGGACGTGCTCGGAGAGCGACCGAGCGTCGCCGTGTTTCGTGACGACGTTACCGAGTTCCTGTTGGTCGGCGAGCTGTTCGAGGTCCGCGAGAAGCGACGCGTCGAGGTCGAGCGCGTACACCGGCGCAGGTGCGACGATGCGCGCGGCGGGGAGCGCAAAGTACCCGTCTCCGCTTCCGATTTCGACGAGACGGTCGCCCGCGGCGACGCCGAGTTCACGAAGTGTCTCACCGGGTGCGGGCCAAAGCTTGCCCCACCAGTCCCAGTCCGGAAGGTTCGTATTCTGAAACCGTTCCATAGAAGAGACGCGGGTCAGGGCGGCCTTAGCAGTTCTCACTCCGCACACACTCGCCGGTTATGGGTCGCGCTGTGGGTCGCCGATTCGCTCCCTGACGCGGTCGCGGCGGGCGGCCAGTATCCGTCGCACGCCCGCTCCCGGCCCGCCATCGATGGGCCAGCCGTTCATCCGCCACGCGGGTGGTTCCGGTTCGAACGCCGAACACGAGTGGGCGCACTCGCGTTGGCTCTGATAACAGCCCTTAGCGGCGCACTTCGGGACGAGCGCCCGCCCGCGGCGGTCGAGTTCGAAGTACCGACAGTCGGGCCGCATCGTCTCGACGTAGCTTCGCCACCCGCGGTCGTAGGCTCGCTCTGCGAGGACGAGTCGTCGCCGGGCGTCAGTCGGGTCCGGTGTGAGCGTACTCGGATGCCACAGCACCTCGGTCGAATCTTCGCCGACGGCGAGGATGCCGACCTCGACCGGTAAGTCCTCCAGTAAGGCGGGCTCGACCCGGTCGCCGGTCGCCTCGGTTGCGACCCACACTTCGTCCGCGAGCGCCCGCGACACGTCGTGTTCTAACTGGTCGGCGAGAGCGCGTGCGGCGCTCGCGTCGAGATTCGGTTTATTCTCGATGGCGACGATTCGCTCGACCCACTCCGGATACGGCACCGTCTGTCGGTACTCGACGCGGTTTCGCGTCCCGCGGCGCTTCTCGACCACCCCGCGGCCCGCCGCGCGATGGACCGCGGGAACGACGTGTCGCCACGGGAAGTCCGGTTCGGGGATGGCGTCGCGGTACCACGCCCAGTCGGCGGGTGCGTGCCGGACGACGCGGAGGAGGTCGGAGTCGAACCCGTCGGTCGAAAGCGCGCGGCGGGCGGCGAACGCCTCGGGGTCAACTTCGACGACGACCGTGTCCCACCGACGCTCGCGGGTCCCGAGCTGTCGGGCGACTATCGCGGGCCGTAGGCCGTCTGGATGCCACGCGCGTTCCGCCCAGCGGCAGACGCGCAGTTCGAAGGCGAACTCCGGGTCGCGGTCGGTGGCGTCACTCACGGCCGGGAGTCCGCGCGGGAACGGGAAGGCGTTTCGGTCGGCTGGCATCGCTCCACCTAACAGAAAAGACGGCGCGGTCGAAATCAACCGCCGCTACTTCAGATACTTGTGGTCGCCTTCGTTCTTCGCGGCGAGTTCGTCGAGAAACTGGTGTGCGCGCTCGAAAATCTCGCGCGGCCCGTCTTGTGTGATGGTGTTGATCGCCTGTTCGTAGTCGCGCCACTGAAGGTCGCGGTGCTCGGTCGAAAGCTCCGCTGACGCCTCGAAAGAGCGTGCGATAAACAGGTGTACCGTCTTGTGAATCGTCGTGCCGTTCGCCTCGAAGACGTAATCGTAGTCCTTGCGGAAGCCGTCGATGAGGCGAAAATCCGAGATTCCGGCCTCCTCTTTGACTTCTCTGATTGCCGTTTGCTGAAGCTCCTCGTCCCCTTCGACCCCGCCTTTCGGGAACTCCCAGTCCCCGGGACGGCTCTTCAGGAGCAGATACTCCCTCCGGCCGCGGGTGTCGCGGAAGAGAATGGCTCCAGCACTGACCGCTTCGACTGCCATTACCCGAAATAAATGTGCCGCCCTTTAAGAGGGTATCGGAGGCTGAACTGTGTTGACACGGTTATTCATCCGGGTTCGCCCGCGACGAGGCGTCACTCCCGAGTTCGTGTAGATGCGCTTTTACCGTCGGAGCATCCAACACTGGGTAGTACCCAGCATGCCCTTCGTCACAAAACTCACCTTCCAAAGCGGTGATAAGGCGGTGCTCGACAGAGTCGTCGGGGACCTCAAAGAGTACGTCGAACGAAAAGGAGCCGAGTGCCGCGGCCCGCACGCCGACCAGCCGAAACAGGTGAGCGTCCCGCAGTACCGGACGCTCCAACCCGGTGACCAGTTCTCGTCGTGGTCGTATCCGGTCTACACGCGCCGTATCGAGATTCACGGTGCGGACCACATCGCCCGTGAGGTCGGCCACAAGGAGTTCCCCGACAGCGTCCACATCGAAATCGAAGTCGAACAGAAGAAACCGCTCGGGCACCGTCGCTGACGCGATAGTCGAGTTAAAAAAATAGACGTCGGTCGTTTTCCGGTTCGACGTCGCCGACGATGCGGCTTAGCCGTCGGGACCGAGCACTTCGACGAGTTCGCCGGTACCGACGTGCGAGTCCGAGTCGAACGACGTGACTTTCAGACGAACTTTATCTTCGACAGCGGCGTCCTGTCCGTCCGCGACGCGAATAACCGAGTCGCCGACGCGAATCGAGAGACCGCTTCCGTTGTGTTCGCTGACGTACGCGGTGATGGTTTCGCCGGGTTCGAACTCGGGGGTCGCAGTGCGGAACGTCCAGCCTGCGAAGATTTTGTCGAGACGGCTCATACGCGACTCACCTCCTCACTGGTACGGTCGGAGACGTACTCGCGGCCGTAGCCGGTCCACGCGGCGAGCAGGAACACGCCGACGAGGAACCAGCCGTGGAACACGTACGGGAAGACGGACGCGGGGTTCACGAGCATCTGCTGGGTGAACCACGGCGTCGCTTCGCCGCCGACGAGTCCCTGCATGGCCCCGTAGCCGGCGAGGAGTCCACCGCCCCACGGGAAGATGTACCCGAGCGCCGAGGTGTTGGCGTCGAGGATGTTGGCGCGGCGGTAGCCGTTGATATTGAAGCGCTTGCCGAGCGTGGCGACGTAGGGCGCGATGGCGATTTCGGCCGCCGTGTTGATGGTGACCGTCGCGTTCACGAGCGCCGTGCCGAGAACCATCGTGGTCTCCGCGCGGCGAACGGTCGTTGCGACGGTGTCGATGATGAGTTCCTGAATCGCGTCGAACCCGCCGCCGGCGCGCATGACTTCAGCGCCCGCGACGAGGAGCAACGTCAGGACGATGAGCGGGAAGAACCCGACTGCACCGGAGTAGATGCTCCCGCCGACGCCGGCCTGTGCGCCGGGGACGGTTTCGACAACTGCGCCGATGATGGGGAGCGCGTCGATCATCTGCGTGAAGCCGTTCTGCGGCGCGCTAAACAGAAGCATGCTTCCAGCGGAGACGTCGATGAGGCCTGCCGCGCCGAATGCGACGTTGAACACTGCGGCGAGGATGAGACCCCACGAGACGGCCTCGATGATGTGCCGACCGCGGATGGCGAGCGCGATGACCACGGCGATGTCGAGCAGGTGAACGAGACCCCACGGCGACACCGACGCGGAGACTTGCCCGGTCACGTCCGCGTGCGGCATACCGCTCCACACGCCAGGGATACCGAATCCGGCGACGAGGTACGCCGCGATTGCGAACGCCGCCGCGACGACGGCGTATTTCACGCGAGACGCGACGACGCCGCCGATGTCGGCGTCTTGGGTCACCGCGGAGACGATAGTCGTGTCACTGACGGGTGCAAGGTTGTCCCCGAAGACAGCCCCGGAGAGAATCGCACCGAACAGCAGTACTGGGTTTGCGCCGAGGAGGAGTCCCGCCGGGAAGACGAGGCTCGTGAAGGCGATTGCGGTGCCGTAGCCGGTACCGATGCCCGTCGCAAGGAGCGCCGCGAGCAGGAACGTCGCCGCCGGGAACAACCCGGGACCGACGTTCAGTACCGTTGCGGCCCAAACGAGACCATCGACGAAGCCGCCGACCTGGATGGTCTCAGCGAACATGCCCGCCCAGAGCCACGCAACCACGGCGGTCGCGGCGACCCGGCGAGTCATGCCGGCAAAGATGACATCCGCATACTCCTTCCAGTCCCCCCGGACAAACAGCATTCCCACGATGAGTCCTGTCAGCATCCCCGCGACGAGTCCGGTCGTATCGCCGATACCGAGGAAACCACTTTGGAATATCGCCCACGCGATGAACAGGGCGATGGGGAGCGCACTGACGAGGCGCCCACCACGGAAACTAAGCTCGATGTCCGGTTCTTCTGGCATCGTCTGTCACACTTTCGGTCTGGTATATAATAGGCACGAATTTCCTCCAATTAGTTAGTCAAGAATTCGAGTTTACTTCTACATCGTCACAAGAGTTTATCATGATTCGCGGGAAAACGGACGCACGATGAGCCAACAAGCGTCGATAGAGGAACTCGTGTCGTTCCGGCGCGACCTTCACCGACACCCCGAACCGGCGTGGCGCGAGTTCTACACCACCGCCCGCATCGTGGACGAACTGGAAACGCGCGACCTCGATGCGCTCTACGTCGGCCCCGAGATACTCGACGCCGACGAGCGGATGGCCGTCCCCGACGACGACGAACTCTCCACGTGGTTCGAACGAGCGCGTGAGGCTGGCGCGCGGGCGGACATCCTCGACCGACTCGCCGGCGGCTACACGGGCGCGCTCGCCGTCCTCGAACGCGGCGAGGGACCGACTGTCGCTCTCCGCGTGGATATCGACGCACTCCCGATTACCGAGTCCGACGACGACGACCACGTTCCCGCGGCGGAGGGATTCCGCTCCGAAACGGAGGGGTTCATGCACGCCTGCGGGCACGACGCCCACGCGACTATCGGTCTCGGCGTGCTCGACGCCGTCGCCAACTCCGACTTTCAGGGGACATTCAAGGTGTTTTTCCAACCCAGCGAGGAACTCGTCGCCGGCGCAAAAGCCGTCGCCGAGAGCGGCCACCTCGACGACGTGGACTACTTGCTCGCGGTGCACGTTGGTCTCGACCACCCGACCGGCGAAGTCGTCTGCGGCGTCGATGGTTTCCTCGCCGTCTCGCACTTCCGCGCGGAGTTCGCCGGTGCGCCGGCCCACGCAGGAGCCAAACCCGAAGCGGGGAACAACGCGAACCTCGCGGCCGCCGCGGCCACCCAGAACCTCTACGGTATCTCCCGGCACTCGGACGGCGCGACCCGCGTCAACGTCGGCTTGATGGGCGGCGGCACCGCCACGAACATCATCGCAGAAGAGTCGTTCATCGAAGGCGAGGTTCGCGGTGAGACGACCGAACTCATGGAGTACATGGAAGACCGCGCCCACACCGTCATCGAGTCGGCCGCCGCGATGTACGACTGCGATGTCGAAATCACAGTCGAGGGGAAAGCCCCGAGCGCTCGGAGCGACGACGCGCTCGCAACTATCGTCGGAGATGTGAGCGACCGCGTTGACGACGTCAGTCCGGTCCTCCGAAGCGACGAACTCGGTGGGAGCGAGGACGCGACGTATCTCATGCAACGCGTCCAAGACAACGGCGGGTTGGCTTCGTACGTCGTCGTCGGCACCGACCACCCCGGCGGCCACCACACCCGGACCTTCGATGTCGATGAAGAGACGATCCGTCTCGCCATCGACGTGCTCTCGGGAAGCGTCAACCGCATCGCCGCAGACAAGCCCTGAAGCGGGCCGCTTCGTCACGTTTCGATAGAGACGGTGACGACCGACAGAAATCGATACGCCAGCGCTTATTTGTCCCCCCCGTGCATAGCCGCCAGCGATGGGGCCGTTACGAGGTGAATCGACCGAGGACGCCGACTTTCGGCCGAGTTTGGCCCTTATCGGCGTCGTTGCCGGTGTCTCCGGCGTGCAGGTCGCCCTCTTTTCGGACGTCCCGGACGTCTCGTTGCTCCGGTTCGTCGTCGAACTGCTCTTAGTTCCGCTTCCCCTCCTCGGCTCGTTCGCCCTCGTCGCGGTTCGTGACGCACAGACCGTCTGGCGGCCGCTCTACGCCGGTACCCTCCTCGTCGGCGTCTACGCCGTGACCGACGCACTCGGCGAGGTTGTCGTCCAACCCGACGCGTTCGCTATCGTCTTCGAAGACGGCGCGTTGCTGGCCGGGGCGCTCGCGCTCGCCGTCGGCGCGAAGCGATGGTCGTCCCGACGCGACGCGCGAGAAGCTGACCTCCGCCGACGAAACGACCGACTCGACCAGTTCGCACAGGTCGTCACTCACGACCTGCGAAACCCGCTGAACGTCGCGCAGATGCGTCTCGAACTCGCACGCGAGGGTCACGGCACCGAGCACCTCGGAACGGTCGCAGACGCCCACGACCGCATGGAGGCGCTCATTCAGGACGTGTTGGAACTCGCTCGGAGCGGTGAGACCGTCGGCGAGACCGAACCCGTCGGCCTTGCGAGCGTCGCCGCGAGCGCGGTTGCGAACTCCAGTCTCGACGCCGCCAGTCTGACCGTCGAAGCCGACGCCGAGTTACAGGCGAACCCCGAGCGACTCACTGCCGTCTTCGAGAATCTCTTTCGAAACGCCGTCGAACACGGCGCCGACGGCGGTCACGCGTCCGGTCGAGACGGGTCGAATCCGGCGTCCGACGTCCACGTCCGAGTCGGCCCGCTCGAAGACGGCTTTTTCGTGGAAGACGACGGGTCGGGAATCCCGCCGGAAGAACACGACCGCATCTTCGAGTCCGGTTACACGACAGACCCGGACGGGACGGGTCTCGGTCTCGCCATCGTCTCCGGCGTCGCCGACGCGCACGGCTGGTCGGTTCGCGCGACGACCGGAAAATCGGGGGGTGCCCGGTTCGAGTTTCGGGACGTGACGTTCGCCGACGAAGTTAGTACTTCGGCGACGCGCCAGTGACTTCGTAGATATCGTCCATGATGCGGTCGCGTTCGACCTTCCAGCCGTCGAGCGCGCTCGGTCTGCTCGGGTAGCGGCCGTAGTGAGCCATCAGTTCGTCGGCGAGGCGCTTTACCTTGAAGAAGTTGTAAATCTGACCCCAGTGGCCGTAGCTCGACGCGGCGGTCCGTGCGAGAAGCGTCGGGCCGAACGAGGTCGTTCCGGAGTAGAGCGCTTCGGCGAGTTTCTCGCCGGGGATGGAGGCGATAAGCCCCATGAGGTCGTCCACGTCAACGGCCGTCGAGAGGATGTTGTACACGTCGAGGCTGGCATAGCGGCCGCCGAAGTGGTCCATGACGCGCTGGTTGTACCGCCAGAGCGTCTCCTCGCTCACGTCGCCCGCTTCGAGCGCGATGGTGGCCTGCTCGCCGGCGTAAGAGCCGGCGTAGGCGGCCCCGGCGATGCCGCCGCCGGTCGTCGGGTTGACGTGGGCCGCGGCGTCGCCGACGGCCATGTAACCGGGGGCGGTCGCCGAGTCGTACGGGCGGCGCGTCGGCAACGCGGCACCGAGTTTGTCGATGACTTCCGCGTCGTCGAACTCGGGGCGGGCGCGGAGGTCCTTTTTCAGGTCGTCAACGAGTTCCATCGGCTCTTCTGTCATCTGGAAGCCAAGCCCGGCGTTGATTTCCGTCTCGGTTCGCGGGAAATACCAGACGTAGCCCGCGGCGACTTCGGCGGGCTTGAACACGAGCGCATCAGACCACTCGACGGGTTCGGGAACCTCGACGACTTCGCGGTAGGCCGACGAGAAGTGCTGGTACGAGACGTTCGTGTCGAACGTCGCGTCGGAGAAATCGACTTTGTCCTGGAGAAGCGACAGCGAGCCAGCACCGTCGATGACGATGTCTGCGTCGAACTCGACGGCCTCGCCGTCGTGTTTCGCGCGGATGCCGGTGACGCGGCCGTCGTCGTCCTGTTTCACGTCTTGGACGACGGTGTCGTAATGGAATTCCGCGCCGGCTTCGTCGGCACCTTCGATGATGAGACGGCCGTACTCCCAGCGGTCGATAACGGCGAGTTCGCCGGGTACGGGGATGTCGAGAACGGTATCTTCTTGCGGGATTTCGAAGCGACCGTGGTCAACCTCGGTGTTCGTGAACGCGGGTTCGATTTTCGACTTCGGAATCACGTCGGGGAACGCGTCCGCACCCTTCAGCGCGTCGCCGCACGCGATGTGTCCGGCTTCCTCCGCGGACTTTCGCTCGACGATTGTCACGTCGTAGCCCGCTCGTGCGATAGTCGCGGCGGCGTAGCACCCGGAGGTGCCTGCACCGACGACCACCACGTCGTACTCGTGTGTGGACATGGTATCACCTCCATATCGCGGGCTGAAAACTCTTTACTCCCGCATCGGTCGTTCGACCGACGACGACGCAACCGCTGGGAATCGGCGTCGAAAGAATTGGCGTCGAAAGAATTGGCGTCGAAAGAATCGGGGAAGAACCGGGGAAGAATCGAGGGAAATCGAGAGGCCGAGCGACGGTTCGTTACCGGTTGTCGTCGCCGCTGTCGTAGTGTTCGCCCGCCGCAGACGGGATGTACGTCCGGCCGACGAACGCGAGGATGACGATGACCATGATGTACGGAATCGTCTGGATGATCGAATCCGGGAGCGTGTAGCCCTGTACCTGCTGGAGGCGAATCTGGACGGCGTCCAGCCCCGCAAAGAGGAACGACGCGCCGAACGCACCGACCGGGTTGTAGTTCCCGAAGAGGTACGCGACGATGGCGATGAAGCCCTTGCCGTTGACCATCGTCTGGTTGTTACCGATGAACTGGCCGAGACCGAGCGACAGCGCGGCACCGCCGATGCCGGAGAGGAAACCCGAAAGGAGCACGCCAGCGTAGCGGACGCGACTCACGTTGACGCCGACGGTGTCGAGCGCCTTCGGGTTCTCACCGGATGCGCGGATGTGGCGGCCGAACGCCGTCCGGTTCAGGACATACCACGACGCGGGGACGGCGACGAGCATCATGTACACCGCCGGGCTGGCGTCGAAGAACGCACCGAAGAACCCGAGGTCCGAAAGGTACGGAATCGTCCACGTCCCAAGCGACGTGCCGAGGTTGTCGGTGTTGACGCCGCCGTAGTAGACGGTGGCGACGAACGGCGCCAGCCCGAGCGCGATGAGCCAGACGGCGAGTCCGGCGATGATTTGGTCGGCCTTGTAGCGGATACAGACCACGGCGAAGATAGCCGAGAAAAGCACCGACGCGAGAATACCCGCGAAGAAGCCGATCCAAATCGCGGTGAGGCTGACATCGACGATGGGGATGGTGAGAAGGACGGTCCCGGGGCCGATGACGGCCGTCGTGATGACCGCCGTAAACGCCGAGATGATGAGTAGCCCTTCGAGACCGATGTTGATGACGCCCGATTTCTCCGCGAAGATACCGCCGAGCGCGGCGAACGTAATCGGAACCGAGAGCCGAAGTGCCGATTCGAGGGTACTGCGACTCGTGACGATGCCGAGGAGACTCGCCCAGATACTCTCCGGGAAGACGAGTCCGAGGAGCGCGATGAGAACGAACACCCCCACTGCGCCGCCGACGAGCGTCGCTCTGTAGGACAGGTCAGTCTCGCGGAGTTGACTCAGTGTAGACGTGCTCATTCGTCGTCACCTCCCGAGAGAGGTTCGCCGCCGTCGGTCGCAACGGCCTCGCGGCCCTGTGTCGTCGTGAATCTGGTTCCAAGCATGCGGAAGAACTCGGGCATGGCGACGAACAAGATGATGAGACCGCGGAGGACGCCGACGAGTTGTTTCGGGACGCCCGTCTGGAACTGCACTGCGAGCGACCCGGATTTGAGCGTCCCGAACAGGAGCGCCGCCGGGACGATACCGAACGGGTTGTTCCCCGCGAGGATGGAGACGGTGATGCCGTCGAATCCGAGCGACGGCACGTCAGTCAGCCAGTTTCCGATAACCATGAGCACCCAGATAGCCCCGCCGATGCCGCCGAGAGCACCGGAGAGGAACATACTGACGACAGTCGTTCGTTTGGCATCGACACCGCCGTACTCGGCGGCTTCGGGCTGTTCGCCGCTCGTCCTGAGGTCGTAGCCGAGCGAGGTACGTTCGAGGAGGTACCAGACGCCGACGACGAGTGCGAGACCGAAGCCGAGCGCGAGAATCGAAAAGTCACTCCCCTTCGGGAACGCGATGGGGAGAATCGTCCCCCAGTCCGGAATCGGAGCCGTCTCGATGACCTGCGAGTCGGGGTTGCGGAAGAACTCGCTGACGAGTACCTTTGCGATGCCCGCCGCGATGAAATTCAACATGATCGTCGTGATGACCTCGTTCGCATCCGAGTAGGCCTTGAGTGCGCCCGGAATCGCGCCGTAGAGACCGCCGACTACCGCGCCGACGAGGACGGCGAGCGGAATCAAGATGAGACCGCCGACGACGCCACCCGGAAGGAGCGGCGCGACGAAGACCGCAAAAAGCGCCGTCGCAAGGCCGCCGAGGACGAGTTGACCCTGCGTTCCGATGTTGAACAGGCCCGCACGGAAGGCGACGGCCACCGAGAGACCGGTGAAGATGAGCAGTGTCGTCTCCTTGAGGGTAAAGGCGAGTCCGAAGCTAAGTGGGTTCCAGTCGGGATTGAACAGACCAGGACTGTCGAGAAGGAAGGGTTGACCGAGCGCACCGTTGAACAAGACGAGATACACGTCGAGCGGGTCGTAACAGAACCCGACGCCGAACAGTGTTGTTGCCGCCGTTTGACAGGTGGCGACGCGTCCAGAGACGAGGACGATGACTGCTCCGATGAGCGTCGCCAAGACGAGCGCGGCGAAACTGATGAGAATCCGCTCCATCGCCGACGCGCTGGCGAGACGGCGGAGGACGGCTTTCCCGCGGCCGTCGGCGCTCATTGGGCGTCACCCACGGGCGATTCCGCACTCGTATTCGTGGGTGTTCGTTCGCCGGCCATGAGCAGGCCAATCTCTTCTTCGGTGGTGTTGCGTGGGTCTACGATGTCCATGAGTTCGCCGTCGTGCATGACGCCGAGGCGGTCCGAGAGTCCCTGTACCTCGTCGAGTTTCGAAGAGACGAGAAGCACGGCCTTCCCCTGTCGCCGGAGGTCCAAGAGCCGTTCGTGGATGAACTCCATCGCGCCGATGTCAACGCCGCGTGTCGGGTGGGTGGCGACGACGAAATCCGGTTCGCGCTCGAACTCCCGGCCGACGATGAACTTCTGTTGGTTACCGCCGGAGAAGGATTCGGCGTCGGCGGTGGCGTGAGGTGGCCGCACGTCGTACTCGTCGATGATTCGCTCGGTGTGGTCTCGCGCGCCGGGCCAGTCGATCTGCCCCCCCGAGGAGAATTTCGGGCTGTGTTGACTACCGAGGATGCTGTTCTGTACGAGGTCGAAATCCATCACGAGACCGCGTTCGTGACGGTCCTCGGGGATGTAGGCCATCCCGTCGTCGATGCGTGACCGGCGTGACGCGCGGGTGATGTTCCGTCCCTTGTAGGAAATCGTCCCGTCAGTCGGGGTTCGAAGGCCGGTGATAGCTTCGACGAGTTGCGACTGTCCGTTGCCGTCAACGCCGGCGATACCGAACACCTCGCCTTCTCGAATATCGAACGAAACGTCGGTTACCGCCGGAATTCCGCGATTGTCGTCCACGTGGAGTCCATCGACGGAGAGAATCCGGTCGCCCGGCGCTTGCGGTTCGGCCTTCGGGTCGAGAAGGACCTCACGACCGACCATCAGTTCGGCGAGTTCCTCGCTCGTGGTCTCGTCCGTTTTTACCGTGCCGACGTTTTTCCCGTCGCGGAGGACGGTGATATCGTCGGCGGCGTGCATGGCCTCACCGAGCTTGTGGCTGATGAAAATAATCGTCTTGCCTTGCTCTGTGAGTTCCTCGAAGACGTAAAACAGCTCTTCGACCTCCTGCGGTGTGAGAACCGCAGTCGGCTCGTCCAGAATGAGGATGTCCGCACCGCGATAGAGTGCTTTCAGAATCTCGACGCGCTGTTGAACGCCGACACTCACGTCCTCGATAGTGTCGTCGGGGTTCACGTCGAATCCGTATCGGTTCGAGAGGTCGATGACCTCTTGGCGCGCGCGCTTCCGGTCGATGGTCGTTCCGAGCCACTTTCGCGGTTCGTTACCGAGGACGATGTTCTCGGCGACCGTCATGGGGTCAACCAGCATGAAGTGCTGGTGAATCATACCGATTCCGGCGTCGATTGCGTCCGCAGGGGAGTCGAAATCCTGCGGCTCGTCGTCAATGTATACGGTTCCCTCTGTGGGTTCATAGAGCCCGTAGAGGATGTTCATCAACGTCGTCTTACCGGCCCCGTTTTCTCCCAGAAGTGCGTGCACCGTGCCTCGCTCGACGGTCAGGTCCACCTCGTCGTTGGCTACGACGCCGGGGAACCGTTTGGTGATTTCGTCGAGATGAACAGCGGTGCTCATCTTAACCCATTTTTCGGGGGGGTTTGCTTAAACTCGTGGTATTCGAGTCGCCGCGGGATTCGTCCACACGGTGTGTCGAGCCAATTTACGGGCGATTCGAATTGCTCACCACAGTATCACGTTCTGCGGTCGAAAACGGCGTTTCCCTCCCCGATAATACGGGGACTGCTCCGTGTCGTCCCGAGAACTCACTGGCTTGTTGGTCGCTTCGGTCAGCCATCGCGGGAGGCAACGTGCTGTCGGTTGTTGTGTGAGTCGTGAAAAAGATTCGAACGTCCGGGGACGAACTTATTCGGTCGTCGTCGGGACTTCGATGTCGCCGGCGATGATGGACTCGCGCGACGTTTCGAGTTTGTCCTTGACGTCCTGCGGAATCTCGGAGCCGAGTTCGTCACCGTAAACGGCGGCGACACCGTCTTCTTCGAGACCGAGCGTCGTGCTGGTACCGCCGTTGAAATCGTCGTCCACGACGTTTTCGACGGACGTGAAGACAGCCGTTTCGACGCGCTTGACCATGGACGCGAGGATGACGTCGGCGTATTTCGGCTCGGTCTTCGACTGGTCAGAGTCAACACCGACGGCGAACTTACCGTTGTCGCTCGCGGCTTGGAAGACGCCGAGACCGGTCGCACCGGCCGCGTGGTAGATGATGTCCGCGCCTTTGTCGTACATCGACGTGGCGATTTCCTTCCCTTTCGCGGAGTCAGAGAACGAACCGGAGTACGCGACATCAACCGTGATTTCCTCGTCAGCGTGCTTCACACCGGCTTCGAAGCCGGCCTGGAACTTCCGGATGAGCGGCGCATCGACACCGCCGACGAAGCCAACGCGCTTTTCGTCGGGCGTCGTCTCGGCGGCACCGGCCGCGAACTCCTGTGTCGTGAGCAGACCGGCCAGGTGGCCGATTTGGAACGAACCCTGTTCCTCGCGGAACAGATAGCTCGCAACGTTGTCGAGTTCCGGAAGCTCGTCGTCAACGAGCATGAAATTCTGGTCCGGGAAGTTCGGTGCCGTCTCCTTCAGCGCGGACTTCTGTGCGAAGCCGATACACGAGACGAGGTCGTAGTTCGGGTTCGTGGACTGCGCGAAGCGACGCTGGAACTGCGGGAACTCTTCGGAGGCGGACGGCTGTGCCTCTTCGTACGTGATGCCGAATTCCGTCTTCGCCTGTTCGATACCGCGCTTTGCGGCGTCGTTGAAGGACTTGTCGCCGAGACCGCCGAGCGCGTAGACCATTCCGATATTGGCCGCCGCGTCGGAGCCACCCGTCGTCTGTTCGGTCGTCGTGGTTTCTTCGCCACCACTTTCTTCTGTCGTCGTGGCTTCGCCGCCCTCGCTCGGGCCGCCAGTACATCCTGCAAGTCCCGCAATGCCCGCAACCCCTGCCGCTTTGACAAACGAACGTCTGTCCATATCTATGGTCACCTATTGAGACAGGGGCCTCGAAAATTGCATAAAGGTGTCGTTTCGGGGGCAAACGTCTCAAATTTTCAAGATTAACTGCCAGAATGTCAACATCTTATAATTTGTGTGTCTGTGTCTCGGCATCGTCGTGAGCGGGAATCGTCTCTGGAGTCGAGACCACTCAGAAGTGCCGCGAGAAGCGGTGTTGCGGCTTACGCGTCCGCGATCTCTGCTTCGACGACGCCCGTCACGTCATCGACGAGGGCGTCCACGTCGTCCGCCTCGGCGTAGACGCGGATGTACGGTTCCGTTCCCGACGGGCGGACGAGCGTCCACGACGCGTCGGCGAACTCTAGTCTGACACCGTACTCGGTATCGACCGATTCGGGGTCCATCGCCTCCGGAAGCGACGTTTCGAGCGCCGCCATCGCAACGGCCTTCTTCTCGTCTGGACACGAGACGCTGACCTTCCGGTAGGGTCGCTCCGTGACCGGTTCACGAAGGCTGTCCATGCCGGACTCGGCGGCGAGGCGGGCGACGAGCGCCGCGGATGCGACGCCGTCGATCCAACCGCCGAGCGACGGGTGGATGTGTTTCCACGGTTCGGCCGCGAACACGACGTCACCGCCGTCCGCGCGGGCACTTGCGATACCCTCGTGGAGCGCGCCGAGACGAACGCGTTCGACGCGGCCGCCTGCTTCGCGGACGCGCTCGTCGATGCGACCCGATGCGTTCGGCGTCGTGACGATGACGGGGTCAGAAACGTCCGAGACGCGAACGTAATGCTCGGCGACGATTGCGATAACCGTGTCCTCGTGGACGACATCGCCGTCGGCGTCGATGATGACGATGCGGTCCGAGTCGCCGTCGTGGCCGATACCGAAGTCGAAGTCGCCGTCGGCGACGAACGCCCGGAGGTCGGCAAGCGTCTCGGGTGTCGGCTTGGACTCGCGGCCGGGGAAGTGACCGTCGATTTGGGCGTTCAGCGTGACGACGTGTGCGCCGAGGTCGCGGAGCACCTGCGGCGTTCCGAGTGCGGACATCCCGTTGCCACAGTCAATGGCGACGCGGAGACCGTCAAGGTCGGACCCGTGGGCCGACGCGAACTCGACAATTGCGTCGCGGTAGTCGTCGAGGACGCCGCTCGTTCCGCTTGCGCCCCAGCGGTCCCACGCGACGGCGCTCGGCTCGGACTCGACGCGGGCTTCGATGTCGCGTTCGAGGTCGCGGTCGTACTCCTCGCCGTCTACGAACATCTTGATACCGTTGTCCGTCGGCGGGTTGTGCGAGGCGGTGAGCATGATGCCGCGGCGGCCCTTCGAGGCGAACGCGAGCGCCGGAGTCGGGACGACGCCCACGCGAATCACGTCTGCGCCCGCAGAGAGCAGTCCGGCCTCGACCGCGGCGGCGAGTCCCTGCCCGCTCGTTCGCCCGTCGCGGCCGACGACGAACTCGGCCGAACCGTCCGATTCGAGTGCGGCAAGCCCGGCGGCGCGGCCGACGTCGAGGGCGAGTTCCGGCGTCACTCGCTCCGTCACGTCCCCGCGAATACCGGCGGTGCCGAAGAGTTCCATGGTCCAGCGTTGGCAGGGTCGCACTTAGATGCTGACGGTTCGTGGGATGCGTGCGAAACCGGCGCACGGCCGACTCGACGGCCAGGTGTGCAGTTTCGAGACGAGAGGAGCGTCGCCGGACGCAACGCCGGTTCCCGGTCGCCGGACCGCGCCGCCAGACGCCACGCCTTTGCCGTCGGCTGACGAATCGTCGGCGTATGAGCGATAGTACGCGAACACGTGCGCACGTGTACGTGTCCGGTCAGGTACAGGGCGTCTACTACCGCGCGACGACCCGTGACACCGCCCGCGACCTCGGCGTCGATGGCTGGGTCAAGAACCTCTCCGACGGCCGCGTCGAAGCCGTCTTCGAGGGGCCGCGCGACGACGTAGAGTCGATGGTCGAGTGGTGCCACGACGGAAGCCCGATGGCGAGCGTCTCCGACGTGACGGTTACCTACGAGTCGCCCGAGGGCGAAACCGGATTCCGAATCGAACGGTAACATCCGCGTCGCGGCCGCTTCGTCTCGTGTCGTGCGAGCGGTAACATCAGCCAGACGGCCAAATCGTTCAAGCAGTGCTCTGTGGGATGTAGCCGCATGGACTTCCGGAGCGACACGCGCGGTGTCGGCGTCGCAAAACTGTTTTTCACGCTCATCACGAGCGTCGGTCTCGGACTCTCGATGGGCACCTCGTTTCTCATCGTCCGCGGGCCGTTTCTCGGTGGGCCGACGCTCGACCCGTTCCCGATGATGGGCGCGTTAGCCGCCTTCATCGTCGGTATCGTCGTGCTGACGTGGGGAACGACGCGACTGTTCGGCGTGGGAAGCGCCGTGTGACCGGCGGCCAGAAACGGAACGCGCCGGTTAGTCGGCCGCCGAGACGGCTGGGGTGTCAGCGTCATCGACATCGACGCCGCCGAGCGGGACGAGCGGGTCGTTGCCGCTGAAGCGGTCCCAAAGCACCAACGCGGAGGGTAACACCAGCAACGAGGCGAGGAACGAATAGACGATGCTCGCGGCAGTGAGCAGGCCGAACTGCCCGAGAATCGAGAGCACCGCGAGCACGAGCACGCCGAGACCGAAGACGGTCGTGAGCATGCTTCCGGCGAGTGCGCCGCCCGTGCCGCGAACCGTTCTGTCGAGCGCGGTTTCGAGGTCGTGTTCGGTGCGCTCGTCGATAAATCGGTGGACGATGTGGACCGAGTAGTCCACGCCGAGCCCGATTGTCAACGCGAGCACCGTCGCGGTGAAGGCGTTAAAGGGGATTCCAGACAGGCGCATCGTGCCCGCGACGAAGGTGACGGCGACGAGGATAGGAACGAGGTTTGCGAGCGCGAGCGAGGGACGGCGTTCGAGCCACCAGTAGATGAACAACAGGAACAGACCGGTCCCGGCCATAGAGAGAGCGAGACTCTGGACGGCCGAATCGAGGATGAGGTCCGAGATGGCCGAGAAGACGACGACGGTTCCCGTGGCGGTTCCCGCGGTCCGGAATCGCTCGGCGACGTCGCTGGCATCGGCGACGACGGCGTCGTCGTCGGCGTCGGCGCGGACGCGGTAGTCAACCCGCGAACTCCGGTAGTCGTCGGCGAGATACTGCGCGGCGCGGTCGGCCGATTCGGTGGCGAACAACGCATCGTACACTTCGACCACGTCGCGGTCGGGCACGCCGTTGCCGTTTCGGTCGTGTCGGGCGACGACGGCGGCGAACTCGGGATTGCTGTCGGCCTCGGATTCGATGACGGTGAGGATGCTCGTCGAGTCGGCGCGGCGGTCGGTGGCGAGGAACGTGTCCGGTGGGTCCTGTGCGACTCGGTCGAGTTCTTCGAGGAAGGCGTCGTCTGTCACGCGGCCGTCGAGAAAGACCGTGACGACCCCACTTTGTGACGACGTAAAGCGGGCTTCGAGGAACTCGATGTCGGCGACGACGCTGTAGTCGCCCGGTGCGAACGGTTCGGGAAGCGCCTTCAGATATGCGGGCGCTTCGGCGGGTGGCAGGAAGTCCTCTTGGCCGAATTCAGTATCGACGCCGGTCGCATACCACATCATGCCACCCGAACAGAGGAGTGCAACGACGAGCACGACGACGGGCGCTCGGAGTGCGGGTCCGACACCGAGACGAAGTGCTGATCCGAGCGAACTCCCCTCGCGGCCGAGCGGTGACTGGCTGAACGTCGGAATGGGATAGCGCTCACGGAGACGGTCGATCTCGACTTTCGCCGCCGGGAGGAAGACGCCGAAGACGAGGAACGTAAACACGATGCCGATGGCGGCGACGACGCCGAAGTCCCGAATCGGCGTGAGGTTGCTCACGAGATTCGACAGGAAGCCGATGGCCGTCGTACCGGTGACGATGAAAAACGCCACGAGGAGTTGGTCCGTCGCTTTTCGCATCGCCTCGCCGACACCGAGACCGTCGATGCGGTCCTCGCGGTAGCGGTTCACCGCGTGGATGCCGAAGTCGATGCCGACCGCGAGGAGAAGCGGCGGGATGGCAATCATGACCTGATTGAACGGGATGCCCGCGAGACCGAGGAACCCGAACGTCCAGACGAGCGCCATCACGAGCGCCACGGTCCCCAACAGGAGGTCCACGAGGTCGCGGTACGCGATGACGAGAAAGAGGACGATAAACACGACCGCGGCGGGGACGACGATGATAAGCGAGTCGGTGATGACAGTGCCGAATTCGTCGGCGATGACGCCCGACCCGAACACGGAGATATCGCCGCTGACGGTGGCGACGACCCGGGCGGCTTTACGCTGAATCGGGGTAAGCGGGCTTTCGCCACCCTGCCCGGCCGTCGCCTCGTCGGCGAACGGAACCGAGTGCGTGATGACGGCGATGGTCGCCGTCGAACGCGCGGTCGTCGGGTTGAAATCGTCCGAGAGCAGACCGGTGAATCGCTCGTTTTCGGCGTTGTCTCTGACCGCCTCGGCGACCTCGCGCTCGGTCGCGCGTTCGACTGCCCTCACCTGCGCTTCGAGTGTGTCGGCGTCGGGGTCGAGCGACAGGGCGACGACCGACGCGGCGCTCGCGGTTTGAACGACGCGGAGGTCGTCGCGGTCAGACAGGCGCTTTTGGGCCTCCAGCATCCGCAGGAGTTCGCGTCTCGTCAACACGTTCGGCGCGCGCTGGATGAGTTGGGTGCTCCCCGTTCCCTCCTCGAACGACGGCGAGAACTCCTCAGAGATGCGCGAAAACGCCTCTTCCGCCGGGACCTCCTCGGCGAACTGTTCGGTCCCGGATTCGGTCTCGACCGCGCTCAGCCCGCCCCCGAATACCAGTGTGAGGACGAGAAAGACGGCGATGACGCGGCGCGAGCGGTTGACGATGCGGTGGTCCACCCAATCGACGAACCGCTGGAAGTCGAGTCTGGCCACGGCTCAGTTCCGTCCCCGGCGACGGACGACGAGTACTCCCGCGCCGCCGACTGCGGCGAAGACGACTGCCGCACCGAGGATGGGCGCGGAGAGTCCGAACGGAAGCCCCCCGCCGCCGTCGGGCGTTTCGACGCGAACTGGAATCCGGTACGCGTCGGAGATAGTCGTCTCGCCCGCCTCGTTTTCGTACCGGAAGTCGAGGTCGACCGGATAATCTTTCTCCAGTGTCCCACCGGCGGCCGCCACGTCGAAGACGAGCGTCGTCGATTCACCGGGCGCGAGTTCGTCCACGAACGCCTCCGAGTCGGCCGACGAGAGCGGGCCGTCGAGGTATATCTTGGCCGAGATATCGGACAGCAGTTCGTCGCGGTCGTTGACGATGGTCACGCGGAGTTCGCCGCTTCGACCCGGTGCGATGGTCCCCTCGGTGACGGTCACGCCGAACTCGGGCATCTTGGTGCCGACGGACACGCGGAGGTCGATGTCGTCGCTGGTCCGGCGGTCGTCGTCGGTGTCTCTGTAGGAGACACTCGCAGTGAACTGTCGCGGCCCGGCGTCCGCGCTCTCGGAGATTTGCACGTCGAACGCGAAGGGGGCGCTCTCGCCGGGTTCGAGGTCGCCGACGGCGTACTCGGTCTCGGTCGTCGTCGCGGTCCCCTCGGGAACCGAGAGACGGACCACGGCGTTTCGCGCGAGGGTACTGCCGTCGTTTCGCACGACACCTTCGAGTCTGCCTTCCTCGCCGACGCGGAGCGTGCTCGTCACGTCGGTGACGCCGAACGACTGTTCGGCGACGGGAACGAACCCCGCGGCGAGGTCGGGATACTGCAAGCGCGCGCCGTCGGGGTTTTCGTACCCGATGGTGACGCCGAGGGCGTATCCGCGGGTCGATGCGTCGGAATCGAGCGTCGTGTCGTAGACGAACGTCCGGTTTTCGCCCGCAGGCCACGAGTCGGTGAAACTACTCGCGGTCTGCGTGCTGTCGAACGTCACGTCCGGCGACTGCGAGGTCACGCTAACGACGGCGTTTCGTGCCTCCAGTTCGCCGGTGTTCTGAACCGTCAGCGCGACGGTCCCACTGCCGCCGACCGGAACCGTCGAGTCGGCACCGACGACCCCGAATCTGACGCGCTCTTCGATTTGGACCGGGACTTTGAGTCGGTAGACGCGGCGGTGGGCGTTGTCGAACTCGTAGAAGACGTTGAGGCGAAGCGTGTACTCGCCGGCCGCGATGTTCTCGGGCGCTTCGACGCGGAATCCGACCTCGCGGGTGTCGCTGTCGTTCATCGTCCCGACGAACACGTCGCCGGTTTTGACGGTAAAGGGCGTGTTTCGCGGGTCGAGTCGGACGCGGACGTTCTCGGCGGGCTTTGCGACATCTTCGGTATCGACCGGGTCGTTCGCAAAGAGAACTCGCACGGTCGTCTCGACGCCGGGTTCGACCACCGGGTCAACCACGTACGCGCGGAACACGGGGACGTTGTTCGGGTCCTGCTGTGCGACTCCGGGGGCCGGAACGGTAGCGAGGACGAGCAGTACAGTAACCAAGAGCGTGAGGTGGCGCTTCATCATGACCTCCCGGAGTGACGCGCCGATGGCGTCCGGGACCGCGAGTATCGGCACGGGGGTGACCGCGAGGCCAACCCAACTGACAGTTGATACGTCGTCTGAGGAGAAATACAGTTCCCCTCGAAACAGGACATTCAGGCAGGTAGGAACGGCGATTAGAAGTGAACGTGACTGGTCAGCATCGCTCGTCGAGACGGGGCGACTCCCGCCTTTCGAAGTCACTCAGGCGCGCCGGTGGGTACCGAGTTCGGCCAGCGAGCGGATGACGACGTGCGCCTCTACGAGGTCGCGTCGTTCGACCATCGGGTCGTCCGCGTCGGCGACGACCTCGCGTGCCTCGGCGAGCAGTCGCTGTTCTTGTGCTGTCTGGTCCGGTTCCTCGCGGGTGCTGTTCAACAGCGCTTCGAAGTCCTCGCGGAGGCTGAAATCCGCGCGGGCGACGTTACAGCGCGAAAGCGGGTGCGTGTCGAGGTCGAGGACCAACTCCGAGACGAGTTCCCAGTCGCTCTCGCAGAACTGGAGCGTCACGTCGCCGACGATATCTTGCCACGCGATGGGACTGGCGTTCTGCATCAGTGTCACCGCCCGCGGAGGGACAGCGATTCGGGCGACCGTCTTGGGGTCGTCGCAGAGACAGCACGGTTGGTCCGTCCTGCCGGAGTACATACTCGGCGTTAGGAGTAGGTTGACATGTACCTTCGGGCTGTGCGACTCGACGGTGACGGCCGAGAGTCCGTCGGCTCTCCGGGGCAAAACGATGGGTTCGAAATCCGGGGCAAGGATGTCGAACCCGAGGCGGGAGCGGGAGGCGCGACCGACTGGCAGGCTGACACTGAATCACGTGTTGGGCTGGCTGGCTATGCCGTGGCTGTGACAGCGGCCACGCCACCCATTAAATTGGGAACCACAAATAAAAATCTTCGTTCTAGCACCGTATTGAGAACTATTGTGGGACATATACTGGTGTGTTTCAATATCTTTTGGGAACAATGGCTAGAATGTCAATCACTCTACTCGGGCGTGCTTTCGGAACGGGGGACGTGAATCGCCATCGTGAGTCCGACGGCGTCCCGCGGCGGATTCGCGGGGAGCGTTTCGAGGGGGTATCGTGCCGCCACCGCGAGGGCGAGGGCGTCCAAAATATCGTCGCGGGCGACGTCGCGTCGGAGCGTCCGCGACAGCGTCTTTCGGTACACCGTTTCGGGGTCGCCGTCGGGAAACGCGGTCCGAAGCAGGTCGAGTCGGCGGACACGACCGACCTGCGTAGACTTCGACTCGGCGAGCGGTTCGCCCGCGAACGCGGCGAACACGAGTTCCGGGTGCGCCTCGAACACGCGGTCTCGCACGTCGGGTCTCGCTCTGAGAACCGAATCGACGTCCCGGATTTTCGGCACTAACTGCCACGCCTGAATGGAGAGTCCGGAACCGCACCGCGCTCGGTTTCGAGCGTTTGCGTCCGCGTGAGAGTCGGCGTCGAGGACGGCCCGGACGGGGGCGAAAAAGACCGTCGAAGCCCGCGACCCGAGACGGTGTCGCGCCTCCCTGTCGCAGTCTCGACGGTCGGTCGCCGAGAGACCGATTGGGATGTCCACGAGGACGCGTTCGGCCTCGTGTGCGACGGCGAAGTCACAGACGGCTTCGAAATCGGGAACGACCTCGATAGCGACGCCGTCCGGCGACGCGCGAGCGCAGACCCACCCAGCTGAACAGCCATCGACACCGACGACCGGCTTCGGTAGTGACACGGCTACGCACTACGGAGCCGAGGTTGAAAACAGAACTTACGAGTCGAGTGCCGCGGCCGTCAACTGCTGGCAGGCGTCTTGCAGGTCGTTAAGTACGGTGTCGAACGTCGCGTCGAGAGACACGAGAAGTGTTGCGTCGGTGCCGAGCGGAACGCGAACGACGAGGACGTCGTCGATTGTGAACGCGACGAGGTCGGGACTGCCAATCGACGACTCCGCCAACGGGTCGTCGATTGCGTCTTCGTTCGTGAGCGTCGAGACGAGCGTCTTCATCGTCTCCTCGTCGTATCGGTCGGCGAGAGACGGTGAAAAGAACCGAACCCACGTCTTGTTGGACTCGCACCAAGCGGCCGCGCGGAGCGAATCCTCGTACATCGAGACCAACTTGTCGATGAGTTCGGGAGCGGGAAAGTCGCCGGGGTCAACGACGGTAATCTCAGCCTCTCGGTCGAGCGCGACGCGTTCGTACGCGAGTTCGCCGAGGTCGGTGAGTCCGTACAACCGACCTTTTTGTTGCGATTCGGGAACAAGTAGCTCGACGATGTCTCGCTCTCGGAGTTCCGATAGCGCGCGAGACACGTGCGGTTGTGCGAGGTCGGTCTCCGCGGCGATTCGTGACGGAAGCCCAGAGCCGTGCTCCGAGAGATACCGACACACTGACAGCCGGTATCGGGAGCTTGCGATGTAGCCTGCGGAATCCCAGGCGTCGGTCATAGCCGAGGATCACCGCCGCTCGTTTTCACAATCATTGACACGTTCTAGAATGATACACAGTGCCTAACTGGGTATATCTTTCGAGCATTACCAATATTCTCGGACTGTTGTTGTGTTTAAATTTCAACATCAACTCCGGAATGACGGCACAGACGCACGCCGAAGTCGTGAAGAAAACAGAAGTGATGAACCGACACCAATTGTGTTTCTCCCGCCGGGGACCGTTGGTACTCTCTGGAGAGTCGCAGTTCCCGAACGAGTGAGAAAAAGTATGGACAGCAACAGCACGTCCGGAAACGAGGCGCGTTGTCGCGCGTGGAACTAGTCGTCCTTCCAGACAATCCCGTCAACGGTCGCACGCAACACGGCGTCGTCGTCCGCGTTCTCGCAGACGACATCTGAAGTGAACTCGTATCGGTCGTCGTGTTCGGTGACCGTCTCGTACGTCGATGTGCAGGTGATACGCTGACCGGTGTAGACGGGACGGAGGAACTCGAACTCCATCGTTCGGGCTAACACCTCGTTGTCGCCGCCCAACTTCGTCGGCAACGTCGCCGTCAGCAATCCCTGTACCATCACTCGTCCGTCTTCGTCAGGTTCGGTGTGTCGCGGTTGTGCGTCCCCCGAGAGGTCCGCGAACATTTGGACATCCTCGACGGTGAACACCCGCTCGTACGTCTGTACGTCGCCTTCGACTGGTCGGTTCATGTGATACTGTACCGCTAGACGTGTCGTCCTATAGTAAAATGCGGAGATTGTATGAATTATAAATTACAACTCAGTTGTTAGTATCTGACAGACATATCAAGACTGGCCGTACGGCCACTGTCAACCCGCTTATCTTCATCTGCCGGGCATAGCGGGAAGCTTTATCCCGAGGTCGTTTGTCTGTCCGGATGATGAGCGACGCGTCGTTGTCGAACGTACTCTCGTTTCTCGATATCGAGGATTTAGTGAGCGTCGTCGAACAGGTCCGGGCAGAGCGCGGGACGCGGACCAAGCGGAGCGAGCGCGACGGCCAGATGTTTCTCTTTGCGGCCCCGGAAGGCGAACCACAACCGACCGAAGTCATCTGGCTCGATATCGCGGCCGACTTCGACCCGCAGTCCGTGGAGGTCTTCGCGGACCGCTGTGAGGACCGCGGTCTCGACGGAACGATACTGACCACCGGCGACGAAGTGCGCGCCAGAGAGACGCTCGCGTTGGCGTTCGCAACCGACGAACAACTCGAAGAACAGGACTACGGACGGGAAGAACTCGAACTCATCGTAGACCCCAGCGAAGTTGAAGTGCCGCTCTCGTTGGAGACGATGGACGACCTCGAAGCGGCATTGTTGGCGACCGGTCTCGACGACGAGGTCATCGACGAACATTACGAATCGCACGAACCCGATTTCGAAGAGGTACTGCGGGAAATCGACGAGGAGGAAGCGATGCAGGAGGTCGACGACGAACAGGAGTCAAGTTCCGGGTTGGGACTGCTCGTCTTACTTCTCGTGTTCGTTCTCGCCGTCGCCGTCGGGTTGTTCCTGTTCGGCCCGTTTTAACTGGGCTTCGACCGATTCTATCTAGGACTCGACCCGTTCACGCACCGGTTTTACGGAGGCTATCCAGTCGTCGCAAGGCGCTCTATCCGGCGGAGCGCGACCGCACAGACCACGACGTAGGGACCGGCGAGAGGCGGAATCTCGAACGCGACGACCGACCGGCCCACGCCGGCCGTCTCGACTCGGTGTCCCGTCGCCGGAATACCGGCGACTCGCCACGTCCAGCGCCGGTCGGCACACGAGTCGATAGTGAACGGAATCCAGACGCCGCCGACGCGAACGTCGCCGCGACTTCCCGCCTCGATGACGCCGTCGATACCGCGGACGGCCGAGACGCTCGGTCCCCAGTCGGGCCACCGTTCGACCGAGATTAAAATATCCCACACCGCTTCGGCGGGTGCTGAAACGTCCCGCGAGACGACGAGCCGCCGTCCGTCTGGCGTTCGTTCGAGACGCGTCCGGGATGCGCGGTTAGTCACCACCATACACCCTAATATGCTAATAAGTGGTAATATAACATCGCCGAAAGCCTTATGTTCAAATCGTGGTAGGAGGTAGCAAGGACAATGAAACACACAGACACCCGAGCGAAACCGACGATGCGAGACGTGAGCCACACCCCACCGGCCGGAGAGAGCGTCACAAACGTCTGGGAGCGCGGCAACGAATCCGAAGCAAGCGGCGAGTAGAATAACAAGACACGAGCGAACACGACGACCTAACAATCGGCGAGTAACGAACGACGAACGTGCGGTATCGAGTACGAGCCACACCACCATCTCATCCCCATCGGAGGCGAGACGGCGGTGCTCGTCCTGCCATAGTACATCCGCGCCGGCCAGGTTGTCGGCTGGCGCGTTCACTTACCACGACGCGCCGAGCGGCGCGCCCGCCCCGTCGCGTCGGCGGAGCCGTCACCTATCGGGACGTTTAACCCCCAGTCTGACGGCCGTTCGTACATGAAGGCGACCGCCAAGGCCCACCCCATTCAGGGCCTCGTGAAGTACCACGGGATGCGAGACCCTGAGATTCGACTGCCGTATCACGACAGCATCAGCGTCTGTACGGCGCCGAGCCACACGAAGACGACCGTCGAGTTCCTCCCCGACGCCGACGAGGACGTCTACGTCATCGGCGGTGAGGAAGTCGATGGCCGCGGGGCAGAACGCATCCGCGACGTGGTCGAACACGTCCGCGACCTCGCCGACTTCGACCACCGCGTCCGCCTCGAAAGCGAGAACTCCTTCCCCTCGAACATCGGCTTCGGGTCGTCCTCGTCGGGCTTCGCCGCCGCCGCGGTGGCGCTCGCAGAGGCCGCCGGTCTCGACATGACGCGTCCCGAAATCTCGACGATTGCCCGTCGCGGCTCCTCGTCGGCCGCGCGCGCCGTCACGGGCGCGTTCTCGCACCTCTACTCGGGGATGAACGACACCGACTGTCGCTCCGAGCGCATCGAGACCGACCTCGAAGACGACCTGCGGGTCGTCGCCGCGCACGTGCCCGCCTACAAGGAAACCGAGCAGGCTCACGCCGAGGCCGCAGACAGCCATATGTTCCAAGCTCGGATGGCGCACATGCACAAGCAAATCGACGACATGCGCGATGCGCTCTACGAAGCCGACTTCGAGGCCGCCTTCGAACTCGCCGAACACGACTCGCTGTCGCTCGCGGCGACGACGATGACCGGTCCCGCCGGCTGGGTCTACTGGCAACCGCGAACCATCGCCGTGTTCAATGCGATTCGAAAACTGCGCACGGAAGCGGGCGTTCCGGCGTACTTCTCGACCGACACCGGCGCGAGCGTCTACGTCAACACGACCGCCGAACACGTCGAACGCGTCGAGGAAGTCGTCGCCGACTGCGACGTCGAAACCGACGTGTGGGAAGTCGGCGGTCCCGCCGAGATTCTCGACGAATCGGACGCCCTGTTCTAAAGGACCAACCGCCGTCACGCTCTTTTCTGTCGCGTCCAAGGTACAGCCATGCGTGTCTTGGTTCTCGGTGCCGGGTACGCGGGACTCACGCTCGCCCGCGACCTCGAACGCCGACTTCCTGCCGACGCCGACTTGACCGTGGTGAACGACGCTCCGCACCACCTCGTCCAACACGAAGTTCACCGCGCGATTCGGCGTCCCGCCGTCGCCGACGCGATTCAGGTCCCGCTCGACGACGCCCTCCAGCGCGCCGAAGTCGTCGTTGAACGAGTCGAAGACATCGACCGCGACGCTCGCACCGTCAGCCTCGCCGACGGCGACGCGCTCGACTACGACTACTGCGCCGTCTGTCTCGGCGCGGAGACCGCCTACTACGACATCCCCGGACTCGAAGCGCACTCGGTGCCGCTCAAACGCCTCGACCACGCCGCGGACATCCGCGCCCGCTTTTTCGACGACTGCGACGAAGGCGGCACCATCGTCGTCGGCGGGGCCGGACTCTCGGGTGTCCAAGTCGCCGGCGAACTCGCCGCGCTCCGCGACGAAGAAGACGCCAACACCGATATCGTCCTCGTCGAGCAGTTGGAGACGGTCGCGCCGTCGTTCCCCGAAAACTTCCAGCGAGCGGTCCGCGACGAACTCCTCGACCGAGGTGTCGAACTCCGGACCGAAACGGCAGTGCAGTCGGTCACGGAGACGACCGTCGAGACCGACACCGGCCGGTTCAACTACGACATGCTCGTCTGGACCGGCGGCATCGCGGGCAACGGCGCGATGGCCGGCGAGCGCCCGCCCGTCCGTGCCGACCTCCGAATCGACCCTCGAACCTTCGTCGTCGGTGATGCCGCCCGCGTCGTTGACGCCGACGGCGAACCAGTCCCCGCGAGCGCGTCGGCGGCGCTCCGAGAGGCAAAGACCGCCGCAAAGAGCATCGCCGCGCAGGTCGAACACGACGAGTACGGCGACGAAAACGACTTCCCGCCGCGACCCAATTCGTACCGCTTCGAAGTCCCCGGCTGGATTGTCTCTGTCGGCGACGGCGCGGTCGCACAGGTCGGCCCGAGCATCTTCCGCGGGAGCGCCGCGAAGGCGATGAAAGCGACGGTCGGCGCGGGCCATCTCACGTCCGTCGGGGCCGTCTCGCACGCGGTCTCCCTCGTCGAAGAGGAGTTGAACACCTGAAACGAAGCGGGCGATAAAAAAAATCCCAAAAACTGAGGGAGCGGTTTCAAACGTCCCGGTATCGGCCATTTTGTATAAACGGAGAGTTCGTTGTTTGTAGTGTCACAAACATTATTGAATAGGTTTGTGATTAACAATCATGGAATACAACCTCACAGACGAACAGCGAGCCATCCGAGACGAGGTTCGGCGGTTCGCCGAAAACGAGATTGCGCCCGTCGCAAGCGAGTACGACGAGTCCGAGACGTACCCCTACGAAATCGTTCAGAAGGCGGCCGAGATGGGACTGACGGGGGCGCACTTCCCCGTCGAATACGGCGGCGTCGGCTACACGTCGCTCGAAAACGCGCTCGTCACAGAGGAGTTGTTCGCGGTTGACCCCGGTATCGGGCTCTGTATCACGAGCGCCGGGTTCGGCGCGGAGGCCATCATCAACTTCGGGACCGACGAGCAAAAAGAGCGCTTTCTGCCGCCCATCGTTGACGGCGAGTCGGTCATGGGTGCGGCAATCAGCGAACCGCAGGCCGGGTCGGACGTAACGTCGGTCCGGACGTCCGCCGAGAAAGACGGCGACGAGTGGGTCATCAACGGCAACAAGATGTGGATTACGAACGGAAGCGTCGGCGACTACTTCGTCGTGCTGTGCCAGACCGACCCCGACGCGGACGACCGCTACTCGGGCTTCTCGCAGATTATCGTCGAGGCCGACCGCGACGGCTTCTCGGCCGAGAAAATCACCGGTAAGATGGGCATCCGCGCCAGCGACACCGCCGAACTCATCTTCGACGACGTACGCGTCCCCGAATCGAACCTCGTCGGCACCCGCGGCATGGGGTTCCTTCAACTCATGCAGTTTTTCGACGAGACGCGAACCTCGGTCGCCGCCCAAGCCGTCGGCATCGCCAAAGGTGCCTGCGAGCAGGCGCTCGAATACGCCGAAGAACGCGAGCAATTCGGTCGCTCTATCGGCGAGTTTCAAGCGATTCAGCACAAACTCGCCGAGATGCACACCGCGACCGAAGCGGCCCGGCAACTCACGTACAAATCCGCGTGGAGCGTCGATAACGACGAGGGGCAGTTGACCGCGTTGGCGTCGATGGCAAAGGAGTTCGCGTCCGACGTTGCGACCGACGTCACAGACGAGGCCGTCCAGATTCACGGCGGAGCCGGCTTCGTCAACGACCACGACGTAGAGCGCCTCTACCGCGACGCGAAAATTACGCAGATATACGAAGGGACCTCGGAGATTCAAAAGAACGTCATCGCCCGCGAACTGCTCGACAAGGGCATCTGACGACCCGAATCGTTCGAATCGTTTCGCTTCGGGGTCCGAAGCCACAGCCGCAGTGCCCACGCCGATTGACTCCCGTGTGAGGACGAGCGTTTTATTCCTCGCCGTCGTAACTCGACGGTGGCATCTTTCGACGCGATACTCTTCGACCTCGACGGGACACTCTGTACGAACGACCAGAGCGGCGAGACGATATACGACGGCTCGTTCGCCGCCGCCGGTATCGAGCGATTCGGCGAGCCGACCGACCTCTGGGCCGCCCTCGACGACCCACCGGACCCCGACGACCCCGAAGGACACCTCGCGTCGGGGTTCGAACGCGTGGCCGCGAAGTACGGCCGCGACTCGGTCGATACGACGGCGTTAGCCCGTGGATTCATCGAGACGGTTGACCACACCGCCGTCTCGTTTCTCCCCGGTGCGGAGGCGGCGCTGTCGACGGCCCGCACCCGCTCTCACATCGGTCTCGTCACGAACGGCCCGGAGCGCAGACAGTCGGTCAAACTCGATTCGCTCGGTCTCGACGGCGCGTTCGACGTGGTCGTCTTCGCCGGTGACATGCCGCGTCGAAAGCCGCATCCGGACCCCTTCGACCGGGCGCTCGACGCACTCGGCGTCGCCCCCGATTCGAGCCTGTACGTCGGCAACTCGTTGGAGTTCGACGTCGGCGGCGCACAACGCGCCGGTCTCGACGCCGCGTGGTGTCCGGAGGATAACACGGAAGCAAACGACCTCGACCCGGGCGCGTACACGCCTGAGTACGTCCTTCGGTCGCTTCACGAGTTTGGCGAGATATTCGACGCGCGGCCGTAACCGTCGATAGGGTTGTCCACCGAGCCGATGGTCCCGTCCACCCGACACCACTACTGATTGACACCGTCGACGACGTGATTTTGTGTCGCTCGTGACCCACGAATCCAGCCGGTGCATATTTGTTGTTGTCATCCTTACAATACCTCCATGAACTACGTCGCGGCCGCGGTCGAACGCGAGTTTCCGACGAAACGCATCGGAGCGGTCTCCCCGATGCGAAGCGGGAACCACAAGCGGACAACGCTCGTGACGTTCGCAGACGGCGAGACGGTCGTCGTGCAACTCGTCTCTGACCCCGAGTCGCTCCGCCTCGAAGTCCGTCTCGCGCGAGCGGTTCGGAAGCGAACGTCGCTTCCGGTTCCCCGCGTCCTTGCGACGGGAACAGTGGCGGGCCACGGATACGCCATCGTCGAGCGCGCAGTCGGCGACGAACTCCACGAACGGTTCGTCTCGCTCGATACGGCGACCCAGATGCAGGTCGCACGCACGTTCGGCCGCGGGTTGGGCCAACTCCACGACGCGTTTTCGTTCGACGGCTACGGCGCGCTCGACACGTTCGGAGACGACTCGATAGCCGAGTTTTACGCCGACGGCGCGACCGACTGGCGCTCGTGGTTTGCTACGTACGCGCGCGACGGCATCGACGCACTGCCGCCGACGTTCGATTCACTTCGGCAGAGGTTGTACGACGCCGTCGAAACCGCGTCGCTCCCGGCGTCTCCCCCGGCGGTGCTGTATCCGTGGGACCTCAGGCCCGGGAACGCGCTGGTCGCAGACGACGCCGTCTCTGCCGTCCTCGACTGGGGGAACCCGCTCGCGGCCACCCCCGGACTCGGCGTTGCGAAGGTCGAACACCTCGTCGCCGACTGGTACGTTGCAGACGGGTCCGCGCTTCGGCGCGCGTTCCGCGAGGGCTACGAAGGCGTCCGACCGTATCCGACGGTCGAACGAATCTACCGGGTCGTCGCGGTCGTTCGGTCGGCGGTCGATTCGGCGGGCGACGTAACCCGTCCCGGCTATCCCGAACGAACCGGGTCGGCGGCGGTTGCATTCCACCGCGTGCGACTCGCGTCGCTCGTGAATTCACCGTCCGAATCGCCGCCGAACCCCCAAATTGACACGAACTACTAATTCGACGTGCGTGCTACAGATGTTCATGGTTCGAGAAGATGGCAAACGCAACTTCGTCCTCGTGGAGGACGACGGCGAAGAGACGAGCGTATTCAGCGGCAAGTACCCTCGGCAGGCGGCGTTGAAGGCCGCCCGGCGACTCCATCCCGCGCCAAGCCTCGACGACGTGGACGGGAAGGCGACACTGAAACTCCGGGAGCGAGGCACCGATAAGGTGCACATCTACGAAGGCTGGGCGTGGGTCGAAGATAAAGACGACGACGCCCCCGAGTGGATGGACGACGAAGTCACGCGCGCGAACGTCTCGAAACAGGGTATCGAACACCTCGACACGTAGCCGACAGCGCGCGAGAACCGCCGACGCGGACGTTTTTGAAGACGAAAACACGAGACCGCATCCGGAGCCGAGCGGCTGAGACGAATTCTAGAACGATTCGAGAAAGAGTTGCGACGAAGTTTTGTCTGAATTCACACTAACCTTGATGTGACTTTGAAAAATCAATAATCCCACCCCCGTTCCTTGTCTATTCGTCATGAAGCAAGACGCGACACGACGGCAGTTCCTCGTTGGCGTTGGTGTGGTCGGAACGGCGGCACTCGCAGGATGCACCGACGCCGGCAACACGGGCGGCAGTCAGCCCACGACGGACGAGGAGATGACCGAGGGAACCGAGGCGGGGATGGACGACGGAAGTATGGATAACGAGTCCATGGACGACTCGGACGGCACGATGGCAACCACGCTCACCGTCCGCGTCGAAAACGTCTCGACGGCCGAGACGCTCCAGACCTCCGACGGGTCGAAACCCGGCGTGCTCGCGCCGGTCGCCTACGCGGTCCACGGCGAAGACGCCTCGCTGTTTACCGAAGGCGAGGCGGCAAGCCCCGGTCTGGAGACCCTCGCCGAAGACGGCGGTCCCGATGGCTTGGTCGAAGAAGCGTCGATGAGCGTCGAGTCGGCGGGCGCGGCGGCGGTCCCGGAGGGCGGCGACGAACCCGGCCCGATTACGCCGGGGGGAGCCTACACGTTCTCCGTCGAGGCGCACGCCGGCCAACGACTCTCGCTGGCGACGATGTTCGTCCAGTCGAACGACCTGTTCTACGCGCCCGAGACGAGTGGTATCCCGCTTTTCGACGGCGACCAACCCGTCGAAGGCGACCTGACAGACCGTCTCATCCTGTGGGACGCCGGCACCGAAGTCAACGAAGAACCCGGCGTCGGAGCGAATCAGGCACCCCGCCAGTCCGGCCCGGACACGGGACCGGCCGAGGACGGCGTGGTCCGCCGCATCGACGACGTTGACGACGGCTTCGACTACCCCGACACCGCCTCGGTGATCAAGCTCACCGTCTCGACGGGCGAGATGATGGACGGCTAACGTCCGCACGCCAAGTGAGTCCGCCCAACATTCCAATGTCTCGACACGCACGTTCCATCGTCGGTTACCCCGCGGACGAATCGCTCGCCGTCGCGCTCCTCGCGGGTGTTGCAGGGGTCGCCGGCTCTTTCGCCGTCGCCTCGTTCACGCCCGCGTTTATCGCCGGCCCGATTGCGGGCTTCATGGCGCGGACGCTTCCCGGCCAGGTCATCACGTTCAGTATCGTCGTACTCGGCGACCTCGGCAGTCAGCTCAACGTCGCTCTCGCAGTGGGGATTTCGGCCGTGCTCTTCGCCGGAGCCGCACTGCTCGGCTCGGCGGTTGGGAACCGCACGGCGTCCCCTGCGGCCGGATTCGTCGCGGGGGCGGTCACCGCGCTCATCTCGTTCGGTATCACCGCGGCGTTTTTCGCCTCGGTCGTTGCGGGCGCCTCGACCGGTCTCGTCGTGCTCGCCGCCGACTTCATCACCAGTCAGCGAGGCACGGCTCTCGCCGCCCGTATCGGCGAGCCAGTTGCGAGCCGTCGCCGCCTTCTCGCCGCGATTGCGAGTTCCGTCCCGCTCGTCGCGGGCGGCTACGCGCTCGGCGCGTCACAATCAACGCAGGTCCCAGCGGAGACAGTGCTCGACGGGACCCCGCCGTGGGTGGACCCGGAAGTCGAGACGCTCCTCGCGGGGGCGGCCGAGAACTCCCTCGACGTTCCGGGACTCGAACCGCTCGTGAGCGACGAGTTCTATGAGGTCGATATCAACTCGACCAACCCGACAATCGACGCCGACGAGTGGTCGCTGACGGTCACCGGCGCGGTTGACAACGCGGTTTCCTACTCGTACGCGAACATCGCCGAGATGGAAGTCGAGCACAGATTCGTCTCGCTTCGGTGCGTCGGCGAAGCGCTCAACGGCAAAAAGATGGACAACGCGCTGTGGACCGGCGTTCCGATTATGGACCTCGTCGAGCCCGCCGGGCCGGCCGACGAGTGTTGTGTGATGCTCCGCGCCGCCGACGGCTTCTACGAATCGTTCCCGCGTTCGGCCCTCGAAGACGGCTTTTTAGCCGTCGGCATGAACGGCGAGCCGCTTCCCCGCGGGCACGGCTATCCCGCTCGGGCGCTCATCCCCGGCCACTGGGGTGAAATCAACGTCAAGTGGCTCACCGAAATCGAACTGCTCGAACAGGACGTAGACGGCTACTGGGAGGAACGCGGCTGGCACGGCACCGGCCCGGTCAACACGGTCGCCAAACTCCACGTCGTTTCCGACCTCGACGACGGCCGCAAGCAGGTCGGTGGCCACGCCTACGCCGGCGTCCGCGGCATCGAGCGCGTCGAGGTTTCGACCGACGGCGGCGAAACGTGGGCCGAGGCGACGCTTTCCGAGGACCTCCCCGGAACCGACGTGTGGCGACAGTGGACGTACAGCTACGACCCGCCCGGAGGCGAACACGAAGTCGTCGTTCGGGCGACCGACGGAACGGGCACACTCCAGTCCGAAACAGAGGCATCACCCTTCCCGAGTGGTCCGTCGGGGTGGGTGACGCGAACGGTCCGATGACCGACGGGTGATGACTACGTATTTACGACTCCTCTCAGAACGTTGGAGTGAACTCGGATGGAGAAGGCGCTCTGGTACTTATTTGCCGGGTCGCGCGGCGGCACGACTCGGGCGAAGCTTATTCGCGCGCTCTCGGAGCGACCACGAAACGCCAACCAGTTGTCCGACGTGCTCGGGATGGACTACAACACCGTCCGCTACCATCTCGACCTGCTCGTCGAACACGATATTCTCGAAACCGGCGACGAAACGTACGGCACGATGTACTTTTTCACGGACCGATTCGAGCAACACCGCGACCAGTTCGAGACCATCGTCTCCAAAATAGAGTAATCATGGCAATGACCCCAACCCTCACGATTGCAACGGTACTCTCCGGCGTTAGCATCCTGTTGTTACTCCTGCTGACGGCCGTCTGGGTCCGCAACTACCGGACTTTCGAGTCCACACTGACGCTCGGGTTGATCGCCTTCGGCGCGACGTTGTTGCTTGAGAACGCCCTTGCGATGTATTTCTTCTTCAGCACGCAGATGCTGTACTCCGGCGACCCGGTCGTCCAGCAGGCGATTTTGGCGCTTCGAGCGTTGCAGTTGGTGGCGATTGGGTTCCTGACGTACGTTACATTGAAGTGAAAGATAGATTCGGGCCGAGTTGCCGCCGAGACCCACCGCCCGAAACGGCCCACCTGACTCAGTTCGTGACGACCGATGCCCGTTGCCGACGGTCCCGGTACTGGTCGCGCACCCACTCGCGTACGGGCGACCTGTCGGTCGGAACTTCCACGACGGCCTGAACGTGCTTGTTGTCGTCGTATACGACGATTACCGGTCGCTCGTCCACGTGGCCGACACCGACGGCGATGTCTGTCAGTTCGTCGGCACCGTAGACCGTCATGCTCGCAACCACGCGCTCTACGAGCGACGGTCGAACCGTCTTCAGGTAGTCAACGACCGGAGCGGGGATGACGAGTTCGCACGCGGCAGTGTCTTCGGTTCGGCTAGTCAGTATTTCGAGATAGTGTGGCGGGAACTGAGGTGCGAACAGGCGGACCGACCCACTTTTGATGAGGAGTCGCTGTAGGCGCTCTTGCGGCGCGTGAGGGTTATACGGAGCGGCGGTCGTGATGCGGCAGTCCCGCAGGTACGCGACGTCTCCCGGTAACTCCTCGGGAAACCCGGAGCGAACGGTCGCAAGTCTGTCGGCGTCCCGTGCGGTCTCTACTACCTCCTCAAGCCCCCGAAGATACAGACGGCCCACGGACGTTATCCTGTGGCCGCGCTCGATAGGGTTGCTCCGGACGCATTCGCGCTCTCGCAGACGTTCGAGATTCCGTTTGAGTGTCGTCCGGTGGACGTCGAGCGCGTCGTCCAACTGCGTCGTCGTGCGGGGCGATTCGTCCAGACAGTCGAGGATTCGGAGGGGAACCGGTGACCGCGTGAACAGCGCAAGGTCCGCGAGCGTGTCCTCCAACGGCGACTCGCCGTCCGTGGCTTGGGCGGCCGCGTCGTCCGGGTCGGGCTTACGTCCGTCCGTGGTACGTCCACTAGTCATGGAAGCACGAAGATATGTATCTCGTCATATACAAGATTGTTTATGTTCAGGTTCTTTTATATTAAAATGGAATATAAATATGTTTTAAATACTCGCGTGGCAAGGACCCGAGCCGTTGGGCGACAAACTCACTACAGGGAGTACCAAATAGCCACTATCGTGGCCGAGAGCGCAACGACGCCGAATCCGTGTTTGAGGAGCCGTCGCCGCAGGTATCGACGGAATTCGTCGAGGCCTTGGTCGGAAATTGCCAGTGGGGCGCCGTCGCCGCCGCGGATGACGCGCTCGCCGTTTTCGACGGTGTATTGACCACATACCGTTATTGTCTCGCCGTCTCGAACCGGGATGGAATGAAGTTGATAGTCTTCGAGCGGTTCAGCATCGATATTCTCGAATAGGTCCGGTACTTGGTCAAACGTTCGTATTGTCTCGTCGGTAGTCAGATGGACTGCGGGGGATTTCCACAGGCTATGTCTGAACGTGATCCAGTTGCTCCAGCCGGGAGATAGCTCACGGAGTCGGGCGGTATCGTACTGTTCTTGGAGCCACGACGGGTCCACACGGAGCGAGTCGGTGCCGGTAGCGACGCTGAACTGACCCGACTCTAGCCCGGTGTCGCGGTTGCGTCTCGCCGGTTGTACAGACCACGTGTCGAAGTCGATGGTATTTCCCTCTTTGGACGGCGCTGTCGTGCGCCAGAGATAGGCACCAACGCCCCGGTCGAACTCGTCAACGACGCGGTCGGCCGCCCAAGCGGGGTCGGTGACGACGACCTCGCCCACGATCGTTACTGGTTCGCTATCGAGCGTCCCCCCTTCGTCAGGTCCGTCAGCGGACACCGACCGAAGCACGATTGCAGTGTCGAGCAGGTGCCCGGCGCTGTCGAATATACGCGTCCCAAACACCCAGAGAATAATCCCGCACACAAACCACAGGCCGAGCCGGTCGATCATCGATTGGAGTCGTTTATTTTCATCGGTTATCCATTATGGACGGTAGCTAACTTGTGAGTGTACAGTTGCTCTCAGAGTGCAGACTGTGGGCGAAGACGCTGGGTCGGGGATTCGAGACAATTAATTTCATTAAATTTTCTAGAATAAAATGAAGAGTGCAAACGGGATCGTGACGGCTATCACACCGCTGAGTCCATGTTTGAGGAGTCGTCGCCGAAGGTATCGGCGGTATTCGTCGAGGCCTTGGTCGGAAATTGCCAGTGGGGCGCCGTCGCCGCCGCGGATGACGCGCTCGCCGTTTTCGACGGTATAGCGGCCGAGTACGGTCACCGTATCGCCGTCCCGAACAGGACGCGAATTGAGGTGGTAGTCGTCATACTTCGTCGCGTCGATATTCTCGAATAGATCAGGTATCTGGTCGAACGTTCGCGTCGTCTCGTCGCCAGTCAACCGAAGGGCGGGCGACGACCAGACCCAGTGTCTAAACCGTGCTGATTCGATTCCGACCCAGCCACCCATCTCGATAGGGAACGAGACGGTGTTGTACTGCTCTCGGAGCCACGTAGGGTCCACGTAGAGTGATTCGTCACTGTTGTGGACACTAAACTGTCCCCACTCCACCCCACTGTCGAGTGGCCGTCTCGTCTCCCGGAGCGACCACGAGTCGAGGTTCGTCCACGACCCGACGTCGATAGTGTTGTTCATATCCGGCTTCACAGTCCGCCAAACGTAGAGACCAACCGTCTCGTCGGTCTGGTCTACGAGACGGTCGGCTTCTCCAGCGGGTTCGTTGACGACGACTTCACCTTCGATTGCTACCGCGTCGCCGTCAGTCGCTTCCGCCACTTCGGAAACAGCGTTGGAGGGGAGCGCCCGGAGCACGATTGCGGTATCGAGCAGATGGCCGGCGCTGTTGAATGCTGGCACTCCAAACAGCCACACGATGAGCAACCCCGCGAGCAACGAGCCGAGATAGTCCAGCATCGATGGTGGTTTGTTTCTTTGTTTAACTATTGATTTCGAATCACGGACGGTCCCGACCGGTGACGTGTCGTCGACGGGGTATACTTTAGGCGTGATGGCCTTTCTCCCGTCACACCGTCAATCACGCTGACATGCATCTGTACGCGTTTGAGCGGACCAGTCAGCGGTTATAGAAGTACTCCCCCGGCGGTCACGCCGGATTACGGCAGGGGGACGTGTTTGGAGAAGTCCAGATAGACCTTCTGGCAGTACTTGCAGTTGAGCGGTCCACACGGCGGTGCGGCACAGACTTTCAGCCGCCCACCGACCTTGAACTCCGATCCCTTGAACGAGATGACCGGGCACACGTCGAAGTCGATGTCGATCATGTTCCACTTCGTCGAGGGCGAAAAGCAGAACATGCTTCCTTCTTTGCCGTACCCGATACCGAAACTCGAAAGTGAGACCGTCGCCCCGCCGACGTGCAGGTCAACAGACGCTTCAGCCTCAAACCCCTTGGGACTCGCGTTGATATCGACGCCCATCCCGAAGCCGACCTTGAACGAATACTCACCAAACGAGAGCTCTCCGAAATTCTCTCTGAGATAGAACGACGGGAGGCTGGCGGTTGAGACGCTGTCCGCCGTCACCGCGTCGTCATCGAAGTAGTGTTTTGGGAAGCCCGGCGGTGCCTCACGCGTCAGTGACTCCTCGTAAGTCTCGACCGCGAAGGGTTTGCCCATCGGCGTTCGCGCGTTCTTGTTCTCTCCGACGTAGATATCTGCGTCTTCGAGAGAACTTGGCGACGAAGACAGCGTGCCAACGGCACTGCGGGCACCTGCGGACTGCTTCGTTGGTTGCATGTCCATCTCGGCAAGCGCCTGCTGAACTTCTGCCTTCGTCGGTTTGTGCGTGTCGTCGGACTCTGCCGCCGCGACAGACGGGACGAGCGCCGTACTGCCGAGTCCGCCAGCGGTCAACAGTAGCTTCCGTCGGGAAACGTCTTGATCGTCAGACATCAAATCAGAAACCGAAGTGGCAGGTACTCAATGTATCCCGTGCACATGTGCACGGTGTGCACGAGATGTCTCGGTGAGATGGTACTCCGGGAGACGATTCCGGACTGACGGCTGAATGCTGTCGAAGTTGTGCTTTCCGGTTTTGGTCGTGGATGTTAGCACGTTACCGAAGAACTCACCCGTGAAACACCCCCGGCGATGTTTGGTCACTGTATGGAAATCGTGTTTAAAAGGAAATGGAAGTGTAGCCCGTCACGAAGTACCCCATCAAAACACTCGGTAGATAGAATCCACAAACATGCCAGTCTGAGCACCAGAAGAGAGGGATGAGACCATGAGTTCGAGCAGTGTCTGAGACCGTATCGAAGCCGCGATAGATAGGTCGAAAACGATGTGCGGTGGAAATCACTCGTTCTTCAGGAGGAATAAAACAAGAGAGTCGAGACCAAACGAAGCTGTTTGCTATATCGAACTGCGTTTATAAACACACTCATATAGACAGTTAGAAAATAAGTGGGGAAGATTGATATTTTGGCCCTTGGCAACTTTTTCTATGGTGAACAACCATCAACAGAACGACAATTCGAAGCGGCGTTTCATTTCACGGCGTACATATCTGCGAGCGGGACTCGCTACGGTTGGGATCGCTACCGTCCCAGCGACGTTCGGTGATAGTGACGGGGTTGCCCGGGCAGCACCGTCACCGGTCCCCGACCCCGCACCGGCCGATTCTCGCATTGGCGGAGGCAACCAATACGAGCGGAAGGTCTCCGGTGGAAACTACACTGCCACCACGAAAAACGAGCTTCTCGATAGGCTCGACCATGCATCGAACGGCGACACGGTCTATATTCCGAACGACGTCTCGATCGACCTCGACTCCACGAAAAACATTGGAATTAGCTCCGGGGTGACACTCGCCAGCGGTCGGGGAATAAACGGTGCCCCGGGTGGACGCCTGTACACGGAAGATATCGCAGAAAACGACGAACCCGTCTTTGAAGTTCGAGGTGACGGGGTGCGAATCACCGGCCTTCGAATGCAAGGACCACGGGCGGACTATTTCAACCCCGGCGACTGCCAAGGGCAGAACGGCCTCGACTGCCGGGATTCGGACGCGATGAGCAAGAATGCAACATTAGGATTTTTCATCCTCGGTTCGAACGTGGAGATCGATAACTGTCAGCTGTACGGCTGGCCGCGAGCACCGATCATGTCCGGCGCCGTTGGAGGCTATGCCGTCGATACTCACATTCACCACAATAGCCTCCACAACAACCAGATGGAAGGATTCGGATATGGCGTGGTAGTTACAGTTGGCAACCCGACGATCGAATGGAACTATTTCGATAAAAACCGCCATTCAATCGCAGGAACTGGTGAGCCAGACTGTAGCTACGAAGCGCGGTATAATCTAGTTGGTCCCAATACGGTGAGCCATGCGTTCGATATGCACGGCGAAGAAACGGGGAACGTTACGGATGGTAAACAAGCAGGGAAAACCATCTCTATTCACCACAACACGTTCCAGTTCTCGGAGAGTTACGTCTACGATGTTGGGCAGGAAGCTGTGACAATCCGCGGTGTCCCGTCCGATAAAGCCGTGCTAGAAAACAACTGGTTCTATCACACACTTCCCGACGGCCAGACCCAACCCGACGACACCAACGTTGACGAAAACGGACAACCGTGCCGTCAGTACAACATCCCGCAGGACGACTGGACGAACGTCGAGTTCACCAACAACCACTACGGTACCGACGAACCCGTCTCGGACATCGGCCATCCACGGTCTGACGATGGGGCGCTCACCGCCGAGGTCGGAACGGTCTCACAGGACGCAGACACGTGGCAGCACGTCACCTTAAACAACGAGTATTCTAACCCGGTCGTCGTGATGAAGCCGGTTTCACAGAAGAACGGCGAGAACCCCTGTCATACCCGTGTCAAGAACGTGACTAGCAGCGGCTTCGAGTACAAAACCGAGGAGTGGGAGTATACTCCTGCTGACCACCAGCCGGAAACTATCTCCTATCTCGTGGTTGAGCAGGGGAGTGGATCGACGGATGATGGGACCGTCTTCGAAACTGGCACGGTCACGACTGACGAAGCACTCACCGAACACACGTTCGAATCGACGTTCGATACGAAACCAGTCGTCTTCACGCAGACGCAAACGGTGAACGAGTCGGACGCGGTCGTGACGCGCAACACTCACGTCGGCACCGGTGACTTCGAGGTCCGACTGCAGGAACAGGCCGCCAATCCAAACGCGCACAGCGACGAGATTACCGCCTACATCGCCATCGAACCCGGTCGGACGACGCTCAGTGGGACCGAGGTTGAAGTGGGTCACCACGAAAACGTGACCGACGACTGGACGCAACTCGGCTTCGACGGGAGTTATTCCTCACCGGCCTTCGTTGCGGACATGCAAACGATCAACGACGGCGACACGGCCACCCTCCGGTACAAAGATCTCGACGCGAATGGCGTCACCGTTCAAGTCGAAGAAGAACAAAGTGGTGACGACGAAACCGACCACCACGGTGAAACAGTCGGGTATTTCGTGACGAGTAAGAACGGGGCGCTGTGACAACCGGGTCGGAGCAACCAAGACATCCCGATCGCCGTCTTCTTCGTTTTTGAGCGCGGTTCTAGTTTCTTCTCGGTGGCGGATTTTGAGGGCGGGTTGGTCTTCATCGACGCCTCGTAGCTCAAAGACGCAGTGGCCGCTGATTCGCATCTCCGCCTTCCGGAAGATGAGGACGGAACTGTTCACGAGTGTAAGTGCTTCTGGGGGTTCAATACATCACGCACGAACGGCTCTAGCGAATCGCAAGACGTAGTGGAGGCGCATGGTGTGACGTGTTCAAATCGACCTGAGAAACGATGTGTGAGGGTGATGAATCCAGCTTGTGCGGCGATTTTACTGGGCTTCACAACATGACGGAGAATCATGGGCGCTGCAGGATTTGAACCCACGGCAACTTGGTCCGAAGCCAAGCACTCTGTCCAGACTGAGCTAAGCGCCCTACACAACTTCGTCTGTTGCGGATTGTTTTAAATGGATTGATTCGCGGCGGCGACTCCGCGCCTTTTATACCTACCCTCAATACAGTACCCGGTATGTCTCTCGGAGCGCGGGCGCGTGGGTTCGTCGAACTCACCCGACCGGGAAACGCCGTCGCCGCGGGCGTCCTCACCTTTACGGGGGCGTTCGTCGCCGGGGCGTCACTCGGTGATACGCTCGTCGTCGTCGCCGCGGTCCTCGCAACCGTGTTCGCTACGGGCGCGGGCAATGTGGTCAACGATTACTTCGACCGCGATATCGACCGTGTCAACCGGCCGGATAGACCGATTCCCCGCGGAGCAGTCACGCCCGCGGGGGCCAAGTGGTTCAGCGTCGCGCTGTTCGGCGGGGCCATCGTCTCGGCGCTCATCTTACCGCTCACTGCGATTGCCATCGCGGTAGTAAACCTCGTCGCACTGCTCGCCTACACGGAGTTTTTCAAAGGGCTACCGGGTGTCGGAAACGTGGTCGTCGCCGCACTTACGGGCTCGACGTTCCTCTTTGGCGGAGCCGCCATCGGCAACCCGCTCGGCGCGCTCGTGTTGTGTCTGCTCGCCGCGCTGGCGACGCTCACCCGCGAAATCGTCAAAGACGTAGAGGACATCGCCGGCGACAAAAAAGAGGGGCTTCGAACGCTTCCAATCGTCGTCGGCGAGCAGACGTCGCTGTTTCTCGGCGGCGCTGTGCTCCTCGTTGCCGTCGCCGCGAGCGCGGTGCCGTTTCTCAACGGCGCGTTCGGAGTGGCGTATCTCGGATTGGTCGTCCCAGCCGATATCGTGATGCTCGTGGCTATCGCGCAGTCGTTCGACGACCCACCCCTCGCACAGCGCCGACTCAAACACGGCATGTTTCTGGCCGCGTTCGCGTTTATCGTCGGCCGAGCCGCATCTTTGGGGGTCGCCCCATGACGAGCGAATCTAGCGAGACCGTAACACTCTCAGGAGAACGTCCCGACAGTGAGAACATCCGACTCTCCAATCAAAAAGAATATTACCAGTTCACCGTATGGTCGTACTATCCGATGACTCCCGGCGAGCGGAAGCGTCATGCGATTGTGCCCCTCGGAGTCGGCGACACTGAGCCGAGGTACTCGCATGTATAAGCTTGGCGCGGACCTTGACACCGAGGTCGAACCGGGAACGAACCTGCTTATCAGTGGCCCGCCGCTGACTGGCAAGCGGTCGCTGGCGCTCGATATTCTTGCGGAGGGGACACGAAGCGAGGACGGCGCAATTATCGTCACGACGAAAGACGGCGCAGACCGCATCCTCAAGGACTTCGGCAAGCGCGTCGAGTACGAAAAGCACCCCGTCTCGGTCATCGATTGTGTGACCAAACAGCAAGGCGTCGGCGAGGTCCGCGACGACGAGCGCATCAGATACACGTCGTCTCCGGTTGACATGACCGGTATCGGAATCAAGCTTTCCGAGGTCCTCCAGGAGTTCTATCAAGAACGCGGGTTAGAGCAGAACCGAATCGTACTGCACTCGCTTTCGACACTCCTGATGTACGCCGACCTCCAGACGGTGTTCCGATTCCTCCACGTCTTTACCGGACGCATTCAGAGCGTCGGTGGACTCGGACTGTTCGTTATCGACGCCGAAGCCCACGACGACCGGACGATGAATACCATCAAACAGCTGTTCGACGGCATTATTACGACCCACGAGGACGCCGCACCCGACATCCGCCTCGCCGACCACTAACGAATCTTCTGTTTCGACGCCGCTCGTCGTAGAGTTCCATCTCCGTAGCGTGTTGTTTTGTATTCTTCAGTGCACCATACGGTGTCGCCCAGCATCCGACAGAGCGACTGCACCTGGAACGCACGCTCGCCTTGATTTTTTATCCGCTGGCCGTCATCACACGACTATGCCCATCACGAGTGACGAGGCGTTGCGCGCGCTCTTCGACCACGAAACAATCGCCGTCGTCGGCTGTTCTGCGACCGAAGGAAAGGCGGCACACGATATTCCCGCGTACATGCAACGACACGGCTACCGAGTGATTCCGGTCAATCCATTCCACGACGAAATCCTCGGAGAGACCGCGTACGACTCGCTCGAAGACGTCGAAGCGGATATCGACCTCGTAGACGTGTTCCGGCCGTCTGCCGAAGCGGGAGACATCGTAGACGACGCCATCGACCGTGCCGAGTCCCGCGGCGACATCGAAGCCGTCTGGCTCCAACTCGGTATCCGAGACGACGAGGCTGGTGCACGTGCCGAAGCGGCCGGTCTCGACTACGTTCAGGACACGTGTTTCAAAGTCGAACACTCGCGGCTCGTCGGATAAAATCGAGTCAGAACGAGCGGAAGCTTCCTGTTATCCTTCCCACGACTCGAAGTCGCCGTAGATACCCTTCGAAAGGTAGCGCTCCGAGGAGTCGGGGAAGACGGTGACGACAGAATCGTACGGGAGGTCGATTTCACCGGTGGCGGCGCGTTCGGCCACGTCGAGCGCGGCGAGAGAGTTCGCGGCCGCACTCGACGCGACGAGATGCCCCTCTTCTGCGGCGAGTCGTTGCATCTCCGCGTGGCTGTCGCGGTCAGAAATCTGGACGATTTCGTTGACTAACTCGGGGTCGAATAGTTCGTTCGTATCGGTGTCGTGTGTGCCGATACCTTCGGTCTTGTAGGGTGCTTCCTCCACGTCGCGGTCGTGAAGCGTCGAGTAGAGCGACCCCGTAGGCTCGACGGCGGTGACGAAGGTGTCTTCGTGGTGTTCGCGGCCGTATCGTGCCATTCCCATGAGCGTGCCAGCGGTTCCGCATCCGGCGACGAGCGCACCGACTTCGTCGTCGAGCGCGTCGTAAACTTCCGGGGCGGTCGTCTCGTAGTGCGCCTCGGGGTTCAGCGGGTTCGAGAACTGTTGTGGGACGACCGCGTCGTCGAGTTCGTCGGCGAGTTGGTGAGCGCGTTCGATAGCGCCAGCCATGTCGTCTTCGGTAGGCGTGTTCACCACGTCGGCGCCGAGCGCGCGCATGAGCGTCTGTTTTTCGACGCTGAAACGCTCGGGAACGACGAAGACGGCGCGGATACCGAGTTGTCCGGCGGCGACGGCGAGTCCGATACCGGTGTTACCGGCGGTCGGCTCGATAACGGTCCCGCCTTCGGGGAGTTCGCCCGATTCGAGCATCTGTTCGAGCATATACTTCCCGATGCGGTCTTTGATGCTCGCGCCGGGATTGAACGACTCGAGTTTGGCGTAGACGGGCACCTCGTCGGGTGATTCTTGCACCCGAACGAGCGGCGTCTCACCGATGGTGTCGAGCACCGAGTCGAACGGTTCGCGGTGCGTGGTCATACGGGGGCAAATGTTGCCCCCGTTCCTGAACGTTTCCATCCGCTCGTCGCGGGAGCCGTCGTTCGAAATTCGCGGAGAAATCGAGGCTCCGAACGCTACTGGTCGGCCGATGTGGATTCGTCGCGGGTCCCGGTCGTCACGTCGTCAGAAGACTCGTCACCGGTCGCGTCGGCTTCGGACTCGTCCTCCGCTTGGGTGATGTGCGCCTGTGCGACGGCCGCGTCGAGGTCGATGCCCTGGTCCTCGGCAATCGCTTCGAGAATCGCCCGCTGTTCGGCGTTTTCGGATTCGAGACGGTCAACTCGCGCTTTCGTCTCTGTGACCGTCTCGCGGACCTCGACGATTTGCTCGCGCAACTCGTTGAGCTTCTTGTATACGTCTTCGGCCATCTCTGCGACCTTCTGGAGCTTCTTTGCGGTTCCTCCGAGTGCCATATGTCGCCCCTCGGACTCCGGACATGTACGCGTTCCGGTGGCAAGCGGCCTCAGTTGCCTGCGCGAAAGCAATCGAGAACGTGGGTCGGAACCACGAAGCTATCTCCGCCCGCAGAGTGCCGTTATCCGAGTTCGTTCGGGTCAACCCGGGAGACGACGACTCGCAACCCGACGAGTCCGACGAGACCGACTCCGACGAGACCAAGAACGGCCGCCCGCGGGCCGACGCCTGCGGTTCCGAGTGCCAACTTCGCCGCCGAGTTCGCAGGGTTGAGCGGTAGGAGCGACGTTCCGGCGAAGACGAGCAACACGCCGAGCGAGTAGAGCAGTTGCGACGTGCGGCGGTCGGGTGCCGTGATTGCGACGGTCGCGCCGAGCGTGACGACCACAGCCGAGAGCCCGGCGACCATTCCGAACAGCCACGGCAGGTTGGCGATGGCGGTCCCATTCAGTTGGAGCAAGAACATCCACGCGACCGCCTGAATCGGGGCTAACCCGCCCGCGGCGAGGAGTTTTCCATCGACGACGGTCGAGAAACTCACTGGTGCAACCCGAAGCAGTTCGAGCGTCCCGCGGGCGACCTCTTCGGTCAGCGAGTCTACGACGAGCGACCCGGAGATGAACACGGGCAAGAACAACAAAAGCGGGACGAGCACCGTGTAGGTAAAGCCGAAATACGGACTCGACTCGATTGCTGTCGGCACGGGAAGCGGCGTGGTGGAGAGGAACGGACTCCGCTCGGCGCGCTCGGTTCGTTCCAGTTCGCGGAGCGCGCCACGGAGTCTAACGACGACTGCGGTCGTCTCCACGCCGGTATCAGGCGCGACCGCGGCGACCTGTATGCGCCCGTCTTCGCCCGTCGATGCCCGTAAGACGGCATCGACCTGCCGTTCTTCGAAGGCCGTCATCGCGGTGGATTGAGACGTGTAGATGCGTCCGTTGAGTCCGGATTCGGAGCCGACGGCGCGTAATAAGTCGTCAACAGCGTCTTCGTCGCCGGCGATGGCGACATCGACCTGATAGCTCGCCGCGCCGGGGTCGTACAGGGAGACGAGACCGACGACGAGGAACGATGAAAACGCCGCCACGAAGAGCTGAATCGCCAGCGCCAACACGATGGTTTTCTCCTTTCGTAAACTGTCGAGTTCGCGCCGAGCGATGGTGAATCGCGGACTACCCAAGGAACGACACCACCTGAAGGTTGTAGACGAGGTGAATCGCAATCGCGCCGACGAGCGAGAGGGCGTAGGCGGATTTACTTCGGCTTGCGCCCAGCGCGGTGACGCTCGCCGTTACGGCGTGAAGCACGAGCGGTGCGAGGAGCAAGCCGACCGCGACGAGCGGGACCACCCCTGCGGAGTCGGCGAGGCCGATACCGGCGGGCGCGAACGCGGTCTGTCCGAGCGTCAGCGATTGCAGTCCGGCGATTTGTGCGATGGCGGTGAACTTCTCGCCCACGAAGAAGCCGAGACCCGACAGTCCGCCGAGGACGAGCGACGTTCGAATCGTCCGCGCGAATCGGCCCTTCTCGAAGGCCGCGTAGACGTGAAGGCTCTTTGCGAATTCTTCGACGACCGCGACCGCGACGAGGACGAGCGGGACGGTCACGTCGATTGGGAGGATGAACAACACGGCGATAGCGAGGAGTTCGGCGATGAAGACGAACGGAATCGACAGCGCCGACAGCGACGCGACGGAACGCGGGCGCGAGATGCGACTGTCGAGCGCGTCGAGGAACTTGAGCGGGACCGACCGCTGGGTGAACATGTCTTCTTCGCGGTAGACGCCGGTGCCGAGGAGGAACAACACGACCGCGGCGAGGAGAATCGGAGCGACCGAGAAGGCGAACTCACCGAGTGGGATTGACCCGCCGCCCAAGTCGCGGACGACGAGCGTCAGCGGCGAGATGAGCGCGATTGGCGTGACGTTCGTGAAGATGGCCGGAACGAACGTGTAGGTCGTCAAGAAGACCGAGACAGTCACCGTGACGAACGTGAGTTCTTTGAACGAGCGGGCGAACATCGCGCCGACGAACGTCGCGGAGAGAAACAGGAGTCCGACCGGGACGACGGCCGCGATGGAGACGAGACCACCGCCGACGGCCGCCGCGATGACGGTGGTGATTGCGACCGTGCCGAGCAGATACGGGAGCGTCTTTCCGGCGACGATATCACCCGGCGAGACGGGTGCGACCAACAGAAGTTCGCCGCGCCGATTAATTCGCTCGTTGAGGATGCTCGACCCGTAGGCCTGAATCACGAAGTTCATCGGCACGAGAAAGGCGAACGCGAGGACGAGCGACGCGAAGGGAAACGGCGGGTTGATGTTCGCGGGCGAACCGCTCGTGTCGCCGCCGAAGAGACTTGCCGCGCCGCCGAGCGGGGGTGCGCCGACTTCGCCGTCGTCTGCGGCCGCCGCATCGGACGCGCTCGGACCGGTTCCGACCGAACCGTCGCCGGTCGTCGTGTCGGCTGGCGAATCGCTCTCGCCCGCTCCGTCAGTACCCGACGGGCCGGCGGAGTCACCTGCAGTGCCCGCGCCTCCCGACCCGCCATCGACGCGACTCCCTGCGGGAACGAGTGCACCGCGCTCTCGGTACTGGAGCGTGACGACGACGGGGAACGCCGCGGATTCGTTCTCCTCGGCGAGCATCTGTCGTTCGTTGTACGATTCGACCGCGTCGCGGAACGCCCCGTAGGCCGCGTCACCGGTCCGCGTGTCGGCGACTGAGACGTGTCGTTCGGTGACGATGAGTTCGACGTTCGCGTCGGAGATCGGTCGCGGGTCGAGCGTCGGCGACTGCTCGACTGCGTCGTAATACGGGCTATCGGCGGCGATGCCGACTCGGTAGAGGTCGCGGTCGAGGGCGACGCCGCCGCCCGCCGCTCCAGCGGCGATTCCACCGGCGACGACGAGAGCGACGAGTCCGAGAACGGCGGTGCGGCGGTCAACCGTCCCGGCCGAGCGCGACACCTCCCAGCGGGCGATTCTGGTTACGGCGCGGGCGTGTGCGACGAGTTGCGTCCAGAGATGGGCCAGTCGCGCCCGAATTCCGTCGCGGTCGCTGGACGAGTCGCCGTCGGTAGAGGGTTCGTCGGTCACGAGCGCCCGCGACCTCCTTCAACGGTGCTCTTCGTCGGCGCGTCGGCGGCGAGTCGGAGGAAGATGTCTTCTAGCGACGCCTCGTCGGTTCGGATGTCGGCGACGCGGCCACCCGCCGCTTCGGCCGTTTCGCGGAGCGATTCGACGGCCGCCATGTCATCGACGACCGCGACGTGGCGCTCGCCGTCGGGACCGGTTTCGGTTTCGGTCTGCGGGAGCGAGACGGTCGTGTAGACGCGGTAGGTCGTCTCGCCGTGTTTCGCACGTATCTCGGGGACCGTCCCGCGGGCGATGATTTCGCCGCGGTTCATGATGACCACACGGTCGCAGATGGATTCGACGTGAAACAAGTTGTGAGCGCTGAACACGACGGTCTTGTCCTCGTCGCGGAGTTCTTGAACGAAGTCGAGCACGACGTTCGTCGTCAGCGGGTCGAGACCGCTCGCGGGTTCGTCGTAGATGAGCAAATCGGGGTCGTTGACGAGCGAGCGGGCGATTGCGACCTTGCGTTTCATCCCCTTGGACATGTCGCCGATGCGTCTGTCTCGGTATTCGAGGTCGAGGCGGTCGAGCACTCGGCTGGTTCGCTCGTCGGCCACATCGCGGGGTACGTCGTACAGGTCCGCGAAGAAACGAAGATACGACCGCGGCGTCATGTCCTCGTAGAGCGGCGATTCCTCCGGGAGGAAGCCGAGTTTGCGTCGCATCTCGGGGTCCTCGGGGTCGAAGCCGAGGACCGACGCCGTGCCGGCGGTCGGTTCGACGAGACCGGCGAGCATCTTCAGCGTCGTCGTCTTTCCCGCACCGTTTGGGCCGACGATGCCGAACACCTCGCCCGACTCGACCGCGAAGTCGCTTCCCACGACGGCGGGAAAGTCGCCGTAGGCTTTTCGCAAGTTCTCGACCGTTATCATTGCCAGACCTTCACGCGGGACGGCATAAAAGGGTTCGCGCGGGGTTTCAGAACTGATAGGCGTTCGAGTCGCGGGCAAACAGTTTGGTATTTCGGCGGTGAAAGAACCGGTGTGCCCGCAGACGACTACCTCTCGCCGACCTTCGTGCTCTTCGTCGGCGGCTTCGTCGCCGCCATCTTCCTGTTCGGCGCGCTCCTCACCGCCGCCGCGGGCGCTGGCACCGGCAGTTCCGAGGTGGTGGCCGGGCTGGCGGCCGCACTAGCCGGGGTGGGCGGTCTGTTCTTCCTTGTTAGCGTGGTCGTCGCCGGCGTGATGCGCGCCCGAGAGAAATCGAAGTCGTAAGCGTCGAAAATTGAACTGGTCGCGTGTCGCCTCGCCGCGACCGGATTAGTCGTACTCGTAGAAGCCCTTCCCGGTCTTCTTACCGAGGTCGCCGGCGGCGACTTTGCGCTTGAGCAGGTACGCGGGCTTGTATCGATCGCCGAGTTCCTCGAAGAGCGTCTCGGAGGCGTCCAGACAGATGTCGAGACCGATGTGGTCGGCGAGCGTGAGCGGTCCCATCGGGACGTTCGTGCCGAGGGTCATCCCGCGGTCGATGTCCTCTTTCGAGGCGACACCCTCGTCGTAGGCGCGAATGCCCTCGTTGAGCCACGGCATCAGGATGCGGTTGGTGACGAATCCGGGCTTGTCGTCGGACTCCCACGTCTCCTTGCCGAGGTCCTCGGAGAACTCGTGGGCGAACTCGACCACTTCGGGGTCGGTCTTCTCGCCGCGGACGACTTCGACGCCCTTCATGATGGGGACGGGGTTCATGAAGTGCAGGCCGACGACCAGTTCGGGCCGCTCCGTCGCGGCCGCGATTGTCGTAATCGAGAGCGTACTCGTGTTCGTCGCAAGGACGACGCCCTCGGGGACGATATCGTCGAGGTCGGCGAAGATGTCGCGCTTGATGTCCATGTTTTCGACGGCCGCCTCGACGACGAGGTCGCAGTCGGCGAGGTCGTCCAGTTCGGTCGTGCCTGTGATGCGGTCTTTCGTCGCCTCGGCTTCGCTCTCGCTGAGTTTGTCTTTCGAGACGAACCGCGAGAGACTGTCCGCGATGGATTCGAGTCCGTTTTCGACGTACTCGGCTTGGAGGTCGCGCATGACCACGTCGTAGCCTGCCATCGCCGCGACCTGTGCGATTCCGTTACCCATCGTTCCAGCACCGACAACGCCCACCGTGTCAATCTCGTTCGTACCGTGCATGTGGGCCACTGCGCAAGGTGGTGAGGTAAAACTTGCCGAAGCGACGAGAATCGTGACAAACTCGTGACTATCACGGAAACGCTCAAGTTCGGGGCCGAAATGGAGATATGCAACGGTGACTGGCACGAATGAGACGGGCAAACGAGACGAAGGCGGCGCTGAAGGGGGAACGGGGGACGTGCAGGATCACCTAACCGACGCCGACGAGGAGTCGAACCCGACCGACGCGCGGCTATCCGAGGGGGACGACAGTGCGCCGGACGGAGACGATGGCGACGACAGTGCGCCGGACGGAGACGATGGCGACGACAGTGCGCCGGACGGAGACGATGGCGACGACAGTGCGCCAACGAATGGCGACGACGCCACCGGTGGCTCCGAACTACGGCTCCCCGTATCGAGCTATCAAGCGTACATCACCGAACACGACGACCTCCCGACGGACACCGACGAGGCAATCGAACACCTCCTCAGTCCGCGGCCGTACGACGCGCCCGACGCGGTACCGACCGCGTTGGAGGACCTGAAGTACATCGGCCCGGCGACGGCCGAGTCGCTGTCCGCGTCGAACATCGATGCGGGCGCAATCGTCGATGGGGACGTGTGCTACCGCGACCTCGTCGAGGCGGACGTCAATCCCGGCGTCGCGGCGAAGATTCGGCGCTGGCACTCGCTTTCGTGGTCGTTCGGCTCTGGTGAGGACTTAGACCGCCGGTCCTCGCAGGTCCGCGGCTTGGGCGACGACGAACGAGAGTGGGTCGCCGCGAGTTCCGGCGACTGGGGAACCGACGACGAGGACGACACCTCGGGCGATTGGACACCGACCGGGCAGGCTTCGGTGTCGCGCGGTCCGGACCGCGAGGGCGACTGGGAACCCTCGGGAGCGGACGCGACAAACGACGATTCACCGACGCAATCGGGCGATTGGACGCCGAGCGGACCCGACGAATCGCGGGGCAACAGTCCGAATCGAGGGGGCGACTGGACGCCGCGCGGGGGGGCTGAAACTCAATCGGGCGCGTCCGCCGACGGCTCTGGAGACGCGCTCGCCGCCGAGGCCGCGTGGCGCGAGCGGTCGAAACCGGAACCGGTGACGACGCTCGACGGAATCGACGCCGACGACGCCGACCTCCTCGCCGAGGCGGGCGTCCGATCGGTCCGACGACTCGCCACCGCGGACCCGGAACACGTCGCCGACGCGCTCCAAATCGACCCGACAGTCGTGAACGCGTGGAAATCGCAGGCGCTCGACGCGATGGAGTGAAGCGGTCAACGGGCGGAATCAGCGGGGAAAGTCAGCGGGCAGAAGCGAGGCAAAAACGAGACCTCGAATCCGAGCAAGCGCGAATAACGGGTTGGGACAGGGAAGATGGAACGCGGCACGACGTAATCGACGTGAAAGACTGCGCACTCGGAAAGCGGGGGACTCGCCGAAGTGCGTTCATAGGACCCGAAGATTTACTATATGTGTAGTAAGTTCTATTCATTGCATAAATTGCCGTAATATTTGGTTAGGGACTCCATAAACGCAAAATCCGGCACAATCACTCGTTCCCGATAGACGTAGTTTTTATATATTGGGTTACACCATCATGAACCAGATGATGTCCGGCTTCGACACGTCCGTCACATCCCCGCAAACGGACTCTCCGCCTTCGACAGCCCTCGGTCTCGGTTCCTACCTCGGTGGGACCGTGGCGCGCACCTCCCGCGGACCCGACGAGAGGTGTCTGTGATGGCAACCAAAGACATCAACACCGCCGACACGGCGCGCGAAATTCGGACCATCGACGAGGTCGTCGATGTCATTGCGAGCACCGCACCCGAGATTCGGACGGGACTGCCGGGCCGCCGCGTCGCGGCCGAAGAGGAGAACCCAAGCGGCGAGACGCAGATGGCCGCAGACGTGTTCGCCGACGACCTACTGTGTGAACGTATCGGCGCGCTCGAAGGCGTCGGCGAGTACGCGAGCGAGGAACGAGCCGAGTCCATCGACGTGGGGAACGGGTCGCTTTCTGTCGCACTCGACCCGCTCGACGGCTCGTCAAACCTCAAACCGAACAACACCATGGGGACCATCTTCGCCGTCTACGACGGGCCGCTTCCGGCGCACGGCCGCGACCTCGTCGCCGCCGGCTACGTCCTCTACGGGCCTGTCATGACGATGATTGTCGCCCGCGACGGCACCGTCAACGAGTACGTCGTCTACGACGATTCGAGCTACGAACTCGTCCGCGAGGACATCACACTCCCCGAAGACGGAACTGTCTACGGGTTCGGTGGCCGCGTTCCCGACTGGACCGACGATTTCGAAGCGTTCGCCCGCGAGGTCGAACAAGACGCGTCCCGAAAACTCCGCTACGGCGGGTCGATGATCGGCGACGTAAATCAGATTCTCACCTACGGCGGCATCTTCAGTTACCCGACGCTTCAGTCGGCTCCGGAGGGCAAACTCCGCGTACAGTTCGAAGGCTACCCAATCGGCTACGTTATCGAGACGGCTGGCGGGGCCACCTCCGACGGCACGAAGTCGCTTCTGGACGTTGACAAGGACGAACTCCACGCGCGCACGCCGCTCTACATCGGCAACACCGACCTCGTGACGAAACTCGAAGCGGCACTCGACTGAACTCCGAGACGGCTCTTTTCGACGGTCGAACGTGGTCTGTAGAGACCCGTACGCTCGGTTCGTTCGCCGAAACATACATGGAAAACCATTTTGAATCCGGTGATACATCCCAGTGTATGAAGGTCAGAATCGGCGACGGCGCGACCGGTGACGAGGCCGAAGCCATCGCAAGCGCGCTGGCTCGGCACCTCGGAACCGACGTGAACGTCTTCGTCGGCGACGGCGACGAGTCCGTGGCGAACGCCGAACCGCCCGCAGACGCCTTCCCACTCGACGACGACGAGGTGAGTCCGACAGAACGGGAAGCAAAGCTCCGCGAGGAAATCGCCGACATCCTCAGCGGTGGCCCGCAGAAGTACAAAGACCGCCTTCCCGAGTCGGGGAAGTTGTTCGTCCGCGACCGCCTCGACCACTGGTTCCCCGAGGGCCTGAAGTTCGAAGACGGCAAGTTCGCCAACTTCGACTCGTGGCACGAGGACTCGCCCGAGGTTGACGAAGCGGACCCGAACAACCGTCTGCCGGGCGACGGACTTCTTACCGGTGCCGCGGAGTTCGAGGGCCGCGACCTGCACTTCATGGCCAACGACTTCACCGTCAAGGCCGGGTCGATGGCCCGCCGCGGCGTCGAGAAGTTCCTGCGCATGCAACAGCGGGCGCTCAAGACCGGCAAGCCGGTGTTGTACCTGATGGACTCCTCCGGCGGCCGCATCGACCAACAAACCGGCTTCTTCGCCAACCGCGAAGGTATCGGGAAGTACTACTACAACCACTCGATGCTCTCGGGCTACGTACCGCAGATTTGCGTCCTCTACGGGCCGTGTATCGCAGGTGCCGCCTACACCCCGGTCTTCGCAGACTTCACCATAATGGTCGAAGGCATGTCCGCGATGGCCATCGCCTCGCCGCGTATGGTGAAGATGGTGACCGGCGAGGAGATTTCCATGCAGGACCTCGGCGGCGCACAGATGCACGCCCAAGAGTCCGGTAGCGCCGACCTCGTCGCCCGCGACGAAGAACACGCCCGCGAACTCGTCTCGCAACTCATCACGTATCTGCCCGATAAGGCGGGCGAGAAGCCGCCGCGGTCCGACCCGAAACCGCCGCGGCTCTCTCCCGGCGGCATCGACGAACTCATTCCCGAGTCGCCGAACCGCCCCTACGACGCCCACGACCTCATCGAGCGCGTCGTAGACGCCGAATCGGTGTTCGAACTGAAACCCGACTACGGGAAAGAAATCGTCACCGCGTTCGCCCGCATCGACGGTCGGCCGGTCGGTATCGTCGCCAACCAGCCGACAGAGCGCTCGGGCGCGATCTTCCCCGACGCCGCCGAGAAGGCCGCAGAGTTCATCTGGACCTGCGACGCCTACGAGATTCCACTGCTCTACCTCTGTGACACGCCGGGCTTTATGGCCGGGTCGCAAGTCGAAAAAGACGCGATTCTCGAAAAGGGCAAGAAGTTCATCTACGCCACGTCGTCGGCGACGGTCCCCAAACAGACCGTCATCGTCCGCAAGGCCTACGGCGCGGGTATCTACGCGATGGGTGGTCCCGCCTACGACCCCGACAGCGTCATCGCGCTTCCGTCGGGCGAAATCGGTATCATGGGTCCCGAAGCGGCTATCAACGCCGTCTACGCGAACAAACTCGACGCAATCGACGACCCCGAAGCGCGCAAACAGCGCGAAGCCGAACTCCGCGAGGAGTACCGCGAGGACATCGACGCCCACCGGATGGCGAGCGAAGTCGTCATCGACGAAATCGTCCCGCCGTCGAGTCTCCGCGACGAACTCGTCAACCGCTTCGAGTTCTACGCCGACGTGGACAAGTCGCTCCCGGACAAGAAACACGGCACTGTCCTCTGAACGGGACCTGACGGACCGGCCGAGTTCCCACCGACGGAATCGTACCGGTCCGGACCCGTCTCGAAGCCCAAATGTCTCGCACTTTTGAATAGTTCGGATTCGTGTCTTTCTGGACGACTGGACGTTAATTCTCAGTTTTTCGGCCGGATAATGTCTCGATAAGTGACCTAAGCAGTTCGTACTGAGGAGTGTCCCGACTCAATGGCTCGTATCGAGGGCCGAGACGTTCCCGGTCGGCGGGACCGCTCGTTCGTCGGTGTCCTATCATGAGCCACGAGATTCCCCGGTTCCGGGGGTTCCAAGCGACGCTGTCGAATGCGGTGAGCGGTGACCACGCCCTCTGGGGCGTGACCATGTTGGCGTTCGCGCTCGACGTGTTGACCACGCTGTACGGACTCGGACAGGGGTTGACGGAGCTGAATCCGGTCGTTCTCGCACTGATGCCGACCCTCGGTGCGGTCGGGTCGTTGCTCTTTTTGAAACTCGTCGTCGTCGCGGTCGCCGTCGGTGCGTGGACGACCCTGCCGGCGCGATATCGCGCGTCGATTCCAATCGGCGTCGCCGTGCCGTGGGGCGTCGCGGGGCTGATGAACGTCCAACTCATCCTTGCGACGACAGTCAGGTAGTTCGGGACGGTGGCGCTTACGACTGGGAATCCGGGCACTTGTCGTCCCCACGGGACGAAAAGAAGTTGAGCGTGCCCGACTGATATTCGACGACGACGCTGTAGCACGCCTCGTCTTCGTACGTGACCGACTCGTGTTCGCCTTCTCCCACGACTTCGACGGAGACGGTTTGCCGCCCGCGCTCGGCCGGGAGTCCGTCAGAGACGACGGGAACTGGCTCAGCCGTCACCGAGTCGTTCGTGGAACTGTCGCCCGATGTCACGGTCTCGTCGGTGCCGACTTTCCTCGCTGGAGCGACGACGTGCGTCCGTTCGTACGTCACGGTCTCGTCCGTCTCGATTCGGAGTCCGAACCGGTGGACTGCGGCGTCGGTATTGAGGAGTTGAACTTCTGCGATACGCGCCGACGGCGCTTGGAAGGGGTTGGGTGCACCAGTACATCCGCAAAGCGCCATCGTGGCGACTCCGCCGAGCGTCTGCAGTGCGCGCCGTCGAGACCGAGAGAGAAACGACATGGACCTCTCACCGTATCGTGTCTATTCACCTATAATTTCTGCCTCGAAGCGAATCGACGAGCACGGCCCACGCGAGTCCGGCGAGACCGACGTCGCGGGCGAGCACGTCGCCGAACAGACCGCCTTCGACGACGAAGACGACCGCGAGATAGAGACACGTCACCGTGAGCGAGACGGCCGCGACGGCGCTCGCAACACTGGTGTATCGGTCCGCGACGATGGCCGCGCCGAAGCCGACTTCGAGGACGCCGTTGACGAGCATGAACGCGACGGGCGAGACGACGAGAAACGGCGCGAGCCAGTCTGTGACGTAGGCCGACCACGCGAGCGGGTCGAGAAGTTTGTGAACGCCAGCGGCGAACACCATCGCTCCGAGACCGACTCGCGCGACGGCCGTCGGCGCGGGTGCGCGAGCGGCGAACTCGGAGAGACGAGACGCAAACCCGTCGAAGTCCATAGCCGACGTAGCGACGCGAGAAAGAAAGCGGTACGGGTAGCGAGGGTGGGACGAGCGGGCGTCCGGGTTGGAGGCGACGGTGCCTACGCTACGTCAGCGTGCGCTTTCTTCAGCGACAGGGCCGTGCGCTCGAACTCACAGACGAGGTCGTCGTCCTGATTGAACACTTCGACGTGCATCGTCACGACGCCGCGGTCGCCGTCTGAGGTCTCGCGCTTGTCGAGGACGGTCGTCTGCGCGCGGAGCGTGTCGCCGTGAAACACCGGGTTCGGATGCGACACGTCGTCGTAGCTCAGATTCGCCACGATGGTTCCGTCGGTCGTGTCGGGAATCGAGAGACCGACGGCGAGACTCATCGTGTACAGCCCGTTGACTAACCGCTCGCCGAACTGCGTCTCGGACGCGAACTCGGCGTCGAGGTGGAGCGGTTGCTGGTTCATCGTCATGTCGCAGAACTGCTGGTTGTCCGACTCGGAGACGGTGCGACGCTTTTCGTGTTCGATGGTCTGGCCGACCTCGAACTCCTCGTAGTACAGACCGGTCATAGTCGAGAATGTGTAAGACCGTGATAAAATCGTGCCGGTCGAACCCGGACTTACGCGGTGTGACAACTATTGCCCCGAGCGAAACCAGATAACAACCATTATAATTACCGACAGTCGAGGCATGCGAAAGCGCACTCTGACAGCCCCCGATGGCGGTCGGAGGTCGCGCGAGGCAGTACCCCCTGTCAAACCGGCTCCGCCGGCACGTGGCCGGCACGAATGCACTATGGCATCCGCAGCACCATCCACCGAGACGGACGACGAACCGACGGAAGAGACAGCCCTCGAAACGGCCCGCCGACAGCTCGAACGCGCGGCGGAACACCTCGACGTGGACCCCGGCGTCATCGAGCGCCTGCGCCACCCAAACCAGGTTCACCGTGTTTCGGTCCCGCTCGAACGTGACGACGGCTCGACCGCCGTGTACACCGGCTACCGCGCCCAGCACGACAGCGTGCGCGGCCCTTACAAGGGCGGCCTCCGGTTCCACCCCGACGTGACCGAAGACGAGTGTATCGGTCTCTCGATGTGGATGACGTGGAAGTGCGCCGTGATGGACATCCCCTTCGGCGGCGGCAAAGGCGGCATCGTCGTCAACCCCAAGGACCTCTCGACCGACGAGAAAGAGCGTCTCACCCGACGCTTCGCCGAAGAACTCCGTCCGTTCATCGGTCCCACGAAGGACATCCCCGCGCCCGACATGGGTACGGACGCACAGACGATGGCGTGGTTCATGGACGCCTACTCGATGCAGGAAGGCGAGACGCAGGCTGGCGTCGTGACGGGCAAGCCGCCGGTCGTCGGCGGAAGCAAGGGTCGTGACACCGCGCCCGGCCGCTCTGTCGCCATCATCGCCCGCGAGGCAATCGACTACCACGGCTGGGACATCGAAGACACCACCGTCGCCGTGCAAGGATTCGGTTCCGTCGGTGCGCCCGCCGCGCGCCTCCTCGACGATTACGGCGCGACGGTCGTCGCCGTCTCCGACGTGAACGGAGCCATCTACGACCCCGACGGTCTCGACACGCACGACGTGCCGACCCACGAAGAAGAGCCTGAGGCCGTCATGAAGTACGACGCACCGCAGAAGCTCTCCAACGAGGAACTCCTCGAACTCGACGTTGACGTGCTCATCCCTGCGGCCATCGGCAACGTCCTGACCGCCGAAAACGCAAACGACGTGCAGGCGAGCCTCATCGTCGAGGGTGCCAACGGCCCGACCACCTCGGCCGCTGGCGAAGTCTTCGAACAGCGCGACATCCCGGTCGTCCCCGACATCCTCGCCAACGCCGGCGGCGTCACCGTGAGCTACTTCGAGTGGCTCCAGGACCTCAACCACCGCTCGTGGTCGCTCGAACGCGTCCACGACGAACTCGAATCCGAGATGCTCAGCGCGTGGGACGCAGTCCGCGAGCAGGTCGAAGAAAACGACGTGACGTGGCGCGACGCCGCCTACATGGTCGCGCTCAAGCGCGTCGCGGCCGCTCACGAACACCGCGGTCTCTGGCCCTGAGACAGCCGTTCGAGCCGTAGCCGGCGACGACGCGGTTCAGCCACAGGCGTTCGCTTTTTCGTCAGACATCCGAACGGTATCATTCTTGACAGTGCCGAACGAAACGCTATCTACGATGCCACGACGCAGTGTGTTGTTTTCCCCCGGCGACAGACCGGAACTGATGCGAAAAGCGCCCGAATCGGGTGCCGACGTGCTCGTGTTCGACCTCGAAGACGCCGTTGCGCCCGAGCGAAAAGCCGAGGCGAGAGCGGCCGTCGTCGAAGTGCTCGCGGACCCCGAGTTCGACCCCGACGCCGAAGTCACGGTTCGAGTGAATCCGGGCGAGACCGGACTTGACGATATCACGGCCGTCTGCGAACGCCAGCCACCGGACGCGCTCGTCGTCCCGAAAGCGACGGGTTCGACGGACGTGACGCGCGTCGCCAGCGCCGCGAGAGAAGTCGGTGCCGACTGTCCCGTCATCGCAATCATCGAGAGCGCCGCGGGCGTGCTCGCCGCCCCCGACGTTGCCGCCGCGGCCGACACCGCGGCCGTCATCTTCGGCGCAGAGGACTTCGCGGCCGACGTGGGCGCGACGCGGACCGAGGACGGAACCGAGGTGCTCTACGCCCGTGAGCGCGTCGTCGTCGCGGCCGCCGCCGCCGACGTCGATGCCATCGACACGCTCCACGTCGATTATCAGGACGAAACCGGACTCCGCGCAGACGCCCGGTTCGGTCGGGAACTCGGCTACGACGGGAAACTCGCAATCCACCCCGCACAAGTGCCCATCATCAACGACGCCTTTTCGCCCGACACCGAGGACGTGACGTGGGCGAGGAAGGTGCTTCGCGCCCGCGACGAAGCGGCCGCCGAGGGCCGCGGTGTCTTCGGCGTTGACGGCGAGATGATAGACGCGCCGCTCGTCAAACAAGCCGAAAATATCCTCGACCGAGCGGACGAATCGTACTAACGCCCCTCCGTCGTCTGTTTAAGGTTGTCGCGTGAGGTACAAATGCGTATTACTGTCATGATATGCTAAAATCCCCGCTACGCTTAAACGGGTGCCTACAGGCTATTAGGTCATGTCACAAGAGGCGAATCCATTCGAGAGTTTGCAGGAGCAAATCGACGACGCGGCGGCCTACCTCGACGTGCGCGGCGACGTAATCGAGCGACTGAAAAACCCCGAACGAGTCCTCGAAACGAATCTCTCCGTCGAGATGGACGACGGCGATATCGGCGTGTTCCGTGCCTACCGGTCGCAGTTCAACGGCGACCGCGGCCCGTACAAAGGCGGCATTCGCTATCACCCGGGCGTCACCCGCGACGAGGTGAAGGCGCTTTCCGGCTGGATGGTCTACAAGTGCGCCGTCGTTGACATTCCCTACGGCGGCGGCAAGGGCGGCATCGTCATCGACCCGTCCGACTACAGCGAGACCGAACTCGAACGCGTCTCGCGGGCGTTCGCAAAGGAACTCCGCCCGCTCATCGGCGAAGACCGCGACATTCCCGCGCCGGACGTAAACACCGGCCAGCGCGAGATGAACTGGATCAAAGACACCTACGAGACCCTCGAAAACACCACCGCGCCGGGCGTCATCACGGGGAAGGCGCTCTCGAACGGTGGGAGCGAGGGCCGCGTCGAAGCGACCGGTCGCTCGACGATGCTCACGGCGCGCGAGGCGTTCGACTACCTCGACCGCGACATCGAGGGCGCGACGGTCGCCGTACAGGGTTACGGGAACGCTGGCTCCGTCGCCGCGAAACTCATCGAAGACCTCGGCGCGACGGTCGTCGCCGTCTCCGACTCCTCCGGTGCAGTCTACAACCCCGACGGTATCGACGCCCGCGACGTCAAGCAGTTCAAAAACGAGACCGGAAGTGTCTCCGGTTACCGCGACACCGAGGCGCTAACGAACGACGAACTGCTCACGCTCGACGTTGACCTGCTCGTCCCCGCGGCGCTCGAAAACGCCATCGACGGTGAACTCGCCCGTGAGGTACAGGCGGACATGATCGTCGAGGCCGCGAACGGCCCGCTCACACCCGAGGCCGACGAGGTACTCACCGGACGCGACGTACACGTCCTGCCCGACATTCTCGCCAACGCGGGCGGCGTCACCGTGAGTTACTTCGAGTGGGTCCAGAACCGCCAGCGCTTCTACTGGACCGAAGAGCGCGTCAACGACGAACTCGAACGCATCATCGTCGATGCCTTCGACAACCTCGTCGAAGCCTACGAGACACACGACCTCCCGAACTTCCGGACCGCGGCGTACGTCGTCGCTATCCGACGCGTCGTCGATGCGTACGACTCCAGCGGCAACTGGCCCTGAGCGCACCGGCGACGAGCGGTATCGACACCGAGACCGCGCGTGAACTGCGTCCTGCGAACTGAGGGCCATTCGACCGCCCGCGGGTTGGTATCTCCCGTTCGTTCGCCGATTACCTACGATTCGGTTGCGGTTCGTCGTCTCTCGTCCACAGTTCGTCCACAGCCGGATTGCTTGTGCATGGTTTTGTATATCACACGCGTCGGCCGATGCCGAGGGATTCAAGTCGATATAGGTCGCCTGATTCACCGATGCGTCAGGACCACCTCATCTCCGCGGCACACCTCTCGCGGGAGGACATCGAGGCGGTGCTCGACCGCGCGGCCGAAATCGACGACGATACGGCCGCATTCCGGCAACGGCACGCCGGAAAGGTTCTTGGGCTCTGTTTTTTCGAGCCGAGCACGCGAACTCGAATGAGCTTCGACACCGCGATGAAACGCCTCGGCGGCCAGACAGTCGATATGGGACCCGTCGAGTCCTCGTCGGTCAAGAAAGGCGAGACGCTCGCCGACACCGTTCGCGTGGTCGAAGGCTACGCGGACGCGCTCGTGCTCCGTCACCCGAGCGAGGGCGCGGCCACGATGGCCGCCGAGTTCGTTGACATCCCGCTCGTCAACGCCGGTGACGGCGCGGGCCAACACCCGAGTCAGACGCTCCTCGACCTCTATACGATTCGAGAGAACGCCGGACTCGACGACCTCACTATCGGTATCATGGGCGACCTGAAGTACGGGCGGACGGTGCACTCTCTCGCGGGGGCGCTGACGAACTTCGACGTCAGCCAGCACTTCATCAGCCCCGAGAGCCTTCGTCTCCCGCGAAACGTTCGGTACGACCTCCACGCCGCTGGCGCGCAGGTCAAAGAGCACACGCAACTCGACGACGTGCTTCCCGAACTCGACGTGCTCTACGTGACGCGCATCCAGCGCGAGCGTTTCCCCGACGAAAACGAGTACCGAAAGGTCGCGGGGCAGTACCAAATCGACGCCGAGACGCTGGAGGCCGCCACCGACGACCTCACCGTCATGCACCCGCTTCCGCGCGTGGACGAGATTTCGCCCGATATCGACGACACCGACCACGCGACGTACTTCGAACAGGCTCACAACGGCATCCCGGTCCGGATGGCGCTTCTGGACATCCTCCTCTCCCAAGCCGATGACTGACGACCACCAACTCCGCGTCTCGAAGATTCAAAACGGAACCGTCATCGACCACGTCGCCGCCGGACAGGCACTCAACGTCCTCGCCATTCTCGGCATCGACGCCACGAGTGGCGAAGCGGTCTCGGTCGGGATGAACGTCCCGTCGGACCGCCTCGGCCGCAAAGACATCGTCAAGGTCGAAGGCCGCGAACTGAGCCAGTCCGAAGTGGACGTACTTTCGCTCATCGCGCCCGCGGCGAGCATCAACATCGTCCGCGATTACGACGTGGTCGAAAAGAACCGCGTCGTGCGTCCCGACATCGTCACGGGCATTATTTCCTGTCCGAACCGCAACTGCATCACCAACGCCGACGAGCCGATTACCTCCCGCTTTACGGTCCTCTCAGACGGCGTTCGCTGTGATTACTGCGAGTCCATCGTTCGAGAAGACGAAGTCGCCGCCAACCTCGACGTCAACTAACCGCCGCTTACAGTTTGTACGGCTCTGGTTCGTCAGAGTCGCCGTCTGCGTTTTCACCCTCCGTCAGCCCGTCTGTCCGTGCTGTGTCTCTCAGGGACTCTCCATTTTCTACGCCGTTCAGGTCGCCCACGCCATCGACACCCGACCCGTCGAGTTCGGGTTCCGAATCGGTGAACGAGACCCCGGTGAACTCGAAGCGAGCGCCGCTGGACGAACAGTCAACGACCGAAACCGACCATCCGTGCGCCTCGGCCAGCGACCGAACGATGTCGAGACCGAATCCCGTGCCGTTCGGCGCGGTCGTGAATCCAGGCTCGAACACCTGTCCCGCGATATCCGAGTCGATGCCGTTGCCGTCGTCTTCGACCACGAACCCGGTGTCGCCGTCCAGCACCTCGACTGTCACCGTCGGCGTCGGCCCAGCGTGGTCGGCGACGTTCCGAAAGAGGTTCTCGAACAGTCGTTGGAGACGCGCGGAGTCGGCGTGGATGACCTTCTCGGTGTCGATGTCGAGGGTTGCGTTGCCGGTGTCGGCGGTGTCCCACGCCTGTTCGACGAGCGATTCGAAGGCGATAGGCGAGAACTCGACGACGGTCCGCTCCCGCCGCGCCGCCTTCAGGACGTTGCTGACGATTTCGCTCATCCGGTCGAGCGAGGTGGCGACGCGTTCGAGGTACTCGGAGTCGTTTTCCTGTCGTTCGAGGTTGAGGAACCCGGTCGAGATAGAAAGCGGATTTCGAAGGTCGTGCGAGAGGACGCGCGCGAACTCGTCGAGTCGTTCGTTCTGCCGAGCGAGCCGTTCTTCGTGTTGTCTGAGAACGGTAATGTCGCGGCCGACGCCACAAAATCCGACGACGGTTCCGTCAGGCGCGACGAGACGGTGGCCGGTGAGTTGGAACAGAATCGTCCCTCTCGTCGTCGGGAGCCGCGCCTCGAAGACCGTCTCCCCGTTTTCCATCACCTGTTCGACGGCGCGTCTGACCACCTCGCTGTCGCCGTCTGCGAAGAACGACTCGGCGTGCGTGCCGAACAGTTCCTCGTCGGATTTGTTCGTGAGTTCGCTGAACCGACTGTTCCACGAGACGAGGCGGCCCTCCTGGTCGTAGACGTAAAACACGTCGTCGAGGGCGTCGAGAGCGTCTTCGACGACCCATCCACGGTCACCGTCCTGCCCGGATTCCGTGACCGAAACGCGCGTCGATTGTTCGACTCGGTGGCGACGGGCGAGACGGCCGACTCGCGGGGCGAGCGCCTCGTCCGGGTCGAAGGAGTCGCCCGTGAGGTATCCCGAGATGCCGAGGTCAACAAGCTCGGTCAACGACTGGGACGTGGGGTCGTCGGCCAAAAATACGACGGGGAACTCCAACTCGGCCGCGCGGGCCTCCCGGAGCACCGTCGTACCATCGCCATCAGGAAGCGTTTCAGCGAGAATCAGACAGTCGAACGAGCCGTCTTCGAGCGCCGAGCGCGCGGCGTCGAGCGTCTCGACGTGCTCGACCGTCATCCGCGATACGGCCTGCTCTACGGCCCGAGAAATGGCTCGGTCGCCGCCGACCGAGAGAACGCGGAGTTGCGGGTCGATGGACATCCGAAATCAGGCACGACTTGTGCGTGTTAGTGATTATCTTCCATAGTGATAATGCTTCTGTGAACGAGTACCCGAATTCGAAACACAATCAATCGTGTCGCGTGTCAGAAACAGCACTCCTCGTGTCGTCATCATGTCGTAATCAATTAGTGTCGTGCCGTCGTAGGCGTCAGTATGTCCAAAAAGGCGAAACTCGTCTTGGTACTGGCACTCGTCGCACTCGTTTACACCGTCTTCTCCGGCGACGGAGAGACCGTCGAAGTCGAGATCGAAGAGTAACTTCCCGTCTGTAACTCGGTCTCCTCCGACCGGGTTGGTTTCTATTTGCCGCGTGAGTACGGCGTGTCGCTGTGAGCTGTGTGTCCGTCTCTGGCCGAGTCAGACCGAAACCGCCGGCCGTCGCGTCCCGTGAGCGCCGAGAACGAACCACTTACCCGGCGTCCGCGCGAACCCGCGGATATGTACGGGGTCGTCACGCGCAACGCAGAGGAAATCGACTGGCCCGAGTTCGACCGCGGCTTCTACGAGGTCAAAGACGTGACCGGCCGGGCGGCCGCACCGCTTCCGAACGCCGTGAACATGATTTCGTGTTTCGGCGACACCGCCGCCGCGAACGAGGACCCGACTCTCGTCCCGGTCGATGACGAAGGCAACCTGGCGACGCGGGACCGAACCTACTTTGATTGGGCCTACATCTGCCCGACGAACGAGAAGTACCGCGCGGGCCTGCTCGAAATCATCGACGATGCGGCCGCCGAAAACGGCGACGTTCGACTCGACGACGTTGGTTTCCCCCGCGACGAATACTGCCGGTGTGAGCGTTGTACGACCCAGTTCGAGGCGTGGGCGGACGAACACGACCGCGACACCGACGACGAAGACGCGTGGTTCGAGTGGCGCGCGGCAGTCATCACCGACTTCGTGGCCGAGGCCGCAGAGCACATCCCCGGGCGCGTCTCTCTCACGCTCTATCCCGACCCGTATCCGGGCCACCTCTATCGACGCGCCGGTCTCGACATCGAAGCGCTCTCGGCGCACGTCGATGAGTTCGTCGTCCCGCTGTACGACACCCACTACGGAACGACCTACTGGTTGGAAACCATCGCACGAGGCTTCGTCTCCCTGTTAGCCCCCTACGACGTCTCGCTGTCGCTCGAACTGTACGCCGTGAACGTCGATGTAGACGACCTCATTCACGCGGTTGAGGTCGCAGACGAGTACGCCGAAGACGTGCTGTTCGGCTACGATGCGAGCAACGCGGCGGCGACGCTCCGCCGCATGACCGCCGACAGCAAGCGCGGAAAGACGTTCCGCCCGGACGACGCGACTCGCTAATCGTTCGACAGCCGAGAGACCAAACGAGACGTTAAATCGCGCCCGAGAGGTATCCGATAACGACGATTCCGAGGAGGAAGACCAGCGTTGCAACCGCGAACAGGACGAACATGAGTCGCCGCTGTCCACTCGTCGGTTGTGCCATGTTAGAACACTGAGAACTGTGGGTACTTATTGCACTCGGCGTTTCTCGGCGACGCGCTCACGCCGACGACTCACGCCGATTCGCAGTGGTTAGGAGCGCAAAAGATGAGGCGTTCAGAGCGTTCTCGGATGGTCACGGCCGTTACGGAACGCTCACGGGACGACGTAGCCGCCATCGACGACCATCGGGTGGCCGGTGACGAACGACGCGTCGTCAGAGCAGAGGTAGACGACGGTGCTTGCGATTTCCTCGGGTTTCCCGATGCGCCCGATTGGCTCGGCGGCGAGGAGTCCCTCCTGCACCGCTTCGTCATCGCCGACGACGCGCTCGACCATCGGCGTCTCGATGACGCCCGGACAGACGGCGTTGACGCGAACGTTCTCGGTTGCTACTTCGAGCGCGGCCGAGCGAGTCAGTCCGATAACGCCGTGTTTCGCCGCGTAGAGCTCGATTCGAGGCGGCTCGCGCGTCCCTATTCGAGGTCTTCGAGCGGGTCCGAGTTTCCGAAGTACGGGTCCGGTCCGTCTCCGGGTGCCGCCCAATCGACGGCGTTTACGAGGACGGTCCGAATCTCTGGTTGCTCGTAGATAGGGTACGTCTCGTGACCCGGCCGGAAGTAGAAGATTCGGCCCTTTCCACGCGTGTAGCAACAGCCGCTTCGGAACACTTCGCCGCCTTCGAACCACGAGAGGAACACGAGTTCGTCCGGCGCGGGAACGTCGAACCGCTCGCCGTACATCTCGGCTCTGGGCACCTCGAACGATTCGGGAAGTCCATCGGCGATAGGGTGGCCGGGTTCGACGGTCCAGACGCGTTCTGTTTCGCCCGCTTCGCGCCACTTGAGCGAACACGTCGTGCCCATCAGGCGCTTGAAGGGCTTGGAGTAGTGGCCCGAATGGAGGACGACGAAGCCCATCCCGTCGCGGACGCGCCCGGCGACGCGCTCGACAATCTCGTCATCGACTTCGTCGTGGGCTTTGTGTCCCCACCACGCTAGCACGTCCGTCTCGTCGAGGACCGACTCGGTGAGTCCGTGTTCGGGTTCGTCGAGCGTCGCAGTGTGCACGTCGTAGCCCACATCGCGGAGACCATCGGCGATGGTCTCGTGGATGCCGTCGGGGTAGATTACGGCGACGTCGTCGTTTTCTTTCTCGTGTCGGAACTCGTTCCAGACCGTGACGGTGGGGACCGTACTCATGTCAGCTTCAACTCGGGAGTCGGCCAAGTAGTCTGCGCTCACGGAAACCAGAGTGACTAATTGGCCGCTGACGCGTTGAGTGCAACGCACTGGACGGGAGCGTTCTTAACGGCCTTCGAACTCCGGTTCGCGCCGAGCCATGAACGATTCGACGCCCTCGGCGTGGTCTTCCGTCTCGAAGATGACGGCTTGTGCCGCCGCCTCGTGTTCGATAGCCGCCTCGATAGAGTCGTCGGGTCGGCGAAGCAGACGCTTGGAGGCGGTGAGCGCCTTCGTCGGCCCGCTCGTGATTCGCGCCGTCAACTCGTCCAGTTCGGCTTCGAACTCGTCGGCCGGGGCGACGCGGTTCACGACGCCGAGTTCGAGCGCCCGGTCGGGACCGAGCAGTTCGCCGGTATAGACGAGTTCCATCGCCACATTTCGCCCGACGAGTCGAGGAAGCAGGTACGACAGTCCCGAATCGACTGCGAGACCGACACGACGGAAGCCGAATCCGATGTGGGAATCCTCGCTGAGCAGTTGGAGGTCGCAAGCGATTGCGAGCGAGGCTCCCGCGCCGACGGCCGCGCCGTCGATAGCCGCGACAGTCGGGAGGTCGCACTCGTACACGCGACGGACGCAGTCGGCGGTGTCGTGGACGATGTGGTCCACAGCGTCGGGAAGCGACATCGCGTCGGCCTGAAGTTCCATCATGGCGTTCACGTCGCCGCCGGCGCAGAACACACCCTCGCTCCCGCGGAACACGACGCATCTGGCGTCGTCCGGGAGCGACGACAGCGCCTCGCGCACCCCGGCCGTCACGTCAACGGTCAGTGCATTTCGCGTCTCCGGGGCGTCGAGCGTCACCGTGGCGACGCCGGCGTCGATATCGAGTCGTACTGCATCGGAATCGAGTTCGACCTCGGTCATCCTCGACGTGGACGTGCAGAATCGTGAAAAACGTTTGGTCAGTGGAGAGTTGAACCGGCCGAGAAGACACCTCAGTCGAAGCAGTCGGCCACGTCGATGCCGAGACCGGGAGCCTCGGGGACGCGCATCGTCCCGTCCCGAACTGGCGCGGGGTCAGCCGCGAGGTCGCCATCGAGAAACGAGGCGGTGGCTAGCCCGTGGGCGCGGTCGCCGGGGAGCGATGCGGCGACGTGGAGTGCGCCGAGTCGGCCGACGACGGCGTCGATGGTCGTCGTCACGACGACACCGACGGCCGCGTCTCGGGCGCGCGTGGCCACGTCGCGGACGCGGTCGGGACCGCCGAGCGCCATCGGCTTGCAGACGAGCACGTCGGCCGCGTTCGACGCGATGGCGCGCGCCGGTGAGACCGCGGCGAGCGACTCGTCGAGCGCGATAGGCGTATCGTGGAGGCGTCTGAGGACCGCGTGGCCGTCGAGTTCCTCGGCCGCAAGCGGTTGTTCGAGGTATTCGAGACCGATGTCGGCGACGGCGTCGAGAAATCGGTCTGCGGTCCAGCGGTCCCACGAGGCGTTCGCGTCGGCCCGAATCGACACGTCGGGACCGACGGCGTCACGAACCGCTCGGATTCGAGCCGCGTCTGCCGCCGGATTCCGCGCCCCGACCTTCAGCTTGATGCACTCGTATCCCTCCGAGACGGCCGTTTTCGCCGCTTCGACGGTCTCGTCGGCTCCGGCGTCTCCGACCGTCGCATTCACCGGAAGCGAGGTGTGCGAACTGGTGTCTAGTGTCGCCGCGAGCGGGCGGTCCGCGGCGCGGGCGCGGGCATCGGCGAGGGCGAGCGAGACGGCGTGTCTGGCGGCCGGTGTGTCGTCAAGGTCGCCGGATTCGAGCGCGAGCGCCGGGTCCGAAACCGCGTCGAGAGCGTCTCGGCACTCGGCGCGTGATTCGGTCCAGCCCGGAAGCGGTGTCGCCTCACCGATACCCGTCGTCCCTGCGATATCGACCGCGACGAGAAATCCCTCGCGGCGCTCGATGTCGCCCGTTGCGGTGGCGAGCGGGTGTCGGAGTTCGACCGCGAACGGGCGGATTCGAACGTCCATTATGCGAGGACGACTCCGACCGAAAAGAGGACGGCGTAGAGCGCGAGGAGCTTTCCGGTGTCTTCGAGCGCCGGGTTGAGCTTCGCGCCCTTCGTTTCTGTCACGACGGTCTGTGCGATACGAGCCGCGACGGGCATCGAGAGGAGCGGCAGGAGGACGAACCACTCGAACCCAGCGCGCGTCCAGAGATAGAACGGTACCGCGTAGGCGAGCGCGAGCATCGCAAGATACTCACCGCGAGCGACGCCGTAGCCGAATCGGACCGCGAGCGTTCGCTTTCCCGTCGTCGCGTCTTCTTCCTTGTCTCGGATGTTGTTGACGACGAGGATGTTGGTCGAAAGCGCCGCAATCGGGAGGCTGGCGAGGACGGCGACGAGAGTGATGGTTCCCTCCGGAATCCCGACCGTGAACGGCTCGGCGACGATGTGTGCGGCCTGCACGTAGAACGTCCCGACGACGGCGACGAGTCCAAAGAAGACGAAGACGAACAGATCGCCGAGACCGTGGTAGCCGAGCGGGTACGGACCCCCGGTGTAGGCGATGCCGGAAGCGACCGACAGCAGTCCGATAACGAGGATGGGCACGCCGCCGACGTAGACGAGATACGTGCCGAGGAGGATGGCGGCGGCGAACGTGAGGTACATGGCGCGTTTGACCGCTGACGGCGGGATGAGTCCGCCCGCCGTGACGCGCGTGAAGCCCTCTCTGGCCTCGGTGTCAGCGCCCTGAACCGCGTCGTAGTAGTCGTTGGCGAAGTTGGTCCCGATTTGGATGAGAAGCGCCCCGACGAGGGCCGCAAACGCGGGGAGCGCGGCGAACTTGTCGGCAGACACCGCGACGGCGGTGCCGACGAGAACGGGGGCGGCCGCCGCGGGGAGCGTCTGCGGCCGCGACGCCATCACCCACGCCTTCGTGCGAGAGATGTCCTGCGTGCTCATTATCTGCATACGAGGGCCGGAGCAGTGAGTAAGTTCCTATCGAAAATCGTTCGACGCCGAGACGGCGGGAAGCGTACGGCAGTTTGGCGTCGGAGTCAGAGTCGGTGTCGGTGCCGGCGTCGAGGCAGTCGTCGGCGTCGGCGTCTGAATCCGTGACCCGACGAAGTCAGTCGTCTGAATCGGAGTCGGATGCCCCGTCGGAGTCGGTTCTGGCGTCGATATCGAGGTGTTCGGCGAGTCGTTCGTGGCCGCGTTCGGTTCGCGCTTCGACGTCCGCTTCGGAGAGATACGTCGAGAGTCGCCGGTCGATGGCGGCCTCGCGGAGGTCGCGGCGTTCGCCGTCGTCGAGGGCAACGTCGTCGGGGACACGCTCGTCGAACCACTCGCGCCAGTCGTCGCGGTCACCTTCGAGTTCCGCTTCGCGCCGCATCCAGTCCCAGTGGTCCGCGATTTCCTCGGGGTAGCCCTGTGTGTGGCGGTAGTCGGCGATGACGGTTCGAGCGACTCGCGCGCCGTGACCGGCGGAGATAATCGCCTGCGCGTTGATGCCGGTCACCGGTGCCGCGACGTACAGACCGTCGAACGGCGTGGCTCCGTCTTCGCCGGGGTAGTCGCGGTTGAATCGCTCGCGTTCTTCACCCTCGTACTCGTACTGGATGAACATCTCGTCGTCGCCGAGCGGTTTGAGGAAGTCACCGCCGTATCTGGCCGCCGCGACGACCTGTCCGGCGGTGACGGTCCGGCCTTCCTGCGTCGTGACGGTATATCCCGTCTCGGCCTGCCTGACTGCTTCGACGAGGTCGGGGACGATTTCGCACCCGGCTTCTTCGGCGTGGTCGTGCATCAACTCATAGAGCGTGTCGATGTCGATTCCCGCCGGGAACCCGAGGTAGTTTTCGAGGTACGCACACCGTCGAAGCGAGGAGCGGCCGCGGTCGAAGATGACCGTATCGAGACCGTACCGGCCGGTGAACACACCCGCCGAACAACCCGCGGGACCGCCGCCGACGATGACTACGTCGTAGTCGTACTCGTCCGCCGTGGACTGGTTCTCGTTTGCAGTCATTCTCAGGAGGACCCGGTGACGATGTCTGCGACCCGCTGTCTGTCGAACAGTTCGGTGTCGCCGGTCACTTCGCCGAACACGCCGGGGAAAAGTTGCTGTGCGCCGCGCTCGGTCAAGAACAGGTTCTGAATCGGTCCCTGATAGAGGTAGCCACCGCGGTAGACGCGCTCGTTTTGGACCGCGGTGAGTTCGCTCGCAACCGGATGCGACTGCATGAAGTCGAGGACGGTGTCGCGGAACTCGGTCGCCGACTTGCGTTCGTGAGCGCGCAGGAGAATCACGTCGGGGTCGATTTCGAGCATGGTCTCGTAGTCGATTTTTCCGCGGTCCGTGGTGCTCAGGCCTTTCACGCCGGTTCCGGCGAGCGCGTCGCTGACGCCGAGGTCGTGCCACTGTTTCTTGCTCGTTCCCTTGTCGTTGAGGCGGTACGGCGAGAACGCTTCGGGTTGGTCGCTTCCCGCGTAGACGAGAAGGACGTTAGGGCGCTCGTCGGCCGGCGGGAGTTTCGTCTGGATGTCGGCGATGAACTCGTCGTGAAGTTCCTTGAACGCCTCGTACCGCTCTCGTTCTTGGAAGACTTCGGCCATCTTTTCGAAGGCCTCGTAGAGCGTGTAGTACCGGTAGTCGTGCCACTCGTCTTCGCGGCGGAAGTTGAGGTTGCCTACGAACGGAGCGACGTTCTTGGAAATCTCGTCAACGTCCTCCTGTTTCCACCCGAACCAGTTGACGAGCATCTCGGGGTCCATCAGATGCACATCGTTGTCCAGCTCGTAGAACATCTCCTTGGACATGTCGCCGTCCGAGAGTTGGTTCTGCTCGATTTGCTCGCGGTCGATGCTCACGCCCGGGAGTTCGTCGTAGACGTAGCTGTAATATCGGCCTGCACCGCCGATACCGGTCATCCTGTCGCCGACGCCGAGTGCGACGCCCATGTCGGCGTAGCCGCCGTCGTAGGCGACCCACGACTCGGGAACCGATTCGAAAGTGACCTCGCCTGCCGGTGCCATCGTCACGGTGTACGACTCGTCCGCCTCCGCGGTCGTCGTCGTGTCCGTCTCTGTCTCTGTCTCTGTCGTCGTGGCCGTCTCGGTCGCGTCGTCGCTTCCCGAGGAATCGGACGTACAGCCGGCGAGCAAGCCAGCGCCGATGACCGCCCCGCCATATCGCATACAGTTGCGCCGTGTCAGTGTTTTCCGCCCCGATGAACGTTTGTCCATAGTTTTAGGCCCACCTAAACACATAAGTCGTTTTCTAATCTTTGGTCAGCCTAAAAATACGCTGACACGCCGGGTGTTCTCAGTAGTGCCACGGATAGTCGCGGAATCGTGGCTCGCGCTTTTCGAGGAACGCGTCGCGGCCTTCCTGTGCCTCCTCGGTCATGTAAGCGAGTCGGGTCGCTTCGCCGGCGAACACTTGCTGGCCGACCATGCCGTCATCGGTCATGTTGAAGGCGTACTTGAGCATCCGCATCGCCGTCGGCGACTTCTTCGTCATCTCGTCGGCCCACTCCAGTGCGACGTCCTCTAGCTCCTCGTGCGGAATCGCCTCGTTCGCCATCCCCATGTCTACGGCTTCCTCGGCGGAGTACGTCTTGCCCATGAAGAACACTTCGCGGGCCTTCTTCTGACCGACCTGTTTAGCGAGGTAGGCCGAGCCGAAGCCGCCGTCGAAGGAGGCCACGTCGGGGTCGGTCTGGAGGAACTTCGCGTGCTCCGCCGATGCGAGTGTCATGTCGCAGACGACGTGCAGGGAGTGGCCGCCGCCGACGGCCCACCCCGGCACCACGGCGACGACGGGTTTCGGCATGAATCGGATGAGTCGCTGGACTTCGAGAATGTGCAGGCGACCGGCTTTCGCCTCGCGGACGAGCGGGTCGTCGGACACGTCCGCTTCGTCGTCGTCGCGGTACTCGTAGCCAGAGCCGCCGCGAACCGACTGGTCGCCGCCGGAACAGAACGCCCAGCCGCCGTCTTTCTCCGAGGGACCGTTGCCGGTCAGAAGAACACAGCCCACGTCGGCCCGCTTTCTGGCGTCGTCGAGCGCCGCATAGAGTTCGTCAACCGTCCCCGGTCGGAAGGCGTTTCGAACGTCCGGGCGGTCGAAAGCGATTCGAACTGCCGGAACATCGACGGCGCGGTGGTAGGTGATGTCGTCGAACGCCTCGGAACCATCGACCGGTTCCCAGCGGTCGGGGTCAAAAATCTCAGAGACCATATCGAGTGGCGGCGCGGGCGGCGCAAAAAGATTCGCTTGCGACGCGACTGCGACGAGCGGTTCGACGGTGACCCCAGCGCCAGCGGCCATCCCACACCCACCTATATTTACTCCGAAAAATGATAGTTACCACGACATGTCTCTGGTCTCGTCGCTTCTCGTGCGCTTCGTCCACGTCTCGGGGATGGCGCTCATCTTCGGTGGGGCGGTGTTCGCGTGGGCCGCGTTCCGTACGTCCGAGAGTTCGCGTCCGCAGAATCGGTCGCTCGCAACCACCTATGAGTGGGTATTCTGGGGAACGATGGGTCTGCTACTCGTCACCGGCGTCGGCAATCTCGGGACGCTCGGCCCGCCGGGACCGACGACGCGCTGGGGGACCATCCTGACGACGAAACTCGCGGCCGTCATCGGCTTCGTCTTCGGGTCGTTCGTGCGGACGCTCGTCGTCCTTCGACTTCGAGACCGAGCGCCGACGGCCGCCGGACGTGCGCTTCTCAGTCGGAGTTACGGCGCGACCGCCGGTGCGATTCTCGTCCTCGTCGCACTCGCCGAGGTGCTCGCACATGGGTGACGCCGACTGGTTCGAGGTGTGGGTCGTCTCGACGTTCAACCTCGTGATTCTCAGTCTCGTGGCTCTCTTTATCGCCCACACGAGCGGCGGACTTGCCGGCTCGCTTTCCGGATTCGGAACGGTTCCGGGCGTACTCGTCTTCGGTTACCTCTGGGCGCTGACCGTGGCTTCGACCCGCCGAGCGCTTCGTGTCGGCGGGCTCGATGACCGGCCCGAGGGTGGACTGCGGTCGCTCGTCTGGTACGGGTTCGTCGGCGGCGCGCGCATCGGGTCGGCGTTCGTGCTCGGTATCGTCGCCGTCTTCTTTCTCATCGTCTTCCTGACCAACCCCGTACAGGCCGTCACGCCCGTCGGCAACATCGCAGAGAACATCTCGCAGGTCGCCTCGTTCGCCCTCATCGTGCTCTTTATCGTGTCTATCGCCGGTCTCATCGGCGGCGTCATCGGCGGGTTGTCGGTCCTGCTAGACGTCAGCCTCTACGGGGCCGCAACCCGGCTCACGGAGCGTATGACTGAGACGCCCCGGCGGTCGAACACGTCGGACGCGGGCGAGTGACCGTCGCTCCGGAGCGGCCCGCGCGGACCCGTCAACCACGACGTCAGCCCGGCGGCGACTGCAATAACGTAGGAATCCGTGTGGAGGGCATGCAACCACGATAAAATCCGGGGGCAAAAAGTTAACCAGTTGACACAGATGGGAGCGAGACTCAGTTGACTAACGCCTCCACGACCCGCTCACGCAGGTCGTCGCGCACGCGGTGAGAGTCTTCGGCGTCGGTCCGGACCTCGATAACGTCGGTTCCATCGGATGCGACGGCGTCGGCGTAGGCGTCGCGGAACTCGTCGGTTCCGACCGAGTCGAACGAGAGGTCGTAGAGGTCCGCTGTCGCCTCGAATTCGAGACCGTGTGGCGTCTTGAACTGGTCGGTGAACGGCGGTTCGTACTCTTCGATGGGGAGCATGTGGAAGATGCCGCCGCCGTCGTTGTTGACGAGGACGATAGTCGCGTCCACGCCGAGTCGGCCGAGTGCGAGCAGGCCGTTCATGTCGTGGTAGTACGCGAGGTCACCGGTGACAAGCGTCAGATGGTCGGTCGTCGCCGACCCGGCACCGAGGGCCGAAGAGACGATGCCGTCGATACCGGACGCGCCGCGATTTCCGAGGACGGTCCGCGCTTTCGTCGAGGGACGGGCGAATCGGTCGAGGTCGCGGACAGGCATCGAGTTCGAGACGAAGACGGTCGATGGCTCGGGCGCGAGGTCTGCCACGTCGGCCGCGATTCGACCCTCGAACGCGTCGGTTTCGGTGTCAACAGCGTCCCAGTGTGCCGCTTCAGCGTCGGTCCACAACTGGTTCCACGCTGAATCGGAGCGGTTGCGAACGAGTTGCGAGAGTCGCCACGCGAGCACGGATGGCTCGGCTTCGACGAGGTCCGTCGTGGTGAACTCGGCTTCACGCCACCGGCCTGTCGGGTCCACGAGATACTGTCGGGCGTCGGTGCGCGCGAGGTACTTTCGAAGGGGCTTCGAGGTCGGCGACGCGCCGATTCTGACGACGACTTCGGGGTCTGGCCAGTCGGCGGTGACGCGCTCGTCGAGGTAGGCGTCGTAGCCGCCGAGGACGGTTGTCGTCCGGGTGTGGCCGCCGAATCGGAGTCCGGAGAGCGGGTCGGCGACGATGGGGAAGCCGGTCGCGTGCGCGAAGGCGGCGAGGGCTTCGGCGTTGAATCCCGGCGGGTCGGCGGGACCGGCGACGATGAGCCCGCGGTCCACGGCGAGTTCGTCAGCGAGCTTTCGGAGGTGGTCCTCCGAGAGTTCGGGTGCGCCGCCGGTCGTCTTGACGTACGGCGTGTTCGCGCCGCGCCCGTCGAGCGCCGCGGGGTCGAGGTCGGCCGGAACGTCGTCTTCGACGCGGGTCGGTTCGAGCGGCTTTCGGAAGGGAAAATTGAGGTGGACCGGACCGGAATCGACGCCGGTCGCCTCCGAGACGGCGCGCGCCGCAGTCGTTCGGAGTCCCCGAAGCTTTCGCGTCGTCGCCTCGGGTTCGGGCATATCCTTATACCAGCGGACCGCGCCGCCGTAGAGTTTCTCTTGATCGACGGTCTGATTCGCCCCGCTGTCGCGGAGTTCCGGCGGTCGGTCGGCGGTGAGGACGAGCATCGGCACGCGCGCCTGCGACGCCTCGATGACGGCCGGGTGGAAGTTCGCGGCGGCGGTGCCGGAGGTGCAGACGATGGGCGTTACGTCGCCCGTGCGTCGTGCGCGGCCGAGCGCGAAGTAGGCCGCAGAGCGCTCGTCGAGGTGCGAGAACGTCTCGATGTCGTCGTGGCGGTCGAACGCCTCGGTGAGCGGCGTCGAGCGACTGCCGGGTGCGATGCACACCGCGTCGATACCGGTGCGTGCCAGTTCGTCGGCGAACGTTCGTGCCCAGAGGGTGTTTCGGTTCGGCGCTGTCATCTCGTGTTGTCTCTAATCGTCGTGGTGAGTCGGTACAAAAGACGGCTCGAACGTTCAGTCGTCGCGTTCGAGTTCGTCCAGGATGGGTCGGTACTTGAGTTGGACTTCGTCCCACTCGGCGTCGGGGTCAGAATCGGCGACGAGACCGACGCCCGCAAAGAGCGTCGCCAGCGTGTCGTCAACGATAGCCGAGCGGATGGCGACCGCGAAACTGCCGTCGCCGTCGGCGTCGAACCAGCCGACAGGCGCGGCGTACCAGCCGCGGTCGAAGGGTTCGGTGTCACGGATAACGTCGAGTGCGGCCGCGGGTGGCAGACCGCCGACCGCAGGCGTCGGGTGGAGCGCGTTCACGAGCGAAAGCACGTGTTCGTCGCGTTCGAGCGTGGCGTCGATAGGCGTCCAGAGGTGTTGGACGGTAGCGAGTTTGCGGATGCCGCGGTCGCCGACGCGAATATCGGCCGAAAACGGGTCGAGTTGCTCCCGAATCGTCTCGGCGACGAGTTCGTGTTCGTGGTTGTCCTTCTCGCTTGCGAGGAGTTCGTCCGCTAACCACTCGTCTTCGTCGTCGGTGTCTCCGCGGCCGGTCGTTCCGGCGAGCGCGCCGGTTTCGACCTCGCGGCCCCGGAGCGACACGAGTCGCTCGGGTGTCGCACCGAGGAAGCTCGCACCCGTCTCGGGTTCGACGAGGAAGCGGTGGCACTCGGGGTAGGTATCGCCGAGACGGGCGAGCAGGTCGGGAACGGACGCCGGTCGGTCGAGTTCGACTTCGAGCGCCTGCGCGAGAACGACCTTTCTGAGTTCGCCCGCGAGGATGTGCGAAACTGCCACTTCGACGCTGTCACGCCACGCATCGACAGAGGTAGTTCGGTGGCGTTCCGAAACGCCGGGCGGTCCCTGTGGCGGCGCGTCGGGGAGGTCGGTGAGCGTCTCGCGGACCTCCGCGAGTCGGTGTTCGACCGCCTCGGGAGCGTCACCGACGGCGGTGACCGTGAGCCACGCGTCGTCGCCGTCGAACACGAGTTGTACCTCGGGAACGACGAACCGCGCCGCCGGGAAGTCACCCCACGGATTTCGTCCGGTCGCCGCTTCGTGAAACGCGAACCCGCCGAAGAAACGCGGGCGACCGACCGACGGGCCGTCGATATCGGCATCGTCGAACAGCGACGTCGCGGCCTCGCGGGCGCGCGTGAGACGCGCCGGGCCATCAGACTCAACGGTCACGGCCGCGCCGCCACCGACGACGGTTGGCTCGTCGGGGGCGGTCCACACCGTCCGCGGGCGGTGCACCGCCGCGAGAGACGCCGTAACGGGCGGTGCAGACAGTCGAACCGACCTGCTGACGAGATGTGTTGTCACCTCGTCGGTCCGCAACGGTTCCATCGAACGAGGCTCAGGACCGGGGACGCTTGAAACTCTCCCTTCTGTTCTGTGAGAGAGTCGAGATATCAGCCACAGCGCGCCCATATTTGTATATTAGTCAACAGATTGTGGCTCTCGCGGGAGGGACCACCCCGACTCTAACTGTACCGCTCTTCGTCCCACGGGTTTGCCGTGTTCGAGTAGCCCCGCTTCTCCCAGTAGCCACGTTCGGGTTCCGTGAGGAATTCGACGCCGGTCACCCATTTCGCACCTTTGTAGGCGTACCTGTGCGGGGTAACGACTCGAAGCGGGCCGCCGTGGTCCGTGGGTAGGTCGTCGCCGTCGTAGCCCCAGACGAACATCACTTCGTCGCGCATGCACTGGTCGAGCGGGAGGTTCGTCGTGTAGCCGTCCATCGCGTGGAACATCACGTGAACCGCGTCGTCGGCGACGCCCGCTTTCTCCGCGAGCGTCGGGAAGGTGACGCCCTCGAACTCGCAGTCGAACTTGCTCCAGCCGGTGACGCAGTGGAAGTCCTGAATCTGCGTCTCCGAGGGGAGGTCGCGGAACTCGTCGAACGAGAGGTCGAGTTGGTTTTCGACCGCTCCCCACACCTCGAACGACCACGATTCGGGGTCCCACGAGGGCGTCCCGCTCTTCGAGAGGACCGGAAATCCTTGGGTCTCGCGTTGGCCCGGCGGGAGTCGGTCGCCGTCGAACTCCTCGTAGAGGTGCGTCACGTCTTTGGGCATGCTCGAACCTTCGACCCGACGCACCTATCAGTAACGACTCCGGTCCCGCTCGTGTGACCGCCCGGGTGTCGGCGACGGGCGAAAGTGCTTGCCGCCTCGGTTGCGACGTGTTGGCTACTTCGGCGTCTCGGTTTCCACAATCATACCACCGAAGAATACTGAACCCGTACGTCGCTCTTGCTGACCTTCGGGAATCCCTATTGGCCCCCCGGTAGAGTTATATACGGCCCTTCCAAAGCGTCGGACGTTCAGATGCCCAAAGTAGAGATTACCGTGCCGGAACACCTAGAGATGCAGATCGTCCAGCTCGTCGAGCAGGGCGAGTTCGTCAACCGCGACGAGGCTATCGAAGACCTCCTTTCGACCGGTATCCGCGCGTACAAAACGAGCGGTCCGATGTCCGACGAGGACCGCGCCTTCGAAGACGACGGAATGATGGGCCACGAAGACGAGTACGTCTTCTGAGCCGGATGACAGAAGTCCCCAATAACTCTTAAAACATCCTCGCGCCTAACGAACTCTCATGCACAAGGACGAACTGCTGGAGCTGCACGAACAGATGGTCATCATCAAGGATCACTTTTCGGCGCGCGACCACGTCGATTCGAGTCTCTTCGACCCGTACGACGAACTCAGCGTCGAGCCGTCGCACGTCCACAAATCCAAGAGTGAACACAAACATGCCGTGTTCGTGCTCGGAAACGCCCTCGCAACCGCGATGAGCGACGACGAGTTTTCGAGTGCCGGACGCGTCGGCAAGCGGATGGAAGAACTGGCAGACGACGCCGAAGGCAAGATTTGAACGACGGGGACACCCGTCCGAGCCTTTCGAGCGGCGTTCGCCGTCGCCGTAGTCGTGTCGCTCGATAGCACGTTTCAAGCAGTTCTCCGCGGGTTTCTTTATCACCCGTTCGCACGACACAGGTAGCCAATGCTAGACATTCCGGGCTGGATTCCGTTTCACCGGCTCGCCGCCGTCGCCACGCTTCTCGTCGCCGTCGTCGCGCTCGCACTCGCGGACCGTCCGAGTCGGTTCGCGGCCGTGCTCCGCCGTCGGTTCCTCTTCGGCCTTCCGTGGGGGACTCTCGTAAGTGTCGGCGGCGTTCTATTCGTCTATCTATTCGTCCAAGACGGGCTTTCGACGTGGTATCGACCCGTCGTCATCCCGTTTCGGGCGTGGTCGTACTTCTACCCCCTCGGGATGGTCGTGGCCCCGTTTTCACACTCCGGTGCCAGTCACCTCACCGGGAACCTCATCGGGACGCTCACGCTGGCACCGGTCGCCGAGTACGTGTGGAGTCACTACCCGACTCGGCGCGGTTCGACCTCGTTTGGATCGCTCCGCGAGAATCCGTACGTTCGGGCGTTCGTCATCTTCCCCGGTGCCGTCTTCGTCGTCGGCCTTCTCACCTCGGTGTTCGCACTCGGCCCGGTCATCGGGTTCTCCGGCGTCGTGTTCGCGTTCGCTGGATTCGCACTCGTCACTCGGCCGCTGACGACCGTTCTCGCCTTCGTCTCGGGACGCGTCGTCAGCGTCTTCTACAACGCGATGTTGTCGCCCGAAGTTGTCGCGTCGGCCCGGCCCGTGTTCTCCACGCCGTGGTGGGCGCAAATCGCCATTCAAGGGCACGCAATCGGACTCCTGTTCGGAATCCTCCTCGGCGTCTGGGTCGCCAGACAACGGCGGGAGGTGCGCGTACCGGCGTTTCGAAGCTTCGCCGGCGTCCTGCTGTTCGCAATCAGTGAGTCGCTGTGGGCGGTGTACTTCTTCCGCGGCGGCGGGACGTACGTCCTCTTTCGCGCCGTCGGATTCGCTCTCGTCGTCCTCCTCGCGTTGCTCGTCGCGCTCACCGTTTCGGCGTCCGACAGGCCACTCCGCGAGCGCGCGCCATCGGGGTCGCTCCCGTCGGCGCGTCACTGGCAGGTCGGCGTCGTCGTCTTACTGCTCGTCGTGTCGTCGCTGTCGGGTCCGGCGGTGCTGTACAACCTCTTTACCACCGCCGGCGACGACCTCCCCGGCGAAAGCGTCTCGGTCAGGGATTACGAGGTGACCTACGCCGAAGACGTACCGAACGGGCTAACCGCCGCATTCGACGTCGAACTGTTCGGAGAATCGACGACGACGAACACGTCCGGCGTCATCGTCAAGAGCCAGCGACGCGGCATCTGGACGACAGCAGTCTCGAAAAACCGGTTGGCGTTCGCGGGCGACTCGACCGTTCGGTTGGGCGGACTCGGGTGGCGCGACGAGGTGACCGCCTCGCGGGACGGCTACGCCGTCGTCGGGTCGGGGAACGCGGCGTATCGAGTGTTCCTCGCTGGCGACGAGAACGCGACACTGGCTTACAAGACGGGCGCAGTTCGGGCCGAACCCGTCGTCTCCCGTCGCAACATCTCTGTCGTTCCGACCGCGACGGGGTACGACCTACAGGTCTCGTCGGAACGCGGCACCGTCAGAGGGCCGATGCCGACGAAGAACGTGAGCACGACCCTCGATGGGATTCGGTTCGTTCGAGAGGGGTCGTTCGTGTTCGCGGAGTCGCAAGGGACGCGAGTCCGTATCGCCCGACAGGAATCGTATAAGTAGGAGACAGCTCCGGTTACCACTCGATTCGGAACACTTCCGCGTCGAGTTCGCGGCGGTCGGCGTCGTGGAAGTCGAACTGTCGTTCGAGGTCGAACGTCGCCCGGAACGCGTCGGTGAGTTCGCCGTCCGCGTCGGCGACGAACGATTCGACGAACTCCTTGCTCCCCTCGTTGTGGACGGAGTACGACACGTCCGCGACGCGCGAGACCGCATCGAGGAACGCGCGGTCAGCGTGCTCGTTGCCCCGTTGAGCACCGAAAGGCGGGTTCATCAACACGGTGACCGGTTGGTCGTCGGGAAGACAAAGCGGGAGGCGAGTGGCGTCGCCGCGAATCCAGTGAATTGGGGCGCTGGCACCGACGCGGCGGGCGTTGTCGAGCGCGGTGTCGAGCGCGTCCGGGTCGAGTTCGACGCCGACGACGCGGGCGGGTGACCTGAGCGCGGCGCCGAGCGCGAGCATGCCGGTTCCGGTTCCGAGGTCGAGAACGGTCGTGCTCTCGATATCACCGCGGAGGTCCGCGAGGTGAACGAGGTGCGCCGCGAGGTCCGGCGGCGTCGGATACTGTTCGAGAGAGACCTTGGGAGCCTCGAATCCGGCGACCACCGCCAACTGCGCTTCGAGCGCGGCCTTGGTTGCCATCAAGCGTCGATGGAACCCCGAACCTCAAAAGCGACACCTTCGCGGTGGGCGCGTTCGTCGAGCGCGGCGAGTGCCGACGCCGTCTCCTCGGGGCGACAACAGTCGGCGACATCGACGATGACGCGTCCGACGCCGAGGAACGCGGCGGCGCGGACGTACTCCCGGAGGCGGTCGGATTCGGCTTGCACCGCAAACGGGTCGTCCTCGCAGAACTGCGCTTCGACGGTGAGTTCCGCGGGCAAGTAGCCCTCGTCAGCGAGTCCGGCTTTCAGGTCGCGGAGGTGCGCGGGCGCGGTCGAATCCAGATTCGATGCGTCGAGTGCGACCGGCGTGAAATCGGTCGGACGACCTGCGGCGACGGCGGCTTCGACGGAAGACGTGTCGAGGGTGCTCATGACACCCTCACATTTCCTTTGGTTATGTATATAGCTTTGGAAATGCGCAATAGTAATTTTTTATGACGTGGCGCTCCGGGTCAGCGGGTCGAAGACGGCGTATGCGACCGGAAAAACAGACTAGACACTGATAATCGAGCAGAACGTAGGGCTTCCGGGGGTCACACGCTCCAACCCCCATCCCCCACACGGGATGTGGAGTCGCACGGTCCCCGCGTCGAAGTAGCACGCGGTCAGTTTTTCAGTCGTACGTGTGCGTGAGGACTTCCGAACCAGTCGCGTCGCGCACCGTGACCGTATCGCCGCCGTTGTTCCAGACCGCACCAGCGCGTTCCCAGTACACGTCGGTTGCCGTGTCTGACCCCGACCCGGTGTGGAGCGTAATCGTCGCGCCGCTCGCAAGTTCCGTCCCGTCGGCAAAGGTGTACGTCGAACCCGCGGCGTCCGAGATAGTCCACCCCGAGAGGTCGATAGCGCTGTCGCCGCCGTTTTCGAGCGTCACCGTCTCTTCGTTGAGGTTGTTGTTGTCGTTTCCGGGCGCGTCGGCGGCGACGGTGACGGACAGTCCGTCGTCGTTGTCCGAACCGCCGTCACCACCCTCGGTCGCACAGGACCAGAGACCGACGCCGCGCTCGCGTGCTTCGCGTTCGGCGCGGTCGTACCGCTCGCGCTCTTCGAACGAACTGTCGTAGAATCGAGCGTGCCCCTCGGTGATGAGGTCGTAGTTGAACTCCGAGCCGTCAACGACGACGTAGGCGAGAATCCGGCCGTAGTAGCCGCGCTTTCCGGCTTTCTCGTCGTATCTGAGTTCGACGGTCCGCCCGGAGAGTCTCGACTTCGCGTAGGCGCTCGCGTCCTCGCCCGCCTCGCCGAGACACCGTTTTCCGGCGTCGGTCTCGGGGACGCCCTTGAACTCGTCAGGCGTATTTTCGCCGTAGACCTCGGGCGTATCGACGCCGAGGAGTCGAATCGTCTCGCGGGACCCGTTCGGCATGACGACCTTTATCGTATCGCCGTCAACGACTTCGACGACTTCGACCGTGACGTCACCCGACACGGCGGTCACCGATGCCGACTGATTGGTGGTGGTCGTCTCAGTGACCGTCGTCTCCGCGGCCGTCGTTTCGGCGGCTACTGATTCGGTCGGTGTCAATTCCGCCGTCGGAGATTCGGTGTCTGCGCCACCCACACCGACGCACCCAGCCAGAACAACGAGTAATACGATACCGAGGGTCAGGGTAACACGTCTTACCATCTGATTTACCGTTTGTCAGGGAACTGTATTAGTAGTTGAGTCGGAACGACCTGAATCCGAACGCCTCGAATCGCACGACTGCGACCTGTGTCATAATTCTGTTACAAAGGTTTAAATTCACGCTCCACCAGAAACCTTTTAATGGAACGTCCGAGCCGGCAGCGTCAGCGAGAGGAGGCAACGGCACAAGAGGACGAGCAAGTCAACTGCCCGGAGTGCGGGTCGGACCAGATCGTCACAGACGCAGATCAGGGGGAGTTAGTGTGTGACGACTGTGGTCTCGTTCTCGATGAGCGACAGATCGACCGTGGTCCGGAGTGGCGCGCGTTCAACCACTCCGAACGCCAGTCGAAGTCGCGCGTCGGTGCTCCCATCACCGAGACGATGCACGACCGCGGGTTGACGACGACCATCGACTGGAAGGACAAAGACGCCTACGGTCGGTCGCTCTCGTCCGAAAAGCGGTCGCAGATGCACCGGCTTCGAAAGTGGCAGGAACGAATTCGAACGAAAGACGCGGGCGAGCGAAACCTCCAGTTCGCACTCAGTGAAATCGACCGGATGGCGTCCGCACTCGGCGTACCGCGGTCGGTACGCGAGGTCGCATCCGTCATCTACCGACGCGCCCTCAACGAAGACCTGATTCGCGGGCGGTCTATCGAGGGCGTCGCCACATCGGCGCTCTACGCCGCCTGTCGGCAGGAGGGAATCCCGCGCTCGCTCGACGAAGTCGCCGAAGTGTCTCGCGTCCCGCAGAAAGAAATCGGTCGCACGTACCGCTACATTTCCCAGGAACTCGGATTGGAACTCAAGCCGGTCGACCCGAAGCAGTTCGTCCCCCGGTTCGCCTCCGCACTCGAACTCTCCGAGGAGGTACAGGCGAAGGCGACCGAGATTATCGATGTCTCCGCGGAACAGGGACTTCTCTCCGGGAAGTCTCCGACCGGATTCGCCGCCGCCGCAATCTACGCGGCCTCGCTTCTCTGCAACGAAAAAAAGACTCAGCGCGAAGTCGCGGACGTCGCGCAGGTCACCGAGGTCACCATCCGGAACCGCTACCAAGAACAGATCGAAGCGATGGGATTTAGATAAGCGCGCCGCGGTCTCTCGGCGGTTCTCGGTCTTGCAGTCTCTCAGTTTTTCACGAAGACGACGATTGGACGCCCCCAAAGCCCTGTCTGATAGGTGTGTGCGACGTAGCCGTCGAGTCTCGGTGCCAACGTGTCGCGCTCTGATGCGGGCGCGATGACGACCGGCGGAATCGACGACCGTCGTTCGAGCGCGGTCGCGTCCGTCACGGACGCCGTGTCGGCACCGGTTCGTTCGACGTACCACGCCATCGGCAGTTGCTCACCCCACTCGTCGGGGACCGGCGGGTAGTCCGCCGCGCCGTCCGAGACGTACATCGAACTCCCGTAGTAGAGCACGTCGGCGTCCGAATCCTCGGTCGGGCCGACCCACGTCGAGAGGTTCTCGCGGAACGCGGCGAAGTCGCTCGGCGGCTGGCCGTAGTGTGCGAGGTTGGTGTCGCGGTCGCTCGGAGCGTACACCTCGGTCGTCGCAACCGCGCCGGTCTGCGCACCGAGCGCGAGCAAGACGAGAATCGCCGCCGCGACGCGAGGCGTATCCTGGCTGTCGAACGCTCGTCTTCCCCACCGGCCGAGCGCGGCGAGACCGACCGCCGCCGGGATGGCGAGCGGGACGACGACGTAGACGCCGAGCCACGGGGCAGACACCTCAGTCAACATCGGGACGAACGCGAGCGACGCACCCGCCCAGTAGACCGCCGCTGAGACGACGCGCCGCGGACCGCCGGCAGTGTAGCGGTCAACGACGAAGACGCCGACTCCGAGGAGCGTCACCGGGAGCGCCGCGAGCGCGAGTGTCTCGCCGAGGTTAGCGAGGTACGGGAGATACTCGTGTGTCGCACCGGGGTAGCGGTTGACGATGCGGACGCCGACGAACCGGCGCACGGATTCGAACAGCGCCACGTCGATTGCGCCGAGAATCGTCCCGGGCGTGTAGAGTCCGGCCCTGTCGGTCACGCCCGCTCGCGGGGCGAACGTGAAGACGTAGAGACCGACGAAGACGAGGACGGCACGTGCGGCCGGTGTCACCCCACCGCGGAGGCGCGCGGAGAACTCACCGAGTCGCATCGCGGCGGGGCGCGCCGACGACACGAGCGCGGCGTGGTCGAACACGAGCAGGCCGGCGACGCCGAGACAGCAGAGCGCGACGATACCGAGACCCGAGGCGGCGATTGCGAGCGCGCAGGCCGCGGCCAGACCGTAGGCGTTCTTCCGTCCGTGACCGTTTGCGAGTCGGAGCGCAAACCCGAAGGCCGCGAACGCGAAGCCGATTGCGAGCACGTCTCCGCGGGCGAACCGGCCGTAGTAGACGAGAAGCGGGTTCACCGCGAGGACGAGCGCGAGCGCGACTGTCTCGTCGGATTCGAGGTAGTCCCGAAAGAGGAGGCTCACGAGCGGGAGCACCGCACCGACGACCGCAACCGGCAGTCTGAGCGCGAAGTCGGTCGTTCCGAAGACGGCCAGTGAAGTCCGCGAGAGGAGGTATACGAGCGGTCCGCCAGCGACCGGCCGGTATTGGAAAAAGCCGGTTTCGAGGTAGCGGAGGCTCCAGTAGCCGACGCGGGCCTCGTCCCAGTGGAGTGGTCGCCCGCCGAGACCGACAAGGCGGACGACGAGCGCCACGAGGGCGAGTGCGCCGACGGCGAGCGCCGTTCGGTCGAGCCGTTGCCCGACGCGGGAGGGTATCATGAGGAGACGTGGCGCGCCGGACGGCAGAAAGGTTACGGAACATTCGAGCGAAGCGCCACGAATCGTGCGCCGGCACCGACAGCTTCGAAAGCATCATCTCCGCCGACCGGTAGCACACGGATATGACGCTCATCGACTCGCTTCCACCGCGGCCGTTAGAGCCGCAGGAACTCACATCGCTGAATCGCTCCGAGGCGTTCGACCTCGTCGTCGCCGTCGAAAACGACGGGCCGGCGCGCGGCCTGCTTTTCGCCACCGACTCGTGGGTCAAAGGTGCCGCGTACGCCGACGAGTCAGGCTGGTCTGTCGTCGAGACGGTCGAACTCGACGACGGAACCGCCCGAATCGACGGCCTACAGGCCTGTGAATCGTCGATTCTGTCCTTCCAAGACGACGAGAACGAGGAGTAGAACTAATCCCGTTCCCGACTGAGTATACTCTGTCATGTACAGCGAAATCCTTGTGCCGACCGACGGAAGCAAAGCCGCCGAGCGCGCCATCGACCACGCGCTCGACCTCGCAGAGACGTACGATTCACGGGTGCACGCGCTGTACGTCGTCGATACGAGCATCTACACCTCGCTCGATGCCGGCGCCGATGTCGTCATCAACGCGCTCGAACGCGAGGGCGAAGCCGCGACCGGGCACATCAAAGAAGCCGCGAAAACGTCGGGCGCTGAAATCGAGACCGAAGTGGTCACGGGAACCGCCTATCGCTCGATTCGGGACTACATCGACGACCACGACATCGACCTCGTGGTCATGGGCACCCACGGCCGAACCGGACTGAGCCACTATTTGCTCGGAAGCGTCACCGAACGCGTCGTCCGAACGTCGCCGGTGCCGGTGCTCACGATTCGGATGGACGAAGACGAAAGCGAGCAGGCAGGGGCGGAGACGGAAGCGGAGACCGACGCGTCGGCGACCGGAACCGAAGCCGAGTCGGACGCCGACGCCGCCGAATGAGTCCTCTTTTAGACGACGAATCTCCCGTCGGACCCGGCTGTTTGATAAACAGTTTTGGTGCGTTCCCTCATACGCCGCGGTATGACCGAGTACACCGTCGAGTTCGTCGGAACGGGCGAGACCATCACCGTGTCCGACAAGCAGACGATTCTCAAAGCCTGCATCGAGGAAGGAATCGCACAGGAGTACTCTTGCCGCGTCGGGATGTGTCTGGCCTGTTCCGCGGAGATTCTCGAAGGCGACGTCACTCAACCGGCCGCTCGCGGCCTGACCGAAGAAGAAGCCGAGAAGTACGCGCTTACCTGTATGGCTCGCCCGCAGAGCGACCTGAAGCTCGACCGCGGCGTCTACCCCCCGAGCATCGAAGACGACGCCGCGACCGCGGGCACCGTCGCAGACGACGACTAACGACGGGTGTCACCGCGCGGGCGACCACGACCGCGCACAGATTCTTTTTGTTCTCGCTACGCGCCCGGTCAGCGAGTCGCGCTCACGCCCGGGAACGAACCCAACGCGTCGTCAGTTGACCAATACGTCAGTCGATTCGTCGGTCGATTCGTCGGTCGATTCGTAGTCACCTCGCCACTCGTCTCGGCAATCGACCCGTCACTCGCCGCTCGCCGTCGCCGCGCAGTTGTTCGGTCCCAACTCGACTTCGAACGCTTCGTCGTCGTCAAGGGAGTCGCGGCCGAGATTCGCGTCGATGATTCGCTCGTAGTTGGCCGGGCGCGGCGGCATGTCGTCGAGGACGAACGAGACGAACTCGGCTTCGTCCATCGAGAGCGCCCCGAGACGGTCGCGGAGCGTTCCGAGCGTCGCCACGTAGCCGCCGCTTTCGTCGGGGTCGGCCCGGTCGCTGTAGTGGCCGGGAGCGACGCGTATCTCGTCGTCGAACTCGCCGTAGCGGTCGCGGAGCGTTTCGTAGAGCCGTCTGGCCGCGTCGGGTGCGCCCTCGTCGCCGTCTTCGAGGTCTGGCCGTGCGACGCTCTCCAAAAAGAGGCTGTCGCCGACGAAAAGCAGGTCGCCGAGGCGGTAGGCGGTCATCTCGCTCGTGTGTCCTGGCGCGTGAACCGCGGTGAGCGATGCGTTTCCGACCGACACAGTGTCACCGTCTTCGACCAGTCTGGCGTCGAAATCGAGACCGCGCTCGACCGCTCCGACCGGGACGACGGCGGGGACGTCCGCGAGTTCGGCGACAGCGCGGACGCCGCTTACGTGGTCGGCGTGGACGTGCGTGTCCACGGCGGCGACGAGTTCAGCACCGCGTTCGCGGGCGTCTTCGACGTACCGCGATGCGAACGCCCGAAGCGGGTCGATGACGACCGCTTCGTCGCCGCCGACGACCATGTAGGCGAGACAGCCGCTCGACGGGCGGTCGTACTGGAGCACCGTCGCCTCGTCGTGTTCGACCTCGTGGGCGCGGTAGACGCGCGCCCAGCCCTCCATCCCATCTTCGAGGTTTTCGGCTTCGACGCCGGCCTCGGTGAGCAAGTCGGCGACGGTCGCGCTCGACCGGCCTTCACCGCAGGCGACGACGACCGGCGACGGCACGTCTCGAAACTGGTCTGCGAGGTCCGAGACGGTGCCAGTCACCTCAGCTTGCGTGAACTTGATCGCCGGAATCTGCGTCGCTGTCACGTGCTGGCCGTCGATGTGCCACGTGTCGAACTCGTCACGGTTTCGAACGTCGAGGACGGCCGTCGGGTCGCCGCGCTGGAGTCGTGCCGCGAGTTCGTCGGGAGTCATACTCACATCTACGTACTCGGCCCGCAAGAACGCTCCGCGGCTTCGACGGAGACTCTACCGCGCGGTCCTGTCGCCGTTCACTGCGGTGTTTCGCTGGCGTTACTGTGGCGTTCAACCGCGTTACTGCGGTGTTTCGCTGGCGTTACTGTGGCGTTCAACCGCGTTACTGCGGTGTTTCGCTGGCGTTACTGTGGCGTTCCGCCGTCGTTGCTGAGATTCGGGTCCGGCGAGTCGTCGTAGTCGGTGTCGTCAAGGACGCTAGCCGGCGGGCCGTCGATATCGCCCGGAAGTCCACTGCTGGACTGCGATGCTGGCCGGTCTCCACCGTCGTCGAGTTGCGACTCCTGTCGGTCGTCGCCGCCGAGTCGCATCGCGGCATCGCGGATTGCGAGGACCTGTTGGGTTTGCGAGCGGGTCGCGTCGGCAATTTCCGCGATTTTCGCTGAGACGGCGTCCGCACGCGCGTTCGCGTCATCGACCATATCGGCGATTTGTTCGGCGCTCTCGGCTTGGTCGTCGGTCGCGGACGCGACTTCGCTGACGCCGACGGTCGCCTGTTCGACCGCCGAGGAGATGTCCGAGAGACTCCGCATCACGTCTTCGCCGCGGTCGATACCGTCGTAGAGGCGGTCGGTCGTCTGCGAGAGGCTGTCGATGGTGTCCTGTGCGTCTTCTTGGATGTTGTCTACAGTTGTCTCGACTTCCGTCGCACGCGCCTGTGACTCTTCGGCGAGGTTCTTCACCTCGTTTGCGACGACGGCGAATCCCTCACCCGCCTCGCCCGCGCGGGCCGCCTCGATAGAGGCGTTGAGCGCGAGCAGATTCGTCTGTTCGGCGATATCGTTGATGGCGTCGAGTACTTCGTCGATTTCCTCGATTTGGTCGTGGAGGCGTTGGACGTCGCTCGACGCGGTTTCGGCGGCTTCACTGACGTCGCGCATCACGTCGATGGCTTCGTCGGCCGCATCCTCGCCTTCGGCGGCGCGGTCTGCGGCGTCCGCGCTGGTGCGTTCGACTTCCTCGGCCGTCGCCGCGATTTCCTCGACTGTCGCGCTCATATCCGAGACTTCCGCCGCAACCGTGGCCATGTCCTCAGCCTGTTCTTCGGCGGTCGCTTCGATGTCGGTGGTCCGGTTGGTGACCTGTTCGGAGGTCGAAAGCAACTCCTCTACCGGTTCGCTCACGTCGGCTTCGACCTCGGCGGCGAGTTGCCGACGACGCGCCGCGGCGGTCCGCGCGGCCTCGCTGTGCGAGTGGATGTACGTGTCCATCGCAACCTGTTGGTCGAGAGAAAGCAGTTTCAACACCGGAAGGAGTCGCTCGACGAGCGCATCGACCGCGGCATCGACCTGATTCCCATCGCCCCCGCCGCGAGCGAGGCTATCGCGGTCGCCGCCGTCACCGAGTCCGGACAACAACCCACGCAAAAGCCCGTCAGCCCGAGTTCCGTCGTCGTCGCCAGCCCCGGATTCGGCTCCAGATGTCGCGTCAGTGGCGGTGTCAGTATCGGACCCGCCGAACTCTGCTTTCACGTCGGACGCGATTGCTTCGGTTATCCCCTCGTAGTACACCGAATACGCGCCGAGGTAGAACTTCGGCCCGAGGTCTATCAAATCGTGTATCTTCCCGATTCGCGCCCGCGTTGCGAAGTAGTCGGCGTCGTACTCGCCGGAGGCCAGTTGTCGAAGGTAGGCCGCTTGGTCCGCCTGTAGCCGCTCCATCGTCTTCGTCGAGCGGCCGAAAAACGCCGTGGCCTCCGCGTGCTCGCCGAGATGGTCGTAGAAGTTGGCGGCGAAGTCGTCTGCAAACTCATCGAAAAGCGGCTGAAGCTCGCTGACACGCCGCTCGTCCGCCGCAGAGAGACGGACGAACGACTTCCGCCACTCGATTTCTGCGTCATCGATATCTAATTGAGAAAGGAGGGCCTGTCCATCGACGCGTCTTCTCACGTCGGCAGTGACCTGTTCCGAGGGGTCGGTCATAACTGGTCTCACCAGCCAGCCGTATTTCAACCCTCCCCACGCGGTATCACTATTGATAGCACCGTAGGACCGTCAGTGTCGTCGGAAAGTCGCTATCTGTGAGTCCGGACTCCGGTTGTCGGGTACGGAAAAGGTTACCGAGGCTAACGTTCACATCGACGGCCGCCCAGTGAACACCCATGAACGCCGAAACGTTCCGCGACTCCATCGAGACGGCGAAGCAAACAGAACTCGACCGACTCGGTTCCTCGAAGCTCCTGTTGGCCCTCACCGAGGCGGACCTCTCCGAGCCGGCGGTGCTTCGCGCCGCCGCCTTCTCGGAACACGCGGCCTGCGAGACGTTCCGCACGTGGGCGGAAAGTGAGACCGACGAGCGGGCGAAGACGGCCTTCGAAACCACCGCAGAACAGGAAGCGACGCACCTCGACCGCGTGCTCGACGCGCTCGACGACGACATCGACCTGCCCGACGAACCCGGCCCGATGCACGCCTATCTCCGCGGACGCGACGACACTATCGAACGAATTGCCGCCGGGATGGTCGGCCGCGGTCTCGTCTCACTTCGGACGCACACACAGGTTATCGGCTTTTTCATCAACGAAGCCGACAGGCAGGGCGCAGACCTGTTTCGAGAGCTGAAATCGGAAACCGAAGACACCCTCGACACCGGTCTCGACCTGCTGGACGAACTGTGCGAGAGCGACGACGACTGGGAGCGCGCGAAGATGGTCGCCGAATACGTCGTCCAAATCGCCTACGACGACTACGCGGACGGGCTTGCCAACCTCGGCGTCGACCCGAAACCGCTCTGCTGACTGCCCGCAGACGACGTCGTTGGTGGTGGGAAGAGACCAGTAGGTCGCTCCGTCCGAACCTATTCGGTTCTTCATGTGCTAGCCAGAGGCATGAAACGTGAGATGCACGGATGCGTGGACGGACTCTACACCGCTCCGTCGAGCGGCGAGGCGATGGTGTCCCACGAGACCGTCGCGGTCAGAGACGGCGGTATCGAGGGCGACCGCTACTTCGACGGCAACGGGTACTACTCGGCGACCGATGGCTGTCAGGTGACGCTCGTCGATGCCGCAGTACTGGACGAGGCCGAGCGCGAGTTCGACCTCGACCTCTCCGGGGGACGACACCGCCGAAACGTCGTCGTCCGCGGTATCGACCCGTCAGCCCTACTCGATGCGACGTTCGCGCTCGGCGAGGCCGAACTCCGCGGGACGAAGCTCAGGCCACCCTGCGCGTATCTCGCCGACCTCGTCGGCGACGACGTTGGCGCCGCGCTCCGGGAACGCCGCGGCGGTATCTGCGCCGACGTCGTGACGCCCGGTCGCGTCGCAGTCGGCGACACGCTCCGCGTGACCGAAGCGAACCCGCGCGAGATGGGGCGGGAAATCGCCGACCGGCTCGGCGGGCGCGACGCGGAAGCGGCGTCTTCGGAACCGAACCCGGAGACCGGACACGAATGACGCGGGGGCAATCGGGAGCCACCGAGCCGGTGAGACGGGCGAAATCGAGCCTGCAAGCCGTGCTCGCAACCAAATCGAGCGAGACGGAACGAGACTCATTCGTCGCGGTCGCACCCGGCCGGGTGAACCTCGTCGGTGGTCACACCGACTACAACGACGGCCTGTGTCTCCCGACGGCCGTTGACCGACACGTCGCGGTCGCGGCCCGCCCCCGCGACGACGACCTGCTTCGCGTCCATGCGACCGACTTCGACGAGACGGCGACAATCGGACCCGACGACGCGCCGGACGGGTGGGCCGCCTACGTCGCCGCCGTCGCTCGCGTCCTCCGCGAACAAGTCGCGGTTCCCGGCGCGGACCTCGCTATCGCCTCCGACGTGCCGACCGGCGCGGGTCTCTCGTCGTCCGCGGCACTCGAACTCGCCACCGGTCGGGCGCTCCTCGCCGCGGCCGACGCCGACCTTCCAACGGTCGACCTCGCGCTGGCGTGCTGGCGGGCCGAACGCGAGGGTGTCGGGGTCGAATGCGGCATTCTCGACCAGTTCGCGGCCGGTCTCTGTGAACCGGATTCGGCGCTCTTTCTCGACTGTCGAACCCGCGAGTACGAACAGGTCTCGCTCGGCGGCGCGGTCGGCATACTCGTGATCGACACCGGCGTCTCCCACGAACTGGCCGATTCGGGCTACAACGACCGCGTCCGCGAGTGCCGCGAGGCGCTGTCGGCGCTTCGGGAGGCGTCCGGACGCTCCCTCGACGCACTCAGAGACGTTGACCGCGACCTGTTGGAGGCGCACGCCGACGCTCTCGATGCGGCCCACTATCGCCGCGCGCGACACGTCGCCACCGAAAATGAGCGCGTCAAACGCGCCCGCGACGCCCTCTCTGCGGGCGACTTCGAGCGAGTCGGCGAAGCGATGGTCGCGGGCCACGAGAGCCTCCGCGACGACTACGAAGTGAGTTGCTCGGAACTCGACGCCGCGGTCGAACTCGCAACCGGCACCGACGGTGTCTACGGCGCGCGAATGACCGGTGGCGGATTCGGCGGCAGTGCCGTGGCGCTGGTTGACGGGGCCGAACTCGGCCGCGTGATGGACGCGATTGACGCGCGGGCAACCGAGTGGGTCGGGGCGGACGCGCGGGTGTTCGCGTGCCGACCCAGCGGGGGCGTTCGACTGGTGGATGCCCGCTGAAATCGGCTCGTCCGGCGATAGTTGGGTGTCTCACTCGGGGAAGATGCTGTCCGGCAGGTACGCCGTGACCGTCCAGTTGGGCGCGCCGACGACCTCGCTTATTTTGAGACTCAGCGCCGCGGAACAGAGGATGTAGGCCTCGCCGCGGGTCAGGTCGCGCTCGGCTTCGAGGTGCGAAATCATGTGGCTGACCGCCCGCTTCATCGCCGTCATCAGGCTGTCGGCGATGCCTGTCGTCCCGTAGGCCGGGTCCGCCGGGTTGGTGTGCGTCGTCGAACCCGACGTTTCCAACTCGGGTTGCGCGATGGACTTGTCTTTCAGTACGTCGAACCGCGCCGTGACGAACATCGGCGCTTCGATACCGGTGACACAGACTTCGCCGTCACCCTGTGCCGCGTGGCAATCACCGGTCGAAAACAACGCCCCCGCGACCTCGACGGGGAGATACAGCGTCGAACCCGCTGTGAGATACGTCAAGTCCATGTTGCCGCCGGTGTCGCGCGGCGGGAGCGTGTTGTGTGCACCGGGCGTCTTCGGAGCCACGCCGCCGATACCGGGAAACAGGTTCAGCGGAACCTCGATGTCGTTTACGAAGTGCGCAACGTCGTCGCCGAGGTCCCAAACGTATAGCCCGCCGTCTTCGAACTCCTCGGGAAGCAGGCCGTAGCCCATCTCGCCCGGCATGTACCCCGTATAGCCCCAACCTTTGTGCTCGAAGTCGAGGAACTCGACGGCGAGCACGTCCCCCGGTTCGGCACCGTCGATAGCGACCGGGCCGGTGAGCGGGTGCACCGGGTCGAAACTGACGTTCTCGAAATCGTCGGCCGTCGAGTCCGGCGTGAGTTGCCCGTCGAGGGCGTCTCGACACTCGAATCGGACGACTTCCCCGGGTTCGACGGTGAGGACCGGTTCGATGCTGTTGTCCCACTTGTGATGAATGTTCTCGTCGTCGTCACTCAGTTCGTACTCGACGCGATAGTTGTTCGACATGCGCTAGCATATGTCGTTGCGACGTAACAAAACTAACTAGGCGGCGAGCGGCGCGTTCTTTCCCGTCTCAGTTTCGGACGGCCGACTGTCGGCGACTCACGACAGAACGGACTTCGATACGTCGATTGACATACATAGCAGTAGTGTTAGATAGTGACATGGACGAAGTCGAACTCAATCGCGGGTTAGCGGGTGTGCTCGTCGCGGAGACGAAACTGAGCTTCATCGACGGCGAGGAGGGAGAACTCATCATCGGCGGCTTCCCGCTCGCCGAACTGGCGGCCAACGCGACCTACGAGGAGAGCGTCTTCTTGCTGTTGAACGATAGACTGCCGACAGCGGCCGAACTCGACGAGTTCCGCGCCGACCTCGCGGCGCGACGCGACATCGGCGACGAGGTTCGGGCCGTGCTCCGGCGCGCCGCAACCGAGCGCAAGCCGCCGATGGACGCCCTCCGAATGGGCGTCGCGGCCGCGACGCTCGGAACCGACGACCAGTCGAACGAGACCGCGGCGCGGCGGGTCGTGGCCGTCCTCCCGACACTCGTCGCAACGTACTGGCGCTACCGAGCGGGCGACGAACCGGTTGCACCCCGCGCGGACCTCGGCCACGCCGCGAACTATCATTACATGCTGAACGGCGAGGAGCCGACCGACGCCGAAGTTCGCGGCCTCGAAACGTACCTCAACACCGTCATCGACCACGGCCTGAACGCCTCGACGTTCACTGCCCGCGTCGTCGTCTCGACTGAATCGGATGTCGTGTCCGCGGCGACCGCCGCCGTCGGGACGCTCAAAGGACCGCTTCACGGCGGCGCGCCCGGTCCCGTCCTCGACATGCTTCGGGAGGTCGCCGACGGGGACGACCCGCGAGCGTACGTCCAAGCGAAACTCGACGCCGGCGAGCGCCTGATGGGCTTCGGCCACCGCGTCTACCGCGTCCGCGACCCCCGCGCGGCGGTGCTCTCGGCGGCCGCCAAGAGCTTCTACGAGGACAGCGGTGATACCGAGTTTTTCGACACCGTCCAAACGTTCGAAGACGTTGCGGTCGAGCTACTCGCCGAGCACAAACCGGGACGCCGACTCGAAACGAACGTCGAGTTCTACACCGCCGCGCTCCTCCACGGCGTCGGCATCCCGAAAGACCTCTTTACGACGACGTTCGCCGTCGCCCGCGTCGGCGGCTGGATAGCGCACTGTCTCGAACAACTCGCCGACAATCGCATCATTCGGCCCCGGAGTCAGTACGTCGGTGAGAAGGGGCGGACGTGGGTGCCGGTCGAAGAGCGGTAAGGCGGCGCAGTCGCTGTGTGGTCTTCGTTTGGGAAGAAAAACCGCAGGAGAACGCTCTCGGCTTACGCTTCGTCGAACAGAGCGAATCGGAGATTCGCTGGCTCGCCGAGTCGCTTCACTCCTCGTCGAACAACGTGTCGCCTTCGACCATGTGCGCTTCGACGGCGTCCATATCGAGCGTCAGGCCGAGACCCGGCTCTTCCGGAATCTCGATGTAGCCGTCTTCGATGACGGTCTCTTCGACGAGGTTCTCCCACCAGCCGAGTTCGTAGGAGTGGTATTCGACGGCCAGCGAGTTCGGAATCGCCGTGCCGACGTGCGCGGAGGCCATCGTCGCAACCGGCGACGAGACGTTGTGCATAGCGACCGGAACGTAGTACTGGTTCGCCACGTCCGCAATCTTCTGTGTCTCGCGCATGCCGCCGACCTTGGGCATGTCGGGGGCGACGATATCGACCGCCTGATTCTGGATGAGACGGCGGAGTTCGGTCACGCGGTAGCGATTTTCGCCGACCGTAATGGGGGTAAGGGTGGACTTCGTGACTTCCTCTTGGACTTCGAGGTTCTCCGGCGGGACGGGGTCTTCGAGCCACCAGACGTCGTAGTCCTCGATAGCGGCGGCGAGGCGCTTCGCACTGCCGCCCGAGAAGGTCCAGTGGCAGTCGAACGCGACGTCTGCGCGGTCTTTCACGCGCTCGGTGACGGCTTCGACGATTTCGGCTTTGTGTCGAATCTCGCCAGGACGGAGATGTCGGTTGGCGCGGTCCTTTTCGAGTCCGGACGGCACGTCGAGGTCGAACTTCAGGGCGTCGTAACCGAGTTCCTCGACGACGCGTTCTGCCTCGTCGGCGCAGGCTTCGGGGTCGGCCTCGTCGGCCGTGTGGCAGTCACAGTAGACGCGAACCTTGTCGCGGTACTTGCCGCCGAGCAGTTGGTAGGCCGGGATTTCGAGAATCTTGCCCGCGAGGTCGTGCAGGGCGATTTCGATGCCGGAGATGGCGGTGACGGTGACGCCCTCGACGGAGCCTTCGCCGGACATCTTTTGCACGAGGTGCTCGTACAGCCGGTCGATGTCGAGCGGGTTCTCGCCCACGATGAAGGGCTTCATGCGCTCGATGAGTTCCGGAACGCCAGCGCCCCAGTAGGCCTCACCGGTGCCGACGATACCGGCGTCGGTGTAGATGCGGACAAGTGTCCACGGGAAGTTCCCGTCCACCATCGTCGTCTGTACGTCCGTGATTTCCACGTCTCGGCCGCCACCGCGCTTTGCGGTCACGCCCATCGTCTCCGCGGAAAGCTCCCGCATCGTGTACTCCGCGTTCGGGTCGTGAAGGTCCGCGTAGTTCTTACCCATGCGAAGTAGTTTACTCGAACATTAGTAAAGTTTTCCCGACCCGTGCGACGGGTGACGAATCGGACGGCGAGCGAAGACTGCCGGATGGACGTGTGATGCGCGGGCGGGTGTTCGGTGCACGGGCGGGTGTTCGGTGCACGGGCGGGTGTTCGGTTCGAGGAGGAGCGTATGGCGCGAGAGATAGAGAGAACACGGGACACACGGGAGAGAACCCGCAGTCGTCCGATAGAGAGCGCAAAACTCTCGAGGAGACTCCCTTTCGGACGGCTGTGGGCCGTTAGTAAACGGATACCACCTTCGAATCTCACGCGAGCCGTGACGACACGGTCACTGACGATTCGGTCGTGTTACTGGTTTTCAGTGGTTTAGGAGCCTCTTACCACCGTCTTCGGCTCAGGCAGGTATATCGGATAGTGTGAAATTCCGGTAGCCGACAGATAACGAAGGGATTCACGGTCGAACTGATTCGTGAATGACGGACGACAATACAATCGAACTGTCGCGTCGGAAGGTCCTCGGTGGACTCGCCCTCATCGGCGTCGCATCCGCGACCGCAGGTGCAGGAACGATTGCCGCACTGAACGATACCGAAAACAGCAACGGAAACCAGATATACGCGGGTCGGATGGACCTCCGAATCGACGGCGGGGATTCGAGCGTCACCCTCATCGACACGGGAAGTAACTCCATCGTCCCCGGTGACAGCGGAATCGGTTGCGTGACGCTAACGAACTCGAATGGGAGCAACGTCGCAGGAGCGGTTGACGTTCGCATCACTCGCGTCGCGGACAGCGAAAACGGCCGCGAAGAGATGGAAAAAGAGGCGGGAGACACGACCGGAGCGGGCGAACTCGGCGAACACCTGCTCGTTCGGATGTACTTCGAAGACGGGTCGGGCAACCGAACCTACCTCGGCGACGACCAATACCGAAAGGCCACCAACCGCCTGCAATCGGGGAAGACGTTCAACACCCACTACCCGCTCGACGTGAGCGGGGAAGTCGATTTCTGCCTCGACTGGAAGCTCCCTTCGTCCGCGCCGCCGACGATTCAGACCGATAGCTTCGAAGTCGATTTCGCCTTCGACATGATGCAGGCGGTGCTCGGAGACGTTATCGACGGCCAGTCCGGGTTCGCGTTCACGACGAGCGGGAAATACACGGGCTACCCGGTCTGGAACGGGTCGGAGACGTTCAAGGGCAAGATGATTCGCGGCGACACCGCCGACAGCACGGCCGAGTCCGTCCAAGTCGATGGGACCGGCGCGTACCGGACGTGGGACATCGATGGCTCGCCCGCCGGCTTCGCATTCGAGACCGACGGCGACACCGCGTCGCTCGACGTTGACGGGACCGGAACCGGCGTCATCGACGTGGCCGACACGACGAGCGGCGTCATCGCCTTGGTTCTCAAGAGCGGCGACGTCACCGTCGAGAACCTCGCAATCGACGGTATCCCCGTCGCCCCCGGGTCGCTGTCCATCGACAGCGGCGGTGAGACCCTCGGCATCCAACTCGACGTTGGGTCGTTCGACAGCGGCGTGACCGTCACCGGCGACATCACGCTCGGAAGCACCGACCTCGCCGACGAGACAGGCGTCGAAATCCTCGTCCAATAATACCGGCTGACGGCGGCGTCACCCGCCTTCGGCGAATCAAATCAACAACGAAACATATGCACTCATCCGTCTCACGCTCGCTTCGGGCCGTTGGCGTGCTGGCCATCGTCGTCGCCGTCGCCGCCGCGGCCGTTTACGCGGTTCCCGCACTCGTCGGTGCCGAACACAGCTACGTCGTCCTCACGGGTAGTATGGAACCCAGTATCGGTGCTGGAGACGTCGTCATCCTCGACGAGCGACCGACCGACACAATCGCCGAAGGCGACGTCATCACCTTCGCCCCCGGCGGCTACGGGTCGAAAAGCGACGTGCGCGTGACGCACCGCGTCGTCGAGGTACACGAGCGCACGGACGGCCTGTACTTCGAGACGAAAGGCGACGCCAACGAGGACCCAGACCCCGGCCTAGTCCGTGCGGACCGCGTCGTCGGCGTCGTCATGTTCCATATCCCGTGGTTCGGCTACGTCGTCTCCTTCGCTGGCACGCCGCTCGGGAAATTCTCATTAATCATCGTTCCTGCCGGGTTGCTCGCAGTCACCGAACTCCACGCACTGGTCCGGGGAGACCGAAACGAAAGGAGGGAGAACGAAGGTGGAGACGCGTGAAGCGTGGCGAACTCGGGAATGCGCTCGTCGGCGTGCTCGTCTTCGGACTGCTGGTTGGCTCGACCGGCGCGTACACGTACGGTGCGTTGACCGACTCTGAGACCGCGAGCGCCGCCTTCGGTGTTGGCGTTTTTACGCCACCCGACGTGTCGAACATCCCCGAGGGTCCGAACGAGACCGAGTCCGAGACCACTGCAACGACGGCCCCGACGCCCGCCGCGAACTGGACGACGATAGATTCGAACGAGACGACACCAGCGAATCAGACCGTACCGGCGGAGAACCAGACAGCACCGGCGGAGAACCAGACGATGCCGGAAACGCCTGAACCCCCCGCCTCACCCGACTCGCCGGAACCGTCCGAAACACCGGAAACGCCCCAGACTGCGGCGAACGAAACGGAGACTGAGGGCCCGAAGACGAACGAAATGGGGACCGAATCAAGGGAGCCGGAGAACACGACCGAGACGCAGACGCCGACAGCGAATCCCGACGACGCGGCGTCTGAACCCCCAGAGACGCCGGACGATGCGGACGATGAATCGGCCGACGGGGAGATTTGTACGCCCAGTGAGACGCCTACTGCGACACCCGCTGAGACCCCTTCGGACTCGCTGACCGACACGCCGCCTGAATCGCCAGCCGAAACGCCGTCTGAAAGCACCGGAGGGACGACAGCCGAGACGGAGACGACGAAATCAGCGTAGCGCGTCGGACTGCTCAGGGCGACGACGGGCCGAACGGGACACAATGTTCACCGCTACTAGGCCGGTTCGCGGCGCTGGATGACGTCCCTGAACGTGGTTCGAACGATACCGTCGAGTTCGAACGAGAGGTCGAGTCTGTCGAGTTCGGCTTCGATGTCGCACGTCTGTTCGAAGTCGATACCGCGGCGGCGGAGCGCGAGAAGCCGCCAGAGGTACGCGAGTCTGAGGAGTCGCATCGCGCCGGGAACGTCAACCTCGCTCCGGACGCGGTAGGTCACCCACGCCGAATCCGGCAGGACGTGGTGTGGGTCTGCGAGACCGTCGGTGAGAAGCGAATCCCGAATCGATTTGGTGATGGCGAGGTCAACCACGCCAGCGTCGTGGACGTGGCCGATTTCCTTGCCTGCGACGCGGAATTCGGTCCCGCCGAAGCGGTGCGGTGCGGTCTCGACGCCGGGCCATCTGGCGACCCTCGAAACGATTCGGTCTATCGAGGCAGTCATACCGGAACTACGCGGTCAGTCCGCATAAAGAGCGTTTACGACGATGTTGCCGTCGAAGCCCGACCAATCGTCGGAGAGACCCGAACTCGTGACACGGTAGTGGTTTCTCGTCGCCGAGATACCCGATACATACCAGCGTTCGTGACTATCTGTAAGAAAAGAGAATATTCGAAACGGGGACACTCATCCCCGGCAGGTATTCACTGATTAAGACGAGTTAAGACACCATATTTTCGCAGACTGCGACGCATTCGACTGCCTGCAAAGACCGGCCGCCGGCGAAGCCAACTCTCCCGGACGAGTCGTGCGCCTGTCCGAGAGTAGATAATTCGTAACGAAACCCCTCGAAGACGAATACCGAGTTGAATCATGTCTTCGACTGCCACCGCTAAAGCACTCCATCGAACATCCATCGACGCTCGGGGGGCGTGGCGATGAACATCAGTCCGTTCGGCGTCGGGGTCGTCGTATTGATCGTCGTCGTGTTCGCGTTGCTCTCCGGCGGCGTGAACACGTCCGACGCCCCGGCCCCGACGAACGAAGCCGACGCCGCTATCGGCTCGAACGCGGCCGACCCCGCCGGGAACACCGCGGACGACGCCGACAACTCGGCCGGTGTCACCGCCGCCGACGACGATGACGACGCGGGCGCGGACGGTGATACCGCTGACACCGACACCAAAGTCACACAAGGGACGTTCACGGTCGTCTCAGCGCCGGTGAGCGACGAGGAAGAGTCGGAAAAGAAGTCATCGAAGAACAAGAAGAAAAAGAAGAACCGAAACTCGAACGACGACGAGTCGAACACTGACGACAAGACGGCCGGTGACAGCACAGCTGACGACTCGTCTGGCGAAGGTGAGATGTGTACGGTGTGACCGAACGCGGAGAGTACTGATTGACTCGGCATCTCCTTCCACATCGATGTCGTCTCGCCTGTCGGTATCACCCCGTCTGTCGGTATCACCCCGTCTGTCGGTATCACCCCGTCTGTCGGTATCACCCCGCCTGTCGGTATCCACTCTACCTGTCGGTGTCTCCCACCCCGTCGATGTCGTCGAAGGCGGTTACGTCGAATCCGTCTCGGCGAGTCGGTGCGGGGGAGTCACTCCCGCCCGATGCCGACGAGTATCAATCGACGAGGAGATTGAGCGCGTACGCGGTCCTGAGCACCGACGCGGCGTCGCCTCGGTCGAACACCAGCCCGTCGGTCTCGCGGACGTGTTCGAGGACGCCGGGCGAGGAATGCTCGGGTGCCGCCGCGAGGCCTTGATTCTGTTCTGCGGCCCACGTCATCACGTCGAGGTCGGACTTCGAGTCGCCCATGACGAGCACGAACGGGTCGTCCACGCCGAGCACGTCGAGAGCGGCCTCGACACCCGCCGCTTTGTTCAAATCGACCGCTGACAACTCGGCGGCGTCGGCGTGGTAGTATGCGACCGTCACGCGCTCCAGCGTCGCTTCGACGTCGTCCGGGATGGTCGCGTCCATATCGGGTTTCTCGCCGCGGTCGGCGAGGACGCCCTCGATTTCCGGGTCGCGCGACGCGAAGTAGGACCGAACCCACGCCGGTCCCTCGGGGTCGTCGGTGACGGCCTCGCCGAGGAGGTCCATCATGTAGACGAGTCCGTCGTCGATGACCGTCTCGGCGTCGTCGCTCCCCGTCTCGAAGTTCGGCTTGAGCGTGACGTTGAACTCGTTGCCCTGAAGGTGGACGCACCCGCGCAGTGAGTCTGGCAGGTCACGAATCACGCGGCCGCGAACCGACTCGAAGACAGACTGGACTGAGTCGTCGAGAGCCTCGTAGAGCAGGCGTTTCGTGTCGGAGCCGTGACCCGGCGTGAACACGCCCGTCCCGGCCTCGTAGACGATGCTCACGTTGCCGGAGTGGACGAGTTCGTTACCAAGCCCCTGAATCGAGAAGCCCTTGACGTTCTCTAAGGTCTGTCCGGTACAGATGACGATGGGAACGTCAGCCTCGTGGAACTCCGTGAGGAGGTGAAGGACCTCTCGCGGGATTTCGTTGTCCGTCCGCCCCGCCGAACGGAGCGTCTCGTCCACGTCGAGCACGAGCGCGTTCACCTGTTTTTCGTACTTCGTGTAGAGGTCGAGCGCGGTGAACGCTTGGTCTCTCGTGGCGCGAGCGGCGAGTTCGGCGTAGCGGTCGCCGTCAGAGAACGCCCGCTTGATTCGGTCTTTTTTCTCGGTCAACTCGTCATCGACCGCTTGCCAGTGCGAAAGCGCCACAGAAGAACCGAGTGGTGGCAAGAGATCGACGAAGTCCTGTGCTTCCCGGACCGCGTCAGCGTCGAAGTTCCCATACAACCGATACAGGATGTCGTACCGCTCCATGACTCGGGGTCGTCACCCAATCGCATTAAAGCCGTGTGGCAGGCGAATCGTGCCGGAACACTGCGACCCGCCCTCGAAATCGTCGGACGACCCCGCAACTCTGATACTGACTGGACGACGACGTGTGCACATGGCACATTGGACCGACAGCATCGTCGGCGACCGAATGACAGTTGACCGCGAGTTCAACGACCACGTGATGAACTCCCGGTTCTCCAGTCAGGAGTGGGGTCTCATCATGACGGCGACCGAGTTCGAAATCGAAAACGCGGACGACCCCGAGACGGCGCGAATCGTCGCCGACACGGAGAAAGTCCCGCAAATCATCCCCGAACTCGACAACATCCGCAGTCAGATGGGCGCCGTGGGCGGCGGCCAACAACAGCAATCGTCGTCCGGCGGCGGCATCGTCGATTCCATCAAAGGCGCACTCGGTCTCGGCAACGGGGGTGGTGGCAAACAGGACGAACAGGAGAAACTGGAGGACGCAGAGCGTCTCACGCAGGAGTACGCCGACACCCTGCAGGAACACCTCGAAAACAACGGGAAGTGGGAACAGGTCCGAGTCAGCTACCTCGAATAGAGACGAATCCGAGACAGGGATTCGACTGCGGGGTCAGTACTCGTCGCCCGCGTGAAACATCGTCCGCTCGCTCGCCTCGTAGATATTAATCAGTTCGTTGACTAACTCGTCGTACTCCTCGTCTTCCTCCCGAAGCATGTCGAGTCTTTCGACCGTTTCGTCGTCGAGGTGAATCTGCGGCATGTGTGTTACCACGCCGTCAGATGTCTTAAACAGCGGGGCGCTCCCGTCGAAACGAGAACGTAGAACGAGGGTCGGCGGACCGATTAACAGACTCGGCTTCGAAAACAGAACCATAGACATACTTCGGTTAAGGAGACCGTAGAGCGCGTATTTCGGGAGTTCGGAACTCGAACCTGTGGGCCTCAACATATTAGTCGCTGCCAGCACATACTGTTCTGTACTGTGGATAGTCTGGATATTGGACAAGACGAGTCGGTTCGTGTCCTCTATGTCGATGCCGACAGGTCGTACGCAGAGGTGGTCCAGACGAATCTTTCCCGTCTCGATTCGGATATCGAAGTTATTTGTACGGACACTGCCGATACGGCGCTGGAGCGGATTTCGTCGCAGTCGGTCGATTGCGTGGTCACCGCAGCATCTCTCGACACCGACACCGGCCGCGGTCTCATTGCGGCAGTCCGCGAGCGCAACGAGTTTCTGCCGACGATACTGCTCAGCAAAGACCACGAGACAGGCGTCGATATCGAAGCGACGGCGAGCGGTCTCTCCGAGCACGTCGCGCTTCGGCCCGAACGAGAGAGCTTCGAATTCCTGGCGACGCGAATCGAGGCCCTCGTCGGCGCGGCCCGCGACAGACGACGGAACAGCGTGCCGACCGACAGGCTCAAGCGGACGCTCGAACGCACGACGGACGCGATTTACGCGGTGAACACCGCGTGGGAAATCGAGTACATAAACCAGAAGATGGCGGACCGTATCGGCCGTGACCCCGACGACGTTATCGGTGCCGTACTCTGGGAGGAGTTTCCGACTATCGTCGGAACCGAACTGGAAGCGCGATACCGGACTGCGATGGAGACCGGAGAGCCTGCTTCGTTCGAGCAGTATCTGGACTCGCCGTTCGACTACTGGGTCGAAGTGCGCGCGTTTCCCGACGACGACGGGCTAACGGTCTTCTCCCGCGAGATAACGGCGGAACGAGAGCGCGAACAGGAGCTCCGGCGGAGCAAGGCGATTTTGGAGAACGTCCACGACATCGTGTTCGTCCTCGACTCGTCGTTGGACGTGCAGTACGCGAACCCCTCCGCGGCGCGCGCTCGCGGCGGTCCGGTGGAGATGCGCGGGATGAATATCCTCGATATCGTCGGTGACCGCATTCCCGACGACGACCTCGAACGCTTCCGCGAGGCTGTCGACGAGACGCTCTCAGGGATAGACGGCCGAAGCGATGGCGGGCCGGCCGGGTTGTACGACTTCGACATACAGATGTCGTTCGACTCGTCGTTCGGAGGTCGGACGTTCGACGTCAGACTCACGCCGTTGTGTGAGGCGGACGAAAAACGGGTGCTCGTCGTGGGCCGCGACGTGACAGAACGCGAGGCCGCCCAGCGACAGCTCGAACGGGAGCGAGACGCACTGCAAGCGGTCCAGAAAGTGATGGGAGACGCCGGTCTCTCGACCGACGAGCGCCTGACGCGACTGCTCGAAATCGGGTGTCAAACGACCGGACTCGACATCGGCATCATCTCCGACATCGACGGGGACGACTACGTGGTTCGGGCAGTCCATCCCGCCGGTGGCGGGATTTCAGTCGGCGACGAGTTCAACCTCCAATCGACCTACTGCGAGGCGGTCGTCGCCACCGACGACGTGTGTTCGTTCGTGGACGCAATCGAGGCAGGAAAGGAGACGCACCCCGCGTATCAGGAGTTCGAGCTCCAAGCCTACATCGGCGTTCCGCTCGCCGTCGATGGCGAGCGCTACGGGACGCTGAACTTTTCGAGTCTGGAGACCCGAGAGACGCCGTTCGGAGAACTCGAACGGGCGTTCGTCGAACTCCTCGGGGAACTCGTCAGCACCGAGTTGGCGCGCGAGCGGAGTCGGACCGAACTCGAACAGACGAACCAACGCCTCGAATCGCTCATCGAAGCGGCCCCGATGGCGATTCTGGAAGTAGACGAGCACGGGGACGTACTCCTCTGGAATCACGGCGCAGAGGAGATGTTCGGCTGGTCGAGGGAAGCGGTTATCGGGCAGTTCAATCCGCTCGTTCCAGACGAGAAGACAGCGGAGTTCGAGGCGCACAGAAGACAGACGCTCGCCGGCGAGCGTATCCGCGGAAAGGAGGTCAAACGGCAGACGAAACACGGCGAGGAACTCGACTTACTGCTCTCGACGGCCGCGATAGGCAGTCCGGACGGAGATACCGACCACATCATCGCCGTTCTCGAAGACATCACGCCGCAGAAACGAATCGAGCGCAGTCTCCGTGAACTACAACGGACCGCACAGCGACTCACCGTCGCAGAATCGACCGAGGAAGTCGGGGAAATCGTCGTCGAGGCGGCGGTCGATGTGCTCGGTCTCAAAGTCACGACCATCTGGGAGTACGATACCGAAGAAGACGCGCTCGTCCCGCTGAACGAGACGCGCGCGGCCCGCGAGCTATACGGAACCACGCCGACACTCACAGCCGGTGAGAGCCTCGCGTGGGAGGCGTTCGAGGCCGGGGACATCCGCATTTACGACGACGTTCGGACCCACGAAGGACGCTACAACGAGGACACAGAGATGCGAAGCGAGATTGTCGTTCCGCTCGGCCGACACGGTCTCTTGCTCACTGGTTCGACCGCCTCACGCGAGTTCACCGACCGCGATACGGACCTCTTTCGAATCCTCGCGGCCTCCGCCGAGGCCGCCATGGTGCGAGCGAAACGAGAGGCGGAACTCAGAGAGCAAAACGAGCGACTCGACAAGTTTGCAGACGTCGTCGCACACGACCTTCGAAACCCGCTCACCGTCGCCGTCGGCTTCCTCGACGTGGCTACCGAAACCGGCGACGAACAATATTTCGACAGGGTCCGGGACGCACACGAACGTATCGAGAACCTCATCGACGACCTGCTAACGCTCTCTCGCGGCGAGCGCCCGATCGACGACAGCACCGAAGTCGATATCGAACTGTTAGCGCGGCAGTCGTGGGAGTACGTCGATACCGACGACGCGACGCTCTCGATAGCCGAGTCGCTCCCGGCGGTCCGCGGGGATGCGGGCCGGTTGAAGCAACTGTTCGAGAACCTGTTTCGGAACGCAATCGAACACGGCGACGTGGACGTGAACGTAACAATCGAGGCTCTCGCGGACGGCGACGGGTTCGCCGTCGAAGACGACGGAGACGGTATCCCACCGGAGAACAGAGAGGAGGTCCTCGAACACGGCGTCTCCTACAGCAGTAACGGAACCGGCTTCGGTCTCAGTATCGTCGCCGCCATCGCCCGCGAACACGGGTGGACACTCACGGTGGGAGAAAGTACGACCGGCGGCGCTCGGTTCGAATTCAGACCCAAACAAAGCGCGTTCGACGACGCGTGTTGACGCGCGCTGAACCGGAGAGTACGACCGTCTTACCGGACCGTTCAGCGGGCTGAACGAAAATCAGTTCGCGGTTACGCTTTCGACGACAGTTGCTTGTACAGGCTTTTTCCGGCGCTTCCGGAGACCTCGGTCAGGTCGGCGTGTACATCGGCGATGCGCTCGCGGATGTCGCGGCCGACGACGCGCGGGTCGAACACGGACTTGTTCGGCGACCAGTCGGTCTCGTTGAAGAACGTGTCGCGGGCGTCTTCGACGCCTTCCGGCGGGACGATGGCGTGCGGGTCGTCGCTGTAGAGGTCGTACGCCGTCCGCGTGTACTCGTACTGATAGCGGGTGTCCTTGTTGACCTTGCAGATGCCGTGTTTGAGCATCTCTTGGAGTTGGTCGGGCTGGACGCCCGAGGAACCGTGTAGGACGAGCGGCGTGTCGAGACCGTGATCGCGGAGCGCCTGTCGGATGTCGCGGGCGAGGTCGGGACGGAGTTCGAGGTCCTTCCCCTTGGCGACGCCGTGTTGCGTGCCGACGGAGATAGCGAGCAGGTCAGCGCCCGTCCTGTCCACGAACTCGACCGCCTGTTCGGGGTCCGTGTAGAACGCCTCTTCGGCCTCGATTTCGTCTTCGACGCCCTTGATTTGGCCGAGTTCGGCTTCGATGAGCGTGTCGGAGTCAGCGGCTTCGACCATCTCGACGACCTCACGGCTCGTTTCGACGTTCTCCTCGAACGGGGCGTGCGAGGCATCGATCATGATAGACGACGGGATGTCGAGTTCGATCTGTTGCTCGATGAACTCGAGGTCCGTCTGGTGGTCCATGTTGAGGAAGACGCCGATGTCGTACTGCTCGGCGATGACCTCGATGTAGTTCCCCATGGCCTTCAGACCCGCGACAGGGTCACCGTTGCCCGCGAACTTGCAGGCCCCGCCGCTGAGTTGTAACAGAAGGTCCGAGTTCATCCGGTCGGCACCCTCCATGAGTCCCATCATGATACTCGGCTCTGCGATGTTACTTGCGATGAGACCGAATCCTTCGTCGAGCGCCTCGTCGTACACTGTGGCGAGTTCCTCCCCGCCGTAGAACGGCATTATGCGTTCACCTCGGATTCGTCAACGATTGCGAGGATAATAATCTATGGGAACTCAGTTTCGAATCTGCACGTTATTGTTTGTTCGTGTCCGAGTTAATTTTCACAACGCAGAGGTCGTCCCGGACGAGACAGACGGACAGGCAGGTAGGCGGACAGACAGACGGACAGAATAGCGGAAACTCGTCGCCGACAGCGACCCTACGAGAGCAGTCGCTTCAGGCGGGCAAACAGCCCTTTTTCGGGGTCGCCGCCGCGACGAACGGGTTCGTCAGATTCGGACGGTTCGTCCGCGTCCGAACTGCTCGCCGATGAATCAGCCGTTTCGGCGTCAGCGTCTCCAGCGTCGTCAGTGACGGCACCACCGCTGTCGCTTCCGAAAGAGACAGCGCCGGTCGCACCCGATTCGACGAGTTCGACCGCGTTCTCGATGACCGCCTCGGCGTTGTTGACACCGTCTTTGACGGTGCCTTTGAGGACGAGTTTGCCCTCGAATCGGTCGCGGTTGACCGACGTGTCCGAAGTGATGATGACCGCCTCGGCGTCGGTGATGGCGTCCGCGTCGAGTTCGTCCTGCGTCCCCATCGCGCCTTGGACTTCGACGTCGATGTCGTGGCCGAGGCGTTCTGCGGTTTGAAGGAGATTCTCAGCCGCCATCTGGCTGTGTGCGATACCGGTCGGACAGGAGGTGACTGCGACGAATTTCATTGTGTTTCTCTCAGTAGTTCCGTGACTTCTGCCTTGGTCTCGGCCTGCAACGCCTGCGATGCGAGTGTCGTTGCGTCGTCGGTGTCGGTCTCCGAAACGGCCGCTTTGACCTGCGGCACCGTGACGGCACTCATGCTCAACTCGTCGAGACCGAGACCGACGAGGAGTTCAGTGAGGTTCGGGTCGCCAGCCATCTCGCCGCACATGCCGACCCAACAGTCGGTGCCGTCGGCGGCGGAGACTGTGGCGTCGATAGCGCGGAGCACGGCCGGTTGGCGGTAGTCGCCGAGGTCGGCGACGCGCTCGTTGCCGCGCTCTGCGGCCATCACGTACTGTGCGAGGTCGTTCGTGCCGATGCTGAAGAAATCGACGTGCGGAGCGAACTGGTCGGCCATGAACGCCGCGGCGGGCGTCTCGACCATGATACCGAACTCGGGCATCGCGTGGTCGATGCCTTCCTCGGCGAGGTCGTCTGCGACCGCCTCGAACCGCTCGCGCGCCCGCTTGAGTTCATCGACCGTCGAGACGAGCGGGAGCATCACGGAGATTCTCGCGCCGTCTGCGCTCGCCGCGGCCCGGAGGAGCGCACGAATCTGCGTCTCGAAGAGAGTCGCGTCGGGACCGAGCGACCGACGGATACCGCGCTCGCCGAGGAACGGGTTTTCCTCGTCCGGCAAATCGAGGTACGGAACCGGCTTGTCGCCGCCAATATCGAGCGTTCTGACGACGACGCGGCCAGAGTCGAACGCCTCGACCGCCTCGACGTAGGCGTCGAACTGCTCGTCTTCGTTCGGAGGCGAATCGCGGTCGAGAAAGAGGAATTCGGTGCGGAACAGCCCGATACCGTCGGCCCCGCGTTCGACCGCCGGGCCGAGGTCGGACCGCGTCCCGACGTTGGCCGCGACTTCGATTTCGACGCCGTCGGTCGTGGTGACCGGGTCGGGTCGAACCGCGACGTCGTCGTCGGCCGCGACGGCGTCTTTCCGCTCGGCGTCGGGTGAAATCACAAACTCGCCGGATTCGCCGTCAACGACGACTTCTGCGCCGTCTTCGACCGAATTGAGTTCCTCGCCGATGCCGACGATTGCGGGCAGGGCGAGCGACCGTGCGAAGATGGCCGCGTGCGACGTTCTGCCGCCGGTCACCGTGGCGAATCCGGCGACGCGTTCGGGGTCGAGTTGGGCCGTGTCGCTCGGCGTGAGTCGCTCGGCGACGACGACGCTTCCCGCCGGAAGCGACGAAAGGTCAGTTCGCTCGCTGTCGGCGAGAACGCGAACGAGTCGGTCGCGGACGTCGCGGAGGTCGTCGGCGCGTTCGCCCATCCGGCCGCCCATGTTTTCGAACTGCTCGATGAACGTCGAGAAGGTCTCTTGGACGGCGTGTTCGGCCGGCAGTCCGCCATTGATTGCCTCGGTGACACCGTCGGTTATCTGCGGGTCGTTGAGAAACTGAATATGCGCGTCGAAAACCGCGGCTTCGTCTTCGCCGACCCGCTCGGCAGTCCGCGTTCGCTCCGTTCGGAGTTCTCTTTCGGCAGTGGCGCGCCCGTCTTCGAAGCGCGTACGTTCGGAACCGACGTCTACGTCTTCCGGTTCCGGCGGCTCGGGGAGGTCCGCGTCCGGGCGATACCAGACGACAGATCCGACACCCGAAAGCGGCGTGACACCGATACCGGAGAGAGTTCGCTCGGCCATGGTCAGTGTGTGGCTTCGGGCGTCGAAAGGATAGCTTCGAGGGCATCGAGTGCCGCTTCCGCGTCGTCGCCCTCGGCGACGAGGCGAACGGACTCGCCGTGGCTGACCCCGAGTCCGGTGACAGCGAGCATGCTCGCGGCGGGTGCGAGGTCGTCCGCGTCCGCGCGTCCAAGTCGGACATCGGCGTCAAACTCGGTCGCCGTCTCGACAAACTGCGAGGCGGGGCGGGCGTGCAACCCGTCTTCGGGGACGACGGTGACGGTTCGTTCCATCAGGCGACCACCTCGTCGAGGACGGCTTGAACCGTCTGTTTGCGCTCGGCTTCGAGGAGGTCTTCGCGCACGTCTTCGTGCATGAGCGACCGCGAGAGGGCGCTCAGAATCTGGAGGTGGTCTTCGCCGCCGTCGGCGGGGACGAGAATCAAAAAGAGGAGTCTCGCGGGTTCGTCGTCCATCGCGTCGAAGTCGATACCGTCCGTCGAGCGCGCGAACGCGACCGTCGGTTCCGAGACGGTGTCGGTCTTCGCGTGTGGGATTCCGATGCCGAACCCGACGCCGGTCGTCGCCTCGTTTTCGCGTTCGAGGAGCGCGTCGAGGGCGGTCTCGCGGTCGTCGACGCGGCCCGCATCGACGGCCAAATCGAGGAGGAACTCGATAGCGTCCTCCTTCATCGCCGGCGGTTCTTCGAGTGAAATCAGTTCGAGTGGTGTGATGGTGCTGATGTCTGTGGCGTCCATGGTGCGTCGTTCGGGTCTGGGAAGGTGTGGTTGCGTTCGTCGTCAGTCGTCGGAGGCCTGTGCGGCGATTTTCGCGTCGAAGTTTGGCTTGATTGCCGTCGCAATGGTCGCCGTGACGAGCGACCCGAGCAGGATACAGCCGACGAACATGAACGGCTGATTCGACAGTGGCACGACGAAGATACCGCCGTGCGGCGCGGGCATCGTCACGCCGAGTGCCATCGAGGCCGCGCCCGCGACAGTGCTCCCTGCGACGACGCTCGGAATGACGCGAGCCGGGTCTGCGGCCGCGTACGGAATCGCGCCTTCGGTGATAAACGAAAAGCCGAGGAAGACGCCGCTTTTGGCGTTTTCGTACATCTCGGCGGCGTACTTCTGCGGCGCGATGAAGTTCGAAAGCGAGAGTCCAATCGGCGGCACCATGCCCGCAATCATGACCGCCGCCATCGGCGCGGTGACGCCCTCGGAGATGAGGCCGACGGAGAACACGTACGCGACCTTGTTGATTGGACCGCCCATATCGGATGCCATCATTGCTCCGAGGATGGCACCGAGGAGAATCGCCTGCCCGCCGCCCTGCATGTTGCTCAGAAACTCCGTGAGTCCCGCGTTTGCGATGGAGATGGGAACGCCGAGTACGAACAACATGACCGGCGCGAGAACCGCGGTCGTCGCCACCGGGATGAGGAGGACGGGCATCATCGGTGCGACGAACTCCGGAACGTTGCGCTGTTTGAACCAGCGGGCGACGAACCCGGCGAGGAAACCAGCCACGATTGCACCGAGGTAGCCAGCCCCGGCGGAACCGCCCTGAAGACCGATAACGTCGCCAGCCGCTTGGAGGACGTTCCCTTGCTGGATGACGTACGAGAGAATAAAACCCGGTGCGAGTCCCGGTCTGTCGGCGATGGCGTACGCGATGTACGCGCCGAGTACCGGAACCATGAGCGTCAGTCCCGCGCTCCCGATTTGCGCGAGGAACCAACCGGGCGTGCCAGTCGCCTCGAAGATGTTTCGCACGTCTGCCGAAAACGAGGCGACCGCGTAGCCCAGCGCGAGGAAAATGCCGCCAATCGTCACGAACGGAATCATGAACGATACCCCTGTCATCAAGTCCTCCTTCACCGAGGTCAGGTAGGACCGAACTGCGTCTTCTGCGTTTGCCATAATGTTGCCAACCCTACGCAGAAACATACGAAAATGTATTCAAAAATCCTTTCGAATATGTATATTTCTGATTGAAATATAGTTTATAAAAGTCTGAATTGTGAACTTACCGCCGCCGTACGGTGGTTACGTCGATGCGCGTTTCGTTCGTGAGTACGTCTTCGAGGTGTGGGACGCGGGTACCAGCGACGCCGACGACGCGAGCGGCGGTCAAGATACCCATTCGGAGCGCGTCCGCGTTGCTCGTGCCGTGTTCGCGGGCCGCGAGGAATCCCGAGAGAATCGCGTCGCCAGCGCCGACCGTATCGACGACCTCGACATCGGCCGCGGGTGCCGAGAGCACTTCGTCGTCTGTGACGAGAAGTGCGCCGTCGGCACCGAGCGAGGCGAGGACGTACTCGAAACCGCGGTTCTGAAGCGCTTCGGCGGCCGCAATCGCATCGTCGTCCGATTCGACGGCCCGCCCGGTCGCCGCCGCGAGTTCCGACCGGTTGGGTTTGCAGACGAAGTAGTCGGCTTCGAGATTCGAAAGGGACTCTCCGCCCATATCGACCGCCGTTCGCCAGTCGCCGGCGCGGGCGAGCCTATCGACCGCCGACAGCGACATTCCCGGTGGGAGACTGCCGCCGACCAAGAGCGTGTCTGGCTCGTTCGCCTGCACCGTCTCGACGAGTTCGTCTACGTCGGCGGCGCAAATCTGCGGGCCGTTGTGATTGAGTTTGTATTCGCCGTCTTCGGCGAGGACCGTCGTGTTCAGACGCGTGTTCGCGTCGATGGTCACGAAATCCGAGGGAACGCCGTCGTCGTCGAGTCGGCCGCGGACGAACGTGCCGAAGTGGCCGCCGAGAAAGCCGGTCGCGGTCGTGTCGGCGTCGAGTGCCGAGACGTACTTGGCGACGTTGATTCCCTTACCTCCGGCGGTGAACACCGCGTCGTCGGTGCGGTGGACGACGCCGGTTTGGAGCGGTTCGTCGAAGTGAATCGTGTGGTCAACCGCCGGGTTCGGCGTGACGGTGAGAATCATTGTCCGGCCTCGTCGGCGACGACGACGCTGGCGCTCTCGATGGCTTCGCGGGTGTCGTCGTCGAGCGTGCCGTCGGTGATAAACAGGTCAACGTCCGCGAGCGACGCGAACTGAACGAAGCTTCGGCGACCGAGTTTGGATATATCGGCGACGAGGACGACTTTCTCTGCCTTTTCGACCATCAGCTCTTTCATCCGCGCTTCGTCCTCGTTCGGCGTCGTGAGACCGGATTCGATGTCGATGGCGTTGGTTCCGAGAAAGAGCACGTCGAAGTTCGTCCGTTGCATGAACGATTCGGCGGTCGGCCCGACGAGCGCTTTCGTCCGCCGGCGAAGCGTCCCGCCGGTGAGTTTGACTTCGTTGTCGTCTTCGTTCAACTCGACCGCGAGACGCGGCGAGTTGGTCACGCCGAGAATCGTCCCGTCTTTGGGGACTTTGCGGGCGACTTCCATCGTGGTCGTCCCCGCGTCGAAGAAGACGACGTGACCCTCGGCCAGTTCTTCGACGGCTCTGTCGGCGATTGCACGTTTGCCTTCGAGATTCTGCACTTCTTTTTGCCCGTATGTCTGCTCGCGGCCGACGGAGGTCACCGGGACGGCCCCACCGTGTGACCGTTCGATGAGTCCGCGGGTTTCGAGTTCGCGTAGGTCACGGCGTATCGTCGCCTTTGAGTATCCCAGGTTCTCGGAGAGTGATTCGACGGACCGACCGTCTGAATCGGCGACGAGTTCGACAATGCGACGTTTGCGCTCTGCTGGTAACATCAGTGGCGGTACCTCGTTGGGTGGATGGTACGTCGGCAGGGAGTGTTAATTGTTTATGTTGGATTTCGTTCGTCTTTGTTCGGTTTGGGCGAATAGACGCGCAGGAACGAAGACAAGTCGTCGAAGGGAGCGTGACTGACGAAGCGACTCGCGGTGAGACAGAAACAGTAACAGACGGAGAGCAATGCCGAAAAATCGAACGAAGCCCGCGCGTCGGGCAGGTGTGGCAGGGGCAACGCGCCCAGCGACGGACTTCGATGGCAGGCGGCTCCAACCCGGTATCGAGTTCGGATTCAGGCTCAGGTTCAGATTCAGATTCAGATTCAGATTCAGATTTAGATTTAGATGCAGATGTAGATTCGAATTCGGCTTCGCGGATTCGAACGTGAACGCGCGTCCGACAGCGGCGTCCGAGAGTGAGTACCAACTACCGACTATCGACCGACAGACAGCTTAGAGACGGTCGATAATCGCCGCGGACACGTCCTCCGTGGAAGCGTCGCCACCGAGGTCCGGGGTTCGTGGACCGTCCGCGAGAACGCCTTCGACGGCGGCTCTGACCTGCTGTGCTTCGGCTTCGTAATCGAGGTAATCGAGCAACATGGCGGCCGAGAGGATGGTCGCCGTCGGGTTGGCGATTCCTTCACCAGCAATGTCGGGAGCGGACCCGTGAACAGGCTCGAACAGTGCACTGTCCGGACCGATGTTCGCCGAGGGGAGTAGGCCGAGACCGCCGACGAGTCCGGCCGCGAGGTCCGACAGCACGTCGCCCGCGAGGTTCGGACAGACGATGGTGTCGAACTGCGTGGGGTCGAGACAGACGCGCGTTGCGAACGCGTCCATCAGAACTTCTTCGACTTCGACGCCGTTCTCGTCGGCGACGGAGACGACGGCGTCACGGAAACGGCCGTCGGTCTCGCGCATCACGTTCGCCTTGTGAGCGACCTGAAAACTGCCGCCCTCGCCGCCGACGTAGTCGCAGGCGTATTCGGCGAGCCGCTCCGATGCGGACGTGGTCACGACGCGCGTGAGCGTCGAGAGGTCCTCAGAGAGGCAGTCCTCGTGACCCGAGTAGACGCCTTCGGTGTTCTCCCGGAGGAAGACGAGGTCCGTCTCCGGGCGCAGGGCGTCCACGCCGGGGTAGGCCTTCGCCGGGCGGACGTTGACGAAGGAGTCCACTGCAGTTCGAAGTGGGAGAATAACGTCCGCCGCCGTCTCGCCCGCGGCCCCGAACAGGGTCGCGTCGGCCTCTGCCGCGAGGTCGTAGGTCTCCTGCGGGAGCGCCTCGCCGGTTTCTGCTTTCACGTGGTCGCCCGCGTCGGCTTCGACGAATTCGAAGTGACCGACCGCTTTCAGTACGTCCACGGCGGCCGGGACGACCTCCGCCCCGATTCCATCGCCGGGGATGACGACAATCTCGTGAGTCATGTCAAACCGTGGGATGGGCGACGGAAAGAGTGTGTCGATACCCCCGAAAACCGCCTTTCACCGGGGTGTGAACTTCAGCCCAAAAATGACTTCTTCCCGAATGTTTTTATCCTCTCCGTGAGAATAATTACGTGTGGGAAGTATTCGAAAATAAATCGGTGTTTTCTTGTATCATGTTCCTGTAGCTATTGCTCCGGAGCACCGACCTCCGGGAACGACCTGCTCTGTGGGTCGGGGTTCGCCGTCTACGAGCGTCTGCCACGCGAAGCGTCTATCACGTGAACAGCGACGCGACACGAAGAGCGTCTGCTACACGAACAGCGACGCGTATAGCCAGCGATTCGACACGAAGAGTCACACGGTCATCCCGGCTCACGAGTCACCAACAAGCTATGTCCGAACACACCCACCCAGACGAGATTGCAGCCGAATCAGCGACCGAACGACATCTCCCGGACCCGGCGGTACTCGCCGACCGCGAGGACATCGACTACTGCGAGCATACGTTCGTCCACGAAGACGGCGACTTCTGTGAGCGCGACTACGCCGGTCGAGCCATCGTCGGCGTCACGAACGACGCGGGTGAGGTTCTCCTGCAAATTCATCAAGAATCCGGGGCCGGTGTTCTCCCGAACGTGAAAGTCGCCTCGGACGACGACTACGTCGCCGAAGCTGTTCGGGGAGTCAGCGAACAGACCGGCATCGACGTCGAAATCGAGGGTATCGAGCGCTGTCGGCTCGCCAAACACGACGTCGAAGGCGAGGACACGTCCATCGACGCGACGACTCACGTCGTACTCAGCGCCGCTCCCGTCTCCGACGACGACCCACACTCTGACACCGACGGTGTGACCGCCGAATGGCGCGACGCCGTCCCGGAGGCGAACCGTGGCCTCCCAGCCGACGACGACGTGCGACTGTTCGTCGAGTAAGCAACAGAGTCACACAGCAGCCGTCGCGTCACGCTCACAATCAGGTCGAAACGCTCGCCAGAAACAGTGCGGTGCGTCTGTGACTGCCGAAGAAACAGCGACCGGTCAGCCGTCCACGTAGGGAAGGCTGTCTGCCGTGTCCTGTACCGCGTCGGCGTTCGACTTCATGAGCGCCGTCGTGTCCCAGACCCCCTCGGTGAGCGCCTTTCTCTGTGCGTCGTCAACGGTCACGTCCACGGTCGTATCGCCGTAGGTGACCGTCTCGTTTTCCACATCCACGTCGATGTCGGCGTCGGGGTTCTCGTCGACCCAGTCCTGCAGTTCGACGATGGTGTCGTGGTCGGCGGTGACCGTCGGGATACCCAACGCGAGGCAGTTGCCCGCGAAGATTTCCGCGAAGGACTCGCCGATGATGGCGTCGATGCCCCAGCGCATGAGCGCCTGCGGGGCGTGTTCGCGTGACGAGCCACAGCCGAAGTTCGCGTTGACGACCATGATAGAGGCCTCTTGGAAGTGCGGCTCGTTCATCGGGTGGTCCTTGGGGTCGTCGTGCTCGTCGTACCGCTTGTCGAAGAACGCGAACTCGCCGAGACCGTCGAACGTGACGACCTTCATGAACCGCGCCGGGATTATCTGGTCCGTGTCGATGTCGTTTCCGCGGATGGGGACGCCCGTCCCCGAGGCGGAGTCGATTGCTGGGATTTCGTCGGTCATGCTTCTGTCACCTCCTTCAGGTCGCGCACGTCAGTCACGTGGCCGGTCACGGCCGCCGCGGCCACCATGCGCGGGTTCATCAGCACGGTCTTGCCGTCTTTCGACCCCTGTCGGCCGATGAAGTTCCGGTTCGACGAGGACGCCGAGGCTTCGTCGCCCTCCAGTTGGTCTTCGTTCATGCCGAGACACATCGAACAGCCCGCTTCGCGCCACTCAAATCCGGCTTCCTCGAACACCGCGTCGAGACCTTCCGCCTCGGCGGCGGCCTTGACGCGCTGACTGCCGGGGACGACCATCGCGCGGACGCTGTCGGCGACTTGACGACCCTCGACGACCTCCGCGGCACGGCGCAGGTCGGGCATCCGAGCATTCGTACACGACCCGAGAAACGCCACGTCGATTTCGTAGCCCGCCATCGTCTCGCCGGGTTCGACGCCCATGTGCTCTTGCGACATCCGGGCGGTGTCCTGTTTTTCTTCGGACAGGTCTTCCGGAGCCGGAATCGGTTCGGTGATGCCGACGCCCTGTCCGGGCGTGGTTCCCCACGTGACGACGGGTTCGAGTTCCGACCCGTCGATGGTGACGACATCGTCGTACTCGGCGTCCTCGTCGGAGCGGATTGACTCCCAGTACGGCTTGAGTTCGTCGAACTTCTCGGGGTTCTCCTGGAAGTAGTCGGTCTGTTTCAGCCACTCGTAGGTGGTCTCGTCGGGATTGACGTAGCCCGCGCGAGCGCCGCCCTCGATGGACATGTTGCAGATGCTCATCCGACCTTCCATGTCGAGGCTCTCGATGGCTTCGCCGGCGTACTCGTAGACGTAGCCGACACCGCCTTCGGTGCCGAGGCGACGGATGATTTCCAGCACTACGTCCTTGGCTTCGACGCCGGGTTCGAGTTCGCCCGTGACCTCGATTTTGCGAACCTTCTTTTTCTCCATGGCGACGGTCTGTGTCGCCAGCACGTCACGAATCTGGCTCGTTCCGATACCGAACGCCAGCGCGCCGAACGCGCCGTGGGTCGAGGTGTGGCTGTCACCACAGACGATGGTCGTGCCGGGTTGGGTGAGTCCCTGCTCCGGCCCGATGACGTGCACGATACCCTGGTCGCCCGAGGTCGGGTCCGAGAAGTTGATGCCCGCGTCACGGACGTTCTGTTCGAGTTCGGACATCATCTCTTCGGCGGCGTCGTCTTGGAAGGGACGCGACTGGTCCGACGTGGGGACGATGTGGTCTACCGTCGCGTGAGTCCGCTCGGGATAGGCGACGTCGAGGTCGCGCTCTTGGAGCATCCCGAACGCCTGCGGACTCGTCACCTCGTGGATGAGGTGCAGGCCGCAGAACAACTGCGTCTGGCCCGTTGGGAGTTCGGAGACGGTGTGTTCCTCCCAAACCTTGTCGTAGAGCGTTCCCTCACTCATCTACGTCACCTGTGTCCGTCCGATTTCGGCCGGTGATTTCGGTGTGTCCGCGTTGCCAAACGTCGTTCGTGCCGTCGCCGTACGGCGGCGTGTGGTCCACCTGTTTCATCGTCTCCGACCCGCCCGTCATCGCGGGTTGCGAGTCGGACCTGCCGCCGTCGGTGACGGCCGGGCCGCGCTCGTAGACCGTGGTGAACGTCTCGCCTGTGTAGGGGTTGGTATGGTTAACATTGCGCATTCGGTTCGATTCGTCGTCCGCTGTCTCGTTTCGCGTCATTGGTACGTGGTGGTTAGGGGGTGGTCAGTCGTCTGCCGGTGCTTCCGGTTTGTCTGCGTCGGTCTCGTCGGTCTCATCGGCCCACGAGAAGAGGTCGCGGAGCGGTTCGCCGACCTGCTCGATGTCGTGGTTCTCCTCTGCTTGTTTGAGCTGGGAGTACGACGGACGGCCCGCCTGATTCTCCAAAATCCACTCGCGGGCGAAGGTACCGTCTTGGACCTCTTCGAGGACTTCCTCCATGCGCTCGCGGCTGTGTTCGTCCACGACGCGGTCGCCCCGGGTCAGGCCGCCGAACTCGGCGGTGTCGGACACCGAGTGCCACATGCCGCCGAGTCCGTCTTCATACATCAGATCGACGATGAGTTTCAACTCGTTCAGGCACTCGAAGTAGGCCATCTCGGGGGAGTAGCCCGCATCGACGAGTGTCTCGTAGCCCTGTTTGACCAGCGAGGTTACGCCGCCGCAGAGGACGGCCTGCTCGCCGAAGAGGTCGGTCTCGGTCTCCTCGCGGAACGTCGTCTCGATGACGCCCGCACGGGTACAGCCGATGGCGTGGGCGTACGCCAGCGCTTCCTCCTTGGCCTCGCCGGTCGTGTCCTGATAGACGGCGATGAGACCGGGCGTCCCCTCATCCGCCTCGTAGTTGCGTCGGACGAGGTGGCCGGGAGATTTCGGTGCGGCGAGCGTCACGTCAACGTTCTCGGGCGGCCGAATCTGGTTGTAGTGAATGTTGAAGCCGTGAGCGAACTGGAGCGTGTTCCCGGGTTCGAGTCCGTCACGAATCTCCTCGAACACCGTCGGTTGGACGGTGTCGGGAACGAGCACGGAGACGATGTCGGCTTCCGCGGCGGCCTCTGCGGGCGTCGCCACGCGCAGTCCGTCTTCGCGTGCGGCCGTGCGAGACGAGGAGTCCGCACGCAGGCCGACGACCACGTCCACCCCGCTGTCGGCGAGGTTCTGGGCGTGGGCGTGGCCTTGACTGCCGTATCCGAGGACGGCAACGGTCTTGTCGTCGATGTGCGTTCGGTCTGCGTCGTCGTCGTAGTAGACTGTCGTGGTGAGTTCGGTCATTTGGATGTAGTGTTGGTCGTCGGTTTGGTCGGTTCGCCGGAGGTTCCGGGCTCCTCTCCGGGGACTGTCTTTTTCCCGCCGTGGGCGAGGGCGGTCTGGCCGGTCCGGGCGATTTCGATGATGCCGAATCGACGGAAGGCGTCCACGGCATCGTCGATTTTGTGCTCGTCACCGGTCAGTTGGACCGTGATGGTCTCCGGGCCGGCGTCGAGCGTCTTGCCATCGTACATCTCCGTGATTGCGTGGACTTTGTCGGGGTCTTCACCGCGGACTTTCAACAAGACGAGTTCCGCGCGAACGGCGTCGTCGTCCAGTTCGCCGATGGAGATGACCGGCTTCAGTTTGGCCAGCTGTGTTTCGATTTGGTCGATGCCGGGGTCGGGTTCCTCGACGACCATCGTGATGCGCGCGTGTCCATCGACGGTCGTCGGCCCGACCGTGAGGCTCTCGATGTTGAACTGCCGGCGCGCGGCCAGTCCAGCGACCCGCGAGAGGACGCCGGGTTCGTGCTCGACGATGGCCGACAGCACGGTTCTGCGCGGCTCGCGTTCCGATTCGACCGCAGGGTCAACGCGGATTCCTTGGGCGTTCCGCCGTCCGTCGGGATGCGGACGGTCTTCGGGCGCGGGACCCTGCAATCCCGTTTGACCGTCGCTCATAACTGGTCCTCCGAGAGGGCGAATTTGCCGTTCGCACCGCCCGACGAGACCATCGGGTAGACGTTCTCCGCGGGGTCAACGTGGAAGTCGATGACTGACGGACCGTCGTACGCCAGCGCCGCCTCGATTGCTTCCGGGACTTCCTCGTAAGAATCGACGGCCCAACCGCGCGCGCCGAAGGCTTCTGCGAGTTTGTCGAACTGGGGACACCAGTCGTAGCCAGCGGCCATGCGACGGCCCTCGAAGAAGGCGTCCTGCCACTGGCGGACCATCCCGATGTACTCGTTGTTCAGGATGGCGACGGTGATGTCGAGGTCCTCGCGGACGGCGACCGACAGTTCCTGAATCGTCATCAGGAACGAGGCGTCGCCATCGACACAGACGACGGTTTCGTCGTCGTCGGCCGCGAGTCGGGCACCGATAGCGGCCGGAAGCCCGTATCCCATCGTGCCGAGTCCGTGCGAGGAGACCCAGCGACGCGGTTCGCGGAACGTCCAGTACTGGGCGGCCCACATCTGGTGTTGGCCGACGCCGCTCGTGACGATGGTCTCGTCGGGCGTGGCTTCGTCCAGCGCCTCGACGACGAACTGCGGCTTGAGCGGTTCGGTATCCGGTGCCGCGTAGTCCATCGGGTACTCGTCTTTCCACGTCAGACACTGTTCGCACCACTCACGGGCGTCGGGGCTGGCCGTCATCTCGGCATCGACGCGCTCGATTGCGCGCTCGGCGTCGCCGACGACCGGGTAGTCCGCGTGGACGTTCTTCGATATTTCCGCCGGGTCGATGTCGATGTGAACGACCTCCGCTTCGGGCGCGAACGTGTCGATACCGCCTGTCAGACGGTCGTCGAAGCGCGTGCCGACCGCGACGAGACAATCGGTGTGCGTGATGGCCATATTCGCGTAGCCGGTGCCGTGCATGCCCGCCCACGAGAGACAGAGGTCGTGGTCTTCCGGCATCGCGCCGATTCCGGGCATCGTCGTGACGACCGGAATCCGGTGCTCTGTCGCAAACTGCCGGGCCGCGTCGGTCGCGTTCCCCTTGACGACGCCGCCGCCGAATAGCAAGAGCGGTTTCTCCGCGCGCTCGATTGCGCGGGCCGCGGCCTCGACTTCGGCGTCGGCCGGCTCGGTTCGGGGACGGCACGTCGCCGGGGACCGTCCCGGACCGGGTTCTCGGTCGGTCTCGCCGAGCGAGACGTCTTTCGGGAGGTCAACCAGTGTCGGTCCGGGGCGTCCTTCGGCGGCGAGTGCAAACGCTTCGCCGACCGTGTCGCCGACGGTGTCTGGCGAGGTTGCGAAGTAGTTGTGTTTCGTGATAGGCGCGGTGACGCCCGTCGTGTCCGTCTCTTGGAACGCGTCGGAACCGACCATGTCCGATGGGACCTGTCCTGTGAGCGCGAGCACCGCGTCGGAGTCCATGTTGGCGTCGGCGATGCCGGTCACGAGGTTCGTCGCACCCGGACCGGACGTGGCGAGACAGACGCCGGGAGCGCCGTGGACGACACCGTAGGCGTCGGCGGCGTGGGACGCGGCCTGCTCGTGCGCCATCGTCACGTGACGAATGTCGGAATCGTACAGCGCGTCGTAGATTGGCATGATAGCGCCGCCCTGCACGCCGAACGCGGTTTCGACGTCAGCGTTTTCGAGCGCGCGGATGACCGCCGTCGCGCCGGACGTCACTTCGGTGTCCGTCGACTCCGCTTCGGTCGCGGCCGGGGCAGGCTCTGTCGCAGGTGCGGTGCGTTCGCTCATGTGTTGGCTCCGTGCTTTCCGGGGGGTGTGGTTGGTCGTCGATACAGGCGCTTTCGGTCGATTGCGTGGTGCTGAGACTCCATTGTGGGGACTGCAGGGATGGCTGAAAACGGTGCAAATGCGCGGGACAGAGAGATGGGGTGGTAGGGGGCTAGGCCCCTACAATAATGAGCGACCGAAGCGCAACGACGGCGGCGGCGCTCGCACCGACCTGCGGAGCGGCGAGTGCCACGGATGCGTCGCGTTGCGTCATCGTATCGCACACGTACGTCCGGCGTATAATAATCCTTTCGCGGCGGGCAACGATTGCACGCCGAGCGAGGTGGCCGAAACCGGACACGTGCGCAGGGCGGTCGCCCCGTAGGGCCACAGCCCGCCGCCATCAGGCGCGGACCTCCTCCTCCCTCTCGGTCTCTGTTTCGTGGGTAATTCCCACGTCACGGGCGAACGTTTCGAGCGTCGTGTCGTCGATTCGCTCTTTTTCGGCGCCGTGGTCCTTGACGCGGCGGGTGACTTCTCGGACCTCGGCGTCCGAGGCGTCGAACCCGATGTCCGCCAGGCGCTTGCGCACCGAGTGTGTCCCCGTGTGCTTGCCGAGTACGAACTCGCGTGTCGCGCCGACCATCTCCGGAGTCATGACGCCCGGTTCGAACGTGTCTGCGTTCTCGATGACGCCCGCGGCGTGAATGCCGCTTTCGTGGGAGAAAGCGTTCCGTCCAACGACCGGCTTGTTCGCCGGGACCGGGATGTCGGAGGCGCGCTCGACAGTGCGAGCCAGTTCGGTGATTCTCGTCGTGTCGATACCGGTGTCAACGCCGTAGACGGATTCGGCGGCCATGACGACCTCCTCGTAGGCGGCGTTGCCGGCACGCTCGCCGATGCCGTTGACGGACACCTGCGCCTGTGTGGCACCGGCTTCGAAGCCGGCCATCGCGTTGGCCGACGCCAATCCGAAGTCGTCGTGTGCGTGCACGTCGATTCGGGCGTCGGTGTGTTCGCAGACCATCTCGACCATCCGGGCGAAGCGAGTCGGCGTCGCCACGCCGCAGGTGTCGGGGAGGTTAATCCAGTCAACACCGGCGTCGGAGACGGCTTCGACGATTTCGACGAGGAACGCCTCGTCGGTTCGGGTGGCGTCCATCGGCGAGAACATTACTTCGACGCCCGCGTCGCGGACGCGTTCGACACTGCGGACGGCGCGCTCGACGGCCTCCTCGCGGGAGGCGTGCATCGAGTCGGCCAACTGGACGTCACTGGTGCTGACGAACGTGTGCACCATGTCCACGCCAGAGTCCAGCGCGGCTTCGATATCCGTATCGACGACGCGGGCCAATCCGCACGTCGTCGTGTCCGTCGAAGCGGCGATGTCGGCGACCGCTTCGAACTCCGCATCAGAGTTCACCGGGAACCCTGCCTCGATGACGTGGGTCCCCATGTCGTCGAGGGTGTGGGCGATGTCGCGCTTTTCCTCGTAACTGAACGAGGTTCGCGGAGACTGTTCGCCGTCGCGGAGCGTCGTGTCGAAGATTCGTACGTCTTCGATTTCAGATTGGTGGGCTAACGTGCCCTGGAAGAACTCGACCCGCCGGGGAACCCGACGAATCCTCCGTGTCGTTGTGAGACATCGTGTCAGTCAGGTGCCGCAACTCGTATTTAACTGTTTCTCCCAGACAGTATCACGAATGTTCACAAGCGACCGCATGACAATACCTAGCGCTTCTAATCGCTGTACCTAAACGACCTAATACGATTTCATGTCATATAGTGACTTGATACACCGACGCAGGATTCTACTTAGCCCACTATTTAATACAGTTTATATAATTTAGAAATTAATGTTCGGCCGGGCTGTGCGCGTTTTGGATTGGACAGATGTAGACCGAAACGGTGGCTGTGAATCGGTCGGTCGTTGCGCACGAATCTCGGAGGGTGCCGAGAGACAGGTCTCGCCGATTGACCGAACCCTTTTCTCGTCGCTCGACAACCGGGCGGGTATGGGCGACTTCAATCTCAATTTGCAGACGGCCGAAGAACACCTCGACACGGACGACGCAGAGGGAGATGTCGTTCTCGGCGTCCTCGACGGCTCGACCCCGCCCGAAGAGTGGGTCGAAACCGTCGCTCGCGGCAACGTCCTGATGCTGGCAATCGACGGCGACCTCAACAAACTCGCGTCGGGCTTTGCGCGCGACGTCAAGGATATGGACGGACAGTTGATGCATTTCCGGAAGTTCCTCGTCGTCTCCCCGCCGGGCGTCAAGATCAACACCGACAACCTCTGAGCGAGCAACGACGGAAAAACCGGGTCCATCGGCCGCGGGGAGAGACCTTATCCGCGTTCCGTCCTACAATACGGGCATGCCGATGAAAGGTCGTGGCAGTTCGCAACTCCATGAAATCGACCGCTGGGAACACGGTGTCGGATGGCTCGCGTACCCCGACGAGACCATGCAACGCGCCAGCCACGCCGTCGAAGTCGATGGCGACGTGTGGCTGTTCGACCCGGTTGACGCCGACGGACTCGACGACCTGCTCGCCGAATACGGTGACGTCGCAGGCGTCGCAATCGGACTCGACAGACACAAGCGCGACGCGGCGACTATCGCCACCCGTCACGAGGTTCCCGTGTACGTCGCGTCGTGGATGACCGGCGTCGCCGACGAACTCGACGCGCCCGTCGAACGCTTCGGAAACTCCCTCGGCGATTCGGGCTTCCAGACGTTCCGCATCGTAGACCGCGCTGTCCCGCCGTGGCAGGAAGTCGGCTTCTTCCACAAAGAACTCGGCACGCTCGTCGTCCCCGAGACGGTCGGGACGGTCGGTTACTTCTGTGCGCCCGGTGAGCGACTGGGCGTTCACCCGATGCTCCGCCCGATTCCGCCGCGACGGGCACTGTACGGCTACGACCCCGACCGTCTGCTCGTCGGTCACGGGGCGGGCATCTCCGAGAACGCGGGCGACGAACTCAGAACCGCGCTCTCGAACGCCCGAACGAACCTCCCGAGCGCCTATATGCAGGCGTTCAAATCGATGCTGTCGAACTGATGGACGAGACGAGCACGCTCGGGAGCGACGGCTACTCGACCGGTGACGACACACCAGCGGCCGGTGGGTCAGAACACGGTCACACTGCGGACGAGACGAATGCCGCGACGGACGAGCGCCGACGCGTTCACGCGACCCGCGGTCTCATCGACTTGCTTCTCGACATGGCCGAGGACGCCGAGCCGACGGCGATGAATCTCGTTCTCGCGCCGACTCCCGCCGGAGAGTTCGACGCCGACCTCGGACTCGGTCCCGAGACACCGGTCCTCACGCACTTCTACATGGCCGAAGCGGGTGGGTCGGTCAGCGCTGTCTTCGGGATGGACCTCGGCACGCCCGCCGGAAGAGGTCGCGCTCGGTTCCTCACGCACCCACAGGGACCCTTCGAACTCACAGAGCGCGACGACCTCGCCGCGGTCGTCCTGCTCGCCGTCCCGCCGTGGGAGTCCCGGACGCTCGCCGCGTTCGACCGCGCCGGGCGAAAGTTGGAACTCGTCGTCGTCGATGCCGAACCGCCGAAAGAAGAACTCACCTGAGTGGTTGGTGGTCGAGTCAGACACCACGGCGACGGTGCGCGTGTGATGACGGGTCGTCGGACCGGCCGCGACGTCGCTACCGGAGATACCCGAGGTCGGTCAACTGCTCCGCAATCTCCTGAAACTCCGACTCAGAGAGGTCGCCACCCGACCGCTCGTGCTGGATGACGATGCTCCGAAGGAGGAACCGAACGAGGTCGCTCGTGCTGGAAAACGTCGTCCCCTCCAAGGTATCGTCAACGCGGGCGGCCAACTCTTTCGGAATAGATACCGTCGTGTACTCCGTCATGGCTTGCAACTGGTACTCACTGGGGTTAACCCCAACGGTGCCGTCCGAAACCACGTTCCAGGCAGTGCATTGACAGTACTGGACGCCAGCGATATCGCAGGAGGTCGGGGGTTTTTCCATCACGGGATACGTACACGAACTCGATGGCTGCGAGACCGCCCCAAAACGACACGTCGGAACCGGACGCAATCGAGTTCGGTATCGCCGCACTGGCCGACCACCTCAAACAGGCCGACATCGACTACCCGGCAGACGCACGGTCGATTGTGCAGGCGCTCGACGATGTCGCCGTCCCGGTTGACGCCGCGGGCAACACGGTCAGAATGAGCGAGGTACTCGAAGTCGCACCGACCGACCGCTTCGAGTCCCGGCGAGAGCTACTGGACACGCTCCACCCGGTGTTCGAGGAGTATCGCGCGAAAGCGTCGAAAAGTCTCGTGGGGCGGCTCCGCGCGCTCGTACCGTTCTGAAGACCCGTCTGTCGGCCGAAGCGTTCTAATGCCCCGTCTGGCGGTGTAACGGCCGCCTATCGGCCTCACAATCGTCTATCGTTCTGACACCTCTCCAAGACAGTCCGCTAGCCCGTCCTCTTGCCCGGCGGAACCGATTCCGACAGCTCTCGTCTCGGTTAGTCGCCTGCGCTCTCGTCTTCGATCGAGTTGATGCGCTTCATCTGTTCGCGGTGGAGCGACAAGATGAGGTCTGAAAGCACGCCGAACATCAGGAGTTGGACGCCGAAGAGGATGCCCGCCGCGGAGACGACGGCGATGACTTCGTGCGAGACCATCCGGACAAGCCACTCGTACGCGACGTACACGGCGAGACCAAGCCCCGTTGCGGTCGAAGCGAGACCGACGCTCCCGAAGTAGAAAAGCGGGTTGTTGGTCTTCGCGCGGCGGTAGAGTTCGAGGAAGATGATGCCCCCGTCACGGATCGGATGGAGGTTCGTGTCCGACCCGTCCGGGCGAGGGTAGTATTTCGTCGGCACCACCGTGGTCTCGATGCCGCGTTTCGCGCACTCGACGGCCATCTCCGTCTCGATGCCGAAGCCGTCGGAGGTGAGCGTCATCTGGAGGAACGACTCGCGGGTGAACGCGCGGTAGCCGCTGAGAATGTCCCGGTAGTCGTGGCCGTGAATGAGGGCGAACGCTCGGTTGATGATTCGGTTGCCGATCTTGTTCAGCGTCGTCATCGCGCCGGATTTCATGTCGGCAAAGCGGTCGCCGATGACGTGTTCGTATCCGTCGTCGAGCGGTGCGAGCATCTTCGACGCGTCGCTCGGTTCGTAGGTCCCGTCACCGTCGAGCATCAGGACGTACGTGGCTTCGACGTACTTTTCAACGGCCTCTCTGACTGCTTGTCCCTTCCCGTCACCCGACTGGACGACGACGCGTGCGCCGGCTTCCTCGGCGAGTTCGCGCGTCTCGTCCGTGGAGTCGCCGTCGATGACGAGGACGTTTCCGAATCCCTCGTCTCGGTAGTCGGCGACGACCTCGGCGATAGTCTCCGCTTCGTTGTAGGTCGGGACGAGGACGCAAACGTCCGCGTAATCCATCGGCCGTACCTGTGAGGGGGATGCTTAAAAGTGGTTCCGAAACCCGGTGCGCGCTCCGAGCGGACCGTCGGGATTTTTGTCGCAGTCCGTCAAGGGCGGACCATGCGCAGACTCGTCAAACGTCTCGCCGGTGCCGTTACGGCGCTCCTCTCTCTTACGGGGCTCCCGTACGCTATCTACCTCCTCCTTGCAAAAGTGTGGAACCCGCAGGGGTCGCCCGCGGACAAGCGCCCGGCGGAGCCGTCAGTCAGCATCGTCCTCCCGACGTACAACGAAGAACGAATCGTCGAGAACAAACTCCGCGACCTCGTGTCGCTCGACTACCCGATGGACAAGGTCGAAGTCGTCGTCGTTGACTCCAGTGACGACGACACCCGCGACATCATCCGCAACTTCTTCGCCGACCGCGAGACGCCCGAGTTGACGCTCCTCGAAGAGGACGAACGCCGCGGTCTCGCGCCCGCGCTCAACGACGCCTACGCCGCCACGAAAAACGAGATGGTCGTCAAGACCGACTGCGACTCCAAGGTTGCTCCCAACGCGCTCCGCGAAGCCGCCGCGAACCTCGCAGACCCCGACATCGGTGCGGTGACCGGCCGCAACGTCGAAGTCCTCGGCGGCAGTGACGTCGAAGAGGGCTACCGCGACGTCCAAGCCACAATCCAGACGCTGGAGTCGCACATCGACTCGACGCTCATCTTCCACGGTCCGTTTTCGGCGTTCGAACGGGACGAAATCGTCCCCATCGACCCGGATTCGATCGCCGACGATACCGAGTTGGCGCTGAAGATTCGACGCAACGGCAAGCGCGTCGTCTTCGACCCGGACGTACAGTATATGGAGGCGTCGCACTCCGAGTTCGGAAAGCGCCGCACGCAGAAAGACCGCCGCGCGATGGGCCTGATTCGCCTGCTCTTCCAGCACCGCGACGCCATTGGCCGCCACGGTCTCTACGGCGGTGTCGTCCTCCCGTTCAACTGGTGGTTCATGGTCGTCTCGCCGTGGCTCCTCGCGGGCGCAATCGGGCTGACGACGCTCGCCGGTCTCCTCGTCTCCGGTCCGCTCGGACTCGCAATTCCCACAGCACTCGGCGCGTTCACGTTCCTTGGCTCGCGCGACCTGCTTGGCTCGCTCCAGCCAGTGTACGCCATCTTCGACACGCAGGTCTCCCTGCTTTTCGCCGCCGTGAAACTCCTCCGCGGCGAAGGCTCGGCCATCTGGGACGTTGACGAGGAACTGCGGGATGTCTACGAATGAATCGCCGACGCAACCACCGGACCGACCGATAGCATCATGAAGATACTGCAGGTGACGCCGCGGTATCCGCCGCAGTCCGGCGGTGTCGAAACGCACGTCCGCGAAGTGTCGGAACGTCTCGTCAACCGCGGTCACGACGTGACCGTCGTCACCGCCGACGCCGGTGGCGACGGCTTTCACCGCGAGCGACGCAACGGCGTTCGCGTGCGCCGGCTCCGAGGCGTCGCACCCGGCGGTGCGATGCACATCTGCCCGCACGTCGCCCGCGCGGTGAGACAGGCCGACGCCGACGTCGTACACGCACACAACTATCACTCGTTCCCGCTTTTTTTCGCGGCCCTCGGCGTCGGCGACCGGCGGTTCGTGGCGACGCCGCACTACCACGGCGCGAGCGCGAGTTCGATCCGTGACCGACTCCTGTCGCTGTACCATCCGGTCGGCCGGTGGGCGGTTCGCCGTGCGGACCGAGTGGTCGCCGTGAGCGACTGGGAGCGCTCGCATCTCGAAGCCGACTTCGGCGTCGATGCGACGGTCATTCCGAACGGGCTGGAACGCGACCGATTCGCGTCGGCGACGGCGACCGAACGGAACCGACCGTACGTACTGACCGTCGGCCGGTTAGAGGAGTACAAAGGCGTCCAACACGCGATTCGGGCGCTTTCGGAGCTTCCGGAGTACGACCTACTTGTCGCCGGAAGCGGCGACTACCGCGACGAGTTGGAGCAAATCGCCGCCCGAGCGGGCGTTTCCGACCGCGTCGAATTCCTCGGCTACGTCGCCGACGAGGACCTCCCCGGACTCTACGCGGGGGCCGCGGCATACGTGACGCTCAGCGAATTCGAAGCGTACGGAATGACCGTCGCAGAGGCGCTAACCGCGGGGACGCCCTGTGTCGTCCTCAACGCCGCCGCGCTCACCGACTGGACGACGGAACCCGGCGTCGTCGGCGTCTCAGACACCGAGTCAGCGCGCGTCGCCTCGGCGGTACGAGAGGCGAGCAAACGGACGAATCCCGCGGCGGAGACGGTCATCGACTGGGACACCGTCGTCGAACGACTTCTCGACGTGTACGCCTGACCGAACCGCCGCGTCGAGCGATACCGACTCGAATGTCAAATCGGACGAATTCTCCGAGTGAACCCGTCAACGGACTAATTATCAAATGTCATTATTGGCACCAAACATTGACATTAGAGAGTCGTGACACCCGAATATGGCGACTTTGGAAGGGGACCCAACGCAGGGGGCGACTATCGAGAGCGTTGGTGGGACGGTCGAGCATTACGATAGCGAAATCGAGGACTTCGACCGCGCCAACCTCGGATGCGGAGACGAGTACAAAGAGGGCTGGTACAACGTAGACATTCGGGACACGGTTGACCCAGATGCCGTCTGGGACTTCAACGATTACCCGTGGCCGTTCCCGGACGACGCCTTCGACGAGGTGCTTTTGGACAACGTTCTCGAACACCTCGACGACCACTACGCGGCGCTCGAAGAGATTCACCGCATCACTCGCGTCGGTGGGACAGCGAAGATTGCCGGGCCGCACTGGAACTCCGCCGGCGCGTGGATCGACCCCACCCACACCCGTCCGTTCGACCCACGGACCTTCGAACACTACCTCATGAGCGACAAGTTCGACGTCATCGACCTCACGGTTGATAAGGTTCGGTGGGCGAAACCCCTCCCCGACGCGGCGGCGCTGTGGCTCGCCGATAGTTTCGGACAGGGCGTCTCCGGCTTCGAGGTCGTCGTTACCCCGACATCTCAATCGAAATAACTGGAGCACAGCCGGGACTGTCCAGTGTCCTTTTTACCTGCTCGTGAGATGCGTACAGTATGAACGTGCTGCTCGTCACTGTGGACTCTCTCAGATACGACCGCGTGAACGAGCGGGTCATGCCGTTTACGCGGTCTTTCGCGGACGATTCGCTGGAGTTTACCCAGTGTGTTGCGAACGGCCCATCGACTCCCGCTTCGTTCCCGTCAATCCACGCGAGTCGCCATTTCGCCAGCATCGACGGTCTTGGGCTTCCCGCTGGCGGACGCGACATCGTGACCCTCGCAGAACGACTCCGCGACGCTGGCTTTGCTACCTCGGGCTACACTGACAACCACTTCACCAGTGGGTCTTACCACTTCGACAGAGGCTTCGACACGATGCACGACGCCAGCGGCTCCGCCGAGGCCGGAAAGCTCAAGCAGTTCGTCCAGTCGAACCTCGACAAGGAGGGCGTCCTGTTCAAGACCATCGAGCGGGTCTACACGCAGGTCGATGCCATGTGGTCTACGACCGTCGGCAACGAAAGCGAGTACGAGCGGGCCGCCTCGCTCAACCGTCGCGCGCTCGATTGGATAGACGAACGCGAGGAAGGCGAAGACTGGTTCGTCTGGCTCCACTACATGGACGTCCATCACCCTTACGAGGCCCCCGAAGAGTATCAGCGGCAGTTCCTCGGCGAACCGGTTGGGGTTGCCGACTGTCGTCGGCTCTCGCGGAAGGGCACACACCACCCCGAAGAGGTGACAGACGAAGAGTGGGAACTGATTCGTAACCTGTACGACGCCGAGTGCGCCTACGTTGACGACCAGTTCGAATCGTTCATGGGCGAACTCGACCAGCGCGGAGTCGTAGACGACACGACCATCTGTTTCACCGCCGACCACGGCGAACTCGTCGGCGAACACGGCAATGCAGGCCACCCCGCCGAGTTCTGGGAAGGGACCGTTCGTGTTCCCTTCATCCTGAGCGGCGTGGACGAAACCGGAACGGTCGAAGGACAGATTCGCCTCCTCGATACGGCACCGACGTTGACCGACGCGGTCGGACTGGAGATACCCCCCGAGTGGAACGGGGAATCCGCGCTCGATGTCGCCCGCGGCACCGTCGAGAGCCGCGAGTTTGCCTTCGGTGGCGTCGGCCGGCAAATCGACTACAAGCGGTGTTACGTCCGCCGGAGCGACGGGTGGAAACTCCTCCGCCACGCCGACGACGGCGAGTTCTGTTTCGACATCACGGAGACACCCGACGAACGCCCCGAAGACGACCGCTCGGGCGACGGCGTGCCGGAGTACGACGAACTCTCCGCCGTCCTCGACAAACACATGCAAGAGATGGCGGACCTCAGAAGCGGCGTCGGCGGCGTCGATGAAGGCGAAGAGATGGTCGAAGAGCACCTCCGCGAGTTAGGCTACCTCGAATAGAATCGCTCGGAAACCGCTCCCTCGAATAAAACCGTTCGAAAGTCGCTACCGGAATAGCGCTGTTCGGAAACTAGTCGCTTCGGACAAACAGTCGAACCGTCGGATTCTGAATCGACGAATTCGAGAGTTCTCACTCCAGATAGCCGAGTTCTTCGAGTCTGCCGCGCGTCGCCGAATCGACCTCCATCTTTTCGTCACCGTGGACGCCCATGCCGAACGTCTCGTACGCCTCGCGGAGGTCCGCCGGCGGGTCGTCGCGCGTGGTCGCCTCTTTCGGGTCGTCGCCGAGGTCGAACCACACGGTCGTCCCCGTCTCGGGCACGTCGATGAGTTTTCGGTCGCTGAGCCAGACGGCGCGTTGGTTGTAGCCGTACCCGGTCTCCTCGCACAGAATCGGTGTTGGCGACTCCGAGTCCTGCGAGAGCGGACGTCCGGAGAACTCCGGTGCGTTTTCGAGTTCGAGCGCGTCGGCGACGGTCGGAACGACATCGACGAGCGAGACGCGCGTGTCGTCTCGACCGGGTTCGACGGTCGGCGCATCGATCCACAGCGGAACCGTTGCGGTCTCTTCGAAGACACTGTGGCCGTGGTCGGTGCCGTAGAACCCTCTTGGGTCGTCGTTCAGGCGTCGTTCGAGGTCGGTGTGTTCCCAGAACGCCTCGCCGTGGTCGCCACAGACGACGACGATGGTGTCGTCCGGAACCGCCTCGAAGAGCCGTCCGAGTTCGTCGTCCGCGCCGCGAATACCCGCGTCGTACGCGCGCTTCCGGGCATCTCGGTATTCTTCGAAGTCAGCACCGTCGGTCGATTCTCGGAAGCGCCAATCTTCGAGTCCTTCAACGTCGGGAACGCCGAATCGCTCGCGGTGTCTCGCTGGAATGTCGAGCGGCGCGTGCGGGTCACCGAGTTGGAGATGAAGGAACCAACGGTCGCGGGAGTCGGTCCAATCGAGCGCCGCGTCCACGCGCTCTGTGGCGTCAGTGTACTTGATATCGACCGACTGGAACCGGTCGCCGACCGATTTTTCGGCCATCGGGATGGCGCTGACCATCGCGGTGTCGTAACCCGCCGATTCGAGCAGTTCGGGGAGTGTCGGCACGTCCGACCGCGGGCGCGTTGGGAACTGCTCAGACGAGAGGTCTCGCGGGTCAGTGTCGAATCGACCGCCGTGTTCGTGTGGATACCGACCGGAGACGAGCGACGCGATAGACGGGAACGTCCACGTACTCGTCGCGGTCGCCGTCGAAAAGGACCGGCCGTCGAACGAATCGAGCGTGGGTGTCGTCGGCCTGTCGTGTCCGAATCCGGAGACGTGGTCCGCTCGCAGACAGTCGATGACGACGAACAGGACGTTTTGGGGTGCTCCGACGCGCACCTCGTGAGCGGTCGCTCGTCCCCGTCGTTCGCGCCAGTGGGCGAGTTTGTGCTTCGTGTTCACCCACATATTGTTGAGCCGTGGGAATCGTTTGAGAGAGACCATCTTATTCAACGTACCCCAAACTCTTCAGCGTCTCCTCGACGTCGCGTTGGTCGGCGCGATTGTCGCCGACATCGGTCGCAGTCGCAGGTCCCGTCTCGACCGGTCTGTCGGCGACGTCGCCGGTGAAAAGCGACGAGAGCACTGACCCGTCTGCGTCCTCCGGCATCGGAACGCCGAGGTAGTGGAGGATGGTCGGGGCGAGGTCGTACAGCGTCGGGTCGATAGCGACATCGTCTGCGGCGATGTCGTCGCCCCACGCGGCGAACACCCCGTGGTGGCGGTGGGTCGCAAGCCAGACCAACTGCTCGCCGAACACGTCGCCGCCGAGGGATTCGGGGGCATCGACGCCAGTCGTGTACTCGACGAGGAGGTCCGGCGAGAGCGGCATCGAACCCGTGTAGATGTCGGCGGGGTCGTGGACGGCCTCGGCGACGGGCGTTCCGTCGGGCGTTTCGAGCGATTCGAACGCCGCGGTGAGGTCCGCGACGTACGCGTCCTTGTCGGCGTCGGAGTCGAACGCGCGGTCGTTGACGTAGACCGGGCCGCGGCCGAGCGAGATGGCTTTCGTCTCGTCCCAGTCGATTGCGGCGTCCTGAATCGAGATGCGACCGCTCTCACTCGGGAACCACCGCTGGACCGATTCGGGAACGACGGCCTGTGCGAGACTGACGAGACCGAGCGTATCGACCACGCGTTTGAGGCGTTCTTCGGTGAGCCCGACCGACGCGAGTAGGTTCCGAGACGACTCCGCTTCGACGATGAGGTCGTCTCGCTCTGCGAGCCACTGGTTGACGAGGAACGTCTCGTCGATTTCGACGAATCCGTGGTCGCTCATCAGGAAGACCGCCTCCGTGTCGTCGCGGTCGAGGAGTTCGCCGAGGCGAGCGTCGATTCGCTCGTAGAGACGGCGGATGTGGTCCGGGCGGTCCCAAAGACGGTGCTGGACGGTGTCTGTGATGAATACCGTCGTGTGCACGAAGTCGCAGTCGCGGTCGGTCGCCAGCCACTCGGCGGCCTCGAAGCGCTGGTCTGCGAGCGTCTGAGCCTCCGTTATCAGTTCGTCCGGCGACGCCTCGCTGAGGACGAGGTTCGGTTTGACCCGGTACGAGGGGATTGCATCGAGAAGGTCGGCTTTGAGCGATGCGGGCGACGTGAACTCGCCGCGCTCCGAGGCGGGACTCCCGGCGATAGTGAGCACGCCGTCTGTCGTCCGCGGCGGGTGCGTCGTCGGCATGTTCACCACGCCCGGTTTCACGCCCGCATCGACGAGCACGTCCCAGTACTCGCGCGAGCGGAAGTCCGAGGAGTCGTTCGTCGAGATATCGCAGGTGTCGTGGTCGAACGAGAACCACTCGTAGACGCCGAGTTTTCCGGGTGTCTTCCCCGTGGAGTAGCACTTCCACGCGGGGAACGTAATCGGCGGCAGTGTACTTTCGAGGTCGGCATCGACGCCGCCCGAACAGAGGCGTTCGAAGGCGGGGAGACCCCCGTCGTCCATCCACCGTCGGAGGAGCGACCAATCGGCCCCGTCGAGCCCGACGACGTATACGGTCATGGATTGAGTCTCGTCGGTAGACGTTTAAAATTCTTCGAGTACACTGGCGAATGCCGCTCTGAACGCGTCCTGTCTCGATTCGGCGTCGAACGTCGCACCGCGCGCGCTTGCGTTTTCGGAGAGGCGACGGCGCTCGGAGGGCGTTCGGTCGAAGTACGTTGCCACGCCGGTTGCGAGTGCCGACGGCGTGGGTTCAACCACGAGCGATGGGTCGAGTTCGCGCACTTCGGATTTCGTTCCCGTCGCGTCGGTCACGACCGGCGGCAGTCCGGCGCGCATCGCTTCGAGCACGCTTACCGGGAAAGTGTCCATACGCGACGGTTGCACGTACAGGGACGCCGGTTCGAACGCATCTTCGAGGGCCTCGACGTAGCCGCGGACGGTGACTCCCTCGGTCCGTTCGTACGACTCCGGATGACCACCGCCGACGACGTGGAGTTCGGCCTCGGGGTGGCGCTCTCTGACCATCGGCCACGCCTCGACGAGCAGGTCAACGCCCTTGTATCGCTCCGGCCGACCGACCGTGACGGCGACCTTGCTCTCGATATCCGGCGTTACCGAGCCGAGCGCCTCGAACACGTCCGGCTGGACGAAGGGGTGGGAGACGGCAATCGGCGTGTCCTCGCCGACGATAGGGCGAGTGAAGTCGGCCGCGAAGTCGGAGACTGCGACCACACCGTCGATGTAACGCGACCCAATCGTTCGGACGAGGGGCTGGCCGAACCGACCGACCAGCGATTTCACCGCCGAACTTCCCTCGAAGTCGTCGCGGCCGAGACTGTACAATCCGTGGTCGGCACAGAGATACACGAGTTTGGAGCCTCGAATCACACGGTTGACCAGTGCGGCGTAGAGCGGGCGGGACCCCTCGACGAGATACACGTCGTACTTCGGGGCGCGGATGCCGTTGACCACGTCGGCCGGGATGCCGTCGCCGAGAACGTCGGGCGAAAAGCCACGGAAGTCGACGAGGTCCGCGCCGATGGCCTCGGCGAACCCCCGGTGTGCCGGGTGCGGGTCCTGAAAGAGCATGGCCACGCGAGCGGAATCGAGGTCCATAGTATATCCTGAACGAGTCGCGGCATCGGATAAAAAGGAAGCGGACGTACGGGGGACAGCCGCATCGAAGAAGTCAGTGAGACGGACACATTCGTAACCGGGACTGACTGGTTGGGGGGGCGTCCAGTCGTGCGAACTCGTCCCCTCACCATGGTAGCTACCCTCACCGTTGTTGACAGACATTTCAACTTATCATTGAGGAGAACGAACCGCCCGATATGGTCTCTCCCCGTCACCCTAACGTAGTTCTCCTCATCTTTGATACGCTCCGAGTCGATGCACTCTCGTGTTACAGTGACGACGCCGTCGAGACGCCGAATATCGACCGCGTCGCAGAAGAGGGAGTCCGCTTCGAAAACGCGTTCTCCGCCGGGCCGTGGACGCCCCCCGCACACGGAACACTCTTTTCCGGGCGATGGCCGTCGGAAACCGGATTTACTGGCGGCATGCCGTGGATGGACGAGAGCGTGCCGCTTCTCGCGGAGGTGCTTCGAGACAACGGTTACGACACCGTTGGCGTCCCGGGTCCGGCGAAGATGGCGTCGGCGACGGGACTCGACCGCGGATTCGATTGGTACTACGAGGCGTACGAGGCAGTTGCTAAACGGCCATCTGCGGCGTGGTTCAAACAACTCCTCACCGACCCCGCGATTCGGCGCGACTTTATTCGGATACTGACCCGCGGCAACGACTACTACAACGAGCTTCGAATCGAGAAGTTCCAAGAGGGTCTCGCGGAGACGACGAATCCGTTCTTCGGGATGATGAACCTCACGACCGTCCACGCCCCGTACGACCCGCCGCGTCCGTACAAGGAAGCGGAGACACCGGAACTGTCTCGACCTCGACTCCCGATTCTCGAAGAGTTCACGACGAGCGGGAGCCTCGACCGCGACGACGTTCGAGAAGACCGTGTGTTCGGCGTCGCTGACGGCGAACACATCCAAGACATCCGATTGCGCTATTTAGACGACCGCTCGTACGTCACCGACAGCGAACTCGGCATCGTCGAGCAATGGTACGACGCCTCAGTCCGGTACCTCGACGACCAGGTGGGCCGTGTCCTCGATTGGCTCGAAGCGCAGGGGAAACTGGACGACACCGTCTTGATTCTCACGAGTGACCACGGCGAGTACTTCGGAGAACACGGTGGATTGAGTCATGGCGACTTCCTGTACGACGAGGTTCTACACGTCCCACTTCTCATCTCTGGGCCGGGTGTCCCGTCGGGCGAGACCCGCGAGGACTTGGTCTCGCTCGCAGACGTGTTCGCAACCGTGTGTGGGTGCTGTGATGTCGAGTGCCCGCCGACCTCCGGTATCGACCTCTTCGGCGACGAGGCGCGCGACGTCGTGTTCGGTGAGCGCGCGCCGACCGACGAGCGCGAACTCGCGGCCGCAGACGACGTCTCAGCGGAGACGGTTACCGCGCTCGAACTGGGACGAAAGAGCATCCGAACGACCGACTACCGATTCGAAATTCGTTCGGACGGGAGTGAAGCGCTCTACGAACTGCCGGGCGAGACGGTCGTCTCTGACCCCGACCCCGAACTCGTCGAGTCGCTTCGAGACCGTCTCGTTGACACCCTCGGCGACGGGTTCGGCGGGGACGACGGCGGTGACCGAGAGTTCAGCGACGCGGTCGAGCGGAACCTCCGCGAACTGGGCTATCTCGGCTGACGAGAGTGCGGGCGGTCGGGTCGAACCGTCGTGTCCGGTCACCCGAACGGGAGATTTTTACATACTATGGTCGTCGTCGCCAGTATGCGCACGCTACTCGTTGGCCTCGACGCGGCCTGTGCGCCGGTCCTCGATCCACTCTTCGAGGACGGCGCACTGCCGAATCTTGCATCTCTCTTCGAGGACGCGGCGACTGGCCCACTCCGGTCCCAAATCCCTCCATGGACCGCGAGCGCGTGGCCGTCGCTGTACACCGGGAAGAATCCCGGCAAACACGGAGTGTTTGATTTCCTCGCGTTCGACGGCTACGACTGGGACGTGGTCAATGGCTCGGACGTGAAGGCCCGAACGATGTGGGACTACCTCGACGAGAACGACCTGTCGAGTGTCGTCGTCAACGCCCCCGTCACGCACCCGCCGCGGCATATCGACGGTGCCGTCGTTCCGGGCTATCTCGCCCCCGACGAACCCGACTGCCACCCAGAAGGAATCCTCGACGACATCCGCGAGGCGGTCGGCGAGTACCGCGTCTACGCCGAACGCGAAACCGACGAACGCGTCGATGACGACGCAAAATTCCGCGAGTACCTCCGACTCACGGAACTCCGCGGGGAGACGTTCCGCTACCTCGCAGACCGCTTCGACCCCGACTTCGGGTTCGTCCAGTTCCAGAAGACCGACGCCGTGTTTCACGACTTTCCCGGCGAGTTGGACAAAGCCCGCGAGGTCTACGAAACCGTTGACGAGCAACTCGGCGAGATTCTGTCGGCCTGCGACCCCGACGTGGTCGTCGTCGCGTCCGACCACGGCATGGGCGAGTACGACGGCCACGAGGTCCGCGTCAACGAGGTCCTTCGACAGGAAGGCTTTCTGAACACCTCCACAGACGGTCGCGGCGTTCCCTCGTGGTTCCAGATCAAAGACGAACGACTGGTTGACGGCGACGGCGAAGCAGACGGCCCGACGCTTCTCGAACGCCTCGCCGTCGTCGCCGCCAAGGGCGGCCTGACCTACCAACGCGGAAAAGCCATCCTCGACCGCCTCGGTCTCGCCGAGTTCGTCGGGAAACACGTCCCCGTCGGCGCGGTCTTCGCCGCCAGCGAGAGTGTCTCGTTCGAGTCGTCGAGCGGCTATCTCCGGTCGGGGTCGGAACTCGGCGTTCGACTGAACGTGGACGGACGCGACCCCGCGGGCGTCATCCCCGAATCGGAGTACGAGTCCGTCAGAGACGACATCATCTCGGTACTCGACGCGCTGACCGACCCCGAGGGACGCCCCGTCTTCGACGAGGTCGTCCCGCGCGAGACGTATATTCACGGCCCGTACGCGGACGACGCGGTCGATATTCTGTGTGTCCCACGCGACTTCGAAAACTCGCTTTCGGTCCACATCGGCGACGCGTTCGGCGCGCCAGAGCCGTGGAATCACAAACCTGATGGTATCGTCGCCGTCGCTGGCGACGGGGTTGACACAGCCGCTGACCTCTCGGATGCGCACTTGTTCGACGTCGCGCCGACGGTGCTCTCGACGTTCGGCATCGCGCCTGACGAGGAGATGGACGGCACGACGCTCCCGGCGGTCGAGGGAGTCGAACCCAAGTCGTACCCCGAGTTCGAAGTCGAAGCGCGGATGCAGACCGACGACGAGTCGGTCGAAGAACGACTCGCGGACCTCGGCTACCTCGAATAGCCGAGTCTGGTTGCCCGTTGTAATCGGCCGTAAACGGCGTGTACGGGCGTCCTGTGACTGAACCGCTAACGACCGAACTATTTTTCAGCGATGCACACGCCTCACAGGACGATGATTGTCCTCGGCCTCGACGGTGCCACCTTCTCTCTTATTCGCCCTTGGGTAGAGGCTGGTGCCCTTCCGACGTTCAGCAGATTGCTGGACGAGAGTGTTCACGGAGAGTTAGAGAGCACAGTCCCCGAAATCACGGTCCCCGCGTGGCCCGCATTCGCCACCGGGCGAGACCCCGAATCGTTCGATATGTACGGTTTTACCCACTTCAACCGCGATACCAACGAACTCGACTTGAGTCACGACGAGTTCGTCCGCGGCAAGATGTGGGACGCGATAGACGACCAAGACGGACGAAGCGTCGTCTTCAACATCCCCGGGTCGTACCCGTGGCAGGCTATCGACGGTGCGATTATCGCCGCCGCGCCGGAGTACAAAGAAGAGTACTCACACCCTCCGGAGAAGTGGGACGAACTCGTCGAACTCGTCGATGGGTACAAACTCCGAAACGACAAGGTTCCGGGGTCGCAAGCCTACGTCGATCTGAGCCTCGAACTGGTGGACAAGCGGTTCACTGGCTTCGAACACTTCATCGAATCCGAAGACCCCGACCTCGCAGTCGGTCTCATCCGTGCGACAGACCGCGTCGCACACCACTACTGGGAGACGGAGGTATCGGACGACAACGCTCTCTTGCAGGTGTACAAGCGGGTTGACGAACGTCTCAGCGAGTTCCTCGATTCCCACGACGACGAAGACATCGTCATCATGAGCGACCACGGCTTCGAGAAAGTCACCGGGAAGTTCATGCCGAACAAGGTACTCGCCGACGACGGGTTCATTCACCTGACCGACTCCGGCGACAGCACGAAAGCGACGCTCGGGTCGCTGAAGGATTACGCGAGCACCGCACTCGGAACGGTCGGCTTGCTCTCGTTCGCCCGCAAGGTCGTCCCTGAAGACTTCGTGAACAGCCTCCCGTCCGGGGATACACTGAGCCTCGACAACGCCATCAACCTCGGCCGAATCGACTTCGACCGAACGAAGGCAGTCTGTGACGTCGGACAGAAGACGACGCTCGTGTACGCGCTCTCGGACGACGAATCCCAAGTGGACGCGATTTGCGACGAGGCGGAAGCGACGCTCCGACGGGGCGCGACTGACGTCGGTCTCGACGTCTCGTTCAAACGCCTCGAACGCGGCGGTCCCCACACGCCCGACCTTGCAATGATAATCGAGACGCCGGAGATTCACGCGTCGTCCCGACTCGATACCGATTCGGCACTCATCGACGTTGATACGAGCGGACACGCCCGCGACGGCGTTTTCTTCGCGCGAGGCCCGTCGTTCCGAACCGGCTCCGTCGAAGGCGCACACATCACGGACGTCGCGCCGACGATTCTCCACACGCTCGGCTACGAGATTCCCGAACTCACGAGCGGGGACGTCCTCGACGTGTTCGAACCCGGCTCGGAGCCCGCGACTCGGTCGCCATCGTACTACGACTTCACAGGGTCCGACGCCGTGACCGGCGGCGGTCTGTCGGGTGACGAAGAAGGAGAAGACGAGGTGAAAGACAGACTCCGAGAACTCGGGTATCTCGAATGAAAGTCGGTGCCGAGGTTTCCAAGCGGTTCATCACCAACGTCCTCGGCACGCTCGCGGGATTCCTCGGGACGATATACTTCGCCCGCGTCCTCGGTGCCGAAGGCATCGGTGTGTTCGCCATCTTCCAGAGCATTCAGATGCTCATGGGGGCTACCTTCGGGTTCGGCATCTTCGTAACCGTCACAAAGTTCGTCAGCGGCAGTGACGACGAGGCACGCCACTTTACCGCCGCGCTCTTTATCGTCGCCCTCGGCGGCCTGCTTTCGGCGATCGTGTCGGTGCTGTTCCGCGGCCCGATAAACGAGACGTTGGGCGTTGACGCCGCGTTGTTACTCCCGTTGGGCGTCGTCAGTTGGAGCCTGTTCAGAGTGACCGGTGCGTTTCTCGAAGGTGAGGGTCGCGTCGCTCTCAGTGGGATGTTAGAAAACGGCCGATACGTCGCCATCGTGGGTATTCAGACGGTGTTCGTCGTCGGCGGGTTCGAGGTGCTGGGTCTCCTCTGGGGGCTGATTCTCGGCCAACTGCTCACGTTCGTCGTCGCGTACTTCGGCTTCGCCCGAGTCCGCCCGGCGCTCCCGACACGCGAGACGCTGGTAACGTTTGTGACCTTCTCCAAGAACACCTACATCCAGTCCCTCGCGGGGCAGTTTTTCAAACAGGCCGACTACATCGTCATCGGCCGGCTTCTCGGCCCGGGCGCGGCGGGGATTTACCGCGTCTCGTTTACCATCTCGGAGTCGTCGATGCTGTTTTCGGCCGCCCTCTCGAAGGTATCGTTCCCCGAATTCTCCAGGCTGACGGCCGAAGAGCGTCACGAGCAGGTTCATCGGCTCTTCGACCGCGTCGTCGCCTACAGCGGCGTGTTCTCGATTCCGCTCATCGCGGGGGCGTTGGTGGTCGGAAACGACCTGCTACGGACCGTCTACCAAATTTCGCCCGGAACGGTCGGAATTCCGTTCGTCGGTGAAATCGGACTCGCCAGCGCGCTCATCGCAACACTCGCACTGGCGAATCTGTTCAACGGCTACCGCGGAACGCTCGATAGCTACTTCCTCGGCATCGACAGGCCGCGGCCGGTCGTCCTCGGAAGCCTCGCACTCATCGGGACGTACGTCGCGTTCGTCTACCCGCTGACGGTCTGGTTCGGCGCGCTGGGCCTCGGGTGGACAACTACGATTAGTTTCCTCGCGTGTGTCGGCGTGCTGTCAACGACACTGAATTACCGGCCGTCCGCCTCGTCTTTGACCGACGTGGGCGCGCAGGTGTTCGCCGCGAGCGCGATGTACTTCGCAACCACGGCAACCGTGTCCGTGCTCGGCGGTTCGGCGGGTGCTATCCGGCTTACGGCCGTGATTCTAACCGGTGCGGTCGTTTACTTCGCGCTTCTCGTCGTATCGAGTTCGAGCATCCGAAACGACGTGTTTTGGATCGCAAAAGACCTCTACGAGGGTCGTACGTGAGTTATCGGCCCTCGCAAGGGTCGCTATCATAAGGCTTATGCGCGTTTTCCCAGTCCATCGAAGCGATGAGCGTAGACACTGAGCGAATCGAGGACTCCGACGCGAAGTCGGTCCTCGAACTCGCCAAAGACTGGTATCACGTACCCGCCCTCCTCGTGATACTGGTCGGTATGTTGACCATTCGCCTTCGGTCGTACAGTAATTTCATTAGAGGTGGTGAAGTCCTCTTCTCAGGAAACGACGCTTGGTACCACCTTCGGGAGGTGACGTACACGGTCCAAAACTGGCCTTCGACGATGCCGTTCGACCCGTGGACCTACTTCCCGTTCGGAACGAGCGTCGGACAGTTCGGGACGATTTACGACCAAATCATTGCGACCGCCGCTCTCATCGTCGGTCTCGGGAGTCCGTCGCCCGACCTCGTTGCGAAGACGCTTCTCGTCGCACCGGCGGTCTTCGGGACGCTCGTTGCGATTCCGACGTTCCTCATCGGTCGCCGCCTCGGTGGTCGCCTCGGCGGTCTCTTCGGCGTTCTCATTCTGGCGCTCCTGCCGGGAACGTTCCTGCGACGCGGTCTCGTCGGCTTCGCCGACCACAACATCGCAGAGCCGTTCTTCCAGGGCTTCGCCGTGCTGGCGATTATGATCGCCCTCACGGTTGCGAACCGCGAAAAGCCGGTTTGGGAACTCGTCGCCGCCCGGGACCTCGACGCACTGCGTTCGACCCTGCTGTGGTCGGCGCTCGCCGGCGTCGCCATCGCCATGTACATGTGGTCGTGGCCTCCGGGCGTCCTTCTCGTCGGTATCTTCGGTCTCTTCTTGGTCCTACAGATGGTCGCGGACTACGTCCGCGGTCGGTCCCCGGAACACGTTGCGTTCGTCGGTGCCGTCTCGCTCGGCGTCGCGGGACTGCTGATGTTCGTCCCGCTTCACGAGATGTCCTTCAGCGCGACGAGCTTCAGCCTGCTGCAGCCCGTCGTGTCGTTCGTCATCGCACTGGGCGCTGTCTTCCTCGCCGGACTGGCTCGCTTCTGGGAGCGCAACGACGTTGACGACCGTGGCTACCCCGTCGCGGTCGGCGGACTGGCGGTCGCCGGTATCGTCCTCGTTTCGGTCGTCCTCCCCGACGCGTTCAACAGCATCGCACGGAACTTCCTCCGTACCGTCGGTTTCAGCGCCGGTGCGGCGACGCGAACGATCGGTGAGGCACAGCCGTTCCTCGCGGCAAACACGCTCCAGTCTACGGGCATGACGGCGGCCGAACGCATCATGTCCGAATACGGATTCACGTTCTTCACCGGACTCGTCGGTGCGATTTGGCTCGTCGGCAAGCCGCTCGTCAAAGACGGCGACGTCCGAAAAGTCGGATACGTCTTCGGTAGTCTGGCGGTCATCGGACTCATCTTCCTCCTGCCCGCCATCCCCGCCGGAATCGGTTCCGCTGTCGGCATCGACTCCGCACTCGTCAGCCTCGCCATCGTCACCGCTCTTATCGTCGGTGCAGTGTTGCAGGCCGACTACGAGAGCGAACAGCTCTTCGTACTCGTCTGGGCGGCCATCATCACGTCCGCCGCCTTCACGCAGGTTCGTTTCAATTACTATCTCGCAGTCACGGTCGCGGTGATGAACGCGTACCTCCTCCGCGAGATTCTCTCTTTCGACGTTATCGGTCTCGCCGACGTGGACCGCCTCGACGACGTCTCGCTCGGGACGGTCGCCGTCGTCGCCATCGCGTTGCTCCTCGTCCTCACACCGGTTCTCATGGTGCCGATTCAACTCGGCAACGCGGGAACCAGCAGTAACGCACTGCAGTCCTCACAGGACGGTCCCGGCGGTGTCACCCAGTGGCAGGGCACCTTCGATTGGATGCAGAACAACACCCCCGAAGAGGGTGAGTTCGGCGGCGCGTCCAACGACATGGAGTACTACGGCACGTACAAGGCGACGAACGACTTCGAGTACGCGGACGGCACCTACGGCGTCATGTCGTGGTGGGACTACGGTCACTGGATTACGGTCCTCGGCGAACGCATCCCGAACGCCAACCCGTTCCAGCAGGGCGCAAAGGGGGCGGCAAACTTCCTCCTGTCGCCGAACGAGACGCAAGCCGCCGACGTCCTCGCAGACCAGAGCGAAGAGGGTGAAGACACCCGCTACGTCATGGTCGATTGGCAGATGGCTTCGACCGACTCGAAGTTCGGTGCGCCGACCATCTTCTACAACAGACAGAACGTCAGTACGACTGACTTCTACAGCACGCTCTACGGACTGCAAACGCAGAACGGACAAGAGCGCATCACCTCGACCGCAGACGTCAAAGACCAGCGCTACTACGAGAGCCTGATGGTCCGCCTCTACAAGTACCACGGCAGTGCTCGCGCGCCCTCGCCAATCGTCGTTGACTGGGAAGAGCGCGTGTCGCAGGACGGCTCTGTCACCTACAAGGTAACGCCGAGTGACGGCCAGCCGGTCAAGACGTTCCGGACCATGGACGCCGCGAAGTCGTACGTCGCAAACGACACGACCTCGCAGATTGGCGGTCTCGGCGAGTTCCCCGAGGAACGCGTCGCCGCCCTCGAACACTACCGCCTCGTGAAGTCGTCGAACAGTTCGGCGCTTCGCTCCGCGTCGTACCAGAACTCGCTCATCCGGAGCGGCAACACCTACGGCATCCAGCCGCGTGGTCTCATCGGTAGCAACCCCTCGTGGGTCAAGACGTTCGAGCGCGTCCCCGGCGCGACGGTCGAAGGCGACGGTGCCCCGGCCAACTCGACGGTGACCGCTCGCGTCCAGCTGCGCGACCCCGACTCGGGAACGACGTTCAACTACACCCAGCAGGCGCAGGTTGACGCCAACGGTGAGTTCACCATGACGCTTCCGTACTCCACGACGGGCTACGACAACTACGGTCCCGACAACGGGTACACGAACGTCAGTGTCCGCGCAGTGGACGACTACAGCTTCTCCGGACCGACGTCCTTCACGGGGAACAACACCATCGTCAGCTACCAAGCGACGAACGTCTCCGTCGAGGAAGGCCTCGTCAACGGCGCTGAAGACGGCACCGTACAGGTCTCGCTCGAACGGAACGAACAGGAGTTCTCCCTGACGGAATCGGGCGGCGACAATTCGAGCGCGGACGACTCGACGACGAACGAGTCGGCGTCCGCATCCATCGACGCTGACGCGATTCCGGTCGCCGCCTAACTCGGCGACGAATCGCTCGACCGCGGTCTTTTTTCATAGTCTCACTCGGGATAACGGTGGACTGATATTCTTCGCGGCAGAGAAGCCGACAACGAAATGTCGAAGCACACTGACGAGCGCCCACCCAGTTTTTCGTGGCTCGTCGTCTACCTCAAAGGTATCTGCATGGGTGCCGCCGACGCCGTCCCCGGCGTCTCCGGCGGCACTATCGCGCTCATCACCGGTATTTACGAGCGCCTCATCGGTGCCGTCACGGCCATCACACCGGGACGAATCAAGCGAGTGTTCCGCGGCGTCGCCCCCGGAAATCGAGACGATGCGATTGCGGCGATGCGCGAGGTCGATGTCGGATTCTTACTCGCGCTCGGTGCCGGCATCGCAACCGCCGTCGTCACCATCATGCGCGTCCTCGAAATCGCCATCGAGCAACAGCCGGTACCGACGTTCGGCTTCTTTTTCGGCCTCATCGCGGCCTCGGCGGTCGTGCTGTACGCGCAGGTCTCCCTCGACGGTCCGCGCCAAATCGCCGCCGCAATCGCCGGTTTCTCCGTCGCGTTCATCGCGTCGGGGACGGTCGGTAACGCGCTCGGACACTCGCTTCCCGCGACAGCGCTCGCGGGCGCAGTCGCCGTCAGCGCGATGATTCTCCCCGGTATCTCCGGGTCGCTCCTCCTGTTGATACTCGGCCAGTACCAGTACATGACAAACACGCTCAACGCGTTCGTCGATAGCCTCATCGGCGTCGTAAACGGCGGCTCTGTCGCCGCCGTCGTCGAACCGGGGACCGTGGTCGTGACGTTCATGGGCGGTGCGGTCGTCGGCCTGCTCACCATCGCACACGCCGTCCGCTGGGCGCTCGAACACTATCGACGCGCGACGCTCGCGTTCCTCGTGAGCCTCATCGTCGGTGCGCTCCGCGCGCCGGTCGCCAAAAGTAGCGAGCAACTCGCCGAGTTGGGCCAGTCGTGGACGACGGAACTCGTCGTCATCTTCGTCGCCGCGGCGGTCGTCGGCGCGGCTCTCGTGTTGCTCGTTGACCGCTACACCAGCGTCATCGAGTCGTAAGCGACCCTCGACTCCGAGTATGCGAATCGGGTAGTAGAAGGCCTGAAAATCTCGAATCCCTCGTCAGCGACGAGCGACGCAGACGAACGTCTCGTGTCTCGTCTCGCCGTGTGTGACGGTAAAGCCAACCGATTCGAAGGCGTCCGCCGCGTCACCGAGACCGAAGCGGTGGTCAATCGGCGGGCCGGCATTTCCGTCGCCGGCTGTGGACCAATCGACCACAACCACGGTGCCGCCCGGGCGGACGACGCGCGCGAGTTCGGCGAGCGATTCGTCCGTCGCAAACTCGTGGTACGTCATCGTCGAAAACGCCGCGTCGAGGTCGTCGTCGTCGAACGGAAGGCTCGCAACGTCGGCGGTGACGAACTCGACGTTCTCCGGCGCGCCGTTCTCGCGGTAAAAGTCGTGCATCTCCGCTTGGACATCGACGGCGTACAGCGTGCCGACGTGCGGAGCGACGTCGTCGGTGAAGAATCCGGTTCCGCTTCCGAGGTCTGCGACCGTGCTTTCGGACGACGGATGCAGATGAGACAGCAGTTCCTCCCGAGAGACGAATCGGTACCGTGCGGGGTCGTCGAGTTTCGCCGCCGCATCGACGTCGAAGGTGTGAAAGCCCATGTTCTCACTCCGCTCGGAGTCCGGTAAGTCCCATCGGTTCCGGAAGAAACGTGCGTGAACCATGCACGACCGGGTGTCGATGCCGCGGCTGTGGCTCCGAATCTGCCTTGACGGTGGGATTTTTTGTGTCGGCCGATAGTCCTCCACGTATGGAACCCCAACTTCGGCGACCCACGCGGCGCGCCTGTGAGCGCTGTGGCCGGGTCGAACGCTGGGACGAAGACGCCACGACGTGGGTAGTCACGTCCGAAGACGGTGACAAACTGGTCGGGAGTCCGTATTGCATCCACGAGTGGGACATCAACGGTCGCTTCGCACCGTTCGAAGAACCGGCCTGACCCGACGCGTGGACGATTCCCGGAGGCGAATCTGAGATGCCGACTGTCTACATCACTACCCCGTCTACTGCGAGCGACGAACTCGCTCGAACGCTCGTCGAAGAGCGACTCGCGGCCTGTGTGAATCGCGTCCCCTGCGAGTCGGTCTACCGCTGGAACGGCGAGGTTCACGACGACGAGGAGACGATTCTCCTCGCCAAAACGACCGCCGACCGCTACGACGACCTCGTGGCTCGCGTCGTCGAACTCCATCCGTACGACGTGCCCTGTATCGAGCGATTCGACGAGTCGCACGTCCTCGGCGAGTACGCCGACTGGGTCGAAAACGAAGTTCGGTAACTCGACTCCGACGGGTCACGAAATCAGCTATTCTCGAAGTGCGTCGAGTACGGAGAGCGTGCCGTCCATGTACGACTGCGCCAGTACTTCGTCAGCCGCCGCCTTGGCTACGTCGTCGGCGTTGGCGACGGCGTACGACTGCCCGACGACGCGGAACGTCGAGGCGTCGTTTTCGCTGTCGCCGACCGCGACGAAGTCCTCGGGGTCGTACGACATCGTCTCGCAGACGTGTTCGAGACCGACACCCTTCTCGACGCCGTGAGATTTGACGTGGTAGGCGAAGCCGGTGTCGATGACTTCGAGGTCGAACTCGTCGGCGACGGTTCGAAGGAGGGCTTCGTCGGCGTCGAGATTGACGGCGATTTCGGTCTCGCGCCAGCGGTTGACGGTGTCGGCGGCACCCCACCCGAGATCGCCGCCGCGAGCGGTGAACTCGTCCGCGGCGGCCTGTGCGGCCTCGCGGTCTCCCGCGAAAGTCACGTCGCCATCGACGAGCACGACGCCGCCGTTTTCGGCGATGACCGTCTCGGGAAGCCCGAGGTAGTGACAAAGCGAGACGGGGTACGGAAAGGCCTTGCCGGTGGCGAGGATGACGGGTGCGTCCCACGACGGGAGCACGTCGAAGGCTCGCGGGTCGAGTCGGCTCTGTGCGTCGGTAAGCGTCCCGTCGATATCGAGTACCAGCGGTGGAACCATACCCGCCGTTCGGGGAGGGGGCAAAAAGAGTCAGCGGTCAGTGTCGTCCAGTCCGCGGAACACCAGCGTCGAGAAATTCGGAATCGGGCGCGTCGCCGGACGCCCCGGTCCGTCGGACGAATCGCGTCCCGAAACCCGGCGGACGATGCCGAGGTCGGAGAGTTCATAGAGGACGCGTCTGATGGTCGCCGCCGACAGCGAGACGTCCGGGTTCGAGGCGATTGCCTCCGTCGCGGCCGACACCGACGCCGTGTCGGCCCCGTCGAGCGCGACGAAAGCTCGGAGGACACGACGACGACTGTCAGGGAGCGCGAGGACGCGTCCGAGCGAGCATCCGTCCTCCGGAACCGCGTCGATACCGGCGTCGATGTGTTCGGCGGTGATAGTGTCCGCGCCGTCGGTCGCGGCCAGCGTGGCCGCTCCGTACAGTGCCGACAGCGCGTCGTGAGCGTCGCCGTCGGCCCACGCGGCCACGTCGCTCGTCGCATCATGAGTGAGCGCGTTGCGCGCGAGGCCGTCGGACGCCCGGGCGACGAGAATATCGACGAGGCTGTGTCGTTCGTACCTCGGCACCGAAACGGAGCCGATTCGACCGGCGTCGTCTTCGAGAGCGGTTCGACCGACCGTCAGCACCGAGAAGTGCGGCGAGACGGCTTCGAGCGTCTCGATGGCCGCCGTCGCGGCATACGTTTCGGGTTCGCCGACGTGGTCAACCGCGACGATAGCGCGTTCGTCGTACGTGACTCGGCGACCGAGTTTGTCGCGCAACGCCTCGATACCGACGCCCTGCGAGGGAATCGACTCGTCGGACAGCGCGTCGAGCGTCGAATGCAGGAGCGCGAACTCGGTTGACGCGTCGCGGGCATCGACGTACGCGAACGAGGTCGTCGGTGACCCGGACGTACGGGTCGTCGTGTGGATGACGGATTGTTGGGAGGGGACGGCACGCGAGAGATGCTCGAAGAGCGACGTCACGACGGCGGATTTCCCCGCCCCCTTGGGACCGTCGATGTGGGCGTTCGACGGGAGGTCGCCGTCGAAAACCGGGTCGAGATGGTCGAGGATGCGTTCGAGCGTCGGCCCGCGGCCTGTCGGCTCGTCGGGATGGGTAGTCGGGGCTAACGCGCTCAGGTCACGGACGAGGCGGCGTCGAGTCCCACCACGTTGCCGCCGTCGAGTGATTCTGTCTTCGAGGCGCATGTCGGAGAGTGTCTCGTACCAAGGGTATCCGGCGCACGATTAAAAAGCGAACTACTCCACGGACGGCCGTGGTGTGAGAGAACATTATTCATGAACTATTCTGGAAAACACGCCTCAAAGCCAGCTGAGAGGTTCCTGAACCGACCGGTTGACGAATCGTCCGTAACTAATATGAAAGATGATTTTGAATTATATTCGTCGTTTAAATTCGCAACACAAACACCAAGCTACGGTATTCTACGAGCAGAACGTTGGCATTCGCTCACCGAAAGAGGTCCGAGTACTGAGGTGAATCGAGGCGGAATCGAGTGAAGGTAAAATAAAGTGCCGTCGGTCCTACCTCACGAAAGACAGATGAATAAATCGCCGAGCGTCCTCGTCATTGGCGGGGGTTCGACTGGTACGGGCATCGCACGGGACCTGGCGATGCGCGGGCTGGATGTGACCCTCGTCGAGAAGGGGAATCTCACACATGGGACGACGGGGCGGATGCACGGCCTCCTCCACAGCGGCGGGCGGTACGCAGTATCCGACCAAGCGTCGGCCAAGGAGTGTATCGTAGAAAATCGCGTCCTACGACGAATCGCGGGCCACTGCGTCGAGATGACGGGTGGCCTGTTCGTCCAGCGACCCGAAGACTCCGACGAGTATTTCGAAAAGAAGCTAGCGGGATGCCGCGAGTGCGGGATTCCCGCTGAAGTCCTCTCGGCCGAAGAGGCTCGGGAGATAGAGCCGTACCTCGCAACGGACATCAAGCGAGCTATCAAGGTCCCCGACGGGGCTGTTGACCCGTTCCGACTCTGTGTTTCGAACGCCGCGAGTGCCGTCGAACACGGCGCGCGCGTCGAGACACACTCGGAGGTCACAGACGTGCTCGTCGAAGACGGCGAAGTCGTCGGCGTCGAAGTGACCCACCAGAGCGGGACCGGGCCGTACGTCCACGGAAAGCCCGGCGAAGTCGAAGAGATATACGCCGACTACGTCGTCAACGCGACTGGCGCGTGGGCGGGGCAAATCGGCGACCTCGCCGGCGTCGATGTCGAAGTGCGGCCGTCGAAGGGCGTTATGACCATCATGAACACCCGACAGGTCGATACGGTCGTCAACCGTTGTCGGCCGAAAGGCGACGCTGACATCATCGTTCCCCACGAGACGACGTGCATCCTCGGGACCACCGACGAAGAGGTCGAAGACCCCGAAGACTACCCCGAGGAGGGCTGGGAAGTTGACCTGATGATCGAAACGCTCTCGGAACTCGTTCCGATGCTGGAAGATGCACGGACGATTCGGTCGTTCTGGGGCGTCCGCCCGCTGTACGAACCGCCGGGGACGGGCACCGAAGACCCGACGGACATCACGCGCGAGTTCTTCCTTCTCGACCACGCCGACCGCGACGACCTGCCGGGCATGACGAGCATCGTCGGCGGAAAGCTCACGACCTACCGGATGATGGCCGAGAAGATTTCCGACCACGTCTGCGAGAAACTCGACGTCGAAGCCGAGTGCCGCACCGCCGACGAGCCACTTCCGGGGAGCGAGGACTTCTCCGTCCTCCGCGACTACATGGAGGACTTCGGTCTCCGGTCGCCGATTGGCCGCCGCTCGGTTCAGCGACTCGGCTCGCGGGCCGACGACGTGCTCAACAGTATCGACCCGAACCCGGTCGTCTGCGAGTGCGAGGCCGTCACCCGCGCCGAGATTCACGACGCGCTCGACACCGCGGGCACTGACCTCAACTCCGTTCGCATCCAGACGCGCGCCTCGATGGGCAACTGTCAGGGGGCGATTTGCTGTCACCGGATGGCGAACGAACTCGCACCCGAGTACGACGAAGACATCGTTCGCTCCTCGCTCGACGACCTCTATCAGGAGCGCTGGAAGGGCGAGCGCCACGCGATGTGGGGCGAACAGCTCTCACAGAGCGCGCTCAAACACATGTTGCACGCGACGACGATGAACCGCGACGAAGACCCGGCCGCGTCGGACGACGCACTCGACTTCGCCGCGTTCGACGACGGCAATCAGTCCGAAGGTGGAAGCGCTTCAGATGGGTCGTCCGGCGGCGCTGTCGCCGATGGCGGTCGCGTCTCCACCGCGGACGACACGGGAGGTGCCGATGGCGATAACTGACGACGTGCTCGTCGTCGGTGGCGGTCTCGCCGCCTGCACGGCCGCACTTTCCGCCGCGGAGACGGGCGCTCGCGTCCGCCTCCTCGCACACAAGAAGAGCACGCTCCGACAGGCCAGCGGTCTCGTGGACGTACTCGGCTACGCCGGCGGCGACGGTCCCTTCGCGGAGCCGTACGACGGACTCGACGCGCTTTCCGACGACCACCCGTATCACGTCGTCGGCGAAGACGGCATCCGCGACGGGCTTCGCCTCTTCGACGAGGCCGTCGGCGACGCCTATCAGGGCGGCCACACGGACGCGAACGCACTCGTGATGACGCACGGCGGGACGATGAAGCCGACCGCTCGCTACCCCGAGTCGGTCGCGCCCGGACTCGCCAGTTCGTCCGGCGACATGCTTCTCGTCGGCTTCGAGAGTCTGACCGACTTCGACGCACCCGTCGCGGCCGACCACCTCGCGGCCGCCAACGTTCCGTTTTCGGTTCGTGGCGTCACCGTCGAGTTCCCCAAATCGTTCCGTTCCGACGCCAAGGTCACGCGCTTCGCAAAGGCACTGGACCGTGACGAATCGGTGTCCGGCGGGACGGTTCGATCCGACCTCGCCGACGCTATCGCGGCCGAACTCGACGGCGAAACCCGCGTCGGCTTCCCGGCGATGCTCGGCGACGACCACGACGACGAGGTCCGCGACGAACTCGCAGACCGACTCGGCGTCCCGGTCTTCGAAGTCCCGACCGGCCCGCCGAGCCTTCTCGGTCTCAAACTCGAAGATATGCTGTTCGACGCCCTCGACGAAGCGGGCGTCCGCATTTCGACCGGTAACCCGGCGGTCGATTTCGAGACCGAAGACGGACGCATCGAGACGGTCATCGTAGACCAGAAACACCGAATGACACCCTACGAGGCCGACCAAATCGTCCTCGCAACGGGCGGCTTAGTCGGCAAGGGTCTCGATTCGGACCGCGAGCACATCACCGAACCCGTCTTCGGGTGCCACGTGCCGCATCCCGAGGACCGCTACGACTGGTCCGAACCCGAGGCGTTCGGGGACCACGCGTTCGCGCGCTTCGGCGTCGTCCCCGACGACGAACTGCGACCGACCGACGAAGACGGAGCGGTACAGTTCGAGAACTTGCGTGCGGCGGGCGGCGTCGTCGGCGGCGCTGACGTGGCACGCGAAAAATCCGCGAGCGGCGTCTCGCTGGCCACCGGTGCGGTCGCCGGACGCCTCGCGGGCGAGGAGGCAACCCAATGAGCGACGCAGAGTCACCGACAAATCCGAATCTTAGTCCCGGCGCACAGACAGACGACTTCGAAGCCGTCGAGGTGTTCTCCGAGAGCACCGACATGGACCTCCGTCCCGGCGCGGACAACTGTTACAAGTGTACCGCCTGCGACGTGTCCTGTCCGGTCGCCGAAGTTGACGACGAGTTCCCCGGGCCGAAGTTCCAAGGGCCGGAACAGTGGCGTCTCAAGCGCAAGGACGACGCCGCCGTTGACGACTCCATCATGTCGTGTTCGAACTGTATGCGCTGTGACGACGCCTGTCCGTCGGGCGTCCCGCTCAGCCAGATGCACAACACGGCCCGCGGCGAGTACGTCGAAGAGGAGATGGACAAACTCTCGCGGGAGTACATCCGCAACCGCATCCTCGCCAACTACGGGACGCTCGCGCAACTCGGAAGCATGTTCCCGCGTCTGACGAACGCCATCATGGGTAACTCGGTCGTCCAACAGATCAACGAGAAGGTCCTCGGCATCACCGCCGAGCGCGAGTTCCCCGACTTCGCCACACAGACGTTCCGCGAGTGGTGGAACGAACGCGGCGGTCCGAAGGTCCGCTCCGAAGAAAAGCGCGTCGCCTACTTCCACGGCTGTTACTCTAACTACAACACGCCCGAAGTCGGCAAGGCGATGGTACGCGTCTTCGAATCGTTCGGCTACGAGGTCGTCGTCCCTAAACAGCGCTGTTCGGGGACGCCGATGTTCGCAAACGGGATGCTGGAAGACGCGAAGCGCGCCGCCGGCATCAACGTCGAGAACTTCTCGGGGCTTCTCAACGAGGGTTACGACATCATCGCCTCGTGTACCTCGTGTTCGATGTCGCTCCGACAGGAGTACCCCGAACTGTTCGACATCGACGGCATCAAAGACGTGTCCAAACACACCTACGAAGCGCTCGAATACCTCCGCATCCACGAGGACCTCGAAAGCGAGGTCCGAACGTCGTCCGTCGAAGACCAGGCGTTCGCCTACCACGCGCCGTGTCACGCCCGCAATCAAGGTCTCGACCGGCAGGCGGTCGAACTGTTCCGCGAACTCGACGGCGTCGAAATCGAGGACGTGGGCGACTCCTGTTCCGGCATCTCCGGCACCTACGGCTGGAAAGAAGAGAAGTACGACAAGTCGATGCAGATCGGCGCGGACATGTTCGACCACATGGACCACGCCCAAGGCGATGTCGGGATGACCGAGTGTCCGACGTGTTCGATGCAGATGGAACACGGAACTGGATACGACATCAAACACCCGCTTCAACTCCTCGAAGAAGCGGTGGTGTGAGGCGCGCGCGATAGCGCGCACGCGCCGCGGTACCAATAATCACTGCCGAAATCGTCGTTCGTCGGTCGCGGGCGTCCAGCGCGCACGGTCGAGTGAAAAACTGCTATTCATCTGTTTGAGGGGCTTTTGAGCCAGAATTCACCAGTTCGGAGTTACGTCACCGCGCGGCGCTCGAACTCGTCGCGGCCGCTCAGCGCAACACATTCGAAAAACGACGATTTCAGGGTGGTAGTAAGAAAATAATCCCTCGAAATTGAGCCGTACAAGCGATTTAGAACGATATAGTCACCCCTTATTTCGAATCGTCAGTAAAGAAAGGTTTATCATATAATTTGTGCACGTTTGTAGTGGCAGAACTCTCGTGCTGAGAGTTCGCATCGAGGTTGGTCAAAATGTCAGAAAAAACATATGTCGGCGCCATCGACCAAGGTACCACAGGTACACGGTTCATGGTGTTCGACCACGACGGCAAGGTGGTCGCAAACGCATACGAGAAACACGAGCAAATCTACCCCGAACCCGGCTGGGTCGAACACGACCCGAACGAGATTTGGGAGAATACGAAGGTCGTCATCAACGAGGCGCTCGACGACGCCCTTCTCGACGCGGAACAACTCGAAGCGATCGGTATCACGAATCAACGCGAGACGACCATTATCTGGGACCGAGAGACCGGACAGCCGATTCACAACGCCATCGTCTGGCAGGACCGCCGAACGACAGACCGCATCGAGACGCTCGACGCGGACGACAAGACGGACGACGTGCGGGCCAAGACGGGACTCGAACCAGACGCGTACTTCTCTGCGACGAAAGCCGAGTGGCTACTCGACAACTCAGACCCCATCAAACTCCAGCGCTCGCGGCCCGAAGACATCCGCGACCGAGCGAGAGACGGCGAACTCGCCTTCGGGACCATCGACACGTGGCTCATCTACAAACTGACGGGGAACCACATCACGGACGTCACCAACGCGTCGCGGACCATGTTGTTCAACATCCACGACATGGAGTGGGACGACGACCTCCTCGACGAGTTCACCGTCCCCCGCGAGGTTCTCCCCGAAGTTCGCCCGTCGTCCGACGACGACCACTACGGCGAGACCGACGCCGACGGCTTCCTCGGTGCCGAAGTCCCCGTCACGGGCGCGCTCGGCGACCAGCAGGCCGCCCTGTTCGGTCAGACATGTTTCGACGCCGGTGACGCGAAGAACACCTACGGGACCGGTTCGTTCATGCTCATGAACACCGGTGACGAGGCCGTCATGTCGGAACACGGCCTGCTTACCACCGTCGGCTTCCAGCGTACCGGCGAACCCGTTCAGTACGCCCTCGAAGGTTCGATCTTCATCACCGGCGCGGCTATCGAGTGGCTCGAAGATATGACACTCATCGAGAGCGCCACCGAGTCCGAAAAACTCGCCCGTTCTGTCGATTCGACCGACGGCGTCTACTTCGTGCCCGCGTTCGCCGGGCTTGGCGCGCCGCACTGGGACCAGCGCGCCCGCGGCACCATCGTCGGCATGACGCGTGGTACCCGCCGCGAACACATCGTTCGCGCCACACTCGAATCCATCGCGTTCCAAACCCGCGACGTGGCCGAAGCGATGGAGTCCGACAGCGACATCGACCTCTCCAGTCTCCGCGTTGACGGCGGCGCGGTCAAGAACAACTTCCTCTGTCAACTCCAGTCGAACATCCTCGACACCGAAATCGTCCGCCCGCAGGTTGACGAGACCACGGCGCTCGGTGCGGCCTACGCCGCCGGTCTCGCCGTCGGCTACTGGGAGACCATGGACGAACTCCGCGCGAACTGGCAGGTTGACCGCGAGTTCGAACCGAAGGACCCACAGAACGTCGAGCACCGCTACGGCCGCTGGCAAGAAGCGGTCGAGCGGTCGCTCGATTGGGCACGGGAGAGCTAAGATGTTCGAGACGCTCCCGCTCCAGATTCCGGTTCTCGGTCTCGAAGTCGAGCGCTTTCTCGCGCTCCTCCTCGCGGCGTTCGCCGGTGGGATGTTCGGAGCGGCAATCGGCGCGCTCCCCTCGTTTATCTTCACTGGATTCGTCGTCCTCCTCGGTGAGACCGCCGGAACCGTCATCCGACAGTTAGAAGGCACCGAGATACTCACCGCTGGCGAACTCGGGACCGGAATCACCGGTAGTATCGGATTCGGCCCGTTCGTCGGTCCCCACATCGCCTTCGCCGGCGGTGTCGCGGCGACGGCGTACGCGGCCAAGCGCTACCCCGAGATGGAACCCGACGGCTGGGACTTCCACTTCGGAAAAGACATTCTCTACGCCTTCGGCACGAAGCCGGACATTCTCGCCGTCGGCGGCCTGTTCGGCGTCCTCGGTCTGCTCATCGCCCGCACCGCGTCGGGCCTCGGACTACCGCTGGACGGCATCGCTCTGTCGGTCATGACGACCGCGCTCATCGCGCGGCCGGTGTTCGGCTACCCGCTTCTCGGAAGCCCCGCCGGCGACGGCTTCCTCGACATGACGCCGTTCGAACGCGACGAACTGCGGCGCGACGGAAGCGGCCGCCCGGCTGTCGAACCGTGGCTTCCCCAACAGTACAAGTGGCTCAACGTCTCCGTGCTCGGACTCGGTGCCGGTATCCTCGGTGGCTGGGCGTGGCTCATCACCGGGAGCTTCTTCCTCGGCTACGGCATCTCAGCGGCGAGCCTGTTGTTCTTGAACCTCGGCGTCGAGAACTTCCCCGTCACCCACCACATCACGCTCGGTGGCTCGGCGTTCGCGGCCGTCGCCGCCCCGATTGTCGGCGGAAGCGAACCGCTGATTATCGTCGCCGGAGCCGTCGGCGGTCTCGTCGGCGCGCTTCTCGGCGAGGTGACACAGCGCGTCGCATACTCGCATTCGGGGACCCACGTGGACCCCCCCGCGATGTCGATTACGATTTACTCGCTCGCCATCGGCGTGCTACACCTGCTGAACGTGATTCCCAACGCGGCGTACCTCTGACGCACCCAAGCAGTACCCGCTTCGGACGTACCGTCGCACCGCTCGCGGCTCACGAGTCGGTCGCCGACGGCGGCCGACGTGATTTTTTCGGGTCGCAACCCCCCCACGACCGTCAGTGCTAACTCAGCACGGCCGAGAGGCTGTGTATGGAGCGCATCGTCACCGTCGTTCCGGAAGACGGGCTTCACGCTCGCCCGGCATCCATGTTCGTTGAGACTGCAAACTCGTTCGACGCGGAGATTCGAATCGGCCGCGCGGACGACGGCGAACTCGTTCCCGCGGCGAGCATGCTCGCCGTCACCGGTCTCGGCGTCCGCCACGACGAACTCGTCAAGCTAGTCGCCGAGGGTGACGACGCGGCGGCCGCTTTGGACGCGCTCGAAGACGTACTCTCGACGCCGGAACGCGGCGACGAGTGACGCGAGACTCGCTTTTCAGCCCGACTGGGTCGGACTGTGCGACCGGTTCAATTCAGTTTCCGATAGTCGCGGGCGTCTTCGGCCCGCTCGACGACCGAATCGAGCGTCGCCTTCGAACTCGTCGTCTCGACCGCCGCGTTGAGCGTTCCCTCTAAAATCGGCGCGTCGGCGATGACGGCCGGAACGTCCGCGGCCATCTCGATGGCGAGTTCGGCGTTCATCACGGCGCTTCCGAGGTCAACGAGGACGACGACGCCGTCACCGTCGTCGGCCGACTCGATACCCTCGCGGATTCGGTCCGGAGACGTGCCGATACCGGCTTCGTCGCCGCCGGCAGGGACGATTCTGGCGTTTCCGCCGCCCATCTGTGCGGCCACGTCTGCGATACCTTCGGCGGCCTTCGCGCTGTGCGAGACGACGACGAGACCGATCATTCGTCCCTCCGCGCGGCGTCGGCGGCGTGTGCGTCGCGCTCGACAGCACCGTCGAGGTACGTTTCGGCGGTCGCAAGCAGTGCTTCGAGAATGAACAGTGTACTCGTCGCGCCGGGGTCCTGATGGCCGACAGAGCGCCAATCGAGGAACGATGCGCGGCCCTTCAACGCCTTGAGCGGGACGGTGAACGCGACGCCGCGTTCGGCCGCATCGACCGCTTTGGCGAGGGCCGAAAGCGGCGGGAGGTCGTCCTGTTCGATGGACTTCTTGTAGGTGTGGACCGCGGGGACGAGCGCGTCAACCATCGTCTTCGACCCGACTTCCGCCCCACCGCGGTCTTTGACCTTGTCGAGGTACGTCTCCGCGAAGGCGACCGACGTGTCCGCAGTGATGCCGTCTTCGAGTTCTTGACTGGCGAACATGATAGAGCCGCCGTAGAGCGGTCCGGCGGCACCGCCGACGTTCGAAATGAGCGTCTTACCGACGTTCTGTACGACCTCGTTCGGGTCCAGCTCCTCGAACTCGTCGCGTTTTTCGGCCGCCTTACCGAAGCCGCGTTGCATGTTCGCGCCGTGGTCCGCGTCACCGATTGCGGAGTCGAGGTCGGTGAGATACGACTTCTCGTCGGCGAGTCGCGCCGCCACGTTATCGAGCGCGTCCAGTACCGCGTCGCGTTCCGTCTCAGCATCGGCCATAGGTTCACCTTCGTAACCGAGTCGTTAAGCCCTTGCCACGGTGGAGTGTTCCGCCTGAAAATTGGGTTGCGGGTTGTCGGACGGGCGATTTACTCGGAGACGGTGAGCGCGGGCGTTTCCGCGGGCGCGCCGAGCAGTGTTTTCAGTTCGTCGTCAACCCGGAGGACCGAGACCGAACAGCCCATCATGTCCAGCGAGGTCATGTAGTCGCCGACCCACGCGTCCCACGTCTCGACGCCGTGGTCGTCGAGGATGGACTGGAGTTTTCGATTGACGATGTAGAGTTCCGAAAGCGGCGTGCCGCCCATACCGTTGACCATTGTCACGACCTCCTCGCCCTCGTCGAGTTCGAGGTCCGAGAGGACGTTTTCGGTCAGGTGTTCGGTTATCTCGTCGGCGCTCATGATGTCCGCGCGCTCGGTTCCGGGTTCGCCGTGGATGCCGATTCCGAGTTCGATTTCGTCCTCGCCGAGGTCGAACGTCGGTTCTCCCTTGTCGGGCGTGACACACGAGGTGAGCGCCATCCCCATCGTGCGGACGTTGTCGATGACCTTCTCTGCGACCGCCGTGACCTCGCCGAGGTCGCCGCCTGCGGCCGCCTTCGCGCCAGCGCACTTGTGGACGAAGATGGTTCCTGCGACGCCGCGGCGGCCCGAGGTGTATAGCGAGTCTTCGACCGAAACGTCGTCGTTGACGACGACTTGCTCGACTTCGACGCCCTCCATCGACGCCATCTCGGCGGCGGTGTCGAAGTTCATCACGTCGCCTTCGTAGTTCTTGACGACACAGAGGACGCCCTCGCCTGCGTCGGTCGCCTGAATCATCTCATCTATCTGGTCCGCCGTCGGCGACGTGAACACCTCGCCCGCCGCCGCGCCGTCGAGCATGCCCTCGCCGAGATAGCCCGCGTGTGTCGGTTCGTGGCCCGACCCCCCACCGGAGACGACCGCGACCTTCCCATCGACCGGCGCGTCGTCTCTAACGAGTACCGACGTGCCGTCGAGGCGGCGCAGTTCGGGGTGTGCGGCCACCATCCCGTCGAGCATTTCGTCAACTACCGCGCTCGGTTCGTTGATCAATTTCTTCATGATTCACGTACTAGAATGGTCGATTAGGGCAAAAGTGTTGGTCAGCCGGAGCACTCGGCTGGCAGTCACGGGCCAAAAAACGACGCCGTCGTCGCCGACGGTGTCTCAGTCGAGTTGCGTGACCGCGATGGTCACGGACACGTCTTCGACGTCCCACGTCTCGACGGTCTCGCCCTCTGCGCGTCCGAGTTCGAGCGTGCGAGCGCGGACTTCCTCGGCGATGAGGTCGTGGTTCTCCTCGACGAAGGCGGCTACGCGGTCGTCCGCGACGTCGATTTCCACGTCGATTTCGGCTTCGACGTCGAGGTCGAGTTGCTTGCGCATCTCCTGGATTCGGCGGATAACGTCGCGGGCGTAGCCCTCGGACTCGATGTCGTCTGAGAGTTCGGTATCAACGTAGACGGTGCCGCCCTCGAAGTCAGCACCGGAGACGTGTTCCGGCGGTTCGGCGCGATAGCTGACCATCTCGTCGGTGAGTTCGTAGGTCTCGCCATCGACTTCGACGCCGGATTCGACGTCGGCGCGGGAACGACCTTCGACGGCACCCATGATTTTCTGGGCGTCAGCGCCGAACTCCGGCCCGATGACGCTCATCTGCGGTTCAGCCGTCTCGACGAGTTCGTCGAACACTTCGACGACTTCGACGGCCCGCGTGTTCACGCGCTCAGAGAGGAGGTCCGAGAGGGCTTCGACCGCCTCGGTAACCTCGTCGTCGTCGGACTCGACGACGATACGCGAGACGGGCCAGCGGAGTTTGCGGCCGCCGAGTTGGCGAGCGTGGGCCGCGGCCTCCTCGACATCACGGAGAACCGCCATGTTGGTCTCCAGTTCCTCGTTTCGGAGGTCGTCGTCGGATTCGGGGTACGAGAGCATGTGGACGGTCGTCTCGGAGCCGTCGAGTCGCTGGTACATGCGCTCGGCCATGTAGGGCGTGTAGGGCGCGATGAGTTGGATGGACTCGGTGAGGACGGTCGAAAGCGTCGCGTACGCGCCGAGTTTGGAGTCCGAATCCTCTTCGTCCCACATACGCTCGCGGATGGCTTTCACGTAGAACCGAGACACGTCTTCGGTGATGAAGTCGAGAAGCGTGTTCAGCGCGGTGGAGACCTCGTAGTCGTCCCACGCGTCGTGCATCTCGGCTTTCACGGTCTGAAGCCGCGAGAGCACCCACTCGTCAACGATGGTGAGTTCGCCCTCCGAGAGGTCGGTCTCGGCGGGGTCGTAGCCGTCGAGGTCCATGTACGGAAGCGGGAAGCGGAAGACGTTCCAGAAGATGTTGAGCGTGGACTGCATGTCCGCGAGACCGTCCCAGTCGAACGAGAGGTCAACGCCCTGCTGGTCGTGGCTCAGGAGGTACGCGCGAAGCGGGTCGCGGCCGGCGCGGTCGATAGCCTCCTCGGGCGTGACGATGTTGCCGACGGACTTCGACATCTTGCGGCCGTCCTTGTCGTTTGCGAACCCGTGCATGAGAACCTCCTTGTACGGCGACTCGCCCGTCGCGGCGGTTCCCATGCCGAGTTGCGACCAGAACCACCCGCGGGTCTGGTCGTGGGCCTCGATGATGAGGTCGGCGGGCCACAGCTCCTCGAAGTTATCGGTTTCGCCGGGGTAATCGAGGGTGCCCCACGTGGCGACAGAGGAGTCGATCCACACGTCGAACACGTCGGGGACGCGCTCGTAGGTCACGCCGTCTTCGGTGATGGTGAGGGGGTCAACCGACGGTCGGTGAAGGTCGATTTCGTCGGGGTCGATATCTTGGTCGGCGCGCTCGGCGAGTTCTTCGCGGGTGCCGACGACAAGCATCTCTTTTGCGCCCTCGGCGTCGGGGTCTTCCGGAACCCAGATGGGAAGCGGGATGCCCCAGTAGCGCTGGCGGGAGATGTTCCAGTCGGGGGCGTCGCTCACGAAGTCACGGAAGCGGTTGTCGCGCGCCCATTGCGGGTGCCACTCGGACTCCTCGATGTTGTCCAAGAGTTGGTCTTTGATGTCTGTGACCGTGATGAACCACTGGTCCGTGGCGAGGAAGATGATGTCCGTGTCACAGCGCCAACAGTGACCGTAGCGGTGGTCGTGCTCGCCTGCGTGGAGTAGGTGGCCGTTCGCTTCGAGGTCGTCCATGACCGCCGGGTTGGCGTCGCGGACGAACGTGCCGGCGTAGTCGCCGGCCTGTTCCGTGAACTCGCCTTTGTCGTCAACGGGGACGAACACGTCGAGACCGAGTTCCTGCCCGCGGGCGAAGTCCTCTTGACCGTGGCCGGGCGCGGAGTGGACGAGACCGGTTCGGTCGGCTTCGACGTAGTCGGCGGTGTAGACCTGTCCGGCACCCTCGAAGTCGGCGAACTCGGTGAGCACGGGTGCCAGCGGGTGGTCGTACTCCCAGCCGACCATCTCTTCGCCGGTAACCTCATCGAGAACCTCGAAGTCCTCGTAACGACCCTTCTTGAGCACGTCCTCGACGCAGGGTTCGGCGACGTAGAGCACTTCGCTCTCGCCGTCTTTCTCGGCGCGGACCGCCTGGTAGGTCATCTCCTCGGAGACGGCGACGAAGGTGTTCGCCGGGATGGTCCACGGGGTCGTCGTCCAGATGACGAGGTTACCCTCGCGGCCCTGCAACGGGAACTTGACGTAGATAGACGGCGAGGTGATTTCGTCGTATTCGACCTCGTTGGCGGCGATGGCGGTCTGACAGCGCGGGCAGTAATTGACAGAGCGTTTGCCCTGCTCGACGAGTCCGTTGTCGGCAACGTTGGAGAACGCCCACCACGCGGCCTCCATGTACTCCGGCGATAGCGTCTCGTAGGGGTTGTCCCAGTCCATCCACGTGCCGATGGACTTGAAGTCCTCGTCCATCGCCTCGCGGTTGCGGACGGCGAACTCCTTGCACTTGTCGATGAACGCCTCCATACCGAACTCCTCGATATCGCGCTTCGAGGTAAAGCCGAGTTCCTCTTCGACTTTCACCTCGATGGGAAGCCCGTGCATGTCGTAGCCGGGGCGGTCGGTGACGTGGTGCCCCGTCATGCGCTTGAAGCGGATGGCGGCGTCCTTCAGCGTCTTGTTCCAGGCCGTGCCGAGGTGCATCTGGCCGGACGTGTACGGTGGACCGTCAACGAAGAAGAACGACGGGTCGTCGGCGTGTGCCTCCTTCGTCGCCTCGTACGCGTCGTTCTCGTCCCAGTACTCGCCGACTACGGACTCGACATCCGCCGGCGTGTACTGGTCTGCGATGTCTTCCATACCCCGACGTTCTCGCGGATATATATCAAAACGGCGGGTCTCGTCCGCGTCCGTCGGACGTTCTGTCGCGTCGCTCTCAGACATGGTCACGGCTCCGTCGCGGCGGACGGGTGGCTCGTCGCCACCGTCCGAACGCAGTGGGTTCAGTCTGCGGTCGATACTCGTGTCGGGTGTGAGTCGTGTGTCGTTCCATACGATGTACTGCGGGTGCTCAGAGACGATTCGGGCGGGATACGGAGTTGGAGAGTTGTGCGAGGCTACTGCCCCGCAATAATGAGCGAGTCGACGGCGACGGTGGACAGTCGGGACTGAGAGACCGCAAGCGAGCGGTGTTCAGTCCGGTGCCGTCGCATAATACGTGACACGTGTGTCTCGGAGCAGATAACCCTTACTCCGAGGGCGACACCACCGCTCTCCGGTGATGAAAGCGGGGGGCCGCTCGGAGAGACCGCTCAGTCCCACGTAATCCACAGGAGGATTCCCAGCGCGACCGCTTGGAGGACGTGAATCCCCATCAGGACGCGCCACGCGACAGCGGGCATCTGCGTGGCGAACCACACCGAAAGCGTAGGGTCAACGAGGTAGTAATACAGGGTGAACAGGCTCTGTACGAGGAGGAAGAACCCGAACACGAGCAGGCCGAGAGCGTGTTTTGACCGGAAGGTCAGGTAATTCCGTCCCCAAATTCCGAGCATGACGACGAGGAACGCGGCACTCAGGCCGACCGAGAGCCGAGCGATATCGACCCAGATGCTCATGGCCATCGCTCCGTGTGGGGCAGTCCGCGTCGTGGTCTCTGTGTTGTCGTCATTCACTCACCTGTGCGATGATTTGCTCGATGGTGTCCCAATGCTGTCTCGTCCGTCCGGAGGGGATGTAGACCGTTCCGTAGCCGTCGCCGCCGTTTTCGACGACGCCGTTTTTCACGAGCACGTCGAGGTGGTGACGAACCGTCTTGTAGTCGAGTTGCAGTTCCTCGGCGAGTCGGTTGGCGTTTTGCGGACGGGCCGATAGTTCGCGGAGGATTCTGATTCGGTTCGCACCGCCGCGCGTGCCGGTCAGTACGTACCAGAGAACGCCCTCCATCCACCGCTATTACGGACGAAAGCGACGTAAGTACGTCGGCTGGTACCAACTGTCGTCGTATTTTCGACTGACATTCTGTTGCCGACTGTCGGTGGGCGCAGTGCGGTCGAAACGAACCGAGTTGGGACGGTCGGTTCGGGTTCGCAACTCTGCGCCCGTCTCCGTCCTCGTACACAGACCCGGCCTCGGTCTCGAACCCGAGACGACTGTCAGTTAGTTGTCGGCGACGACGCTGAGGTCGAATCCCGCGTCTCCGGGTTCGTCGTCGGGCGTCAGGTAGCCAAGTGCGATCGCGGTGTAGGCGCGGCCGCCTTCGGCCGACACGTCGAATTCGGCAACCACGTCGCCGTCGTTGGACTCCGTGTCGCCCCGAATCTGGAGTGTGTAGTCTCCGGCGGGGACCTCAACTGTCGCGGCGTCGCCGAAGGCCGCGCCGTCAACGAGAGCGTCTCCTGAACCCGCGACAGCCACATCGACCGCGGGTGCGTCGGGCGAGGCGTGGAGGACGCGGATACGGGCCGTATCGTCAGCGGGGGCCGAGCGGTCGTCTTCGAGGAGCGAGACTGCGAAGGCGTTGTCGGCCATCGAGTCGAGTTCGCCGAGCGCCGCGGCGGTGTACGCACCGGCCGCGAGGTCGAGTTCCTCGTCGAAGACGACGGTATCGGGTGCGTCGGTCGCGCGAATCGTCACTTGATGCATCCCGGTGGTCAGCGCGAGGTAGTCGCTTACGGCACCGAACGGCACGTCAGAGAGGGCGACCGCGCCGTCAACGACCACGTCCACGTTCGGCGCGTCCGGCGAGAGGTGCGCGGCGCGGAAGAAGACGTCACGCTGGACGAGACCGCCGCCGCCGGCACCGGCGTCAACGGCCGCGATGGGCCGGAAGGCTTCGTCCATCGGTTCGTCGTCGGACGTCAGGTACCCCGCGGCAAACACCGTGTAGACGGTCCCGCCGACGAATTCGACGTCGAACTCGGCGACCGCGTCGCCGTCGTTCGATTCCGTGTCGCCTCTGACCTGGAGCGTGTAGGTGTTGGCTGGCACTTCGACGCTTCCGGACTGGGTGAATTCGACGCCGTCGAAGAGCGTCTGGTCGCCCGCAGTGATGTCCACGGCAGGCGCGTCCGGCGAGGCGTGAACGACGCGAACGCGGGCGGTGTCGTCGGAAGGGACCGAGACGTCGTCTTCGAGTACGAGCGGTTCGAACGTCTCTTCGGAGAGTTCGCCGACTGCGGCGACGGTGTAGGTCGCCTCGGCAACGTCGAGGTCGCCCTCGAAGGCGACCGTCGAGTCGTCGCCCGCGGCCGTTATCTTCACCGTCCGCACCCCGACCGGAACCGAGAGGTAGTCGCTCACCGCCCCGAACGGCACGTCTGAGAGGGCCATCGAGTCATCGACGTACACGTCAACGTTCGGCGCGTCCGGCGAAAGGTGTGCCACGCGCACCATCGCCATCTCCGGTTCCGGCGTCGGTGTCGGCGTTGGTGTGGTGGTCGTCTCCATCTCGTCGTCGTCTGCTGTGCCACTGCCCATGCAACCTGCGAGTCCACCAACGATGGCGACACCGCCGATTCCACGGAGCATATCTCGGCGCTTCATGTTCGTCATAGCGACGAGAGATGGATTCGGCGAAGCAAAGATGAGGATTTTCCCAAATTCAGCCAGAATGCCTCCAGATTCAGACGCCAATGGAGCCACTATCCGACTAGTAGATTGTTTTTATCCAGAATAAACCCAGTGATGCCAAATTCTGACGGAGGCTGATTCGACCGCTGAACGCGGGAGTCGCTACCCGAAATCCGGCAGGTCGTCGGGGGCTTCGTATTCAGACTCCCAGTCGATGTAGTCGTCTTTGAGCACGTCACACACCGCTTGGCCGAGTTCGGTGAGTCCGGCGTTTATCGACGACACCTGCCCCCACGAGGTCAACTCGGGGTGTAACTCGCGTTCCTTCCAGTCTTCGGGGAGACCGGGAGCGTGGTAGCCGACGCGGTCGGCGAAGTCGTCCCAGAAGAAGTCGAAGTACGTGAGTAAGTCGAGGTCGAGGACTATCTGCCACTGTGCTTCGGTGACAGGAGTCTCCGCGGCCCACGACTCGAACGCGTCGGCCCACGCGCCCTCGACGAGGAACGCTTCGAGTTCGGTTCGCTTGAAGTCGGCATCGACGGCGACCTCCGCGTCGTCGTACTGGTTCGGGTCCACTTTCGGAAGCGACGGCGGGTCGGGGACGGGAACGTCGAGCATGCTCGGCAGTGGGTCGCGGTCCCGGATAAGCGTTCGCCGGACGGGACGGTCCGACGGCCCGCGCGTCGCTTAGTCTTCCATCCGTTCGATGACGGATTCCAGTTGGGCGGCGCGCTCTGCGACCGCTTGCTCGCGGAGTTCCGCTTCCTCGTCGGTCTCGCAGACGAGTTTCGGCACCGGCGTCGGGTGGCCGTCGTCGTCGAGCGCGACGAACGTCAGAAACGACGTGGTCGTCTTCCGGCGTTCGTCGGTCTTCGGGTTCTCGGCGTGGACATCGACTTTCACGTCAACGCTCGTCCGGCCGACGTTGAAGACATAGGCGTCCATCACGGCGACTTCGCCGAGGTCGATCGGGCCGATGAAATCGACGTGGTCCATCGACGCGGTGACACACTGCCGGTTGGAAAAGCGCATCGCCGCGATGGCACCGCAGATGTCCATCCAGTGCAGGACGGCCCCACCGAGCGCGCGGCCGAGATTGTTCGTGTCGTTCGGTAAGAGCAGTTCGGTCATCTCAGTGCGCGATTCGGCGAGCGTCGCAGTGGGGTTGCTCATGCGAGAGGCGTCGCACTGGGGGGGCTTGAAATCGTGGGACGCGAACTGGCCCGTCTGAGAGTCAGTCGTCGAAGTCCGTATCGAACGCTTCGGGCGGCTGTCCGGCGGCGTCGAGCACTTCGTCGGAGATGAGAATCGGGCAATCGACCCGGATTGCGAGTGCGATGGCATCGCTGGGGCGCGCGTCGAAGACGAACGTCCGCGCCTCGCCATCGTGATACCGTTCGGCGTCAACTTTCGCGTAGAACGTGCCGTTCGAGAGGTCGTCGATGCGGATGCTATCTATCGCGCCCCCGAACTCAGTCACCATCTCGGCGAGCAAATCGTGCGTCAGCGGGCGTTCGAACTGTTCGCCGGAGAGACCGAGTTGGATCGCTTGGGCCTGGTCCGAGGTGATGACGATGGGTAAGAACTCGTCCCGAGCTTCGAGAACGACCGCGGGGACGTTCGACCCGTCTTCACCGACACCGACCCCGATACCGTGAACCACGGCACGGTGTTTCATGCTATGCAGTAGTCGCGGAGAGTACGAATAATTACCCCACAGCGAGACCGGGGTGCGTTACGCCCGACGCTGGCGCACGTACTGGAAAACCACGATTGCGAGGATGATGACCAGTCCGCCGGCGAAGAACGCCACTCCCGGCGGGATGGTCTGTGTCGCCGCGGGCGCGGCTTCCGAAGCCATCATCGTCACGTCGCCGCCGTCGGCGCTTCCCGTTTCGGCGGCCGGAAGGAACGCGCCGGGACCGCGGGTCGCAATCCACTGGACGAGCGCCGAGAGGAGACCCAAGACGGCGACGCCGCCGAGCAGGCTCGTCACCATACTCGCCAGTCCGGTTCGCGTCTCTTCGCCCGCCGCGACGACGACGAGCGGGCGGTCCGCGGGCGCGTAGACTTTCATCTCGCGGCCTTTCTCGGAGTAGACGGTATCGACGACTTCGATGAGGCCGGCGTCGTCGAGTTTTCCGAGGTGGTACTGGACGTTCTGTAGGGACGTGTCCACGCGCTCGGCGAGTTCGGCGGCGTTCGTCGGTTCTTCGTGGAGTTCAGCGAGCACGCGCCGGGCCGTCCCCGACGAGAGCGCCGAGAGGAGTTCCGACGCCTCGTCGTCGTCGAGTCCGATAACGCGAGGCGACGGCTCGTCGGCGGCGGAAGTGTCCGGTGCGGAGGGCAATAAACCGGCCATGAGAGGCGTTACTGCACGGGAGGATACAAACTTGTTGTCCGTCGCGTCGGTCGTGACCCCGAGGTATCACTCGCCCGCGCCGACGACCAACACCCGCAAATCGTTGACGTTCGTTCCCGTCGCGCCCGACCTGACGAGCGCGTCTGCGTCGCGGAGCTTCGGCAGTGCGTCGTTGTTCGCCAACGCGGCGCGCGCGGCGCGCTCAGAAACCGTGTCCGCATCGACGATTGCGCCAGCCACGTCGGTTCCACCGTCGCGGCCGTCGCTGTCGATGCTGGCGAGAACGGCGCGCGCAGGCAGTTCCGGCGCGGCGGCGAGGCAAAATTCGAGGTTCGGGCCGCCGGACCCGTCACCGCGGACGGTCACGGTACACTCGCCGCCGGAGAGAATCACTGCGGGCGCGTCGATTGGGTTCCCGGTCGCCACAACTTCTTCCACGACGGCGACGTGGGTTTTCGCCGCCTCTCGGGCCTCGCCGCGCACGCTAGACGAGAGTACGAGCGTGTCGTAGCCGCGGTCGCGGGCCACGTCGCGGGCGGCGTCGAGGGCCGTGAACGTGTCCGCGAGCACGTGGTTCGTGACGCGCTCGAACACCGAATCGCCGGGGGATGGCGTCTCCGGTCGTTCGCCGGCCGACCCGCGGGCGAGGTGGGTTCTCACCGCCCGCGGCACGTCGAGGTCGAACCGGTCGAGCACGTCGAGGGCGTCGTCGTAGGTCGTCTCGTCGGGCGCGGTCGGTCCCGAGGCGATGACGCCGAGGTCGTTTCCGACGACGTCCGAGAGGACGAGTCCGACAACCGTCGCGGGCGCGGCGAGTCTGGCGAGACCGCCGCCTTTGAGCGTCGAGAGGTGTTTCCTGACCGCGTTGAGGTCGTGAATTTCAGCTCCGCTTTCGAGGAGTCGGTCGGTCGTCTCCCGAAGGTCCGAAAGCGGGATGCCGTCGGCCGGTGCGGGGAGGACCGCGCTCGCACCACCGGTGACGGCGACGAGAACGAGCGTTCGTTCGTCGAGGTCCGAGAGGAGAGAGACGAGTCGAGTCGTGCTTTCGACGCCGCGGGCGGACGGAACCGGGTGGTCGCCGGGGAGACGTTCGATTCGATGTGCGTCGTCGTGCGCGGTCTCATCAGGGCGTCGTGGCGTCACGACGACACCGGCGTCGATTCGGTCGCCGAGGATAGATTCGAGCGCGTCCGCGATGCCGTCGGTCGCTTTCCCGCCGCCGACGACGAGGAGGCGGTCGTAGACCGAGAGGTCGTACGTCGCGTCTGCGACCGTGAGCGCGTCACCGTCGAGCGAAACCGACTCGTGGACGACTCGCTCCGGGAGAACGGCTTCGACGCCGGCCCGCAGGCAGTCGATTGCGGCCTCGTGGTCGGATGTCGGGGTTCGTGCGTCGAATCCCTGCATGATTCGTGGGAGATGCCGACACGGATAAAAGTCGTGGGCCGGTACACCCGGCGATGAACGATTCGTCGCCCGGCGAGGGCCACGTCCGCGTCGTCGGCACGGCCCACGTCTCGGCCGACAGCGTCCGTGAGGTCGAAGAGACCATCGAAGCGGAGCAACCGGACGTTGTCGCGGTCGAACTCGACGAAGGACGCTATCGTCAGTTGAAAGGCGGGTCCCCGGAAGATATCGAAGCGAGCGACCTCCTTCGCGGTAACACCGTCTTCCAATTTATCGCCTACTGGATGCTGTCGTACGTCCAAGCGCAGATGGGAGAAAAATTCGACGTACAGCCCGGTGCAGACATGCTCGCCGCGGTCGAGACCGCCGAGTCACACGGCATCGACGTGGCGCTCGTGGACCGAAATATTCAGACGACCATCCAACGCTTCTGGCGGCGGATGGGACTCGTCGAAAAGATGCAGATGGCCGGCGAGTTGCTGTTCGGCTTCGCGGACGCTCGCGGTGTCGGCGTCGTGTTCGGCATCGCCGCGGGCGTCGTTCTCGGCCCGCTCGTGGGTCTCTACGGCGGTGCTATCGGTATCACCGACCTCATCCTGACGCGAACTGCCACCGCCGCGGTCGTCGGTGCGGCCACCTCGTACATGCTCTATACGGTCGCGTCGTTCTATCTCGACGGTGACGACGCACTTCTTGCCGGTCTCAGCGGTGGTGCGGCGCTGGGTATCATCCTTAGTTTCGGTCTCGGTGTCGGAACCGGTCTCGTCACGCTGATTCTCAAGGACCTCGGCACCGCTATCGTCGGCAGTCTCGTCATCGGGATTCTCAGCGGCGTCGTCGTCGGCATCGTTGCCGGAACGCTACTGAACGTCCTCGGTCTGTTCGCCCCCACCGCGGAGGACCAAGACTACGAGGAATACGAGATGGCAGACCTCACCGACGGCGACGTTGTTTCCGCCATGATGGAGGAATTCCGTCGGTTCAGCCCCGGCGGCGCTGAGGCGCTCATCGACGAGCGCGACGCGTATATCGCGCACAAACTCATCGCGCTCCGGCAGTCGGGAGCCGACGTCGTCGCCGTCGTCGGCGCGGGTCACAAGGCCGGCATCGAAAACTACCTCCAGCAACCGGAGACGTTGCCGCCGATGGACTCGCTCGTCGGCGTCGCCGAGAAAGACGGCTTTCCGTGGGGCAAGCTAATCGGATTCGGCGTCACTGCAGTCTTCATCGGCTTTTTCATCCTCCTTGCGATGGCCGGCATCAGCAACGAGCGCCTCCTGACCATCTTCGGTGCGTGGTTTCTCATCAATGGTCTCTTCGCCGGTACGCTCGCCAAAGTCGCCGGGGCGCGCTGGAGCGGCGCGCTCGTCGGCGGTCTCGTCGCGTGGATGACTTCCATCAACCCACTTCTCGCACCTGGTTGGTTCACCGGCTACGTCGAACTTCGGCACACGCCCATCAACGTCGGCGACATCGGGACGCTCAACGAACTGCTCTCGGACGAGGAGACGCCGATTCCCGAACTCGTCGGGCAGATGCTCGACGTGCCGCTTTTCAAGCTCATCATGGTCGTCGCCATGACGAACATCGGGAGCATCATCGCAAGCTTCCTCTTCGTGACGTACGTCATTCCCGTCATCGCGGCCGACCTCGGCGGCGCGTCGGGCGTGGCGAATCTGATGTTCGAAGGCGCGCGTAACAGCGCCGACCTCATCTGGAGGACGTTCACGTGAACGTCACGTTCTCCTCGCGCGAACTCCGTGACCTCGTGGTCGCGTGGCTCGCGCTCGGACTCGCGTTCGCCATCTTCTTCGCCGGTGGCGGCAATCGCGCGCTCGCATTACTTCTGAACGGGTCGTTCGGTCTCGCGCTTATCGTGAGCCTGCTCACCGCCGGTGTCGGGTTCCTCCTCCACGAAGTCGCACACAAGGTCGTCGCTATCAGATTCGACCAGATAGCCGAGTTCCGCGCGGATTACGGCATGCTCGGAATCGCCGTCATGAGCGCGCTCATCGGCTTTATCTTCGCCGCGCCGGGCGCGGTCTACCACCGCGGAATGCTCACCGAGCGCGAACACGGTCTCATCGCTCTCGCCGGACCAGTGACGAACCTGCTTCTCCTCGTCGCGTTCGCGCCGGTGTACGTCGTTGGCCTGCTCGGCGGGTCCGAAGTAGTACAACTCGTCGGCGCGCGAGGACTGGTTATCAACGCCTTCCTCGCGGCGTTCAACATGCTTCCCTTCGGGTCGCTCGACGGCCGAACGGTCAAAGCGTGGAGCACGCCCGTCTTCGGGGGAGTTCTCGGCGTCTCGGTCGTTCTCACCGTCGCGCTTCTCTTGTTCGTCGGCATCTGAGCGCAGGAGCGTTCTTCTTGTCTCTCGGCGGGTCTCTCTTTTTGCGGACTCGAAACGACCAGCCCTCGACTGTCCGGAAAGGATGCTCCGACCAAGAGCCGCCGCTGTGGCGTGAGGGATGGTTCGGGAACGTGACGGGAACGTCGAAGTAGAAAAGTCGGGGAGGGCGTGTGAGTGGGTGAGTGAGTGAGTGAGCGTGGATACACGGAGGGACGAGGGCAATTGAGGACGATACAGGGTCGAGTGAATGAGTAAAAAAGTTGGGCAGGGAGGAGGGGTTGGGAGGGGTTGGGCAGGGAGGGCGATTAGATAGGGGGCGGGGAACCGGAGGGGAACGAGGGGCAGGTCGGTCGGGTGCGATTCGAGGAGTTGCGGGAGGTGACGCCACGTGTGGAGGGCCGGGACGTCTGCGGGTACCGAGACGAATCCGGGAGGGGCGTGCGTTGCAGTCGAGCGCGGTCCGCGTCGCGGTGTCGCCGTCGTCTCACTCCTGTCCGTGCCCGCGTCCGAGAGCGAGCATAGCCACGTGGAGGGCGATTAGACCGATGAACAGAGTGAATTGACCTGACTCGAAACCGCCCGCGAGCAGGGGCAGGTACACGAGGGGGAGCGCAACTGCCGACCAGAACGCGATGGTTTCGACTGGTTCGAAGGCGATGCGACCGAGCGTCGATGCAGAGTCCAGTGTGACCGAGTCGGACGTGGAGGGGATTCCGGACATCGTCACTTCTGCATAGAACGGGGACCATCATATAAGGGGTTGAGCGTTACCGTGAATTCGCATTCTTTTCGGACCCTTCAGGGACCTCCGACACCGAACGTTTCTCTTTAGTAACGTTTTACAAACGATTCAGAGAGTCCGAAAAGTTTTATAATCACTTCTCGTGGTTTTTCAGATAACCCGGCAATTATCTCTGGGTTGGCGTTGTGTCGCACACGAACCGGTGAGAATGTGCCGCAGAAGGCGGTGCAAAACGCCGCGCGCGTCGCGGTTTTGTGTCGGGTAACACGGAGGACGAAACTCGGCGCGCGAGCAGTGGAACGATACCCACAACCGAACATATGCGAGAACGTGGATGAATTGGACCCTGTGATTTTATATTTCGGCCTATCTCGTACACGAACATGACGAACGACGATTCCGAAGGGATGACCTACGCCGACGCGGGCGTCGATATCGAGGCGAGCGAGGCCGCGACGGCGGCGCTCGTCGCGCAGGTCGGCGGCGGGTCGGGCGACTACGCCGGACTGCTCGACATCGGCGACCGCTATCTCGGACTCGCAACCGATGGCGTGGGGACGAAGCTCCTCGTCGCAGAAGCCCTCGGCGACTACTCGACGGTCGGCATCGACTGTATCGCAATGAACGCGAACGACCTCGTCGCCGCGGGCGTCCGCCCGGTCGCCTTCGTTGATTACCTCGCGGTTGACAACCCGGATGAAACGTTCGCCGAACAGGTCGGACAGGGACTCGCCGCCGGTGCCGAAGCGGCCAACATCGAACTCGTCGGCGGCGAGACGGCCGTCATGCCCGAAGTCATCAACGGACTCGACCTCGCCGGAACCTGCGCCGGACTGTCGAAGAAAGACGCCATCTTCCCCGGCGAAGCGGACGTTGGCGACGTTCTCGTCGGGTTCCCGTCGTCTGGTATCCACTCGAACGGACTCACGCTGGCCCGAAAAGCCGCCACGTCAGACGGCGACTACGACGACACGTGGGACGGCGACGACTACGAGACCGTCGGCGAAGCGCTCCTCGAACCGACGCGTCTCTACACGTACCTGCTCGACGACCTCCGCGCGGCCGAGACGAACGCCGCGGCCCACATCACCGGCGGCGGGTGGACCAACCTCGAACGCATGGGCGAGTTCCACTACGCCATCGACGACGCCTTCGACCCGCACCCAATCTTCGAGTTCGTCCAGACCCGCGGCGGCGTCTCGGACGAAGAGATGCACAAGACGTTCAACATGGGAACCGGATTCGTCGCCGCAGTTCCCGAGTCGAACGCGAACGCGCTCGTCGAAGCCACCGACGGCCGCGTCATCGGTCGCGTCGAATCAGGTGACGGCGTCTCGATTCGCAGTCTCGATCTTAAATAGTCAGTCAGAACCTATTACATAAATTTCAAATAAGATTATATGTGTCGTTTTGCTATCGTGTCGTGTGATACGACCACCGACACCGACGGGAGCGCCGCTTCTCGGGCACACTGTCGGGTTTGCAACCGACCCCTTCGGCTTCGTCGCCGACCTCCTGACAGCACACGGGGTCGAGGATGCGGTCGGACTCGACGTGGTCGGGATGGGAGCGTTGTACGTCCTCGCACACCCCGACCACTTCGAACGAGCGCTCGTCACCGAACGCGACGCGGTGACCAAGGGACACGAGTTCGAAGCCGCGTTCGGTGACGCGACCATCTCGTCGGAGGGAACAGCGTGGCGGCGACAGCGGACCGAACTCGACCCGTTTTTTCGGTGGGAACAGATTAGCGAGTACGCACCCGAGATGCATCGGCAGGTCGAACGACGGCTTTCGACGTGGCCCGATTCGGGGACGCTCTCACTCGAAGCGGAGATGAAGGCGATGGCGCTAGACGTGGTCTTTGCGACTATCCTCGGCCGCGAACTCGACATTGGCGGCGACGAGCGAGTCCGTAGGGCCGCGGACGGTCTCAACGCCCGGTTCGCCCCCTCGTCGTGGGTACTTCCCGCGTGGATGCCGACACCGAGTCGCCGCCGGTTCGAGCGCGCACAGCGAACGCTTCGAGAGGAAGTGCGACGACTCGTCGAGACGGCGGACGACGAGAGCCTCACGAGACGCCTCGCCGACGCCCTCGGAATCGACGGCGAGTATCCGACGACGGTCGAGTCACTAGAGGACCAGCTTATCGGAATGATATTCGCCGGTCACGAGACGACGGCGCTGGCGCTCACGTTCACACTGTACGCGTTGGCGACGAATCCAGATGCACGTGAACGGGCTGTCGAGGAGGTAGACCGCGTCGTCGGCGAAGAGTCGATAACCGCCGAAACGCTCGGCCACTTACCCGTCCTCGAACGAGTAATAAAAGAGTCGCTCAGACTCTATCCGCCGATTCACACGATTCCGCGCGAGACGGCGAAACCGCTTTCGACCGGCGAGCGAACGGTTCCGGCGGGAGTCGATATCCACCTCTCGGTCATCCGTGTCCACCGCGACGAGCGCTGGTACGACGACCCGCTCTCGTTCGACCCGGAAAGGTGGACCGGCGACGGGGACCGACCGACGTACGCCTACCTCCCATTCGGTGCCGGGCCGCGGAGTTGCCTCGGGCGGTCCTTCGCGCTCACCGAGATGAAAATCGTGCTTGCGGCGGTTCTCCGGGAGTTCGAACTCGATTGGGGAACCGATGCACCGCTGGGGATTACGCCGGAGATGACGACGCAACCGAAGGGACCGACACCGCTCGTCGTTCGCCGACGTTAGATGTGTGCGGCGATGTCGGCTTCGGTGATGATACCGACCGTCTCGCCGCCCTCGACGACGATGATAGCCGAGTTGTGGTCGAGGTAGACACCGATTTCGTCGAGCGTCGTGTCGGGTTCGACCGTGGTGACGCCTTCCGACATCACCTCGTTCACCGGTCGGTCGGTGACGTTGTCTTCCTGTACGTGGCGGATGTCGGCGTTGGAGATGATGCCGAGCGGACGACCGTTTTCGATGACCGGCAACTGCGAGAACCCGGCGTCGAGCATGATGTCGCGCGCCTCGCGCACGGAGTGGTCGGGTTCGACGCTCCGGACCGTCGTGTTCATGATGTCTTCGGCGCGGACGATACGACCTTCAGCCTCGTCTAACGCCTCCACGATGCGGCGAAGCGTCGAGAGACGCGGGTCTACGTCACCGCCTTCGATGCGAGCGATGAGGGGTTGAGAGACACCCGCCATGTCGGCGAGTTTGCTTTGCGTCAGTTCTAACGAGTTCCGGCGTTCCCGGAGGTCCTGCGGCGTGGGGAGTTCCATGTCGTTGTGATAACCCATGGTTATGAAAAAGGTTTCTGGTCGCTTACCGTGCGGTGTGGTTCAGTGTCTGACCGGAAAATCGAGTGTCGTACCGGTGAGGACGCGGCGTGTCCCGGCCGGTGGCCGTCGGCTTCGGCTTACTGCTCTTCTTCTTCGTCGAACTCCATCACGTCGATGACGTCGAGGGGAACGTCACGGAGGGCACCGCCGACTTCGCTCTTTGCGATGCGAGAGGCGTGTTTCTCGCCGTCGGCGTTGAAAACCTTGATTTCGAGGAGCAGTCCGACGAGCGCGGTGTTGGCCGCGATGAACGCGGAGTCGAACGGTTCGCCGCAAGCGGGACACGGCGTCGCGCCGACTTCGACTTCGACGTACTCTTTGTCCTTCTGGTTGAGACGCTTGCCGGCTTCGCTGACTGCGACGCCGATTGCGTCGTCGATGTCCTCGACGTCCCGGACCAACCAGGCCGCCTCCATCGCTACGAGATAGTTGCTCATACATACGTTACGCGCCGGTGGGGTTTCGTGTCTTGTGGTTCGGCCGGCGGGTTGCCAGAGAGATGCATACTCACGGAGGCGGCGGTGATGAGACTGAACGTGCCAGCGAAGAGGAGCAATCCGAGAGAGACGGTAACAGACAGACAAACACCGTCGTCGATTCGGTCTCGATGGCCCGCCGACCACTGCGCACGTACTGCGCATGCCACCCTGATAATCGCCATAACTTATGCGAATCCCTTCGGAGAGTGACACGCGACGCCCTATCGAATCGCGTGCTCAGCCACCCAATAGTCATATTTTGAAAATCGCAAGACAGCGCCGGGTTCGTCTCACGGGCGTCGAAGAAAGACTTATATTGGGGGACCACCCGAGCCACGACTGAGGACACGGTAATGTTCCCCCGCTTGAAACACTACGGCCTATTCGCCGTCTACCAACTGTCGGTCGCCGCCGGCATTGCACTGCTCCCCATCGCGCTCGCCGCCCGCCGTATGGGTGTGACCCTCCCAGTCCAGCGTCTCGTTGAGACGACCGGGACAGCCTACGAACGCGCCGCAAGCCGGTAACACGGCGCATACAGGTGTTTTGTTCTTCGCATCGAGAGCGACGCGACACCGCGATGACGGGCGTCAGACAGCACAGCACCGGCAACGGCGAGGTGAAGGGTTGCATTTATCAGCGCCGAAGTGCAATCGCAGACAATGCGTACCCCGACTCACGACGAGTTCTCCGGCCGTCTCGACTCGCTCAACGGCGACCACTCGAACGTGTACGGCCCCGAACTCGGCGAGTTCCACCACGCCGAGCGTCGAGCCGACTCGCTCGGTGACAAAGAGACGAAGACCGGAACGACCACGGTCGGCATCAAGACGGACGAAGGCGTCGTCCTCGCAACTGACATGCGCGCGAGCCTCGGTCCGATGGTCTCCTCGAAGGACGTCCAGAAGGTCGAAGAGGTTCACCCGACTGGCGCGCTGACCATCGCTGGGTCGGTTTCCGCCGCCCAGTCGCTCATTAGCTCGCTCCGCGCCGAAGTGCGACTCTACGAGTCCCGCCGCGGCGAGGACATGAGCATGCAGGCGCTTTCGACGCTCGTCGGTAACTTCCTCCGCACCGGGGGCTTCTACATCGTCCAGCCCATCCTCGGCGGCGTTGACGACGACGGCGCACACATCTACAGCATCGACCCCGCAGGCTCCATCCTCGAAGAGGAGTACACCGTCACCGGTTCCGGGAGCCAGTATGCTCTCGGTGTGCTCGAACAGGAGTTCTCCGACGACCTGAGCATCGACGAGGCAAAGCAAGTCGCCACGAAGGCGATTCGCTCCGCGGTCGAACGCGACCTCGCGTCGGGCAACGGCATCAACATCGCCGTCGTCACCGACGAGGGCGTCGATATCCAGCGCCACCAGAACTTCGAAGGCCTCGAATAGGCACGCTCGTTTTCTATTCGTTTCCACCCGTCGCGTACCTGCGGGACTCGCGTTTCAGTCGCCGCTCCGTTTTCGACGTGGGTCACCGCTTCTGACCGCGTCCCGGCTCCCGCAATCGTCTCTCAGCCGTTTGCTTCCGGAAGCGGCCGAAGGAGACCGAACCAGACTCGGTAGACGGTCGCTCCGAGGAGGTGTCCGAGCGTGAAACTGTCGTTGAACGATTCGCTACGGGACGACAGCCGAACATCGACCGCCGTCGTCACGAGACTGGCGAAAAAACGACGCCGCCGACTCGTCCGAACCTGCCAGAAATCGCGGTCGTCCGCCCACAGGTGGCCGACCCCGCGGACCCCTCCCGCGACGAGTCCGACGAGAGACAAACGAGCGGGCGCGTGCTGTTCGTCTGCGCTGTCCTGACGTATCTTCCGGAGCAGGAGCATCCAGAGCGACGCGAAAAGCGAGAGGCCGAGTTGCACGAGCGCTGTCGTTCGACGGGTGACCATACTGCGCCTTAGTCGGGCGATTCAATAGTTGTTTCTTCGACAAAATGGTGGGAGGACAATCCGTGAGGTTCGTGCGGGTCGGTCCCGTTAGAACCAGTCCGCGAACGCGCCTTCGAGAAGCGTCTCTGACTGCTGTTCGACGTACTCACGTTGCATTTTGTGGAGCGCCATCTCGAAGTCGGCCCCGTCGTCGAGTGCGTCCTCGACGCGGGCGCGCTTCCAGTCTGCTGGCGTGACGCCCGTTTCGACGCGTTTCCGCAGGGGTTCGAGGTAGTAGTTCGCCTCTTGTTTCGAACACCCGGCGAGTCGGAGACCGTCGCGGGCGTGGACGAGCAGGTCCTCGTAGAGTTCCGCGCCCGACACTTCGTCGCCGTCGGCGTCGAGCCAGTAGATGTCGCCGTGGGGACCCTCGCGCATCGCCGTGTAGAAGTTCTTCTCGGCGGTCTCCCACGCGATGTCGATGCTGGGGTGGTCCTGCCGAGGCAGACGTTCCATGAGTCCCGCGAAGGCGGCTTGGAACGCCACGGAGTCGCGGACGGTTGGCTGGCCCGCGATGGGACGGAACTCGATGCGGGCGTTCGCCGAGGAGCGCGATGCCCCATCGAACACTGGTCGGACCCAACGCCAGTAGGTGCCGTGTTTGCGGCGGAGCGTAGCGAACGCGTCGTCGAATCGGTCGCCCCGCTCGACAGACATCGGAACCATCGTGGAGTCCGAAACCACACGGTCAACGGCGTCTTCGACGGTCGTGAGGTCACGTGGGAACATGACCTTCTCGTGGTCGCCGGAGTTGAGCACCGATTCGAAGACGGCGATGCGGTGTTCGTCCCAGCCGTCGTCGAGAATCTCCGCCGCCGTCGCCTCGTCGTCGTAGAGGTCCGCCGGGAAGAACGGCGAGTTGACACCGAGTGCGAGAAGCGGCCCGGCGATGCGGAGCGCGTAATTGAAGAAAAACGGCAGGTCGGCCGCGTGTGGTACCTGATAGTGCGGTTGAATCGACGTGATGAGCGCCTCGGGCATCACGGTGTCCGCTTCGAGAGAGACGTGCGGCGCTTCGAGAGTAAACGACGGCGGCGCAGTCGGGCCGTTAGCCATCGCGTGGTACCGAACCGAGTTGCTCATGTTCGTTGCGAGGCGGACGCCGTCGTCGGCGACGGAGTCGGTGAGGTACTCGGTGGCGCTCTCGCCGGCGGGGGGGATACTCCACATCCCGTCGGAGACGAGACGCATCCCCTCGGCGGCGGCGCAATCGAGCGCGGCGTCGAGGCGGGCGCGAACCTCGGACTCCTGTGCGCGAAGTCCGTGGGGGTTCAGCGGTTGCGGACTCGTCGTCATCTCGGCGTTGTGCAGTCCCAACTCCTTTTCGAAGCCCATGAGTCCGAGCAGTCGCCGTGGGACCCGCATAAGCGCGTGTACGTCGTCTTCGCTCGCGGACCATCGGCCGTCGGAGACGGCGTAAAACTCGTACTCCAACCCGACAATCGACTGGTGGTTGTCGAAGGTTCCCTCGCGCAGTTCGCGCTTGAGAACGTCGGCGTCGGCGTTCGCTTGTGCTTCGAACTCGGCCGCGTCGACCGCGAGCACGTCTTCAACGCGCTCTGCGAGGTCGTCGCTCATACCCGCCGTTCGAGCGGCAAGACTCTTGAACTTCCCGGCAAGGGAGTCGTTCGACAGCGAATCACACGCCCGACGACTGTCGAGACGCTTTTGCTCCGGGCGGCGATAGTCTGCGTCGATGGAGTTCGCCGAGTTCGCTTCCCGCGCCGCCGAAATCGAAGCCGAGAGCGCGGACCTCGCCGTCATCTCGCTGTTGGCTGACCTCTTTTGCGACGCGGACGACGACCTCCCGACGGTCGCCCGCTTCGTCCAAGGCCGCGTCTTTCCCGCGTGGGACTCGACCACACTCGATATCGGCCCGCGACTCTGCCACGAAGCAATCGCTCGCGCGGCCGGCACGAACGTCTCTGCCGACGACGTGGAAACCCGGCTCGCCGACCGCGGCGAAATCGGTGCCGTCGCCGCGAGTTACGACTTCGGCGGCCAACGCGGTCTTGCCGCGTTCGGCGCCGGCGGACGAGAGACTCTGACCGTCGCCGAAGTCGATTCCGAACTGCGCGCGCTCGCCGCCGCCTCGGGGTCCGGGAGCGAAGAAACCAAGCTCAAAACGCTCTACGGACTGTTCAACCGAACCGACTCCGACGAGGCGCGGTTCCTCGCGCGACTCGTCCTCTCCGAGATGCGTATCGGTGTCGGCGAAGGGACTGTCCGCGACGCAATCGCAGAGGCGTTCCTCGTCACCGACGCTGACGCCGCCGCAATCCGCGACGACGACGCGGATTCGGAGACCGAGACGGCCGCCCGTGACCGCCGCGACGAGGCTATCGCCGCCGTCGCCCGCGCGCTACAGGTCTCGAACGACTACGGCATGGTCGCCGAAGTGACCCGCGATGAGGCCGAGTCCGGTCTCGACGAGGTCCGCCTCGAAGTCGGCCGCCCCGTACAGGCGATGCTGGCGCAGGCGGGGACCGCCGCCGACGCGCTCGACGAGTGGGAAACCGCGGCGGTCGAGACGAAGTTCGACGGCGCGCGCGTGCAGGTCCACCGCGACGACGAGGGCGACGTGTCGTTGTTCTCGCGGAACATGGAGGACGTGACGGGCGCGCTTCCGGAAGTTGTCGAGTTCGTCGCGGACGCGGTTGACGAACCGGTCATCCTTGACGGCGAAGTGGTCGCCATGGACGACGACGGCGAACCGCTCCCGTTTCAGGAGATTTTGCGCCGGTTCCGCCGTAAACACGACGTGGGCCGAATGCGCGAGGAAGTCCGCGTCGAACTCCGGGCGTTCGACTGCCTGCACGCCGCCGGCGACGACCTCTTGAACGAACCGCTCACGACGCGACACGACCGACTGTCGACAGTCCTCGGGAGCGATTCGGACGCCGTATCCGACTTGCTTCTTACGGACGACCCCGACGAAATCGCCGCGTACGAATCCGACGCGCTCGAATCCGGCCACGAGGGGATTATGCTGAAAAATCCCGAAGCGACCTACTCGCCGGGCGACCGCGGGAAACACTGGCTGAAGCGAAAACCCGACGTGGAGACGTTAGACCTCGTGGTGACGGGCGCGGAGTGGGGCGAAGGCCGTCGCGCGAAGTATCTCGGCACGTTCCTGCTTTCGGCCCGCGTCGAATCTGAGTCGGACGACGATGAGTTCGAAACCATCGGTAAGGTTGCGACCGGCATCACAGACGAAGAGTTAGTCGAACTGACCGAACTGCTCGAACCCGAAATCGAGCGTGAATCGGGCAAAGAGGTCGATATTCGCCCGTCTGTCGTCTTCGAAGTCGGCTACGAGGAGATTCAGGCGTCGCCGACGTACTCGTCGGGGTACGCGCTTCGGTTCCCGCGGTTCGTCTCCGTGCGGGCGGACAAGACCGCTGACACGGCGGATTCGCTGACGCGCGTGGAGCGACTCGCCGAGTCGCAGTAGGGTGAAACGAACGGACTCACAGTCGCAGTAGTCGTGTTTTTCAGTCGGCAGGGCCTCTCACCAGCTATGACCATCGCACACGACGGCCTCGACGTTTCGTGGCTCGGCTACGCCACCGTCCGCATCGAGTCGCCCGACGGTTTCGTCGTCTACTTCGACCCCGGCCGCTACGGCGTCCTCGACGACTATTACGCCCGCGACGGCGACCTGATTCTCGTCACGCACGACCACCACTACGACTCTGATGCCATCGAGCAGGTCGCAAACTCGGATGCGACCGTCGTCGCCTTCGAGGGCGTCGATGCCGCGAACATCGACCGCGACGTGGTTCCCGTCGAAGACCTGCCGTACGAAACGATTCGCGTCGGCGAGGAGGACTTTCTCACCGTCGGTGAAGTTGACGTGTGGTCACTCCCGGCCTTCAACGACCCCGACGGGTCTCACCTGCGGGAGAACGGCGAGCCGTACCATCCGCGCGGACTCGGCTGTGCGTACCGCATCTCGATTGGTGACCGGTCGGTCTTCTGGCCGGGCGATTCGGACGTGCTCGAAGGGTTCCGCCACCTCGAAGTCTCGCTGTTCCTCGCCAACATCGGTGGGTCGGTCGTGATGGACCGTCACGAAGCCGCCGACCTCGCGGACGTGCTCGACCCCGACCTCGTGTTGCCCGTCCACTACGACACCATCCCGGTTCTCGAAGCCGACGAGGAGGCGTTCGTCGTAGACGTGGCGAAACGCGGGATTCCGGTCGTCCTCGACGACCCGACACAGCTCTGAACCGTTCTCAAAACGGTGTAATCGGACAGAACGATTTTCTTTCGTCAGGCCATCACTTGGAGTATGGACCTCGACTACGGCATGCTCGACGGCCGACGTCCCTACTACCGCTTCGGCGACGCCGACGCCGACCCGGTTTTCGTGCTTCCCGGTCTCTCCGACGCGTTCCAGCGAACCGCTCCGAGCCGCGGGACTGCGATGGTTCTGAGCGGTCTGTTCCGTGAGTTCTCCGACCGCGACGTCTGGGTCGTCGGCCGCTCGCAACACCTGCCGGTCGGCACGTCCACCCGCGACATGGCCGCCGGCTACGCCACCGTCATCGACGAACACGACCTGTGGCCGGTGGACGTTATCGGCGTCTCGATGGGCGGTCTCGTCGCACAGTACCTCGCCGCCGATTACGGCGATTACGTCGATTCCGTGGCGCTCGTCTCGGCCGCGACTCGACTCGGTGGCCACGGCGAAAACGCACTGCGGCGCTGGCGGAACTTGGCCGGCAAAGGAAAGTGGGCCGAGGCCGTCGCCGAGATGGAGCGCGAAGCCGCCACCGGCTACGAACAGAAACTCGCGCCGACGTTCCTCGGACTCGCCGGGCGGTTCGTGGACTTCAGACCCGTCGTTCCTGCGGATGCGGTCGTCTCCTGTACCGCCTGTCTCGAACACGATTCGCGCGACGTGCTGGACGGTATCGACGCGCCGACGCTCGTCGCCGCGGGCGACGCCGACCGACTATTCCCGGTCCCGCGACTCCGCGAGACCAAAGCCGGCATCGACGACGGGACCCTCGCGCTGTTCAAGGGCGTCGGTCACGACCTCGCAGTGAGCGAGCCGCGAGAGCTAAACGGCATCGTCAGACGGTTTTTCGACGGGTTCCGCGGTGACGGACTGTATCCCTAACCTCAAAAGAAACACCGAATCGAGCCGAAAGCGGGACGAACCGACCGCTCGTTCGCCGGGTCAGCCGCCTCAGATGATACCCATCTCGTCGAGACGGGTCGGGAGGTACTCTTCTGTCACGAAGTCGAGACCGCGGGCCGCGAGCGCCTGCTGTTCGGCCTTCTTGCCGATGTCGAGTTGGAGTTCGATTTGCTCTTTCCAGTAGTCGGTCATAAAGCGCGGGTCTTCGAGTTCGGACTGGAGCGCGTTGATGTCCGAATCCGCGAGCGGGTCTGTCGGCAGGTCGTAGTCCACGATGTCCTGTGGCTGGATGCCGACGAACTTCGCTTCGGGCGTCGCAAGGTACTCCGAGAGGTGCGCCGATTTGATAGAGCCGTAGGCGACAGAGCCGAAAATGCGGTAGGACCACGGGTCACCGTCTGTGAAGACGACGACCGGCAGGTCGAGTTCGTCGTGGAGGCGCTTCGTGATACGACGGGTCGCACGCGCCGGTTGGCCCTTCAGGTGGACGACGAGAACGTTGTACTCGTCGTCGAAGCCGTTTTCGACCAACCGGTCGCGCATCCCACCGGTCTCGACACAGAGCACGAAGTCGATGTCGTGGTCGAGGAACTCTATCGTATCCGGGTTGTTCGGAATCTGGTACCCGCCCTCGCCGACGTCCATCTGACAGTGGATGTCGCGTTCGCCGCGGCGCGTCTGCTCGCGGAGTTCGAGCGGTCCCATGAGCGTCGCACCGGACTCCTCGGGGCGCATGTGGAAGTCCTCGCGGGTGACCTCCGAGACGATTTCGAGGTCTTCGATGAGTTGGTTCGATTCGTCCTGTCCCGTGAAGTGCGCCTCCTCTGCGTCCCACGATTCGGAGAGATAGTAGAGTTCACGCAGGGTAGACGACCGGTCTTCTTCGAGTTGCCGCGCGAGGAACTCGATGGTGTAGGCGGCCTTCAGAAGCTTTCGCGCGCCGCGGACGCTGTTGGCCGAGCGCGTCGAGGTTCGGTCGCCGTAGACCCAGACGTTCGAGTCTTCGTCGTACTCGATGTTGCTTTTCGTCCGCGTCGGGAGCGTCATCTCCGGAATCTCCCCCGCGTCGAACTGGTCGTAAAACTCCGCCGCGAGGTCGATGAGTCGTTCGCGGGCGACTTCTTCGGGCGTTTTCGAGTCGGATGCCATTATACGTTCACCGTGAGTTTCTCAGTCTCGACGCCGTCCACGTTGATGTCGAACGACGCGTCCTGTGCGACCGAATACGTGAGTGTCGCCGTCTCGCCGGACGACACCTCGGGGTTCCACTTGACGAACCACTCGCCGTCGAGGTCAACGACGGACGCTTCGCCGTTGAGTCCCTGCGGTTCGGCGGAGACAATATCCGTGATATCGGGCGACTCGTTGGTGCTCGAATAGTTCTTCACCGTGAGTGTGACCGACCCGTCTTCGACGGTTCGTTCGATACTTACGTTGTTCATGATGCGAGCGAGCGCGCCGTCGATGTTCGGTTCGTTTCGCTCGGTGACCTCCGAGAGCTTCGTCGCCATCTGCGGGAGGATGCGGCCGAGTACGTCCTGTTTCTTGCGGCGTTTCTGGAGCGACCGGCGCTTCGAAAGGTAGGATTTGAGTTCGCGGGCCGCCTCGCGGATTGCGAGTTCGACCTCGTCTTGAATCGCCGGAACGTCGGCGAGTGCGTCCTTGGACTCGCTCGTGAACGGAACGTTCGTGGACGCGACGTGAACCATCAACACCGCCGGACCGCTCGGCATGCCACTTCCGCCCGGTTGGTCGAGGTTGTAGTTTCGCCAGCCGATATCCTTGACGACGTGCGTGATAGTACACGCGCCCTGCTGGTAGACGAGGGGGACGCGGTTGGCAAACCGGAGCAGGTCGATGCTCCCCTCGGATTTGAGTTCGCCGCCGTAGGCAATTCCGGCTTCGACGATGAACGGGTCGCCGCCGTGAACTTCGGCGTCACGGGTCGCGGCCGCGTAGAAATCGGCGTCGAACTCCTTTTTCAGGCCCGCTTCGACGAGTTCTGCAGAGATTGGCGATAGGCAATCGGTCGGCGGCGCGAGGATGTCCGTCTCGCGCATCGCGTCGAGCAGGTCGCGGGCGAGGTCGCGGTCGTCCGCTACGTCGCGGACGTTGGGGACGTCGTCGCCGACGGTTCGCATGCGCGACCAGATGGCATCGACGATCTTCTCGCGGGCCGTCTCGCCGTAGGTCTCGTCTTCGCGTTCTTTGGTTCGCTCGGCGGCCCACGAGACGAACTCCGCGATGTCACCGCGGGGCGCGCGGTCTGCCGGACCGGTCGTCTCGGCGAACTGCGTGGCGATAGACCGCGCCATCGACAGTTTCCCGGCGTCGTCTTTCTGCGTGGTCGTCACGTCGTCGATGATGGCGTACACGTCGTCCTCGCGGTCGTCGGTGAGAACGGGCCACAGCGCTTCTACGACGTTCGACTGGACGGTATCGCCGAACGACGTGTCGGTCTCGTCGCCGACCGATTCGGAGACGTTGCCGACGATGGTGAGCAGTTCCTCGTGTGCGATTCGGTCCTTGCCGACGACAGTCTCGACCAGTTCCTCGGCGAACGCCGCCGTGGCGTCTTTGCCCTTGTTGGCGACGGCGTCTTCGACGACCGCGACGAGTTCGTCGGCGTCGGTCGAAGCGGGCGTTCGCCACGTCATCTCGCGGCCGAAGTGCCGGTCGCGGAAGGCGTCGTGAATCTTACTGGAAGTCTTCGAACCGACCCGTGTGAACTCCTCTTGGAGAAATCCGGAGATAGAGTACGATTCGGTCGCCGTGAGCATCTTCAAGAGCGTCCCGAGCTCGACGCCGTGAGGATGCGGGCGGATTTCGGTCGTCTGTTCCGGGAGTTGGTCGGTCGCCCGCTCGAACTTCAGCGGTTCGTCGAGTCCGGGTTCGCGGAGTTCGAGTCGCGCGTGTGGGTTCACGACCGCGGTGTGGAGAATGTAGTCGTGAAGTTGCTGGCGTGCGCGCATGTTCGCTTCCATCTCCAACTCGATTCGCGTTCCGTGGGGGCGGTCCCACGAGGTCGTCTTCTCCGTGCGAATCTCGGGTTCGTTCTGGTCCGTGTTGATGACGAGTTCGAAGTACTCGGCGTCTTCTGCGCCCTGTGTGCGACTCGTCACCTTCGCGGGCTTTCCGCTCGTCAGTTGCGAGTAGAGGACGGCCGCTGAGATACCGATACCCTGCTGGCCACGGGACTGTTCGCGTGCGTGGAAGCGAGAACCGTAGAGGAGCTTCCCGAACACTTTGGGCAACTGTTCTTTCGTGATGCCCGGCCCGTTGTCTTCGATAACGAGGCGGTAGTAGTCGCCCGCCTCGGCGATTTCCACGTAGATGTCGGGCTGGATGCCCGCTTCCTCCGTGGCGTCGAGCGCGTTGTCAACCGCCTCTTTGACGGCGGTGACCAACCCGCGGGCTCCGCTGTCGAAGCCCAGCATGTGCTTGTTCTTCTCGAAGAACTCGGCGATGGAGATCTCCCGCTGGCCCTTGGCCAACTCCTCTGCGATCCCCGGCTCGTCACCGAGTGTCGACTGGAACGACGTCATTTCCTGTTCCGCATCTACCCAGTCCCACGTTAAGTACCCACCGGCACCAGAGTGGAAGTGAAACCGGGTTTCCTGAGGCGTGAGTACTGCTACCAACAGATGTGGCGAGTGTGAATGACACCGACACGCGCGGGTTTTTAGGTAAACGCCGAGACCGCCAGACTGCGCTCAAGTCGCAAAGCAGGGCTTCAGTAGGTAGTTCGCGCCCGCGCGTGAGAGCCTTTAAGGGACGGGCTATCCTAGGCCACTTCAGATGTCACAGGATAACGAGTACGGGGCCGGGCAGATTCAGGTCCTCGAAGGGCTGGAAGCCGTTCGAAAGCGTCCGGCGATGTACATCGGGTCCACCGATTCTCGCGGACTCCACCACCTCGTCTACGAAGTTGTCGATAACTCTATCGACGAAGCGCTTGCGGGGTATTGCGACGCTATCGAAGTGGCCCTCCACGAAGATGGTTCAGTCAGCGTCACGGACAACGGACGCGGGATTCCGGTAGATACGCACGAACAGTACGACCGACCCGCACTGGAGGTCATCATGACCGTCCTCCACGCGGGCGGGAAGTTCGACAACAAGTCCTACCAAGTGTCCGGCGGTCTCCACGGTGTCGGCGTCTCCGTCGTCAACGCGCTCTCGCAGAAACTCGAAGTCGAAGTCAAGCGCGACGGGGCAGTTTGGACGCACCGCTTCGAACACGGCGAGCCGAAGCCGGATCAGTTCCAGCGCATCCGCGACCTCGAACCCGACGAAGACACCGGGACGACAATCCGGTTCTGGCCGGAAGGCGAAATCTTCGAGACCACCGAATTCCAGTTCAAGACGCTCGAAAACCGTCTCCGCGAACTCGCGTTCCTCAACTCCGGCGTCGAAATCACGCTCACCGACGAGCGCACCGACGGATCGAGCACGTTCCTCTTCGAGGGCGGTATCCGCGAGTTCGTCGAGTACCTCAACGAGACGAAGACGGCGCTCCACGACGAGATCATCTACTACGAGGACGAAGCGGAGAACATCGAAGTCGAAATCGCCATGCAGGCGACCGACGAACTGCAAGGCTCTATTCACGCCTTCGCCAACAACATCAACACCCGAGAAGGGGGAACCCACCTGACCGGGTTCAAGACCGCGTTGACCCGCGTCATCAACGATTACGCGCGGAGCAACAATCTGCTCGACGACCTCGACTCGCTGAAAGGCGAAGACATTCGTGAAGGTCTCACCGCGGTCATCTCGATCAAACACCCCGACCCGCAGTTCGAGGGCCAAACGAAGACGAAACTCGGCAACAGCGAAGTCCGCGGTATCGTCGAGTCGATCACCCACGAACAGCTCGGGACGTTCTTCGAAGAGAACCCCGGAACGGCACAAGCAATCGTCATGAAGGCCGTCGAAGCGGCGAAGGCTCGCCGCGCCGCGAAGAAGGCCGAAGAACTCACACGCCGAAAGTCGGCGCTCGAATCGACGGCGCTCCCCGGAAAACTCGCCGACTGTCAGAGTCGTGACCCCACGAAGTCCGAACTGTTCGTCGTGGAGGGCGACTCCGCGGGTGGCTCTGCGAAGCAGGGCCGAGACCGGAAATTCCAAGCGATTCTCCCCATCAAAGGGAAGATTCTGAACGTCGAGAAACACCGTCTCGACCGCATCCTCGAAAACGACGAGGTTCGGGCGCTCATCACTGCCATCGGTGCGGGTATCGGCGACGAGTTCGACATCGACGAGGCGCGCTACCAGCGCATCATTCTGATGACCGACGCCGACGTCGACGGGGCACACATCCGGACGTTGCTTTTGACGCTTCTCTACCGGCACATGCGTCCCCTCATCGAAGCGGGCTACGTGTACGCGGCCCAACCGCCGCTGTACCGCGTTCGCTACCGCGGCAACACCTACGACGCGATGACCGAATCGGACCGCGACCGCATCGTCGAAGAAAAGTGCAACGGCAACCCCACGCAGGTCCAGCGGTTCAAGGGTCTCGGCGAGATGAATCCCGACCAGTTGTGGGAGACGACGATGAACCCCGAAAATCGCGTCCTCAAGCGCATCACGGTCGAGGACGCCGCCGCGGCCGACCGCATGTTTAGCATCCTGATGGGCGACGCCGTCGAACCGCGAAAGCAGTTCATCAAAGACCACGCGACAGACGCCGAGTGGGTGGATATCTAATATGAGTTCTGAGACACCAGATGCATTCGAACCGGGCGCGGGTATCGCGGCCGAAATCAAGAACGCACGCATCGAAGACGAGATGGAACAGTCGTACATCGACTACGCGATGTCGGTCATCGCGGGTCGCGCACTCCCCGACGTGCGCGACGGTCTCAAGCCGGTTCACCGGCGCATCCTCTATGCGATGGACCAAGCCGGCGTGACCGCCCACTCGTCGCACCGCAAGTCCTCGTCCATCGTGGGCGAGACGATGGGAGACTACCACCCGCACGGTGACTCCGCCATCTACGACGCCCTCGCGCGCATGGCGCAGGACTTCTCGATGCGCTACCCCCTCGTGGATGGACAGGGGAACTTCGGGTCCGTTGACGGTGACCCGCCAGCCGCGATGCGGTACACGGAAGCGCGGATGGCCCCAATCGCCGAGGAACTCCTCGAAGATATCGACAAGGACACCGTCGATTTCCAATCGAACTACGACGACCGCAAGCAGGAACCGACAGTCCTGCCGTCGTCGTTCCCGAACCTACTCGTCAACGGGTCGTCCGGTATCGCGGTTGGGATGTCCACGAACATCCCGCCGCACAACCTCGGAGAAGTCATCGACGCGACCGTCGAACTCATCGAGAACCCCGACGCGACCGTTTCGGACCTGATGGAACACGTCAAGGGTCCGGACTTCCCGACCGGCGCGAACATCGTCGGCCGCAACGCGGTCCACAAGGCGTACAAGACGGGTCGCGGTCGCGTCCGCGTCCGCGCCGACTACGAGGTCGAAGAAGAGGAAGGCCGCATCGTCATCAACGAACTCCCGTATCAGGAGAACAAGGCCCGCCTCATAGAGCGCATCGCCGACGACGTCAACGCCGGCAAAATCGAGGGTATCCGCGACATCCGCGACGAGTCCGACCGCGACGGTATCCGCGTCGTCATCGAACTCAAGCGCGGCGCGATAGCCGAGGTTGTCAAGAACCAACTGCTCGACAACCACCTCGAATCGACCTTCGGCGTCATCAACCTCGCGCTCGTTGACGGCCAACCGCAGGTCCTCACACTCAAAGAGACGCTTCAGCACTACCTCGACCACCGCCGCGACGTGGTTCGGCGGCGCTCCGAGTACGAACTCACCGAGGCCGAAGACCGCGCGCATATCCTCGAAGGCCGGCTGAAGGCCCTCGAACACATCGACGACGTGGTCGAGACGATTCGGAATTCCGAGAGCCGTGACGACGCGAAGGCCGCACTCCGTGGGGAAGTGACCGTCGAGGTTGACGGCGAACCCCTCCCGGCCTTCGGCTTCTCGGAGGACCAAGCGAATCACATCGTTTCGATGCAACTCGGTTCGCTCACCTCGATGGAAGCGGCCGAAATCGAAGACGAGTACGATGACGTCCAAGACACCATCGAGCGTCTCGAAACCATTCTCGGCGACCAGTCGGAACTCGACGCAGTCATCGAGGAGGAACTCCTCGAAATCAAAGACCAGTACGCGGACGAACGCCGCACGTCCTTCGTCGCCAACACCGGCGAGGTCACGCGCGCCGACCTCATTCCCGAAGAAGACGTGGTCGTCGTCGTCAGCGAAGACGACTACATCAAGCGCATGCCGGTTTCGCAGTTCCGCGCCCAACACCGCGGCGGCAAGGGCATCATCGGGACCGACCTCAAGGAAGGCGACAACGTCTCGTCGGTGTTCGTCACGAACACGCACGACGACCTGTTGTGTTTCACCAACCACGGACAGGTCTACCAACTCAAAGCCTACCAGGTGCCCGAGATGTCGCGGACGGCCCGCGGCAAGTCGGCTGTCAATCTCCTCGACTTCGACGACGGCGAGGAGATCACCGCCGTCGTCAACTGCGACGACCTCGAAGAGATAGACGGCTACCTGACGATGGTGACGCGAGACGGCTACATCAAGCGCACCAGCGTCGATAAGTTCCAGAACATCCTCTCGACCGGTATCATCGCCACCAAACTCGACGAGGGCGACGAACTGGCCGATGTGGAGGTTACAGACGGCACCCGAGACCTCGTTATCGGCACCGAACAGGGCATGTCAATCCGGTTCGACGAAGACGAGGTTCGTGCCATGGGTCGCTCCGCACGCGGTGTCCGCGGCATCAACCTCACCGGTGACGACGTGGTTGCCGGTGTCGCCGCCATCGACGAGACCCACCACAGTTGGGTGCTTACCGTCACCGAAAACGGCTACGGAAAACGGACCGACCTCGACGCGTACCGCGCGCAGTCGCGCAACGGGAAGGGCCTCATCGACATCAAGACGAACGAGCGAAACGGGCCGGTGTGCGCTATCAACACCGTCGGCGAAGGCGACCACCTCGTCGTCATGTCCGACGAAGGCCAGATTCTCCGGACCCCCGTCGAAGACATCTCGACGGTCGGCCGCAACACGATGGGCGTCATCGTCATGGACATCGAATCGGGCGACGCCGTCGCGTCAGTCGATGTGATTCCGGCCGCGATGAGCGAAGACGAAAACGAACTGGACGACGAAACGTCGGAAAACGCGCTTGCCGACGGCGAGTCGGCTGACGACGAATCGACCGAACGCGCCAACGAGTCGGCTGACGAGATTCCGGCTGACGACGAGTAGTTTCCTCGCCGACTCTGCGTCGGTTCGGCCGGTTACGGCGGCGTACAGTCCGCCAAAGACGAACACGGTAGCGACGAACCCCGGTGGTGCTGAGCGCGACCCATTCGGCGGCCGTCCGACGCGAAACCGTGAATCGTTCGAGGAGCACCGACGACGCCGGCTCGGTGGGGGGGTTTTCGGGGTTTGCCTAGAGGTTTCCCGCCGGTCGGTGGTATCGACGGCGGTATCGCTGTCGCTCTCGCGGGCGAAGTCGGCTGGAGAACCCGCCATCGAACGGTATCGTCAGAACAGACAACTGAATCCTCGGGTCGCGTTCCCGCGGGAGCTACTCGTCAACCGTCGCCGGTTCGGTCGTCAGGTCGTACGTGTAGTGTCGGGGTTTACGGTCCCGAAGCCACTCGCGCAACGGCTCGACCCGCGGCCGGTAGGTGAGCGCCGACCCGAGTTCTGAAAGCGGCAGAAACTCCGCTTGCTCGATTTCGTCGTCGGGGTCGCACGGAGCCGGTTCGACCGGGTCGCCCTGTTCGGTCGCGTGATAGAACCGCTGGAGGTAGATTCGCCGGTCAGGGCCGCGAATCTCGCTCGTGAACGCGAGCGACTGAATCTCCACGTCGAGACCGGTCTCCTCTGCGGCCTCGCGGGCGGCCGTTTCGGAGAAGAACTCCCCGGGTTCTGACCCACCTTTCGGGAGACCCCAGCGGTCTTTCTCGTACACCGCGAGTACCGACTCGTCCCGAAGCACGACGACTCCGGCGGCCAAATCGTGCGGCGCGGGTGCCTCTCTCGGAGTTGCCATCAGAGGATACGCTTTCCGAAGGCGCTGGCGGCGAGTTCGGTTGCGAGCGTGGCCGTCTCGTTGTGTTCGTCGAGGATGGGGTTGACCTCGACGAGTTCGAGCGAACGCATCGCTCCCGACTCTGCAACGAGTTCCATCGCGGTGTGGGCCTCGCGGTACGTCGCACCGCCGCGGACGGGCGTCCCGACCCCGGGAGCCTCGCGGGGGTCGAGCCAGTCGAGGTCGAGACTGACGTGGACGCCGTCGGTGCCGCTCGTCGCCACGTCGAGCGCGTCGAGAGTGACGTCGGTGATGCCTCGTTCGTCGATATCAGACATCGTGTAGGCGGTAACGTCGCTGTCGTGAATCGCCGCGGTCTCGTTTTCGTCGACGTCACGGAGACCGACGATAGCGACGTTTTCTTCCTTCAAGCGCGGCGCGTTCGCCCACTTGACACCTTCGAAGTCGCCGATACCGAGCGCGGCGGCAAGCGGCATGCCGTGGACGTTTCCGGACGGCGAGGTCTCGGGCGTGTTGAAGTCGCCGTGGGCGTCGAACCAAACGACGCCGATGTCGGCGTCGCGGGCGCTTCCGACCATCGAGCCGATTGCAATCGAGTGGTCACCGCCGAGGACGAGCGGGGTGACGCCATCCGAAATCGCGTCGGAGACGGCGTCCGCGAGGGTCGTCGTGACCTCTTCGACTTCGTTGATGTGCTTTGCGTTCGCCGCGCCCGCATCCGCATCACGCGTTGCGAGGTGTGGGACCGTGAGGTCCCCCGCATCCGATGGCGAGACGTCGGCGGCTTCGAGTTGTTTCGTGAGTCCACCGTACCGAATCGCAGAAGGTCCCATATCCACACCGCGCCGATTCGCCCCGTAGTCCGTCGGGGTGCCGATAATTCGGACAGATTTCGCCATGATTCTACTCACAGATACCGGCGGTTTACCTCCACCGGTTAGTCGCCGGGCGTAGGGCAACGGAAGAAACAAATCGCTTCCCGAGACGACACCGGGGACAGCACCGAAGGTGTCTCCGAGAGAGAGAGCAGTTGCCGTGTTTTAGTAGTTAGACGTCCGGTCGGTCACTCGTTCAGATACGGTTCGCAGACGCGCTCGACACCTTCCTCGAAGCTGATTTGGGGTTCCCAACCGGTCGCCGCCCGGATTTTGGTGCAGTCGGCCATCGTGTCGTGGACGTAGACGTCGAGTGGGTTGTCGATGTACGCCGGTTCGACATCAGTACCGAGAACCTCGTTTATCATTCGGACCATCTCGTTGAACGTGTAGCTCTCGCCGGTTCCAAGGTTGTAAATGCCCTGTAGGCGGTTGTCTGCGGCGACTTCGATTCCGCGGACGATGTCGTCAACGTGCGTGAAGTCGCGCGTCTGTGACCCGTCACCGAACAGTTCCGGCGACTCGCCGTTGGCTATCTTGTCGGCGAACTGTGCGATGGTGTTGGCGAACTCGCCTTTGTGTTCTTCCGCGCCGCCAAAGCCTTGATAGACCGAGAAGAACCGAAGGCCGGCGAGGTGCATGTCGTAGTGGTTGTGGAAGTACTCCGCATAGCGTTCGCGGGCGAGCTTCGACGCCTCGTAGCCGGTTCGAGCCTCGACCGGCATGTCTTCGGGCGAGGGGTCGGTCCGTGACCCGTAAATCGAGGACGTGGAGGCGTAGACGACCGTATCACAGCCGTCGTTGCGGGCCTGTTCGACCGTGTTCACGAACCCTTCGATGTTGACACGAGCACCCTTCGTGGGGTTTTCTTCGTGCATCTTGTACGACGAAAGCGCCGCGAGGTGGAACACAACGTCCACGTCTTCGGTCGGCAGGTCGTCGTCGAGGACGCTCTTTTCGTGGAATTCCACGGCGTCGTCGAGATTCTCTGGCGTGCCGAGATAGAGGTCGTCAACCGCAACCACGTCGTTATCCGCGGCGAGGTGGTTTGCGAGGTTCGAGCCGATGAATCCGGCACCGCCGGTGACGAGGACTCGTTTCCCGTTCATATTCGACCGCACTCCCGTGAGGCGTATAGTGCTATCGACCGCATCTCGTCTAAATCTCGGTTCAAAATGAACATTCATGTATGGCCTTTCATCACAAAGTAAACGAACGGTAGATTTGAGGCGTCATCCATCGGATTTAAGGACGTATGTAGCCAATCACTCTCCATGTCATCAATCGAGCTCACTTCGAGTCAGAAAACTATCCTTACCGCACTCATCAACCTCTATCGAGAATCTGAAGACGCGGTGAAGGGCGAGGACATCGCAGAGGAAGTCAACCGAAACCCGGGGACCATCCGAAACCAGATGCAGAGTCTGAAAGCGCTCCAACTCGTCGAGGGCGTCCCGGGACCGAAGGGTGGCTACAAGCCGACCGCAAACGCCTACGAAGCGCTCGACGTCGATAAGATGGACGAGCCTGCATCGGTGCCGCTGTTCCACAACGACGAGCAGGTAGAGGGCGTCAACGTCGATGGAATCGACCTCTCCAGCGTTCACCACCCCGAACTCTGCCGCGCGGAGATTCACGTCCAAGGCTCGGTTCGTGACTTCCACGAGGGCGACAAGATTCGCGTCGGCCCGACGCCGCTCTCGAAGCTCGTCATCGACGGCACGCTCGACGGCAAGGACGACACGAGCAACATCCTCATCCTGCGCATCGACGACATGCAGGCCCCCGTCGGCGAACCTCAGCACTGAAGCCTCACGGAGCCTCACCGACTTTCTTTCTCTCTTCTTCTGTCCCCGAGCAACAGCGCCGGTCGTGTTCGACCGCTCTTTGGGTTGACGTAGAGACTGGACTCGGTATCGACAGACGCATTCTGCGAAAGTGATAGGGAAGCACTCGAAGAGACCCCAAGAGCCGGACACGAACACAAACCGCAGTCGGAGGAACGCGAGTGGCAAAACCGAAACCAGAAACTCGACGAGAAGAGACGAAGCGAGACGGTCGAAATCAGAGAGTCAGTACGTCACCGAACGCACCTCGCGTCCCGGTTCCGATTCACCGCGTGCGCGTCGCTCGCTTACAGGTCGTTCCAGGCGGAGAGCGCGCGCTTCGGGGAAGTCACGTCGGAGATCCAGTTCGCGGCGATTCCCTTCTTGAGCAGACGGGCGAGCGGGCCGCCGAAGACGTTGACCGGGAACTCGCCGACGACGGGGAACTTCACGCCGTGAGCGACGGCGTCGTGACCGATGGAAATGACCGTCCCTTTGTCGGTGAACGTCCAGCGCTTGAGGGGCTTGCCAGCGATGGCGCGGGCGATGTTCTCGCCAGCGACGTCCGCGGCGTCCCACGCGGCCTGCGCCGTCGGCGGCGCGACGTTGTCGGGACCCTGTTCGACGAGCGAACAGTCGCCGACCGCGAAGACGCGGTCGTTGCTCGTCTGGAAGTCCTCTTCGGCGAAAAAGCGGTGGGAGCGCTCGTCCTGTTCGAGTTCGATCTCCTGGGCTTCGGGCTGGCCAGTGATGCCGCCGGTCCAGACGAGAACGTCGTAGTCCAGTTCTTCCGGGGCTTCGTCCTCGCCGCCGCCGAGGAAGACCGTCTCCTCGTCAACCTTCGAGATGAAGTCGCCGGTCAGGATTTCGATGTCGAGTTCTTCGAGTCGGCGACGGAGCGCGCCTTGGAGTTCGGGGTCGTTGCCGGGGAATATCTCGTCCATACCCTCGACGATTTGGATGTCGATAGGGGCACGGTTCATATCGCGGTACTCGGCGACTTCGGCGGCGGTCTGGATGCCGGAGAGACCTGCACCGCCGATGACGACCTTTGCGGGGTCGTCTCGGGAGGCGTCCTTTGCGGCCTGTTTGATGTCCTGGTGAATCTCGCGGGCGTCGTCGAGACCTTTGAGCTGGTGGGCGAACTCTTCGAGTCCCTCGATGCCGAAGAACGCGGTCGAAGAGCCGATAGCGACGAGCAGGTAGTCGAAGTCCACGGTGTCGCCGCCTTCGAGTTCCACGGCGTTCTCCTCGACATCGACGTTCGTCGCGCGGCCTTTGACGAACTCCGTCTCCGGGGATTTGATATCGTCAACCGGGATGGTGATGCTCGACTCGACACTCGGGTCGCGGATGCATCGGTGGACCTCGTGGAGAACGAGGTGGTAGTCGTGTTCGGCGACCCACGTCAGTTGTGCGTCGTAACCGAGTTCTTCTTCGAGGCGTTTTACTGCGCCGGCCCCGGCGTACCCTGAGCCGAGAACGACGACCTGCGTGCTCATGTCGTCGTCTGCGCAGTCATCCGATAAAGGGGCTTTGAAACTCGCTCCCAACGCGGGGGGATTTGGGTGCGATACGCCTCGTAGCGTCGAAATACGGGTTCGACGGTTGTCGGATTATTCGAGGCTGAGTCCGGCGTGCCAGCGGTCAACGCCGGCCTCGCGTTTGACCTCGTCCATCTTGGCGAGGAGGTGGACCGCGAGGCTCGCCACTTCTGCCGCCCGCGACTCGCCTTCAGTGCGGAACTCACCGGTGACCCGGTTCGCGTAGACCGAACAGACGGCACCGGCGCGGAGTCCGTAGACGTTCGCAATCGTCAGGAGCGCCGACGCTTCCATCTCGATGTTCTTCACGTTCGCGTCTTGCAGTTCCTCGACGAGCGAGTCGGCTCCGGCGGCGCGAAAGCCCTCGAATCCGGGGCGGCCCTGCCCGGCGTAAAACGAGTCCGCGCTCATCGTCAGTCCGACGTGGTAGTCGTAATCGAGTCGCTCCGCGGCCGCGACGAGCGCAGAGACGACTTCGTGGTCGGCGACGGCGGGGTAATCCTCGCGGACGTACTCTTTCGAGGTCCCCTCTTGTCGAACTGCCCCCGAGGTGATGACGAGGTCGCCCACGTCCATCTCCGGTTGAATCGCACCGCACGAACCGACGCGAATGAACGTATCAGCGCCCACACGGGCGAGTTCCTCGACGGCGATAGCCGCCGACGGACTGCCGATTCCGGTGGAGGTGACTGAAATCGGCGTCCCGTCGTACGTTCCCGTCGCAGTTCGGTACTCGCGGTGGTAGGCTTTCTCCTCGTGGTCGTCCCACAGGGACGTCACCTTGTCCACGCGCTCTGGGTTCCCCGGCAGGAGGACGGCGTCTGCGACGTCTTCGGAGGCGAGTTCGATGTGGTACTGGACCTCGTCGTTGGGGTCCTCGCTGTGGCCGGTCATACCCGCCGCGTTCGCTCGGCCCGATAAAAGGTCCTTCGCGTTACGCTCGTAAACATGCCAATTCGCCGTCGAAGTGACGGCGGTTCGTTGTGATAGATGTTAACTAAATAGAATAATATAAGTAATGTAAAATCAATTCAATTTTAAATTTGTCATCTTGTCCAGTCATAAAACTATAATGTTACCCAGACAACACTTCCAACTGCGATGTTCGAGAAAGACGGAGTGTCACGACGTTCGTTCGTCAAGCAAAGCCTCGTCGCTACCGGCGTCGCCGGTGGCGTCCTCGGAAACGTACAGACCGTCGCCGCAGACAAGCCGCAGACGCTCACCGTCGACGGAAACGGAAAGTACGAAGTGGTCGTCAACGACCCGAATGCAACTGGCCGAAACCTCGAAGATGACAGAATAAACGACTTTGACAGAAAAACGAAGATTAACGGAAACGTAGAGGGAGACAAAGATATAATTGACTTCGACGGCTGGATTACCAGAATTTCGCTTGAGGGCGATATTGTAGCTGACGTGTACGGCTCAGACGATACCCCGGGAGGAGATGTGGTAGTCTCAGGGGACGAGGGTGGGTCTCAGTACGCCTTTACTGTCAGCAACAGTGTCGAAGCGACAGCGGACTGTGAAGATGAGTCTATATACGGTGGGGACACCGTCAATGGGACGCTGAATGATTATGGCGACGATGACACGTTCGAGGTAATCGGCACGATTACAACCGCCTCTACGTTCTCGTTTGAGGAAGAAGTGACATTCAAATACGTCGATTAATTCTGACGAGAGTCGGACACGAAAACTCCCTCGACTTAGCCGCGTACCATTTCTTCGGTAATCGTATTCGGGAGGAGTTCACCGAGCGTGTACGTTGTCGTCTCGCCGTCCCCCTCGTCACAGATGACCGGGAGGTCGTCGTCGCAGAATTCCGCGAGTGTCTGTCGGCACATCCCACACGGCGTCACGCCGTCTCGTGCGCCCGACGTGACCACGAGACGGGCGAACTCGGTGTGACCGTTCTTTACTGCTTCGGCGATGGCGACTTCCTCGGCGTGAAGGCTGTTCGAGTAGTTCGCGTTCTCGATGTTACAGCCGACGTACACCTCGCCGTCAGTCGTTTCGAGCGCCGCACCGACGGTGTACTCCGAGTAAGGAACGTGGGCGTTGTCGAGCACCTCGCGGGCACGTTCGACGAGTCGTTCGGACATGTGTCGCGGTGATTCGCCCGTGGCGGCTTAGTTCGTTCGCCTCTGGAATTCGGTCTCGTCGCCGTGTCGGGTCCGGTCTTGTCGCTGTCTCGTCAGTCCCGTCGTGTCGCTGTGTCGAATGCGGTCGTGTCGTCCCGCAAGCGACTATACCGTTCGGTTCCAACGCGCCGTCGTGAACGACAGATTGGGTGGACGGCGAGTGCTCATCCTCATCGGCGCGAGCGCCGTGCTCGTCTCGGGGATTCTTGGCGTCTTCATCGGCGAAAGCGGCGGTCAAGTCGCCGCCGAGGTATCACTGTTCGGACTGCTTTCGTTGCCGACGTCGCCGCTCGCGTTCAGCGTCTACGGCATGGCCCTCTCCGTGGTCATCCTCGCGGTACTGTTCGGTCTCGTCGAGTTCGCATCGCGGCTGGAACAGGCCTAACTCCGGTGTGCGACCGAGCGTGTAATCGCGGCCGAAAGGCGGACCGCTTTTGCTCGTCGGGGCCCGAAGGCCGTCTATGGACGCGCCCTCATCGACCTCGACATCGTCTTCGGCCGGTCAGCCGTCGCCCGGGCCGCTCCCGGAAGAAGAGGGTACGAAAAACAGAAAACGCGCCGCGTTAGCCACCGCGCCGTTTCTGGCGCTCGGTATCGCCGACGTGGTGCTCATCCTGTTGCAGGGACTCGAACCGCTCTGGGGGTTCGCAATCCTGCCACCGATTCTCTTCTGTAGCGTACTGTCGTGGATCGTCTTCAGCACGGACTTCCTCGACGACCGAACGTAGCCCGCCGGAACTGTCGTACGCTCAGCGCCGCAGATTCGTGGAGTATTTCGTCGGCGTCTCCTCGTCGTAGCCGAAGTCTTCGGCGGTTAGTTCCGGCTCGGATGCGTCGGATTCCGCCGGTGCGGCGACCTTGAACCGCTCGCGGAGGCGGTCGGGCATCGTGAACGACTCGCGGTCGAGTCGGAGCGCAATCGCGTCGGGGTCAGTCTCTCTGACAACTTCGAGTCGGCCGGCGATATTCTCGGGGAGGTCACTGGCGTCCAGTGCCTCGAACCCGAACTGCGCGCAGTAGGTGTGTTCCGACGTGAATCCGTACACCGTGTCGAATCCTTCGGCACTGGCGCGGTCGAGGAGTCGCTCGACGACGTGTGCGCCGACGCCCTGTCCGCGCCATCGCGCCGGGACGCCGACACAGGCCACCTCGCAAAACGGGTCGTCACCCTTGTGGACGCGGATGCGACCGAACCCGGCCTTCTGATTCGACTCCTCGTCGAGCGCGACGACGTAGTCGCGGGAGCGAAAGGAGCCATCGTCGAGTCCAAGCTCCTCCAGCGAATCGAGCAACCAGACTTCGTCTCGGTTCTTAGCATCCCGGACGTACATGCGTGAATATACGCGCTCCGGGAGACAAAAACACCCCGGCGGAACGTCGGGTGTCCACTCGGACCGCAAATCCGAACGAAAGAACGGTAAAGATTGATGGTTCCGGTCACGGTACGTCGATTCATGAACGTACCCGACACCGATACCGTGGTGCACGAACCGGACCCGGCGTTCGTCGAAGACGCCAACGTGACCCAGTTCATGCGGGAGTACGATATCGCGGACTACGACGAACTCATCGAGCGGACGACGTCCGATATTCCGGGCGTGAGCGCCTCGGGCGTCGATTGGTTCTGGGACGAACTCACGGACTACCTCGACATCGAGTTCTACGAGGAGTACGACGCGGTGCGGGACGACAGCGAGGGACCGCAGTTCACAGACTGGTATCCCGGCGGCGAGATTAACCTCGCCCACAACGTGCTCGACCGCCACGCCGCCGTCGAATCGCCGAATCGAAACCGCGTCGCCTGCATCTGGGAGGGCGAAGACGGGGAAGTCGTCCAGCAGACCTACCACGACCTCTACCGAGAGGCGAACCGCGTCGCCAACGTCCTCGAATCCTACGGCGTCGGCACCGGCGACACCGTTGGTCTCTACATGCCGATGGTCCCCGAAGTCATCTCGATTCTCTACGGCTGTTTCAAAGTCGGCGCTATCGCCGTCCCCATCTTCTCCGGCTTCGGCGTGGACGCGACCGCGACGCGTCTCGAAGACCCCGAGTGCTCGGTGCTCTTTACCGCCGACGGCTTCTACCGCCGCGGCTCGGAAGTCCGGCTGAAAGCGACCGCCGACGAAGCCATCGAGGAGGCAGGCTGTGTCGAAAACGTCGTCGTCTACCAGCGGTTCGAGGACAGCAACGAGGATGGTGGCGTCCCGTGGACCGACGGCCGCGACGAGTGGTGGGACGACGTTGTCGCATCCGCCGACCCCGAATACGAGACGAAACACCTCCCCTCGGACGCTGAGTCGATGCTCCTGTACTCCTCGGGGACGACGGGGAAGCCGAAAGGCATCGTTCACACCCACGCGGGCGTGCAGATGCAGACGGCCAAGGAGATTCACTTCGGGTTCGACCAGAAGCCCGAAGACCGCTTTTTCTGGGTCTCAGACATTGGCTGGATGATGGGACCGTGGACGCTCATCGGGAACCACACCTTCGCCGGAACCATCTTCATGTACGAAGGCGCGCCCGACTACCCGGAACCCGACCGGTTCTGGGAGATGATAGAGCGCCACCGCATCACCACGTTCGGCATCTCGCCGACGGCCATCCGAGCGCTCCGGAAATACGGCGACGAAGCGGTCGACAAACACGACCTGTCGAGTCTGCGTCTCCTCGGTTCGACCGGCGAGCCGTGGGACCCCGAGTCGTGGCAGTGGTTCTACGAGCACGTCGGCGGCGGCGAAGCACCGATTATCAACATCTCCGGTGGCACCGAAATCTGCGGCTGTTTCCTCATGCCGATGCCGACCCAACCGCTCAAACCGTGCAGTCTGGGCGGTCCCGGCCTCGGCATGGATATCGACATCGTGGACTCCACGGGCGAGTCCATCGCCGACACCCACGAACGCGGCTTCCTCGTCGCCCGCGACTCCTGTCCGTCGATGACAAAGAGCCTCTGGTCCGGCAACGAGCGCTACCTCGACACCTACTGGTCGTCGTGGGACGACCTCTGGGACCACGGCGACTGGGCGCAGAAAGACGAAGACGGCTTTTGGTTCCTCCACGGCCGCGCCGACGACGCCCTCAACGTGGCGGGTCGTAAGGTCGGTCCCGCCGAGGTCGAAGGCGCGCTCATCGAACACGACGCCGTGAATCAGGCGGCCGCCGTCGGTGCCGACGACGAAACCACGGGAACTGCTGTCGTCGCCTACGTCGTCCTCGAAGACGGCTTCGAAGCGAGCGACGACCTGCGCGAGGAACTCCGCGGCGTCGTCGGCGAGGAACTCGGGAAGCCGTTCCGCCCGCGCGAGGTGCTGTTCGTAGACGAGTTCCCGAAGACGCAGTCGGGGAAGATTATCCGCCGCGCCATCGCCTCCATCTACGCGGGTGAAGCGCTCGGCGACATGAGCAGTATCGAAAACCCCGAAGCGCTCGAAAAGCTCGAACAGGCGTCCTGAAAGGAACGGCTGGGTAGATTTGGTGCCGTTTTTCAATCGGCTATCGACGGAACGACGCCGTCGTTCCACGCCTCGGCCGTAAAGTCAACCGCACCGTTCCATTTTGCGACGACGGTCGTCACCGCGAGGTCGCCGGTCACGTTCACCATCGTCCGGATACGGTCGAGAATCGGGTCAACACCGGCGACGAAGCCGACGATTTCCAGCGGCAAGCCGAGTTGCGTGAGCACCAGCGTGAGCATGATGAGACCGGACCCCGGAACCCCTGCGGTTCCGATACTCGCAAGGACGGCAACCGCGACGACCGAAAACTGGTCTATCAACGAGAGGTTCACACCCATGATGTTCGCCGCGAAGACGGCCGCAACGCCCTGATACATCGCCGTGCCGTCCATGTTAATCGTCGCACCGAGCGGGAGCGAAAAGCCGTAGATTCGCTCTTCGATGCCGAGGTTCTCGTCCGCGTCGGACATCGTAACCGGTAGCGTACCGGACGACGAACGGATGCTGAGTGCGGTCACCATCGCGTCGCGTCCACCCGAAAGGAACGCGAGCGGCGAGCGACCGGCAAGTCCGGCGACGAGACCGCCGAGGTAGACGAGACCGATGTGGGTGACGGCGGCCAAGAGCATTGTGACAATGAGAAGCGTAAACGGGAGAATTGCGTCGATACCGGACGTTCCGAAGACGTTCGCCATGAGCGCGAAGACGCCGACGACGCCGAACTCCATGGCACCCCAGACGACCTTGTACATCGCCTCCGCGCCCGCTTCGGCGAGGTCGAAGAACGTCTCGATGCCGGACCGAACCGCCTCGTCGTCGGTCTCCTCCCAAACCAACGAGAGACCGAGACCGAAGACCACGACGAAAAAGATGGTCGGAAGCACGTTGCCTTCGGCCATCGAACCGATCGGGTTCGCCGGAACGATGTTGAGAAGCACCTCGACCGCGTTCGGTGCCTCGGCGCTCTGGGCCTCGGCGTTCGTCAGCGAAAGCCCGCGAGACCCGGGGGAGACCAGATTGCTCACGCCCAACCCGACCGCGACTGCGAGCGCGGAGGTGAACGCGTACAGCGCGACGACCTGTACGCCGACACGTCCGAGCGACGACGGAGAGAGCTGTCTGACGCCCATCAAAAGCGTGAACACGACGATGGGAACGATGAGCATCTTCAGCAACCGAACGAACAGGTCGCCAATGGGCTTCAACGCGGTCGCGGGCTGGCCGACGACGAGTCCGAGAATAGAACCCAACACGAACGCCAATCCGATTCGGTAGACGATGCTGACAGCCCGGTACCGTCGCCACAACGAAACGATGGCAGTATTTGACATGATGCAAGTTGGCACTAAGGAGACAACAGAACGATAAGTGTATTGGCCAGACACCAACGTTCGGCGTAAAACTCGAACCGAGTGTGAAATTTCGCCTTTCTCTCCAACAGAACTCCGACAGCCGTCGAACCGGCCAACTCAGCCGTCGGCGAAAACGTCGGCCGGCGTAATCGTAGCCGGAGTCTCCGTTCTTTTCGCGGGTTTGTGGTCGGCGACGACGACTGCCGCGTCTGTCCGGTCCGCCGTCTCGTCACCAACGGGGACGCGAATCGTACCGCCGGCGAGAAGCGGTGCGAGGAGTCCGGCGGCGACTGTTCCCGGGTGCGAAATCGAGGCTCGAATCGCCACCGTATCGGCTTCGGTGAGACCGAACTCCGAGACGACGCGCTTCGCGGCGTCGAGCAGGTCGGCGTGCGTGTATTCGCGCTCACCTGCGACGAGCGCCGCGTCGTCGGGGGCGACGGCTTCCGGGTGAACGGCAGGGTTCTCGCTCCAGACTTCCTGTTCCCAGTGGGTCGTCGCGGGCGACTTCGGCGGGCCGTTGTAGACGGCGAGTTTGTGGCCCGGCGGGAGGTCGAACTCGTCTTCGCGGGCGGCGTCAACGACGACGGCGCGTGCCTTCGCGGCCGAGTCGAAAGTCGTCACCGCACCGAGTTGAGCCGCGCCGAGGAACGTCAGTATCGGCTCGGGGAGCGAAACCGGTTCGACGGCGACGCGAGCGCCCTTGCGGACGCCGAGGTAGCGAAGCACGTTCCCAGCCTTGTACGACGTGGTGATGAGGTCGTAGTACGTGTACGTGTGGCCGGGAGCGTCCACCCGAAGCGCGAGACTGTCGCTTCGTCGGTCCCGAGCCATGAGGTCGCCGATAACGTCCATGGGCGGTCCTACGGAGTCGGTGCGAAAAAAGCCGCCGAGGCGGTCGTCGGGGTGACACGACAACGGCGCGCGACGAGGTCACGCTACTTCAGGGCGCGCCCGCGACGACGAACAGGCATTCCTCGTCGCCGGCTCGGAGTTGTCGCGTATCCCCGGGCGAAACACGCACGGCGTCGCCGGGGTCGAGTTCGACCGTTTCGCCCTCGACGACGAGCGTCGCCGTCCCCGACACCAGAAAGTAGACCTCCTCGTGGTTCTGTTCGGCGTGGTTGTGGCGCTTTCCGGTCCAGTCCGGGTCGCACTCGAAGACGGAAAATCCGAGTTGTTCACACTCCAGCGCGTCGCGCATGAAGTGGAGTCCGCCGCCGAGTTCGTCTACGTCACGGTAGTTGACCTTCGTGTGTGTCATTGTCTATCTAAAGAGCGCAAGAACCCTGAACGTGACGACTGGAAGCGTAACGCGAGACGGGCGAAAAGCGGCGACAGAGAACGCCAGAACTGCGACAGGGTAATTGAGAACGGTTACAGCGAGTTCTTGAGCTTCTGGAAGAGACCTTCTTTGACCTCTTCGCCGCCCGCTTCCGCGAACTCCTTGAGTGCCTCGCGCTGGTCGCTGTTGAGGTCTTCGGGCGTGACGACGTGGACCTCGACGTGGAGGTCGCCGTGGCCGCGGCCGTCGAGGTGCGGCATTCCGGCACCGGAGACGGTGAACGTCGAACCGCTCTGTGTCCCCGCGGGAATCTTCAGTTCTTCGTCGCCGTCGAGCGTCGGGACATCGACCGTCGCACCGAAGACGGCCTGCGGGAAGGAAATCGGGTGTGTGTAGCGAAGGTCGTCGCCGTCGCGGTCGAACTCATCGTGGTCGCGGACGTTGACCTCGACGAACAGGTCGCCGTTGGGGCCGCCGTTCTCGCCCGGTTCGCCCTCGCCGCGGTAGCGGAGGCGCTGTCCGTCGCGGAAGCCGGCGGGGATGGTGATGGTCACGTCGCGGGTGCGACGGACGCGACCGCTTCCGCGACATTCGGAACAATCTTCGCTGTAGGTCTTCCCCTCGCCGCCGCAGGCGCGGCAAGTCGTCGTCTGTTGAACGCGGCCGAACGGCGTCTGCTGGACAGACGTCTGCTGGCCGGAGCCGTTACACTCGGAACACGTGTTCACGTCGGCGTCCTCGGGGTGGCCCTCGCCGTCACACTCGGGACAGACCTCGCGGCGGCGAATCGTCACGTCGCGTTCGATGCCGTGATAGGCGTCTTCGAGGTCTATCGAGATGCGCTGGGCGACATCGCGGCCCTGTTGCGGGCGGTTGCGCCGTTGGCCGCCACCGCCGTTGAACAGGTTGTTGAAGATGTCTTCGAAGCCGCCACCGCCCATCCCGCCGAAGGGGTTCCCACCGCCGCCGAAGGGATTGCCTTGTCCGCGGCCGCCACCGCCGCCACCAGCGCCGCGTTTTTGCGCCTGCTGGAAGCGCTCGTGGCCGAGTTGGTCGTACATCTGGCGCGTTTCGTCGTCCGTGAGGACCTCTTTTGCCTTCTGGACCTTCTTGAACTTCTCTTCGGCGTCGTCCTCGTCGGAGACGTCAGGATGGTACTTCGCGGCCTTCTTGCGGTACGCGTTCTTGATTTGGTCTTTCGAGGCGTCCCGCGAGACCCCGAGCACGTCGTAGAAGTCCTCGCTCATCAGTTGCTATGTTGTAACCGGTGAAGGTATTTGAAAAGTGCGTCTCCCGTATCGGCGAGCGCGAGCGGCGTCAGGACCGACGACGCGGTCCGTTTTCACCGCCCGAATGGACCCGCCGAAAGCGGCGGTGTCGGGGAATTCGATTACTCGTCTTCTTCGTCTTCGAAGTCCGCGTCCGCGTCAACGAAGTCTTCCGGATCGACATCGGCACCGCCGGGGCCACCAGCGCCGCCGGGACCGCCGGCCTGCGCTTGCGCCTGCTGTTGGTACATGCGCTTTCCGATCTCCTGTAGTTCCTTCGAGAGGTCTTCGGTCACGTCTTCGAGTTCGTCCGTGCTCGCGTCGTCGTCTTCGAGGACCGCTTCCACGTCCTCGATAGCCGCTTCGATGTCGGCGCGGAGTTCGTCGTCAACGTTCTCTTCGTTCTCTTCGAGGAGCGTCTCTGCGCGCTGGACCGCGCCTTCGGCCTCGTTGCGGGCTTCGACGGCGCGGCGGCGCTCTTTGTCCTCTTCTGCGTGCTGTTCGGCCTCCTGCTGCATGCGGTCGATTTCGTCGTCGGAGAGACCAGCGCCGCCTTCGATGGTGATGGACTCGGCGTTGCCGGAGCCTTTGTCCTCGGCGGAGACGTTGACGATACCGTTTTCGTCGATGTTGAAGCCGACTTCGATCTGCGGCGTTCCGGCCGGTGCCGGCGGGATACCCGAGAGCGTGAACTCGCCGAGGAGTTCGTTGTCTTCGGCCATCTCGCGTTCACCCTGGAAGACGCGGACCTGCACCGTCGTCTGGTTGTCGGCCGCGGTGGTGAAGATCTTGGATTCCTCTGTCGGGATGGTCGTGTTCTTCTCGATGAGACGCTCGAAGAGACCGCCCTTGACCTCGATACCGAGCGACAGCGGCGTCACGTCGAGGAGAACGATGTCGTCAACCTCGCCGCCGAGGACGCCACCCTGAATTGCCGCGCCGAGGGCGACCGCCTCGTCGGGGTTGACGGACTTTTTCGGCTCGGAGCCGAGGATGTCTTCGACCTTGTCGAGGACCTGCGGCATGCGGGTCGAACCGCCGACGAGGATGACGTCGTCGATGTCGTCTTTGTCGTAGCCGGCGTCTTCGAGCGCCTGCTCTGTCGGTTCGACGGTGCGGTCGATGAGGTCCGTCGTGAGGGATTCGAACTTCGCGCGCGTCAGGTCGTATTCGAGGTGGACCGGACCGGAGTCAGTCGCCGTGATGAACGGGAGGTTGATGGTCGTCTCCTTGCGCGAGGAGAGTTCGATTTTGGCCTCTTCGGCCGCATCCTTCAGGCGCTGGAGGGCCTGTCGGTCCTCGCGGAGGTCGATACCGTGGTCGTTTTCGAACTCCGTGGCGAGCCAGTCGATGATCGCTTCGTCCCAGTCGTCGCCGCCGAGTTCGTTGTCCCCGTTCGTCGCAACGACTTCGTAGACGCCGCCACCGAGGTCGAGAACAGAAACGTCGAAGGTACCGCCACCGAGGTCGTAGACGAGCACCGTCTGGTTCGACTCGTCGTCGAGACCGTACGCCATCGACGCCGCGGTCGGCTCGTTGACGATGCGCTCGACTTCGAGACCCGCGATTTCGCCGGCGTCTTTCGTCGCCTGACGCTGTTTGTCGTTGAAGTACGCGGGGACGGTGATGACCGCCTTCTCGACTTCGTCGCCGAGGTAATCTTCGGCGTCGCGCTTGATCTTCTGGAGAATCATCGCCGAAATCTGCTCCGGCGTGTACTCCTCGCCCTCGATATCGACGGTGTATCCGTCGTCGCCCATGTGGCGCTTGATGGAGCGGATGGTGTGCTCAGGGTTCTGGATAGCCTGGTTCTTCGCCGGCTTGCCCACCAGTCGCTCACCATCGTCGGTGAACGCGACGACGGATGGGGTCGTTCGGTCGCCTTCTGCGTTCACGATAATCTCCGGGTCGCCGCCCTCCATTACCGCGAACGCGCTGTTCGTGGTACCGAGGTCGATACCCAGAATCTTGTTGCTCGCCATCTTGCCCGCAAATACCGTCTTTTGCCGGTTAAAGGTTACTAGATACTGCGACACACGGCGTGAGTTGAGGTCGCCGCTGTCTTGCGATTTTGAAATCTCGCGTCGAAACAGGTCGGTCGATTTATGTAGAACCGCCGAACCCATCGCTCGTGGATTTAAAGTTCAATTTTTCAATAATTTTTGGCCGCGAAGAGACCAAGTGTCGCTACTTAGCCCGCTGACGGTGGTCGCTCGGTTCCATCGCGTGCGTCGTCGTCGGCGTTCGGGACCGCCTCGACACCGCGTTCGAGGACGGCGAGGACGTTCGAGAACGTTCGTTCGCGGCCTTCGCTGGCGAAGCACTCGTGGCCGCCGTCGTACGCGACGAGATTCGAGGCCGGCGTCCGGTCGCCGATTGCTCGCACGTCTACGACGCGGTCCGAGAGAGACACAAAGACCACGTCCCTCCGATTGAACGGCGGTAACGATTGCTGTGCCTCGTGAATCGTTCGGAGGAACGCGGGCGAGACGTTGTCCGGGGCGTCGGATACTTCGGCCGCGAGTTTCAACTCGCCGAGGGCGTCGCGGGAGATACCGCTCGGAACGAACGGTCTCGTCGTCGGCATTCGGACGAAAAGCGGGAAGAGGAGACCGTCCAGCCCGTCGAAGGACATCCCCCACCACGGGCTCAGAAAGACGTTCCTGACCGCGAGGTCGAGGTGAGCCGCGACGAGGCCGCCGGTGCTGTGGCTAAGCACGAGGTCGATGTCGCGGTCAAGCGCGTAGGCGCGAACCGGGTCGACGTACTGGCTGTCGAAGTCCCACCCGTTCGTCGGGAGTTCGACGGCGTGGACGCGGTAGCCCTCGTATGCGAGTCGGTCGATGAGCCACTCGACGCTCCGGTGAGTCGGTTTATTCCCCCATCCGAGCACGAAAAGGAGGTCGTCGTCAACGGGGTCGCCGTGTTGCGTAACCCGAACAGTTGGTTGGTCCCGACGTGGACGAAGTCGCATGAGAGAGTGATGGTCAGGTGAGAACAAAAGTCCTCGCCGGTTCACACGCCCGAGACGGGTCAAATCCCGCCATCTCGGTGTGCGGCGGTGTCGCGTTTCCCTACGCGTTCGTCCGTTCGGTGTCGTTGTGGAATCGTTTCAGCGTCGTTGCGGCGTCGGCTACGCGTCTTTGCTGACGGTGACCTGTGCGGCCCGGATGACCTTGTCGGCCATCTCGTAGCCGGGTTGGAACACGTCGGCGATGGTGTCCACAGGCTGGTCGCTTTCGACGCGCATCATCACTTCGTGTCGCTCCGGGTCAACGTCGGTCCCCGGTTCGGGGTCGATGACTTCGACGTTCTCGGAGTCGAGGATGCGGTCGAACTCCTTGAGCGTCGATTCGATGCCGCCGCGGATGTCGGCGTCTTCGTCTTGGTCGAGCGCGCGCACGAGGTTGTCGCGGACCGTCACGACGCGTTCTACGAAGTCCTCCGTCGCGCGGTCTTTGATCTGCTGTTGGCGCTTCTTGGCTCGCTTCTTGTAGTTCTGGAAGTCCGCCTGCGTGCGCTTGAGGCGCGATTCGAGGTCTTCGGCGGTCGCTTCAGCCTCGTCACGTTCGGCTTCGAGGTCGGCGATGCGGGATTCGAGCGCCGCGACCTCGGCCGCGAGGTCGTCGTCGTACTCGGCGACGCGGTCGGAAACCGTGACCTCGTCGGCGGCCGCCTCGCCAGTTTGCTCGTCGGTTGGCTCCTCGTCGGTTACCGCCTCGGAAGCCGCGTCGTCGGACGCGGCCGCATCCGCGGTCGCCGACCGTTCCGCGTCAGCGTCCGTCTCAGCGTCGGATTCTGTGGATGCGTCCGTGACCGACTCGGCAGGGTCGTCGCTCATGGGCGGGAGAAGTGTCCGATACGGCTTAAGAGTGTAGACTGCCGCCGGGCCGAAACCTTTCTCACCGATGCCGCCCGTTGCGGGGACCGCAGTGACAGTTTTGGAACGATGTCGGCGGCTGGTTACGGAATCGCGTCGCCTACTGGTACATCCCCAGCGGCCGCGCCTGCGTGCTCTCTTCGTCTGACTGTTGCATGCGGCGGGCTAACTGCTCTTTCGCCTCCCGAATCTCGGTCGTCCTATCGACGAGGTCATCGACGGGGACCTCGATGCCAGTCAGCGGTTCGATTCCCTGCTTGATAACCACGCGTGCGGCTTCAGGGTCGGGGAACTGCGGGTCCGACTCCACGATGAGACCGAGCGCGGGCCGACCGACGGCCACGGCGTTGCTGAGGAGCGCGCCGGTCGGTCCCGAGACGAGTCCGGTTTCGGTGGGGTTGTCGATACCCGCCGCAGTCAGGTGCTCAGCCGCGCCGCCCGTTCCGACGCCGTAGAGCGCCGGAGTGTCCGCCGATTTCTCCCGAGCGATGCCGGAGAGGAAAATCGGGAGCACGTCGAGTTCGTCGAACCACGACCCGAGACACCCCGCGAGTTCCGTCGCCGCGTCGGGGCGAATCGGGATGTCGCTTTGGAGGACGAGCAGGTTCCGTTCGGCGTCGGCGTAGAGTCGAACTGGCGGGTGCAGTTCCGGGTCGTCTTCCATGTAGACCGCAACGTCCGGAATCCCGTCGCAGAACGCGTCACCGTAGTGTGTCATGTCGAACGCTTCGACGAGGTGGTCCGCCGCAATCTTCCCGACGAGTCCGACGCCCGGAAGTCCTTCGACCATCGTCGGTGAGTCGAGTTGGTCCGTGAGTTCGTCAGCGAGAACGTGAATTCGTGCCATGTGTGAACATCCTCGCCCACGTGAGGTAAATCCGACGGCTGTGTGCACGGAATGGACAGACAGCGAGGAATAAATACGTGGGGCCGACCGCGACGAGGGGAGAGTCCGCGCCGACACCGCCACCGGGGAGACGGTTGCGCGCCGACCACTCCGAAACCGACAAGCGCGCCCACGCGGAATCGACACGCATGAACCCGCTTGAGCGGTACGCGCCACTCGTTGACGACGAGGCGGCATTCTTGGAGGCCTGCGAGCGGTCCCTCCCCTCTGTCGTCCGTGTCAACACCATCAAAACGACGGTGGAGCGCGCCCGCGAAGCACTCGACGACGAGGGCGTCGCCTACGAACCGACTGACTGGCACCCCGGTATCCTGAAGCTCGAAAACAGCAGTCCGGGCACCAACTGGCCGTACTTCCACGGCTGGCTCCACGGCCAAGAAGAGGTCTCGGCGCTCCCGGCTATCGCCCTCGACCCGCAACCGGGCGAGCGAATCTGGGACACCTGTGCGGCACCCGGGTCGAAGACGACTCAAATCGCGGCGATGATGGACGATGAAGGCGTCCTCATCGGCAACGACAACAATCTCGGTCGCCTCTCCGCGCTTCGGCACAACGCCGAACGACTCGGCGTGACCAACCTCGTCGTGTCGAATCAGGACGCGCGCAACTTCTCGATGAAGCCGTTCGGCGAGCGAACTCCCGACAAGTCCGGGTCCTTCGAGCAGTTCGACCGCGTGCTCGTCGATGCGCCGTGTTCTTGCGAAGGCACCTGCCGCAAGAATCCCGACGTGCTCGACGAGTGGACCATGAACCACGTCGCAAGCGTCGCGGGCATCCAGAAAGGAATCCTCCGACGCGCCGTGCAGGTGACGAAACCCGGCGGCACCGTCGTCTACTCCACCTGTACGTTCGCGCCCGAAGAAAACGAGGCTGTCCTCGACTTCGTGCTCGAACGCGAGGACTGCGAGATAGTCGCGTGGGACGTGCCCGATGGCTTCGAAACCGCACCCGGCATCACCGAGTGGGAAGACGACGAGTACGACTCCTCGGTCACGAACGCGCGTCGCGTCTACCCGCATCAAAACGACACGGGCGGCTTCTTCACCGCGAAACTGGAGGTCAACGCATGAGAGACGAGACCGCCGAAGACGAAAACTGGGGCCAGCAGTTCGACCGTCTCCCGGCGACGCCCGACGAGCGCGTCGTCGAAGCCCGACCCACCCGAACCGAGGTCGTCGAGTGGTGGGTCGAACGGTTCGGCATCGATCCGAAGATGTTCGACGGCTACACCTTCTGGGAGAAGGGCGCGGGGAAGATTTGGGCGTTCAACGGCGAGGTCGTAGACCCAATCGAAGTGCAGGGCCTCGGCATGCGCATCCTCCGAACCCGCCAGCGCCACTGGAAACCCTCGACGAACGCGGTCCAGCGGTTCTGCCGCGACGCGACGAAAAACGTCATCGAACTGAGTCCGGGTGAGGCAACGGCGTTCGTCGCGGGCCACGACCAACAACTCGACTGGTGGGAGGGTGACTGGGGCTACCTCACCGCCGCTCACGAACTCGCCGGCGAACGCGAACCGCTCGGCGTCGGTCTCTATCTCCACGGCGAACTTCGCTCGACCGTCCCCAAGGGTCGCCAAGAAGAACTCGTCAAACTCGACTAACACGCCGTTTTCGGCGGAGGAAGCCGACTCAGGATTATTTCTCTCGGACCGTTCCGCCGCTCAATCCGTCCCATTCGACGCGGTAGCCGAGCCGCGAGAGCACCGCGCTCGCGTCGTCGAGCCCGTGTGCCGAGAGGACAGACTCGACCGCCGACAGCGACAATCCGGGTTCGACCGCCTCGGCGACAGCATCGAGCGTTTCGGGACGAATCAACGTCCGACCGACGAGTTCGTGGTCGGGGAACGAAACGTCCGCGAGGGCGTCCACGGAGACCCCGTGAGCGTCCGCGAGGTCGGCGAGGGAAACGACGTTCTCGTCGGGGGTGAGCGTCGCCGGAAGCGATGCGGCCGCGTCGGCGACAAGGTCGGCTTCGTACTCCCGGAGCACGTCGATGACGTCTTTCACCCGCACGGACCCGGAGTACGGGACGACACGGTGGTCGCGGGCGGCGATTTCCTCGCCGACGCCGAGAGATTCGTCCACGGCGACGACGAGTGCCACGTCCTCGACGTCGGCGAGTTGCCCGAGTTTCTTTTCGACGTACTCGGGGGTCCAAAAGCCCATGATTTCGAAGAAGACGCGGCGGTCTGCGTGGCGATACTCGAACGCGAAGTCCGGAATCATCACGCTCGTCCCGGTTTCGAGCGGCGCTGGCTCCCTGACGAGCGACCAATCGAGGTCGAGACCGCGGACGCGGGCGGCGAAGTCGGCTTCGACATCGCTGTCGAAACTCGGTTCGGCCATCGGTTCGACGCCGGGGACGGATACGTCGTCGCTCGTGAGCACCAGTTCGCGTTCCGTCCCGCGGTCGTCGATAGTCGCCACGAGTCGCCACTCGCCCGCAGTTGCGACAGACCGGAGCAACCGGGCGAAGGCGGTCCCGTACCGTCGGGTTCGCTGGAAGAGCGCGTCGGGACCGGTGACGACGACTTCGCGGCCCGCGTCGGTCTTCTGGACCTCGTACATCAGTCGGAGTCGTTTGACTGCCGAGACGACCGCTTTCGGGTCGGAACTTCGGATGTGGACCTCGGTCGCGTCGAAAAGAGCAGTCTGCGCCAACGAGAGGTTGTACTGCGTGAGCAACTCGTCTGGCGTCCACCGTGGGTCGAAGTCGGTGAGGATTTGCTCCACTTCGCGGTCCGCCGTCAACGAGTCGTCCACCGCGTCGGAGGTCGAGCCGAGCGAGTCGGCCGCGCGGTCAAGCGCCGCGGCTCGCTCGACTGGGGTCGTAACGCCGCCGACCGCCATCGCCGCCTCGAACGCGGCGCGGCGGACGCGGACCGGTGGCAGTGGCGCACGGGTCTCGAAGACGGCCTCGCGGTCGAGCAGTGAGGCGAGGCCTCTGGCGAGCTTGAAATCGTCGGCCTCGGCTTCGAGCGCTTCGAGGGCGTCGTCGAGGTCGGCTCTGGACTCGCCGACGTGGCGCTGGAACGCGCCGATGGCCTTCGCGGCGAGCGGGCGGTCGCTTCGCGCCGCGAACTGCGGGTGGTAGCCACCGCCCGCTCTCGACACGCGAAGGAGGTCCTTCGTCAACACGCTCGCCACGAGGAGCGCGCCGGACAAAAGCGACTCGGGCGATTGCAATGTGGTGACGACGACGGCAACAACGCCGACGACAAAGCGCATTCGCAGTCGAGTCACGGACGGCAAGGTTCATTGCGTCTCCGCCGGACGCCAGCGTATGGAGCGACGACGCTTCCTCGGAGTGGTCGCAGTCGGCCTCTCGTCGGGCTGTCTCAGCGGGCTTCCCGGGGCGACAGGACCGCGAAATCCGCCCGAGGCACCGGCCGGCAAGCCACGCGAGACGCCAGAGGTGCCACCGGTCCGCGTCTCGGCGGTCGATTTCGAGGCGACTGAGGACGGCCGCGTTCGTGTCTTCGGCGACATCGTCAACGACGCCGAGTCGGAGCGGGTCGTCACGGTCGAAATCCGAATCGAAATCAAAGACGAAGAGTCGGTCAAAACACAAGAAGTGACCGTCCCATCCGGCGGGAAGACCCCCTTCGAAACCGTGTTCGACGTGTCGTACAACGCCTTCACGAGGAACGGCAATCTGAACGTCTCGATACTGTAGGGTCATCGGCGACGGTCGGCGACCCGTTCTTCCGCCGTTTCGACGCTCACGAGTTCGTAGAGCGTCGCGGTCGAGCCGTCCGATTTCGGGCGGAGAATGCGTCCGAGCCGTTGAGTGAATTCGCGTTCCGACCCGGACCCAGAAAGCAGGATGCCGACGTTCGCATCGGGCACGTCGACGCCCTCGTCGAGGACGTTGGCGGCGACGACGGTGTCGTAAGTGCCGTCGCGGAAGCGCGCGAGAATCTCCCGGCGCTCTTTCGTGCCGGTCTCGTTCGTAATCGGCGGGACGAGAAACCGCCGCGAGATGCGGTAGACGAGGTCCGTCGAGGCGGTGAAGATGATGACGCGGTCCTCGCGGTGGCGCGCCAGCAGTCGCGCCAGTTTGTCCACTTTAGCCTCGGAGTTCATCATCACGTCGCGGGCGCGCTGTTTGGCGAGCAGGGCTTTTCGCGCCCGCGGGTCGGTTCCGGAGCGCATCACGAGTTTCTGGTAATCGCTCCCCGACTGCATCGACAGCCCCGAGCTTCGCAGGTAGTTCACAAACGTCGATTGCGCCTCGTCGTACGCCTCGCGCTCGGCGGCCGTGAGTTCGACCTCGACTCGGCGGACTTCGTAGTCGGCGAGGTGGTCGCCCGCCAAATCGTCAACGTCGAGTCGGTAGAGTCGCCGCCCGACGAGTTCCGCGACCCGTTCGTGTTCGCCGTCCGGACGCTCGAACGTCGCTGTGAGACCGAGTCGGGCAGGTGCCGCGAGAAATCGAGGGATGTCCTGATACCCCTCGCCGCCGAGGTGGTGAACCTCGTCGAAGACGACGAGACCGAAGTCGCCACCCACGTCGTCGGCGCGGAGATACGCCGAGTCGTACGTCGAGACCGTAATCGACTCTTGGGTCTGTTCACCGCCGCCGAAGCGGCCGACCGGCACGTCGAACTCGGTTTCGAGTTCGCGGAGCCACTGGTCTTGGAGGTCGATTGTCGGCACGACGACGAGTGTCGGGACCGAATGTGCCGCCATCGCGGCGACGGCGAGGACCGTCTTTCCCGCGCCGGTCGGGAGTTCCACGACGCCGCGACTGTCGGCATCGAGCCACGAATCGAGCGCGTCCCGTTGGTACGAACGAAGGTCGTAGGTGGTCGAAAGCGAGCGGTCCGAATCGACCACGGGCGCGATTCGGTCCTCGAAGTCGATGCCGGCGGCGACGAGTGCGTCCCGAAGGTCGGCGTAATACATCGCGGGCGCTCGAAAGCCGCCGCTTCGCGGGTCGACTTCGACGTTCGGGAGGTCGGCGAGGGCGGTATCCGCCTCGGCGGCGTCGGTCTCGGCGTGGACGGTCCCGTGCTCGAATCGGAGGGTCGTCACTACCGGTGGATTGGAGAGGGCCGGTGATAAATCGACGGTCCCGGAGCAACGACGAAACCGGCCCGGTCGAACCGGGGCCGCGGGTGATGTGTCGTCAGGTGGTGGGCCAACAGACATACGCCAGCAGATGATGACCCAGCAGACGAGGAGTCACCGCGATGGCCGAAGGTTCAAATCCGATGCCGGGGCAAGGAACCACCATGAGTGACGAACTCGAAGCCGCCGTGACGCAGTTTTTGAACGACTACAAACGAGCGATGTCGGAGTACGAGAAGGGCTACGCCGACGCCGACGCGACGCTCTCGATTATCGACTCGCACGTGGACGAGTTACGCGACGCGCGAGAGTGACGAGCGTCGAGGGACCCGTTTTCGACAGTAGCCGACAAACATGTACGTGAATAGACTAGTTTGCTCCACCCATGTGTGGGAAGAACTATCCCGGATGCCGACGCCCGATAGAGTATGACGCACTTCTCCGACCGAGTGGAGCAGATTTCCATCAGCGGCATTCGCAAAGTGTTCGAGGCGGCGGACGAAGACGCCATCAACCTCGGATTGGGACAACCCGACTTTCCGGCACCCAACCACGCCAGACGGGCGGCTATCGAGGCCATCGAATCGGGGAAGGCCGACAGTTACACGGAGAACAAGGGTCTGTTGAGCCTCCGCGAAGCGATTGCCGACAAACACCGCCGCGACCAAGGCGTTGACCTCAACCCCGACGACGTTATCGCCACGGCCGGCGGGAGCGAGGCCCTCCACATCGCCATCGAGGCACATGTAAACGAAGGCGACGAGGTCATCATCCCCGACCCGGGCTTCGTCTCCTACGACGCGCTGACGAAACTCGCGGGCGGGACGCCGGTTCCCGTGCCGCTCCGCGAGGACCTGACGCTCGACCCCGCCGACGTCGAAGATGCCATCACCGACGACACCGCGGCGTTCGTCGTGAACAGCCCCGGCAACCCGACGGGTGCTGTCTCGCCGCCGGAGGACATCGCGGAGTTCGCCCGCATCGCCGACGAACACGACGTGTTGTGCATCTCCGACGAGGTGTACGAGTACACCGTCTTCGAGGGCGAACACCGCTCACCCATCGAGTTCGCCGACACCGACAACGTCGTCGTCGTCAACTCCGCGTCGAAGCTCTTTTCGATGACTGGCTGGCGACTCGGCTGGGTCTACGGCTCGTCGCGTCGCATCGAGCGCATGATTCGCGTTCACCAGTACGTGCAGGCGTGTGCGTCCGCTCCCGCGCAGTTCGCCGCCGAAGCGGCGCTGACCGGCCCGCAAGACCGCATCGACGAGATGACGGAGACGTTCCGCAAACGCCGCGACCTCGTCGTCGATGGACTCGAAGACATCGGGTTGCACGTTCCGTCGCCGAAAGGCGCGTTCTACGCCATGCCGGAAGTTCCGGAAGGCTTCACACAGGAGTGTATCGACCGCGGCGTCATCATCGTCCCCGGCGAAGCCTTCGGCGAGAACGGACGTGGCTACGCTCGTCTGTCCTACGCGACGGACACCGAATCGCTCCGAGATGCAATCGAAATCATGCGTGACGCGTACGACGCGGTCGTCTGACACGAAAGACCGACCGCGATTCGCTGTCTGAACTACGATAGTAGTGTACATTCTATACGTCTGATTCCTCGCGTTCGAAGTGGAAACTCTTAACTTAGAAACTCCGAGACAGGACATTCGTCATGTCCGAAGCGACATACGGGATTATCAGTCTGCTTCCGGCGCTTTTCGCCATTATAATGACATTGGCGAGCAGGCAGGTACTCCTGTCACTTTTCACAGGTATCTGGATAGGTGCGACCATTCTGGTGGGATGGAACCCTATCGGTGGGGCGGCATACTCCCTTCAGTTGGTCATCAACAGCGTGACCGAACCATTCAACAGCAAACTCCTCTTGTTTACCTTCCTCTCGGGTGCGATGCTCGGGATGATATTCCTCTCGGGTGGGATGAACGCGCTCGCACAGCGCATCATCGCCCGGATTAAGACCCGAAAACAGGCGGAGATTGGCACGGGTATCCTCGGGATGCTCATCTTCGTTGACTCCTACGCGAGCACGATGATTACCGGGTCGGTGATGCGGCCGATTACCGACAAATTCGACATCAGCCGCGAGAAGCTCGCCTACCTGCTGGATTCGACGACTTCGCCGGTCGTGAGCGTCGCCGTCGTCTCGACGTGGGTCGGTTTCGAAGTCGGTCTCATCAGAGACCACCTCAGTTCGATTTCCAGCGTCGATAAGAGCGCGTTCGTGGTGTTCCTACAGAGCATCCCGTTCCGCTTTTACAGTCTGCTCGCAGTCACGCTCGTGTTCATCCTCATCGTGATGGAGTGGGACTTCGGCCCGATGAAGCAGGCAGAAGACCGCGCGAGAAACGAAGGGAAGGTCCTCGGAGACGACGCCGACCCGCTTATCGAGACGCGCGAAGAAGACATAGAGACGCCCGACCACGTCGATGCGCGCTGGTGGTACTTCGCCGCACCTATCGTCGCGCTCGTGGCCGTCACCGGCTTTGGTCTGCTCTACTCCGGCGGTTGGCCGTCGAAGGTCCCCGTCGAAGCGCTGAAGGGTGCGGCCACCGCAGACGCGATTCTCTGGGGCGTCTTCTCGGCGTGTGCAATCCTTCTCGCCATCCTCGTGGGCCACGCCCGCGTCGAACTCGAAGCGGTGAGCGACTCCATCTTCGAGGGCTTCAAGATGGTTATCTTCCCCATCGCCGTCCTCTCGCTGGCGTGGACTATCGGCTCTGTCAGCGAAGCACTCGGCGTCGGTGAATACGTCGTCAGCATCTCGCAGGGAATCATCACGGCACCCATGCTCCCCGCAGTCGTGTTCATCACTGCGGCCATCATCTCGTTCGCCATCGGAACGTCGTGGGGGACGATGAGCATCATGTTCCCCGTCACGATGCCGCTGGCGGTCCAACTTGGCGCGCCGCTTGCGGGTGCGACCGGGGCAATCCTCACCGGGTCGCTGTTCGGCGACCACTGTTCGCCCATCAGCGACACGACAGTCATGTCGTCGATGTTCGCCGGTGCGGACCACGTTGACCACGTGAACACGCAGATTCCGTACGCGCTTCTCTGCGGGACGGTTGCGACGGGTCTGTTCCTCGCAAGCGGGTACGGCGTCTCTTCGCTCACGCTCTTCGGATACACGGTCGGCCCGTTCGTGTTGCTCGCCGTCGGCGTCGTCACGCTCTTCGTCGCCGCGTACATCCTCTCCGAACACGCTGACGTGGGGGCGCCCGCAGTGTTCGGTTCCTCCTCGGACTAACGCGAATCGCCCGCTGTTCTCGATTTTTACGTCGCGTCCGACGATTCCGGAGCCGAAAAGAGTTGAATCGTCGCTTCGCCGACCCCACCCCGTGAGAGAAGCGTCACGACATCGTCCGGTTCGATTCCGGTTTCGCCTCGCGGGGTGAGCACGTCGTCGTCGCGTTCGATAGAGACGACGAGAACATCGTCGTCGAGTAGTTCGTCGTCGCCGATTTCGCCGAGCGTCCTGCCGACGATTGGCGCGTCGCCGGCGACGACGAGTTCGACGACTTCTGACCCACCGGCGAGGCTAACGACGTCTGCCAGCGCGCCGAATCCGGGGCGTTCGTTCGGGCCGAAGGGGCTGTACGGCTCGTACGACTCGCGGCGAACGAGATTTTCGTCTTCGATGTCGAGGCCGAGATTCGAGAGTTCACGGCCGATTCGCGTCACGTCGTTCATGTCTTTGCCGACCGCGAGGACGTGGAGATTTCCCCGGCCGGAGAGGAGTTCGCGGACGTTGACGACGCCGGAGATTTCTCTGACGAGCGTCGAAAGGCGTTCGCGCTCGGGGACCGGCGCGGTACAGACGAAGAGGTTCGTAAATCGGTGGCCAGTTCGCTCGAAGTCGATGTTGGCGTGGTACCCCTCGATGACGCCGTGGTCTTCGAGTTGACGGATACGATTGCGAATCGTCCCCGGAGAGACGCTCACCTCGTCGGCAATCATCGGAGCTGAAGTCCCCCGCGCGTCGTCCATCAACGCGTGAATGATCACCCTGTCAATCTCGTCGAGACGGTAGTCCATAGTCGCCTCTCGCGGCCGGAGCCAAACAGGTTTCCCGTTCGTCGCTCGGGAGAAAATAGGGCGCAAGGTCGGACGAGGCGGAGAGTGTGTGGGTATGAGCGGGACCAGAGAGCAGAATAGAACGAGGAGGGTGGAGAGAGCGGGATAGAGACCGACGCTACCGAGCCACGAATCCGGCAACCAGTACCGTCGCGTAGGCGAGAAGGAGGAGTCCGCCGAAGAGACCCGCGGCGGTGAGACTCATGTTCGGATAGACCATGGAAAACAGCGCAGTCGAGGCGGCGTCGATGAGCATTCCCGGAACGACGAGCAGTATCGCGGCCTCGAGCCTCGCACCGCCGGAGAGACCGCGCCATCGGAAGACGCCAACCGCGAGCACCCACATCACGGGGACCACCAGCGCGAACACGCCCGCGACGACGAGCGGCCGCGTCGGGTCCAAAATGAGTTGCCCGACGATTCGAAAGACGAGTCCGGCCACGAGTGCGACCGCGAGTCCGACACCGAGGAGGGACCGCGTTTCAGACATCGAAAGCCGGGTTGGCGCGGCGACCTGCGAACCAGTTTCCATACGTCTCGTACGCGAACCAGCCGTATCAGCGTTCCCGCGGACCCCGGACAAAAGCGCCGTCAACCCAGTGAGACCCGTAGCCCGTCTCCGTCGGTTTCGAACGCCGTGCCGAACGATGCAGAGCGCGCTCGCATCGTCTCGCGTGACCACGAGGCGACCGACGGAAATGCGCGGTGGACGGCGAAATCGGCGATTTCGGTCGGAACGAGCCGAAGTTCGAGAAGCCGACCGTCAGTATCGACCTCGAAGACGAACAGAAAGCTCCGGTCGTTTCGGAGACCGTCGTGGACGACGTAATCGTCAACGAAGTCTCCGGTGTCGTAGAGAATCACAGCACCGTTGTACACCTCGACACCCTGAAAGACGTGTGCACTGTGGCCGTGGAGGATATCCACGCCGGCATCGACCAGCCAGTGTGCGAACCGTCGGAACGACGGCGGCGGATACTCGCGCATGTTCGGTCCCCAGTGTAACGACGCGACGAGCAGGTCCGGGTCGTCCTCACCGGCGCGTTCGAGTGCGCGCCCGACGCGTTCGAGACACGCTTCGTCGTCCGGGTCGATACCGACGTAGGCCGTGCCAGGCGATTCGGTGTCGGCATCGACGGCGAACTCCGGCATGTTGTCCGTGAACGCGACGAGCGCGACGTCCAGTCCGCCGACGACGACGCGGGCAGGGTCCCACGCTTCGGTCTCGGTACGGCCCGCGCCCGAAAACGGAATCGCCGCCGAATCAAGCGCCGAAACCGTATCTTCCAGTGCGACGTCGCCATAGTCGAGGACGTGGTTGTTCGCCAGCGTCACCCACGACACGTCTGCGTCCCGGAGGGCCGGAATCGCCCACGCCGGGTCAGCGCGAAAGTGAAACGGGTGGTACGTGCGGTCCCACTTGCGCCCTCGTGTCGAAAGACAGCATTCGAGGTTGACGAAAAGACCGTCGAGGCCGACGAGTTGCTCCCGCATCGACCCCCACACCGCGTCCGGCGGTCGCCGTTGCTGTGTTTCGTTCACGAGTCGGCCGAACATCACGTCGCCAGCGAATCCGATGCGGACCGAGTCGGCTACGCGGCTCATAGCTTACAGATGGTCCCCGAGAGCGTCAACCCTTGGCAGGAATACTGAAACGATAGTTCGGAGAGTCAGCCAACCGCGCGAGATTCCCTGAGTGGTGGTTTCGGGTGAAAAGAGCCAACGAAGTCGCTGGGCCGTAGCCACCGATTCTGTATAGCGAAATAAGATTTATTTGCCGTAGTTCGAACACGCATCTGTCCTTCTAAAAGGGACACAAACCAGAGAAAAGACAGATATTCGACTCTTATTTCGCCGTGGAGACGATTTTGATGACGTCGCCTTCGCTCAGTTCGTGGTCTTCAGCGATACGGCGTTTCGACCGGGCGTCAACGGCGTGGAGATAGCCGTCGCCGATGTCAGAGTGGACCGCGTACGCGAGGTCACGGGGTGTCGCTCCTCGCGGGAGCAAGAACGCGTCGGGGAGCACGGTTCCGGTTCCGTCGGTCCACTTCGATTCGTTTTGGACCGGGTAGACCGTGATGCGGTCGAGTACGTCGTAGACGGCGGTGTCGATAGCCGCTTGAGTGCCGGTCCCGCCGTGTTCGGCTATCAGGTCACGGATTTGGTCGAGTCCGTTTCGTTGTGCCTCGCTCACGTCACCGCGGATATCGAAATCGTCATCGCCGGGATGGTAGTCGATGATGCCCGCCTCGCGCGCCCGACGGAGAGCGAGTTCGCCGTCCGCCGTCGCGGCGATAACCGGTTTGCCCGTCTCGCCGAGTCGTTCGAGGTTCTCCGGTGGGGCGATATCGATCTTGTTGGCGACGAGGACGATCGGTTTCGTCCGCTGGCGTATCGCACGGGCGAGGGTGATTCGGTCTTCGTCGGTCCACTCGCGGGGGTTCGGCGAGTAGTCGAGGTCCCGGAGGACGGCGGCGATGTCGTACTCGCTCGCGCCGACCCCAGTCAGCAGGTCCGAGAGCGCGTCATCCATGTCGAACTCCGGCGAGCGCGACTTTCGGACGACCGATTCCCAGTTTCGGTGGACGATACCGGCCAACCACTGTTCGAGTTCTTCCTCGATGAAATCTACCTCTTCGACGGGGTCGAACGTACCGACTTCGACGGGTTCGCCCTCGGCGTTGGTGCCGCCGGAAGCATCGACGACGTTGACGATGGCGTCGGCGTTCGTGAGTTCGTCGAGGAACTGGTTCCCGAGACCACGACCTTCGTGTGCGCCGGGGACGAGTCCAGCCACGTCAACGAGTTCGACCGGGACGTACCGAATTCCGTCTTCACAGTTGCCACAGCGCTCGTCGCGGTCGAGACACGGACAGTGGGTTCTCGCGTGCGTGACACCGCGGTTCGCGTCGATAGTCGTAAAGGGGTAGTTGGCCACATCGACCTCCGCGAGCGTCGAAGCGGTGTAGAACGTCGATTTGCCGGCGTTCGGTTTTCCGGCTAGCGCGAGCGAAAGCATGCGTGGACGAACGTCGCCGACGGGGAAAAACGCTCGCCGTGGCGACCGAAACTGCGGGACGACACGCCGGGAAAGGGGGCACTGCCCGACCCGGGACCGCGGAAGGAGACACTGCCCAGACCCCGGACCGCGGAAGGAGACACTGCCCAGACCCCGGACCGCGGACCGCGGAAGGCAACCCGGCGTCGTGGGCGAAAAGCGTTCGGTTAGCTCGATAGTCGCCTGAGCACGGTGCGACCGACGGCGAAGACGCCGCCACCGAGAACCGCGAGCAGACCGCCGAAGACGACGATATACGGCAGGGCGTACGCGAGCGCGACGACGGCCGCACGGAGGGCGACGAAAACACCGCTAACCGACGCGAGGAACGCCTGTAACACCGGAACGTCGTACCACTGCGACGGTCCCGGCGGCCGCTCTGAGAGCGAGATACGAACGGTCGAGAGGGCGACACGGTCCTCTAACGACTGTTTTTGTGCTTCGAGTCGTTCGATTTCGGTTTGGACGTCCGTGAGACGCCGTTCGACGGCGAGGACGTCCTCGGTGGTGTTTGCCGACTCGTAGAGGTCGCGGAGGCGGTCGCGCTGTGCGCGGAGATTGCTCAATCGCGCTTCGAGGTCAACCAGTTGGTCGGTCACGTCCTCGGAACTCGTCTCGACTCGTTCGACCTCGCCGAGTCGCTTCGCGTCGTTCACGAACGCCGAAAAGTTGTCCGACGGAATCCGAACGACGAGTTGCCCCGAGCGGTAGGTCCCGCCGCCCCGACGATTGACGCGCTCGCTCGAATCGCTGACGTAGCCGCCGTACGACTCGGCGGTCGCCTCGACCGCATCTCGTGAGCTATTGAACTCGTCAACGGTCAAGTCGAGTTGTCCGTTCTTGATGATTGCTCGCTGTTGTACCTGCGGCAAATTGTCGCCCTCAGCGCTCTCGGCTTCGACGCCGTCGGGCGCATCGGTGGTGAGACTCACCTGACCCGTCCCGGAATCTGGACTTCCAGCACTTCCGGCACCCCCGGTACACCCTGCGAGGAGAACGAGAGCGGCGACGGAGAGAAGTTTCAATCGACTGTCCATGTGCCGGACTCGACACGAAACTCAATAATCGTTGGGTAGACACAAACAGTGACTGACGTTATCTTGCGGGCGGTGAATCGACGGCGAGAGCCGAACTGGGGGTGGTTATTCGGCTTCGCGGGGAAGGTTGTCCCGGTGGATTCGCATCTCACCGCGGGCGCGCATGGTCCCATCGACGTGGGCACCGGCTTCGAGAACGAGGTCGTTACAGGAGACGTCGCCGAGGACGCGAGCGCCCTCGTGAAGCCGAACTTCACCGTTTCGGGTGGTGACGTCGCCGTGGATTCGGGTGCCGCTCCCGACGACGATGTCGTCGCGGGCGCGAAGGCTCCCGAAGACGTTGTTGTCGGCGTCGAGGTCGATGGATTTCGCGCGGATATTCCCGTGAATCCGGCACTCTGAACCGACGTGTGCCGGCGTCGAGACGCGCCACGCGTCGTCGGAGACGGTCGCGTTTCGCGGGATGACGAGCGGGTCTTCGGGCGTCTCACCGGACAGCGTCTCTGCGAGTTCGTCCGCCGCCTCGTCCTCGCCGAGTCGGAGGAGTTGCGAGAGAACGATAAAGTAAAACACGAGCGTCGGAACCGGGTTTCGGATGACGATCCAGCCGTTCGCTTCGAAGCCCTCTTCGATATCCACGTCGTCGCCGATGTCGAGGTCGCCAGAGACCATGAGTCGGCCGGCGATGTGGACGCGCTCGCCGAGATAGGCGTCTTCGCCCACGAGGACGTTCCCGGCAACGTCGTCCAAGAGGTCGAGTCGGCAGTCGCCTTCCGCCTCGATGTCGCCGCCGAAGGTGACGCGTTCGCCCGCGAGGACGTTTCGACCGCGGACGCCGAACTCGACGGTGCTTTGACCACCGACGACGACGTCCCCGGCGGTCACGAGGTCGTGTTCTTCGACCGTCGTCCCGTCGGGTATTTCGAGTGCTTCGAGGGGGTCCGAACCCAGTGACACGCTCCGAACCAACACCCGGGCCATAATAAACGGTCCGCAAGACGAACGTCTGACAGAACTGCCGTCGTGGGATACCGACGACGGCGTGTTTTTAACTCCCCGCGAGGAACAACGACAAGTATGACGATTCTCTCTTTCGACGAAGACGGCGTAGACGTGGTCTACGAAGGGACGGAGTTCCGTCTCGAAAAGGAACTCATCGAGGAGGCTGTCGGTAAATCCTACCCCGACGTGACAGATCACGAAGTGCTGAAAATCGTCGAGAAGAACCCCTCGCTCGGCGGCGAACCGCGCCGCGTCCGCGACATCCTCAATTCGGCGTAGCTCCCGCGGGTCGCGTCGTCTCCCTCTCCGTAGAAAACTGACTCACGATTTTTCACCGCTCGACAGTGCGCTCACCGAGGTGCGCCCACGGGACGCCCCAGTCGAAATAGCCACTGAGACACCTCACGTCGAAGTGGCCGAGACATCCGCACTGACGCTGTCGCCGTCCGACTGTCCGCCGCCAGCCAGCACGAACCCGAGCACGAATATCGGGATGCCGGGGAAGAACACTCCGAGAAGTCCGAGAGAGGTCCCGTCGAGCACGCCTGCGAAGAAGGCACCCAACAGCACGGCGACGAATCCGCCGAGTGCGACCGTCCAGTTGCGGTTTCGCGCCGCGACGCCGACGACCGCGAGACCGGTCGCCACAGGCACGACCGGGAGGTCGGCACTGCCCGGAAACGAGACCATCGAATCGAGAAGCGTCACGACCACGTCGATGGCGAGCGCGACGCCGGGTATCGACAGCGAGGCGGCAATAGAAAGCGGTCTGAACGTACCAATTCTGAGTGCGGCGACGCCGACGCCGAGGGCAGTCATCGAGAGCAACAACGCCGACAGTTGGACGATAGGCGACAGGAATCCCATATTCTCGTCGGCGACCTGAGTCACACGGTACGTTTCGCCGTCGACGCGGACGTATCTCGACAGCGATTCGAGAGCCGTGGCAACGTCGTCTCGGTCGTCTCGATACGTCATCGTTGACCCGTCTCGCACGCCGGTTCGGACCACGTCGGCCGCGGCAGGCGGGAGGGTTTCGAGGTCCGTTACCGTCGAGTCGGGTTCCGGTTCGGCGGGGTCGAACATGAGCGCGATGCCGTGTTGACCGAGGCGAGAGTCGTACGCCCAGCCGTAGGCACCGACGGTGCCGAGAGAACCCAGTACGAAGACGAACGCGAGGAGGAGGCGAGTGCGAGCGGACACGGTAGCCCACAGGTGACGGCATGAGCATAAGTCTCTTGTCACATGGTCGCAGTCGAAGGAGGAACGAGAGAGCGACCAGACGTCTACCGCCCGTAGATTTCCGTGCCGGGGTTGAAATCCGCCCACGCGAACCAGAACATCGGCGACCGGTCGTTCGCCCGTGTCAGCGTCGTCCCGTCGTGTGGGCCGTCGAGAGCGCGTCCAGTGAGAAGGTCCCAGCGCGACCCGGCCGCGAGGAGGGCGTTGCCATCGCGCTCGAACGCGACGGCAGTTCCGTGGATGCGGCGGACGTAGGCGACGAGCGTGCCGTCGGACGAGGCGGTGACGACGACCGGAAGACCGCCGACGGTGTCGTTGACGACACCTGCCTCGTTCACCGTGTCGAGTGGATACGCCCGCGCGACGCCACCCGCGGCGATACCGAGGACGGAGGTTTTCGGGTGAAGTCGGTCGTCAACCTCGTCGTTGAACCCGATACCGATAGTACTCGACTGCTGGTAGTCTCGGTAGGGGTTCACGCCGTAGTTTCTGGTCTGTCGGCCGCGAATCGTGCCCGAGACCGGCGGCGGAACGAGCACTTCGGTCTCGGGGTGAGAGGCCTTCCACTCGCCCCACGTCGAGATGGTCGAGGGGAGAAGCGAGAGCGTGTCGCCGGTCCGGTCGCCGCGAATCGCGGTTGCGAGCACCTGACTCCACAGCGACTCGGTTCGGTCGTCGTACATCACGAGGTCCGACATCCAGAGGTATCCCGAGACGCCGAAGTAGGTCGGTTCGCCCGCGACGAGTCTGTCGGCGACGACGGCGCTCCCGCAGAGCGGGCAGTACGTCACGACAACGGGGCGGTCTCCGAACGAGTCGTTGACGATTTCGTGCCAGTTCAGGATGGCGAGCGGGTAGGCCCGGGCGATGCCGTCGAGTTCGACGCCGACGACCTCGAACGAGTCGTCGAGCGCGACGTCTACCTCGTCGAATCTGGCCCACTCGTCGGCGAACACAGGCGACGTGAGAGCCGGAATGGCGTCTTTCGGTGCGCCGCGGCGGAGTTCGTCCTTGGGAATTGGGAGGTCGAACGAGCCGACACGGGTCGCAGTTGTGGTAGTCGCTGTGTCGGTGGCTGTGGTCGCGTCGGCCGTCGTCGTGCCGGTCGCATCGGGACCGTCGTCGCCCGCAATCGGCGAGTCACCTTCGAGACAGCCGCCTAGTGCAGACGTGACGCCGAGCGCGACGAGGAATCGGCGGCGGTTCATACTCGGTATTCGTCCGACCGACGCATGAACGACGTGCGGTATGGTGACGTTGCGCACGACCGAGATTTGGGACAAAAACGAGCCGGAGCCAATTCGAGACGGTCGCGTGCAGGGCTTCAGGCCTACGGTTCGAGTGTCTGGCTGGGCGTCTCTGGCCGCGTCTCAGCGTCGGATGCGCTCTTCGAGACAGACTTTGACGATGGACTTTGCGATGGCCGCGCCGCCGGCGAAGGGGTCGAGTTTGGTCTCACCGGCGCGCTCGCGGTACGGAATCGGAACTTCAGCAATCTTGTAGCCACGCATCGCAGGACGGAGAAGCAGTTCGGCGGACAGGCCCGTGTTTTCCGTCCAGTCGATGTCGTGGAGCAGTTCACGGCGGTACGCTCGCATGCCGGTCGTCGTGTCGTGGACCGGCGCGCCCATCAGGAAGCTTGCGAGGCGGGCGAACGCGACGTTGCCGAAGCGATTGAGTCGAGGCATCGTCTCCGCTCCCGTGGTGATTCGGTCGCCGGAGACGACGTCGTACCCGTCGTTGATGAGGTCGAGGAATTTCGGAAGAAACTCCATCGGGTAGGTGTCGTCGCAGTCGGTGGTGACGACGACGGGACGGTCCGGCGCGAGAACGGCCGCTTCGACCGCGACGCCGTATCCCTGTGGCTCCTGTTCGACGACGCGTGCGCCCATCTTGCGGGCGATTTCTGGCGTCCGGTCGTCGGAGCCATCGACGCAGACGACTTCCGCTCTGCCGTCGGTAATGCGGTCGATGTCGGCGAGAACCGAACCGATAGCCTGCTCTTCGTTGTACGTCCCCATGACGACTGCGAGGTCGTCGAAGGTGTACTCACTCATTGCGCGGGCTTGTAGACCGCTTGCCTTGAGTTTTTAGGTTTGCCAAAACCGTGGCAAACAACCGAGACGTTGGCCGGAGATTACCCGAGTCCACGCGTGTCAGGTTGGTCTTCGAGTTGCTTCGTGTGGTCGATGAGTAAGTCCATGAGACGCGTCGCCGACGCCTCGACCTCTTCGAGACCGTCGTCGGACTGCCCGCTGACGCGGACGGACAGTTCGTAGAGTTCGAGTTCGACGTGTGGGACCGTCTCGTCACCGTAGCCATTTTCGTCCGCCCTTCCGCCATCGGCCGCCTGTTGGTTGGTTTCGTCGGTACTTCCTCCGACGGGAGAGTCGTCGGCATCCTCACCCGTTGAGGCGTCCACTTCGCCGTCGAGCGTCGAGTCGGCCTCGGTCTCGTCGTCGGTCATGTGCGGCGCCTCGCTTCCGGGGATGAAAAAGGCGGGTGGTTCCGCGACGACCCTCCGGTCGTGAGAGTTCGGAACGTTCGTTTCAGGCGAGTTCTGCATCCAGTCCGTCCCACGCGCGGTCGTGCAGTCGGCCGGTGACGGTCTCCATGAGGCGTTCGAGATTGACCGTGTCCTCGCGGTTGTACGAGACGAGCGTATCGAGCGCCGAGTCGTCCCCCTGTTCGTACTCGCGCCAGAGTCGGACTGCGTCACGTCCCGAAATATCCGGGCGGTCGCGTTCGATACCGATGTCCGTCTCGATCTGTTTCAGGCCACCGGTCAGGTCCAGCGTCCGGCACGGATACATGAGGTCAACGTGCGGTACGTCGATAGAGAGGTCGAACGAAGTTTCGAGGAACGGAACGTCGAAGCGAGCGCCGTTGAACGTCGCAATGAGTTTCGCGTCCGCGAACTGTTCGCGGAGGGCGTCAGCGGTCAAATCCTCGCCGCGGACGAGTGTCTCGGTCTCGCCGTCTTGGTGGAACGAGACGGTCGTCACCGAGTTTTGTTCCGGCGACAGGCCGGTCGTCTCGATGTCGAAAAAGCAGGTTTCGTCGCGGAAGTTCTCGTAGAGTCGCCAGCGCTCGCCGGAGGGGAACGAAGCGTCGAAAAAGTGCGAGTTGCCGTCGTCGAGGTGCTCGGCGGCGTCGGCGATGTAAGATTCGATTCGGTCGGCCGTCTTCGCGCCGACGAGTGAGGGATCGAACTCGTCCCAGTGTGTGACCCCCGATTGCCAGAGATTTCGCTCCGTCCGCTCGCCCACACCACGGACGGGGATGAAACTGTTCTCGATTCGCATGTACGACAGGGAGGTATCCGCGACCCTAAATGCGTCGTCGTCGGGATAGTCGAGCGGTCGGCGGCCTGCCGCGGTCGTTTTATCGACGCGAATCCAATTCGATGACATGTGTGGCCGCTACACGCTGTTTACGTCGCGGGAAGAACTCCGAGAGCGGTTCGATGCGGTTCCGACGCGGCAGTTGGACGCGCGATACAACTGCGCGCCCGGACAGGAACTACCGGTCGTGACGAACGAGGCACCCGACGAATTTCGCTTCCAGAAGTGGGGGCTCGTTCCCTCGTGGGCCGAAAGCGCGAGCGTCGGTAACGACCGTATCAACGCCCGTGCCGAGACCGTCCGAGAAAAGCGGAGTTTCGCCGACGCCTACGAGTCTCGCCGGTGTCTCGTCCCTTCCGACGGCTTCTACGAGTGGGTCGAACGAGACGGGGCGAAACAGCCCTACCGCGTCGCATTCGAAGACGACCGACCGTTTGCGATGGCCGGCCTGTGGGAACGCTGGACACCGAAGACGAAGCAAACCGGACTCGGGGACTTCGGGAGCGGCGGTCCCTCCCGTGAGCAAGAACCGCTTGAGACGTTCACCGTCGTCACGACCGAGCCGAACGACCTCATCTCGGAACTCCATCATCGGATGGCCGTCATCCTCGCGCCCGACGACGAGGAAACGTGGCTCCACGGCGACCCCGACGAAGCGGCATCGCTCCTCGATACGTATCCCGACGACGAGTTGACCGCCTATCCGGTCTCGACGCGGGTGAACAGCCCCGCCAACGATGCCCCCGGGTTGATAGAGCCAGTCGAAGTGTAACCGCATCGAACTGCACGAACGCCGACCCGATTTGGGTATAGCGAGATAGAATATACGAGTCTGCGCTGAGACGTCTCGTATCCGGCGTACAAACGTGTTCACGAGAACGACGGCAGAATCGTGGATACAATCGTTCTGATTGGCTTCGGCGTGTGCGGCGGCGTCTCGACGCGACTGACCAAGTACCCACACTTGAGAGGGAGTGATAGGCCGCCAGCCAATGCGACAGCAAACCGAGAGACGCCGAGGGTAACGGCCCGGTACGACATGGTCGGGCAGTCGAAGAGTCTTGAACTCGGTGTGTTTGCGTCGCTCTTAGCCACCGTAGTATGGACAGGAGACGTTCGGAGAGGAGAAAACCACGCCCTGAGAGAAACGCCACACGCGGTTGCTGAGCGGTTCTCAGTGTAATCGAGGTGACAACGACTGTCGAGCGAAGAACCGCTTGAGACTGTTCTCTGAGTACGGGGCTTCTCAGGAAGAGACCGTCGCTGTAGCACAAACGATACGATGCGGACTTGTACGCAGTCCGAACGACGAACGATAGTGAATCGCCGTGTGAGGCGGGAGAAACGAGTCCAACATCGAGACTATAGTCGATTGGTAAATAGATATTAATTTACTAGCAAAATATTTGTATAAACAGCTATTTTTCTGGATGGGTTATTCGTGTCTAAATACACAGGAGACGACTCAAAACACCGTACTCGGTGGAGAAAAATACAATCCACATTGGTATGAATATTTTATGGCATTAATTCATCACCAAAAGTGAGAAATAAATTATGCACTGAGACGGCCACCAGAGGATAAATATAATATTTCAGAGCAGAGTTTGTTGTAAAAATGAATCCGCTGGATGGGTATCTTCGACCGAACACTCCGGGAGTAAAGACGACTAAGACAGCCATCCAGATATTGAGGGCGGTTCCAAAGTTGTGAAGTGTCCGAACGATTTCTGTCGTTTTCGCTAAGACAGGATTCTGTTCACTCCATAGATACGCTCAAAACACCCGAAACCGACGATTTCAGCGGCCAAATACATATCCTAATTTCTGCTAGTAGATTGGCGAAATTAGGGTTGCACTAATTAGGATAAGTACCATTTCGCACCGAAAATACGCCTGCACTGATTCAGATAACTTCACTTATTCTGGACTGTGCCAGTAGATTGAATATCTCCCCCCGAGTCACACCGACCATGAGCGACGAGGACGACCGGGCGACGGTTCAAACCTATCTGCCGGCACACCAGAAGGCCATTTGGAAGGAACACGCCGACCGGCTCGGCATGAGCCAGAGTGAATTTGTCAGGACGATGGTACAGGCAGGACGAAGCGATTTCGAGGTCCCGACGAAGGGGAATGAGGCGGGCATTTCCCCCGGGGTAGAGAGGGTGAAAGCAGGTCTCCAGACAGAGAATTCTAATCAACCAATTGTGGGCGAAAATAATAGTCGTCTCGAAGGCCGCATCGTCGAGGTGTTGGAAACCGACTCACACCACTCGTGGGACGACCTCGTTTCGGCGCTGACCGACGACATCGAAGACCGCCTCGAATCGACGCTCCAGGAACTCCAATCCGACGGTCGAGTCGTGTACAGTGGCCGCCATGGTGGCTACACGCTCGCGGGGGACGATGGCCGCTGAGCGACCGGCCGAGGTCACCGACCCGGTGGGCTATTTTCTCCAAGATATGACCTACCACGGGAAGTCCGACCGGACCCGCGACGCCTACGAGCGTGTCCTTCGAGAGTTCGAGTCGTTTCTCGGCGACCCCTCCCGCAACCCGGCCGGGACGGCGCGGTCGGTTGACGAAGCGACGCACCGCGACTGCATGGCGTGGATACACACGCTCAGAAACCGTTCGGTCGCACCGAGCACGGTCGCAACGTACGCCTCCTACCTCCACCGGTTCTACGCCTACATGGCCCAAGTCGGCGCGTTCGACTCCAATCCGATGGGTCTCGTCATGGAGGAGATGGACGAACGAATCGACACCAACCCGGCCCGACGAGAGCTTTCAGTTCCGCAGATGCGGGCGTTCGTCCGCCAGATTCACCACCCGCTGGAGCACGCACTGGTGGTGACGCTCCTCAAGACGGGGATGCGTGTCGGCGAACTGTGCAACCTCGACCTCCGAGACCTCTCGCTCGAAGCGGAGACACCGCTCGCAGATGTATCGACCCGCGCCGCTCTCGACGGTCGCGGACCGTCGATATACGTCTCCGCCGACCCGAGCGCCGGACGCGTCGAAAACGGCGAGCGGCGAACCGCGTCGAACAAGCGAAAACGCTCGACGGTGATTCCGGTTGACGACGAATTAGAGGCTGTGCTCCTGCGGTGGCTTGCGATTCGACCAGATACTACCGCTCCCGCAAAGCCCCTTTTCGTCGGTACTGCATCGGGATGGGGAGACCGCTTGGAGACTGATGCGGTCCACCACGTCGTCACCTCGCACGCTGCCGACGTTGGATGGTACCGAACGGGCGGCGACCGAGAAGAGAACGTCACGCCCCACTACTTCCGGCACTTCTTCACGACGCACCTCCGCGACCGGACCGGAGACCGAGGTATCGTCAAATACCTCCGGGGCGACGTCGCAGGCGACATCATCGACACGTACACCCACAATTGGGGGGATAGAGTCCGCGAAACGTACGAATCGAACATTTATTCACTCACGTAAGTCGGGGATAGCGCGTTCGAGACAAAACATATATATGATATCTCGCTATATCCAATGTCGAACCCCGACGCCACTGGACAGGTCGTCTCGACGACCGTGTCTCTCGCTGGAGCGACAAGCGAACGACCTCCAGAAGGTTCGTATCGACGACATTCTCAGGCCGTCACGGTCGGTTTCGACGTCGAATCGAAAACCACACTCTTTTTGTTTTAGGCCAGCCTAAAACAGGCAATGGCCGCCAGTACCCAGCCACACTCGGAGACAAGGTCAGACGAAGATTCGACGGATACACCCGAAATATCGGTCTGTGAAAGCTCGCCCGGCAAATCAGTGTTCCTCGAAGCGGGGAACACCGAAGGGTGGATTTCGAGTGACACGACTACCGACGTGATTCGATGAGCGACCCTACGACACCAGAATCAGAGACGCTGTCCGACGAAGAAACAGAGCGGACGATTATTCGAAACGGGCGGAAATTCGAAGAGGAGTACCGTCTCGACGCCAGCGGCGCCGGAGAGTTCCTGATTACGCTCGGTGAGCAACTCCGCGACGGCGACGAACTGACAATCACGACCGACGAGTGGGAACTCCCGTTCGCGTTCGGCGAACCCGTCGAACTCGAAATCGACTTCGACGGCGTCGGTGACCCGGAGCTCGAAATCGAACTAGAACTCCCGGGACGAACCGAACAAGAGCCGCCCAAAGTGGAGTAGAAGACGAGAGTAAGTAGGTGGGAGACACGAGAACGCAGTTTCAGTGCGTTGCGGATTCTTCGACGAGCGTGTCGTCTTCGAGGTAGTGGTCGATAATGTGTGTGTGCTCTTCGACGTCTTCGAGTTGCTCCCGGAGCATTTCGCTGGTCGCGTAGTCGCCGAGACCCTCGGCGAGCCCGATGTGTTCCCGGTAGCTCTCGATGATGTCACCGTACATTTCGAGGTCGTTCGAGAGTGACGTCCGGATGTCGTAGACGTCTTCGTCTTCAGCTTCAACCGTTGCGGCGTCCGAAAGCGCGGACATGCTAGCGTGCGGAACACCGCCGAGTGCCTGCACGCGCTCGGCGATCTCGTCTGCGGCTTCTTCGACTTCTTCGTACGCCTCCTGGAGGAAGCGATGAATTTCGAGGTGTTCGGCACCTTCGACGTTCCAGTGGTGTTTGTGGAGTTGGTGGTACAAGACGTAGGCGTCCGCGAGGTCCGTGTTGAGCGCCTCGATTACTTGTTTGGCCTTCTCCGCTTCGAGTCGGAGAGGGTTCTCACCGACTGTATTCGCTTTTCGACGAACGGTCTCTTGGGAGCTCATTGCACCCGTGGGGTTTGTCACGAGAGGACATAAAACTACACAGTAAATAATTAAGATTCAGTGAGAGACGAGTGTCCGTCGGGGCAGTATAGGTCGGGCGCATCAGAAAAGTGCGGGGCCGGAATTTCGGAGGTTACCCTCTCTTAGAACGCCTCACGGAAGATGTCTTGTTGCCACGTGCCAGCACTGTCGGTGAACACGTCCCACTCGCTCCGTTTGACCGTCAGATACGAATCGAACAACTGCTCGCCGAGCGCCGAGCGAAGCACGTCGTTTTGTTCCAACGCGTCGAGCGCCTCGCCGAGTGTGGTCGGGAGTCGCTCGATGCCGCGTTGGTCTAACAGTTCATCACGACAGTTACCGGGGTCTTCGTCGAGCGGCAGTCCCGGGTCGGTTTCGTTCTGCACGCCGTCCCATCCCGCGGCCAAGAGACCGAGTAGCGACAGATACGGATTCGCCGTGTTGTCCGCGGGGCGGAACTCGATTCGCGTCGCACTCTCGCGTTTGTCCGCCGGGAGTTCTGGAACGCGGATAGCCGCTTCGCGGTTTCCAATTCCCCAACAGCAGAACGCCGCCGCACCCGACTGCGGTTGGAGTCGTGCATACGAGTTCACGGTCGGCGACGTGAGCGCGAGCAACGCCGGGAGGTGGTCGAGGACACCGCCGACGAAGTGACGTCCCATCGGACTCAACGCCCTGTCCGCGTCAGTCGGGGCGAACAGGTTGCTGTCGTTCCACAGCGAGAGGTTGATGTGACAGCCGTTCGTCGCTGTCTCGAACGGGAACGGGAGAAACGTCGTCTCGAAGCCGTGGGACTCGGCGATGGCGGCGACGGTCTCCCGGAGGAACACGTAGTCATCGACGGCAGTGAGTCCCTCGCGGTGTTTCGTGACGAGTTCGTGTTGGCCAGCGGCGTACTCCGGACAGTGCTTCGTGACCGTGATCTGTTGGGATTCGAGTGCATCGATGGTCTCTAAGACGATTTCGTTGAACTCGCGCATACTGGCCGTCGCGTAGAGACCGCGGGTGCCGTGCGGTTCGTCGTCCGCGCCACCCTCGTCGCCCGGGGTGTAGAAATGAAACTCGCTTTCCAGAGCGGTCGAGGGAACGACGCCCTCGTCCGCGAGCGTCGAGATGAATCCGGAGAGTGCAGACCGAGGGTCGGCCGCCCACGGCGTCTGGTCGTCGGTTTCGTACAGCGAACAACAGACGGCCGCGACGCTGTCTTCGTGGTCGAGCACGCGAAACGTCGAACGATCTGGAACCAGTCGAACCTCGCCGACTGCGTCGAAGTCGGCGTCTTTCACGCGCATGCCGAGCGCGTTGAACGACTGGATCAACGTGGGCAGTTGGATGCCGGATTCGAGCGCATCTTCGAGGTGCGCCCGCTTTACCGAATGACCATGAATGTGCCCGTCATTGCCGACGTACAGCAGTCTGACGAGTTCGACACCGGCATCCTCACACTGCGCACGGATTGATTGGGGTTCCATGCTCAGTTTACGCCATCGGTGACGATTTCCGCGACGCGGTCGCGGTCAAAGAGCTGTTCGTCAGCCGGGATGTCCGGGTACGGCTCGCCGTTGACGTATCCGGGCCACTCGCCGAACTGCTCGGGGTAGAGTTGCTTGGCAGTCATCTCGAGCTGGAAGAGGTTGAGAAGCGGACCGTGTCTGCGCGCCCCCTGCGTGAACACGCGGTCTTCCTTGACTGCGGTCAGCTCTTTTGCGACCTCGTGGTTCTCTAAGTCCGCACGGATGTCGTCGATGTTGAAGTAGTCCGTCATCGGACCCAACACGAGAAGCACGTCCGGGTCGGCTTCCAGCAGAATCTCGTAGTCGAGTTTGATGTTGCCGCCGTCCTCGCCGTAGCCCTCTCCGATTGCGGACGCCAGCGCGTCTGTCGTCTTCATCGGCCGGGTGTGCGCGGAGTAGTAGCCCGGGTGGTTCATCTTGTAGCCCCACATGTTGTCGTCGTCGGAGCTCGAAAACAGCACCATCGCCGCGGTCGGGCGCTTGCTCTCTGGTGGGAGGTTCGATTCGATATTCGAGACTAACGAGTCGTGAATGCTCGAAAGCGCCTCGTAGCGTTCTTCTTCTTGGAACACCTGCGCGACCTTTCCGAAGATTTCCCAGAGCGTGTAGTACTCGTACGAATCGACCCACTCCGCGGGAGGCTTCTGGTGGGTGTCACTGAACGTGTTTCCGAACCACGGAGCCACGTTTTGCTCGATTTCTTCGATGTCGCTCATGTCCCAGCCTTCCGCCGAATCGACCTTCGCGGGGTCGGCGAGGTGGATGTCGCTGTCGAGTTCGTAGAGTTTCTCCTTCGTCGGTGGCCACGAGGAGTAGATACCCTCCCAATCGACGGTGACGCCGTCGAGATGGTGGATAAAGTTGTTCCACAGCGATTGGTGGTACGAGGGTCCGTGCATGGCGTTTATCGCGTCGCCGTATCCGAGCGCGAGCGCCATGCCAGCGTGCTGGCCGAGAATCGTAAACACCGTCTCGGGGACTTCGTCGAACTCGACGTCGCCCATCGGGGCCATCGAGACCGTGTACGAACTACTGTCGTCTTCGGACTCCGTCGCCGTCGCCGTCGCCGTTTCGGTCTGCGACGTCGATTCGGAAACCGTCGTCGTCGAATCAGATGCGGCATCGCCGGTACAGCCGGCGAGGAGGCCACCACCGAGGAGTGCACTACCGTACTTCATGTAATCTCTGCGCGTCGGTGAGCCGCGACCGCTGGAATCTCGTGCCATATTTTTAGGCCAGCCTAAAACATTATATGGCTTTCGAAGTTTAGGACAGCCAAAATCAATTTCAGCCCGGGCGACCGTATAATTATCGATTAAAATACAGGTCTAACGTAGGATAAAACACGCGAACTGATAGTATCTGTGACTAGCACATGGCCAATTTGGTGGCTCATGTTACCGACCACGGCCTACGACAGGTCGGAATTTGGGGACGAGACGTCGGCTCCGGAAGTCTACCGAAAGTAGTTGTGAGGGAGTCATGTTTTTTAGGTTGGCCTAAAAACACACGTGACGAAGAACTAATGAGCGACACACCGACTGTCAAAGCCCGCTGTGAGAAGCAGAATATCGACCTCGTCAGACTCCTTTATGTCACCCCGAGCGGAGTGATGCAGGCCACCACCGTCGACGTGTCGGAAGTCGATGCGGCAATCGAAAACGGAGTCACGCTCTCGGAGGTCATCCAGGTCTACGACGCGTTCGCGTGCCGAAACAGGGACAGCCGATTCGACGCCGTCGGCGAAGTACACCTCTATCCGGACCCCGAGACGTTTCGGCCTCTTCCCTACGCGGAACGGGCCGGCGCGATGCTCTGTACGATTCGAACCCTCGACGGCGAACCGTGGGCTGTTGACAGTCGCTCGTCGCTCCAGTCGGTCGAAGACGACCTGCGGGCGAAAGGACTCGCCCCGCACGTCGCATTCGAAAGTGAGTTCAGTCTCTTTAGCCGGGACGAAGACGGTGAAATCACCCGCGGCGACGAGGCGGGCGCGTACCGAACTGAGTCGATTCGCGGGACGCACGACACAATCCTGCACATCGTAGACGCGCTCAAAGCGCAGGGAATCGACGTGAAGAAATATCATCCCGAGTTCTCACCCGGAAAACACGAAATCGTCACCGGACACCACACTGGACTCGAAGCGGCCGACGAACACCTACTGCTCCGTGAAACGGTCAAGAGCGTGGCCGAACGAGACGGCTATCAAGCGACGTTTCTCCCGAAACCGTTCGACGACGGGACAAACGGCTGTCACATCAACGTCTCGCTGTGGAACGGAGAAAACCAGTTTTTCGACCCGAGCCACGACGATATAAGCGAAACCGCGCGGCAGTTCATCGCGGGCGTGCTCGACCACGCGCCGTCCGTCCTCGCGCTCACGGCACCGACGGTAAACTCGTACAGTCGCTTACAGCCGCGTCACGGCGCGGCGGGCTACATCTGTTGGGGCTGGCTCAACCGGGAGGCGCTAATTCGAGTCCCTGCACCGGCACAGGGACGGGAAGCCGATTCGACCAGAATCGAATTCCGCGGAGGCGACAACACGGTGAATCCGTATCTCGGCCTTATCGGGCTTCTTGCCGCCGGAAACGACGGTATCGAACGCGAACTCGAACCGCCGGAGCCGGTTTCGGTTGACCCGTGTGACCTCACGGACGCTCAGCGAACCGCGAAGGGAATCGAACGACTCCCGCAGACGCTCGGCGAGGCGCTCGACGCGCTGGAGCAAAACGAGGTACTGCGTTCGGCGCTCGGTCCGGACCTCTTCGACGCGTACGTGGAGGTCAAACGAAACCACTGGAAGTTGTTCACCGAAAGCGCCGGATCGTGGCAACGCGAACGGCTACGGAATCTCTACTAGTCACTCCCCACTGCGTCCGTCGATTCTCGGGTTGCGTCACCGAGCGTGGCAAGGGCGTTGTCCCGCCACGACCCCAGCCTGAACCACGCGACTGCGAGCACCGCCCCAACGACGTTCGAGACGGCGATAGAAATCCAGACCCCACTCGGACCGACGGCTTGTGCGCCGAACCACGAAAGCGGGAGTCGGATGACTGCCCGTGTCGTCAACACGATAGCGGCCGCAACAGTGGTCATTCCGATACCGCGGAAACCGCCGACGAACGTCCGTAACACGCCGATAAAGCCGAACGTCGGGACGACCCAGTGGAGAAACGAGACGCCGAATCTGATAGTCGCCGGTTCGTCCGTGAAGAGACTCACAATCGGCCGCGCGGTGAGCCACGTGAGGACGGCGATGGCCGTGAGGCTCCCGAACGCAATCGCCGCGGCGCGGTAGTTAGTCGTCACGGCGCGGTCGAGTTTCCCCGCTCCGATATTCTGGCCAGTCATCGTTTCGACACCCCTCGAAATGCCGACCGTAGCGAAGCCGATCGTCGAGATGACGCGGATGCCGATACCGTATCCGGCGACGGCCGCTGTCGAGAAGGTGCCGACGATGACGAGAAGCAAGTTAATCGAGATGCCTCGGCCCATCTGCTCGACAGACGTTGGGAGACCGGTTCGGGCGAGTTTGCGACCCCAAGAGAAGTCCGGCCAGAAGTGGCGCGCCTCGACGTCGAGACCCCGCGAGGAGGCGAACAAAAGATAGAATCCGACGAGCGCCGCGAGGGTTCGGGCCGTGAACGTTGCAATCGCGGCACCGCGAATACCGAGTTCGGGGACGAATCGCCAGCCGTAGATGAGAATCGGGTCGAGAAGCGCGTTGAGTGTAATCGACCCGAGCATAACCGGAAGTGGTGTGATGGTGTCTCCGGACCCGCGCATCAAAGAGAGGAACGCGACGAACCCGACGGTCGAGGGGAGACCGAGCGACATTATCTGTAGATACGAGGTTGCAAAGCGGTGGACGTCGGACGTAATGTCGTACAGTGCGAGCACGTCATCGACGAAGAAGAAGCCGAGCACGCCGACGACAGTCCCCGAAAGCAGTCCGTACGTGACAGTTTGTGCCGCCGCGTGGGCGGCCCGTTCGTGGGCTTCGCCGCCGGTCGCTTGAGCGACGTGGATACTGCCCGCGACGGGGAGTCCAAAACTCACAGAGAGGAGAAGGTACGCGAGCGGATACGCGAGTGTAATCGCCGCCAGCGACGCGGTGCTGTACTGGCCGAGCCAAAACGTATCGACGAGCGTGTAGACCGTTTGGATGACGTTCGTAATGATAACCGGCAGTGCGAGTATCCCGAGTGGCCGGGCAATCGACCCCGAAGTCAAATCGAGGTCGTCCTGCCGGGTGAAAAGACGCACGAGCGCAGTACGGATTCCCATTCCTGAGTCGCTCCCGTTAGTTTGCCCCGTGTTCCTTCCAGTGACGGGCGAGTTCGGCACAGGTTGCGACCCACGCACCATCGGTGTTGGTGACCGTTTCGAGCAGGTCGTCGAGCGCGTCGATGCGACTGGCTCGACCGATGACCTGCGGGTGCATCGTCAGCATGAACATTCGACCGCGACGGTGCAGGCCCTCGAACTCTGCTTCCCACGTGTCGAAGACGGGACCGACAGGCGAGATTCCCGACTGGAAGTCGAAAGTGGGCTTCATGTTGAATCCCCAGTAGACGAAATCGTCCAGCAGGAAGTGGTTGGGCAGTTCGACGAGTGGATGGTCGTCGCGTAGATACGGAATGTCAGTGTCCATCATCGACGAATCGTATATCATCCCCACCTCTTCTGCCAGTTCCAGCGTTTGGTCGGTTTGCCCGCCGCGATAGCCGAGTGGCGGTTCGCCGGTGAGGTCTTCGAAGAGTTCGACAGTCCGCAGAAACTCCGTCTGCTCTTGTTCTCGTGAGAGCGTCCGCGGATGGACGTGCGAGTAGGTGTGGTGTGCGATTTCGTGGCCGTGGTCGTGTATCTGTGTTATCGTCTCCGGCCACTCCTCGGCGACTCGACCGGGGACAAAGAAGGTACAGTGGCAATCGTGTTTGTCGAACACCTCCAGAATCCGGGGGACTGCGACCGTCGGCCCGTACTCGCCGCGGAATTCGAATCGTCCGAATCCTTCTTTTTGTTTCTCGCCCGCGCGCCAAAGCTGACCGGCGTCGAGGTCAAAAGTGAACGAAGCCGCAGACTGGTAGTCTCCCCACGGAGTCGCGTCAGACGACTGCTGTTTGAACTGTGACATCAACAAATTTAGGCCGACCTAAAACTTAAACCTTTTTGATAAAGAATTTTTATTCTGAAAATAAGCATACAGAGACGTTTCTACCGGCGTGTTCGTCGGTGATTCCCGACGGGATACGTCAGTTCACCGCGGTCGCCGCGGCATTCGAGACACCGAGAGACCACATCGTGGCCGACGCGTCGTAGTTATCGGGGCTGTTAGACCCATTTTTAGTCTGGAGGCCAGCAGAGCGCAGACGAACGCGTCTTACGACAGGTCGCGTTCTTCGATTCGGTCGTTCGCCCCCGAGATGTCGGCCAGCGACTCGCCCTCGTAGAGGCGGTCGATGATTTCGGCTTCCGTTCCGTCGTCCCCCGTGTAGTGTTCGATAACGTGGTCGAGTTCGTCACGAGGGACGAAGACGACACCGTCTTCGTTGCCGATTGCGACATCACCCGGTCGAACCACCGCGCCGCCGATCTGCACGGGAACGTTGATATCGCCGCCCAAACTCTGCCGCAGGCGGTAGACCGTTCTGTTGGACCTCGCTCGGGCGAAGACGGGAAAGTCGATATCTCTGATTGCGCCCGTGTCTGTCACCGAACCGTCGATGACGACGCCGCGTACGCCGCTCGCAACGGCCGCGTGTGTGGTGATTTCCCCCCACGGCGCGTTCGTCTCGTGGCCGTCCATCTGGATGACGATAACGTCGCCCGGTTCGGCGAGTTCGGTCGCCTTGTGGACCATCGTTCCATCGACCGGCGGAATTCGAACCGTCAGCACAGAGCCGACGATGCTCGCCGAACTCGCGGTTCGCATAAACTGCAGTTCCGGCGACGAGTGTCCGAAGTGCCGGTGGTGGCCGAGTTCGTTCGGGTCAACGCGTTCGAGGGCGCTCAGCTGGTCGTCGCTCGGGCGGTCGCAGTCGCCGATTACCATCGTCTCATCCTCATAACTCGATATTAATTTAGGCCAGCCTAAAAGTTAAAAGTCTACCGGCCACGAATAGTTCAGCGGGAGCGAAAGCGGTGTGCAGTTGGCACTCGCCCGTGACGATATTGGCGACTCGCTGGCGGTCGAGTCGCTCGTCTTCGGTGAGAACGTCGGGCGAGAGGCCCTCTGCGTCCAGTTCGTGTTGTGACAGTCACACAACCGGTCCCTGATACGATGCGCCCACGTCGCTGACGCGGTCGTTTTGGACGGCTCGAAGTTCGCTTCCGAGTTCGTGGTCAGTCATTGACTGGACGAACTTCGACTCGAACTTGTCGTCTGTCAGCCTGTGGGGTGGACTCAAGTCGCTCTTTGACTCATACTCGCCTCTTTATCCCCGGAGCGGTAACGACACCCGAGACCGTGAGTTCGTTGCTTCCGTTAAAACCGTCCGCCGAATCGGTTCGAGACAGAGAGTTAGCGCCGAACCTCGTCGCGCTCGACGACCCGGCGGCCGACGACGTACTCTCTGCGCTGTCGTCTGCGACCGCGAGACAACTTCTCGCCGCCGTGTACGACGACCCGCGTCCCGCATCGGAGTTGGCAGACGCGCTCGATACGACCGTCCAGACCGTCAGCTATCATCTCGACCGGTTGGTCGATGCCGACCTCGTCGAACCGGTGACGACGTGGGTCTCCGCGCAGGGCCGAGAGATGGCGGTCTACGGGCCGACCAGTTCGGCCGTCGTTCTCTTCGCCGGTGCGGAACGAACCAAGCCGCGACTGGCGTCGGGGCTTCGGACGCTCGTTACCGGCGTCGGAGCGACGCTGGTCGGGAGCCTCCTCGTACAGGCGCTTTGGACCCAGCGACGACCGCGTGTCCGCGTCGCCAACGCGCCGCAATCGCCAGACACCGTCGTACCCGCGTTCCTCGCCAGTTACCTCGACGGACCGGGCGCGCTCGTGCTTGTCGTCGGCGTGGTGCTGACGCTCCTCGTCAGCGTCGCAGTCGTGTGGACTCAAAGGCGCGCTTGAGTCTTACAGAGCCTAAAGATATCCCCGTTCGTTGGGAAGTATGTGCAACGAAGAACCCTCCTCGCCGCGGCCGGCTCCGGTCTCGCGGCGACACTCGCAGGCTGTACCGCAAGCGCAAACGACGACGGCGGCGACGACGATTCGACGCCGGAGCCGACACCGGAACCCGTCGATGCAGTCACCGTCGAGACCGGGGAGCTCCTCAGCGCGGTCGTCGGCGAGGCACCCACGAACACCGGCGGGATGCTCAAACCGCACCACGTTCGACTCACCAACCCCGGTGAAGAACCGTGGATTGCCAAGCTAGCAGTGTCGCCCGCGCTCGGGGACGGGCACGTCGAAACCTACGAACTCCAGACCGACGCCACCGTCGCCGTCGCCCTCCGACTGCCCGCCGAGTACGACGTGTCCGTCACCGACGTGCGCGCGGAGACGACGACGACCGAGACGATTACGCCCGAGAACTTCGACTGCAACGAGTCGTGGACGGCGTTTTCGCCCGGCGATGGCGAGATTTCGGTCGGCGGCGGCTCGACGCGGATGGCCTGCCAGCCGCCGGTCGTCTCAGCTGAAGACGCAGTGTCCGTCTCGGTCGGTGACGGCTCGTTGCCGGACGACACGACCAAACCGCACGCTGTGTCGGTGTCGAACCCCGGTGACGAACAAGAGTCGGTTTCGCTCTCGCTCGAAACGACCGACGAAACCGTCGCCTTCGGCGGGACGTACCAACTGAAACCGGGTGCGCGTCTCGACGTGGCGCTGACCGAAGCCCGCGACTTCGTCGCAACGGTCGAACGCGGCGTCGGCGATGACGGCGAGACCGTCTCTAAATCGGTCGATATCGACGCGTCGAACTTCGACTGCAACGCCTCTACGACGACCATCTCGCTCGCGGCCAACGGCGACATCAAGGCGACGACGATTTCGACGCTCATGTACTGCGGCGACATCGAAGGCAACGAGACGAACACATCGCAATAACGCCACACCCATCGTCTCCGAACCGCGGGTGGTCCCCCCGTCGTTCCAGACTCACTTTTTTACAGTGGCGAACCACTCCGCGCGTGGCTTCCATCCCCGAGCCGTGTTTTCGAACCGATAGACGCACTGCTCGACGCGATACCGAGGCGGAACGAGATGGATGAAAATATGAATGAAAATGAAACGACAGCCGTCCGGTTCCTGTCGTTCCACCGACCCGATTAGACCGTCAGTGCGGTCTCTATGTCCGGCGACGAAATCGCTCGCTTGACCGTCTCGGCGGCGGGCGTCGCTTCCGCGACGTTCTCCATCAGGACGGTCTCGCTCGGGAAGAGATGTTCGCCGAGAACCAATCCGTGTTCGCGCGCGGTCGAACCCGTCATCGTGAGGTACACACCGAGACCGGCGTCCGCGATTGCGGCCTCTTCTTCGGGCGCGCCGTTGGGGTACGCGAACGTCACGTCGTCGAGACACCGGGTCCCGAGAACCGCTTCGACGAGACGCTCGTAGCGGGGCGAGATACACAGGTCGCCCGCGTAGTCCGCGACGAAATCGCGGTCGAGGTCCGCACCCGGCGGGAGAATTTCGGGGTCGGCCATGAGCGTGTGGTAGACCGTATCACCGAGTCCGGAGACGACCCGAACGTCGGTGTCCATCGGGTCGATTCGGGAGTTTACGTCGTCGATACTGCCGAGTCCGTCGGGCTGGAGTTTGACGACCTCTTCGAGTACGAGGTCGGCGCTGTCGAATCCGAGCCCGAACTCGTGTGTTCGGAGGGCGCGAAACGGCTCTTCGCGGCCGACGAGGTGGATATTCACGCCGTCGAGTTCGAAGACAACGCTGTCGAAGACGATGCGCCGCGGCATCCCGTCGCGGTCGTCGCGCAGGAGCGTGTACTCCGGCGCAGTCGGGTCCGCGAGGTCGCTGTATTCCGCGAGGCGCTCGTACACGTCGTGTTCCGGATGGGTATGGGCCTTCGTGACCGACTTCTCGAATCGGAGTGTCGAGGTGATGTCGTCTGCCACCTGAGCGATGCTCTCGGTCGTGGCGAACCGTTCGAGCACCGCTTCGAGGGGGCGACCCTTCCGCGGAACGGCGACGCGCACCGTCTGTGTCATCACCGGATGGATGTGGTGGCCCGCTAAACAGGTTGCGCTTCGGGAAAACGCTGTGTCGGTTCGAAACCGTGAGACGGTCCGTTATTCGTCTTCGGGAGCGCCGCCCATGCCGGTCCCGAACGCGCCGGCGAGTCGCTCGCGGAAGGTTTCGAGTTCGGCGACAGTCTCGTTCAGGTCGTCGATGTCGTCGCGCAGGGCATCGAGGTCGTCGCCGGTCGCAACGTCTTCGATGCGCTCTTGAACGTCCGACAGGCGAGAATCAATCGACTGCTTCGTATCGACGATGTCGCCGTCGAGGGAGGCGATGTCCTCTCTGATTTCGCCCACTTCGTCGTGGAGCGTCGCCGCGGTGTCCTGTGCGTTGGACGTGTCTCGTTCGACGCCTTCGAGTCGCTCGGCCGCCTCGTCGAGTCGAGTCGAGAGGCTGTCGAGTCGTTCGTTGACGGTGTCGAATTCGGCTTCCCGCTCGGAGAGCGTCGATTCGATGCTGTCGAGGCGGGCCGACCCGGCTTGGATGTTGCGCGAGGCGTCTTCGAGGCGCTCGTCGTAGCGCTCGAACGTCTCGTCGTACTCGTCCAGCCGTTCGTCGTGGTCGTCGAATCGCGCATCGTGGCTCTCCAACCGCTCGTCGTACTGTTCGAACTGCTCGCCGTGCGCATCGAGTCGCCCGGCGTGACTCTCCAGTCGGTCGGTCGCCGAATGGACGTCCGACGAGAGCGATTCGAGACGGTCGCCGTGGTCGTCGAGGTGGCTTTGAGCGTTGGCGACGGTCGAAGAGACACGCTCGCTCCGTTCGTCAACCGCGGCAATCGTCTCTTCAGCCGCGTCGAGACGCGACGTCGCGTCGTCGACGGATTCGACCGTGTCTTCGACCACCGTGTCGAGCGCATCGAGGTCCGCTCGGAAGGCGTCCATCTCGGCGCGGAACTCGGAGACCAGCTCCTCGCCGGTCCCCTCCTCGTCGATGAACTCGGCGAGCGCGTCGGAGTACGCTTCGAGGTCTTCCATCTGCGATTGGAGGCGGCGGATACGAACGTCGGTGCTCCGACGCGTCTCGACATCGACCGCCTCACGAACCACGTCGAGGTCCGACTCGTCGGCCGTTCCAGCGCGTATTTCGGCCGCGAGAGCGGAGACGAGTCCGCCCTCCGCGGCCGCGGATACGGTACCGGTGTCGGTCGTAGGTGTCGTACTGGTGTTGGTACTGGTACTGCCACTGGTGTCGGAGTCAGCGTCGGTGCTATCGTCTGCACCCGACTCGACAGCCTCGGTGTCTGCGGTCTCGTCGTTTGAATCTGCTTCGTCGTCGTCTGACTCCGTTACCTCGTGGGCTGAATCCGCGTTGTCGTCTACATCCGGGTCTTCGAGGTGAGCGGTCACGGCCGGGGTCGTGTCGGTGGTCACCGCCCGCGGTTCTGGGTCGGGTCTCGTCTCGGGTTCTGCGTCGGATTCGGCGGTGGAGTCGACGTCGGTGGACTCGACGTCTCGACCGTCGGCCGCGTCGTCGAGAACCTCCGCGTCGGACGACGGGTGAGAGACTGGTTCGTCGGCGTCAGTCACCGACTCGCCGCGCGTCTCGTCGGCCGCCGCAGTTGTTTCTCTCCCATCGTCAGCTTCGAAGGCCGCCGCGAGGTCGTCGTCGGTCGGCGTGTTGTCCGTCGAAGCGCCCGCTTCGGCGTCGATGACTTCCCCCACGTCATCGGCGGCGCTCGCGTCAGCGCCAGCGTTTGTGTCCGCGTCGGCTTCCACCGGCTTCCGGTCGCCGGCGAGTACGTCGCGTACCAGTTGACTGCGGTCTTCCCCGAGGATATCGTCGATGTCTTCGGGGTCGATGCCGCCATCGGCGGGAATCCGTTCGAGGGTCGGCTCTTCGAGGAATTCGGTGCGGTCTTGGCCGTCGGTGATTCGGATGCCGTACACCGTCACGAGTTCTTCACCGGGGTCGAGCGTCCGCTCGTACTCGACGCGGTGGTCCTTGTAAGCGGTCCAGTTGTCGCTCTCGAAGTCGGGGTGGAATCCCACGCTCTCCATCGGGAACGACTCGGGGATACGGTCGATAACTCGGATTCGGGTCGGTTCGTCTTTCGACGAGTTGATGACGAACTTGATCGCGGGGACAGGGAACTCGTCGGCGGCGAAGGTTTTTTCGACCGTAACCTCGCCGTCCGAGACTGATGTAACCCCTTCGGACTCGCGGCTCATGGCCGCCACTTTCCCGACATCCATTATAAAACAACCGGGGAGTTGCCCCCGAGTCGTCGCCGTCTGTCGATTCGACGGTCAGAGTTCGTGACCCTCAGAAGACGAGATTGGTCGGCGAGCGTGACGGAGAGCGCGGTAGTTCCGAGTGAAAGCGACAGGAGTGAACAAAAATCGAGAGACGCCGGACCCGACCGAATCGATGCGGCCGACTACAAATCGACGCGGTCGCCGATTTCGACGAGTTCGAGCGAGCGCGGGGCGTCGAAGCTCTTTGCGTGGTGATGGAGCACCTTCGGGTCCGAGGTCATACCCTTCCACATGTCCCAGTGAGACGGGAGCAATCGGTCGAAGTCGAGGTCGTTCGCGGCCTCGATGACCTGATTTTCGTCGTTGTACCACTTCGTTCGGACGGGTTCACCGGTCTCTTTGTCCGCGATGTTGGCGACAGTCCCGAATGCGAGGACGCCGAGGTCGATGTCGTAGCGGTCGCCGAGGGCGTCGAACTCGTCGGACGGCTTGGTGTCGCCGCCGTGGAAGAATGTGCCCGAATCGTGCTCGAAGACGTACGAGACGGGATGGGTCGCGTCGGGGTCGTAGGCGGGTTCGACGTGAATCGTGAACTCACCGATTTCGATGGTGTCACCCTCCATAACCTCCTCGAACTGGTCTTCGGAGAGGTCGTAGTCGTCCAGCCACGCCTCGTCGTCGAAGGCGACAGAAAGCGAATCGTCGGGGGCGACGAACGTCGCGCCGGTGTGTTCGAGGATGGGCGCTTGGCTCGGGCCGTGGACGTGGTCGGTGTGTTCGTGGGTGGCGAGAACGGCGTCAGCCTCGGTCACGTCTTCGGGGTCGAAGGGGACGGGAACCATCCGAACCGTCCGCGGCGGGTCGCCGAGTCCCACGTACGGGTCGATGAACACCGTCGTTCCCTCGCTTCCTTTGAGTACGAAGCCGTTGCAACCCAGATACCAGATGGCAACCGTCTCGGGGTCGGCCGATTCGACCGCCCGCGGAAGCCAGTCACTCCAGTCGCTGACTGTCATAGAGACTACTCCTGTCGCCGGGAGACTAAGCGTTGCGCTCTCGGTGATACTGTGTCGGCGGCTACATCCCACCAGTCGCCAAAAGACAATATATGCCACAATAGATTGCAATCTAATATGTGAAATATACGGTTCTACCCCGGCAAACTATTTAGTGAATGCACCCGTGATTGAATACGTCATGCCAAGTATTCACAAGCAGACGGCAGATTTCTCGTCGATGGCCGAGACGATGCGTGCATGTGCCACGTGGGAGCCGGTCTCTCCCCTCGACGACGCACAGCGAACAGACGAATTCTGACGCGGATTCTCCCGCCGACTCCGAGCCGCCCAGTCGAATCGCCCCCACTTACGGAGACGCCGGTCGATACGGACCGTATGCGACGAGGCGAATCGGCGTCGTACACGGAATCGAAACAGTCACAGGAGAAGTCAGAACTGTCACGCGGAGCGTCGAAGCCGCCGAACGAGGTGTCTTTCACGTGCGCGTGAGCGTCATCGGCGGCGGCGTCGTTTCCGAACCGGTCGAATCGCTCGCAGAAACCGTCGGCCGAGAACTGGCACAGCGCGGTCACACAGTCGTTTGCGGCGGTCTCGGCGGCGTGATGGAAGCCGCGTGTCGCGGCGCGAAAGACGCCGGTGGCACGACGTTCGGTATCCTCCCCGGAGAAGACCGCGCCGACGCCAACGAGTTCATCGACCACGCTATCGTGACCGGACTCGGACACGCGAGAAACGCGCTCGTCGTGCTGAATGGCGACGCCGTCGTCGCCATCGACGGAGCGGGCGGGACGCTCTCCGAAATCGGCTTCGGACGCGTATTCGACCGGCCAATCGCCGGTCTCAGAACGCAACAAGTCGGGTCGCTCGACCGATTCAAATCCTGTGAGACGGCAGTGGAAGCAGTCGAGTTCGTCGAAGCCGAGGCGAGCGGCGCGACAAGCGAGTGAGGGTGTGCGGCGCGCTTTCAATCGAGGTCGCGTTCGACACAGTCGCGGAGGACATCGTCAACGACGGTCTCTCGGAACGTCTCCCAGTCGGTCGTCTCGGCCCAGAGGTGGCCCGAGTCGGTCGGTTCGAGCGCGTCCCGGCCCGTTTCGCGCTCGCGCGTGCGAACGTATCCATTCGCGCAGAGCGCTTCGACGGCGACATCGAGGCGCGGGCGGAGCGTGTTGGACAGTCGCTTTTCGAAGCGGTCGCCCTCCTCGTTGTTTCGAGCGACGCGCACGCAGAACGATTCGAACGGCGACCACGAGTCTTCGTCGCGCGCGCCGGCGACGATACCGTGGTGTTCGGCGCGCTCGCGGAGGATTGCGGCGACTGCTCGGCGAGTCCGAGGACGCGAGCGGGGCGGGCCGGTCGCCAACACGTGAAGGACGGTCGCTTCGAGGTCGCCGAGCGGCGACAGCGTGTGGCTTTCGAGCGTCAGCGTCGAACCACCGCTGACGAGTCCGTGGTCGTCGATGTCGGTGAGCCGCGTTTCGACCGTCTCGGCCTGTTGGACGAGTTCGTCGGTCGTCGCCGCAACCGGCTCGGCGGCGGACGAGAGGTGCTTTCGGGCGTCGAGATACGCGTCGAGGTGAGCTTCGAAGCGGTCGAGCGAGTCGAAAAGCGATATCGTCGCGTCGTCTTCGAACTTGCCGAAGCGAGCCTCGCAACTCGTGCGGAAGCGCGCGAGTAGCTCGTTAGGGTCCTCTTCGACCGCCGAGAGGAGTTTCGTCTCGGCATCGAGCCACGATTCGAGCGCGTCGAGGACGACGGTCGGGTCGCGCGTATCCGACGGGTCGGGGTGCGGTTCGTCGGCTTCGACGAGGTCCGCGAGTTGCTCGCGGGCGCGGCCGACGTAGGCAGTCATCGCACCGAGCGGCGACTCGTCGTTCGAACCCGCGGCACGTGTGAATCTGCTGTCGCGCCGCCCGTGTGACTCGCCACTCGCCTCCGCGAGCGCGTGGCGAAGGTCGCCGAGTGCGAGACGAAGCGGTTTCGCAACGGCGGCGGCGGCGGGACCATCGGCGACGCGGCGGAAGTCGGAGAGTGCCGAGGCGGCTGTTTCGGCCTCACCGACGAGTCTCCGGAGGTCGGCAATTGCGGCGAGGTCGCGGCGGTCGTCTGCCGGGACGGCCAAGAGAACGACCGCGTCGCGGGGTATCTCGCCGCTATCAACGAGCGCGGTCCGTGCGGCGTAACACGCGGCGGCGACCTGCGGCGGCGCGCTGGCGAGGTTCACGTGAACGTCGCCGTCGGCCGTCGCTTCGCGTAGCAACTCGGTCGTCGCGGCGTACAACTCGGCGAACGGTGCGTCGAAGGGGAGTCGTGTTTCGTCGATATCTGCAAACCGCCCCGAGAGTCGTTCGGAGACGGCCTGCGCGACGTGTGCACTGGCCCGCGGAGCGCCAGCCGCACACTCGTCCGGGTCGCGACCCTGCTCGGGGTCGGCCTCGTCACGGACCAGACGAACCCGGTCGGCGTCGAAGTCGCCGGTTTCGAGCGGGGTGACGACCCGCTGGACATCGAGTCCAAGGACGGAAAGGTGGGTCGTCGGCATCTATCTGTCTCATTCGCTACCGGTACCCTGAATGTTGTGGTGATTTCTTCTGCTGTAGTGGTAATCTGGTGTCTTATAATCAAACCATCGACAGGTACGCGTGGCGACCGACGACGCCGACTCCGAATACGGTGATGCCGAGCACCATAGTTGCGCCGAGAACCGGGATAACGGAGAGCATTGTACTTCCGATTGCGCCGACGAGAAGCGACACGCCGAGCGATGGGGACCGGCCCACGGCAGGCTTCACGACGAGAGACCCGAGAAAAACGGTTGCGACAGCGCTCCCGATAACAATCAAGACGACGAATACCAGCACCACCACGACGACGAGAAGCAGACCCAAAAGCGGGATAAAGCTACTCAGGATGAGCACCACAAATGCAAAAAGAGAGACTCCCAAGCCCCAGACAAACGACCGACCCGGGTTGCTCCGGATTTCGGAGATCGAGTTGCGGGTGTAGTCGGGACCAGCGGCGACGAGAATGCCACCGAAGACGAGGTTGAGAATCAGACTGAACCCGATACCGACTATCGTCGAAGTCTCCGGCACGGAACCGAAGTGCTGTGCGGCGGCCGTCCCCGCGAGCGCGAGGAGACCGAGGAGGGACAGGAGAGTGGTCAATGGTTTCCGTTGGGGAACCATACCCGATGGTGAACGGTTCCCGACAATAAAGGTATTCCGAATGACAGGTCCGGCGACCGAAAGAAGTCAGGACGGAGTCGCGGCGGATGGCTCCCCGACTATCTCACCACGTGCCGTGGAAGGTGTCGAATTCGAGTGAGTCGAGAGGTTCGTCACCGACGGCGATGCGGTACTCCTGGGGCGTGAGCATCGGCTTGTGGAAGCGCGGTCCGTCGTCGGTCGTGATGCGCGGACAGCCCGTGTTGACGAACGCGTCCATGTCGAAGTTGCGGAGCCGGTCCGGCGTCACCTCGTCCATGGTGATGAGGTAGGCGTTTTCGTTGTCTTCGAGAATCTTCTCGGCGATCTCCATGCGGCCCTGTCCGATTTTGGTGCAGAAGATGACGCCCCACTTCTCGGCGTCCATCGCCTTGTGGACCGACGCGTAGCGCTGTTTCATGAACTTCCGCGTGTCGGCGATGGTGACGACGTTGTTGACGGGGTCGGCGATGATGACGTTCTTTTCTGGGTGTTCCATCGCAAGGCCGAGCGGGTGGAACTTTCCGCCACCGACGTAGAGGACGTTGTCGGCCGGTATGTCTGCAGAGGCGTAGTTGCAACCAAGCACCTGCCCCTCGTAGGTGAGACGGTCGTCACCTTTGCGGGTTTGGACGGTGTAACCGCGCTCTTCGAGCCAATCGCACATGTCCTCGAAGCGGTTCATATGTTGAGCCGTCGTGACGAGACCGACTTCGTCGCCCTCGATTTCGTCGAGCGCGTCCTCCATGATGGGGAACGGGTCCACGTTGGAGAAAAGCGGCACGTAGATAATCTTGTCAGACTCCTTCATCGGAGAGTGACCGAAGTGGACGAACACGTCGGTTCGGCGCATCAGATAGGTGTCGAGGTCGCACGCGCCGTAACACGGCTGTCCCGAGAGCATGAACGTCACGTCGTCGTCACAGAGCTGTCGGAGGTCGTCGGCGACGGCCGGACCACGGCGTTTCAGCCCTTCGGGGAACTGCAGGCCGACGCGACTGGCGTCGCGTTCTTCGACGGCTTCGACGATGCGTTCGAGTTCGTAATCCCACTCCCGGTCGTGCTTGAGCGACATCCCGGTGTTTCGAAGGTCTCCCTCCGAGGAGGCGTCCTGACTCATTGAGGCTCCCTAACGGACGAAGCGGTTTAACGACGGTGTTTTCCCACGATTGGGCGTCACACACCCCCACACGACCATATTTCAACGAATTGAATCGACCCGACACAAGAGTGCGAACCAACGGCGAGAAGCGGTCCCGATCGAAGTCACACCGGCGTCAGTAGCGCACGACCCCACATTTGATTGGCTCGCAGTTACCCGGTTACTCTTCCGTCACTCGGGGGTTGAAGCCGTGCGACGGCATACTGTGGCCCATGGCCGACATTCCCCTCGAACACGTTCACGTCGAACCGTCAGCGCCGAGTGACGGGCCGGGACCCGCAGTCGTGTTACTGCACGGACGCGGGTCGAACGAACAGGACTTACTCCAGATTGCACAGCGGTTCCCCGAGAACCTGCACGTCGTAAGCTTTCGCGCGCCCGACGAGCTACAGGGCGGCTACACGTGGTACGAACTCGACCTTTCGGCGGGCGGTCTCCACCAGAGTCAACCGCACGCCGAGCAGTTCGATCGGTCGCGCGAACTCGTCCGCGACGCCATCGGTGGCGCAATCGACCAGTACAACCTCGACCGTGACCGAATCGGCTTGCTCGGATTCAGTCAGGGTGCAATCACCAGTCTCTCGCTTCTCCTCGACAATCCTGACGACTACGCGTGGGTCGTCGCGCTCCACGGCTATCTGCCCGCGTCGCACGCCGACCTCGACCCCGAAGGAATCGCCGGGAAACCAGTCTTCGTCGGGTCGGGCGCGCTGGACCGCGTGATTCCGTCGTCGCGGGCGGAACACGCCGCCGACCGACTCCGCGAACTCGGTGCGGACGTAACGTCGAACGTGTACCAAGCACCCCACGGCGTCGGGGCGGACGAGTTAGCCGACATCGTCGCGTTCGTCGAAACGCAGGTCTAACCCCCGATTACTTCGCTCTTCGGCAGGTTGAAACCGTTCGACGCCTAACGCGCGGTTATGAGCACGCAGACGACGCGGCTCGAAGAACTCGGGCGCGAACTCGGCGAAGCCATCGCTGACCATCCGAAGTACGAGGCGTACGAGGAAGCGAAGGCGGCCGTCGAAGCCGACGACGACGTTCAAGAGCTTATCACCGAGTTCAACCAACTCCGCGAGGAGTTCAACGTCGCCCGTCAGATGGGCGAAGCGACCCAAGAAGGCCTCCAGAAGGTCCAAGCCGCCCAAGACGAACTCCACTCCGAACCCGTGATGGAGGAGTACCTCCTCGCACAGGCCGAACTCGTCGGCGAGTTGGAGAAGATCAATCAGGCCATCTCCGAACCGCTTTCGGTCGATTTCGGCGGGGAAGCCGGCGGTTGCTGTCACGACTGAGGAGACAGCCGCCTCGGCCACCGCGGTTTCACGCGGCACGGACGTGGGCTTGTTTTCGCCGTAGGTTCAAATACGAGACCGGCACCAGTCCGGGCTATGTTGGCAATCGCTGGCGGCAAGGGCGGAAGCGGCAAGACCACCACGACGCTCGGACTAGCGAGTGCGCTCGACGGTCCCGTCCTCGCGGTTGACGCCGACAGAGACATGCCGAATCTGCACACGATGGCCGGTGTCGAACGACGCGACGACGGTGGAGCGAGCGATGCCGTACTCGAACCGACGGTCCACCAGCACCCGACAGACCAGACGGTGTCGGTGTTGCCGGCACCGAGCGGGACCGACGACGAGGCGTTCGAGGAGTGGTTGGAGTCGATTGCGGCCGACGACCGAACGACGGTCGTCGATTGTCCGGCCGGCGCGGGACCCGACGCCGCAACACCGCTCCGCGTCGCCGACGGCGTCGTCGTCGTGACGCCGTTGTGCGCGCCAGCGCTCCGCGACGCGGCGAAGACGGCCGCGATGGCGCGTGCGCTCGGGACGCCCGTCATCGGGTGTGTCGTCACCCGCACGCGAGTCGCACCGGATGCGGTCGCCGAACTGGTCGGCGCGCCAATACTCGGAACTGTCCCTGAAGAAACATCACCAGTACTCACTCAGCCAACAGTTCAAGCCGCCTATCGTCGGATTGTAGACAATATATCGGGGAAGAAGTAATATGAGTGACTGTCTTAGCCACAGGCATGTCTCGACTGGCGACCGGTATCGACGTTCTCGACCGTCAACTCGACGGCGGGATTCCGGCGGGGAGCGTCGTCCTCCTCGCGGCCGACCCGGCCAGCCAGTCCGAACTCTTCTTGTACGAACTGACGACGACCCGCGGGACCCTGTGGTTGACGACGTTACGCTCCGACGTTGCCGTCGAAGACGCGCTCGACCGGTGTCCGGGGGCGACCGGAAGCCCGACCATCCGGGACGTCGGCGGTGACGCGCCGCTCGATGCGGCGAACAAACTCGTACGCGACCTGCCCGAGGGGGCGAACCTCATCGTCGATGTCGTCGATACGCTCGAACGGAACGAGGGACCGCGGTATCGGAAGTTCCTCAATGCACTCCAGACCCATATGGTCAACACGCGCGGTCTCACCGTTCTCCACGGACTCAAAGGCGAGACAGTGCCCGAGAACCGCGACCTGACCGAGCACATGGCCGACATCGTCTTCGACCTCGAAACGAAAATCGACGGCTCGGAGATAGAAAACAGGCTCGCCGTTCCGAAGTTCCGTGGCGGCCGAGCGCTCGACGAGACCATCAAACTCCGGCTTGCAGAGCGGGTCACGGTCGATACCAGCCGCGACATCGCGTGAGTCAGCGCCCGGTCAGAAAGCGAAGAACCCGAACGTACCGAGCGTGACGGCGACGATGAGTCCGACCCAGACGCGCACAGAGAGCGCCGCACCGCGGGTAAAGACGTATGCGAAGTACGGAGCGAGCGGCGAGAGACGGTAGACGAACGAGACATCGACGCCAGCACCATATTTGAGCGCGAGCGTCAGGCCGACGGTACAGAGCCCGGCGGCGAGTGCGACTTTTACGTCGGTGAGGTCGCGGAGGTCGTGCGCCGCGGTGTCGTCTGTCGAAGCCATAGCTACGAAGCGGTCGGAAGGCGAGTATCAAGAAGCCGCCGATTCGCGGGAGGCGGCGGAAGTCCTCGCTTACTCTTCGTCTGCGTCGTCGAGTTCTGCGGCGAGTTCGTCGGCGTCGATATCGACGTCCTCGATTGCTTCTTCGATGTCAGCGCCGCCTGCGCCGCCCATCATACCGCCGAGGCCGCCCATGCCACCCATGCCGCCCTCGATGGTCTCTTGGACGATGACGCGGTCGATGTCGAGACGCTGCATGATGTCCTGCGCAATCTGCTGTTTGGAGAACATCCACTGCTGGTTCATCGTCATCTGCGGTGTCGCCTCGATGTAGAGCGTGTCCTTCTCGACGGTGACGGTCTCCGTCTCGGGTTCGGCGTCCTCGTCCTCGTCGTCGGACTCGACAACCTGCTCTTCTTCGACTTCGTCCGTCTGAATCCAGACGTCGGGAGCCTGCTGGAGGTACATGCCGAGAAGGCCGGAGGCCTGCTCTTCGCGGTCGTCGACAAGGTCGAGAACCTCGTACTCGTATTCGAGGTCCTTGCCCGCGAGGGGGTGGTTGAAGTTGACGCGGGCGCGACCTCCGATGATGGTCTCAAGACGACCCTGCTCGCCGTCGATCTGGACCTGCGCACCGGGGTAGCGGTCGTCTTCGTCGATCTTGTTGGCGCTGACCGTGCGCACTTCGTCTTCGTCGTACTCGCCGAAGGCGTCTGCCGCCGGAATCTCGACGGTATCCTCGTCGCCGACCTCGGCACCGATCAGGGCGTCGTCAACCTCGGGGAAGACGTGGCCCGCGCCGACGATGACGACGCGAGGCTCAAATTCGTAGCCCTCGACGTCGATTTCGGCCTCTTCGGCCACTTCTTCACTCGTAGTATCGACGACGTCGCCGTCTTCGACCGTTCGAACCGTGTACGCGAGGCGAACGAAGTCGTCGTCCTGAATACCGGACTCGACGTCTTCATCGACCTGCTCGGCCTCCGCCTGCTGTTCGTCACTCATACACGCTACGTGATTCGTGCGACCCTTAAGAATCACGTTTCGCCGGCGGGACGTGTCCGACACGGACGCCCGTCAGAAAATCGACCCCGAGACCCCGTGTACGGCGAATCGTTTATATCAGTGTCAATAGTTATAATACTAGTGGTGTGTTCACATGGCACAGACAGTTCTGTTCGTCGGGTTTCTCCTCGGAGCCGCACTGCTGGCGCTCATCGTGTTCTTCACCGGCCGGGGGCGGCGACACTACACCGTCACCGCCGTCCCGACCGGGGGCGGGTCACGTCGGGACACGGGGAGGCAGTGGTCGAAGGACCCGACGGTGCTGTCGCTCGTATTTTTGCTCGTGACGTTCGGCTTCGGCGCGATTGCGGTGTTGTTCATCGGCGGGAGCGGCATCCCGGACGAAGCGACGAACGTCGCGGGCGCGGCTCTCGTCACCGCGACGGTCTCTGTCGTCGTTTCCTACCTGTTCTACGGGACGTACCACGCCGCGCGCGGAAGGGGACTCAAGCGCTCGCAGGCGGCGCTCGCGGGGTCGTGGGTCATCGGCGCGCTGTTTATCATCGGCGTCACGCTCAGGTTGTTAGGGTTGCTCTGAGATGGCGCTCTCGTACACCGGTCGCACCGAGGCGCGGCAGATTCCGACGACGTGGTGGCTCGCGGCGCTCTGTTGGTTCGAACTCCTTGCCGTCGCCGCATACCTTCACGCCGCGCCGGTTCGAGTGGACGAACTCCGGTACGTCATCTACCCGTTCGTCTGGATAAACGTCGGTATCGCGGCGCTGTGCTGGACGGAGCGACCGACCGCCGACCGCCGCGTCGAACTCGTCGCGGGAGTCGTCGCCGTCGCGTACTTTTTCGTCCTCGCGTTTCTCGCCGGACTGCTGTCCGTGAACGTCGGCGCGCTCGTCGGCGACGGACACGTTCGCGCCGCTGGACACGCCGGCGGACCCGCCGGCTGGCAGTTCGCGCTCGGCGCACCGGGATGGGGACCGCGCGTCGGCTACGCCGGGACGGTCGTCTCGGCAACCGTCGTTCCGTATCGCGTCGTCGGCTATCTCGCGCTTTCGTACCTCGTCTACGTTGCGACTCTCGACGCCGCGCGCACGGCGCTTTCGGGCGCGCTGGGGTTGGTGACGTGTGTCGGGTGTACGGTCCCACTCGTCGGCGGACTCGCCGCGGGGGCCGCCGGTGGAACCGGCGTCGTGAGCGCGCTCCGTGTCCTCTCGGTCGATGTTTCGACTGCCGTGTTCGTCGTCGCCGTGGGCGCACTGATGTACGGGCCGAAAACGGTAGCGTGGCTCCAGCAATGACCCGAAGTTCGATTCCGCGGCCAGCCCTGCGGTCGCTTGTTCGGGGCGGACTCGTCGGTCTCGCGGTGCTGGCGCTCACACTCCTCGGTCTCGTCCGACCGGTCGCCGCACACGCCGGGTCGCTCGCCGGATCGCTCGAATCCGTCCGCGCGCCGTTCTGGCTCGTCGTCGTCTCCGGCGGCGGCGTCGTCTGTGTCTCGTTTCTCCTCTCGGCGTTCGTCACCGACGACGAGTCGCTCGGCGCGTTCACTCGATTCGGCGTCGAAATCGGCGAGTCGAGCGCGATTGTCGCCGCCGTACTCCGGTTTCTCGGCGTCGCCGCGCTCGTCGCAGTCGTCGGATTCTCACTCGCCGGTCCGTCAGTCGCGGTCGCAAACGCGGGCGTGCTCCTCGTTTGGGTCGTTTGGTGGGCGGGCTTTACCATGCTGACGTATCTCGTCGTGGACGTGTGGCCGCTCGTGAACCCGTGGCGGACGCTCACGGCGACGCTCAGCCGCCAGATTCAGACACTTCAGCACGCGTCTCGTTCCTACCCTTCCCGTCTCGGGTCGTGGCCGAGCGTCGTCGGCCTGCTCGGTCTCGTCTGGCTGGAGGTCGTCAGCCCGCTGGCGGCGAATCCGCGGGCGCTCGCCGGTGTCGTCGTCGCCTACTCGCTCGTGACTGTCAGCGGCGCGGTCGTCTACGGCGACGCGTGGTTCGAACACGCAGACCCGGTGGCGCGTGTCTTCCGTCTCTACGGCCACCTTGCGCCGATACAGCAGACCGCCCGTGGACTCTCGGTCACTCTCCCCGGGTCGGGGTTGGCGCGCTCCCGCGAGCGAATGGGAACCGATGACGTGGCCTTCATCGTCGCGCTCCTGTGGGTGACCACCTTCGACGGACTCGTTTCGACCGTCGCGTGGGAGCGCGTCCTCGACGCCGCGACACCGGTTCCCGCATGGGCTGTGAACCTCATCGGCATCGTCGTGGGCTTTCTCGTGTTCGTCGCGGGCTACCGACTCGCCTCGCTGGCCGCTCGACGAACCGCCGAGACGTACGTCACGACTGCGTTCATCGCCGGGTGGTTCGCACCCGCGCTCGTCCCAATCGCCGCCGGCTACCATCTCGCGCATTTCTTCGGCTACGTCGTCGGTCTCGCACCGGCACTGGCGGCGGTCGCGCTCAACCCGCTGTCGCCGCCGGCGGGTATTACCGTCTTCGTCGTCCCCGCGTGGTTCGGCAGTCTCCAGCTCGCGTTCGTCGTGTTGGGGCACCTGTTGTCGGTCTGGGTCGCACACGTCCGCTCGTTCGACGTGTTTCCGGGCCGGTTACAGCCACTCCGGAGTGAGTACCCTTTCGTCGCCGTCACGATTTGCTACACGGTGGCGAGCCTGTGGGTCGTCGCCCAACCGACCGTCGGGGGTGTCGCCTGATGCGTTCGCTCGATGACGGACGGTCGAAACGGGTCGGAGACGACGCCACCGTGAGTGAAGAACGCTCCAGCGCAGGTCAAACATCGAACGAAGAGAGACACACCGTGGTTCCCGAAACAGCCGTGCCAGACGGTGAAACGCCTGCGGCGACCTGTCCATACTGCGACCGCCCGTTTCGACGGGCGCGACTCCGTGACCTCCACGTCGGCGAGATGCACGAACGGCGGTCCGCGAGCGACGAAGCCGCCTATCGGGACGCCGTCAAAGCCGAAGACGAAGCCCTCTTTCGCTACCACCTGAAGGTCGCCGGTGCGCTTGGCGTCGTCTTTACCGCGCTGTTTCTCCTCGCGGTCGTCGGCTTCAGTGTGTGACTCGGCAGAACCCTGTGTGTCAGAAGTCGGGTGGGACTACGCGTCGTGTTCGTTCCCGCCAGCGGACCCCGGTTCGTTCGGGTCCGGCAGGCGCATCACGACCGCGGTGAGCACGGCGACGCCGACCAGCGCGATGCCGCCGCCGACCGCGATGACGAGTGTTGACGCGCCGACGGCCTCTGCAACGAGAAGCGCCGCGAGTCCGACGACCACGGCACCGAACGCGAGAACGAGCACGAGCGAGCTTCGTTTCATGACCAATGGTACCACACCAACCTCAAAGAAAGTATGCGCGTGTGTGAGTCGGTAGAAAATCCGAGAGTGACGAGAAGTGAGTCGAAGAAAGCGACGGGAGAAGGTCGAAGGAAGTGACGGGGGAAGGTCGAAGGAAGTGACGGGAGACGGAACGGCAAAAAGAACACAACGAGAATCCGTCGCTCAAGTCGCGTTCTCGCCGCCGTGGGCGGCGGCGACGACCAGCGCGAACACGGCGAGCGAGATGACGAGACCGGGACCGACGACGAGTGGTTCCGTGAGTTGGCCGGGGACGACGCGCGTCATCATGAGAGTCACGCCGACGCCGACGGGGACAGCGAACAAAAGCGCATAGGCGACCGCGGCGAGAGTCGAGTGGTGGGCGTCGGGGTCGGCCGGTTGGTGAGCAGACATCGTTACAGGAGCGAGTACGACGCCGCGAGCGTGAGCGCCAGCGCCGCGATGAGTCCGATACTGACGAGATACGTCAGCGAACGCGGTTCGAATCGGAGGTGCTGGAAGTACGCCGCGACGAGCACCGCCTTCGCCGCCGAGAGGACCATGATAACGCCGAAGGCGAGCCAGTAGTTCAGTCCCGCGAACTCGACGAGAACCTGAATCGTCGCCGAGACGAACAACACCGCGTAAATCGCCGTGTAGAGTTTTGTTGATACCATTTTGGTCACCTCACAGGATGTAGAAAAGCGGGAAGAGGAACAGCCAGACGATGTCCACGAAGTGCCAGTAGAGACCGAAATACTCCACCGAACGGCTGTCTTCGAGGTACGCGCCCCGCCATGCACGCGCAGTCAGATACAGTGCGATGATGAGTCCCGCGATGACGTGGGCGGCGTGAAGCCCGGTCGTGAGGAAGAACGTCGAAGAACGGACGTTCGTCGAGAGCCAAATTCCCTCGTGGAAGAGGTGTTGCCACTCCAACCCCTTGTTGACGAGGAAGCCGATTCCGAGGACGAACGTCGCGCCGAGGCTCGTCACGAGCGCCCCTTTGTGTTGCTTTTCGGCCGCAACGAGCGCGAGAACGACCGTGAAACTACTCGTCAGCAGGATGTAGGTGTTCACGAGACCCGGAATCGGGTCCGACGGAATCGGCTCCCATCCGGTCCACCCGAAGGCAAAGCGAGTGAAGACGTAGGCGCCGATGAAGCCGCCGAACAGCACCACGTCGGACGCGAGGAATATCCACATCCCGACTTTGCCGTTGTCGATGCCGGAGAACGGCCACGCCTCGCCTTCCTCGAAGACCGGGCCGTGGAACGGCTCTAAGCCCATGGCAACGAGTGAACCGAGAGTGACGACGCCGCCACCGACGGCCGTCGTCGCGTACGCCGCGCCGGCCATCCCACTCGGGAACGCCGCCTCTTGAAGCGGCGACAAGCCGAGCAGGACGAGAAACGCCCCGAGAGAGAGCACGAACGGCCAGATGCTCGCGTGGCTCGGTCCCTCGACCGCTGTCGATTCGACGGTCGGTAGCTCGGTTGAAACCGCCGTCTTCGACGACGCCGCGATGCCGCCGTCGGCGGAGACGGACGAGCCGGCGGGCGTGTCGGAACGGTCACGACGCGGAGCTATCTCGCCCGCCTCGATGACTTCGAGGTGGCCGTTCCGGTAGGTCGGCGTCCCGTCGAAGTTTTCGAGCGGCGGCGGCGACGGCACCGCCCATTCCGCGGTGTGTGCGTACTCCCACGGGTTGTCTGGTGCGGGGTCGCCGACGAAGGCGCTCTTGAACAGGTTGTAGAACATGACGAGAAACGACAGTCCGAGGACGAACCCGCCGACGGTGGCGAGTTGGTGCCACGGCGCGAGTTCGGGCGCGTAATCGAAGACCCGCCGCGGCGTCTCCCACGCGACAAAAAGTGGGAAGTACAGTAGATTGAAGCCGACGAAGTAGATGGCGAAGTGAACCTTGCCGAGGAACTCGTCGTACATCCGGCCGGTCATCTTCGGGAACCAGTAGTAGAGACCGCCGACGAGCGCCGTGACGCCGCCGACCATCACGTAGTGGAAGTGAGCGACGACCCAGTAGGTGCCGCGGAACTCGTAGTCGAGGACGACCGCGCCGAGGAAGACGCCGGTGATGCCGCCGATGATGAACAACAAGAGCGCTCCGAAGACGAACAGGAACGGCGTGGTAAAGCGTATCTTCCCCTTCAACATGGTGTAGATGAGCGCGAACACCATCAGGTCGAACGGGAGCGAGATGCCGATGGTGGTTATCATAAAGAGCGTCTTCACCTGGAGGTTGATGCTCGTCAGGAACATGTGGTGCATCCAGACGGCGAAACTCTGGATGGCGACGAGGACCATCGCGATGATGAACCACTTGCGGCCGACGATGCGGCGGCCCGTGAACGTCTGGAACACTTCGGCCATGACGCCGAGCGCCGGGAAGAACACGATGTAGACCTCGGGGTGACCGAAGAACCAAAACAGATGCGTCCAGAGGAGCGCGCCCGCCGGCGACTCCATGGCGAAGTAGGTCGTCCCGAGCAGTCGGTCCGACGAGAGCACCAAGAGCGCCGCCAAGAGCGCCGCGAAGGCAAAAAGCATCATCCAGACCGTCAGGAGAATCGTCCAGCTAAACAGCGGCAGGCTTCGGAGTGTCAACCCCTCGGCTCGCATGCGGTGCATAGTTGTCAAGAAATTGACAGACGAGACGGTGACGGAGGCGACGAACAACACGAGTGCCAGCACCGCGGTCGAAGCCCCGACATCGGGCGTAAACGTCGGGACGCTCAACGGCGCGTACATCGTCCACCCACCCGAGAACGTCCCGCCTTGGAAGAACGAGACGCCGAACAAGATGCCAGAAAAGAGATACAGCCAGTAGGAAAGCGCGTTCAAGCGCGGGAACGCGAGGTCTTTCGCCCCCATCTGGAGCGGGACGATGTAGTTGGCGAAGCCGAAGGCGAACGGCGAGAGGAACCAAAAGACCATCAGTAACCCGTGGGCCGAAACGGCCTGATTGTATGCGAGCGGGCCGAGAATCGTCTCGCCCGGCCCGCGCGGGACGAGCAGTTGGATTCGCATCAGCCACGCGAGAACGCCGCCGAGAACGAGGAAGAAAAGCGACGTGACGATGTAGAGAATCCCCACGTCCTTGTGGTTCGTCGTGACGAACCAGCGTTTGATGCTCCCGGTCCCGGGAAAGTCGTGGCCGTGGTCGTCGGTTACTGTCCCACCGTCGGTTCGTTCGGGATTCGTATCAGTCATACTACCACCTCGGTCAGTCGGCCCGCGTTCGCGGGTGCAGTCGGTTGGAGCGCGTTCGTGTCGGCTGAGTGAATCGCGCTGGTGTTCTCACTCGACTGCGTTCCGTTCGTGCTCTCGTACCAGGCTTCGTACTCGTCGGGCGGCATGACGATGACCTCCGCGGACATGAACGAGTGGCCAGCGCCACACAGTTCGTAACATTGGGCGGTGTAGGTCCCCGTCTCGTTGGCGGTGAACCACGTCTCCGTCTCCTGGCCGGGTATCGCGTCCGATTTGACGCGCAACGCCGGGATGCCGAAGTTGTGGAACACGTCCGCCGACGTCAACGTCAGTCGGACGGGTTTGTCGGCCGGAACTCGCAGAACGCCGTCGGTGGTGTGTCCGTTCGGATACGTAAATCGCCAGCCGAACTGGTAGCCTTCGACCTCGACGTGGAGTGAGTCCTCCGCCGACGGTCCCTCTTCGACGTACAGAAGCGTCAGATACGTCCACGAAATCAGCGAGACGACGATAACCATGCTCATAAAAAACGACGTGAACAACTTCCGGCCCCCACCACCACCTGTCGGCAACTCGCCGACGGTAAGCCGATCCGCTTCGTCGAAGTCCCCGTTTCCCGACCCGAAGCGGTACTTGTAGGCGTTATACAACATATACCCCAAGACGACGACACCGACGAGCGTTCCGAGAAGCAGGAACACCTCGAAGATGCTGTCGAAGACGACCGCTCGGGACCCCCTCGGGACGATACCGCTTTGAAGCGGGACCGAACTACCGAACCCACGAGCCATGACCATTGTCAACACCACCCAAATAAATTAATTAACGTTCATGATGATTACTGTTTCGGAGAAATCGGGGATAGAACGACGGTTACCAGTTCGGTGAGACGGAAAGACGGAGCTATCGACGCGAAAAACGGAGAACCGACGGCTGACGGGGCAGTCTGCGGCGGACTACACTCGGTGCTGTGGAATCCCCCCGAACCGGTCGAGCGCGTAGCCGAGGGACAGGCCGTAGACCCAGTGGCCCAACAGCGAGAACACGATGAACGAGGTAGTGATAAACAGGTCCGCGCTCGGCCAGAACGCGGGGACGAACCCGGCCCAGTACAACGTGGCGAACGAAACACCACGGAGGTAACCGGGCGACTCCGGCGGGAGGAACGCCCCAACGACGACAAATGTCAACGGCAGGACGACGACACCACCGATTCCGAACAGAAGAACCCCGAGCAGGAGCGTCGGTTCGTACCCGAAAAACGCCGCGAACCCGGCGAATCGGGTGATTGGTTCCGTCACGAACAGGCCGAGTAGATCGGGAATGCCGACTAGAACGGGGAGCATCAGGACCGTCCCAACGAAGCCGCCAACCATCGCCGTGAAGATGACACGACCCGTAATCTCGTGGTCCACCACCTCACCGGTGGGTTGCTCTACCGCCGCTGGCGTCGGTGTCTCTTGACTCATGTTCCCGTCGTACTACGGTCCCACCCATGATAAAAGGTATCAAATGCCACAATTTGGTGGTGCCGACGCACCTCGGGAGAGCGGTTCGAGTCGGCAGAGACGACAGAAAGTCACCGCGCTTTTGCCAGGCGAGCGCGCCGACGAGAGTATGTACGAAGTCGAAGTCAAGGTCCGCGCCGACCACGAGACGCTCCGAGAACGACTCGAGTCGGTGGCCGCCGAGCAGGTAAACCGCGTCGCGCAGACGGACACTTACTACGACGCGCCGCACAAGGATTTCGCGGCGACCGACGAGGCGCTTCGGCTCCGCCGCGAGTCGCGCTACGAGGGAGACGAGGTCGTCGCCAAAACGACCGTCGTCACCTACAAAGGGCCGCTCGTAGACGAGTCGTCGAAGACGCGCCGCGAGTACGAAACCGGCGTCGAAGACGGCGAAACGATGGACGCCATCTGTGAGGCCGTCGGGTTCGAGCCTGCCGCGACGGTCGAAAAAGAGCGCGAGCGATTCGAACTCGACGGCTACACCGTTTCGCTCGACGCCGTCTCCGGTCTCGGCGAGTTCGTCGAGGTCGAAATCGAAGTCGAGTCCGGCGTGGACGCGGCGCGCGAGGGTGCCTTCGACGTGCTTCGGACGCTCGGCGTCGAACCCGACGACCAGATTCGAACGTCCTATCTCGGATTGTTGCTCGGTGCGTCCGAAGAGTGACGACAGAACCGACCGAACCCGCGTTTCGAAGGCCGATACTGTTACGTCATATATAATTCCCAACAGTAATACGCGATTCGAGGAAGGTTTCCGCAAGTTATAGAACCGCCCGCCGGGTACTCCCGGCAATGAGTGACCGAAACATCCGCCTCGAATCCGCCGACAAGCGCGCGGTCGAGGACCAAGAGGTCGAAATCGTCGAACGAAAGGGAATCGGGCACCCGGACTCCATCTGCGACGGTATCGCCGAGAACGTCTCCCGCGCGCTCTCGAACCTCTATCTCGACCGCGTCGGGAAGGTTCTGCACTACAACACGGACGAAACGCAACTCGTCGCCGGAACTGCCGCACCCGCATTCGGCGGCGGCGAAGTCATCGAACCCATCTATCTCCTCATTGTCGGCCGCGCCACGAAAGAGTACGACGGGCAGAAGCTCCCCGTCGATTCGACGGCGCTCCGTGCCGCCCGCGAGTACCTCAACGAGAACATCCCCGGACTCGACGTGGGGACGGACATCATCGTCGATGTGAAACTCGGTGAAGGCTCCGGCGACCTGCAGGACGTCTTCGGCGAGGAGACCCAACAGGTCCCGATGGCGAACGACACGAGTTTCGGCGTCGGTCACGCCCCGCTCACCGAGACGGAGCAAATCGTCCTCGAAGCCGAACGCGCCCTCAACGGCGCGCGCTACGGCGACGACCACCCCGAACTCGGACAGGACATCAAACTCATGGGCAAACGCGAGGGCGACGTCATCGACGTGACCGTCGCCGCCGCGATGGTCGATAACTACATCGAGACCCTCGACGACTACATTGCGGCCGTAGACGGCGTCCGCGAGTTCGTCACCGACCTCGCAACCGAGTACACCGACCGCGAAGTCAACGTCGAAGTCAACACCGCCGACGACTACGAGGAGGGCTCTATCTACCTCACGACGACCGGCACCTCGGCCGAGCAGGGCGACGACGGCTCCGTCGGTCGCGGCAACCGTGCCAACGGTCTCATCACGCCGAACCGCCCGATGAGCATGGAAGCGACCTCCGGCAAGAACCCCGTCAACCACATCGGGAAAATCTACAATCTACTTTCGACTCACATCGCCGAGACGGTCGTCGCAGAGGTCGATGGCATCCGCGACCTGCAGGTCCGCCTGCTCTCACAAATCGGCCGCCCCATCGACGAACCGCACGTCGCCGACGCGAAGGTCATCACGGAGCCGGGCGTCACCATCGCCGACATCGAAGACGAAGTTACCGCCACTATCGACCGCGAACTCGCCAACGTGACGGACATCACGCGCCGCACCATCGAAGGCCAACTCAGCACCTTCTAAGAGCGAATCGACGCGAATAACGGGCGTCTTTTAGTTGCCCGTTCGGTGCTGGCCAGACCGCAGAAAAATACCGATAGCGACGCCGCCGGATCGGAAACCGATACGACCGAGTCGAAGTTCGGACCGTTACTCCGCGTCCGAGTCGTAGTACTGTTCGATGAGTTTCGCGGCCGCGGTGGCCGTCTTCCGGTAGTCGCGGTCGCCGTCGGGTGTTCGAACCGCGTACTCGTAGTGTCCGCTGTCCGGGACGTACCACTTCTCCGGGAACGTATCGAGGACGTACTGCGGGTCGCCGTTGACCGGCGCGCCACGTGCGGCGGCGACGCGGGGTTCGTCGTCGGCGTCGTCCGCCGACGAGGCACCGTCGCTGTCTCCGCGGGCGGTGACGACCGAGGTCGTTTCGTCGGCGAGCGGCCGGGGTTCGGGAACGTCGCGTGGAGCCATCACCGTCGGATTCGATTCGACCAACAGCGTTTCGGGCACGTCGGGGTGCGACGCCGGAATACCGCGGTGGACGCCCGGCTTGCTCGACGCTGTGAGGGTCTGTCCCATCAGCACCGACTGCATATTAACCGTATGGCCGCCTTCGGGCGACAGTTGCTCGTAGGAGCCGTCGGGGTTCATCTCCCACGATTTCCGGTTATCGGCGAAGCCGAGTTCGAGAATAAATCGGAGTTGTTCGCGGATGTCGATGTCCTCGACGGGTGCGATTGCCTCGACGCGCTTGTCGAGGTTCCGCGTCATCCAGTCGGCCGAACCGATGTAGTACTCGGGGTCGCCGGCGTTCTCGAAGTAGAAGATGCGCGAGTGTTCGAGGAAGCGGTCAACGACGCTCCGAACCGTGACCGTCTCCGAGAGACCGTCGATGCCGGGGCGGAGCCGACAGATATCGCGGACGAGCAGGTCGATATCGACGCCAGCCATCGACGCCTTGTAGAGTTCTTCGACGATACCGGGGTCTTCGAGCGCGTTCATCTTAGCGACGATGCGTGCAGGGCGACCGGCGACGGCGTGTTCGGCCTCGCGGCGGATACACTTCGTGAACTCGTTTCGCATCGTCACGGGTGCGATGAGGAGTTTGCGGAACTCCTCGTCCAACGAGGGACCGGTGAAGAAGTTGAACACCTTCACGAGGTCCTGTCCGATGTCGCGGTCGGCGGTGAGGATACCGAGGTCAACGTAACCTTTTGCGGTCCCCGAGTGGTAGTTTCCGGTGGCGACGTGCGAGTAGAGGCGAACGCCATCTGCTTCCTCGCGGACGACGAGTGCGGTCTTCGTGTGGGTCTTCAGACCGATGGTTCCGTAGGCGACGTGGATACCCTCTTCTTCGAGTTTACGGACCCATTCGAGGTTGTTCTGCTCGTCGAACCGGGCTTTGAGTTCGACCATCGCGGCGACTTGCTTGCCGTTGTCGGCGGCGTCGATGAGTGACTCGATGATTTTCGAGTCTGACGCAGTCCGGTAGATTGCGGCCTTGATGGCGAGCACCTTCGGGTCGTTTGCGGCCACGTCGAGGAACTTCTGTACCGTGTCGCCGAAGGAGTGATACGGGTGGTGCAACAGCACGTCCTGCCGGCGAATCTCGTCGAACATGGAGTGTCCGTCGCCATCCATGTCGCCGGTGCTGAGCGTCGAAAACCGCGGGTGCGGTTGTGGCGTCCACGAGGCGAGCGAGAGGTCCGGCCGCGAGAGGTCGGTGAGGTCCATGAGCTCGCGGTAGTCGAGCGGTCCCGGCAGGTCGAACACTTCGCGCTCGTCGAGATGTAACTGTTCGATGAGGAGGTCCCGCGCGGCCGCCGGCGCGTCGGCCTCGATTTCGAGACGCACCGCAGTCGCAAAGCGGCGCTGTTCGAGCACTTCTTCGATCATATCGATGAGGTCCTCTGCGACCTCCTCGTTTCGGCGGACCTCGGCGTTACGCGTCAGTTTGAACACCGCGGTGCCGAGCACCTCGACGTTCGGAAAGAGTAAATCGAGATTCGCGCGGATGACCTCTTCGAGAAGAACGTAGCGGGTCTCGTCGCCTTCGGTCTCGACCTCGACGAGTCGCGGCCGGTTCTGCGGAATCTTCACCCGAGTGAACGTCGGGTCGTCGTCCTCGTCGCCTTGGGTGATGACCGCGAGCGAAAGCGAGAGATTGGAGATGAAGGGAAACGGATGTGCCGGGTCGAACGAGAGCGGCGTGAGCACCGGCAGAACCGAGAGTTGGAAGTACTCGCGCATGTCCGACTGTTGGTCGGCGGTCAGGTCGTCGTAGTCGCAGATATGGATTCCCTCGGCGGCGAGCGCGGGGCGAATCTCCTCGCGGTAACACGCGGCCTGTCGCTCGAACATCGGCCGTGCCTTGTCGATGACTGCTTCCCACTGTTCTTGGGGTGTGCGGCCGTCGGTCGTCTCTTCGGTGACGCCGGCGTCGATTTGTTGCTTGAGTCCGCCGACGCGTTTCATGAAGAACTCGTCTAAGTTCTTCGTGAAGATGGCGAGGAAACGGACCCGTTCGAGGAGCGGGTTTCGGTCGTCCAATGCCTCGTTGAGTACGCGAGACTGAAATTCGAGTTGACTCAGTTCGCGGTTGAGATAGTACTGTGGGTCGGAGAGGTCGATAGTGTTGCTCGACTCGTCGGTCATGGACATTAGGTTGGGCGGGAGGTCGGCGGACTGTGCGGCGAGCGTATGACACACAGAGGAGGTGAAATCTATTAAGTGGTTTATATTGGTTCCTCCACTGTCTACGGTTCAGTAAATTGTACTATGTGTGAGTATATAATATTGGTATCTGTTTTGACACTCGGCGTGAACGGTCGGTAGTGCTCGAAACGAGACGCTGAAAAGCGGCCGCGGAGAACAATAGCTGTGAACGAGACGGCGACCGTCGTCCTCGTCGGATATGGCGAGGTGGGCACCAAAAGTTCGAACGTGCGGGCGAAGATGGAGCGTTTGCTCTGCACGAATCTGCAGGCAGTTCTCGACGACCGGGCGCTCGCGGGGAACGTTGACCGGACGTGGTCGCGGCTTCTCGTCCGCGACATCGACGACCCCGAGGCGGTCGCCGCCGCGTGTGCCGAGGTTCCGGGCGTCGTCTGGACGCGGCCGAGTCTCGTCTGCGAGCCGACCCTCGACGCTATCGTCTCGACCTGTCGGGAACTCACCACGGACCATCCCGACGGTGCCAGTTTCGCCATCGACGCCGACCGAATCGGGTCGGCCGACCACCACGGGTTCACCAGCAGAGACATCGAACGCGAGACCGGAAGCACCGTCGTCGAAGCCACCGGCGAACCGGTTGACCTCGACAACCCCGACCGAACGTACCGCATCGAGTGCCGCGAAGAGACCGCGTACCTCTCTGCGCGACGATTCGACGGGCCGGGCGGTCTCCCGCTCGGGACGCAAAGAAAGACCGTCTCGCTCGTCTCCGGCGGCATCGACTCGCCGGTTGCGACGTGGGAACTCATGCGCCGCGGCTGTGAGGTCGTCCCCGTCTACGTCGATTTGGGCGACTTCGGCGGTGCCGACCACCGCGCTCGCGCCATCGAGACGGTGCGGACGATTGCCCGCCGCGCGCCGAACGCGAACATGCGCGTGCACGTGGTTCCCGCCGGCGACGTCGTAGAGCGGTTGATGGACACCATCGAAGACACTCGCATGCTCTCGCTTCGGCGAGTGATGCTCGTCATCGCCGCCGAAGTCGCCGCCGACGAACACGCCCACTCCATCGTAACCGGCGAATCGCTCGGCCAGAAATCCAGTCAAACCGGCGGCAACCTCGCGGTCACGGAGGCCGCCGTTGACTACCCGGTTCACCGACCGCTTTTGACCCGCGACAAGACAGATATCGTCGCCACGGCCCGCGACCTCGGGACGTACGACGACTCGACGCTCCCCGTCGGCTGTGAGCGCGTCGCACCGCGACACCCCGAGACGAACGCGTCCCTCGCCGCCGTCGAGGCCACCGAACCCGACGACCTGTTCGACCTCGCAGTCGAGGCCGCCCACAAACGAACGGTCGTGCCGCTCGGCGGCAGTTCGTAGTGTGCAAACGTTCGGCACAATTTTAAATTTACAACGATTTGGGTATCATTCTGGACCTTCGTTGACTAGAAAGTGGATTTATCTACCACGAGTGCAACGATTCGTTCATGCCACGGACATCGCATCCCGGCCGCAGTCACCCCGGCCCGGAGTGGCGCATCTCGCATCGGGCACCGCGGACCGACTGGAGCGACACCATCGAGCGATGTGCGGCGTGTCGGAGCCACATCGACATGCGCGAGGAACACTACCAACTCGTTCTCGACCGGAAAATCGACCATCCCGGAAAGCTCTCGTTCGAGCGCCAGTGCGTCGTCTTCTGTGACGAGACCTGCGCCGAGACGTGGGAGTCCCGCGTCTAAGTACCGGAACCGCTTTACCCGACCCGGACCGTCCATCTCGACGTGACGCAGGTCTGTATCGTCGGAGCCGAAGACGTCCACCTACAGTACGAGTTGCTATCGAGGGATACGGCTCGTGCGGCGCTTTCGACGTACGACATCTCAGAACCGTTCGAAAACTCGCTGTCGGTCGAGACGGTGAGCCTCGGGGCGGCCGTTTCGCTTCTCAATGACCTCAACTGGTATCTGGTTCGCTTCGCTACGTTCTCGCTCGTTCGTGAACCGTCGGTCTCGGCCGACGAATGGCTCTCGCGCGACCTCGCCCGGAAAATCCGTGACGGAGAGGTTCACCCTGACGAGACGGGCGACCACCTCGCAATCTACGGCGTCGAAGACGAGCGACTCGTCGAACCGATGTACGTCACGCGGGTCGATGGATCGGTCCCCGAGTACGACCTCAGAGACGTTGACGAAACCGTCGTGGTCCGCGTCGATGAGTCCGAGTTCGGTCGGTAATCGGAACGGCGAGACACAAACGAGACAACAGCCAGCGGCCGAATCGAAAACCTGATTCTACGGCTCGGCGTCGAACATTCCGGTTGACATGTAGCGCTCGCCGGAGTCCCAAAAGACGGTCACCACGAGTGGTTGGGACTCCTCGTCGGCGCCGGGGTCGGCAAGTCGTTCGGCCACGCGCTTTGCCGCGAGTAGTGACGCGCCGGACGACTGACCGACGAGAAGGCCTTCCTCGCGGGCGAGGCGACGACATTCGGCTTCGGCATCTTCGAGCGCGACGATTTCCACGTCGTCCAAGAGACCGGTGTCGAGGTTGGGGCTGACGAATCCCGGACCCATTCCCTGAAAGTCGTTGTCGCCGACGTCGTGGCCCGAGAGGACGGCGCTTTCGGCGGGTTCGACGCCGACGACGCGCATCGACGGGAACTCTTCTATGAGGCGGCGACCGTTCCCCGAAATCGTGCCGCCGGTGCCGATACCGGCGACGAAGGCGTCGATGCGGTGGTCGCCGACCTGGTCGAGAATCTCCTCGGCGGTCGTCCGGTAGTGCGCCGTGGGGTTCGCCGGATTTTCGAACTGCCGGAGTTGGTACATCCCTTCGGCTTCGAGTTCGTCGGCGCGGGTTTTCGCGTCGGCGATGCCGCCGGAGACGAGTTCGATATCCGCCCCGTAGGCACGCATTATTTCCCGGCGCTCGGGGGACATCGAATCCGGCATGACAATCGTCAGGTCGTAGCCTTTCGCCGCCGCGACGACGGCGAGTCCGATACCGGTGTTCCCGGACGTGGGTTCGACGAGGCAGTCGCCCGGCGAGATATCGCCCGCTTCCTCGGCGGCTTCGACCATCGCCTTTGCAGGACGGTCTTTCGCCGACCCACCCGGGTTCTTCGACTCTATCTTCGCCGCGATGGTCGAGCCGTCGGGGGAATCGACTCGGACCAGCGGCGACCCGATAGCGTCGAGGATACTGTCGTCCATCGCCTGTCAGTTCTCAGCGCGAGCCTAAACGACTGGCGGAGGCGGATGAAACGGCCACCGTTTCCATTCGGGGGCGGAATCAAAAGCAACGCGACGGTGCGGGCGGCGAGCGCCGCCGCGAGCGGACCGGTTAAATCCGTCCGGCCGGTAGTCCGGCGCATGGCAGAAGCCGAGACGCTCGAAACGATGCAACCGAACCCCGCGTGGGACGCCGCGTCCTACCCGGACGTCGTCGAAACCCTCGCCGACGGCGACTACACGTTCAAGGTTTGGGGTGGCGACTGGTGCGGCGACTGCCGGAGCCAACTCCCCGACTTCGCCGCGGCCCTCGACGCCGCCGATGTCCCCGCCGAGCGAATCGAACACTACCCGGTCGAGAAGGCCGACGACGGGTCGAAAATCGGCCCGTTCGTCGAAGAGTACGGTATCGAACTCATCCCGACGGTCGTCGTCGAACTCGACGGCGAGGAAGTCGCTCGGTTCGTCGAAAACGAGGACGTTCCGATTGCGGTCTACCTCGCCGAACAGCTCTCGAACTGAGCGCTGGCGGTTGATTTTCCTTCCGCAGTGTCGGTAGAGAGATACGAGACGACCGAGTATGCCGACTAGATGAGACGAAGACAGGTCCCCGTGTCGCTCGGAGCAGACGGCAAACGCGTATTGGTTGGTGTCAGCTAATGACCGACGAGAAAAGGGAGCCAGCGCACTACATCCTCGACAGCGACGACTACGGCCGCGACGTGAAGACGCTCTTTTCGGAGGTGTTCCCCCTCACACACGCCGTCCGCGTCGAACTCGACCGATACTGGACCGACGAGGACGATGGCGGCGAACAGTGTGCCGCGGTTCTCTCGTCGCTGAAGGCTCTCGACCCGGCGCGACCCGACGACCGAACGTACCAGTTCGCTCTCGACGACGAGGGAACTGACGTGCTCTTTGCGTTGCTCGATGTAGCACAGACGGTCGCCGGACAGCACTTCGTATTTCGACTCAGATTACTCGACCAAGACGGCGCGGCGTTGCTCAAGACGATTCCACACGAATCGTCGGTATCGGGTGAGTCCCCGCCGTTGCCCGTCGAGACGGTCGAATCAATCCAGTCGGCGTTGGCCGACAGAACTGCACTGTTCGTGGAATTAGGTGTCCGGGGGCGGTGGGAAACAGACGAGCACGCGTACCGACTCGCCACGACCGACATCGTGGAATCGTCGCTCGACCGAAAAACGAGTCGGACGCTCTGTTCTGCGCTCACGACGAACGACCTCCACATTCGGGACGAGACGACGCTAGTGTTCGATACGTGGCAGGGAGAGAAAACCGTACCCTGCGTGACCTCCGAACGCGCCGAACGAGTCGCCGAAAAAATCAGAGAATTACGACGGCGCTACGACGGCCATCGTCTCTGAACCCGATTCCGACCCGTCTCTATTTTGAGTCAGGCATCGTCGCCCGCTGTGAACCACGCCAACGCCTCGTCGATGTCGTGAGTCGGCGCAGAGCAGGTGAAGCTCTCGCAGGCGTAGACGGTCGGTTTGCCATCGGTCGCCTCGCGGGCGGCCCAGATGGGCGGAGCCTCGTCAAGTTCGAGTTCGTCGAGCCACACGTCCAGTTCGTCGTCGGTTGCGGGTCGGCGAGAGACGACCAGTCCGGGGAGGTACCGCGAGGCGAGCGTTTCGCGCCACTCGTCGGGCATCTCGTCGGCGGCGGCGGTGAGTTCCGGGACACCGCTGGCGGCCTTTTCGGTGGCGAGCACGAGTGAGACGTGTTCGAGCGGGCTGCCGCGAATGCGGTTGGCGTAGGATTCGAGGACCGCGTCGGCGGCCTCGCCGAAGCCAGCGTCCGGGGCGAAGTGTTCGAGGTCCAAAAACAGCGACGTGGCGACACCGAGACTCGACGGCGTGGACTGGTCTGTCGCCTCTTGCGGACGCGTCACCAGTGCCTCGCCGCTCTCGGGCGTGAAGTAGAGCGTCCCCGCGGCGGCGTCGTAGAACTCGCGGTTGGTCGCTCGTGCGAGGTCGATGGCGAACGAGAGGGGTTCGAGGTCGCCAGTCGCTTGGTACAGGTCGAACGCACCGCGAGCGAGGAAGGCGTAGTCTTCGAGATAGCCGTCGCCTTTGACCTCGCCGTTCATCACGCGCCGCGAGAGCGTTTCGGATGCTTCGTCCCAGAGGTGTTCGCGCACGAAGTCGAGTGCGCGACGGGCGTCAGCGGCGAGCGAGTCGTCTTCGAGGGCGACTGCGCCCTGCGCGAAGGCCGAAATCATCAGTCCGTTCCAGCCGGCGAGCACCTTTTCGTCGCGGGCGGGTCGCTCGCGGTCTGCGCGGGCGGCGAAGAGCGTTTTCTTGGCTTCTTCGAGGTGGTCTTCGACCTCGTCTTCCGAGAGGTCGTACTCCGCGGCGAGGTCGGAGAGAGTCGCTGAGACGTTCAGGACGGTCGTCTTGTTTTCGAAGTTGCCGCCGGGCGTGACACCGTAGCGGTCACAGAAGAGGTCGGCTTCGAGTTCGGGAAGGTGGCTTCGAACGGCTTCGGGCGTCCAGACGTAGAACGTCCCCTCCTCGCCGTCGGACTGGGCGTCAAGCGTAGCGAAGAAGCCGCCGTCGTCGTGAGAGAGTTCCCTGCGGACGAATTCGAACGTTTCGCGGGCGACTGCCGCGTACGACTCGTTTCCGGTGAGTCGATAGGCATCGAGGTAGCGCGCCGCGAGACCAGCTTGGTCGTACAGCATCTTCTCGAAGTGCGGGACGGTCCAGTCTTTGTCCACACAGTAGCGATGGAAGCCGCCGCCGAGGTGGTCTCGGAGACCGCCGTTGGCCATCGCGTCGAGGGCTTCGACCGCAACGTCGAGTGCCTCGCGGCGGCCAGTGATTGCGTAGCCGCGAAGGATCGCGTCGATGCGGCCGGGTTGGGGAAACTTCGGGCCGCCGCCAAAGCCGCCGTCGTCGCGGTCCGCCGCCCGAAGTGCAGCCTGTACCGTCTGGTCGAGAATTTCGGAACCGGGAGCCTCACCCGGTGTGTCCGGCGTTTCTTCGAGTCGGTCGGTGATAGCGTGCGTCCACTGTTCGGCGCGGTTTTCTATCTCGTCGCGGTCGGTCTGCCACGTCTCGGCGAAGCTTTCGACAAGGTCGCGGAAGCCGGGTGCGCCGCGGCGCGGCTCCGGCGGGAAGTACGTCCCGACGAAAAACGGTTTGCCCTGCGGCGTGAGCCACACCGAAAGCGGCCACCCGCCGCCGCCGGTGACGAGTTGGCAAATCGTCTGGTAGATGCGGTCGAGGTCGGGTCGTTCCTCGCGGTCGACCTTCACCGGGATGAAGTGTTCGTTGAGCACCTCGGCGATTTCCGGGTCCGAAAAGCTCTCGTCGGCCATGACGTGACACCAGTGACAGGCCGAGTAGCCGATAGAGAGGAAGATAGGCTTGTCCTGTTCGCGCGCCGCGTCGAGGGCCGCCTCGTCCCACGGTTGCCAGTTGACGGGGTTGTCCACGTGCTGACGGAGGTACGGGCTTTGCTCCTCGTCGAGTCGGTTGCGTCCCACCGGATTGGTCATGTCTCGAAGTCGGGACCCCGTGAACTAAAGCGGCGTGGAGGCGGCGAGTCACCGTCGAGTCCGCCGGTGGGCGAGTCGTTTCAGAACACGTCGAGTTGGTCGTCGAGGAACACCCACCCGTCGAGGTTCTCTTCTACGACTTTCGAGATGGGTTTCCCGGGTCCGTGGCCCGTCTTCGAACGTGTTTTCAGGAGAATTGGGTTGTCGCCTTCCTGTGCGACCTGCATCCGGGCAGTCATCTTCCGGGCGTGGAACGGGTCCACGCGGGAATCACTCTCTCCAGTCGTAAAGAGGACGGCCGGATACTCGCGCTCTTCGACGTTGTGATACGGCGAGTACTCTCGGATGTACTCGTAGGCCTCAGGGTCGTCGGGCGACCCGTACTCGGTGGTCCACGTTTCTCCGAGGAGCGAGGTGTGGACCTAGTATACATGTTTGTGTGCAGAAAACCTTTCGAGAAGGACAATCTTTACACTCTCGTGCGCAGGGTATGCGGGTATGAGCGAGACCGTCCTCCTCGTTGGTGGTGGCGGCCGAGAGCACGCGATTGCCCGTGCGCTCGCCCCCGATTGTGACCTGTACGCCTGTGCGAGCAACCGAAACCCCGGCATCGCCGACCTCGCCGACGGATTCGAGACGATATCGGAGACGGCGGCGGACGACATCGTCGCCTACGCCGAGTCCGTGGATGCGACACTCGCAATCGTCGGTCCCGAATCCGGGCTAGCGGCGGGCGTCTCCGACGCACTCGACGACGCCGGCGTCTACACGTTCGGCCCGCAAGCGGCCGAGGCCCGCATCGAGACGGACAAGGCGTTCCAGCGACGGTTCATGCGCGACGAAGAGATTCCGGGCAACCCCGACTTCGCCACGTTCGACGACATGGAAGCCGCCTGCGACTACATCGACGACTACGACGGCGACCTCGCGGTCAAGCCCGCAGGCCTGACCGGCGGTAAGGGCGTGAAAGTCATCGGTGACCAGGTGACGCCCGAAGAGGCCAAGGAGTACCTCCGAGACTCCGACTACGAGCGCGTCGTCCTCGAAGAACGCCTCGTCGGCGAGGAGTTCACGATTCAGGCATTCGTCGCCAACGGCGAGTTCCGCGTCAGCCCCGCCGTACAGGACCACAAGCGCGCCTACGAGGGCGACGAAGGGCCGAACACCGGCGGCATGGGTAGCTACACCGACGTAACCCCCTCGCTCCCGTTCATGGAGGACGGCGACTACGACGCCGCAGTCGAGGTCATCGAAGCGGTGGTCGAAGCGATGCCCGACTACAAGGGCATCCTCTACGGCCAGTTCATGCTCACCGCCGAGGGACCGAAGGTCATCGAGTTCAACGCCCGGTTCGGCGACCCCGAGGCGATGAACACGCTTCCGGTGCTCGAAACGCCGTTTCTCGACGTGCTCGTTGCCGCCCGCGAGGGCGAGTCGCTTCCGGGTCTCGACTTCGCCGAGAAAGCCACGGTCTGCAAGTACGCCGTCCCGGAGGGCTACCCGACAGACCCGACCGCCGGCGCGAAAATCGAGGTCGAAGTCGACGACGACGCCGACGCGCTCTGCTTCTATGCGAGCGTGGACGCCCGCGACGACGGGTTGTACACGACGACTTCCCGTTCGTTCGCAGTCGTCGGCGTCGCAGACAGCATCGCCGAGGCCGAAACGCTCGCCGAAGACGCCCTCGCCGACGCCGGCGACGGGTTCCACATCCGCCACGACATCGGCACCGAAGCGCTCGTCCAACAGCGCATCGACCACATGGCCGCGCTCCGCGGCGAGTAATCGAACGGAGTCGAACGCGGCGACGCGAGTGCGTACTCGGGTCGGAGTGAGGGCGTGTCGCGGGGTTGCTGTCCGTATTGCGAGGGCGCTTTTATCCTCCCATCCCAATCGGTTGTCGTGACCGACGACATCGACGACACCGACGAAACCACGCGGCGACACGACCGCATCGACCACCATCCGACGCCCGGCCCGCGCAACTCGCTTCAGTACTGGACCGACGCGAAGCCGGTCTGGCGGGTAATGCTCAACTACGTGTTCGTCCTCGTCGCCCGCATCGCGCCGTCGCTCAAAATCCGAAACTGGGCGCTCCGACAAATCGGCGTGACCGTCGGCACGGGCATCTCGTGGGGGTTAGAGGCGACGCCGGACGTGTTCTGGCCGGAACTCGTCACCATCGAAGACCACGCGATAATCGGCTACGACTCGGTTATTCTCTGCCACGAGTTTCTCCAAGACGAGTACCGGACGGGCGAGGTCGTCGTCGGCGAGCGTGCGATGATCGGCGCGAACGCGACCATCCTACCGGGCGTCCGCATCGGCGAGGGCGCACAAGTCGCCGCGAACTCGCTCGTCACGCGAGACGTGCCGGCGGGTGAGACTGTGGCCGGCGTTCCGGCGCGACCGATGTCGGACGACGCGGTCGGCGATGACTGAGCGGTCTCTGGGAGCGACCCGTTACTCGTTTTCGGTCGTTTTTGCTTCTTGGAGTCGAATACAGAAAGCCGCGCCGTCCGCTTCGTCGTCGTTGTCTTCGACCCAGATGGTACCGTTGTACGACGAAATCACGTTGTCGGCGAAAAAGAGGCTGATACCCGTTCCGTGGTGGAGTTGGTCGTACTCCTCGCGGCCGAAAATGAGGTCGCACTGTTCGTCGGGGACGCCCGGCCCGTTGTCGGCGATGCGGATGATGACGTAGCCACCGTCGCGCCGCACCGATACTTCGACGGTCGGCGTCGGTTTGTCGTTGTGCGTGACCGCGTTTTCGAGGACGCACTCGATGACTTGGCCGAGGAGGTCGCCGGCGAGGACCTCGACGTCGGGGAACGTTCCGAACTCGAACTCGGCGTCGGGGAACTCGATCATCGCATCGACGAGTGTGCTGTTCAACACCGCGTTGAGTTTGATTGGTCGGTTGGAAACGTCGTGAGACCGCTCTAAGTGCTCGCGGAGGTCTCGCGCCCGTTCGGATTTGTGGACGATGTCGAGGACCTTCTCTTGGACGAGTTCGAGTTCTTCGAGCGCGTCTTCGTCTTCGATTCGGCTGGCGACCTGTTGGGTGTATCCGTAGATAACGTTGAGTTCGTTTCGGAGGTCGTGTCGGAGGAGTCGGTTCAACACCTCAGAGGCGTTTTCGTAGCGACGTTGCTTCGTGGCATCGACGAAAAACGCGAGGATACCCACGACTGCGCCGCCGACGACCATCGGGGTCGCAAAGCCCTGTCCGTAGATGACCTGTTTGTCCTTTCGCCGGACGGTGAACTCCCCGGACCACGTCTCACCGGCAATCATCTGCTCGGCGATTTCGTAGTACACCTCCTCGTCGGCCGCGATGAGTCCGACGGACTCACCGAGTAACTCGTCTAAGTCGTACCCGAGAAAGTTCAGTCCCGCGTCGTTGACGTCCCGAAATGTGAAGTTCGTGTCTGCGACCAACATAGGGATACCTGCGGTTCGGAAGGCCTCGCGGTACAGCTCCGGGTCGGTATCCATCATAATTGTTCTGGAGATACGATTCGCCCACGCATACTTATTTTCGGTGGTCGAACCACCAGTAGAATCGTATCAACAAGACTGGAGGTCGAACAGTCGGTGGTAGTACTTGGCGACGACATCGACCGTCGAAGAGACGTCGCGTTCGAGGCTCTCACGGGACCACTCGTCGTGACGATGTACGTCGGCGATTGAATACTGGGAGAGGTCGTCGATGGTCTCGTCGTCGGCGTTCAGGACCATACACGCGAGTTTGAGTCGATTCGTTCACCAGGCAATCGTCTCCCAGCTGTCGTGTCGCTGTCCGTGACGCCGCCAAAACCGGGTGTGGAGGGCCGCGTACTTTGGGTCCATATCGGGGTCGTCACAGACCGTTCGAAGGAGACCTCGGACCTCCGACCAGCGGAGGTCGTCGTCTATCGACGGTGCGCCGGTGACGTCCCCAAGAGACGAGACGAACACGTCCGCGGAGCGACCGCGCTCGGCACGCCCACCGAACGCGACCCGGTTTTCGATTTCGTCCTGAACGAACAGTGCTCGCATGAACGACTCGGCCGCACGAGCGGTTCGAGACCGAGAAACTGCCGGAAACTCGAATCCGAACGCCGTTACCATATGCTCGACCGCCGCCGACGCGGCTGACCGGGCGGCCGCAACGTCGCAGGCGACGAGGTGGCTCTCCCGCATATCTTGCAAGTGAAAGCCACCGAGAAGTGTCTCGGCCGCCTCGAAGGCGGGCGGTTCGGGAGTAGAGACGTTCAACGACGGGAGGTCCTGCGTCATCTATTCAGGGAATCCGATATGAAACAGTCTCTAGACCAGTCGTAAATAATTGTGGCAGAAGATTGTTGTGTCTGTGGCGGGGGCGAGCGTCGCTATCTGACCCGGCCGACCCCCTCCTCGAACACGTGTGCATTCGGGAGGATGTACTCCTCGTCTTCGGATTCGATGTGGGTGACGAACATATCGAACTCTTGGACGACGCCGCGCGTCTGACCGACGATAATCTCGTCGCCGATGCCGTACGGTTGGGTGAAGAGCAGATACGTTCCCGCGGCACCGGACCGAAGCAGGTCGCGGAACGCGACGGCGCTGAGAACGATGAGACCCAGCATGTAGGACCCGAGGAGGACGAGGAGCGGGAGCGTGGTGACGCCGACTTGCGAGAGCGCGACGAGCGCCGCGAGGAAGAACACCGTATACTTCGCAAGCGGCGGGACGATGTTTACCTGCGGGAGTTTCACCGCACGGAATCGCTCAGCGATGAGGAGTTCGACCTTGTCGCCGATGACGACGCCGACGATGAGCACCAAGATAGCGACGAACAATTGCGGTAGCGTGTCCGCGAAGACGATAGTCCAAAACTGGTCGGCGTAGTTGACGCCGGCGAACGAAAGGGCGGCGAGAATCGACGTTCCGAGGACGAAATAGCGGGTGAGCCACGAGATGATTTCGACCGTCGAGGTCTCGAAGTCGCGGGCGGCTCGCTCGAATGCAGTTCCCTCGATCGACTCCGGCACGCCGACTCGGACGAGTAGTCGATGGACGAGCGTCCCGGCGACGTAGGCGAAAATCAGACCCAAGAGCAGAATGACGAGAACCCCGAAAAATCGGATTCCGGCGGCGCGGATGAGCCGATCGACGAAGCCGCCAATCGACTGGAGCGGGAAAAGCGAGTGTGTCGAGTAAGCCGACGGCTCGGCGAGAAGCGTCGAAGCGGACCCTCCCATCTCAGTATGCCTCCGGGTCGATTTCGAGAATTATTTTCCCGCCTTTGAAAGCGCGGACGAGACCGTCAGATTCGGAGAGCACGATAGCCGTGGCGTTGGTGTCGCGGGTGATAGCTCCACCGGCCATGTGGCGCGCACCGAGCCCTTTAGGGATATCGACGCCCTCAGCCGAGGGTTCGAGATAGCGGTACGCGGAGACGATTTTCCCCGAGTCAGAGATGACGAACGCGCCGTCGAGCCGGGAGAACTCCTTGAGCATCACGTTGACGATGGGGTCGCCGACGTAGACGTGGGACTTCTCGAAGGGGTTGTACGAAAGGGGCCGGGACTTATTCATCACCTTGCCCGCGTCGCCGACGATAAACAGCGCGCCGACGGGTTCACCCTTCTGTCCTTTCTTACCCAGTTCGATGGCGACTTCGAACACGTCGCGGATGACACCGGGGTCCGCCCGGGAGTTCGCAAAGAGGTCGTAGATACCCGACCGCATGTTCTCTTCGACGCGAACCTTGACGACGGAATCCGGGTCGCCGTCGAAGATACCGACGTTGCAGAGAATCGTGTCGCCCGCCTCGACGATACTCTGTTCCATCGCACCCTCGACACCGAATCGAATTCGGTCTTTGACGTTCTGGAACTGGAGCGGCAGTTCCACGAACGTCTCGGCGTCGAGCGTGTTCTCAGGAGCGATGACGACCGTCGGGACGTCGGCCTCGGCGAACCGCTCGTAGTGCGAGTGGCTCGGCGTAAAGAGGAATAGCCCGTCAACATCTGCCACGAGGTCACCCAATAATTCGGATAGCGCCGCCATTGGTGGAGACACACACTGTGTGAGAAAAAGGGTTGTGTCGTGTCTGACGTGTGGCGTGCACTTTATGACGGTCAGTAGAAATGAACTGTCGAATACGCCAGTAGATCGTTTGAGTCCCTCGGCGACGGTGTTTCGACGGACGAAATAGTCGTCGGGAGCAGACGGCACGCAGACGAATCCCGACTCAGCGGGGTTATTTCACCGATTGAGAATTGGCGCTCGGAGCGCCGCCACCTCGTCGAGAATGGCCCGTCTGTTCGATTCGTCGACGCCGTTGGCGCGAAGCGCGGCTTCGAGGTGGCTCGCAATCGCGTCGAAATCGTCGCCGGAGAGACTGAGGTGAGCGTGTGCCTCGCGCATATCTCTACCGTCGTACTCGACGGGACCGCCGGCGACGGCGCTGATGAACTGGACTTGGTGGGCGTGCTGTTTCGCCATGTCCATGTCGTCGAAATAGTGCGCAACCGTGCCGTCGGCGAGGACGCGGTCGTAAAAGTCTGACACGACTGCTTCGACGGCTTCTCGGCCACCGATTTCGCTGTAGATTGACGTTTGCATCCATCCGCGAATTAGTCATGTCGGTGTTAAGTTTATACCCGAACAAATTCGGGGCGGTTTTGAGTTCCGACGGGACAAGTCGTCGAACGAAAAGACAAAGCGAGTAGGAAGCCCACGGTTTGCAGTACTCGCTGTCGCTCACGGCTTTGCCGTTCGTGGGTGCTCGGACAGGAAATGCGCGGGACAGGGTTCGAACCTGCGAAGGTCTACACCACAGCGTCCTAAGCGAGGCGCGACCGTGAACGGCCAACCCTCGTGTACCCGCCAATTTTCACTTCGACGATACCAAAATAATCGGCAACGGTTATAATTGCTTCTCCGAGACAGCGGTAGTCGCTGTCCTCACTTCCACCAATTGATAATTCGGTCGAAGTAACTATTTGTGGCGGTGAAGAGTGATACACGAATATGTCAGGAGCCATCCTCTTCATAATCGCGTTATTCTGGATTAGTACTGCTATTGGCGTTGGTTACGACGCGCGAAAGCACGGAGGGAGTTTCGTCAAGTGGTTCCTCATCGTCGGGGTTACTGGCATCTTCGGCTTGATGTGGTACTCTATTGCCCACAACCGTTCGCCCCAACCTCGAACAGATACCGACCGTACACTCCTCGTGAGTAGTGAAGTGGTAGATGTGGAGACAAAGGAGAAAACAGTAGTTCAACTATCCGTCCCGACCGATAGCACGACGTTCGCCATCGAGCAGTTCGAGTTGAAGTGTCGAAAGTCTGGATACCAACCGACTGAAAAGCCAAACATCGAAGTGCAGTAACTCGATGAGGCCGCCGTCAGTCACCCGTTAACGATTCCTCGGCGCTCCGCCTGATTCGACGCGCCTCGCTCCTTACCGAGGGGGTTCGCGCCTCGTCGTTCTCGATGTCCCTCATCTCGTCCAGTAGGAACGCGACTTCCCTCGGGGTCAGTTTCATGCTCTCACTTCATTGTCTGAGGACTTGATGCTGGACTTCAATTCTTTGAGAACGGCCTCTGCATGGTGTCTCTGTACCCTTCCCGTGTTACAGTTCAAACGTAGAACACAGTATCACGTTCCTACAAACATCGGGGTCATCGAGTTCCTGCTCAACGGTTTAGAACGAGTTACCCCCCCGAGGGGACACCCTCTGGGTAGTTACCTTACGGGGAACCGACCACCGCCGCTGGAAATTCACGGGCGTTAATTGGCGCGCGGATTGGCCGACGCTTCAGAGGTGAAACGCGATGAGACGGCAAGCCGAGACGCCAGCAGAGAGGAGAACACCGAAATAGGGCTTGGGGGTTAGCACACGAGTCGGCAATGCGAGCGCGATAATTGGTAAATCGGCGCGCAACTATGGGTCGGTTTTGTCTGGTTTTGAGGACAACTCCAGCATGGATGAAACTTTATGTCATGTTGAACAGAATCGCAGACCATGTCCGATGCGCCCCTACGTGAACTCCATGACGCGATTTCGTCTATCCATAGCGAGATACGTCAAGAAGGGAGTGAGTTCGACTTTCGGTATTCTCTGGTAGACCATCTGTTCACCGACGCGCTCGATTGGTCCCGAACAGAGGGCGAGGGCCATGTCAACTTCGAGGACGACCGAAAGGACCTGCTGTTCTACGACGACAGCGAACCGCCGTTCCCGGTCATCGTCTGTGAAACCAAGCGCCCCTCGCACGACCTCGACCTTGATGACGTTGAACAGTTAGAAACCTACATGAACGGGGTCGGGAGTGCGAGATACGGGATTCTCACTAACGGGCACGAGTTCCGGCTCTACGAGTACGAATCTGAAAATAGAGAGATTAGTGGTATCGACGGGTTCAACGTTGATGCAGTAGCCAAGACGAACTTCGAGAATCTCTCCGAAGACCAACAAAATGCGCTTGGTGAACTCGAATACCTCCATCGCAGTCGGTACGTAGATTTCGGCGATGCCGAGTACTTCCGTGAGACGTATCAGGAAGTTCCTGTCCAGTACCAACCGGGGACCGACGACGAAGGGTACGAACTGTTCTTGGAGGCCGTCAAGAACTCGCTCGACGAACTCACCGACGTTCTCAAGGTGTTCTTCGATGATTACCGAGAACGCGACGAAGGCTCCTATCCCAAGGACTTCTTGGATTCTACGTTCCCCGATTGGAAGGAGTGGCGCGAATACACGGGTCGGAGCAAGAACGCAAAAGAAGCGTTCTGCCGGGAGACTGCATACATCATCCTGAACCGGGCGCTGTTCGCCCGTATCGCCGAGGACAAGGAAATTGTCGGTCACACGCGGCTCTCCTCCCGAGGGATGGCCGACGAACTGGAACGCGATGAGGACCGCCCGTACCTCGAAGCGCTCATGGACACCTACGACCGAATCGACGACCACTACCCCGACCTCTACGAACTCGGCATCTTCGACTGGTGGTGGGTCGCCAAGGACAAGCGTGGTCAGTTCTCGAAAACGGAGCGGCGGAAACAGCGCGACCTCGAAGACGACCTCAACTACTCGTTGAGTAAGGTCCTCAAGCGGCTCAACCGTTTCAACTTTGGATACGTCAACCGCGACATCCTCGGCCACGTCTACGAGGACTACCTCCCGAAGAAGGAGCGTAAAGAACTGGGTGAATACTACACGCCGCTCGAAGTCGTCCAGTTCATGCTCGACTCTGTGGACTACCGTCCGAACGAGGGTATCGGGCGAAAAAAGGTCCTCGACCCTGCCTGTGGGAGTGGGACCTTCCTCACCGAAGTCACAGAGCGCCTCATCCAGCACTTCCTCCGGAAGTTCAACAAGAACAGTATCCATGCGTTGAACGCCGATGAGGCCCGCACGATTCTCGAACGAGTGGAAGAGAACGTCTACGGCATCGACATCAACCCCTTCGCGGCCCACATCACGCAAATCAACCTCCTGTTCCGCACTATCGACCTCTACGACAAGGTCACGGAGAAAGACCCATACTACACGATGGACGGCTTCGAGGTCCACGTCGCAGACACGCTCACACCGACTCTGCGAGAGCAAAAATCTGGAGGGTCGGATGCGGAGACGATGCAGTCTGGACTCGAACAGTTCGCTGGCTACAACGGACGGGCAAAGTCCTTCATCGAAGACAGAAATGCCGTAGACCGAATCAAGGACGACGTGGAGTTCGACGTTGTTGTAGCCAACCCGCCATACGTTCGTATCCAGAACCTCAGCGGGATGAAAGACATCTACTCCTCTCATTACGCTAGCGCAATCAAGAATTTCGACATCTACGTGCCGTTCATTGAGCGTGGAGTGGATTGGTTAACTGACGACGGGAAACTGGCGTACATCTGCCCTGACCGGTTGGTAATGGCAGACTACGCCAAGGCGATTCGAGACCAGTTAGTCGAAGAGCCGATTACCAGCCTGATTGATTTCAAGGAAGCAGATGTGTTTGACGTGCCAACGCCCTATCCCTGCGTCTTCACTCTTGACCGGGAACAGGTAGTTGAAGGCAACAACGTTCGATGTGCGCGATTTGCTGAGAAGAACGATGGAGTCTTGGATGAAATCAGGCATCTTGACGGGTGGAGGACGCCGAAAGATGCTGAAGGATACGAATTATTCGAGTACTCGCAGGACCAGTTAGCAAAGGACAACGAAGGTACCCCGGCTATCTGGAAGCCGATGCCGGACGATGAGCGAGAAGTCTTCGACAAAATTGAAAGTCGGTGTGACTCTCGTCTTGAGAACGTGACTGACGAAGTCTTTCAGGGGATTATTACCGGACGTGACAAATTGTTCGTCGGCGAAATTGTCGGAGACAACGAGGATGGGACAGTCCAGTTCAATCCACCAGAAAGCGACAAACCGTACCCAGTAGAAAAGAAACTCCTACGCCGGTTGCTGAAGGGTAAAGAAATCGACCGATGGAAGACCGATTGGAGTGGTCGTTGGGTAATCTTCCCATACAAAGTTACCAAAGGTAGCGCACGAGTGTTTACCGAAGACGAGTTACAAACAGAGTACCCAAAAACGTGGGACTTTTTCCAAGCTCACGAAACTGCTCTGAAAAGTAGAGAAGGCGGAAAATGGAAAAATAAAGAGCATTGGTGGGGCTTCAGCCGTAAACAAAACATCGAGAAATTTGAACGGGACAAAATGATGGTCGGTGTATTGCGAACCCAACCGTCTTTCGTTCCGGATACTGAAGGGCTGTATTACTTCGTAGGTGGCGGTACTGCCGGTGGGTACGGTATCCATCTTAAAGAGGAGATGGCACGCAACGAGGAGGACGTCTTCTATTTCGGTGGACAGATGAACTCAAAATTGACCGAGTTCTATCATAAACACATCAGTTTCATCTTCGGGGACAAACACTACTCCTATGGACAGACCTTCCTCCAGCCACTACCGGTTGAAACCGATTGTGAGGAAAAGAGTAAAATCGCGCAGGTTGCAAGACAGATACGCAACACCTCTGAACAGATAACTGAGTTAGAGGTTAAGACATCAAAAATTACAAATTACCTTTCGGAAAGCGAGGTAGATTCAACGGTTCTTGACCTTGCTGATTCAATCAGCCTCGACGACGACGACTATCGGCAAGGCCCAATTCGGACCAATGACAAGATGGTGGTGAGTTCAGAGAAGGTCTACCAAGTCGTGATGAAACGGGGGCACACTATGGACTTTGGAAATGAGCAGATTCGAGACTTCGTCTTCATGCTCCTCAAAGCGCAGGATAAGCGTCTCGGTCGCACCGAGTTACTCAATTTAGCGACCCCTGTGGGTGAGGACGTGGTCGCTCTGATGGACGAGTATCAGTCCGATGAGGCCCGCATAGAAGAACTGGAACAAGAAGTCGAGCAACTGCAAGACGAACTCAACGACCTAATTCTCCGAGACGTGTACGGCCTTGACGACAACGAAGTTGAAGTCGTGGACGACTTCTTGGAGGTCTGGTGAGAAGACGACAACACCGACTTTTTCGAGACCTTCACGGGGCTCGGTAGACCGATAGTTCTGTTGGTATCAAGGGTCGAAATGCCGTCCCCGGTGAAAAGTTCATGTTGTATCTCTTCTTTACCTCTTGCTGTCATCCGATGGGGCCGGGGGAAGCCTGCCATTGTTGGTACTGAGTTCGGGAAGAGTGGGCCAGTACAGGGAAGTCGACAAACACAATTTTGTTCCTTTTTCAGAGGCGGAATTCCCCTCTCCATGGAAGGTGGCACCATAACCGCGGCTAAATCTCACGAAACTCGATGTGTGGCCCCCAAATGAGAAAGTTACAAACACAACCAATACTCTAAAAATATAAGACAAATACACAATTTAATCCCATGGTTTCTGTGCCACATATGGTGTGTCAAGCATGTCACACACATCCCCTCAGTAGTAACACGTAGGGTATCCCCCTGCTGTTTGAGCCTCGTGTTTAGAAGACGTGTTTACACTAACGTACTCTAACAGCGGCCTCATCGGATAGAAACACGGTATTAAACCCCGTTAGTAGAAACCCTCCTATAGTCCTCCCTTTGAGTAACCATCCGATGAACGAGTGGTTACCCTCCATTCTTCTGTTCTTCCTGTTGTGTTTGTATCCGATGACGCCGCCTACTATGAACGTCTTTGGAGCGTGTTTCTATAACGAGTACGGCCCTCAAACCGAGATGACTGATTGAGATAGCACAAATAGAGGGAGTCCCATACAACCAGAGTCTATTTTATGGCCTCTGAAAGAATTCAGAATCGGTTTTACATACATTGAATGGTTCCCATCGTATTTTGAAAAAGAATCGCTCTCGCAACCGCACAGAGCGTCGGTAGTTCTTCAAGACAACCGGGTGATTGCGAGAGCCATAGGGAGTAGAGAATACCACATATGTCCAAATTATACTATAGTGTATTGTAATTCCACAATTAAGTTTTGTGTCTCGGCCCGCCGCTTCAGGACCTCAGTTCATCGGTCGCGTTTCTGCACTTGGTTGCTACACCAACGAAAGCCCGAACTCGTGCGTGATAGTAAGCGCGACCACGTGCTAACTGTGAAAGTGGCAGGGTTTTGAGAGTAGTTGCGTTGGTCAGTCATAATCGAGTGATGGGCGGTGAGCAAAGAATTGTTGCTCGAATTTATCGAGAACGACGAGACATCTAAGCCGGGGGTTGTTGACCCTCGGTTGTGTCCCGCCGTTCCGGTAGGGCGAACGGAGGACTGGAGCGTGAAAATCCATGCTCCTGTCCGTCGTTTCAGAACGAGTTATCACTCACTCAATAGCGAGCAGTTGGCTTCGCGCTCTCGCCGCCATTTCGGGGTGACCCTCCGCCAGCAACTCCGCGATGAGGTGGTACACTCGTTCGACTGGGATGCTCTCCTCGTAGGGCCAGTTCCCCGCCGAAGTCGGTGTCCGTCCCTCAACGACGGCGACGACGTTCTCGGCCTCATCGAGTTCAACCACGGGGAAGTCGTCAGGCTCGTGGGCCTCGGAGGCGTTGGCGGGGTGATTCTTCCGACCCTCAATCTGTCCGAGGTGGATTAACACCCCGTGTATTCCTTTGAACGGTTTCCCACAGTACGGACAGAGCCGGGCGACCGACTCGGTTTTCCGCTCCTCTGGGTAGTTGACTTCGACCTCTCGCGTTCCGACCTCTTCCAGATTTTCGAAGTCGAGATGCTCGGGAATTTCTCCCTGCGGTCCGTGCCCGTCTCCAACACTCCGAAGCACGTGGAGATGCATCCCGCGACTCAACTTCTCGGCCTCACAACCGTCCACGGGACACTTGACGACTCGCTCCGCGTTCCGGTGGGGCTTCGTCGGCGACGTCATCGGATTTTACCCCATCCTGTCGAGGGCATCCCGACGGTCTTCTACGGGTACTTGGTCGTACTTCATTGTCGTCATGGGGTTCTTGTGGCGAAGTTGGGCCTTCGCCGCGGCGAGGTCGCGCTCCTTGGTCATGTACGTCCCCACAGAGTGCCGAATTGTGTACCACGACATCTTCCGGTTCGCCGTCTCGATACCGGCTTGGTCGCAGAGTCGGTGTAGTAGCCTCCGAAGGCTACCTGAACCGTGAGGGTTCCCGTGACTCGTCAGCCAGAGTGCGTCAGTTCCCTCGTACCGCTCATACTGCTCCCGCTCCTCCAACCAGCGAGACAGTGCCGTTGCAGTTCGTTCTGTGAGGCTGACAGTCCAGTTACCCTCATTCTTCGAGGACTCGTCCTTCGGAATTCGGAGGATGCTGTTCCTCGTGTCCACCCACTCTGTTCGGGCGTTTCGGACCTCGTTGGGTCGAAGACCGGCGTCGAGACTGGTCCAAACGAGCGAAGTGACTTCCCACCCGTTCACTTCGTCCCAGTCTTCGCGCGTGACATCCCCGTACGCCTTCCCGAGGGCGTTCGAGATGTAGAGTTTCCATCCGTTACGCTCCTCTGCGGTGAGAGAGCCGTAGGCAGGGATGTTTCCCTCGTTGAGTGCCGCCTGTCGGATGGCACGGCGTTCTTCGCGCGTGAGGAAGTCTTGCGGCTGGTGGTTGCCGCCAGAGCCGTCGAAAGAGTACTCGAACTCCCACTCGGCGTACCCGTACTCGTGGTGGAGCCATTTTGAAAGGTGCTGGAGGCCTTCCTGTGCTTTTCCCTTCGTCACTTGGCTCTTATCGGAGAACGCCAACCAGTCCATGTAGGCGGCGGCGTCATCGGACTGAGGCGGGTACGTGTACTCGTTCTTCTGCTCCCAGAGCCACAGGTCGAAGCGCGCGGTTCGGTACGCCGTCGAGTAAACGGTGTACGGCGAGTACCCTTCGGCCTTGTCTGGGTACTTTCCAACCTTCAACAGCCATGACAGGAATCGAACTCTCCTGTCTTTGTAGTCTACAAGTTGTTTCTCGTTCAGTACGCCGTCGTGCGATTTTGGGACCACCGGGATGGGGCGTTCTGTGTCTAACTCCCCGTTGGTGAATACGCTACAGCGCGAGAGCATGATTGGCAGGTCTTCCATGTTGGTTTCCTGCCGAAGCGAAAATCGAATGACGGCGAAGCCGTCGTATGCGCGGGACAGGGTTCGAACCTGCGAAGGTCTACACCACAGCGTCCTAAGCGCTGCGCCTTTGGCCACTTGGCTACCCGCGCGCATCGGGGAACGCTCCCCTTCACCCGGACATTTTCCGCACCGTCATATAAACGTCACGAGGAGTGCCGAGCAGTGCCGCCGCGGAGATTATGTTCCGGGAGCGAGAAGGTCGGTCATGTACAGCGCCCGAGACCAACGAGACAACGAAGAGTGGTTGGCCAGCATCGACGCCGCCGCCGACAGTCTCGAACTCGGAAGCGAGGCCCGTTCGTACGCCTCAGACATGTTTCTCTCGCAACTACCGGACGAAGACCGCTCGAAGAACGCCGTCGCCGCCGCCAGCCTCTACGCTGGTGCGCTCATCGCGGGCGAAGAACGCTCACAAAGCGCCATCGCGGAGACGATGGAGGTGTCGCGGTTGAGCATTCAACAACGCTGGAAAGACCTGCTCCGCGGAGCCGGGTTCCGACCGCCGAGTTGGTGACTGAAGCCGCCAGTCAGTGGCTTCTGCCGTCGGGCCAGACCCGCCGCGTCAACGCGACGTAGGTCACCGCAGTAGCGACGACGCCGGCGGTGACGTCGCCGGCTGGAATGCCAACGAAAAGCGAGAAGAATAGCCACCGACCGCGAATTCGGTGACGGTAACCCCGACGAGGAACGCGATGGCGGTGCCAATGGCGAGACTCACGAACAACTTGTGGCAGATGGATTACAACCCACGCGAGAACCAGAAAACTATTCGTCGCTACTGGGTGGATTGCGGCCGCGACCGTCTCGCTCGGGCGTGAGGTTGCCGTGTCGGTCGATTTCGCCCATGACGATTCTGGTCGAAGAGATTCTGTCGCCGTCTTCGGCCGGGACGTGTTCGACAACCTCGATTTGGAGGGGCTTGAGACCCTTTTCTTCTCGAATCTGGTTGACTCGCTCGCCGCCCGATTTCGTCTCAGGCGAGACGATGAGAACGTCGAACCCCGGTTCGGTTGCGATGCCGGTCGGCTCGTCTAGTTTTCGGACGTCGAACTCGCGGCCGTACTCGTCGGCTAGCGGCCGAAGCTCCGCTTCGAGGTCGGCTCTTCGCGTCTCGAAGGGACGAACGTAGCGGTCCACGTGACGGGTCTGTGGCGCGAGTTCGTCGCTCGTGAGTCCGACCGTGACGTCGCCCAATTCGAACGCTCGTTCGAATAGCGCGAGATGTCCATCGTGGACAGGGTCGAACGTCCCGCCCAACGCGACGTGCATACTCTCGGGGTGGGTGCCCCGCGACTTAAGCGGGTCGGGTTAGCGTGGCGACAAACACCGAACGAACGAGAGACTGCAGTGTTATTCTTCTCGGACGGTAATCGTGACCGGTTCGGTTTCGTCGGACCCGTCGGTGCCGAGGTGCCGGTCGAGGTTGAATACGGCGTTCAACTGTTCTTGGACCTGTTCGGAGACACCTTTGACGAGGTCGCTCGGCGCGATAGCGGTGTACTCGTAGGGGTTGTTGCCAGCGCCGGAACTCTTGCGTTTGCGGCGCTCGACCGTCTCGTCTTCGGTGAGCTCGGCCAGCGCCTCGCGGACGGTACTCGGATAGAGACCGGTTCCGGTTGCGACCTCTTCGCTCGTCGAGTGCGGGTGCTCCCGGAGATACACGTAAATACGCGCTCGCGTCTCGGTGTCGAGAATCCACGCGAGTAGGTCTATGAGTCCGTCGTCGAACTCGGAGATAGTACAGTCCGAGGGTTCAGTCTGCTCGTCTGCCGCCGAATCCGCTCTCCGCTCGGTAGTCTGGTCCGCAGTCATTTGTTCTACGACAAAGGTCAAAACGCTGGTCCTGAAAAATGTTTCTTGTCGAGGTCGCCGGTATCGAGGCCGTAGACGGATGTTTGTGCGTCTCAATCAAGTGTGAGGTATTCACAAAGAGCGTCGATTCCGGACGTGTCGTGGATGCGTCGTTGGACGACCGCTCCCGACTCGGCGTCGAGGAGGTTCCGCAGGCCGTCCACGTCGAGTCGGTCGGACTCGCTTTCGACGAACGATTCGAGGCTGACGACGCCCTCCGAGTCAGGCGTGATAAAGCTCGCATCGCGGCCGTGACGGGTCGCGCGCCACTTGTTCTCGTCGAGGAGTTCCCGGCGAACGCTCGTCCCGGATTCGCCCGACTCGTAGCGCTCTGCGAGGTCCGAGACGAGCGCGTAGACGTATTCGACGAAATCGACCACGCGGTCGGGGTCGGTCTGGGCGTCCGGCGTCCGAATTTCGACTGTCCCGTGGCCCGTGTGTGGGCGCACGTCGTACCAGAGTTCGCCCCGGTCTTCTATCGACCCGTGTTCGACCATCCGGCGTTCGAACTGCTGGTAGTCGTCGAAGTCGTCGAACGCGGTCGGTATACCCGTGTTCGGAAGGTTCTCGAAGATCTTGGCGCGCGCGGAGGCGAGTCCCGTGTCGAACCCGTTCCAGAACGGCGAGTTCGCGGACAACGAGAGGAGCGGCGCGAGATACCAGCGGAGTTCGTTGGCAATCCAGACGGCTTTGTCGGCGTCGTCGATGCCGACGTGGACGTGAAGCCCGGCAGTCGTATTTCGGTGCTGTGGGTACTGAATTCGGTCGAGTTGTGCTTGGTATCGCGGTTTCGCCGCGTGGTCGAGTTCGCGCCACTTCGCCGCGGGGTGGAGTCCGGCCGCGGCGATGCGGTAGCCGTGGTTCGACGCGTGTTCGACGAGCGCTTCGCGGACGGACGTGACCGCCGACGCGACGTCGGACAGGTCCTCGATACGTGGCGTCTGCGTCTCGATAGTGAATTCAAACAGTTCGTGGTCGAGTCGTCCCGAGAGCAGTTCTGGGGGTTCCGGTCCGTAGACCAAGTCGTCGATGCCAGACGTGGGGCGACCGTCGGCATCGACGATATAGAACTCCTCTTCGACGCCGAGCGTCCCCATTCGGTCGAAGGCATCCGCCGACCCTAGTTCCATCGCAACGCCGTTAGATGCCCCGAATTAAAAACGTCGTGGACCCCGGCGAACGCGTCGCACAACTACAGGCGTTACACCCGGGGATATTGACCGATACATTCTCGCGTCGCCGAGCGTATCGGCGGGCGAGCGACCTCACTTCGGCCGGGCGACGATACCGAGGTGGTCCGCGTGGAATCGGTCGAGTCGCTCGGTTTCGATGATTTCGTAGGCCGATTCGAGTGCGGAGAGCACGTCCGCGAACACCTCGTCTGGGTCGGCAGTCACGTCTTCACTCCGGGCTTTGACGGCCATCAGCAGTCGGCCGTCGTCGGCGAGGAACTGCCGGTTGCTGACGGCGACGTCAGCCTGTCCGCGGGTCGCAACGTCCATAATGAGGCAATCGACGCCGGATTCGACGACGTGTGCGTAAGAATCCGGGTCGCGCGCGTCCTTGAGAAGCGGGAAGAGATTGTCTCGGGCTTCGGCGACGCCGACGAGGTCACGAACCGGTCGCGGCGCGAACTCGACGGCGTAGGTCGCCCCGGCGAAATCGGCGACGTGCGAGACCGTCGTCCCCGACGCGGCACCGAGATAGAGCACGGTCTCACCGCCGACGAGTCCGGTGTCCATGCCGAGTTCGAGCATCGCGCCGAGTTTCGAGCGTCCGGCGTCCCAGGCGCGCCAGCCGTCGGAATCGACCGGTTCGCCGTACACAGGGCCGCCGCGCGTGGAGAGTCGCATTCGGCCGTCGAAGGACCGACGATCGACGCCCGTCGGGAGGGCCGGCGAGTCGGCCGAGTGGTCGTCGCTCATTCGCCTCCCTCCTCTTCGCGGGCGCGAATCGTCGCCATGCGGTCGGCGAGTTCCTCGTGAATCTCCGGGCGATAATCGCCTGAGTAGTGGTCGATACGGGCCGCGATAGAGAGTTTCCCGGCGAACGCGCGGGCCGCAGAGCCGCGGTCCTGTGGACGAGTTCCACGGACGTACTCGTGGGTGAAGATAACCCCGTGTTTCGGCGACGAGGCGCGGCCTTTCAAGTGAGCGAAGAGCGCGTCTTCGGCTCCGAGCACTTGGACTGTCCCGCTCGGCGATTTAGCGAGGCTATCGAGACCACCGGCGAGGGAGATGAGTCGCGCCGCGAGCACGGGACCGGCCATCTCGGCGAGGTTCGGCGCGCTCGTCGGAGCACGTTCTTCGATGAACGCGCGGAGTTCGTCGCGTTCGTCGAGGAGGTCAACGGCGCGAGTCGCATAGGAGACGACGCGTTCTTCGGCCGCGGTCGATGGCTCGCGGGCGGCGATGTCTCGAACGCCGTCGAGACCGCGCGGAACGGACTCGTAGAGCGTTCCCGCCCACTCGACGACGCGCTCGGCGAGTTCGTTGGCGGTTCGTTCGGCGTCGTCCATCGCGCGCACCGCGTGAGCGAGTTGCACGTCGTCGGCACGCTCGCGCTCGGCAACGGCGTCGCGGGCGGCCGAAAGCGTCGCCGAACGGAGTTTGGCGTAGTAGTCGGTTTCGTCGGCGGCGAACCCGGATTCGACGGCCTCTGCGGGCCAGTCAGTGGGAGCGGACGCGCGACCCTCTCGGATGCACTGTGCCCCGGATTCGGGGTCGTCCGGGGTCGTGCCGGCGAACCATGCGTCTGTCATACTGGCGGATTGCGCCCCGTCGGGGTAAAAGGACACGGACCCGCGAGCGGTGGTGTGTTCGTCATACCGTGGTAAGTTTTAACACACAATATTACGTACCGATTGGCGATGGAACGGGCTTCGTACGTCTGTCGTGAATGTCAAACAACCGTGAGCGCCGCATCGTACCGTGCGACCTGTCCGAAGTGTAGCGGCGAACTTCGGCCCACGTCGGTAACTAATTCTGATTACCGACGTGCCGGAGGGTGAACGGGACGCGCGGGTCGTCCGACCCGACCGTCATTCGCTCGATTGCCGTGACGACCGACGACCTCGTGACTGCTCTCGAAGCGAACTGGCGCGGAACGAAGTCCGTCGTGCTTCGCGTCACGCCGCCGTTTTATGGGCGAATGCGGGCGCGAATTCACCTCACTGGCGGAGAGTCGGCCGACTACGACGAGCCGTCGCCTCTCCATTTGACGCCCGGATTGTTCGTCTCCGAGAGTACTCCATCGTATCCCGAGGCCGACGAGACCCGGCCGGAACCCTACGAAATCGACGAACACCACGAACGCCACACCGCCGCTGTCCGCGAGTGGCGCACCGCGGTCCGGGAGCATCTCCGCGAGACAGTCGAACTTCCGGCGACCGACGAGCCACACGAAATCGAAGTGAAGTACCTCGGTTGAGTACCGGTGTCGGCGTTGGCGTGAGTGGAATGCTCACATGGGACGAACATTTTTTCGGCGTCGCACACACCGTAGCGACATGTCCACCGACGAGTACCGTCGCGGCACGGCGGTCGAACGCGAACGACAGGGAAAACAGCGACCCGCTCGCGGCCGCTACCGCGGTATCTTGCCGACGATTTACGCGATTGGACTCGTCATGTTCACCGTCGTCTCGGCGTATCTCGGTCCGGAACCCGCGTTCGCCGTCTATCTCGTCACGCACGTGTTTTATGCGGGACTCATCCACGGCGACATCAACTCGCTCCGCGAACAGGGCATCGAGTGGGGCGTGTCGCGGCATCTCTGGTTCGGTGCGGCGTTCACGCTCCCGTTCGTCGTCCCCGCGTACTACCTCTACAGCAGGCGCGTCATCCGCCGGGAAAACGAGTCGCGCGGGCTGACAAACGAGTGACGTCAGACGCCGAGTGAGGACCGAATTCGAGGCTAAATTGGTATCGAACTGGAACGTTCGTAGCCACCGAACTTATACCGAGAGAGCGGAAACTCCGGGGCGACGATGGCTAAACGTACAATCGCAATCCTCGCTGTGGCCGCTCTTCTCCTTACGAGCGGCTGTATCGGCTTCTTGACTGGCCAAGAGGCGCTGACGTTCGACGCCGAACCGGCGGCGACCGACGCGACGGCCGCATCGAACGCCGGGTATTCGACGAACGGCACCGAAACATTCCACGTAAACCACACGGTGAGCGTCGGCGGACAGGAGCGAAATATCTCCGTCAGTAACCACATGACGACATACCAGAAGGCCATCGACCTCGGGTTCTTCGGCGAGGCCAAACTAGGCATGTTCAGCGTCATCTCCACGCCCGCCGCCGAAGTCGGTGGAGAGGCTCGAAACCCAATCAAAGATTACTCCAACGACCGACTGGTCAAACTCGTCGATAGCCAGTATCAAGGATTGCGCGACGTCGAGGTCGTGAGTTCCCGTAACGTCCAGATGCTCGGCGAGCAAAGCAACGTGACCAAATACAGCGCCACCGCGCAGTTCGGCGGCGAAGAAGTCGATGTCTACGTCCACGTCACCAAGGTCCGTCACGAAGAGGACTTCGTCGTGGCAATCGGCATGTACCCACAGCAACTCGACGGCGAAGAGGAGAACATCCTCGAACTGATTCGCGCCGTCGAACACCCGTCGGAAGCGTAAATTCGGGCGAGACTTTTTCTCGTTGACGCGGGTCGGTGTGTTATGAAACGCGTGCGGACCGCAGGAATCGGTGTCACGGCAGTCGGCGTGGTCGGCTACGGCGTGGGTGCGTTCGTCGCGTACCCCGGACGTGCATTCTCCGTGACGACCGTGATGGTCGGAATTACGCTCTGGGCTATCGGAGGAGGCGAATGATTTCGGCACTCGTCTACGACGACGGCGGCGTGAGCACGTACGACGCGTCGAGCGTGACGGCGGCGCGCGATGCCGACGGCACCACGTGGGTACGCGCAACCGACGAATCCGAGTTCGACAGCGTCGCGTCGGCGTTCGGCATCCACCCGCTCACGGTCGAAGACGTGCGAAACGACGCCCGGCCGAAGACCGAGGAGTACGAAGAGTATACCTTCGTCATCGTTCGAGTGGCGACGCTCCGAGTCGGAGAACAGGTATTCGAAGAAGAAGTCCAGACGAAGCCGGTTGGTCTCTGCTTCGGCGACGATTGGCTCGTGACGCTGACCCGACGAGAGATGGAGCCGCTCGACCGCGTGTGGAACGCCGTCGAACGAGAAGACTCAAGATTACTTCGGCTCGGGCCGGATTTCGTCGCCTACCGCGTCATCGACCGCATCACCGACGACTATTTCGGACTGTTAGACGAGGTCGGAGAAGAGATAGAACACATAGAAGACATCATCCTCGAAGGTGCGAACCCGGACGTGCTCGAAGGGCTGAACACGGTCAGACGCGACTTGCTGTCGTTTCGGAAGACGGTCTGGCCGACGCGCGAGGCCGCGGCGGTGCTCGCCCGCGGCGACCCGGAGCACGTCCGCGACGTGACAGAGAAGTACTACCGCGACGTGTACGACCACCTCGTGGAGTTGGTTGACCTCACCGAGACCTACCGGGAACTCGCCCGCGGCGCACGAGACATCTACCTGAACACGCTGTCGCAATCGACGAACGAGGTCATGAAGACGCTCACCGTCGTCGCAACTATCATTCTCCCGCTCACACTCGTCGTCGGTATCTACGGGATGAACTTCGACCCCGCCGCCTCGGCGGTCAACATGCCCGAACTCGGCTGGGAGTACGGCTACGCGGCGACGATGCTCGGGATGGCGCTCGTCTCCACCATCCTACTGGTTTATTTTCGTCGGGAAAACTGGCTCTAACTGGACGTAAGAAATTTATCACCGGGACAGTCCGGACGGACTGTCACGATTTGTCCCTGAAAGGCCGAGAGCGTTGCCATACCGTGGTATTTGCCCACATCCCGTTGGCGAAACACTTATATCTACTTCGAACTTACTCTTGGTAAGGCCCGTCCAAGCCGGATTATTCTTTCGTCTTCTTATGGCCTTCCGGCCGAGACGTATCAGCGCCTTCCACCCCACCATGAGCGATACAACAACCCGAACCTACAGTACCGACGCAAAGGCCCGGGACGTAACTCCCCGCGAGTCGGAGCGAGACGAGCGACAGGCAGACGAAGAACAGGTCTGTCCCGAATGTAGTGGCAACCTCATCCACGACGACGACCACGGCGAAACCGTCTGTCAAGAGTGCGGCCTCGTCGTCGAAGACACTATCGTTGACCGCGGTCCCGAGTGGCGCGCATTCGACGCCTCCGAGCGAGACAGCAAGTCGCGCGTCGGTGCGCCGACCACGAAGATGATGCACGACAAGGGGCTTTCGACCAACATCGGCTGGCAGAACAAAGACGCCTACGGCAAGTCCCTCTCGCCGCGCCAGCGCGAGCAGATGCAACGGCTCCGCACGTGGAACGAGCGGTTCCGCACCCGTGACTCCAAGGAACGGAACCTGAAGCAGGCGCTCGGCGAAATCGACCGCATGGCGTCCGCGCTCGGTCTCCCCGAGAACGTCCGCGAGACGGCTTCGGTCATCTACCGGCGTGCACTCAACGACGACCTGCTTCCCGGTCGTTCCATCGAGGGCGTCGCTACCGCGGCGCTGTACGGGGCCGCCCGCATGGCCGACACGCCTCGGTCGCTCGACGAACTGGAGAAAGTCTCCCGCGTCGATAAGATGGAACTGACCCGGACGTACCGCTACATCGTCCGCGAACTCAAGCTCGAAATCAAGCCCGCAGACCCCGAACAGTACGTGCCGCGGTTCGCCAGCGAACTCGACCTCTCCGACGAGGCGGAACGACAGGCGCGGACACTCCTCCGCGACGCGAAGGAGACGGGCATCCACTCGGGCAAGTCACCGGTCGGTCTCGCGGCCGCCGCGGTCTACGCGGCCGCCCTTCTCACCAACGAGAAGGTGACCCAAAGCCAAGTCTCGGAGGTTGCCGACATCTCCGAAGTGACCATCCGCAACCGCTACAAAGAACTGCTCGAAGTGCAGGACGGAAGCCTGGCTGCGTAAGTGGTTCGGGGCGGCCCGGTGGGACGTACTTTTTATAGATGTGTGAGTTCGTGGCAAGATTTATCCGCGCTCACGGAGCATATTCGGTCATGGTTGAAGCGTTCGTCCGACTCTTGTGCCCCGAATGTGGAAAGGACTGGGAGACGAATCCGACCGAACTCCCCGCTCACCGTGACAATTTCTCGTGTCAAGGATGCGGCGTAACCCGTCGCACCGCCGAGTTCATGCGAACGGAGCGCGACCTCCAGACGCTCAAACAGTTCGAATAGAAACGGACTCGTCAGCGAGTCAGTCAGTAAAAAGCCGACTTTTCAGAGGTCAGGAATCGAAGAGAGCGCCCCGCACGCGTCGCACTTCAACACGTCAGCGCCTTGTTCGGTGACGAGTCGCGTGTCGGGTGACCCGCACTCGCCGCACAGTACGAACGACTCGACGTACTCGTCGAGCGCCTCAGCGATGCGCCGCGGTTTGAACTCGCCGGTAAAGCGCGCTCGTCCTTTGTCGTCGATCTGTGCGCTCGTCCCGAGTTCGGACTGGAAAAACTTCAGGACGTGTTCGACGTCGCGCGCGAGTCGGTCGTGCGTCGCCGCGAAGTTCTCGTAGACCGTGACGTTCCCCTCCTGTCGAACCGTCGGGTCAGGGACTTCGAATCGGTCGCCGCCTTCTGCGACGTCCGGTGCCTCCGAGAGCGCCCGGTCCAATTGGTCGTCGTAGTCCATACGCGACAGTACGCGAAGGGTCGCCTAAAATATTCACGACCGCCTGACGGAGCGCGCGCTACATAGCTATATAAAGGACTCGTGATATTCCCCCATGATTCTCCACCGATGACCGAAAACACAAAACGAATTGAAAGAGTCCAAACACTAAATTTCCCGTGAGACACCCATAATCGGCGGTTTAAGCAGGGTGAATGCTAACGCGACTCAAGATAATACTATATCCCTCCGGTCTCAAGCCGTGTTTGCTCATGAAGAAGCAGGAACTCATCCACCTGCACGGCCTGCTCGCGGAAGTGCACACACAAATCGAGGCGTGGGAAGACGAACAAATCGGTCTTGCTGAGTACAACGAACTCGGCGTACGACCGACATCTATCCACAAATCGAAGACGGACCACAAAGCAGCCGTGTTTAAACTGGCGAAAGGAATTACTGGAGCGATGCGCGAGGCGGAACCGGAACCGATTGCTCCACAAGCAGACTGAATCGAGAAACGAAACGCGTTCTCCTCCACGAAGTCACAGACCGAAAGCGACTGCGCCGTCGTCGGTGACGAACTGGCACTTGCGAGCGATGGCTACGTCGTGAACGTTAGCCGTCGGTCGATGTCGGCCGCGTAAACGGACGACAAGCGGATGAGTTCCTGCGAAACGGTTTACCCGGCGAAAAACGAGACTCGTCAGCGGTCGCCAACGAGGTCGTCGAAGTCGGGGACGGTATCGTCACCGGTACCGTCGCCGTCAGTCTCTTTTCGTTCGTCGTCGAGTGGCTCAACAGAAAGTACCTTCAACGGGATGTTTTCGAGGCGCTGGCCGATTTCCTTGCGGGCGATTCGAGACGCGTGTTCTTCCTGTTCGACGTTGAACACGGTCATCTCGAGTTCGAGTGCCACCAATGCCTCGTCCGCGACGATAAACGCCGGAAGCGAGTCGCTATCGGGGGCGGTCCGAGAGCCCATGTTAATTTCGACGTATTTCAGGTCCGGGTTGAGCATCTCGCCCGTCTTGGAGATTGCGATGCGAATCGCCTCGTCTTTGGTTTCGACGTCGTACACCGGGACCGCGGCCTCGACGACGACTCTGCAGTCCATGGTCGGTGTGAGATTGTACCGCGAACGCTATCAACCTTCTTGCCAACCCGGTTTAACAGAGCCTTACTCGCCGCCGGAGCGGAGATAGTGGAAGACGTAGGTCTGCGTGTAGCCGGCGTACTCGCCGCCGAGTCGCTCGCGGATGGCCCGTGACGTGGCCGCGTAGTTGCCGCGAGCGCAGTCCGGATAGTGGTCTTCGATTGCCGAGCGAATCCACGTGTCGAGCGGGACGGCTTCGAGGTATCCGAGCGAAAACAGCAGGATACAGTCGGCGACCTTGTCGCCGACGCCGACGAAGTTCGTCAGGTAGTCGCGGGCGCCCTCGTAGTCGCGGCCGCGCGCCTCGGCCGGCGTCGCCTCGCCGGTCGCAACCATCTCCGCGGTTCGCTGAACGTAGGGAGCGCGGTACCCGAGGCTGAGGTCTCTGAGTTCGTCTTCGGTCGCCGCGGCGAGTCGGTCGGCCGTCGGGTAGGCGTACTGCGTTTCCCCGTCAAATTCGACGACCTCGCCGTAGGTTTCGCGGAGACGGGACTGCATCCCGAAGATTCGTGAGACGCGCATCTGCGCCGAACAGATAAACGAGATGAGACAGCCAAACGGCGGGTCGCGGACGAGACGCATCCCGGGATAGGCGTCGTACGCTCGGTGGACCAGCGGGTCGTTCGGCATCCGGTCGTAGATGGCGTCGAGGTCGTCGTCGAGTCGAAGGAGGTGTCGGAGTAGCGGGACGGCGTCGAGATTCGACTGCCACTCCAGCGCGCCGTCGGTCTGACGGACGCGGACGACCGCCGACTCGTCTGAGACGCCGTCGAGTGGCGGGACGACGGTTTGGTACCACGCGTCGCCGCCGTGGGCCGCGTCGCGTTCGTACATCTGTCCGTCGGGACGGTCCCAGAGGTACGTCTGACCGCTCTCCAGGGTCGATTGGAGGTCGAACGCGCCGTCGAGGTTTGCGAGGTCGATAACACCCGTTTCCATCGCTTCCACGTTAGGCGCGAGGGATTTGCGGGTTTCGATGCGAAGGCGACGGACGGCCTGTGTCCGTGACGGTTCTCAGCGGTTTCGACCCACGGGGAACTGGACGCGCTCTGGATGGTCGGTGAGTTTCGTGAGAATACGCTCGTACAGGCGGTTGCGGACGCGTTGGCCTCGGGTCGGTGGCACGAGGACGCGCAGCCGGAGGACGACCCACGACTCCTCCTGTGCGATGTTGACCGTCGGGCCGTCTGCGACGTCCAATTCGAGGGGCGAGTTGTCGAGACGTCGTCTGTACCGGCGCAAGGCGGTGCGCATGTCGTCGCCGAGCTCCGCTTCGGCCACGTCTCTCATCACCTCACGTGCGAACCCGAGGTCGGTCTCGTAGGCGACCTGTATGGGAACTTCGGCCCAGACGCGGTCGAACAGGTCGTTGTGGTTGACAACCTCCGACGAGAGGACGAGCGAGTTCGGCACCGTAACTGTCCGGCCGGTCGGTTGGGTCGACGCGAGCGGTCCACCTGCCTCCCAGAGCGTCGTCACTAAAAAATCGACTTCGGCAACGTCACCGGAGACGCCCGCGACCGTGACTCTGTCGCCAACTGCGTAGGGTCGCTTGATGACGATGTACACCCAACCGATGAGCGAGAGAATCGGCTGCTGAAGCGCGAACGTGACCGCGAAGCCGATGACGCCGAACGAGACGAGGACGCCAAGCCACTGTTCTGTGAACGCGCCGAGGACACCGACGAGTGCGACGAGCCCCAGAACCAATCTGAGAACGTTTCGAGCGTCGTGAGCGCGGCGTTTGTCTGCGAGTCGGTCGACGAACACGGCCATCGAGAACCGATAGATTCCGTAGGTGACGAGCGCGACTGCGAGCGCCGAGAGACCCTTCGAGAGGAGAACGTCCGCATTCGGAACCGCGAAGTCCGACAGCGGCGTCGTCGCCCGGATAACTCCGGCGAGGACGGCAGCGAGGAGACCAGTGACGAACGCACCGAGACCCAGACGACGAGACATACCGTCGCCGTCGGATGGATACGTGAAAAAGGTGGGGACGAGCCGTAGCCGCGGACGTCGCGGTTCCCGCTATCTCCTGAGCAGTCGGCCGAGAAGCAGGCCAAAGACGACGCCGACGGCGAGAATCCTGGCAAGTCGGCCCCGGTCGGCGAATCTGATAAAATTCGTCTCGTCTGGGGACACTTCGACGACACCGAGTGGGATGGCCTGTGCGCCGCCACCGCCACCGAATCCTTCGCCACCACCGCCAGATGCTTCGCCGCTATCCTCTTCCGCATCGTCGGTTGCAGACCCACCACCCATTCCGACACCGAACGCGACGCGCGCGCGACGGGAATCACCGGTGGCAGTGCTCGCAAGTCGAGAAAATCAGTGATTGTGGTGGGTCTTCGTCGGCGTCAGTTGCGGATGTGGAGGTCCGTCAACTCGGCGAGGCGGGCCGAAACGTCGTCGGCGAGTCCCTCGCGGGTGACGCGCCACTCCCAGTTGCCGTTCTGCGTGCCGGGGGTGTTGAACCGGGCGTGAGAGTCGAGACCGAGGAGGTCCTGCATCGTCGTGAACGCGAGGACAGACGCCGAGTTCCAGACGGCGTCGATAATCGACCATTCGATTTCCGAGCCGTCGGCACCGATGTTGTAGTGCAGGCAGTCGCGTGTGTGGTCATCGAGCGACCGGTAGTAGCCGACGAAGGTGTCGGTGTCGTGCGTCGAGGTGTAGGCCACGGAGTTCTCCGGGTAGTGCATCGGTTGGTACATGTCGCCTTCGCGGCACCAGTCGGCGTACTGCGGAACGCGCATCCCGGGGACGGCAAAGCGGTCTCTGAGGTCCACGAGCGAGGCGTCGAGGAACCCGAGGTCTTCGACGATAAACGGAAGTTCGCCCAGTTCGCGCTCGACCGTCTCGAAGAAGTCGTGACCCGGCGCGTCGCGCCACTCCCCGTCGGCGGGGTCGTGAGAGTCGGCGTCGATGGCCCAGTACTCGTCGAAGCCTTTGAAGTGGTCGATTCGGGTCACGTCAACGAGGTCGAACAGGCGGCTGAGGCGGTCGAGCCACCAGTTGTAGCCATTCTCGCGGAGGGTGTCCCAGTCGTAGAGGGGGTTGCCCCAGCGCTGGCCTGAATCGTTCGGGTTCGGCGGGACGCCCGCGACGACCGCCGGTTCGTGGTCGTCGTTCAGGTCGAACGCCTCGGGTGCGGCCCACACGTCGGCGCTGTCGAGCGCGACGTAGATGGGGAGGTCGCCGACGAGGGTGACGCCGTTCTCGTCGGCGTAGTCGGCGAGGTCGTGCCACTGCTCGTCGAAACAGAACTGGACGAACTCGCGGTATCGAATCTCCTCGGCGTGTTCGTCGCGGGCGCGAGCGAGGGCGTCCGGGTCCCGCGTCTTCAACTCGGTCGGCCAGTCCGTCCACGCGCCGTCGAACTCGTCTTTGAGAGCGGCGAACAGCGCGTACGCTTCGAGCCAGTGGGCTTCCCGCTCGCGGAAGGCGTCGAACGCGTCGCGGTCGGCTTCCGAAGCGGTCTCTTCGAATCGGTCGAACGCCATCCGAAGCCGCGAGCGCTTGTAGTTGCCGACGCGCTCGTATTCGACGGCGTGGTCGTCGAAGTCGGGGACTGGTTCGAGGTCGTCGCCGGTTAGCCACCCGCGGGATTCGAGGTCCGCGAGAGCAATGAGAAGCGGGTTGCCAGCGAACGAAGACGACGACTGGTAGGGCGAATTTGCGTGAATCGGCGCGGTCGGGCCGAGTGGGCAGAACTGCCACATCGACTGCTCCGCGTCGGCGAGAAAGTCGATAAACGCGCGGGCACCGTCGCCGAGGTCTCCGATGCCGTGCGGACCGGGGACCGACGTGACGTGCATGAAAACGCCGCTCTGTCGGGAAAATCGCATACCGGTTGCATCGGTGTGCAAACAAGTTGGTCCTTTGGGTGCGGACGGGGGTCCTGCGCGCCCGTCTCAACAACACTTATTCCCCCCCGTCGGTTTCGTGCGCGTATGAGTGATATCGCTGTCATCCTCCCCGACGGAACGGAACTTGCCGTCGAGGAGGGTGCGACGGTGCGAGACGCCGCGTTCGAAATCGGCCCCGGCCTCGGGAAGGACACCGTTGCTGGCGTCGTCGATGGCGAACTCGTAGACAAAGAGACCGCCCTCCACGACGGCGCGAACCTCGTCATCGTCACCGACCAGTCCGACGAGTATCTCGACGTGCTTCGCCACTCGGCGGCCCACGTCTTCGCACAGGCCCTCCAGCGTCTCCACTCCGAGGCGAAACTGACCATCGGCCCGTGGACGGACGACGGCTTCTACTACGATGTGACGAACGTGGACCTCGAAAAGGAGGACCTCGAAGCCATCGAAGACGAGATGCGGAACATCATCGAGGAAGACCTCGACATCGAGCGCACGCTCATCGACCGCGAGGAAGCCCTCGAAAAGTACGCCGACAACCCCTACAAGCGCGATATCCTCGAAACCGAAGCCGCTGGCGACGACGAACTGTCGTTCTACGAGCAAGGCGAGTTCGAAGACCTCTGTAAGGGCCCGCACGTCGAATCGACGGGCGATATCGGCGCGGTCAAACTCCTGAACATCTCCGCGGCGTACTGGCGCGGCGACGAAGAAAACGACACCCTGACCCGCGTCTATGGGACGGCCTTCGAGTCCGAATCCGATCTCGAAGACTTCCTCGAAATGCGCGCCGAAGCCGAAGAGCGCGACCACCGCAAACTCGGACAGGAACTCGACCTGTTTTCGATTCCGAGCGTCACGGGTCCCGGTCTTCCGCTGTACCACCCCAACGGGAAGAAGGTTCTCGACGCGCTGGAGAACTACGGGCGCGACCTCAACGAGTCTTACGAGTACGACTACGTCGAGACGCCGCACTTGTTCCGGACGGAACTGTGGAAGCAGTCGGGACACTACGACAACTACCAAGACGACATGTTCCTCCTCGACGTCAACGACGAGGAGTACGGCCTGAAGCCGATGAACTGCCCCGGTCACGCGACCATCTTCAAGCAGGGCAGTTGGAGCTACCGCGACCTGCCGGTTCGCTACGCCGAAAACGGGAAGGTCTACCGCAAAGAACAGCGCGGCGAACTCTCGGGTCTCTCCCGCGTCTGGGCCTTTACCATCGACGACGGCCACCTGTTCGTCCGCCCCGACCAGATAGAACAGGAAGTCGAGGACATCATGAACATCATCCTCGAAGTCCTCGGGACGTTCGACCTCGACTACGAAGTCGCACTCGCTACGCGCCCCGAGAAGTCCGTCGGCTCCGACGAGATTTGGGAGCAGGCCGAATCACAACTCGAAGCCGTCCTCGAAGACAGCGAGATGGACTACCTCGTCGAAGAGGGCGATGGTGCCTTCTACGGCCCGAAAATCGACTTCTCGTTCGAGGACGCTCTCGGCCGCAAGTGGGACGGTCCGACGGTCCAACTCGACTTCAACATGCCCGAGCGCTTCGAACTGTCGTACACGGGCGAGGACAACGAAGAACACCGCCCGGTCATGATTCACCGCGCGCTCTACGGCTCCTTCGAGCGCTTCTTCATGGTCCTCATCGAGCACTACAACGGCAAATTCCCGACGTGGCTCGCACCCGAGCAGGTCCGCATCCTCCCCATCTCGGACGACCAAATCGACTACGCCGAATCCATCAAGGAAGAACTCGGCGACTTCCGGGTCACCATCGAGGACCGCTCGTGGACGCTCGGACGGAAAATCCGCGAAGCGCAGACCGACCGCGTTCCGTACATGATCGTCGTCGGCGGCAACGAGGAAGAAGCAGGCACCATCTCCGTCCGCGACCGCAAAGAGCGTGAGACTCAAGACGTGACGGTCGAGACCTTCCGTGACCACCTCGAACGCGAAGTGGGCGACCAGCGCGTCGAACCCGACTTCCTCGGCGACCAGTAAGGCGACTGCCCGCGTTGCCGACCGTCAGGCCGAGACCGTTTTTCGCTCGGTCCGCACCGCCGCATCTAGTTCCTGTCGAACCGTCGCCGGGAACTCGGTCCCGCGAACCAGATTCGCCATGACGCCGAAGTGGCCGCAGTCCCACTCGCGGCGGTTAGCGGCGGGAACCCCCCACGCGTCGAGAAGCGTCTGCGCCGTCTGCGTCGGGGCAATCTCGTCTCGCGTGCCGACGAACGAAAAGACGCGTTCGGGGTCGATGGACGGGTCTTTCGGCGGGTTCAACAGCGGTGCGAACTCGTGGAGCGCGTCGCCGGTCCAGCCGGCGGCGTCGAGCGCGCTGTCGAGAGCGAGGAGTTCGGTGAGTTCGCCAGCGACGAGCGTCTGGTCGATTCCGCCCGGCATGCCGACGGGAAACAGCAGGTCAGGTTGCATCGACTCGGGCCAGTCGCTACAGCGTCCGCCGACGTGGAGCGCGATGCTCCCACCGAGACTGACGCCACCGACACCGACGACCGGTGCGCCTTCTGTCCGCGCCCAGTCTACGAGGACAGCAGTCTCCAGCGCGGCGGCCGAGTAGAGGGTAAACAGGCCGACCGGGGCGCGAGCGATATAGGGTTCGCCGCTGTATCGACCGAGCAATTCGCGGCGGCCGTGCCACGGTGCGTCGGGAAGGATGACGCGGTAGCCTTCGGGCGCGAGCGCCCGTGCGAGGTACTCCTCTTCGGGCCAGTAGACGAGTTGGTCGTCGAACATTCCCCATCCGGAGTGGAAGATGACCGTCGGGAGGTCGCCGTCGGCATCGTCGGGTTCGTAGACGCGAGCAGTCGCGTTCTCGCCGACGTGTGGTGACGGCGACGTGAATCGAAGCAGGAATTCGACCGTTCCCGGCCCGCGGACGGTTGCCGAGCGTTCGACGCGGGGGAACTCTTCTGTCGCCCGCGATTCGGCAAACCCGTAGAGTCGCTCCGGTTCGGCGAGTTCGTGGTGCCAGCGACTCCGAGCGGCGTCAGCGTTCGGCGTCTCGAACTTCACCGACGGGACGAGGTGTTCGGTTGCGAGGAACCCGAAGATGTCCGTCGGTTTGGCTCGCTTCTGCGAGACGGTTCGGCGCTCGCGTTCGATAGCGACCCGCTCGTCCGGGCGCGATTCGTACCCTCCCCAGAAGACGCTCTCCCACCGGGTCATCGTCTCGTCGTACGCCTCGCGGAGTCGAGCATACTTCGCTAACGCGCGTTCGATGCGGTCGTGAAGGTGCGGCGCAGGCGGTGCACCGACTTCGCGGAGGAACGCTTCCGGCCCGTCACCGAGTGCTACGTCGGCGGCGGCGCGTGCCCTGACGACGGCGAATTCCCGCGGGAGTAACTGGGTCTTGAACGCCTCGAACGGCCGAGAGGTGAGCAATCTCCCGGCAGGAGAGGTCATGAGTCGGTGCACTGCCGGTGTTTCGAGGTGGTCCATGCCGTGTAGTACGTGCGATTCGATATTGACCCTAGGCCCGCAGTGTCACGGTATGAGAACTGAAATTGGATTGAATAAATCACATTCTGCGATATGAATTTAGGGCACACCCGAACAGCCGACAGTTTTGGAGGATGGGCAATTTTAGCGTGTTCTGAGCTAATTGTGACTACACGATGAATCTGATTTGGTGGATTTTCGTGCCACGACGAACTCTTACAGACATACTCGACAGCGAGGACAAGCACTCATCTCCGTCAAGCCACCCGTTGACGTACTCGAATAGCTCACGGGGCTTACCAAACAACAAATGAAAAACATTATTAGTTGATGCTTGTTGTGTTCGATTGTATAATATCAAGAAGAAAATTCTTGAAACAGATCGGTAGCACGGCGGTAGGACTGTCACTTGTCACTAATGTTGTGGCAGCTGAACAATCAAAGTCTCAAGAGAGTAGCCGTGGAAGCAGTCAACTCTCGAAAAATCAAATTGCCTATGCAAAAGGAGAGTTGCCAAATTATCTTAATAATACAATTGTCGATGGGTCTCAGAAAGTAACTGTAACCGAGTCCGCTGAGGTTCCTGAGTACCTTTCTGAGGAGGACTATGATGCGATCATCTCATTCAAAGAGTTCGACACAATTGAATCAAGAGCAAGGGACAAATTCATTGAATTTGGCGTTGACCCAAAGAACCCGAAGGCAACGCTAGTAGATGGGAAGCCCATGCATGTTGATGTAGCTCGGAAGCATGTAAAGGCTGGAAAGGTGGACCTCTCTGCTGGACACCCAGTAGCCGTGGGTGGCGAGTCATTCTCAACCCAGTCGAGTGGGCCAAAGGCGATTAATGGAGAGATTCACTTACATGTCGTCCCTGCGTCCGATTCTGAACACGAACCTTCTGCATCGTACAAGGATGCCACATTCGATGCATGGGCAATCTTTGGTTCTGAGTTCGGAATCGAAGCAAAGAGATCAATCCACTTTGGACACTGGGATGCAAGCGGTGTCGGTACAAATACAGATGATATGTTAGATGACATAGCAGGTGATACTGATAAGTTCCGAGATGGGGATAACCATATTGTGACTGGTTGGGTTGACAAGATGGATAATAATGGGATCGCTGGCAGATATCATTCTGTAAACGCGATTGATCCAGTTTATGGAGTGCCCTGGCCCCATGAGCAACTCGTCCAACATGAGTTGTCGCATAATTTTGAGGCACCCGATAGAGGCACGGCAGGGTATGAACATAAAAAGTGTGTCATGAATTATGAATATGCCGCCCGCGGTATCGGTTACTGGTGTGATGTGGATCATGATATTATCGAGAATAATATAAAGTAGAGTAACTCCCAACCTAGTTTCGAATTCATCACCAATTGCTATAAATAATATAACTAATAAGTTTTAGATAATTGAATTTTAACGAGATCGTTGATAATCTAGTTCAATACATGAAAGCAGGAACCTACTCAGACTCAAGAAAGGACATTTTTTGTATTATTATTAGATGCTAAATAACCGAATGCCAGAGGAGTTGTTAGCGAGACAGTGACAGCAAGAGGACACCTGTATTCACACCATGACAAAGTATTTACCATATTGGGTTGCCACATCTTTGTATGGGATTGACCATTAAGCGACGGTCCACCGCTGGCCTCCTCGCTATCTGTTGTGGAGTCCTTTCTACAATGATAGCTGTGGAGGTTGTTGGTGGCTATCTCTCCTTAGAAGGAATGCCAATCCTGTATAGCCTTCTGGGACTGTCAGCAGTCGGAACCCTAGTGTCGAATTGGTTCAGCCGAGCCTCCTCGTGGAAGTATATGCTTCTGTACGGAGCATTGACGTTTGGAAGTTCCGTTATACTGTTAATCTATCTGTTCTCCCTAACAAATGCCTGATGTTCCTTGGCCCGGCGCTGGTGCATCACTAGACGCCGTCGGTTTCGACTGGGTGAACTTGGAAGATGAAGCGGGAAATCGGCAGGCGCTACTGAGAAGCTGATTCTTCCTTACCGATGCTACAAATAAGTCGCGAATCAGAATCATCCTCCGAAACTGTGGAACAGTCACCGTGTCGCGTCACTCAAAAACAGAGTCACCACGTCGTCAGTGCACCACTACCATGACCACGTGAGGGCACCGAGGAACGCGAGCACACCGGTAATGGCCGATATGCCACCGCGTAGAACACCCACTTCACCTCCGGAGTGGCTCCGCGGTGGGAAATTAATACCCACCTAATAGAGGCGACGTGATTTATTTATCTCGCGTATAGATATGTTACCATGGAACATCTTGGTGGGTGTGTCACAGCGACGGGTGTCGAAACGCGTCTCGTTCGGGTCGAACGACCTATGAACGACCACGACGCGATGACCGTTCGCGTGGTTCAGACGGGGGAGTTACGAACGCTGGTCGGCTACGAAACGCCCGAGTTACGGGACCGTCTCGAAGTTCTGTCCGAAGGCTCGGAGTTTCCGATTCGACTCTCGCCGTCTCGGGGACGCGGCAACTCGTGGGTCGCGCTCAAGCGGTAGCCGACCGACCGGACGGGTTACGGTTCGAGCAGAATCTTCGCACCAAACGCGAGCAGACCGAACAGACCAAGGATCACCGCGCCAGCGACGACGTCAGCACCGAACAGAACACCGAAATCGGGTGTGAGCGTGCCGACGAACCGTCCGAAGTCGAAGCGATCCTCGACGCCGAGCGCCAGTCCGAAGACGCCCGCGACGAGGAGCGTGATGAAAACGAGAATCGTGCCGGTCCGGTCGCTCTGATTCATACCAAGAGACACTGACAGCTCCGCGTATAAGTTGCTCGGGGGTGTCAACGGGCGACCGAGGTACGGCGGTGAAGCCTACTCAAAACGGGAAGATACTTTACCAACTGTTCGTTTCGACTACCATCCCTAGCGATGACTACCGTAGACGATTTTCGGTATCGGAAGCGACGGGCCGTGCTGTGTCTCGTTACTGCACTCTTTTCGGCAACGGTATTCGTCTTCTACTCGAATCCGCTTGATGTTCGTGGGGTCGTGGTGAGTCTCGTCCTCGGGGTGTGGAGCGTCGCGGATGTAGCTTGGCCTCGGGTGTCTGCGTGGTTGGATACTGCTACTGCACGAGTGACTGGTCTCTTTTGGGTCGCCGTCGGGGCTGGAATCGGGATCAGTAGCGTTCTCGCTTCCGGGGTCATCAATAAACTCGGCTGGGGACTGTTCGTTGGAGTCGCTATCGCCGTCTACGGACTCTTCGTCGCAGTGACTCAGTGACCGCTGTCTCGGACGAGCACGGCCGACCGGTAGCTGTCATTGCGGGCTGTTCTGCGGCTGTTATTGTGTACATTCGGACGTAGCCGCCACGCTCCGGGTGGGGACTGTGAACGACGTCTCCACAGACGCCGTGAGTAAGCGGGTGGACGTGAGTCCGGACATACTGAACGAGCACTACGACCAGCGAACCAAGGAAGGGGAAGTGGGGGCGTGACAGGAAGATTTCGACGGTCTATAGAGGTGTCAGGCTACTGCGTTACCTCCTCAAGGTTCAGTACCTCGCTGGTGCCTTCCCATTCGTCAGCTAGTAGGCCATAGCGTTCGACATCGACGTATTCCCCGTTGACGAATTGTGCTTGACGAGCAGTTCCTTCGTGGACGAACCCGAGGCGTTCACAAAGCGACGTAGAATCCTCGTTTGGGGCCATCACGGTAGCAGAGATACGGTGCAATCTGAGGTCTTGGAATCCGTATTCGAACAGGTGTGCGCTAGCTTCGAGGGCGTATCCTTCTCCCCACGCCTTCGGATGGAACCAGACGCCAAAGTTCGCGTATCCATCCGTGTGGATAACGGGGGCGAGTTGTACTGACCCAATTGGCTCCCCCGAGAAATCGCCGTCGTTCGGAATGACGAGTAGAGAAACGCTATCTCCGCCGTGTTCTCTTGGCCACAGCTCGTCTCGGTAGCGTTCTTCGGTGTACGGGGTACTGAACAGACTGATGTATTGGCGGACTTTCGGATGGTTCACTCCCTCTCTGAGGAACTCGATGTCGTCGTCTTCAGGAGGTTTGAGTTCGAGACGGTCACACTGGATAAATGTTGGTCTTGACATGATGTATCTATGACTGCAGGGTAACTAACGGCTATTCGGAAGAACTCGAAGCTGACGGCCCTCGGCGGATTAAGAGGCGACAGTCAACTCAGAAGCAGGAAGAAACGGTCATCGTTCAGCTCTACTATCCACTATTTGAACGAGTTGATAAAAGCGTGATGGTCAGTCGCACCTAAAGTGACCCATCTGCAAGAGACACCCTCTATATTCGGCACGCGATTTCTATCATATTTCGAGAATTTCGTACCACAGAGAGCGGGGGAGCGTATCTCCAACCGATGAAAACCGCACAACTGCGTCACTGTCCGCTATCCAAGTGACGAATCGCCTCTGAACAACGCCTCAGAGTCGGCACTATTTGGTGAAAGACGGAATTGCCACACAATTCGCGCCCGAGTTGATTGGGCGGAAATCGTGCGGTTAGAAAGTGGGCCGGACGCGATTTGAACACGCGACCGTCTGATTAAGAGTCAGACGCTCTGCCTAACTGAGCTACCGGCCCTTGCAACCTCTCGTAACTCCCGGTGGGTAAAATGACTTTCCTTTTTGTACGACGACGGCAGGGACGCACACGGTCGGAGAGCAGACAAACGGTGGGTGTTAAGTGTCGGCCGACCGGAGTAGCGGGCAACGATGAGCACAGGCGTCAGTGTGTCCTCGATGTCCACGTACGCGATACTTGGATGCGGCAGTGTCGGGCACGCAGTGGCCGAGGAACTGACGGACGAGGGAAAGGATGTCCTCATTCTCGACAAGGACGAGAGTCGCGTCGAAGCCCTGCGCGACCAAGATTTGAATGCGCAGACGACGGACATCGCCGACTCGGAACTCGCCGGTGCCGTCTCGGGACGCGACGTGATTCTCATTCTCTCGTCGGACGTGGAGGCGAACAAGGCCGCCGTGTCCACCATCCGCGACCAAGGTGACGACCAGTTTATCGTCGTTCGGGCGTCAGACCCCGTTTCTGAGGACGAACTGACGGAACTCGGTGCGGACGTGGTTATCAACCCGTCCGAGGTTATCGCCGATTCCGCGCTTCGAAGCGTCGAATCCGGCGAACTGGAGTACAAGGCGCGGCAACTCGCCGACCTTCTCCGAGAGACCGACCGCGGTCTCGCAATCCTCACACACGACAATCCCGACCCGGACTCGCTCGCCTCGGCGGTCGCGTTGCAGGCTATCGCCCGCGAGTACGACGTTGACGCCGATATTCTCTACTCCGGCGACATGGGTCACCAAGAGAACCGAGCGTTCGTAAACATTCTCGGCATCGAACTCACGCCGCGAGCCGACGCAAAGCCGCTCGAAGAGTACAGCGCCGTCGCGCTCGTAGACCACATGAAATCCGGGATGCCGGATATCGGTGACGCCGACATCACGGTGTTCATCGACCACTTCGAACCGGACGAAGGAATCGACGCCCGCTTTACCGACGTTCGTCCGAACGTCTCGTCTACGTCCACGATTCTCACGAAGTACATCCAAGAGTTCGACCTCAGCCCCTCGAAGGCTGTGGCGACCGCGCTCTTGTACGGCATCCGCGCCGAGACGCTCGACTTCAAGCGAGACACGACGCCGGCGGACCTGACCGCCGCGGCGTATCTCCACCCCTTCGCCGACCACGACACGCTGGAGAAAGTCGAGTCGCCGTCGATGTCCCCCGAGACGCTGGACGTCCTCGCCGAGGCCATCCAGAACCGGGACGTACAGGGGTCGCACCTCGTCTCGAACGCCGGATTCATCCGCGACCGAGATGCCCTCACGCAGGCCGCACAGCATCTCCTGAATCTAGAGGGCATCACCACGACGGCCGTCTTTGGCATCGCTGACGACACCATCTATCTCGCCGCGCGGTCGAAAGACATCCGGATGAACATCGGGAAGATTCTGAGCGACGCCTTCACCGGTATCGGCGAGGCCGGCGGCCACTCCACACAGGGGTCGGTCGAGATTCCGCTCGGCATCTTCACGGGCATCGAATCGAGCGACGACAACCGCGATACGCTCCTGCAACTCACCGAGGAAGCGGTAAAGCGAAAGCTCTTTCGTGCGATGGGTGTGGAAGGCGGCGAGAGCGGAAACGGGAGTTAGAACCTCAGACGACGATCGATTCTTCGTCTTCTTCGGGATTCTTCAGACGCTCGATGACGTCGTTGATGAGGATGACGTCACCGACAGCACGGACCCACCGATACGGAATGAGCACGCCCTTTCCGGGTTCGATTTGATTGCGGAACAGTTCGTCGTTCAGCGCCGTCAGTGCAAGTCCGGTGACCGTCTCGTGGTCTAAGTCGAGGCGAACGTCTTCGACCTCGCCGACGAACACACCGTTGTTCGAGTAGACCTCTCGGCCTACGAGCGTCGTAATCTCTTCGGGCGTCCCGTCCATACCCGCCAACATGGGATGCCGGGTCTTAATTGTTCGTAGCCCGCGGCACGCACGCAGACACGTGGCTGACGAGCGTCCGACATCGGGGCGAAAAACCGGGGAGTAGCGGGGTCAAGTACGCACTAACCTGCCAGAAATTTCTCACTTCGGCCAGTAGATATTTGTGGAGTGACTGATGGAAAAATGTCACTGAGAACGACCCGTGCCGCGGCCGCGACGCGCGGCCGAATCGTAGGTGTGCGAGTCGGTGAAGAGATTGATTGTGTCGGTCGTCAAGGGATGAGGGGGCGAGAGATGAGGGGAAGAGGAGTGAGAGACGAGGGACGAAGGACGAAGGACGGACGAAGGATGAGAGGTGAGAGATGAGGAACGGAAGAGAGGCGAGAAACGAGAAACGAGAACAAGAAACGAAAAACGAGAGACTACGAGACTGGAAGCGGAACTATACCCCTTCCCGGGTGCCTTTTACCTTTCGCGCGAACCGACCTACAAGAGAGCTAATCAATGGCATCTAACACGCACGAACCGGCCGCCGACCCCTCGTTGGAGGGCGACTACGATTACGTCAACGACGACGTAGAGCGGCCGGGGCTGGTCGAAGACCTCGAATCTCTCGTCGAGGGCGATGTGCGATTCGACACCTACACGAGAACGCTGTACTCGACCGACGCCTCCGCGTACGAGAAGACGCCTATCGGCGTCGTCATGCCGACATCGACCGCCGACGTGGTTGCGGTGATGGAGTACTGCGCCGAACGAGAGATTCCCGTTTTACCTCGCGGTGGCGGCACGAGTCTGGCCGGGCAGACGGTCAACGAAGCGGTCGTACTCGACCTCATGCGACACATGAGGTCGGTCGAAGCAATCGACCCCGACACCGAGACAGTGACCGCTCAAGCCGGCGTCCGACTCGGCGAACTCAACGAGGAATTAGCCCCACATGGCCTGAAGTTCGCTCCCGACCCGGCGTGGGGCGACCGCTCCGCGCTCGGGGGCGCTATCGGCAACAACTCCACCGGCGCACACTCGCTGAAATACGGGAAAACGGACTACTACATCGAAGAGGTCGAGGCTGTGCTCGCCGACGGCACGGTGACGACGTTCGGTGAGGTGCGCGTCGATGCTCTCCGCGAGCGCGGCGACCTCGACGGAACCCTCGAAGAGCGAATCTACGCGAAGGTCGCACAGATACTCGACGAAGAAGCCGACGAGATACGAGAGCGCTTTCCCGACCTGAAGCGCAACGTGTCGGGGTACAATCTCGATATGCTCGTTGACGAGATGCGTGGCGAGCGCCGCACTCCGGACGACAGCGGTTTCGACGAGGACTGGGAGGCGGGAACCGTCAACCTCGGTCGCCTCATCGCCGGGAGCGAGGGCACCCTCGCAATCATCACGAAAGCGACCGTCTCGCTCGAACCCATCCCGGAGACGGCCGCCGTCGCACTCCTCACCTACGACGACGTGCTGGACGCGATGCACGATGTTGCACCCATCCTCGAACACGAACCTGCCGCCGTCGAGGTCATGGACGACGTACTTCTCGACCTCGCACGCGACACCGCCGAGTTCGCGGACGTAGTCGGGATGCTCCCCGAGGGAACTGACTCGACGCTCTTAGTCGAGTTCTACGCCGACAGCGACGCGGCGGGCAAACAGAAGGTCGCAGACCTCGTCGCGGACCGTGTCATCGACCCCGACGGCACCGAATTCGACTCCGAGTCCGGCGCGACCTCGGTGACCGATACGGACCGCTATGCGACCGATTTCATGGAAGCCCACGACGCCGACACGCGCGCAAAATTCTGGAAGATGCGCAAGTCCGGGCTTCCGATTCTCCTCTCGCGGACGACCGACGAAAAACACATCGCGTACATCGAAGACACCGCCATCCCGGCGGCGAATCTCCCAGCGTTCGTTTCCGAGTTTCAAGACATCCTCGACGACCACGACACGTTCGCATCCTACTACGCGCACGCGGGACCGGGCGTGCTCCACATCCGCCCGCTCGTCAACACGAAGACGGTCGAAGGCGTCGAGACGTTCGAGACCATCGCCGACGAGGTGACCGATTTGGTCGTCAAGTACGGCGGCTCTGTCTCCGGCGAACACGGCGACGGTCGCGCGCGGACGCAGTGGAATCGAAAACTGTACGGCGACCACCTCTGGAACGTCTTCCGGGACCTCAAAGCCGCGTTCGACCCCGACTGGCTCCTCAATCCGGGGAACATCTGCGGCGACTACGACATGACCGAGAACCTTCGGTTCTCGCCGGACTACGACTTCGACGCTGGTTTCGACTCCGCGCTCAACTGGGACAACGAAAACGGCTTTCAGGGGATGGCAGAACTCTGCCACGGATGCGCCGGCTGTCGCGGCCAGCAGTCCACAGTCGGCGGGGTCATGTGTCCGACCTTCCGCGCGTCCGAAGAGGAGATTCTCTCGACTCGCGGGCGGGCCAACATGCTCCGACAGGCCATGAGCGGCGGCCTTCCGGAAGACGAGCTATTCGAAGACGAATTCGTAGACGAGGTACTCGACCTCTGTATCGGCTGTAAGGGCTGTTCGAAAGACTGCCCGAGCGAGGTCGATATGGCGAAGATGAAAGCTGAGGTGATGCACGAGTACCACCAGCGAAATGGGTCGAGCCTCCGCGACAAACTCTTCGCCAATATCGATTCGCTTTCGAAACTCGGTTCGACGTTCGCGGGACTCGCCAACGGTGCGACGAAACTCCCGGGCGCGCGAACGGTGCTGGAGCGAACCATGGGCATCGCCAAAGAGCGAACGCTACCGACGTTCCACGGGACGAGTTTCGTCGAGTGGTTCGAATCCCGTGGTGCGGCGACCATCGCAGAACAACAGGCAGACCGCAAGGTGTTGTTGTTCCCCGACACGTACACGAACTACAACCACCCAGCTGTCGGCAAAGCCGCGGTGCGGGCGCTCGAAGCCGCGAACGTCCACGTCCGCATCCCCGACGGTGTCACCGGGTCCGGACGGCCACCGCACTCGAAGGGCTTTCTCGACAAGGCCCGCGCCGACGCGGAGCAGAACGTCAAAGCACTCGCACCGTATCTCGATTCGGGCTGGGACATCGTCTGTTGTGAACCCTCTGACGCCGTGATGTTCCAGTCGGACTATCTGGATTTACTCTCCGGCGACGACGTCGCGGCCGTCGCGGCCAACACATACGGTATCATGGAATACTTCGACACGTTCAGGTTGGACGAGACGCTGTCGTTCATTCCGCAGGACGACACGCTGACGTACCACGGCCACTGCCACCAGAAGTCCACGAAGAAAGACCACCACGCGGTGGGTGTCCTCTCGCGGGCGGGCTACGACGTTGACCCGCTGGACTCGACGTGCTGTGGGATGTCAGGTTCGTTCGGCTACGAGGCCGAGCACTACTCGATGTCGAAAGCTATCGGGAGCATCCTCTACGACCAAGTGGCCGAGAGTCCGGGCGACATCGTCGTCGCACCCGGCGCGTCCTGCCGGACGCAACTCGAAGAGATGCCCGGTGCCGACGAGGAGCCACCGCACCCAATCGAGATGCTAACGCAAGCTATCGAAACGTAACTCGTAGGCGGGGTTGGAAGGTCCCGTGCGGCGGAGTCGGAGGGCTTCGTATGGCGGAGTCGGAGGGCTTCGTATGGCGGGGTCGGAGAGCTTCGTACGGCGGGGACCAAGCTCTCGGACGGTAGTTCGGAATGTCCCGTACGACAATCCCGACTCACTCAGCGAGTTCGTCGAGCACGGTGCCGAACGCGTTGAGGGCGGCGGCCATGTCGTCGGGGTTGCCGCCGAGCGAGAGGCGGAACGCGTCGGGCGAGTCGAAAAAGCGGCCCGGAACGACGAGAACGCCGTTTTCCCACGCGGCGTCGGAAACCTCGTCGCCGTCGTAGTCGTCGTGTTCGAGGAACGCGAACGACGCGCCGGGGTGCACCCGTCCCGACAGGGAAGGTTGGTCGGCGACGAACGACGCGAGGAGGTCGTGGTTGGTCGAGAGGTAGTCGCGGGCGGTGGTTTCGATGTCGTCGCTGTGGTGGAGCGCGCGCCGGGCGAGTTTGGCACTCGGGTCCGCGACGGACGGGAAATACATCGAGGTTTCGCGCGCCCGTTCGACAACCGCCTCCGGCCCGATTATCCACCCGATTCGGAGTCCGCTGAGACCGTAGAATTTGGTCAACGAGCCGGTGACGACGGTGTTCGGCAAGCCGGCCGCGGTGATGCCGCCGAACGGCCCGTCGGCCGCGGGGTCAACGTACGGGGCGTACACTTCATCGACGAGGAGCGACCCGCCCGCGTCGTCAGCGGCCACAGCCATCTCGGCGAGTTCGGGTCGCGTTGCAAGTTTCCCAGAGGGGTTGTGCCGGTTGGTGACGATGGCGTACGCGAACGCCTCGGTCGCGGCCCCGCTGATTCGGTTGGATTCGAGTTCGAAATCGAACTCCGGCGGGCGGACGAACCGATCGACGCGAGCACCCAGCGCGTCGGGCGTCGCAAGCAACGGTTGGTATCCCGGTTTCTCGACGAGTACTTGGTCACGAGACGACGACTCGGCCACGTCGGTGTCGACGTCGCCGTCCTCCGGAAGTTCGTCGGCGAGGTCGAGAAGCGCGCTGGTAGCGAGGAAGTTCGCGTTCGACGCGCCGGCAGTGACGAGCACGGACGACTCCGGAACGTCGTATCGACGTGCGAGTTGGGCGACCAGCGTCTCGTCGTCGGGGTCGTCGAGACCGGATAAAAGCGGAGGGACGAGAGCGTCGTCGTGGTCCGACGCGTTGAGGTCGCTGGTCGCAAGGTCGTGAGTCGCCGCATCGACTCGCCCGACGATCCATTCGAGATAGGGAATCGCGGGAAACGTCGTCGTCATTGACATGGCTTCGCGTGCAATCCGGTAAGTCGTTGGGGTAGCGGGCCACTGATTCGGGGCACGTCGAGAGTCGAAAATCGAGTTACGTATCGTCGAACGAGGGGAGCGGAAGCGGGCTTGAAGACGCTCGCCAGTCGGCAATCTGCTGTCGCGCCCACGAGACGCCTTCGGGCCGCTCGGTGTAGATAAGACCAAAGGGAGTTCCCGAATCGTGGGTCACGAGCAACGCAACGGACCGACCCGGGCGTTCGGCGACGATGAGGTCGTACGGGAGCGACTCGACTGAGTGCAGTGAGAACGATTCGGCGGCGCAGGCGTCGGCGAGTTCCGCTCGATACGACGTGATGAGCCGTTGGACGACCTCGTCGGTCACGACGAGTTCGACCGGAATTTGGTCTTCGACGATTCGCCGATGATAGGTGTCGAGACGCTTTTCGGACGCGTCTCGGGAACAGCCCCGTACCGCCTCCGCCTCGTCGATAACCGACGTGAGGTGGGAGATGACGGCGTTTTCGTCGCCGCCGTTCGCAACGACCACATCGCTTCCGTGGAGAAACACAGGGTCGATAGAAACGTCCGATTCGAGCGGTTCGAGCGCCGTCGCGGCCGCGTCGATATCGTCTAACTGGTCGTCGAACTGGTCGTACGCATCGAGCGCCAACCATCCGGCGAGGGTGAGGTGGTGAGCGCCGTCAACCGTCTCGACGAACCCGACGCGTTCTAGCTTGCGTAGCCCTCGGTCGATAGTAGAACGGGAAACGGGAAGGTCGGCGGTCAACTCGGACGTCTTCCGTGGCTGACGGGCGAGCGCCGCGAGTACGTCAACCCGCGCCGCGAGTACTTCGAGCACCTCGTCCGCGTCAGGACGGGTCATAGTAGAGTATTCGGGGACCATTGTACATAAATGGACGGAGTATTCCGGGTTTAGAATAAAAACAAACCATATATTTATATATCAAATGTCACCCCCTGACAGAGTTGGGCGATAGATGAAGTAAAGCGGGTGGCAGTGGTACTGTTTGACGCCGGGGTGCCTCTGACAACCGGCTTTACCGTCCGACCCGGGGTGCCCGGTCCGGTTCGGACGGGCGAGGGGAACGCCTTCCCCTCAACTTTTGTCTCGAAACGCTGTCTCCGCGAGCGAGACTGCCGTCTCAGCGTCTCGATGCCGCGTGAGGTGTGCCTCGCACGAACAGTCGGACGAGCCGAATCCATCGACGGTGGGAGCGCCGAGTGCCGACGCGACGGCGCACTCGACATCGCGGTCGGTGACGCAGACGACCCGTTCGAGTGCGACGTCTGAGTGGCCGCCGAGATAGTCCACGTGCCAGTGGCGAGCGTCGTGTGCGCCCGACGCGACTCGTCGGTGCCTGCGGACGCGTCGAAGCCCGCCAGTGCCGAACGCGCTCCCGACGTAGACGTACCCGCCGGCAGGGAATCGACACGCACCGAGCGCGCCGACCTCGATAGTCGTCTCGGGAACGTCGAAGACGAGCGCGTAGGTCCCCGACGGCGACGCCGTGTCGAGGGCGAGCGGGTCGTCGTCGGTGCCGAGGAGATCGGGTGCGAGCGAGTAGACCGGTCGCTCGCGGTTGTCGTCGGTCATCGTGCGGACGATGCGAGCGGAACTACGAAAGTTCCGCGGGCCGCGGCTCGGCGTGTTCGACGAGTCGGTCGAACAGGTCGGCGGCCGCGGGTGCCATCGGATAGGTGCTGTGGACGTCGTCGGGGTCGCGGCCGCGCCCGCTGGCCACGCCGACGACCTTCGCAATCGTCGTGTAATTGTCGCGGACGAGACTGCCGAGCAGTCCGGGCATCCCGGCTCTGTCTGTGAGTTCTTTGGCGGCCGCGCGGCCCGCGTAGACGCGGCCCTCGGCATCGTCTGCGAGAACCATCGCAAACGGAATCTCCTCGAACTGGACTGCCAAGAACGCCTGCGCGGCGTCGTCGTACCACGAAATCGCTTCCACGTCGTCGAGACGCTTCAGCGCCGTCGCGGCGACAGAGCAGTAGGGACACTCGCCGTCGTAGATGAGCACCGCGTCCGTGTTCATACCCTTCCGTCGGGATTGAGGAAACAAAAACAGCTCGGCAGACATAGACATACGGTAGCATGGAACATTTATTCGACAGCGTTAGGACGGGGACGTTCGCAGTGGACGTGTGGACGACCTCATCGAGTGGCTCCGGGCCAGACCGTACTACGAGGGGCAGATAGCGGCTCACCGCCGATTCGACGCGCGCGACCCGGCGTTCGCCGACATCGCCCTCGAGCCGCGGTTGTCGTCGGCTCTCGAAACTCGCGGTATCGACCGTCTCTACCGGCACCAAGCCAAGGCGGTCGAAGCCGTCCGCGACGGCGACAACGTCGTTCTCGCAACCCGAACTGCGAGCGGTAAGAGCCTCGCGTACACGATTCCCGCATTCGAGCGAGCGATGGACCACGGCGGCCGAACGCTGTATCTCGGCCCGCAAAACGCGCTCGTCGCCGACCAACTCGAAACACTGTCGGACCTCGCTCACGGTCTCGGGTTCGGGAGTCGCGTCTCGGTTGACCAGTACACCGGCCGCCTGTCGAACTCCGAAAAACGCGAGGTTCGAAAGCGGATGCCGACGGTACTGCTTTCGAACCCCGACATGGTTCACTACGCGCTTCTCCCGCACGCACACCGCCTGTGGGAGTGGTTTTTCTCGTCGCTCGAAACGGTCGTCATCGACGAGGTACACGGCTACCGCGGTGTCTTCGGCAGTCACGTCGCGCTTTTACTCCGCCGACTCAAGCGCGTCTGCGAACGGTTCGGGTCGGACCCGCAGTTCGTCTGCTGTTCTGCGACCATCGGCAACCCCGTCGAACACGCCGCGCGAATCACGGGCGAGGCGGAGTCGTCTTTCGCGCTCGTTGACGAAGACGCGAGCGGAACCGGCGAGACGCACTGGGTGCTGTGGAATCCACCGGAGTACGAAACCCCGGATGCTGGCGGGTCGGGACGGAGACGCTCGGGACACGTCGAAACCAAGAACCTCTTCGTCGACCTCGTAGCCCGCGGGCACCAGACACTCACGTTTACCCGAGCGAGGCAGGCCGCCGAGCGATACGCCACGGAGAGCGCGAGCGACCTCCGAAGTCGGGGCGAGCACGAACTGGCGGGCGAGATTGCGGCGTATCAAGCCGCACTCACCAACGACCGACGCCGGGAGATAGAGTCGGGACTCAACGACGGCGACATTTCAGGGGTGTGGAGCACCAACGCTCTCGAACTCGGCGTAGACGTGGGCGGTCTCGACGTGGTTCTCATCGACGGCTACCCCGGCACACGAATGTCGGCGTGGCAACAAGCGGGGCGGGCCGGTCGCGGTGAGCGACCCGCGCTCGTCGTCCTCGTCGGCGGCGAAGACCAACTCGACCAGTACTTGCTGAACCACCCCGCAGAGTTCTTCGACGGCGACCCGGAACGGGCCGTTTCAGACCCCGAAAACGAACATCTACTGCCGTCACACGTCGCCTGTGCGGCCGCAGAAAACTGGCTCTCGACGGCCGACGACGCGTACTTCGGCGAGACGTTCCCGGACGTGGTGTCCGCTCTCGAAGCCGACGATACACTGGCACGGCGGAACACCGACGAGGGCGTGCGGTGGACCCACGACGGCGGCGAAAGCCCGCAACACGCGATGAGCCTCCGAACTATCACCGACCGCGAGGTGCAACTCATGGATTCGCGGAGCGACGAATCTATCGCCACACTCGGGTTCGACAACGCTCTTCGAGACGCCCATCCCGGCGCGGTGTACCATCACCAAGGCCAGACCTACGAAGTCACCGACCTCGACCTCGACCGCGACGTGGCACGTCTGCAACCGACGTGGGCGGACTACTACACCCGCATCCTTCACGACAAACATATCACCGTCGAACGCGACATCTCGTCGAAACCGCTGTCCGCGCGGTCGGACGTCGAAGTCCGGTTCGCAGAGGTGACGATGCGAAAGCAAATCACCGGCTTCGAGCGCCGCGACCCGAAGCGGGGGACAACCATCGGCCACCAACTGCTCGACCTACCGGAGACGCGTCTGCGGACGAAGGCGCTGTACGTCACGGTTCCCGACGACGTCGAATCCGAGATGCGAGCGTTGGGAGAGGCCCACGAGAAGGGGAGCGACTACGCGTTCAACGGGGGCATCCACGCCGCCGAACACGGGATGATTTCGCTCTTCCCGCTGACGCTCCTCTGTGACCGCGGTGACATCGGCGGTCTCTCCACGCCGTATCATGACCACACAGGCCAATCGACGATTTTTATCTACGACGGCCACTCCGGCGGCGTCGGTCTGACCCGCGCCGGCTACGATATCGTCGAGCGACTGATGCGGCAGACGGCACGACTCATCGACGACTGCGACTGCGAAGACGGCTGTCCGTCGTGCGTGCAGTCGCCGCAGTGCGGGAACGCCAACGACCCGCTGACCAAAGAGACCGCAGTCCTGTTGTTAGAATCGCTGACCGGATTGCGGGACTGACCACACCGAATCGGTCGTCCGGTTCACAAAACGTTTCGGGCGTCTGAAGGGTTCGAGCGCGTATCAACAGGTATTTTTGGCCCGCCTAAATCCATACACACAATGAAACCGGACATCTGTGTCGTCGTCCCAACCATCCGTGAGTACGAGTGCATGCGGTCGTATTTCGACAACGCCCGCGCACACGGCTTCGACCTCGACCGGCTGTTCGTCCTCCTCGTGACGGAGGACTTCTGCGACAGCGAGGGGATGGCGGCGATGCTCGACGACGAGGGCGTCTCCGGGGCGGTTTTCGACGGGTCGGCCCGCGAGGCGTGGTACGAAGAACAGGGAATCGAAGCGTACTCACACCTCGTTCCCGCGGCGAGTCATGCTCAGACGAGTTTCGGCCTGCTGTACATGTGGGCGCATCCCGAGTTCGACTACGGCGTCTTCATCGACGACGACACGCTCCCGCACGACGAGTGGGACTTCTTCGGGCGGCACATGGAAAATCTCCACCGCACCGACGAGGTTGAGTCCGTCGCAAGCGACGAAAAGTGGGTAAACGTCCTCTACCAGAACGCCGACGAACACGGTCTGTACCCTCGTGGATACCCGTACTCGGCGATGGACGAGACGGTCGAGACGGACACCCGCGAACTCCGCGACGTGGTCGCCTCGCAAGGTCTGTGGACGAACGTCCCCGACCTCGACGCCGTCCGCATCCTGATGGACGGCGACCTCGAAGGACAGGCACAGACCCGAACCGACTTCGACGACTTCGACGGCGATTTCGTCGCCGAACCGGGGCAGTATCTCACCGTCTGTTCGATGAACCTCGCGTTCAAACGCGAGGTCATCCCGGCGTTCTACCAGTTGCCAATGGACGACAACGAGTGGGAGGTCGGCCGCTTCGACGACATCTGGTCGGGCGTCTTCCTCAAGCGCGCCGCCGACGTGCTCGAAAAAGACATCGTCAACGGCTATCCGCTCTGTGAGCACAACAAGGCTCCGCGGCCGACGTTCGACGACCTGAACAACGAGGTCCCCGGTCTCGAACTGAACGAACACCTCTGGGAAGTTGTCGATGCGGTCGGCGACGACGGCGGCAGTGACGAAGAGGCCGACTCGTACGCGGCAGTGTTCGAGGCGATGGCCGACAGCCTCGCCGAGGGCGACTGGTCCGACTATCAAAACGGCGAGTTCTTCAACTACGTCGGCGAACACATGCAAGATTGGCTGGACTGTCTGGACGTGCTCGCGGCGAAAAAGAACGTGGTCCCCGCCGACGACTGAGCACGTCTTTCTTTTCATTTTACACGAAATCGGTCCACGAACCGGTAGCTATAAATGTTTTAGGGTGGCCTAAATTAACATATGGAAGAACACGACCGGGAGCTTCGCGTCCAGGGTCGTCGTCGGTTCATTGCGACGGCGGCGGCACTTGGCCTCGGCTCGCTGGCTGGCTGTACCGGCGACGGCGGCGAAACCGAAACGACGACTGACTCCGGAAGCAACGAGATAGTCGGACAGATTGGGTCGGGTCGGTCACCGTTCGGCGACCGGGAAATCACCGGTGGCGTGTCGATTGCGGACATGCCGGACCTCTCGGGCGAACTCACGCTGTACTCCGGGCGCGGCGAGGCACTCGTCGGCGAACTCATCTCCTTTTTCGAAGAGTATTACGACGACTTCACCATCCGCCCGCGATACAACTCCGCGGCCGAACTCGTCAACCAGATTCAGACGGAAGGCGAAAACAGCCCCGCAGACGTCTTCTTCTCGGTCAACGCGGGGTCCCTCGGCGCACTGAAGGACGCTGGCCGAACGCAGGACTTGTCGAGCGAAGTGCTCGACCTCGTCCGCGACGAGTTCCACGACCCAGACGGGCAGTGGACCGGTACTTCGGGCCGCGCTCGGACGGTTCCGTTCAACACCGAGCAGTTCGACGACTCGGATATTCCGGACGACATCATGGCCTTCCCGGAGACAGAAGCCTTCCGCGACAACATCGGCTGGGCACCAACGTACTCGTCGTTCCAGGCCTTTATCACCGCGATGCGCGTGCTTGAGGGCGAAGACGCGACCCGACAGTGGCTGGAAGGAATGCAAGACCTCGGTGTCACCGAATTCAGAAACGAGTTTCTCGTCTCGCAGGCCGTCGCGGACGGCGAAATCGGTGCTGGCTTCGCCAACCATTACTACATCCAGCGCATCCTCGGTGGACGGCAGAACGCGCCGCTCAAAACCGCGTTCACCTCGGGCGACGCCGGTTCCATCTTCAACGTCGCGGGTGCACTCGTCCTCGACACCACGGACGATACGGACCTCGCAAACAACTTCGTCCGGCACCTGCTGTCGGCGGAAGCACAGGACTACTTCGCGCGGACGACCTACGAGTACCCGCTCGTCTCGGGTGTGGACCCAATCGGTGCGCTCCCGAGTATCGAGGAACTCTCGCCGCCGGAAGGGCTTGACCTGACGCAGTTGTCGGACCTGGAAGGAACCGTGGAACTCTTGCGTGAGGTGGGCGTGCTCTGAGGTGAGACACTAATGGCGACCGAACAGCAAACGGGCGGTGGGGGGGAGACCGAGCAACCGCTCGGACTCACAATCGCAAGTGGTGCGGTCGCCGCCGCCGTCATCGTTCCGCTGTTGTGGCTCGTCAAATCCGCACTCGAAGTCGGGCCCGAAGAAGCGCTCGCGCTTCTCACGCGCCCGCAGACGGTCAGCGTATTTCTGAACAGCACCGTTCTCGTGGTCCTCGTGACCGCCGCGTGTGTCGCACTCGGCGTTCCGCTGGCGTATCTTACCGTCAGAACCGACCTCCCGTTCAAGCAGTTCTGGACGGTCGCGGTCTCGCTCCCGCTTGTCATTCCGAGCTACATCGGCGCGTTCACGTTCGTGTCTGCGTTCGGCCCGAACGGGGCGTTTCAGCGTCTTCTCGAACCGCTCGGCGTACAGGAGCTACCGGAGATATACGGACTCCCCGGAGCCGTGCTGGTGCTGACACTGTACACGTACCCGTACGTGTTTATCACCACGCGGGCGGCGCTGAAGTCGATGGATACCACGCTCATCGACGCCGCCCGGACGCTGAACCACTCTCGGTGGGAGGCTTTCAAGTGGGTGACGGTCCCGCAGATTCGACCGGCAGTCGCCGCCGGGGCGCTTCTCGCCGCACTCTACGCCCTGTCCGACTTCGGGACGCCGGCAATCATGCGGTTCGACGCGTTCACCCGTGTCATCTTCGTCGAGTTCGGGACGTTCGGCCGCGACACCGCGACGCTTCTGTCGCTCCAACTCGTCGGGGTGACGCTGATTATCCTCACGCTCGAATCGCAGATTCGCGGGAACGAACGAACCACGACCGGCGGGCGCTCGGGAAGCGTGATGAAACTCGGTCGCTGGAGATACCCCGCAGTCGCGTTCACCGGATTGGTCGCCACCGTCGCGTTGGTCGTCCCGCTCGGGATTCTCCTCACGTGGCTGGCGGAAGGCGTGAGCACGACGGGGACCTCGCTCGACTTCCGACCCGTATACGCCTTCAACTCCATGTTCGTCTCGGGTGCGGCGGCGGTCGTAGCAACACTCGCCGGCGTTCCGGTCGCCTATCTCGCGGCGCACCACTCTTCGCGGCTGAGTTCGCTCTTCGAGCGCGCGACGTACATCGGCTACGCCGTCCCGGGCGTCGTGCTCGGTCTGGCGCTCGTCTTCTTCGGGAGTTCGTATGCGACGTCCATCTACCAGACGGTCTACCTGCTCGTGTTCGCCTACGTCATCCGGTTTCTCCCGCAGGCTGTCGGGTCGCTTCGGGCGTCGTTTCTCCGAGTTGACCCCGCTCTGCCCGAGGCCGCCCGAACTCTTGGAGAGACGCCGACCGGCGCATTCCGGCACGTGACGCTCCCCCTCGTCGCGCCCGGACTGTTCGGTGGCGCGGCGCTCGTCTTTTTGACCACGATGAAGGAACTGCCGGCGACGCTCATGCTTCGACCGTCCGGCTTCAAGACGCTCGTGACGCACATCTGGTCTGCCTACGGGCAGGGATACTTCGGCAGAGCCGTTGTTCCCGCGCTCATCTTACTTTTCGTCTCGGGGCTCTCGATGCTCATCATCATCAGACAAGAGGGATACGATGTCAAATAGCACACTCACGACCACAGATAATTCGAACAACGAGGAGCAGTCGCACACTGACACCGACGACGCCGGACTCGGCAGTGATTCCGAGACCGACTCCGACACCGTCCTCGAACTCGACGGCGTCTCGAAGTCCTACGGGACCGAGTCAGTTATCGACGAACTCGCACTCGACGTCACCGAAGGTGAGATTCTCACGCTCCTCGGTCCCTCGGGATGCGGGAAGACGACGACACTGCGACTCATCGCCGGTCTCGACCACCCCGACGAGGGGACGGTTCGGCTGAACGGAACTGTCGTCTCGGGCAACGGCATCTTCACCGCCCCCGAAGAGCGCGGCGTCGGCGTAGTGTTCCAAGAGTTCGCGCTGTTCCCGCACCTCACCGCGGCCGAAAACATCGCTTTCGGGCTGAAAGACCACTCCGCGTCCGAACGCGAGGCGCGCGTTTCGGAACTACTCGACCTCGTCGGTTTAGAGGACCAAGGCGAGAGCTATCCCGACGAACTCTCCGGCGGCCAACAACAACGCGTCGCCCTCGCTCGGTCGCTCGCACCGGAGCCCGCGATTTTGCTCCTCGACGAACCCTTCTCGAATCTCGACGTTGACCTTCGCGTGCAGATGCGCGAGGAGGTCCGTCGCATCCTCAAAGAGGCGGGCGTGACGGCGGTCTCCGTCACACACGATCAAGAGGAGGCGATGTCGATTTCGGACCGCGTTGCCGTGATGAACGACGGCGACCTCGAACAGGTTGGCGAACCCGAGCAAGTCTTCCAACACCCCGAATCGCGGTTCGTAGCCGGGTTCCTCGGTTACGCCGGATTCCTTCCGGGGCGCATTTCTGGTGACGTCATCGAGACGGAACTCGGAGCGGTCGGCCGCGACCAACTGCACGGTCTCGCACCCGAGTACGACGAGACCGACATCGACATTCTCGTCCGTCCGGACGACGTGTCCGCCCACGCCTGCGAGGGCGAGGGGCACGGCGAGGTCGTCGGCAAGCGCTACCTCGGGCCGACCATCCTCTACGAGGTCGAACTCGACGGCGGAGATACCCTGCTTTGTATGCACAACCACGACGAGACCGTCCCGACCGACGGTCGCATCGAGGTGACGCTCGACGCGGGTCACGAGCTCGCGTGGTTCCCGCGTGAACAGCGTCCCGACACCGGGCTGTACTCGGACTAAGGATGGGCGGTCGAGATACGCGAGTCAACGCTTTCCTCGCCGCGCTCGGTATCGACCGCTTGCGGAGACTCGGTCTCTCGTTCGACAGCAACCGTCAGCGGACGCGCCATCGACTGGCCGCAGTCGGCGTCTCGCTTCTCGTCGGACTCGTCGTGACGTGGCTCGCAGTCGATCTCTTTCCATACCACACTGTCAACGACGACGAGGGCGTCTACCTCATGCAGGCGGCGATGCTGTTGGAGGGGAAACTGTTCCTCCACCCCAGCGCGCTCACGGAGGCCGTCAGGCCGTGGTTCTTCGTCGTCCAAGAGCACGCGAGCGCACCCGGTGGCGTCCGACTGTACTCGAAGTACTCGCCCGCGGTGCCGGCGCTGTTCGCGCTCGGACTCGCCGTCGGCCTGCCGAACCTCGTGTTGGGCGTCGTCGCCTCGGTCACGGCGTGGTTCGTCTACGTGCTCACCGCGGCCGTGTTCGACCGCCGAACGGGAATCGTCGCCGCGGGGTTACTCGGTCTCTCACCGTTGTTTCTCATCACGTCGTCGACGTTCCTCGCGTACGCGCCGACGACGATGCTGAACCTCATTTTCGGAGTCTGTTACGTCAGAGCCGCCCGTCGCAACTCGGTTGGCTACGCCGTCGTCGCGGGCGCGTTCATCGGCTTCGCGTTTTTCGCGCGACCCTACACCGCCGTCCTGTTCGCGTTGCCGTTCATGGTCCACTCCCTGTGGGCGCTCGCAACGTCGTGGCGTGTCGGAACCGGCCGAGCGGTCGCCCGCAGATACGTCGCCATCGCCCTCCCCGGCATCGCGTTCGTCGGTCTGACGCTCGCTTACAACGCGGTCGTTACCGGCGACCCGCTTACCTTCCCCTACATCGCGTTTGCGCCGGCGGACGGCATCGGCTTCGGCAGGCGCGAGATACTCGGGTACGACATCGTCTACACGCCTGCGTTAGGCATCGAGACGGCGGTCGAAGCGCTCGACATGCTCGTGACGCGTTGGGGACCGATGGGCTGGTTCGGAACCGTCGCCGCCATCGTCGGCGTCGGAGTTGCAGTCTATCGCCGGTGGCAACGTGCAACCGGTCGGCGCGCTCGCGGCGGCGACAGACGGCGCCAACACGGACTCGGGGACCGCGAGACTGCCGGATTCGTAGAACTCTCCGACACCGCGCTCGCCGCGGTCGTCGCTGGCGTCTTCGGGTCGGTCTTCCTCGGAAACGTCTTCTTCTGGGGGACGCACAACGGGCTTCGAAACGGTCTCATCGACTTGCTCGGCCCATTTTACCACTTCGACGCGCTCGTTCCGCTGGTCGTGTTCGCCGCGGCCGGACTCGTCGGCGGTGTGCGGGCCGTTCGCGGGGTGGCGACCCGTCGGTTCTCTCCCTCTGAGGCCCGCGGCGTCGTCTTCTCGGTCGTGCTCGTCTCCGCGCTCGTCGCCGGTGGCGTCACCCTCGACGCCATCGACGACCCGTACAGCGAAAACCACCTCCGGACCGAAAATCTCGAAGCGACCTACGACCCGCTCGTCGAGGCAGGCTTCGAAGAGCCGCCGCTCACACCGTCGGTTCCGGGCGTCAGCGGTGCGAACGCGTCGAAGGTGCTCGTGTTCCACCCCGACCCGTACGGCGACTGGTCCGCCCATCCGTTCCAGACACTTCGTAACGACCCCGGCTTCGACGGCTCGGTCGTCTACGCCATCGACGACGGTCCCGAACAGGATTTCACCGTTCTCGACGCAACGAATCGGACGCCCTATCGGTTCGCCTACCGCGGGTCGTGGGTCGGGGCCGAGGAACCCGTCGAACCGGCGCTGACGCGTCTCGAAGTGCTCGCAGGAGAGCGTGTCGAAGCGACGACGACCCTCGGCGCACCGAAAGGCAGTACCACCGTCTCGGTCCGGGTCGAGACCGAATCGGGGTACGCCCGCTACGATTCGCGGATGCGGGAGAACCTGTCCGTTGACTGGGCGATAACCCCGAGTGGCGTGTTCGTGACGAACCATCCGAAAGCCGCCGGTCCCGACCGGCTTCCGATTCCCAACGGGACGAGCGAAATCGACCTGCTCGTCACGTACGTCGGTGACTTCGGCGAGACCGTTACGTACCGACAAACCGTCTCTGTGGACCGGTCGGACGGCGAAGTGCGCGTCATCTGGCCGCCGGAGACACGCGTCTGTCGGCTGACAACCGACTGTGGGACCGAGGGCCAGTGGGTCGGTCCAGACGGTGACTATCTGCCGGGCGTGTCGGTGGCGTCGAACGCGACTGTGGCAACGTCGAATGCAACTATGGCGGCGTCGGTGAACTCGGAGGCGAGACGAGAGAGCGGTTCGACGGGGACGAGCCAAAACCGGAGCGTGGCGTGACCGTCGTCTCCCGCGGGCGAGCCATTGGTCTTCTCGTCGCACTCATCGTCGCCGAACTGCTGTTTCTCGTCTCGCCGTCGGGGCCGCTGTATTCGATTCCGATTCTCGTCGGGGCGGTCGCGTTCGGCCTGTGGGTCGGAAGTGTGTTGGACGACAAGGAGAGTTAGGGTGCCGAAACACGGGCCGAACTCCGTGCTGACCTCGCCGCGAGTCGATTCAGAGAAACAGGTCTTTGGACCAGCAAGCCAACCGTGAGGTAGAATGACCGACCAAGCCGACGGCGTCCTCGCTCGGGCTAAGCGCCCACTGCGCTACGTGATGGGCTGTCTCTACATCGTCGCTGGCGTGTTACATTTCGTGGACCCGCACGTGTACGTCCAACTCGTTCCGCCGTCGTTTCCGGCGGCGCTCGAACTCGTCTACATCTCCGGCATCGCGGAGATTGCCCTCGGCGCGGGCGTGTTAGTTCCGCGGACGCGACGTCTCGCGGCGTGGGGACTCATCGCGCTGTTGCTTGCCGTCTTCCCGGCGAACGTCTACATGGCGACTCACGACGTGGTTCTCACGGGTGCACCCGAAGCCATACGGAACCCGTCTACGGCGGCGCGGTGGGCGCGACTCCCGCTTCAGGGCGTCCTCATCGCGTGGGCGTGGTGGTACACGCGACCCGAAACTGACGGCTGGAACGACAGTTGAAACCGAATCTGCGTCTACGGTCGCGGTTCGCGCCGCCAGACGGTTGCCTGTGCGTTGTCGGGTTCGACGGCCGAGTCGGGAGCGTCGTCGTGGGTTGCAACGACTGATTCGAACCACGAGGCGAGGTCGTCGGTTCGGTCCGGTCGCAGGGTCGGAGTGCCGTCTTTTGTACTCGTGATGTTGGCGGAGGGGCGTCCGAAGTCGGGCAGGCCGGAGCGTCCGGGAAACTTGAGGTGTCCGGAGTATCAGTGGCGTCCGAGTGTCGAAATGTTGGGGACCGGGTCGGACGAGGTGTCTGGAGTTCCTGAGCCGGGTTGTCCGGGGTGCCGGAGGTGTTAGGGACTAGAACGTCAGGAGAGCGTGGCGTTCGGAACCCTTACGCCAGCGGGCAGATAGCCACGTTCTCGACGCGGAGTCCACCCTCGGCGGCGATTGAATCGCCCGAGACGAGGTCCGTGGCGTCAACGTCGAGGTCGCCGATATCGACCGTCACGGGGTCGTCGCCGAAGTTCAAAAGACAGAGATGCGACCCATCGTCGTGGTCGCGGACGAACGCGACGGCGCGGGCGGAATCGACCTCGTAGTCGATGCGTCGGAACGACCCGTCGTAGCCGAGCGCCGACGTGTCGTTTCGAACCTCGATGAGTCGCTCGTAGTGTTCGCGGATATCGTCGCGGGCGTGGTCCCACGCGAGGGCGTCACGGCGACCGCGCTGGCCGATTTCTTGTCCGCCGTAAATCATCGGGATGCCGGGGAGCGTAAAGAGCGCACCCGCGGCCGCCATCGCTTCCGAGTCGCCGCACTCGACGATGTAGCGCGTCTCGTCGTGGTTTTCGAGATAGAGCATGAACGCCGCGTGGTCGGGGAAGCCGACTTCGGCGCGCTGGTCGATGGCGTCGAGGATTCGGTCTGCGGGTTCGTCGCCGCGGCCGACCTGCCGGAGAACGAAGTACAGCGTCGTGTCGAAGTGCATGTCGAACATGCCCTCGTGGAAGTCGGCGACGTACGGGATTGTCTCGTCGAGGAGGAGGAATTCGGAGTCTTTCGACTTCACGCGTTCGCGGATTTCCTGCCAAAAGGTATCCGGCACAGCCCACGCCATGTCGCATCGAAAGCCATCGACGATTTCGGCCCACATATCGACCGCATCGAGGAGATACCGCCGCACGTCGAGGTTTCGATGGTCGAAGTTGGCGATGTACTCCCAGTCGAAGTACGTCCCCGGTTCGCCGTCGTCCTGCCACTCGTACCAGTCGTAGTAGTCCGAATCGGGATTCTTGTAGGCGTCTTTGAAAAACGGGTGTTCGCGCGCGGAGTGATTGAGCACGAGGTCGAAAAGCACCTTCATCCCGCGGTCGTGGGCGGCCTCGACGAACCGCTCGTAGTCCTCGCGGGTGCCGAGGTCGTCGGCGATAGCGTAGAAATCCACGATGTTGTAGCCGTGCGGGGCGTGGTCGTTCTGGAGAACCGGTGTCAACCACAGGCAATCGACGCCGAGCGAATCGAGGTAGTCGAGGCGCTGTTCCAACGCCTCGAAGGTGGTTTCGGTGTCGTCGTCGGCATACTCTCGAATGTAAATCTCGTAGAGCGTCACGTCTCGCGCCCACTCCGGTGGGTCGTTCGGCCGGGAGACAGAGAGGTGCTGTTCGCCGCCAGCGCCGTCGCTTTTGGCCGTGTGGTCGTGTCGTTCCGTCGCGTGTTCGCCGCGGCCGGAATCGGCGTCAGATGCCTCGGGCGGGCGCTCGTGGTCGGGTTCTGCGACGCCACCGTCGGCGATGGTGTCGCGTTCGACGGTCACCGTGTCGGGGACACTGTAGGTTTCGTCGAGTGCGACCGCGTGAACGCGGAGTCGGTCACCGATGGCCGAGACCGGAATCCGAAGCACCCACCCGTCGGTTTCGACCGCGGCTCGGTCCACGTCGTCGCGGTCGTCAACGACGAATTCCACGATGAGGTCGTCGCGGTCGGTGTCGCTGTTCGGGTTCGGTTGCGGGTCCGCGCGGACGACGACGGTGTCGTCTTCGACGGTCGCATCGAGGCGAATCCGAGGCCGACCGCCCTCGCCCCGTTGTGCGGACCCGGCACCGCTTCCCGAACCGGACGCGCCGCCGCTGAACTGCGTCGGACGGGCGGACCCGCTCTGTCCGCTGAAGCCGCTCTGTCCACTGAAGCCGCTCTGTCCGCTTCTGGCGGAGCCAGCGGGGAGATACGACCCGGGGAAGACGCGAATCGTCAGCGTGTGAACGGCGTCGGGGGCGTCGAGTTCGAGAACGTAGCCCCCCGCCGCGTCGGGAGTAAACTGCACGACTGGGGTCGATTCTGCGAAGTCGAAACTGCTGGCAACGGGGGCACTGCGAACGTGCCACTGGTAGTCGGCGTCGGGGTCGGGGTTCCGCGGGGCGAGTTGGACCGACTCGCCGACGGCCATGAACTGCGGCGGGCCTGGGTGATGCATACACACAATGAACGTTCCGGGAGACTTTGAGTTTACTCCCGTGAGAATACGTGTTCAGTTGCGAGAGGGTCGCTCCGGCGTGCCCACGGCGTCGGTCGAATACGTCGCAGAGAAAAGATAAAAACGGCGTCCGAGCGGCCAATACTTATGGTTCGGCGCCAACGTCTACCTCTATGCGACTTCGGACCGCGTTAAACGAATACAAACGCGACCGGGGGAGACGCTTCCCGGAGGAGTGTCAGACCTCGGACGGTGCGTTTTCGGGCCACGGGGACCGGCTCGTCTATGTTGGACTCGACGGGTCTCTTCGAGACTACTCGTCTTCGCTTTCGGGTCTCTACGGTATCGACCGCTCTCGATTCGGTATCGAGACGAATGGCGAGACGCACTGGTTCGACGAACTCGAACCCGTCCGTCAACATTACTACCACGAGACGAGTCTGGTCGAGACCGAGTACGACGCCGGGGAGTACACCGTCCATCAGTACGACCTGACGCTCGGCCGCGCCCACGTGACACACGTCGAACTTCGCGGGGCGATTCCGACCGATGCGCACCTGACTGCCTTTCTCACCTTCGCACCGGAGGGACGGGAAACCCGTGTTGGCCGCCTCATCCACGAGGAAGGCGGCCCGAACGGGACGCAGGCGGTCGAAGTATTCCACAGGACCGAACACGACTACGTGACGGCTTCGACCGGGCTTGACGACGTGCGTGGGCAGATTCCCGAGCGATTCGACGAAATCCTCTCCGACGACACGTTCGATTTCCCGCGAGAGGCCGTCTTGGAGCGATACGAAGACACGCACCTCTCCGGCGACGTCGTCGTCAGTGCCCCGCTCGAACAGGAGGGCCGCGCCGCGCGGACGACGCTCGTCACCCAACTGTCTGACCACAGTGAGATGGACCGCTCGGAGGCGCTTGCCGACCTCCAGCACTGTTCGGTCCAACACGCCACCGCCGACGACCTTCGGTCGGCCGCCCGCGAGCAGGCCGAGGTGTTCGTCCCCGACGAGACGCCGCGCGAGCGGATTGTCCGCACCGACCTTCGCGCCATCTCGCTTTTGACCGCCCCCAGCGGTGCTCGCATCGCCGGCCCCGAGTTCGACCCGTTTTACGCTCACTCCGGCGGCTACGGCTACACGTGGTTCCGCGACGACGCCGAGATTTCGCTGGCGCTCGCACAGTCCGACGACGCGTTCGACCTCGGACTCGACGCTCGACTCTCGACGAGCGCCGAGTTCTACTGCGAGATGCAACTCCAAGACGGGACGTGGCCCCACCGCGTCTGGGCCGTCGATGGGAGCGTCGCGCCCGGCTGGGCACACGGCCGCGTCGAGGGCACAGGTGACGAGGAGTATCAGGCCGACCAGACGGCGAGCGTCGTGACGTACCTTGCGACGCTCCTCACAGAGCGCCGTGACGAACTCAACGACGAACTCGTCGGGCGAATCAGGTCGGCCGTTACGGCCGGTATCTCCGGACTCGACAGCAGTCTCGAAGACGACGGACTGCCGCAACCCTGCCAAAACGCGTGGGAGAATATGAGCGGGCGGTTCACCCACACGGCCGCGGCGTTCCTCCGGGCGTATTCGACTGTCGCCGCGGCACCGGTTCCAGACTCCCTCCGTGAACACGCCGCCGAGCAGGCGACCGCCGTCTACGACGGTCTCGGCGAACTCTGGTCGGAGGAAAGAGCGGTGTACGCGCTTCGCATCGACGACAACGACAAACTGGACGACCGACTCGATTCAGCCACCTTCGCGCTCGTCGATGCCATCGACGCCTATGCCGACATCGAGGAGGTAGACACGAAGACCGCAGACCGCCTCGTCAAGCACATGTCCGCGACGCTGAAGGGGCTGTACCGAAACCCCCGAGGCGACGTGGCCGGACTGGTCAGGTTCGAAGACGACTACTGGCGTGCGGACGGTCAAGAAGGCGAGAAAATCTGGTCTGTCGCCACCGCGTGGGGCGCGAACGCCGCCGCGAAGTTCGGTCTCTTCTGTGACCGCGTCGGCAAAGACGGCCGCCGATTCATCGAGCGAGCGACGAACCTCTACGAACTGCTCCAACCCGACGGCCCGCTTACGAACGACGCGGGCTACCTCGCAGAACAGGTGTTCGACGACGGCGGATTCGATAGCGCAGTTCCGCTCGGGTGGCCACACGCGATTCGGATGGAGACGACCGCGGTTCTCTCCGAAATCGACGCGCTTCCGGCACCGAAACCGGCACCCACCGGCCCGGAAAACCGGCCGCGATGGACGACCGGCGAGAAATACGGTATCGGCACGGTCGCCGACCACGACACCGACGACCCCTCGCGCATCTGGTTCACCCTGACCGAAGGCGCGCTCACGGAAGTTCGCTTCCCGCGGGTCGATTTGATGAACCTCCGAACGCTCGATTTCCTCGTCGTTGCCGCCGACCCGAAAGCCGAGTACACCGCGCGAACGCACAACGAAACGCGCCGCGACGACCACGCAGACACCGTCGAACGACGGGCCGAAATCGTCGAAACAGACGCGCTCGTCTTCCGCCACACGATTACCGAGACCGGCGACGGACGCGGCCACGAGTGGGAACTGACCGTCGAATACGCCATCGACTCCGAACACGACGCGGTGCTCGCCGACGTGCAGTTCGAATCCCTCGACGGCGGCGACTACGAACTGTACACCGTCGCCGACACGGCCCTCGCAAACACCGGCGCAAAGGACCGCGGCATCCGCCTCGGCCAACTCGGAAGCTACCACCTCGTCGCCCGTGACGCGGGCGCATTCGACACCGGCGACGGAGACGAACCACTTCTCATCGACCAGAACGGGCGCAAGTACAGCGTGGCAATCGCGCTCACCGCCGTCGGTCGATTCGAGTGGGCGACCGTCGGCGTCGCCGGCTCTCGGTATCTCTCGGAGTTCTTCTCCAAGGGCGCGCTTCCGAATCCCCAAGAGCGAATCGACGACGAGAACGTCGTCCTCGTCGGACGCATCGGAACCGGCTCCGACCTCACCGAGACACTGGCGCTCGGCTTTGCCGAACACGCCGACACCGCCGCCGCACTCGGCGAGGCCGCCGGCGCATTGACACGGGGCTACGAGACCGTCCGGTCGGCCTACACAGACTCGTGGAACGACTTCCTCGCCGACAAGACGCTCCCGGACGCAGTCGCCGACGACGACCTCGCCGCTCAGTACAAGACTTGCCTCATGAGTCTTCGAGCGGTTGAAGACAAGACCTACCTCGGCGCGGGTATCGCCTCGCCGTCGGTTCCGTGGGGCGAAGTCGTCCCCGCCGAGGAGGCCAAAGGCTACGGTTACAACTTCGTCTGGTCGCGCGATCTCTATCAGGTCTTTACCGTCTTCGAGGCCGTTGGCGACATCGAAACGGCCATCGACGCGTTGGAGTACATCTACACGCACCAGCAGGACGACCGCGGATTCATCCCGCAGAACACCTATCTCAACGGTCGAACCCGCTGGGGCGGCGAGCAGATGGACAACATCTCATTCCCGCAAGTGATGGCCTACACGCTCGCCGAGCGCGGCATCGACTTCGACGACGTGGCGTACGACTACGTCAACGTCAAGCGCTCTGCGGACTACGTCGCCCGAAACGGGCCGCCGACGGCACAGGAACGCTGGGAAGAAGAAGCGGGCTATTCGCCGTCGTCTATCGCCGCCGAAATCGCCGGACTCGGCTGTGCGGCCGCCATCGCGCTCGACGAAGGCCACGACGAGGACGCGCTCGTCTGGTTGTCGCTCGCCGACGACTGGGAGACGCACGTCGATGACTGGACGGCGACCCGAACAGGAACCGACCGGAATACGCACACGCCGTACTACGTCCGCATCACCCGCGACGGCGAACCCGACGCTGGGCACCTCCGAACGCTCGCAAACAACGGGCCGACGCTGGACGAACGCGAGATTATCGACGGCGGGTTCCTCGAACTGACGCGTCTCGGCATCAAACCCGCTGACGACGAGATTATCCAGAACTCGGTCGCGGAAGTTGACGAGACGATTCGCGTCGATACGCCGCACGGCCCGGCGTTCTACCGCTACAACGGCGACGGCTACGGCGAACGCGAACGCGACGAAGAGGGCGCACCGTGGTCTATCGACGCCAAAGGAAAAGGTCGGCTCTGGCCGATTTTCACCGGCGAACGCGGCGAGTACGAACTGCTCAACGGAACCGACGAGGGGGCACTCGAACCCGCGAACCTACTTCAAACGATGGCCGCGTTCGCCAACTCCGGGCGGATGCTCGCAGAACAGGTGTGGGACCGCGAACACTCGACGGACTACAACTGGGAGTTCGGCGAGGGGACCGGCAGTGCGACGCCGCTCGCGTGGTCCATGGCGCAGTTCGTCCGCCTCGCACACAGCATCGACGCCGGCGAGCCGGTCGAAACACCCGCATTCTTGCGAGAACGATACGTCGAACGCGACCGGCCGTCCGGCCCGAAACTTCGCGTGAGCACGCGATTCAAAGGTGACAAACTCGTCGTCTCCGGCCAGACCGATGCCGCCGTCGTCGCCGTGAAAACGCCGGGAGAGACGACGCTCATCGAACCCGAAGACGACGCGTTCGAAGTCGAAGTCGCAATCGAGTACGGCGAAAATCAGGTGACTGTCGCCGCCGCGACCGACGCCGACCTCACCACAGCCGGAACGTCGGTCTCGCGGTTCACGCTCTAATCCGCTACGCCGGCGAACCGAACACGATATCGTCGGTCTCGTGGTGTGTTTCGAGACACACTATTACACGGTTCATCGACCGATTTCCGGAGGGGTCCGTCGGGAGAGCACGGTCGAATCGAGGCGAGTGGTTCGAATCGGACATCCGACACAACATGCAAAATTGTTAATATGAATCTCAGAGAAGTTGTTCGTGCCACGGCCCCGGTCGTGGCAGTGGACCGGACACTGACCGTCGTCTCGTAGCCAGCCTAACTTCAGATTGGGCGGTCGTGTCTCGTGTCCACCCGCGCGGTTCGTGCGCAATGGGTTGCCGCGTAGGTGAAGCCGCCCCATGAGCGGCGGCTTTTCGCGGATAGTCCAGCGTTCGACACCGACGAGCACCACCGAGTTTCGGCATCCGACACGACCCGGAATCGGTCTCGGCCCTCCTCTTTTAGTACACTGCCGACACGGCTTTTCCGTCTCGACACTAACGACCCGACATGCCTGTCTATCGACGCCGAACTCGCGTCGCCGCACCACTGGACCGCGTGTGGGAGTTTCACTCGGATACGTCCGGCTTAGAGGCACTTACACCGGCGTGGATGAACCTCGAAATCGAATCTGTTCGCGGTCCGGATGAGGACCCCGACCCGGAGGCGCTCGTCGCCGGCACGGAAATCGACATGTCGATGCAACCGTTCGGGGTGGGACCACGACAGCGCTGGACATCGCGCATCACCGACCGCGAAGAAAGCGAGACGACGGCGTGGTTCCGCGACGAGATGGTCGGCGGTCCTTTCCCGCGATGGGTCCACACCCACCGGTTCGTCGCCGACGGCGACGAGACGATTCTCGAAGACCGCGTCGAGTACCAACTCCCGTTCGGCCCGCTCGGCGACGTTGCGGGCGTCTTCGGTGGTCTCGGGTTCGACCCGATGTTCCGCGGGCGACACCGACAGACGAAGGCGCTCCTCGAATAACTCAGGCAGTCGAAACGGTCGAAATCGACGGTGCCGAGAGGAAACAGAAGAGAACGGGGAAACGGCGGCTAGCCGGGGTGTTCAGTCGTCACTGAGCGAAAATCGCGGTTCGACTTCGGAGCGGACGCCGCCGATATCGACCTCGAATCGCGCGCCGCCGAGGTCGGACTCGGGTCCCGTAACGCAGATGTCCCAGCCGTGGGCCTCGACGATGCTCTCGACGATAGAGAGACCGAATCCGGTTCCGGATTGAGAGGTGGTGTGACCGTGTTCGAAGACGGTCTGACGCTTTTCGTCCGGAATGCCGGGACCGTTGTCCGCGACGTAAAATCCGGATTGGGTCGGCCCGACGCGGACGACGAGTTCGTCGTCCCGGGCGGAGTGTGCGCCTGACGAGCCGCGTTCGACTGTCCCGGTTGCTGACGGCTGGTCGGTTTTCGACCCGTGTTCGACTGCGTTTCGAAACAGGTTTTCGAACGCTTGCTGGAACCGACCTTGGTCGGCTTGCGTCGCTCCGAGACCGTCTTCGACAACGAGCACCGCCTCCTTGCCGGTATCAACTGCTTTCCACGCCCGCTCGGCGACGTCGGCGATGTTGACGGCGTTCGTGTCTCCGACTTTCCGGCCCTGTCTTGCGAGCGAGAGCACGTCGTTGAGGAGCGTATCCATGCGCGTAATTCCGTCCAGCGCCCGGTCGAGGTAGGCCACGTCCTCTTCTTCGCGGGCGAGTTCGACGAACCCTTTCGCAACGTTGAGTGGATTTCGAAGGTCGTGGGAGACGACAGACGCAAACTCGTCGAGTCGGTCGTTCTGTCGGCGAAGTTCGCGTTCTCTGCGCTCTCGGGCGAGTGTGTGGGTGATGTTGTTGGCGACCGACCGAAGAAGGTCAACTTCGGTGTCGGTCCACGAGCGAGTCGTGTCGATAACGTCGAAGACGACGAAGCCGACGAACGACCACTTCGAAACCATGGGCGCGGCGACGAAGCCGCCGGTTTCAGTCTCCGTGAGCAGTTGTTTCGTGTTCGACGCGTCGGGCGGCAGGTCCGAAACGCAGTGGAGACGGACGTTCTCGAAGCGGTGGAGTCGCTCCAGCAACCAGCGAGCCTCGTCCAGTGAAACCCGAGCCGGGTGTTCGATTTTTGCTCCTCGGTTCCAGTCGTGTACGCACGCGGCGACGTTCGTCTCGTCGTTGTAGAGATAGACAGAACAGCGGTCGAGGTCCGCGACTTCGCCGACCGTCTGAAGCGTCCACTCGATTTTCGTGCCGATTTCGTCGGCCTCGGCGCTCATCAGCGAGGTCGAAGTGTCCAAGACGGCGTCCTGTAACCGCGTTTCGTACCGGAGTCGGTTCCGTCGGTGACGGCGCTCGGTAACGTCCTGAAGCGTGCCGATGACGGCGGCCTCGTCGTCCTCGGTCGGCCGAAGTGCGAGGTGCCCCTCACACAGCAATTCGTCGTCGTGCGGGTAGGACGGTCCCGACGAGAGGACCGTCTCGAACCGTTCTGTGTCGGCCGAGTCGGAGTCGATGACTTTCTGGAACGCGTTCCGGATTTCGTCTCCCGAGTCCGCGGCGAGGTCGGCGAACTGTCGGTCGAGAATATCCTCGCGTTCGTAGCCGGTGAGACCGCAAAAAACACCGTCGGCCGACGTGAATCGGCCGTCGCTGTCGAGCGAGTAGACGCCGCTGTCGAGAACTTCGATTGCGGTTCCGTACCGCTCCGAGGCCGCCTTCGCTCGGTACTGCGAGACCGCGTTGACGACGCGGTTTGCGAGAACGGTGTACTGGTCGGTTCCGGTGTCTTTCTGCATGTAGTCGGTCGCGCCGACACGGAAGGCGTCGCGGGCGACCTCCTCGGAGCCTTTGCCGGTAAAGAGAATGAAAGGGAGGTCTGGATGTTCGGCTCGGACCGCTCTGAGGAACTCTAGCCCGTCGATATCGGGCATATCGTAGTCCGAGACGACGCAGTCAACCTGCTCTTGACGGAGTCGTTCGAGCGCGTCCGCACCCGAGTTCGACGTCAACACTGAAAGGTCAACGTCGCCAGCCTCACGCTCCAAGTAAATCGAAACGAGGTCCGTGAGGCTCGGTTCGTCGTCAACGTGGAGGACGCGAACGTCAACTCCAGACCCGTCGTCCATACCGACTAGCATCTGCTCACCCTAATGAGCGTTGTGACGCGGTTATCAGGCTCGATAACAAACAGAACGAGTGTCGAAGTAACCGGGAAGAAACATCAACCACAATCGAATTTTATCTGTCATAATTGCGGTTGAGACGCTACGACGACGTGATATAGATTCCAAAGAGGACGACGGTACCGCCAAGGATAGTCGGGAGCGTGGGAATCTCACCGAGGAGAAACAGCGCAAGAATCGTACTGCCGACAGGTTCCCCGAGCAGGGAGACGGAGACGACGCTCGATTCGAGATGGGCGAGCGACCAGTTGATGACGGTGTGTCCGAAGAGACCCGGACCGACCGCCATGCCGAGAAATAAGAGCCATTCACGGGCGGGATAACCGGTGAGTGGGTCGCCGTTGACGAGCGTCAGCGCGAGGATGACGACCGCACAGACGCTGTACACCACGACGACGTACGGGACGAGCGCAACCCGACTGCGGACGCTTCGGCCGGTGAGAACGTACGCGGCGGCCGCGACTGCGCCGACGACGGCGAGACCGTTGCCCAAAAGAGGGCGTGGCGCGCCGCTCGGCGTGAACAGGTCTGAGACAGACATCAACACCATCCCGCCGAGTGCGACTGCGATACCAACAGTGGTCCGCCGACCGACCCGTTCGTCGAGGAACGCCCACGCGCCCACCGCGACGAAAAGCGGTTGTGCCTGGACGAGCGTGACGCTCGCGGCGACGGTCGTGTGATTCAAGCTTTCGAACCACGAGGCGAAGTGGGCCGCGAGCGCCACGCCCGCGCCGCTGGCCGCAACGAGATCGCGGCGCGAAATCACAGCCAACGCGTCCCGGTGGCGAACGATCGCAATCGGTGCCAAGAGAAAGCCCGTGAACAGGACGCGATAGAACGCTTTTACGAGGCTCGGGGCGGCGCTCCATCGGACGAGAATCGCACTCGTACTAACCGCGAGTATGGCGATGGCGAGACCAGTGAGCGGCGAAACCGGGCCGTCGAAGTCGGTCGTTGACACAGCCCGAGTGATGGGTAGTGATACCTTACCGCTTGCGGCGTGACCGACATCCAGTGTCGTGCGTGACTGGTCAAGTCGAAGTAGGTGGCATGCGTCGAAGTGGGCCACACCGAGTCTAATCTGCCGGGTTCGACCAGTTCGTTCGAAGCCGCTGAGTTCGGTCGAGTCAGTCGAGTTCGGTCGAATCCGTTGAAGTCGTTCGAGTTAGTCGAGTTTCGAATCAGGTCGAATCCGTCGGGTGACCGAGTTCGATTGAATCGGCTCCAACCAGTTCGGCTGTGGTATCGAAAAGAGAACGATTCGTCCAGTCGGGCAGTACTCCGGTCGAGCGGTACGTAGCTACTCTGCGTCCGCTGGCGTGTCGAAGTCGTGGAAGTGCTCGCCTTTTTGCTTCGTCAACACGTTGAGCGCGGCGGCCGCGCCGTCGCCTGCCGAGATGATTGCCTGCCACTCCTCGGCGCGGACCATCGCGCCCGTCGCGTAGACGTTTTCGACGCTCGTCTCCATCGTCACGTCTACGTCTACGACGCCGTCTTCGGTGAGGTCACAACCGAGTTCCTCGGCGAGGTCACGGTTCGCACCAGTTGCGAGGACGACATAGTCCGCCTCGTGGTCTGTCCCGTCGGCGGTGACGACGAAGCCGTCGTCCGACTGCTCGACGGCAGTGACTTCCGCCTCGTGCAGTGCCGCGCCGAACGCCTCTACTTGCTCGCGTGCATCTTCGACGAACTCGGTTCCGTCCTTGGATTCGATACCGAGATAGTTGAACAGATGGGCCTTGTGAAGCCACGTCTCGTCCGTGTCGAATACGTCCACGTCGAGTCCGTTTTTCGCGGTGAACAGTGCCGCCGACAGTCCTGCCGCGCCACCACCGACGACGATTACATGTGCCATGTGAATACATGACTGTCTAGAGATAATTGAGGATTTGGGCACCGGCGTTTTGTGAACTGGTGTGGCGGCACTGGAACGCGACGGCAGTCCCAGTACGAATCCCAATCTGAGTTTCAGGTTCGGGCGCAACCGCAGTCTCAGCGCCAGCCCCGGTCCCGGTTCCGTTCGGGCTTACTCCGCGTCGGTGTAATCGGGGCGTTCAGCGTACGGAATCGGGTCGCGCTCCCCGAGGTTCTGGAACGCTTGCAAGCGGAAGGCACAGGAATCACAGGTACCGCAGGCGGGGGCTTCGGCGCGGTAGCACGACCACGTGTGCTCGAAGGGAACGCCGAGTTCGAGACCGCGGCGGGCGATGTCCGTCTTCGCGTCGTGGACGAACGGAACCTCCAGCGAGATGTGCGTCTCGGGTTTCGTGCCGACATCGACCATCGCCTCGAAGGCGTCGAAGAACTCGGGTCGGCAGTCCGGATAGCCCGAGTAGTCTTCGGAGTGTGCACCGACGAACACGGCGTCGCAATCGTTTGCCTCGGCGTATGAGACGGCCATCGACAGGAGGTTAGCATTTCGGAATGGAACGTAGGAGGTCGGCACCTCGTCGGACTCCATGTCGGCGTCTTCGACCGTCATATCGTCGTCGGTGAGCGACGACGCGCCGATTTGTTTCAGGTGGCTCGTCTCGATGTGGAGGAAGTCGTTGGCGTCCAGTTCGTCCGCGAGCGCTCGGGCGCAGTCGTACTCTTTCGACTCCGTTTTCTGGCCGTACGAGGTGTGAAGTGCGTATATTTCGTATCCGCGCGCTTTGGCCTCGTAGGCGGTCGTCGCGCTATCCATGCCACCGGAGAGGAGAACGACGGCGCGTTTTTCGTTCGTACGAGCGGTGCCGCTGGCGCTACTGTGTGTGTCGTGAGAGTCGTCAGTCATGTTCGTGTCGAAGAGCGTCGGTTTTCGGGCGATTCAGGTCTCGGGAGCGTCATTCCAGAGGTCTACGTGGAGTCTCGGCGTGTATCGGTAGCCACACTCCGCCGCGAGGTCGGCGACCCGGGTTCGGGTTCGGGCGAGCGCCTCGCGGGTCTGGCCTTCGGGCATGAGGAGTACGTCGGTGTCTCGGACCTCGCGTGACGTGACGCCGCGAACGTCGGCAACGACCGACTCGATTTCGGGGAGGTCGTCGCGGCCGGTGACGACGAATTTGAGTTGGAAGTCGTCGGCGTGCTCAACGAGCGCGGCGAGCGTATCGAGGTTGATACGAGACGATTCGTGTCTGTCGGTCCAGACGCCGGGGTCAGTGTCTTCCGGGGCGTTCTCCGGTGTCGGCGTCGATGACGCGAGTTTGGGACTGATGCTCGCTAAATCGACCGGCGCGTCGGTTTCGAGCGTTCCGTTCGTCTCGACGGTGAGATGGTAGTCGTCCGCGAGCGCCGACAGGAGTGACGAGGTTTCGTCGTGAATGAGCGGTTCGCCGCCGGTGACGACGACGTGGTCGGGGTCGAGCGTGCGTACCTCGGAGACTATTTCTTCGACGCTCATCCACGCGTGCGTCGGGTCCCACGAGGTGTGGTACGAATCGCAGAACCAACAGCGGAGGTTGCACCCGCTCGTGCGGACGAACGTACTCGGGACACCGGCGAGTTTGCCCTCTCCTTGGAGCGATGCGAATAGTTCGTTGATCGGTAGTCGCTCGCCGTCGGCGTCGGTGTCGGTTCGGATGACGGAATCAGAGACGGGCATGAGAATCAGAATCCGGCGCAGAGTTCAGACGTCTCGCTGACTTCGACCGAAATCGACGAGACGGTGTCTGGAAGTGCCGCTAAAAGTTTCTCTTCGAGGATGACGGCCATCGCTTCGGCTGTCGGCGGGACGTCGAGCACGACCGTCGCGTCGGCATCGCCGGACCGCTCGAAGGCGTCGACAAGCGGGTCGCCATCCTCGACGAGGAACCTGTGGTCCCATTCGTCGATGACATCGGTTACGTCACCCTTGTCAACGACCCATCCCTCCTCGGTGAGTTCGCCGACGACACGGACGGTGATTTCGTAGTTGTGACCGTGTGGGCGGCTACATTTACCGTCGTGGTGGAGGAGGCGGTGACCGGCACTGATGCGAATCGGTCGGTCTCGACCGATATGGAGGACGCGCTCACCTGCCCGGGACAGTGGGGTCTCGACGTTCCCATCCGCCTGTCGTGTTTCGTTAAGTGTTCCCCGAGGCATATCACAGGATTATCACGAGACTATTTAATACTCCTGTCTCAGTACCGTCGTGCGTATCTGACGCACGGTGTAAGCGTTACGAGAGCGATTGTAATAGGTTTGTGGAGAGGAGAGTCGTGTCTCGAAGACAGAGGTTGAATCGGCAGAAGACGGGCCGAGAACCAGATACAGCACGGCAGTCCGACCCATCCGACCGAGTCCAGTTCAGGCCGACACAGTCCAATTCAGACGACACAGTCCGACACGGACCGCACGCGCAGACACGAACTCCGATGTGAACGAATACCGTATAGGGAACGGACGGCGTGGTCGCTTACGCAGTTCCTCGTTGCGTCGACGTTCACACGATAGAAACCGAGTACGGGTTCTTACGGATGAGCGGCTATCGCGTCGCGCCACGAGTCCGGGACGCGAGTCGGGCGACCGGTTTCGTCCATCGCGACTTGGACCGTCTCGCCGGTAGCGACGACTTCGCTCTCGTAGGAGACAGTGTAGTAAAGCGGGAAGCTCTTGTCGCCGATTTCGCCAGCTTCGACCTCGACTTCGGCGGTTCCGACGCCTTCAATCGGTGCCTGATAGTCGAGTTCGAGGTGTGCGACGACGATGTGCGGGTCCGACAGCGGAACTCCCATCACGTCCTCGAAATATCGAACGCGGGCCTGTTCGCAGTAGGTCGCGTAGACGGCGTTGTTGACGTGGCCGAACGAATCGTGGTCGCGGAATCGGACCGCAACTTCGGTGACGAAGCTCATTGGACTGCGGAACACGGGCAAACGGTATAGCCTCGGCGGTTCGTCGTGCGCTCAAAACGGCTGGACGTGGCGGCGATGGCGAGGTACAATCGAATCGAACAGTGGTAACAGAGTTCCGAGTCCGGTATCGGACGGGTCAGTTGGCCGTCGTGACGGAATGAGAAGTGTCGGGGTTGGGGACGCGTCTTCCGTGGAGCGCCACCGCCTTCCAAACGTTCGAACGCGACCCGGCACGAACCATCTCGATGGGAACCCGCGCACCCTCGGGAAGCGACGCGAGTGCATCACGAATGCGTTCTGACTCATACGCGACGAGATGCCGCGTCTCGTTCGTCTCGTGTACTTCGACAGTCATCGTTCCGTGGTCGTTCATTTCGACGCGGACGTTCACCACTACCGGCGCGGAAGCAAGAGTCGTCATTGCCCACACGTACGGACCAACCAAGCATAAGTCGTTATAATACTGATAACTCATGGTATGAAATCCACGTACTAGATGGGATAGGAACCAAACGTATGGTCGTCACTGGAGACGTATATAGGATAGATAGTTCATTTCAGTGCGCAAAACTTGTTCGGCTCGACTCATTATCTCCCGTTCGCTGGCGCTCATTGGAGTGGGAGACAAAGCAAAAGCTCGCAGGTATTAAAAGCAGTCCGCTCTCCCCGATTTGAACCCACTCGCTCACGACGTTCGCTCACTGCTCAAATCAGGTCGAGGTTGTCTCGGCAGACGCCGTTGGCTCACTTCGTTCGCAGACGACGTCAGAAACGAGTCCGCTCTCCCCGATTTGAACGGGGGACAAGCCGATCTACAGTCGGCTGCTCTGCCAGGCTGAGCTAAGAGCGGTCAAGAGAATCTGAATCTGCGGTCGGACTTAAGAATTCTCATTTGTCGCCAGAAGCGCCCGACTGAAGTGCGATAGTTGACGACTCAACGGTCAAAATAGAACTACTCGACTGCTAAACCGGGGGCACCCTCTCGGTCGCTCTCAGTCAGTTACTCGGTGGCGTGTCAGGGTCCGGTTGCGAATCAGAATTTGAATCCGAGTCTGAGTCCGAGTCAGCCGTCTCGGGTGAGCTTTCGGGCTTCGATGGCTCGGACTCGTCAGCGTTGGTTTCACGAACACGGATACCCTTCCCAGCGAGGTGTTGCATCTGGCGCTGTGCGAAGTCTTCCTCGCTCGTGCCACGGGTGGCGAGGACGTACATGAGTGCACTACCGGCGGGACGCATCGTTCGGCCCGCACGTTGGGAGCCTTGCCGACGGGACCCACCGAGTCCGGATGCGACGATTGCGAGTTCCGCGTTCGGGAGGTCGATTCCCTCGTCACCGATTCGAGAGATGACGAGCGTGTCGAGGTCGTCGTCGCGGAATGCCTCGAAGTACGCTTCTCTGCGGTGGTGTCTGGTCTCGCCGCTAACGAACGGAACGTCGAGCGCCTCGGAGATGGTCTCTCCTTGGTCGAGGTAATCAACGAAAACGAGCGTTTTCGAGTCGGCGTGGCGAGCTCGGAGTCGGCGAATCTCGAATATCTTCCCGGGATTCATCGCGGCGAGCATGTGTCGCTCACGGCCGTCACTCGCGGCCCACTCGTTGCGTGCCATATCGTCGCTCCACCCGACGTATCGGATTTCGATTTCCGGCTCTTGAACGTAGCCCGCGTCGAAGAGTTTGCTCCAGTCGGTCCCGATTGGCGGGCCGATGAGGGTGAAGATTTCTGCCTCTTTGTCGTCTTCGCGGATGGGCGTCGCAGACAGTCCGAGGCGGTGTTTGGACTGTAAATTGGCGCTTCGCTGGAAGACGCGACTGGGAATGTGGTGAGCTTCGTCGTAGATGATAAGCCCCCATCGACGGGAGTCGAACAGGGAGCGGTGTCGGTCCATCCCCGCGGTTTGGTAGGTTGCGATCGTCACGGGGCGGATTTCCTTCGACCCACCGTGGTACTCGCCGATTTGGTCGCGTGTGAGGTCGGTCGTCGAGAGTAGTTCTTCGCGCCACTGCCGTGCGAGTTCACGGCTGGGAACGAGAATCAACGTCTCGCCGCCGACCGCACCGAGTGCCCCGATACCCGCAATCGTCTTTCCAGCTCCGGGTGGCCCAACGAGAACGCCGGCGCGCTGGTCGATGAACCGATTGACCCAATCTTGCTGATAGTCGCGGAGGTCGATGTGAAGCGAGATGTCGAGTTCTTCGCCGTCTTCGAGGTCGCGGTCGTCTTCAACCGGGTATCCCGCGTCGTAGAGAACCCGTTTGATGGCCGCGATCTCCTCGTCTCTGACCCACGACTCGGTGTCCGAAATCGGCGCGTAAACCTGGCTCTCGTCGAGTTTCTGAAGCGCGACGTTCCCCATCAGGCTCTCGGTTGCGGCTTGGAGAACCGTGTAGCCGTCCTCGTGGGAGTAGAGTCGGAACTGGTGGGCACGCTTCCACTGGTCTTCGACCCACGATTCGAGGTGGGCCGAACGTTCCGGAAGGACAGACCGAAGCATCGAAAGCAGGTCGTGAACATCGTCGAAGGGTGCCTGCCACACGTCTTCTTGACGGATTCGGTAGAGATAGCCGCGGCCTCGCCCCTCGCGGTCTCCGGTGGTATCGACGAGGTGCGCGAACTGCGAGAGTCGTGCTCGCGTGTACTGGGTCGGGTTATCGACGACGAGTTCGCGGCGCTTCGGGAACAAGACGATTCGCTCACGCGACGCGAGTTCACCCCACTCCGTTGGATACCACACGAGTGGGTCGGTCTCGACAGCCACGTGCTCGACTTTGCCGGCGTCTGCGAGAACGTCGAGTGCATCCAGCGCATCCGCCTGGGATACGTCGAGACGGCGGGCGACCTGTTGTGCGGTCACGACTGGTCGGCCCTCGGCTTCGAGGGCTTCGTAGAACGAGGTGAGAGAGATATCGTCGTCGGAGGTGCTGTCGTTCGAGATGCCGCCATCCGAGGTACCATCGTCCGGTATGCCGGTGTCTGTCACGTCAGCGAGTCGGTCCAGTACGTCTTGGTCAGACGCGTCTCGGCCGGACGTGTCTCGGTCGAACGAATCCGACGGCTCGGAGGCTGAACTCCGCGTGCCCGACTCGTCTGGAGGGATTTCTCGGTCCTCGTCCTCGGCAGTCATCGACTCCGGATACGGACGCGACGGGGAAACGGCTTGCGACACCCGGGTGGCAAAGAACGCCACCCCGTGGCCGGACACTCGCCTACGAAAGTTGCGCGGGTACGATTGTTTCACTGTGACGTTCGCGGGGTCAGTGTGATGTTCCCCGTTCAGCGTGACGTTCCCTGTTCAGCGTGACGTTCCCTGTTCAGCGTGACGTTCCCTGTTCAGCGTGACGTTCCCTGTTCAGCGTGACGTTCCCTGTTCAGCGTGACGGTCCCTGTTCAGCGTGACGGTCCCTGTTCAGCGTGACGGTCCCTGTTCAGCGTGACGTTCTCGACTGGGCGGGCGCCATTTGGTCGAAGACGGACCGGAGGTCGTTGTCGATGGTGAGAAAGTCGGGAAACTCTTCGAGCGTTCGAATACCGTCGAGGTAGACGTATTCGACCGGTTCGGGAGGTATCTCTTCGAACACTTGTACGGGACCGTGGTCGGCCAGTCCGATGAAGGGACGCCCTTCTGGATCTGTTTGCGGCGTCAGTTTATGTTCGAGGTATAGCGTCGCCATGGCGAGCGCACTCGCCAACGGAACCTGACCGGGCGTGAGTTGCCACGTGACATCACGAGTTTCGTACTTTACAGTCGTGACGTACCCATCGTCGAAGCGAAAGCAATCGACGGTTTCCTTCGGTCGGGACCATCGTGACTCGACTTGACGTGACCACTTTAGGGACCACTCCGATTGGCCTTCTCCCGACGATATCGCCTCTCGGAGACGCGCCCACACACGACCGAGCGTATGCATGAGTAATTAGTTGGTTCTCCGGGGTAATTGCATTGACGCCACGAGAACGGCACAGTCTGCCACGCCGAAGAGTCACGATTGCACGCCAGTCCGTTACACACCTCGTTTCCGGTGAATCGTGCCGGTGGGTTGACTCGCCGACGAGAGCAAAGACACCGCGGTCGTAGACGGTCACGCACACCTCGCTTCCGGTGAATCAAGAAAACGGCAGGGACGGGCAGAGACACTACGTTTCCGATGAATCAAAGCGAGAAGGTGGCCAGGGATATTCGGAGACGTGAGGGTGGCGAGACGATATCGACTCAAACTATCGTGTAGACGAACACAGCCACCGACAGGAAACGCATGAGTAGACCAACATAACGATAGTTGGGAACGTTGTAGCGCTGACAGACACCGTGTTTCCGGTGAAATGGGCGAGCGCGTAGGGAGGGGTCACAGCGAAGATTGTATGACTCGTCTCACAGACACACCGGGTTTCCGGTGAACGAATAGGAGACACGAGAGGGTCCAGGGACGCCGTAATACCGAGATTAGGGTCGTGTACGGCACTGTACGATAGCCACGAGAAATCGAATCGGTCCACTTATATCCCACACACCACGTTTCCGGTGAAACCGGTGAGAAGAGGAGCTAAAAGACATGCTCGGAAGGAGAGGTACGTCACGGAGACAAGCACTGTATTTCCGGAGAAACGGGACGATTTTTGCGTTCGTTCCATCCTTTGTGGTTCTATATCTCTCAATTCGAACGTAGCCTCGTTTACACAGGGTATAGAAATAGTTAAATAGTTTATTTGTGTTACCGACCATTGATACACTCGCAAACAAGATAATACTCGAATCTCGAGTATTGTTTGAGTCGAAAGAGACGTCCGAGTTAGGGTTGGATAACTCCGGCTGAGTCCTGTTAATACGTGTACGAGAAATCCAACCGTTCGTTGCCGTGTTCTGCTCGACAATCTCTCCACGACAAGTAGTTCTTTGACTGGTCGTGCCCGCTTAGTGTCTGCATCGTTAACTGTTGCCGGTCGCCTATTCTGTCTGCTATCCGTGCGTTGACTTTGAATTCGCGCCGTAGACGCCGCTCAAGAGTGCGTCACCTCGTCTAGCCTACTCCTCTTCCGAGGCTTTGGGAAGATGCTTCCCATCGTTCTCTCGATGTTCGAGTGCTGTGTCGCTTCTTTAGTACCAATAGAGTACCCCCACACCGTGTTTCCGGTGAACGAATACCTCCATTTCGTGTGGACAGGAAACGGAGGTTCGTGGTGGTTCACCGGAAATCCGGTGTGTGTGTGCTACGCCGAATGGTAAGTCCTTTCACCGGAAACGTGGTGTGTTGCGAACATGCCTAACGCCAGCGACGACCTCTTCACCCGAGAGGACCCCATCTTCGCTAACAAGGAGTTGTTGGAGATTAACCATCTCCCGGGTGAGGGTCGCATCGTCGGTCGTGACGACGAAATTTCGAGTCTTGCGACGGCGGTGAATCCTGCCATCTTCGGACAGAGCCCGAGTAACGTTCTTATCTACGGGAAAACGGGGACCGGAAAGTCGTTGTGCGCCAAATACGTCTCACAGCGCCTCGTCGAAACTGCTGAAGAAGAAGGTGTGAAAGCGACCTTTGCGTACGTCGATTGCGCACAGGACACTACCGAAACGCAAGCGGTCCAGACGATCGCCGACAGCGTGAACGAAACTGCGGTCACGGGAATCAAAGTTCCTGATAAGGGTCTCTCGACTTCGACGTACTACAAGCGACTCTGGCGTATCCTCGACTCACTCTACGACGTCGTGCTCATCATTCTCGACGAGATAGACAAACTGAGTGACGACGATATTCTCATGCAACTGTCGCGTGCTGGCGAGGCGGGAAAGATTGCCGGCTGTAAGCTCGGCGTCATCGGCATCAGCAACAAGATTCAGTACAAAGACCGAATGGACGAGCGCGTCAAATCGAGCCTCTGTGAACGCGAATTCGTCTTCCCGCCATACGATGCGAACCAACTCCGCGACATCATGGACGCGCGTAGTGATGCCTTCCGTGACGGTGTTTTGGATCCATCGACGATTCCGCGTGCGGCCGCACTCGCCGCCCGCGAACATGGTGATGCACGGAAAGCAATCGACATCCTCCGGTACGCAGGCGAGATAGCACAATCCATGGGCGCCAGTACGGTCAGAGAAAACTTCGTCACACAGGCGCGTCAGCGAGCGGAAACCGACCGTTTCCGCGAACTGATTCGCGGGTCAACGCCACACTCCCGATACGTGCTTCAGGCACTCGCTATCCTTTCGCTGTCGAACCAACAACAGGACGGCTTTCGGACGAGTCGCGTCTACGAGGTCTACGAAAATATCTGCCGACAGCAAGGCTCCGATAGCCTGTCACTCCGGCGCGTCCGCGACTTGCTGAAAGAACACGCGTTCCTCGATATTATCGAACAATCCAAACACAGCGGTGGGAGCGCCGAAGGTAGCTATACGAAACACCAACTGCTGGAAGACCCCGACGTAGTGAAAGATGTCCTTACGGAGAACACGGACACGTAGTAGACTTTCTTCAACTCCTGTCGGTAACTCTGTCTTTCTATTCTCTGCACCGTGGGAGATACCGTCCCGTTCACATACACACGTACTCGTCTCGGACGAGTCCGACGCTTCTCGTATTGATGGTCCTGTGGTACTCATCAGCAACGGAAAATGGGGTCGAAAGCGTCTATCCGAGGAGACCGAGCGCATCGATACGCTCGACGATTTCCTCGACTGCGGTCGCCGCGTCGTCAGTCTGCTTGCCACCGGTGATGACGATTTTTCCGGAGCCAAAGAGGAGAATAACGACTTTTGGTTTGTCCATCCGGTAGACAAGTCCGGGGAACTGCTCGGGCTCGTACTCGACGTCTTCGAGTCCAAGGCCGATTGCGAGTGCGTTTAAGTTCAGATTATGTCCGAGGTCGGCGCTGGAAACGATATTCTGAACGGTGATCTCTGGGTCGTCGTCTACGGGGATCTGTAACTCTCGGAGTTTGTCGAAGATTATCCCGAGTGCGTCGTGTACGTCGTCGATGCTTTTTGCGCCCGTACACACGATCTTCCCAGAGCGGAAGATGAGCGCCGCGGCTTTTGGGTCCTGTGTGCGGTAGACGAGACCCGGGAAATTGTCGGGGTTGAAATCCGCACCCGGAAGGTCGTCAGCAAGTGCTTCGAGGTCGAGCTCCTGACCGATCCCGGTCGATGCGACTACGTTTTGAATTTCGATGGAGTCTGCCGGCCCACTCATTGCTCGCACGTGAATCGTAGCTCTGTCCTTATAAAGCGACCCGATATAAACGATTTCACCCAACCAATATCTCACGCGATGCGCGCACACGGGAAACTAATAATATTGATTTCGCTCAACTTTCGGTTGATGTCACGACATCCGGCGAGTGAAGTTATGACACTACTCGTGTCTATTTTTCTCATGGAGCTACTAAATCAACGGCCTTAAATGTAACCGTGGCATTGGAAGTAATGTGAAGAAGCGCACGGGAGTACTCCTCCC